>NZ_JBXYWZ010000001.1:0-34898 GCF_057628045.1 Streptomyces sp. BL1 | reverse complement strand
GGTCGGGCTGTGTGTGTGTCCGGTGTGGGTGTTGTCGGCTGTGGGGGGTACCTTGCGGCGCATGGTGAGGGGGTGCGCCGAATTATCCTGGGCTTGTTCTTCATCTCCTGTGCGGGGGTGGCGGGTTCGCAAGGCAAGCCGGCTCGGCCCGGTGAGCGGGGTTGTCCGGGGCGGCTTCGGCGGTGTGATCGCGCCAGCCGCGTCGGGTTTCTCGTACCGGGCCGGCATGCCCTTGTCAGCAGGCTTCCCGTGTCAGTGGAACTCGTGGACCAGCTGGATTTCGCCGACGATGTGGGCGTTGAGGTCCTCCGGCTCCTCGGCGGGAACCCGGAGTTCGAGGATCGTCTGTCCGCCGGCCTGTTGGACGGGGTACCGGCTCAGGAACTGTGACTCGGCCTCGAAGCGGGTGACGTAGCCGGCGCCGTGGTGTTTCACGTTCCAGTCCCGCGCGATTTTGATCGCGTAGTCCTCGTTGAGGACCGGGTAGAAGATTGGCTGCTCGGGCAGCCGGGGCGGCCACGCATGCCAGTTCAGCTCGCGGACCAGCTCCAGCTCCTTGGGGCCGGTGGGACGCCACAGGGTCGTCGTCGCGTGCTGGCTGGTCATGTGGATCGCTCTCTGAATGTCGGCCGCTGGTAGGGCGGGCGGGATACCGGACCATACCGGCACTGCGGACTCGCCAGCACGCAGTTTCTGCCTGGCCAACGCTTGTCACCAGCAGTTACGGGACGGCCGCTGTGCTGCTGTCGGGGGTGCCGGGTGGTGAGGGTGGGCTGGGTCAACTCGCGGCGGGTGTCGGGCGGGTCGCTGGGGTGCGGGCGTCGTTCACTCATGGGCGGGGTGTGAGGCCGGGATGCGCGGGTCGAACAGGGTTCCTGGCCAGGTGATCTTCCGGTGGTGCGCGCATGGAGGCGAGGGCGTCTCGGCAGTTCGGCGATGCGTAACCGGTCGAACTGTCCTCGGGGGGCTTGTTGTTCGTGTGTGTGTGGTTGTGCGGGGTCAGTGTGTTCGCCCGGTGGAGTCGCCTGCCTCCTGGCGGAGGGTTTCGGCGATTTGGTGAGTGCTGCGCCGAGGTGGCGGCGCTGCGCAGCGGTGAGAGGCTCGAACACGAGTCGGTGCACCTGTGCGACGTGTGCCGGCGCGCTGTCGACGACCTTCTGCCGGCCGGTGTCGGTGAGGGTGGCGAGGGTGTAGCGGCCGTCGTGGGGGTCGGGTTGGCGGGTGGTCCATTCTCGGGTTTCGAAGCGGTCCATGAGTTTTGACAGGCGGGGGAGGGTGCTGTCGCAGTCCCGGGCCAACTCGCTGAACCGCATGGTGGCTTGAGGCGCCATCGAGAGGCGGGCGAGGACGCTGTATTCGAAGTTGGAGATGCCTGCGTCGCGTTGCAGTTGGCGGTCCAGGGCGGCGGGCAGGGCGATCACGACGGTGAGGAGGTCTTGCCAGAGGTCCTGCTGCTCGGTGTCGAGCCAGGGTGAGGGTTCGTCCATGTGGCCCATGTTATTTGCCTGGGCAAGAAATATCTATTGCCCGGGCAAGTAATGCGGTCTACGTTGTCAGTTGCTCAGGCAAGTCAATCTCGGTTTCGAGGAGTCTCCTGTGATCAAGCTCAGTATCTTCCTGACGCGGCGGCCGGACCTGTCCCACGAGGAGTTCGTGGAGTACTGGACGCAGAAGCACACCCCGTTGCTGGCGACGCTGCCCGCCGGAGAGGTCCCGGTCCGGCGCTACGTGCAACTGCTGCCCACCGGCGACGAGATCCCCGGCATCAGCACCGCTGTCTGTGACGGTGTCGCCGAGGTGTGGGTCGACAGCATCGCCGACGCCACTCGCTGGTTCACCTCCGACACCTACACCACCACCATCGCGGCGGACGAGGAGAACTTCCTCGACCGCTCCCGGACCCGCTTCCTCTACTCGGCCGAAACCCCGGTCTTCGGCTGACCGCCGCCGTCCGCGCCGACTCGCCCCGGGGGGGGGCAGTCGGCTGCAGGCAGCTCGCTGTGCTCGGGTCCCGGGTCGGGTCCCGGGTGACCTGACGATCAGGCCCCCACACACGGCCCGGGCGGGGTCTCGGGTGACGGGGTGTCAGGGGTGTGTGGTGCCGAAACACGGTTTGTGGGTGGGGTTTGTGGTGGTGGGTCAGGTGGGGGTGTGTGTTGTGGTGTGTGTTGTGGTGGTGGGGGGTTCGTGGGGGCCTTGGTCGAGGCGGAAGGGTGGGTAGGTGTCGGTGAGGAGGCTGGTGTAGGCGGCGACGCGGAGCATCCAGCGTTGGAGGCCGAGGATGAGGGGGAACATGCCGGCCGGGTAGTGGCCGGTGAAGAGGAGGGAGATGCCGGCGAAGAGGACGAGGAGTCCGGTGAGTCCGCCGGCGCGTACGGAGCCGCCGGTGAGGAGGGCGACGACCAGTAGTTGGGGGAGGGCGAGGAGCCACCATTTGATGAGGACGAGTCCGCGGGAGAGCTGTTCGGGGTAGGCGATCTCGAGGCGTGCGGGGTAGTCCGGCACATCGGCGAGGGTGAAGGGCGGGTAGCGGTCGGTGCCCAGCGCCCCGTACGAATAGAAGTGCACGCGCCAGCTCCAGCGCAGCACCCCCACGGAGAAGTCGAAGAGGGGGCGGGGGTAGCGGGCGGTGAAGAGGATCGCGAAGAAGGCGACCACCGACACCAGCGCGTAGCCGATCCACAGGAACAGCAGCACGACCATGTGCGGCAGGACCAGCAGCCACTTGATGAGCCACAGTCCGCGGGACAGTCTGGGTTCGAGGAGGCCCTGGACGGTGACGGGTGAGGGTTTCGGGGCGGATTCACGCTCGGGGTAGGTCATGTGCGCCACTCCCTTTCCGGGCTGGCCGGCACCGGGTTCCCGGGGCTGGAGGGCACCGGGGCCTGACCGTACCGGCGGGCGGTGTGGTGGGGCGATGACGCTTTCGTGCTCGGCCGGAAATTCTCCGTGTGGCCTGGCGGAATGCCGGGTTCTGCTGTCGTCGGGCGGGCCGGGCGCCGCCCTGCGTGCCGGGGGAGGGCGGGAGGGGCTTGGTGGGCGGCCGGGTGCGGCGGGGCGGTGCCGTTTCGGCCAGAACGGGTGTGCGGGCGCGTGCAGTTCGGCTTGTGTCAACAGCCGGGTGCACACCCGGCCGGCCATCCTGCCGGGCGCGGCGGGCGGGTGCGGCGGGCGGGTGTGGGCGCGGCGTCTGCGGTGCCGGGGTGAGGGGTGTGGGCGGGAGGCCGGGGTAGGGGGTGTGGGTTCCGGGTGCGGGGCTGCCTCGGGCGCGGCTGCCTGGGGCACGTTCGTTTCGGGTGGTGCCGTCCGGGGGCGGGCCGGGGTTGCTGGTGGGCGGGGGCCGGCTGAACGGTCCGTATGTGCCTGCGTGTTGGGGCGGTGTGTGCCGGGGCGGCAGGATCGGCCGGGAGGGGTGCGCCGGCCTGCGCCCTGCCCGGCCGGCCCGCCCGCCTCTTTTTCCCTGGTGCCCGGTCCGTCCTTCTTCCCTGGTGTGCTGTGTCGGTGCCCCCGGGGGGGGCTCGTCGCCGTGGTGGTGGCTGTCGTGGTGGCCCTCTGGTGGGTTCCGGGGCTTTTTCTGTTCTCCGGTGTGGGGGGGGCATGTTCGGTTCAGGGGGTGGGGTGCGGCCTGTCGGCCAGGTGTCGGGTGCGGGCGTGTCGCTTGCCCCTCTGGTGTGGCGTGGGGTCCTCTCGTGGCCCGTAGGGTTTCGGGGGTGGTGACCGGTACGGACGCAGGATGTGAGGGAGGCCGCGTGAGCGAGGACCGTGGCGGGGGCGGTGACCCGGCGTGCTGGGCGGGGCTGGTGTGTGCCGGGTGCGGCGGGGTGCGTGAGTCCGCCGACCCGCGTAGGCCGTGTCCGCGGTGTGGTGCGGTCTCCTGTGACGCCGCCGGCGCTGCTGCTGCGTCTGCCGGGGCTGCTGTGTCCGATGATGGTGCCGCTCCCTCTGCTGCCGGCCGGTCCGGCGGTGCGGATGATGGTGCCGCTTCCTCTGGTGCGGGGGCGGGAGAGCAGCCGGTGGAGGAGTCTCCTGCGGGGGCGGGCCCCGGTGCGGGGCCCGGTACGGGTGCGGGTTCCGGCGCGGGCGCTGCTGCGTCTGCCGCCTCCGGCGAGGCGGCCGTCCCCGGTGAGGGGGCCGTTCCCGGTGAGGGGGCTGTCTCCGGCGGGCAGCGTGCCGGGGCCGGTAACTCCTCGGCTGCGCCGCGCAGTCGGAGCCGCCCCCGGGGGCGGGACCGGGACCCGGCCACGGGGCGGGCGCAGAATGCGCGGCCGCGGGACGGGTTGGGGCGTCCGTTGCCGTATGGGACGCCGGGGGTGGCGCGGCAGCCTGAGGGAGTCGTGCGTACCGCGCAGGAGACCCTCACCGAGGCCCAGCACCTCCTCGACACCGGCATGCCTTTCCACGCACACGAGGTGTTCGAGGACGCCTGGAAAACCGGCCCCGAGAGCGAGCGGGGGTTGTGGCGGGCGTTGGCCCAGTTCGCCGTCGGCCTTACCCACGCGGCCCGCGGCAACGCTTCCGGTGCGGCGTCGTTGCTGACCCGTGCGGCCGACAGCCTCGCCCCCTACAGCGAAGACCCGCCGTACGGTCTCGACATCACGGCGCTCACCGTGTGGGCGCGGGAGGCGGCCGCCGCCCCCGCCACGGACCTCACCCCGCCACGGCTGCGCCGCCGCTGAGCCGGCGCAGCCATGACGGTGGCGCAGGCCCGGCGGCGTGGTCCACTGCCGCCGTCATACGGGTCACCGGCCACGCAGGGGCGTGCGCCGGATGTGGCCGGCGGGGCCGGGGAGCGGGGCCGGGAAACGGGAGGGGCAGGGGTTAGAAGGGAGCGTCGCCGCTGCCTTGGACGCGTACGTACTGGCTGCCCCAGCCGTGCAGGAGTACCTGCGCCTCGTTCCCGCTTTCGCTGCTGTCTTCGCCGCCTTCGTCGTCGCCCTTGGGGAGGCGGAGGGTGACGGGCTGGTCGGCGAAGCGGGCGAAGTCTTCGAGGGGGTTGTCGGTTTTCAGCAGTCCGCACCATTCCTCGTCGCCGCCGGTGGTGCGGTAGGCCGTGAGTTCGGCGGTCACCGGGTATTCGGTCTCGTTGAGGAGGAGGGCGGCGGGGCCCTGGTAGGTGCGTTCAGCAGTCGCCATGGTTTCAGGCTGCGCCTGCCCGGAGGCGGCCGCAAACCCTGCTGCGCCCCGGCCGCACGGCCCCTGCCGGCGGGGTGGGGGAAGGACTCCGGTGCCCGGCTCCGGCCCCGTTCGTGGGTTCGGGGCTGCGTCTGCCGGCTGGGGCTGCCGCAATCCGTGCTGCGTCCCGGGCGCACGGTTTCCTGCCGGCCGGGCCGGGCGGAGGGGGCCGGTATCCGGTTGCGGCCCCCTGTTCGTGGCGTGGGCCGCGTCTGCCCGCTGGGCTGCTGTCGTCCGTGCTGCGCCGGGGCGTACGGCTCGGCTCTGGCGGCGGGGCGCGGGGTGGTGGGGATCGCCGGTTTTTCCCCGGGCTCGGTCGGCTCTCCCGGTTGCGCAGTGGGCGAAGGGGCTGGAGTTGCCTGCCGGTTGAGGGGTCGGGCCGCTCCTCCCGGTCAGGGGTGTCTGCGGCGTCGCCCGGTGTTGGGCTACGCCTCTTTCTGGTCAGCTCGTTCTGGCCCAGGTGCGGGCCGGCGGTCGGGCGGATCCGGCGGGGCGGGGTTCCGGGCGCGTCCGCGTGTCGCGGGTGGGAGCGAAGGCGCGCAGGTGTGGGGAGGCCCTGAGCAGGTCAGGGGCGCGGTGGGTGCCGGGGTTCCGGGTGCCGGGTGGTTTCGGGCGGCGCCTGCCCGGAGGCGGCCGCAATCCCTGCTGCGCCCCGGCTGCACGGCCCCTGCCGGCGGGGTACGGGAAGGACTCCGGTGCCCGACTCCGGCCCCGTTCGTGGTTTCGGGGCTGCGCCCGCCTCGGGGTGCTGCGGGTCCTGCTGTGCCGGGCCGGGCGGCTCTTGGCGGGGCGGGGTGGGGGCTGGTGTCTGGTTGCGGGTTCTGCGCGTACGGGGTGTCCGGCACCCGGCCCGCGTAGCTGCCCGCGGGGGTCTGGTGTGCGGGGCCGTCATCGGCCGTAGGGGGTCTGGTGCCTGGGTCGTGTGTGGGGGTGGGTGGGGGTTGTTTCGGGGCGTGTCGGGGTGGGGTGGGGCGCTAGTGTGCGCGGGGGAGTTGGCCGTCCGCGCTTGCCGGCGCGGGGCGGTGCGGGGTGGTGTGTGGGGAAGTGGGGTGGGGGTGTGTCGGAGCGGTCACGGCCGTGGCCACGGCCCGCGGGGTCGCGGGGGCGGCATGGTCTGGTGGATCTGCATGCGGACAGGCCGCATCCGGCGCGGGTCTACGATGCGCTGCTGGGCGGGAAGACGCACTATGCGGCGGACCGGCAGGCGGCGGAGGAGACTCTGAAGGTCCTGCCCGGGGCTGCTGCTATTGCCCGGCACAACCGGGCTTTCATGCACCGTGTGGTGCGCTATCTGGCGCGTGAGGCGGGGATTGGCCAGTTCCTCGACATCGGCACGGGGATTCCGGTGTCGCCGAATCTGCACGAGGTCGTCCAGGGCGTCACCCCTGCCGCCCGCGTCGTCTACGCCGACAATGATCCGATCGTGTTGGTGCATTCCCAGGCCCTGCACACCAGCGGGCGGGCGGGCCGTACCGCTTATCTCGAGGCGGATCTGCGTGATCCGGAGTCGGTCACCGGGCACGGGGTGCTGCGGGAGACTTTGGATCTGCGCGAGCCGGTGGCGCTGTCGCTGCTGGCGGTTCTGCACTGGCTGCCGGCCGGTACCGACCCCTATCCGGTGGTCGCCCGGCTCTTGGAGGTGCTGCCGTCGGGCAGCTATCTGGCGCTCAGTCATGTGACGGCGGATTTCGCGCCGGCTGCGATGGGGGAGGTGGCCGGTGTCTTCGCCGCGGCCGGGGCCCCTTTGGTCTGCCGTTCGCGGCAGGAGGTGGCGCGGTTCTTCGACGGCCTGGAGCTGGTCGATCCCGGGCTGAGAGTCGTGCACCGCTGGCGGCCCGAGGATGCGGCCGCCGAGGGGCTGGGTGAGGGGGACGTCCCCCTCTACGGCGCCCTGGCCCGCAAACCCTGACCCCGCGCCCCGTACGTCCTCGGGGCCCGGGCCCGCACACCCCTCTCCGCCGTCCTGGACGCCCCCTTGCGGCCTGGACACCCTTGCGGGCTGCTGCCCGGCGCGCCCCGTACGTCCTCGGGGGCCCGGCCCGCACACCCTCTCCGGCGGCCTGGACGCCCCTTCCGGCCTGGACGCTCCTTGCGGTCCGGCGCCCCTTGTGGGCTGTTGCGGTCCCGGACCGGGCTGCTGCCCGGCGTGCCCCGGCCGCGGAACGGGGAGGGGGCCGGCCTGTCCGCCGCCGCGCCCCGGGTCCTGCGCGCCGGGCCACAGTCCCCGCCTCCGGATCTGCCCCTGCCGGCACACCGCCTGACGTGTCCTCAGCCACGTCCGGGTGCCGCTGCCGGATCCCGGCCGGCCGCTGCGCCGTGCTTGACCATGAGTCGGCTGCCCGGCCGACTGCCCAGCCGGCTGCCCGGCCGGGTGGGCAGCGCGGTGCGCTGCGGCGGCGCAGCGCGCCGCGCGCCTCTCCGCCCCCGTCGGTGTCGTCACCGCCGCTACGGGCGGGTCTTCAGCGTCCCTTCAGGAACGGTGCGCGAGAGTGCGGCACGTGGTCTCCGGGCCACGACTCCCTGACCCGACCACACCACGTGCCCCGCGGCGGGGCGCGTAGGAGGCAGGCCGACCATGCAGCAACTGATCGCACAGGCCCGGGTGTTCGCGTCCCGGTGTACGGAAGGCGCGGCGGACTTCCAGGAGTTCGAAGCCGGGCAGAGCCCGCGGGCCCGGTTCCTCACGTGTTCCGACTCCCGGGTCATGCCGTCCCTGAGCACCGGGGCCGGGCCGGGCCCGGGGGAACTCTTCGCGCTGCGCACGGCGGGCAACATCGTGCCCGCCTACCGCCGCGGGCACCCCGCGGGGGAGGCCGCGAGCATCGAGTACGCGGTCGATGTCCTGGGGGTCGGGCACATCGTGGTGTGCGGGCACTCCCCGTGCGGGGCGGTGGGCGCTCTGGCACGCAATGACGATCTGCGCGCCGCCCCGGCCGTACGTGCGTGGCTCGACAGCACCGCGCCGCGCCGCGGCAGCCGCAGCACAGGGGGGAGGGAAGGGGCCGGATGCCGCAGCCGGTTGCGTGCGACGTCGCCGGGGCCGCGCAGCGGCACGCGCTCGCGCAGCCGGCCAGACTGCGCGCCTACCCGTGCGTACGCGGGGGGCATCGGGGCGGAGTGCCTCTTTCTGCACGCCGGGTTCTACGAGGTGAACACCGGGGTGGTGTGAAGCCACCGGCCCGGCAGCGGCGCCTTCCTGCCGCTGTAACGCGCCTCCCTCCCGCTGTAACGCGCCTCCCTGACACAGCACTTCGCGCATCACGTCGAGGAATCGGAAAATCCCATGCTGCCCCGCTTCAGTAACGCCCTCCCCTCCACGCTCCGTCCCGCCGCTGTGCGGCGCGACGTCCTCGCCTCCCTCGTCGTCTTCCTCGTCGCCGTCCCCCTGTGCGTCGGCGTCGCCGTCGCCTCCGGGGTGCCGGCCGAACTCGGCCTGATCACCGGGATCGTCGGCGGACTGCTCACCGGCTGCCTGCCCGGCAGCTCGCTCCAGGTCAGCGGCCCCGCCGCCGGGCTCACCGTGCTTGTCTACGAGGCGGTGCACGCCTTCGGTCTCGCCGCGCTCGGCGCCCTCGTCCTCGCCGCCGGGCTCCTCCAACTCGGCCTGGGGGCCCTGCGCCTGGGCCGCTGGTTCCGCGCGATATCGGTCGCCGTCGTGCAGGGGATGCTGGCCGGCATCGGCCTGCTCCTCGTCCTGGGCCAGGTGTACGCGATGGCCGACACCCCGCAGCCGGGCACCGGCATCGCGAAGATCACCGGGCTGCCCGGCCTGGCCGCCGGGCTCGTGACCGGCCCTAACCCGCGGGCCATGACGGCTTTCGGGGTCGGTGCCGCCACCCTCGCCCTGCTGGTTGTGTGGAAGCGGATGCCCGCCAAAGTCCGCGTGGTGCCGGGGCCGCTCGCCGCGATCGCCGTGGCCACGGTGGTGACGGCGATCGCCGGTCTCCCCGTCGAGAAGGTGGAGGTCCACGGCCTGCTGGCCTCCGTGCAGCCGCCCGGCGCCGGTGACCTCACGGTGCTGGCCCAGGTCTCCGCGCTCGGCACCGTCCTCGCGTTCACTCTCATCGCCTCGGCGGAGAGCCTCTTCAGCGCCGCCGCCGTCGACCGCATGCACAACGGCGCACGTACGGACTACGACAAGGAACTCATGGCCCAGGGCGCGGGCAACGCCGTGTGCGGTCTCCTCGGCGCCCTGCCCATGACCGCGGTGATCGTACGCAGCGCCGCCAACGTCCAGGCAGGCGCCCGCACCAAGCTCTCCCGCATCCTGCACGGTCTGTGGCTCCTGGTGTTCGCCGCCCTGCTCCCCGCGGCCCTCGGCGTCATCCCGCTCGCGGCGCTCGCGGCCGTACTGGTGCACGCCGGCGCCAAGCTGGTGCCCGCACGTCAACTGCTGCCGCTGTGGCGCGAACACCGGGGCGAGGCCGTCATCCTCGCTGTGACGGCACTCGCCATCGTGCTGGCCAACATGTTCGAGGGCGTGCTCGTGGGGCTGCTGCTCGCCGTCGTGAAGAGCGCGTGGGAGACCTCGCACCTCCACATCGCCACGCACGAACTCACCGGCGGCCGCCTCGTCGTCGCCCTCAGCGGCAACGCGACCTTCCTGCGGCTGCCGAAGATCCTGGACACCCTGGAGTCGCTGCCCCGCGGCAAGCCGGTCGAACTCGACCTCTCCGGGCTGCGCCACCTCGACCACGCCTGCCGCACCGCCCTGGACCACTGGGCCGAACAGCACAACACCACGGCCCCCACAGCACCGGCTCCGGCGGCCGGCTAGGCCGGATGCGGGGGAGGAAGCGCCCAGGGCGCCCCCTCTTTCCTGGCTGCGCCGGCGTCCTCTGGCCCTGCCCGCAGCTGCCGGACGGGGCGAGGGGAGGCGCCCGGGCCTCCTCGGTGACGCGTCACGCCCACGGCCCAGCGCAGAGGCCGGCAGGGGGGTTGGGCGCCGCAAGGGGGCGGGCGTGCGGGGGCCGTTCGCGGGGACGCTGCGCCCGCTGCTGTTCTCCGTGCTGCGTGCGGTGGGTGTGTCAACGCCGGCGTTCCGTACGGGCGTTGAGGGCCTGCGGCGCCGCCCGCTCGGCTGCCACCCGGCCCGTACGCCGTCCCCGTGCGTCCCCGCGCGTGGCCGGCTGCCGCTGGCCGCGCGGTGTCCGTGCGCCCCCGCCCGGGAAGGAACGGGCGCCCCCGGCCCGGGCGGTGGCCGGCCGGGCCGGGATGCCCCGCCCCGCCCCACGTCGGGGCGGGGAGGGGCGGGGGTGTGGCTGTCCGGGGGCCGGGTCAGTTGCTGGGCGGGGTGACCCAGCCCTTCTTGACCAGCTGGTCGCAGTGCCACTTCCCGTGTGAGGGGCTCTCCCCGTGCTTCGCGGTCGCGTCGAGGCAGTCGCTGTAGGGGAACGGGGGCTCCGAGGCGGCAGCGGCCTGGGCGCCCACTGCCGACGCACCGAGTCCACCGGCGGCCACGGCCAGGGCCAGGGCAATGCTCATCCGACGCACAAGATCCTCCTCTTCTCGGGCCGGAGCACCCATGCTCCGGCAGGTCCACGCGCTCTTGCCGCAGCCCCGCCAGGGCGGGACATGCAAGATCACTCATGGCCCAACGAGCAGGCCACCACCAGGAAACGCCGCGCTACCCCGCCCCGCCCGTACGGCCCAACGCCGCGCCACACCGACCCCCGCCCTGGGGTAACTTCCGTACCTGGCAGGGCAGTTGACCCGGTCTCGGTGTCCCGTCCTGACTCCGCCTGTTCCGGCGTGGCGCGCTGTTGCCGCAGGTGCGCGCCCGTCCCGTGAGCGGCTCGGGGCGGGGTGTGCGCGGGGGCACTGCACCGAGACGGCTGGCCACGGATTCCGGAGCCTGGGCGCGCAGCGGGAAGACGTGCGTACCTGATTCCCGGGGGCAGGCGGCGGCCCCCCCGGGGGGGGCACCGCGTTGTGCCGGTCGTGCAGCAGGCGAGCTCGCGCCGGTGCCCTGCCGGCCCACATGCGGCAGGTGCGTTGCACCAGCGCCCTCTACGCCCTGCGGCTACTGATCCACCCAACTTCCCTCCCTGGGCGGGTAGATGAGGGATCTCAAGGTCCTGTGTGCCCACCGCTGGGGGAGTGACGGCGGGGTACGGGTGAGGAAGAGAAACGCCCGCCCCGCCTCCCCTCTCGCGGCACGCGGGGGGGGGGCAAGCCGCCGGTGGCGGCATCACTCCCGGCAGCGTGCGGGGCCGGACCGCCTCAAGTGGCAAGAAGTGTGGGGTATTTGCCTGATAGGCATCTACGATGACTTCCTGCACGGAGGGCAACACGTGCCCCATCAGTGCAGGGAGAGCCCGCACGCCACGCCCCTTCCGGCCAAGGGGAGATACGGAGTAGCTCGATCGTGCACCTCACCCGCCTCTCCGCCGGTGGCTTCCGCTCCCTCACCCACGTGACAGACATCCCCATCAGCAGCCCCACGATCCTGGCCGGGCGCAACGACAGCGGCAAAAGCGCGGTACTGACCGCGCTGGCCTTCCTCCTGGGAACCCACCGGCTCACCGAGGAGGACCGCACCTACGAGCAAAGCGACGGCGTCACCGGGCAGCGGTGCTCGGAGACGTGGGTCGAGGGCGACTTCACCCTCGATGCCACGGAGCAAGCGACCAATACGCTGCCCTCCTCCTTGCGCATCCGCCGCCGCGCCCGCGCCGATGAGGCCGCCTGCTGGGAGTTCTTCGGCGCCCAGCCCGACGACAGCCGCCTGCAGGGCCTGGACCAGCTACGGAAGCCAGACCTGGCCCAGCGCGTCACCGAGTTCGGCCTGACCCCCACCGGGACACTCAAGGACGACCTGCTCGCCGCCCTCACCGCGCACGCCGCGACCGTGCCGCAGGTCCAGCAGTGGCAGCCGCTTCCCAAAGAACTGGAGGAACGCCTCCCGCGGCTGCTGTCGTTCGGCGGCCGGCACGAGAGCCCCGACGACGCCGTCCGCACCGCGCTCAGTAACTGCTACGAAACCCACCTCGAGGACGAGACACTCCTGGGACAGGTGCGGGAGATCGAAGCGGAGATCACGCAGCGGCTGGAGAAAGAGGCCCACTCGCTGTGCCAGCACATCCGCCGGCACTGCAGCGAGTTCGTAGAGGTAGAGGTGAGGCCGGAGGTCTCCTTCAAAGGCGGCTTCAAACGCGCCCCCCTCGAAGTCTCCCGGGCCGATGGGGAGCCGGTGGACCTGACCCGCTCAGGCCAAGGCAGCACCCGGCGCATCGCCCTGGCGGCGTGGGAATGGACCAGCAACCTCCTGGAGAGCGCCGAGCTCGCTACGGCAGCAGAACACAGCGCGCCAGAGCCCACGCAGACCATCGTCGTCTACGACGAACCCGACACCCACCTCGATTACCGCCACCAGCGCACCGTCATGGACATCATCCGCAAACAGTGCGCCCTGCCCCACGTCAACGTCATGATCGCCACGCACTCGATGAACCTCATCGACGGCGTCGACATCGCCGACGTGGTCCACCTCAAGCTCAACGACCGCGGCCGCACCCTCATCGAACGCCTGACAGAAGACACCCACGCAGGCATCGACTTCCACCTCGGCCAGATCGCGGCCGCCGTAGGACTGCGCAATTCCGTCCTGCTCCACGAACGCTGCTTCCTCGCGGTGGAAGGCCCCACCGAACAGCAGAGCGTGCCGCTGCTCTTCCGCCTCTCCCAGGGGCTGTCCCTGCAGGCAGCCGGCATTGCCCTTTGGGCCTGCGGCAACAACGAAGGGGCTCTGCTCCTCGCTGGCTACCTCGTCAAACACCACCGCACGGTCATGCTGATGGTCGACAACGACAGCCGCTCCAACAGGCATTTCAAGGAAGAAAAACTCATCCAGGCCGGGCTCGACCTCACCACGGAAGTCTCCTACGTCGGCGAAACCGCAGGGCACAACGAGTTCGAAGAGCTCTTCAGCGACGAGCAGTGGGCAACCGCCGCCAACATCCACTGGCCCCGCACCGGGCGCCCTTGGAGCGCCGACGACTTCACACCACACCGCGGAAGCAAATTCAGCGGACGTGTCCTCACCATGCTCAAGGAACAGGCCCAGGAGAACAGCCCCAACGGAAAGACGGACATGGTCTATGACCTGGTTACCACGCTGACCACCGCCGAGGACGTCCCCACCCAGCTGCGAGACATTTTCACCGACGTACAGAACCTGGCTTCCTAGGGAGCTCCCGGCGAGCGCGCCGCTGCTGCATGCGCTCCTTGCGTTGCGCGGTGGTGGGCGCTACCCAGGCATGCCAGCCCACCCCCGGTAGCCACTGCCGGGCATGCTCGCGTGCGTCGATCCCGCACCACCGGCACCCACCAGGTGTAGGGATACGGTCATCCGTGGCGGAACGCGATAAGGACATCAGCTCCTCCTTCCCCTAGAAGACATCTTCTCTCCTGCCACTGACAATCACCCCGCGTAGCACCAGCGCTGGCTGCCGTGCCGCGCGCGGCCCTGTGCCAGGTCAGGGGCTGTGTCACGTTCCGCCGAAACCGTCACGCGCTCGCGTTCGGGCCAAGGTCAGGTTTCTCGGCTCGACACCATCTCGCCCCTGGTGGGCGGCTGTTGGGCATGCGCGGGTGGGTGGTTGCCAGCGCTGGTGTGGCGGGGAGGGGTATGCGTGGTGGGGGATGAGGGTGCGGAGCATGTTCTGGGCGTCGGGGCCGGTGGAGTGGAGGACGGTACCGGTCAGCGGCGCGCTGTGGTGGTCCCAGTTCGTCGATCGCCTGCCGCAGCGCGGCCTCCTCAGTGGCCTCAAGGTCAGGGGAGGGGATGCTCGCCCGGTTGTTGTCCAGTCAGGCCCGGTTGCCCGGCTTTCACGTATCCGCCGCCTGAAGAGATCCCTGGCCAGGTTGCGGGCGGTCCGGCACGCATACCCGGCAGCGCACGTCGGATCGAGGTGCGGCCACCGGGACAGGAGCTCCTCGAAGGCCCTCTGCGCGATGTCCTCGCTGTCGGCTATGGAGAGGTTGAACGTTCCGCGCAGCAAGTGGTTTAGCAGGGCGCGTGTGGAGTGCTTCGCACTCGGCCAGCTGCTCGGCATTCAGCCCGGGGAGCAGCGCGACGGGCTCGGGCCGATTCACCACAGGTGGTACTCCTCGCACGAGCGTTGGACGGTCAACGAACTGCCGTCGGCGGCCTCTTCCTGCACGGTTGCCCCGGCAGGGGTGTACTTCAAGACTGTCCGCGGCTGCAGCCGCAGCCGGCGTTCGCGGACCAGGCGCTCCTCGGAGTGCTGGTGGCGGGCCTGGGGAAGCAGCTCAAGTATCTCGGCCCGGCGCAGGGCCAGGCAGACGCCGGCAATCGCCGGGACAGCGACCATCACGAGCTCGGTGTATTCCTGGGCGATCATCTCGTGCGGCCTTCGGGGCGGGACGGGAGATGTGGGGACAGCGCGCGCTCTTACTCCTCCTACGTCTGGCTGTCCCGGTCCGTGCGCCGGTGTCTCCAACTTTCTGGGCCAGTTCGCTCGTGCCACGCGCTCGCTGGCGGACTGCAGGGAAGGTGTGTCTGCGCTGCCGCGCGGACTTCTCCGGGCAACTAACGCCCCAGAGGTATCGGGGGGCTCAAAGAGCACAGAAATCCAGTGAGCATCTTGATTCCCGCTCGCCGCATGTATATCGCAAGGATGTGGCGCAGAATGTTCTCTTCCATCACCGGACAGGCTCCCAGAACACGCATCTCTCTTCCCGGCGCGGCGGGCGTCGTGACGATGAGTGGTATGCGACTAACCCTGATGCGCTGTCTTTTATCTCCGGTCATCAGCTGGCGGGCCTACCGGATGGTGGTGGCGAGTGGCGGCCGGATGGACTTCGATGTTGCCTGGCGCCGGGTCAGAGTGGCCCGCCACCCCGACGAGCTGCCCTTCCGGGAGGCCGGGCACCGGCCTCCCGGAGACCGCGGATCTCGCTAGTCGGTGCGGGAGCAAGGAAATGCATTCCGGCTCAACAGGTGCCGGATGAGGCGGGTGTTACGGGAGTTATGAACCAGCGAGACGTGCTTTTAAGTCAGATCCGGCGAAGGTGTAGATCGCAGCTGAGTAACGCGGCGAGAATTCCCTGGAAGACGCCTGCCGCATTTCGCACCTGGGGGAGTGCTGTGACAGATTTTGCCGCGCTGTCTGCTGTGATCGGCGCCGGACTGACACCCACCCTGACGTTCCTCTACCAGCGCCTCGAGCGGCTGTTGGACCGCAACGGTGCACCGGAGGCTGAACCGGAGATCCCTGCCGAACTGACCGGCATCCTCGCTCTGCCCCTGCAGGCCGACACCGCCCAACTCGCCGCACACCGGCAGGAGCTGGAGCAACTGCGCGATGCGCTGAGCGTCTACCAGCGCGGTGTCGCCCCTATCGCTCCCACCGACGCCCCGCTGCTGCGCACCCTGGGGCGGTTGCGCGGCACCCTGGAGGAGATCTACGGCCAGCGCCTGACTTTCGCCGGTGAACAGCGCCCGGACTCGGGCCCGTTCGTGCATCAACGCACCGAACACGTCGCGGGCCGGCAGACCGGCATGGACGCCGACGAGATCACCGGAACGGCCTCCGTGGAGCAGGAAATAGGCACGGTGGAACAGGGTGGGACCAACATCGGCATGCGCGCCCGCAGGATCGGCGGCCCTCCGCCGTCATGAACGCCCCGGACACCGGAAACCTCTCCCGTCCGCCGTCTGCGAGGTGCCGCCATGACCACCGACAACACCCTCCCGCCCCACCTCGACACTCCGTCGACCGCCCGCCCAACACCCACCAACGACGACGCCCCGGGCGGTACCTCATCCTCGGACGGTGCCCCGCCTCCCGGGGTAGACACCCCCGGACCTCCTGCGCGGGACGGGCAGCCCCCCGCCGACCGACCCTCGCCCCCAGAGCCCGGCACCGCCGCTCCGTCTCCCGCACCATCCGGCGACCAGCCGGACCCCGAAGAGCGCCCCGAGGCGCCGCGGCGCGATGAGCAACAGGCGGCCCGGCCCGTTGAAGAGAGTCAGGCATCTGACGACACCCCTGATGCTTCCGAGCAGCACCCCGGTCGCGACGAGGGTGCCGTCCCTGACAGCGAACCGCGCGTCTCGGTCGAGCAGCGCTTCGGCCGCAACGACGGCGTCGCCATCGGCGTCCAGATCGTCCAGGAGATCCACCGGCTGCGCGGCGCCCTGCTGCCCCCGCACTGGATCGACCAGCGGCTGGCCACCTACGAACGCTCCCCGCAGGAGCGGGCCACCTTGCACGCTATCCTCGCCCGCGAGCACGTGCTCGTGCTGCACGCCGCGGAGAGCACCGGTCGCTACACCGCCGCCCTGGAAGCACTGCACCACCAAGTGGGCCCCCACATCCGACAAGTGCGGCACGAGCCCGGAGACCCCTTCAACATCGAGGGCCTGCGCGAGCGCGATACCGGCTGGATCCTGGACTTGCGCGATGAGGACGACAAACTCCCCTCCGGCATCGGCCCCGCCCTCGCCGAAGACGCCCCGCACCTGCAGTACTCCGGCTCCTACTTGGTCGTCTTGGCCGACACCGACACATGGGACGATGCCGCTAAGGGAACCACCCCCCTCGCCCACGACCTCCAGTCTCCCGAACCCAAAACGGTGCTGCGCGCCCACCTGGAGAAGGTCGACCCGCCGGTGGAAGCAGAGCGCTGGCTCACCGATTCGAAGATCACCGAAGGCATCGAAGACCTGCTCCCGGCGGATGTAGTCGAGTGGGCCCACATCATCCGCGAAGCCGAGCTCCTCGACGAAGAGACAGACCAGTCCTTCGAGGAGCTGGTCGAGCACGTGGTCGCTGCGGCAGACGAAGACTGGCGCACCCGGTTGCTGGAGTGGCACACCGAGCACCACGACAGTACCCACCGCAACTACTTGCTCGCCGCCGCCGTCTTGGACGGCGCCCCGGTAGAGACCGTGTACGCGGCCGCCGACACCCTCGCCAAAGCCCTCGGAGAAGCCCCCACGCCTCACCCCGGCCAGCAGGGCCTGGGCGTCATCGCCCTAACCGACGCCATCGACGCCGACCTAACGGACGAGGACACCATCGCCTTCCGGCGTCCCCGCTTCGCCGAGGCCGTCGTCGACTACTTCTGGGCCGACCGTCCCCACCTCCTCAAGAACTTCACCAGCTGGACCGCCGCGCAGACCAACAACAAGGACCTACCCGGCGATGTCGCCAACCAGCTGGCCGGCCGAGTCACCGGCTGGGCGCTGGAATACATGCGCCGCAAACGCACCACCAAGCTGCTGCGCGAGATCGCCGAACAGTGGGCCGAAACCCCCTCCGAGCAGGCCCGCGACCTGCTCACCGCAGCTGTACTGGCCCCCGACACCAGCCGCCGCGCCCGCGACGCCTACCTGACCTGGGCCCGCCGCAGCGATGGGGAGGTTCCGCCCCGCCTCAAGACGGCGCTGGCCCAGGCCTGCGCCCGCCTGGCCGCCGTCTATCCGAACATGATGCTGCTGCGGCTGACCGAACTCGCCGCCTACACCAACAACGAGGAGGTCTACGACGCAGTCGGGCAAGCCCTCAACACGCTGTGGGACCAGCCCCAACAGCAGCAGGCCATCCAAGACCGCCTCACCGAGTGGGCCGACGGCACCCATGACGGCCGCCGTACTGCCGCTCACCACGCCTACGTCCACTTGGCCGCGCGCACCACCGAAGACGGCAGCCCCGTCCTGCTGGCCACGGCGCCCGAGAACGACCACAGCGCCTGGCACGCCGCCCGATGGCGCGGCCTCCTGGACAACAGCACGCACCTCCAGACCCCGCTCCAAGAGGCCCTCACCGTCTGGATGGATGCAGCAACCGCCCGCCCCGACCTGCGCGCAGCGATCCTGACCACCCTTCAGCATGCCGTCTACCAGCCCCAGACCGACGCTGTCTACGCAGCCAACCGCTACCTCGCCCTGAGCCACCTGCTCTTCGCCTGGACCCCCGTCCAACCCCAGCACCCGCCCACCGCACAGGAACAGCTCCGGGACGAGCTGCTCCTCGCCCTGCGCAGCGCCGACCCGGCCGCCCCCACATCCGAGCCGCATGCCCCGGTGGACTAGCGCGCTGTGGCACAAGCGTCGCCGCGGCGACCTGGAGATGAGCTGCACCCTGCCCAGCCAAATGCCCGGCTACCACTTCGACGTGCACCTCACCGGCGCCTGGCAGGACTTGCCCGCACCCCACCCACACCAGCACCCGCACGCCGCGGCCGCCGACCACGCACTGCTCGTGGCCCAAGACATCGCCAAGACACGACAGCTGAGCGAAGTCGCGGCCGCCGAGGCAGGCATCAACAGTCGCCTCGGCCAGCCCACCAACCTCCCGCACGCTCCCGTCCGGCTGCTGTGGGCCCGCATCCACCTGACCGCCGACCCCCAACACGCCGCCCACGCCAACCGCCTCTTGCGCGAGCAGCACCAAGCCGAACAGCACGCCCACAACGACCAACACCGTCTCCAACGCGCCCAGGACCTGCGCGAAGCACTGCTCAGCGACCCGTCCCTGGCCCTCGCTTACTGGTTCCTCGACCACCCCGAAACCATCGGCACCGCCACCGTGCAGCGCGTTGAGCAACTCATCGCAGCCGCGGCAAACTACGCCCCTCACACCGCATGGGTCCAAGTGGCGCAACTCCTGCAGAACTTCGTCCGCGACCTCCCCAACGAAGCGCGAAGGCATCTGATCGATGGACTGGCCCACATCTTCGACCGCTATGGCCAGCCCGACCGCGCCCAACACCTGCGTGCGGTGGGGGAGGAGGTTCCGAGCCCGCGGTCCCCGTCGTACGACCCGGAGCTCAACGGAGGCTCGTGACCGCCTGCGGTTTTCCAGGCCAGTGTGGGGCCGGAGTGGTGGTTTTGGGCCAACTGGTGGGTGGGGGAGGCGCTTTGGGGTCGTGGGGGTACGGGGTGGTTGTCAGTGCCCGTGGCTACGATGCCCCGCTCTGCCGGCCGGGCTGGGGAAGGTGCTGGCCGGGGTGTAGCGGGGTGGGGCTGCAGGGGCGGGAACGGTGGCTGAGGCGTGTGTGCGGTACCCGTTCAGGTGAACGCGGGTGGTTGTCCGATACGGCGTGATGCCTCGTGGGTCCGGCCTAGCGTGCGTGGTGGTGGCTGCGGGCCGCCGCTTGGGACTGATCCGCTGAGTGGGAACGCTCGGCCGCGCTGTGGGAGGGCAGGAAGTGGAGCCAGGGGAGGGGAGCAGCGGGACGCCGTTGCCGCAGTGGCTTGCTGCGACACCGCCGGAATGCCACTGGGCGCGGGTGCGGTGGGGAGCGCCCGTGGAAATGAGCGAGGCCCACATGCGCTGGTCGCAGTTGGTGGAGTCGGCTGAGCACGGCACGACGACTCTCCTCGCAGTGGATCCTGCCAAGCCACCGTGGGCGGCGCTGGTGCCCCTGGCCGAGGTGTGTGCGCCGCTGGCGGACGTGTGCGTGGCCCCACTGCCGCACGCGGTTTCCCAGCTGGAGGATGTGGTGCGTGCCGCGACCGAGGAGTTCAGCGGGCCCCAGATCCTCACCCGTCACGGTCACCCCGTCGTGGCGGTTGTGGCCTGTGAGGGCCTGGAAAGACGCCCCGGGCTGCGTCAGCGCATGGACGCCGAACGGCTCTTGTACGGCGGGAGAGAGATCAGACTGCGGTTCACTCCTGAAGAGTCCGACTTTGACCCCGACACTTTGGAATCCCACGTCTTCACCGAAGAGCACTTCTCAGCGATCGCGCACCGGCACGAGGACGAGCACGAAGTCGCCCGCGGAAGCTCTGCAGTGCATGTACGAGCGCGTCACACCGCCTCCTCTCCCGCTCAGCGATGAACCGCCCTTCTAGCTCGGTGACCTGACGTGCCGTGAACCAGAGGAGACGAGGAAGGGCCGGAAGCTCAAGGAACAGCGCGTTCGTACCCATACGGCCCCGGCGGGCAACGCGCTGAGGGAGGCAGTGAGCTTGCCCGGCGGAGCCTCGCCTCTCGCGAGGCGGGAAGAGGCAGCTGCTGCTACTTGCCGGTACAAGTGCGGGAAAACTGCAGGTCGCACCCGCGTGCGAGGACGCCTGCGCCGGCCGCGTGCCTGCCGGCGGACGGTGCGCCTCAAAGAGGAAAGGAAACAACGGTCGTGGGCGAGGGGAAGCGTCGATGTGCCCAGGGATGCGTGGCGCTGGAGAAGGCGATGCGTGAACTGCGCCGGCAGGAGGTGGCGGTCAGCGCGCAGACGATGTGCCGGTGTGCGCACTGCAGTATGCCGGTGTGCTGGATGTGCCGGCACGCTCCGGTGGAGGACCTCCGGCAGCGGTGCGGCCCCTGCCGGCACCACAGCCCGGCCGCGCTGATCCGGCATGTGGTGGGGGAGGGGCCGGAACCACACTCCCGCGCCGGCGCAGAAACACCAGGAGCGCGTGCGGCAGCCACGGCACTGCGCGAGGTCGGCTTCACCGCGGAAGGCGACGCCGTGCGCACGGCGGTGGACGCATGGTGCGCCGTACAGCGGGCCGTGGAGGTCGTCTCGCGAGCCGAGCAGGCCTACAAGGAACCCGGGATGCCGCTCTCCCTCCAAGAGCAGGACCGGCGACGGCAGGCCTACTTCGCCGCCGAAGTGGCTCTCCACGCCTGCGACGACCCGTCAAGACTCGACATGCTGCTGGTCCATGGCGCCTACGCGGCACTGACCTCGTGGCGGGGCCGGCGGAATGCACAGCTCATGGACGCGGTTGCCGCGGCACTGGCGGAACTGGAACTGCCCGTCCTCGCCGACGACATCCGCATGAAGACAAACGCGGTGGGATACGAGCACCGCCTTGGCCCTGACGACAGCCGGGCCGCGATGGCCGCCTGGGCGCTGGCGGAAGCCTCCTCCTGCACCCCGAACGCCGGAGACGAAGAGTGGCTGAAGTGCCAAGGACTACTGCGCTTGGCGCAGTACCTCACGCGCGCGGAAGCCGACAGCCTGCTGACCACGTCCTCCAGCACCGCCCAGCAGTAAGGCACGTGGCCCGTGCCTTCCCAGCGGAAGGTGGACCACCGTGGCAGGCAGCCTTGCCGCAGCCCTGCACCTCTCAACGGTGCATGGCACGTAAGTACCGGGGCGAGCCACCAAAAACAGGTTTGTGGCCAAAGGGGGACGCCGCTCGGCGCACCGCCGCCGGCGCCGTCATCGCTGATTGCCTGTCAGCCGGTCCTGCACCTTCGACGTCGACCTGCTGGGCGACGGGTTCACGGGGCCCGTGTCGCCCAAAGCGCCCAGCGGCTGGGGCGGTTGGGATATGGGCGGAGGCCGCAAGGCAGGCCCCGGCGGTGTCGATGCAGCGGTATAGAGCCACTGCGGCGTCATGCCGGTGTCTTCCGCTGTTGCCGGTCGATGCCGCGCACCGATAACCACAGCGCAATGGGCGCCGCGTGTACGGGGAATGCACGCTGGATGTGCGCTTCAGTGTTTAGGGTGGTGGGGGAGGAGAGGGAGGTTGTCTGTGTCGGATCCTGAGGCGGACCGGTTCGCTGCGGTGGACGCGTTGATCGGCAGCCGGGCGGTGCTGCCGCCGCCGGCCGAGCGGGAGCGGCTGCGCAAGGCGCACGGGCTGACCCAGGACGAGCTCGCCGACACACTGCAGGTGCGGCGGGCGACGGTGGCGCAGTGGGAGAAGGGCCGTACCGATCCGCGTCCGCCCGAACGCGAGGTGTACGCGCACCTGCTGGCCCGGCTGGCGAGGCTCTACCCCGCCGACGGCCACGCACCCGCCCCCGTCTCCGGCCCGGCCCCCGCCGCCCCGACAGCGCCCGGGACCGCTAACGGCCCGGCCCCGTCAGTGCCCGGGACTGTTCCTGGCCCGGTACCCGCGCCTGCGCCGGCGTCCCATGCTCCGGCCGCGGAGCCGGCCGCTACGTCCACCCCGGCACCCGCCCCCGCCGCGGAGCCGGCGCCCGCGCCGACCCCGACGTCGGCAGCCGCGTCCGCCGCCGGGGATCCCGTACCAGCACCCGAGGCCGAACCCGCCCCCACCCCGGGCCCGGTGGCCCCGGCCGCACAGAAGGCGGCGGGCGCGGGGCGCCGCCCGGTGAAGAAGACCGCCGCGAAGCGGAACCCGGCGACAAAGACCCCCGCCACCAAACAGGCACCCGGCCCGCCGGCGGACCCGCGCTTCGCGCACGGCCCCCTCGTCGTCCTCGATGGCGACGGGCAGGCCTACGGCGCCGGCGGCCTGCTGCTGGAGTGCCCCGCCACCACAGTGGTGCAGCTGGTGGAGTGGGCGCTGGGGGAGGCGCAGTTGGGGGCCGTGCGGCTGCACCGCAACGGGCAGGACGCCGACCCGCTCCTCGTCCTCACCACCTCCGCGGCCGAACGCCTCGGCCTCCCGCCGGAGTTGGAGAACCAGTCGACGTCCGCGACCGGCATGCGCCTGCCGGAGAACCACCCCGTCCTCAAGCAGCTGAGCAAGGCCCAGTGGCAGCTCACGCGCCGCGGCTTCGGCCCCTGGCCGCGCATCTACCGCCCCGCCGAGGGCGGCCGGCGCCGCTGCGTGCAGCTGGCCATCCTGCCCTGGGGCGCCCTGGACACCCGCGCCTGGCAGAGCGCCGGCCAGCTCCCGCCGGCCGAACTCGCCGCAGTGCTGGGCGACTACGCCACCCGCGTCCTCACCCCCCGCGGCTCCACCGCCGTGTGCGGACTGGAGCTGATGACCGCGCTGCGCCCGCCCACCCGCGCGGTACGCGAGGAGTCCACCGGCACGTGGGTACCGGGCCCGCTGCCCGGCTCCCTCACGCAGGCCCTCGACCCGGCCCCGCCCGAGGCACCGCCAGAACACCCCCTGGCCCAGGGCCGCGACGAAGACGACTTCCTGAACGAGGAGGCCTTCGAGTGGACCCGGCAGACCGACGCGCTCACCGACGCCGAATGCCACCTCCCGCACGCGATCGGCCTGGACGTGAACATGGCCTTCGCCGCCGCCGCCAACCGGCTGCCCGTCGGCCTCGGCGCCCCCGAGCACGTCACCCACCCCCGGTTCGACAAAACCCTGCCCGGCTCCTGGCTGGTTGACCTCTCCCACATCCGCCTCGACCCGCGGCTGCCCAACCCGTTCACTCCGCACGGCGAACCCCCCGAAGGCCCGGCCTGGTACGCCACCCCCACCCTCGCCTACGCCGCCGAACTCGGCCACGACATCACCCCCACAGAGGCCTATGTACGCCGCGAGGCCGGCCCGTATCTGGACCCCTGGTACCAGCGGCTGCGCGACGCCTACCTGACCACCATGGAAGCCCTCGGCGTCACCCCCGGCATGAACGAGAGTGACTTCCTGACCGCCATGGACAGCCACAAGCACCGGGACGCGGGGCAGGCCGCGGTGCTCTCCGCCATCAAATCCACCGTCAAGGGTGGCCTCGGCAAGCTCCGCGAGCGCCCCCACGGCATCGACTACCAAGACGGGGAGCCCTGGCCGGCCCTGGAACGCCCCACCTGGCGCCCCGACATCCGCGCCGCCGTCATCTCCGCCGCCCGCATCAACATGCACCGCAAGATGCGCAAACTCGCCGAACACGCCGGCCTGTTCCCTCTCGCGGTGCTCTCCGACTGCGTCGTCTACCCCTCCCCGAGCCCTTCCCCGCTCGACCTGTTGCCGCGGACAGCCGAGGGCAAGCCGCTGCCCGGCGGCTTCCGCCTCGGCCTCAGCCCCGGCATGGTCAAGCTGGAGGGCGTCCAGCCCTTGTGGTGGGCGGCCCAGCTGCTGGAAGAGGGCCACAACCCGGCCCGCCACATCAAGGGCACCGACGCCGGCACGGAAGGGGAGTAAACGGCCATGGGCACCATCGAGGACGGCCTGGAGCGGGCCACCCAACAGCACACCACCCGCCCCATCCCCAAAACCGCACCCGCGCAGATGCGCTACCTGGTCAAGAGCGAGAAAGGCTCCACCCGGGCCGTCGCCCAGCGCCTCGGCATCAGCCAGCGCACCGTCGAGCGCTACATCAAGGGCCAGCTGAAAAAACCCCGCCGCGACCTGGCCGGAAAGCTGGAGGGCGAGGTACGCCGCCGCTGGCAGCCACGCGTCAAACAGCGCGCCCAGAAGAAAGCCGCCACTCACGGCGGCATCAAAATCTCCACCCGGGCACAGTTCGGCTTCACCGCGCCGGTGGGCACCACCGACCAGGACCGCATCCGCCGCATCACCCAGACCCTCCCCCCCGCCTACGCCCAACAGCTCTTCACCGCCCAGGCGACGGGCCAGGGCGAGGAAGAGATGAAGAAAATCGTCGCCGACGGCCTGAAAGAGGCCTACTTCAAAGACGGCGGACGCCGCGCCCGCAGCCTCGACGAAGTCAAAATCACCGCAATCCAGCACATCGATTTCGGCTACTAAAACCCCGCACTGCCCCGGGCAGAACAGGCCCCGCACACCGCCGCACTACGCAAGGCCGGCAGCGGCCGGACGTGAAGCCGCAGTACGCCGCATGCCCTGAACGCCGGCCGGGGCTGCCATCAGCTGCTCCGTCCGTCGAAACAGCACGCAGTGCGGTTTATTGGGCCCAGTCGAGGCCTAGTTCGGCGAGCGCAGTACGTTGTTCGTAACTGAGTTTGCCGCGCCGGGTTTTGGTATTCGTCAGCCACACCCCGAGTTTTACGAGGGTGCCGTCGTCGAGGCGTTCTTCGTGGGCGCGGGGGACCATGGTGGTCTCTTCGCGCTGAATGTACTGCTGAAGCGCCGTCAGGCCACGCGTGAAGGCCGCGGAGGGCTTCTGCGGCCCACGCGCCGCACCCTCCTCCGGGCCGGAAGAGGGCTGTTGGGCCGGCTCCACGCCGAGTGCGGTGAGCCGGTCGCGCTGTGAAGGAGAGAGCTGGTTCCAGCCGCGGCGTTGCCGCACCAGCCACCGGCCCAGGTCGTCGCCGTCATGGAGGACGCCGGGTGAGATGGGGGGCAGCGTGCCGTCTGGTTCATCGGCGGCCAGGTCCCGCAGCACGGCATAGTGGCGTTGCCAGTCCAAAGCCCAGGGGCAGTTCCAGTCCGCGTCCAGCGCCGAGAGCTGCGCGCCGCGCCGCGCGGCACGCTCAGCGTCCTTGCCCAGCCCACCGGGCCGGCGCAGGTTCGCCATCAGCTGCCCGACCGGCTCCTCCAGCCACACCGCATCCTGCCGCGGCGCCAGATGCCCGAACGTGGCCCGGTAGTCGTGGAGGGCGGCAAGTTTGCGCTCCCACGCCTCGTCCCCGGGCTCCCACACCATCCCCGCCGCATCCAGCTCGGCGACGCGGTGGGCTTCCAGCTCGCCGCGGCGCCGGGCGCTGCGCTGCTGCGCGACCCACCGCCCCAGCGGGAACTGGGAGACCCCGACGGTGATTTCGCTGTCGTAGGGGACCGACACCGACCCCACGTGGCCGTGTTCGGCCCGCCACCGGCGCAGTGCGTTCAGCCCCTCCAGCCACACCACCGACTCGGGCCGGTAGACGCGGGTGCGCAGAAACGCGGCGACGGCGGCCGGGTCGCGTGGGGTGGCAAACCGCAACAGCGTCGATTCCACCTCCCGGCCCGTCTCCGCAACCTCTTCCTCGCCGGTGTCTGCGGTCTCGTCCTCGCCGCTCCCCGCGCCGTGAGAACGGCGAGAAAGAGCCGGCTGGCGGCTCAGGGCACGGGAGGCCAGCTGCTCCACCAGGCGCTCGGAGTGCGAACGCAGCCCCTGCAAAATGGCCACGAGCGGCTCGTAGGCGGCACTGGCCAGCATGTCCTCAGCCTCCTCGCCCGGCGCGAGGAAGACAGGCACGATCAGCCGCGCCACCTTCTCCCGCCCGTCACGGGAGGGACGCAGGGCGCGGCCGATGTTCTGCACGATCTCGACCTGGGAGCCGCGGGCGTCGGCGAAACACACTGCCGCCACCCCGACCTCACCGGTGATGTCCACCCCTTCTCCCAGCACCCGCACCGAGGCGAGGATGCCGCGGTTGATGCGGTGCCCCTCAGGCGCGAGACCGTTGGCGAACCGGTGCAGCACCTCCCGCCGGTGCGCCACCTCGTGCTCACCACACAGCCAGTCGGCGTGCACCCGGCGCGGCGGCATGTGCTGCCCGGGATCGTCCGCATACAGCTCCTCGGCCGTCTCCGGCACCTTCCGCGCGAACGCCTCGGCCTGGTCCACCCGCTGATGGAACGTCATCACCGTCGGCAGATCGTGCCGGGCCGCATGCTCGAGCAACGCCGCCTGCAACAACGCGAGACGCCGCCCACGGCACTCCTCCTCGCCGGCCTCCTCACCCAGCGGCACAGGATCACGGATCTCCAGCACATCGATCTCGAACCCCGCCAGAATCCCGCGCTCAATCGCCTCGGCCAGACCGAGATCGACCACCTGCGGCCCGTACGTCCCCTCGGGATCGTCGGTCATGCTCGCGATCACGAGGTCCTCACCCTCCCGGCCCCGCGGCGGCCGGGGCGCCGCAAGGATCCGGGGAGTAGCAGTCAGGTACAGCCGCCGCGCGCACGCAATCCGCGCATCATCATGGATCGCCGCCCAGGGGCGGCCCATGTCCCCGGCCGTACGGTGCGCCTCGTCCACGACCGCCAGGTCGAAGCCGCCGAGCTGCTGCCCGTACATCTCCGGTCCACCGGCCATCGCCTGCTCGACCGGACCCGGCACCATGCGCCCGAGCCCCTCCGGCGCCTCCCGCTCCACCAGCGACGCGTAGGTGGCCAGCACGACCACCGGCCCGGAACCGGCCCACAAGCCGAGCTGGATGGGATTGGTAGTACAAGGCACGCCCAGCCTCTCCAGGACCTCATCGCCCTCCAGCGAGCACACCGCAACCATGGACCCGCGATGCCCCACCTCCCGCCAGGAGACAGCCGTCTGCACGAGCAGGTCGAGCGTGGGGACCAGCACCAGAATCCGGCCCTGCGGCAACATCTCCAGCGCACTCGCAGCGGCCGTGTACGTCTTACCGCTCCCGGTAGCTGACACCGCGGTCGCCCGGCCCTCCCGTTCGGGCCTCCCGGAAGCAGCAGAGAATCCGAACGCATCCAGGATGCGGCTCTTCGCCTCGACCTGATGCTTCCGCAGCTGAATGTGCGTCACTCTCCACCCTCACATTGCGACTTGAGGCCTCTCCTGCCGAGCTTCAGCTCCGGTACCCCCGCAGCGTAGTAGCGCCCCCTGGAACACTTCCGGCATCGCGAACTCCCTCGGGCCGCACACCTCGAACAGCTCCCGCTGCCCCCAGAGTTCTCCACCCAGCACACCCACAGCGCCTCGGCACTGTGGCCACCGGCGGCTGCGGAACGGACTCGCGTTCCCTTTCCGCGACTCCGCCTCGGTGACCACGGCTCAGTGGGGGTGTGGCCTAGTTCTGCAGAGTCTACATACTGCATCACTCACGATGCAGTTCCCTCTCCGACCTTCCCAGTACCCGCCCGCACCCCACTTCCCGTAGCCATCCTGGCCCGCGATAGCGGGCCCGAGAGTGCGTAGGCGAAGCCAGAGCACTCTCGGCGGGGGGAGCGAAGCGGACCCGCCCCAGGCGCGAAGCGCCCACAAGCTCCCGTGCGAAGCACGGGAGTTGAGCCTCGAAGGGGGGCGGGCCGCAACGCGGCCCGCAGACCCCGAAGCGAAGCGAAGGGGTCAGGCTTGGCGAAGCCGAGCCCCGGCCCGCGAAGCGGGCCGGCCCCGCCCGTACGATCCGCGAAGCGGATCGTACGGGCGGGCGCTTGCACATCGCGCAGCGATGTATTTTTTTTTTTTTTTTTTTTTTTTTTTTTTTTTTTTTTTTTTTTTAAAAAAAAAAAAAAAAAAAAAAAAAAAAAAAAAAAAAAAAAAAAAAAAAAAAAAAAAAAAAAAAAAAAAAAAAAAAAAAAAAAAAAAAAAAAAAAAAAAAAAAAAAAAAAAAAAAAAAAAAAAAAAAAAAAAAAAAAAAAAAAAAAAAAAAATTACCGCTATCGCGGGCCAGGATGGTTACCTTCGGGAAGTCCAGGTACGGACGGGCACTGGGAAGGTGGAAAAGGGGTTTCCATCGTGGGGAGTGATGCACCTCTGTAGACTCTGCAGAACTAGGCCACACCCCCACTGAGCCGTACGTCGCTCGAGGCATCGGAAGGCCCGGGGGAACGCGAGTCCGTTCCCCGCAGCCACCGGTGGCCACGTGCCCAGGCGCTGTGGGTGTGCTGGGTGGAGAACTCTGGGGGCAGCGGGAGCTGTTCGAGGTGTCAGAGGCTGTACGCGATGCCGGAAGTAAGTCCGAGGGGCGCTCTACGCTGCGGGGTCGAAAGCGGGCCACCTCAGCTCGCAATGTGAGGGTGGAGGGTAACACACATTCAGCTGCGGAAGCATCAGGTCGAGGCCTGTGTACGCATCCTGGATGCGTTCGGATTCTCTGCTGCTTCCGGGAGGCCCGAACGGGAGGGCCGGGCGATCGCGGTGTAGGCGACAAGGTGAGCGGTACACGGCCGCTGCGAGTGCACTGGAAATGTTCCCCGCGGGCCCGGATTCTATGGTGCTGGTCCCCACGCTCGACCTTGCCTCGGTGCAGACGGCTGCTGCTCCTGGCGGGAGGTGGGGCATCGCGGGTACAACGCGGTGTGCTCGCTGGACGGAGATGAGGTCCTGGAGAGGCTGGGCGTGCCTTGTACTACCAATCCCATCCAGCTCGGCTTATAGGGGCCGGTTCGGGCCGGTGTCGTGGGGGTGCCTGGCCACCCTACGCGTCGCTGGGGTGGAGCGGGAGGCGCCGGAGGGGCTCGGGCACATGGTGCCGGGTCCGTCGGACCGCGACCGGAGATGTTCACCGGCAGCAGCTCGGCGGCTTCGACACGTGGGATCGTGGACGAGGCGCACCAGGCCGGGACATGGGCCGCCCTGGGCGGCAATCCATGATGATGCGCGGATTGCGTGCGCGCGGCGGCTGTACCTGACTGCTGCCTCGGGCCCGCGGGGCCGGGAGGGTGGGGCGGCCCTCGTGATCGCGAGCATGACCGATCCCGAGGGGACGTACGGGCCGCAGGTGGTCGATCTCGGTCTGGCCGAGGCGATTGAGCGCGGGTCTGGCAAGGGTCCCGGATCCTGGAGATCCGTGATCCTGTGCCGCTGGGTGGCCGGCGAGGAGGAGTGCATGGGCGTTTCTGCAGGCGGCGTTGCTCGACTGCGGCCCGGCACCGTGTCCCCGACGGTGATGACGGTTCCCCATCAGCGGGTGGACGAGGCCGAGGCGTCGCGGAGGTGCCGGAGACGCCGAGGAGCTGTATGCGGACGATCCCGGGCAGCACATGCAGCAGCACCGGGTGCACGCCGACTGGCTGTGTGGTCAGCGCGAGGATGGGGGCGCGCCGGCAGGGAGGTGCTGCACCGGTTCGCCAACGGTCTCGCGCTTGAGGGGCGCCGCATCAACCGCGGCATCCTCGCCTCGGTGGGTGCTGGGAGAAGGGGTGGACATCACCGGTGAGGTCGGGGTGGCGGCGGGTTCGCCGACGCCCCGCGGCTCCCAGGTCGAACATCGGCCGCGCCCTGCGTCCCTCCCGTGACGGGCGGGAGAAGGTGGCGCTTAGTGGTCCCTGTCTCTTGTCGCGCCGGGCGAGGAGGCTGAGGACATGCTGGCCAGTGCCGCCTACGAGCCGCTCGTGGCCGTTTGCAGGGGCTGCATTCACACTCCGAGCGCCTGGTGAACTTGGCCTCCCGTGCCCTGAGCCGCCAGCCGGCTCTTTCTCGCCGTTCTCCCCGCGCGGGGAGCGGCGAGAGCGACCGCAGACACCGGCGAGGTTCAGGGCCGGGGAGGAATCGACGCTGTTGCGGTTTGCCACCCAGCGAGACCCGCCGCCCGTCGCCGCGTTTCTGCGCACCCGCGGCCTCTACCGCCCGAGTCGGTCGTGCGGCTCGAGGCTGAACGCGCTGCGTGTAGCGGGCCGAACACCGGCCACGTGGGGTCGGTGTCGGTCCCCTACGACAGCGAATCACCGTCGGGGTCTGCCCGTTGGGGCGGTGGGTGCAGCGCGGCAGCAGCGCCCGGCGCCGCGGCGAGCTGGAAGCCCACCGCGTCGCCGAGCTGGATGCGGCGGGGATGGTGTGGGAGCCCGGGGACGAGGCGTGGGAGCGCAAACTTGCCGCCCTCCACGACTGCCCGGGGAGGCCTTCGGGCATCTGGCGCCGCCGACAGGTGGCGGTGTGGCTGGAGGAGCCGGTCGGGCAGCTGATCGGCAAACCTGCGCCGCCCGGTGGGCTGGGCGAGGACGTCCAGCGTGCCGCGCGGCGCCACGCGCAGCTCTCGGCGCTGGACGCGGACTGGAACTGCCCCCTGGGCTTTGATCGGCAGCGCCACTATGCCGTGCTGCGGAGCACTGGCCGCCGATGAACCAGACGGCACGCTGCCCCATACTCACCGGCGTCCTCCATGACGGCGACGACCTGGGGCCGGTGGCTGGTGCCGCGGCAACGCCGCCAGTAGACCGGCTCTCTCTCCTTCACGGCGCGACCCGCTCACCGCACTCGGCGTGGAGCGGCCCAACAGCCCTCTTCCGGAGAAGCACGTGGGCCGCAGAAGCCCTCCGCGGCCTTCACGCGTCACCTGACGGCGCTTCAGCAGTACATTCAGCGCGAAGAGATCACCATGGTCCCCCGCGCCCACGAGGACCGACGACAGCACCCCTCGTAAAACTGGGGGTGTGGCTGACGAATACCAAAACCCGGCACGGCGAACTCAGTTACGAACAACGTACTGCGCTCGCCGAACTAGGCCTCGACTGGGCCCAACCCCACTGCGTAGCTGGCGGAGCAGCTTGATGGCCGGCCCCAGCCAGCGTTGCAGGGCATCGGGGCTGCCGCTTCACGTCCGGCCGCTGCCGGCCTTGCGTAGTGCGGTGCGGGGCCTGTTCTGCCCGGGGCAGTGCGGGGTTTTAGTAGCCGAAATCGATGTGCTGGATTGCGGTCATTTAGCTTCGTCGAGGCTGCGGGCGCGGCGTCCGCCGTCTTTGATAGCTACTTTCAGGCCGTCGGCGACGATCTTCATCTCTTCCTACGCCCTGGCCCTCGCCTCGGGAGGTGAAGGACTGTTGGGCGTAGGCGGGGGGAGGGTCTGGGTGATGCGGCGGATGCGGTCCTGGTCGGTGGTGCCCGCCGCACGGTGAACCGAACTGTGCCCGGGTGGAGATTTCATGCCGCCGTGAGTGGCGGCTTTTCTTCTGGGCGCGCTGTTTGACGCGTGGCTGCCAGCGGCGGCGTACCTCGCCCTCCGGTTTCCCCGGCCAGGTCGCGGCGGGTTCCAGCTGGCCCTTGATGTAGCGCTCGACGGTGCGCTGGCTGATGCCGAGGCGCTGGGCGACGGCCCGGGTGGAGCCTTTCTCACTCTCTGACCAGGTAGCGCATCTGCGCCGGTCGAGTTTGGGGATGGGGCGGGTGGTGTGCTGTTGGGTGGCCCGCTCCCAGGCCGTCCTCGATCGTCCGTGGGCCGTTTACTCCCCTTCCGTGCCCCCGGCGTCGATGTGGCGGGCCGGGTTGTGGCCCTCTTCCAGCAGCTGGGCCGCCCACCACAAGGGCTGGACGCCCTCCGGCTTGACCATGCCGGGGCTGAGGCCGAGGCGGAAGCCGCCCAGGCAGCGGCTTGCCCTCGGCTGTCCGCGGCGACAGGCTCGGGGAGAGCGAGCGCAGTCGGAGGGCAGCGAGAGGGAACAGGCCGGCGTGTTCGCGAGCCGTCTTCCTCGCGGGCGGCGGAGATGACGGCGGCGCCGATGTCGGGGCGGCCCAGGTGGGCGTTCCAGGGCCGGCCAGGGCTCCCCGTCTTGGTAGTCGATGCCGTGGGGCGCTGGCCGGAGCTTGCCGAGGCCACCCTTGACGGTGGATTTGATGGCGGAGAGCACCGCGGCCTGCCGCGTCCCGGTGCTTGTGGCTGTCCATCACGGTCTCGTTCATGCCGGGGGTGACGCCGAGGGCTTCCATGGTGCATGGTAGGCGTCAGCGCAGCCGCTACGGGGTCCGGACTCGGGCCGCCTCGCGGCGTACATAGGCCTCTGTGGGGGTGATGTCGTAGTTGGCGGGGGGTGGCGTACCAGGCCGGGCCTTCGGGGGGTTCGCCGTGCGGAGTGAACGGGTTGGGCGGGTGCCGAGGGAGTGTGGGAGAGGTCAACCAGCCAGGAGCCGGGCAGGGTTTTGTCGAACCGGGGGTGGGTGACGTGCTCGGGGGGCGCCGAGGCCCAGCGGGCAGCCGGTTGGCGGCGGCGGCGAAGGCCGTGTAGCATCTCAGGCCGATCGCGTCAGGGAGGTGGCATTCGGCGTCGGTGACACGTCGGTCCCGTGAAGGCCTCCTCGTTCAGGAAGTCGTCTTCGTCGCAGCCCTGGGCCAGGGGGGTGTTCTGGGGCCGTGTCTCAGGCACCCATGGGGCCTGCGTGAGGGAGCCGGGCAGCGGGCCCGGTACCCGTCCCGTGGACTCCTCGCGTACCGCGCGGGTGGGCGGGCGCAGCGCGTGCATGGCTCAGTCCGCACGGCGGGGGGTGAGGACGCGGGTGGCGTAGTCGCCCCAGCACTGCGCGTCCGCCGCGGGAGCTGGCCGGCGCTCTGCCAGGCGCGGTGTCCAGGCGCCCAGCGGTAGGCCAGCTGCACGCAGCGGCGCCGGCCGCCCTCGGCGGGGCAGATGCGCGGCCAGGGGCCGAAGCCGCGGCGCGTGAGCTGCCACTGGGCTCGCTTGAGGACGGGGTGGTTCTCCGGCAGGCGCATGCCGGTCGCGGACGTCGACTGGTTCTCGAACTCCGGCGGGAGGCCGAGGCGTTCGCCGCGGGAGGTGGTGAGGACGACGGGTCGGCGTCCTGCCCGTTGCGGTGCAGCCGCACGGCCCCCGACTGCGCCTCCCCCACGCCCCCAACCTGCCGCCGGCTCACCGCTGTGGTGGCGGGGCACTCCAGCAGCAGGCCGCCGGCGCCGTAGGCCTGCCCGTCGCCATCGAGGACGACGAGGGGGCCGTGCGCGAAGCGCGCGGGTCCGGCGGGCCGGGTGCCTGTTTGGTGGCGGGGGTTCTTGTCAGCCGGGTTCCGCTTCGCGGCGGTTCTTCACCGGGCGGCGCCCCGCGCCCGCCTTCTGTGCGGCCGGGGCGCCCCGGGCCCGGGGTGGGGGCGGGTTCGCCTCGGGTGCTGGTACGGGATCCCCGGCGGCGGACGCGCTGCCCGACGTCGGGGTCGGCGCGGGCGCCGGCTCCGCGGCGGGGTCCCGGGTGGCGTGGCGCCCGCCGCCAGAGCATGGGACGCCGGCGCAGGCGCGGCGTACGGGGCCAGGAACAGTCCCGGGCATGACGGGGCCGGGCACAGTCCCGGGCGCGTCGGGGCGGCGGGGGCCGGGCCGGAGACGGGGGCGGGTGCCGTCGGCAGGGTGAGGCCTCGCCAGCCGGGCCAGCAGGTGCGCGTACACCTCGCATTCGGGGCGACCCTACGCCCTTCTCCCACTGCGCAGCCGTCGCCCGCCGCACCTGCAGTGTGTCGGCGAGCTCGTCCTGGGTCAGCCCGTGCGCCTTGCGCAGCCGCTCCCGCTCAGGCGGCGGCAGCACCGCCCGGCTGCCGATCAACGCGTCCACCGCAGCGAACCGGTCCGCCTCAGGGATTGGACGCAGACAACCTTCCTCTCCTCCCCACACCCCTGAACCTGAAGCGCACATCCAGCGTGCATTCCCCGTACACGCGGCACCCATTGCGCTGTGGTTATCGGTGCGCGGCATCAACCGCAGACGGCGGACGCCGGCATGACGCCGGCGGTGGCTCTATCCGCTGCATCGAGCCGCCGGGGCCCGGGGTGGCTTGCGGCCTCCGCCCATATCCCAACCGCCCGGCCGCTGGGCGCTTTGGGCGACACGGGCCCCGTGAACCCGTCGCCCGCAGGTACAGGACCGGCTGACAGGCAATCAGCGATGACGGCGCCGCAGCATCCCCTTGGCCGCGGAACCTCCTTGGTGGCTCGCCCCCGGAAGTGCGCGACGCAGAGGTGCAGGGCTGCGGCAAGGCTGCCTGCCACGGTGGTCCACCTTTCCGCTGGGAAGGCACGGGCCACGCATGCCTGGGCGGAGTCTGGAGGACGTCGTCGGCTGTCGGCTTCCGCGCGGCCGGGCGGGGTGACTTGGCACTTCGGCCGCTTCTTCGTCTCCGGCGTTCGGGGTGCGGAGGAGGCTTCCGCCAGCGCCCGGGCGGCCATCGCGGCCCGGCTGTGGCGGTACTCGTGTCCCACGGCGTTTGTCTTCATGCGGATCGTCGGCGAGGACGGGCAGTTCCAGTTCCGCCAGTGCCGCGGCAACCGCATCCATGAGCTGTCCGCGGGCCCCGCCACGAGGGTCGGTGCACCGTGGGCATGGACCAGCGGCATGTCGAGTCTTGACGGGTCGTCGCAGGCGTGGAGAGCCACTTCGGCGGCGAAGTAGGCCTGCCGTCGCCGGTCCTGCTCTTGGAGGGAGAGCGGCATCCCGGGTTCCTTGTAGGCCTGCTCGGCTCGCAACGACCGGCCCGCTGTACGGCGCACCATGCGTCCACCGCCGTCGGCACGGCGCCACTCCGCGGTGAAGCCGACCTCGCGCAGTGCCGTGGCTGCCGCACGCGTCCCTGGTGTTTCTGCGCCGGCGCCCGCCGGCCCCTCCCCCACCACATGCCGGATCAGCGCGGCCCGGCTGTGGTGCCGGCAGGGGCCGCACCGCTGCCGGAGGTCCTCCACCGGAGCGTGCCGGCACATCCAGCACACCGGCAACCTGCGGTGCACACACCAGGTGCTGCTGGTGTTACCCGTGGGAATAGGAGTAGCTTAACCTACACGTA
>NZ_JBXYWZ010000002.1:6082500-8123803 GCF_057628045.1 Streptomyces sp. BL1 | reverse complement strand
TCCCGCCCCGAAGGCCGCACGAGATGATCGCCCAGGAATACACCGAGCTCGTGATGGTCGCTGTCCCGGCGATTGCCGGCGTCTGCCTGGCCCTGCGCCGGGCCGAGATACTTGAGCTGCTTCCCCAGGCCCGCCACCAGCACTCCGAGGAGCGCCTGTGCTCCGCGAACGCCGGCTGCGGCTGCAGCCGCGGACAGTCTTGAAGTACACCCCTGCCGGGGCAACCGTGCAGGAAGAGGCCGCCGACGGCAGTTCGTTGACCGTCCAACGCTCGTGCGAGGAGTACCACCTGTGGTGAATCGGCCCGAGCCCGTCGCGCTGCTCCCCGGGCTGAATGCCGAGCAGCTGGCCGAGTGCGAAGCACTCCACACGCGCCCTGCTAAACCACTTGCTGCGCGGAACGTTCAACCTCTCCATAGCCGACAGCGAGGACATCGCGCAGAGGGCCTTCGAGGAGCTCCTGTCCCGGCGGCCGCACCTCGATCCGACGTGCGCTGCCGGATGCGTGCCGGACCGCCCGCAACCTGGCCAGGGATCTCTTCAGGTGGCGGATACGTGAAAGCCGGGCAACCGGGCCTGACTGGACAACAACCGGGCGAGCATCCCCTCCCCTGACCTTGAGGCCACTGAGGAGGCCGCGCTGCGGCAGGCGATCGACGAACTGGGACCACCACAGCGCGCCGCTGACCGGTACCGTCCTCCACTCCACCGGCCCCGACGCCCAGAACATGCTCCGCACCCTCATCCCCCACCACGCATACCCCTCCCCCGCCACACCAGCGCTGGCAACCACCCACCCGCGCATGCCCAACAGCCGCCCACCAGGGGCGAGATGGTGTCGAGCCGAGAAACCTGACCTTGGCCCGAACGCGAGCGCGTGACGGTTTCGGCGGAACGTGACACAGCCCCTGACCTGGCACAGGGCCGCGCGCGGCACGGCAGCCAGCGCTGGTGCTACGCGGGGTGATTGTCAGTGGCAGGAGAGAAGATGTCTTCTAGGGGAAGGAGGAGCTGATGTCCTTATCGCGTTCCGCCACGGATGACCGTATCCCTACACCTGGTGGGTGCCGGTGGTGCGGGATCGACGCACGCGAGCATGCCCGGCAGTGGCTACCGGGGGTGGGCTGGCATGCCTGGGTAGCGCCCACCACCGCGCAAGCAAGGAGCGCATGCAGCAGCGGCGCGCTCGCCGGGAGCTCCCTAGGAAGCCAGGTTCTGTACGTCGGTGAAAATGTCTCGCAGCTGGGTGGGGACGTCCTCGGCGGTGGTCAGCGTGGTAACCAGGTCATAGACCATGTCCGTCTTTCCGTTGGGGCTGTTCTCCTGGGCCTGTTCCTTGAGCATGGTGAGGACACGTCCGCTGAATTTGCTTCCGCGGTGTGGTGTGAAGTCGTCGGCGCTCCAAGGGCGCCCGGTGCGGGGCCAGTGGATGTTGGCGGCGGTTGCCCACTGCTCGTCGCTGAAGAGCTCTTCGAACTCGTTGTGCCCGCGGTTTCGCCGACGTAGGAGACTTCCGTGGTGAGGTCGAGCCCGGCCTGGATGAAGTTTTTCTTCCTTGAAATGCCTGTTGGAGCGGCTGTCGTTGTCGACCATCAGCATGACCGTGCGGTGGTGTTTGACGAGGTAGCCAGCGAGGAGCAGAGCCCCTTCGTTGTTGCCGCAGGCCCAAAGGGCAATGCCGGCTGCCTGCAGGGACAGCCCCTGGGAGAGGCGGAAGAGCAGCGGCACGCTCTGCTGTTCGGTGGGGCCTTCCACCGCGAGGAAGCAGCGTTCGTGGAGCAGGACGGAATTGCGCAGTCCTACGGCGGCCGCGATCTGGCCGAGGTGGAAGTCGATGCCTGCGTGGGTGTCTTCTGTCAGGCGTTCGATGAGGGTGCGGCCGCGGTCGTTGAGCTTGAGGTGGACCACGTCGGCGATGTCGACGCCGTCGATGAGGTTCATCGAGTGCGTGGCGATCATGACGTTGACGTGGGGCAGGGCGCACTGTTTGCGGATGATGTCCATGACGGTGCGCTGGTGGCGGTAATCGAGGTGGGTGTCGGGTTCGTCGTAGACGACGATGGTCTGCGTGGGCTCTGGCGCGCTGTGTTCTGCTGCCGTAGCGAGCTCGGCGCTCTCCAGGAGGTTGCTGGTCCATTCCCACGCCGCCAGGGCGATGCGCCGGGTGCTGCCTTTGGCCTGAGCGGGTCAGGTCCACCGGCTCCCCATCGGCCCGGGAGACTTCGAGGGGGGCGCGTTTGAAGCCGCCTTTGAAGGAGACCTCCGGCCTCACCTCTACCTCTACGAACTCGCTGCAGTGCCGGCGGATGTGCTGGCACAGCGAGTGGGCCTCTTTCTCCAGCCGCTGCGTGATCTCCGCTTCGATCTCCCGCACCTGTCCCAGGAGTGTCTCGTCCTCGAGGTGGGTTTCGTAGCAGTTACTGAGCGCGGTGCGGACGGCGTCGTCGGGGCTCTCGTGCCGGCCGCCGAACGACAGCAGCCGCGGGAGGCGTTCCTCCAGTTCTTTGGGAAGCGGCTGCCACTGCTGGACCTGCGGCACGGTCGCGGCGTGCGCGGTGAGGGCGGCGAGCAGGTCGTCCTTGAGTGTCCCGGTGGGGGTCAGGCCGAACTCGGTGACGCGCTGGGCCAGGTCTGGCTTCCGTAGCTGGTCCAGGCCCTGCAGGCGGCTGTCGTCGGGCTGGGCGCCGAAGAACTCCCAGCAGGCGGCCTCATCGGCGCGGGCGCGGCGGCGGATGCGCAAGGAGGAGGGCAGCGTATTGGTCGCTTGCTCCGTGGCATCGAGGGTGAAGTCGCCCTCGACCCACGTCTCCGAGCACCGCTGCCCGGTGACGCCGTCGCTTTGCTCGTAGGTGCGGTCCTCCTCGGTGAGCCGGTGGGTTCCCAGGAGGAAGGCCAGCGCGGTCAGTACCGCGCTTTTGCCGCTGTCGTTGCGCCCGGCCAGGATCGTGGGGCTGCTGATGGGGATGTCTGTCACGTGGGTGAGGGAGCGGAAGCCACCGGCGGAGAGGCGGGTGAGGTGCACGATCGAGCTACTCCGTATCTCCCCTTGGCCGGAAGGGGCGTGGCGTGCGGGCTCTCCCTGCACTGATGGGGCACGTGTTGCCCTCCGTGCAGGAAGTCATCGTAGATGCCTATCAGGCAAATACCCCACACTTCTTGCCACTTGAGGCGGTCCGGCCCCGCACGCTGCCGGGAGTGATGCCGCCACCGGCGGCTTGCCCCCCCCCCGCGTGCCGCGAGAGGGGAGGCGGGGCGGGCGTTTCTCTTCCTCACCCGTACCCCGCCGTCACTCCCCCAGCGGTGGGCACACAGGACCTTGAGATCCCTCATCTACCCGCCCAGGGAGGGAAGTTGGGTGGATCAGTAGCCGCAGGGCGTAGAGGGCGCTGGTGCAACGCACCTGCCGCATGTGGGCCGGCAGGGCACCGGCGCGAGCTCGCCTGCTGCACGACCGGCACAACGCGGTGCCCCCCCCGGGGGGGCCGCCGCCTGCCCCCGGGAATCAGGTACGCACGTCTTCCCGCTGCGCGCCCAGGCTCCGGAATCCGTGGCCAGCCGTCTCGGTGCAGTGCCCCCGCGCACACCCCGCCCCGAGCCGCTCACGGGACGGGCGCGCACCTGCGGCAACAGCGCGCCACGCCGGAACAGGCGGAGTCAGGACGGGACACCGAGACCGGGTCAACTGCCCTGCCAGGTACGGAAGTTACCCCAGGGCGGGGGTCGGTGTGGCGCGGCGTTGGGCCGTACGGGCGGGGCGGGGTAGCGCGGCGTTTCCTGGTGGTGGCCTGCTCGTTGGGCCATGAGTGATCTTGCATGTCCCGCCCTGGCGGGGCTGCGGCAAGAGCGCGTGGACCTGCCGGAGCATGGGTGCTCCGGCCCGAGAAGAGGAGGATCTTGTGCGTCGGATGAGCATTGCCCTGGCCCTGGCCGTGGCCGCCGGTGGACTCGGTGCGTCGGCAGTGGGCGCCCAGGCCGCTGCCGCCTCGGAGCCCCCGTTCCCCTACAGCGACTGCCTCGACGCGACCGCGAAGCACGGGGAGAGCCCCTCACACGGGAAGTGGCACTGCGACCAGCTGGTCAAGAAGGGCTGGGTCACCCCGCCCAGCAACTGACCCGGCCCCCGGACAGCCACACCCCCGCCCCTCCCCGCCCCGACGTGGGGCGGGGCGGGGCATCCCGGCCCGGCCGGCCACCGCCCGGGCCGGGGGCGCCCGTTCCTTCCCGGGCGGGGGCGCACGGACACCGCGCGGCCAGCGGCAGCCGGCCACGCGCGGGGACGCACGGGGACGGCGTACGGGCCGGGTGGCAGCCGAGCGGGCGGCGCCGCAGGCCCTCAACGCCCGTACGGAACGCCGGCGTTGACACACCCACCGCACGCAGCACGGAGAACAGCAGCGGGCGCAGCGTCCCCGCGAACGGCCCCCGCACGCCCGCCCCCTTGCGGCGCCCAACCCCCCTGCCGGCCTCTGCGCTGGGCCGTGGGCGTGACGCGTCACCGAGGAGGCCCGGGCGCCTCCCCTCGCCCCGTCCGGCAGCTGCGGGCAGGGCCAGAGGACGCCGGCGCAGCCAGGAAAGAGGGGGCGCCCTGGGCGCTTCCTCCCCCGCATCCGGCCTAGCCGGCCGCCGGAGCCGGTGCTGTGGGGGCCGTGGTGTTGTGCTGTTCGGCCCAGTGGTCCAGGGCGGTGCGGCAGGCGTGGTCGAGGTGGCGCAGCCCGGAGAGGTCGAGTTCGACCGGCTTGCCGCGGGGCAGCGACTCCAGGGTGTCCAGGATCTTCGGCAGCCGCAGGAAGGTCGCGTTGCCGCTGAGGGCGACGACGAGGCGGCCGCCGGTGAGTTCGTGCGTGGCGATGTGGAGGTGCGAGGTCTCCCACGCGCTCTTCACGACGGCGAGCAGCAGCCCCACGAGCACGCCCTCGAACATGTTGGCCAGCACGATGGCGAGTGCCGTCACAGCGAGGATGACGGCCTCGCCCCGGTGTTCGCGCCACAGCGGCAGCAGTTGACGTGCGGGCACCAGCTTGGCGCCGGCGTGCACCAGTACGGCCGCGAGCGCCGCGAGCGGGATGACGCCGAGGGCCGCGGGGAGCAGGGCGGCGAACACCAGGAGCCACAGACCGTGCAGGATGCGGGAGAGCTTGGTGCGGGCGCCTGCCTGGACGTTGGCGGCGCTGCGTACGATCACCGCGGTCATGGGCAGGGCGCCGAGGAGACCGCACACGGCGTTGCCCGCGCCCTGGGCCATGAGTTCCTTGTCGTAGTCCGTACGTGCGCCGTTGTGCATGCGGTCGACGGCGGCGGCGCTGAAGAGGCTCTCCGCCGAGGCGATGAGAGTGAACGCGAGGACGGTGCCGAGCGCGGAGACCTGGGCCAGCACCGTGAGGTCACCGGCGCCGGGCGGCTGCACGGAGGCCAGCAGGCCGTGGACCTCCACCTTCTCGACGGGGAGACCGGCGATCGCCGTCACCACCGTGGCCACGGCGATCGCGGCGAGCGGCCCCGGCACCACGCGGACTTTGGCGGGCATCCGCTTCCACACAACCAGCAGGGCGAGGGTGGCGGCACCGACCCCGAAAGCCGTCATGGCCCGCGGGTTAGGGCCGGTCACGAGCCCGGCGGCCAGGCCGGGCAGCCCGGTGATCTTCGCGATGCCGGTGCCCGGCTGCGGGGTGTCGGCCATCGCGTACACCTGGCCCAGGACGAGGAGCAGGCCGATGCCGGCCAGCATCCCCTGCACGACGGCGACCGATATCGCGCGGAACCAGCGGCCCAGGCGCAGGGCCCCCAGGCCGAGTTGGAGGAGCCCGGCGGCGAGGACGAGGGCGCCGAGCGCGGCGAGACCGAAGGCGTGCACCGCCTCGTAGACAAGCACGGTGAGCCCGGCGGCGGGGCCGCTGACCTGGAGCGAGCTGCCGGGCAGGCAGCCGGTGAGCAGTCCGCCGACGATCCCGGTGATCAGGCCGAGTTCGGCCGGCACCCCGGAGGCGACGGCGACGCCGACGCACAGGGGGACGGCGACGAGGAAGACGACGAGGGAGGCGAGGACGTCGCGCCGCACAGCGGCGGGACGGAGCGTGGAGGGGAGGGCGTTACTGAAGCGGGGCAGCATGGGATTTTCCGATTCCTCGACGTGATGCGCGAAGTGCTGTGTCAGGGAGGCGCGTTACAGCGGGAGGGAGGCGCGTTACAGCGGCAGGAAGGCGCCGCTGCCGGGCCGGTGGCTTCACACCACCCCGGTGTTCACCTCGTAGAACCCGGCGTGCAGAAAGAGGCACTCCGCCCCGATGCCCCCCGCGTACGCACGGGTAGGCGCGCAGTCTGGCCGGCTGCGCGAGCGCGTGCCGCTGCGCGGCCCCGGCGACGTCGCACGCAACCGGCTGCGGCATCCGGCCCCTTCCCTCCCCCCTGTGCTGCGGCTGCCGCGGCGCGGCGCGGTGCTGTCGAGCCACGCACGTACGGCCGGGGCGGCGCGCAGATCGTCATTGCGTGCCAGAGCGCCCACCGCCCCGCACGGGGAGTGCCCGCACACCACGATGTGCCCGACCCCCAGGACATCGACCGCGTACTCGATGCTCGCGGCCTCCCCCGCGGGGTGCCCGCGGCGGTAGGCGGGCACGATGTTGCCCGCCGTGCGCAGCGCGAAGAGTTCCCCCGGGCCCGGCCCGGCCCCGGTGCTCAGGGACGGCATGACCCGGGAGTCGGAACACGTGAGGAACCGGGCCCGCGGGCTCTGCCCGGCTTCGAACTCCTGGAAGTCCGCCGCGCCTTCCGTACACCGGGACGCGAACACCCGGGCCTGTGCGATCAGTTGCTGCATGGTCGGCCTGCCTCCTACGCGCCCCGCCGCGGGGCACGTGGTGTGGTCGGGTCAGGGAGTCGTGGCCCGGAGACCACGTGCCGCACTCTCGCGCACCGTTCCTGAAGGGACGCTGAAGACCCGCCCGTAGCGGCGGTGACGACACCGACGGGGGCGGAGAGGCGCGCGGCGCGCTGCGCCGCCGCAGCGCACCGCGCTGCCCACCCGGCCGGGCAGCCGGCTGGGCAGTCGGCCGGGCAGCCGACTCATGGTCAAGCACGGCGCAGCGGCCGGCCGGGATCCGGCAGCGGCACCCGGACGTGGCTGAGGACACGTCAGGCGGTGTGCCGGCAGGGGCAGATCCGGAGGCGGGGACTGTGGCCCGGCGCGCAGGACCCGGGGCGCGGCGGCGGACAGGCCGGCCCCCTCCCCGTTCCGCGGCCGGGGCACGCCGGGCAGCAGCCCGGTCCGGGACCGCAACAGCCCACAAGGGGCGCCGGACCGCAAGGAGCGTCCAGGCCGGAAGGGGCGTCCAGGCCGCCGGAGAGGGTGTGCGGGCCGGGCCCCCGAGGACGTACGGGGCGCGCCGGGCAGCAGCCCGCAAGGGTGTCCAGGCCGCAAGGGGGCGTCCAGGACGGCGGAGAGGGGTGTGCGGGCCCGGGCCCCGAGGACGTACGGGGCGCGGGGTCAGGGTTTGCGGGCCAGGGCGCCGTAGAGGGGGACGTCCCCCTCACCCAGCCCCTCGGCGGCCGCATCCTCGGGCCGCCAGCGGTGCACGACTCTCAGCCCGGGATCGACCAGCTCCAGGCCGTCGAAGAACCGCGCCACCTCCTGCCGCGAACGGCAGACCAAAGGGGCCCCGGCCGCGGCGAAGACACCGGCCACCTCCCCCATCGCAGCCGGCGCGAAATCCGCCGTCACATGACTGAGCGCCAGATAGCTGCCCGACGGCAGCACCTCCAAGAGCCGGGCGACCACCGGATAGGGGTCGGTACCGGCCGGCAGCCAGTGCAGAACCGCCAGCAGCGACAGCGCCACCGGCTCGCGCAGATCCAAAGTCTCCCGCAGCACCCCGTGCCCGGTGACCGACTCCGGATCACGCAGATCCGCCTCGAGATAAGCGGTACGGCCCGCCCGCCCGCTGGTGTGCAGGGCCTGGGAATGCACCAACACGATCGGATCATTGTCGGCGTAGACGACGCGGGCGGCAGGGGTGACGCCCTGGACGACCTCGTGCAGATTCGGCGACACCGGAATCCCCGTGCCGATGTCGAGGAACTGGCCAATCCCCGCCTCACGCGCCAGATAGCGCACCACACGGTGCATGAAAGCCCGGTTGTGCCGGGCAATAGCAGCAGCCCCGGGCAGGACCTTCAGAGTCTCCTCCGCCGCCTGCCGGTCCGCCGCATAGTGCGTCTTCCCGCCCAGCAGCGCATCGTAGACCCGCGCCGGATGCGGCCTGTCCGCATGCAGATCCACCAGACCATGCCGCCCCCGCGACCCCGCGGGCCGTGGCCACGGCCGTGACCGCTCCGACACACCCCCACCCCACTTCCCCACACACCACCCCGCACCGCCCCGCGCCGGCAAGCGCGGACGGCCAACTCCCCCGCGCACACTAGCGCCCCACCCCACCCCGACACGCCCCGAAACAACCCCCACCCACCCCCACACACGACCCAGGCACCAGACCCCCTACGGCCGATGACGGCCCCGCACACCAGACCCCCGCGGGCAGCTACGCGGGCCGGGTGCCGGACACCCCGTACGCGCAGAACCCGCAACCAGACACCAGCCCCCACCCCGCCCCGCCAAGAGCCGCCCGGCCCGGCACAGCAGGACCCGCAGCACCCCGAGGCGGGCGCAGCCCCGAAACCACGAACGGGGCCGGAGTCGGGCACCGGAGTCCTTCCCGTACCCCGCCGGCAGGGGCCGTGCAGCCGGGGCGCAGCAGGGATTGCGGCCGCCTCCGGGCAGGCGCCGCCCGAAACCACCCGGCACCCGGAACCCCGGCACCCACCGCGCCCCTGACCTGCTCAGGGCCTCCCCACACCTGCGCGCCTTCGCTCCCACCCGCGACACGCGGACGCGCCCGGAACCCCGCCCCGCCGGATCCGCCCGACCGCCGGCCCGCACCTGGGCCAGAACGAGCTGACCAGAAAGAGGCGTAGCCCAACACCGGGCGACGCCGCAGACACCCCTGACCGGGAGGAGCGGCCCGACCCCTCAACCGGCAGGCAACTCCAGCCCCTTCGCCCACTGCGCAACCGGGAGAGCCGACCGAGCCCGGGGAAAAACCGGCGATCCCCACCACCCCGCGCCCCGCCGCCAGAGCCGAGCCGTACGCCCCGGCGCAGCACGGACGACAGCAGCCCAGCGGGCAGACGCGGCCCACGCCACGAACAGGGGGCCGCAACCGGATACCGGCCCCCTCCGCCCGGCCCGGCCGGCAGGAAACCGTGCGCCCGGGACGCAGCACGGATTGCGGCAGCCCCAGCCGGCAGACGCAGCCCCGAACCCACGAACGGGGCCGGAGCCGGGCACCGGAGTCCTTCCCCCACCCCGCCGGCAGGGGCCGTGCGGCCGGGGCGCAGCAGGGTTTGCGGCCGCCTCCGGGCAGGCGCAGCCTGAAACCATGGCGACTGCTGAACGCACCTACCAGGGCCCCGCCGCCCTCCTCCTCAACGAGACCGAATACCCGGTGACCGCCGAACTCACGGCCTACCGCACCACCGGCGGCGACGAGGAATGGTGCGGACTGCTGAAAACCGACAACCCCCTCGAAGACTTCGCCCGCTTCGCCGACCAGCCCGTCACCCTCCGCCTCCCCAAGGGCGACGACGAAGGCGGCGAAGACAGCAGCGAAAGCGGGAACGAGGCGCAGGTACTCCTGCACGGCTGGGGCAGCCAGTACGTACGCGTCCAAGGCAGCGGCGACGCTCCCTTCTAACCCCTGCCCCTCCCGTTTCCCGGCCCCGCTCCCCGGCCCCGCCGGCCACATCCGGCGCACGCCCCTGCGTGGCCGGTGACCCGTATGACGGCGGCAGTGGACCACGCCGCCGGGCCTGCGCCACCGTCATGGCTGCGCCGGCTCAGCGGCGGCGCAGCCGTGGCGGGGTGAGGTCCGTGGCGGGGGCGGCGGCCGCCTCCCGCGCCCACACGGTGAGCGCCGTGATGTCGAGACCGTACGGCGGGTCTTCGCTGTAGGGGGCGAGGCTGTCGGCCGCACGGGTCAGCAACGACGCCGCACCGGAAGCGTTGCCGCGGGCCGCGTGGGTAAGGCCGACGGCGAACTGGGCCAACGCCCGCCACAACCCCCGCTCGCTCTCGGGGCCGGTTTTCCAGGCGTCCTCGAACACCTCGTGTGCGTGGAAAGGCATGCCGGTGTCGAGGAGGTGCTGGGCCTCGGTGAGGGTCTCCTGCGCGGTACGCACGACTCCCTCAGGCTGCCGCGCCACCCCCGGCGTCCCATACGGCAACGGACGCCCCAACCCGTCCCGCGGCCGCGCATTCTGCGCCCGCCCCGTGGCCGGGTCCCGGTCCCGCCCCCGGGGGCGGCTCCGACTGCGCGGCGCAGCCGAGGAGTTACCGGCCCCGGCACGCTGCCCGCCGGAGACAGCCCCCTCACCGGGAACGGCCCCCTCACCGGGGACGGCCGCCTCGCCGGAGGCGGCAGACGCAGCAGCGCCCGCGCCGGAACCCGCACCCGTACCGGGCCCCGCACCGGGGCCCGCCCCCGCAGGAGACTCCTCCACCGGCTGCTCTCCCGCCCCCGCACCAGAGGAAGCGGCACCATCATCCGCACCGCCGGACCGGCCGGCAGCAGAGGGAGCGGCACCATCATCGGACACAGCAGCCCCGGCAGACGCAGCAGCAGCGCCGGCGGCGTCACAGGAGACCGCACCACACCGCGGACACGGCCTACGCGGGTCGGCGGACTCACGCACCCCGCCGCACCCGGCACACACCAGCCCCGCCCAGCACGCCGGGTCACCGCCCCCGCCACGGTCCTCGCTCACGCGGCCTCCCTCACATCCTGCGTCCGTACCGGTCACCACCCCCGAAACCCTACGGGCCACGAGAGGACCCCACGCCACACCAGAGGGGCAAGCGACACGCCCGCACCCGACACCTGGCCGACAGGCCGCACCCCACCCCCTGAACCGAACATGCCCCCCCCACACCGGAGAACAGAAAAAGCCCCGGAACCCACCAGAGGGCCACCACGACAGCCACCACCACGGCGACGAGCCCCCCCCCGGGGGCACCGACACAGCACACCAGGGAAGAAGGACGGACCGGGCACCAGGGAAAAAGAGGCGGGCGGGCCGGCCGGGCAGGGCGCAGGCCGGCGCACCCCTCCCGGCCGATCCTGCCGCCCCGGCACACACCGCCCCAACACGCAGGCACATACGGACCGTTCAGCCGGCCCCCGCCCACCAGCAACCCCGGCCCGCCCCCGGACGGCACCACCCGAAACGAACGTGCCCCAGGCAGCCGCGCCCGAGGCAGCCCCGCACCCGGAACCCACACCCCCTACCCCGGCCTCCCGCCCACACCCCTCACCCCGGCACCGCAGACGCCGCGCCCACACCCGCCCGCCGCACCCGCCCGCCGCGCCCGGCAGGATGGCCGGCCGGGTGTGCACCCGGCTGTTGACACAAGCCGAACTGCACGCGCCCGCACACCCGTTCTGGCCGAAACGGCACCGCCCCGCCGCACCCGGCCGCCCACCAAGCCCCTCCCGCCCTCCCCCGGCACGCAGGGCGGCGCCCGGCCCGCCCGACGACAGCAGAACCCGGCATTCCGCCAGGCCACACGGAGAATTTCCGGCCGAGCACGAAAGCGTCATCGCCCCACCACACCGCCCGCCGGTACGGTCAGGCCCCGGTGCCCTCCAGCCCCGGGAACCCGGTGCCGGCCAGCCCGGAAAGGGAGTGGCGCACATGACCTACCCCGAGCGTGAATCCGCCCCGAAACCCTCACCCGTCACCGTCCAGGGCCTCCTCGAACCCAGACTGTCCCGCGGACTGTGGCTCATCAAGTGGCTGCTGGTCCTGCCGCACATGGTCGTGCTGCTGTTCCTGTGGATCGGCTACGCGCTGGTGTCGGTGGTCGCCTTCTTCGCGATCCTCTTCACCGCCCGCTACCCCCGCCCCCTCTTCGACTTCTCCGTGGGGGTGCTGCGCTGGAGCTGGCGCGTGCACTTCTATTCGTACGGGGCGCTGGGCACCGACCGCTACCCGCCCTTCACCCTCGCCGATGTGCCGGACTACCCCGCACGCCTCGAGATCGCCTACCCCGAACAGCTCTCCCGCGGACTCGTCCTCATCAAATGGTGGCTCCTCGCCCTCCCCCAACTACTGGTCGTCGCCCTCCTCACCGGCGGCTCCGTACGCGCCGGCGGACTCACCGGACTCCTCGTCCTCTTCGCCGGCATCTCCCTCCTCTTCACCGGCCACTACCCGGCCGGCATGTTCCCCCTCATCCTCGGCCTCCAACGCTGGATGCTCCGCGTCGCCGCCTACACCAGCCTCCTCACCGACACCTACCCACCCTTCCGCCTCGACCAAGGCCCCCACGAACCCCCCACCACCACAACACACACCACAACACACACCCCCACCTGACCCACCACCACAAACCCCACCCACAAACCGTGTTTCGGCACCACACACCCCTGACACCCCGTCACCCGAGACCCCGCCCGGGCCGTGTGTGGGGGCCTGATCGTCAGGTCACCCGGGACCCGACCCGGGACCCGAGCACAGCGAGCTGCCTGCAGCCGACTGCCCCCCCCCGGGGCGAGTCGGCGCGGACGGCGGCGGTCAGCCGAAGACCGGGGTTTCGGCCGAGTAGAGGAAGCGGGTCCGGGAGCGGTCGAGGAAGTTCTCCTCGTCCGCCGCGATGGTGGTGGTGTAGGTGTCGGAGGTGAACCAGCGAGTGGCGTCGGCGATGCTGTCGACCCACACCTCGGCGACACCGTCACAGACAGCGGTGCTGATGCCGGGGATCTCGTCGCCGGTGGGCAGCAGTTGCACGTAGCGCCGGACCGGGACCTCTCCGGCGGGCAGCGTCGCCAGCAACGGGGTGTGCTTCTGCGTCCAGTACTCCACGAACTCCTCGTGGGACAGGTCCGGCCGCCGCGTCAGGAAGATACTGAGCTTGATCACAGGAGACTCCTCGAAACCGAGATTGACTTGCCTGAGCAACTGACAACGTAGACCGCATTACTTGCCCGGGCAATAGATATTTCTTGCCCAGGCAAATAACATGGGCCACATGGACGAACCCTCACCCTGGCTCGACACCGAGCAGCAGGACCTCTGGCAAGACCTCCTCACCGTCGTGATCGCCCTGCCCGCCGCCCTGGACCGCCAACTGCAACGCGACGCAGGCATCTCCAACTTCGAATACAGCGTCCTCGCCCGCCTCTCGATGGCGCCTCAAGCCACCATGCGGTTCAGCGAGTTGGCCCGGGACTGCGACAGCACCCTCCCCCGCCTGTCAAAACTCATGGACCGCTTCGAAACCCGAGAATGGACCACCCGCCAACCCGACCCCCACGACGGCCGCTACACCCTCGCCACCCTCACCGACACCGGCCGGCAGAAGGTCGTCGACAGCGCGCCGGCACACGTCGCACAGGTGCACCGACTCGTGTTCGAGCCTCTCACCGCTGCGCAGCGCCGCCACCTCGGCGCAGCACTCACCAAAATCGCCGAAACCCTCCGCCAGGAGGCAGGCGACTCCACCGGGCGAACACACTGACCCCGCACAACCACACACACACGAACAACAAGCCCCCCGAGGACAGTTCGACCGGTTACGCATCGCCGAACTGCCGAGACGCCCTCGCCTCCATGCGCGCACCACCGGAAGATCACCTGGCCAGGAACCCTGTTCGACCCGCGCATCCCGGCCTCACACCCCGCCCATGAGTGAACGACGCCCGCACCCCAGCGACCCGCCCGACACCCGCCGCGAGTTGACCCAGCCCACCCTCACCACCCGGCACCCCCGACAGCAGCACAGCGGCCGTCCCGTAACTGCTGGTGACAAGCGTTGGCCAGGCAGAAACTGCGTGCTGGCGAGTCCGCAGTGCCGGTATGGTCCGGTATCCCGCCCGCCCTACCAGCGGCCGACATTCAGAGAGCGATCCACATGACCAGCCAGCACGCGACGACGACCCTGTGGCGTCCCACCGGCCCCAAGGAGCTGGAGCTGGTCCGCGAGCTGAACTGGCATGCGTGGCCGCCCCGGCTGCCCGAGCAGCCAATCTTCTACCCGGTCCTCAACGAGGACTACGCGATCAAAATCGCGCGGGACTGGAACGTGAAACACCACGGCGCCGGCTACGTCACCCGCTTCGAGGCCGAGTCACAGTTCCTGAGCCGGTACCCCGTCCAACAGGCGGGCGGACAGACGATCCTCGAACTCCGGGTTCCCGCCGAGGAGCCGGAGGACCTCAACGCCCACATCGTCGGCGAAATCCAGCTGGTCCACGAGTTCCACTGACACGGGAAGCCTGCTGACAAGGGCATGCCGGCCCGGTACGAGAAACCCGACGCGGCTGGCGCGATCACACCGCCGAAGCCGCCCCCGGACAACCCCGCTCACCGGGCCGAGCCGGCTTGCCTTGCGAACCCGCCACCCCCGCACAGGAGATGAAGAACAAGCCCAGGATAATTCGGCGCACCCCCTCACCATGCGCCGCAAGGTACCCCCCACAGCCGACAACACCCACACCGGACACACACACAGCCCGACCCGGACCACCTCCACCACACCCACGGACCCCACCCTCGACCCGCCACCGAGCAGCATGGCCGGAGCGACAAGCCTCTCTTGGCGTGCGCGGGTCACGGTGCCAGCGCGGTAGTCACTCGGGCCAGTCGATCGGCTGACAGGGCGAAGCGGTTGGCGGGGTTACGGACGGAGTACTCGCCATCGTTCACGGAGCAACCGTGCACGGAGGTTGTCCAGTGCGCGGGGCCGGGAGCCCCTTGATCGTCCAGGAGAGCAGAGGCAAGGGTCTCGGGGTCTTCCACATCGGTGCGGGCGCGTAGCGCACCGGCCAGGCGGCCAATGGCATCGTCGGGTACTGCGCCGTCGCCGAACGCAGGCAGCAGGAGCAGCAGTCGGGTGTGGGGATCGGTGGTGCTACCGCCGGGCAGCGCGTTGTCCGCGGCTGCCACGAGCTCGGGCCAGGACAGGCCCGGTCCCATGAAGTGCCCGTCGTCCCGGGCGAGGTGCTCGGCTTGGTCCCAGTGGGGGTGGTGGATGAGGTAGTCGGTGCCAGGGTCGTCCGTGACAGTGCGGTAGACCACGTGGAGACGGTGATCGGCGGTGAGCGGAACCGTGAATACCGGCCACTCGGCCCGCTCCCACAGCCGCCGCTGGAAGTCTCCGGCCGCGTCGTAGTCCGCGCCGAACAGCAGTTCCTCAGCTTCCCCGCTCTGGCCGCACGAGGAGAGGTGCCCAAGCCAGAAAAGGGACTCGTCCAGGAACCCGGCCCGGCACGTGAGGGGGCCACCGCCGTAACCCGGTATCCGGGCAGGATGCAGGTCTGCGCTGTTCATCACGGAGGACATCATGCCGCCCAGGCTCCGCGCCCTTGAGGCCCCGGGGAGTCGCAGAACCAGATCACCCGGCACTGTCCTGTCGGGGTGCGCGCAAGGTCGAAGTGGGCTGGACCGCCCTCGATGATGCGGCCCGTGCTGCCGGGCCTGCGCATTCAACGCGCAGCCCAAGCAGAGCAGATGGCCTGGGCGGGGGCGGGTGTTGAGGGTGTTGGCGCACGAGCCGGACAGTGCAGGTACGGGCGGAGGTTCCGAAACCTCGGCGGACACGGGCCGGGGTGAGCCGTGCGGGCTCGGCCGGTTTCTCCCAGAACCGGCTGAGATTCGCTGCGGGTTCGTGATCCTGCCCAGGCGTTGGATCGTGGAGCGCCCGATCGGTTGGTGGATGCACGCCTGGCGGCTGGTCCGCGACTACGAACGCGCCACCGCCCACGCAGAAGCGAGGTGAACACCTTCGTCATCACGCTGATGGCCCGCCGCCTCACCCGGCCATCACTCCATCCCACCGCGGCCGCACCGCGGGCCGGCGAGCTCGTGCAGGCCGCGTGGCCGGCTCCTGTCGGCCACGCGGCCTGACGCGCCCGGTTCGTTGCGGCTGCTAGCCGTCGAAGCCGGCGTGATCGAAGCCGCCGTCTTGGTAGTTCCCGCTCGGAGAGCCGAATGCGGGACCCTGGTCGGTGTTGGAAGTGTCGCCGGTGACGATGTCCGAGCCGTTGATCGCCGACCCGTCCTCGAAGGAGCCTCCACCGGGCTCGTCGGCGGCAGCGGTGCCGGCAGCACCCAGCACGGCTGCTGCGGCCAGGCTCGCGGCAGCGATGGCAGTACGAATACGCATGAGCGTCTCCTGAAGATCAGATACACCAGTACGAAACCGGACTGCCCGCCCGCCATGTCGCTGATGTGCTGCGGCTGGCCGCCTCACCCAACCGGCCGCGCGGCACCATCCGTACCGCCTCTGCCGGCTTGCTCCGCCTCAGCCAGCCGATTACCGGCCCGGGCCCCTGGTCATATCGCCTTCAGAAGCAGGGACTTACGGGCGGCGGACCATCCTTCGCTCAACTCGCCAACGTGCCCTGGTGGAAGTACATGCGCCAGCCCGTTTCCGTCAGACGCCACAGAGAGGACCGCCACGTTCGGCGCCCATTGTTGTCAGCGAAGTACGTCAGGTGAACGATGCCCGGAGCGAGTACGACCCCGGTCATCTCGCTGACCTCGACGGGAGACGCCGGATCCACTGAACCGGCGCTCGTCACCGTGAGAATCGACGTCGCGTCCCAGCGCCTGCCAGATGCTCCGAACTCGGTGAACTCCGGGTCCAGAAGCTCCGAGACCAGGACCGGGGAAGCACGCACGTCGGGGTCGAGGAGCCGTATCTCCGCCGCGATGGCCGCCTCAACGGCGAGCTCATTCTCGTCTGCCATGCACGAACCTTATGGACGGGCCCCGTCCCGTTACAGCGCATAGTTGACGCCATCCACACCCTGGCGAGGGGAGCACGGCAGGAGCCAGCGCAGCCGGCGCCGCAACAGTCGCCTCCGTCGTCATCCGGTAACGCGCCTGCTGATCCAAGAAGACCTACTCGCCCGTCAGCTCCGCCAGGAGAGCGGGGTCGCCCACTAGCGGGGCCAGCAGACTCTCCACATAGCTACGGCGGGTCGCCGGTTCCATGGCTGTGACGGCTTCAGCGTGGTCCCGCAAGTGCTGTCGCACCCTGTCCAGGACCTCTCCGTGCCCACGCGCGTCCCGCCAGGACTCCCATCTCGTGGCCTGATGGGGTTCAGCCCGCATCAGCGCTTCAAGGACCGCGTGCTGCGCGGCCGCGAGGTGAGGGCTGCCGAAGAAGACATCGTCGGGACCGTCGAACTTCCGCTCCATCACCATGCGATGCAGGGCCTTCACATGCCACAACGAGCTGAAAGTCACCGAGAGGGAATCATCTGCCACACCTGGATCATGACGCACCAGGCTCCCGGCACACGCCGCAGGGGATACACCAGCGGCCGGGCCGGCCCTGACCATCCCCCCGGTTCCGCCGTCGATGCCCGCTTCGAGCCCGGGGCCGAAGCGGGCATCCCTCCCCCTCGCACGCCCCCGCGAGAGTGTGCCGTGTCCTGGAGTTGCGCGTGTCCGCCAGCGAGAACATTCCGCTCCCGTCCGTACAGCGACTGCGGGCCGGGGCCGCCCTGTTGAACCCCCAGTTCGTGTGCGGGGCTCCCCTCCGCGGGCCCGCCGGGACGGTACTTCCCCGTCAGAAAGCCGCGGGCCAGGGCGACATAGGGCAGGCAGGCCAGCCCGGCGGCGGCAACGGTGGGTGCCAGGCCGCGTTCGTAGCCCTCGCGCTGCACCAGGTTGTACTCCGCCTGCACCCCGATGTAGGCGGCGAGCCCTTCCCGTGCCGAGGTTGCCAGTGATTCCGTGAGCCGGGCGGCGGTGAAGTTGGACGCCGCGATGTAGCGCACCGAGCCGGCCCGTACCAGCGCGTCGAACGCGGCGAGGGTCTCGGCGACAGGAGTGTCAGGGTCATCGACGTGTGCGTAGTACAGGTCGATGTGGTCCACCCCCAGCCGGCTGAGCGAGGCCTCGGCGGCGCGCCGGATCGTGGCGGGCGCCAGCCCCTCCAGGCCCGGCAGCGCGCCCACTTTGGTCGCGATCACCATCCGGTCGCGGCAGCCGCGGGACTTCAGCCAGCGGCCGATGATCGTCTCGGATTCGCCGCCTGTGTTGCCGGGGACGTTGAAGGTGTAGCGGTCCGCTGTGTCGATGAAGGTGCCGCCCGCTTCCGCGTACGCATCCAGCACCGCGAAGGAGGTCTCCTCGTCCGCGGTCCAGCCGAAGGGATTGCCTCCCAGGCACAGCGGCGAGACATCGAGTTCGCTCTTGCCGATTTTCACTGCTCCTCCAAGACGGACGAGGGTGGTGGCCGGGCGCGCAGTGGCGGCCGGCCCGTGTCACGGCGAACGGCGCTGCGGGCACGGGGCGTTGACGACCGCTCGGGTGCCGGAGCTCCGATGCGCATGCCGGCAACGTTAGGAGCGCGCAGGGCACCAAGCGGTTCCCCATCCGCCATCTCCCGCGTCCGGTCAGCCGGCCCGTCACCGCAGCCCTGGGGGGCCGCCGGTGACCTCGTGCGTCGGCCGCCTCCTGCGCCGCTGACCTCGTACGGCAGTCGCCGCGTACGTGAGTCGCCTCGTACGTCGGTGGCCTCCCGCGTCAGTCGACGTGCCCGTCGCCCAGTGCGTCGGCGTGCTCCTCGGCCCACTTCGCGAGCACGGACACCGGACCCAGCAGACTCTCGCCCAGTGCGGTCAGCCGGTACTCGACCCCTGCCGGCGCGGTGGGCAGCGTCCGGCGTTCGACTAGGTTGCCGCGCTCCCGCTTGCGCAGTGTCTGCGTCAGCATCTTGTTGCTGATCCCGCCGATCCGGTCCCGCAGATCGCTGTAGCGCCGTGGACCGCGCCCCAGGCCGAACACCACCACGACCGACCAGGTATCGGCGACCAGCCCCAGCGTGGTGCGGGCGGGACAGTCCGCGAGGAATACGTCGTATGCAGCCATGCCGGCCTCCCCCTCATCCCCTGGGAGCCCCTGCACGACCGGCCCGGGCACAGCGAATCGCCTCCCGGGCCCGTAGCCCGCCGCGCGCAAACACCCACGGTCAACCGCCCCCGAACTCCCTTGCCTTGAGTGTGGAGGAAACGACCGGCCCGGCGAAGCACCTGGACCGTGTGCTCGCCGGAGGGGATGAGGCCCCCGAGGCAAGCCGGGTGGGCCCGCCCTCAACCACCGGCCTGTGAACAGCCGTTCAGGATCCACTGAGACCGGCGAGGCGCAGCACCGCGTCCAGGCCGCGGCGCGCACCGGGCACGGGAGCGCCCGGCAGGACATAAGCCCGGAGCCCCGCGCCCGCGGCGCCGCCGTCCTTTGCCGGATGATCTCCGACCATCAGTGTCTCGGCCGGGTCGACGCCCAACTCCCTGCAGGCGTAGTGGAAGAGGGTCGGGTCCGGCTTCTCGGTGTCGTGGTCGCAGGAGTGGACCCAGGTGGTGAAGTGGTGATCGAGGGCGTGGTGGGCGAACGTGGGGCGCAGGTCCCAGCCCACATCGCTCACCACCCCCAACGCCAGTCCGCCCTGACGCAGGCGGGTCAGTGTGGCGTCCGCGTCCGCGTAGGGCAACCAGTGCCCGGGAGAGCGCAGTTGCTCGTACAGCGTGTCGGCGACCGGTGCCAGAGCGGGTACGGACGCGTACCACGTCGTGAACGCGTACCGGTGCGCCGCGGACGACACATCCCGGCCGTGCTGCGCCGCCATCACCTCGGGGTCGGACAGGCCGGCGGCGAGTCCGTCCAGCAGGGCGTCCGTCTCCGCCTCCCCCACCGGCCGTCCCAACGCGGCCCGGATCCGCTCCGCGTACGGGGCGACCTGGAAGAGCGTGCCGGAGAAGTCGAAGAGCACTGCCCGTACGGGTCGCGGCTCCTGAGGGGTCGTCACCATGCGCAACGGGCCCTCAGGGCCACACACACCAACATCAGTCATGCGGTATTCCTACCGGCACCGCCCCACAAGCCGACACCGCTGCCGGCTGCGGCCGGGGCGTTGGCGGGTCAGAACTCGGCCCGGAACAGGCGGAATGCGTTCTTGTACCAGCCGATCCGGGATCCCAGACGGTAGGCGCGGCGCGCTCTCGGGTCGGGGATCTGTTCGTACAGTGCCATGGTGGCGACGTGGTCGCGGTAGCGCAGTGCGGGGTTCCAGTGCTCGATGTCCGAGCCGTCGCGGATGGCCGTACGGAAGGCCGGATGGCCGTACCAGCGGCCCAGATACCTGCTGAGCAGCTGCGTCGCGCGGACCATCCAGGGAGCCGCGCCGTCGAAGATGAGCTCCCCGGCGGGGAAACGGTCGGTCAGCCGCTGCAGCAACTGCCGGACCTCGTTCTGCGGCGGGTACATCAACAGGCCCTCGGCAATGATCAGCACGGGCCTGTCGGCGGGGATCTCATCCAGCCAGGCCTCGTCGGTCACCGATGAGGCGATCATGCGGTAGCCGTCGGCTTCGTCGTAGAGGCTGCGGCGCAGCTCGATGACGTCGGGCAGGTCGACATCGAACCACCGCACCCCGGCCGGCACATCGAGCCGGAAAGCCCGGGCGTCCAGGCCGCATCCCAGCTGGAGCACCGTCGCATCCGGGTTGCGCCGCAGGAAATCGGCGCTCCAGAGGTCGAGTTGCCTGGAGCGGAGCACGACTGCGAACCGGGCACGCTGGTTCCCCGGCTTCTCCAGCTTCGCCCAGTCGTGGTCGATCCGGTCCACGGCCTCGGCCGCGAAGCGGTCACCGAGTACGGGGGACGGATCCTGCGCGTCCACCGCCCTCAGGAACAACGTCACCAGCATCGTCGACTGCACACCGGTGAAGTCGGCCTTTTTCGTTGTCATTTGCTCACTCCTGAGTACCGCGCGGCAGCCTATCCACGACCGGCAATCATCCCCCTGAACCGGCTACGTTCCTCGACCGGCCCGTCGCCGCTGGGAAAGCCCGGCGATCCGCTGTCGGCGTGCGGCCGGCGGAAAGCGACGGTCTCACCGTCCGCGAGCATCCGCGCCGCCGACGGGCTTGCTGCCGCATGGCGGACAGGAGCGGGGCCGGTCAGTCAGGCCCGGTCAGGTCAGGGTGTCGCGGAGTTGGCGTTTGAGGATTTTGCCGCTGGCGTTTCTGGGGAGCGCTTCGGTGAGGACGATGCGTTTGGGGGCCTTGAAGCCGGCCAGGCGTTCGCGTGCGTAGGCGAGCAGTTCGTCCGTGGTGACCTCTGCGCGCGGTACCACGACGGCGGTGACCGCCTCGACCCACCGTTCGTCCGGCAGGCCGATGACTGCTGCCTCGGCGACCGCGGGGTGGGTGTAGAGAACGTCCTCCACCTGCCGCGAAGCCACCAGCACACCGCCGGAGTTGATGACGTCCTTCACCCGGTCGACGACCGTGAGATAGCCCTCGTCGTCGCGCACCACGAGGTCGCCCGAGTGGAACCAGCCGTCCCGGAAGGCCGCCTCCGTCTCCTCCGGCTTGTCCCAATAGCCCTGGCAGAGTTGGGGTGAACGGTAGACGACCTCGCCCTGCGTTCCGTTCGGCACGTCGTTGCCCTCCTCGTCGACCACCCGCGCCTCGACGAACAGCACCGGCCGCCCGCACGAGTCCATCCGGCCCTCGTGCTCCTCCGGCCGCAGCACGGTAGCCAGCGGGCCGATCTCGCTCTGCCCGAAGCAGTTGAAGAACCGCAGCCGCGGAAGCCGTTCGCGGATCCGTTCCAGGACGGGTACGGGCATGATCGACGCGCCGTAGTACGCCTTGCGCAGCGCGCTCAGATCGCGGGTGGCGAAGTCCTCACGCCCGGCGAGCGCGATCCACACGGTCGGCGGGGCGAAGAGGCTGTCCGCCTCTCCCGCCTCGACGAGGTCGAAGATCCGGTCGCCGTCCGGTGCGTCCAGGATCGTGTTGCGCGCGCCGACGGCGAGGTAGGGCAGCAGGAAGACGTGCATCTGTGCGGAGTGGTAGAGCGGCAGGGAGTGCACGGGGCGGTCGTTCTCGTGCAGCTCCAGGGCCGTGATGGCGCTGACGTACTCGTGCACCAGCGCACGGTGGGTGAGCATCGCGCCCTTGGGGAGCGCAGTGGTGCCGGAGGTGTAGAGGAGCTGGACGAGGTCCTCGCCGTCGGGCCCCTCGAAGTCCTCCGGGAGGGGGCCGGCATCGTCGAGGCGGGCCAGCAGCGAGCGGTCATCGCTGTCGCGCAGTGGCAGCACGCGCGTGCCGGACGGCAGCCGCCCGGCCAGGTCCGGGTCGGCGAGTACGAGGGAGGAACCGGACTGCGTGAGCAGGTAGTCGAGGTCCTCGCCGTCGAGATTCTGATTCACCGGTACGTGTACCAGTCCCGCGCGGGCGCAGCCGAGGAAACCGATGACGTACGCGTCGGAGTTGTGCCCGTAACTGGCCACCCGGTCGCCGGGCGCAAGGCCTTCGGCGCGCAGTACGGCCGCGGCGGCGGAGACCGCCGCGTCCAGCTCGGCATACGTCCAGGTGCGCTCGCCGTAGCGGACCGCGGTGCGCGCCGGCACCCGCCTGGCGCTGCGGCGCAGCATCCCGTCGACCGTGCTGCTCCGCACTCCCGCCCCGTGTCCAAGGGCGGAGGTGACGGCGGGTTCGGTGCTCATCTGGTACCCCTTCTTCGGCCTTCACGGGCGGGTGATCCGGCGAGGTCCGTACGTGCGGTGACGGAACGGCCTCGCCCGTGCTCACCTCGATCTGCCGGTGCTTCAGCAGGTCCCGGTGGTTCAGCAGGTCCGTGCTTCAGCAGGTCGAGGTGGGCCGCAGCTTGGGCCAGTGTGCAGGAAGCCCCGGCCGCACGGGCACCGTTGGCCCCCTTGCCCAGCGGCCTGTTGACCAGGTCGGCGCGTCGACCCCGGGGACGGGCCCTGGGATGCGGGGCAGTGGTGCCGTACGCCCGGGCACTGATCGTCGCACGGGGCGCTTCCGCCGTCCTCGTCCTGGCATCTTGCACCTTGCGGCAGACCCTGACTTGCCGCAGACGATGACGAGGGGTCGACGGCGAGGGGTGGCGGTGGAGGGGGCGGCCGCGTTGGTCATGCCGGACGGGGCCTGCACAAGGCGACGGTCAGGGCGCCGGCGAAGGACAGGCCGGCGGCGAGGACGGCGGCGTACGTCATGCCCGTTGCCACATGGTGGGCGGCGTCGGAGTCGGCGGGGGCTTGGGCGAGGACCGCCGCGACCAGCGCGATGCCGAGGGCCGAACCGACGTAGCGGGCGGTGTTGTTGGCACCCGAGCCCATGGCGGCACGGTCCGGCGGAACAGTGCGCACCGCCAGGCCCGCCAGCGCCGCGTTGGCCAGCCCCGCTCCGACACCGGCCACAGCGAGGCCGGGGACCAGCTGCCACCACGGGGAATGCGGGGCGATGCCGTACAGGCCCAGTTCACCGATACCGCACAACACCAGCCCGACCGCCACCTGGTGACGTCCCGTCAGTCGCCCGGACAGGCGGCGGGCCTGGATGGCCACCAGGAAGGAGGTGCCCGACCAGACACCCAGCACTCCGGCGGCGTCCAACGCGCTGAGCCCAAGCGCCTGTTGGGCGAGTGCCGGCATGTACGACATGAAGGCGATCACCGACACCCCGTTGGCCAGCGCGCCGGCCGTCGCGGCGAGGAACGCGGGACGGCGCAGCAGATCCAGGTCCAACATCGGGTCCGGGCTGCGGCGTTCGGCGACGACGAAAGCGGCCAGCAGCGCGACCGCAGCCACCAGGGAGCCGAGCACAAGCGGGCTCGTCCAGCCTTCACGGCCGGCGGTTACCGCCGTGACCAGGGAGGCCACGCCGGGGCCGAGGGTGAGCACGCCCGCCACGTCCAGGGGGCGGTGCCGTTCGCTGCGGGACTCGGGCACCGTACGAACCGCCGCCACCGCGAGGGCGAGGACGAGCGCGGCGCTCACCGCGTAGACCGCACGCCACGACGCCGCCGCACCCAACGCCGCGGAGAACACCGGGCCTACAGCGATACCGGCGCCGATCATCGCGCCCCACACGCCCGTTGCCCGCACACGCTGCGGCCCCGCGGGGAAAGCGTGCGCGACCAGACCCAGACTGGACGCCAACAGCGCGGCGCTCGCCGCGCCCTGCACAATGCGGCCGCTCACGAACACGGCCGTATCCGGCGCGGCCGCACACACCGCCCCGCCCACCGCGAGCAGCACGGCGCCCCCGGTGAAGATGCGGCGCCTGCCCCAGTTGTCGGCCAGGCTCCCCGCGATCAGCAGCACGGCGGCGAGCCCGAGGCTGATGCTGCCCAGAATCCAGGTCTGCCCCTGCTGGCCGGCCCCCAACGCGCGGGCAGTGGCGGGCACGTCGGACATCGGGGCGGTGAAGTTCATCAACACCAGCAGCGTGGCCACGCTCGCCACGACCAGGACCGCGCGGGACCCGGCGGCAGACTCGGCATCAGGACCGGTCGCGGCAGCGGGAGTTGGGGCGGTCAGGGATTCGGAGGACATCACGCTCACGACTCCTCGATGCGATCGGTACGGCGATGTGGCAGGCGGAACGGGTCGGCCGGCACATGGGCGTACGGCCCCGACCCGACCCCGGACAGTTCATTCACTGAACTGCGAGACACGCTAGCAGCGGCAGTTCAATAACTGAACTGCGCCGAGTAGAGTCGGAGCAATGGGACTCGGCAAGGACTACGCCGCGCAGGACTGCTCACTGGCGCGCGCCCTCGAAATCGTCGGAGAACGCTGGACGCTGCTCGTCCTGCGCGACTGCTTCTACGGCGTGCGCCGCTTCGGCGACCTGCACGCCCACCTCGACATCCCCCGCGCCGTTCTCACCGAGCGGCTCAAGTCCCTCACCGCCGCAGGCCTGTTGGAGCGCCGCGCCCACGGCTCCGTACACGAGTACGTGCTCACCGAGCGCGGAATCTCCTTGTGGCCCGCCGTGTTCACGCTCGCCCAGTGGGGCGAACAGCACCTCTCCCCCGCCACCGGCCCCCGCCGCGTCTTCAGCCACGCCGCGTGCGGGACCGACCTCGAACCCAGCGGGCTCTGCCCCACCTGCCGCACCGTCCCCGACGCCGGGGAGCTCCTCGTACGCAGCGGCCCCGGCGCCGACCCCACCCTCCGCACCGACCCCATCTCCCGCGCCCTGCGCCGACAGCCCCACCGACTCCTCACCCCACTCGAACCGGCCACCGACGAGGACTGACACAACCCGACTCCAGGATTGCGCGCATGCCGCCGTCCCCGACTGGCTGCCCGTCCTGGGCATCAGCCCGCCGCCACGGAGCTGACCAACAGCAGGCGGCAGGCAGCAGGCAGCAGGCAGCAGGCAGCAGGCAGCAGGTCAACGATGTGGTGCGGGCGGCCTGCCGGGAGCAGCCCCCTGCTCGGCCGGGCCGGTAGGGGGCCTCGTGGCTCATCGCCCGTACGGGCGCCTCGGATGGGGCTGTTCGTGGGCGGCGTCCGAACGGTGCGCGGGTGCCGTCTGCGACGCCAGCGCGCGCAGCCTCTCCAGCCCCTTCAGGACGTCGTTACGATGCTCCGCCTGCTTCATCCAGCGCGGCAGTCGCGGAATCATCACGCTGGTCGAGGTGCTCGGTCCGCGCCCCCGCAGCCGGGCGGCGATGTAAGGGGCGAGCGTGTCGACGTGTTCTTCGTTGTAGGCCCACAGCAAGTGCCCGGCGCACCTGGCCTGGAGCCACAACGGCCGCCCGAAAAAGGGATCTTTTGGCTCACCCAGCACCACCCAGGTCCGTCCCGAGCCTTCACTCCCCCGTTCCCACTCGCTCACGACGCCGCAGCCGGCGCACATGAGGCGGCGCGGCTGGGACAACAGCCCGGTGTCGTAGCGCGGCGGAGCGAGTCCTGGTCGCGTCCTGACGCTCGCCTGGCCACCGCATCGCGGGCAGACGACGAGGACCCGACCAGTGAACTGGGCAAGCCGAGCACCCGCTTCGGTGTGCCGCACAGGCGTCGGCTCCGGCTCCGGCTCCGGCAAGGTAGACATGGTCAACACCCTGGCAGAACCGCACGGTTGGCGCGATCGAGATTCGCGCCCCGGCCTCAGCGCCGTTGGAGCTTCACCCCTGCCTCATGAGTAATCGTCAAGGCCTGCGGATGGGGTGGGAAGCCACCTCTCGTTGCGCCGCATCTCTTCAGGCGAAGCTTCGTCACTCCCCTCACGGAACGCTCAGGAGAAGTCTGCGGTGATGATGCCGTCGGGGTGTCCGGGTGGCCACTCCACCAGCTCGATCCGGTAGCCATCCGGGTCGGTGAGCCACGACGCCTTCGGGCCGCGAGGGCCGCCCGGGTACTGGACAGGTCCCGGCTCCAGGCCGGCGGCGGTCAGCCGCTCCAGGGTGGCGGACAGTGTGTCCACCTGGATCGCGAGGTGGTCGAAACCGCTGCCCACGTCGACGAGTCCGTTGGCGGGACGGTGGACCAGTTCGAGCGAGGCCGCCGGTTCGCCCGGGAACTTGAGGATCACGAGGCGGCTCCCGTCGCCCCCGTCGACCCTGCCCAACTCGACGTAGCCCAGGGCGGTGTAGAAATCGAGCGAGCGGTTCAGGTCGGTGACGCGGTAGGAGACGAAGAGCGTCTTCATGCGGTCTCCTCGGGTCGGCGTACCCGGTAGCGGAGGTGCGTGACGTCCCGGTCCTCTAGCTGTCGGACGAGGTCGAGTTCGATGTGATCACCACCGAGGTGGTCGAAGAGTCGTCGGCCGTCGCCGAGGAGGACCTGAACCAGGTGGATCTCCATCTCGTCGAGGTGCCCGGCTCGGAGGAGCGCTTGGGCCGCGCCCGCCCCATGGACCATGACCGGCCGGCCCCCGGCGGCCGCGCGGGCCTGACTGGCGCAGTACTCGACGTCGGTGACGAATCGCGCGTGGCCGGGTGGCACGTCCCCGTCGTCCACGTGGTGGGTGAGGACGAAGATCGGCACACCGTCGTGATGGTCGCCCTGCCAGCGCCCGGCGAGTTCGAAGGTCCGCCGGCCGGAGATGACCGCGCCGGTCGCCAACGCCTCGCGATAGACCTGTCCGCTGGGGCCCTCGGATTCCCGGTCGTCGAGCCAGTTGAAAAGACGTCCACCGGCACGTCCGAGCTCCTGGCCCGGCCGGTCGTCCGGACCGGCGATGTAGCCGTCGAGCGACATCGACATGTACAGCCGAATCGGATTGCTCATTCTGGCCTCCCTCCTCCATGAGCGGGCGTCCCGCCTCGTAGGGGCGGGAAGGTCACAGAGGAAGACCTCCGGCAGCAGGCAGACTCATCGACCTGACGAGGCGTAAGTCAACAGCAGTCCATCAGCTGAGGTGGCTCAGACTGCGTGAGACTGCGGCCGCGGTGAACGCGCGGCACGTTCACCGCGGCCGAAGTGTGGATGCCGTGGCCTCCGGCCGGATTTCCGTACGGCGCTGATCAGTCCGTACGGAGCCCCCCTCGATGGGTGCGCTACTGCATGCGCGGGTGACGGGTGACGGGTGACGGGTGACGGGTGCTCAGGATGGGTCTATGCGGGCGCGTTCAGCCATACACGTGCGTCGGCGGCCTTGTGGAATCCGGTGTTGTAGCGGGTCTGCTCACCGCCGCAGTCCTTGTAGGAACTGCTCTTGCCGCTGGGCGTGAACTTCACCCTGCCGTAGACACACTTCTTGTTGTTGTCCTTCTGGTCGTTCAGCACGCCTCTGACCCGGCGCTGCCGGTCGCCGTTCTTCGTGCGTGTGCATTCCTCGTAGACCGTCTCCCCGCCCTTGCCGCTGATGCGGGCCTTGTGGCAGCGCATCTGGTCGGCGTCGGCGCTGCCGGCGGCTGCGGTTCCGGCGAGGCCGCCGGTGAGGACGAGAGCGGCTGCTGAGGCTGCGATGAGTCGTCGCGCGGTCATGGTTCTCCCCCCTGTGCCGCTGTGGTCGGGGCGCGGCACGTGTCCCCCGTGCGCACCGGGGATGGTGCGCATCAACCACACAACAACAGAGGCGCGTACATGCCATGAGTATCCGTGCGTGCCCGGAACGGGCTCCCGGCCCCTTGACACATGCGAAGTGGAGAGCGGGTTCCGCACGCCTGATGGGGCCCGGCATCGCCCTGATGGGGCGGACTTGAGCGCCGGATGAGCAGGGCGACGTCGCTCCGGTGTGGGGCGGCGCGGGCACCGTGAGGGGGATACACGTGTCGCCCGCGCCGCCGACGCGGAGAGGAGGTGGGGGCCTCGCTCCACGCGGGCCTGCCGATGACCAGTCGGCGGCATTCTCTTTCTGCGCCCGACGCCGCACCTGCCACGGGGTGTTGGGCCGGGATCCGACACGTGCTCCCCGGTGGGTTCCGCTCGCCTGCTCGCTGCGGGCCGGACGCCAGGCGGCGCACCGGGCCGCATCCACGCACCAGGCTGACCGGGGAGCGCGCCGCCCTGACCAACGCACCGGGCGCAGAAAGGTTACGCCGCCGCCGAACACGTTGTGCCTCCGCTGCACCGCCCGCAGAGTCATACCGAACCGGTGTTCCTGGCGGCTCGCGGCGTACGGACCGACCTTCGGGGGCGCCTTCTCTCTCGGCTGCCGGGGCTCCACAGCGGATGCGGGACGCGGGGTGCGGCACCCAACTCATAGGCAGGGCCGATTAGTTCGACAGGTTACTTGTCTTGGACCTGGTGGTGGTCGCGTTGGAGAGTGTGCACAGTCGAGTCCTCAAGGAGGAGGCATGGCTGCCGATCACGAGGCTTCGCCGGGTTCGCAGCCGGCCGCCGAGGGTGCCCGGACGGACGTCGAGAAGGCCCTGCTCGGGGGCGCCACGTACCGCAGTCTGGTGGAGCAGCGGCTCTCGCCGGCCGAGGAGCGGTTCGAGAGCGGGCGGCGGAAGGTCGGTTGGTTCCTCGCGCCCGCGGTGACTCTGGTCTTCGCCCTGGTCCCGATCGACATGAAGAGCGACCAGCAGTTGCTGGCGGCCGTTCTTCTCGGCGTGATCGTGCTGTGGGTCTGCGAGCCGGTGCCCATTCCGGTCGGCGGTCTGATCGGGGTCTCGGCGATCATTCTGCTGGGGGTGGCACCGTCGGACGAGGTGCTCGCCCCGTTCGGCTCGACCACGGTGTTCACGTTCATCGGGGCGTTCATCCTCGCGCAGGCCATGCTCAAGCACGGGGTGGCGCAGCGCGTCGCGTTCTTCGTGCTCGGGCTGCGCGGCGTGGGCAAGTCGACGGTGCGCATCATCCTCGCGTTCGGCGGCATCACCTGCCTGTTGTCGGCGTTCGTGTCCAACACGGCGACGGTCGCCATGCTGATGCCCACGGCGCTCGGCATCCTCGTGGTCATCACGCGTCTGATGCAGGACCGCGGTGTGGTGCGCGCGGATTTCGACCCGATGCGGGTCCGGGTGGGCGCCGCGCTCATGCTCATGCTGGCCTACGGCGCCAGCGTCGGCGGGCTGCTCACCCCGGTGGGGTCGCCGCCCAACCTCATCGGTCGCGGGCTGATCGAGGAAGCCACCGGTGAGCGCATCTCCTTCGCCCAGTGGACCCTGACGGCCCTGCCGATCTGCGCGCTCATGTTCGTGATACTCGCCCTCATCCTGCTGCTGATCAACCGGCCGGAGGTGCGGCGCATCGAGGGCGTCGAGGAATACATCCGCGAACGCCGCGCGGAGCAGGGGCCGATGAGCCGGGCGGAGAAGAACACGGTGATCGCGTTCGCGGTCACGGTGGCTCTGTGGCTCGTACCCGCGGTGGTCGGGCTGGTCGCCGGGACGGACTCCAGCGCGTACGAGACCGTCGACGACCGGATCAACGAAGGTGTGGCGGCCGTGATCGGTGCCGCTCTGCTCTTCATCCTGCCGGTCAACTGGTCGCGGCAGGAGACCACGTTGACGTGGCGCGACGCGAGCCGCATCGACTGGGGCACCATCCTGCTCTTCGGCACCGGGATCATCTTCGGCGCGATGCTGTCCTCGACCGGCCTGGCGAAGACCATCGGCGAGGAGGCGTCGAGTGCCCTCGGGATCACGAGTTCCTTCGCCATCACCGTGTTCGGGGTGCTGCTCGCGGTCCTCATCTCCGAGACGACCAGCAACACCGCCTCCGCCGCGGTGGTGGTGCCGATCATCATCCCGCTGGCGGTGGCGGCCGACGTCGATCCGGTGGTGCCGGCCCTGGCCGCCACGTTCGGCGCGTCGTTCGGATTCATGCTTCCGGTCTCCACGCCCCAGAACGCCATCGTCTACGGCACCGGGTGCGTGCCGATCACCAGGATGATCCGATCCGGGGTCGTCTTCGACGTGCTCGGCGCGATCCTGATCCTCGCGCTGCTGCCGGTGATGGCCGCCGCCACCGGCATCGGGGGCTGAGCGCTGTGTGACGCCGGAGGTTCCTCACCGGGTCGGGCATCGCGTTGTCCGGTACGGCGATCGGTACTGTCCCTGCCCCGGTTGCCCCGGTGCACGCCACCGCGGCACCGAGGGCCGGGGTCCCCGTTACGCGCGCCGCGTCGCATGTGTGCGGCGGTTGAGGCGACCGTACGCCCGCCGCGTACCGTGCCGGCCTCTTGATTCTTTCGGGCGGCGCCCCGTCGAATGGGCCTGCCCTGCCGAACAGGGCCTGCATGGCGACGACTTGAGCGGAGGCACGTGGACGCACGCCAGCTCGGCTACTTCCTGGCCGTGGTCGACCAGGGCGGGTTCGGGCGTGCCGCCGAGTACATCCATATCGCCCAGCCGTCGCTGTCGCAGGCCATCGCCAACCTGGAGCGCGAACTCGGCGTGCCGCTGTTCCACCGGGCCGGCCGCGGCGTCGTCCTCAGCGAGGCGGGCAGGGAGCTGATCGAGCCGGCCCGCCAGGTCGTGCGCGACCTCGACGCCGCCCGCGCCGTCGCGCAGTCGGTCAAAGGCGTCCAGCGCGGGCGCCTCGACCTGGTCTCCATGCCGTCCCCCGGAATCGAGCCGCTCACCGCCATGCTGAGCCGGTACGCCGCGGCGCACCCCGGGATCACGGTCAATGTGGACGGCGCGTTCACCCCGGACGAGGTGATGGAGAGCGTACGTACCGGGTTCTCCGAGATCGGTCTGCTCGGCTCGGCCGGGAACCCGCACACCGCCGAGCTGCGCGTCCTGCCGATAGAGGATCAGCCGCTGATCCTCATCTCGCCGCCGGACCACGGCCTGCCCCCGGGCGGCACGGTGCGCCGTACCGACCTCCACGGCCGGCGGCTGATCGTCTCCCAGCGCGGCAGTCTGATGCGGCGGCTCGTCGACGACATCCTCGCCAGCGGAACCGAGGTGCACATCGCCGCGGAGATCGCGCACCGTACGTCGATCCTGCCCATGGTCCTCGCCGGTCTGGGTCACGCGGTGGTGCCGTCGTCGTGGACGGTCCTCGCCGAGCGGGCCGGTGCCGCGGTCCACCACATCGAGCCGACATCCCACCTGCGCGTCGCGCTCGTCAGCAGGCCCGCCGCGCTCACCCCGGCCGCCCGCGCCTTCCTCGACATGGCCGCCTCCTGGTCGTCCGGGCCCGAAGCGGACCGGGAGGGGTGACCGTGTACCCGCGGACCCGTGCCGGGCCCGGAGTCGGGCCCTGTCCACGAGTCGGCCGGGGAACGGGCTCAACGGCCGGTGACGAGCATCCAGATCCCGGCGGCCGTGAACGCGCCTCCGACCGCGAGAGGGATCACGATGCTCTCGAACCGTTTCCCGGAAAGGTCGAGCCGTGCGGCCTTCGGGGCGCCGGAGAAGTAGAGCACGGGGGCCTGACAGCCCACGGGCAGGCCTTTGACTCCGGACACCTTGGCCTCGAACTCGTACGAACTGCCCTGCGTGTCGACGAAGTTGACCACCGCGAAGTACGTGGCCCCCTTCTGGACGCGCTGCATGCGGTGGCGGACCACCCGGCCCTCGGTGCGGATCCCTTCGCGTCGCAGGCGGCGCTGGTGCACGGCCTCGTAGATGCCGAACCCGATGATGACGGGACCTGTCACCAGCAACAGCACCAGCCATCCCACCACTGCTTCCCTCCCCCGCGTCGGATGTCACTTCGGATAGCTCCTGTCACGGGAGTGGACGAAGCGTCGAGTCGACGCGGTTCCTGGCGGGACCGCTGAGCTGCGGGAAGGGCGCCCGGTAGCCGGCCGGGCCAGGAGGCGGCCTGGCGGTCGGAGCCCGTGTTCCGCCTCGGTCTCGACAGCCTGTGGCCAGCCCTGCCCGAGTACGTGGGACCGCGGTCCATGCCGTGCCGCGCTGCGAGGGGCGAACGTTCCCCGTAACAGGCTGGGACGGGGCCGTGTGTGACGTTCCGTCAACAACCGGGCGGCGGGTCAGGTGCGGGTGATCCAGCAGTGGCGGGTGGTGTCCACGATGAAGGTGGACAGGGGTTCCGGTGGGGCGTTCTCGGCCAGGCGCATGTCCGGGAAGCGCGTGAAGAGGTTTCGCAGGGCGATCTCTCCCTCTGTGCGGGCCAGTTGAGCGCCGACGCAGTGGTGCACGCCCAGTCCGAACGCGGCATGCCCCGCGGGCGCGCGGGTGAGGTCGAACGTGTCCGGCGCGGTGTGCACGTCGGGGTCGCGGCCGACCGCGCCCAGCGACACCATGACCGGCTCCCCCGCCCGGATCACCTGCTCCCCTCCCCCGCAGGCGCCGACGAGGGTGAGGTCTTCAGTGGCGAACCGCGGGAAGTTGTCCTTCACCGGCGCCCTCAGGCGCAGTGCTTCCTCGACCACGTCCGCCCAGGAGTGCTCACCGCCCTGTACGAGGGCGAGTTGGGCGGGGTGGCTGAGCAGGTGGCGGACCGCGTTGCACAGCAGGGTCGCAGTCGTCTCGTGTCCGGCCGCGACCATCAGCAGCAGCGTGTCCCGGCACTCGGCGTCCGAGAGGCCGGAGGTCGCCAGCGCGCTGGTCACATCTCCGCCCGGCGCGCGCCGTCGCTGCTCGATCAGTTCGTGCAGGCCGCGCGCGAACGCGGCCTGCATCTCCGCGACCGTCTGCGGCGAGGCGTCGGCGTCGAGTCCGGTGGTCACCAACTGGCGGAAGAGCGTACGCAGTTGCGGGTCGGTGATGCCGAACATCTCGCCGAACACCTCCAGCGGTACCGGCACCGCGAACTGTGCCCTCATGTCCACCGGACCCGGCGGCAGGCAGGCCATCGCCTCCAGCCGTCCGTCGACGATTTCCTCGATACGCGGGCGCACAGCCTCCACCGCGCGCGCCCGTAACGCCTGGGCCACCGGCTCGCGGAGCCGGGCGTGCTCGCTGCCGTCGGCGTTGAGCATGTTCGCCCCTTGCAGGAACAGCCGGTGCGGCCACGGCAGCGCGACCGCGCCCTCCCGCACCGCGCGCCAGTGGCGCATCTCGTGGGACATCGCCGGGTGGGTGAGCACCACCCGCGCCAGCCGGGTACCGGTCACCAGCCACACCGGTACGCCGCCGGGCGCGAGCACCGGCACGATCTCCCCGTGCCCGCGCAACTCCTCGTACTCCGCGCCCACATCGAACGCACGCGGGCCGACCGATACGAGCGGACGGTCAAGACTCAGCACGGCCGCCACCTCCACCCCACACGCACACCGGGACACATCCGATACACCCGCCCGTGAGTGGTGTGTTATGTACATGCCAGTCTTGCCAGACTAAAGCCGCACCACGGCGCCCGACACCCCGCGCACGTACGGACGTACAACGCGGTCTGCCGGGGGCGCCGCCCATTCACGCCCTTTCGGTCCCGGCGACGCTCACCGGGCGTACTGTCCACCGGCCCAGGGGCGCCAACGGTCGGAGACATCGACGGTTCCCGCTACCCTCGGAACCCGGCACCCGACACCCCGTACCCCGCATCGGCATCGGCACCGGTCAGCAGGCCCACCGCCCAGCCCCCGCAGAGCAGCCGAAGACGCGCTACTTGTCGGAGAGTTTCAGGTTGGGGACCCGCCAGGCGGCGATGATGACCGCGATCAGGGTCACTGCCGCGCCGGCGAGGAAGACGACCTGGAGGGCGCTGACGTAGCCCTCCAGGAAGGGGCGGGCCAGGCGTGGGGTGAGGGTGTGGAGGAAGGCGGAATCCTCCAGGTTGATGCTGCCGTCCGGGCGTACGACGTCGCGCAACACGTGGGCGTTGGCGGGCTGTTCGGCGAGTTGGCGGACTTCCGGCTGGTGGAGGGCGGCGGTGAGGCGGTCGCCGATGCGGCTTCCGGCGAGGGAGAAGAGAAGGGAGAGGAAAGCGGCGGCGCCGACCGTACCGCCGTTGGAGCGGAAGAAGTTGACCGACGCGGTGGCCGCCCCCATGTCGCCAGGAGGCACTTCGGACTGGGCCAGCGTGGTCATGGTCTGCATGGCCGCGCCCAGCCCCGCGCCCATGAACAGCATGCCGGCGGCGACGTGCCACAGCGGGCTGTCCACGCGCAGCGTGGCGTACACGAGCATCGCGGCGGTGAGGCAGGACACGCCCGTCACGAGGTGGACCTTGAAGTTGCCGGTGCGGGAGATGAGCCGGCCGACCACGAGGGTGACCGCCACGTTCGCCGCCATGGTGGGGAGCATGGCGAGGCCGGCGGTCATCGGGCTCATGCCCTGGACCAGTTGGAGGTACAGGGGCAGCGTCGTCATGGTGCCGAACATGCCGATGCCGACCAGGAAGTGGAGCACCGTACCGAGCCGGAAGCTGGTGATGTGGAACAGCCGCGGCGGCAGCAACGCCGCGTCGCCCATGCGGCGTTCGGTGAACAGGAAGGCGGCCAGTCCGGCGGCGCCCACGGCGTACATGGCCAAGGCCTGCGGGGAGGCCCAGCCCCACGTGCGGCCCTGTTCGGCGACGGTGAGGAGGGGGACGACGCCCACGGCGAGGGTGGCGGCGCCCGCGTAGTCCAGCCGGTGCCGTACGGGGCGGTGCGGTACGCGCCGCAGCACGCGCATGATCACGGCGAGCGCCGCGGCGGCCAGCGGCACGTTCAGCAGGAAGATCCAGCGCCAGCCGTCGGTGCCCAGCAGGGTGTCCTGGCCCGCGAGGACGCCGCCCACGAGGGGGCCGACGATGCTGGAGCCGGCGAAGACAGCCATGAAGTAGCCCTGGTAGCGGCCGCGTTCACGGGGCGAGGTGATGTCCGCGATGATCGTCATGGCCAGCGACATCAGCCCTCCCCCGCCCAGGCCCTGCAGGGCGCGGAACGCCGCGAGCTGGTGGATGGAGCCGGCGAAGCCGCACAGCAGCGAACCGGCGGCGAACAGCACGATCGCGATCAGATACAGCGGCCGTCGGCCGTGGATGTCGGAGAGCTTGCCGTACAGCGGGGTCGCGATGGTGCCGGTGACCAGGTACGCGGTGGTCACCCACGCCTGTGCGGTGAGGCCGTGCAGGTCGTCGGCGATGGTGCGCAGCGCGGAGGAGACCACGGTCTGGTCGAGTGCGCCGAGGAACATCCCCAGCATCAGCCCGGACAGTACGACGGTGACTTCCCGGTGCGAGAGCCGTACGGGTGGGCCGGTGTCGTCGGGTGGACTGTCGGCCGGTTCCCGGGTGGGTGCGTCTGATGACGTCACTTGACTTCCTCGGTGCGGTGGGGGGCGGTTGCGTAAGTCTCGATTGCGGCCCTGCGCGCCGCCTCAACACCCGTACAGGGCGCGGACGTTGAGGCAGGCGCGAGGGTGCAAGCAGGTCGCGGGGCAGGGCCCGGGCCCTGCGGCCGGTGCTCAGGCGGCCAGCTTCTCCAGGTCGGGTACGGCGTTCTCGATCTCCGGGAGGGCCAGCATGGCGAGGCGGGCCCGGCGGACGCCGGCCGCGATGGTGGTGTCGGCCAGTACCTCGCGGCAGAGCGCGGCGATGCCTTCGGGCGTGCTGTCGGTGACAGCCCGGCCGACGTTGAGTTCCTGGGTGCGGTGCGCGTTGCCGTGCTGGTCGCCGAACTGCGGCCAGACCGCCATGGGGGTGCCGGTGCGCAGCGATTCGCGGACGCTGTTGAAACCGCCGTGGGTGAGGAACAGGTCGACCGATTCCAACAGCAGCGGCTGCGGCAGCCGTTCGGTGAGATGGACGTGCGCCGGCAGGCCGGCCGTGTCCACCGGGAGTCCCGAGGTGGACACGATGACGGTGCACTCCTCCAGCAGCCCGGACGCCCGGACGACGGTGTGCAGGGTCTCGGTGGGGTCCGGCAGTTCGAAGGGCATCTCCGGCGCCTGCTCCCCGTCCTGCATCCGCTTGTGCATCATCGGCAGCGCGGTGCCCAGCGCGGCGAACACGAGGGGCCGGTCGGTGGGCAGTTCGGCGACCCACTGCGGCAGGGCGGAGGTGCGGTCGACGTTGACCGTCTGCCGGTAGGAGAGCGGTCCGGTCAGGTGGGCGGCGTAGGAGAACTCCGGCGGTACGTAGTCGACGCGGCCGTGCGCCACCATCGCCAACGGGTCCTGCTGCTGCGGCAGTCCGAGCTCGTCGCGCACGGCGTTGAGGCCGGGCACGGTGTGCCGCGGGTCAAGGGCGTTGCTGGCTCCGGAGGGGGTGGGGAGCTGCGGGATGCCGGCCTGTTCGGCGATCAGGCAGCTGCTCAGGTCCATGCCGTCGCGGAGGATCAGGTCGGGGGCGAAGTCCGCGGCGACGGGGCGCAGGACCTCCAGGAGCCCTCTGGCCATGGGCCCGGACACGGCCTCGGCGAGCACCCGGAGCATGACCTCCTGCTGCTGGTCGGGGGTTCGTTCGGTGCCGTCGCCGAGCTCGGCGAGGGCGGGTCCGGCGAACGTGCCGGGGCTGAAGTCCGGGAGGCAGCTGAGGACGCGGACGTCGTCGTGCTGGAAGACGTGGGTGAGCTCCGGGGTGGTGGCCACCAGTATCTCGTGTCCGGCCGCCGCGAGCGCCCGCAGCAGCGGGAGTTGGGCGCGCCCGTGGGAGGGGCTGCCGAGGGTGGTGCACAGAACCCGCATGAGGGGCCTTTCTGTTGAGTCTGCCGTGGGGGTGTATGCGATCCGCCGCCCGTACGCGGTCCGCTCCCGCTTGCGCGGTCCGCTGCCCGTACGCCGTCCGCCGCTCGTACGCGGTCGCGCTCCGCTCCCGCGCGTACCGGCGCCGGGGCAGCGGATGTGCGGTGTGCGGCGGTTGAGGTGTCAGCCGGCCGGGACGGGGGTGCGGCCGATGCCGTGCCAGGTGAGGCCGGCGCGGTCCAGGCGGGCGGAGTCGAGGAAGTTGCGGAAGTCGTGGACGACGGGCGTGTCCAGCCGCCGGGCGACGTGGTCCCAGTCCAGGTCGTGGAACTGCGGCCATTCGGTGAGTACGAGGCAGGCCGCCGCTCCGTCCGCCGCGTCGGCCGGGTCCTCGACGAGGGTGAGCAGGTCGCTGAGGTCGGGACGGGTCTCGCGCAGTGCGGGGTCGTAGGCGTACAACTCGGCTCCGCGTTCCCTCAGTTGGCGGGCGATGGCGAGCGCCGGGGAGTCGCGCAGGTCGGCGGTGCCGGCCTTGAAGGCGAGGCCGAGGAGGGCGAGCCGTACGCCGTGCAGGGAGCCGTCCGCGTGGCCGCAGCTCTCGGCGACGCGCGCGACGAGCTGGCTCTGGTGCTCGACGTTGGTGGCGATGGTGGCGCGCAGCAGGGGGAATTCGACGCCGGCCTGCTCGCAGACGGTGAGCAGGGCGTGGGTGTCCTTGGGCAGGCAGGAGCCGCCCCAGCCGGGTCCGGGTTGCAGGAAGGAGGCGCCGATGCGCGGGTCGTGGCCGATGCCGGCGGTCACGTCGCCGATGTCGGCGCCGAAGCGTTCGCAGACGGCGGCGAGGTTGTTGGCGAAGGACAGCTTCATGGCGAGGAAGAAGTTCGCCGCGTACTTGGTGAGTTCGGCGCTGGCGGCGTCGGTGAGCACCATGGGCGCGTCGAGCGGGTCGTACAGGTCGGCCACGTGGCGGGCGGCGTCCGGCGAGTCGGCGCCGACGACGATGCGGTCCGGGTGGAGGAAGTCGTGGACGGCGCGGCCCTCGCGGAGGAACTCCGGGTTGCTCACGACGGCGACGTCGTCGCGGCCGAGCAGGGCGGTGACACGTTCGGAAGTGCCCACGGGAACGGTCGACTTGTTGACGACGGCGCAGCCGTGCGGGAGGACCGTGTGGATTTCGGCGGCCACCGATTCGACGGCGGCCAGGTCGGCCGCGCCGCCTGCGCCCATGGGGGTGGGGAGGCAGAGGAAGACCGTGTCGGCGCCCCGTACGGCCTCGGCCGTGTCGTCATGGAAGCGCAGCCGGTCCGATTCGAGGCCCTCGCGGACGAGTTCGGGCAGGCCGGGTTCCAGGATGTCGACCTGTGCCCGCCGGAGCCGTTCGACTTTCTGGCCGTCGGCGTCGGCGCACATCACGTGGTGGCCGAGGGAGGCCAGGCAGGCTCCGGTGGTGAGTCCGACGTAGCCGGTTCCGATGACGGCGACGTGTCTTGGGGGCACAGGTGATCACCATTCCTGCCGTGGTCGTGGGGGGGGCGGGCGGGGCGGGCTCGGTGCCCGTACGGCCTGGACACCGTCGTCCGCGGCCGTGGCGCAGCCGGGCTGCGCACGAGCGGTCCGTCGAAAGATCGCTCGGATCACCGAACATACGCCCACCGCCCGCCTCTTGGTCAACGACTGGTGACAACGACCGATGACTTCCGGACAGCGTGCGAATGACGGAGCATGTGCGCTTGAACCATGAACCGAAGCAGAGGCAGATCACGGTGAACGCACCACAGGAACACGACAAAGCGGAGGCACACACTCCCCCGGCGCGCAGGCGCGGCGCGGCGGGCACCCGTACCGCGCTGCTGAAGGCCGCCGCGCTGCGGTTCGGCAAGTACGGCTACGACGGCGCCAGCGTCCGCGACATCGCCCGCGACGCGGGCGTCGACGCCACCCTCGTCTACCGTCATTTCGGTTCCAAGGACGCGCTGTTCAAGCTGGTCTCGACGGACACGGCGCTCTTCGACCCGCTGTTGGAGATACCGCTGGAGGATGTGCCCGGCTGGCTGTGCGACTTCATCACCAGTGGCCCCGCTTCCGAGGACGTGCCGCACCCGGTGCTGACCGTGCTGCGCTCCCCCAGCCGCGAGGAGGCCGTCGAGCACTTCCGCGAACACGTCACGCAGGTCTTCTCGGAACGCTTCGCGCAGCGGCTGGACGGGCCCGACGCGGCCGTCCGCGCGGAGCTGGTGGCGGCGTGGCTGATGGGCGCGAGCCTGCTCCACAACGCCTTCCGCACCCCCGCGCTGGAGGCGGCGCCGCAGGAGGTGCTGCACCGTCATCTGCGGGCGGGACTGGCCGAGTTGCTGGGCACCGGCGCAGGTGAGGAGTGTCACTGCGGGGGTGGGCAGAGCGGTTCTGGCTGAAACGGGACGGGCTGACCGGGGTGCAGTAACGGGCTCGCCCGGCCCTCGCGGAGGCGGTGGACGGGGGCATGCCGCCGCTGCCGGGCTACGTCACCCCGGCCGCCCGGTCACGCGCCAGTGAGCGGTAGTGGGCGCTGCCGTCGAAGAGTTCGTCGTGGGTTCCGGTGGCCACGACGTGGCCGCTCTCCATCACCACGACCCGGTCGGCCGCCCGGATCGTGGAGTACCGGTGGGCGATCACCAACAGCGCGCACTCGTACGGGATGTGGCCGATGGCGTCGCGCAGGGCCGCCTCGTTGGCCGCGTCCAGATGCGCCGTCGGCTCGTCCAGGAGCAGCAGCCCCGGCCGTGTCAGCAGGGCGCGGGCGAGCGCGATGCGCTGCCGCTCGCCGCCGGACAGCGCGGTGCCGCGCTCGCCCGCCTCGGTCTCCAGCCCCCGGGGCAGCCGCGATACGAGTTCCGTCAGCTGCGTCAGCTCCAGGACCCGCTCCAGTTCCTGTGGTGTGGCGTCCGGTGCCGCGTACAGCAGGTTCTCCCGGAGGGTGCCGTAGAGCACCGGGGCGTGCTGTTCCACCAGTCCGATCCGCGCCCGGTGCTGCTCCCTGGTCGCCTCGCGTACGTCGCTGCCGCGGTAGAGCAGCTGCCCCGCGTCCGGGTCGTAGAACCGTTCCGCCAGCGCGAACACCGTGGACTTTCCCGCGCCGGATCTGCCGATCAGCGCGACGTGCCCGCGCCGCGGCACGTCGAAGGAGACGCCGCGCAGCACCGGTTCGCGCGGCTCGTAGCCGAACCAGACGTCCCGCAGCTCCAGCACGGGGGCGCGCTCATCGGTCGCTGCGGAGTTCGGGGAGGCGGGGCGGCGTGTCTCCTGCTGCTCCCCCGGCAGGTCGAGGATGCCGCTGATCCGCCGCAGCGCGCCGAGCCCCTGGCGCATGCTGCTCAGTGCCTGGAAGAGGGCGCTGACCGGGCTCATCAGGTAGAGCATGTAGAGGAGGAAGGCGGCGAGTTCGGCGAACGAGGCGCCGCCGTTCGCGACGCGCAGTCCACCGATCAGCAGGACCAGCAGGAACGAGCCGTTGACGGTCAGCATGATCGCCGGCGTGACCACCGCGTCCAGCGCGCCCACCCGCACGCTCTGTGTGTAGGCGGACTCGGCCTGCTGTCCGATCCGTTCCGCCTCGCGCCGCTCGGCACGGCTGGCCCGTACCGTGCGGATGGCACCAAGCGCACGCTCCAGGTCGGCGGTCATCGCGCCGGTCGCCTGCTGTGCGTGGAGCGAGGCCCGCTCGACGCGGCGCAGCACCGAGGCCACGGCCAGGGCGCCGACGGTGATCATGGCCAGGGTGATGAGGAACAGCGTCCAGTCCAGCCACACCATCAGCACCACCACGCCGGCCAGTCCGAGGCTGCCGGTGACCGCGTCGGTGAAGCCCTCCGCGATCAGTACGCGCAGTGCCGTACTGTCCGCGCCGGCGCGGGAGATGAGGTCACCCGTCCGGTAGCGGTCGTAGGTGCGCATGGGCAGCCGCATCAGATGACCGATCAGGTCCAGGCGCAGCCCGAGCACGATGCCTTCGCCGGTGCGTGCGAGCGCGTACCGTGCGAGCGCCTGCACCGCGGCCTGGGCGACGAACAGCGCGATCAGGAAGACGATGAGCCCCCCGGTGCCCCGGCCCGCGCCTGCCGCGTCGAGCACCCGCTTGACCAGCAGGGGCTGGGCCAGTGCCAGGGCCGAACCGGCCAGTGCCAGCCCCGCCGCCAGCGTGATGCGGCGCCCGCTGCCGCGCAGTACGAGCAGTACCTCCCGCAGCGCGCCGCGCCGCTGCGGGCCGCGCCGGGCGCTCATCGCGCGGCCCCCGGCCGGGAGAGGTCCCCTCGTGGCGCCAACAGCTGGTCGGCGCCCACCCGTTGCAGCACGGTGAATCCGCTCTGCACGCCGGGTATGTCGGCGAGTACCTCTCCGTGCAGCTCCGCCCAGGCGTGGAAGGCGAACCGCGCGCCGACGGAGGTGCGTTGCCGGGCTATCACCACCTCGGCCGGCAGGCCGAGCGCGGAGAGGTGTACGGCCAGGGCGTAGGACCGCGGCAGGCACAGGGCGTTGGGCTCCACCACCCGCAGCACCATGAGGCAGGGCTGCACCTCGCGGTGGGCGAGGCGGAGCGCCGGCTCACGGTCCGGGGCCACGGTGTGCAGGGGCCGCATGGTGCGCAGATACTGCTGTGCCCTCGGCCAGCCGTACCGGTGGAGTATGCGCGTCGCGCGGGCTGTACGGGCCGCGGCCAGCAGCCGGGACGCGCGGGGCACCGCGGGCGGCGGGGGGCCGGGGTCCCGGAGCAGGAACTCCCAGTCGGGGGTGGTCCTGTGCATGGCCGCGCCGCCTCTCTGTTCTCCCGGCTCTCGTGGGTTTTCAGCCCTCGTGGGCGTCCTCTCAGCACGATTCGGTGCGGTTGGGTGCGGTGGGTGCGGTTCGGTGCGGTGGCGTCAGGTGTCGGGGCGGGCGGCGGCGCGGTGGACAAGCTGGTTCTCCGCGAGCTGTCCTGCCAACTCCGCGAGGCCGTCGCGCAGTTCGTCCTCGCTCGCTTCGATCCGCTCGCCCAGGTGCCGTGCCGCCTCTTCCGCGGTGTCGTACCGCAGGGCGGCTTCCAGCATCAGCGTGGCCACCGGGTTCAGTTCGAAGTAGACGCCCTGTGCGCCGTCCAGTAGCACTCCGGCGCCGTCCGCGGGGTCGAAGGTGGTCTGTTCGGTGAGGTGGAGCAGCGGCATGGTCAACTCCTGTCCGCAGCACGGGTGATGACGGTCGTGCGGGTGACGGCGTCCTGTCCGGGGCCGGTCTTGACCTCCAGGTCGCGCAGGAAGAGCTCGACCATGGCGGAGCACAACAGGTTCTCTGCGTTGCGGCGGTGTGCCAGCGGGTCCGCGAGCACTCCGGCGAGCCGCGCCGAGTCCACGACGCCCGCGGCCGCCAGCCGGGATTCCGGGGCGCCGAGGAGCCGGGAGAGCATCTCCGGGTGCTCCAGGCACCAGCGCTCGTCGGGCGAGCCCAGCCAGGTGCGCCCGTAGTGCCGCCACACCTGCGGCGGGAGGCGGTGCGCCGCGGCCAGCCGCAGCACGGGCTTGTCCAGGGTGCGCCCGCCGTAGGGGATGAGCCGGTAGGCGTCGGGCAGCCGCGCCGCGAGCCGGCGCAGCGCGCGGCAGCCCAGCGGCTTGTCGAAACGGATGCCCCGCGGGCGCCAGAGTGCCAGGTTGAGGGTGTGCTCCTGCGGTGCGAAGTCCCCGCCGTACTCCTCCGGTGCCGCCCCCGGAAGCGGGGTGAGGAAGTCGCTGCCGAGCTCCACTTCGGCGTGCGCCTCGGGGTCGGCGTAGAGCGAGTACGAGCGCCTGGCGCTGCGCAGGAGGCGGCGCAGCTCCCAGCGGGTGGCCGCCAGGCCCTGGAGCATCCGCCACTTCTCCCGCATCCGTACGTCCCCGGCGACGATGTCGTGGAGTCCGTAGCGCAGCGGCCCGAAGAGCATGTCCCCCTCCAGCCCGGACAGCAGCACCGGTATACCGTCCGCGGCCACCCGGTCCGCGACGCGTTCCAGGGAGCGCAGCCAGATGTGGTTGTAGGGGTGCGGAAAGTCCCAGCCGCCGTCGGGGTGGGGGAAGTAGTCCTCCCCGGTGGCGCGTTCGACGGTCACCAGGGGAACGTCCAGCTTCCGGCACACCGCCCGGGCGCCTGCCGACTCGTCGGCCGCGGGGTCGTCAGCGCCCATGTGGTACGCCACGACGTCCGCGCCCTGTTCGGTGAGGGCGGCGAGCACGGTGGCGGAGTCGACCCCTCCGGAGAGCAGCATCCCGACCCTGCTTCCGGCGTACGGCCGCACTTCCTCCAGCAACAGCTGGTACGTGAGCTCCGCGTACTGCCTCAAGGGGGCACGTCGCGGCATGTCCAGGGGAAGGGGCCGCTCGAAGTACGCGCGCCTCCCTGGCTGTTCGGGCTCGCCCGGCCCTGTGCCGCCGCCCTCAACAGCCCCTGTTCCGCCGCATTTCAGCTCGGCGAGTTCCCCGGAGTGCAGGGTCCCCAGACCCGGATACACGAAGACGTCCTCGCCCCGGCAGCTGCGCCACAGCGTCTCGTGGGAGAAATCAGGAAAGCGTCCCCCCAGGAGATCCCGCGGGTCACTGGACCATTCCACCCCGCCGTCCGGAGCCCGCCGGAAAAAGACCTGATCCGGACTGCAGATACCGCGGAACACCACGGCTCCCTGCGGCCGGACGACACATCCCGACGCTTCCCCGGGGAGTTCTTTCAAAGCGGCGAACCGCCCGGCGCACACGTCCCGGACAATCCGCTCCACAAGCCCTGTCGCAATGGGCCGGGGAAACGGCCCGCAGAGCAACAGGGCGGCCCCACGCGCCGGTTGCGGCAGTCCCCCGCCCCCTCCCGGCGGCACCCACTGCACTGCCTCGTCCCCGCCGCGTCCACGCACCGCCCCGAACTCCCTTGTCCGGTACGGAATGTCTTCCCCCAGGCCCCCTGGGCCGACCCGTCCCGAGCATCCCGCCCAGTGCATGACTACCGGCCCAGAGGGGGAAATCACGGGGACTTCAGAGAATGTTCCCGTGCCCGAGCAGATCGGGTACGCCATGGCGCAGCTGCCCGGTCAGTTCTTCGATGCTGCCCATCCGCAGAACCACGGGAGGCACGTACTTCAGCATGTCGTCACCTTCTCTCTGAGAATCTTCCAGTCACGACACGGCCACCGTAACGCCGTTCCACGGGATCCGCTCCGCGAAATTGATTGACACGCCAACCACCGCGAACGGGCCTTTCCTGTGCGGGCATTGAGGGCTGCGCAGTACGCCGACGTGCCGGCTCGCGGCGAAGCACCCCGGCCGCGAGCCCGTCGCCGGGCGGGAGCCGCGTACGACTCCCGCCGGGCGTCCGTCACCCGTTGTCGCGCACGACGCGCTGCTCGAACTTCCTGAAGGAGTCCTCCAGTTGCCACTCCATCCGCGCCTTCGGGCTGGCGGTCAGGAGTGCGCGGCACGTGGGGCCGGGCCGGTTCGTACCGGGCTCGTCACCGCGGCAGGGGGCGGCCGGGGTGTAGCCGCGCTGGGCGGGGCGGGCCTGCCACAGGCTGCGGCCGGGGAGGAAGGCGTGCTCCAGGGAGGCGCGGGCCAGGTCCTTCAGCTCCGGATACGTCAGGTCGTACGTGGTGGTGGCGCGCTGGTACTCGGTGCTGATGTCGGTGCGCGAGATACCCGGGTCGTCCGTGGAGAGCACCACCGGCACGCCGGCCTTGCGGTACGTCTGGAAGGGGTGGTCCTTGCCGGACACGCCGAGGATCTGCGCGTTGCTCGTGAGCGGGGACTCGACGGCGATGCCGCGGCGGGCCATCGTACGCAGCAGCTGCCGGTAGTTGTCCTCGTGCTTCAAGTCGACGCCGTGGCCGATGCGTTCGGCGTGCCCGGTCCGTACGGCCTCGCTGATGTGGAAGCTGAGGTCCTCGGGCTTGGCCATGCCGGGGGTGAGCTCACCGGCGTGCAGCGTGAGGTGGGCGCGGGGGTACTTCTCGTGCAGGTAGTCCAGCATCCGCATGTGGAGCCGGTAGTTGCGCAGGGAGTTCTTGTCGTCCTCGGGCTGTACGGGGTTGACCGCGACGAACCGCTTGTCCCGCTCGGCCAGCCGCATGCCGACCTCCATCTGCGTGAACACCTGCTCGTTCGGCATGGCGCGGGAGATCTGGGAGATGAAGCGGACGGGTACGCGGCAGCCGGGCTGGGCCTCGGCTGTGCCGCAGTGCGCCGCCTTGCGGAAGTCGGCCTCGGTGCGGTCGGCTTCGCGCTGCGCGTGCCGTACGACGCGGTCGATGCCGCCGGACTGCAGCTTGGCGTGCATCCGGTCGAGGTTTTTGTCGAAGCCGGTCCTGTCGGCCAGCTTCTTGCCCTCGGCTTCGGCCGGGGTGACCATCGTCTCCAGGTACGACTGGTGCTGCGCGGCGGCCGTGTTGGTCACTTCGGCCAGCATGCGGCCGTTGTGCTCGGGCCCGGTGACGGCGCCGAACTTGCCGAACGAGTCGAAGAAGTGGTCGTGTCCCGACTCCCCCGGGCTGCCCTGCGGGAAGTCCTGCATCGACCAGGCGCGCAGCACCTTCTGCCGGAACGCGGAGTCGGTACGGGTGTCGGCGGCGGGCCGCGCCCCCTCGGGACACGGCGCCGGGACGGCCTTGGAGGTCTTGTCCTCGATGCACAGTCCGTCCTCGACGGCGAGCTGCATCAACAGCTCCGTCGAGACGGCGCCCGGCAGGTGGTTGTGCAGGTCGCCTCCCTTGGGAAGCGCCTTTATCAACGCGCGTAGCTTTTCCGGATGATCCTTCACTCTCTCCAGATGCCGGGCGACGCGCTGCTCGGTGGAGGTGGAAGTGGAAGCGGCGGACCGCTCCTCCCCCGGAGGCGCGGCGGCGGACAGGGCGGGCGGCAGAGTGGCGGCGAGGAGGCATCCGGTGCCCAGCAGCGTCAGCGCGCTGCGGGCGCCACGTCGGTGAATTGTGCGGCGACCGTGGCGGCGGTTCACAAAGATCATCGCGCATCATAGACATGACAGACCGCCGGATTGCAGCAACGGATTGATAACGTCCGCTACTCGTCCGTATGTGACGCCCCGTCAGGCCCTGCGACGGGGCGGACCGATGTACGCCCGCCCCGTCGCCGGACAGTCGGGGTGACTTCAGCCGACGCGCTGCTCGTAGCCCACCAGGCGTACGCAGACGGCGAGGCCGTGGATCGCCTGCTCCAGCTCGTCGAGGCCCGGGTAGCTGGGGGCGATCCGGATGATCGCGTCGCGCGGGTCGTTGCCGTAGGGGTGGGTGGCGCCGGCCGGGGTCAGCACGATGCCGGCCTCGCCCGCGCGGCGTACGACCTCCTGGGCGCAGCCCTCGGGGACCTCCAGCGTCACGAAGTATCCGCCCTTGGGCGAGGTCCAGGTGGCCAGGCCCGTACCGCCGAGCTCGGCGTCGAGGATGCGCTCGACGGCCGCGAACTTCGGCTCCAGCAGGGCGCGTTGGCGCTCCATGTGGGCGCGGAGCCCTTCCTCGTCCTGGAGGAACAGTACGTGCCGCAGCTGGTTGATCTTGTCGGGGCCGATGGAGCGCTTCTGGTTGTTCGCCAGCAGCCACTGCACGTTGGCGGGCGAGGAGCCGAAGAAGGCGACGCCCGCGCCCGCGGCGGTGATCTTCGAGGTGGAGCCGAACACGAAGGCACGGTCCGCGTGGCCCGCCTGGTCGCAGGCGGAGAGCAGGTCGGCGATCTCGACGGGCTCGGCGGTGAGGTGGTGGACGGCGTACGCGTTGTCCCAGAAGATCCGGAAATCGGGTGCGGCGGTGGGCATCGCCGCGAGCCGCGCCACGGTCTCGTCGCTGTAGGAGACGCCGTCGGGGTTGCTGTACTTGGGCACGCACCAGATGCCCTTGACGGCCGGGTCCTCGGCCACCAGCCGCTCCACCGTGTCCATGTCCGGCCCGTCGGCGGTCATCGGCACGGTGATCATGTCGATGCCGAACCGCTCGCACAGCGCGAAGTGCCGGTCGTAGCCGGGCACGGGGCACAGGAACGCGATCCGCTCCTGGTCGGCCCAGCGCTTTTCGGCGCCGGGCAGCACGCCGAGCAGGGCGTGGACGAGGCAGTCGTGCATCAGTTCCAGGCTGGAGTTTCCCAGCGCGAGCAGCTGCCCGGCCGGCACCTGCAGCGCCTCGGCGAACAGCGCACGGAGCTCGGGCAGGCCCTGCAGGCCGCCGTAGTTGCGTACGTCGGTGCCGTCGGCCGCGGTGTGCCGGCCGGTGCCGGGCAGGCTCAGCAGCGCGTCGGAGAGGTCGAGCTGCTCGGGTGCGGGCTTGCCGCGGGTGAGGTTGAGCGAGAGTCCGCGCCCCGCGAGGTCCTGGTACTCCTGCCGGGCCCCCTCCAGGAGCCCGGTCAGCGCGTCGGGGGTCAGCTCGGTGGTCATGGTGCTTCCTCTCGCGGGCGGCTCATCGGTGCTGCCTGGAGAGAATACAAACCGGCGCGGGGGCCGCCGGTGGCGGGAGTCGGTCCTCGCGGGTACGTCGTGGCTGGTCGGGCGGGCATCGTTGTCAGTGGCGCGTGCTGTGGACCGGCGCTGTGACGTGGTCCGGTGCGGGGACGTCGGCACACGTGGCGGCCGGGCTCTTGTCCTTCGCGAGGAAGATCGTCTGCGCCATCATCCGGTAGCCCGACATTCCCTCGCGCAGCGTCTCGATGGATTCCTCCGGGTGCACGGAGTCGATCACCGCGTTCGGGCCCACCGCGTTGAACTGGTGGGACACGCCGCGCGGGATCTGCATGTCCACCCAGGAGTTCGGCGGCACGATCACGTTGTACCGGTCCCGGTCGACCCCGGTGGGCGTATCGGGCAACGCGTCGGTGAACGCGTTCAGCGGGGTGGTCCAGCCCACCGCGGGGCGCAGGGTGATCGGGGACAGGCTGGAGACCCGGATGGTGGTCTCCGGGCCGGTCATCATCCGTACGAACCGCAGCCCGGTGTGCAGGTGCATGCGCGAACAGATGTCGCGTTCGGTGGTGTCGTAGAAGTCCATCAGATAGCGGTCGGCGAAGAAGCCCTCGAAGGGCGGCTCCACCATGAAGACATCGCCTTCCTCGAACTCCTGGGCCTGCTTGAGGTCACCGTCCGCGGTCGGGTTCGCCTCCTCCTCGCGGTGCTGTGTGCGGACCAGCCCGGCGAGTGCCTCGACCACGGCCAGAGCGGCTTCCGGCGGCAGCTTCACCACCGGGGTCAGCCGGTTGCGGTCGGGGTCCTGGTGCCCCCGGACGTCGAGGATCTCGTCCTCGTGGTCGGGGGTCTGCTTCATCCGGCCGGCTGTCTCGGTGCTCTGGGTCATGCAGTCGCTCCAGTGTGCGTGTGCGTGTCGGTGCTCGTGTGCGTGTCGGTGCTCGTGTTCGGTCCGGCATCGGGGCGGCGTGCCCACAGCACGCCGCCCAGGTCGTGTCGCCCGGCACGCAGTACCGAGCAGCCTGTGGTGGAGAAAACGCGCTCCCGCAGCCGGGCCAGCCGCTGCCAGCGGTCCGGTTCGCCGTCTTGGGTAGGGCTGTTGCCGTCTTGGGCGGAGCTGTCGAGGAAGGTCAGGAGGAGGCCCAGCGGCCAGGCGGGGCCGTCTGCCGACGGGCCGTGTGGGAGTACGAGGAACGCCCCGTCGCCGAAGTGGGTTTCGGTTCCGTACGGCACCGGCTCCCCCTCGTACCCGTGGCGCGCTGCCACTTCCGCGGCGAGTTCCGCGTGCACGGACAGGGGCCATTCGGTCAGCAGGGTGCTGCGCCAGCGGGCCTTGGCGCGGGACAGTTCCGTACCGCCGGACAGTTCCGTACCGTCCGACAGTTCCGTACCGTCGGACAGTTCCGCCTCGTCCTCGCTGTGCCAGTGCTCCCGCAGGAAGTCGAGGGCGCCGAGGACCGGTTCGTCGGCTGTCTGCGGGCGGGCGTCGGCCTGCGCGGCCAGCGCGTGCAGGCCGGGGTCTTCGGCTCCGGTGCGCAGGAGGTGGTGTGCGGTGGCCGCGGCGTGGTGCAGCAGCCGTTCGTAGCGTGCGGGGGCCAGCCGGCGCGCGGCGAGGGTCCGGCTCATCGCCTTGCGCTGGGGCTTGCCGGTGGATGTCGCCCGGAATCCGCCGAACTGGAGCGCCGCGGGCCGCAGTTGTGCCTGCCGGTGCAGGTCGCGTACGGCGTCGATGTGCTGGTCGGTGGCGATGAGGCCGACGTCCTGGCCGAGTGCGGGTTCGTCCACCGCGACTGCCGCGAAGCGGCCGGAGAGGCCCGCCTCGCGCCAGCCGTTCTCGATGTCGAGGGGGTAGTGCTTCTCCCCGCCCCGGTTGATGCGCTCTCCGGCACGCCCGCGCAACACCAGCAAACCGTCCCGCAGTTCGCCGAGGTCGCCGGTGCGCAGCCAGCCGTCGTCGGTGACCGTGGCGGCGGTGGTGTCGCTGTCCTGCCAGTAGCCGGTCATGAGGTCAGGGGTTCTGATCCACACTTCGCCGGATTCCAGGTGCAGTTCGGTGTCCGGCAGCGGCTCCCCTACGGGAGGTGTCTGCTCCAGGTAGTGGTGGCGGAAGGCTGTGTCGTCGAGCCGGGGCATGGTGAAGCTGAAGTTGACGGCCTCGGTCAGGCCGTAGCCCTGGCGCAGGCGGGGTCCGTAGCGGCGGTGGAAGCGGCGGGCGAGGTCGGTGGTCAGCGGGGCCGCGGCGGTGATCAGGTATTCCAGGCCGTCCGGCCACTCGGGGCCGGCCTCCAGCAGGTCCGCGAGCAGTGCGGGAACGATGGAGGCGGTCTTCGCCCCGGACGCGTCCAGCGCGGCGAAGTAGCCGGCGGGGTCGAAGGTGTCCTGGACGGTCAGGGGCGTACCGGTGAGATGGGTGCCGAGCAGGGACATCATCAGCGCGTTGCAGTGGTACAGCGGGAGGCAGGTGCCGTGCGGGCGGTCCGGCGTCAGCCCGTGCAGCTCCGCGGTCTTGGCCGCGTTGCCGACTGCGGCCCGGCGGCTGAGCATGACTCCCTTCTGCGGTCCTGTGGAGCCCGAGGTGAACATGATGAAGGCGAGGTCGTCCGGGGCCGGGTGGCGGTCGGGCAGGCCGGTGCGGTGCAGCCCGTGGACGTCCAACAGGGCCGTGGCGGAGACGCGTTCGGCGAGTTCCGCGACCGTGCGGTCGGTGGTGCGCGGGGGCAGCGGGACGGCGACGAGATGCAGGTCGAAGCAGGCGAGCAGGATGTCCGCCAGGGCGCGCCCGTTGGGCAGGCGGACCATCACCCGGGCGCCGGTGGGGAGTTCGGCGAGGGCTCCCGGGTCGGTGAGGGCTGCGGGGTCTGTGGGCTTCAACGCCGCCTCCTGAGCAGGTCGCGGAGCTGGACTCCGACGTCGTCCACGTGCTGCGGCTGCATCACGCGGTGGTGTGCGGCGGCGGTGTGCGCGACCGTCAGCCGGCCACCGACGTGGGGCCGCCACAGTTCGTGGTGCGGGGCCGCGGCCGGGGCGTCCGCCGCTTCGATGTAGGTGGTGTCCCCCGGGTAGCGCGGTGGGCGGTAGGCGCGCAGGAGCTTGTCGTTGTGGCGCGAGACCTGGATGACGCGGTCGATGTCGTCCTTGCCGAAGCGGGCGAACACGCTGCCCTCGCGGTGCAGCAAGGACGAGACGCTGTCGAAGTCGAGGTCGTCCACGGCGAATTGGCTGTCGTCGAGACCTGCGGCTGTCAGCAGCACCCGGTAGACCCGTTCGTCGTCGACGGGCGGCTGGGGTCCGGCTTCGGTGCCGGCGACCGTGTCCACCAGGAGCAGCGATCCGGCGGGCTCGCCGAGTTGGTGGAGCCGTACCGCGATGTGGTGGGCGACGAGTCCGCCGAAGGACCAGCCGACCAGGTGGTAGGGGCCGTGGGGGCGGACCGTACGCAGGAGGTCGAGGTAGCGCTCGGCCATGGCTTCCACGGTTTCGGGCAGGTCCGCCACTCCCCCGGGGCCTTCGGCCTGGATGCCGTGGACGGGGTGGTCGCGGTCGATGTGCCGCAGGAGGCCCGAGTACAGCCAGCTGATGCCGCTGAGCGGGTGGACGCAGAACACCGGTTCCGCCGTGCCGCCGGTACGGAAGGGCACGAGGTGCGTCGCGGGTGCGGGCTCCTGTGGTCCCTGGTCGAGCAGCCGGCTCAACGCCGCGGGGGTGGCCGCCTCGAAGACGTTGCGGAGGGCCGGTTCCAGTCCGAGCACCGTGTGGATGCGCTCGGTCAGCCGGGCCGCGAGGAGCGAGTGTCCGCCCAGTTCGAAGAAGTTGTCGCCGGGGCCGACCCGGGGCAGGGCGAGCACTTCGGCGAACAGTTCGCACATCAGGTGCTCGCGCAGGTTCTCCGGTGGCGGCGTGTCGCCCGTGGCGGCCCAGTCCGGTTCGGGGAGCCGGTCGCGCAGCAGTTTCCCGTTGACGCTGAGAGGGAGCCGGTCCAGGGCGAGCAGCCGGGCGGGCACCATGTAGTCCGGCAAGTGCCGGTTCACGTGTGCGCCCACTGCGGCCAGGTCGGCGTCGGCCGGGGTGACGTAGCCGACGAGGCGGCGGTCGTCGGCGCTGCGGTCGTGTACGGCGACGGCTGCCGCTTCGACGTCTTCGTGCCGGGCCAACGCGGCCTCGATCTCGCCGAGTTCGACGCGGTGGCCGCGGATCTTCACCTGGTCGTCGGTCCGTCCGTGGAAGTGCAGCGTGCCGTCGGCGCTCCACGAGGCGAGGTCTCCGGTGCGGTACATGCGCTGCCCTGCCGGGCCGAAGGGGTCGGGGACGAACCGGGTCGCGGTGAGGCCCGGCTGATGGAGGTAGCCGGTGGCGACGCCCGCGCCGGCCAGGTACAACTCGCCCCGTACGCCCGGCGGTACGGGCTGCATCCGGGCGTCGAGGACGTAGCAGCGTGTGTTCCACAGGGGCCGTCCCAGGGGCACCGTGGCGCCGTTCGCGTGGCCGACCGGGTGGGTGGTGGACCAGACCGTGGTCTCGGTCGGGCCGTAGCAGGCCAGCAGTGAGCGGGTGAGGCCGCTGAGCGTCGCGGCCAGTTCCGCGGGGACCGCTTCGCCCCCGATCACGGCGCGGATGTGGCGCAGTCGGTCCGGGCGGCGCGCCGCGAGGGTCTGCCACAGCGACGGGGTCGCCTGCATCACGGTGACCTGGCGCTCTTCGAGGAGGGCCGAGAGTGCGTCGGGGTCCCGGAGGGTGTCCTGGTCGGCGAGGACCATCGCGGCGCCGGTGATCAGCGGGAGGTACAGCTCGGGCTGGGACATGTCGAAACCGGCGGGCGCGGAGGCCAGCACCCGGTCGTCCGCGGTGACTTCGAGCTGCTCGCGCAGGGCGAGGAGGAGGTTGACCAGCGCGCTGCGGGGCACGACGACGCCCTTGGGCCGTCCGGTGGAGCCGGAAGTGTAGGTCACGTACGCCGTGTTGTGCGGCACGTGCGCCGGTTCCCGGTCGCCGGTGGTGACGGTGAGTCCGTTGTCGTCGCGTACGACCAGCAGGGGCCGGGCGTCGGCCAGGAGCGCCGCGGTTCGCTGTGGCGGGAGCGCGGGGTCGATGGGCAGGTAGGCGGCACCGATGGACTGGACTGCGAGCAGCGCTGCGGGCAGGTCGGGCTCGCGCCGCAGTTCCAGTGCGATCAGGCTGCCGGGGCCTGCGCCGCGGGCGCCGAGTTCGGCCGCGATGTGGTCTGCCCGCTCGGACAGTTCCCGGTAGGTGAGTGTGGTGGTCCCGTGGTGGAGGGCGGGTGCGTCCGGTACACGGCGTACCTGGGCGGCGAAGAGTTCGCTCACGGTGGTCTCGGGCACGTCGTGTGCGGTGGCGTTCCAGCGCCCGGTCATCCGCTCCCGCTCGCCGGGGGCGAGTACGGGCAGGTCGGCGATCGGGCGGTGCGGCTCGGCCGCCACGGCTTTCAGCAGGTGTTCCAGGCGGGTGAGCAGCAGCCTGGCCGAGGCGGGGGTGAACAGTTCGGTGTCGTACTCCAGCTCGCCTTCGACGCCGGCCTCGACTCCGTCGGGTGTGTGGTGCTGGCGCAGGCTCCACAGCAGGTCCATGCGGGAGGCGCCGCTGTGCGCGGTGACGGGCTCGGCGCGCAGTCCCGGCAGGTCGAACTGTTTGGGCGGGGTGTCCTGGAAGGCGAGCATCACCTGGAAGAGGGGGTGGGCGGCGAGCGAGCGCGGCGGGTTGACCGCCTCGACGACTTCCTCGAAGGGCACTTGCTGGTGGGCGAAAGCGTCGAGGTCGGTGGTGCGGACCCGGTCCAGCAGTTCGGTGAATGTCGGTGTGCCGCTCAGATCGGTGCGCAGGACCACCGTGTTGACGAAGCAGCCGACGGTCTCGTGGAGCGCTTCGTCGTGCCGCCCGGCCACGGGTGTGCCGATGGGGATGTCCTCGCCGGCGCCGAGCCGGTTGAGCAGCACGGCGATCGCGGCGTGCGTCACCATGAACACGCTGGTGCGGGTGGAGCGTGCGAGCTGGGTCAGCTGTGCGTGCAGGTCGGCGTCGAGGGTGAAGCCGACGGTCTCGCCGTGGTGCGCGGACACCGGTGGCCTGGCGTGGTCGAAGGGCAGCGGCAGCGCCTCCGGGACGCCGCGCAGTGTCTCCGTCCAGTAGGAGGTCTCGGCGTGCAGGTCGAGTTGTTGCTGCCAGAGCGCGTAGTCCGCGTACTGCACGGGGTGGCGGGTCCACTGCGGGGCTTCGCCGGCGAGGCGCGCCCGGTAGGCGGTGGACAGGTCTCGGGCGAGCGGGGCCAGTGACCAGCCGTCCGCGGTGATGTGGTGCAGCAGGATGAGCAGTACGTGCTGCTCGGGTGCCGTCTCGAAGAGGACCGCGCGGATGGGGAGTTCGGTGGCGAGGTCGAAGACGTGCGTTCCCGCGTCGGCGAGCCGGTCGGGCAGTTCGGCCTCCGAGGTGGTCACCACCTGGAAGGGCAACTCTTCACCGTTGCCGATGTGTTGGTGGGGTTCGCCGTCGATTTCGGTGACGGTGGTGCGGAGGCTCTCGTGCCGGGCGAGTACGTCGCCGAGGGCCGCGCGCAGGTGCCCGACTTCCAGGGGGCCGCTGAGCCGGGTGGCGAAGGACATGTTGTAGACGGAGTTGGGGCCGGCGAGGCGGCTGAAGAACCACAGCCTGCGCTGCGCGGGCGACAGCGGGATCAGCTCAGGCCGCTCGACGGTGCCGAGCCGGGAGCGCGGCGCGGCGGCCGGTTCCGGCAGTTGTCGTGCCAGGTCGGCGACGACGGGGGCGTCGAAGAGCGTGCGGATGCTCAGCTCGCAGCCCGTCTCGGTACGCACCCGGTTGATGAGGCGGGTGGCCAGCAGCGAGTGTCCGCCCAGGTCGAAGAAGCTGTCCTCCGCGCCGACTTCGGGGATTCCCAGCGTCTCCGCGAACAGTCCGCACAGGAGCCGTTCCCGCTCGTTCTCGGGCGGGCGGCTGACCGGCAGCGCGGACTCCGGCCGCGGCAGGGCCCTGCGGTCCAGTTTGCCGTTGACGGTCAGCGGTATCTCGTCGACCGGCAGGATGAAGGCGGGCACCATGTGCGCGGGCAGTGCCGTACGGGCGTACGCGCGCAGCTCGGCGGGTGACAGCTCCTCGCTGCCGACGGCGTAGCAGAGCAGCCGGCCGCCGTCGGAGTCCGTGTCGGCGAGCACCACGGCCTGTTCCACGGCCGGGTGCCGTTCCAGGACGCGCTCGATCTCGCCGGGCTCGATCCGGTAGCCGCGGATCTTCACCTGCTGGTCGATGCGGCCCAGGTACTCCAGCGTGCCGTCGGCCTGCCGTCGTGCGAGGTCCCCGGAGCGGTACATGCGGGCGCCGGGCGGGCCGGCGGGGTCGGCGACGTAACGGCTCGCGGTGAGCGCGGGCTGTCCCAGGTATCCCCGTGTCACGCCGGGGCCGGACACATAGATCTCGCCGGGGCAGCCCGGCGGGACCGGCCGCAGTGCGTGGTCCAGCAAGTGGAGCCGCAGGTCCGGCAGTTCGATGCCGACGGTACCGGTGGTCTCGTCGGGATCGGTCAGTTCCCCGTAGGTGGCGTGCACGGTGGTCTCGGTGATCCCGTACATGTTGACCAGCAGCGGGCGGCCGGGGCCGTGCCAGGAGCGGATACGGGAGGGCTCCAGTGCCTCACCGGCGAACACGACGCGCCGCAGCGCGGGCAGCGCGTCCGCACCTGACTCGGCCTCGGCGCGCATGAGTTGGTAGAACGCCGAGGGGGTCTGGCTCAGTGTGGTGACCTCCTCCCGGGCGAGCAGGTGCAGGAAGTCCTGTGGTGACCTGGCGACGTCGTCCGGCACCACCACCAGGCGGCCGCCGCGTCCGAGCGCCGCCCACAGTTCCCACACCGAGACGTCGAAGGCGTAGGAGTGGAACAGCGTGTGGACGTCGTCGCCGCCGAATCCGAAGCGGTCGTCGGTCGTGGCGAGGAGCCGTACGACGTTGTGGTGCGAGACGACGACGCCCTTGGGCGCCCCGGTCGAGCCGGACGTGTAGATCACGTACGCGGTGCTGTCGGGGTGCACGGTCACGCCGGGATCGTCCGACGGGTACGTGGCAGCCGGGTCGGTGCCGTCGAGCACGATCTGCGGCTGGGGCACGGGGAGTTGGGTGCTCGTCACGGTGAGCACGGGGCCGGCGGCGGCCAGCACCTGCCGTATCCGCTCCTCGGGATGGTTCGGGTCCAGGGGCAGGTAGCCGGCTCCCGACTTCAGGACGGCCAGCAGCGCGACCACTTGGTCCGTGGAACGTTCCAGCACCAGGCCCACCAGCCGCTCAGGGCCGGCGCCCCGGTCGATGAGGAGCCGCGCGAGGCGGTTGGCCCGCACGTTGAGCTCCTCGTACGAGAGGGTGCTGTCTCCGCAGGTGAGGGCCGGGGCCGTGGGGCGCCGGCGTACCTGGGCCTCGAACAGCTCGGGCAGCGCGACGCGTTCGGGGCCCACCGGCGTCTGCGCCGGCTTCTCCTGCTCGTCGGACAGCAGCAAGTCGAGGCGGCCCAGGCTCGCTTGCGGATCCGCGGTGATCCGGTCGAGCAGTGCGCCGAGCCGGTCGAGGAGGCGTCGCGCCGCCTCCTCGTCGTAGAGGTCGGTGCTGTGGTCGAGCCGTAGCCGGAGCCGGCTGCCGGGCATGGCGATCAGCGTCAACGGATAGTGCGTGCCGTCCCGCCCCTGGACGTCCCGCAGCTCCAGGCCGGGTACGAGGTCGTGGAGGGCGTCCTCGTCGATCGGATAGTTCTCGAACACCACGACCGTGTCGAACAGTTCGGCGTGTCCGGCGATCGACTGCAGGCGGGTCAGGTCGGCGTGCTGATGGTCCAGCATGGACAGCTGCTGGGCCCGCAGGTCCGCGAGCGTGTCGGCGACGGAGCGGTGCGGGTCGAGGCGGACCCGCACCGGAATGGTGTTGATCAGCAGGCCGACGATGGACTCCGCTCCGGGCACCTCAGCCGGCCTCCCGGAGACCGTCGCGCCGAACACCACGTCGTCGCGCCCGGTCAGAGCGCCGAGCAGCACCGACCACGCCAGTTGTACGACGACGTTCGCGGTCAGTCCGTACTGCCGTGCCACGGCCTCCACCCGCGCACTCGTGGCCTCGTCGAGCTCGGCCGTCAGCATGTTGCGGGCCGCGGCCGAACCCCGCCGGCCCGTCCCGCCGACCAGCGTCGGGCCGTCCACCGAGGACAACAGTTCGCGCCAGGCGGCCTCGTCCGCGCGGGCGTCCCTGGTGGACAGCCAGTCCAGGAAGTCGCGGTACGGCGTCGCGGGCGGAAGCGAACGCCCTGCGTAGAGCGAGAACAGCTCCTGGATGAGGACCGGCATGGACCAGCCGTCCAGCAGGAGGTGATGCGTGGTCAGCACGAAGGTGTGCCGTTCGCCGGCGCCGTGCAGCAGGGCCGCGCGGATCAGCGGAGGGTCGGCGAGGTCGAAGCGCCGCCTGCGGTCGGCGTCGAGGAAGAGTTCGAGGTCCTCGGGTGCGGGCAGCTCCTGCCACTCCACGGTGGCGTCCGGGACGACCGCCTGTACGGGGCGCCCCGAGGGGCTGTGCCGGACGGCCGCGGAGAGTTGGGGGTGGCGTTGCAGCAGTCGGTGGAGGGCGTCGCGCAGCGCGGCGACGTCCAGCGTTCCGTCGAGTTCGAAGACGAACTGGACGAGATACGGGTCGGCGCCGTCGTGGTCGTAGAGCGAGTGGAACAGCAGGCCCTGCGCCAGTGGGGGCAGGGGCAGTTCGCCCGACGCCCGGGCGCGGCCGCGCTGCGCCAGCGCCTCCAGCACCTCGAACCACCGGCCTGCGAGCCCGGCGATCTGTTCTTCGTCGAGGAGCTTCTGCGGCCAGGACCAGTTCGCCACCAGCCGGGGGCCTTCGGGGTGTTCGGCGAGCACGGCGTCGAGTTCGACGGTGTGGCTCATCGCCAGCCCGCCACCGTCGGACGCGCCGACCACGGTGGCGTCGGCCCGTACCGCCCAGTCGCCGTCGCCGCCGACGTCGAAGCGGCCCAGGTAGTTGAACGCGAACTGCGGTGCGGGCCGGGCGGCGAGCGCCGGGGCGCTCTGCGGGTTCAGGTGGCGCAGCAGACCGTAGGACAGTCCCTCCCGTGCCGCGTCCCGTACACGGGAGCGCACCCTGGCCACCGCGCCGTCGAGTGCCGTCGGGTCCGTACGCGCTTCCGCCCAGGAGCAGCCGGGGTCGAGCACCCCGGGGCACAGCGTGGTGAACCAGCCGACGGTGCGGGACAGGTCCACGTTGGCGGCGAACTCCTCACGCCCGTGCCCTTCGAGGTCCACCAGCAGCGCGTCAGGACCGTCGCGCCAGTCGGCGGCGGCCAGCGCGTACGCAGTCAGCAGCAGTTCGTGCACCGAGCAGTCGAAGGCCGCGGTCGCGTCGGTGACGAGGCGCGCGGTGAGTTCGCCGGCGAGGGTGGCGGTATGCCAGGCCCGGGTGTCCTCGGTGTCCACCGCGCCGTCCAGGGCGCGGTGGGCGACGGGCGGATCCTCGGGTGTCTCCTGCCAGCGGGGGAAGTCCTCCAGTACGGACGGGTGGTGCGCGTGGCGCGTCAGGGCCTTCGCCCACTGGGGGAAGGAGGTTCCCGTCGGCTGCAGTTGCGGGGTGTCGCCCTGCCGGACGGCTTCCCACGCGGCCCGCAGGTCGTCCTGGAGGATGCGCCAGGAGACGCCGTCGACGCTCAAGTGGTGCACCGTGAGGGTCAGTTCACCCGGCTGCCCGGGGCCGGGAGCCGACCAGTCGGCGCGCACGACCTGCCCGTGTTCGGGGTTGAGTACGGTGTCCGGCCGGTTCAGCTCGACCGTGACGCTGGGCCGCACTTCCAGAGCCCACAGGGTGCCCACTGTGGTCAGGGACAGCCGCAGCATGTCGTGGTGGTCGACCAACGCCTGTACCACCGCGCGTATCTGATCCTCCGTCATGCCCGCCGGGGTGCGTACGGTCAGGGACTGGACGAAGCCGTCGATGGGGCCGCCGCGTTCCCGCAGCCAGTGCATGATGGGCGTCAACGGGACCGTGGGATCGTCGCTGTCGCCCAACTCGATCCGCTGCCGCCCCGGTCCGGGCCCGGCTGTGATGCCGTCGGCGAGACCGGAGACGGTGGGGGTGCGGAACACGTCCGGGGTGCCGATGTCCAGACCGGCCCGCTGCGCCGCACCGGCGAGCTGGATCGCCTTGATGCTGTCGCCGCCGAGCTGGAAGAAGTCCTGATCGAGCGGCACTTCCGGCAGGCCGAGGACGTCGCCGAACAGTTCGGCCAGCCGCTGCTCGACGGGCGTACGGGCTACTCCGGTCGCCCCTGTGCCGCTGGTCGTGTCCGCGCTCCGGGCGGTGTGCGGTGCGGGCAGGGCGGCGCGGTCGAGCTTGCCGTTGCGGGTCAGCGGCAGTTGGTCCACGGCGACCACGGCCGACGGCACCATGTACGGGGGCAGCCGGTCCGCCACGCTGTCGAGCAGCCGCGTGGTGTCGCCCGAAACGGCCACGGTCGCGTCGCCCGACGCGTCCACGGGCGTGTCGCCGGACGCGGCCACATACGAGACCAACTGCCGCACTCCGGGCCGGTCCTCGCGCAGGACGGTCGCGGCCTGCCGTACGCCGGGCTCGGCCAGCAACGCGGCGTCGATCTCGCCCAGTTCGATGCGGTAGCCGCGCAGCTTGATCTGTCCGTCCGCGCGTCCGGCGAACTCCAGCTTCCCGTCGCTGTTCCAGCGGGCCAGGTCACCCGTGCGGTAGACGCGGGCACCGGGCGGCCCTGAGGGGTCGGGCACGAACCGCTCGGCGGTCGTCACCGGCCGGCCGAGGTAGCCGCGCGCGACGCCGACACCTCCGACGTACAACTCCCCCACCACGCCCGGCGGTACGGGCCGCAGCGCGTCGTCGAGTATCAGCACCCGCTTGCCGTCCAGCGGGGCACCGATCGGGACCGAGCCCGCGTCACCGCTCACTTCCCCGACGGGGTGCCGGGTGGCGAACACCGTGGTCTCGGTGGGCCCGTATCCGTTGACGACGGTGAGTCCGGGCAGCGCCGACCGTACGGCGCGCACTGCCGCGGGCGACACCACGTCACCGCCGGTCCACACCTGCCGCACACCGGCCAGGCACGCGGGATCCTCGGTGGCGATCAGGTTGAACAGCCCTGCGGTCAGCCACAGTCCGGTGATGCCGGTGGCGGCCGTGATCCGTGACAGCTCGGCCGGTTCCAGGCGTCCCGGCGCGGCGACGACCACCTCGCCACCGGTCAGCAGGGGCACCCACAGTTCCAGGTTGAACGCGTCGAAGGCGTGCGGCGAGTGCAACAGCACACGGTCCGCGCCGCCTTCGGACCACCACTGGTCGGCGGCCAGTCCGGCGAGGTTGCCCTGGGTGACCGCGACACCCTTGGGGCCTCCCGTGGAGCCGGACGTGAACATCACACACGCCAACGCGTCCGGGGCGACGGGTGTCTGCGCGGCCTCGGCCGGCGCCTCCGCGCTCCCCGCCCGTACGTCCAGCCGCCGCACACCGCGCTCGCATGCCGGCGCGACGATCTCGTCCTCTTCGGTCTGCCGCTCGGTGAGCAGCAGCCGCGCTCCCGCATCGGAGAGCACAGTCTCCTGCCGGGCGACCGCGTCGTCGCGCTGCAAGGGGACGTAGGCCGCACCCGTCTTCACCACGGCGAGGGCTGCAACCACCAGGTCCACCGACCGCTCCAGCAGCAGCGCGACGGTCTGCTCCGGGCCGGCTCCGGCCGCGGCGAGCTCCGCTGCCAACTCCGAGCTGCGCACGTCCAGTTCGCGGTAGGTCAGCCGCTCACCGGTCTCGACCGAGCGCACCGCGAACGCGTCGGGTACGCGGCGCACTTGTGCCGCGAACCGGCCGACGGCCGTGTCGCCGGCCGCGAGCGAGGTGTGGTCGCCGGTGCCCAGCGTGGAACTGCGTTGGCACTCCGTCGCTGTGGTCGCCGCGATCCGCGCCAGGGAGGTGTCCCGCACGGCCTCCGCCATCTGCCACAGCACATGCAGGAAGCGGTCGGCGACGTCCTGCAGCAACTCCTCGCTGTAATTGGAGGGGTTGGCGTCGAAGTCGAAGCGCAGCACACCGTCGCCACGGTCGTAGGCGACGATCGAGAGGTCCTCCGACGGCGGCGCCTGGAGATTGTGGGCGGTCGCCGTCGCCGGGCCGAACCGCAACGGCCGGTCGAAACGCTGGATGTTGAGCACCGGACCGAAGAACTTCCGGCCGTCCTCGGGGTATCCCAGTTCACGCCGCAGATGCTCACCCCGGTAACGCTGATGGTGGCGCACCTGCCGCAGTTCTCCGGCGACCTGGTCGAGCAGGTTCCCCACGGTGGCGGCCGGGTCGGCGCGCAGCCGCAGCGGCAGGACGTTGGCCGACATCCCCGGTACGTCCCGGGCGAGTTCGGGCGGGCGGCCCGCGGCCGGCAGGCTCAGTACGACGTCACGGCTCCCGGTCACCCCGTGCAGGTAAACCGCGGTCGCCGCGGTGAGCAGCCGGGTCCAGCGGTGCCCGAGCCGTTCCGCACCGGCCCGCAGCCCGGCGAACTCCTCCACCGGCAGCACCCGGGTCAGCCGCAGCGAACGCGCAGCGGGCGGGGCCGGGTGGGTGCCGAGGCTGAGGAAGTCGGGCCGCCCGGCCATACGGTCCAGCCACCAGTCCCGGTCCGCGGCGTGTTCGCCGCCGCCCCGGTACGCGGCCTCCGCATCCGTCAGAGCGCGAAGCCCGCTCCAGCCGCTGTCGGGAACTGCCTCTCCGTCGTGGAGACAGCTGTAGACCTCGGCGACGCGTTCGGCGAACAGGGCCATTCCCGCACCGTCGAGAGCGAGATGATGCGCCCGGTGGAACACCAGCGTGCGCTCGTCGGTGACGCGGAGCACGGCACCCAGGAACAACGACCCGGCGTCGCTGCCGCCGGCCTCGGCCATGCTGGCGCGCATCCACTCCTGTGTGGCAGCCTCCGGCTCCAACTCCCCCCGCAGATCCACCACTTCGACGGCATGGTCGCGGTCCTGTTCCGGGACGGGCCGCTGGACCGGCGCGGAATCCGCTGCCTCGGCAAGCCGTACGTTGAGGGCCTCGCAGTCGGCCGCCGCTCTGGTGACGGCGGCGGCCAGGAGGCCGGCCTCGACGGTGCCGTCCAGGACGAGGTACTCGGCCTGCTGATAGGCGCCGGGCGAGCTGAGCCCTGCCTGCTCCGCGAGCCATACACCGAGTTGAGCATCGGAAAGTTGCAGTCCAGGGCAGTTTTCGGGCACGAGAAAGAGATCCCCATCGGTCTTGCCGGTGCTGCACGGGCGATTGCCGTCGAACGTCGTGGTCTTGATCAAGAAGCGGTCCGCACCATCGAAACACGACAGGCAATGAACAAGTAAAGACACGGCAATATGATCTGGCTCACGATCAGTTGGGTCCCGTGAACATGCAGGTGACGGGGATCAACATGCCGGTTACAGAGACCGGGGACCTGCTCTAAGGTAAAATCTCCAAGCACGTTCACCGCAGACCATGCGGCGTCCCCTCGGCCATCTCGACGTCTCCGGCGGCTGGTTCGCGCCGCTCCGGCCCACGGAATGGGACACCTCGCGCCCTCCCGTACCGACGATTGGGAGAGCGAGGGCCGCTTGGGGCCTCCGGCCCGGCCTGCGCGGGTCACGTGGCACCGGAAAACAAGACTTCACCGAGAAGGAGCGACCGGATGAGCACCAACCCCTTCGAGGACCCGGACGGCACCTACGTGGTCCTGGTCAACGACGAGGGACAGCACTCCCTGTGGCCCGCGTTCGCCGACACTCCGGCCGGCTGGCACACCGCCCTCGGCGAGACCGACCGCGACTCGGCACTCGAATACATCAACACCAACTGGACCGACATGAGGCCCAAGAGCCTCGTCGAGGCCACAGAGGGATCCGACGCGGCCTGACCTCCGGCCCGGCCCGGCCCGCTGACTCGGACGGTCCGAAGGTGCTCGTCGCGTTTCTCCAACGCCCGCTGGGGCAGCGAGCGTTGGGGATTCGACGGCGGCCGCGCGCTGCTGGGCGCAGCCCCCTCCGCCGGGGCGGTCAGCCGTGGCTGCCGGTGTCGATCACGCAGAAGAGGTTGTCGTCGGGGTCCGCGAGGACGACAAAATCGGCGTCGTCCGGGTAGCTGTCCCAGTCCACCCGGCGGGCGCCGAGGGACACCAACCGCTCGACCTCGGCAGCCTGGTCGGCCGCGTTCCCGGCGTACAGGTCCAGGTGGATACGCGGGCGCTCCTGCGGCGGGGTCTCGCTCAGCCCGAGCGAGATCTGGACGCCGGGCTCGCCGCCCTGGGGGACGAGTACGACCCAGTCGTCCTCCATCTCCTCGCGCGGCACATACCCCAGGGCCCGCGTCCAGAACGCGGCCGCGCGCGGCACGTCCGAGACTCCCAGCACCACCGAACCGACGCGCAGCATGCGGAGATTGTGCCCGACGGGGTCGTTCCGGCACGGGAGTTCGTGCGGTATCGGGCGTGGCGGGTCAGGCGGGCGGGAGGGGGTGCCGTATCCAGACGTTGGGTTCGGTGTAGACGGCGTGGTCGTGGACGGTGTCGCAGTGCACGGGGACAAGGGCGCCCGGCACGTCGACATAGCCGTCGGTGTCGAAAGGCAGGCCGGTCCACTGCCGCCACTCGCGCAGCGACCCGCTGACCGTCATGGACGCCGGTGCGACCTTCTCGACGGTCCCGCCTGCCCGTACGTGCACGCGCAGCCAGGGATCCTCGGGCAGCCCGTCGTCCCGTACGCGGCGGACGTACTCCGTCATGGGGACGCGCGGTACGCGGTGTTTGGAGGTCGGACGCACCGGGGCCAGCAGTGCGTCGTGGCCCTGGCGGCCGGCCGCGTTCCGGAGCGCGGCCAGCATGCGGTGCGAGAGGCCGCGGCCCCTGTACGCGCTGTCGATGCTGATCTCCAAGGCGCTGGCCGTGGTCGAGGGGCGACCGTTGCGTCGGTCGGCGTAGGCCCACACCAGTACCCGGTCCCAGCCCTGGTCCGGCATCTCCTCACGACCCTCGGGCACCGTACTGAAGGGCACAGCCAGGCCGCATGCGACGACGCGGCCGGCGTCCGTGGCCACCACGCAATACTGCGGGAAGTCCTCGGCGACATTGCCCAGCAGGGCTGCGACGACCGGGTCCTGGCGGATGAACTCCGGCCAGGTTCCGGCGATTTCGTCCAGCCGGGCGGTCAACTCGGGGCGGGCGGCGAGCGGTGTGATCTCGATACCCTCGCCGCCCTGCGAACTGCCGGTCAGATCACGGCTGTTGCTCGTGTCGGGACTGCCGCTGGCGTCAGAACGGTCACTGGTGTCGGCCACGTCGCGAAACCCTTCCACACGCCGCTCGCCGCAGCCACAGGTTTCTTGCCGTACACGTACAGACCCCGACGTACGGGCCCGGCCCCGCGCAGTCCGGCCGCCAGACAGCGGCCACCGTAGTCAGCGTTCGCCCTCGCCCTGCCCGGCGGCGACGGGACGGCTGCCCGAGGCGGTGTCGATCACGTCGCCCAGTACGTCGCGGGAGCGGCGCAGGTCCTCGATCATCCGGTCGATGCGGTCCCGTTCGATCTCCAGCTCGGCGACCAGCTTCCCGTCGGCGCTCTCGGCCGGGCCGCCGTCCACGTCGCGCATGCACGGCAGCAGCTGCACGATCTTGGCGCTGCACAGTCCGGCGGCGAACAGTTCCTGGATGCGGACGACGCGGTCGACGGCGCCGTCGGGGTATTCGCGGTGGCCGCCCGGGGTGCGGTCGGCCGCGAGCATGCCTTGCTGCTCGTAGTAGCGCAGAGACCGTTCACTCACTCCCGACCGTCGGGCCAGTTCGCCGATCCGCATGACCCACCTCACACCCCTCTGTCGTCGGCCCGCCTTGAATCTGACACCGATGTTAATTCCTACGGTGCCCGCATGACAGAGACACCGGCCCACGACGGCCTCTTCGAACCCGCCTCTCTCGGTACGCTCCGGCTGCCGAACCGACTCGTGATCGCCCCCATGACCCGCAACCGCGCGGACGCCGACGGCACGCCGGGCGAGCTCGTGGCCCGCTACTACGCCCAGCGGGCCTCCGCCGGACTGATCATCGCCGAGGCCGCCACGCCCAACGCCGTCGGCCAGACGTACCCGAACATCACCGCTCTCCATACCGACGCCCACGAGGCCGGGTGGCGGCAGGTCACCGAGGCGGTGCACGCCGCAGGCGGCCGGATGTTCCTGCAGATCCAGCACGGCGGCCGCGTCGGCCACCCGGACAACAGCGGACGTACGCCCCTCGCCCCCTCCCCCATCGCGCTGCCGGAGACCATCCACACGCCGACGGGCCGTCAGGAGCCGGTCGTGCCACGGGAGATGACGGAGGAGGACATCCGCTCCACCGTCGCCGACTTCGCCGCGGCCGCACGACGGGCCGTCGACGCGGGCTTCGCCGGCGTCGAGGTGCACAGCGCCAACGGCTACCTGCTGCACCAGTTCCTCTCGGACAACACCAACCGCCGCACCGACGGCTACGGCGGCTCCATCGACAACCGCATCCGTTTCACGCTGGAGGTACTCGACGCCGTCATCGCGGCCGTCGGCGCCGAACGGGTGGGCCTGCGCGTCTCCCCCGGCAACACCGTCAACGGCATCGAGGAGGATGACTCCGCTGCCCTGTACCGGGCGCTCATCGAGGCGGTGGCCGAACGCGGACCGGCGTACGTACACGTCGCGTTCGCCGACCCCGACTCGCGTGTCTTCCAGGACATCCGCAAGCACTGGCCTGGCACCCTCATCGCCAACCCGGTCCTGCCCGGCGACGGCATCCCCGCCGACGGCGGCCTCCACGCCGCCGGGCAACTACTGGCCACGGGCGCGGACTTGATCGCCCTCGGCCGCCCCTTCCTGGCCAACCCGGACCTGGTCGAGCGACTCCGTACGGGCGCTCCCCTCAATCCCGTCCGGGACAAGTACCTCATGTACGTCGGCGGCGAGACCGGCTACACGGACTACCCGACCCTGGCCGGCGTCCACGGTGACAAGGACGGCTGGGACGAACACGGCGGGCACGGCGGGCACCTTGCCGATGAGGTCACGGCGCCGGCCGCTGCCGAGCCGTCCTCCGCGTAGCGGACAAGGGTCCCGGCCCGTAGCGGGATACCGTCGGACGCGTCGGGAAGTCGAGCAGTGCGTGGCGCTGCTCCGCTGCCCGACGTCTCGCGGTGGCACCGGTTGGTGCCATCCTCGTGTCCCTGTCCGATGATCAGTCCCTGCCTAGGTGAGCACAGCACATGAACGAAAAAGTGAGATTCCCGAGCGTCGTCGGCCCTGAACTGGCCGGGGTGATCGACCTGCCGGAGGGCGAGATCCGAGGCTGGGGCCTCTTCGTCCACGGCTTCACCCTCGGCAAGGACTCGCCGGCGGCCTCGCGCGTCAGCAAGCAGTTGGCACGCGAAGGGATCGGCATGCTGCGCTTCGACAATCTCGGGATCGGGGACTCCGAGGGCGACTGGGGAGACGGTTCCTTCACCGTGAAGGTGCAGGACACCGTCCGTGCCGCGGCCTTCATGGCGGAGCGGGGCACTCCGGTGGATCTGCTGGTGGGGCACTCGTGGGGAGGCGCCGCCGCCATCGCCGCCGCGCGCGAGATCGCCGATGTCCGCGCGCTGGCCACGATCGCGGCACCCGTCGACCCCAGCCACGTCGAGCGGCAGTACGACTCGGTCCTCGACCGCGTCCTCAACGAGGGCTCGCACGAGTGGTTCGTCGGCGGAAGGACCCTCGTCCTCAAGCGCGCCTTCGTCGAAGACGTCCGCAAGGCTCACCTGCGCGACCGGATCGGCGAAGTGAACCTTCCGCTCCTCGTCGCACATTCGCCCACCGACTCGACCGTCGACATCGACAACGCCGCGGAGATCTTCCAGGAGGCACGGCACCCCCGAAGCTTCATCTCGCTCGAAGGAGCGGACCACCTGCTGACCGCGCGAGGGCAGGCGCAGCGGGCCGCTCACATCATCAGCGCCTGGGCCGACCAGTACATCGGCGACTCACGCCCCCGGGAAGCGGCGTCCTGAGCGACGGAAAACACGGACAACCAGGGACTCTCTCCGGCAGACCCACCCCGGCAGGCTCCGCCCGTACGCGAGCGGAGCCTGCCGGGGGCGCTGCGGCCGAACTGCCGTGGCCGGGGCCGGTGTTCACCCACGGGCCGCTCGTTCGTCGCGGCGGGCCTGGCGGGGCTCCCCTACTGTGCGCTGCGGCCTGGGCGCCGGGCCCCCTCGCCCGGCAGCCCAGCGGCAGTCAGCGTCGTTCGAGCAGGACGACCGGGATGACGCGGGACGTCCGGTTCTCGTACTCCGCGAATCCCGGGAAGCGCTGCTTCTGGGCCTCCCAGACGGGATCGCGCTCGTCGCGGTCGAGGACGCGGGCCCGGACCGGGATCGTCTCCGTGCCGACTTCGATCTCGATGTCCGGGTGGGTGAGGAGGTTGTGGTACCAGTCCGGGTTCGTGTCCGCGCCGGCCGCGGAGGCGAAGACCGCCCAGCCGTCCGCCGTCTCCTGGTACATCACCGGGTTGAGCCGGGGAGAGCCGCTCTTCGCCCCGACGTGATGCAGCAGGAGCATCGGCGCGCCCTCGAACTGGCCGCCGACACGTCCGCTGTTGGCGCGGAACTCTTCGATGATCTTCTGATTCCAGTCGCTTGTCTCAGTCACCTCCCCATCGAATCCCCCGCGCCCGGGACACGCCAGTGCTCTCCCGCGATCGGGGCACCGCCACAGTCCCGGCGGGCGCGGGCTGCCGCGTACGGGTGCGACGGTCGCGTACGGAAGGGACGGGGTCGTGCAGGAGGAACGGGCGTGTTCGAGAGGGACAGGCGCGTTCAGGAGGGACGGGCCGTACGGCGGCGCGTCCTCGCTGGTTAGGCTTTCCGTCATGATCCGTACTGCCGTTCCGGGCGATGTGCCCGCCATCCACGCCATGATCCGTGACCTCGCCGAGTACGAGCGGGCCCTCGACGAGGTGCGGGCGAGCGAACAGGACCTGCACCAGGCGCTGTTCGGGCCGCAGCCGGCCGCGTACGCGCACATCGCGGAGGACGAGGACGGCCGGCCGGCCGGTTTCGCGCTGTGGTTCCTCAACTTCTCCACTTGGCGCGGCGTCCACGGCATCTACCTCGAGGACCTGTACGTACGGCCGGACGCGCGCGGCGGCGGCCACGGCAAGGCGCTGCTGCGCGAGCTGGCCCGCCTCTGCGTGGAGCGCGGGTACGAGCGCCTGGAGTGGTCGGTGCTCAACTGGAACGCACCGTCGATCGCCTTCTACGAGTCGCTGGGCGCGCTCCCGCAGGACGAGTGGACCGTGTACCGGCTCACGGACGGAGCGCTCAAGGAGTTGGGCGCGTAACGGGGACGCCAGGCGCGGGCACTGATCGTCCTCTACGTCCGCCGCCCGCCCCAACGGCGCCGGTAGCCGCGGCCGTTCAGTCCGGGATCTGTGTGGAGAGGCAGAAGGGGTGCCCGGCGGGGTCGCGCAACACGCGCCACCGGTCCGGCTGCGGCTGTTCGTCCGTCGTCCGTGCGCCGAGCGCCAGCGCTTCGGCCTCCGCGGCGTCCAGGTCGGTCACCGCCACGTCGAAGTGCATCTGCTTGGGCGCCGCGTCCCCTGGCCAGGTCGGCTCACGGTGGCCGGGCACCTTGACGGCGGCGAGGAACATCCCGTTGCCCAGCCGTGCCGCCACGAACTCGTCCCCGGTGAAGACGACTTCACCACCCACCAGTTGAGTCCAGAAGTGCGCGAGCTTCTCCGGCTCGGCACAGTCCACCGCGACCGATCCCAGACGACCCACTGCCATGACGGCTCCCCTCACCACTCCGCTGTGACACCGCATGCGGACTCTATCCGGCTCCACTGACAACGTTCTGCCGAACGGGGACCGGCGCCGGCCCAGTCGTCCTGCTTCCTCTCCGCGTCCAGGAACAGCCAGCGGTGCTCCCAACCCGTGGTTGAGCCCGGAGGCGGCAGGGCGGGCTGGTCGAGGACCCGGAGCCAGGTGCCGTCGGCTTGGCGACGGGCAACGGGCGGCGGGCGGCGGGCGACTTCGACGGTGACCTGGCCGTCCGTCAGGCGCAGGGAGGTCAGCGCCGGCTCGCTCCGGCACGCTGTGGGCAGTTGGTGGTCAGGGGTGAAGGCGGGCCGGGCGGTCCTCATGGCCAACGGGCCCCTCCGTGTCCTGCGGTGACCGGAACACCGGGGCGTGCCTCAGGGGATGCGACAGCTCGGCCGGCAAGGTCATCGCGGCCCGGCGAGCAATTCCCAGAGGACGGCGCGGCATTGCGCCAGGCGCTGCGGGCCTACTCGGTCGGCCCATTGCCGGTCCACCCTCTCCGCACTGCGCCACGCCGCCTCCGCTGCGGCGGTTCCGCCGGGGGTGAACGCGACGAGCTTGGCTCGCGCGTCCGCGGGGTCCCGGCGGCGGTGAAGATAGCCCTTGGCGACCAGTTCGTCGACAAGAGGGCCGACGGTCTGCTTCGTGCTCCCCAGGCGCTCGGCGATCTGGGTGACGCGGGCTCCGTCGCTGTCCTGGAGTGCGGCGAAGATGCGCAGATGAACAGGGCGCAGGTCCGCGATGCCTGCAGCGAGGAGGTCGCTCTGAACCTGTTCGGAGACCACGGCAGCCAGACGGCGTGCGAGTGCGCCGATCCTGGCGTCCGGCCCCAGCTGGACATCAGCGAGCTGGCTCGGGTCGCTGTGCGATGGGGAGTTCGGCAAAGTAGTCAGGCCCCCGTATCTTCCGGAAATAGTCAGGCCACCGTACCGTTTGGGTCGCTGGACTGCGAGCACGGCGCAGATCCAGCTCTGCGGCTGCCCCGATCACGACCGGAAGGACCCTCGGCGATGAGCGAACGCACCCGAACGGCCACTCCGCCTCCGCAACGCGTCACCGCGGTCACGGTGTTGTCCTGCCTGCTTCTGCTGTCCGGGATCACTCACGTGGCACAACTCGCCGTGTACGACGCCGAAGCGAACGTGGTGGGTGCCGCCGGGTTCGGCGCGGCGTACTTCGCGATCGGCATCGGATTTCTGCGGCGCTGGCCGGCCTCCCTCCAACTGGCGGCCGTGCTGCCGACGATCGGTGGTCTGCTCGGCCTCTACCGCTTCCTCTTCCTCCACGCGAACCCCTTCAGCATCTGGCACGTGGCGCTGGACCTGATCATCGTGCCGACGGCCGTGGTTCTTCTGAGGCGCAGGCAGGCAGAGGCTGTTGGAGGACCTTGAGCCCCATCGGACACGGTCTCCTGGAGGCCCATCGGTGAGTGCGGCGCGCAGCGGACGGCGTATGAGTCCCCCGTGTCCGACCCCGGCCCCTCCGGACGGAACGGCCGGAAGGAGCGAACACACACGCCGCCCCACGGGTCAACGCGCCACGACAGCACCCGGGTCACGGCTCGCCCCGATGCGGTACGAAGGACAGTCGACGCTCACCGTTTCCCGTGTGCATCAGGAGCCCACGTACAACCCTGCCCGCCGGGGCGCAAGGACAGCCGGCGCCCTCGTCACTCCATGGCCCGTGGCCAGCCGGAGCCGTCGCCGTTGTCCGGGTCTCCCGGATCCGCATCCCAGTGTGCGCCGTCATCCACCGCACGCTTCACGTGATTCATTTCGCCGAACTCGTCGAGGACGAGGTCCGGGGCGAGGGTGGAGAGGTAGTGGCTGCATTCGTGGTCGCCGAAGGAGTATTTGAAGGGGACTCCGCGGGTCAGGGCGAGCCTGCTCGCGACGTACGCCAGGGGTGCCACGAGGGCCAGACCGGCGAGGTTGCGCATCTGCCGCGAGCGCGCCGTGCCGGACCGCTCGCGCCATGCGTCCGTCGTCCGGAAGGGGGGCCACGCCGCGCGGCCGACGGCCTCGGCCGCTTCCGCGATGCCCCGGCCCGCCCAGCTCAGCGTCCTCGCCTGCGCCTTGAGCCTGGACAGTGCGCTCTGGGGTACGGAGAACTCCTGCGTGGCCGCCAGGACATCGCCGGGGAAGGAGAGGGCCGCGTCGAGCACCTCACCGCCCAGCTGGAAAGCCGCATCCACCACACCGATCGACTTTCCGAAGTGGTACTCGCGTCCGAAGGGCGCGTACTGCCCCACGGGGCGGGGCGGCAGGCACGGTACGACGTCGCGGTGGTAGATGTAGCGGATCAGTTTGTCGCGCAGGATATGGCCGTTTTCGGGGAATTCCTTGTTCTCGCAGGCCTGGGCGAACCGCAGGTCCCCCATCATGGGCTGCCCGAACGTGTAAACCCCTTTGATTTTCTTGGCGATACCGCTGTACCGCTCGTCGCTGAGGAGCATGATGGCCATGAGCGCGGCCATCGCGCCGCCCATGCTGTGACCTGTGATGTACAGCGCCTCCAGCTCTGCAGGTGCCTCCAACTCCGCCGGCGTTCCCGGCTCGTCGTCGGACAGGATGGAATCTCCCGCCACGGCGCGGTTCAGGGCCTCGATTATCGGATGGCGCGTCGCCCGTACGTTCCGGTAGAAGCCGGCGTGGACGCCGTGCGTCTCGTCGCCTATGTCCAGGGAGATCCTGTCCGGGCTCACATCGGCGTCGGCCAGCACGCTGATGATGTCCTCGGGCGGCGTGCCCCGATAGCACAGTATGGCGACCTTGCGGTCCCGGTCCTGGATCACATAGGCCGCGGAGGCGATGTACAAGGCGTTCACTCGCTGCTCGAATACGAGGCAACGGTTCTCTTCCATGCCCAGGCGGGTCATCATGGTGGCGAGTGTTTCCGGGTCGCCTTTCTGACCCCATCCCGCATAGGAATACGCGGCACAGGCCGCCATGACGTGCGGAATCACGTTCTCCGCGTCCGGCTGTTTGCCGGCTGTCGTCAAGCGCGTCACGAGATCTGGATACACGGGGAAATGGGATGCCGCTTGCTCGTCTCGAATGCGGTCGCTCGAGGGCTCATAGTCGCTGTAGATGTCGGTGAATTTGGGGCCGGTTACCCGCATGTGACGCATCGCAGCCTCACTGAGTGGAGGATTCGCAGAACAGCTGCCTGACCGCAGAACCAGGGCACTGAGCACATCACCGCCCTCAAGGGGCGTCAAGTATCGGACTGCAGGTGCTTTCGTATCAGGTTTCCGGCCCCGTACGACCCGTACGACCCGGCCATCCGCCGGCCGGCCGGGTGGGGCGGACGGGCAGAGCGGGACGCCAGGTGACAGGCAATGTGTCCGCGCCGGCGCACCCGCACCACGGCTCAACTGCGGAGTCCGCGCCTCCTCCGGGAACGTCTGGAACTCCGGCAAAGATCGAGGAACGAGACCCGAAATGCACACGTCCCCGGCAGGGCCCCACGGCTAATGTCGCTTTTGGGTTTTGATAACAGGAGGGGGCGGAAACCGGCCGGAAGGCCGATGGCTGTCATGCCTTCTCCCGCAGCCGGTCCCACTCGACCGTGCACTGGGGCCCAGAACTGGACGGGAGCCATGAGCTACCTCGAGCAATATGACGCCCAGACCGACGACGACGCCAGGACCAAGCTCGTCAGCCGGTGGATACGAACCGACTGGCGGCCGTTCTTTCTCGAACTCAGGGAGAAACGGCCGATCTTCGTGACTCCGGGCTTCACCCTCGTGACCCGGTTCCCGGATGTCACCGAAGTGATGTCCCGGGAGAAAACCTTCTCCGTCAAGCTGTACGCGTCCCGTATGGACCCTGTGGTGGACGGGCCCATCATGCTCTCGCGCGACCAGACCCCGATCAACTGGCGGGAAAAGGGCATCATGCAGGCGATGCTGAAGCCCGAGGACCTCGAGCGGGTACGCCGGCTCACCGGTGAGCTCGCGGACGAGGCACTCGACGAAGCCGCTTCCGAGGGCCGCATCGAGCTGGTGAACAAGCTGGGGCGCTACGTACCGATCCGCATCTGCGGAAAGTACTTCGGCTTCCCCGGGCCGGACTTGGCATCGATGTACCGCTGGTCCGTTGCCACCCAGACGGACATGTTCAAGAACCTGCAGAACGACCCGGACGTGCACAAAGCCTCCGTGCGGGCGGGCGAGGAAATGATGGAGTACCTCGTCCAACTGCTGAAGAAGAAAAAGAGCGAGGCCCACCGGAAGCGCATCAAGCCGCCGCAGGACACGTTCAGCAGGCTCGTCAGGACCCACTTCCCGGGGGAGCTGGGCTTCGACGAACACCGGCTGATCGTCAATGTCGCCGGCCTGCTGATCGGGGCGGGTGAGACCACCTCGCAGGCGATCGTGCAGGTCGTGGAGCAGATCCTGTCACGTCCGGAGATCAAGGCGGAGGCGATCGCCGCGGCCGCCGAACCCGAAACCGAGCGGTTCGACCGGTACGTCTGGGAGGCGTTGCGGTTCAACCCGATCAATCCGCTGGTGTTCCGGGTCTGCGAGTCGGACTACACGGTGGCCGCCGGCACCCCTCGCGCGACGCGCATTCCGGCCGGAACACTGGTCTTCGCCTGCACCGCGTCCGCGATGTTCGACGAAGACGTCGTGCCGGAGCCGGACGCGTTCCGGACCGGCCGTCCCGACTTCGCCTCACTGCACTTCGGCTACGGGCACCACACCTGCCTGGGGCGGTACGTCGCCTCGGCCATGATCCCCGAGGCGGTCCGCCGGGTCCTGCTGCGCAGCGACGTGCGGCTCCTGCCGCCGCCCGACGACCGCGTCGACTTCCAGGGCAAGCCCTTCCCGGAGCGGTTCACCATCGCCTACGGAAGCCGGCCGGCTCCGGATCGCGCCACGGACTGAGGGGAGCCGACCCATGGATTCCGCGAGGGATGCCGGGAGAAGCAAGGTCAACGACGGCTGGGCCAACCGCCTGGAGTTCTTCGTCACCACGCATTTCGCACCGGTCTGGGACCTGGTACAGCTGCTCGGGCCGGTGCGGCGCCAGGTCAATAGGTTGCTCGTCAACCGGGCCATCCTCAAGATGCCGACGAGGCCGGCCCCGCTGAGTACGAAAACCCCCTACTCCTCCTGGGATTCGCTGACGGACCGCACGTTCATCGGCAGGCATCTGCCGCCCAAGGAGGATCCGGACACCGGATATCCGAGTGTCGAGCGGACCGCCGACTTGTTCACCCGGCAGGGAGACACCGTCCTCTGCCCCAAGTCGACAGTTCTGTTCGCCTACTTCGCCCAGTGGTTCACCGACGGATTCCTGCGCAGTGACCATTCGGAGCCCCGGGACCCGAGAAAGACCACGTCGAACCACGAGATCGACCTGAGCCAGGTGTACGGGCCGAACGCCGCTGTGACCCGGCTGCTCAGGGACAAGGAAGGGGGTCTGCTCAAGAGCCAGTTCATCGGCACCGAGGAGTATCCGCCCTACCTGTGCGAAAAGGGGGTCATCAAGCCGGAGTTCGAGGGCCTGTCGGTGGTCAGCTTCGACGAGCTGTCCCTCGACCAGAAGAACGGGCTCTTCGCGATGGGTGGCGACCGGGCGAACTCCCAGGTCGGCTACACCATGCTCAACGTGCTCTTCATCCGGGAGCACAACCGCGTCGCCCGGCTGCTGGCCCGGGATCACCCCGAGTGGGACAACGAGCGTCTCTTCGAGACGACGCGCAACATCCTGATCGTCCTGCTCATCAAGGTCGTCGTCAGCGAGTACATCAACCACATCACGCCCTACCACTTCAAGTTCTTCCTCGACGCCTCCGCGTTTCCCAACGAGCGGTGGCACAGGCCGAACTGGATGGCGATCGAGTTCAACCTCCTCTACCGCTGGCACGGTCTGGTCCCGTCGAAAATCAATATCGGCGGGGAAGAACTCCCCATGCACGGGACGATCTTCAACAACGAGCTTCTCGTCCGCCGTGGTCTGGGACCGCTCTTCGAGGACGCCTCGAACCAGCGCGCGGGAAAGATCGGGCTGTTCAACACCGACCCCGCTCTCCGCGAAACGGAGATCCAGAGCATCGTGCAGGCCCGGCAGGTGCACTTGGCGAGCTACAACGACTACCGGGCCAACTGCCAGTATCCGCGCGTCACCGACTTCGACCAGATCTCCGGAGACCCGGCGGTGCAGTCCGCCCTGCGGGACGTGTACGGGAGCGTGGACAGCATCGAGTTCTATACGGGACTCTTCGCCGAGGATGTACGGCCCAACTCCGTTCTGCCTTCGTTGATCGGGCGGATGGTCGGCATCGACGCGTTCTCGCAGGCGCTGACCAATCCGCTGCTGGCGCCGCGCGTCTTCACCGAGGAGACGTTCTCGCGGCGCGGAATGCACCTGATCAACGAGACGAAGACACTGTCGGACCTGCTGCACCGCAATCTGGCCGACGGCTCACAGAAGCACTTTGTCAGCCTCACCCGGCGGGGATGGCACAGGGCGTAGCAAACCGCCCTGCCGACGGGGGCGTTCGAGCTCGCGACGACAACGCGACAACGCGTCAACGCGCCGACCAGCCCGAGCGCCCTCGCACGGCTCCAAGGGTCAGCCCTCCTCGGGCGGGTCCCGCGGAGGCTCCCGGCGGGGGTGCGACCGGGCGAACGCGCCGCCTGCTCCGACAGCAACACCCAGGGCCGCGCCCCGCACCCCGTCGCGGGCGCCAACCCCCTTACGGCTCCAGCCAGTTGAGCGCCACCCCATCCCTCCCCCATCGCCCGGCAACCCCCTGACCAAGAAGACGCAAAGGCGCGCGGCCGGATCACGTGCGACCCCCGGGGACGGTTGACGCAGGACCCTCACGTGCAACACGCTCGTTACATAGGTGCTCGATACACCTGACTTGAGGTGACGGCCGTGTTACGTGCTGTCCCGACGGGGCTGCGCGAAAACGTCGCCGTCACACGCGTGAGACAAGTGGCGGAGGTACAGCATGTGCGGAATCTGCGGATGGGTCTCCTACAGCAGGAACCTGTCCTCTGAACGGGACACCGTCGACGCCATGACCGAGACGATGGCCTGCCGCGGACCGGACGACCGGGGCACCTGGATATCCGGGCCCGCCGCGCTCGGCCACCGCCGACTGGCGATCATCGACCTGCCCGGCGGCCGGCAGCCGATGACGCTGGACACCCCCGAGGGCCCGCTGGCCCTCGTCTACTCGGGCGAGACCTACAACTTCGAAGAGCTCCGCAAGGAACTCGCCGGCCGCGGCCACCGCTTCACCACCGACTCCGACACCGAAGTCGTGCTGCACGGCTACCAGGAGTGGGGCCCGGCAGTGGCCGAACGCCTCAACGGCATGTACGCGTTCGCTATCTGGGACGGCCGCGAGAACAAGCTCGTCATGATCCGCGACCGGATGGGCATCAAGCCCTTCTACTACTACCCCACCGACGACGGGGTGCTCTTCGGCTCCGAGCCCAAGGCCATCCTCGCCAACTCCCTCGCCCGCCGCGAAGTCACCCTCGACGGCCTGCGGGAGCTCTTCGCCTTCGTCAAGACGCCCGGCCACGCCGTGTGGGAAGGCATGCGCGAGGTGGAACCGGGCACCGTCGTCACCGTCGACCCCAACGGCGTACGCACACACACCTATTGGACCCTGGAGACCCGCCCGCACACCGACGGGCAGGACGAGTCCGTCGGACAGGTACGTACCCTCCTTGACGACATCGTGCGCCGCCAGCTCGTCGCCGACGTACCGCGCTGCACCCTCCTCTCCGGCGGTCTCGACTCCTCGGCCATGACCGCACTCGCGGCGCAGCAGCTGGGCCAGGCCGGTGAGACCGTCCGCAGCTTCGCCGTCGACTTCGTCGGCCAGACCGAGAACTTCGTCGCCGACGAACTGCGCGGCACCCCCGACACCCCCTTCGTGCACGACGTGGCACGCGCCTCCGGCACCGAACACCAGGACATCGTCCTCGACTCCGACCAGCTCGCCGACCCCGAGGTGCGCTCGCGGATGATCCGCGCCCGGGACATCCCCATGGGCCTGGGCGACATGGACGCCTCCCTGTATCTGCTGTTCAAGGCCATCCGGCAGCACTCGACGGTCGCCCTCTCCGGCGAGTCGGCCGACGAAGTCTTCGGCGGCTACAAGCAGTTCTTCGACCCGGCGGCGCGCGAGGCCGACACCTTCCCCTGGCTGGTGAAGTTCGCCGAACAGTTCGGCGACGACGGCAACATCCTCACCACGGACGCCACCCGCGCCCTCAACCTCGACGGCTACATCCGCGACAGCTACCAGTCCGCCGTCTCCGGCATCCAACGCCTCGACGGCGAGAGCGACTTCGAGTTCCGGATGCGGAAGATCTGCTACCTGCACCTGACCCGCTTCGTCCGCGTACTGCTCGACCGCAAGGACCGCGCCAGCATGGCCGTCGGCCTGGAGGTACGCGTGCCCTTCTGCGACCACCGGCTCGTCGAGTACGCCTACAACACCCCGTGGTCGCTGAAGTCCTTCGACGGCCGCGAGAAGAGCCTGCTGCGCGAGGCCACCGCCGACGTACTCCCCCGTTCCGTGTACGACCGGGTCAAGAGCCCCTACCCCTCCACCCAGGACCCGGGCTACGCCGAGGCGCTCAAGCGGAACGTGCAGGACATCCTCGCCAAGCCCTCCCACCAGGTCTTCGACATCGTGAGCAGGGACTGGGCGGAACGTGCCGTCAAGGTCGACACGCCGCAGATCAGCCAGGCGTCCCGGCGCGGACTGGAACGCACGCTGGACCTGGCCCTCTGGATGGACATGTACCAGCCGACCCTGACACTCTCCTGATCCCACCAACGGGCAACGGGGAGGATCACCTGACATGGGCGCTCACGAGGACGCCGCTCTCGACGTCGTCATCTCGCTGCACCGGCTGCTGCGTTCACTGCGCAGGGCCGGTCCGGGCGGGCAGCTCTCGCCCACTCAGCTGATCCTCCTCGCCCAGCTCTCCGAGCTCGGCCCCGAGCGGATCGGTGCGCTCGCGCTGCGGACACAGTGTTCGCAGCCGACCGCCACCGCCGCCGTCGCCGAACTCGCCTCCGCCGGACTGGTCGAGCGCATGCCCGACCCCGACGACGGACGCGCCCGCCGGGTCTCCCTCACGGAGGCCGGCCGCGCCATGCTGCGCGACGAGGCACGCGGCGAGACCGAGGCGCTGCTCCAGCGCCTCGGCTCGCTGCCGCCCGAGGACGTCGATCGCCTCCTCGGCATCGGCCCCCTCCTCCGCCACCTCGCGGAAACCGACCCGGCCCCGGCCAACTCCCCCACCGCAGACGCTTCCTGACACCCCGTCGGACGGTTCGGCACGTACGGCGCGCGGCCTCACCCCTCGATGTCCGCCAGCGTGGGCAGGGCGCGTTCAGCGACGCGCAGGACTGCCCGGAGCGGAGCCGAGGGGTTGCCCGCGTCCCACGCCAGGGCGATGGGCAGCGCCGGTACGCCGGGGCCCGCCAGAGGCCGGAACACCACATGGTCGAGGTGGATGTGCCGGGCCGACTCCACCACCACGGCCACCCCGACACCCGCGCCCACCAGCGCCAGCATGGTGTACGAGTCGGGTGCCTCCTGCGCGATCCGCGGCACGAACCCGGCCTCGTGGCAGGCCTGTACGACCGCCTCGCGCACCGCGGAACCGCGGGAGGCGGGGAAGGTGAGGAAGGGTTCCCGCGCCACCTCGGCCAGTGCCACCTCGTCCCGCGCTGCGAGGGGATGGCTCTCGGGCAGCGCGAGAACGAGGCGCTCTTTCCGTACGACGCGGGTGCGCACTCCGCGGCGTACGGGCAGGGCGACGAACCCCAGATCCAGTGTGCGGTCCACGAGCCGGCCCTGCGCCTCGCCGGCGTAGACCTGGCTCTCCAGGACGAGTTCGATGCCGGGGAGTTCACTGGCCACCGCGCCGGTGAGCAGCGGCAGCGCCGCGTAGCTGCTCGCTCCCGCGATGCCGACCCGTACGCGGCCGACCTCGCCGGCGTCGGCCGCCCGTACGGTACGGCGCACCGCGGACGCGCGGGCCAGCAGGTCCTGGGCCGGTTCCCACAGGGCCTGCCCTGCGGGGGTGAGCCGTACGGAGCGGGTGGTGCGCTCGAAGAGCGTGACGCCCAGGTCGCGTTCGAGCTGCCGGATCTGCTGGCTGAGCGGTGACTGCGCCATGTGCAGCCGCTCGGCGGCCCGCCCGAAGTGCAACTCCTCGGCGACAGCGATGAATCCGGAAAGATGACGAAGCTCCACCCGCCGACCCTAGCCGTTGCCGTCCGGCCCCTCCACGGGCCGGCAGGGGGCCGCGCGACCGGGCGGGGTTCACGTCGCGGTCGCGGCGCGGCGCATTCGGGTGCGGCACGTGCCAGGATCGGGGCGATGGACGTGCCGCACGGGACCGCGAACGGGCCCCACCTCGCTCACCTGCGTCAACTGCGCGCCGCCAAGGACGCCATGGACCGGGAGTGGGCCGACGAGGCGCTGAATCTGGACGCGGTCGCGGCCCGCGCGGGCTACTCGCGCTCCCACTTCGTCCGGGCGTTCAAGGCGACGTACGGGCAGACGCCCGGCCAGTACCTCTCGCAGCGCCGCATCGAGCGGGCGGCGGAGATGCTGCGCACCTGCGATCTGAGCATCACCGAGATCTGCCATCTGGTCGGCTTCGCCGGTCTCGGCACGTTCACCACGCGCTTCAAGCAGTACACGGGCCAGACGCCCGGAGAGTACCGGCGGACGAAGGTCGGCCGCGGCGCCGCTCTCATCCCGGGCTGTTACGCCCTGCTGTGGGCCGGCGGCTTCCGGCCGGGCAGGGACGCACCGGCCGAGGACAGCAATTCCGAAGAAGCCGGATGACGGAGCCGCTGCCTACGGTGGACCGGTCAGCACCGCACACCGCGGAAAGCCGCCGGAGCAGGGAGCCCACCATGATCAAAGGCGTCGGCATCACGACGATCTGGACGCTCGACCAGGAGCGTACGAAGACCTTCTTCGCCGAGAAGCTCGGCATGGAGGTCCGCACCGACATGTCCATGGGCGACTCGCGGTGGATCACCGTGGGCGCCAAGGACCAGCCGGAGTTCGAGCTGGCCCTGATGCGCCCCGACGGCCACGGCGTCGACCCCGAGTCCGTCCGGGCCCTCACCGAGCTGGTCACGAAGGGCGTGCTCGGCGGAGGGGCGCTGCGCACGGACGACTGCCGGGGCGACTACGAGACGTTCAAGGCGCGCGGGGTGGAGTTCCTCCAGGAACCCAAGGATCGCCCGTACGGCATCGAGGCCGTCTTCCGCGACGACAACGGCAACTGGTACTCGCTGACCGAGCGCAACGAGGAGCTCGACCTGACCAAGGAGTGGGCGTGACCGAGGCTCCCGACAACACGGCGGAGCGCTGCGCCCTGTGGCGGGCGATGCACGTCCGGGTCGACGAGGCTCCGTACGTGTTCGAGGACGAGGTGGGCCTGCGCCTCCTCTCCCCCGGCGCCGACTGGCGCGAGCGCCCCGACATGGAGCCGGCGGCGACCCGCGGGTTCCGGGCCGCGATGGTGTCGCGGGCCCGGTTCGTGGAGGACCTGGTGGAGCGGGAGTCGGTGCGCGGCGTCGACCAGTACGTCGTCCTCGGCGCGGGTCTGGACACGCTTGCCCAGCGCCGTCCGGAGCTCGCCGCCCGCCTCGACATCTACGAGGTCGACCAGCCTGGCCCGCAGGCCTGGAAGCGCACCCGCCTGGAGTCGCTCGGCTACGGGGTGCCGCCCCGTCTGCACCTGGTGCCGGTGGACTTCGAGGCGGGGGAATCGTGGTGGGACAGGCTGACGGCGTCCGGTTTCGACCCGCGTCGCCCGGCGCTCGTCGTGTCGACGGGCGTCGCCATGTATCTCACCCGTGAGGCCACGGCCGCCACCTTGGAGCAGGTCGCGAAGCTGGCCCCGGGGTCGACTCTGGCGCTCTCCTTCACGCTGCCCGCCGACCGGATCGACGAGGCGGACCGGGCGGGCCTGGAGACGAGCAGGAAGGGGGCGAGCGCCTCCGGGACGCCCTTCGTCAGCTTCTACTCCCCGGAGTCCATGCTCGGACTCGCCCGCGCCGCGGGCTTCGCGACCGCCGAGCACGTACCGGGGAAAGAGGTGGCCGACCGTTACTTCGCCGGGCGCGCGGACGGCTTGCGGCCGTCCAGCGGCGAGGACTTCCTCCTCGCCACCACCCGGTGATCCTCCGTCAGGCAACAGGCCGGCTCGGGGACGGTCTTCTGCGGTCAGAGCGTGGAAGGCATGCGGATGGCGGCGATGTCGAACTGGAGGCGGACCTTCTCGCTCACCATCGTTCCGCCCTGGGCGAGCCGCGCGTTGTAGGTCAGGCCCCAGTCGGAACGGTCGATGGTGGTGGTCCCGTCGAAACCGACCCGCTCGTCGCCGAAGGAGTCGGTGACGTGGCCGATGTAGGTGAGTTCCAGGAGTACGGGGCGGGTGACGTCCCTGATCGTGAGATCGCCGGACATCTTGTAGAGGTCCGGCGCTGCGAGTTCGACTGCGGTGCTGGTGAAGGTCATGCGCGGGTACCGCGCGGCGTCCAGGAAGTCACGGCCGGTCAGGTGGGCGTCGCGCTGCGGCTCGCCGGAGTCGACGCCGGCGGTGGACAGCGCGATGCGGGCCCGGGAGCGGGTGGGGTCGTGGCCGTCGAAGTAGAGGCTGCTCTCGTACTCCGTGAAGGCGCCGCGCACGGTGGTGACCATGGCGTGCCGTACGGAGAAGCCGATCCGGCTGTGGGCTGAGTCGATCATCCACTCGCCGGTCAGTCCCGCGAGGCCGGGTTCGGCTCTGCCGGCGCGGGACTGTTCGGGGACGCGGGCTGTCGCAGTGGCGCCCGCCGTCGCGCGCCGGGGGGACGAGCTGCGTTTGAAGAGGTTCATGATCACCTACTTACGCGTCAGTACGGTCTCGCCGCAAGCCCGGCTCAGCGGCCGGACACCTTCTGACCAGCGAAATCCTCGACAGTCGCGTCAGTTCGGCACAATCTCCGCCCTTCGTTCAGCGAGGCTTCACAGCCCTTCACCGCGGGCGGATACCCCGAGCGGCGCCCGTCCTGTGCGACCGGACGGCGTGACGGCAGGGATTTCTCGAATCGGGCTCCTTCGAAGTGGATGCCTTCCCACAGACACGCTGACCCGTAAGGGAAGTTGAGTGTGCCTGCCACACTTCGCTTCTCCCCGATGGTTTCCGGTCGTGCGGAGACAGGTGAGGTGGCTGACGGCCGGTCCATGGCGAATTGGCTGCCTCCGTTTGGAAGGGGGCATTCCTGGTGTGGATTCCGGCCAGAGATCCGTCTTTCCGTGCCCCGCTGTCCGGAAAGCAGCTGGTGGTTCATCGCGGGAAATCTATGGTTAACGCCGTAAGTCGAATGGATAAATCCTCACTACAGGAGAATTTTCTTGAAGACCCGAAGAATGTTCGGCGTTGTCGCAGGGGCTGCCGCTCTCACGCTGGCGATGTCGACGCAGGCCTACGCGGCCGACTACTCGATGAAGACCGACGACGGGGACCCGGGCGGGAAGGTGGAGTTCACCACCAACGGGGACGTCCTGAAGGTCTCGGACATCGAGGCCGACGGCTGGGGCGTCAAGGCGTGGGTGATCAAGAAGTCCACGGGCAACGTCGTCTACACCATCCAGGCCGGCGGTACCGGAAGCAGCAAGACCGCCCGCGCCAGTGACGGTGGGTCGCACAACCTCGCCGAGGACTCCGGTTCGACGGCCCAGTACAAGTTCCGTGTCTGTCTCCACAAGGAGAACTCGGACGCATACTGCGACGACGCCAACGACTGGGTGAACCAGTAGGCACGTTGTAGGCCCCGGCGGCGCGGCACACCCCCTGTCCCTCTGGACACACCTCTGTTCCTCAGGACACGCCGCGCCGCCGGGCACGGCCGGCGCCCCGCACGGCCGTGCGGGGCGCCGGCCGGACAGGGGTCAGCCCTTGACGCAGACCACCTGCTTGAGCTGCGCGACGACCTCGACCAGGTCCTGCTGCTGCTCCATGACCTGCTCGATCGGCTTGTACGCGCCGGGGATCTCGTCCACGACGCCGGCGTCCTTGCGGCACTCGACGCCCTGGGTCTGCGCCGCGAGGTCCTGCTCCGAGAAGCGCTTCTTGGCGGCGTTACGGCTCATCCTCCGGCCGGCGCCGTGCGACGCGGAGTTGAACGAACCGGCGTTGCCGAGACCCTTCACGATGTACGAACCGGTGCCCATGGAGCCGGGGATGATGCCGTACTCGCCGCTCCCGGCCCGGATCGCGCCCTTACGGGTCACGAGCAGCTCCTGACCCTCGTACGTTTCTTCCGCCACGTAGTTGTGGTGGCACGAGATGACAGGGTCGAAGAGCGGCTTGGCCTTCTTGAACTCCCGGCGTACGACGTCCTGGAGGAGCCCCATCATGACGGCGCGGTTGTGCTTGGCGTACTCCTGCGCCCAGAACAGGTCGTGCCGGTACGCCGCCATCTGCGGGGTGTCCGCGACGAAGACGGCGAGGTCACGGTCGATCAGGCCCTGGTTGTGCGGGAGTTTCTGCGCCTCGCCGATGTGGAATTCCGCGAGCTCCTTGCCGATGTTGCGGGAGCCGGAGTGCAGCATCAGCCATACGGATCCGTCGGTGTCGACGCAGACTTCGACGAAGTGGTTGCCCGAACCGAGCGTTCCCATCTGCTTCGTGGCCCGTTCCCGGCGGAACCTGACCGACTCGGCGACCCCGTCGAACCGGTCCCAGAAACCCTTCCAGCCCGCCGTCGGGAAGCCGTGCAGCCGCCCCGGATCCACGGCGTCGTCGTGCATGCCGCGTCCCACCGGGATGGCCCGCTCGATGCCGGAGCGCAGCCGGGACAGATCGCCGGGGAGGTCGTTCGCGGTGAGCGACGTCTTGACCGCGGACATGCCGCAGCCGATGTCCACACCGACGGCCGCCGGGCACACGGCGCCGCGCATCGCGATCACCGAGCCGACGGTGGCGCCCTTGCCGTAGTGCACGTCGGGCATCACGGCGAGGCCCTCGATCCACGGCAGTGTGGTGACGTTCCGCAGCTGCTGCATCGCGCCGTCCTCGACCGTGGCCGGGTCGGCCCACATCCGGATCGGCACCCGGGCGCCGGACACCTCGGTGTACGACATCGTTCTCAACTCCCCCAGTGGAAACGGGTGTACGGCGCGGTCTGTTCACTCCGCGTGCTTTTCCGTACACCCGCGTACGTGTTCGTCATGCGCGCCGGCCGTAAGGCCGGTATCGCGCGGGTGTGCACCGCCCGGCACAAGGCGGGCGCTGTGCGTGATGACCATTGTGGTCTGCCGCCCCCTGCCGGCAGCAACACGTTTTCGCCCGCGCTTCCCTCGTTTGACCAGGCACTCGGAGGGTGACTCGCAGGACAATGGCGAGAGGACGCGCTCCCGCCCCCCATCGCGTCCCGTGGTCGCGCACCGGAGGATGCCATGAATACGTTCTCCCCCACCCGGATCACCACCTCGCTGCCCGCGGAGCACCGCGTGCGTCTGGTGGAGACAGCCAAGGACGTCAATTTCCCCAGTGGTGCGCGGCTGTTCGACGAGGGCACCCGTGCCGAGCAGTTCTGGCTCGTACGCTCCGGCACCGTCACGCTCGACGTCCGCGCTCCGGACGGCGGCAGGATCGCGATCGAGAACCTCGGTCAGGGTGAACTGGTCGGCTGGTCATGGCTGTTCCCGCCGTACGTGTGGCAGCTCGGCGCTGAGGCGATGACGCCGGTGCGGACCCTCGAATTCGATGCGGCGACCGTACGGATGATGATGGCGGCCGACTCCGCGCTGGGCGCGTCGGTGAACCACTGGGTCGGCTGGGTCATCTCGTACCGGCTCAACGCGGCGCGCGCCAAGCTGCTGGAGGCGTCCCAGCACCGCGGGCACAAGCACCTGATCTGACACCGTCGGCGGGCCGCCGCTCCCTACGGGCCGTTCCCTACGGGCCGGCGGCGGGCCGTTCCGTGGGGTCGTCCTGGTCCGGTTCCACGCCGTGCCCCGACGTTCCGCGACGGTCCGGCTCCGCATGGTCACCGGGCTCTCCGCGGTCGGTGGGAGAAGGGGGCGCGGGGGCGAAGTACCGGGCGTACCGGAGGGTGACGAGGATGAGGGCCATCGGGATGAGCATCGCGGCCCGGTAGCTCCAGGCGTCGCCGACCGCGCCAACGAGGGGTGAACCGATGAGGAAGCCCACGTAGTTGAAGACGTTCAGCCGGGCGATCGCGGCGTCCGAATCGCCGGGGAAGAGGCGGCCGGCGGCGGCGAAGGTCTGCGGGACGAGTACGCACAGGCCGAAGCCGAGCAGGGTGAAGCCGCCCAGTCCCGCCCACGCTCCGGGCGCGACGGCGACGGTGGCGAAGCCGAGGGCGGCGAGGACGGTGCCCGTACGCACCACGGCTACGGCGCCGAAGCGGCGCACTCCCGCGTCGCCCACCGCGCGGCCGATCAGCGTGGTGATCATGTAGAGGTTGTAGGGGACGGTGGCCAGTTGCTCGGAGCTGCCGAGCACGTCCTTGAGGTATTTGGCGGACCAGTTGGAGACCGTGGAGTCCCCGATGTACGTGAACGTCATCACCAGGCACAGGGGCAGCAGCAGCCGGAAGAGGACAGGCGAGGTACTCCCCCGTGTTTCCCGGTCGCCCTCCGGTGCGGGTGTCTTCTCGGCGTCCACGTACCAGCGGCTGGCGATCAGCGCTGCGGGCAGCAGCACGGCCACGGCGGGCAGATAGGAGACGATCAGCGTCAGGTCGTAGTGCGCGCCCACCCAGGCGAGGCTGGCGCCGGCGATGCCGCCGAGGCTGTAAGCGGCGTGGAAGCCGAGCATGATGCTGCGCCCGTACGCCCGTTGGAGGCTGACGCCGAGCATGTTCATCGACGCGTCCAGCGCGCCGACGGCTATCCCGAACACGCCCAGCGCGAGCGCCACGCCGAGCATGCCGTGGCCGGCTCCGGCGCCCAGCAGCGCGAGCAGCACCACGGGCTGGGACCAGCGCAGTACGCGGCTGGGGCGGACGCGTTTGACGAGGTGTTCGGTGGCGACGCTGCCGGCTCCGGCGAGTACGGGAACGGCCGCGAGGAAGACGGGCAGCATCGCGTCGGAGATGCCGTGCTGGTCCTGGAGGGCGGGGATGCGCGTCACGAGCAGCGCGAAGGCGGCGCCCTGGGCCAGGAAGCTGACGGCGAGGGCGGCTCTGCCGCGGCGTTGCCGCAGGTCGGTCATGAACGCCGAGGGTATGGCCTCTCCTTACCGGTAGGTAGGGGTGTGCAGCGGCGATCCCGCGGGCCGGTCCGGTGGCGGGCCACGGCGGCGGGCCGCCCACGTGACGGTCCGACAGCTCGCGGTGATAGGACGGGATCACGCATCACGCCGAGGAAGGATCACTTCGCATGGCATCCAGGCAGGTCACGTCGTGGCAGGTCGACATCCCCACCCCGGACGGTACGGCGGACGCGTTCGTCGCCGCGCCCGAGGGCGACGGCCCGCATCCGGCCGTCCTCTTCTACATGGACATCTTCGGACTGCGGCCCGTCCTGAACGGCATGGCCGAGCAGCTCGCCTCGTACGGCTACTACGTGCTGGTCCCCAACGTCTTCTACCGCCACGGCCGCGCGCCGGTCGTCCCGGTGCCGGACATGAGCGAGCCGGAGCAGCGCGAGGCGTTCTTCCAGCAGGTGCGGCCGATGCTGATGGGGCACACGCCGGACCGTTCGGTGCCGGACGCGGGAGCCTTCCTCGAGTTCCTCGAGCAGCAGGACGAGGTGGCGCCGGGCCCGGTGGGGGCGACGGGGTACTGCCTGGGCGGGCTGCTGTCCGTACGTACGGCCGCCGCGTATCCGGAGCAGGTGGCCGCGGCCGCCAGTTTCCACGGCGGGCACCTGGCCACCGACGCGGAGGACAGCCCGCACCTGCTGGCCGAACACATCAAGGCCGAGCTGCACTTCGGGCACGCCGAGGACGACGACGCGATGACGCCCGACGACGTGGACCGGCTGGAGAAGTCCCTGGACGCGGCCGGCGTCCGCTACACCTCCGAGGTGTACCCCGGCACGGTGCACGGCTTCACCATGGCGGACACCTCGGCGTTCAACGAGTCCGCGCTGGAGCGCCACTGGGAGCGCCTCCCGGCCCTCCTGGCCCGCAACCTCCCCGCGAGCTGACACCCCTGCGGGCTTCGGCCTCGCGGCCTGAAGCCCGCCGCGGCGCCCGCCTCTCCCCCGCCGAACGTGCCGCCTGGCACCGTACGGGCGGCGGGACCGGCCACTCCTCGGCGTGGGCGGCCCCGCCGCGCGGGTCGCCGCGCGGGACGGCGCGCGGGACGGCGCGCGGGACGGCGCGCGGGACGGCGCGGGTGTGGACGGCGCGGCGTGGAGGACTCTTCCGTGCTCGCGTTCGCGGCCACGCGGCGCGGCCCGGCGGCCCGCGGCGCCCGGGACGTCGCGGGCGTGGGCTGTCCCGCGGGACGTCGCGGGCGTGAACTGCCCCGGTTCTGTGCGGCGTTGCGTTCGCGGCTCGGCGGAGCCCGCCGTGCTGGCGCGGCGTCACGACGCCGACGGGCGCGGCCCGGGGCCCCGCGGCGCAGCAGGCCGCCGGTTCAGCGCGGCCTCGCAGCACAGCCTCGCGTTGCACGAGGGCGCCGCACCAGAGAGGCGGACCTCGGCCCCACCACGCGGGACCGCCGTGTCAGCGGCGAGTGTCCTTCTCAGGCGCTGCCCTTCTCGTACGCGGCGACGACCTCCTCCGTGGGGCCGTCCATGCGGAGTTCGCCGTGTTCGAGCCACAGGACGCGGTCGCAGGTCTCGCGGATGGACTTGTTGTTGTGGCTGACGAGGAAGACCGTGCCGGCCTTTTCGCGCAGTTCGTGGATGCGGTCCTGGGAGCGCTTCTGGAAGGACTTGTCGCCGGTCGCCAGCGCCTCGTCGATCATGAGGACGTCGTGTTCGCGGGCGGCGGCGATGGAGAACCGCAGCCGGGCGCCCATACCGGAGGAGTACGTGCGCATCGGCAGGGAGCTGAAGTCGCCCTTCTCGTCGATGCCGGAGAACTCGATGATGTCGTCCCGCCGTTCGAGGATCTCCTGGCGTGACATTCCCATCGCCAGCCCGCCGAGGAGCACGTTCTTCTCACCCGTCAGGTCGTTCATCAGCGCGGCGTTGACGCCCAGCAGGGAGGGCTGGCCGCAGCTGTAGACGGTGCCGGACTCGACGGGCAGCAGCCCCGCGACGGCCTTGAGCAGGGTCGACTTGCCCGAGCCGTTCGAGCCGATGATGCCGATGGCCTCGCCGCGGTACGCGGTGAAGCTCACGCCGCGTACGGCGTGCACCTTGCGGACCGCGGCGTCGGAGGGGCCGCGCCGGAAGATCCGGCGCAGCGCCGCGACCGCGCCCCCGCCGCCCTTGCTGCCGCCCTGGGGGCGGTAGACGACGTGGACGTCGTCGGCGATGACGGTCGCCTGCCGGAAGGCGGCCGGTGCGGGCGGTGTTGCGATTGCCGTGCCCGTGGCGCCGGTGCTCGTGGTGTCAGCCGCGTCCATAGCTCTCTTCCGCCTTCCAGAAGTACACGAAGCCGCCGAGGCCCAGCAGCAGCGCCCAGCCGGCTGCCAGAGCCCAGACGTGCGAGGGGAGTTGGTCCGCGCCGAAGCCGTCGATGAGGGCGAAGCGCATGAGGTTGATGTAGACGGCGGCCGGGTTCATCCCGGCCAGTTCCACCAGCCACGGGGCGGCGTGCGCCCGGGTGAGGGTGTCGGTGAGGCTGTACATGACGCCCGATGTGTACATCCACGTACGCAGCAGGAACGGCAGCAGCTGCGACAGGTCGGGGATCTTGCTGCCCACCCGCGCCAGCACCAGCGCCAGCCCGGTGTTGAACACGAACTGGCACGCCATCGCGGGCACCACCAGGAACCACGACATCCGCGGGTGGTGCCCGAAGCCGAGCAGGATCAGGAACAGCACGCCGAGGGAGAACAGCAGCTGCTGGAGCTGCTGGAGGGCGAAGGAGATCGGCAGCGCGGCGCGCGGGAAGTGCAGGGCGCGTACGAGGCCGAGGTTGCCGGAGACCGCCCGCGTACCGGCCATGGCCGAGGCCTGCGTGAACGTGTAGACGAACACGCCGGTGACCAGGAACGGGATGTACGTGCTGATGCCCATGCCGCGCTTGGCGCCGAGCAGGACGCCGAAGACGAAGAAGTAGACCGCCGCGTTGAGCAGCGGGGTGGCGACCTGCCAGAGCTGGCCGAGCTTCGCCTGGCTGTACTGCGCGGTCAGCCGGGCCCCGGCGAAGGCGGTGATGAAGTGCCGCCGCGCCCACAACTGCCGTACGTACTGCGGGAGTCCGGGGCGCGCGCCGCTCGGACTGAGACCGTGCGCGGCGGCCAGCTGCGCCGGGGTTCCCGCAGGCGGCGGGGCCGGCGGCAGGACCTGTGCCGGCGGCCCCGGTGGAGAGGCCGGCGGCTCTTCGGGAGCGGCGGTCGGCACATGCACTGGCTCTCACCTCGTGGTCTCGGTCCGCCGGCCGGTCAGCAAGGCGGCCCGGCCGAAGCGATGGAACGGGTGCGTTCCGTCGCGACGTGAACGGTAGAGCACGGCACGACGGAACACAAGCGTTCCGTCCCGGGATAGGGTCGGGGCATGGGTGACCACACAGGCGAGGAGACCCCCGCGGCGGCGCGCGAGCGGCGCGCGCCCGCGGGAGCGGCCGTACTGCGCGACGACGTGACCGACGCGATCCGTACGGCGGTGATCGAGGAACTGGCCACCGTCGGCTACGGGCGGATGTCGATCGAGCGCATCGCCCGCCGCGCCGGCGTCGGCAAGGCCGCCGTGTACCGGCGCTGGCGCTCCAAGCTGCCCATCGTCCTCGACGTGATGTCCACCCTCGCCGCGCAGGGCCTGCCCACCCCGGACACGGGCAGCCTCACCGGCGACGTGCGTACCCTGCTCGGCGCGATCGCCGCGGTGCTGGAGCACCCCACGGCCTCGCAGATCCTCCCCGACCTGCTCGCCGAGGCGGCCCGCAACCCCGACATCGCGCACGCCGTACAGGCCGCGGTGCGCGACTCGCAGCGCGGCGTCGCCGGCACCGTCATCGGCAACGCCGTAGCGCGCGGCGAGCTCTCGGCCGACACCGACGTCGACCTCGCCCTCGACCTGGCCAGCGGCCCCCTCTACTGGCGCCTCGTCATGGCCCGCACCCCCCTGCCCCCCGGCTACCTGGACGCCCTCGCCCGCGCCACGATCGCAGCCCTGGGAGCAGCGCGGCTGCCGGGCTGACGGGCCACCGGGGCGTGCGCTGGACCGGCGAGCGCGCCGGGCGTCCGTCGGACTGATGGGTGCTGTTCCGGCGGGAGTTGCTCCATGGAGGCAGGCCCCCGCCGAGGCTGAGCGCCCGAACGCCGGCCCCCATCGCACTGCTGTCCCGCCGCAGAAGAGCCGCATGGGATCGGCCGTCCCGGCCTCGGAGTGCCGCGACGGCTCCGCCTCAGGCCGGCCTGTTCACGCCCGGCGGCGGGCGCCCGGCCCCGGTTGGGCGGTGACGTCCCGGGGGGTCAGCGCGGTGTGTTCGGCGTCGCACTGGACGGTGACACGGACCGGCGCGCCACAGTCGGTGTGGCGGACGTCCAGGACGGGTCCGGGGCTCTCGGGGCCGAGGGCGTGGCGCTCTCCCCACTGGCCCAGCGCCATCAGGACGGGCCACAGTTCCCAGCCCTTGCGGGTCAGCCGGTACTCGTTGCGGGAGCGGCGGCCCGGTTCCTGGTAGCGGACGGCCTCCAGGACTCCGGCCGCGGTCAGTTTGCGCAGCCGGTCGCTGAGGACGGCCTCCGAGAGCCCGATGTGGCGGTGGAAGTCGTCGAAGCGGCGCACCCCGTTGACGGCGTCGCGCAGGATCAGCAGCGTCCACTTCTCCCCCACCACGTCCAGGGCGCGCTGGACCGGGCAGTTCTCCGTGCTCGCCTCAAGCCACTCCATCCCGTCATCGTAGGGCCCCTGGCTTCACCATTGACAGTCAGATGCGGCCGGAGCTAGCTTCACTCAACGAAGTCAGAGAGCGGGGCGCCAGAGGGCGGCCGGACGGAAGGCGCTGGACTGTGGGACGCACGCGTACGTACAGCTGGGACGATCCCTCGATCCCCGCAGAGTCCGCCCGCGAGATGACCGGCCTCGACTTCCTGCGCGCGATGCAGGCGGGACGTATCTCGCGGCCGCCCATCGGCCAGACCCTCGACTTCGGCCTCGACGAGGTGGAGCACGGCCGGGCGGTCTTCTCCGTACTGCCGGGCGAAGAGCACTACAACCCGATCGGCAGCGTGCACGGGGGCGTGTTCGCCACCCTGCTCGACTCGGCGGCGGGCTGCGCCGTCCAGTCCACGCTCCCGCAGGGGATGGCGTACACGTCGCTCGACCTGACCGTGAAGTTCCTGCGGCCGATCACAGTGGAGACGGGCCGGGTGCGCGCCATCGGCACCGTGGTCAACGGCGGGCGCCGCACCGCCCTCGCCCAGGCCCAGTTGGTCGACGCGGACGACCGCCTGCTCGCCCACGCCACCAGCAGCTGCCTGCTCTTCCCCGTGCCCGCGTAGCACCGCGGACGTTCGGTACGAGTACGCCGCCCGACGACGTTCTCGTACCTGTGCTCAGCACCGATGAGATCGCGCGCGACATCCGGCAGCAGGTCGCGGTCCTGCTGCCGCGCTGACGGCGGCACTTAGCCGCTGGGGCGGTCACGGTGCGCCTGGTGGTGGTACCCGCTGTTCAGTCGATTTCCGTCACGGCCGCGTGCGCGGCCGCGAGGATCTCCTCGGAGAGCGGGGAGCCCTTGGTCGCGCGGGCCAGGACGAGCGCGCCGAACAGGGTGCACAGACGGGCGAGGCCGTCCTGGCCGTCACCGGATTCCCCGTCGGCCAGGAAGCCGGCGAAGTCGCCCACTCCCTCCGCGTAGACGCGCCGGGCCTCGTCTCCCCCGCCGCCGCGCGCGATGTCGGTGGCGAGCGCCGCGACCGGGCAGCCGTGCGCCACGTCGTCACGGTGCTCGACGGAGAGGTAGGCGTCGATCAGCTCGCGCTGCGCGGCTTCACGCCGCCCGTCGTACTGCTCGAGCCCGGCGGTGTACCGCCGGCCGAGCTCGTCGATCGCGTGAGTGGTGGCCTCGTCGACGAGTGCTTCCTTGGAGGGGAACTGCTTGTAGAAGGCGCCGTGGGTCAGCCCGGCCGCCTTCATCAGGTCGGCGACGCTGACCTGCGTGCCCTGCTCCCGGAACAGCCGGGAGGCGGTGTCCACGACCCGTCTGCGGTTCTCCTCCGCCTGCGCCTGCGATACGCGGCCCATGGCCACCTCCTGCGTGCTTCTCCGTGAAACCATTTTGGATGTCGACTGGCATCTATCGTAATCCGATGTTTAGATTGTAGTCGCAATCTAAACCAACTGGGTGCGGGCGGCCGGACGGCGCCCGCCACTACCGGGAGCAGGATCAGACATGGAGCTCAAGAACGCGGTCGCGGTCGTCACCGGCGCCAACCGGGGGCTGGGCCGGCACCTGGCCGCCCAGCTCGTGGAGCGCGGAGCGAAGGTGTACGGGGCGGCCCGCCGCCCCGAGACGGTCGACCTGCCGGGTGTCACCCCGCTGCGCCTGGACGTCACGGACGAGGGGTCGATCCGCGAGGCCGCCCGTACCGCCTCCGACGCGACGCTGCTGATCAACAACGCGGGCATCTCCACCGGCGCCACGCTGATCGGCGGCGAACTGGACGAGGTGCGGCGGGAGATGGACACCAACTTCTTCGGTCCGCTCGCCGCGACCCGCGCCTTCGCCCCCGTGATCGAGGGCAACGGCGGCGGCGCCGTCCTCAACGTGCTGTCCGTCCTGTCCTGGTACCACCCGGCAGGCCTCGGCTCCTACGCCACCTCCAAGGCCGCCGCCTGGGCGCTGAGCGGCGCGAGCCGCGAGGAGCTGGCACCGCGCGGCATCACCGTCTCCGCCCTGCACGTCGGGTACATGGACACCGACATGGCCGCCGAGGTCCCCGCCGACCAGAAGGTCTCCGCCGCCGACGTCGCGGCCCAGGCCCTCGACGGCGTCGAGACCGGCCTGCCCGAGATCGTCGCCGACGAGCTGACCCGGCAGGTCAAGCAGGGCCTGTCCGCGGCACTCCAGCCGAACGCGGGCTGATCCCGCCCCTCCGCCCCGGCACGACCGCCTTCCCACCCCTCAGGCAAGGACATCTCATGCGTTACACGACCTTCGGCCACCGGACCGGACTGCGCGTGTCCGAGTACGCGCTCGGCACCGCGAACTTCGGCACCGGCTGGGGCGCGGGCGCCGAGCCCGACGAGGCCCGGCAGATCTTCGACCGGTTCGCCGAGGCCGGCGGCACCTTCCTCGACAGCGCGGACGGCTACCAGTTCGGGGAGTCGGAGGAGCTGACCGGGAAGCTGATCTCCGCCGACCGCGACCACTTCGTCCTGGCCACCAAGTTCACCCTCGGCGCCGCCCCGCAGCCGGACATCTCCAGGACGGGCAACAGCCGCAAGAACATGGTCGCCTCGGTGGAGGCCAGCCTGAAGCGCCTGGGCACCGACCACATCGACCTGCTGTGGGTGCACTTCCCCGACGAACTCACGCCGATGGAAGAGCTTCTCCGCGGACTCGACGACCTGGTGAGCGCCGGCAAGATCCACCACGCCGCGCTGTCCAACTTCCCCGCCTGGCGCGTCTCGCGCGCGGTGACCCTCGCCGACTTCAAGAACCAGGCCCCGATCGTCGGGATCCAGCACGAGTACAGCCTCGTCGAACGCACCGCGGACCGCGAACTCCTGCCCATGGCCGAGAGCCTGGGCCTGGGTGCCGCCCTGTGGTCCCCGCTCGGCGGCGGACTGCTCACCGGCAAATACCGCACCTCCACCGAGGGGCGCCTGAGCGACCTGGGCATGGTCATTCACACCGAGAGCACCGGCCAGAAGACCGCCGTCGTCGACACCGTCCTCGCCGTCGCCGAGGAGACCGGCGCGACACCCGCCCAGGTGGCGGTGGCCTGGGTGCGCGAGCGCGCCGCCCGCTCGGTGGCCACGCTCGTCCCGATCATCGGCCCGCGCAGCCTCACCCAGCTCGACAGCTACCTCGGCGCCCTCGACGTACAGCTGACCGACGCGCAGTACGCCCGGCTGACCGACGTCAGCGCGGTACCGCTCGGCGTGCCCCACGAGGGAATCGCCGGCTCGCTGGACCGCCTCCAGGGTGGCGCCGCAGGCCACGTCATCAACCCCGCAGTGCCGGTGGCCTGAGCCGCCGGGGACGCCCCCGGCCGTGCCCGCGGGGCAGCGCACAAACGCAGAACCATCACAAACTGGTGCATATAGCCAGCACCCCGCAACGAATGAACATCCCGCCCCCACGCGGCCGGGAAAGGAAACGGAGACGGCGATGAAGGCCTTCACGGTCGACAAGTACGGCGGCGCGGCCAACATGCGCGCCGCCGAGATCCCCGACCCCTCCGTAGGTCCCCACGACGTCCTGGTCAAGATCCACGCGGCGAGCGTCAACCCGCTGGACATGAGGCTCCGCAACGGGGACTTCAAGGCGTTCCTGCCGTACCGGCTCCCCCTCGTCCTGGGCAACGACCTGGCCGGAGAGGTGGTCCAAGTGGGCGCCGCCGTAACGGAGTTCGCAGTCGGCGACGAGGTCTACTCCCGCCCCGACAAGGACCGCATCGGCACGTTCGCCGACCTCATCGCCGTCCATCAGGACGACCTGGCTCCGAAGCCCACCACGCTCACCATGACCGAGGCCGCCTCCCTTCCCCTGGTGGCCCTGACCGCCTGGCAGGCACTGGTCGAGCGGGCCGATGTGCAGCCCGGCCAGAAGGTCCTCATCCACGCGGGCGCCGGCGGCCTCGGCTCCATCGCCGTCCAACTGGCGAAGGCACTCGGCGCGCACGTCGCCACCACCGTGAGCACCGCCAAGGTGGACCTGGCCGAGAAGCTCGGCGCGGACGAGGTCATCGACTACCGCACACAGGACTTCGGGACCCTCCTCGACGACTACGACGTCGTCCTGGACAGCCTGGGCGGCGACAACCTCTCCAAGTCCCTGCGCGTCCTCAGGCCCGGGGGCACGGCCATCTCCGTCGCGGGTCCGCCCGACCCGGCCTTCGCCCGCGAACTCGGCGCGAATCCGGTCCTGCGCCTGGCGATGACCGCGCTCAGCTTCACGGCCCGTCGCCGGGCCAAGCGCCTCGGAGTGACGTACTCGTTCCTGTTCATGAGGGCCGACGGCGACCAACTCCGCGCGCTCACCCCACTCATCGACGCCGGGAAGATCCACCCCGTCGTCGACCGCGTCTTCCCGTTCGACGAGACCCTCCAGGCCATGGAGTACGTCGAGAAGGGCCGCGCGAAGGCCGGCAAGGTCGTCGTCTCCATGACCTGACCCCCGGGCGGGCCCGCACGGCCGGCTGGAGAGCCGGCCGTCCCCCGAACACACCACACCTCACAGCTCCCCTCAGGACCCCACCATGAGCGCACCGCCCGGCTCCCCCACGCCCGCCCCGTCGCCGTACAAGAACGCGCCGACCCGCTTCGTACCCGTCGACGGCGTCAACTTCGCCTACCGGCAGCACGGTTCGGACGACGGCGTACCGCTGATCCTCCTCAACCACCTGTCCGCCGTCCTGGACAACTGGGACCCGCGCGTCGTGGACGGACTCGCCGCCCGCCGCCGGGTCATCACCTTCGACAACCGGGGCGTCGGCGCCTCCGACGGCTCCACGCCGGACGCCGTCGAGGCGATGGCCCGCGACACCGTCCAGTTCGTCAAGGCCCTCGGGTACGACCGCGTAGACCTGCTCGGCCTGTCGATGGGCGGCTTCATCGCCCAGGTCCTCGCGGCGCAGGAGCCGGACCTCGTACGCAAAATGATCCTCGCGGGCACGGGCCCTGCCGGAGGCCCCGGCATCGACAAGGTCACCGGCCTCACCCTCAAGGACATGCTCAGGGGCGCCCTTACCTTCAAAGACCCCAAGCACTACCTCTTCTTCACCCGGACCGCGGACGGCCGGCAGGCGGCCCACGCCTTCCTGAACCGGCTCGAGGAACGCACCGACGACCGCGACAGAGCCATCTCCCTGTCGTCCTTCCGCGCCCAGTTGAAGGCCATCCGCCGCTGGGGCACCCGGGCCCCCGCCGACCTGTCGCGCATCCACCAGCCGGTGCTGGTGGCCAACGGGGAGAGCGACCGGATGGTCCCGAGCGTCAACTCCCTCGATCTCGCGGCCCGGCTGCCCCGGGGCGAGCTCGTCCCCCTCTACCCCGACGCGGGACACGGCGGCATCTTCCAGTACCACGACGCCTTCGTCGCCCGGGCGCTGGAATTCCTCGAGGCGTAGACCCGCCGAAGCACAGGGCAGCCGCACGCCAACGAACCCGCACCGTACGGGAGTTGTCCCCGACGCCCCGTCAGGGCAGGGTGTCCGTCGGAGCGCTGAACAGGACACGGGAGCGGAGGCGTCAGTGGCGCAGGAGGACAGTGAGGGTGCGGCCCGGGGCGACGGGGCTGGGCTGATCGACAGTACGGAGGCGCACTCGGCGCGCGTCTACGACTACATCCTGGGCGGCCGCGACAACTACGAGGTGGACCGGGCCACGGCCGACATCATGTGCGCCCAGTGGCCCGCGCTGCCCGTACACATGCGCGCCAACCGGGCGTTCATGCACCGCGCCGCCGCCCATCTGGCGCGCGAGCGCGGCGTACGGCAGTTCCTCGACATCGGTACGGGGCTGCCCACGCGGCCGAACCTGCACGAGGTCGTGCAGGACGTGGCGCCCGCCTCGCGCGTGGTCTACGTCGACAACGACCCTGTCGTCCTGCTGCACGGGCAGGCGCTGCTGTCCGGAACCCCTGAGGGCCGGACCGAGTTCATCGACGCGGACATGCGCGAACCGGACGCCATCCTCGGCTCCGAAGGGTTCCGCCGGACACTGGACTTGAACGAGCCGGTGGGCCTGATGGTGATCGGCATCCTGCACTTCATCCTCGCCTCCGACGACGACCACGGCCTCGTACGGCGGCTGCTGGACCCGCTGCCACCGGGCAGCTTCCTCGCCGCCACCATCGGCACCGGGGACTTCGCGCCGGACGAAGTGGGCCGCGTGGCACGGGAGTACGGGCGGCAGGGCATGCCGATGCAGCTGCGCAGCCACGCCGAGGCCGCGGCGTTCTTCACCGGGCTGGAGCTGGAGGAGCCCGGCGTCGTCCAGGTACACCGCTGGCGCCCGCAGCCCGACGACGAGCCGGCCGACGACAAGGACATCGCCATGTACGGAGGCGTCGCCCGCAAGCCCTGACCGGCCGCCCCCTCCCCCACCGCAGCCCGACACCGGCAGGCGGGGCTCCGGGTCTTCGGGGGCGAGTCGTGTGCGGGCTCCGTTCCGCCGGCGCGCGCGGAGCCGGTCGAAGGTCAAGCCTCGGGCTGGGGATCCCCGAGGAACTCCGCGACGAGTTCGCGGACGTACGCCTCATCCGTACCGGGAATCGAGAAGACCACCCGGAAGTAGAGCGGCGCGACGATCCGGTCCAGAACCTGCTGCAAGGACGGGGGCGCGGGTGCGTCGCCGCGTTCCCGCGCCGCGTCGAGGACGGGACGGAAGCGCTCGCTGACCCTGCGCAGACACTCGCGCAGTCCGTCGTGCCGCTCGTCGACGTCGGGCGCGACCTCGGCGCGGAAGAACGCGATGCCACCGGGCCGGGAGAGCTCCGCCAGCGTCCAGACCGCCTGGTTCTCCAGGTCGGTGCGCAGATCGCCGACGAGCGGGGGCGCGTCGGCGTCGCCGCGGTGCTGGGCGACGTCGGCCAGGAGCGCGGCGAGAGTGCCCCAACGCCTGTAGAGGGTGCTGGAGTTGACCCCCGCGCGCTGGGCCACGGCGGGGAGGGTCACCTGGTCGGCTCCGAACTCGCTCACCAGCGCGACCGCGGCGCCGTGTACGGCGGCACGGACGCGGGCGCTGCGGCCTCCGGGCCGCTTCGTCGATGCGTCAGCGTTCACCCCTCCACTCTAAAGCAAAGCGTTGCGCTTTAGTGGCGGGTGCGCATACAGTCGCGCTAAAGCGGAGAGCGCCGCTTTAGCGTTGGGAAGGGAACGTCATGTCCACGAATGAAGCCAACCTCGCCCTCGGGCGCCGCTTCCACCAGGCCCTTGTCTCAGCCGACTGGGACGGCATCCGAGCCCTGCTGCACGACGACGCCACCTGGACCCTGCCCGGCGACAACGCCATCTCCGGTACGGCCGACGGCGCCGACTCGGTGGTGGAGCGCGCTCAGCTGATCGCCTCGTACGGCCTCGACTTCGAGCTGCTGCATCTCCTGGTCAGCCGCGAGAACATGGCGCTCTCCCTGCACAACACCGCGCACCGCGAGGACGCCGTACTGGACGAATACCTGGCCACGGTCTGCCGGCTCCGCGACGGAAAGATCGCGAGCATCGAGACCTACCTCTCCGACGTACCCGGGATGAACGCCTTCTTCGTCTGACGACTCTCGACGGCCGTGCCGGGGGCCACAAGGGGCTATAAGCCTTGAAGCCACGGGGCGTTGGGGCCCCGAGGGCTGAACTGCCGGCACCCGGCCAGGCGTCATGACGCGGGGCAGCGGCGCCGCCACCGGCGCCGCGCTCACCCACCCCCACCCGAACGGGATGAGCGGAAGCCGCGCCCGCCACTGAACGCCAGGCGCCACCACCGGCACCGCGGCGAGCGGCATCGCGCGCCGCAACCCCCGGAGCAACGGCCGCCGGAGACCGGTGCGTTCAGCACTCCACCAGAGAACGCCCCTCAGACCCCAGGTCGGTTCATGTCTTCGACACAACTTGGACCAGACCTGTTGACATGTGCACCGTCACGCCAGAGGTTGTCCTCCGGAAGGCGGCGGATCGACGCCCTACCTGTCGCCCTCCCCGGCCCCGGTGGCGCCCCGCGCCGCCCGGTCGGCCACCCCCACAGGAAGGCGCCCTTCCATGAGAAAACTGACCTCCGTATCGGCCGGCCTGGCGGCCGCCACCGCGCTCGCCGCTCTGCCCTGGATGGCCTCGTCGGCCGACGCGTCACTGGCGACCTCGCAGCCGAAGCCCCGCGCCATGGCGGCGAGTTTCAGCGACGAGTTCGACGGAGCGAAAGGCACCGGCGTCGACGGTTCGAAGTGGACGCAGGAGACCGGCGACAACGTGAACAATCACGAGCGCCAGTTCTACACGAGCGGCACGGACAACGCGTCGCTCGACGGTGACGGTCACCTGGTCATCACGGCCAAGAAGGAGAACCCGAAGAACTACACCTGCTGGTACGGCAGTTGCCAGTACACCTCGGCGCGTCTCAACACCGCCGGCAAGTTCACCACCACGTACGGGCACGCCGAGACCCGTATGAAGGTCCCCGCCGGCCAGGGGATGTGGCCGGCGTTCTGGATGCTCGGCGAGGACATCGGCAGCGCGGGCTGGCCCGCCTGCGGGGAGCTGGACGTCGTGGAGAACGTCGGCAAGGAGCCGGGCACCGTGCACGGTACGATCCACGGCCCCGGCTACTCGGGCTCCGGAGGTATCGGCGCCGCCCACAACCTGCCCTCGGGCCAGAAGTTCTCCGACGGCTTCCACACCTTCGCCGTCGACTGGTCGCCGAACAAGATCGAGTGGTCCGTGGACGGCAAGGTCTACCAGACGCGTACGAACGCCGACGTGGGTGGCAACAAGTGGGTCTTCGACCACCCCTTCCACATGATTCTCAACCTCGCGGTCGGCGGCGACTGGCCGGGCGACCCCGACGGCAACACCCGGTTCCCGAACCAGCTCGTGGTCGACTACGTCCGCGTCACCGGCGGCAACTGACCCACCACGCAGGCCCGTTCACGGGCAGACCGGCGGGGTGGGCGCCACACCCACCCCGCCGGCAGGGCACTTCACGGCGGCATCGCCTCCACCGGAATGCCGCTAGTCCAGCGCCATCCCCTTGGTCTCCGGCGCCCACGCCACGGTGACCACCGCGCCCGCCACCAGCAGTGCCGCCAGCGCGAGCATCGACGTCGAGAACCCGTACGCGGACAGGCTGATGGGCAGCAGGAACGTACCGATCGCGGAACCGACGCGGCTCAGCCCGTTCAGCAGTCCCACTCCGGAGCTGCGCAGGGCCGTGGGGAACAGCTCCGGCGGATACACCTGGTCCAGGTTGGAGGACGCCGACATCATGAACGTGAAGACGAGGAACAGCGGGAACAGCACCAGCGTCGGCGCCTGCGGCCACACCCCGATCGGCACCAGCGCGAGCGCCATGATGATGAACGACCAGAGCAGGAAGCCCCGTCGGGTGAAGCGGGAGACGAACCACAGGCCGACCACGCCGCCGAGCAGCAGGAAGACGTTCAGCAGCCCGTTGCCGAGGAAGTCCTCGCCGCCCAGGCCCACTCGTGCCATGACCACCGGCAGGAACGTGTAGATGGCGAAGTACGGGATGACCTGGCAGTTGTAGTAGAGGACGCCGAAGAGGGTGCTTTTGCGGTGCTGTGCGCGGAACAGTTCCCGGTAGTCGTAGGACTCGGCAGGTTCCTGGCGGCGCAGCAGTTCGGAGAAGTCCACGCGTGGCCCGATGTGCTTGGTCACCACTGCCCTGGCCTCTTCGATACGGCCCTTGCTGACCAGCCAGCGCGGCGACTCGGGCGTGCCGATGCGCATGAGCAGGACGAAGACGGCGGGCAGGGTGCTGGAGAGGAGCAGCCAGCGCCAGCTGTCGCCGCCGAAGCCGATGAGGTAGTTGCCGAGGAAGTAGGCGGCGGTGTAGCCGACGGTCCACATGGCGGTGAGGGAGGCCAGCATGCCGCCCCGGTAGCGGCGCGGTACGAACTCGGCGACCAGTGTCGGGCCGAGTGCGTAGTCCGCGCCGATGCCGAAGCCGATCAGGAGGCGCAGGACGAACAGTTCGGCAGGGCCGGTCACGAAGAACTGTGCCGCCGAGGCGACGGCGATGAGCAGGAAGTCCAGTGTGTAGAGCAGTTGCCGCCCGTAGCGGTCGGCCGCCCAGCCGAGCACGATGCTGCCGGCGAAGATGCCGAGGAGCGCCGACGCGCCCAACAGGCCTTCCCAGGCCGCGCTCAGGTGCATCTGCGGGGAGATCAGCGTCAGTGCGATGCCGATGATGCCCAGGTGGTAGCCGTCGGAGAAGTTCGCGCCGAAGGTCAACGTCGTGATTTTGAGGTGGAATCGGTTGAGCGGTGCGTCGTCGAGCGAGACGGTGGCGTCGCTGCTCTGCCCGGAGCCCGGTACGGCCGCGGCGTCCGGCTCCTCCCCCGCTTCCGTATCCGGGCCGGCCCCTGGGCCTGTGTCCGAACTCGTCTCCGGGGCTTCTTTCATCGGTTCTCCTCTCGTCACCAGGCACCGGCGACGCCGCATACGGCCCACCGCGCACGACACTTCGCCGGGAGCCTCGCGCGCCCGGTCCCTTGACCAACCCGGCCTGAATGGCGGGTTTCATGCACCCTCTGCATTGAATAAGCCCCTGTCAAGGGTGTGTTGATAACCGGCAGCAGGCATATCCGGCGCGAGGATGCGCCGCCCGCCGCGGCCCGGCACCGGACCGCGAGGGGCGGGTGCGCATCCGCGCGGGCGTCTCGGATAGCGTTTGGCCCTTTGGCCAAGTGAGAGGGACGCAGTGAAGGTTCAGGTACGCGGGCACCGCGCCGGCCGGAAGGTCATGTTCGGAGCGATAGCGTTCGGCGCGCTGTTCCTGACCATCGGACTCGTCATGGCATGGTCCTCGGTCTCGTTCGTGACGCACGCGAAACACGCCCAGGGCACCGTGGTGGGAATGGAGTGGCGGAAGAGCGACAACCACAGCACGTCCCGCAAGTCGAAGTCGGACAACGAGCCCGCGGCCTACCCGACGGTGAGGTTCACTTCGGCGGACAGCGCGACGAGGACCTTCGAGAGCTCCACGGGTTCCAACCCGCCCTCGTACGACGTGGGTGAGCACGTCGACGTGCTGTACCGCGCCGGGGCCCCGGCCGACGCACGGATCAACGGGTTCGTTTCCATGTGGCTGATGCCGCTGGTCTTCACCGGGGTCGGCCTGGCCGTCACCGTCATCGGGACGGTGGGGGCGGTGAAGCAGCTCCGACGCTCCTGATCAGACCGCCCGCAGTTGCTCCGCATCAGGTCCTCCGCGGCTGCTCCAGCCCCTGGAGCAGCAGTCCGACCAGGCGGCGGGGGTCGTAGCGCGGGTCGGCGTCGCTACCGACGCACAAGTTGCCGATGCCGCGCAGCAGTTCGTACGACTGCGTACCGGGCCTGATCTCGCCGGCGCCGGCCGCGGCGTCGAGCAGCTCCGCGCAGACGGGCATCAGCCGGTCGAGGAAGTACGTGTGGAGCGTGGCGAAGCGGCTGTTCTCCGACTGCAGGGCCTCGGCGAGTCCGTGCTTGGTGACCAGGAGATCGACGAAGCGGTCGGTCCACTGGCGCAGCGCCGCCAGCGGCGATCCGGCGTCGGCCAGCAGGCTCGGGCCGGCTTCGGCGAGCGCGTCGACCTGGTGCTGGAAGACGGCGGCGACCAGGTCGGCGCGTGTCGGGAAGTGGCGGTAGATCGTCCCCATCCCGACGCCCGCCCGTGTCGCGATCTCGCGGATGGGCGCGTCGACGCCGGAGGCGAGGAACACCTCGGCGGCGGCGTCGAGCAGCTTCTGCTGGTTGCGTACCGCGTCAGCCCGCTTGCTCCGCGTCCGCGCGTTCCCCGACTGGCTCGCAGAAGACACCCGTTCTCCCTGTGGCGACGACCTTTCCCCGAACCGGAACTCTACTCCGCTTACCGCGACGGACCACCGCTCCCGGCAGCCTCGCGGCGCGGGTCGTACGGGGCGCCGGCTCGCTCCACCGGGTGACCGGGTCGTGGGCACAGCGTCGGCCCGCCAACTCCTCGCCCGCGTGCCATGTGGACCTGACCTGCGCAGATCCCCCCCCCGTACGGCCGGACGTGCTTCAGACGGCTCGGCCGTCGGCGTCGCAGGGGAGCTTCCCCTTGCCGTACGTCGCGGCGAATTCCTCGGAGGCGTCCTCGTCGGTGACGATCATGGCGGTGGGCTTCACCGTGATCATGCCGCCGAAGGGGCGGTCGACGTCGTGGATGACGAGCAGCGAGGCCGTCAGCAGGGCGGTGACGACGAGGAGAGCGGTGATCTCGGTGCCGCCGCGCCGGTACGGGAGGCAGAAGGCGAGGGCGATCACGGTGATCACCAGGGTGATGAGCATGAACCAGTAGATGGCGTCCGGGATGGCCGGGGTCGACTGGGACAGCCGGTCCCTTCTCGCGTCCGAGCGCTCCTTGTCGGCATCGACGAGCATGCTGAACTGCGCGTCTCCGGTCATCTTGTGGAATTCGCGGCGGAAGTCGTTGCTCCACACGTCGGGAGCCTCCGAGTGGTGCCCGCCCCTCATCGACGGCCACTCACCGGACACGACAGCGCGCGCGTAGCAGATGGCGTCCGCCTGGAGCGGCTGACGCTCCGCGTGCGGCGCGTACGCGGAGACCTCGAAGAGGTGTTCCACGGCACCGGCCTCGACGCGCGCCGCCTCCTCGGCCTTTCCGTACGAGTCGGCGGCCATCACCAGCACAAAGGCCAGCACCAGGACGGCGAGCGTCTGGAGAGGTTCCACGAGGTCCCGAACGGTCAGCGGCTCGGCCTCGTCCCCCAGCAGACGGCGCCGCAGCAGGCGGTTGGCCGCCAAGCCGGCGAGGAAGGCGACAGCAACGACGACAATGGTGATGACCATGACTCTCTCTCCGGAACAAGCGGCAGGAGAACTCACTCTTCACCGCCCACCGGAGCGAGGCAGGTTTTACAGCTCTACGGGTGACCGGGCGTCATCCGGCACTGCTGTCGGTGCGTGCCGGCAACCGGGACTTACCTGCGGCATGCGGGGAAGCAACGCCCGCTCGTACTGCTCCCGTTCGGCTACGGCTTGGTGCCGAGAGTTCCGACGGCGAGGGGTCTGGTGGAGGCGGGCAGTTTGTCGGCCACGAGCCGGTAGGACTCGGTCACCAGTTCCTCGACGAGCTTCTCGTCGATCGACTCGCCCGGGGCGAGCGTGATCCAGTGCCGCTTGTTCATGTGGAAGCCGGGAGAGATGTCCGCATACGACGCGCGCAGGGCTTCGGCGTCCTGCGGATCGGACTTGAGGATCACGACCGGCCGGCCGGGCACCTCGGTCATCAGCATGAACACCTTGCCGCAGACCTTGAAGACCTCGTATTCAGGTCCGAACGGATGCTCAAGAGCCGCCGCTGGAAGTGCCTCGGCGCACTCCTGCGCCGCGTCCTGCAGGGCGTATCCCTCCATCACCGCACCTTTCCTCATCGATAGTGGCCGGACCGTTCAGTCCTCGTCCTCGCGCTGTTGCTCCCGGAGCCGGGCCCATCGCGCGAGCTGTTGTCCGATGTGCTGCTCGTGCCCGTTCCGGGTGGGCCGGTAGAAGGTCTCCCGGCTCATCTCGTCGGGGAAGTAGTCCGCTCCGGAGAAACCTTCAGGCGTGTCGGGGTCGTACTGGTAGTCCTCGCCGTACCCCAGATCCTTCATGAGCCGGGTAGGCGCGTTGAGGATGTGCCGGGGAGGCATCAGCGATCCGGTCTCGCGTGCGCGGCGCCGGGCGGCCTCGAAACCCCGGTACACGGCAATGGACTTGGGGGCGGTGGCCAGGTGGACGACGGCCTGTGCGAGGGCGAGTTCCCCCTCGGGCGAGCCGAGCCGCTCGTACACGTCCCAGGCGGTGAGCGTCTGCTGCATCGCCTGGGGGTCGGCCATCCCGACGTCCTCGGCCGCGAACCGTACGAGCCGGCGAGCGAGGTACCTGGGATCCTCCCCGCCCTCCAGCATCCGGGCGAGCCAGTACAGGGCGGCATCGGGGTCGGACCCGCGCAGCGACTTGTGCAGGGCTGAGATCAGGTTGTAGTGGCTCTCCTGCGCCTTGTCGTACAACGGCGCCCGCTTCTGGACATGTTCCGCGAGTCCGGCGACATCGAGTGGAGCGGTCCCGGCGGGGAGCGCCTGGAGCTCTTCCGCCATGTTGAGCAGATAGCGGCCGTCTCCGTCCGCCATGGTGATCAACGCCTGGCGCGCGTCGCCTGTGAGGGGCAGCTCCTGGCCGGTGAGGTGTTCGGCCCGGGAGATCAGCCGTTCCAGGGCGACGTCGTCGAGCCGTTTGAGGACGAGCAGACGGCACCGGGAGAGCAGCGCCCCGTTCAGTTCGAAGCTCGGGTTCTCGGTCGTCGCGCCGACGAGGACGACCGTGCCGTCCTCCACGTAGGGGAGGAAGCTGTCCTGCTGGGCTCGGTTGAATCGGTGGATCTCGTCGACGAACAGCAGCGTGCCCTGGCCGACTTCACGCCGGCGCCCGGCTGTCTGGAACACCTTCCGCAGGTCGGCGACGCCGGAGAAGGTCGCCGACAGAGGCTCGAAGACCAGGCCGGTCCGCTCTGCCAGGAGGCGGGCGATGGTGGTCTTGCCGCACCCGGGCGGGCCCCACAGGACGACGGAGACGAGCCGTTGCTGCTCGACCATGCGTCCGATCGGCGCTTCCGGTCCGAGGATGTGGTCCTGGCCGACCACCTCGTCGAGGGTTCGTGGCCGCAGGCGGTCGGCGAGCGGGCGCGATCCCTCGTCGTCGAAGAAGGGCAGGGCCGGTTCGGAATGCGTCATCGGCCGGCGCTCCGAGTGGACCCTGCTGCTGGGCTGCCGCCCCTGGTCTCGTCGGGCCGCTCGCGGCGGGGCAGCGACTCCAGGACGAGGTCGTAGGAGTGCAGCACCAGGTCCTCGACGAGCGGTGCGGTGATCCCCCGTCCTGCCCCCACGGAGATCCAGTGCGCCTTGTCGAGGTAACGGCCCGGGACGATGGACGCGTGTTCCTGCCGCAGGGAATCGCCGTAGTCCGGCTCGCACTTGACGGTGACGATCAGCTCGTCAGGGTCGTCGGTGACGATCAGGAAGACCTTCCCCGCCACTTTGTAGACGTCCAGCTTCTCGACGAAGGGACGCCCGCGGCTGACTCCCGGGAGGGTGTCCGCCGTCTCGCGTGCGGTGCGCTGGAGCCGCTCCCCGGTGATCGTCACAGGTCCTCCCGCCCTCGCGGTCCGGTGCCGTTCGCCACCATGAGCCGCTGGTACCCGGGGGCACCCGCCGGCACGTCACCTGCGGCTTCCTTCATCACCGGCACCTCCGGTCCCAGAGTGCGTACACACGTACATACTGGAGACTGTAAACGATGCCGCGCGGGGCTGCCGGGACAGAAGGAGGCGAGCGGGTGCGCAAGGGCCGGGCGAACGATCCGACGCGCAAGGAACGGATCCGGCGGGCGGCGCTCGACGTGATCGCGGAGGAGGGCGTGCACGCCACCACGCACCGAAAGATCGCGGCCGAGGCCGGAGTGCCCCTGGGCTCCCTCACCTACTACTTCGACAGCCTGGACAGCGTCCTGACGCAGGCGTTCGCCCTGTTCGGCGACGAGATGGGGGCGCGCTACACCGGTGCGCTGGACGCCGCCGACGGCCTGGAGGAGGCTCGGCACGCTCTCGTCGACGCGATCTGCGGTCCCACCGCGGCGACCGGCCGCGAGTTGCGGCTGGTGCGCGAGATGTACTCCTACGGCAACTTCAGCGGTGCCGTCCGCGAGCAGATCCGCCGGTTCGAACGCGAGGCGCGCGAGGCGCTCCTGCGGCACTTCAGCGAACCGTCCGCCCGCGCGCTCGACGCCCTGGTGGAAGGCTGGTGGATCCACCAGGGCTGGGACCCCGTGAGCCTCGACCGCACCATGGTGGCCGAAGTCGTCGCCGCGATCTCCGACCGCTTCGACCGCTGACAGCCCGGGCCACCGGAGCAACTCGGCCCCCGGGCAGCCGCCTTGACCACGTCCTGCTCCGTTACGCGGCCCACCTCCGGCCACGTACTCCGGCGTCAGGTCGACATGTTCTGACGCCGCTTCAGGGCTTGCGCGGGTGCGTCGGAGTGCTCTGGCTGGTGGGGCGATGGTGCCGGGGAAGTCCGGGGGCGGGCTGTGCGCGGCGATATAGCGTGAGGTCACGCTTGGGCACCTCGCCCGGGCGTTGGGGAGGCATCGATGAGGGTCGTGTTCGTGCATGGGGCGTGTGTGCGGGACGGGGCGTGGTGGTGGCACCGTACTGCCGAACTGCTGCGGGAGCGAGGGGTGTTGAGCGTGGCTCCGGCGCTTCCGAGCTGCGGCGAGGCGGGCTCGCCCGGAGGTGCCGGCGGTCCGGGGCTGTCCGAGGACGTCGCCGCGGTGCGGCAGGTGCTGCTGGACGACGACGAGCCGGCCGTCGTCGTCGCCCACAGCTACGGCGGCATCGTCACCGCGGAGGCCGCCGCGGGTATCGGGTCGGTACGCCATCTGCTGCTGGTCTCCAGCTACCTCCCCGAAGTCGGCCAGAGCCTCTCGGAGTTCGGGGACGGCACTCCCGCCCCGTTCCTCGACGTCGACCCGGACGCCGGCACGTTCGGGGTCCGCCCCGAGCTCCTCGTGGAGACGTTCCTCCAGGACTGCGACGCCGAGGTCCAGGCGCAGGCGGCGGACCACCTGGCCCGGCAGAGCGTGCAGGTGACCGGGCAGCCGGTCAAGGCGGCCGCGTGGCAGCAGGTGCCCTCGACGTACCTCGTCTGCGCCCAGGACCGGGGCACCCCGCCGCCGCTGCAGCGCGAGTTCGCCCGCCGGGCCGGCGATGTCGTCGAACTCGACGCGGGTCACCACCCGTTCCTGTCCCGGCCCGCCGCGGTCCGGGACCTGCTGCTGGGTCTGTGACCACAGCTGGCGCCGCGCTGCGGATCTTCCGCCGATGAGTTTCCGGCGGCTGTGCCGTCTACTTATCGACGAAGGGATCGCACCATGGGAAAGATCATTGTTTGTACGTTCCTGACGCTGGACGGCGTCATGCAGGCGCCGGGCGGCCCGGACGAGGACGCCGAGAGCGGCTTCGAGCACGGCGGCTGGCAGAAACCGGTGGACGACGACGAGGTCGGCGCGGCTGTCACCGGTTGGTACGAGCACGCCGACGCGATGCTGCTCGGCCGCAAGACGTACGAGATCTTCGCGTCGTACTGGCCTACCGCCGGTCCCGACAACCCGTTCACCGCTCGAATGAACAGCATGCGCAAATACGTGGCGTCCCGGACTCTGAAGTCCGTCGAGTGGCAGAACTCCACGCTGCTGGAGGGCGACGTCGCCGAGGCCGTACGCGAACTGAAGGCGTCCGACAGCGGCAACATCAACGTCGTCGGCAGCGGCGACCTCGCCCAGACCCTCATGCGACACGGCCTCGTCGACGAGTACCGGCTGACCATCCATCCCGTGATCGTCGGCACCGGCAAGCGGCTGTTCGCCGACGGAGCGATTCCCACCGCGCTGGAGCCGGTCAGCGTCTCGACGACGAAGGGCGGCACCGTCGTCGGTGTCTACCGGCCGAACGGCAAGCCCAGCTACGACAGCTACTGAGGGGTTTCGTCCGGATCACCGAGCGGACGGCCCGCACCACGTCCGGCCTGGTGCGGGGCCGTCCACGACCGTCACGCCACACCCGGACCAACAACTGGCTGATCCGGACGAATTGGCTAGGCGCGCCGCCTCGAGCGCCATACCGCGCCCGCGGCCACGAGAAGTGACACGGCAGTGATGCTCCACGGGATCCAGGTCTGCCGGCCCTCGTCCCGGGTCTGCTCGGCCGAGGCTGCCGTACGTCCGGAGACGCGGGCTGCGGAGTAGTCGGGCACCTTGGCCGGGTCGCCGTAGTGGCCGGCCCGGTCGAGGGTGGATCCGTCCGCCCAGCCGCCGCCGACATCGCAGTTCATCCGGTCACGTGCGGATTCGGCCCCTCGCAGTCCCATCGGCCGGGAGCGCGCCGACGCGGTGCTGCCGTCGTCCTTCGCCGTGTCGCCCTTGCTCGGCTCGTGGAGGCCGCCCTCGGCCCGTGACGTGCTGAGAATGTCGTCGAGCAGGTGGTTGCCGAGCCTGAGCCCGTCCAGCGCCTGCTTGTCGGTGTAGCCGGTGAGGATGTCCCCGGCCCGGCCGGGGTCGGCGGCGGCCTTCTGCTGCACCTTCTTCCAGTCCTTGAGCTGCTGGGCCTCGAACCCCTCGAAGGCGTCTGTCACCTCGCCCAAGTAGAGACGCGGGCGGGCGCACGTGGCGTACATGAGGCGCTTGAAGGTCTGGGTGGCCGACTCGGTCGCCTCCTGTTCCGCGTACTCGGGTTCGAGGTACTCGGCCGAGGCTCCGGCTGTCAGGTACCGGTGCTGGGTGTATTCGACGGGAAGTTTGCCGGTGCCGATCGCCACGGGGATGTACGGGGCGGTCACGGCGGCTGTGGGCGCCATCCACAGAGTGGCGAGGCGGGGGTCGGGGAGCTCGGGGTCGAGGTCGGCGACCTGCCCGTATCCCGACCGGTCGTCGGACCAGCGGGGGTCACGGACGATCCGCATCATGTCCTCCAGCCTCACCTTGCCCAGTTCGGCGAATTCCTTCTCCAGTGAGACCGGGTTGCGGTACGGAGCCGGGTCCCCGGGGTCGGCGTTCTTGCCCACCGGGAAGGACTTTGTGGGGAACGGCTCCTGATAGACCTTCTGCAGGTCGAAGGTCTTGTCCTCCGACGGGTCGTACCAGCCCTTCTTCTCGGCGAACGAGACGAGGTTCTTCGAACCCATGAAGTCCGGGTTCTTGCCGTCCACGGCGTCGGTGGGGAACTTCTTGATGTAGCCGGGGTAGGAGACGCGGATGTCGTCGGGGCCGAGCCGTTCGGCCGCCCAGAGTCCCTTGCCGCCCGCGTATTCCACGAAAACCCAGCCCTCGTCGCCGTCCGCGAACAGGTGCGAGTTGCCGCCGTATGTGGTGTATCCGTGGGTGTCGATGAGATCGCCGAGTATCTCCACTGCTTCCCGAGCCGAACCGGCGCGTTCCATCGCGATTCTGGAGAGATCGGAATACTGCGGCCCGGTCTGGTCCTTCGGGGTCATGTCCAGCAATTCCTTGCGGGAGTTGGACCAGACGTCCCGCGCGGCGACGCCCTTCTCGTTCAGCCCTCCATTGGTCAGCGGCGCCGGCATGCCGGTGAACTCGGAGTAGTTGGAGGTGAGATAGCGGTAAGTGTGCCTGGCCTGCGGTATCTTGGTCTGCTTGCCGGGCATGTCGGCCTCGTCGGTGGCCCCGACAGTGATCTTGGAGCCCTTCGGGTGGTCCTGTGCCGGCACCACCTCCATCCAGTGACTCGACGGTTCGTGCCCGAAGCCGCCGAGCATGGTGTGGCCGGTCGACGACCGGTTCTTGCCGACATACGCCGCAAACGATTTGTCCGGCTGCCGAAAGCTCTTCTGCCCCGCTTCCGTTGACCTGTCGGGTCTGTGGCGCTCACCGTCCTCCGCGACAGCCACAGAGGGCGTGCCGAGTGCGGCGACCGCCAGAACGGAGACGGCGAGAGTTCCAACGGTGGCCCGACGAGGCCGAGATCGAAGCACATTCTCTCCTGAAATGAAAACTGACTGGATTCACCAGCGAACAAATCAGGAACACGATACAGACCGACCGGTGACGGGAACCGCGCGCAACTTCCCCTGTACTCCGCATCCATGCGGAACAACGCGAGCAGCGGACGTCCCCGAAAGGCCGATTACGTGAGCGTAAACGGGTGGCCGCTCACGGGAACCGGCCGCGCTGGCTTGGCTCTTGGGAGCCCGTACCGGAGATCTGGGCGAGGGCCAGGTCGGTGACCTCTCGTAGCGGGAGGTTGAGGGCTGTGGAGGCTGCCGCGAGGTCGTCGTATTCGGGCTTGGCTCGCCAGGGGCCCTGCTTGATGCGGATGGTGTGGCCGCGGACGGTCACGGTGGTGTGCTCGCGGGGAAGTGCGCGTCGCTGGACGGCAGTTGTGCGCAATCCGAGGCTGCCCGTCTCGGCGAGCAACAGCCGTTCCAGGGCGGGGGCCTGGTCCGGGCGGCACAGGACGTGGATCTCGTGTGCCGGTCGTCCCTTCTTCATCACCATCGGCGTGCACCAAGCGTCGGCGGCGCCTTCGTCCAGGGCCGAGGCGATGACATGGCCGAGTACCTCACCGCTGATGTCGTCCACGTTCGTTTCGAGCAGGAGCAGTTGTTCGTCAACTCCAGTTCCGGACACGGGAGATGAGCCAACCGGTTCGCCCAGGACTGCACTCAGTACGTTGGGCCGCCCGGGGAAGACCTTGGTGCCCGCTCCGAAGGCGTTCGCCCGTACGGTCATGGCGGGTGGTGGCCCGTACGTCGTGCCGGCCGCCCGCAGCAGCGCGGCGCCCGTCGGGGTGACCGTCTCGCCCTGTACGTCGATGCCCACGGTCTGCGCCCCGTGCAGCAGCGCGAGCGTGGCCGGGGCGGGTGCGGGCAAGAGGCCGTGGGCGCAGCGCACCACTCCGCTGCCCAACCCGACCGGCGCTGACCGGACTTCGGTGATGCCGAGCAGGTGCAGGGCCGCGGCGACGCCCACGGTGTCCACCACCGTGTCGTGGCCGCCGATTTCGTGCAGGTGGACGCGGTCCGGGTCGCTGTCGTGGAGGTGGGCCTCCACGTCGCGGATGGCCCGTACGGCCTCGGTGGCGACCGTCGCGACAGGTTCGGGGCGTGCCCGGTGTACGAGGTCGAGGAGTTCGGCGGCGTGCCGCTCGGTGCTCTCGTCGTCGACGTGCACCAGGGCGCGCGTGGCGCGGATTCCGCCGTTCTGGACGTCCTCGTGCTCGAGCCGCCAACCGGTCAGCCCGGTACGGGAGATGGCGTCGCGGATGCCGTCGACGGGAGCGCCGAGGCCGATGAGCGCGCCGAGCAGCATGTCGCCCGAGACTCCGCTGCACGGGTTGAGCCACAGGATCATCGGCCGGACTCCCCCGCGTGACCCGCCGGGGCGGTGGAACCGGCAAGGTCCGTACGGGAGTTCCGCATGACGTGCGCCAGCCGGTGCGCGGCCATGGCCGCCCCGAATCCGGAGTCGATGTTGACGACGGTCATGCCGGCGGCGCAGGAGGTGAGCATCGCGAGCAGTGCGGTCACTCCCTCAAGTGCGGCCCCGTAGCCGGTGGAGGTCGGTACCGCCACGACCGGGCAACCCACCAGGCCGCCCACGGCACTTGCCAGCGCGCCTTCCATCCCGGCGACGACGATCACGATGTCGGAGGCCTGCAACTCCGGGGCGCGGGCCATCAGTCGGTGGATTCCGGCGACGCCGACGTCCGTGATCAGCTGCGCGTCCAGGCCGATGGCGCGGGCCACCCGCAGTGCCTCCTCGGCGACCGGTCCGTCCGCGGTCCCCGCGCTCACCACGCGCACCCGCGTGTCGTGTTCGGACGCCGCCCGCCAAGTGAGCAGCCGGGCCCGCGCGTGATACGTACCGTCCCGCACATCGGAAACGTCCTGCGAGCCGGGCGCATGCCCGTCCACCGCGCCGAGGACGGCCTCGGCATCCTCCGCTTCGATACGGGTGACGAGGACGGGACCGCTGCTCTCCGCGAGCAGCCGCGCCACGATGGCGACGATCTCGTGCCGCTCCTTGCCCGGCGCGTACACCACTTCCGGGAGCCCCTGGCGCTGCTCCCGGTCGGTGTCCACCGAGGCGAAGCCCAGGTCGGCGATGCCGCTCATCACGCCGCCCCACTGCCCACGACGGTCAGCGGCAGCAGCGCGTTCATCCGCCCGCTGCTGAACCCGGCCAGGTCCAGCGCGCAGAACTCGAAACCGGCTGCCCGTACGGCGGCGTCCAAGTCGCCCCTCACGCCCGCCGCTTGCTGGATCTCGCCGTCCGGTACCTCGATACGGGCGACCGTGCCGTCCGCGTGAGCCCGCACCCGGAACCGGGTGAAGCCCAGCGCCCGTACGGCCTCCTCCGCCGCCTCGATCCGGGCCAGGAGCTCCGGGGTGACCTGATCTCCGTAGGCCACCCGGGAGGCGAGGCAGGCGGCGGCCGGTTTGTCGGCGGTACGGAGGCCGAGGGTGCGGCTCGCGTCGCGTACCTCCTGCTTGCCGAAGCCGGCGTCGACCAGGGGTGCGACCGTCCCGCGTTCGGCGGCCGCGCGCAGTCCCGGCCGGTGGTCGCCGAGGTCGTCCTGGTTGGTTCCCAGGGCGATGCGGGCTCCGAGCGCGTCGGCGAGCGGGCCGATCGCGTCGAACAGCGCGGACTTGCAGTGGAAGCAGCGGTCCGAGCCGTTGGCCACGTACTCCGGGCGTTCCGCCTCGTCGGTGCACACCTCCACGTGGGCGATCCCGTGGTCGGCGGCGAACTGCTTGGCCTTCCGGCGTTCCGAGTCCGGCAGGCTGGGCGAGACCGCGGTGACGCTCAGTGCGGCCGGGCCCAGTACGTCGCTGGCCACCGCGGCGAGCAGCGCCGAGTCCACGCCGCCGGAGTAGGCGACGATCAGCCGCTCCTCCCGGTCGATGCGGTCGCGCAGCGCTGCTAGCAGGTCGTCTGTCACGTCAAGTCCTTCCCGTTGCGGGGGTGTTGCCGTCGCCTGGCGCATTCAGCTCGCCTCGCCCGCGACGAAGGGGATGGTCTGCGGGCCCTCGGGCAGGACGCACACCCGGGCGTCGGGCCCGGCCTCGGCCAGCGCCGTGTCCACGGCTGCCGCGATGTCCGGGGCGGGTTCGAGGTGGGCGGAGCGCAGGTCGTCGTCGGCGAGGTATCCGCTGTGGACCAGCACCCTGGCCTTGCTCTGGATCTTGGCCTGCACCTGTACCTGCCACTGGTCCGGCACCGTACGTTCGCGCGCCGCGATCTCGCCGAGAAGGCCCTCTGGTGACGGCGCGGAGGAGAGTACCTCGCGGTAGGAACCGTGGTCGGGGAAGCCGTCCTCGCACTCCGCGGCGCAGATGATCATTCCGCCGGGCCTGACGACCTTCGCGGCTGCGGACATGCCCTTGACCGCCTGGTAGAGGTTCTGGTCCAGCGGATAGCCGGAGTTGGTGGTCACGACGACGTCGAACGGCGCCGGCACCTCCCGCATGGCGATCCGCCTGGCTTCCGTACGGGCGGCCAGGTGCATCTCCTCCAGCCGCCCGCCGAAGGCCCGGACGATCTCGTGCTCGCGGTTGAGGATGACATCGAGGGAGAAGTCGACGCCGGTGCCCGCGGCGATCGCCCGGATGTCGTCGTGCACCGGATTGCCCTCGCAGCGGCCCCAGGTGGCGTTGGGATGCCCGATGCGGGAGGCGTCGTGCAGGGTCAACACCGTTTCCAGGCCCGCAAGTCCGGGCGCCGCGAGCTTGGGTCCGCCGGAGAATCCGGCGAAGAAGTGCGGCTCGACGAACCCCGTCGTGATCCGCACATCGGCCGCGCGCCACTCCCGGTTCATCCACACCGGGACCCCGTTGCCGTACGTGCCGCACCACACCAACGAGGCGTCGTCGCGGGCGTCGTGGTTGACCACGCGCACTGTGTCGACGATCTCGTCGCCGAGCATCTCGCGCAGTTCGGCGTCGGTGTTGGCGCGGTGCGTACCGGTGGCGACCAGCAGCACCACGTCCTCCAGCCGCACCACGCCGTCCAGTTCCTCCAGCAGCGCCGGGATCATGAGGTGGCGCGGCTGGGGCCGGGTGCTGTCGCAGAGGGATACCGCCACGGTCTGCCCCTTGCCGACCAGTTCGCGCAGCGGAGGTCCGGCCACCGGTTCGCGCAGCGCCGACCGCAGTTCCGCGCGCGGGTCCTCGGCGCCGGGCAGGTACTGCGGCTCCACGACGGTGGTGCGGTCCGCGGGCAGATCGACGAGCAGGCCGGTCCGGCCGTAGGCCAGTCGTACGGACGTCGTCGGGGACTCAGGCATGGTGCTCCTGGCGGTGGTTCGAGGGGGCGGCCGGGCTCACGGGACCATCCAGCCCAGGACCGGGGTGGACTGGAGGTAGACGATGACCGAGAAGATCACGAGCAGGCCGAGGCTCCAGCCGATGACCTTGCGCAGGATCTCCGGTTCGCTGCCGGGCTTGTCGATCGCGGCGGCGGCCACCGCGAGGTTCTGCGCGGAGATCATCTTGCCGAGCACGCCGGCGGAGGAGTTGGCGGCGGCCAGCAGGACCGGGCTCAGCCCCGTCTTCTCGGCGGCGGCCACCTGGAGCGCGCCGAAGAGGGAGTTGGAGGAGGTGTCCGAGCCGGTGACGGCGACGCCGAACCAGCCGACCACCGGGGAGAGCAGGGCGAACAGTCCGCCCGCCGAGGCCAGCGCGTTCCCGAGGCTGGCGGTCTGGCCGGAGAAGTTCATCACGAAGGCGAGGCCGAGCACGGCGGTGACCGTCACGATCGTCCACCGCAGCTGGACGAGGGTGGCCCAGTAGCAACCGGCGCCCTGGCCGGGCTTCAGCCGGTAGACGGCCATGGTGAGCAGGCCGGCGAACAGCAGGAACGTACCGGTGCCGTTGAGGTGTTCGAGCTCGAACGCCGTGTCCACCGGCTCTCCCCCGGCGGCGACCATGTGCAGACCGGGCCAGTTGAACGTCGTCGTGCCGACCTCGGCCAGCCAGGCGTTGACCGGGCCGATCTGTTTGATCGCGAACAGCCCGATGATGAGCAGGTACGGAGCCGCGGCCATCAGGGTCGACGCCCGGCCGGCGTCGGCCCCCTCCGGCGCGCCGTCGGCGCCCGCACCTCCCGCGGAACGTGAACCGTGGCCGGTGCCGGTCCCGGAGCCGGTGCCGCCGGTGGCCGGGCCGTCCGCGGAGCCGGAGCCGCCGCTCGAAGCGCCCGCGGTCACTGCGACCTTCGTCCCGTCCGCCGGGGCCGCCCCGTCCGCCGGGATCCCGTCCGCCGAGACCGTCTCGCCCGCGGGCTGCCAGACGCGGAGGAACCCGAGCACCGCCGCGATGGTGACGATGCCGGCCACGATGTCGGTGATCTCCACGCTGATGAAGTTCGCACTGACGAACTGGCTTATCGCGAAGGCGAATCCGCCGACCAGCGCCACCGGCCAGGTCTGGCGCAGACCGCGGCGGCCGTCGACCAGGTACACCAGGATCAGCGGGACGAACACCGACAGCAGCGGCGTCTGACGGCCCGCCATCTGCCCGAGGACGTCCACCGGCAGGTTCGTCACGGAGGCCAGGGCGGTGATCGGTACGGCCATGCTGCCGAAGGCGACAGGCGCGGTGTTGGCGACCAGCGCCACGACAGCGGCCTTGATCGGCCGGAGGCCCACGGCGATGAGCATCACGGCGGAGATGGCCACCGGTGCGCCGAAGCCGGCCAGCGACTCCAGGAGCGCGCCGAAACAGAACGCGATCAGAATCGCCTGCACCCGCATGTCGGGCGAGACGAGGCGGATCTTGCTCCCCAACACGGTGAACCAGCCCGAGACTTCGGCCATCTTGTAGATCCACACCGCGTTGACGAGGATCCACAGAATCGGGATCACCCCGTACACGGCGCCGTAGACGGCCGCGCTCACGGTCTGGCCCAGAGGCATCTGCCAGCCGAGCGTCGCCAGGCCCATGGCCAGCAACAGGGTTGCCATCGCGGCCACATGGGCCTTGACCCGGAACACCCCCAGCAGCACGAACAGCGTCACCGGCGGGAGCGCGGCACAGATCGCGGTCAACGGCAGTGACCCCGCGATCGGTGCCAGTACTTGCTCGAACATCCAGCCTCCTCCTTGAGGCGCGGACACGGTGTCCACAGACCCGTATACTTGTAAGACAATATTTCTCCGCTGGTCAAGAGGTGGTCTGGAATACTTCGGCGGCGGAGCGCGGGCCTGCCCCGCCGGAAGGGGGCGCCCGAGCGGAACGACTGGGAGTGGGGAGCGGCATGTCACGCAGGCTGTCGGTGCTGTCGGTCACGGACGCGCTCGCGGAGGACCTGCGGCTGCAGATCTTCCGCGGTGAACTGTCCGGCGGCGCCCGGCTCACCGAGACCGAACTGGCCGGCCGGTACGACGTGGCCCGTCCGACCGCCAAGGCCGCGATCGAGAAACTGGTGGCCGAGGGCCTTCTCCGCCGGGACGCCCACAAGACCGCGCACGTACCGCAGATGGGCAAGGCGGACATCGAGGACCTCTACTTCGGCCGCGCCTGCATCGAGAAGGAAGCCGCGCGCACTCTGGCTCCCGATGGCGCCGTGCCGCAGGCCGTCCACGACGCCCAGGCCGAGATCGCCGCGGCCGGGGACGTGTGGACGATCGACATTGTCGAGCCGGACGTCCGCTTCCATCAGGCGCTGGTCGACGCCGTCGGCAGCCCCAGGATCAGCCGGCTGTACCAGGTGCTGATGGGCGAGATGCGGCTGTGCATGGCCCAGATCCAGACGTACGGCGTGACGCGGGCCGGCACCATCCACGCCGAGCACCAGGCGGTGGTGGAACGGATCGAGGCCGGCGACGCCGACGGCGCGGCCCACGCCGTCGCAGCCCACCTCGAACGCGCCTGCGGCGACCTCACTCACTCCCCGCGGGAATCCGGCACGGAGAGCTGACAGGCCCTCAACTGCCGCACTGGTTTCCGCTGCGCCCGTCTCTACGCCCGTCCGGAACGGGCAACCCGTGATGTCCCTCCCGGGCAAGACATGCGCGGACTCTGCGGGTTCACTGTCGGCGACCGACAGGCGGAAGGGAGCCCACCGTGCCCGAGGAAGCCGGCAGCGAGTTCTGGAAAGGCCTCAAGCCGATCCCGAACTCCTTCAAGCCGGACGCGTTGCCCGAGGTCCACCTCTCGCAGGTGGCCACCGACGACGACCGCTACTACGTACCGTTCACCGAGACCGTCGGCTCGCGTCCTCTGTGGATCAACGTCAAGGACAACTCCTGGTCCGACATTCTGCGGGCCAAGGAAGCGGGACTGGTCAACCGGCATTACCACCCGCACGAGGTGTTCGCCTACACGATCTCCGGGAAGTGGGGCTATCTGGAGCGCCCCTGGACCGCACACGCCGGCGACTTCGTCTACGAAGCACCCGGCGAGGGGCACACCCTGGTGGCCTACGACAGCGACGAGCCCATGAAGACGCTCTTCATCGTCAAGGGGCCGCTGATCTGGCTGGACGAGAACGGCGCGACCGCCGGCTACTTCGACGTCCACGACTACATCGACATGTGCCGGAAGCACTACGAAAGCGTCGGCCTCGGCGCGGACTCCGTCGACGCCCTCTTCCGGTGAACCGGCCCTCCCCCACCGGCCGTTCGATGAGAGCCGCGGTCTGGTACGGAGCCGGGGATGTCCGCGTCGTCGATGCGGACTTCCCCGTACCCGGCCCCGGCGAGGTGCTCATCAAGGTGGCCGCCTGCGGAATCTGCGGCAGCGACCTGCACGAATACACCGACGGCCCACTCGCCGTGCCGGTCGCCGAACCGCACCCGGCCTCCGGCCGGAAAGCGCCCCTCGTCCTCGGCCACGAGTTCTGCGGTACGGTCGCGGCCCTCGGCACGTCGGTGACCGGGCTCGCCATCGGAGACCGGGTAGCGGTCGAGCCCAACTACCGGTGCGGGACGTGCCCGCGCTGCCGGGCCGGCGAGTACAACGTCTGCCGGCACTTCGGCTTCGCGGGCCTGATGGGTGACGGCGGGCTGGCCGAATACACCGCCGTCCCCGCCTACATGGCGCATCCCCTCCCGGCGGCCGTACCGCTGGAGCAGGCCGCACTCTTCGAGCCGGCCTCGGTCGCCCTCCATGCGCTGCGGCGTGCGGGAACTCCCGTCACCACGGCGGTGGTTGGCCTGGGGCCCATCGGCCTGTTCACCGTTCTGCTGGCCGCGGAACGCGGCGTACGGCGGATCGTCGCCGTCGACGTGGACCCGGCCCGGGTGGAGACCGCCGCGCGGCTCGGCGCCACCGACGTCGTCGTCGCCGGCCGGGGCTCGGACGGGGGCGAGGAGATACGCCAACTGACCGGCGGGGAGGGCGTGGACGTGGCGTTCGAGGCCGTCGGCTCCGAAGGCACCCTCGGCACCTGCCTCACCGCGACGCGCCGCGGCGGACGGGTCGTCCTCATTGGACTCGCCCAGCAAGTTCGCCTCAACGCCTTCGATCTGGTCAACAACGAGCAGTCGATCGTCGCCGCCGTCGGATACCGGGACACCTACCCCGAGCTCATCCGGCTGGTCGCTGAGCGCGGCCTCGACCTGACACCGGTCGTCACCGCCACCATCCCCCTCGAGGACGTGGTCACGGACGGCTTCGAAGCGCTCCTGCACGGCACCGGACAGCACGTCAAAATCCTGGTGGATCCCGGACGTTCACCCTCCGACGCCTCCCCTCCGCCGGCCGGACGCGGAAGCCTGAGGTGACCCCAGGGCTCCCCCGACGCGTGCACCGGCCGAAGCAATCACTGGTGGGGTCTCCGGCATCGCTGCCACGACGGCCTTCCTGCGCCCCGTTACCGACGCCGGGCAGCACGCTCCCTGCTTGCGCGGACCCGTGGGAGCATCATCGCTGTCCCGTCGAAGAGCGCGCGGCAAGGAGGCCCGAGATGCCCGTACACACCGTCTCCACCGTCTCGACCCGGTCCGTCGCCCCCGCGGACCGGGTCGGCTTCTGGGAGGAGTACAACCGGCGGGCGCTGGTGGGGCTGACTTGCTCGCCCTACTCCGAGAAGGGTCTGCTGGCCACACAGACCAACATCGGTCTCGGCAGCCTGCGGCTCGCGGACATAGCCGGCAACGAACACGTCATCGAGCGAACTCCGCGCACGTGCCGGGACCTTCCGAAGGACTCCGTGTTCGCCACCTTGCTGACCGCCGGCACGGGAATGTTCTTCCACCAGGGCGGCTGCCTCCTCGTGGAGGCGGGCGACCTGATCCTCTACGACACCCGCCGCTCCTACCTGTTCGGCTTTCCGCAGGCGATGCGTCAGTTGCTGGTGGACATTCCCCGTGAGGTTTTCGTCGAGCGGTGCGCCGCCGGCGAGCTGACAGCGCCGTTGCTCTTCGGCCGAGGGGCGGCAGCCGAGGGGGCGACGGTCGCCACGCTGCGGTCGGTGCTCTTCAGCTGGGCCGCGCGGGCGGCGGAGGGGGCCGAGGATCCCGCGAGCGCCGAGGCCTCCGTACTGAACCTGGTCGGGTCTCTCGCCGGACCGGCGCTGGGCGACCGCAACGCGACCGCCGGCCGGTCCTCTCAACTGGCCGTCGCCACCGACTACATCCGCCGCCACCTGTCCGACTCGCGGCTGTGCGCCGAGCGGGTCGCGGACGCAGTCGGTGTGTCCGCCCGGCACCTCAGCCGGATCTTCGAACCCACCGGAGTGAGCCCGGCACGCCACATCCTCGAACAGCGGCTGGCGAAGGCACGCGAACAGCTCTCCGAGCCGGGCTCGTGTCACCTCACCGTCGCGCAGGTCGCCCACCGCTGGGGCTTCGCAAGCCAAGCGCACTTCACCCGGGTGTTCCGGGACCGCTTCGGACACACCCCCGGCGAGGGACGCCCGGCCTCCACCCGGCGCCGGGCGTGCTCGTGACGCAAACTGAACGGAGCACGCCCGGCCGGGAGTTGGGGCTCAGGCGGTGAAGGCGACCAGGAGGGCAGCGGCGAGCGCGGCGCGGGTGGTCATGCCCGAGACGGTGGCGTGTTCCGTACGGGCGTGCGCGCCGCCGCCGACGGCGCCGAGTCCGTCGAGCACCGGAGTGCCCGCGGACTGGGCGAAGTTGCCGTCGCTGGCGCCGCCGACGGCGGCCTCGCGCAGGTCGAGCCCGAGAGGTGCGGCGCAGGCGCGGGCCAGCGAGTAGAGGGCGGCGACGTCGGGGGTGCGTTCCAGGACGGGGCGGTTCCAGTCGCCGGTCACGCGGACCGTGGTGTCCGGGTGCGCGGGTTCCCGTGCGGCGAGGGCCGTGGTGATGCGCTGTTGTTCGGCGGCGCCGGCCACCCGTACGTCCAGGTCGGCGACGGCCTGTCCGGCGGTGACGTTGCTGCGTGTTCCGCCGTGTACGACACCGACGTTGACGCTGGTGCCCGCCGGATGGTCTGCGAGCGCGGCGAGGCCGAGGATCTGGTGCGCTGCCTCGTGGACGGCGCTGGCTCCCACGGTGGGGTCCAGCCCGGCGTGCGCCTCCTGCCCCTCGACGGTGAGGCGGAACAGGCCGACGCCCTTGCGGGCGGTCTTCACGGCGCCGTCGGCGCTCGCCTCGAAGACGAGCGCCGCGCGCGACGTACGGGCCTCGGCGACGATCGTCTCGCTGGAGGCGAGGCTGCCGGTCTCCTCGTCGCCGTTGAGCAGCAGCGTGCAGGCGGGACGCGGCAGGCCCAGCGCATCGAGTGCGCGCAGCGCCCAGACGGCCTGTACGAGACCGGACTTCATGTCGAAGACGCCCGGCCCTGTCATCACGTCGCCGTCGCGGTGGAAGGGCCACTGTGCGAGCGTCCCGGCGGGCCAGACGGTGTCGTAGTGGCACAGGAGCAGGAGGGGTCGCGGGTCGCCGCCATGCGCCGGTCCGGCGGCTGCGTAGCGGCGGATGAGGATGTCTCCCGCGTTGTCGCGGGGCAACAGTTCCTCGGTGTCGGGTGCGCCGAGAGCCGTGTCGAGCCATTGCCGCAGCCACTGCAGGCAGGTGTTGAGCGCGGCGGGGTCGTCGCTGGGGCTCTCCAGGCGGGTGTAGGCGGCGAGTTCGGCCACCATCTCCTCTTGGTGCTCGGCCAGCCAGGTGTGCACCGCGCGGGTCTGTTCCTCGGTGAGGGCCGGTCGCGCGGGCAGTGCCGCGGGCTGCGGTGCGCGGTCCGCGGCGAGGGCGTCCAGAGCGTCGAGCCGGGTCTCGCTCATGCGGTCCGGGGCGCCCTCCAGTTCCTTCAGTCCACCGATCACCGCGTGCAGTACGGGAGTCGGTATCCCGGCCCGGTCTGCCTGTGCGAAGACGGTCTCGTAGTGCGTGGTGACTTCGACGGGGCGGTGGCGTACGGCGAGGTCGCGCCAGATGCCGCTGCGGTTCTTGGGCTGGGAGCGCAGCCAGGCGGTGAGGCGTGTGGTGGCCGCGGCGCGTGCGGCGGGGCCGGCGGAGCGCCGGAAGGCCGGCGCGTCGAAGGCGTCGAACGGCTCCAGGCGTACGCCCAACGCGTCGGCGACATCGAAGACTTCTCGTGTCACAGCGTGCATGGCGGCGGGGTGCCGGTCGATGAGGTCGGCCATCGCGTCGTCGGCGAGTGCGGTTGCCGCCAGCATGGCGCCGAACCCGGCCTTGGCCCACAGGTAGCCCTCGACGTTGTCGCAACTCTCGGCGCCGGTACCGGGGTTCAGGTCGGCCACCAGAGCGCGGACCCGGTCGCCGGCGGGGGCACCGTCCGGTTCGCCGATGACGAGGGCGCCGGGACCACCGTCCCGTACGACGCCGGGCTCCGCGACGTCGGCGAAGATGTTGACGAAGGCCGGGACGGTGCGTGCGGTGCCGATGTGCTCGGCGATGAGCGGCTCGTTGAACCCGTTCTGTACGGACACGACGAAGCCGTCGTCCGCCAGGCGGGGCGCGATCCAGCGGATGGCGGTCTCGGTGGCCTGGGCCTTCACCGCCAACAGCACCTCGTGCAGGGGGCCTTCGAAGTCTTCGGGGGTGCAGGCGTGGAGGCGGACGGTGTCGGTGCTGCCGTCCTGGCGCAGCATCCGCAGCCCGTGCTCGCGGAGGGCGGAGACGTGGGCGTGGTCGCTGTCGACGAGGGTGACGGGGTGTCCGGCGCGCGCCAGTTCGTACGCGAGGGTGCCGCCGATGGCGCCACCGCCGACCACGGTGCGGGCCCGTACGGGCTGCACGGTCATGAGGTGTCCTTTCCGGGTGCGGTCTCCTGGTGCCGCGCGGCCCGGTGCGACAGGGCGTGGCGCGGCGGCCCGCCGGCTGGGCCGGTACGGGCGGGGGCAGGAGGCAGGCTCAGGTGTGTGAGGTGGGCCGGAGGCGGGGCAGGTGGGCGGCCCCGGCATTCGAGCCGCCGTCGACGCGCAGCACCTCGCCGGTGATCCACTCCGCTTCGTGGCCGGCGATCCAGCGCACGGCGCGGGCGATGTCGGCGGGTGTGCCGGGGCGGCCCAGCGGGTTGCGGGAGACGATCGCCGCGTACTCGGGTGCGACGGGATTCACGTCGCTGTCGACCGGCACGAAGCCGGGGCTGACGGCGTTCACGCGGATGCCGTACGGGCCGAGTTCGAGTGCGGCGGCCCGGGTCGCCATCTCCAGCGCCGCCTTGGTCGCCGCGTACGGGCCGCCGCCGGGGCGGGAGCGCAGGGCGGCGCCGGAGGAGATGTTCACGACGGAGGCGGGGCGGCCCGACTCGACGGCGCGGCGGCCGAGTTCGGCGGTGGCGAGGACCGGAGCGCGGGTGTTGAGCGCGAACAGGTCGTCCCAGTCGGTGGCGGTCACTTCCAGCATGTCGATGGACGGGTAGGCGCCCGCAGCGTTGACCAGTACGTCCAGTGGGCCGTCCGTCGTCCAGGCCGCCGCCACGGCCGCGCCCGGCGCGTCGGGGCCGCTCAGGTCCAGGTCCTGGACTGTCACGCGCACGCCGTACCGTTCCCGCAGCCCGTCCGCCGTACGGGTCAGCGGTTCGGCGTCCCGGTCCACCAGGGTCAGCAACCCCCCGTCGGGGCCATCCTGTTCGCTCCAGGCGCGGGCGTACTCCTCGGCGACGGCCCTGCCGATGCCACGGGCCGCGCCGGTGACCAAGACGTGCGGTGCCATCAGTCGAACTCCTTGTCCTTGGTCTCCGGCATCGTCAGATACACGACGAGGGAGATCAGCGAGGCGGCGGCGACGTACAGCCACAGCCAGTCGCGGTGCCCGGCCTCGTTGAGCCAGGTGGTGACGTAGGGCGCGGTGCCGCCGAACAGGGCGACCGCCAGCGCGTAGGGCAGGGCGATGCCGGTCGCGCGAACCTCCGGCGGGAACTGTTCGGCCATGATGACCGCGCAGTTGGCGGAGTAGCCGAGGATCAGCAGCATGCCCGCGAGCTGGACCAGGAAGAGACTGAGGAAGCTGCCGCTCATCAAGTGCAGCAGCGGCCAGGCCAGCAGCACGAACCCGGCGGCGAAGACCGTCATGGTCGGCTTGCGCCCGAAGCGGTCGGAGAGCAGCCCGGCGAAGGGCAGCAGCACCACGAAGACGACCAGGCACAGGGTCTGCGACAGCAGCGCCTTGTTGAGCGGGATGCCGGTGGTCAGATTGGCGTATGTGGGCAGGTAGTTGACCCAGATGTAGTACGTGAGCGTGCCGGCGATGGTGATGCCCGCGACGCGCAGCGCGGCCGCCGGGTGCTCGACGAACATGGCCTTGAGCGGGTTGACCCTGGCCTGTCCGGCCTCACGGGCCCGGGTGTAGGACTCGGTGTCCTCCACGGAGACACGCAGCCACAGGCCCAGCAGCCCGAGCAGCCCGCCGACGACGAACGCGATCCGCCAGCCCCACGCGTGCAGCGCCTCGTCGCCGAGGAGGGAGGTGACGAGAGTGCCCAGCAGCGAGGCGATCAGCACTCCGCCGGCGACCGAGACCTGCTGCCAGGACCCGGCGAAGGCACGCCGGTTGGCGGCGGCGGACTCGACCAGGAAGGCCGAGGAGGAGCCGAACTCACCGCCCGCGGAGAAGCCTTGGACCAGCCGCGCCAGCAGCAGGACGACGGGCGCGACGATTCCCATCGTCTCGTAGCCGGGGGTGAACGCGATGACGAAGGAAGCGCCTGCCATGAGCGCGATGGTGAGGGTGAGGCCCTTCTTGCGGCCGTGCCGGTCGGCGTACGCGCCGAGGAACGCGGCGCCCACCGGGCGCATCACGAAGCCGACGGCGAAGACCGCGAGGGTGGCGAGCAGTGCGACGGCGCCCTCGGACTTCGCGAAGAAGACATCCGCGATGATCTTCGCGAAGATCGAGTAGAGCGCCCAGTCGACCCACTCGACGGTGTTGCCGATGGTCCCGGCGACGATGGCCTTGCGCTGGGCGCGGGTCAGCTTCTGCGGCGGCGCGGTGTCGGTGACGGACTTCGTGGCTGTTGTGGAAGGTCTCATCGGGCGCCCTCCGGGGAGGAGTCGGGGCGGACGTCGAGCTGCGCACGTGCGGCATCGGCGAGTTGGGCATGGGTGGTGTACCAGACGCCGGAGTGGGCGCCGATGTGGTCGAGCAGTTCGCGCAGGATCACCAGGCGCGAGCGGTGGCCGATCACGTGCGGGTGCAGGGTGAGTTGGAAGACGCCGCCCTCCCGGTAGGCCGCGTCGAATTCGTCCCGCCAGATCTCCAGCACGTCGCGCGGCCGGGTGTAGGGGCGTACAGAGCCGTAGCGGTCCATCGTGAAGTACGGCGCGTCGTCGCGGATCCAGTCCACCGGGATCTCGACCAGGCCCGTCGGCTGCCCCTCGGCGACCACCTCGTACGGCTCGTCGTCGGCCATGAGGGAGGAGTCGTAGGCGAAGCCCAGGTCGAGGATCGTCCGCAGCGTGGAGTCGGAGAAGTCCCAGGAGGGCGTGCGGATTCCGGTCGGCCGGGTGCCGGTCACGTCTGTGAGCGTGTCCAGCGCACGGCGCATCAGGGCGCGTTCGTCCTCGGCCGCCAGCAGCGTGTTGCGCTCGTGGATCCACCCGTGCACGGCGATCTCGTGCCCGTCCTCGGCGTACTGGCGTGCTTCGTCGGGATGCAGCAGCGCGGAGACGGCGGGCATGAAGAACGTCGCGGATATGCCCCGGCGCTCCAGGAGTTCGAGGACGCGTACGGAGCCGACGCGCGCGCCGTACTGTCCCTGCGCGAGCCGTCCGGGGCTGGTCTCCCCGTCGCGCAGCGGAATGGTCTCGTGGTCGGAGTCGAAGGACAGCGCGACCGCCACCCGTGCGCCGCCGGGCCAGCGGGCGGGGGTGAGTCGGCGTCCGGCGCGGACGGCCTCGACGTGCCCGCGCCACACGTCTTCCGGCCACTGCCAGGAGGGGGATTGCGAGTGATCGGACGCGCTGGAAGCAGGGTTCGACATGGTGCCTCTCCGGTAGGGGGAGCTGCTGGATGAAGTGGTGCGCGCAGAAGGGGCGTTCGGGACTTCGGGGCTTCGGGACTTCGCGGCTTCGCGGCTTCGGGCCAGGAGGCGTTCGGGGCATTGGCCGTTCGGACGCGGACCGGCGTGCGGCGGGTGGGCGGCGTGTCAGGGGCGTGGAGGGCTCACTCGAACTGGTCCATGCGGGTCCACGCGCCCTTGAGGGTGACGAGATGGAGGGTGATGTCGGAGGCGTCGAGGCCGGGAAGCGCCCCGATCACGTCGTCGGTGTAGCGGAACAGGTCGGTGCGGCGCGGCAGCACCATGTGCCCGACCAGGTTGAAGCGGCCCGTGGCGGCGGCCAGGAACTTGGTGCCCGGATGCTCCGCGAGCTGCCGTCCCGCCGCCTCCAGCCGGCCCGGCTCGATGGACAGCCAGAGCATGAACTCCGCCTCGAACCCCAGCAGTGCGGGCTCCACGAGGGTGCGGAAATGCAGGCTGCCCCGCTCGACCAGCCGGTCCAGCGCCCGGGCCACGCTGGACTCGCTCCGGCCGAGCGTCCGGGCCAGGGCACTCACGGGCAGCCGCCCGTCCCTGGCCAGTTCGGCGACGACGTCGTTCTCCAACGCGGACAACGGCCGCGGCGCCTGGTCCCAGCCGGCCCGCTCGTACGGCCGCTCGTACGGCGAAGAGCGCGCGGGGCGCAGGTCGGTCACGGCCTCGGGCGGCAGCAGGTTGGTGTCCCACAGCGCCGCCGAGGTGAAGGTACGGATCACCGCGACATGTTCCGTACTGGTGATCAAGTCCGCGCCCGGCAGATCGGTGTAGAGCAGACGCAGCAGTTCCTCGTTGTCCCGCGCCACGAAGTCGACGATCAGATCGGCGGCCCCCGTGACGAGCGCGAGGAACCGGACCTCCGAACGCTCGGCCAGCAGCTCCGCCAACTCCAGGCCCTTGCCCGGCCGGGCCTGGGCCCGCACCAGCATCGAGGAACCCGACCCCGTCCGGTCCAGCTCCACGGCGCCGACCACGTGCAGCAGCCGGCGCTCGCGCAGCGACTCGTACCTGCGCTGCGCCGTCGACTCGCTCGTGCCCGCCCACCGGGCGACCTTGCTCCACGGCGCACGCCCACTGAGCTGGAGCGCCGCGATGATGCGGCGGTCCAGCTCATCGACCATGTCGGCGCTCGCCCGAGGAGTCATGGCCGAGACCGTAGGCAGCCGGAATATGGCCGTCAATGCCGGAATCCCGCATGCGACGGCCCTCGACTCGGGGGAATCCGCCGTCTCTTGGCGTCTGCTGAGGGATACGCCCAAGTCGCAAGCGGAGGGGCCGGTTACGGCACCGTGCGGGATCCCGTCGCCACGAGTTTCACAACGCCCGGCCCACAGCGACCCTCGGGTCGGTTCGGCTCAGGCTGCGCGGCCGGGCCATCGGATTCCGTCCAGGAGGTACAGGGTGCGGCGGTCGTAGGCGTCCCGGGGAGGCCGCTCGCCGTGCTTGAGGGCGAGGGCGTTGTCGACGACGAGTGCGTAGAGGTCGTCCGCCGTGAACTCGGGCCGCAGCGCACCGGAGGTCCGCGCCGCCGCGATGAGCTCTTCGTTGGCCTCGCCTCCGACCCGGCAGATCTCCATGAGCTGCTGGGAGTGCGGATATGTCTGCAACAGGACGTCGTTGAAGGCGGGCTGGCGGTACTGGAGGTCGCGGATCGCGGTGAGGTAGTACGTGATCCGCTCGCCGACGTCGTCGATGGTCCGCGTGTGGTCGATGACGGCGAACAGGTCACTCGCCACGACCTCTTCGATGACGGCTTCGATGAGGCCGATCCGCCCGCCGAACCGGTTGAAGATCGTGGCCTTGCTCACCCCTGCCGCCTTGGCGACCTCCTCCAGCGGCACCGTCAGGCCCTGTCCCTGGAAGGCGCCGATCGCGGCAGAGCGGATCTGTTCGGAATTGCGCCGGGCGTCGGCGCGCAGCCGGGATCCCGAAGGCACCGCACCGGCCATGGCCCTCACCGTCTCCCTCTGTCGCTCCCCGGCGTAACTTGACTCGCCGAGTCAGCTTACCTACGGTCGCAGGCAGAAGGGAAACTGACCCGGTTGGTCAACTTACGATTCCGCCCACCGCCGAGACGGGCACCGTGGGCACTCAGGAAGGGCGAGCACATGATCGTTGTCACCGGCGCCACCGGTGGGCTGGGCGGCGCCACCGTCGAGCACCTCCTCAACCGCATACCCGCCGACCAGATCGGCGTCAGCGTCCGCGACGTCGCAAAGGCGCAGCACTTCGCCGACCGCGGCCTGCGCGTGCGGCAGGGCTCGTACGAGGACCCGGCCGCGCTGCGTGACTCGTTCGCCGGTGCCGAGCAGGTCCTGCTGGGGTCCGGCAACGACCCGGCCGCCGACATGGTCGGCCTGCACCGCGATGCCATCGAGGCCGCCGTCGCGGCCGGCGCCCGGCGGATCCTCTACACGAGCCAGCAGGGCGCCGTCCCCGGCAACCCGTACCGCCCTTCGGACTTCCACGTCGCCACCGAGTCGCTGCTCGCCGCGTCCGGAGTCGCCTGGACCGCGCTGCGCAACGGCGCCTACGGCCCACTCGGTCAGGTGCTCGGCCCGTGGCAGCGGACCGGCGTGATCGCTCAGCCGGAAGACGGCCCCGTCCCGTACACCGACCGGGACGACGTAGCGGAGGCCACTGCGGTCGTCCTCGCCGGTGACCGCTCCTTCGACGGTCCTGTCTCCCTCACCGCGCCGGCCGCCGTCACCTTCGACGATTTCGCCGAGATCGCCTCTGACCTCACCGGTCGCACCATCGAGCGCATCGTCGTGGACGACGAGCAGTGGGTTGCCGACCAGGTCACGAGCGGTGTGCCGGAGCAGATGGCCCGCCTCATGCTCACCTGGTATCAGGCAGCCCGCGCAGGCTACTTCGCCGACACCGGCCCCTTGCTGGCCGAACTCCTCGGCCGCGAGCCCCACACCGCCGCCGACCGACTCGCAGCCAACATCGCGACCTGAAGCGGAGCTTCCTTCCGGTCGATCGAACGTTGACCTCGCCGCCGGCCGGCAGCGGGCAGACCCGGGCCCGGTGCTCGTCGTTCAGAGCCGACGCGGCCACCTCCGCGACGAGCGTCGCGCCGCCGATCGCGATGCCGCCCTCCCGCGGATCGCCCCAGCAGGACCCCCGGATGCCGAAGGACTCATCGCGGACGGCCGGAAGCGGCCTCGGTCGGTCCGGGGCGCGCCCCGCCAGTCATCGACCGGATCACCCGCTCCCCGACGGGCCTCACGCCACTTTTACCCCTCAATACGAACAATGGGGATGTATCCGCATAGAAAGTGGCTCCGTTATGGCAGGACTTCGCTGGCATCTCTCGCTCTCCGTGCCCTTCGCCCTCCCCGGCGGCGGCCGGCACCGCGTCTCCCGCGCCCTCGATGATTCCGCGGCCGCGCAGAAGCCCGACCCCCGCCCCGGTCGCACGGACGGCGCCGGAGAATCGCATCGCGCTCAGGCCCGGGAGCGCCTCGCCAAGGCCCAGGCAGAGCGGGCAGCCCGCCGCGGATACCGCTCCTCCGGCCGCTACTACGTCTGACCTCAGACGGAACCCCGAAGGCGGGCCCGCCCGCCGCGCCCGTCCCGCCCACGGGCGCGGCTCGGCACCGGCCCGTCGACCTCGGCACCACTGTGCCCCCGCCCCGGCCGGGCACAGTGGTGCCGTTCACGGGCGCCCGTGGCAGCCAACTCGGCCGGGAACGGGCGCCGTTGTCGCGTCAGGCTCCCGCGTCGTCCGGCACTCGCGCGGCGAGGAACGTGGGGCGGGAGCGGAGGCGGAAGCCGAGCGATTCGTAGAGGCCTATCGCGGGGTTGTCGTGGCCGGTGTGCAGGAGCGGGGTCTCGCCGCGCTCCTTGATTCCCGCGGAGACGGCGAGGATGAGGCGCCGGGCGAGGCCCTTGCCCCGGAAGTCCGGGTCGGTGCACACCCCGCTGATCTCCGTCCAGCCGGGCGGGTGCATCCGCTCCCCCGCCATCGCCACGAGCGCGCCGCCGCTGCGGATGCCGAGGTAGCCGCCGAGTTCGACGGTGCGCGGCAGGAACGGGCCCGGGCGCGTACGGCCGGTCAGGTCCAGCATCTCCGGTACGTCCTCGGGCCCCAGGCGCACGGCGTCGCTGTCGTGGACGGCCTCGACTCCGTCGTCGACGAGCTGTACGCCCGGCAGTTCGAGGGTGATCTGCCAGTCCTGCGGCGGCCGGACCGGCGGCGCGGCGAACATGACCGAGCCGCCGGGGCCCGCGAGTCGGGCGACGTCGTCCCACTCCTGCCGGCCGGCGTCCTCGGGCAGCGCGTACCAGGGCGAGATCTCGGTCCCGTACCGCAGCACCCGCCCGCGGCGCTCGGCGAAGCGGGCGTCCGGGCCGTTCAGCGCGGCGTGGGCGGGGTTGTCGAGGGGGTGCGGTGCCGGCTGCGGCATCAGGGCGTTCTCCAGGGTCGTGTCGAACGGGCGCCGACCCGTACGGATCGGCGCCCAGCGCATCATCATCACCGCCAACACCGAAGCCGTGACCAGACTTCCCCTCCGGCAGACGTACGCGCTGATGCCACCACGGTGCGGTGGCATCAGTGCCACCATGGCGAGCATGACGACGATGACGCTGCGGCTCCCCGACGAGCTCGACCCCACCCTGCGCTCCAGCGCCGAGGCCGCGGGCATGTCGCTGAACGCGTACGTGGTGCGCGCCGTACGCCGTCAGGCCACCCTGGACGCCGCCCAGGAACTCGCCAGGCTCGGGCTCGGCCAGGAGCTGTGCGGCGAGGGCGACTCTCTTTGAAACGCGGCGAGATCTGGACTCTGGCCGATGGCCGGAGCGTCCTGGTCGTCTCGCTCAACGGCCTGGAGACGTTCTACGGCACTCTCCTCGCCATCGTGCTCCACCCTGCGGGCCAGTACCCGGACACGGCCATGTCCGTCGTGATCACGGACCCGATCCCCCGCACCGCCGTCGCGGTCAACCTCCAACAGCTGCGCACCACCCGCTTCGAGGACGCCCAACTCCTCGGTACCGTCCCGCCCGACGTCCTGGAACGCATCGACCAGGCCCTGCGCGCCGTACTCGATCTCTAGCGTCTGCGCGGACGCCGGCCCCGCGCCTCGCCACCGCCGCCTGCGGCCGCGATCATGGAGTGGAACGCGGTTCGGGAGCCCGCAACCGCCCGTCACATTCTGCTCGGCTCCCCCGCGTCACCCCGGCTTCCTCAACTCCTGTTCCGGGTACGGCACTCGGGTGGCACCCTGGCCTCCCGAGGAGCGCTCCGCGCACCGGCACCGGCCGGCTGCGCGACGCCGAAGGAGACGGTCCCGTGAACATCACTTTCGCTGTTCTGTCCCTGATGCTGGCCGCGGTGATCCTCTTCGCGGGGATTCCCAAGGTCCTGAAGCGGCAGCAGATGACGGAGGGTGCCGAGCATCTCGGCTACTCCGTCAAGGCGTTCCAGATGATCGGCGCGCTGGAAGTGGCTGCCGCCGCGGGCCTCGTGATCGGCCTGTTCTGGGAGCCGTTGGGCATCGCGGCGGCGGTCGGGCTGGTGCTGCTGCTGAGCGGCGCGGTCATCTCGCACCGGCGTGCCGGTGACGACGTGAAGGTCTTCCTGCCCCCGCTCGTCCTCACCCTGGTCTCCGCGGCCACCGTGATCGTCGGCATCTCCGCCCTCTGACGGCGGCCCGCAGCGGGCACACGGGCCGGAGCCGGCGACCGTACGTGCCGTGGCGCGCGAGATCCCTCGGCCGGAGGACCTCATAACCACCTGGCCGCGCCCCGCTCTCCCGCGCCCCGTACGCATGCCTGCCCGCCCCCGTACGACCGGCCGCGCGCCCGTACGGACAGCGCGGGGCGTTCTCGCGCGACATCATGTGCCGGGGGCGGGGATGTATCGCCGCCCCGTCAGCCGGATACCCGCGTGGCTGCCGTGCCCGGAAGGGCCCGGGGCCGATGACCGCCCGCCAAAGGGAGCGACCTTCATGAGCACACGCGCACAGATCGGCGTCACAGGTCTCGCCGTGATGGGCCGCAATCTCGCCCGTAACTTCGCCCGCCACGGCTACGGCGTCGCCGTGCACAACCGCAGCGCCGCCAAGACACGTGATCTGGTGGAGCAGTTCGGGGACGAGGGCACCTTCGTACCGGCCGAGTCGCCCGAGGAGATGGTCGCCGCGCTGGAGCGCCCCCGACGGCTCGTGATCATGGTGAAGGCGGGCGAGCCGACGGATGCCGTGATCGAGGAGTTCGCGCCGCTGCTGGAGGACGGCGACATCCTCATCGACGGCGGCAACGCGCACTTCGAGGACACCCGCCGCCGCGAGCAGGCGCTGCGCGAGCGCGGCCTGCACTTCGTCGGTGCGGGGATCTCCGGCGGCGAGGAGGGCGCGCTGCACGGGCCGAGCATCATGCCGGGCGGCAGCCCGGAGGCGTACGAGGCGCTGCGGCCGCTGCTGGAGTCGGTGGCCGCGGACGCGCCGGACGGTACGCCGTGCACCACGCACATCGGCCGGGACGGTGCCGGGCACTTCGTGAAGATGGTGCACAACGGCATCGAGTACGCCGACATGCAGCTCATCGGCGAGGCGTACCACCTGCTGCGGAACGTGGCCGGGTACGAGCCGCCGCGGATCGCGGAGATCTTCCGCGGCTGGAACGAGGGCCCGCTCGACTCGTACCTCATCGAGATCACCGCACAGGTGCTGTCGCACACGGACGCGGACACGGGCAAGCCGTTCGTGGACGTCGTCGCCGACCAGGCCGAGCAGAAGGGCACCGGCCGGTGGACCGTACAGACGGCGCTGGATCTGGGCGTGCCGGTCTCCGGCATCGCCGAGGCGGTGTTCGCACGTTCGCTGTCCGGGCATGCCGGTCTGCGCGACGCCACCGCCGGACTGTCGGGGCCTGACGTGCCCGTGCTGGAGGGCAAGGACGCGGAGGAGTTCGCGGAGCAGGTCCAGCAGGCGCTGTACGCGTCGAAGATCGTGTCCTACGCGCAGGGCTGGCACATGATCCAGGCCGGCAGCGAGCAATACGGCTGGGACATCGCGCCGGGTGCGGTGGCCGCGGTGTGGCGTGCGGGCTGCATCATCCGGGCGGCGTTCCTTGACCGGGTGCGCAGCGCGTTCGCCGCCGATCCGCAGCTGCCGTCGCTGCTGGCCGACGAGGGCTTCGCCAAGGAGATCGGCGAGGCGCAGAACGACTGGCGTGCGGTGGTGGCCACCGCCGTACGGCGCGGTGTGCCGGTGCCGGGCTTCTCCGCGGCGCTGGCCTACTACGACTCGCTGCGCAGTACGCGCCTTCCGGCGGCGCTCACGCAGGGGCAGCGCGACTACTTCGGCGCGCACACCTACCGGCGCACCGACCGCGACGGCGTCTTCCACACGCTCTGGGCGGAGGACGGCCGCCGGGAGGTGCAGTCCGGCTGAAGTACGTACCGCCGGCGGCGCGTTGGCCTCCCCCGCGCCCTCGCGCCCGGCGGACGAGCCGTGTCCGTGAACCTCGCGGATGCGGACCCCGAGGAGAGAAGGAGAGCACGTTGAGCACTCCGCCCCCTGACCCCGTTCCTCCGGCCCCGACCCCGGATCCCGGCGGTCCCGGCCCGGGACCGCTGCCGGGGCCCGTACCGGCGCCGCCCGCTCCCCCGCAGCCGGGCCCCGACCCGATCCCGCCGGCCCCGCCGCAGCCGGAACCCGAACCTCCGCCACAGCCCGAGCCGGGACGCGCGGGGAGCTGACCGCGGGTCACGCGTGACCGCAGGGCACGCGTGACCCGCGCGGCGGCGCGCGGGACCGGCCGTACGACGGGCCGGCGAACGATGGGCCCCGTCCGGAACCCTCCGGGCGGGGCCCGTCGCCTGCTCTGCTTCTCCGTTCGACGAACCTTCCGCCCCGCAGGGCAGCAACACCCGCCGGCCGTCTAGGGGTTGGGGCGTGCCGGGGGTTCGGGGTCGCCGTGTTCGCCCAGCCAGCGGGCGAGTTTGCCGCGTCTGCCGATGGCGCGCAGGCGGCGTTCCGCGGGCTCCCGCGTCGATGTGGTGGTGATGAGCAGGAGTTCGTCGCCCGCTCGGAGGGCGGTGTCGTGGCGGGGGACGATGCTCGTACCGTCACGGACGATGAGGGTGACGACGGCCGGTGGGGGCAGGCGGAGTTCGAAGACGGCGACGCCGTCGAGCCGGGAGCCCGGGGGGACGGACACGGTGAGCAGGTCGGCGTCCAGGACGTCCAGCGGGGCGGTCTCGACCTGTACGTCGCGCAGCGCGCCGGGTCTGGTGAGGCCGAGCCATCGCGCGGCGGCGGGCAGGCTCGGGCCCTGGACGAGCGTGAACACGACGACCAGCACGAACACGATGTTCAGCAGGCCCCCGGCGCCGTCGACTCCGGCGACGATGGGGAAGGTGGCCAGCACGATCGGCACGGCGCCGCGCAGCCCGGCCCAGGAGATGAACGCCTGTTCGCGCCAGGGTGTTCGGAACGGCAGGAGGCAGGCCGCGACGGAGACGGGGCGGGCGATCAGCAGGAGGACGAGGCCGACGGCGAGGGCGGGGAGGACGGCGGAGGGCAGTTCGCTCGGGTTGACGAGCAGGCCGAGCATGACGAACAGGCCGATCTGGGCGAGCCAGCCGGCGCCTTCGGCGAAGGAACGGGTGGCGGCGCGGTGCGGCAGCCGGGAGTTGCCGAGGACGAGGCCGGACAGATAGGCGGCGATGATGCCGCTGGCGTGGGCGGCTCCGCCCGCGGCGAAGGCGATGATGCCGAAGGCCACGGTCGCCAGCGGGTAGAGGCCGGTGGCGGGCAGCGCGATGTGCCGCAGCGCTGCCACGCCGATGCGTCCGACGAGCAGGCCGAGTGCGGCGCCGACGGCCAGTTGGTAGAGCACGTCGCCGACGATGGCGGCCGGTCCCGGCAGATCGGTGGCGGCGGTGCTGAAGACCAGGACCAGGATGATGGTGGGCGCGTCGTTGAAGCCGGATTCCGCTTCGAGCAGGCCCGTGACCTTCTGCGGGAGCGGCAGGGAGCGCAGGACGGCGAAGACGGCCGCAGCGTCGGTGGAGGAGACGATCGCCCCGAGCAGCAGCGCCAGATGCCAGTCCACGCCGAGCAGCAGCTGGGCTCCGGTGGCGGTGACGACGACGGAGACGGTCACCCCCGCGGTGGCGAGCGCGCCGGCGGGTGCCAGCAGGCGGCGGACGTCCGTCCACTGGGTGGTCAGGCCGCCTTCGACGAGGATGACGGCCAGTCCCGCGGTGCCGAGGGACTGGGCGAGCTGGGCGTCGTCGAAGTCCAGGCCGAGGACGTCCTCGCCGAGGATCACGCCGACGCCGAGGAACAGCAGGAGGCTGGGGAGGCCGAGCCGGTGGGCGGTGCGCGCCGCCGCGATGCTGGCGAGCAGTACCGTGCCGCCGGTCAGCAGCACCACGTACAGCTCCTGCAGCGTCATCCGGTCTCTCCGTACTGGTTCCGGCGCCTCGGGCCGGCGCCGTCAGCCGGTGTCACCTCCCGGGGGAGAGCGACGTCCCCGTGGCGGGTTGCGCTGAGGTTCGAAGAGGGGGCCCGCGGCGCCTGCCATGACCAGGCTCGCAGCGATGAGCAGCCCGTGCCCGGCGGCGATGCCGATACCCAGGAGGGTCAGGGCGAGGGTCAGTACGATCCAGGCCCGGCGGTGCCGGTACTCGCGCGGCCGGCAGGGGCGGCCGGTTCCGAGAGCCTCGGCGAAGTGCGGGTCGTCGCGGCGCAGTCGGGCCTCGATGTCCTGCAGATGCTCGTCGTCGAAACGGGGCATGGCTCCTCCCTCCCGCGGGGCGGAGTCTGAGTGTCCGGTGCCTGGCCTCCACGCTCGCCCGCTGCATGGGCCCGCAGCCATCCGTACCGGCACCCATTTCCGGGGGTGCCGACCATGTAGGCGCGGCCGCGTGCGGAACGGAATGTGGGTGCTGGGCCCGATGGACGGCGGCCCCGTGATCCCGGCACGCTGGGGGTACGGCCCGCTCCATCGTTGCAGGCCAGGAGACGGAGGCCGATGTGCACACGGGTCAGCCCGAACCGGGGACGACTCGCATCCTGCTCGCCGACGACCATGCCCTGGTCCGGCGCGGGGTGCGGCTCATCCTCGACGGCGAACCGGATCTGACCGTCGTCGCCGAGGCCGGGGACGGCGCCGAAGCCATCGACAGGGCCCGTGCCGAGCTGCCCGATCTGGCCATCCTCGACATCGCCATGCCCCGCCTGACGGGCCTGCAGGCCGCACGTGAACTCTCGCGTCTCCAGCCGGATCTGCGCATCCTCATCCTGACCATGTACGACAACGAGCAGTACTTCTTCGAGGCGCTCAAGGCCGGCGCCGCCGGGTACGTGCTCAAGTCCGTCGCGGACCGCGACCTCGTCGAGGCCTGCCACGCGGCCATGCGCGACGAGCCCTTCCTCTACCCCGGCGCCGTCAACGCGCTCATCCGCAACTATCTCGACCGTGTCAGGGACGGTGAGGATCTTCCCGACAAGGCCATCACGGACCGGGAGGAGGAGGTCCTCAAACTCGTCGCCGAGGGCCACAGTTCGCAGGAGATCGCCGCGCTGCTCTTCATCAGCGTCAAGACCGTCGAACGCCACCGCGCCAATCTGCTGCAGAAGCTCGGTCTCAAGGACCGCCTGGAACTCACCCGGTACGCGATCCGGGCCCGCCTGATCGAGCCGTGACGCGCGGCCGTCGAGCCGTGACGCCTGACTGCCGGGCCGTGTCGCACGACCGTGAACCCGTGACGAGCGAGCCGCTCCTGTGCGTAGTGCGGGCACGCACTGTGCGCGCGGCCGCTCCCCGCTCCTCCCCCACGGGGACGGCGGTGGGCGCGGGTGCGGTTCGGCGCCATCTGCCGGGGCCGGTACGGGAGTTCGCGCAATCGGTGGTGTTTCTCGAACGGTGACGCCTTCCGCCCTAGGCTCGAAGGGAACGCCGTGCGTCCGGGAACATGCCCGGGCCGCACGTGAGTTACGGGGGTTTCGGGGGAACAGCAATGCACGTTTTGGTGGTGGAGGACGACGAGCACATCGCGGGCCCGCTCACGGAGGGGCTGCGGCGGTTCGGGCACGAAGTGCGGCATCTGCAGGAGGGCGGGCAGGCAGTGGCGCTCGCGAGAGACGCCGACTTCGTACTGCTCGATCTGGGACTGCCCGACCTGGACGGGCACGAAGTGTGCCGACGGCTGCGCGAGCGTTCCTCCGTGCCGGTCATCGTGGTGACCGCGCGCGAGGATGAGCTCGACCGGGTGCTGCTGCTGCAGGGCGGAGCGGACGACTACGTGGTCAAACCGTACGGCCTGCGGGAGTTGCTCGCCCGGATGGAAGCGGTGTGCCGCCGGGCGCGCGGCAACCGGCACTGCGCGGAGGCACAGGAGCCGGGTACGGGCCGGTCCGGTGGCGGCGAGCGCGGCACCCGCGTACGCGGCACGGACGTGCGGGACGCGGGCGTACGGGGCGCGGACACCGTGGGCGGGATGCCGGACGGTGCGGTGGTGCGCGACGGTGCGGTGGTGCGCGACGGCCGGGAGGCGGTGGAACCCGACCGGTTCGGGCCGCTGGTGGTCGACTCGCGTGCGCGGCGGGCCGTGCTCGACGGCCGGACGGTCGAGCTGACCCGCAGGGAGTTCGACCTGCTGGCCGCGCTGATGGCGGACGCCGGAGCGGTCCGGCTGCGCGAGGACCTCATCAACGAGGTGTGGGACACGAACTGGTACGGCTCGACCCGCACGCTCGACGTCCATGTCGGCACGCTGCGCACGAAGTTGGGCCACCGGCAGTGGATCCGGGCGGTACGCGGAGTGGGATTCCGCCTCGCCCCTCCCGGGACGGCGTGACCCCGGGCCCGGGGCGGCGTACGAGCCTCGGGCGCGAGCGCGCCGGGCGGTGAAGTGGCCGTACGGGAACGGGTGTTGAACGACGGACCGCGGCTGCCCGTATGACAGTGAGACGTCGACGGCATGCGCCGGCAGGGCGTCCATGGAGTTCTGTCGCCGCATCTGCCGGAACCCGTCCGGACGGGCGCGGCGACACATCAGGGGTGCCGGCCGTCATCCGTTGGCCGGCACCGGCCGGGGAGGACGGGGGACCCCGTGCGACAACGCCTTTCTGTGCGGCACCGCCTGGCGGCGCCGGCAGTCCTGCTGGTCCTGCTGGTGGCGCTTCCGGCGGTCGTGCTGTTGACGTTCGGTGTGCCGTTGCCCGTGGACGACGGGCGGCCTGCGGCACGCGAGCTGGCTGCGGAACAGCTGGCGGAGGCACACCAGTTGACCGGTCCGGCTGTACGGGTTCTGCGGGACCGCCCTGACCGTTCCCTGGACGGGCGGCCGCTCGGCAAGCGCGGAGAGCCGGTGCGCGAGAGAGGAGAACGGGCCGGAGAACGAGGGCAGCGGGGCGGCGAACGCGGGGAGCCGGTACGCGCACGCGAGCCAGTTCGCGATCAGCGCGCTCTCGGGGGCCGGGCTCAAGTATTCGACCGGGGCGGCAGGTTGGTGACAGGTACGGGCTGCTCTCCCGCTTCTGCCGGACTCGCCGCCCGCCCCGAGGTCCGTGCGGCCCTGGCCGGGCGCCCGCTGGACTCGTCCACGTACACGATGCCGCCACAGGGCAGAGATCTGGTCGTGGCGGCGCCGGTTGTCGACGGTGGGCGGGTGGCCGGTGCGGTGGCGGTCTGCTCGCAGGCGGAGCCGCCGCACCGCCATCTGCACGGCGCGTGGCTGGTGTTCGGCGCCCTGTGGGTGCCGGCGCTGGCGGCCGGCGTCCTGATCGCCGTACCGCCGGCCAAGCGGCCGCCCTGCCCCTGCCGGCGCCCCAAAGAGCGGGCAGCCGCCCGCAAGGCGTTCCTCACCGACGCCTCCCACCAGCTGCGCGGCCCGCTGCTGGCGCTGCGCCTGCGGCTGGAGAACCTGGAGCCGCATCTGGCGGCCGAGGGCCAACCCGGCCTGGATCACGCGCTGGTGGAGGCGGACCGCATGAGCGGAACCCTGTCCGCGCTGCTGACCATGGCGCGCTGCGAGGGCGGCAACAACGCCCCGGCCCGGCCCGTCGACCCGCTGGCCATCGTCCGGGAACGGGCGGACTCGTGGCAGGCGACGGCCGAGGAGCGGCAGGTGTCCGTCGAGGTGACGGGCGATGCCGTGCCGGCGGCGGCCGTACCGGGCACGCTCGAACAGATCCTGGACGTCTTCCTCGACAACGCGCTGACCGTCGCCCCTCCGCGCTCCCGCCTGCGGCTCGCCGTCCAGGCGCAAGGCCGCCGCGTCCGCGTCTCGTGCCGCGATCAGGGCCCCGGCATGAGCGAGGCCGAACGCCGGCACGCGTGCGACCGCTTCTGGCGCGGCGGCAACGCGGTCCCCGGCGAGGGCTCGGGCCTCGGGCTGGCCATCGCCTCGTCGCTGGCCCGCGCCAACAACGGCCGCCTCACCCTCGACCCGGCCCCCGGCGGCGGCCTGGAAGCGGCCGTACAACTGCCGGTGTGGACACGGAAGTTCAGATGAGGGCGCGCCCGGTGAGGTACGGAGTGCCGTGCCGGTGCGCGCCGGACCGCGGGACTGCGGGACTGCAGCCGTGGTGGCGATGCGGGAGAGCTGGTGCCGCCGTCATGCGCCTTGCGGGGCAGGCCAGTTGGTGGGAGCCCGCCCCGCTCCCAGCCGGCACGGCTGCACGGCTGCACGGCTGCACGGCTCCACAAGCGTGTCTTCCCGGCGGACTGCCCGGGGGCGGGGGCGGGGGCGGGCCGCGCCGTCGAGGCCCACCACTCACCGCTCCCCCGACACCGCCACCGGCTCTCGCCACATCGGCCACATTCGCGGGCCGTCGGGGTGGAGGGTGAAGGGGTCGCCCATGTCGCGGTAGCCGTGGCGGGTGTAGAGGGCGCGGCTGCGTTCGCTGGATGCCTCCAAGTAGCCCGGGAGTCCGGCCGCGTCGAGGGTCGTGTGGTGGCGGCGCAGCAGCAGCGTGCCCAGTCCGTGCCCCTGGCGGGAGGGGTGTACGGCGAGGAAGGCGAGGTGGTGGTGCGGGGCGTGCGGGTGGCTGGCGGCGAAGGCGCGGTCGAGGGTCTGGAAGCGGGGCAGGTGCGGCCCGGCGGACGCTGCGAGTCGGGCCTCGTAGTCGTCCGGCTCCGGCACCTCGGGCGCTCCCGGGTCCTGGTGGACCCATACGGCGGCCCCCGTACGGTCGTCGGTCCAGTCGATGTGCCCGTGGCGCAGGGCGTGTTCGACGTGGAGGGCGAAGTTGGCCGTGAGGCGCCGTACGCGTTCCGCATCGCGGCGATGCCCGCCGACACCCCTGCCGGTGCCGGAGGCTCCGGATGCCGCGGAGGCAGCGTCGCCGTCGGCTCCGGCTCCCCCGCCCTCCGCGTCGGGGACCAGCCAGCGCGCCACGGCCAGCGATGCGAAGGCCGTGGCGATCAACTCCGCGACCGTGTCGACGTGTTCACGCCCGGCAGGTACGACGGCCGTCGTGCGGTACCCGGTCATCGGGACGCCTCCTTGTCCGGTGTGCCACCGGCCGGTACGGCACCGCCGCCGCCCACCTCACCGCCCCGCCCGAGCGCCGCGTACACCAGTGGCCGCCGGCCCCTCAGCCGCAGGCCCCAGAGCGCACCGCCCAGCAGGAGCACCCCGTACGCGACGGGGACGCCCCAGCGCAGGGGCGAGGACTCCGGAACGCCCAGCAGTGTCGCGAAGTTGGCGAGGGCGAGTACGAGGACGCCGAGCAGCATCAGCGCGGCGGGTACGGGGGCGAGGACGCGCCGCGCGAGGGTTTCCGTACCCGGGTGGCGGGCGAAGTGGGCGACGACGGCGAGCGCGGTGGCCGTGATGAGCAGCAGCACGCCGAGGCCGCCGATCGTTCCGCCCCAGTAGAAGAGGTGCACCAGCGGGTCCCAGCCGCCGGCCGCGTATACGGCGATCACGACGAGGGCGAGCACCGTCTGGAGGAGGGAGCCGGCCCGGGGCGCGCCGGTACGCGGTGAGGTGCGGCCGAACGCGGCGGGCAGGACGCGTTCGCGGCCGAGGGCGAAGAGGTAGCGGGCCGTGGTGTTGTGGAAGGAGATCATCGCGGCGAGGACGCTGGTGACGAACAGGGCCCGGCCCGCGTGGACGAAGCCCGCGCCGAGGTGGTCGGCGGCGAGGTGGAAGATGAGGTCGGCGCCCTCGGCCCGGGAGCGCGCGACGACCTTGTCGGGGCCTGTGGCCACGCTCATCGCCCACGAGGCGACCGTGTAGAGCAGGGCGATGAGGGCGACGGCCGTGTAGGTCGCCACCCGTACCGTTCGCTGCCGGTCGCGGGTCTCCTCGCTGAAGACGACGGAGGATTCGAAGCCGACGAAGCCCAGGACGGCGAGGGCGAGCAGCGCGCCCAGCCCCGTACCGAAGAGGTTTCCCGGGGCCAGGGTCGCGGTGGACACCGTGCCGCCCGCCGGGTGGGCGAGGTCGGCGGCGCTGTAGAGGACGATCACCGCGACCTCGGTGACGAGGAGGACGGCGAGGACCGTTCCGTTGACCCCGATGTCCTGGAGTCCGAGTACGGCGACGACTGCCCAGGCGACGAGCGCGATCAGCCACCAGCTGACGTCGAGTCCGAACCAGTCGTCGAGCAGGGGGCGCGCGGCGGCGCCGATCGCCCCGTAGAGGCCGATTTGGAGCGCGTTGTACGCGGCGAGTGCCACCCATGCGGAGCCGACGCCGAGGGGGCGGCCCAGGCCGCGGCCGATGTAGGCGTAGAAGGCGCCGGCGTTGGCGACGTCCCGGGCCATCGCGACGTAGCCGACGGAGAACAGGGCGAGCACGGCGCCGATGACGACGTACGCGAGGGGCAGTCCGGTCAGGCCCGTGGTGGCGTAGCCGGTGGTGACGACGCCGGCGACGACGGTCAGCGGGGTGGCGGCCGAGACGACGAAGAAGACGACGGAGGGGATCCCGAGCCGGTTGGCGGCGAGGGTCCGCTCTCCGGGTGCGGCGGTGTGCGGAGGTGCCGGTTCGGAGGCGTACGTGGATTCGGGCACGGAGCCTCCAGGGGCGTCGGCCAGGCAACGGTGGGGGCGGCGCCGGTGGGACGGTCGGCGCGACGCGAGGGAAGAGTACGCGGACGAGGGTCGGACGTCTGTACGGCGTCGAAGGGCTACGACCATGGCAGGGCCGGGAGTTGGACATGAGTCCGAGGTGCCCTACGTCTGACCCTGTGAACGCCCCGGTCCCGAACGCCCGGACACAGCCCCGCACTTGTTCACGCCCCGTTCTTGCCGCAGCCCTTACCGCCGGCTGCATGCGCGCTGCACGTCCCCTGAAGGGGCCGTTCCTAGCGTGGGACCTCATGCACCGGGCCCCGGCCGATGGGGACGAGGGAGGCGGGGGCCCGGTGCGGCCAGTCGTCCGGTCTGTCGACGCACGGGGGGTGTCCGGTGGGCACGAGGTATCTGGAGCGCGAACGAGAACATCTGGGGCAGGTCCTGCCCGGCCTGGAGGAGTTCCTGGCCGGCACGCCGCTTGCCGAACTGGAGCAGCCGGGCGGCGGAGCCCTCGCGGCGTTCCGCGCCGCCGGCGGTCCCGGTCTGCTCGTGCCTGCCGAACACGGCGGCAAGGGCGCCGACTTGCTCGACGCGGTACGGGTGCAGCGCGCTGTCGGCTCCCGTTCGCCGTCGCTGGCCGTGGCCACCACCATGCACCACTTCTCCGTCGCCTCTCTGGCGGAGGCCGCCGCGCTCGGCGGCGGGATGGAGTGGATGCTGCTGGACGCCGTCGCCCGGGACAACCTGCTCGTCGCCTCCGGCTTCGCCGAGGGCAGCACGGGGCAGGGCATCCTCTCTCCCACCCTCACAGCGCGGATGGAGGGTGACGGGGCGAACGGCAAGATCTGGCTGAGCGGCGTCAAGAAGCCCTGCAGTCTTGCCCGTTCGATGGATCTGCTCACCGTGTCCGTGGCCCTGCCGGGTACGGACGGCGAACCGTCGCGGCTGGCTGTGGCGCTGGTGCCGGCCGACGCGCCGGGGATGTCGGTACGCCCGTTCTGGAACAGCCCGGTCCTGGCGGGCGCGGAGAGCGACGAGGTCGTCCTGGACGAGGTCGAGGTGCCCGCCGGCCTTGTCGTGCGTACCGAGGTGACGGAGGACGGGCGGCTGGATCGGCTGCAGACGGCGGGCTTCGTGTGGTTCGAGGCCCTGATGACCGCAAGCTATCTGGGAGTTGTCTCCGCACTGGTGGAACGCGTGCTGGCCGCGCCGAAGACGGGCCACGCGGTGCGGGCGGAGGTCGCCACCGCCGTACACGGCGCCGTACTCGCCCTGGAGGGGATGGCGCGTACGGCCGCCGCCGGTCTGGACGAGCACGCCCTGGCCGATGCGCTCGCCTGCCGCTACAGCGCGCAGACGGTCATCGGGCGGGTCGCGGAGCAGTGCGTGGAGGCGCTGGGCGGCATGGCGTTCATCTCCTCAGGGGACGTCGCCTACCTCAACTCCGCCTGCCGCGCGCTGGCGTTCCACCCGCCCGCCCGATCCCGCATGGCCGAAGGGCTGGCCGACCACTTCACCGGCCGTCCGCTGCGCATCTCCTGACGACCCGTCACCGGCGACCACTCCCCTGAACCCGGGCCCCGTACGCCCGTTGCGCAGGCCACCACCCGCGCACCGTGCGGGCCCGTACCGCTTCTTCCGATTCCTGATCAGCGAGGTGACACTTCCGTGTCCTTGAACACGCTCGTTTCTCTGTCCCTGCCCGCAGCCGGCGGTCCGACCGTCCTGCTGACCGGTGGTTCCGGTGTCATCGGCAGCGCGCTGCTGCCGGAGCTGTCCGGCTGCCGGGTCATCGCGCTCACCCATCGCACGCCGTGCCCCGGCGCGGACGAACAGCTGCGCGGTGATCTGACCGCGCACCGTTTCGGGCTGGAGAAGGGGACGTACGCCGCTCTCGCCCGGCGCGTCGACGTGGTCGTGCACGCCGCGGCCGAAACCGGCTTCTCCGGCGGCGCGTCGGCGACCCACCGGATGAACGAGGCGGGCACCCGCAGGATCACCGAGTTCACGGCCGACGCCGGTGCGCGGCTGTATCACCTGTCGACCGCGTTCGTGGCCCGCCGCGAGCTGACCCGCGCCGGTCTCGGCCGGGACTCCGGGGACGCCGCGGCCCGCCCGGAGGACTACGTGGACTCCAAACGGGCCGGCGAAGCCGTGGTGCGCGACAGCGGCGTACCCGCCGTGATCATCCGCCCGTCCGTCGTCATCGGGGACTCGGCGACCGGTCACATCTCGGCGTTCCAGGGCATGCACGGCGTGCTCCAGGCCCTGCTGCGCGGCCTGTTGCCGCTCATGCCGGTGCCGCGCCACTCGCGGGTGGACTTCCTGCCCTGCGACGTGGTGGCCCGGGTCATCGCCCAACTCGTCGCCGAGGAACGTACGGAGGGCGAGGTGTGGGCCACGGCGGGCGAGAGCGCGCTGACGGTCGCGCGGGTGCTGGAGCTGACCGCGCAGGCAGGTACGGAGCTGGGGCTCGCTCCGAAAATGCCCCGCATGGTCGGCCAGGACATGGTCGACCGCCTGATCCGCCCGGTGTTCATCAGCACCCTCCAACCGGGCGCACGGCGCCGTTTCGACGACATGCTCGCCATGACGGCGCTGTTCGCGGGTGCCGGCGCATTCCCCACCAGCCTGGGCACGCTGCCCGCTGGTGTGCCGGCACCCGTGACGGACGAGGTGGAGGCCGGGTTCCTGCGCACGGTCACCCACCTGGCACACGTGAAGGGCCTCGCCCCCGCGCAGAGCACTCCCCGCACCCGCCCCGCTCAACTGGCGGGCCCCAGCGAGGAGTTGCTGGCCGGATGAGCACCCACGAGACGCGCGGCGCGTACGAGGCACGGACGAAGCTCACCCTGCACCACGGCAGCGGAGGGAGTCGCAGGGCACTCGACCGCGACGACCCCGAAGCCGTGCTGGAGGCCTACCGGCGGCACGTCAGCCAGGGCCGGGCGCGGCTCGCCGCGATGACCGGCTCCGTGGTGGAGGTCGCCTCCGAGGGCGCCAAGGTGTGGGACGCGTACGGCAAGGAGTACCTGGACTGCGCCGGGTACGGCGTGTTCCTGCTGGGCCACCGGCACCCGCGGGTCATCGAGGCGGTCGTCGACCAGATCCGCCGTCACCCGATGGCCACCCGCATCCTCCTGGAGCCGTCCGTCGCGCACGCGGCGGCCGCGCTCGCCCGCGTCACCCCGCCCGGCCTGGACCGCGTGCACTTCGTGACCTCCGGCGCCGAGGCGACCGAGACGGCCGTCAAACTCGCCCGCGCGCACGGGAAACAGCGCCTCATCTCCGCCGTCGGCGGCTACCACGGCAAGACCACCGGCGCCCTGGCCCTCACCGCCAAGCCCCTCTACCAGGACCCTTTCCGGCCGCTGCTGCCCGCCGAGCACGTGCCCTACGGGGACGCGGCGGCACTGGAGACGGCGCTGCGTTCCGGGGCGGAGGCGTGTGTGGTGATCGAGCCCGTGCAGGGTGAGGGCGGGGTGGTGCTGCCGCCCTTCGGCTATCTGGCCGACGTACAGCAACTGTGCGCCCGGTACGGGGCGTTCTTCGTCCTCGACGAGATCCAGACCGGGCTGGGACGGCTCGGTACCTGGTGGGGCGCGGACGCGGAGGACGTACGGCCGGACGTGCTGCTGGTGGGCAAGAACCTCTCCGGAGGGATCGTCCCCGTCGCCGCCGCGGTGGCCACACCGGCGGCCTACGCGCCCTTCGACCGCGACCCATTCCTGCACTCCTCCACCTTCGCCGGCGCTCCGGTGGCGATGGCCGCTGCCGAGGCCGCGGTGCACGTCATCGACGACGAAGGGCTGGTGCAGCGCGCCGCCTTCCTCGGCGAGTCGCTGCGGCGCCTGCTGCACGAGGCGCTCGCGCCGCTGCTGGGCGACGCGGTCGTGGAGATCCGCGGCCGGGGCCTCCTGATCGGCATCGAACTGGCCGACGCGGCACTCGCCGGCGAGCTGGTGCTGCACCTCATCGAGAACGGCGTGCTGGTCAACCACTCGCTCAACGCCCACCGCGTGCTGCGGCTGACCCCGCCCGCGCTGCTCACACCCCGCGATCTGGACACGCTCCGCGAGGTGTTCACCGCCGCGGGCCGCGCCCTGGCCCGCTCCCGGAGCCGGAGCCGGAGCCCCGCCCACACCACCGTACGGAAAGGGATATGAGCCCATGCCCAGCGTGACTCTGGAGGCGACCGTTCCCGGCGCCGATCCGGCCGCGGTCTTCACCCGGCTGGCCGACTTCTCCGCCTACCCGCGCTACACCGCGGCCGTACGGGAGGTGACCGTCACCGGCGTGGACGACGACATCGTCGCCTCGCACTGGGCGGTCAACTTCCGCAACGGCGTGCTGTGCTGGTCCGAGCACGACCGCATCGACCCCGCCGCGCTCACCATCGACTTCGCCCAGGTCGAGGGCGACTTCGAGCGCTTCGACGGAACGTGGCGGGTGACGGAGCTGACGGCCGCGGACTCCGGCGGCGGGGAGGGCGGCGGGCACGGGCAGGCGGGCAGTCCGGGACCGGCCGGCACCGCACCGGATGCGCCCCAAGTGCCGGACGTACGGGTGCACTTCAGCGCGTCGTTCGACCTCGGCATGCCGAGTCTGGCGGCGATTCTCGACCCGGTCGCCCGGCAGGCCCTGGCCGAGAGTATCGGGCTGATCCTGCGCGGCCTGTTCGGCGAACACATCGATGTCGCCGAAGCCTCCGCTGCAGCCGCGGAATCCGACGCCACTCCCGCTCCCACCGTGGCAGCGGGTGGGTGACATGACCCGTCCGACGCTCGCGCCCGCCGTGCTCGCCAAGGGGCAGGTGTCCGACCGGCAGTTCCGGGACGCCTTCGCCCAACTCCCGTCCGGCGTCAGCATCCTGACCACCTACGGCTCCGAAGGGCCCTGCGGGATGACGGCCAGCGCCGTGTGCTCGCTGTCCCAGGATCCGCCGCTGGCCCTGGCCGCGCTCGCGAACGACAGCCAGACGCTGGCCCGCATCCGCGCCCACGGCGCCTTCGGCATCAACGTGCTGCGCGACCGGCACGCCCCGGTCGCCGCGGCGTTCGCCCGGCCCACGCCCCACCCGGCGACGCGCTTCAACGGCCTGCCGTACGACCCGGTCGCCTCGGTGCCCATCCTGCGCGCGGCCCTCTCGTGGCTGGCCTGCGAGGTGACGGACCTGCACCCCGGCGGCGACCACACGATCGTCACCGGACTGGTCCGCGCCGCCGGGCACCACGCCGGCTCCCCGCTGGTGTGGCACGCGCGCCACTTCACCTCGGCGAAGTGAGAGCTCGTACGTCCCCCGGCCGGGACTCCGCACGGTCCGTCCTGGACCCCGCGCGGTCCGGCCGGGACCACTCCAACTGCCCGTAACCAGCACCTGCTTCAGCTCAGGAGGAACCGTGTCCATCGATCTCACAGGGAAGGTCGTCGCCATCACCGGCGGCAGCCGCGGCATCGGCCTCGCCACCGCCGCGGCGTTCCGCCACCGCGGCGCCCACGTCGCCATCGGCGCCCGCGACCTGGCCCACGCCCGCGTCGTCGCGCAGCGGGTAGGGGCCCGCGCGTACGCGCTCGATGTCACCGAACCCGCCTCCATGCGGGCCTTCTTCGAGGACGTGGAGCGTGACCACGGGCCCATCGACATCTTCGTCAACAACGCCGGCGAAATGCTCGTGGGCCGCTTCGAAAGCGAGACGGAGGCCGCCACGCACCACCAGTTGGGCGTCAATCTGCTCGGCACGCTGCACGGCATGAAGACCGCCCTGCCCGTCATGCGCGACCGCGGCCGGGGCCACGTCATCAACATGGTGTCGGCCGTGGGCATGGTCGGGCTGCCCGGCTGTGCGACCTACTCCGCCGCCAAGCACGGCGTGACCGGCCTGTCCGAGGCCGTACGGGGTGAACTGCGCGGCTCCGGTGTGCACTTGTCCATCGTGCTGCCCATCCCGGCCGCCACGAAGCTCACTTCGGGCGTCGGCAAGGGACGCTTCGTACCGCTGCTCACGTCCGTCGACATCGCCGAGCGGGTCGTCAGCACCGCCCGCCACCCGCGCCGCTACTCGGTGTACGTACCGGGCTGGACCAACCCGGTCACCCGCCTGATGTTCCTCGTCCCGCAGAACGTACGCGATGTGCTGGGCCGCTTCCTCAAGGCCGACCAGCTGCTGCACACCACCGACACCGCGGCGCGACGCCCGTACGAGGAGCGCGTGTTCGGCCCCGCTGCGGCCTCCGCCGACGACCGGGTCGTCTCCCTGCACGCCCCCGCAAGCGGCTCCGCACCCGAAGCACCGGAGACCGCTCCGGAGGCTGTCGCGGAGAACAGGACCGGCGCATGAGCACCGCACCCGCGTCCACCAAGGGCGCCATCCGGCGCGGCACCGCACCGGCCGAACTGCCGCCGGTGCTGGACCGCCTCGTCCACGTCCATCCGCTCGTCAGCGCGCTGCTGTTCGTTCCGGTCATCGCGGTCTGCGTGTACGGCGCGCGGGGCCAGGCAGGGGGCTGGGCGCTGGCGGGGTGGGCGGCGGCCGGGTACGCGGTCTGGACGCTGTCCGAATACTGGGGTCATCGCGTGGTGCTGCACTACGAGCCCGAACAGGGCCTGGGCGCACGGATGCACTGGCTGTTGCACGGTGTGCACCACGCCTACCCGCAGGATGTACGCCGCTCCATCCTCAGCCCGCTGCTGAGCGTGCCGATGGTCGGTGGGGCGCTCCTTCTCGGCTGCGGCGCCGGCTCGCTGCCGCTGACCTTCGGCGCCGGCTACACCGCCGGCTATCTGAGCTACGACCTGTTCCATCTCTATCTGCACCACGCCCGCCCCCGGAACCGGCTGCTGCGGCACCTGCGCAGGCTGCACATGCGCCATCACTTCCGCGACGACACCCGCGGCTTCGGTATCTCCGCGCCGTACTGGGACCGCGTGTTCGGCACAGCGTTGGCGGACGAGAGCCGCGCCGGCACGAAGGGGGCGCCGTGAACACCGCGACCGGAACGTACACAGGCAGTGGCCTCAACAGCGCCTCGGCACACGGGAAGAGGCCGGTCGTCCCCGTCGCCGACCGGGACGAAGCCGCGGAGTTCCTGCGGCAGTTCCACACCGAGCAGCCGGAACAGCCCACTCCCCTCGCCCGCCGGCTGGCCGAGGTCGGTGCCGCCATCGACGCCACCGGAACGTACCGGCACACCGAGGCCGAGCTGACCTTCGGCGCACGCGTCGCCTGGCGCAACTCCAGCCGCTGCATCGGCCGCCTTTACTGGAACAGCCTGCGCGTCCTCGACCGGCGCGGGTCCACCACCGCCGAGCACATCCACCGCGATCTGTGCGACCACCTGGGCCTGGCCACCAACAACGGCCGTATCCGGCCCGTCATTTCGGTCTTCGCGCCCGACACGCCGGGCCGGCCCGCGCCCCGCGTGTGGAACGACCAGCTCATCCGCTACGCCGGGCACCGCAACGAGGACGGCACCGTCACCGGCGACCCGGCGCTCGCGGACTTCACCGACGCGGTACGCCGGCTGGGCTGGCGGCCACCGGGCAGCCCCTTCGACATCCTGCCGCTGGTCATCGACACACCGGACGACAAGCCCCAGCTGTTCGACGTACCGCGCGGGCTCGTACACGAAGTGCCCATCGTCCACCCGCACTTCGAGCAGATCACCGCGCTGGGCCTGCGCTGGTACGCCGTACCCGCCATCTCCCACATGCGGCTGCGCATCGGGGGCGTCGACTACCCGCTCGCGCCCTTCAACGGCTGGTACATGGGCACCGAGATCGGCGCCCGCAACTTCGTCGACACCGACCGCTACAACCTCCTCCCGGTCATCGCCCAGTGCCTCGGCCTGGACACCGGGAACGAGACCACCCTGTGGCGGGACCGCTCCCTGCTCGAACTCAACATCGCGGTCCTGCACTCCTTCCACACAGCAGGAGTGCGGATCGCCGACCACCACACCGAGTCCCGCCACTTCCTCACCCACGTGGCCCGGGAGGAACGGCACGGCCGCACCATACCGGCCGACTGGAGCTGGGTCGTCCCGCCGGTCTCCGGCGGCGTCACCCCGGTCTTCCACCGCTATTACGACCAGGCCGACCAGCGCCCCAACTTCTATCTGGACGCGGAGGCCCGCGAGCGGGCGCGGGGGCGGTGCCCGTACGCGGGGTGAAGGGCCGGCGGGGCGGGCCGCTTTCGGAGCGAGGACGGCCAGGACCGGTCCCCGGGGCCGTCCGGGCCCCGGGGCCGTCCGGGTCCCGGGCGGATTTCGCGGGAGCCATTGACAGCCCGGAGCGGCGGACGCAACATCCCTGCAGCATGTAATGAACTACCTAGTGCGTTAACAGAGTTCGGGCCCGGCGAACGCGCCGCTGCAGGCGTTCCAGGCCCCGCCCGGGTGACCGCGTCCGTGGCCCAGAGCCGTGGTGCCGACGGCCGCGCACCCGCCCCGCACCGCTCCCCGCGTTCCCGCCAGGAACGCGCCCTCCCCCTGGAGTCCCCGTGTCCCGACCTCCGGCCGGTGCCCCGGCCCCGTCCCCCGCCTCATCGGGCAGCCCGCGCAAGGCCGCGATCGCCGCCTGGATCGGCAGCGCCCTGGAGTACTACGACTTCTTCATCTACGGCAGCGCGGCGGCGCTCGTCTTCCCCAAGGTCTTCTTCAGCCCGGACGACCCCGCCAGTGCCACCCTGATCTCCCTGGCGACCTTCGGCGTCGCCTACGCGGCGCGCCCCGTCGGCGCCGTCGTCCTCGGGCACTTCGGCGACAGGCTGGGCCGCCGGAAAATCATGGTCCTGACGCTGATCCTGATGGGTCTGTCCACCTTCCTCATCGGCTGTCTGCCCTCCTACGCGCAGGTCGGCACCCTCGCCCCGGTGCTGCTGGTCCTCATGCGCGTACTGCAGGGACTCTCGGCCGCGGGCGAGCAGGCCAGCGCCAACTCCATGACGCTGGAGCACGCTCCCGAGCACCGCCGCGGCTACTACGCCAGCTTCACCCTGAACGGGACCCAGGCCGGCCAGATCCTGGCCACCCTGATCTTCATCCCCGTCGCGGCCCTCCCGGACCATCAACTGCACACCTGGGGCTGGCGGATACCGTTCCTGCTCAGCGCGATCGTCGCCGTCGTGGGCTACGTCATCCGGCGGAAGCTGGAGGAGACACCCGTGTTCAAGGAGGCCGCGGCGGGCAACGCGGTCGCCAAGCTGCCGCTGGTCGATCTGGTCCGGGGCCACTGGCCCAACCTGCTGCGGGTGATCGCCGCCTCGCTCATCTCGACGGTGAGCACCATCTTCACCGTCTGGGCCCTCTCCTTCGCCACCAGCGACGCCGGCGGCCTGGAGGATTCGTCGATGCTGTGGGTCGGTGTCCTCGCCAACACCGTCGCACTGGCCGCCATCCCGCTGTGGGCGCACCTCTCGGACCGCGTCGGCCGCAGGCCGGTCTTCCTCGTCGGAACCATCGGCTCGGGCGTCATGACGTTCGTGTACCTGTGGGCCATCACCACGGGCAGCTACGGGCTGGTCCTGCTGACCGGCATCCTGCTGTTCGGCGTCGTCTACAGCGCGGCCAACGGCATCTGGCCGTCCCTCTATGGCGAGATGTTCCCGACGCAGGTCCGGCTCTCCGGCATGGCCATCGGGACGCAGATCGGCTTCGCCGTCTCCGGATTCGCGGTGACCTTCGCCCAGCAGATCGCGGGTCCGGACAACTCCGGGTGGATCGGAGTCGCCGTCCTCACCGGCGCCTTCTGCATCGTCAGCTCCGTCGCGGCGCTCAGCAGCCGCGAAACGCACCGGGTGCCGACGGCGGAGCTCGGGCTGACACCACGCGGGCCGTCCGGGGGTACGCGTACCGCCGAGGCGTCCCCGACCGGAACCGTGTGATGGCGGCGGTCGCCCACGTACGTACGCCGCGCGCCGGCCACTCGTACCTGACCGGTCTCATCGGCTCCGGCATCGGGCCCTCGCTCAGCCCCGTGCTGCACGAGCGGGAGGCCGACCGGCACGGGCTGCGCCTGGTCTACCGCGTCATCGAGCTGGGCGCCGCAACCGGTACGGGAGTCGACGACGCCACCGGTGAACTGCTGCACGCCGCGCGGACGGTGGGGTTCGACGGGTTCAACGTCACCCACCCCTGCAAGCAGTCCGTCATCAAGCATCTCGACGAACTGGCGTCAGAAGCCGCCGAGTTGGGAGCCGTCAACACAGTCGTCTTCCGGGCCGGCCGCACGGTCGGGCACAACACGGACGTGACCGGCTTCGCCCGGGCCTTCACCCGCGGGCTGCCCGGCGCACCGCTGGACCGCGTCGTCCAGCTCGGCGCCGGCGGCGCCGGGACAGCCGTCTCGCACGCACTGCTCGCCCTCGGTGCCGGACACCTCGCCGTGCTGGACACGACGCCGTCCCGGGCGGAGGTGCTGGCCGGGGACCTGAACCGGCGCTTCGGGCCGAGCCGCGCCGTCGCCGTGGCCCCGGCGGACCTCGACGGTGAACTGGCGCGCGCGGACGGCCTCCTGCACGCCACTCCCGTCGGTATGGCCGGGAGTCCGGGCCTTCCCCTGCCGGCCGCGCTGCTGCGGCCCGGCCTGTGGGTGGCCGAGGTCGTCTACCGGCCGCTGGAGACGGAGCTGCTGCACGAGGCCCGCCGTATCGGCTGCCGCACCCTCGACGGCGGAGGCATGGCCGTCTTCCAAGCGGCCGACGCCTTCCGGCTGTTCACCGGTCTGGAGCCGCACACCGACCGGATGCTCGACGACCTCGCCGGCCTCGTCGGCGCCCCGCCCGGGGCCTGACCGCCGCACACGGCACACCCGGGGCGGCACGGGCATCCCGCCGGACGGGACCCGTACCGCCCCGGCCCGTTCCCTGAGGAGTACGACATGCGCAAGTCCATCGCCACCGTGTCCCTGAGCGGATCGCTCTCGGAGAAGCTCACGGCCATCGCCGCAGCCGGCTTCGAAGGTGTCGAGATCTTCGAGAACGATCTGATCGCCTCTCCGCTCGCCCCCGAGGACGTACGGTCACGGGCCGCCGATCTCGGTCTGACCCTCGACCTCTACCAGCCGTTCCGGGACTTCGAAGCGGTCCCCGCCGACGTACTGGCACGCAATCTGCGGCGCGCGGAGCGCAAGTTCGCCGTCATGGAGCGGCTCGGCGCGGACACACTCCTCGTCTGCTCCAGCGTCTCCCCCGACGCCGTCGACGACGACGCGCTCGCCGCCGCGCAGCTCCACGAGCTCGCCGATCGGGCACAGCTGCACGGCATCCGCATCGCCTACGAGGCGCTGGCCTGGGGGCGGCACATCAGTACCTACGACCACGCGTGGCGAGTGGTCGAAGCCGCAGGCCATCCGGCACTGGGGGTGTGCCTGGACAGCTTCCACATCCTCTCCCGCGGCACGTCCGCGCAGGGCATCGAGGAGATCCCCGCCGAGAAGATCTTCTTCCTGCAGCTCGCCGACGCCCCGCTGATGGCGATGGACGTGCTCCAGTGGAGCCGCCACTACCGCTGCTTCCCCGGACAGGGCGGCCTGGACGTCGCCGGCCTGGTGGCGCACACCGTCAAGGCCGGCTATCAAGGCCCGCTGTCGCTGGAGGTGTTCAACGACGTGTTCCGCCAGGCCGACGCGGGCCGTACCGCCGTCGACGCGCGGCGCTCGCTCCTGGCGCTGGAGGAGGCGGCCGGGCTGGCCGTTCCGCCCGCGCCGGTGGTCCCCTCCGGTTTCGCCTTCGCCGAGCTGACGGCGGCCGACCCCGAGCCGCTGCGCGGCCTCCTCGGCGCGCTCGGCTTCGCCCGTACGGGCCGGCACATCGGCAAGCCGGTGGAGCTGTGGGAGCAGGGCGAGGCGCGGCTGCTGCTCAACTCCTCGGTGCCCGGCACGCGTTCGGGCCCGGCGCTGGCCGCTGTCGGGCTGGAGTCGCCCGATCCGGCGGCAGCCGTACGACGGGCGGAAACGCTGCTGGCGCCCGTGGTGCCGCGCCGCCGCGGGGAGCGGGAGGCGCCGCTGGACGCGGTGGCCGGGCCGGACGGCACCGAGTTGTTCTTCTGCCGCACGGGGCACTCCGACCATCCGAGCTGGACGGACGACTTCGCCCCGGCCGAACACCCGCCGGAGCAGGACGCGGTGGAGCCGGACGGGGTGGAGCCGGGTGCGGCGGGCGCCGGGATCCGGGGCATCGACCATATGGCCCTGCCGCAGCCCTGGCACCACTTCGACGAGGCGGCGCTGTTCTACCGCAGCGTGCTGGGACTCGACCCCGATGAGAGCCAGGAACTGGCCGACCCCTACGGCCTCTTCCGCAGTCGGGCCGTCGCCAACACCGCCGGGACCCTGCGCATCGCGCTGAACGTCGCACCCAGCCCGGAGGACGCCGGGAACCGGCCGCAGCACATCGCCCTGGCGACCGACGACATCGCGGGCACGGCACGCGAACTGCGCCGGCGCGGAGCGGCACTGCTGCCGGTTCCGGCCAACTACTACGACGACCTCGACGCGCTGTACGACCTGCCTCCGGACACCCTCTCCACGCTGCGCGAGCTGGACATCCTCTACGACCGGGACGCGGACGGCGAGTTCTTCCACTTCTACACCGTCACGCTGGGCCGGGTGTTCTTCGAGATCGTCCAGCGCACCGGGGGCTACCGCGGCTACGGCGCCCGCAACGCGACAGTCCGCCTCGCCGCCCAGCACACGGCGCAGCACGGCGGATGAACGGACCCGGCCGCCGTACGGACGGGGAGCGTTCCGGGGCCCGCCCCCCCCCGCAACGCTCCCCCGGCGGGCGTGACTTCGCGGGCCGACCCTGACACCGGGACGGGACGACGGCGGCGGCCCGACGCCAACTCCCCTCCGCGGCCGCCGTGTCGGCTGCTGCGCCGCCCCTTGTACGGGGCCGCGGGTGCGGGCACGATGCCCTCAACTCCCCGGCTCCTCCCGCACGACCGCTCCAGCACTCCTCTTGCCTGCCGGACTCACGGAACGGGAGACGTTCATGGGCGCTGCCGCCTCGGCTCCACGCAAGACAGACATCGGGAGCTGGATCGCCCGCCATGCGGCACGCGACCCGCACTCCACGGCGCTCATCGACGGCGCGACGGGAGCCCGTACGAGCTACGGCGAGCTGGACCGTCGCACCGACGCGCTCGCCCGGGGCCTGCGGCAGCTCGGCCTGGAGCCCGGCGACCGGCTCGCCGTACTGATGGAGAACTCCGTCACCTACCTCGAACTGCTCGTCGCCGCCTCGAAGTCGGGCGGCGTCACCGTACCGGTCAACTACCGGCTCGCCCCGGCCGAAGTGGCGTTCGTACTCGCCGACTCCGGCGCACGGGCACTGGCCCACTCCGAGCAGACCGCAGGGCTGGCCACGGCCGCACTGGAGCACGACGGCCACACGGTGACGCACACCCTGAGATCCGCCGCGGACGTCCAGGCCCTGATCGACGGCCAGTTGGCCGACGGCCACCCGGCCGGCCCGCTCGGTACGACAGTCACCGGCGACCGCGTCTGCGCACTCATGTACACGTCGGGCACCACGGGCCGCCCCAAGGGCGCGATGCTCACCCAGGACAACATGTTCTGGAACGCGGTCAACATACTGACCGCCGGGCCCGGCCTGTCCCGGAACGACATCTCGCTCGCGGCGGCACCGCTGTTCCACATCGGCGCACTGGGCCTGTCGGCGCTGCCGGTGCTCTACGCGGGCGGCACGGTCGTACTGCAGTCGGCGTTCGAGCCGCAGCGGACGGCCGAGTTGATGGCGGAGTACGGGGTGACGTACCAGTTCCTCGTTCCGGCGATGTGGGCCGCACTGCTGCGGGTCCCGCACCTCGCCCACTCCACGCGCTCCCTGCGCTGGCCCCTCTGCGGCGGGGCGCCGTGTCCACTGCCCGTCATCGAGGGTGCCCGGGCGCTCGGCTGGAACTTCACCGAGGGCTTCGGCATGACAGAGACCGCGCCGGCCGCCCTCGCACTGGACGGCGACAATGTCGTCGACCGCGCCGGATCGGTCGGCCTGCCCTTCCCGCACGTGGAAGTCCGCATCGTCGACGAGCACGACGCGGACGTCCCGGCGGGCACCGTCGGGGAGTTGGCCGTCCGCGGACCCAACGTCTTCGCCGGGTACTGGAACCTCCCCGAGGCGACCGCGGAGGCGCTGCGGGGCGGCTGGTTCCACACCGGGGATCTCGCCGTGGCCGCGGCGGACGGCTTCATCACCCTGGTCGACCGCAAGAAGGACATGGTCATCTCCGGCGGCGAGAACGTGTATCCGGTCGAGGTGGAACAGGCGCTGCACCGCCATCCCGGCGTCGCCGACGTGGCGGTCATAGGGCTGCCGGACGAGAAGTGGGGCGAGACCGTCTGCGCGGTCGTCGTCCCGGAAGCCGGACACGATCCCGACCCCGCAGAGCTGATCGACTTCACCCGCGAGAAGATCGCGGCCTTCAAGAGCCCCCGACGGATCGAATTCCTCGACGAACTCCCCCGCAACGCCACCGGCAAAATCCTCAAGCGCGTACTGCGCGAGCGGTACGCGGGCTTCGGCGAAGCGTTCAGCCGCTGACGCGGCGACGTGACGGGCGGGGCGGGTAGCGGCTCAGCCGGTGACGGTACCGGCAGACCGCCGTCGACGGACCGGATGATCAGGCGATGAGCGCCTGGGCCGGCAGCCGGTGGCGGCGCGGGCCGCCCACCGGTGCATCCCGGGCCGGCGTCGGTCCGCCGGGGCTTGCGGCCGGTGACGGCCCAGACGTTCACCCGGTGACGGCCGAGGCTCCGCGGACCGGACGGCTGAGCCGGCCACGTCCCGGACGACTCACCCGGTGACGGACTCTTCTGCCGCGAGGCGCCGTACGGCTTCCTCCACGAAGGGCAGGTCCTGCTCCAGCCAGTCCACGTCGTACACCTCGCCGGGCGCGAGCCAGCGCAGCGCGTCGTGATCCTGAAGCGGCCGCGGCGTACCGGAGACGAGACGCGCCTGCCAGGCCCGCAGCACGAGCCCCGGCCGCAGCTGCCACTCGCCGGGCAGCGGCGCCACGGGCTCGACGTCCACGCCCAGCTCCTCCCGCAGCTCGCGCACCAGCGCCCGCTCGGGGGTCTCCCCCGGCTCGACCTTCCCGCCGGGAAGCTCCCACCGGCCCGCGCACTCCGGCGGCGCCGTACGCCGCGCCGCGAGCAACCGCCCTCCCTCACACACAGCGCCTGCCACGACCACCGCGGCCCCTGCCTGATCACCCATCCCGCCAGCCTAGGTGTCTTGCCCCGGCGGGTTGTTGACGTGGCTGACGGGTGGCTGGTCAGCGGACGCGGGCGAACACGCGGGGTCGGCTGCGGCTATCCCTCGTAGCGGACGCCGGTGAGTTCTTCGGAGACGTGCCAGATGCGCTGGGCGTCGTCGGTGCCGCGCAGTCGGCTGTAGAGCTTCTGCTCTCCGGGAGGGCCGCCCAAGTGGCCGGGTCCGCTGGGTCCGTAGAAGCCGCCGGGCTTGGCGTCGGGGGAAGTGGCGGCGTAGAGGGCGGGCAGTTGTGCGGTCTGTACCGTCCCGACGAGGATGCCGCGCGCCGACAGGGCGCGGATCGCGCGGACGCCCAGGGTGTCCTTGTCGCGTCCGACTTCGGGGCGGGCGGCGAGCAGGCTGGTGGGAGCGACTCCGGGGTGCGAGAGGTTGCTCGTGATGCCCCAACCGGCCGCTGCACTGCGCCGGTTGAGCTCCAGGCCGAAGAGCCCGAACGCGATCTTCGACTGGCGGTAGGCGCGCATACCGTCGTAGGACCGCTCCCAGTTCAGATCGTCCCAGTTGATGGCGCCGCCGTTCGCCGCGACGCTGACCTGCGAGGTGACCCGGGCCTGGCCGGCGCGCAGGAGGGGCAACAGGCGGGCGGTGAGGGCGAAGTGGCCGAGATGGTTGGTGCCGAACTGCAGCTCGAACCCGTCGGCGGTCGTCTGCCGCTCGGGCGGTGTCATGACGCCGGCGTTGTTGATGAGGAGGTGAAGGGGCCGGTCCTCGTCCAGCAGGGTCTTGCCCAGCGCCTCGACGGACGCGAGGGAGGACAGGTCGAGTTCGCGCAGTGACACGTCCGCGCCGGGCACTTGCCGGCGGATCGTGGAGAGTGCCGCCTCGCCCTTGCGCGGGTTGCGGACCGGCAAGAGGACCTCCGCGCCGGCGGCGGCCAGGCGCGTCGCGATGCCGAGTCCCATTCCGTCGCTCGCCCCGGTGACGACAGCACGCTTCCCGGACAGGTCGGGAACGGTGATGTCGATGTTCTTGCGTGACATGTGTTCACTTCCGGATTTCGTTCGTGCCCTTGCCTCAGCTGTGACGGCGTCGGCGCTGACATCGGCCCGGGGTTCTCCCCGGCACTTGATCCGCGTGGCCGGAGCGGGAGCACCACCTTGCGCCAGAGCACCCCCTTGCGCTGGAGCGCCACCTTTTAATTTCCACGCGTCTAATTTCTACCATCAGCATGCTCCGCCGACCCGGCCCCGGGCAACTCCGCGTGGCGCTCCGAGAGGCTCGCCCCCGTGTCACCCGGGAGCCGTAGCCGCAGGTCAGGCACCTGGACGGCGCGTAAATTGGGCACATGTAAAATTTTGCGCGGCCGACAGGAGAGGAGCCGGACCATGGCACGTCAGGGGCAGGAGAGCGGGGCGGCTCGCGGCCGGGGCCGGCCGCGCACCGGCGAGGAACTCGATCCCGGCCCCCTGCTGGTGGCCGCCCTGGACGCCTTCGCGGAGACCGGCTACGACGGCACGTCGGTCCGTGCGCTCAGCCGTCGACTGGGCATCAGCCACGCGCTGTTCACCGCACGCTTCGGCTCCAAGGAGCAGCTGTGGTACGCGGCCATGGAGCACGCCCTGACCCACGCGGAACGCGTGTGGCAAGAGGCCGCGGAGAGCCCGGAGGCCGACGACCTGGAGGCCCTGCGGCAGGGCATCGTCCGTCAGGTCCTGTTCGCCGCCACGTACCCCCAGGTCGTCAGGATCATGAACCACGAGGGCGCCGTCGACAGCCCACGCATCCGCTTCGTCGTCGAACGGTTCATCAATCCGCTGCGCCCCGGCGTCGAGCGTCTCCTCGACCGCCTGGTCGCCGCCGGCCGGATCCGCCCCCTCCCCTACGCCACGCTCCACTACCTGGTCACCAATGGAGGCTGCGGCCAGTTCGCCCTTTCCGTGGAGGCGCGGCTGCTCGGAGCCGACGTTCCGCGCACTCCGGCCGAGCTGCGGGAGCACGCCGAGACCGTCGCCGACATCCTCCTGACGGGGATCACCGTCCAGCCCGCCCGGGCCGAACCGCCACAGTGACGCCACACACCGGGCCGTTACGGGAGGGGCCCTGCTCCGGTGCCGGACGCCGCGCGCGAGAATAGTTGTAGTCACCACTATTCACCGGAGCCCGCATGCCGCACATCACCGTCGACTACTCCGCACACCTGGAGGACGTCTTCGACCGGCACGCCTTCGTACAGCAGCTGCATCCCCTCGTCGTCGAGACGGCGGATTCGACCGGCGTGTGCAAGACGTTCGTACGCCCCGCCGCGGAGACGTACATCGGCGACACCGAGGCCGGACAGGCCTCGTTCGTCCACGTGGAGATCGGGCTGCTGCCCGGCCGCGACGCCGGACTGCACGACCGGCTGTCCGAAGCCGTACTCGCCCTGCTGGACAAGCACCTCTCCCCCGACCCCACGGCGCGCCGCGTCCACTCCGTGGAGGTACGCAGCCTGGCCCCCTCGTACGCGCTGTCCGTCGATCCCTAAAGGTGGATCCCTGGAGGTGGATCCCTAGAGGTGGATCCCTAGAGGCTGCGCTGAAGCGGCCCCGCGGTCCCTGTCGGCCAACACCCGCTGTGGCATGGACTGTTGAAGAGAGTGTCCGTACGGTCGCCGGGTTCGCCGCTTGCCTGCCGGAGGGTGACCGTCGTGTCCAGCAGACCGCTGTGCTCCACCACGCCCGTGCTCGCGCTGCTCGTCGCCACCCTTCTCGCCCCTGCCGTCCCCGCTCAGGCGCGGGAGGTGCCGCGCGCGCCGGGGCACCGGCTGGTCGAGCAGTACAGCGGGGCGCCCGCCGCGGCGCGGCCCGTACCGGGCGAGAAGCCGCCGCAGAATCCGTATCTGGCGCCCAACGGGCGCAGCGGCATGCATGGTGACGGGGCGTCGAGCGACACCCACCCGTACTCCGGGCCGCTCGGTCGTACGCCGCAGGTGCGCAGTGCGGCGATGGCGGCGGTGGGCGGGGAGTGCGCGACGCTGACGTTCGACCGGGGCGGGCGCATCGTGACGGTGTGCGGTACGTTCCAGGGCTTCCGGGTGAAGCTGCTGGCACCGCGGACCATGCGGACGCTGGCCGAGTACCGGCTGCCACAGCGGCCGTCGACCGTGGAGGCCGTCTCCCGGCTCGACTTCTCGAAGATCTTCAAGGACACGTCCGGGGGCGCGTACGCCTATCTCGACCACGAGGACCGGCTCGTGCTCGCCGACTCACGGCAGCACATCCTTCGGCTGACGCACAGTCAGGACGCCGACGGTACCTGGCGGTTCCACCGCGACGCGGACTGGGACCTCACTGCGCACGTGCCGCACGACTGCGTGTCCTGGACGAATCTGTACCCGCGCGGCAGCTGCGATCCGGTCACCTCCGTCGCACCCGACTGGCAGGGGCGTATCTGGTGGGTGACGCGCAAGGGCCGTATCGGCACGGTCGATCCGGGCACAGGGATCGTCCGCGCCACCAGGCTGCGCGGGGAGGAGATCCAGAACTCCTTCTCCACCGGGCCCGAGGGCGTCTCGATCGTCTCCGACCACGCCCTCTACCGGTTCGGTACGGACAGCGACGGGCGTCCGGTGGTGCGCTGGCGCACGCCGTACGACCGGGGTACGCGGTCCAAGCCCGGTTCGGTGAGCCAGGGTTCGGGCACCACGCCAACGCTGCTCGGCGCCGGCGGCAAGGGCTATGTGGCCATCACCGACAACGCCGACGACCGGATGCGCGTCGAGGTGCGCCGGCGGGACACCGGCCGTCTCGTGTGCCGGGTTCCTGTCTTCGGGCACGGCGCCTCAACCACCGACAACTCCCTCATCGGCTGGGGCGACAGCCTCGTGGTCGAGAACAACTACGGCTACGAGAACCCGGGTTCACTGCCGTTCGGCAAGAGCGTGCCCGGCGGGGTGACCCGGATCGACGTACGCCGGGACGGCAGCGGCTGCGACCGGGTGTGGACGAGCCCCGTCAAGGCGCCCTCCAGCGTCGCGAAACTGTCCACCGGCAACGGGCTGCTGTACTTCTACACCAAGGAACCGGACCGGCGCGGCGTCGACGCCTGGTACCTCACGGCAGTCGACCACCGCACCGGCAAGGCCCGCTGGAAGCAGCTCACCGGCACCGGCCCGTTCTACGACAACAACTGGGCGCCCATCACCATCGGCCCGGACGGCACCGCGTACGCCGGTGTGTTCAACGGCCTGGTCTCCGTCCGGGACCGGTGAAGGGCGGCCGGGGCGGCGTCAGTTCGTCCAGGGGCTGATGACGGTGACGCCGCGCGGGGAGGCGGTCCCCATCGCTGCCAGCGCCGCCGGGGTCTCATCGAGGGTGAGGGTGCCCTCCAGCAGCAGGTCGGGGCGCAGCACCCCGGCGTTCACAAGTTCCAGCATCCGCGGATAGGCGTGGGCGGCCATGCCGTGACTGCCGAGGATCTCCAACTCCCAGGCGACGGCGCGGTCCATCGCCACCGGCACGGGCCCGGGCAGCAGCCCCACCTGTACGTGCCGGCCCCGCCGTCGCAGCCCGGCGACCGACGCGGCGCAGGTGCCCGCCGAGCCGAGAGCGTCCAGCGAGAGGTGCGCGCCGCCGCCCGTCGCCTCGATCACGCCCTCGGCGGCGTCGCCCTGGGAAGCGTCCACAACAGCGGCGGCGCCCAACTCCCGTGCCAGGTCCAGGGCTTGGGGCGAGATGTCGACGGCGACGACGCGGGCCCCGCACGCCGCGGCGACCATGACGGCGGACAGGCCCACTCCCCCGCAGCCGTGCACCGCCACCCATTCACCGGCGGCCACCCGGCCCTGGTCGGCGACGGCACGGAAGGCGGTGGCGAAGCGGCAGCCCAGCGACGCGGCGGTGGCGTACGACATGCCGTCGGGGATCGCGACGAGATTCACGTCGGCGTGATGCAGGGCCACGTACTCGGCGAAGGAGCCCCAGTGCGTGAACCCGGGCTGCTCCTGCCGCTCGCACACCTGGTGATCGCCGGCGACGCACGCGGCGCAGCGTCCGCAGGCGCAGATGAAGGGGACGGTGACGCGGTCGCCGGGCTTCCACTCATGTACGTCGGGGCCGACTGCCTCGATACGTCCGGCCAGTTCGTGCCCGGGTACGTTCGGGGCTGTCACGCCGTCGTCGTGGCCCTGCCAGGCGTGCCAGTCACTGCGGCACAGGCCCGTGGCCTCCACCCGTACGACCACTCCGTCACGCGGCGGCGAGGGCTCCGCCACCTCCCGCACCTCGGGAACCCGTCCGAACTCCTCGTACACCACCGCACGCACCCTGACCGCTTCCTTCCACACCACTCGGCTCACGCCCGACACCCGGCGCACACACCGCACGCCGACTGCCATCCTCCCTGGTCCGGGACCTGACGGCGCATCCGGGCCCCAGTCTCGTCGACCGCGGACCGCCGGACAGCCGCTAGCCGATCAGGCGACGGCGCCAGTCCAGCGGGGTGACTCCGATCGGGCGGCCAGGGTCACCGTCCCACTCCGCACGGAGGCCGACCGTTTCGAGGGCGGACACGACCTCGTGGCCGATGGCCGTGGTGGTCTCGGCCGAGTCGTCGAAGCCGCCGAAGTGGAGCATCAGGCCGGCGCCGGCCGCACACCCCTCGGACACCTCGACGGATGGTCACCCTTGGCCTCTTGCCGCGGAGGTCACTTGGATTCGATGCGGCCCAACGGGGCTTCGCTGTGGGCCAGTTCCCGCTGAACCGCCGTCCAGCCCGCGTCCTCGACGCCGAGGGCGTGGCGGAGGTAGGCCCAGGTGACCCGCTGGAGGAGGGCGACACGGTCGGGGTTCTCGTCCGTGGTCTCCTGGACCTCGTAGCCGGCGATCCCGCCGAGGGAGTGCTCCGCCCCGTACAGGGTGAGCAGGCTCTTCTCGCCCGGGCTCAGGACGTACGGGTCGGCCATCCACTCCGGCCCCCTGACCGTGAGCGGGGAATCGTCCTTGTCCCCGGCGACCACGAGGGCCGGTGTGGTCATGTGCGAGAAGTCCGGGTTCATGAACGGGAAGTGCTCGGCTGCGAACGCCGACAGATCGGCTCCGCCCGTACCGGCGGTGGCGAGCAGCACGCCTGCCCGGACCCGCGCGTCGGACAGGTCCTCTCCCTCCCCGCCGGCCGGATCATTGACGCGGAGCCCCAGCAGGTTGCCCGCCGTCTGGCCGCCGACGGAGTGCCCGGCCACTGCGATGCGGCCGCGGTCGAGGCGCCCTTCGAGGCCGGGGACGGCGGCTTCCAGCACGTCGAGCCGGTCGAGGACGCGGATGAGGTCCTCGACGCGGAACCGCCAGATCCGCGGCGTACGGGGATCGTCCTGCGGCAGGCCCACTGTCCTGGAGTCGAGATGGGTGGGCTGGATGACCGCGAAGCCGTGGGCGGCCCAGAAGTCGGCCAGCGGGCCGTAACCGTTGAGCGAGGAGCCGAAGCCGTGCGAGAGGACCACGACCGGCAGTTCGCTTCCGGTCGTCGGCGCGGAGACCTTCACCTGCAGGTCCTCGCCCCGGCCCGGCGCCTCCAGTACGACGGCCCGCACCGAGACGACGGGCGTGGGTTCGGGAACGACCAGGTGTGTGGCCGCTGCGTCTGATGCGTTCATGGGGGGGTCTTCCTTCCAGCTGACACGTGGGCGCAGGTTGGTTCCCGGCTCCCGGCCTGCCACCATGGACAACCGGGACACCGTCCCGTTTCGAATATACGGGACACTGTCCCGCTTAGTGCGGCGGCAGCGAAGGAGACATCCGGTGAGCGGCAGCGAGCGGAGCGCGGAACGGCCGGCCAGGCCCAAACGGGCGGACGCGCGACGCAACGAGGAAGTGCTGCTCGACGCGGCAGCGGCGGTCTTCGTCGTCTCGGGCGTGGAGGCACCGATGCGCGACATCGCAGCCGAGGCAGGCGTCGGCACTGCCACGATCTACCGGCACTTCCCGACGCGCGCCGACCTCATCGTCGCCGTCTACCGGCATCAGGTCGAAGCCCTCGCCGAGGCGGGCCCTCGCCTGCTGGTGGACAGCGCGAGCCCGTACGCGGCCCTCGGGCAGTGGATCGACCTCTTCGTCGACTTCGTCGTCACCAAACAGGGGCTCGCCACCGTGCTGCAGTCCGACGACCCCTGCTTCGACCCGCTGCACTCCTACTTCCTCGAACGGCTCGTACCCGTATGCGGCCAACTGCTCGACGCCGCGGCCGATTCGGGCGAGATCCGTTCCGGCATGGATGCGTACGAGCTCATGCGCGGCGTCGGGGGCCTGTGCGCCGGCGCCGGCAGCTCCCGCTACGACGCGCGTCGCCTCGTGGGGCTCCTCGTCGCGGGGCTGCGGCACTCGGACTGACACGTGCGGCAGCCGAACCCGCGGTGTCCGGGCGGCGCGCAGGAGACGCGACCGCTGAGAGCGTCGCTCAACTCGCCCTGTTCACGCACGTCTTGCCGGGACCGCGCTTCACCTACCAGGTGACGGGGAGTTCGTGGACGCCGTAGATGACGGCGTCGTGTTTGAAGGGGACCTGGTCCAGGCCGGTTGCGGCGCGGAGGGTGGGGACGCGGCGGAAGAGGGTGGGGTAGAGGATCTGGAGCTCCATGCGGGCCAGGGGCTGGCCGACGCAGTGGTGGGTGCCGGCGCCGAAGGCCAGGTGGGCGCGGGCGTCGCGGGTGATGTCCAGGGTGTCGGGTTCTTCGAAGACCTCGGGGTCCCGGTTGGCGAGCTCGCTGAGGAGGATGACGCCCTCCCCCGCACGGATCGTCTGCCCGGCGATGCCGATGTCCTCCAGCGCTGTCCTGCGACGCCCGAGGTGGACGATGGAGAGGTAGCGCAGCAGCTCCTCCACCGCGGCGGTGATCACCTTGGGGTCGTCGGTGTCGCGGATGACGGCCAGTTGGTCCGGGTTCTCCAGCAGCAGGAGCGTGCCCAGGGTGATCATGTTGGCGGTGGTCTCGTGCCCGCCGAGGAGCAGAAGGACGCCCATACTGGCCGCCTGACGGCGGGTCAGCTCCCCGGCCTCGATGCGACGGCCGAGCTGGGAGAGCAGGTCGTCGCCCGGGTCGGCGGTCTTCTTGCCGACGAGGTCGTCGAGGTAGCCGGCGAGGTTGGCGTGGGCGGTCTGCCGGGCCTCGGCGGTGGCCACGGAGGAGACGATGGTCTTGCTGTTGGCCTGGAAGAACTCGTGGTCCTCGTAGGGCACGCCGAGCAGTTCGGAGATGACGAGGGACGGCAGGGGCAGGGCGAGCGCCTGGACCAGGTCGGCGGGTTTGGGGCCCGCGAGCATGGTGTCGAGGAAGTCGTCGGTCATCTTCTGCACGGCGGGGCGCAGTGCCTCGATTCGTTTGACGGTGAAGGCACCGCTCACCATGCGCCGCAGCCGGGCGTGTTCGGGGTCGTCCATGCCGACGAAGCTCATGTCCGTCTTGCCGCCGCGCGCCTTCGCGGGGTCGACCGGGCTGGGGAAGCCGGGGTGGGAGAAGTCGGCACTGAGCCGGGGGTCGCCCAGCAGGGTCTTCTGTTCCGCGTGGCTGGTCACCACCCAGGGGGTGCTCTCTCCCCAGGAGCGGACCCGGGAGACCGGCCCGCGCGCCGGGAGGGCGCGCATGCCGGGCGAGACGCCGAACGGGCAGCCGGCGGCACGGGGGTGGGGGAATGCGGGCAGGCCGTCGGCGGGGTTGGCGTCCGCCTGGGGTGCGGTGCTCATGCTCGTTGCTTCCCTTCAGTAGGGGGTGACCCGGCTCGGTAGGGGGTGACCCGGCTCGGTACGGGGCAGGGCGGGGCGGTACGGGACAGCTCGGTACGGGTCGGCGCGGCCCTCACGCGTGGCCCGCCCCCTCACGCGCACCGCGCCCCCTCACCCGCGAGCCGACGTGACCGGGGCGGTGAGCAGGCCGACGATGGCGTCGGTCAGCGCGTCGGCGGTGCGTTCCCAGGTCTCGTGCAGCAGGCCGGCGTGCTCGGCGAGGGCCCGCTCCCGTTCCGCGCACATGTGGGTGATCACGTTGCGGGCCATGGCACCGCGTTCGACGCGCACCTCGGGCGGCACACCGTCCAGGCAGCGGCCGAGGCCGTCGAGGATCTGCCGCAAGTACAGGCGGGCGCACGCCTCTTCGGAGACCAGGGCACTCATGGCGGGATCGGTCATGACCTGGACGGTCATGCGGGCGTTCCAGGAGGGGGTGCCGAGCGCGGCCAGGTGTTCCGTGACGGGCCGGACCAGGGCGCCGGCCCAGCCTCGGAGGTCTTCGCTGTCGCCGAGGGCGCTCACGTACTGGCCGCGGAGCCGGTCGGTCTGTTCGCCGCGCCACGTCATGATCGCGCGGACCAGTTCGGTCCTGCTGCCGAAGTGGTAGCCGACGACGGCGTTGTTGCGCTGTCCCGCCGCCTCGGCAATCTGCCGGTGGGAGACGGCGGCCGGCCCGTGCTCGGCGAAGAGGCGTTCCGCCGCGGCCATGATGGCTTCCCGCGTTCCGGCCGTACGGTCCTTCTGAGCAGTGGTCATGGCAGTCACCAGCTCTGTACTCGGGGTCCTTCTCCGTGACGGCCGGACGGGCCGCGCCTGCCCGGTGAGTGAACACCCTGCCCGGGAATTAAGTCAAACGATTGACTTAAAGACGAGGCCCGCAGTCGGCCCGCAGTCGGCCCGCGATAAGCCCGCAGCCGGCCCACGACCACACTCGTGAACTGCTACCCCTGGACCTGTCCAGTCCTGTCTGCTTACAGTTCATACATGCCTGGACAGGTTCACAAGCATCAGCGCATCGCCAGGGTGCTCGCCGACGAGATCAGAGCCGGCGTGCACACCACAGGAGAGCGGCTGCCCGGGGAGCACGTACTCACCGAGCGGTTCGGCGTGAGCCGTACGACGCTGCGGCAGGCACTCCAGGCCCTCGGCGAGCAGGGGCTCATCGCGACGCACCCCGGCATAGGGTCGTTCGTCACCTTCGACGGGGCGCCGCTGGACAACCGGCTCGGCTGGACACGCGCCCTGGCGGGACAGTCGACGGAGCTGGCCACCGACGTACTGCGGTTCGAGATCATCGCGGATCCGGCCCTCGCGGCCGAACTCGGCACCGGACAGGACGAGTTCATCGCGCTCGACCGGGTGCGGCGGATCGCGGAGGACGGCAGGGGCGTCTCGCTGGAACACAGCCGGGTGCCCGCCGTCGGCACGCTCGCCGACCTTCCCGAGCGGGGCCTCACCGAGGGCTCCCTCAACAAGACCCTGCTCGCGGCCGGGCGGATCTCCCAGTCCGGCGAGGGCCTGGTCTCGATGCGCGGGCTGGACGAGGAGGAGGCCACGGTGATGCACCGCTCCCCCGGCGAGCCGTTCCTGCGGCTGGCCCAGGTGTACCGGGCCGCCGACGGGACCGTGGTCGAACAGGTCACGAGCCTCCTCGACCCCGCCAGGTTCCAACTGCACGTCCGCTCGGGGCGAGGAGATCACCCATGACCACCGATCCGTCCACCCTCGACCGCGCGCTCGGCGCGTTCCACGGCCTCGCCCTCGGCGACGCGCTCGGCATGCCCACCCAGGTGATGTCCCGGCGCGACGTCGTACGCGCGTACGGGACGCTGACCGGCTTCGCGCCGGCGGGGCCCGACAATCCGGTGAGCGCGGGGATGCCCGCCGGGTCCGTCACCGACGACACCGAACAGGCCGTCCTCGTCGCCAAGTTGCTGGTGGAAGGCCGCGGGCACATCGATCCGCTGCGGCTCGCGCACGAACTCCTCGACTGGGAGAAGGAGATGCGGGCCAAGGGTTCCCTGGACCTGCTCGGCCCCTCCACCAAGGCGGCACTCGACGCGGTGGCCGCCGGTGTGCCGCCCGAGGAGGCCGGAAAGCACGGTGCGACCAACGGCGCGGCCATGCGGGTCACTCCGGTCGGCATCGCCTTCCCCGCGGACTCCCCCGCGTTCCTGGACCGGGTCGTGGAATCCTGCCAGGTCACCCACGACACGACGCTGGGCATCGCCGGTGCGGCCGCCGTCGCCGCGGCCGTGAGCGCCGGGGTCGGCGGCGGCACCCTGGAGGAGGCCGTGGCCGCGGCCATACAGGCCGCCCGGGCCGGTGCCGAACGCGGCCACTGGATCGCGGGCGCCGACATCGCCTCCCGTATCGCCTGGGCGTCCGAGCTGGTCAGGGGCATCCCGGAAACGGACGCCCTGGACCTGGTGAGTTCGCTGGTGGGGACGAGCGTGGCCAGCCAGGAGTCCGTACCTGCCGCCTTCGCCGTGCTCTCCGTCGCCGGCGGCGACCCGTGGCGCAGCAGCCTGCTCGCGGCGAACCTCGGCGGCGACAGCGACACCATCGGCGCGATCGCGGGAGCGGTCGCCGGCTCCGTCGCCGGCCTCGCCTCGCTGCCCGCCGACGCCGTCTCAACACTCCGTACCGTCAATGGACTTGAGCTGGAGCCCCTCACGGAGCGCCTGCTCGCGCTGCGCTGACCGCGCACCCCACTGCTCCGGCGGCGCCTTCCGCGCCGGCCGGCCGGCATCTCATCCCTCCGCAGACGCAAGGAGGTTCCGCCATGACCGGTTCAACGACGAACGATCAAGCGGGTACTCAAGGACAGGTCGGCGCCATCGAGACACGGGGCATCGAACCGGTCCCCGACAGCGAGCGCCACGGCCACGCGAGCCAGATGTTCTGGACCTGGTTCGCGGCGAACATCTCGATCCTCGGGCTGCCGCTCGGCGCGACCCTCATCGCGTTCCGCGGCCTGAACATCTGGCAGGCGGTCCTCGTCGCCGTGCTCGGCTCGGTCGGGTCGTTCGCGCTGGTGGGAGTGCTCAGCCTGGCCGGCAAGAAGGGCGGCGCGCCGGCGCTGACGCTGTCCCGCGCCGTGTTCGGGCAGCGGGGCAACGCAGGGCCCACGCTGATCAGTTGGCTCAGCCGGATCGGCTGGGAGACGATCTCGACGACGACCGCGGCGTACGCGCTGCTCGCTCTGCTGCGCTGGGTGTTCGGCTGGCGCCAGAACACCGTGCTGACGCTGCTGTGTCTGCTGGTCTTCATCGGCTGCACCCTGCTGATCAGCGGTCTCGGACACGCCACCATCATGTGGATCAACAAGTGGGCGACGGTCGCCTTCGGGGTGCTGAACCTCGTGGTGATGGGCTTCCTCGTCGCCACCGTCGACTGGACCAAGGTGCTGGGCGCCGACGCCGGCCCGGTGAGCGGCGTCGTCGCGGGGATCGGCTTCATCGCGGCCGGTACGGGCATCGGCTGGGCCAACGCCGGTGCGGACTACGCCCGTTACCTGCCCCGCAGCATTCCCGGCAGCCGGCTGGTGACCGCCTCCGCGTTCGGCGCGGGCATCCCGCTGGTGCTGCTGATCTCGCTGGGGTCGCTGCTGTCGGCCGGTGACGAGACGCTGGCGCAGGCGTCCGACCCGGTGGCGGCGATCAACGCCATGCTGCCGTCGTGGATGGCCGTCCCCTATCTCATCGCGGCCTTCGGCGGACTGCTGATGTCCAATCACCTCTCCACGTACTCGGCGGGGTTGACGATGCTGACGCTGGGGCTGCGGGTTCCGCGGTATCTCGCGGTGGCGCTGGACGTCCTGCTGATGTTCCTCGGCGGCATCTACTTCATGCTGATCGCGAAGGACTTCTACGGTCCGTTCTCGACGTTCCTGACGCTGCTCGCGGTGCCCATCTCGGCCTGGGTCGGGGTGATCCTGGTGGACTCGGTGCGGGGCCGTACGTACGACAACGAGGCGCTCATGGACACGGGCCGCACCAGCCGCTACTGGTTCACGGGCGGCTTCGGTCTGCGGGCGTTCCTCGCGTGGCTGGCCGCGATCGTGTTGGGGCTGCTGTTCACGCAGGCGGCGACCAGCGCGGACGACGTGTGGTTCACGGGTCCGTGGGCGCACACCTGGCTCGGTACGAACGGGCTGGGCTGGGCCGTCGCCATGGCGGTGGGCGCGCTGGTGTACGCGGTGTGCGGCCGGGAGAAGGAGCCGGAGCCGGTCCGTACGGGCGGGGAACCGGCGGCCGGGACCGCGCCCGGTGGCGCCGAGACGGTGGAGGCGAAGCAGTGAGCGGGCGGCTGTTCCTGGCGGGCAACGTGATCGCCGATCTGGTGATCGAGGTGCCCGCGCTGCCCGAGCGCGGCGGCGACGTGGTGGGCACCCGTACGGAGCTGACGGCCGGCGGCGGCTTCAACACCCTTGCGGCAGCAGGGCGGTTGGGGGCCGAGACGGTGTTCGCCGGGCTGCACGGTACGGGCCCGTACGGGGATCTGGTGCGTGAGGCGCTCGCCTCGGAGGGTGTCCGTACGCTGCTGCCGGCCCGTACGGACGGCGACACGGGCTTCACGGTGGCGCTGGTGGACGCGGGCGGCGAGCGGACGTTCGTGACGAGCTTCGGCGTCGACGCCCGGATGACCCCGGCCGAGGCGGAGCAGATCGCGGCGGACGTAAGTACCGGCGACATGGTCCAACTCTCCGGCTACGGGCTGGTGATGCCCGTCAACGGCCCGCTGCTGTCCTCCCTCGCGGCGGACCTGCCGGCCGGGGTGACGGTGTGTCTCGACCCGGCACCGCTGGTTGCCGATATCCCCGCCGAGGTGCTCGATCCGGTGCTGGCCCGTACGGACTGGCTCAGCGCGAACGCGCGCGAGGCGGCCCTCATGTCGGGCGAGTCCGAGCCGGGCCGGGCGGCCGCCGCGCTGCGGGGCCGGCTCGGGCCGGCGGCGGGCGTGCTGGTCCGGGCGGACAAGGACGGGTGCTGGCTGGCGCCGCCGGACGGTTCGGCGCCGGTGCATGTGCCGGGCTTCCCGGTGGAGGCCGTGGACAGCAGCGGTGCGGGCGACGCCCATGTGGGCGCGTTCCTCGCCCTGTTGGGCGAGGGCGCGGATCCGTACGCCGCGGCCCGTACGGCCAACGCCGCCGCGGCGTACGCGGTCGCCCGCCGCGGCCCGGCGACAGCCCCGACCCGCACGGAACTCCTCGCGTTCGTACGGGAGATGGCGGCCGATGACGTCGTGGCGGCACTGGAGGGCTGACCGTCTGCCCTGGCGCCGTACGTGCTGTCGCCGTGTGCGCCGTCCTGGTGCGTCACTGGGGCTTCCCTTCGGTGCTGTCGGTCAGCGCGCCCGGCGTGCATCCGGCGAACGCCAGTACGTCGCGGTGCAGATGGGACTGGTCGGCGTAGCCGCAGGCGATCGCTGTTTCCGTGAGGTCCTTGCCGGCGAGGAGGCGTCGGGCCGCATGGTCGAACCGGACGAGCATCGCGGCGCGCTTCGGGGTGAGACCGAGCTGGGCGTGGAACCGGGACCACAGCCGTTTGCGGCTCCACCCGCAGGAAGCGGCGAGGTCGCCGACCCGCGTGCGGCCGCGGTGGGCGAGGATGTGCTCCCAGCTGGCGGCCACTTCGGGGTCGATGGACGGTGACTTCGCGCAGCGGCGCACCAGGAACTCGTCCATCAGCGCGAAGCGTTGCGGGCCCGCGGCGGTGGCGGCCAGTCGCTCCCGCAGCCGTACCGCTTGCCGTCCCCAGATGTCCTCCAAGTCCGCGACGACGCCGGTCAGTTCGGCCAGCGAGGCGCCCAGTACGGCGGGGGCGACCGTCGGGGACAGGTGCAGCTCCAGGCAGTCGACTCGCTCGCTGCGGATGCGCGTGGGCCCGGGGAACAGGGCGGCGACGAGACTCCCGAGTCTCTGCCGCCCTGCGGTGCCGTCGACCGTCAGCATGGCGTCCTCGAACCCGATGACGACGGTCACGACGGGCTGCGGCAGGACCCGCATGTCCAGCCCGGTGCCCTGAAGGTCGCGGAATCCCGCCATGTCGACGCCGGCTGCCCGTACGCCGCCGGCAGGCACGGTCACCTCCCAGCCGGCCTCGGCCTCACGCCCCACGGGACCCCCCGGATGTCGTACCGCTGACGGCTGTTGACCGCGCCGGCGCCGTGGTGGCCGCGGCGCATACCCCCACTGTCGCCGAGGGCGGGGCCGGCCGTCTTGGACGAATGTTCCCGGCGGCTCAGGGAGCCCCGGAGGCGCACCTCGTCCCGGAGACGTCAGGGAGTGACAGGGCGCAGCTGCCGTCCCGCGGGCGTGGTGTCGGCGGCGTCCAACAGGGCTTCACGGGTGGGGAGTTTGACGCGGGGACGGCCCTGGAGCGCGCCTGCTTCGCGTTCGGCGCGGTCGATGGTCTGCCACTCGTCGAGGCCGAGGGCGTTCTGCGTGGTGAAGGTGGGGGCGGTGCCGTGGGGCGGGGCAGGCGGGGTCAACTCGCCTGCGGCGAAGTCGTCGAGGAGGGCTTCGACCGTCTCCTGCGAGCACGTCTTGTTGGTCCCGATGAAGCCGGTGGGCCCGCGCTTGATCCAGCCGGCGACGTAGACGCCGGGGGCGACGCGGCCGCCCTCGTGCGCCACGGTGCCGGTGGTCTCGTCGAAGGGCAGGCCCGGGACGGGCCGGCCACGGTAGCCCACCGAGCGCAGTACGAGCCCGGTTTCGAGGGTCTCGGTGTCGCCGGTGGGCGTTGCCCGTACGGTGCCGTCACCGTCGGTGTGCAGGGTCGTGCGGGTGACTTCCAGGCCCTCGACACGGTCGGTACCCAGGATGCGTACCGGCGCGGTCGTGAAGCGCAGGACGATGCGCCGCCGCCCCGGAACGGGCTTCCTCGCGGCGAGTTCGGCCAGCAGCCGGACGCGCGGCGAGTCGTCCGCGAGATCCTCCGGCCACCCCTCGACGAGCACGTCGATGTCGTCGAGAGCGGACAGGGCGAGCAGTTCGGGCAGCGTGAAGGAGGCTTCCGCCGGGCCGCGCCGGCCGAGGACGGTCACCTCGCGGATGCGGCTCGCGCGCAGGGCTGCCAGTGCGCCGTCGGCGATGTCCGTACGGGCCAGGGTCCCGGGGTCGGCGGTGAGGATGCGGGCCACGTCCAGGGCGACGTTGCCGTTGCCGATGACGACGGCCCGTTCGCTCTCCAGGCCGTGCGCGGCGTCCTGGTGGTCGGGGTGGCCGTTGTACCAGGCGATGAGGTCGGTGGCGGAGGTGCTGCCGGGCAGGTCCTCTCCCCCGATCCCCAGCCGCCGGTCCGTCGAGGCGCCCACCGCGTAGATCACGGCGTGGTAGTCGCGGGCCAGATCCTCGTGGTGGACGTCCGTGCCGATGCCGACGTTGAGACGGTAGGTGAAGCCGGGCTGGTTCTCGATGGCCTCGAAGAGCTTGGTGACCTGTTTGGTGTCCTGGTGGTCGGGGGCGACTCCCGCCCGTACGAGCCCGTACGGGGTGGGCAGCCGGTCGAAGACGTCCACCGTCACACCGGGGTGGGTCAGCAGTTCGTCCGCCGCGTACAGCCCGGCCGGGCCCGCGCCGACGACCGCGACCCTCAACGGGCCCTCGGGAAGGCGGCGTTGGGGCGCGACGAGGGCCAGCGGGGTGCGGTCCGGGTGCGGATTGTCCTCGTAGTAGGCCGCGTTGAGGTCGAGGAAGGGCTGCTCGGCGGCGGTGAGCAGGGTGTGCGGCTTCAGCGCGTCGACGGGGCAGGCCGTGGTGCACGCTCCGCAGTCCACGCAGGTGCGCGGGTCGACGTAGAGCATCTCGGCCTGCGCGAAGCCGGGTTCGCCCGGTGCGGGGTGGATGCAGTTGACGGGGCAGGCCAGGACGCAGGACGCGTCGGCGCAACAGGAGCGGGTGACGACGTAGGGCATCGCGGGGTCCCGGGGTCGAGGAGGCGTCGGGAAGGTCTCGGGCGAAGAGGGAGGCGTCGGGGAGGGCTCAGGCGGAGAGAACTCAGGCCGAGAGGGAGGCGGGCTGGCCGCGGTAGCGGGAGGGGCGGCCGTCGATGCGCAGCAGCTTCCACACGCGCCGCGAGACGGGATTCATCAGGCCGGTGTCCTCCGCGAGCATCCGCACGTCCGCGAACAGGTCACGCAGCATCTTGCGGCCCTCGGGGCTCTTCCAGAAGATGTCCCGGATCACCCAGCGGGGTACGCCCATCTGCTCGGTGAGCCGCTTGTTCGGGATCATGATGACGTCGCCCAGGGTCCGCATCACCACCGGATACGCGACCGACAGCGTGCCCTTGCGCAGCTTGCCCAGACCGGGTGTCTTCTGCCGCAGGAATTCGTGCGCGAAGGAGATGTGCCGGGCCTCCTCCGCGATGTGGATCTGCATGATGCGCCGCAGCAGCGGGTGCTGGTCGGCGCCCGAGCGCAGAATCGCCTTCTGTACGTGGTCGATCGGCTCCTCGCCGGCCAGCACACCGGTGAAGAAGACCTCCGGCCACAGTGAGCCGGCCAGCGGCAGGAAGCGGCTCAGTACGCGGAAGGCGGGCCGCCCGCCCGGTGCGTCGCAGCCGGAGCGGTTCACGAACTCCTGGAACATCTGCGTGTGATGGGTCTCCTCCGTGCACTCGTGGGTGAGGTAGCGGAACTCCCGTTTCCCGTTGGGCAGGCTGAAGAGATAGTCCATCGCGCCGCGGATGAGGACGTTCTCGAACTGCATCCCCACCTTGGTGATGTTGGCCATCCGCCACAGGCCGATCTCGATCTGCCGCTCCAGCGGCTGCTGTTGATACCACGGGTGGCCGCCCAGCGGATCGACCTCGGGCAGCACCCAGCGCGGGTCCTCCAACTGGACGGCCCAGTCCGGGTTGTCCCAGTCGATGTCCTCGAACGCGTCGAAGTGGGTGTGCACCGAACCCTCGGAGAGAGTCTGGAGCACCTCGTCGTACGTCTGCTGCCTGCTCATCGCGGACCTCGATTCCGTCGGGGCGGCTGGGGTTGTGCGGTGTGCCGGTGCGGGCGGGGCGGGGCCTTCAGGCCGTACGGGCCGGCGCGTCCGCCTCTTCCTGGGCGGAAGGGGAACCCGTCGACGCGGCCGGCGTACGGCTGAAGCGCAGTGCCGGGTCGTCGAGCCGGGAGCGTCGCAGGGCCCGCCGGTCCCGGTAGTAGTTGTTGAAGATCTTCCAGGGGGCGCGGGTGCCCTGACGGGGCATCACGGCGTCCCCGCGCTGGATGTAGCCGGAGCTCAGCGAGTCGCCCATCGCCGACTCCTGCGCCCGGTCCTCCTCGCCTGCGACCGGAGTGACCCGGGTGTAGCCCTTCTCCCGCATATGGGCCACGAGCCGGCTGATGTAGCCGGAGGCCAGGTCGGCCTTGAGCGTCCAGGACGCGTTGGTGTAGCCGAGGATGATCGCCAGGTTGGGGATGCCGTCGAGCATCACGCCCCGGTAGACCACGTGGTCGCGGGTGTTCACCGGGCGCCCGTCGACCTCCAGTTGGGCCCCGCCGGCGATCTGCACCTGGAGTCCTGTGGCGGTCACGATGATGTCCGCCGGGATCTCCTCCCCGGACGTGAGCCGGATGCCCGTCTCGGTGAACGTCTCGATGTGCTCGGTGACGATCGACGCGTCGCCCTTCCGCAGCACCTTGAACAGATCGCCGCCCGGCACCACGCACAGCCGCTGGTCCCAGGGCTTGTAGGAAGGCGTGAAGTGCCGCATGTCGATGTCCGGGCCGACCTGCGCCCGTACGCCCGCCAGCAGCACCTTGCGCATGACGGTGGGTGCCGCGCGGCAGGCGGCGTACAGGCCGCGCTGCATCGCGATGTTGCGCGCCCGGCCCAGCCGGTGGACCGGCCCGGGCGGCACGCCCACCGCGCGCAGCACGCGCGAGAGCGGGTCGTGGCGGGGCAGCGTCATGACGTAGCCGGGCGAGCGCTGCAGCATGGTGATGTGCGCGGTGTCCTCCGCCATCGCGGGTACGAGGGTGACGGCAGTGGCGCCACTGCCGATGACGACGACGCGCTTGCCCTTGTAGTCGAGGTCCTCGGGCCAGTGCTGCGGGTGGACGAGCGTTCCCGTGAAGCGCTCCTCGCCCGGGAAGCCGGGCCGGTAGCCCTGGTCGTAGTCGTAGTAACCGGTGGCGTTCACAAGGAAGTTGCTCGTGTACGTCTCGGACTCGCCGGTGCTCTCGTCCCGCGCCTCGACGGTCCACAGCCCGGCCTCGCTCGACCAGCTCGCCCGTACCGCCTTGCGCCCGAAGCGGATGTGCTCGGTGACGCCGTGCTCTTCGGCGGTCTCCTGTACGTATCCGCGGATGCTCGGCCCGTCGGCGAGGATCTGCGTGCCGTGCCAGGCGCGGAACCGGTATCCGAAGGTGTACATGTCCGAGTCCGAGCGGATCCCCGGATAACGGAACAGGTCCCAGGTCCCGCCGATCCTGCTCCGCCGCTCCAGGATCGCGTACGTGGCGCCGGGGTTCTCCTCGACCAGATGGCAGGCGGCGCTGATGCCGGACAGGCCCGCGCCGAGAATCATCACGTCGACGTGCCGCTGCGTCATGCCGTCTCTCCCTCTGGTTCGTGTGTCGTGTACGTCTGCGTCGGTTGGCATGCCGTGGTGCGTGTACCTCATGCCGGTGCCGGTGTTGCCTGCGTACGTGTCCGGCGGCGCCGTCCTCAACGCCCGCCGACCCGCGGCCGGTTGACGCCCCGGAGGCGACTCGCTCGCGCCCTGGGGGTTACCCGAGGTAGCCCCAAGTTAAATGCGACAGCGTGTTTCAGATATCGCCCTGCGAGGTGACCTACATCACTCACCTCCCTCGGTCCGACCCCCACAGGGAACCCTCAACGCCGTCTGCGTTACCTCTGGTTGACCGAACGCCGCCGGCCCGCGGAGGCGAGGTGCCCAAGGCCGGGCGTGACCTACTGGCCCGCCGGGAGGTCGGAGACGGGGTGGTCCGGGGCGATTTCCACGCCTGCCATCCGCAGGCTGCCGTCCAGGACGGACCAGATCGAGCGGGTGAGGAACTGGGCGAGCTCGTCCGCGCTGAGCGCGTTCGCCTTGCCGGCAAGCCAGTTGTTCACCGAGGCGTCGACGAAACCGACCAGGCCGGAGGCGATCGAGGGAGCCAGGCCGGTGTCCTTGCCGAAGGCGCCCAGCAGACCGGCGAACACGTCCCCCGTACGTACCGCGATCGCGGCCTTGGTGCCCTTGACCGCACGCGAACCCCTGCCCGGTCCCTGCGAGCCCGCGCCGAGGAAGGCGTGCCAGCGCGGGTGCGCGGCGATCCAGCCGAGGTACGCGTCGACTGCCCGGCGGATGGAGGAGATCACCGTGCCGTCCGGTTCGAGCGCCGGCGCGAGTTCGGCCATGAGGGAGTCCATGACCCGCTGCCGGATCAACTCGTCGAGGTCCGCACGGTCCTTGAAGTGCCGGTAGACCACCGACCGCGGCAGCCCGATGCGTTCCGCGATCTGCTTCACGCCGACGTCCGGGCCCTGCTCCTCGATGGCGGCCAGGGCGGCATCGAGAAGGTCGGCCTGACGCTGCGCCTTGTGCGCGTTCCACCGCGTCGAGCGCCCGTCGATGCCCGGCCGGTTCCTCGTCTCCGCCATCCGGACACCCTAGCCGCGCGGCGGTTTCGCCCTGCGGGGCCGGGTGGCCCCTTCCCGGCTCCCGGCGGCTCCCGGTGCGGAAGGCGCGGGAACGGCGCCGCCGCCACGCATCTGACGGCACGTCGGTCCGGGAGACGGCTTCAAGAGCCGTCAGAAACCCCCTGGGTCTTTCAGCTGTTGCGGAGCTGAGGAGGCGTATATCGGGCCGAGCCGGGCAACGTTCGCCCATTGCACCGCCCCCCAACGTGATGTGCCGGTAGCCCGGGGGACGGACAGGACCGTCCCCTGGGCGTGGGCTTCCCAAGGGGTGGCACGGACAGTCAGCGGAACAGGCGGAAGAACCCGCGCACCTGCTCGACCAGCGACTCCGGCTGCTCCAACGCGGCGAAGTGGCCGCCGTGCGGCAGCTCCTCGAACCAGCGCAGGTCGGTGAACCGCAGCTCGGCCTCCCGCCTCGACGGGCGGGTGATGTCGCGCGGGTAGACCGACAGCCCGGATGGCGCGGTCACCTTGTCCCGGAAGTTGGCGAAGCTCTCCCAGTACAGGCGCGCCGACGACGTGGCCGACGCGGTGAACCAATAGACCGAGATCTCGTCGAGGATCGTCTGCCGCGACAACGCGTCCTCGGGATGGCCGTCGTTGTCCGTCCACGCCCAGAACTTCTCGGCGATCCAGGCGGCCTGCCCCGCCGGGGAGTCGGTGAGGCCGTAGCCGAGCGTCTGCGGCCGGGTCGCCTGGATCGCCGAGTACCCCCGGCCGGTGCGCTGCATTTCCTTCTCGGCCTCGAGATTCGCCAGCTCCGCGGGTGTCGGGTCGTTGAACGTGCCCGCCGCCACGGATCCCAGGTTCAGATGGACGCCGGCGACCCGCTCGGGCGCCACCTCGCCCAGCCGCGCGGACACCGCCGAACCCCAGTCACCGCCCTGCGCGCCGTACCGTTCGTAACCCAGCGAGACCATCAATGTGTCCCAGGCGCGCGCGGTGCGAGTGACGCCCCACCCGGTCGTCGACGGTTTGCCGCTCCAGCCGTACCCGGGCAATGACGGCGCGACCACGTGGAAGGCGTCCGCCGGATCACCGCCGTGCGCGCGCGGGTCGGTCAACGGGCCGAGGACCTCCAGGAATTCGAGCACCGAACCCGGCCACCCGTGCGTGAGCACGAGCGGGAACGCGTCCGGCTCCGGCGAGCGGACGTGCAGGAAGTGGATGCCCAGCCCGTCGATGGTGTCGCGGTACTGCGGGAACACGTTCAGCCGCTCGGCGAACCCGAAGTCGTAGTCCTCGGCCCAGCTGCGGCAAAGCTCCTGCGTATACGCCAGCGGCAGCCCCTGTGACCAGTCGTCCACCGGCTCGCGCTCGGGCCACCGTGTCCGTCGCAATCGTTCACGCAGGTCCGCGATCTCGGCTTCGGTGATGCTGACCTCGAATGGCTCGGCGGACATGGCAAGGCTCCCTGCTGGTCAAGGTGTTACCGGATCAGATGCGGGTGGACTGTCAGCGCGGGCTTCCACGCGTGGCGTCGGGTTCGGGGCGGCGGTCGGTGGCAGGGCGCCGGGTCAGGGTCAGGCTGAGGACGAGTCCGGCCAGAGGGAGTGCCGCGAGCACGGTGAGGGCCATCGGCGCCGGCACGATGCCGGACAGACCTGCGACAGCGGCCGGACCGACCCCGCCGCCCAGGGCGTTCATAAAGTTGAGCAGGCCCTGTGCGGTGTGGCGGTCGTCCGCGGCGACCAGGTCCGGCGCGAGGCTCACCAGTACGGCTTGGGCGCCGGCGAACCCACACACGGTCAACGCCGTGCCGACGACGATCGGGACCGGCCCGGTGGAGACCGCGACCACGAGCACGCCGACGACGGCGAGTGCCGCAAGCCCGGCCGACACCTGCCAGCCGGTGAACCGGTCGGTCAAGGTACCGACCAGCCGCCCGGCCGGCACCGAGCAGGCGGCGGCCGGGGCCAAGAGCACGCCGGCTTCCAGAGGGCCACCGCCCGTGGCCTGCTCGATCAGGGACGGGGCGCGGAACAGCACCCCGTAGTAACCGGCGAAGACGGTCCCGCCGATGAGCCCGGCCGCCAGGAAGCCGCGGGATGCGATCACCCGCCGAGGCACGAACCCGTCGGGCGTGCTTCGCACGCGCCACCACAGACCCACGGCGGCGAGCGCCCCGGCGGCAGCCACGACGAGCGTGACCGGAGCGGGCAGGCCGACCGAGTGCGCCTGCAGCAACGTGATCAAGGAGCCGGCGAGTACCGACAGCACGGCCGCGCCGACGATATCGAGTCGCCCGGTCGAGCCGTTTCGCTCGCCGCTACCGCTGCCGCTGCCGCCACGCGTCAGCGCGCGCCTGCTCGGCAATGCGGCCGGCAGGAGGGGCAGCGCGAGGACCGGGATCGCGAGCACGGCACGCCACCCGAGCCATGCGGTCACCGCCCCGCCCATCAGCGTCCCGCACCCTGACGCCGTCGCGCTGGCGGCCGCGATGATTCCCAGGGCGCGGATCCGTTGCCGCCCGGGAAGGGCGGTGGCCGCGGCAAAGACGGCGATCACGGTCGCGCCCGCCCCGGCGCCGCCGATCAGCCGGCCGACGATCACGACGGACAGTGCCGGCCCGGCCCCGGCGAGCGCGGAGCCCGCGGCGAGCGTCACGACCCCGGCGACGAGGACCTGGAAGGGGCTCCAGCGGACCAGCAGCCGGCCCGCGACCGGCATCGCGAGCGCGGAGGTCAGCGACCACGCGGCAAGAATCCATGCGGTGGCCCCGAACGGCACCGCGAGTGCGCGGCCGATGGCCGGCAGGGCCACCGACGGCGCTCCCAGTGCCACGTACATCGGCAGCACCAGCATCCCCAGAGTCAGCCCCAGCCGACGCCCGTCCGGGGCGTCCGTCCGCTCCGGTGGCGGGGCCCCGCCAGACGGGATGGCCTGCGGCGTCGTTCCCTGCCGAGTACGCTGTAACACGCTAAACCCCCTTTGGGTGTAACGCTACGGAGCAGTGAGGAGACACGTCAAATGCAGGATGCGTGTTACAGCCCAGGGGTGGTCCAGACGGCCGTCGACCTGGCCAACACCTTGAGGCCGATCAAGGGAGAGGACGCGCTCGAGACCGTGGAGCAGCTCCGGGACTTCCTCGACGACCATCCCGCGGCTGAGCCTCCGAGTTCGGCCGCGGACCAAGGGACCGGTCCGCGGCATCTCACCCGTGCCGACCTGGAGGAAATCCGCGCGTTGCGCGAGACGGTGCGTGAGGTGCTCGAACGGGCGGACACGGACGCGGACGAAGCTGCGGCTCTGATCAACGACGGTCTGCGTCGCAGCCACGCCACCCCGGTACTGCGCCACGAGGACGACCGCTGGTGGACCGAGGTGACCTCCGACACCGACCGCTGCTCGGCGCACCTTGCCGCGGCTACGCTCAGCGCACTGGCCTCCGTGATCGCCACGCTCGGTCCCGCTCGTCTCGGCGTATGTGCCGGGCTGACCTGCCGGGCCACCTTCGTGGACCTCTCGCGCAACGGCTCGAAGCAGTACTGCACCCGAACCTGCGCACACCGGGTCAGCGTCGCGGCCTACCGGAGCCGGCGCAGCCCGCGTTGACACTCCAGTCCGAGAACGGGGTTGACATGCCGCGTAGCCATCAGAAACGACCTAGGCTGCCCTGCGGCATCGGCCCCCGACACCCAGGAGCACACCGTGTTCGACTCCGCACCGGAGCACCCGTACCCCGACGGCCACCGCGCGGACGAGGCGCCCGCGCCGCATGCGCTGCTCGCGCCCGTACTGGGGCTGCTGGGTACGTGGCGGGGCCGGGGTGAGGGTGAATACCCGACGCTCGACGAGGACTTCGCGTACGAGCAGGAGGTCACGTTCAGCCATGACGGGCGCCCGTTCCTGCGGTACGAGACGCGGGCGTGGCTGGTCGACGCCGACGGTGCGCCGTTGCGGCCGTCGGGCCGCGAGAGCGGCTGGTGGCGGATCCAGCCCGAGGGGCGGGTCGAGGCGCTGATCACGCAGCCGACGGGCATCGCGGAGATCTCGGTCGGCCAGGCCGCCGAGGGGACGGTCGAACTCTCCACCGTGGAGGTGGCCCGTACCCCCACGGCGAAGGAAGTCGACGAGAGCCGCCGCCGCTACGCGCTGACCGATGCCGACACGCTCACGTTCCGCCACGAGCTCGCGGCAGTCGGCCAGTCGCTCCAGCACCACCTCTCGGCGCGGCTGGTACGCAGCAAGTAGCGGGCGGAGTCTGCCGTACCGAGAGCCGTCCGGCCTCGCAGCCGACCGCACGGAGGGCCGTCCGGCTCCGCAGCTGCCCGTACCCGGCACGGGAGTTCAGCCGGCTGTGCCGCTCGCGTCGCCGCGTGAGCCAGGGCCCCCGGTTCCCGCGGCAGATCCGCGCGCGGGAGCCGTGTCCGCACTCTTCCCGGAGCGGGCGGCCGCGTTGTTGGGTACGACTCAACAGGTGTCGGCCCTCCGGGTGGGCCGCGGAGAAGGAGTGGCGCATGCTCGTGCAGGTCAGCTCGTCCGGCATCCGTATCGACGCGCCCGAGGACTGCGGTCGGCTCGCCGTCGCCGTTCACGGGCTCACCCGTGACGCCGCCGACGCGGCGCTGCGGGACGCCGGGCTGGGCCGGTTCGCGGACGGTGAGACGGTGGAGCTGGAGGTGGCGGCTGTCGCCGCGGCCGCCGCGCCCCTGGCCACCGTCCCCGACTGGCACACCGGTTGGGAGGCGCTGGTCGCGCAGCTGTCCGTCGGCGCGCCCGGCCCGACGGACCCCACCGGTACGGGCACCGTGCACGTGCCGTGCGCCTGGCGCGAGTCGAGCCCGTACGAGGACGCGGTCACCGCCGCGCAGGAGGATCCCGAGGGCTTCTGGCTCACGGCCGCCACCGCGGTCACCTGGGAACGCCCGCCCACGGTCGCGCTGGACGAGCGGGACGCGCCGCTGTACCGGTGGTTCCCCGACGGGATGCTCAACACCTGCGTGAACGCCGTCGACCGGCACGTGGCCGCCGGCCGCGGCGCACAGCGGGCGCTGGTGTACGAGAGTCCGGTCACCGGCAGCCGCCGCGAGTACACCTACGCGCAGTTGCTGGCGGAGGTCGAGCGGTGCGCGGGGATGCTGCGCGCGCAGGGCGTGGGCAAGGGCGACCGGGTCGTCGTCTATCTGCCGATGGTTCCCGAGGCGGTCGTGACCATGCTGGCGTGCGCGCGCCTGGGGGCCGTGCACTCCGTGGTGTTCGGCGGTTTCGCCGCGCGCGAGCTGGCGCTGCGCATCGACGACGCCCGCCCGAAGGTGATCGTGGCCGGGTCCTGCGGTGTCGAGCCGAGCCGGGTCGTGCCCTACAAGCCGATCCTGGACCAGGCTCTCGAACTGGCGACGTACCGGCCCGAGTTGTGCGTGATCGTGCAGCGTCCCGAGCTGCGCGCCGACCTGGGCCCCGGCGACGCCGACTGGCACACCCTCATGGACGCCGCCCAACCGGCCGGCCCCGTACCGGTGTTGGCGACCGATCCGCTCTACATCCTCTACACCTCCGGCACGACCGGGAAGCCCAAGGGCGTCGTGCGCGACAACGGCGGCCACGCCGTCGCGCTGACCTGGTCCATGCGGAACATCTTCGACACGGGCCCCGGCCAGGTCTTCTGGGCGGCCTCCGACGTGGGCTGGGTGGTGGGCCACTCCTACATCGTCTACGGGCCGCTGCTCACCGGCGCCACGACCGTGCTGTACGAGGGCAAGCCGGTCGGCACGCCCGATGCGGGCGCGCTGTGGCGGGTGGCCGAACGGTACGGAGTGGAAACGCTGTTCACCGCGCCCACCGCTCTGCGCGCCGTCAAGAAGGAGGACCCGCACGGCACACTGCTGGAAGGGGTGGACCTCTCACGGCTGCGGCTGCTGTTCCTGGCAGGCGAGCGCCTCGACCCCGACACGTACGAGTGGGCCTCCGGTACCCTCGGCGTGCCCGTCATCGACAACTGGTGGCAGACCGAGACCGGTTGGCCCATCGTCGCCAACCCGCGCGGCCTGCACCCGATGCCTCTCAAGCCCGGTTCGCCGTCCGTGCCCGTACCGGGTTACCGGCTGCGCATCCTCGACGAGAAGGGCCGCGAGGCGGGGCCGGGCATCGAGGGCGCGGTCTGTCTCGAACTGCCGCTGCCGCCGGGCACGTTGACGACGCTGTGGGAGGACGACGAGCGGTACCGGGCCTCGTATCTGGAGGCGCAGCCGGGTCACTTCTCCACGGGCGACGGCGGGTTCGTCGACGCGGACGGCTACGTGCACATCATGGGCCGCACGGACGACGTCATCAACGTCGCCGGGCACCGGCTCTCGACCGGGTCCCTGGAGGCGGCGCTGGCCTCGCATCCCGCCGTCGCCGAGGCCGCCGTGATCGGCGTGCACGACGCGCTCAAGGGTCAGGTGCCGCGCGCCCTCGTCGTCCTGAAGGCCGGGGCGGCGGACGCCGGGGACGCCGGTGCCGAGAAGCTGCGGGCGGAGCTCGTGCAGACCGTACGCGATCAGGTCGGCGCGGTCGCGGCGCTGCAGCAGGTCGACCTCGTCACGGCGCTGCCCAAGACCCGGTCGGGGAAGATCCTGCGCAAGGCGATGCGCCGCATCGCCGACGGCCACACGGACCCGGTCCCGCCCACCATCGAGGACCCCGCCGCGCTGGAGGCGGTACGCCGCACGCTCGACGACACGGCCGCGACGGACTGACCCGGAGGGGCGGCCCCCGGGTCGCTCCCTCCCCATCTCGCGCCCCTCGGCGGTACGGCGCCGGAGGGTCGTGTCGCCGCGGGTACGTCGTACTCACCCCCGGCGGGTGAGGCGTGCGCGGGGTGGGCGGCGGCGAGAATGAGCCAGGCCCCGGCGGTGAAGAGGGTAACGCCATGGACGGGACCGGGGAGGGCGAAATGCCGCAGGGAGGCGAAGAGTTCGAGATCCGGATCAGGGGCACGCTCGGCGACTCGTTCCGCGAGGCGTTCGGCGAGCTGACCGTCATCCCCTGTCCGGCCGAGACGGCACTGCGCGGCGCCGGGATGGATCAGGCCGCGCTCTACGGCATCCTCGACCGGATCCAGTCGCTGGGCCTGGAACTCGTGGAGGTGCGGCGGCTCCCGGCGTCCGGCGACTCCGACGTCTCGCCCGGCACGGACTGAGCAACCGCCGGCCCACGAGTCAACCGACCCCAGTGGACAACGGAGTGCGGGATCACAGCAGCGCCAGCTCGCGTGCGCGCCGTACCGCCGCCGAGCGCCGCGTCACCTCCAACTTGCGGTAGACGCTCTTGAGATGGGTTTTCACGGTGTTGACCGACAGATACATCGCGTCGGCGATCTCCTCGGTGGTCATGGTCCGCGCCAGGTGCTCCAGTACGTCCCGCTCCCGTCGGCTGAGCGCCGCACCGCGCGTACCGCCGGCGCTCATCTCCCCTGCCCGGGCGGGCACTTGGGGCGTAGCCGAAGGCTCCGCGACGCGCGAGTGGCGGCGCGAAGCAGCGCATGCCTGATGCACCGCGCGTTCCAGCCCGTCCGTGGGCCAGGGGCCCGCCACCGCGGCGCACAGTCCCCGTACGGTCTCGGGCGCGGGCGGGCCGCCGGTCGCGCACAGGCCCGCCACCTCCCCGGCCAGCAGGCCGAGGGCGGCGACGGGCGGGTCCGGCAGCGTGTCCAACGCCGCTTGTGCGGCTGCCAGTTCGTGCCGTACCCGGTCCGTCTCGCCGCGTGCGAGGCAGACCCAGGCGTACACCGCGTGGAGTGCGGCCCGGGAGCGGTCGGTGGGCGACGGCGCGGGAGTCGGCGGGGCCTGGGCCCGGGCCACGAGGTCGGCGGCGGAGCGGATCCGTCCGCGCAGCGTTTCCAGGAGGGCGAGCGCGATGAGGCAGTCGCGGCGCAGTGTCCCGCCCTCTGCCGGGCCGGCCGCGGACAGGGCCGCGGCGAGCGTGCGTTCCGCGTTCTTCAGCCGCCCGCGGCGCAGTTCGTCCTCACCGCGCACCAGGAGCGTCAGCGCCCTCAGCTCGGGGCAGCGGTCGCGTGTCTCCTGCGGCAACCGGACGTACAGTTCCGCCACTTCGCCCGCGGCCGCGAGCGCGGCGACGGGTTCGGAGGAACGTGCCGCCGCTGTACGGATCGCCGCGCGGGTGAGGGCGGAGGCGAGGACCGGGTCACCTGTGCCGGCGCCCGGTCCTGTGGTCTCTTCCAGGGCCTCGGCGCAGGCCTCGACGTCCCCGTGTGCCAGCGCCAACGCCGCGGCGGCCAGGGCGGTTTCCGGCTCGCGAGGGCTTGCGGACGTCTGCGTGACGCCCTGGAGGAGGCGGTGGGACAGCCCGTCCGGCAGCCGGTCGCCGGTCAACCCGAGGAGTTGGCCGACCGCGAGGTGTCCGACGGCCAGCCGGGCGGCGTACGGAGCGTCCTGTGCGGCCAGGGCGTGTTCCAGCGCCTCGGGCAGCAGATCGCGCTCCCCCAGCCAGGCCGCCGCCCGGCGGTGCAGGAGCGGCACCTGTACGGGGGCCTCGTGGCGCAGCCGCAGCCGCAGTACGTCGCGGAACATGCGGTGGCAGCGGTACCAGCCCTGACCCAGGGGCTGCAGAAAGGAGTTCTCCCTGACCAGCGCGGCGAACTGGTCCCCGGGCTCCTCCCCCGCGACCGCGGCGGCCAGCTCGCTGTTCATACGGTCGAGGATGCTGGTGGACAGCAATATGTGCCGTGTGGGGGCGGTTTGGGCGTCCAGGACCTCCTCGGCCAGATAGCTGACGACGGCCTCCTCGTCTCCGGCGAACCGCTCCACGAAGCGTGCCGGGTCCGGGTGTCCGGCCATGGACATGGCTGCCAGCCGCAGTCCCGCCGCCCAGCCCTCCGTACGCTGCGTGAGCCGTCGCACTGCCGCGCCGGCCAGCGTGACGCCGTGCTGGGCCAGCAGAGCCACCGTTTCCTTCTCCGTGAACGCCAGGTCAGCTGTGCGCAGTTCGGCCAGTTCGCCGGAGAGCCGGCGGCGGTGGAGGTGCAGGGGCGGGTCCCTGCGGGCGACGATCACCAGGCGCACCGCCGGGGATGCGTGCCTGAGCAGCTGTGTCACGTCCTCGGCGAGGGCCGACGCCGGTTCCGGCTGGAAGTCCTCCAGGACGAGCACCAAGGGTTCGCTGCGCTGCGTCAACGCGTAGGTCACGGAGGCGCCTGACTGCCGCTCACCGTCCGGGGCGGGACGGCCCGCGGCGGTCCAGGGGACGGGAGCGGGCAGTTCCACTCCGCAGGCGCGCAGCCTGGCCGCCACGCGCGGCCAGAAGACCTCCCGCGACTCGGTCCCGCCGTCGCAGGAGACCCACACCACCGGGCCCGGTGGCGCGGCGCCATGGGCCCACTCCGTGACCAGCGCGCTCTTCCCGGCTCCCGCGGGGCCCATCACCACGGTCAGGGGTCCGAGTACGCCTTCGGAGAGCCGGGCGACCAGTCGCGGTCTGGGGACGAGCCACCCCGGCAGCGGAGGTACGGCGGTGCCGGGCCCCGGTGCGGGACACGGCTCGGGGTCGGGGCGGGAAGGCGGGCTGCCCGGGGGGTCACTCATCACCGCACCTCACTCTCGCGCGCGACGGTGCGTGGTGCGCGAGAGTGTAGTCCCGCCGGGGCGGGGGCGACCCCTGCGAACTCTGCCTCCCCCGGGCCGAGTTGCGCTGCTGCCGAGCCGCCCCCGCTCCCCCGTCGGCGGGCATGTGCCCTGCCGGCATGGTCCCGCCGCGCACCGGCGCGACGCCTCACCCGTACGGGGCGAGAACCACCTGCCGCTGCCGCTCCCCCGGCCCCCACCCGACGGCAACCGCGCATGACAACGGCCCGGTGCCCGCCCGCGTACGGGCGGCGCACCGGGCCGCTGTTTCTCCGGAGCCGCACCCCGCAAGGGTCCGCGGCGCGGGGCTTACTGCTCGGAGGCCTCGGGGGCGGCACCGGCCTCGACGGCCGATTTCCGCACTTCCTCCATGTCCAGCTCGCGGCCCTGACGGATCACGTCCTCCAGGGCCTCCTCGGGCAGGGCGCCCGGCTGGGAGAAGATCACGATGCGCTCGCGGACCATCATCAGCGTCGGGATCGACTGGATCTCGAACGCCGCGGCCAGCTCCTGCTGCGCCTCGGTGTCGACCTTCGCGAACGTCAGGTCCGCGTGCCGCTCGGCAGCCGCCTCGTAGACGGGCGCGAACTGGCGGCAGGGGCCGCACCAGCTCGCCCAGAAATCGATCAGGACAAAGTCGTTGCCCGAAACGATCTCGTCGAAGTTCTCCTTGGTGAGCTCGATGGTGCTCATATCCTGCTCCTGCGTCGGTGAGGCGTCGGTACCGCCACGGTCCGCGTCGCGAACCGGTACGGCCGACGACGGTAACGTGCCGATCCCGGTCCGCATTCCCTGAATACGGACAAGGGCGGCACATCGGCCTCGATGACTTCACCGGCCCCGCTGAAAGGAGCCCGGCGTGTACGGGTGAGGCCCTGGGAATGTCACCGGGTGACGGGGGCCAGGCCGGGAGCGATACCGGCCCGTACGCAAGCGGCGCGATGCCGGACCCCGGGTGCACGGCGCAATGCCGGACCTCGGACAGGTCCGTCGTACCGGACCTTGCGTGAGCGGCCCATGAGGGGGGAGAAGGCGTCGGCCCTTGGTGCGGCACTGGACTCAAGGGCGCTTTACCGCCGGAGGATTCTGCTGCCGGGGCTATTCACCGCCGGAGCTTTTGCCGTCGGCACCTTTGCCGTCGGCTTCGGCTCGGACGACTCAGTACGCCGAGTCGACGTTGTCCATCGAACCGTAGCGGTCGGCCGCGTAGTTGCAGGCGGCAGTGATGTTCGCGACCGGGTCGTTCAGGTCCTTCTTGGTGCCCTTGACGTGGTAGTGGTCGAAGGTGGGCTGAATGACCTGGAGCAGACCCTTGGACGGGGTGCCCTTCTGGGCGTTGACGTCCCAGTCGTTCATCGCCTTCGGGTCGCCGCCGGACTCACGCATGATGTTGCGCTTGATGCCGTTGTACGAGCCGGGAATGCCCTCGGACTTCATGATGGCCCGCGCCTCGCGGATCCAGCCGTCCAGGTTGTTCGGGTACTGCTTGACCGCGGCGCGCTGCGCCTTGCGGCTGGCGGCGGCCTTCGCGGCGCGCTCCTGCTTGGCCTTCTTCTCTGCCTTCTCCGCCTTCTCGGCCTTGGCCTTCTTGGCCGCGGCCTGCTGCTGGGCGCCGGAGCCGCCGACGGCCTGCTGGCCGACGACGTTGGCCAGCTGATCGGGGCCGGAGCGCTGAGCGGGCAGGAGGCCGTCCTGGCTGCTCACCGAGTGGGTGGTGCCGTGCGTGGCGACCTGGCTCTGCACGATCTCGGGCTTCGCCTCCTGCGGCTTGCCCTCCGCGCCGGAGGCCACGCCGGGGACGAGCGAGACGGTGATCGCCGCGGCGCCGGTGACGGCGACGCCGGCTGCGGACAGCCGCTGGGTGTTGGTCAGTCGGGTGGAGCGAATGGAGCTGAGCATGGGGTTGCGGACCCTTTCCATAGATTCCGATCGCAGGCACTGCGCCGTCAGAGAGCGGATTTCTTTTCCGACGCCGTGCGACCGGACCAATTGTTAAGGGACCGAAAAGCGTGCATCAAAAGTGTGACGTACTATCCTCCGTAGTGGGCGAGGACCCGTTTCGTTGATCCTTTCAGTTCCCGCCTTCTGCGGGATTCAGGGCACCACCGGGAAGTCGGACACTAATCCCGTTCGTAAGTGACGTGCGTCCTATGCCTGGTGTCACAAGAAGCGGGGGGTTTGGCGACAGTGCGCGGTCACCGCCACACGAACCGTGGGCAATTTGGCGGGATGAAAAGGACAGGAAGGGAGTGAACGGGCTCTCACTTCAGGCTCTTGACATCGACCGGTAAGGACCATCGCAGACGTCCACTGCGACGCTTCGCCGGTGCCGTCCATTCCCCTGCGGATCCGGAAAAAGCCGGGGTGAATGCCGGACCGCACGCGGAAACGACGCCTTCTTCATGGCAGCCCGGCACCGTGGCGAAGGCGGGATCTCCGGTGTCCGGCAAGGCCCGGCGGAGGCACACGGAACGAATACGTGAAGGCCCGCGCCGAAGTGCGGGCCTCTCTTCAGCGCCACTTCCCCGTGAGAGCCCGGTTCTGCGCCAAAGGCCTCCGCGACGGCGATGTGAAGCGCCCGCCACCGCCCCGGGCGCGGCCGTTCGGGCGGACCTGTTCCGGCCGACGGCAGTGCTCCGCCCCGCGGACGACAACGGACCGTACTTTCAGACCGGGCTGTCCCGTACGGGGCAGGCGGCCGGACCCGTCCGGCCGCCGGTCGAGCCGCTCTCCCCTGCTCGGGGCAGCCCCACCCCCAGCGCTCGCACCGCATGTGAGGGGCGGCCGGGGGTACCCCGCCCGTACACCGAGCCCGCTCGCACAGCCGCCCGAGGAGACGCCGTGCTCAAAGCCTGCCCCGCCGTCCTGCAGCAGCTTCTCGATCAGTACGAGGCCCTGGTCGTGCAGCTTCAGCAGGGCGACGGCCCGCAGCTGCGCTCCCAGCTCGCCGACCTCACCTACACCTTGTGCGTGACCACGGGCACCAAGGACGTGGAGACCGCACTCGAGGCCGCCCACAGCCGGCTGGCGGAGCAGGCGCCCACCACCGGCAGCTGACCAACTCCCCCACCTGTCGGCCCAGTTGAGCGCTGCGCCCCGAGGCGGCGAACGCTTCGCTGCGGCAGTGGACCCCGGGCGGGCCTTCCGGGCGGTTGACAAAGCGGAACGCTGCTCCAAATACTAATCGGAGCAGCGTTCCGCTTCAGTGTGACCGAGGCCGAACGCCCCTGCCCACCTGTCTGCCGCCGCCCCCGTGGGGACGACCGGCGGCCCAGCCCAAAGGGGAACCACACATCGTGAACGCCTCCGCCGACACTCCCGCCGCCTTCGGCCCGCCCGCCCCCGTGCTGTCGTTCAGCCCGGTGGTGCTGCCCATACCCGGACGTCCCGTTGACCTCCAGGTGCGCGTCTCCGCACCCGTGACCGGCACCGGCCTGCCCGTGATCCTGCTGTCCCACGGCCACGGCCCCTCGAACAATCTCTCCTCGCTGAACGGCTACGGGCCGCTCGCCGACTTCTGGGCGGCGCACGGATTCGTCGTCGTCCAGCCCACCCACCTCAGCTCCAGCACACTGAGCCCGCTGCTCGGCGACACTCCGGGGGCACCCTTCTTCTGGCGCTCGCGCGCCGAGGACATGACGCACATCCTCGACCGGCTCGACGTGATCGAGACCGCCGTACCGCAGCTCGCCGGACGGATCGACCGCGGCAAGGTCGCCGTGGCCGGGCACTCACTCGGCGGCTTCACCGCCTCCCTCCTGCTGGGCGCCCGCATCACCGACCCCGACACCGGAGAGGAGGTGAACCTCGCCGAACCCCGCATCACGGCGGGTGTGCTGCTGGCCGCGCCCGGCCGGGGCGGCGACGTCCTGAACGGGGTCATGGCCGAGCAGGCGCCGTACTTCCGGAGCATCGACTTCTCCGCGATGGCCACGCCCACGCTGGTCGTCGCCGGCGACAAGGACGACCCCGGCACTTCACGGACATGGGCCCGGACTGGTACGCGGACCCGTACGTCCTCGCCCCCGGCCCCACATCCCTGCTCACCCTGTTCGACGCGGAGCACGGGCTCGGCGGGATCTCCGGGTACGACGCCGCCGAGACCACGGACGAGAACCCCGGGCGGGTCGCCGCGGTCGGGCAGCTCACCGCGGCCTACCTCCGCACCCGTTTCCACCCCGCCGACACCGCGTGGCAGACGGCCCGCGACGCGCTGACGACCGGTCCCGGCGATTTCGGACGGGTCGAGTCCAAGTAGCCCGGGTTCGGACGCACGGCCTCGGGCACTCGCCCTCAGACCCTCACGCCATGAGGGCCGCCGAAGGTTCCACACGCCCGGAGACCCACCAACTGGGCCTCCGGGCACTCCCGTTGGACGGACGCGGGGACCCAGGCGGCCATGGGGACTTGGAAGCCGTCTCCCGAACCGGGCCCTCGCGTCGTGACCGGCTATGCGGCGTCGTCCGGGCCGTCGTCATTCCGGCGAACGGGCCCCGGCTTTCGCGAAGAGGCCGCCCGTTCCTCCTTGGCGCGCGCTTCCTGGTGCGTTTCGGCCGCGCGCTTTCCGCGTTCGGCCTCACGCTCTTCCTCCCGGCGCCGCTGTTCGATGTCCTTGTCGCCCATGACGGTTCCTCCTGTCGTGCACGGACGCCCGCTGAGGGGCTCGTCCTCTTGCGCGGGGCGGGTGACCTCCAGCGGACAGGAAAAACCCGCCGCCGACAGGGCTGGCCGTACCGGCATGGACGGCACCACAGCCTGACCGCTCCACCGGCAACTGACCAACTCCCGGAACTGGCAAGGTGGTTGACCGCTTCCGCGGTCGCCGGTGCCCCGGGCCGGCGGCCGGCCCGGGGCGGTGTGCGGGGCAGCGTTCCGGTCAGCGGTAGCGCAGGCCGGAGCCGCGGTCGAAGAGCGGGTCCTCGGAGTCATCGGGGACGTCTCCGTGCTGGGCCTCGACCGCCTTCGTCGACGAAGGCAGCTCGAACGGCAGCCGGCCTGCGGGCCGGCGTTCGCCGAACACGGTCTGCAGCAGCACCTCGTCGGAGACGCCGTAGTTCGCCAGCACCGCGTCCGCCTGCCCGACCACGTCGGTCAGGATCAGCGGCCGGTCCAGCTTGGGCGCGGCGACGGTGGGCACGCCGGCCGCCTTCGCCGCCTTCAGCGCCCGGTAGTCCTTCTCGGAGCCGGTGAAGCCCAGCCCGGTCAGGTCGGACCCGCCACGCGGGTCGGTCAGCCGGACCACGGCGAGATCCGCCTTCGCCGGATCGTCGACGACCGTCAGCCCGCGCTTCTCGGCCGCCTTCGCGGCGACGCCGTGCAGATAGACGGAGTGCACCTTCGACTTCCGCGCGGGCAGCGTCCGGTCCTCGTTGGTGAGGAGGGTCTGCGACGCGGCCTGGGCGCGGTCGCCGGTCCGCTGGAAGGCGCGGTTGCCCACCACGGCGTCGGCCCGTTCCGGGTCCGCGTAGGGGTTCTCGAACAGGCCCAGCCGGAAGGTCTGCTCCAGGACGCGCCGGGCGGAGGCGTCGATCCGCGGTTCGGAGATCATCTTCTTCCGCACGGCCTCGACGACGGGGGCCGGGTCGTCGGAGCCGCCGATCTGGTCCACTCCGGCGTTGACGGTGGCCGCGGTGCGCTCCAGGACGCTCGCGTCCTCCATGCCCCAGGGCATGGCCGCGCCCCAGGAGCCGATGAAGGATTTCGGCGGCTTGTTCTCCTTGCACGCCTGCGGGCAGTCGTTGGTGATGCCCCAGTCGGAGACGATCACCCCGTCGAAGCCGTAGGTGCCGCGCAGCAGATCCTTCAGCAGGTAGGAGTTGTACCCGGCGCCGACCTGGTCGAGCTTGTGCCCCCGGTGCACGAGGTTCTTGAGGATCGAGTACGTGGGCATCACGCCGGAGGTGCCGGCGGCGAACGCACCCCGGAACGGGGTGAGATGGGCGGCGAAGTTGTTGCCGGGGAACGTCGCGTACCGGCCGTAGTAGTAGTGGCTGTCGTAGCCGTTGTCCTGCGCGCCGTAGCCCGCCCAGTGCTTGGTGACGGTGGCGACGCTGCCGGTACCGAGGCCGCCGGTGCCGTTCTGCAGGCCGGCGACGTAGGCCTTGATCTGGTGGCGGGCGGTCTCCGGGTCGGAGCCGAAGGTGCCGTTGATGCGGGTCCAGCGGGGCTCGGTGGCGATGTCGGCCTGCGGGGAGAGGCCCTCGCTGATGCCCATGGCGCGGTACTCCCGGCGCACGATGTCCGCGAGTTCGCGGGTCAGGCGCGGGCTGCCGGTGGCGGCCATCCCGGTGGTGTCGGGCATGGCGGTGGTGCCGGAGCCGGCGACGGTCTGTCCCTCGGTGACGGAGAAGCCGTTGCGCGGGTCGGTGGAGACGACGACGGGGATGCCCAGGGGCTGCTTCTCCGCGATCTCCTGGACGGCGTTGTTCGCGGTGGCCAGCGCGCCGGGCTTGGCGGACAGGCGGGTGATGACGCTGGTGAGGTGACGGTCCTTCACCAGCCGGGACGCCTTGGCCATGTCGTAGCCCTGGCCCGAGGAGGTCAGCGAGCCGTGGACCATCAGACCGGCCTTCTGCTCCAGGCTCATCCGGCCGACCAGGTCCCGCGCCCGCTGTTGCGGGGTGCGCCGCCAATCCTCGTACGGGGTGAGGGAGTCGTTGCGGTCCAGGTCCCGGAAGCGCAGCCCGTCGGTCTCGATCACCGGGACGTCCCGGGAGCTCAGTTCGGGCCGGTCCGGTTCGCGGGCCGAGGCCGGCCCGGGTGCCATGACGAGCGTCCCCAGGACCGCGGCGGCGGCCAGTCCCGCCGTCCGCGCCCGGCGTCTCGATCGCGCGTGTGCCGTGGTCCGCTTCATTGCGGCCTCCTTCGCGCAGGGCGGCAGGCGCGGCGAACACACCTGCCCGCAGCGGTTGTTGGTTCAACGCATGTCGAAGCGCGTTAAAAGTAAGTGCACTGAGCATCTCCGACAACCCTTTGGACACGACCCGTTCACCAGGTGCGGCAGCACGCACAGGTGCACCCTCGCCTCGGTCCGCGCAGTCAGCCGGTCACGTCGCCGCGTCCATGCCTCGATCGCGAACTGCGGGGCGTACGGCGGAGATACCGCCGATGCCGTCAAGGAGTGAAGCCGCAGCGGCGCCCGTCATCGGTGCGCTCAGGAGGTGGCGTACTCCTGCTCGGGGCGGCCGGTGGCTCCGTAGCGGAGGCGCATGCCGAGGTGGCCTCGTTTGACCAGGTCGGCGAGGTAGCGCTGGGCGGTCGCGCGGGAGACGCCGGTGAGGCCGGCCACCTCGCCGGAGGAGAGCGGCTGTCCGGCGTCGCGTACGGCGGTCAGGACCAGTTCCCGGGTGACGGTCTGTGCGGCGGCCGCGCGGCTGCGGCGGGGCGGGCCGCCGCGGAGCGCGCCGAGGGCGTCGTCGATCGCGTCCTGATCGAGGGTGTCCGCGGCGGCGAGCCGCCGATAGCGGGCGTACCCGCGCAGCTTCTCGGCGAGCAGCTCCGGCGGGAACGGCTTGAGCAGGTACGCGAGCGCGCCGGCCGACAGCGCGCGGCGCAGCGTCTCGCCTTCGGCGGCGGCGCTGAGGACGATGCTGTCGCAGTGCAGGTCGCGGAGGAGTTCGGTGCCCGGTCCGTCGGGCAGGTAGATGTCGACGAGCGCCAGGTCGACGGGAGTTCCGGCGGCCGCGTCGCGCGCTTCCCGGGCGGTGCGCGCGGTGGCGGCGACGGTGAATCCCGGTACGTCGTTCACCAGGTCCGTGTGCAGATCGGCGACGCGGAAGTCGTCGTCCACGACCAGCACCGACAGGGGTGCGGGGGCGTTCACTGCGCTCCTTCCATTGCGCCGTCCATGACGCCGGGCAGCCGGGCGACGAACACCGCACCGCCGGAGACCTGTTCGGGCTCGGCGGGGTGGTCCGCGGTGGCGTGCGGTGGGCCGCCGTGTTCGGCGAGGCGGATGTCGCCGCCGTGCGAGCGGACGATCTGCCGGGTGAGGGCCAGGCCGAGTCCGCGGCCGCCCGGTACCGGCGCGTGGTCCTTCGTGGACACGCCCTCCTGGAAGATCTCGTCCGTACGGTCGGCGGGGATGCCGTTCCCCGAGTCGGCGACGGTGATCAGCAGTGTGGTGCCGTCGGCCATCAACTCGACCTCCACGCACGGGTGTTCGCGTGTCCCGTCCCGGGCGGCGTCGACCGCGTTGTCGACGAGGTTGCCGAGCACGGTGGTGACGTCGACCGGCGCTGCCACTGCCGCGTCGACCCAGGTGGCGCCGCCCAGTACGAGCGTCACGCCGCTCTCCCGCGCCTGGGCCGCCTTCGCCGTGAGGAAGGCCCGCAGATAGGGGTCCTTCACGGCCTCGATCCCGGTCACCGACGCACCGAGCGGCCCGGAGTCCAGGAGGCTGTCGATGTAGGTGGTCATCTCGGTGGTCTGGCCGCCGTGTGCCAAGCCGGAGAGTACGTGCAGCCGGTTGGCGAACTCGTGGCGCTGGGCGCGCAGCGACGTACTCATCGTCTGTACGGCGTCCAGTTGCCGCGTCAGTGACTCCACGTCCGTGCGGTCCTTGACAGTGAGCAGCGTGCCGAGGTCCTGGCCTTCGCGGTGGACGGTGCGGGCGGAGAGCACCAGCACCCGGTCGCCGACAACGGTGAGCACCGGTTGCCCGGTGGGCTGCCGGATCTCGCCCAGGACGCGCGGTGTGAGCCCCAACTCCTCGACGGGGCTGCCCGGTTGGGCAGCGGTGTTGAGCAGCCGGCGCACCTCGTCGTTGGCGACGGTGACGGCGCCAGCGCCGTCGACGGCGAGCACCCCGTCCCCGATGCCGTGCAGCACGGCTTCCTGTTCCTGGACGAGTCCGGCCAGCTCTTCCGGTTCGAGGCCCATGGTGAGCCGCTTCCAGCGCCGGGCGAGCAGAGCGGACGCGGCGATGCCGAGCAGCAGGGCCACGACGAGCCAGCCGAGTCCGCCGAGCAGGACGCGCAGCAGCTGGGCCCGTACGTCGGAGGCGGCGACGCCCACGTTGGCCTCGCCGACGACGCGGGTGGTGGACCCGGGCGCGTAGACGGGGACTTTCGCGACGACCTCGTTGCCGAGGTTCGCGCGGTGGTGGGCCAGCTCCTCGTGGCCCGACAGCGCCTTCCTGGGGTCGGTGCTGACTTCTCTGCCCAGCTCTGCCGTGTCGGGGTGGGCCAGCCGGACGCCCCGGTCGTCGGTGACGACGACGAACAGGGAGCCGGTGCGTTTCCGTACGGTCTCCGCGAGTTGGCGCACGGGCTCCGCCGCGAGGACCGAGCGGGATGTGTGCGCGGCGCCGCGGCCGGGGTGGGCGTGGGCAGCGGCCGAATACCGCTGGGCTGCGGCGCGTACGGCGGGCTGGGAGGCGACGGTACGGGCCACGGCCAGCGCGCGGAGCTGGTGTTCGTGGATCAGCCGGTGGTGGTTGACGTAGGCGAAGGCCCCGAACGCGACGGCGAGGGCGCCCGCGACCACTCCGCACTGGAGCAGCAGCACCTGGCTTCTCAGCCGCAGCCGCAGTCCCCGGCGGGGCCGCTGCCGGCCGCGCGGCGCGGGCCACGGGGCCCGGCGGGCGGCAGGATTCTCGGAGGGCTTCACCGGATCAACGTATCCGGCGCCGCCGGCGCTCCCGCGTCCGCCCGTACGCTTCGGCCGCGGAGGCCGAGCATTGCGAGCACAATGCGCACAACTCGCAGAACAGCGGTTTCGCGGGTTGCGCGCAGATACTGGAGCGCCTCGACGGCCCACGGATAGCTTCCCGCAGGGCCGTACGGCGGCCGGGACCGCGGGGCACCGACGCGTGCGGCGGTCCGGCAGCCCGGCCCAAGAGCCGCCGTGACCAATGGAGTTCCGAGTTCTCATGACAAGGCTATGCACCGCGCCGTACGCCGGCGCCCCGCGCACACCGGGCGCGGCATTCCGTACCCCGCACCGCGGATGGGCTCACGCTGCCGTGGCCGGGCCGGCCGCCGTGGCCGGACACGCCGGTACGGCGGGACGAGGGGGTCTGCAGTGACCGCGCACGCCTGGATGCTGCTCGCCACCCTCGCCGGAGCCATCGCCGCGCTGATCATCCTGATCAACTCCCGGCTGAGATTCCACCCGTTCGTCGCCCTCATGACGGTCGCCATCGGCTCCGCACTCGTCGCGGGCCTCTCCACGGAGGAGATCGCCGAGTCGGTGGAGAAAGGCGCCGGCGGCATCCTCGGCGACGTCGGCATCACCCTCGCCTTCGGCGCGATGCTGGGCCGGCTGCTCTCCAACTCCGGCGCCACGGACCGGATCGCCCGGCTCATCGTCGACCGTGCCAGCGAGCGCTCCCTGCCCTGGTACATGGCGGGCGCGGCATTCGTCATCGGCATCCCGATGTTCTTCGAGATCGGGCTGATCGTGCTGCTGCCGCTCATCTTCAGCGTGGCGCAGCGCCTCGAGGGCAGCGACAAGATCAAGGGATCGCCGTACGTCTACCTGGCCGCGCCCGCGATCGCCGCGCTCTCGACGCTGCACGGCATGACGCCCCCGCACCCCGGCCCGCTCATCGCGGTCGAGGGCCTGCACGCCGACCTGGGCACCACGATCCTCGTCGGCCTCGTCTGCGCGGTACCGACCGTCATCCTGGCCGGCCCCGTCTACGGCCGCTGGATCGCACCGCGTCTCGCGGTCTACCCGGACCGGGAGTTGACGGCCCAGTTCACCGGGGAAGCGGCTGCCGGCACGACCGGTGGCGTGGGCTCCGGCACAGCTGATGCGCCCGGTACGCCCCCGGAGCCGGGCGGGACCGCGACGCGCACCGCTGTCGCGACCCGTGCGACCGGGACCGCCCCCTCGGGGAAGAGGATCCCGACCGGCTGGGCGCTGACCGCGGTGCTCGTTCCCGTGCTGCTGATGCTGCTGCGCACGCTGGCGGAGCTGGTGTGCGACGAATCGAGCCCCGTACGCCACGTGCTGACCTTCACCGGCGAGCCGGTCATCGCCATGTTCGCCGGCTTCCTCTTCGCGCTGTTCGTCCTCGGCTACCGCAGCGGCATGCCGTCCGACGAGGTACGCAACTCGCTGACGGAGAGCATCAAGTCCGTCGCGAGCATCCTGCTGATCATCGCCGGGGGCGGCGCCTTCAACCAGGTGCTGGAGGACTCCGGCATCGGCAAGGCCATCGAGTCGGCCGCGACCGGCGTCCACCTCAACGTGCTCGTACTGGGCTGGCTGCTGGCCCTCGTGCTCTCCTTCGCCACCGGCTCGGCCACCGTCGGCATCGTCGCCGCGACCGGCATCCTCGCCCCGATGGCCGCCACGGAGGGCAGCCTGCACACCTCACTGCTCGTCGTCGCCATCGGCGCGGGCTCCATCGGCCTCAACTACGTGAACCACGCGGGTTTCTGGCTGGTCAAGGAGTCCTTCGGCATGACGCTCGGCCAGGCGACGAAGTCGCACACGATGATCCAGACGATCGTCAGCGTCTGCGGACTCGTCATGACGCTGCTCATCTCCGCCTTCATCTGACGCCTCTCCCCTCCCCCACCCCCTTGTGCCGGGGCCGCATCGCGGTCCCGGCACAGTCGTGCGCCCTTCTGGCCCGCCTGCTTCCCACCTGCTTCCCACCTGTCGCAACGGTGATTCCGCAGACCCCTTGCATGCGCTATGCCATAGACCATAAATTACTCGCCGGTAGCAACGTGTCGGCCCGTACCCCGGCCGACGGTCTGGAAGGCACGCACCCGGAATGTCCCGAAGCCCGAACTCCGCCCCCGCAGGCGGCTTCCGCACGGTCGCCGAGGCGGTGGGAGCGTGAGCCCGCGCAGGGGTGAGAGCCGCGAGCGGATGGTGCTCAGCGCTGCCGCGCTGCTGCGGGAGTACGGCGCCAGTGCCACGAGCATCGACCGCGTACTCGCGCACAGCGGTGCACCGCGCGGCTCGGTCTACCACCACTTCCCCGGCGGGCGGGCACAGCTCGTCGATGAAGCGGTGGCACTCGCCGGGGACTTCGTCGCCGCTCTCATCGAGACCGCCGTGCAGGCCGATGACGCCGTGGAGGCGGTCGACGCGTTCTTCGCGCTGTGGCGCGACAGGCTCGTCGAGAGCGGCTTCCGGGCCGGCTGCCCCGTCGTGGCGGTGGCCGTGGAGACCAACGACGACGCCCCTCAACTCGCCCGCTCCGCCGCCTCGGTGTTCGCCCGCTGGAGAGAGGCGCTGGCCGCGATGTTCGTCCGGCACGGGCTGCCCGACGAACGCGGAAAGAGGCTGGCGGCCTTCGTCATCGCCGCCGTCGAAGGCGCGGTGATCATGTGCCGTGCCGAGCAGAGCACCGCCCCGCTCGACGCCGCCGCCGGTGAAATCCACGACCTGCTGGTCCACGCGTTGCACGACCGTCCCGACACCGGTCACGAGCCCCGCTCATGACCCGCCATCACCTCACAACCGCCCCGACTGAAGGAGTCCCCGTGCCCACACTCGACCGCCAGGACAACGTCTTCGTTCTCGACCTGGGAGACGGCGAGAACCGCTTCCACCCCGACTGGCTGGCGTCGGCAAACGCCGCCCTGGAGGAAGTGGAGAAGACCGAGGGGCCGCGCGCCCTGGTGACCGCGGCCACGGGGAAGTTCTACTCCAACGGCCTCGATCTGGACTGGCTGTTCGCCCACGCCGACCAGCACCAGGAGTACGTGGTCTCCGTCCATGAACTCCTGGCCCGCATGCTGTCGCTGCCCGTGGTCACGGTGGCCGCCCTGCAGGGGCACACCTTCGCGGCCGGCGCGATGTTCTCCCTGGCCCACGACTTCCGGGTGATGCGTGCCGACCGCGGCTTCTGGTGTCTCCCGGAGGCCGACATCAACATTCCCTTCACGCCGGGGATGTCCGCCCTGATCCAGGCCCGACTGGCTCCACAGACCGCGCACGAAGCGATGGTCACCGCCCGTCGCTTCGGCGGCCACGACGCCGCCACCGCCGGCGTCGTCGACCACGCGGTGGACGAGGACGCCGTCCGCTCGACCGCGATCGAGATCGCGCAGGCCCAGGCGGGCAAGGCCGGCGACACCCTCGCCACCATCAAGAGCCGCATGTACGCGCCGACCCTGACCGTACTGCGCGACAAGGACGTCCAACTCGGCTGACGTCCAACTCGGCTGACGCCACCGGAGTCCGGGCCGGGCACCCGCCATGGAGTGCCCGGCCCGGACCCCGGCGCCCCGCCAACTCCCGGGGGCGTCGGTCCCGTGCGACGCGGCCGGGCGGCTTCTCGCGACAGCGGCGGCGTGCACGGGGTCCGGCGTACGGGAGGACTATCGCGTGTGCAGCGCGTAGGCGATGCCCTCGTCGACGGACTTCTCCAGGCCTGTGCGGTGGGCCGCGTCGTAGGCGTGGTGTCCGAGGGCGTCGCGGAGTCGGTGTTCGCAGGCCTGGCGGGCCGCGACGAGTTCCCGAGAGGTCATCTGCGCGCGGCCGCACTCGCACCAGAGGGTGTCCGCGGTACCGAGCAGCTGTGCGGCCTGCTCCGGGTCGGCCGCGGCGACGGCCTGGGCCAGTGCGTCGATGGTCAGCGCGGCCCCCAAGGGGTCACGCAGCAGCCACCTGATCCTGACGGCGTCGCGGGCGTACCGGGTGGCCCCGGCCGTGTCCCCGACGGCCAGCGCGGCTGCGGACAGGAAGTAGAGGGCGTAGCCGCGCAGCCACTGCTCGTCGAGCCGTTCACACTCTTCGAGGAGGATTGCGGCCGCCGTGCCGGTCCGGGCGAAGTCTCCCCGGTGGAGATGGGCCAACGGCACAGCGGCGAGGATCAGGAGCCGGACAGTGACGGAGCCACCGCCGCAGTCGGGCGAGCGGGCCGTCTCCCTGAGGAGGGCGAATGCCTGTGCCGCCCGGCCGGTCAGCGTCAGGTGCACCCCGGTGAGCCAGAGCGCGGCCGCGGTCGCCGCCGGGTCGCCGAGTCGGTCCGCGAGCGACGTGCAGGCGGTCTCCCGTACGGAACCGGCGTCGAGGTCACCTTGTAGACAGGCCACGTAGCCGCAGGCCCACTGGGCCCAGAAATGCTCCGGGGCCGGGTCCGCGTCCGGCGCGGTGTCCGGGGCCGTTGCGAGGGCCGCTTCCAGGTAGTGGCGGCCTTCGCGGTGGAAGCCGCAGGCGATCCAGAAGAACCACAGGTTGCCCGTCATCTCCAGCGAGCAGCGCGGGTCCGGGCCGGCGAGGCAACACTCCAGCGCGGTACGGAGGTTGGCGTGTTCAGCGGTGCAACGCTCGTACCAGGCCACCTGCTCTGGGCCGATCCACTCGCGGTTGCCGGTCAGCGCGAGCCAGCGGTAGTAGTCGCGGTGCCGGAGCTCCAACGCGGGCTCCTCACCGAGCCTGCACAGCCATTCGCGGCCGTACTCACGCACCGTGTCCAGCATCGAATACCGGGGCCCGCGCGGGCTGTCGGTCCGCTGCAGGACCGACTTGTCCGCCAAGGCCGACAGCAGCCCTGGCACCTCCTCCGCACTCATCGGTCCCCCGGAGCAGACGCAGGCCGCCGCTTCCTGCTCGCAGCCGCCGGCGAAGACCGATAACCGGGCCCACAACAGCCGCTCCAGCGGGGCGCACAGCTCGTGGCTCCAGCCGATCGTGGTGCGCAGCGCCCGGTGCCGTGGCTCCCCCTCGCCCTCGTCACCGTCGGAGGACGCGAGCGTCTCGAAGCGGGCCCGAAGGCGTGTGGAGAGCCCGGCCAGGTGCATCTCGGGAAGCCGCGCGGCAGCCAACTCCACGGCGAGCGGGATGCCTTCCAGGCGCGCGCAGATCTCGGACACCTCCGCGCCGTTCCGCGCCGTGACGGCGCCGGGTGCCGCGTCGGCGGCGCGCTCCATGAACAGCACCACCGCCTCGGGGAGTTGCTCCCGATGGGTGTTCCCCGTCGCGGTGACGGGCAGCGGCGGCACGGTCAGCACCTGCTCGCCCGGGGCTGCCAGCGGGCGGCGGCTCGTGGCCAGCACGCGTACTCCGGGCGCCGCGGCCAGCAGCTCCTGTACGAGGCCGGCGCAGGCGGCTGCCAGATGTTCGCAGCAGTCCAGGATCAGCAACAGCCGCCTGTCCGCCAGCCATTCGGCCACCACTTCGCTCGCGGGCCGGGTGGACTGGTCGACCAGCCGAAGGGCTTTGTACAGGGCGAGTGCCAGTGTCGTCCCGTCGCGCACAGGGGAGAGTTCGACCAGCCACACTCCGTCGGGGAAGGCCGGTGACAGCTGGGCCCCGACGTGCTGTGCGAGGCGGGTCTTGCCCACTCCGCCCACCCCGGTCAGGGTCACCAGCCGTTCCTCGTCCAAGTGGTGCGCAATGCGCAGGAGTTCGTCCCGGCGCCCCACGAAACTCGTCGACTCGGGCGTCAGATTCCCCACCGCCCGGCTCTGCCCGGCTACCTCCACGGTGGCCCCCATCCCGTCCCCGGACCGCTGCCCCTGCCCGGCCCGAGTCCCCCGAGGACTCCACGCTACTCAGCAACCGGGAGGGCGGACAGCCGCTCACAACCCGGGCATGCGCCCCACCCGCGCCACCGCATGGAGAGGTCAGCCGGGAGTGCCGGCTTCGGGACCGGTACCTTCCTCCCCCTCGCACGGCGGAGATCCGAGCTGCACCGTACGGTGGTGCGGCCGCCGGATGGCGGAACGCGTCCTCAGCCCGGCCACATCTCCCTGGCGGGGGCCATCGCCCAGCTCCACGTGGCGGACTCGTCGAGCTCGGCCTTGAGGACCTGGTCCTCGTCGCTGTCTCGCGCCCGCTCGCGGGCCATGCCGATCTGCGCCAGCAGCGCGAGGTGGAAATCCTCCGGCAGGGACGTGCCGCCCTCGGTGCTCCTGTGGGCCAGCACGACGGTTTCCTGCGAGCCGATCGCGCCGCCGGAAAGCCGTTCGGAAGTGGCGCTCATCCAACTGATCGTGTCGACCCGCACCAGGCTGCTCTCGTGGTGATGGGTCGGGCTCTGGCACAGCACCCAGATGTCAGCCATCCGTACCTCCCGTTGCCGGCCGTCTTCTCATGTCCCGCCACAGTCGGTCCCGGCGGCTCCGAAGGCATCGAACACGCCGGGCGACGCCCCGTGAGCGTACCGGCAACGAGGTCCACTCAGGAGTGGGCGGCGGCCCCGACCCTCCGGAGGCCGGCCGCGGCGGGATTCGGCCGGGGTCGCGAGAGGTGCCCTGTCACGCCCCCGAACGGCACTCCGTGGCACAGCGCGCTCTGCCACTTCCATTGTCGCAAAACATGCTGGACATCGGCGGATGCGCTCGAAGGGCAGCGGGAGTTGGCGCGACGGACTTCCCACCCGGGGCATCACGCCGCGGCTACGGGGCGGCTCGATGTCGGTGCCGCGGTGCCGCACAGCGACGCCAGTGCCGCACGCCTGCGCGGCACTGGCGGGCCACTGCTGGAGGGCCAACACGAGGGGCTGCGGGTCCCGTTCGGGGTCGCGCAGCCGGCCTCGCGGGCCGGTACGGGCGCTACTTCCGGGGGCCGCGGCTGCTCGCGTCGCGCTGACGGACAGGGGCCACGGGCTCCGGCGTCTCCTCGGGTTCGGGGCTCTCGTCGAAGGCGACGTCGGCGAAGTCCGGTGCCCGGAAGACGTCCGCGGAAACGGGCGGCGTGTCCTCCGCGGCGTGGTTCACGACCGCTTCGGGTGCGGAGAACAGCGTGCTGTTGTCGATGACACAACTCCCTGAGGGATGAAAAGCGTTGAAGGAGAAGGCTACGTGCTCCGGCACCCCGCGATGTCGCACCTCAGAGCCCGGCGCGGATCGCCGGACCCCGACGCGGTACGCGGAACGGTCCCGTAAGGGAGCGCGCGTCGGTCCGGGCGCCGAGTGGTGGGAACCCCGCTCCGGCGCGCGAGCGGGACCGGTACGCCTCCGTAGTCCATGCGCACGGCATGGCACGCAGGTCACGTCGCTGCCCCGGTCGCTGGGCGCGGCAGCGAGAACGCGTGTCAGAGCTCGATCAGAGTGCGGTCATCTTGCTGAACGGGCTGATGATCCGCTGCCGGAAGGTGCCGAAGTCGACGAGGACGGCGTCCTCGCCCTCCAGTGAGACGACGCGGCCGAGGCCGTGCGTATCGTGAGTCACGCGGTCACCTACTGCGAAATGCTTGACCGGCGGCGCAGCAGGGGTGTGGAAGGGACTGGTGGCCAGGGTGCGCCGGGAACCGGCTCGCTTCGTCATTGCTTCCAGTATGCGCCTTCTTCGGGCCGACCGGTGCCCAGCCGCCATGAGAACCGGGCGGGAACGACCTTTTTCGGTGCGGCGCGATGAGTCACGGCGACCGCCGGGGTCCTCATTGAGCAGGCCCGTCTTCCCCTTTCCGCCGGAGCGGGCCGTCCGAGGAGAGGAGAGCGCCATGAGGCAGCCGACGCCCCATTCCGCACTGCGCCGCCTGGACGTACTCGTGGGCGCGTGGGACATGTGGGCCATGGGCGGGGAGGCCGGGCCCGTACGGACGGAGTTCGCCTGGCAGGAGGGCGGCGTGTTCCTCGTCCAGCGTGCCGACGTGACTCCCGGCTCCACGATCCCCGCCGAATGGGGCCCGCACGTACCGTTCCCGACCGTCACCCTCACCGGATACGACGACACGGCCGACGAGTTCACGACGCTCTACGCCGACGGGCGTGGCGTCGCCCGCGTGTACCGCACCAGCGTCGACAACGGCGTCTGGCGCCAATGGCGCGCGGCCCCCGGCTTCCACCAGCGCTTCACCGGCACCTTCGGCGAGGACAACGACGCCCTGACAGGCGGCTGGGAACGCTCGGCAGACGGCGAGAAATGGCTGACCGACTTCGACGTCACGTACGTCCGCGTGGGGTGACGGGCCCTGCGGGGCGAGGCCGCCCGGGGCCGGCCTCCCCGGGCGGCAGACGCACCAGCTCCGGCCCGACGTCGGCGCGGACGACGTCGCGCGTACGGCTGCTGCGTGCCGGGTCAGTACTTCTCGGACTGGCCGCCGTCGATGGGGACGGTCGTGGCGTTGATGAAGGCGGCGTGGTCGGAGAGGAGGAACGCGACCAGGTGGCCGACCTCTTCCGGCTTGCCGAAGCGCTTCATCGGGTTGACGCTGACGAATTCCTGCCCCGCCGCTTCCCAGTTGTCGGGGTCGAGCTGCTTGAGGGAGCCCTCGACCATCGGGGTCATGATGGCGCCGGGCGCGATGGCCTTGACGGAGACGCCGAACTGCCCGTACTCGATACCGGAGTTGCGGGTGAGGCCGACGACGCCGTGCTTGGCGGCCGCGTAGCCGGACTGGTTGCCGATGCCGCGGATACCGCCGACGGAGGCGGTGTTGACCACGGTGCCGGCGCCCTGTGCGCGCAGGACCGGGAGGACGTGCTGGAGGCCGAGGAACACGCCGCGCAGGTTGATCGACACGACTCGGTCGAATTCCTGGGTGCCGTAGTCCTCGGTCAGGTTCTGCTTGCCCTCGATGCCGGCGTTGTTGAAGAAGCAGTCGATGCGGCCGTACGCCTCGGTGGTACGGGCGACGTAGCGCTCGACATCGGCCTCGTCCGTGACGTCGGCGACGATGCGGACGACCTCCGTACCGGGTGCGGCCTTCTCGACCTCGGCCGCGGTCCCGGCGAGCCCGGCCTCGCTGATGTCCACCAGGGCGAGCTTCGCGCCCTCGGCCGCGACCTGCACCGCGGCTGCCCGGCCCAGTCCCGAGCCGCCGCCGGTGATGAGCACCACCTTGCCCTCGAACCTGTCCTCCACGACCTGCCTCCACAACCAACCGGAATGAACTGATCCGCGCACGAGATTACTCACGATCACGGCCAGGAGCGCGGGCACACTCTCTCCTTCCAGATCCCGGGTCAGGGGCAGAAACGCGCGGGCGCCCGGTCGGTGATGCCGGTCATGGGCCCGCCGTTTCCCAACCACCGGGCGGGCGTGACGCGTTCACGCATTCGCGGCGTCGGATGTGTTCCTTCCGCGGGCTCGGCGGGAATTTTACGGGGGACGAGTTCTTCGTCGGGTTCTTTCACTCGGTGGATTTGCCGAGCCGGTGGGTGTGCGGGGTCGGCGTGTGTGGAGAGGGATGTGGTGCGGGTGAAGCAACGGGGAGTCAGATCAGACGGCTGGCGGAGATTCAGGATTCCGCTGGCCGTGGCGACGGGTATGTGCCTGCTGGTGACGCCGTTCGCGGTGGGCGACACCTTCGGCGGGGAGTCGACGCAGCGGGATGCGACACCGCACAAGCAGGCCGCCGCGCCGGAGAAGCGGGCTGCGGCGCCGGAGAAGCCCGTCTCGGTGCAGACGTTCCCGGGAACCGACGCGGACGGTGACCCGTCGCGGAATTCGGTCTGCCCGATCGATGTGGACGGCAATCGCGGTTACCGGATCTGCGAATTCCAGTACTTCCGTTACGAGTGGAAGAACGGAAGCCTCGAATATTTCGTGGTCGGCACCGGCTATTCGGTCTGGCACGCGTGGACCGGTTCCGGCGGCTGGAAGGGTCTGGGCGGCAGCGTGCGTCACGAGACGCCCAACGGCACCTGGGACACGGACCCGGCGGGCGTCGCCACGGTCAGCCCCGGACACAACTGCTGGTGGCGGCCGCGCGGCAACGGTGAATGGCCGGGCAGTTGGCGCCTGTGCTGAGCCGTACGCGCTGAATCCCCCGGGACGCGCGGCCGGTCATCTGCTCGGCTGCCGCGGGGGCAGGCGGTGCAGCTGCACCTCGCCGAGGTGGCCCCCGTCGGCTTCGACGGTCATGTAGGTGCAGTACGGCTGGCGTCGCCGGTCCGTCGGCGAGCCGGGGTTGAGCAGCCGCAGCCGGCCGTCGTCCGCGGTGCTGTCCCACGGGATGTGGCTGTGGCCGAAGACGAGGACGTCGAGGTCGGGATACTGCTCTGCGCAGCGTCGCTCGCGTCCCTGGGAGGGGCCGGTCTCGTGGACGACGCCGAAGCGGAGGCCGGCGAGTTCACCGCGGGCCACTTCCGGGAGTCTGGCCCGCAGTTCGGGGCCGTCGTTGTTGCCGTACACGGCGATGAGGCGGTGCGCGCGGGCCTCGAAGAGGTCGAGGGTCGCGGCGTCGACCCAGTCGCCGGCGTGCACGACGACGTCGGCGGCGTCGATCTCGGCGAGGAGCGGGTCGGGCAGCACTTTCGCGCGTTTGGGCAGGTGCGTGTCGGTGGTGAGGAGCAGCCGCATCCGCCCGACGGTAGCCGACGGCGGCACGCGGTTCGGGGTGCCGCACGGAAGGCCGAGGGCTGCTCCCGTACGCGCGCCGGCCCGTACGGGAAGCGCTTCGTAAGCGCGCCGGCCCTCGTACGGGAATCACCCCGTACGCCCCCGTACCCGCGCCCCGCCCCGCCCCGTCCCGTCCCGTCCCGTCCCGTACGGGAGTCAGCCCGTAGCCGACAGCCGATACGCGTCGAGGGCGAGGGTCATCTCGGTCAGGTCGCGGGGGCGGGCGAGTGAGCGTGAGGTGAGCTGTTCGAGGCGGCGCAGGCGGTTGAAGACCGTGTTGCGGTGGCAGTACAGCTGTTTGGCGGCGCGTCCGGCGGAGGCCTCGCAGGCGAGCCACGCCTCCAGGGTCTCCAACAGGACGGCGCGGTCGGCGGGTTCGAGGGCGAGGACCTCGCCGAACACCTCGGTCACCAGAAGCGCGGCGAGTTCGGGGCGGCTGACCACGAGCGCGGTCGGCATGCGCTGGTCGAACCGTACGAGCCCGGTGGTGTCCGGCGGGCAGGCGCGCAGGGCGAGTTCGGCCAGCCGGCGGGCCTGGGCGAGCCGGCCGAGGCCCTGTACGACGGGGCTGATGCCGCCGGGCCCCGGGCAGCGTCCGTCGAGCAACTGGTGCAGGCCGTCGAGGTTCTCGTCGGGTCCGAGGGCGACGACGCCCACTTCGCAGTCGGCGCGCATGCGCCAGACGAAGCGGTAGCCGGGGCGCTGGATCTGCCGGTGGAAGGATTCGCGGCGGTGGTGCCGTTCGGCGCGCAGGGCCACCACCGCGTACGGGCCGCGTTCCGGCAGGTCGAGTCCTGCCGCCGCCCTGCCGACCAGTCCCGGGGTCTCGTCGCCTGCCAGCAACGCGTCAAGCAGTGCCTGGAGTTGCTCGTCCGTGCGCCAGCGCAGTTCCTTCTCGGCCGCGCGGTAGGCCTCGGACGCGGCGGCGGCCTGTGCGTCGACGGCCGACCAGACCATGGTCGCCGAGCGCATCAGTACGTTCAGGTTCTCCGGGCCGCGACGTACGACGCCTTCCACGAGGGCGTCCCACACGAGGTAGCCGGCGTTGCGGTAGGCGTGCACGAGCAGGTCGAGCGGGAGTCCCTGCAGGGCTCTGCGGCGGCCCAACTCCTCGGCGTGGCGCAGGTCGTGGCGCGGTGCGTCCCGGGGCGCGGAGATCGTTTCGATGCCGACCCGCATCGCCTGTTCGGCTTCCTGCAGCTGTTCGTCGTGGGTGAGCACCTGGCGGTAGACCGGCGAGTGTCCGGCCAGTTCCCGTACGTGGGTGTCGACCAGGTCCGGTACCTCGTCCAGCAGTGCCGTGCAGGCCTCCCCGAGAAGTTTCCAGTCGTGCCCGGTCCTTCGTGGTCTGCGCTTGGTCATGGACCCCTCCCCTGTGCCGGAGGATGCCATCGCCCGGGCCGTTCGGCAGGGCTCTGACGCCGGACGTTGGTCCGGTGCACAACGGGTGCGTGTGCCTGCTGGTCCCCGGCAGCGTTTCGGCCGCACCGCGTGGACCGGGGCCCCGCGCGGTGCTGGGGTGAGCGCCACACGACGACTGGGAGGCGCTCAGGGTGGCTGGATCCGGACTGGTGGTACGGGACGTGTCGGTCGGCTACGGCCCCGTACGCGCTCTGCGACAGGTGTCACTGGAGGTGCCCGAGGGCGCCGTGGTCACTGTCCTGGGCGGGAACGGGGCCGGCAAGTCGACGCTGCTGCGGGCCCTTTCGCGCACGCTCTCCTTCCACGGCGGTGCCGTCACCGGCGGCAGTGTCACCTTCGGCGGGCGTCCGCTGGAGCGGCCGGTGGCCGCCGGGGTGTGTCATGTGCCGGAGGGGCGGCGGGTGTTCGCGCGGATGACGGTGGCGGACAATCTGCGGGCCGGGGCGCTCGGCGCCCGGGGGCCGCGTTCCGGCAGGGCGGCGGCGCTGGAGCGGGTGCACCGGCTGTTCCCCGTACTGGCCGAACGCGCCCACCAGCACGCCGGGTTGCTCTCCGGCGGCGAGCAGCAGATGCTCGCGCTGGGCCGGGCGCTGATGGCCGGGCCCCGGCTGCTGCTCCTCGACGAGCCCTCTCTCGGTCTCGCCCCGCTGATGGCGGCGCGCATCGCGCGGACCATTCAGGAGATCAACGCGGAGGGCACCTCGGTGCTGCTCGTCGAGCAGAACGCGGCGCTCGCCCTGCGTCTGGCGTCCCGCGCGTACGTCCTGGAAGTCGGTGAAGTCGCCCTCGCGGGGCCCGCATCCGAGCTGGCCGCCTCCGACGAGGTGCGCCGCCGCTATCTGGGCGCGGTCGACGAGGACGCGGCGGCCGAGAGCGTCGAGGCGCTGCCCGCGTTACCGCGCTGGGGAGGCCACCGGTGAACCCGCAGGACGCCCTCCCACCCGCGCCCGAAGTGCCGGCCGTCACGCCCGGCGTCGAGCCTCTGCACGTACGGGAGGTGACCGTACGGTTCGCCGGGCTCACCGCGCTGGACGCCGTCAGCTTCAGCGTGCTGCCGGGCACCGTGCACGCCCTCATCGGGCCCAACGGCGCCGGAAAATCGACCTGTTTCAACGTACTGACCGGCGTCTACCGGGCCACGAGCGGCAGCATCCACTACGGCGGGCGCGAGCTGACCGGCCTGCCGCCGCACCGCATCGCACAGCGCGGCGTCGCCCGTACCTTCCAGGAGCTGGCGCTCGCCCCGCGCACGACCGTCGCCGACAGTCTGATGCTGGGGCGCCACCGGCTCACTCGCTCCGGGTTCGCCGCCACCGGACTGCGGCTGCCCCGCGCGGCGCGCGAGGAGCGCAGGCACCGCGAACGGGTGCGGGAGATCGCCGAGTTCGTCGGCCTGGAGAAGCAGCTCGACACTCCGACGGGGGCGCTGCCGTACGGGCAGTTGAAGCTCGCGGAACTCGCCCGCGCCCTCTGCCTCGAACCCGGGCTGCTGCTGCTCGACGAGCCGGTGGCCGGCATGACCGCCGAGGAGCGCCGCCGTACCGCGGCCGTGATCGCCGGGGTCCGCGACAGTCTCGGCATCTCGATCCTGCTGGTGGAACACGACATGGGGGTGGTCATGCGGCTCGCGGACACGGTCACGGTGCTCGACTTCGGGCGCCTGATCGCCGACGGCACTCCGCGCGACGTGCAGAGCGATCCGGACGTCGTACGCGCCTACCTGGGCGAGGAGGCCGCGTCGTGAGCACCTTCGCCGAACTGCTCCTCAACGGCGTCTCGTTGGGCTCCGTGTACGCGCTGATCGCGCTCGGCTTCGTCGTCATCTTCCGGGCCACCGAGGTCGTGAACTTCGCGCACGCCTCGCTGCTCCTCGCGGGCGGCTACCTCATCGCCTCGCTCCACGACGACATCGGCTTCTGGCCCGCGCTCCTCGTCGGCATCGGCGGTGCGGCGGCGGTCGGCGCGGCCGTGGAGTTCCTGGTGATGCGCCGCTACAAGGGCAGCAACCACAGCGTGCTGGCCATCGCCACCATCGGCGTCGACATCCTCCTCACCACGGAACTCACCCGCCGGCTGGGCACCGACGTACTCGCTCTCGGCGACCCGTGGGGCGACGCGGTGCTGACGGTGGGTCAAGTGTCCGTACCGCATACGCAGATCGCCGCCTTCGTGGCCGCCGCGCTGCTCATCGGGACGTTCCTGCTCGCCTTCCGCTTCACCTCGTGGGGCGTGGCGATGCGGGCCGCCGCCGAGAGCCCGGAGACGGCCGCGCTCATGGGCGTACGGCTGGGGCGGGTGTCGCTCAGCGCGTGGGCGGTGGCGGGCGGACTGGCCGCCGTGGCCGCGCTGTTCCTCACGGTCTTCCCCACGCCCGGGCTGGAACGTGCCACGTCGCTGGCCGCTTTGAAGGCGTTCCCCGCGGCGATCCTAGGCGGTCTCGACTCCACGACGGGCGCGCTCGCCGGGGGGCTGATCGTCGGCATCACCGAGTCCCTCGCCACCGGATACCAGAGCGATCTGACCTTCCTGGGGCGCGGACTCGGCGATCTCGCCCCGTACTTGGTGATGCTGGCCGTCCTCCTCGTCCGGCCCGCCGGTCTCTTCGGCATGAGGGAGCCGGCCCGTGTCTGACAACCGCGCACACCCCGCCGCGCTCCTCACCTCCCCGCTCCGCCGCCGCTTCGGCAAGCGGCTGCGCCGGCCCGCCGCGTACATCTGGATCGCGGGTGCCGTACTGCTGCTCGCGCTGCCCTTCTACCTGGACCGCTTCTGGCTCCAGGCCGGGCTGTTCGCGATGGCGGCCGCGATCGGCGCGATCGGCCTCAACCTGCTCACCGGATCCGCGGGCCAACTCTCCCTGGGACACGCGTTCTTCCTCGCGGTCGGCGCGTACGGCTACTGCGTCCTCGCGGGCGACAGCGAGGAGGGCCTCACCGGACTCGGCCTGCCCACGTGGCTGGCCGCGGTGCTCGCGGTGCTGCTGTCCGGGCTCGCGGGCGGCCTGTTCAGCCCGATCGCAGGGCGGCTGCGCGGCGCGTACCTGGGCATCGCCACCCTCGCACTCATCTTCATCGGCCAGCACGTGCTGTTCAACGCGCGCGATCTGACCGGCGGCTTCAACGGGCGCGACGTACCACCGCTGAGCCTGTTCGGGCTCACCTTCGACGACAGCGAACTCGTCGTCGCCGCCGTGCCGTTCGGGGCCTCCGAGAAACTCTGGTACGCCGGACTCGTCCTGCTCCTGGGCTGCGCCCTGTTCGCCCGGGGTGTGCTCCGGGGCCGCCCCGGACGCGCCCTGAACGCCATCCGGGACCACCGCATCGCTGCGGGCGTCATCGGCGTACCGGTCGCCCGCTACCGGGCCGGCGTGTTCGTCCTGTCCTCCATGTACGCAGGGCTGGCGGGCGTGTTGCTCGCGCTGGCCTTCCAGCGGACCGTGCCCGACTACTTCGGCATGGTCCTGTCCCTCGAATACCTCGCCATGATCGTCATCGGCGGGCTGGGCTCGGTCGCGGGAGCGGTGGCCGGAGCGGCCTTCGTCTCCCTGCTGCCCCAGCTCCTGACCCGCTACAGCGACGCGCTGCCGCTGGTCGCCGACCCCGGCTCCGGCGGGGTCACACCGGGTGAGGCGTCCCGGTACCTGTACGGCGCCGCCGTGGTGGCGGTGGTGCTCTTCCTGCCCGGCGGCCTCACCGGCCTCGCCGCCCGGCGCTTCAGGCCAACTCCACGGGAGAAATGATGAGTCCACTGGGATCCACCCCACGCACGCGCCCCTCCAGGACACCGGCGGCGCTCGCACTGGCCGCCGCCCTCGTCCTCACCGGGGCGCTGAGCGGATGCAGCTCCAAGGCCGAGGACGACAAGGGCGGAGGGGGCGCGGGAGGCGTCAAGACCGGCGAGGGTGTCACGGCCGAGACCATCACCCTCGGCGCCCTCACCGACATGACCGGCGTCTACGCGACCCTCGGCAAGAGCATCACCCAGGCGCAGCAGCTGTACGTGAAGCAGGTCAACGCCGAGGGCGGCGTCTGCGGCCGCAAGCTCGCTCTCACCGTCCGCGACCACGGTTACGACCCGCAGAAGGCAGTCGCCGCGTACACCGAACTGGAGCCGGACGTACTGGGCTTCGCGCAGTTCATCGGCTCGCCGTTCGTCGCCGCCGTCAAGCAGCGCATCGAGAGCGACAAGGCCCTCGTCCTCCCGCAGGCGTGGTCGGCCGACCTGCTCGGCAGCCCGTACATCCGCGTCATCGGCTCCACGTACGACTACGAGACGATCAACGCGATCGACTTCCTCATGAAGGAGAAGGGGCTCAAGAAGGGCGACAAGCTCGGGCACGTCTACTTCGAGGGCGACTACGGCGAGAACGCCCTCCAGGGCTCGCGCCACATGGCGACGAAGGCCGGCGTCAGCGTCGTCGAGCAGAAGATCAAGCCGACCGACAACGACATGACAGCGCAGGTCGCGGCCCTGAAGAAGGCCGGAGTCAAGGCCGTCGTCCTCAGCGCGGGACCGCGCCAGGCGGCCTCGCTGGTGGGCGTGGCGGCGGCCGGCAAGTTCGACGTCCCCATCATCGGCAACAACTCCGCCTTCTCCCCGCAGCTCCTCGCCACCCAGGCGGGCCCGGCCCTCACGAAGAACTACTGGGTCGCCTCCCCCTCCCTGCCCATCGGCGCCGACACCCCGGCCGCGAAGAAGCTCGTGAAGGACTACCGGGCCGCGTACCCGAAGTCGTCCCTCGACAACGGCGTCGTCGCCGGCCGCACCGCGGCCTCCGTCTTCACCGAGGCACTCAAGCAGGCCTGCAAGGACAAGGACCTCACGAGGGAGGGCGTCGACAAGGCGCTGCTGAAGCTCGACGCGTACGACAACGGCTTCGGCATCACACAGGACTTCACCGACCCGGAGACCTCCTCCTCCACGGAGAGCGTCATCCAGCAGCCGTCCAAGTCGGCCACCGGCGGCATGACAACGGTCCGCGCCCCGGGCGCGGCCCCCGCGACCAAGGGCTACACACCGGGCGGCTAGACCACCTTGAGCCCGTCACTCGGGGCCGCTTACGCGAGGCCGCACCCTTCACAGGGGGGGGTGCGGCCCCCGCTGCACGCGCGCCTTCAGTTGCCACCGTTCGAAGCCCGGGACTGGGCGGCCAGGATTTCGATCAGTGCGGTCGTGGCGGGTGGGTCCGGTGGGTCGCCGTACGTGGCGGCGTAGATGCGGCGGACGGTGCCGGTGAGCTGTGTGGTGTGGATGCCCGGGGCCCGGTGGGCGTGCAGGGCCAGTCCGTTGAGGATGGCGACGCCCATTCCGGCGGCGACGACCGACTGGGCGATGACCGTGTCGTCGCAGGAGTAGGCGATGCGAGGTGAGAAGCCGGCGCTTTCGCATGCCCTGGTCGTAGCGGCTCGGCAGCGTTCGCAGCCGCCGACCCAGGCGGACTCGCGGTGGTCCTCGAGGCGCTGACGCGGTTGGTCGGTGACGAGGTAGAGCGGATCGTCCAACAGGTGGGTGAGCCGGACTCCTTCCTCCTCCAGCGGAGTGTCGCTGTGCCGGAAGATCAAGGCGATGTCGACGTGTCCGGAACGCAGCATCTGCAGGCCCTCGGCCGGATGAGCGTCGACGAGGTTCAACTCGATTTCCGGGTGCGACCGCGACAGTTCGACGGCCGCCTTCGGTACGAGAGTGCTGAGGACCGTCTGGAAGCCGGCGAGCCGCACCCGCCCGGCACGAAGTCCCACGCGCGCCGCCAGCTCGACGGACGCGGCGTCCACGCGCCCCACGATCTCCGCGGCCCGCTGCGCGAGGAGTTCACCTTCGGGGGTGAGCCGGATTCCGCGGCCGACCCGTTGGACGAGCTTGGCTCCGGTGGCGACTTCGAGCCGCCCCAGGTGATGGCTGACCGACGGCTGGGAGTAGTGCAGCTCCTTCGCCGCTTCGGTCACCGATCCATGCCGGGCGACGGCCTCCAGAACCTTGAGCTGAGTCAGGTTCAGCATGGATTGAGTTTATCTATGAGATCTGATCCGAATTGGCATTGGACGTCATGACATTGATGCGTACATCATCGCTTCACGGCCGAGCTGATCCGACGCAGCGCGGTCGGCAGAAGGAAGGGAAGGACAGCCATGTCACTCGCCCGCGTCCACAACTTCGCCATCTCGCTCGACGGCTTCGGCACCGGTGAGGGCCAGGACCGCGACGCACACTTCGGCCACGCCGGCGAACGGCTGCACCAATGGATGTTCGCCACCCGGTGGTGGCAGCCCGGCGGCAGCGGCGGCGTCGACAACGCCTTCGTCCAGCAGCACGAGCCGGGGATCGGCGCCGAGATCATGGGCGCGGGCAAATACGGCCACCCCGGCTGGCACAAGGAGCCCGAGTGGAAGGGCGCGTGGGGCCCCAACCCGCCGTTCCACACACCGGTCTTCGTCCTCACCCATCACACGCGCCCCTCGATCGAGATGGAGGGCGGCACGACGTTCCACTTCCTCGACGCGTCGCCTGCTGAAGCCCTGGAGGCGGCCCGCAAGGCTGCCGGCGGCCAGGACGTACGCATCGGCGGCGGCCCCACCGTGGTCCGCGAGTTCCTTGCCGCCGGACTCATCGACCACATGCACATCGTGGTGGTCCCGATCCTTCTCGGACGGGGCGTACGTCTCTGGGACCAACTGGAGGGCATCGAGAAGGACTTCGAGATCGAAACCACCTCCTCCCCCAGCGGCGTCACGCACATGACGTTCACCCGCACGGAACGCTGAGCGGCGCGGGGAAGCCGCGTCACTGAGAACCGGGCGCAGGGAGCCGGGAGCCGGGGCCGTCCCGTCCCTCGCCGCCGAACTGTGAGGGCTCACCCCGTGGGCGTGAAGTCGGGCAGGGTGAGGTCCGAATGGGCCGCATTTTCGTTGCGCCCCGGAACGAAGCAGGCGACGCTCTCGCCATGCAGATGCACACCGGCCAGCTGAGCGTGTCGGCGGAGACCGTACGGGAGTTGGTCGACGCACAGTTCCCCCGGTGGCGGGACCTGCCCGTCCAGGGCGTGGCCTCGGAGGGGACGGTCAACGCGATCTTCCGGATCGGCGACCGCCTCGCCGCACGCTTCCCGCTCCAGCCCGGTGACGTCGCCTCGACGCGCGAGTCGCTGGAGGCGGAGGCGGAAGCGGCACGCGAGTTGGCCGGCCGTACGCCGTTCCGTACGCCCGAACCGGTCGCCCTCGGTGAACCGGGCTCCGGCTACCCCCTCCCCTGGTCGGTGCAGACCTGGCTGCCCGGCGCCGTGGCCACGACCGAGGATCCGAGTACGTCGGCCGCTTTCGCGCACGATCTCGCCGAGTTCATCCACGGGGTACGGGCCATCGATACGCGCGGCCGTACGTTCCGGGGAGAGGGCCGCGGAGGCGAACTCCGCGACCACGACGCGTGGGTGAAGACCTGCTTCGACCGCAGCGAGGAGATCCTGGACGCGGACGCCCTGGACCTTCCGCGGCTCCGCCGCATCTGGGACGCTCTCCGGGAACTGCCGCCCAGCCCCGCCGGCCCGGTCATGACGCACGGCGACCTCATCCCCGGCAACGTTCTCGTGTCCCACGGGCGCCTCACCGGAGTCATCGACGTCGGCGGCCTGGGCCCCGCCGACCCCGCACTGGACCTCGTCGGCGGCTGGCACCTCCTCGACGCCGGCCCGCGCCGGGTGCTGCGCGCCGCGCTCGGCTCCGACGACGTCGAGTGGGAACGCGGCAAGGCGTGGGCGTTCGAGCAGGCGATGGGCACGGTCTGGTACTACGTCGAGACCAACCCGCCCATGAGCCGCATGGGCCACCGCACCCTCCAACGCATCCTGTCCGACGACCCCTCAGCCTGACGGCGGGCAGAGGCTGTTCGGGCCGCGATTTCCATACGAGCGCCCCCCTGGGGGCAAGGCCCCGGTGCCGCAACGTCCTCTCCACGGATTGCGTGACGCCGGAGTGGACGTACGTGGGCACGAGTGGGACATGTCTTCCGTCTGCCGAAAGCGCCTGGCGGGTCTAGTGTGTTGAGTCTCCAGAAGGCGCCGGGATTGGGGGCGGCGATTCCCGAGAGGCCGGCCGCCGTCTCGACGGTGGCCGTAACGGTCCGGGACGCGTTACGACTTCCCCCTCGCGCCCCGGGCCGGACCCGGCCGTTCCCCACCACCGAGGCGTAACTGCCGCAGTCGGCAGGCTCCCTGACGAGGGCTCGTGGGTCAGGCCCCTCGCGCCGGCACAGAGCACAGGGGGTCCGTGAGCCGCCGCTCGGTTCCGGCCGGTGAAGGCCGCCCGGAACGGAGCCGCGTCGCCTTCGCAGGTGCGCCCGGGCGCCTTGCGGCAGCTGGTGTCCTGGGCACATGGGCCGAACCCAAGACGTTGCCCGCCGAGTACCACACACCTGCCGGCCAAATCCGCAGCCGCCCTGACGCCAGACTCCCGAAGTCCGCCCCGCCCCGGGCCGGCGGTCCGCGCACAGGCCCAACCCCCTGAGCACCGGCCCTCATCGCGTACTGCGGCTCGGCTCGGAACCGCCTCAGCGACCCTGCGGGGCGACCAGGCCGGACTCGTAGGCGAGGACGACGAGTTGGGCGCGGTCGCGGGCGTGGAGCTTGGTCATGGCCCGGTTGACGTGGGTCTTCGCGGTCAGGGGGCTGATCACCATGCGTGCGGCGAGCTCGTCGTTGGACAGGCCCTGCGCGACCAGGGCGACGGCTTCGCGTTCGCGCTGGGTCAGTTCTTCGAGCTGCGCGCCGGCATCCGCCGTACGGGGTGGCTGGGCGACGTACCGGTCGATCAGCTTGCGGGTGATCGCCGGGGCGAGCAGCGCGTCGCCACGGGCGGCGACGCGTACGGCGTGCAGGAAGTCCTCCGGCACGATGTCCTTGACGAGGAACCCGGCGGCGCCGGCGCGCAGCGCGTCGAAGACGTATTCGTCGAAGCCGTAGTTGGTGAGGATGACGACGTGTACCCCGGCCAGGGCGGGGTCGGCGGCGATGAGCCGGGTGGCCTCGATGCCGTCGAGGACCGGCATCTGGATGTCGATGAGCGCGATGTCGGGCAGGTGCTGTCGGGTGAGCGCCAGGGCTTCCTGTCCGTCGGCGCCCTCGGCCACCACCTCGATGTCGTCCTCGAGATCGAGGAGCGCGCGGAATCCGCTGCGCAGGAGCGGCTGGTCGTCGACCAGCAGGACACGGATCACGGCGTACGGTCCAGTGGCAGTTCGGCCCGTCGGTCCAGCGGCAGTTCAGCCCGTACGGTGAACCCGCCTTCGTCGCGGGGTTCCGCACGCAGACTGCCGCCGAGCGCGGTGACGCGTTCGCGCATGCCGAGCAGCCCGACTCCGGGTACGGGGGCGGCATCCGGCGTGGCCTTGCCGTCGTCGTCAACGCGTATGGCGAGGGTGTCCGGGCCGTAGCCGATCCGGATCTCCGCGGTGGTTGCCGCGGCGTGGCGGCCGATGTTGGTGAGCGACTCCTGGACGATCCGGTACGCGGTCCGGTCCACCGCGGCCGGTACGTCACGCTGCCGCCCCTCCAGCGTCAGCCTCGCGTCGAGCCCGGTCGTACGGGCCTGTTCCACCAACTCCGGGATGTGCGCGAGCCCTTGGGACGGCTTCTTGTCGTCGTCGCGCAGCGCCTCCAGGGTCGCCCGCAGATCCCGGGTCGCCTCGCGGCCCGCCTCCCTGATGGCGAGGAGGGCTTCCGGTACGGGTTCGCCGCGCTTGCGGGCCACGTGGACGGCGACTTCCGACTGCACCTTGATGATCGAGATCTGATGGGTGAGCGAGTCGTGCAACTCCCGCGCGATGTGCAGTCGTTCCTCGTCGGCGCGGCGCCGCGCGGTCTCCTCCCGGGTGCGCTCGGCTTCCTCCGCCCGCCGCTCGGCCTGCCGCAGCGCTTCGCCCGCGGCTGCGGCGGCGACCAGCCAGCCCAGTTCCAGGGCACCCCGGGCCTGCGCGAAGGCCTCGCCCGCGGGCCAGTCGTGCGGGGAGAGCAGGGCCGCGAGCGGGAGAGCGGCCAGCAGGGCCACGGACACCGCCGCCGTGGTGATGCGGTGGCCCTCCCGTACGGCGGCGTACACCGCGAACAGGTAGGCCACGGCCGGTACGTCGAACCCGATCGTCTGGTATCCGACCGCGCACAGTCCGGTGACGGCGAGTACGGGAACCGGGGCGCGTCGGCGCGCGGCGAGCGCCAGGCCGCCGGCCACCAGCAGGGCGTAGCCGAGCAGTTCGGCATCGGTGCCGGGGTTGTTCCCGGACAGCCCGACGGCCAGCAGCATCGCCGTCACGCAGAGGGCGATGGCCCAGTCTCTGGCACCAGCCCGGATACCGGGCCGTTCTGTGCTCATGCGCGCACCTTATCCGGATGCGGCTGCGCCCGACTCCCGCTCGTGGAGGAGCAGTTGACTACCACGGACGCGGTACTTCCGCCGCACCTGCCGCGTCCGCGGCAGCGGGGTGCGCCCTCCGTGGCAGCGCGAAGTGCCTGCGTGTGCTGGACGACCGGCGGCACGGGCGACGACATGCTGAAGCCACATCCGAACCTCGGAATCGAGGCTCACGACAGAGGAGAGAGCCATGAAGGCATCAGGAGCCCTGACTTCAGTCCGCGTCGCGCTTCCCGTGGCCGGAGCCGCCCTGATCGCGGTGTTCGCACTTGCCGGGCCGGCGGCCGCGCAGACCTCCGTCGCCGCCGGCGGTGCCGGCACCGGCGCCGGCCGGCTCCTGGCCCTCGTGGCCGCGTTACTGGCGCTGACGGGCGTGGTCGTCGGCGGACTGGCCCTGGCCCGCGCCACCGGTCGCATGCGTACGGGCCCCGAGCGTCGCGGAGCCTTCGCGGCCCTGGCGGCGGGCGTGGCCGGTACGGTCCTCGGCGCCCTGGTCGCGGCCACCGCCACCGGCGGCCTCGGCACCGGCAACGGCCTGGGCGGAGCCGTCGTCGCCCTCATAGTGGGCCTCACCGGCATCACCCTCGCCTCCACAGCCCTCACCCGCACCCGCACCCACCACAAGCCCTGACGCCCCCGCCCAACTCACCAAGCCGGCCCGGCCCCTCCCGCCGGGCCGACTTCCGGCATCCCGGGAGTCACCGGCTCTCCACACAGAGGGGCCGGCCATCTTTCACACTCTCCGGGGCTGCGCCCTCAGGCAGCGGGTGCAGCCCCCTCCGAGGCGCCAGGGTCGCATTCCGTTTGTGACCCTCCCCCACATTCGCGGGCGGGTGGTGCCGCGTTACCGGGCGTACGGGTGACGGGTTTCGGGCAATTGCGGGCTTCTGGTTTGAGCTCTGTCGAGCCGAGCATGTGTACCGCGCCAACTACCCCCCACGTCACAGGAGTTGGACATGCTCAACAGAAGGAACACGCACCACGCGCGCGTCACCGCGGCGGCGCTGGCCGTACTGGCCGGGGCCGTCGCGGCGCCCTCGGCGCAGGCCGCGGCGGACGAGCCGGCGGAGTCCGGGGCCCGGCACTGCGTCTCGGACGCCGCGACCGGACAGCAGAGCTGCTACGGAACGTTCACCGAAGCCGTCGGCGCCGCATCCGGCGGACGCATCACCGACGCCCCGGCGTCCGCCCGCGACGCGGCGCGGGACGACGGATTCCGAGCGGAGACACGGCAGTTCAACACGTCCGCCAGGACCATGGCGGACGGCGGCGTCATCCAGGGGACCTTCTTCGACGACCCGGGATTCGGCGGCGACTCGCTCACCATCACCGGTGAGTCCCTCTGCAAGAAGGACGGCGTCGTCAACTACCAGCACGATCTGGAGGACGGCTGGAAGAACCGGGTGTCCTCGGTGCAGCCCTGGGGCGGCTGCTGGGTCTGGCTGTATCCGGAGCCGGGCCTCGGCGGCGACCGGGACGGCCCGTTCAAGGAGAACGCGAGCGACATCGGCTCGATGATGAACGACCGCACCCAGTCGATCGGTTTCAGCTGACGCTCGGTTTCAGCTGACAACCGGAACCGGCTGACGATCGGAGCCGGCTGACGACCCGCGCTGCCTGACCGGCAGTTGACGCGCCGTCACACCGGTCCCCAGCGCCACCCCCACCGGCCCACAGCGCCGGACCCCCACCCCCCCACATTTCTGGAGACTGTCATGACCGGACGACTCCGGCTCTCCGTACTCCTCGCCGCACTGGCGACCGCGGGCACCACGGCCCTCGCGCCGACCGTCGCCCAGGCCGAGGAGCAGCCCACCACCCGCGAGCTCCTCGACAAGTGCGACAACGGCACCGACTCATGTGTCTTCCACCCCGACGGCCCGCCCGAGGACTCCATGGGCGAGGCGCATCAGGTGGGCGACAGCGCGTACAACTGCACGCCGGATCCCCAGCGTTCGACGGTGGGCTGGTCCGACACGACGGGCGAGTCCAACAGTGTCGGCGTGTCGTTGAGCGCCGAGTACGGCTTCGCCGAGGTCTTCAAGGTGAGCATCGAGACGAACTACAACCACACCTGGGAGAGTTCGCACACCGAGACCGACCAGACCAACGTCGACGTACGCCCCGGCGAGATGGGCTGGGTGACGCGCGAGGCCCAGACGCAGAAGGTCAAGGGCACGTACGAGCTGCACTTCCCGGACCGCTTCCACGGTCACTACATCTGGTACGTGCCGTTCGAGGCCACCGGTCCCAAGCCCGACGCGCCCAGCACGAAGACGCAGCACACGCGCACGATGACCGACCAGGAGAAGGCCGACCACTGCGGCTGACTCCAAGCCCCAAGCCCCGGACCGCGTACGGGACTTCGCACCCCGGAGCCCCGTACGTACGCCCGGCCGTCCCCCGCAGTACGCACGTACTGCGGGGGACGATCACCGCGGCCGGCCGGTCCGTCGGTCAGCCGAGGCGCCTCGCTGCCGCGCCGAGGCGCGTGCCCGGCCCCGAAGCGGACGCCTTCACGAACGGACGCCCTCACGAACGGACGGTCTGCCACCTGCGGTCCATCTGTTTCAGCAACTGCGGATAGACGATCAGGTAGCGAAGCGGCCGGATCCCGGCCATGTAGGCCCGCCCGAAAGTGCCGTTGGGTTTCACGAGTACGGCCATCTGCGCCCGGTAGCCGCCCGAACCGTCGGAGACCCAGCCGAAATGGGCCAGGTCGTGCACGGTCTTGTTGGACATCTCCCAGACCATCTCGTTGTCGGTGAGGTAGAGCGGGCGGAACGGCGTCCCTTCGGGCACCGGCGGCATCGGACCCTCCCGCAGGTCGGCCGGCAAGCTGTCCCGCAAGCTCGGCACACGCGCACCGAGGTCGTGTTCCGGCCGGTCCCAGCCCATGATCCGCCCGAGCTGCCAGCGCAGATCCCACAGCTTGCGCGCCGGCCATGACCAGCCCTCTGTCGGTTCGCTGCCCTCGCCGGTCATGCGCACGAACCGCTCGAAATCGTCCGGGCCGCCGGGAGTCGGCAGCGCCCACACATCCTCCAGGTGGAAGTCGGCGGCGATCTCGTGGATGCGCCAGGGGTGACGTGTGTGAGCCTCGCGCGGAAGCCTCATGGCGACCCTCCGTTCCATACGGTGGCGTATGGAACGAAGCTAGTACCATCCATACGGCTCCGTATAGTCACGGGAAGGCGTATTGCAGCATGGCGACCGCGCGCACCCCTCGTAGCGACTGGATCACCGCGGGCCTGCGAGCCCTGACGGACGGCGGGGTGGACTCGGTACGGATCGAGGTGCTGGCAAAGGCACTTGGCGTCACCAAGGGCGGCTTCTACTGGCACTTCGCCGATCGACGGGCACTGCTCGACGAGATGCTGCAGGCCTGGGAACAGGACGTGACCACGTCGGTCATCGACCGCGTGGACGCCCACGAAGGTGACGCCCGGGCCAGACTGCGGTACCTGTTCTTCGTCTCCGCCTCCGGGGACGGCCTCCTCACCGACATCACCACCGACTTCGCCGTACGCGAGTGGGCCCACCGCGATCCGGCGGCGGCGGATTGCCTGCGCCGCGTCGACAACCGGCGGCTGGACTACCTGCGCGAACTGTTCCGCGGCGTGTGCACCGACCCCGACGACGTCGAAGTCCGCGCCACCCTGTGCGTCATGGTGTGGGGCAGCACTCGGCGCCTCGACCTCGACCACGGCACGCGCAGCCCCACCGAGGTCATGCAACTCATCCAGCAACACCTGCTGCGATAGCCCCCTCCCCCGACACCGGGCCCACACAACACCCCCAGGACACCGGCCGCCGGGCCAACTACACCGCCAATGACGGCCGTTGGCCTCCATGTCGCCGTTGTGAGAAGAACCGGTCCATCTGCCTCCGGAGCGCCGGGCGACGGCCCGGCTCGCCCCGGAAGCTGAGACCGCGGGCACGACCGGTGCGGTCCCGTCCGGAGCGAACTGTTCGGCTTCGAGCTCCGGCGCATACTGGCCATATGGACGACGAATCACCGGCGGACCGGCCAGGCGCGGAAGGCGGGGACCGCAGCGAACAACGGGCTCGGGCTGCAGACCGTCGGGATGTCGTCGCCGGCGAACGAGACCGCCTGGCCGACGAACGTGAACACGCCGCAGACGAACGTGAGCACGTCGCAGACGAACGTGACCGTCTTGCCGACGCGCGCGAGCGACAGCTCGACGAGACAGAACAGCGGCTCGACGAGCGGGCGCGCAGAGCGGGCATGAACGCGGTCAGCCAACGCCGGCGCGCCTACGAGGCGGTGGCGCGAGCACGTGACATCGCCGCGACCGCCGCAGCCCGCGCCGAGCGCGCCCAAGCGGGGCTGCGCCGCGCGGATACCCATGACGACCAGGAGCAGGAAGCCATCGACCGGGAAACGGCGAACTCGGCACAGCGGCAACTGGATGCCACCGATGTCGAACAGGCCGAGGCAGACGACACCGGCGACGAGCACTGAGGCGCGCCTGCACCGCAATCGGACGGTACGTGGGGTCACACGAGTGAAGGCGGTGCCTGTCCGGGGCTGCGGTGGCGCGGAGCTCGGAGGGGCCGCCGGTCAGGCTCAACTCCTCACGCGTGGCCGGCTCGGCGCCGTGCTGTGCACTGGACCGCGCCTGCCCCACCCGCCGCACCGCTCCGTACGGGGTCAGGTCCGCCGACGCTGATACCCGCCGCCTCAACTCCGCACGCGTGACGAGCGGTTGGAGTGCAGTGGCGACAGGGGGGGGCGAAGCCCGGTCGGAGCCGCGGCTGCCGGTACGGCCGGTTCTCCGTGGAGTGTGGGCGGTTGGCGTAGGGAGCACTCGGCACAAGGCGGCGGGCATCCAGCAGACGCAGATACCGCGAACTGCCCGGAGCAGGCGGCCCCTTGGTCATCGGCGCCGTGTGCGGTCCCGGCGGTCCTGGCGGTTCCAGCGTGCGCGGCGCTGGCGGCTGTAGCGGCGGTCCCAGCGTTCCTGACGGTCGCGGCGGTCGCGGTACTCCCGGTATTCGGCGTTGCCGCCACGGTCCTGGTTGCGGCTGTAGTGGGCGTAGCCGAAGGCCAGCACGGCTGCCGCCGCCCACCAGAGCGGGTGGAGGAAGCCGAGGCCGAACAGCGCCGCGATGAGAAGGAGAAGGAGGATGAACACGGCGGGCCTCCCGGACGCTGAAAGCAGATAACGGGCCGGGGTCCGGGGCCTGTTGCCGCAACAGCGTAGTCCTGCCGGGAGACTGTGGTCCCCCTGCGGAGGCGACGGACAGTGCGCGGTTCGCCGCGCGCAGCGTGACGCTCGCCGGCAATCGGGCCGGGACGCCGAACACTTCGTCACCGCAGCACGCTTGGCGAGCTGCTCGCCGGGTACTGCACCGGGGCCCGCGACTACATCCCAGGAGATGCCGATGTCGGACACCACGAGCCACCCTTCGGGCGAGAGCCGGACGGACATGGCGGGTAAGACCCTGCAGGGCCACAACGGCGCCGCGAGCACGTCCGGGGCCCGGGGACGGACCACCATCGCCGACGGAGTGGTGGAGAAGATCGCGGGGATGGCGGCCCGTGAGGTGCCGGGCATCCGCAGCCTCGGCGCCGGAGGCATGGCACGCACCTTCGGAGCCGTCCGCGACCGTGTCCCCGGCCAGCGCGCCGGCGCCGGCCGCGGCGTGAAGGTCGAGGTGGGCGAGCTTCAGACAGCAGTGGACCTCGCCGTGGTCGTCGAGTACGGAGAGGCCATCGCGGATGTCGCCGGCGAGGTGCGCGGCAACGTCATCTCGGCAGTGGAACGCATGACCGGCCTGGAAGTCGTCGAGGTGAACGTCGCCGTCACGGATGTCCACTTGCCCGACGACGAAGAAGAGGAACCGCAGGGAGGCGAAAGCCGCGTGAAGTAACCGGCGCCTCTCAGGCCCGGCTCACATCGCGGAACACCGACCCGGGCCCACCTTCCCCGCGGTCCGGGAACGACCCCGAGCCGGGCCAACTCCAGTGCCGAGTACGGCCCGTTCGCCTTAACGATCTTGGTCGCGTAGTGTTCCCGCAGCCCCGTCGCGAGCTTCCCCCCGTGGCGCGCGACGGGGCTGCACACTGTTGCGTGGATGAGCGCCCTGTTCCCCTCCTGGCCGTCGACGAGGCGGCGCAGCCGCGCGTCGAGACAGTGCCGACGCCCGCGTACATCACGGCGCACAGCCCGTAGTTGAGCAGCGACCCCCGTCGTAATCGACGGTGACGATGTCAGATGCCGTCGCGCAGGAGACGGCTCAGACGACCATGACCCGGCGGCCGCGCGTGTGGCCGGCTTGGCTGTCGATGTGGGCCGTCGCGGCGTCGGCGAGCGTGTACGACTTCTCGACCGGGATGTGGAGCTTCCCCCGTGAGATGAGGCCGGCGGCCTCGGCGAGCGCGTCCGGCACGCTCCCGGCCACGCCGGAGAACCGGACACCGTGCTCCGGCGCGGCGAGGTCGGCGATGGTGATCACCTTCTGCGGGTCCCCGGTCAGCTCCACGAGTTCGCGGATCACGCCCGAACCGGCCAGATCGAGGGCCGCGTCGACGTGGCCGAGCTGCCGCACCCGCTCGGCCCAGCCCTCGCCGTACGTCGTGGCGAGGGCGCCCAGGCTCCGCAGATAGTCCTGGTTCGCGGCGCCGGCCGTCCCGATCACCGTGATGCCGCGGTCGCGGGCGATCTGCAGCACCGCCGATCCGACTCCCCCGGACGCGCCGCTGACCAGCAGCGTCTGCCCGGGCCGTACGCCGACCTCGCGGATGATGCGCAGTGCGGTCTCCACCACGGAGGGGTATCCGGCCGCCTCTTCGAACGTCAGCCCCTCGGGCATACGGGCCCAGGCCGACAGCACGGCGAACTCGGCGTAGGTGGCGGCGCCTTCGCCGAATACGTGGTCGCCGACGTCGACCCCTTCGACGCCCTCGCCGACCTCGTCCACCACCCCGGCGGCGTCCAGCCCGACTCCGGCGGGCAATTCGACCGGATGGGCTCCCAGGACCTGGCCTTCACGGACCCGCCAGTCGACGGGGTTCACGCCCGCCGCCCGCACGGCGATGCGTATCCGGCCGGGGCCCGCGTGGGGCTCCTCGGCGTCTTCGAGGTGCAGAACGTCCGGGCCGCCGAACTCGGCGAAGCTCACTCTCTTCATGCCGTGGACAGTAACACTAACGGTTAGCCTTTTAGAGCTGTTCCACTTTCCTACCTGATAGCTTCGGGGCATGACCGTGCCGACCGGACGCCGTGAACGCAAGAAGGCCGCGACGCGCCAGAAGATCGCCGACACCGCCCTGCGGCTCTTCCTGGAACGCGGGTACGACGCGGTGGGCATCCGCGACGTGGCTGCCGAGGCCGACGTGGCCGTGACCACGCTGTTCTCCCACTTCGCCGCGAAAGAGGCCCTGGTTTTCGAGCAGGACGAAGACTTCGAGCAACGCCTCACGCAGGCGGTCACGGGCCGGGCGCCGAACGACCCGCTCATCCCCGCGCTGCGCCGTGAGGTCCACGTCCTGGTGCGGCATTGCACGGGAGACAGCGCGGCCCCGATCTGGCGGATGATCGTCGAATCACCGGCCCTGAGGGAGTACGAGGAGTCGATGCGACTGCGCCATGCGGAGTCGCTGGCGACGGCCATCGCCGCCGACCCCGGCCTGCCGCAGAGCGCAGCTGCCGGCCGGACGATCGCACGGTTCGTGATCGACGCCTATTCGCTGGCCCGCGAGGCGGACGACCCGGAGGCCGCGGTGGACGAGATCTTCGAGATGATCGAGGCGGCCTGGAAGGTCGCCCGTCCTTCTCAGTCTGCGTGAGGAACTACCCGTGCGCTGTGCGCGGTTGGGCCTCCACCAGCTGACCGAAGGCGGTGACTTCTCCGTTCAGCTCCGGCTGTCGGCGAGCGCGTCCCGGTAGCTTCGCACCACCTCGGCGTACGCCTCAGCGCTCGGCTTCGGACGGCGCCGGAATGTGCCGCGGTCGACCTCGTGGAGCCCGAGTTGAGCGCCGTACCCGAAGATCCACTCGAAGTTGTCCATGAGCGTCCAGTGGCAGTAGCCGAGGACGGGCGTGCCGTCGGCGGCCTCCGCCGCGAGCGCGTCGACGGAGGCGGGTATGAAGGCGGCACGCTGTGTGTCGTCCGAGGTCTGGAGGCCGTGCTCCGTGACGAGCACCGGCACCCGCGACATCTCGTGGGCGTAGCGCACCGCGCCGGCGAGGGAGCCGGGCGCGATGACTGTCCCCATGCCGTTGAGTTCGCCGTCGACGCTCACCTCGCCGTCGGGGCCGTGCACGATGCGCTCGTAGTTCTGCACGCCGATGAAGTCGTCGTGGCGTGCCTCGCGCAGCCAGTGGTCGTACACGGCGGCGCGTTTGGCGTCCCTGTTGCCTTCGCCGCCGGGGACGGCCACCTCGTCGGCGATGGCGACGGACACACCGACGGGCAGGTCGCCGCGGCGGGCCTTGATGGCTTCGCGGGCGGCGCGGTGAGCGTGGGTGAACGCCTCCTGGAACGCGTCCTGCCGGTCGGCGGGGATGACGTTCGCACTGGCGTAGGTGCCGGTTCCGGCGGTACGTGCCGCGGCCGCGAGCATCTGCGTCTTGAGACTCTCCGCCTCGGCGGGGAGCTTCGCGCCCGCCTGCAAGAGCTGTTCGAGGTTGGGTTCGTTGAGGGTGACGCCGTACGCGATCCGGTCGCCGAAGCGCGCCATGACGCGGTCACACTGCTCGGCGAAGCTCGCCGGCGCTTCGGCGGCGGTCCAGGAACCGGCTGCCGCGAACCAGTGGGGTGCGGTGAAGTGGTTGAACGTCACGATGGGCGCCAGGCCGCGCTCGAGGCAGCCGTCGACCATGCGCTCGTAGTGGTCGAGGGCCTCGGAGGAGACGACGCCGCGTTCGGGTTCGACGCGTGCCCATTCGACGGAGAACCGGAAGGCGTTGAGCCCGAGTCCGGCGACGAGGTCGAGGTCCGTCCCCCACTGGTCGTAGCCCCGGCACGCGGGTCCGCTGGGCTCGCGGAACAGTGAGGGCGTCGTGTGCTCCAGGAACCACGTGTCGCTGGCCGTGTTGTCGCCCTCGTTCTGGTGTCCCGCGGTGGCCACGCCCCACAGGAAGCCGGCGGGCAGGCTGGTGCGTGTCATGGGAACTCCTTGCATTCGTGCGGTGAGCAGGTCGAACGGAGTGGCCGCCGGAGGGGGCGTCACCGCGTGAGGCACGATCATGCGACCAATACCTAGTGAATGCTAGGCGTTCGCGTACGTGACGTGCGCCACCCCGGCGTTCGGACCCGCGGATGCCGACTCTTCGCACGCAGAGAGAGTTATGCACATGACAACCCTGCGCCACCAAGACCCCGTGTGGGCCCGAGCGCGGGCGGCGAGAGTCGCCGACCCTCTAGAGTCCCTGCCCGTCGGCGGAGATGCCGCGCATCAGACGGTCGAGGTGCCCGCGCATGACGGCGATGAGATCGAAGGACCGCCCCCCGGCCAGCCATTGCTGCATCAGCCCCGCGTCCATGGCCGCACACTCGCGGGCGATGCTCAAGTGGTCCAGCTCTTCCCGCAGTTCTCCCTGACGACTGCCGACCCGCAACCGGTCGGCGAGCTCACTCACACCCTTCTCCTGCCAGGTGGTGAAGTGATCGTGAGCCGGATGGTCAGAGGTGGTGGCCTCGGCAGTAAGAACGACGGTCAGCTCGACCATGCCGGGCATCCGGAGCCTCTCGGCCGTGTCCTCCAAGTGGCAGTGAAAGGCGTCCCGCACCGAGCCCGAGACGCGCTCCCACTGGACGTCCATGCGCTCGTGCCAGTACTCGACGACCGCCATCAGCAACTGCTGCTTGTCGCGGAAGTGGTGCAGCAGACCGGCGTCGGTGATCTCGGCATCCCGGGCGACACGGGCGAGAGAGGTCCTGCGGTAGCCGTCCTGGCCGAAGCGCAGCAGCGCCGCCTCCAGAATCTGCGTGCGCCGGGCCCGGCCTGACGCGTAGTGACCTCGCGGTCCCCTGGGTGTCGCCATGGGAGAACGGTACCGGCGAGACGGCCCGTACCGTCCGTCCCGATCACGCACGACAGCGCTTCGTGACGTGTGCCACATCCCCGATACCTAGTAAGCACTAGGTGTTCGAGTCATCATCGACGTCACGCGACGCCGGATCGCCGCGCTGCCACGTCCTGTTGGGCCACCTGTGACGTCCTTCCGGGCCACGTGTTGCGCCAGGCCTCCCCTGCGTGCCACCCCCGCGCCTCCAGTTCCCTCGGCACCTCCGTGAAAGGAGGGCTGGCATGACGCCGACGTCATCAAGCCCCTCAGCCGACCTCGCCCCATGCGCCGATACGGACGGACGGTGGACTCCCCGCCTCGTCCTGCTGCTGATCGCGCTCGCCTGGCCGACCCAGTTGCTGGCCGCGGGCGGCATCATCGGCGCCAATGCCACAGCAGGCGTGGCACAGGCTTTCCACACCACCCAAGTGGCGTGGTTCGGGCTGACACTGACGCTGGTGTCCACCCTGCTCACCCCGTTCGTGATCAAGATGGGAGACCTGTACGGAAAACGGCGCGTCATGCTCGCCATGATGGCCATGGGCGTTCTTGGCGAGGCCCTCGCGGCCATGGCCGGGGAGTTCTGGCTCGTCCTGGTGGGCCGGGGGATCGCCGGGTGCTACGGGCCGTTCGGCGCCCTGTCGTTCGCCGCGGTACGGGACATCTTCCCGGCCCGCCTCATCAAGCCGGCCAGCGCCATCATGGGAAGCAGCGTCGGCCTGGTGGGCCTCTTCGCCCCGTTCCTGGCGGGCTGGCTGGTCGACAACTGGGGCTACCGTGGCGCACTTTGGTTCCTCGCCGCCGCAACTGCCGTCGCCCTCGCGCTGGTCGCGCTGCTGGTCCCGGAAACGCCGCGACACGCCTTCGACTCCGGCTTCGACTGGCTGGGCGGCCTGATCCTCGGCGGTGGCCTGACGTCCGTGATCTACGCCGTCGGCCAGGGACAGAGCTGGGGCTGGTCGGACGTGCAGACGCTGGGCTGGCTGGGCGGGGGTGCCATCGCGCTGATCGCCTTCTTGTTCGTGGAGCGTTCCAGCCCCCACCCCATCCTGGACCTGGGGGTCCTGCGCCGGCGCCCGGTGGCCCTGGCGCTCACCGCGGGCGGCCTTGCCCAGACGGTCGCCTACACGATGCCAAGCCTCGCCATCCTGCTCGCTCTGTACCCGCACATTCCCGGTGTGTCGGCCGGCCTCGGCTGGACCGCCCACCACAACGCCGTCGTCAGCGTCAGCTGGAACCTGGTGATGTTCACGGCCGGACTGCTCGTCAGCCGCTACCTGCACCGCTTCGACGCCCGCAGGGTCTGGTGCGCCGGCCTGGCAGTGATGGCCGTCGGCTACACCCTCGTCGGCTTCCACCACAGCAACGAACTCGAACTCGTTCTCACCTCCTGCATCGCCAACATCGGCGCTGGCGTCGTGGTCGCGGGCGCACCGGTACTCGTGGTCGGCGTGGTCTCACAGGACGAACAAGGCCTGGGCAGCGGCATGCTGAACATGCTCGTCAGCCTGTTCGGCGCCATCCTCACCGCCGGCGCCTACGCCGTCCTCGCCTCGGACAGCACCGTCGTCAAGGGCACCGCCTTCTACCTCGACACCGGCTACTCCTGGATCTTCTGGCTCGGCGCACTCGTCACGCTGGCGGCCCTGCTCCTCTCCCTGTTCATCCCGCCGCTGCACGACCCGGAGGACCGGCCCCCGCAGTCCGGCACACCACTGGCCTGACCCTGCGCGCTCCGGCACGGGCCGAGTGCTCGGTCCGTGCCGGAGCCCACCCGTACGGGACCTCCGGGACTCCCGGGTCCCGTACGAGTGGCGCCGGCCTGTCGGGGCCGTTGGGGGTCAGGAACCGCCGAGCTTCATTCCGGGGCTGGTGACCTCGATGTGGATGCCGTCCTTCTCCACCGAGATCTTCCGCACGCGTACGTCGCCCGGGGTGTCCGGGAGTCGCGTGGACCACGACAGCCTGTCCGCGAGCTTCGGCACCTTCAGCTGCTTCACGTCGTCGAGCAGACCCGGGTCGATGCCGACCTTCTTCAGCAGGGACGGGTTCCGGAGGACCACATCCAGCATGTTGACCCGCATCAGCTTGTCGGTGAACTTCGGCTGCCCCGTGAGCCGGTGCAGTGCCTCCTCGCTCTGCCGCACCTGCGCCGCGCCGTGCGGGGTGAGCCCGAAACGCTTGGCGACCGCGCCCACTTGGAACAGCGACTTCGCCTTCGCCGCGTCGTGCCGGATCCGCTCGGCCAGCGGCTTGGCCAGCCGCAGTCCGCCGTCCTTGCCCGGGGTGTAGGAGAACAGCCCCGGTACGTCCAGCCGCATGCCGTCCACCGTGGTGCCCACACCGTGCTCGCCGACGCGGTGCAGATGTGCGTCGGCACGTACCTGCACGGTCCTGCCCGCGACCGGCAGCCGGCCGTCGGCCAGCACGGTGTCCGGGCGGCCTCCGGGCCGGAACTTCACCTGCGAAGTGCCCAGTTCGCGGTCCAGGTCGTCGAAGGCGATCCACACATCGCCGCGCGTCTTCCCCAGCACCGCGCCCTTGACCGCGAGGGGCGAGTCACCGGTCAACCGGACGTTCTCGGTGGTGCCCTCCACCCGTGCGACCGAGATCCGGCCTCCCGGCGCATCGGTGACCGTGACGCCGGCCTTGTCCAGCCGGTCGGCGGCGAGTTGGGTCAGGAAGGGAAATCCGGGGATGTGCACCTCGGGCTCGGAACGCAGTTTCAGCGAACTCTGCATCTTCTCAGCGGCCTTGTTCTCCGCGTACAGCGCCGCCCAGCGGTCGCCGACGCCGAGGAAGGCCAGAAGCACCACCATCGCGATACAGAGTTTCAGGCTGGTACGGAGCCGGGATCTGAAGCGCTTGTTCTTACCGGCCTCCTTCCTGTGTCTCTTTCCCTTCTCCTTCTTTTCGGCCTGCTCCTCACTCCCGTCATTGTCGGCCTTCTCCTGGCTTTCCTTCTTGCCGGACTCGTCCCGGAGCGCGACGTCGAGCGGCCCTCCCGTGCCGCCCGACGTGCCCTCACGGTCGGGCCCGTTTGCGAGTTCCTTGCAGGGGTCGGGACGGCCCGACTCCGAGGCCCCGCCGGACGCGTCCGACGAGGCCAACTCCTCATAAGGATTGCGTGCTGGAGATATGCGACCTGGCGTACCTTTCGATGAATCCCGGTTGGTCGTCATCTGAACATGCGAACACAGCCACCAGTACCGCCCAACCCTCCCTGACTGCTTGTTACTTCGCTGCTACAGAGCAATTCCACAGACCGGAAATCAACGAGACTCTGTCCCCTTTCCGGCACGTATGCGCACCCGACAATGAATGAGACGCGGGGCCCCTGCTGAACCGGCCCGTCCCGCAGGTCTTCGCGGGTAGCGTGTCCGTCCGGACGCGGCACAACGTCCCGCTGCCGTACCTGCGCCTGAGAGGGAATCATGAGGCGGCCCACGAGGCCAGGGTCGCCTCCTCGCTGACCAACCCGGCGTCCTACGTCGAAACGCCCGGCTGACTCCCCGTACCGGTCCGGCCGGGCGGCGGCCCCGTGCTGCGGGCGAGGAGTTGGAGGCGTTCGGCGGTGTGGCCGTGCAGGGTCGGGGCGGTGCCGGTGCGTTGCTCCTCGATCGTGAAGCCGTGGCTTTCCAGCAGGGTGCGCAGGTGGCACGGCGGGTGGTGCCGGAAGAGGCCGCCGTCGGGCGTGCTGAAGACGCCGTACGCGGTGTGACCGGGGACGCCTTCCTCGTACCGCCGTACGTTGCGGGTGTCGCTCTGCAGCGGCACGTCGCTCAAGTACAGCACTCCGCCTCGCCGTAGAACGCGCGCCAGCTCCGCGACGATGCCCTGCTGCGCGGCGTCGTCGGGCACGCAGTTGAGGACGACGAACAGCAGTGCCGCGTCGTACGAGCCGTCCTCGCAGGGCAGCCGCACCGCAGGCTGGTGGGCGAACTCCAGGTCCGGGAACTCGCGCCGGCCACGCTCGATGATCGCGTGGGACGGGTCGACCCCGCGCACGTTCCGGTAACCGAGCTCCACGAGCCGGCCCATCAGCCTCCCGTAGCCGCATCCGTAGTCCAGGACGCGGGCGTCGCGGGGGACGTATGTCTCCAGCAGCCCGGGGTCGAGGGGGTGGGTGAAGGTCTTCGTGGCTCCGGCTGCTTCCCAGAAGTGGTGTACGGCAGGGCGGTCGGCCATGCCCGGACCCTACCGAGCCCCGGGCCGACGGTCAGCCGCCACGGACTCCCGCCGGCCGAGCGCGAGCCCGGGCCCGAGCCGAGCGCGAGCCGGGCGAGAGCCGGACGAGAGGCGGGCACGAACCGAGCCCCAGCCGGGCCCCAGCCGGACGGCCCGGGGCCGCCCTGAGCGCGGCAGGAGCCCCTGAGGCCGAAGCCGGCGGCGTGGGGCGCCCATGTGGCCGGCCTCATGGAAGTGCGTGTGCTGCCGGGGCGGGTGTGATGTCACGGTGGGGGCCGGAGGGTTTGCCGTCCCGTTATCCGGCAACGGCGGACTCCGCGCAGCTTTCCACAGCGGGCAGACAGACGTGATGCCGACCGGGCCACAGGCCGATATCCGATGCGCAAGTGGGAGGAGAGCAGTCCATGACGATGACGACCACCCCGTCTCGAACCACTCGTCGCACGCGTCACCCGCATGATGACGCGCCTGACACGGCAGCGGACTTTGCCCGCGCGGCGCAGCTTCCCGAGGGGCCGGAGAAGGATCGCATTCTGCAGCAGGTGGCCACTGCCTGGCTGCCGATGGCACAGCGCTTGGCGCGCAAGTACCGCAACCGCGGCGAGTCCGTTGAGGACCTGGAACAGGTTGCCGCTCTCGCGCTGGTCAAATGCGTCGAGCGCTACGACCCCTCGCTCGGCCACGCCTTCGAGTCCTACGCCGTTCCGAGCATCTACGGCGAACTCAAGCGGCACTTCCGCGACAACCTGTGGGACCTGCACGTACCGCGCCGCGTCCAGAATCTGCGCAACCGGGTGCGCAGCAGCCTGACGGAGCTGGAAACCCTCTCCGACCGCTCCCCCACCGTCGCCGAACTCGCCGGCCACACCGGACTGAGCGAGGAAGACGTGCAGTTGGGAATGGAAGCGTTGCACGGCTTCAGCTCGCTGTCCCTGGATGCGGAGATGGCCCCTGCCGGTGACGGCTACAGCCTGCTCGACACCCTCGGAAACAACGAGGACGGCTATGACCACGTCGTGGACCGGGAAGCGGTCAAAAGCCAGCTGTGCTACCTGCCCGAGCGCGAGCAGTACATCCTGTATCTGCGGTTCTTCCGCGAGATGACCCAGTCCGAGATCGCCCGGGAGATCGGCGTGTCCCAGATGCACATCTCCCGCCTCATCAGCTCCGCATGCCGTCGCGTGCGCGAGAACATCGACGCTGATCTCGGGGAAGAGAACGAGGCCAGCGAGCTGTCCCCGCCTCAGGCTGCCTGACAGGCCGTCTTCTTGTGCGCCCGGAGTCCGACATCGGGCTCCGGGCGCGGCCGTTCGGGGGCGCTGCTCGGCTCAAGCGTGCCGCGGGCCTTATCGGCGCACTATTGCGTCAGGCGACAGCAACTCACCGCCACCGCACGGATCTTGTCGGTCGTGCCGGGGCCGAACGTCAGCGGATTTGTCGGCTTCGGCGAGTCGGCCTCCTCCGGCACGTGGTGCGTGACGGGGACGGCCCGTTTGACGCGCCGGAGCTTCATACCCAGGTCGGCCAGTTCCGGCTCGGGAAGGCTCCCCGGCAGGTGGCGCCGCAGTTCCGCGGTGTCCTCGCCGGTGTGGCCGCGTACTTCCTCGATGAGCTCACGCAGAATCTTCTCGAATTCGGGACGGCCGAACTCCTCGAACTCCAGCTGCTTGAGGCTCCGTTCCATGCGCGCGTGCCGCTCGAGCGCCGCACGCGAGAACTTCTCACCCTCGGGGCCGTCTTCCCGCAGGATCAAGTGGAGGTACTCCTCCTCGGCGACGAGGTGCCGGACCAATTCGACGGCGAGTTGTCCGATGAAGTTCCTGCGCTGCCCGTCCATGACGGGCAGCGCCTCCAGTTGGGTCAGGACATCCTCGATTTCCCGGTGATCCTGGGCGAGTTGGCCTGTTACCTCTTCAGCCGGCTCCGTCACAGTTCTCCTCTCCGGGCATGCCGGCTTCCAAAACCGGCTGCCGGCTCCCCGCGTGTCCCCATTTCCCCCATTCTCCGAGGGCCCCGCGACGGGTCTCCCGGCGTGATCAGCGCCGCGCGCGGCCACCGGTCACGAGACGGTAGATCGCCAGCACGATGACCGACCCGACGATGGCGGCGACCCATGTCGACAGGTGGAAGAACCCGTTGATGGAGTGCACGCCGAAAATCACCTTCCCGAGCCAGCCGCCCAGCAGGCCGCCCACCACACCGATCAGCATGGTGATGAGGCAGCCGCCGGGGTCCCTCCCCGGCATCAGGGCCTTGGCGATGGCGCCGGCGAGCAGCCCGATCACAATCCACGCGATGATGCCCACGGTGACTCCTTACGGAATTGACGGTCGGCATGACCGGGTTGACTTCGACCGATCACGCTAATCATGCGTATCCCGGGCCGAGGCCTCGCGCACGTACGGTCGGCCGGATGGCGGTTCCGGGCGGCGGTTGCGTGGTCGCGCCGGCCGACGTGCGGGGACGGTCCCGCCCCGGACGCCGGCAACGTCGCCGTCACCCCGGCGGGACCTGGCCCCCGGGTTCCAGCCCAGCGGTGCTGCGCGGTTCGGGATCCGCGTTCTTGTCCGTCATGCGCCCCGGGTGGTCCCCCCGATGGTCGCTCAATCCCCCAGAGGGCATCCGGTCAGAGGGCATCCGGCCGTCAGGGGCGCTCGGCCCGGGGCCGGCGCAGGGTCAGCCCTGCCGGGGCCACAGGTCCTCGGGGCCGGGCGGTTCGGTGTCGACTTCCTCCCGGACCCGTCGGCAGGCGTGGGTCAGCAGCCGGGAGACGTGCATCTGGGAGATGCCCAGCTCGTTGCCGATCTGCGTCTGTGTCATGTCGCGAAAGAACCGCATGTAGAGGATGAACTGCTCGCGTTCGGGCAGCCGGCACAGGCGCGTTTTGACGGCCTCGCGATCCACCACGTGCGCATAGCCGTCCTCGTCGTCGGCGAGGGTGTCCAGGAGGCTGAAGCCGTCTCCGGCGGACATGTCCGCTTCCAGCGAGAGCGTGTTGAAGCCGTGCAGGGCGTCCAGCCCCAATTGCACGTCGTCCTCGCTCAGGCCGCTGTGCTCGACGATGTCGGCGACGGTGGGGGCGCTGTCGAGCGCTGTCTCCAGCTCCTGCCGGCTGACCCGGACCTGGTTGCGCAGGTTCTGTACCCTGCGCGGCACGTGGAGATCCCACATGTTGTCGCGGAAGTGCCGCTTGAGCTCCCCGCGGATGGTGGGCACCGCATAGGACTCGAAGGCCGTGCCCCGCTCCGGGTCGTAGCGTTCCACGGCTTTCACCAGAGCGAGGGCGGCCACCTGCTTGAGATCTTCCAGATCCTCGCCGCGTGCGCGGTACTTGCCGGCCAGCCGGTGGGCCATGGGGAGCCACGCCGCAGCCACCTGCTGCTGGATCTCGCGCTTCTCTTCCCCGTCGGGCAGCCGGGCCGCAGCCTCGAACTGGGCCCGGGTATCCGGCGCGTCGTCGTGGCTGTGCCGACGGCGAGCGGACACTCGAGCACCGGCCATCGCCATGGGAACAACCCTCCACGTCAGCATCGGTTACCTGGATCAGGGGCGCACTCCAGCGGACCGGCGCAGCACCCCGCCAGGCCTGCGGTAACCACACCGCGGACAACTAAACATGGGGCAGCGACATCTCAGGACACGGCCCGAACACCCCTGCTTCCGGGGCACGTTGGGCTCTGGGCTCGACGGGCAAGGTACGGGCAAGGCTCGGGCCGTCGCCGCGGGTACGGCCTCAGGTTCCGGTCTGCGGCCGGCGCAGGTGCTCTGCTGTGACGCGGCCGTGCAGGACGGCGTCGGCCAGGTCTGTGAGGTGGGTGTGGCGTTCTTGCGTGCTCTGCCTCAGGGCTGACAGCGCCTGCGTGGGCGAGGTCCCCCACAGTTCCGCCAGCAGGCCCGTGGCTTGCTCGACGACGACCCAACTGCCGAACGTGGCCCGCAGTTGCCTGGCGACGACCTCGCCGTCGACAACGCCGCGCTGCTGCGCCAGACCGACGGATGCGGCGTCGGCGATGCCCTGCGCCAGCTGCACGTCCGCCTCCCCGAACGGGCCCGGGGCCCGGTGAAAGAGCCCCAGGGCCCCCAGCCTCTGCCCACGCAGCCGCACCGGTACCGCGAAGCCGCTGCGGAAGCCGAGCGCCGCGGCCTCTTCGGCGAAGCGCGGCCAGCGCCCGCCGCCGGCAGCCAGGTCGGCCTCCGCTTCTGCCAGGCCGCTGCGGTAACTCTCGATGCACGGGCCTTCATCGGTCTGGCGGGTGACGGAGCCCAGGCGGCGCGACTCCTCATCGGAAGCAGTCACCGTCCACAGCGTGTCCCAGGCGTCCGCCAGCAGCAGCGTCGCTGCCGTGACCTCCAGCAGCTCCGCACAGCGCCCGGACAACCGCTGAAGGAAGTCGATGATGTCGAAGTCCTCGACGAGTGTGTCCGTCACCTCCACGAAGGTCGTGGCGAGGCGCTCCTCACGGGACATCGAAGCGCTCCTCACGTACTCGGGGCCGAGCTCGCGCCACGTACTCGGGGCCGAGCTCGCGCCCGGCTCCCGGACGGAAGTCCTCCACAGGCCCAGGGTATGCACCGGTCGCCCGGGGAGAGCAACCGCCGCGCCCCGTACGCGCCGGTCGACGCGCGGGCATGGCACACAGCACGGCGGGGTACTCCCCCGCATGGTCCGACGCCTTACCGGCGCGGGCCGGGAGCACACCCCTCATGAGGAGACGATCTTTCATGATGGCGCATCCGCAGACGCTGCGGCAGCTGCTCGCCCAGTACGAGACGCTGCAGGCCGAACTCGAAGCGGACCCCGAGTCTGTACTGCGGCACGACTTCGATGACGTGTGCTGCCTGTTGTGCACCTCCACCGGCACTCGTGTCGTCGCCGATGCGATCGAAGCCGCCCGTACGCACCTGACCGTCGCCTACTGATCCGGCGCCGGGCCGGCGGCAAGGGGCCCCTGGGGCTGGAGCGTTGCCGAGGGGTGTGGCTGCTCATAGCCTGTTGCCGTCACGTCGGGTGATGTTCGGGCCTGAGGGCGGAGGGTGGAGGGGTGGATGAGCGGGGCCGTGGGGGGAGGTGCGGGCGGGCAGGGTGACGCCGGGGAGGAGTTCCGGGCGTTATTCGACGGGCACTACGCCGAACTCGCCCGGCTGGCCTGGATGTTGACCGGTGACGCCGAGGTGGCCGACGATCTGGCGGCCGACGCGCTGGTCGCGCTCTGGTCGCACTGGGACCGGGTGCGCGCGGCCGAGCATCCCGTGGCGTACGCCCGGGGCGTCGTGGCCAATCTGGCGCGCAGCCACATCCGCAGCGCCGTCCGGGAGCGCCGCCGTATCGCGCTGTTCTGGTCGCAGTGCTCCGAGAGTGCGGAGGTGCCCGACGTGCCGGGCGTGGTGGATGTCCAACAGGCGCTGCGTACGCTGCCGTTCCGCAAGCGGGCCTGTGTCGTACTCCGGCATGCCTTCGATCTGTCCGAACGGGAGACCGCGGTGGCTCTCGGTGTGTCGGTCGGTACGGTGAAGAGCCAGACCTCCAAGGGCTTGGCGCAGTTGGCGCGGCTGCTGGGTCCTCGCGCCGCTTCGGAGCTCATGGGCGGGAGGACATGATGGAGGAGCTGCGCCGGCGGCTGCGGGAGACCGCCGACGCGCACGAGCCCGACCGGGAACAGATGCTGGCCAGGGTCGAGCGCGGTACGGGCACGTCCTCGCAACGCTCGCAACGGCCGGCTCCGCGGCGGGTACGGCGGCCGGTGCCGTGGCTGCGTACGGCGGGCGCCGCCGTGGCGGTGGCGGGAGTGATGGCAGCGGGCGGCTTCGCGGTGTCCGCCATGACACACGAGACCGGCGGCCGGCCGGGACCCGCAGGGCCGCCCGTGCACAGTTCCCCCGCGCCCAACTCCCCGCCGCAGAGCACTCCTTCGGACATCGGCCGAGCCCGCGTCGAGGACGGCCCGCTGTGGAGTGACGGCTCCGTCGACTCCGGCAGCAACGCGTTCTGGGCGCAGAGCAACGTGACCGTGAAGTCCGCGATGCCGCTGACGTCGCTCACCGTCGAGCTGCGCGTCGCGCGCACCGAGGGGGTGAAGCCGACCGGTGCCTGGCGGAGCCTGCCGCCGGACATCTTCACCAGCACCACGCGGTCCGAGGGCGGATTCCTCGTCTATCGCTGGGAGTTGAGGAAGGGGCGGACGGTGCCCGCCGGCACGCATGTCTTCGCCGGCCAGTACGACCACGCGCAGGGCGGGCGGGATGCGGGCCCGGACAGGTACACGGCGACCGCGCGGGCGGGCAGCCAACAGCTGTCCGTACACGGCGACTTCGCGCCGCGGAACGACTGACGGAAAATTCCTCATCCGGCACGGCAACCTCTCCGGCTCCGGCGGCGACTACCTGACACACAGTCCCCAGGAAGAACCGCCCCCGACAGAGGAATGGAAGATGACGTCAAGACAGCAACCCCCCACCGGCCGGCACCGCAGATCGCTCGCCCGTCGCCGCGGAGTCATAGGGGGCCTCGCGGCCCTCGGAGTGACCGGCCTCGTCGCCGGCGTACTGACGAGCACCGCGAGCGCCGCCGCGGACTGGCCCGAGCCGAGCGGCACCAAGCCGGTCAGCAAGACGATCGAGGTCACCGGTACGTACGACGGCGGGCTCAAGAGGCATTACGGCGAAGGTGACTTGGGCGACGGCGGCCAGGAGGAGGGCCAGGACCCGCTCTTCACCCTGCAGGACGGCGCCGTACTGAAGAACGTCGTTCTCGGTTCTCCCGCCGCCGACGGGGTGCACTGCCTGGGCAGCTGCACGATCCAGAACGTGTGGTGGGAGGACGTCGGCGAGGACGCCGCCTCGTTCAAGGGCACCAAGTCCGGCGCCACGTACACGGTGACCGGTGGCGGCGCGCGGAAGGCCCACGACAAGGTCTTCCAGTTCAACGGGACGGGCAAGCTCAATGTCCGCGACTTCCAGGCCGCCGACATCGGCAAACTGGTGCGCAGCTGCGGCAACTGCTCGACGCAGCACAAGCGCACGATCAGCGTCGAGAACGTGGACGTGACCGCGCCCGCCAAGTCCCTGGTCGGCATCAACACCAACTACGGGGACACCGCGACGCTCAAGGAGATCCGCCTGCACGGCGACTCCGGCAAGAAGATCAAGCCGTGCGTGCGGTACACGGGCAACAACACCGGCGACGAGCCGGTCGAGACGGGCAGCGGCCCCGACGGCACGTCGTGCCGCTACGCGGCCTCCGACATCTCGTACGACTGACCGTCCGCGCGGACACCTGATCGCCGGGCGCTGTTCCCGGCCCTCCCCGGCAGCGGATGGGGACAGCGCCCGGTTCAGGGGCCCGAGGGAGAGGACGGCCCGCCGTCGGCGCCCGCGTTCCGGGCCGCGGCGACGATGTCCTGAAGCGCTGTGACGTGCCGTTCCAGCGCCAGGTGTCCCTCGTCGGCGAGGGAGAGCCAGGTGCGGGGGCGCTTGCCGAGGTGGCCCTTGCGGATGTCGAGGTATCCGGCGTCCTCCAGGGCCGAGGCGGCCTTGCTCAGGTTGTTGTGCCGGACGAAGCCGGTCCACATGCCGAGTCCCATGGTGATGGCATCGGCGAAGGCGATGAGGTACGCGTCGGCCCCGAGCCCCGAGCACACCACCGCTACGAGACCGGCCGCGATGACGGCGGGGAACGCGATGATGCGCTTCCGCTGCCTGCGCTCCTCCTCGGCGTGTCCGGCCAGCACCACGCTCCTGCTGCGCTTCGCCGAGTGCCTCAGCATGAACACGCCCAGCAACGTCAGGGGCGCCACGAGCCACATAAGGACGAGGAGCTTGTCCGCCTCCAGCAGCCGCCCCCGGCCACCACCCTGCGGGCACCGGTGCACCCGGTCGCCGGGCAGAGGCGCATGCATGCCACAGTTGATCCTTTTGATAGCTTCACGAGTCCACAAAAGGGATCGGAGAGCATGTACCGGGTCGGGAAGGTTTTGACGCAGGCGGGGATAACCGACCCGCTGCTGCGGGAGGCGTACGGGCTGTGCCGCCGGATTCTGATCACGGCCGACGGCGCCAAGTGGGACGCCGGACTGCTGGCTCTGCCGCCGGCCAAGCGCCCCGCGGTCTGGGCGCTGTACGGATTCGCGCGGTGGGCCGACGAGATCGTCGACAACGGCGACCCGGCCACCCGCGCCGAGGAACTCGCCACCTTCACCTCCCGCGTCGTCGAGGACCTGGAGACGGGGCTCTCCCGCGACCCGGTCTGCATGGCGCTGCTGGACACGATGCGGACCTGGGACATCGCCCCCGATACGGTCACCGCGTACCTGGAGAGCATGCGGCTGAGCATGACCCGTACCGAGTACCGGACGTTCGACGAGCTGCGTCACTACACCGACGCCGCGATCACGAGCGTGGGCCGTCAGGTGCTGGCCGTACTGGAGCCCTCCGGCGAGGAGGCGCCGGCGCGCATGGACGCGCTGAGCACCGCGATGTATCTGACGGACATCATCAAGGACCTCGCCGAGGACCTGAAGTGGGGGCGTCTGTACCTGCCGCTGGAGGAGCTCGACGCGTTCGGAGTGGCCCGCAGCGACCTCGAACAGGGCCGTCTCACCCCGTCGGTGCGGGAGCTGCTCCGGTTCCAGATCGAGCGCACGCGCCGGCTGTACGTCGAGGGCATGGCGGTGGCGGGTCTGGTGCATCCGGGCGGCCGGCCGTTCCTTCAGCTGGGTACGAAACTGTTCCGCAGCACGCTGGAGCAGATCGAGCGCCGCGACTACGACGTGTTCACCACGCGGCCGTGGATCAGTACGGCCCAACTGCCCGGTCTGGCCCTGCGGGTGGGCGCCTCGATGGCCACCCGCCGCAAACCGGCCCGCATCGCCGCGCCCGTGCAGTAGTTGATCCTTTCTTCTCGGGGCGCCGCAGCGGTCGCGAGTACGTCGGCGCCTCGCGGTACCCCGACATCGGAAAATTGATCTCCGACCGGGCGGATTCCTGTGGCTTTTCTGCCCCGTCCGGTGGGACGCGTTCCATTTAACCGGGCGGGGAAAGCCATTTCTGTTCGGGCCTCCCGGGGGTAGATTGATGAATGAGTCCCCCTGAGGGAGGCTGATTCGATGCCGTGGTTCCTCTGGCTGCTTGCCGCCGCGGCGCTCGGCACGGCGGAGTTTTTCACTCTGACGCTGGTCTTCGGATTGCTGGCCGCCGCCGCCATGGTCACCGCCGTTGTCGCCGGTGTGGGCATCGGCCTTCTCGGCCAGCTCGTGGCCCTCGGAACGGCAACGGCAGCGGGCTTCGTCATCATCCGCCCTGTCGCAGTGCGACATCTGGCACAGCCGCCCCTCACAAAAGAGGGCAGCGACGCATTGATCGGCAAGCGGGCCGAGGTCACGCAGGAAGTCACTGCGACGCACGGCCTGATCAAACTCTCCGGCGAAGACTGGTCCGCCCGCGCCCTGGACGAAAGCCATGTGATTCCGGTCGGCGCGCTGGTGGATGTCATGGAGATCCAAGGCGCTACAGCCATCGTCTACCCCCGCGAACTCCTTCCATGAATGGCTGAATACATAACAGGGAGGAACTGTGGAACCGGTTGTCATCCCGCTTCTCGTGGCGGCGATCGTTGTCGTCTTCCTCGTGGCTTCCACTGTGCGGATCGTCCCGCAGGCGCGCCGCTACAACATCGAGCGTTTCGGCCGGTACCGCCGGACGCTGCAGCCCGGGCTGAACTTCGTCGTGCCGGTGGCGGACCGCATCAACACCAAACTCGACGTGCGCGAGCAGGTGTATTCGTCCGACCCCAAGCCGGTGATCACCGAGGACAACCTCGTGGTGAACATCGACACCGTGCTCTATTACCAGATCACCGATCCGCGGGCGGCGGCCTACGAGGTCTCCAGCTATCTGCAGGCGATCGATCAGCTCACCGTGACCACGCTGCGGAATGTCATCGGCAGCATGGACCTGGAGGGCACGCTCACCTCGCGTGAGGAGATCAACAACCGGCTCCGCGCCGTCCTCGACGACGCCACCGGCAAGTGGGGGATCCGGGTCAACCGCGTCGAGATCAAGGCCATCGATCCGCCGAACACCATCAAAGAGGCGATGGAGAAGCAGATGCGGGCCGAGCGGGACAAGCGCGCGGCCATCCTGCACGCCGAAGGTGAGCGGCAGGCCAAGGTCCTCACCGCGGAAGGCACGAAGCAGAAGGACATCCTGGAGGCGCAGGGCACGCAACAAGCCATGATCCTGCGGGCGGACGGCGAGGCGAAGGCGGTGGAGCGCGTCTTCCAGGCCGTCCACCGCAACAATGCCGACTCGAAGATCCTGGCCTACAAGTACCTCGAAACACTCCCGCACTTGGCGCAGAGCGAGAACAACACGTTCTGGGTGATCCCTGGGGAGCTGACCGAGGCAGTGCGCACCGTCACCACCGCGTTCGGCGATCACTCGACGAGTGCCCCTCCCCCGCCTGCCCAGCCCGAGAAGGCAGCCGCTCCCGAAGCTGACGACACGTCGGAGAAGGGCGGGACTCCGCAGCTCGAGGAGGGCTCGGCGCTTACGCTCGACGCCGACGAGGCCGCGAAGCAGGCGGCGGCCGCGGTGAGCGAGGCCAAGGCCGAGGCCGAGGCGGCGAGGTCGACGGCCCGGGGACCGGGCCGGGAGCCGACGCCCGGCGAATGAGCCCTGGCCCGTGGGAGGCGCGGGGCAGGGGTGACCTGCGTCTCACCGTGGTGGAAGAGGGGCCTCCGGTGCGGGCCGCGGGTACGTATCGCCCATGAAGCTCTTTCCGGAATCCTTCCCCCTGGGGCCGCTGAACCCCGAGGTCGATCAACTCGTCGTCGGACTCGTGCTGTTCACCGCCGTCTTCCTGCTCTTCTTCCGCGTCCTCGTACCCCGGGTGCGCAGCGTGCAGGAGGAGCGGGAGCGGCGTACCGAGGGCGGGTTGCGCGATGCCGAGGCGGTCCGGGCCGAAGCGGCCCGCGTACGGGCGGAGTTGGAGCGCGTACGGGCCGAGGCGCGCCACGAGGCGGCCCGCGTACGGCAGGCGGCGATCGAAGAGGGTGCCGGGCACATTGCCGCGGCGCGGGAGGACGGGCTGCGGGAGCGGGATGTGCTGATCGCTTCCGGGCTGGAGCGGATCGAGGCGGAACGGGAGGCTGCCGAGCGGCAGTTGAGCGGCGACGCGGAACGGCTGGCGTACGACCTCGCGGGGCGCGTGCTCGGTGAGCCGGCAGCCGTCTCCCGTACGAGCAGTCAGTAGCGCGCAGGCCCCGGGAGGCGTACGGCCGTACCGCGCGCTGGTGACGCGGTACGGCCGTGGGGCCGGTGGTTACGTGCGCGGGCGGTCGTCGCGTGCCGCGAGCCAGAGGCCGGCGGCCGCCGTCAGTACGCCGATGAGCGCCCAGAGGAACGCGGTACGGAATCCGTCGGGACCTCCGGCGCTTGCGGCCACTCCGACCAGTACCGCGAGGCCCAGGGAGCCGCCGAGTTGGTCGACGGCGCGCTGCACGCCGGACGCGGTTCCGGCGTCGTCCTCGGTGACGCCGACCAGTGCGGCGTTCTGCAGTCCGATCAGGCCGATGCCCATGCCGGCGGCGACGCCGATCATGCCGGGCAGTACGTCGACGGCGTAGGCGCCCTGGTCGGGGAGGCGCGCGAGCCAGGCCAGGCCGGCCGCGGTGAGCGCGAGGCCCAGCAGCGCGGTGCGCTTCATGCCGATCGCACCGATCAGCCGGGACACCTGCGTCATGGCCAGCATCAGGGCGGCACAGAACGGCAGATAGGCCAGTCCCGCCTGCAGCGGGCCGAGTCCGATCACGTCCTGCATATAGAGGGTGAGCAGGAAGAAGCTGGTGGACAGTCCCGCGCTGAGCAGGACGGTCGCGGCGTTGGCGACGGCCCGGGTGCGGTGGACGAAGAAGGACAGCGGTACGAGGGGGTGCGCGGTGCGCGCCTCGACGGCCACGAATGCGGCCAGGAGCAGCACGCCCGCCACGGCCGCCCAGGGGGCCTTCTCGACCGCTCCGTACACGAGGGTGAGCGGCCCGGCGGTGAGCAGTGCGGCCCCGGACAGGTCGAGGCGCCCGCGGCGGGGACGGGGGCCGTCGGGCCGTACGAGGGCGGGCGCGGTCAGGAGGACGGCTGCGGTGACGGGCACGTTGATGCCGAAGATCCAGCGCCAGTGCAGGAGTTCGGTGAGAATGCCGGACAGCAGGACGCCCGCGACGAGGCCGCCTGCCGAGATCGTGCCCCAGATGCCGAGGGCCCTGGCCCGTTCAGCGGGTTCGGGGAAGAGCAGCGCGATCAGGGACATGGCCGCGGGTGACGCGAGGGCTTCGCCGGCGCCCTGGGCGAAGCGGGCGGCGATCAGCGTCGGCAGGTCGGGGGCGAGTCCGGCGGCGAGCGAGGCGAGCGCGAAGAGCGCGGCTCCGGCGAGGAAGATCCGCCGCCTGCCGAGGAGATCGGTGATGCGGCCGCCGAGCAGCAGCAGTCCGCCGCCGACGAGCGTGTAGCCGGTCACGACCCAGGACAGGGACGCGGCCGGGGCGTGGAACTGCGCGCCGATCGACGGCAGCGCCACGTTGACGACGGTGACGTCGAGCGCGATGAGGAACTGGAGGAGGGAGAGCAGCGCGAGAGCCGGCATGCGGCGGTCGGCGCCGGGGCACACGCGCGCCCGGGGAAAGGTGTTCATGAAGTGGGTACTCCAGGCAGGAGGACGTCAGGGACGCGTCCGTGCCGGCACGGCGAGCCGACCCCACCGGTCGGACCGGTGCGGCTCAAGCCGTCGAACGGCACCTGGAGTTACTCGGTAACTGCGATTCCCACGCGCGGAACGCTACCAAGGGGGCCGCGCGGGACCCAACCGGTTTTCGGATCGCCCGGGCTGCGGAGGGCGCCGGCTGTCACTCCGTGGGCGTTCCCACCCGGAGGCGGTTGCCGTCGGATCACGGAGTTCGACCTCCCGCGCCCACGGCGCCTCTTCCACGGTCGCGCCGAACTCGGCCGCCACAGCGTCGACTTCGCGGACCCGCAAATACACCAGCGTGTCGGGGCGGGCGTCGCCCTTGTGCTCCGACAGGAAGAGCCGCATGCGGCCCCGCTCGATCTCGACGAACGCGGGCATGCCCGGCGCGAAGCGGTGCTCCCACACCTGCGTGAAGCCGAGGCGGGCGTACCAGGCGACGGCGGCAGCGGCGTCCTCGACGTACAGAATGGGGATGACTTCCTCGTCCATGCTCCGCATTCTCACAGCCGCCCCGCACCGGCGAACGCACCTGCCGACGGACCCGCACGCCCTCCCGACGGCACTCCGTGTGTAATGTGGCTTTCGCCCCGTTCTCCACCGTAAAGAGATGCACGATGACTTCCGCGACGCCCGGCCACTCCGAGATCTCTCTGCGGCCGATGACTCTGGAGCATCTGCCCAGCGTCATCGACCTCGGCCGCCGCGTCTACGACACCAACGTCATGCCGTACACCGGCTGGTCGCTGACCGCCGTCGCCGCGCATCTCGACACCCCCTCCCCCGCCTGCCTCGTCGCCCTGGCGGACGGCCGGCTGGCCGGCTTCGTGCTGGGCTCGATGTCCTTCGAACAGCGCGACGACTGGGGCCACTTGGAGTGGATCGCCGTCGACCCGGACTTCCAGGGCCACGGCGTCGCGGGCCGGCTGGTCCGCGAGTGCTGCGCCGTGCTGGAGTCGGCCGGCGCCGCCACCGTCGTCACGGACGTGGAGGTGCGCAACACGGCCTCCAGCGCGCTGATGCAGCGCAACGGCTTCACCGAGGGCGCGACGGTCACGCTGTACGTACGGCACTCCGGCGACGGCGACGACAGCGCCCCGGCCAGGCCGCCCCGCCGTCACCTCGCCAACGCGGCCCACCAGCCCCCGCAGAGCCAGAACACCGCCAACTGACCGCACCTTCGCCGAACGCACCGGCCTCACCTCCCAGTACGTCGGCAACCCCCGTTGGCAACGCCCCGTACGACAGGCAGAGTTCACCGGCCCTTACGGCGGATCTTGATGTCGCGCATGTCCGTCACTGCGATGCGGAGGATCCGGTGCGGGTAGGCGTGTGCCTCCAGACGACACGCACCGTCTACCAGGAGCTTCTCCACGCCCGGTCCCCGCCCTCACCCCCCCCAGTGGCCCTGCTCCGCACGCGGGTTGAGGAAACCTCAGTGGGTGTGGACGTGAGGGGTGTGCGGATGAGTTCGGCGCCGATCACGAGCGCGGGACGGTGGTCGAAGCGACACCGATCCCCTTCGTACCCGCGTCGTGCTCGGCTACCTGCGAGCCGGGCGCGAGCTGGATTCGGCCGAGCTCGCGGCTCAGGGCCGGCTCGGACTCCCCTCCGGTGTGCTCAGCTGTACTCAGCGAGGAGCAGTACCGCCCGGGGACTCTGCCCCCAGGAGCGTGAGCAGCCCGGGGAATCTCTTCTCGATGTCCGCGCGTCGTAGTCGGATGCCCTTGCGGTTGCCGTAGTCGATCTCGTCAATGAGACCTGCCTCGCGCAGGACCCGGAAGTGGTGGGTCTGGGTCTGCTTCGAGATCGGAAGATCGAACGAGTTGCAGCCCCGCTCGCTGTCGCTGCGGTCGGCGGCCAACTCCGCCATCACCGAACGACGGTGCTCGTCGGCGAGGGCGCGGAACACCGCACCCAGATCGAGCGCATCGGCCTCCGGGCCGTCCAGGTTCTTCCCGGTCACGCGGCACCTCCTTCAGGTACGACTTGCATCGTACCTCAAGGATGTGCTCCACTGAGGTACGAAATCGATCGTACCTTGACCCGATGGCGCTGCCCCGTGCTGCCGCGCTCTGAGCCCCGGCCCGGCACTCGCCGCGAACCTGGTCATCGACACTCCGAGAGGTCATCGTCATGAAGAAGCCCGAAGTGCTGATAGTCGGCGCCGGAATCGCAGGGCCCGCACTCGCGTACTGGCTCTCCCGGAACGGCTACCGGCCGACGGTCGTCGAACACGCCCGGCAGCTGCGCTCCGGTGGTAGCGCGATCGTCGTGAAGGGGCCCGCGATCCCGGTCGCCGACCGCATGGGCATCCTCCCGCAGCTCCACGGGCTCGCCACCCGCAACCGGTCGCTGACCCTGCTCGACCCCGGCGGCAGGCGAATCCTGCAACTCCCGCTCACCTCGGACGAGGCGCCGACGGTCGAGGTGACCCGAGCCGACCTGTCCGAGGTGCTCCACCAGTCGGCGCAGACCGAGGCCGAGTTCTTGTTCGACGACACGGTCACCGCTCTCGACCAGGACGAAGGCGGGGTGGACGTCACCTTCCGGCGGTCCGCGCCACGGCGCTTCGACTTGGTCGTCGGTGCCGACGGGATGCACTCCACCGTACGGCGCCTGGTGTTCGGCCCCGAGCGGCAGTTCGCGGGCGACCTGGGCCTGTACGGCGCGACCGTCCCGCTGGAACCCGACGCCATCGAGGACCCGAGCGAGATGACGATGCTGACCGTGCCGAACCGGATGCTGGTCCTCCACCCCTCGCGGACCACCCCGCTCGCGATCTTCACCTTCCGGGCCGCACCGCTAGCGCCCCACGACCGCAAGAACGTCGCCCTTCACAAGCAGACCGTGGCCGACGCCTACGCCGACGTGCGGTGGCGGGCACCGGAACTCGTGGCGGCGTTCCTCGACCACCCGGCTCCGTTCTTCGACCCCCTGACCACCGTCCGGGTGCCCTCGTGGTCCCGCGGACGGGTCGTACTGCTCGGGGACGCGGCGGCGGCGACAGCCCTGCTGGGTGACGGGTCCAGCATGGCGATGGCGGGCGCGTACGCCCTCGCAGAAGAACTCGCCGCCCATCCCGGTGACCACGCCCGCGCCTTCGCCGCCTACGAGTCGCGGCTCCGCCGCGAGGTAGGCCCGCGGCAGCGACGTGTCGGTCTGCTCTCCAGGCTCATGGTGCCCCGCACCCGGCCGGGCCTCGCGGTGCGCAACGCGGTGGGCCGCGCGGTCGGTCGCACGAACCGGACCGCCTCTCGCGAAGCCGCGAACCGGTAGACCGGGCCCGCACCGACCGCTCGCCACGATCCTGAAGACCCGAGCAGGCTCCCGGGGGCCGACCATGCCCCCGCACAGGCGCACAGCGGCGCGGAGGGGCCGGCCTGCCGGTCCCGGCGCCGTATGTGAGCCAGGCAACGAACTCCCATGATCAGTTTTCCGCCTGTCACGACCGTCTCCTAACGTCCCCGGGCCGATCGACAAGGAGACCTTTCACGATGCAGAACAAGCGGACTGCGGCCCGCATGCTGCGCTGGGCGCCATGGGGCTACGGGGCCGGCTTCGCTGTGAACGCGCTCTCGCTTGCCCTCACCATCGCCGACGGTGCTTCGGTGTTCGGCGTGGCCTGGCGTGCCGGTTTCTGCGTCATGTTCGTCTTGCTGTTCTTCCTGGCTCGGCGGGAGCACCTCAAGCTCGAAGCCGATATCGCGGGTGATACGCGGTGACGCTGCTGTCTTCCTGGCTGGTCGGATGGTGGGCCGCGTGCCGGGCCGCCGGGACAGCGATCCGGCAACACGTCCTCCAGGCCGTCTGCATTTTCAGCTTTGGGATGGTCTACCAAGTTGTCCGCGAGCACCACGGCTCAATGCTTCTGGCCGGAGGCGTCGGGATGGGCGTCGTGTTCGGCGTCAGGCTCGTGTGGTTGGTCGTGGCGGAACTGATCGCACGCCGCAGCAGCAGCCACGCCGGCGACAGCGGTCCACATGGGGACGCATGAAGAACAAACGGCGCTCTGCCCAGCTGGCCGAATTGATGGGCAGAGCAGGGGCGGTAGACCGCAGTCCGCGAGGGGCGATGCTCCTGTGACGACGGGTCTCCCGTGCCTTGATCAATTTTCCGCGTCTTCCGGCTGTCGCCTAGCCTTCCCGGCCCTGTCAGGACAACGGGCCAGGTCAGGCGGAGGAAAGGCATGAAGGTACACAGGCGAATACACCGGCGGATCAAGCGGATCGGCACTGCCCTCGCCGTGCCCGGCGCCGGCGCCGGTGCGGGAACCGCCGGCTGGGCCAAGACAACCCCGGCAGCGGGAGTCGGAGCGGGGCCGAGCGACGGCGGGCCCGTATTGCCCTGGTGGGCGTGCGTCGTTGTGGGCGTGGTCGCTGCCGTGTTCATCGCGCTGATCTGCAAGTACCTCTATGACATCCGCCGGCTGAAACAGAGGGGCTGACAGGTGTACAGCAGCGGCCTCGGAAACGGCGGGAACAAGCCGCAGAGGGTCGGCAGGCTCCTGACCTTCCTCACCAGCGCTCTCTACCTCCTCCTCGGAGGGTCCGGGATGTTCGCCGTCGCAGAGGCCCAGTGGCATGACCATTTCCTCTCCGCTCTCGCGGCGGGGGTGGTTGGCCTGTCCTTCATCGCCTATAAGCGGCTGACCCGGGAGCACTACCGGCGCCGCCGGGCTTTCCAGGAAGGCGAGGAGGTGGAGGAGGCCCCACTGGGGCCGATGTGGAGCTTCTCCCAGACCAGGGTGGGGAAGGCTGTCCTCCTCACCCTCTGGGCCGTGCTCATGATCGGCCTGATCGCGCTGACGGCCTATGACACGGAGCACTGTCCCCGCCTGTCCGAGGGGCTGTGCTGAAGACCTGATGTGGGCGTGACCGACCGCCCTGAAGGAGAGTGACCTGGAGCATGCCGAATGATCCGGACGACACAAACGATGAGGAACACCGAGATGTTGAACTCGGCCCCATAGCCCGCTTCCTGGCCACGGACAGAGGTGTGTTCGTGAGCGCGGCCCTGGTGATGGTGGGTGCAGCCCTCTTCTTCGGGCTGGCGATCTGGGATATGAACACCTGCCCCAGAATGAACGAAGGGCTCTGCTAGCCAGCCGTGCGGCGTTGAACGCCGTGGTCAACGCCACGCCTCGCCCACTGCGGCAGGCACTTGTGCTCCAATCAGCCCCCCCCCAACCCCTCATTCTGAGCAGGGGCGATCTGCGTCGGGAAGCAGGGGTGGCAGAAGCCGCCGGGGCCGAGCACCGTTGGTGTCCCGGCGCTACATGCGCAGCCAGTCCACCGCCAACTGACCACGCCCGCAGGCCTGGTGGGCGCTCTGCACGGCCGCGGCGCGGGCGGGCTGGTAGCTTCGCCGGGTGCGCATTCCGATGTTCATCTGACGGTCCTGGGAACCGCCCGCCCAGGTTCTGATCCGTCGAGGGCGCGCTTCGCCGCGCCTTCCGGGTCTTGACTGTCCGTCAGATCTCGCCGACCGCGCCGGTGATGCCGGTCGCCACCATCGGAGTGTCCCGGTGTTCGGAGTGCTTTTTCTCCCCGGCGTGCTGCGCGCCTTTCTTCCTGCCCTGATCGGGCGTTCCTCCCTCGCCATGAGCGGTCTCGCGCTCCTCCTGGCCGTTCAGGGGACCACAGGTTCTTTCGCACAGGGCGGTCTGGCGACGGCCGCCTTCGGAATCGCGACTGTTGTCGCCGCGCCCTGGCGGGCCCGGGCCATCGACCGGTTCGGTCAGCGGCGGGCCCTCACGGTGATGGCAACCGGCCAAGCCGCAGGGTTCGTTGCTCTCTCGTTCCTCGCCGACGGCGGGCAGGACGGGCAGGAGGCCGTCCCCTGGCTCCTTCTGGTTCTCAGCGCCGAGGGTGGTCTGACGGCCCCGCCCCTGGGGGCCGCGATGCGCATGATCTGGGCGTCCCTCACGCAGGCCGGCGAGCAGCGGAAGAAGGCTTTCAGCTTCGACGCGATGTGCGAAGAGTTCCTCTTCCTCGGCGGTCCCGTCATCATCGCTGCGGTCATTGGTGGCACCTCGCCAGGCTTCGGGCTGGGAGTGACTGCGGCGACCGTGCTTCTTGGAACGCTGGCGATGGTCTCCAGCCCGGCGTCGGGGGCGATGCGGGGGATCCGCCAGGACGCGGTACGAGGCGAACGGCCGCTGCGCCGGCCCGGTTTCGGCCGGGTGTTGCTCGTCCTTCTGGGCGCGGGCGCTGTGCTCGGTGCCGTGGAGGTCGTGGCACCGGCGTTCGCCGCGCAGCATGATGCCGCGTCGGCGGCGGGCTGGCTCCTGGCCGCCTTCTCCGCCGGCAGCGCTCTGGGCGGCTTTCTCCACGGCCGGCTGCACATCGAGGCAGGGATCGGAACGAGGCTGTTCGGATTGAGCATCGGCATGGGGATCGCCACGGTCGGCGTCTCCTGGGTCACCCCGCTCGGGCTCTTCGCCGTGGGCCTGGCCCTCGTGGGCCTTTTCCTCGCCCCGTCTCTCGTCACCGGGTATCTCATCGCCGATGCCATCGCTCCGGAAGGTGGCCGGACGGAGGCGTCGACGTGGATCAACACTGCCGTCAATCTGGGCGCCTCGCTGGCCTCCGCGGCGGCGGGCATCGTCGTCGACCACTCCGGCGCGGGGTTCGCCCTCTTCCTCGCAGGGGTGGTTCCCCTCGCGCTTGCCCTGGCCACGCCGTTCGCGTGCCTCCACACGATCGAGGCCGACCAGGACGGTCAAGTCGACTGACTACTCACTGCCGTTGGCCTGTCGGTGTGCCCTTGTAGTCTCTCCCCGGCGTGACGACAGAGCCGGTCGACGCCCCGCGTCCTGTCTTCGCCCGGGCACTTGATCAGGCCGGGAAACAGGTCGCGGCGGTGAGTCCGCGGTGAGCCCCGATGAGCTGAACAACCGCACGCCCTGTGCCGATTACGACGTTCGCGCGCTGCTCCAGCACGTGGTCTCCGTGCCGCACAAGCTCGCCCGTGCCGGCGCCGGAGACGATGCGCGCGAGGTCCCCGATGTGATCGACGGGATAGCCGATGACGGCTGGGCGAGCGCATTCGCCCGGGGCCCGTAGCGAGGTCGAGCGAGTGTGGGCCGACGACGAGAAGCTCGACCGGAGGGTCACCCTCCCATGGGCCACGCTGCCCGGCCGGGATGCTCTCGAGGCCTACACCCACGAGTTCACGGCGCATTCCTGGACCTCGCACATGCCACCGGGCGGCTCGCCGAACTCGGTCGTGCGTACGGGACCCGGACCGTGTTGATGGAAATGATTGTCATGGGCTAGGTTAAAGCGCGTGCAAAGCCGGGGCGGGATGCCGCGGTGTCGCGCCTGCCCGTCTCCCCTGTCGTCTGGACGTTCCGTGAGCCTGCCCAGAGTCCTGCCCGCCGCCGCGATATCGACCTCGTTCGCCCTGCTGCTGTCCGGCTGCTTCGCCGGCTCCTCCGGGAGCGACGGCGCGGGAGGCGGGGACGGGAAGCGGCTGCGGGTCGCGATGATGCAGCCGCCGCGTTCCGGTCTCTCGCCGCTGTCCGACGACGCGTTCAAGCTGTCGCGGTGGAGCACTGCCGAGACCCTGGTGAAGCTCGACAAGAACGGCGACCCGAAGCCGGCTCTCGCGACGGACTGGAAGCGACAGGGCGACAGGGACTGGGAGTTCAGCTTGCGCGAGGGGGTGACGTTCCACGACGGCAGCAAGCTGACCGCGCAGTCCGTCGTGAAGTCGCTGCGGCGGGCGACGACCGCCGCGCCCAAGCCGCGCATTCTCGACGGCGTGAAGCTGACGGTGCGGGCGAAGGGCGAGGACAAGGTCGTGGTCGGGACCGCGGAGGACGACCCGCTCGTGCCGCAGCGGCTCTCCTCCCCGCAGCTGTCGATCCTCTCCGGCAAGGCGTACCGGGGGCAGACCGTCGACCCCGTGGGCACCGGCACCGGGCCGTTCGTGCTGAAGAAGGCGGACGGGACGAGTTCCGCGACGCTCGACCGGTACGAGGGCTACTGGGGGCCGAAGGCGAAGGCGCCCGGCATCGACGCGACGTACGTGCCCGACGGTGCCGCGCGGGCCGCCGCGCTGCGCAGCGGTGAGGCGGACATCGCGGAGGCGGTGCCCGTGTCGCAGGCGGGGCTGCTGAAGAAGGAGCAGATCACCGAGGTGCCGATGCCGCGCACCAACACCCTTTACCTGAACACGGAGAAGGGCCCGTTCAAGGACCGGGCACTGCGTGCGGCGGCCCGTGAGGCCGTGCAGCCGAAGGAGCTCGTCAAGGGGATCTACGAGGGCCGTGCCGATGTCGCCGAGGGGCTGCTCGGGCCGGCGCTGCCGTGGGCGTCACAGCGTGACGGCCGTACGGACGCGGCCCGCGCCTCTGCTCCGAAGAAGCAGAAGATCACCATCGGTACGTTCACGGACCGGGCCGAACTGCCGGAGGTGGCGGCCGCGTTGCAGCAGCAGCTGAAGAAGGCCGGGTTCCGGGTCGACCTGGAGGTCCGGGAGTACGCGAACATCGAATCGGCCGCGCTCGACGGCGAGTTCGACGCCTTCGTGCTCTCTCGCGCCACCGTGCTGGACTCCGGTGATCCGGCGGCGTATCTGCACAGCGACTTCGCCTCGGACGGGTCCTTCAACATCGCGCAGTTGGCCGACGAGAAGGTCGACGAGGCCGTACGGAAGGCCGAGTCCGCCAAGAGCGGTGACGCGCGCCGCAAGGCCGTGCTGGACGCGGAGACCGCCATCCTCAACACCGACTCGGCCGTGCCCATGCTGCACGAGCGGGTCATCCAGGGCGACGCCGAGAATGTCGTCGGTTCGGTGAAGGACCCGCGCGAGCGCGAGCTGGTCGGCGCCGAGACGTACAAGAAGTAGCGGGGCCGCGGCGTGAGGGGAACGACGAGGGCGGCGGTGGCGCGCGGCTGCGCGCTGGCGGCCGTGGCGGTGACCGTGGGGCTGCTGCCCTGGCTGTCGGGGAAGGATCCGGCGCTGACCGTGCTGCGGGCACGGTCGGCCGAACAGGAGCCGACCGCCGAGGCGTTGCGGGCCGTACGGGAGGATCTGGGCCTGGACGCGGGCCCGTTCCACCTGCTGGCGCAGTGGGGCGGCGGGCTGCTTCAGGGGGATCTGGGCACCTCGTGGGTATCCGGTACGCCGGTGCTGCCGTCGGTGCTGTCGGGGCTGGGCGTGTCGCTGTCCCTGATGGGCGCCTCGCTGGTGGTGGCCGTGGTGACGGCTGCCGCGTGGTGTGCGCCGGCCGTCGTGCGCGGGTCGCGGGGGCCGCGGTCCGTACGCCGTGGCCGGCAGCCGGGGTCCGGCGCGGGTGCTGCGATGTGCGCTGCCGTGCCCGAATTCCTGCTCGCCACCCTCCTGTTGATCGTGCTCGGCGTGTGGTGCGGCTGGCTGCCCACCTCGGGCTGGGAGGGCCCCGTCCACATGGTGCTGCCCGCGCTGGCGATGGGAGTTCCCGCCGGGGGTCTGCTGGGGCGGCTGGTCAGCGATGCGCTGCCCGCCGTGTTCACGGAGCGCTGGGCCGGGCTGTGGCGGGCCTCCGGTGTCACGCCGGTGCGTATCGCGGGTGCCGCGCTGCGCCGGGCCGCGCCCGCGTTGCTGCCGCAGTTCGGCATGGTGGCCGTCGGGTTGACGGGCGGGGCTGTGGCCGTGGAGACCGTGTTCGCCGTACCGGGCCTCGGGCGTACAGCACTTGGGGCGGCCAAGTCGCAGGATCTGCCCCTGTTGCAGGGCTCCGTGCTGGCGCTGCTCCTGCTGGGCCTCGCGGCCGGGGCGCTCGCGCACGTCGCGCGGGCGCGCATGCTGGGGCCCGGGCTGCGTGATGCGGCGCTGTCACTGCCCGTACCGCCGCGGCCCCAACCGACATTGCTGCGGCGGTTGTTGCCCGCCGCCGTCGCCGTGCTTCTTGCGGCTGTCGTGTGTGCCGGGCTGCTGCGCGATCCGTACGTCGTCGACACGCTGCACCGCCTGGCGCCGCCGTCCGCCGCCCATCCGCTGGGCACCGACGGGCTCGGCCGGGATGTGCTGGCCCGGCTCGGGCACGGCGCCGGAACCACTCTGGGCGTCGCCGCCGCGGTGTGCCTGGTCGCCTTCGTCTTCGCCCTGGCCGTCGGCTTCCTGCCGAACGCGTCGGCCGGTGCCGCGGACATCGCCAACGCACTGCCGCCGGTCATCGCCGGCATCCTCGTCGCCGCCGCGCTCGGCCCCGGAACCGCGGGCGCGTCCCTCGCCGTCGCGATCGTCTCGTGGCCGCCGCTCGCCGCGCACGCGTCCGCGCTCGTCCAGGAGACGCGCGCCGCGGGCCACTTGACCGCGCAGCGTGCCCTGGGCGCCCCGCCCGCGTGGATTCTCACCCGGCATCTGCTGCCCGCGGTCGTGGGCCCCGTGGCCCGGCACGCGGTGCTGCGGCTGCCCGGGATCGCGCTCGCCCTCGCCTCGCTCGGCTTCCTCGGCCTGGGCGCGCAGCCGCCCGCGCCGGAGTGGGGGCTGATGCTGGAGGAGTCGCGGCTGTACGTGGAGCGCGCCCCGTGGGCCGCGCTCGCTCCGGCCGCCGCCCTGGCGCTGCTGGCGGCCCTCGCGGTGTCGCTCTCCACCCTCGGCACGCCCGTACGACGCCCCGTCAGGCGCCGTGCCGCCAGGGTCATTTCGGCGGTACAGGGCCGTGACGCGGCGCGGGAAGGGGCTGCCGTATGAGCGCCGAAGGACTGCTGTCCGTCCGGGACCTGCGCGTCACGATGCGGGGTACCGCCCTGGTGCGCGGGCTGAGCTTCGACGCGTACGCGGGCGAGACCCTCGCCGTCCTCGGCGAGTCGGGAGCCGGCAAGTCACTGACCGCACAGGCCCTCCTCGGGCTGGCCCCGCACGGGGCGCACGTCGAGGGCGAGGTGCGGTTCGACGGCCGGCCCGTCACCGGGCACCGGACGCTGTGGGGACGGCGCATCGCGTACGTACCGCAGGACGCGCTGACGGCCCTCAGCCCCGTGCACACGGTCGGCGCTCAACTGGCCGCCGCCGTACGGTCGGTACGCGGAACCAGTCGGCGTACGGCATGGCGTACCGCCGTGCAGGCGCTGGAGCAGGTGGGGATTCCCGACGCGGAGCGCCGGGCGCGCGCTTATCCGCACGAGTTCTCCGGCGGGATGCGGCAGCGCGCCGTCATCGCCATGGCGACGGTCAACGAGCCCGACCTCCTCGTCGCGGACGAGCCGACGACCGCGCTCGACCCCCTCGTACAGGCGCGGATCCTGGAAACCCTCGCCTCCGTACGGGAGTTCACGGGCGCCGCGCTGGTGCTGGTCACCCACGATCTGGCGGTAGCCGCGCAGTACGCGGACCGGGTGCTGGTGATGTACGCGGGGCGCGCCGTCGAAACCGGCCCTGCGGAACGGGTGTTGACGCATCCCGGTGCCCCGTACACGGCGGGACTGCTCGCTTCCGCACCGCCCTGGCCCGAGAGCGGGACCGGTACCGGGCGCGGCTCCGGCTCCGGCGACAACACCGGCACCGGCCCCGGCCCCGGCCCCGGCACCGGCAGACGGTTGCTGCCCGCGATCGGGGGCACTCCCCCGCAGCCGCACGCGCTGCCGCCGGGCTGCCCGTTCGCGCCCCGCTGCCCGCTGGCGACGGACGAGTGCCGGGAGGACGAACCGGAGCCGCGCCCCGTGTCGGACGGTCATCTGGCGGCCTGCCACCGTACGGAGGCGCTGCCCGTCCCCGCCACGGACCTGTATCTGAGGAGCACCGCATGACCGGGGAACCCCTGCTGCGGGTCGGCGGGCTGTCGGTGCGCCGGGGTGGCACCACCGTTGTCGAGGACGTGTCCTTCGACGTCCACGAAGGGGAAACCCTCGCCCTCGTCGGGGAGTCGGGCAGCGGCAAGACCTCCACCGCGCTGGCCGTACTGCGGCTGCTGGACCCCGCCGCCGGTTCCGTCCTCTTCGAGGGCCGGGACCTGACGCGGCTCGGGGAACGGGAACTGCGTCCGCTGCGCGCCCGGTTCCAGCCGGTGTTCCAGGACCCGTACGGCTCCCTCAGCCCCCGCATGGCCGTCCGCGACATACTCACCGAGCCGCTGCGGATCCGCGCGGAACGCCGCGGGTTCCGCCGTCACACCGGAGGTGCGGGACAACTGGACGAACGGGCCAGGGAACTGATGGAGCTGGTCGGCCTCGACACGGAGCTGGCGAACCGGCGGCCCGGTGAGCTGTCCGGCGGCCAGTGTCAACGGGTGGGCATCGCACGGGCGTTGGCGGGCCGGCCGCGTCTGCTGGTGCTCGACGAGCCGGTGTCCGCGCTGGACGTCTCCGTACGCGCCGAAATCGTCAACCTGCTCACCCGCCTGCAGCGACAGCTGGGCCTGTCCTACCTGTTCATCTGCCACGACCTGCCCCTCGTACAGCACATCGCGGACCGTACGGCGGTCCTGCACGCGGGCCGCATCGTCGAACAGGCCCCAACAGAAGACCTGTTCAGCTCTCCGCGGCACCCCGCTGCGCGGGAGCTCCTGACAGCCGCCCCTGTCCCGCCGCGTGCCGGCGCGACGGACGGCCATGGCCCCCTCGCCCCGGCCTCGGGCCCCGGGCGGGCGTGAACGTTCAGGCGTCAGGCCGTGGCGTCCGCTGTGTCGTCGGCACCTCGGCGTGGGGCATGGCGCGACCGCAGGTTGTCGTGGAGGACCGCGAAGGCCGTGCACGTGAGCGGGAGGGTCAGGGCCGCGGTGACCAGGATGCCGACGATGACGGGGGCGAGGATGCCGGCGTAGTAGCCGGCGAAGAAGTTCCCCGTGGCCTGTTCGAGGAGGGTCCGTACGAGGGGGCGCAGCGGCAGGGCGAGTTGCACCACCAGCCGGAGCACGCCGGCGGTGAGCGCGGCCAGCGGCAGCGCGAGGCCGAGAACGCGGGCCCCTCCGGCGCGGGTCCACGTCAGCGACCAGGAACGGCCCAGGGCCGCGAAGGGGCCGAGGCCGTCGGCCGCGGCGGCCGGGGCGAGGGTGAGCGCGAGGCGCAGCAGCACGGCGGCGAAGACGGCCGCCAACGGGGAGTTCTCGACGAGTGTGTGGGCCCACGACCCGCGTTCCAGGTACTGGTCTTCGGTGTCGATCTGGTAGCCGGTGAAGCTGTCCGCCACGACGGCGACGAGCAGCGGCAGGGGCCATACGATCAGGGCGCGCAGCGCGTACACGGCGAGCACCGGCCGCAGCCGCGCGCGGACCGCGGTACGCAACCAGCCCTGCTCCGACGGCACTTGAGTTCCCGCTGCGACGGTCCGGGAGCACGCACTCTGCAGGGCCGCGCTGCCGGCGCCGAGGAGGAGCAGGAAGATCGGGAGCGTGCAGAGGGCGACCAGCGCGAGGCCGGTGCCGTCGTGCAGGTAGGGATCCTCGACGTGGCGGTACCAGTTGACTTGGTTCCGCATACGGGTGAAGACGGGCCAGGCGAGCGCGAATATCGCGGCCGTCATCAGCAGCCCGGCCAGTCCGGACAGGCCGACGACGCGTACCGTCGCACCCGCCACCGCCCTCCGGTGCCTCCGCAGGACGGCGAACGTCGCAACAATGACGCCGCGTTGCGGGTCCCCGCCCGTCGGTGGTGTGGTGCCGTCGTGCTGTGTGGTGCGCGTCACGGGCGAGCCTTCTGTGCGTTCCGGGTTCGTTCCCGGTGGGGACGCGGGGCGGACCGGGCGCGGTTCTCCGGACGCGGCCCGGTCGCTTCCGGGCCCTGCACGCCGGCTGACAACGGCTGCGGGTCGGTGACTCTGCGCTACGTGATGCGGTGGTGGTCGCGGAGGATCGTCAGCGCCTGCACCGTCGCGCAGCCGCGCCACTCCAGCGCGGCGGCCGGGGCGCGCGAGATCCAGTCGACACACCAGCCGCCGTCGGCCTGTTGGGCGGCGGCGAGCTGCTCGATCTCGTCCTCGACCGCGGTGGCGTCGACCAGTTTGCGGATCGGGCGGCCGGGGCGCGGGGCGAAGTCCAGCAGGCGCATCGCTTCACCCTCCGCGCCGCCCTCCACGCCCAGTCCGCCGCCCCGGTGGGGCAGATGGACCGCCAGGCGCTCCAACTCCTCGGCCGCCCACGGGAAGTCGTCGTGCACGGTGTCCAGGAAGTCCATCACGAAGCGGAAGGCGATGGCGCCGGGCGGCTCCGTCAGCGCGGTGATCTCGCGGCGGCAGAACTCCGTCGCGCGGGCGAGCCAGCCGTGTGCTGCCACCCGCGTGTCGTGCCGGCCCACCCGGTGCGCGGCGGCCGCCAGTTCGCTGGTCATGTGCAGCGACGAGACCCCCGGGTCGCTCTCGCCCCAGAACGGGGCCGCACCGGCCGCGTCGGGTCCTTCGAACGGCAGGGCGAAGGGGAGGCCGCCGTCGGGCAGGGAGATCCCGTCCAGCCAGTCACACAGCTGCTCGGCCTGCGGGAACACGGCCGGGCCGCATTCCTCCAGGGCTTCGAACGCATGCAGCGCCGCCACCGGCTGGCTCCCCCGCGTCCGCAGATCCGGCTCCAGTCCCCACTCGAAACCGCCGTCGGCGTTCCGGAATCCGTCCAACGCGGCGGCCACCGCCTCCGGTGCGCCGCTCCCCTGCCACAGGTCGAAACGCCGCCGCTCCAGGAGCCGGCCGTGCGTCGTCAAGAAGGCGGCCGCTGCCGCCACGTCCACGTCACTCGCTTCTGTGTCGCTCATACCGCCACTCCACACCGTCGCTTCCGGCCCGGTCTTGAACAGAACAGACACACATCCGTACGGCCGGGACGCCTGCCGCGGGCCCGCCCGCGGCACATACCGCACAGGGCTCGTCTGCCGTCCGGCCGCCTGCCGGCAGTCGAGCGGAGCGCTGCCGTCGGCCGGTCGGGGTGTGCCGTACGACGACTGTGGGGGCTTCGGGTACAGCAGAGTCACGATGGGTGACATTTCGCGGCTTTCCGACGGTCGAGGGGCATGTCTGTGGGGTATATGCCAGACAGCCCTCCGAGAACGTGCTCGCCCTCCCCCGGACCGCCGGCCCCCAAGCGAGTGCCTCTACGGCGGGCGAGGAGGACGGATCCGTGAGCTTTGCGGTCAAGCAACCCGCCCCCGGCTGCGTTCTGGTGATACTGCGAGGCGAGTTGGAAGTCGACCTGCTCCACGACTACGCCGTTCCGGCCCTCGCCTCTCCGCACTGTCAGACCGTGCTGCTGGACGTCGACGGCGTCACCTACCTCGACAACGACAGCTTCTACGCACTGCTGGCCCTGGCCCTCAAGGCACGCAGCCAGCACAAGAGCTTCGCGCTGATAGGTGAATGCCCCCGCCTGCACCGCATGATCTACCGTACGGGCACCGCCGCGTACCTTCCCGTGCAGACCTGCACCGACGAGGCCGTACGGTCAACCTGCCTCAACTGACCGGCAGTTGACCCCGCGGCGCCCTGGTTCGCCGACAGTACCGGCCTCCGGCCCGCCCCTCGCCTCCACACCCCGTACGGGCCGCCCCGACGCGTCGCCCTCGTACGCCCCTCCGCGCGAGCGCCGAAAACCCATGGCGCGGCGTCGAAGCCGGGCGGAGTATCGACGAGCGGACACCCCGCGCGGCTTCGGAAGGGGAACGCCATGGTCGGCCGGGTCGAACTTCGCGCGGTGGACGAGGAGTTCCTGGCGGGCCTTCTCGCCGTGGCCGTCGCCGACGCCGAGCCCGAGGACGTCATGCCGCCTGTACCCGGACCGCCGGGCTGGACCGCGCAGCGGCAGGAGACCTTCCGCGAGTGGCACCGTGCCCGCCGGACCGGCCTCTCGGGCCCGCTCCGCGAGGCCACGTACGCGATCACCCACACCGGGCTCATCGTGGGCTCGGCCCGCCTCGCCCGGGGCCCGCGCCACGATGTCCTGGAGACGGGCGTGTGGCTTGGCCGTACCCACCGTGGGCGCGGTATCGGCACCGCCGCCCTGCACCTGTTGCTCGGCGAGGCGTCGGCAGCCGGGGCGCAGGCCGTTGTCGCGGAGACCACCGTCCACAACACGGCAGCGCTCGCCGCCCTGCGGAACAACGCCGCCGCACTCACCCACGAGGACGGCGCCCGTATCCGCGCCCAACTTCCGCTCGTCCAGCCGCAAATGCCCGTACCTCCTGACTCTGCCTCCTGAGGGCCGCGACGTCTCCCGAACGCCGAGACGCGCCAACTCCCGTACGGTGCACGGTCATTGTCGCCCGGACTCCGCGAGTCCGCCCTGGCAGCCATACGCATCGGCGAGGCACGGCGGCCGTACACACCAACTCCCGTACGGGGCACGGTCACCGCTGCCCGGCGCCCGCCCTGGCGCCCGTACGCATCGGCAGGACGCCCACGAGCAACCCGGCGGTCGCGAAGGTGATGCCGAGGGCGACGACGGCGGGCCAGCCGTCGGCTGTCCAGGCGAGTGAGCCTAGGAGGGAGCCGAGGGCGATGCCGAGGAAGCGGAGGGTGAAGTAGAGCGTGTTGAGCCGGTTGTGGGTGGCGGGGTCGAGGGTGAACAGGACGGTCTGGTTGGCGGCTTGGCTGCCCCACACGCCCACATCCAGCACGATGACGCCCAGGACCAGCCACCACAGGTAGGTGCCGCCGGGCAGCAGGCTGGAACCGCCGGGCAACAGGACGAGCCAGCCCACGATGACCATGCCGATGAGCAGCGCGAGGGCCCCGCGCCGCCCCAGCCGGTCGGCCACCCGCCCGGCCCACGGCGAGGCGAGTGCGCTGGCCGCGGCGACCAAGCCGAACAGTCCGATCCGCGTCGACCCGTAGTGGTAGTCGGTCTCCAGCAAGAAGGTCAGCGTCGTCCAGAACGCACCGAAGGCGATGCCGACCAGTCCTCCGGAGACGACGATCCGTCGTACCAGCGGGTGGGAGGCCAGGCGCGGCAACGAGGCCAGCGACGCGCGGTAGCCGAGGGTGCTGCGCGCCGGGACCTGGGGCAGGGCCCGCCACAGCAGGAGGGCGAGCACCAGGGTCAGCGCACACGAGCACACGTACACGCCGCGCCAGCCCGCCACCTCCGCGAACGCGCCCGAGTAGGCGCGCGAGGCGAGTACGCCGACGAGCAGTCCGCCCTGCACCGTGCCGACGATCCGCCCGTTTCCGCCCTCCTGCCCCTCGGAGAGCAACAGTGCGAGCGGCGTGACCAGTTGGGGAATCGGCGAGAGGAGTCCGACGGCGAAGCTGGCGGCGATGAGCCACCAGACGTTGGGTGCCAGTGCGCACAGGACCAGTGCGAGCGTGGAGGCCGCGGTGAGCCGGAGGATCAGGCGGCGGCGGTCGCCGGTGTCGCCCGCCGGGACGATCAGCAGGATGCCTGCCGCGTATCCCAGCTGAGTGGCGGTGGGAATGGAGCCGATGAGGTCGGGGCCGGCGCCGAGCGACTGGGCCATGGCGCCCAGGAGCGGCTGGTTGAGATAGACGTTGGCGGCGGTCAGAGCGCTGGTCACCGCCAGCAGGAGGGTCAGCGAGCGGGTGGGCAGGCGGCTGGTCGGAGAGTCTGGTGCGTTCACATGTGGCAACGCTAAGACGGTCGCCTGGTGGCACACTTTCGTGGGAACGCCACTGTCTATCGAGAGTGCGCCATGTACGGGAAGAGCGAGCACCGCGACGACTATCAGGACGTGCCGAGACCCGTCGCGGCCATGGCCCGTGACCTGCCGGACGGCCATCACATCCCCGCCCACCGGCACCGGCGCGCCCAGCTGATCTACGGCACGACCGGCGCGATCACGGTCGTCACCGGGCACGGTACGTGGGTGGTTCCGGCCACCCGCGGAGCGTGGGTGCCGGCCGGTACGACCCACGCGATGACGTGCGCGGGGGCGGTGGCGATGCGGACGCTCTACATCGAGCCGGAGGCGGTCGGCCTGCCCGCCGGCCCGACGGTCGTCTCCGTCTCACCGCTGCTGAGGGAGCTCATCGACGAGGCGACGCGGCTGCCCGTCGAGTACGACCGCGACGGGCGCGACGGCAAGGTCATGGACCTCCTCCTGCTCAGCCTGACCCCGCAGCCCGTACCGGCGCTGCACCTGCCCGCCCCTGACGATCCGGAACTCAACGCCCTGTGTACGGCGATCCGTTCGGACCCCGCCGCCCCGTGGACGACCGCCGACGCCGCGGCCCACACCCACATGAGCCCGCGCAGTCTCCAGCGCCGATTCACTGCCGCAACCGGTATGAGCCCCGCCCGCTGGGTGCAGCAGGCCCGGCTCGTCCACGCCGTCACCCTCCTCGCCAAGGGCACCCCGATCACCACGATCGCCTCGGCCGTCGGCTACAGCACCCCCAGCGCCCTCACCGCGATGTTCCATCGAGCCCTCGGCACGGCCCCCACCACATACTTCACCCACCTCCCCGACGCGCACCGCGACGCCTGACGCCTGACGCCTCACGCCGGCCGCGCGTCGAGGTAATGCGGTGTCACCCACCCCTGCCGCGGCCGGCTCTCGGCGGCCTCGCCGTACGGCACTTCGGCCCGGACCCGTCACACGGCATGCGCGAGGTCGGGACGTTCGCCTCTGCTGCGGGCCACTGCTGGCCGCATACGGTTCATATCGTCCCCTCCACGCCGATTTCGGACGAGAGCCATGCAGCGCACTGAACCGTTCCACCGTTGCCAGATCACCCTCGGCGCAGGAGACATGATCTCGCCGGACTGGTGCACCGAACGCTTCGCGCCTGTTCTGCTGAACCTTCCGGAGGACGCGCCGGCCACCGGGACAGGACTGGACACGCTGCTCCTGTACGACGAGGTCGTCCGCAAGCGCCGCCTGCAGATCTACTTCACGCCGTTCGACGGGATCGACCGGCACGCCAAGGTCCTTCTCGTGGGCATCGCCCCCGGCCACCAGCAACTGACCGCGGCCGTCCAGGCCGCCACGTCAGCGCTGCGCCAGGGCGACGACATCGACCAGGCGATACGACGGGCGAAGGCATCCTCGGCCTTGGCCGGCAGCATGCGCACCAATGCCGTCGAGATGCTCGACGACATCGGCCTGGCAGAGGCCCTCGGCCTGTCTTCCACCGCCGACCTCTTCGACCCGGACTGCGATCTGGCGCGCAGCACCTCGGCGATCTGCCACGCCGTGTTCGTCGACGGCAAGAACTACACGGGGCACGGCCTCACCATCGAGTCGGCCCCGATCCTGCGCGCCTTCACCGACCGAGTGCTCGCAGCCGAACTCGCCGCCACACCTGACGCCCTGGTCATCCCCTTCGGTGGCGCGGCCTCTCAAGCGGTCGACCGCGCCCTCTCCGCAGCCGGCCTCCCCGCCCACCGCCTGCTGCGCGGCTTCCCCCACCCCTCGGGCGCGAACGGCCACCGCTGGCGGCAGTTCGAAGACAACGCGGCCGACCTCGCCCGCACCGTGGCTGCCTGGGCAGCCCAGTCGTCCGGCTGAGTTACCGGCGCCGCGGGGCCGTTGGTGACGCGGCATCAGTTCGCCCCACGACACCCGCGCACCCTCGCGAACCCGGGCCGAAGAGCGGACACCCGCATCGTCAGCTCCGACCGACGACCCGGGCCCGGTGAACCTTCGCCGTCACAGCACTAGTTGGGCGTCCCGTCGCGCTCACCTCTTCCGGCGACGCGCTTGGCCTGTCCGCTGTGCACATCGCTCACCCACTCCCAGCCCGGCTTGGCCGAGGGGCCGATCCGCGGGTCGTCGGGATCGTGGCCGTCGCGCAAGGCATGCATGTACGCCCGGTCCTGGTCGATCCGTACGCGTACCTCACCGGCTCCGCCGACAGCCCCGTGACCGGGGACGAGGACATCAACGCCCGCCACACCCTCGAGCAGCCGCAGCCCGGCAAGGTAGTTCTCCACCGGGTCCGTGGTGTCGTCGAGCATCGGCACCAGGACGTCGGAGAGCATGTCGCCGGCGACGAGCACACCGTGCTCCTCGATCAACAGCGCCGCATGGCCCGGGGCGTGCGCCGGATGCTCGATGATGCGGACCTCGGGGCCGTCCCAGGGAATCCGCTCGGTTCCGGCAGGCAGACCGGTGATGAGGCCGAACAGGTCCAGTGGCACGTCGTCGGCGATTTCCGGCGGCAGCCCCGCTGCGACGCAGGCCCTCCAGCCCGGATCCGACAGCAGTTCTCGCATGTACGCGGCACAGCGGGCCGTACCGTAACGGGGCGCCTCGCCGAGTTCGGCGTGCCAGAGCACGTGATCCCAATCAGGATGCGTCGAGAAACCTGCCACCACGGGCTGGCCCATCTCGCGGAGGTCGTGCGCGAGGCAGGTCATTTCGTCGTCCCGAATCCCCGGGTCGATGAGCAGCACGCCGGCCCGGCCCTGCACGACAACGGAATTGTTCTGCAGCAACTCGCTCTGGTGGTTCTGCACACCCTCCGCGACCTGTCTCAGCACGGTGGCCCCCTCAGCTCGTGACGTGGGACCGCTCCCCGGGACGCTACTCCTGGCCGGTCGCCCTACACACGGAAAGGCGCGACCACCGCGCCTCCAGCGCTGTGCGATCGGACACCGCCGCACACCGACCGCCACGCCCACCGACCGGCCCGGCGAACCCATGCCCTGAAAGCGCTGGCGCGCCTGCCCGGTCGGCGTTTCCACCGGCGGTATGCCGGCGATCGACCTCGAGTTGTCGAACTAGACAGATTAGGCCCAATGTGTAAAGTTGAATTGTGAGTCTTGGTGAGGAGCGTGATGACGATGCAGGTCGGGCAGCGGGAAGCGCAGGTGCGCGCGTGACGGGCGAGAGTGAGCGGGCACGGTCGCGCAGTGAGGAGATCGCGGACGCCGCGGTGCCGGTGTTCTTGCGCTTCGGCCTGCGGAAGACCTCCATGGACGACCTCGCCGTGGCGGCCGGGCTCTCCCGTCAGGGCCTGTACCTGCATTTCAAGAACAAGCAAGAGATCTTCCAGGCCACCCTGCAGCGCCTGGTGGCCCAGTCCCAGGCCGCCGTCGCCCGGGAACTGGCCAGAGCGGACCTGTCGGCGCACGAGCGGCTGTTCGCCGCCTTCAACGCCATGCATGGAGCCTCCGCCACGGCGACAATCCAAGAGGTGAGTGAACTCCTCACCGCGACAAGCACGTTGGGGGAATCGCTGCTGCGGGACCTGGAGTGCTTCGTCATCGACGCGGTGGCCGACGTTCTACGCGCCGAGGGAGCACCGGAGCGCACACCGGGCATCTGCGCCGAGGACCTCGCCCACCAACTGCTCGCCGTCGCGGCCGGCGTCAAGACCCTCACCACCGTCCCGCCCGACGACCGCGCCCGGCACATGCAGGCCGCCATCGCCCTCGTACTCGGCCCGGCCGAGTAGCGGCCGCGGCGTTCCCAGGCTCGCCAGACGCGCGGTACGTCACCGCCGAAACCACACCATCCCGAAACTTACCGTCCCGAAACACCCCCCACAGGAGCCGACATGGATGTGACAGTCGAAGAGAACGTCCCCGCCAAGATGCGCGACGGCACCGTCCTGCGCGCGGACGTCTACAGGCCCGTCGCCGAGGGCCCCTACCCCGTACTGCTGTCCCGCCTGCCGTACGGGAAGAACGTCCCAGTGGCGGTCGGCATGCTGGACCCGATCACGCTGGCCCGGTCCGGATTCATCGTCGTTGTCCAGGACACCCGGGGCCGGTTCGCCTCGGACGGTGACGTGTGGGAGCCGTGGACGTACGAGATGGACGACGGCTACGACACGGTGCGCTGGGCCGCCCAACTGCCGGACGCCAACGGTCGGGTCGGCATGATCGGGGGCAGCTATCTCGGCAACACGCAGTGGACGGCCGCGCTGTCGAAGCCTCCGGAGCTGATGGCGATAGCCCCCGAGATCACGTGGTCCGATCCGCACGACGGTCTGTGGGCGCGGGGCGGGGCCATCGAGTTCGCGCTCAATGTCTGGTGGGCGCTCGGGCAGGGGGCGGACACTTTGACCCGTCGGCACGCCGAGGCCCCGGCCGCCCTCGGGGCCCTGATCCATGACCTGGACCAGGCCGTCCCCGCCACCCACTGGGAGCTTCCGTCCGGCCGCCACCCCGCCTTCCAGCGCCATCAAATCCACGACCTGGGCTTCGAGCACGCGCTGCGGGACCCCGAGTGGAGCGCGAACTGCCGGGTCGCCGGCCGCCACGCGGAGGTGGATGTGCCGAGCCTCAACCTCGGAGGCTGGTACGACGTATTCAGCCAGGGCACGCTGGACAACTTCACCGAAAGCCGCGCGGCGGGACGGTCGACGCACCTGATCGTGGGCCCCTGGACGCACACGAACCGGTCCGGACAAATCGGCGATGTCAACTTCGGGATGGCCGCCGGCATCGACCTGCTGGGCATGCGCGGGTCGTTCACCGACCTGAAGGCCGCCTGGTTCAAGCAGTGGCTCATCCCCGGCGAAGCGCCCGCGTCGCCGGAGCTTCCTCCGGTGCTGCTGTTCGTGATGGGGAAGAACGAGTGGCGTGAAGAGCAGGAGTGGCCGCTGTCCCGCGCCGTGGACACCGACCTGTTCCTGCGCGCCGACAGCTCGCTCTCCTTCGACACCCCTGCCTCCGGCGAGGGCAGCGACACCTACGTATACGACCCCGCCGACCCGGTACCCACGACCGGCGGCCCCCTGGTGATGGCCCGCGAATTCCGCCCCGGCCCGCTCAACCAGGCACCGGTGGAGAAGCGCTCGGACGTCCTCGTCCACACCAGCGAACCGCTGACCGAGGACCTGGAGGTGACCGGACGAGTGCAGGCGGTGATCCACGCGGCCACGGACGCGCCCTGCACGGACTGGGTGGTGCGCCTGTGCGACGTCGACCCCGACGGCGTATCGCTCAACGTCGTCGACGGAATCGTGCGGGCCCAGACCACCCCGGGTGAATTCGCCGAGCATGCCGTGGACCTGTGGTCGACCAGTTACGTCTTCCGCGCCGGCCACCGGCTGCGGGTACACGTGACCTCCAGCAGCTTCCCGCGCTGGGACCGCAACCTCAACACCGGCGAACCCGTCGACACGGCAACGGAGTTCCGCCCGGCACGCCAGGAGATCGCGCACGACGCCGACCGGCCCTCGCGCCTGATCCTCCCCGTCGTCCGGTCCTGACCACCACGCGAGCGCGGCCGGTCCGTACATGGATCGGATCGGCCGCAGCAGCTGACCCCAGCACTTCAGGCCCGTCTTCCGGCCGGCGTGGTGGCTGGCGAGCCTGCCCTTCGGCAGGATGCGGACCGTCCCGCTGTGGACTACCGCGCCGCGGAGGGCAGCCGTAGATGCCCGTCGTGGCCTTCGGCGATGTGGTCGACCGCGGTGAGGTGGGTGGGGTCGTGGGTGACGAGGACGGTCGCGGTGGCGTTCTGGTGGGTGAGGCGGGTGATCAAGTCGATGACGGCGGCGCCGCGTTCGTGGTCCAGGGCGCTGGTGGGCTCGTCGACGAGCAGCACGGTGGGGTCGTTCATCAGGGCGCGGGCGATGTTGACGCGCTGGAGCTGGCCGCCGGAGAGCTGGTGGGGGCGTCGGCCTGCCTTGTCGGCCAGTCCGACCGCGTCCAGCAGTTCCATGGCGCGCGGGCGGGCCCTGGCGGGAGAGCGGCCGTCGATCTGGGCCATGACCTGGAGCTGTTCGGCGGCGGTCAACGAGGCCACGAGGTTGGGCTGTTGGAAGACGATGCCGACCTTGTGGCGGCGCAGTTCGGTCAGTTCGGCGCGGGTCATGCCGGTGGTGGTCGTGCCGTCGATGGTCACGGTGCCGGTGTCAGGGGTGATGAGGGTGGCGGCCACCGCGAGGAGGCTGGACTTGCCGGAGCCGGAAGGGCCCACGACGGCAGTCAGGTTGGCCTTGGGTACGTCGAGGCTGACCTGGTCGAGGGCGGTCAGGCGGCTGTCGCCGTCGGGGTAGGTGAGGGTGATGTCGGTCAGGTGCAGGCTCATCGGGTGCTCCCCAGGGCGGTCAGCGGGTCGACGGACGTGATGCGGCGGATGGACAGCGCGGCCCCGAACGCGCCGAGCACGATCAGTACGGCGGCGGGCACGAGCACGGTCGCGGGTGTCAGCGAGAAGGGCACGGGGCCTCCCGAGATGGCCGCGCCGATGCCGGCAGCCAGCGCCGTACCCAGCAGGGTTCCGCCGGTGAGCAGCACCAGGGCCTGGCCCAGCGCGTCGCGCAGCAGGTTGGCGGTGGAGGCGCCCAGCGCCTTGAGTACGGCGACGTCACCGCTGCGCTGGATCGTCCACACGGTGAAGAAGGCGCCGATGACGAGCGCTGAGATGGCGAAGAGGAAGCCGCGCATCATCTGCAGCGAGCCGTTCTCGGAGGAGTAGGAGCCGATCGCGGACAGCGAGTCGTCCTTGGCGACCGTACGGGTGCCGGCTGCGGCGTCGGCGGCCTGGAGGCCGATTCCTGAGCCGGTGCTCAGCGCGATGACGGTGGCGGTGGGCCCGTCGTTCTTGCCTGTCGGGGGTGTGGTCTTCTGCCACGTGTCGAGGCTGGTGTAGATGACGGGGGTGTGGCTGAAGGAGGCGTCGCCGCTGACGCCGGCCACGGTCAGCTTCTGTCCGGCGAGGGTGAAGGTGTCGCCCGGCTCGGCTCCCAGGTCGTCGGCGGCTGTGGTGGAGAGGACCGCGCTGTGGTCGTCGAGCCGGTTGCTCTCGGGAGCCAGGGAGGAGCCGGGCCGCACGCCGAAGGCGGAGACGCCGACGTTCTTGCCGCCGGAGCCGGCCTTGGTGGTGGAGATGCCCAGCGGTTCGGCGCTCTCGACGCCGGGGGTCTTCGCCCACTGCTGCCACTGGTCCCGGGTGACGGTGGAGTCGGCGTAGGACAGGTCCTCGCCGTCGCCGGGCGCGTTGAAGGCGATCTTGTCGGCGGGCAGCCCGGTGATCGCGGAAATGTTCTGCTGCCCCAGCCCGCCCGTCAGCCCGGACAGCAGCCCCACCAGCAGGGTGATGAGCACGATGACGGTTCCCATCAGGGCGAAGCGCCCCTTGGCGAACCGCAGATCCCTCCAGCCGACAAACATGTCGTGACCTGCCCTTTCATACGGTGGGAGCAACGTGGAAGCGATACAGCCCCACCGTCGCCGCCGCACCGTGCCCGGGGCATCGCGCGCAGGACAGATCTTCGCGGGCCGAAAGGCGGCAGCCGAGTTCTCACTTTCGATGGATGCCTGCGGCCGGTGGCCTCCGTACGCTGGATTGATCATGGCGAAGCCGACTCCCACCACCCGGGCGCTGACCTGGTGCCTGCACCTGCTCATGGCCGGCCTGCTGGCGCTGGCCGCGGGAAGGGCCGTGGCCGACGCCGCGCCGCACGCCGGCGCGGTCGTCTCGACGGCGGTGGCGCTGGCGGGGGTGTACGCGGTGGGTCCGCTGCTGCCGCGCGTGAGCCGCTCGCGGCGGGCCGCCGCCGTGTGGCTGGCTGCCGTGGGCGTCGTCTGGCTGGTGCTGCTGGCGCTGTCGGCCGACGGCGTGTGGGTGGCCTTCCCGCTCTACTTCCTCCAGCTGCATCTGCTGCCGCGCCGCAGCGCCCTGGTGGCCGTGGCCGCCACCGCGCTCGCGGCGATCGCGGCCTTCTCGGCGCACCAGGGCGTCCTCACCCTGGCCACCGCCATCGGCCCGGCCCTGGGCGCCGCGGTGGCCGTGGCGGTGGTGTGGGGTTACCAGGCCCTGTACCGGGAGAGCGAACAGCGACGCCGGCTGATCGAGGAACTCAACGCCGCGCGCGCCGACTTGGCCCGGGCCCAGCACACCGCGGGCGTACTGGAGGAGCGCCAGCGCCTCGCCCGCGAGATCCACGACACCCTCGCCCAGGGCCTGACCAGCATCCAACTGCTGTTGCGCGCAGCCGAACGCGCCCTGCCCGAACGTCCCGAGGCAGCCGGCGGGCACGTCGGGCAGGCCCGCCAGGCCGCCCTCGACAACCTCGCGGAAGCCCGCCGCTTCGTCGCCGCCCTCGCCCCGCCGGCGCTCGAAGACACCACGCTGGCCGGTGCGTTGGAGCACCTGTGCGCCACGACCAGTACGCGCCATCCGCTCACCGCCCGCTTCCAGCTCACCGGCGCTCCCACGCCGATGCCGGACGCGTACGAGGCCGCGCTGCTGCGCATCGCCCAGTCGGCGCTCGGCAACACGGTCCGGCACGCCGACGCCACCACCGCCGAGGTCACCCTCAGCTATCTCGGTGACCACGTCGCCGTCGACATCGTCGACAACGGACACGGCTTCGACCCCGGCCGACTGCCCGAACCCGACCCGGAAGCCGGCGGATTCGGTCTGGCGGCCATGCGCGCCCGCGTCCACGCCCTCGGTGGCACACTCACCCTCGAATCAGCGCCCGGCCGCGGCACCGCGCTGGCCGCCCAACTGCCCCTAGACTCCCCTCCCGAGGCCCGCCCGTGACCGAGACGCCCATCCGCCTGCTGCTGGCCGACGACCATCCCGTCGTACGGGCCGGACTGCGCGCCGTGCTGGAGACCGAACCCGGCATCGACGTGGTGGCCGAGGCCGCCACAGGCGAGGACGCCGTCACCCGCGCCGAAGCGGGCGACATCGACGTCGTCCTGATGGACCTTCAGTTCGGTACGGGCATGAACGGCGTCCAGGCCACCGCCGCCATCACCGGCCGGCCCCAAGCGCCCCGGGTCCTGATCGTCACGACCTACAGCGCCGACGCCGACACCGTGCCCGCCATCGAAGCCGGCGCCACCGGCTACCTCCTCAAGGACGCCCCGCCCGAGGAGTTGGCCGCCGCCGTACGCACGGCAGCAGCGGGCCGCATCACGCTGGCGCCCAGCGTCGCGGACCGGCTGATGAACCGTCTGCGCTCCCCCGGCCCTTCCCTGACCCGCCGCGAGACGGAAGTGCTGGTCCTGGTCGCCGAAGGGCTGTCCAACCAGGACATCGGCAGCCGCCTCCACCTCACCGAAGGCACCGTCAAGTCCCACCTGGTGCACATCTACGCCAAGCTCGACGTCGACTCCCGCACGGCCGCCGTCGCCACGGCCACCGAACTCGGCCTCATCCGGCGCTGAACCGGCGCGGTCCGGAGCCGGTGATCGGGCCGGCTGACGTTCCCGTAGGGGCCTCAGGCGCTGAAAGCCCAGACCAGATAGACGGGTCCGGCGAAGCCGATGAGCCCGAGGGTCGTACCGGCGAGCGCCGTCCACAGCCGGCCGACACCTCGGCGTGCGTAGTGGATGCCCATCGCACCGAAGGTGAGGGCGAGCGGCCCGCCGATGATCGCCAGCGGGAACGCGAAGAGCGAGAGCGCGGGCACCCAGCCGACGACGGACAGCGTGCCGAGGACCAGGGCGGTCGGACCCAGGGCAACGGCGGGGCTGTCGGTTTGGCCGCGTACAGCAGTGTCAGGCATGCCATTTCCCCTCGTTGAGCGGCATGACCTTGCCTGTTGATCGTACCGACAGGGGGGCAGCGGGCGGTATGGCCCCGACACCGCCTTGTCGATAGTCGATATTATCGACTATCGTTCTTATCGAAACGCGATAAGAAACGGGGAAGGGGACACGGCCATGCAGGAGACCCGGCTGACCAGGAGCCTGGTGACATTGACTTCGGCACTGACGGCGCTGAGCGGGCTCGCCTTCGCCGGCATGGCCTTGGTGCATCTGACGTCGGCCGAGGGGATCACCGTGCAGACGGACTTCCTCGCCAACGCGCCCCTGAAGGGCGGGGGTCCGGCGGTCTCGGACGGCGTGGAGGTCATCGGCGGCAGCGTCACCGGACTCGTCCAGCACGACCCGTCCCTCGCCCAGCGCGCGGCCGACCTCGGCCTCCGGCTGCCGTGGTACCTCTTCGGGTTCGTCGCACTGCTGCTGCTCTCGCGACTGCTGGCGACCGCGCTGCGCGACGGCCCGTTCAGCGACGCGGTGCCCCAACGGCTGCGTACGCTCGGCTGGTTCGTCGCCGTCGGCGGGCCGGCCGCGACTTTCGTCACCGGCTGGTCGCAGGTCTTCCTGGAGTCGAGCATGGTGCCGCAGGTCGAGGGGAAGCCGTACTTCTCCCTGTTCAGCATGCCGTGGGAGCCGATGGACAACGCCCTCCCCTGGTCCATGCTCCTCACGGGTCTCGCTGCGGTGATCTTCGGGAGGATCATGCGCGAGGGCGTGCGGATGCGTGAGGATCTCGAAGGGACCGTCTGATGCCCGAGGAGGATGCGCACGGCATCCAGGTCCATCTCGACCGCGTCCTCGAAGAGCGCGGCATGACGCTCACCGAGCTCGCCGAACGCGTGGGCATCACCATCGTCAACCTGTCGGTGCTGAAGAACGGCCGCGCCAAAGCCGTCCGGTTCTCGACCCTCTCGAAAATCTGCCGCGAGCTGAACTGCCAGCCCGGCGACCTTCTTACGTACGACGGCGACTGACAGCGCGCCCGACTGACCCTCCAGAAGAGAGACGTACATGACGAACAAGATGAAGGCCCTCATCGGTGTCTGCGCGGTGCTCATAGTCGGCCAGACTGTCGTCCCGGCGGCCGCCTCTGCGCTCAAGGAGCACAACGACGGCTTCCCCGACGCCTTCAACGACGCCGTCCTGCACGAGAGAGTCGCCGCCTTCCCGACCGTGGCGGCATCCCAGGACCGCGGAGACCTGATCCTCCGCGCCCCCGACTGGGCCCCGCGGGACGCCACCGGCGTGAAGGTCAAGGCGGACACCACGAGCCAGGCCCAGGTCGTGCGCTTCACCCTCGCCGATACACCGCTGCGCCACGTGAAGCGTCAACAGTGCAACCCCGGGGAGGACTTCGAAGAGCCCGCACTCGCCGCCGGCTGGGGACCGAAGGACGCCGGAGCGGGCCGGTGCGGGGAGATGGGCGACTACACGACCATGACGAAGGGCGCCACGGTCTACGCCTGGCGCAACGACGACCTCAACTGACAGGCGCCCGGGGGCGTCTGAAGCCGCAGCCGCTACTGCCGCGCGGAGGTCTCCTCCGTCGCGGCCCAGGCGGCGAGGAGTTGGAGCTTGTCGTGGTCGGGGGTGTTCGGCGGGGCGCTGTACGCGGTGAGGGTCAGGCCCGGCTGGGCGGGGAGTTCCATCGCGTCGAAGTCGAAGGTGATCTCGCCGATGGCGGGGTGCCGGAAGGCTTTGCGGCCGGTGTAGTGCAGGCGCACGTTGTGTTTGGCCCAGGCGGTGCGGAACTCGTCGCTGCGGGTGGCGAGTTCGCCGATCAGCCCGGTCAGTTCGCTGTCGCCCGGGGCGCGCCCCGCCTCGGTGCGCAGCAGGGACACGGTGGTGTTCACGGACTCCTCCCAGTCCGGGAAGAAGTCGCGCCCGGTGGGGGCGAGGAACTGGAAGCGGGCGATGTTGACGGGCTCGGGGGCGTCGTCGGCGTACAGCGGTGAGTAGAGGGCGCGGCCGAGGCGGTTGGTGGCCAGCACGTCCAGGCGGCCGTTGCGGATGAAGGCCGGCGAGTCGGTCATGGAGTCCAGGACGCGGCGGACGCTGTCCGGCAGGGGGCCGCGGGTGCGCTTCGTACGGCGGGCGGGCCGCTTGGCGACGGCGCGTGCCAGGTCGTAGAGGTGGGCGCGTTCGGCGTCGTCGAGCTGGAGTGCGTTGGCGACGGAGTCGAGGACCTCTTCGGAGGCGCCGGCGAGGCGGCCGCGTTCCAGCCGTACGTAGTAGTCGATGCTGACGCCGGCGAGCAGGGCGACTTCTTCGCGGCGCAGGCCCGGTACGCGCCGGTTCCCGCCGTACGCGGGCAGCCCGGCCTGCTGCGGGGTGATCTTTCCGCGGCGGGAGGCCAGGAAGGCGCGGATGTCGCTCTCGGTACTCACGCATCCCAGGCTAAGCCGGTCGGCGGACCCGTGGGGGGTCCTGTCAGTACCTGGATCATCAGGCCCTTCTCCACCGTGTTGACCTGCCGTTTCCTGGATATCGGCAGCGGTTGGAGCCCTCCCGGCAGCAGTCGGGAACAGGGTCGCAGCGGCTGCCGCGGGACCGGCCCGGCCACACAGTGGCCCGTGCCGACCCCGCCGTTGTGACCCGAGAACCGAGGAACCGAGGAGCCGTCATGCCGAAGCAGTCCGCACCCCAGGAGCTGGCCGGGATCGCGCCGAAGCTGGTCGAGGTCACCGACGACGTCCTGTTCGGCGACGTGTGGGAGCGCCCCGGGCTCTCCCCGCGCGACCGCAGCCTCGTCACGGTGAGCGTGCTGGCCGCGCTGTACCGCGGCGAGCAGCTCGGCTACCACCTGGGCGTGGCCCTCGACAACGGGCTCAGCGTCGAGGAGCTGTCCGAGGCGATCACCCACCTGGCCTTCTACGCGGGCTGGCCCAACGCCATGACCGCGGTCAACCAGCTCAAGAAGATCGCCGACGAGCGCGGCGCCGCCTGACCCCACTGACCCACCCCGCAGCACGTACGGAGCGACATCCCCTCATGAGCAAGGTCTTCTTCATCACCGGCGCCGGACGCGGCCTGGGCGCGGACATCGCCCGCCGGGCCCTGGCAGCCGGCCACCAGGTCGTCGCCACCGGCCGCCGTCCCGAGGGCGTACTGGAAGCCCTCGGCGGCGAGCAGGACAACCTCCTGACCACCGCCCTCGACATCACCGACTCCGGCGCCGCCGAGACGGCCGTCCAGGCTGCCGTCGACCGCTTCGGACGCATCGACGTACTGATCAACAACGCGGCCAACTTCTACGCCGGGTTCTTCGAGGAACTCTCCGAGGCGCAGATCCGCGCCCAGATGGAGACGAACCTGTTCGGGCCGATGAACGTCACCCGGGCCGTGCTGCCCGTCATGCGGGCACAGCGTTCCGGGCACGTCATCACCCTCTCCTCCCTCGCCGGCGCGATCGGCGTCGACTTCTGTGTCGCCTACTCGACCGCCAAGTTCGGCGTGGAGGGCTTCATGGAGTCCCTGCACCACGACGTCGAGCCGTACGGCATCCGCACCACCATCGTCGAGCCGGGCTTCTTCCGTACGGAACTGCTGGTGGACGCCTCCACGACGTACGCGGAGCTGTCGGTCGACGACTACGCCGAGCGCACCGCCGAGACGAAGAAGGTCTGGGAGTCCATGAACGGGCAGCAGGCCGGCGACCCGGTGAAGCTCGCCGACGCGCTGCTCGCGGTCGCGGATCTGGAGCAGCCGCCGCTGCGGTTCGTCGCCGGTGACGACTGCCTCCAGGCCGTCGAGGCGAAGGCCAACGAGCTGCTCGCCCAGGTGGAAGCCTCCCATGAGCTGGGCTCCGGCCTCGCCCACGCGGACGCCGTCTGACACTCGCCCCACTGACCCGCACAGGAGACGACCATGGAACACACCACCTCGACCCCCACCGTGAAGACCCCGGCGGAGCGCTTCACCGGCGACGTCTACCTCAACCTGCTGGAGGCTCCGTCCGAGCCGGCGCGGCTGGCCGTGGGGCACGTACGGTTCACGCCCGGCGCCCGTACCAACTGGCACTCGCACGCCAACGGTCAGACTCTCGTCGTCACCGACGGCGTCGGCCTGGTCGGCACCCGGGACGGCGATGTCGTCCGCGTCAGCGCCGGTGAGACCGTCAAGTGCCCGGCCGGTGAGGAGCATTGGCACGGCGCCACGGACGCCAATCTCATGGCCCACATCGCCATCGTCGTCGGCGACGGGAACGGCGACGGCACCACTTGGCTGGAGCCGGTCACCGACGAGCAGTACGCCGCGGCGCTCTCCGCCACCAAGTAGCCTCCGGCGGCAGCCGGGCCCAACAGCGGCCGCTGGACAGGTACTTCACCCACCGACTCCGCCCCCTCTACCCGTACGAGGAGACTCACGATGCACAAGCGCACGCTCGGCCAGGGGCTCCAGGTCTCGGCCATCGGCCTGGGCTGCATGGGAATGTCCCAGAGCTACGGACCGAATCCCGGCGACCGGCAGGACATGATCGGCGTGATCCGTGCCGCCGTGGACCGGGGCATCACCTTCTTCGACACCGCCGAGGTCTACGGCCCCTACGTCAACGAGGAACTCGTCGGCGAGGCCCTCGCACCTGTACGCGAACAGGCCGTCATCGCCACGAAGTTCGGCTGGAACATCGAGAACGGCAAGATCGCCGGGCTGGACAGCAGGCCGGAACAGATCAAGCGGGTGGCCGACGCCTCCCTGCGCAGCCTGCGTACGGACTCGATCGACCTCTTCTACCAGCACCGGGTCGACCCCGACGTCCCGATCGAGGACGTCGCGGGCGCGGTCGGTGAGCTCGTACAGGCGGGCAAGGTACGGCACTTCGGCCTGTCGGAGGCGGCCGCCGCGACGATCCGCAAGGCACACGCCGTCCATCCCGTGACCGCCGTACAGAGCGAATACTCGCTGTGGACCCGCGACCCCGAGCCCGAGGTCCTGCCCACGCTCGCCGAACTCGGCATCGGCTTCGTGCCGTTCAGCCCGCTCGGCAAGGGCTTCCTCACCGGCACCGTCGACACGTCGACCGCGTTCACCGAGGGCGACATCCGTACGACGATCCCGCGGTTCAGCCAGGACAACCTCGCCGCCAACCAGGCCCTGGTCGACCATGTCGCCGCGCTCGCCCGAGCCAAGGACGCCACCCCGGGGCAGGTCGCCCTGGCCTGGCTCCTCGCCCAGCACCCGTGGATCGCCCCGATCCCCGGAACCCGCCGTATCGGACGCCTGGAGGAGAACGCCGGCGCGGCCCAAGTCGCCCTGTCCGCCGACGACATTGCGGACCTCGACGCCGTGGCGGCCCGCATCGGCGTACGCGGCGACCGCTACAACGAGACGCACATGCGGCTCGTCGGCAACTGATACGTCACCCCGGCGCTCTCCTTGCGCTCGGGCCCGGCGCATTCCCTGCGGCTCAGGCCCGGCGCATTCCCTGCGGCTCGGGCCCGGCGCTCTCCCTGCGGCTCAGGCCCAGCGCTTCACGAACTCGATCGCCGCGGAGCCGACCTCCGCAGGGTTCGAGGCGCTCAGGAAGTGCTGTCCGCCCTCGACGACTTCCAGCCGCGCCTCGGGAGAGCGGGTGAACATCCGTATCTCTTCCCGGGCGTTGGCCACGGAGTACACCTGGTCCGCGGTGCCGTGCAGCCACAGGACGGGGCAGCGTATGTCGTCGAGCCGGCCGTGGAGCCCGTCGCGGTCGCGCAGGTTCACCGTGCTGAGGCGCAGGCGGCGGCGCCCGGCGTCACCTGCGTAGTTGGCGCGGTAGGCGGCGAGCCAGAACTCGCGTTCCTCGCCCGGGACACCGCCCAGGGCCGTATCGAACACGCCGTCCACGACCTCGTCCGGCACGACCCAGTCCTCGCCGACCGGGTCTGCGAGCGCATCGATGAGCGGCGTGTTGAACTCGATCCCGTCCCAGCACCCCAGGTCGCGGCTGCGCGGGCTCTCGAAGTCCATCGACGTGCCGAGCGGGATCAGTCCCTTCACCACGTCCGGGGCGAGCAGCGCCATGCGGACCGCCACCCAGCCGCCCTGCGAGGTCCCCAGCACGAAGGCCTCGCGGATCCCGAGCGCGTCGAGGACCTGCAGGTTCGCAACCGCGCTGTCCCAGTAGGTGAAGTGCTCGTACGAGGCCCTCGTGCGGCCGTGCCCGTAGGGCTCCAGGGCAAGCAGGTTGACCGCGGACGTGAGCGCCGGGTCGTCGAACTGCGGCCGGTACAGCTCGGCCGAGGTGGTGTACGAGTTGATCAGGACCAGCGTCGGAAGCGCGGGGTCGTACGGCCCGGCGAAGGTGTACCCGACGGTCGACCCGCCCAGGTGGGGAATCTCGACGGTCTGCTCGATCCTGCTCATCAATTGCTCCTCGATCCGTACGTAGGGAATCTCTGAATCGCCTCAAAGGTTCTGGTCAAGCCTGCACGCGATCTTCAGGATGAGCTATGACAGAACGTCCGCAATCTTTGACCGGGACTCCGGACGATGGGCCTGCCGGGGCTCCGGACGGGGCGCCTGCCGAGCCTCCGGACGGTGGACCTACGGGGCAGTTCGCCCTGTCGTCCGACCTCATCAGCGAGCTGCTGACCAGCATGCGGCTGCGCGGTGTTCGCTACCGTCGCGTTCATGTCGGCCCGCGGTTTGGCCTCACTCTCGACGCCGAGCCCGGACGTTGTTATTTCCACTTCCTCGCCGCAGGATCCGCCGTCCTGCGCACCGCGGACGGAACAGTCCACGAACTCTCGGCCGGCAGCGCCGTATTCATGCCACACGGCGAGTCCCATCAGCTGCTCTCCGGTCCGGACATACCGGCCCGGCGCATCGACAGTTTCCATGAGTCCCCCCTGAGCGACGCGGTTTCCGACGTGGACACCTGCCCGAGCACCGACCCGAATCCCAGCGCGGTCTTCTTCAATGGCTTCATGGAGTTCGACCTCGGCGGAATGCAGGGCCTCGGCCGGCTGATGCCCGACGTCATGCTCGTCGACGCCGGGGGAAAGCGTTACCCCGGACTCGTGCCGATCCTCACGTCGATGAAGCACGAAGTCTGCGCCGGACGCGTGGGATTCGCCGGCGTGCTCGCCCGGCTGGCCGAAGTGGCGGCGGCCATGATCGTACGGGGCTGGGCCGAATGCGGATGCGACAGTACGTCCGGTCTCGTGGCCGCCTTGCGCGATCCGCGCCTGGCCTCCGCCCTCCTGGCCCTGCACAGACAGCCCGGGCATCACTGGACCGTGGCCGAGCTGGCGGCGGAGTGCAACGTCTCCCGGTCCGTCTTCGCGGAACGGTTCCAGACCACGATCGGCATGCCGCCCCTCCGTTACGCCACGGAGTTGCGGATGCTCCTTGCCGGCCAGTGGCTGGCCCAGGACACGTTGCCCATCCACTCCGTGGCACAACGCCTCGGCTACACCTCTCAGGCCGCTTTCAGCCGCGCCTACAAACGCGTCACCGGCCAACCGCCCGGCGCGAGCAGAGACACCCCACGTTCTGTCGAACTCGCAAGGTGAGCAGTGCAGTTCGGGCTCGGGGGCCCGGCGCTCGGCCCGTACGGCGCGCTCTGGATCACCGTGGCGAGCTGCCTGCTGTCCGCCGGGCTGCTGCGCCGCCCGCGCTCATCGTCGGCGCCGAGGGCTCAGCGGCGCTCGTCGCGCCCGGACTCAAGGGCTCACATCCGTACGAGTGCCGGAACGCACGAGCACCACTCGTTCCCGGACGTCGGCGGTGACGGGGACGCCGCGGAGCGCGAGCCGACGGACCGGTCGGGAAGGTGACGCGGTGTCAGGCCCGGGGCCGAAGAGGGGAGACCGGCGCCGCGTCACCGTCGTACTGGACCGATAGGCCCAATAGGCCCGGCTCGGTAGCATGCACTGTATGGCCATCAAACTTGAGAACGTCGGCATCGCTGTTCGTGACCTCGAAGCAACGATCGCCTTTTTCACCGACCTCGGCCTCACGGTCGTCGGCCGGGACACGGTCAGTGGTGAGTGGACCGACACCGCCGTCGGCCTTGATGGCAATCACGCCAAGGTCGCGATGCTCCAGACGCCGGGCGGTCAAGGTCAGCTTGAGCTCTTCGAGTACATCCACCCCGAAGCGATCGAGACGGAGCCCACTCTCCCCAACGAGATCGGCATGCATCGCGTCGCCTTCTCGGTCGACAACCTCGACGAGGCCCTTGAGACGGCCGCACGGCACGGATGCCGTCCGCTTCGCGGCGTGGCCACCTACGAGGACATCTACAAGCTCACGTACGTCCGCGGCCCCAGCGGCATCCTCGTGATGCTCGCCGAGGAGCTCAAGAAGAGCTGACGGCCGGTCGGGCCCGCCCGCTGCTCCAGGCTTCCGGGGCCTGGAGGCCGGTCAGCCGCGCGCGGCCGTCACTCCAAGCCCGTGATCTGGGTGCGGGAGGTGAGGCCGAGTTTGTTGAGGATGTGCTCGACGTGGGCGTCCGCGGTGCGTTTGGAGACGACGAGGCGTTCGGCGATCTCGCGGTTGGTCAGTCCCTGGGCGACGAGTGCGGCGACCTCCCGTTCCCGGTTCGTGAGCCCGCCCTGCCGTGCGGGCGCGCGGCCGCTTCCCCGGGAGGCCGCCGTAACCGACTCCTCGACGGCAGCGGGCACTTCCGCGGTCACAGGGCCTGGCGCGGGAGAGACCGTGTCGGACTCCGGGAGCGTGTCCCGGTCCTCCCGTGCGTACGTCACCGCCTCTCCTCTCTCCAGCGCCGCGCCGCGCGCGTACAGCGCGTCGTAGGCCGTGTCGCCGAGTGCCGTCCGGGCCGTGGCGGCCGCCTTGCGCTGCTCTTCGTGCAGGAGCTCGATGTCGAAGAACGCGCAGCCGATCTTGTCCCAGATGGTCCTCGCGGCGCCCAGCAGCCACGCGGCCCGCTCGCTACGGCCGGCCTCGGCGGCGGACCATGCCAGCAGATCCATGGCGATGCCCATGCCGAGCCGGTCGTCGATCATCTGCTTGAGAGTCAGGACTTCGCGGCCGAGCCGGTCGCGCTCCGCGGCCCGTTCCGCCGGCTCACGCGTACGGCCGTCCGTGGCGCCGGCGCGGGACTGCCAGAGCGCCAACTGCCGGTAGAGCAGGCAGTAGCTGCGGGTCCAGCACTCCCCGGGGACGGAGGCGAGTGCCTCCAAGCCCTCCCCCGAGATCTCCCACGCGTACTCCGCGTTCCCCTCCAGCGCCGCGCCGAAGGTGTGCTCGAAGGCGGCGATCGCCAGGCCGTCGCGGTCACCCAGCTCGCGGAAGCGGCGGCGCGCCTCTTCGAAGCCGCGGTGCGCCTCGGGGAGCCGGACCTGCATCATCGCCTGACACGCCTGGTACTGGATCACGTAGGCGGCACTGCGCTCGTCGCCGCTCTTCTCGACGATCGCCTGCGCTTCGCTGAGGCAGGCCTCGGCCTCCTCGAACTGCCCGAGGATCATGACCATCCAGGCGAGCCGGTGCAGTGCTTCGACGCGCTCGGGGCAGGGGTGCCGCACCGTGGCCAGGCCGGTGCGCACCCAGCGTGCCCCTTCCTGGAACCGCCCCGCGGTGACCCAGTGGGCCCACAGCCGGGTGGCGAGGACGAGTCCGCGCAGCGCCAGTTCGGGGTTTCCCGAGTCGAGGGTGTGACGCAGGGCGACGCGGAAGTCCTGGAGCCTCTCGCGCAGGGCGACCAGCAGCTGGACTTGTTCGTCGCTGTGGAAGGGGCTGTCGGCGCGGTTGGCCAGGGCCTCCAGGTGGGCGAGGTGCTGCAGGCGGTACGTGTTCTCCTCGCCGCTCGCCGCGAGTTGTTCCGCGCCGTACTCGCGCAGGGTGTCCAGCAGCCGGTAGCGCGCCGGTTCGTCGCCGACGCGGAGCACGACCGACTTGTCGATGAGGCCGATGAGCGGGTCGAGCACTTCCTCGGCCGGCAGTTCGCCGCCTCCGCACACGACTTCGGCGGCTTCGGCGCCGAAGTCCCCGGCGAACACCGAGAGGCGCCGCCACAGCAATTGCTCCTGTGGCGTGCACAGTTCGTGGCTCCAGTCGAGGGTGGCGCGCAGCGTCCGGTGGTGGCCGGGGACGGCGGCCCGGCGGCCGCCGGTGAGCGACTGGAGCCTGCCCTGCAGCCGGGTGGCGAGTTCACCGAGTGACAGTGCGCGCAGTCGTACGACGGCGAGTTCGACGGCGAGCGGCATGCCTTCCACCCAGCGGCACACGGCGACGACGTCGTCCCGGTTGGCTTCGGTGAGGGTGAAGCCCGGCACGACGGCTGCGGCCCGCTCGGCAAACAGTTTGACCGCCTCGTCGTCGGTGGGCAGCGGTGTGATCGGGAGGACGAACTCGCCAGGAGTATCGAGAGGTTGGCGGCTGGTGGCGAGCACCGTCACACCGGGGGCCATGCGGAGCATCAGATCGGCGAGCATCGCGCAGGCGTCCAGCAGATGCTCGCAGGTGTCGAGCATCAGGAGCATCCGCTTGCGGGCCAGGTAGGTGACGAGGAGGCTCAGCGGGTCCCGGTCGGCCTGCTCGGACAGCCCCAGTGCCGCGGCGACGGTGTGCGGCAGCAGCACCGGGTCGCGCAGCGAGGACAGTTCGACGAAGCAGATGCCGTCGGGGAAGCGCGGCTGTGCCGTACGGGCCGCCCTGAGGGCGAGGCGTGTCTTGCCGACTCCCGCGGGCCCGGTGAGGGACACCAGACGGGCCCGGCTCAACAGGGCGGCGGTCTCCCGGAGTTCCTGCTCGCGTCCGACGAAACCCGTGACCTCCAGGGGCAACTCGCCTGCACGTTCCCTGACATATCCCAGCCGCATGGTCGCTCGCCCTCTGCCTGGTGTGCGTCCCGGAGTGGCATTTTCCAGATTACGCGGTGCGGCATCCCTGCGATGCGGTTCTGCCGGGACCTCCATGACGGCCCGGAAGCGCGGCGGGGCGCACACCTCACGGCGGGCTACAGGCCTTTCATTCCTCCTCGTCGCGCAGCGACCACGACAGGCAGCGCTGGAGGAACTCGCGTTCCTCCCCGAGCCGGCTCAACTGCTGCCGCCCGTACGCCCGTGTCGACCACGGCATGCGGAACGTCGCACCGTACGGCTCCTGCCGTACGATCAGCGCCTGCCGGTCCAGGGCCTGGAACGCCGCGCCCAACGTGTCGTACGGCAACCGGTCGTCGGCGCACACCTCTTGCGCGTCGTCCAGTCCGAAGGGGCCGGGGAAGACGGTGCCGCGCGCCCAGAGCAGCCGCTCCTCGGGCATGCACAGCTGATGGGTCCTCAGCAGGACGTCCCGCAGCGTACGTTGCCGTGCGGGCAGGCCGGGAACGGTGAGGTCGAGGACGGTCTCTTCCGAGGGGGCACCGGCCGGTGCGGCGGGCGAGCGGTGGCCGGTCTCCTGGCGGGAGACCCGGTCGAGGAGCTCGGCGGGCGAGAGCCACGTGAGCTGCCCGGCCGCGATGTGGACGGCGAGCGGCAGCCCGTCCAGGAACGTACAGATGCGCTGGGCCGTCTCCGTGTCCGGTACGTCGGCAAGGCCCCACCGCCGGGCACTGGCGACGAACAGACGGGTGGCGGCTTCGAGAGACAGCGGCCGCAGAGGGTACTGGCAGGCGGCGTCCAGCGGTCTGCGACTCGTGGCCAGTACGGTCAATCCGGGGCAGGCGTCGACGAGTTCGCGCAGAACTCCGGCACACACCTCGGCCAGATGCTCGCAGGTGTCCACGGCCAGCAGCGCCGGAGAACTCCCCAACGCCCGCGCCAGGTCCGCGAGTCGGGGACGGGCCCACAGGTCGCCCCTGCCCAGTGCGCGGGCCAGCTCCCGCGTCAGCAGAGCCGGGTCGGCCAGCCCGATCAGATCGGTCCGGCCCACGGTCTCCCACCGTCCGGGACGCATATCGCGCAGCAGCGCCGTGACGAGCGCGCTCTTCCCCACTCCCCCGGGACCGGTCACCGTGACCATGCGTTCCGCCCGCAGCAGGCCCTCCACCTCGGCCAGCGCGACGTCCCGTCCGGCGAGAACGGCCGGCACGTGGTTCCCCACACCCTGCACGGACTGCCTCCAGCCATGCCCCATGCCCCTGGCCCCCGCGATCACCCCCACAGTCCCCGCCCCACCCCGCACCCCGCATCGGTACCACCCCCGACATGCGTATACCTCGGTACACCGAACCCGAGGCGGTCACCGAGACGGACCCGGACACGCAAAGACCGGCCCGGCGCCGTGTGGGCGTCGGGCCGGTCTTTGCGGGGGCTCCGCGGGGGTGGGTGTCAGTCCGTGCCGTAGTCCATTGCGGCGCGGTCGAGGGCCGAGTCGTCGCCGGGGGTGGCTTCGCCGCGGGAGGCGATGGCCTCGGCGCCGCCCTCGGGCATGGTGCCGATGAGGCCGGTCGCGGCGGCCTGGGCCGCGCCGATGGCGGGGTTGGAGGTGCCGATGAGGCCGATGCCGGCGTACTGCTCCAGCTTGGCGCGCGAGTCGGCGATGTCGAGGTTGCGCATGGTGAGCTGGCCGATGCGGTCGACCGGGCCGAAGGCCGCGTCCTCGGTGCGCTCCATGGACAGCTTGTCCGGGTGGTAGCTGAAGGCCGGTCCTGTGGTGTCGAGGATCGAGTAGTCCTCACCGCGCCGCAGCCGCAGCGTCACCTCGCCGGTGACGGCCGCGCCGACCCAGCGCTGCAGGGACTCGCGGACCATCAGGGCCTGCGGGTCCAGCCAGCGGCCCTCGTACATCAGCCGGCCGAGGCGCCGGCCCTCGTTGTGGTACTGGGCGACGGTGTCCTCGTTGTGGATCGCGTTCACGAGGCGCTCGTACGCCGCGAACAGCAGGGCCATGCCGGGCGCCTCGTAGATGCCGCGGCTCTTGGCCTCGATGATCCGGTTCTCGATCTGGTCCGACATGCCGAGGCCGTGCCGGCCGCCGATGGCGTTCGCCTTCATCACCAGGTCGACGGGGGTGGCGAACTTCTCGCCGTTGATCGTCACCGGGCGGCCCTGGTCGAAGCCGATCGTCACGTCCTCGGTGGCGATCTCGACCTCGGGGTCCCAGAACCGCACGCCCATGATCGGGTCGACGGTCTCCAGGCTGACGTCCAGGTGCTCCAGGGTCTTGGCCTCGTGCGTGGCGCCCCAGATGTTGGCGTCGGTGGAGTACGCCTTCTCCGTGCTGTCCCGGTAGGGCAGGTCGTGGGCGAGCAGCCACTCCGACATCTCCTTGCGGCCGCCGAGCTCGCTCACGAAGTCCGCGTCCAGCCAGGGCTTGTAGATCCGCAGGTGCGGGTTGGCGAGCAGCCCGTACCGGTAGAACCGCTCGATGTCATTGCCCTTGAAAGTCGACCCGTCGCCCCAGATCTGCACATCGTCCTCGAGCATCGCCCGGACCAGGAGCGTGCCGGTGACGGCGCGGCCGATCGGCGTGGTGTTGAAGTAGGCACGCCCGCCCGAACGGATGTGGAAAGCGCCGCAGGTCAGGGCGGCCAGCCCTTCCTCGACCAGCGCCGCACGGCAGTCGACAAGTCGCGCGATCTCGGCACCGTACGTCTTCGCACGTCCGGGCACCGAGGCGATGTCGGGCTCGTCGTACTGGCCGATGTCGGCGGTGTAGGTGCACGGAATCGCACCCTTGTCGCGCATCCACGCGACCGCGACCGACGTATCGAGGCCACCGGAGAAGGCGGTGCCGACGCGCTCGCCGGCGGGCAGGGAGGTGAGGACCTTAGACATAGGAAGATTATGCACCCTCGCGTATGCCCATGCAAAACATGGGGGCAGCTTCTTTTTCCGCAGCGCGCGTGACGCCTGCCGGCGCCTGGAATCCGCCGCTCCGACGACCCTACGGGCCGCCTCCACGCGCCACCTCACCCAGACCGGCACCCCCCTCTACATCACCGCTCACTCACCAGGATCGCGCTCGCGACCACGTCGAAGAGGTGGTCGGCGCGTGGCGCGAGCGAGGGCTGGTCGCCGAGCCACGCGAGCGCCGCCACCAGCGCGAACAGATCCGTGCCGTCGATGTCGGTGCGCGCCGCACCCGCGGACTGGGCACGGGCGAGGAGCCGCGCACCGGCCGTACGCATGGCGACGCACGAGGCGTGGAGCGCGGACTCGGCATCCTCGATGGCGGCCGCCATCAGCTCCGTCACGCCCCGGTACTCATGTGCGCACGCGACACAGTCGCGCAGCCACGACGCCAGCGCGTCGCCGGGGGCGCTCGACGCCTCGAACTCCGCCGCACTGGCCGTCAGTTCGTCGAAGTTCGTACGGAGCAGGTCATCGAGCAGGGCCTCGCGGGTCGGGAAGTGGCGGAGCAGCGTGGCGAGTCCGACGCCGGCCCTGCGGGCGATGTCGCGCAGCGACACGTCGACGCCCTGCTCGGTGATGGCGGTGCCCGCTACCGCGAGCAGGTGGTCGTGATTCTTCTTGGCGTCGGCCCGCATCTACCCCTCTTGACTATCCGGATCAGTGGTCCATATATTCGGATCAGTGGTCCGTTTATGTGGACCGCTGATCCGGATAAGCCTAACTCGCAGCGCACACAGGAGAAGACGATGCCGACACACACGATGAGGGCGATCCGGCTGCACGAGCACGGCAGCCCTGAGGTCCTGCGCTACGAGGAGGTGCCGATTCCCCGGCCGGGGCCCGGTGAGGTGCTCGTCCGCGTCCACGCGGCCGGCGTCAATCCTCCCGACTGGTACCTGCGCGACGGGATGTCCAACCTGCCGCCGGAGACGAGGCCGAAGTTCGACCTGCCCGTGATTCCGGGGACGGACGTCTCGGGCGTCGTCGAGGGCGTCGCCGCGGACGTGGACGGCTTCTCCGCAGGTGACGAGGTCTTCGGCCTCCTGCGCTTCCCCGGCTTCGACGGCCACGCCTACGCCGAGTACGTGACGGCGCCCGCGTCGGACCTCGCACACAAGCCGGCAGGCATCGATCACGTGCACGCCGCCGGGGCACCCATGGCCGGGCTGACCGCGTGGCAGTTCCTGATCGAGCTCGGCCACGACCACCCCTCGCCCTTCCAGGCGGCGCGGCATCGCCCGGTCACGCTCGACGCCGACACGACGGTGCTCGTCAACGGTGCCGCGGGCGGCGTGGGGCACTTCGCACTCCAGCTCGCGAAGGGGAAGGGCGCACGTGTCATCGCGGTGGCATCGGGCGCGCACGGATCGTTCCTGCGTGAGCTCGGCGCCGACCAGTTCATCGACTACACCGAGAGCCGGCCCGAGGAACTCGTACGCGACGTCGACCTCGTTCTCGACACTGTCGGCGGCAGCGAGAGCAGGCGCTTCCTGCACACGCTCAAGCGCGGCGGCGCCCTGTTCCCGGTGTTCTTCGGCGAGTTCGACGACGAGGAGAACGCGAAGCTGGGCGTCACGGTCTCGGGTACACAGGTCCGCTCGAACGGCACGCAGCTCGCTGAACTGGGACGCCTGCTGGACGCGGGCACGGTTCGCGTCGCGATCGACAGTACGTTTCCGCTCGCGGATGCCCGGGCAGCCCACGAACGCGCCACACGGGGCCACATCCAAGGCAAGATCGTGCTCACGGTCGCCGAGTAACGAGCCGTTTCATGGACAGGGTCGGTTCATGGGCAGAGCCGGTTCATGGACAAGGCCGGTTCGAAGACCGAGCCGGCGCTCGTCGTCCATCGGCCGACGCGTGGCGGCCTGAACTGACCGCCGTCCCCAGGGAGGGGCACTGTGGACACACCCGCCACCCCGGCATTCACCGCTCCCCCGCTGTCGCCGGCCGAGTACGTCCGCTCCCGGCACGCGGTGTGGACAAGCGCCTCCGCGGTGATCACCGACAGGCTGGGCCGGGTGCTGATCGTGCGCCCCTCGTACCGGAGCGACGGGCGGTGGCTGCAGCCGGGCGGCGGGGTGGAGGCGGGCGAGAGCCCGTGGGAGGGGTGCCGGCGAGAGGTGCGCGAGGAGGTCGGGCTCGAACTCGACGCCGGGCAGTGCTCGTTGCTCGCCACCTGCTGGGTCTCCCCGCAGGACCGGGAGCCCCTGCCCGGTTTCCCGGGCGGCGTGACGAACGTCTTCGACGGCGGGACCCTCGACGACGAACAGGCCGCCCGGCTGCACTGTGCGGACGAGGAAGAGATCGCCGAGATCGCCTTCCACGACTCGGTACGGGCCGCGGAGCTGCTCACACCGCTCGGTGCGCGGATCATGCTGGCCGCGCTGCGGGCCCGGCTTGGCGGCAGCGGCCCCGCGTATCTGGAGGGCGGACGCCACGTCGGTACGCCGCCGCCGCTGGACCGGCACGGCGTTCATGTATTCCCGCGCTCGGACCGCAACTGGCCCTGGAATCCCGGCAGTCCCGTACCGGACGGGCTGCCGGTGAAGCAGGCCTGGGGCTGGCTCTTCGTACCCGACGGACGGGTGCTCCTGGTGTTCCAGAAGCACCCCGACGTACGGATGCGGATTTCGATGCTGCCCGGCGGCACCCTCGAGGAGTACGACGCAAGCCCCACAGCGGCGCTGGCCCGCGAAGCCGAGGAGGAGGCCAACCTCACCCTGGGCGAGATCCGCACGCTCGGCTGGCTGCACGACATGGACGGCGCGTTGTACGGGGGCATCGGACCGTGCGCCCGTATGCGGCTGGCCGCCCCGGTCACCCGCATCGGGCCCGCCCGTCCGGACCCGGCCACCGGAGACACCTTGACGCGGCTGCTGGCCACGCCGGCGCAGGCAGCCGAACTGCTCGGCTCGGGCGACAACGGCCGCCAACAGGCCCGCCAGGCAGCCGCCTTGGCCACCGAACGCTGGGGCATCCCGGCCGCGCCGCCGTGCCCGGTCGAGGAGGTGCCGCTGGCGGGGATGGAGTGGTGAGGCCGGCCCGTCCCTGCACCGCGACGCTGCGGCCGCGACCGCGCGAACCGCTCCGCAGACACGGAGCGGGCTCGGATCGGGCTCGGATCGGGCTCGCGCTGCGCGCACGGTTCGTGCGGCTACTCTCGGCACCATGGATGATGATGCACTGCGTTCCGTCACCGTCGAGCGTGCGGGCCCGGGCCGGTTCACCGCGACCAACGCCCGCGGGGACGTGATGAGTTTTGGCACCGGCCCGGATTCCGGATTCACACCGGTCGAGCTCTTCCTGGCGGCGATCGGCGGCTGCAGCGCAGCCGACGTGGACGTCGCCACGAGCCGGCACACCGAACCGGACACGTTCCGAGTCACCGTGACCGGCAACAAGGTGCAGGACGAGAACGGGAACCGGCTGTCGGACCTCGAAGTCACCTTCTCCGCCACCTTCCCTGACGGGCCGTCGGGCGACCGGGCCCGGACGATCCTGCCCCGGGCCGTGAAGACCTCGCACGACCGGCTCTGCACGGTCAGCCGCACCGTGGAGGCGGGCACCCCGGTCAGCACCGCCGTATCCGGCACGCCGGAAGGCGCCTGACACGCTCCGGTGAACTGCCGCCCCTCTGTATCGAGTCGGACGCCGCTCACGGGGCACTCCGCCCACGTCGGGGCGCGCCGGAGACGCGAGTAATCCGCTACGGCCGCCCCACCCCCTCATGGGAGGATCCCGCCGCAGGTGTGCCGGCTCGACGAGGGGACGCGGGTGTACGCGATATCGCTGGGCGACGACGGGGCGGAGCTGCGGCCGCTGGAGCCGTGGCAGTCCGAGGAGTTCCTGGCCCACATGGACCGGGGCCGGGAGTTCGTGGGGCAGTACATCGGGCTCGCGGACGCGGTCGCCGATCCGGAGTCGGCCCGCTCGTACCTCCAGTCGTACGCGGAGAAGGCGGCGGCCGACACCGGCCGGATCTACGGGATCCGGCTCGACGGCAAGCTCGTCGGCGGCGTCCTGTTCCGGACGATGGACATTCCGGCCGGCACCGCCGAGGCGGGCTGCTGGCTGGAGCCGTCGGCTGCGGGCAGGGGCCTGGTGACCCGCGCCTCACGGGCGATCATCGACTGGGCCGTCGAGGAGCGGGGCGTGCACCGGATCGAGTGGCGGGCCGCCGCGGCGAACGAGTCCAGCATCGCGGTCGCCCGCCGGCTCGGGATGACGAAGGAGGGCGTGCTGCGGGAGAGCACTCCGCACCGCGGCAAGCGGCACGACATCGAGGTCTGGTCGGTGCTCGCACCGGAGTGGCGGGCGGGCAAGCAGACGCCCTGACCGGTCTGCTGTGCCGGTCAGAGGCGGCACGCGTGGATCGCCGTCGTGAGGATGGCCCGCGCGCCGATCGCGTACAGGTCGTCCATGATCTGCTGCGCCGCACCGGCCGGGACCATGGCGCGGACGGCTACCCAACCCTCGCTGTGCAGCGGTGAGATGGTGGGCGACTCCAGGCCCGGTGTCAGGGCGATGGCCCGGTCGACGTGTTCGGCGCGGCAGTCGTAGTCCATCATCACGTAGGTGCGGGCGACGAGTACGCCCCGCAGCCGGCGCAGGAACTGCCGCAGCCTGGTGTCCTGTTGGTCGGTGTCCGACCGCACCACGACCACCGCTTCGGACTCCATGAGGGGCTCGCCGAAGGCCTCCAGGCCGGCGTTGCGCAGGCTCGTACCGGTCTCCACCACATCCGCCACGGCCTGTGCGACGCCGAGTTGGACCGCTGTCTCGACGGCCCCGTCGAGCCGGACGACGGACGCGTGCACGCCCTGTTCCGCGAGGTACTTGGCCACGATGGTCTCGTACGAGGTGGCCACGGTGCGGCCGTTCAGGTCCCGGACGCTCTCCGCGGTGCCCGGCCTGGCCGCGAAGTGGAAGGTGGAGCGGGCGAAGCCGAGCGGCAGCACCTCCTCCGCGTTGGCCGCGGAGTCGAGCAGCAGGTCGCGGCCGGTGATGCCGATGTCCAGACGTCCGGAGCCGACGTAGACGGCGATGTCGCGCGGTCGCAGGTAGAAGAACTCGACCTCGTTGCCGGGGTCGGCCAGTACGAGCTCCTTCTGCTCTGTGCGCTGCCGGTATCCGGCCTCGCGGAGCATCGCCGCGGCGGGTTCGGACAGGGAGCCCTTGTTGGGCACGGCGATGCGCAGCATGACGTTCTGCTCTCTCTGGGAGGGGGAGGTGAGGAAGGACGGGGCGGCGCACACGAGAGGCGCGGCCCGGGCGGAAGAGCCGTGACCGTACGGTGTGGTGGCGGGGCGTCAGCCGAGGACGGTCTTCGGGGTGAGGCGGAGCGGGAGCGTGCGGAGTCCGTTCACCACGATGGAGTCCAGATACTCCGGCTCGCCGTCCACGGACACCTCGTCGACCTGCGCGAAGAACTCCCGCAGCACCGCCTTGATTTCCAGCTTCGCCAGCTGGGCGCCCACGCAGTAGTGCGGGCCCGCACCCAGGGCCAGCTGCCGGTTCGGGGTGCGGCGTATGTCGAAGACGTCGGGCTGCGCGAAGTGGGCGGGGTCGCGGTCCGCCGACGTCAGCCAGCACACCACGAGGTCGCCGCGGCGCACCGTACGGCCGCCGAGCCGCACGTCCCGGGTGGCGCGGCGCATGATGTGCGTGGCGCTGGATGTCCAGCGCAGGATCTCTTCGACGGCGGTGTCCGCCACGTGCGCGAAGTCGTCCCGCAGCAGGGCCCGTTGGCGTGGGTGGTCCAGGAGCGCCAGCATGCCGCCCGACATCGCCAGACGTACGTTCTCCGTACCGCCGACGAGTAGGTTGTCGCAGTTGAGGACCACGTCCTCGACGGGCAGGAGCTCCCCGTCACAGGCCACCCCGGCCAGCACGCTGACCAGGTCGTCGCCGGGCTCGACGCGACGTTTGTCCACCAGTTCGCCGAAGTAGTCGAGGATCTGGAGGTGGGCGATGCTGCGTTCCTCGGCGCTGCCGGCGCAGAACGCGTCGGTGGACCATGCGACGAGGTCGTCGCGGTCCTCGTCGGGGATGCCGAGGAAGGTGCAGACGACCTCCAGCGGCAGTTTCGCGGCGACGTCGTGTACGAAGTCGATCCGGCCGGCGCGTACGGCTGCCGCCACCATGGTGTGGGCGGCGGAGTTCAGCGAGTCGGTCAGCAGGCGCAGGTTCCGCGGCGCGAACCAGCTTGCCACCGCCCCGCGCAGGAGCTGGTGCCGCGGCGCGTCGGACAGGGCGAGGGTCCGGTTGCTGCCGGGGTCCTCGCCCTGCGCCAGGGGCCGCAGCAGGATGCCCGAGGACGAGCTGAACGCCTCGGCGTCCCGCAGGACTTGCTTCACCTCGTCGAACCGGGTCAGCGACCAGAAGCCCGGGAACACACCGGGCTCGTGCCACAGCACGGGATCGTTCTCCCGCATCCACTGCCACAGGCCGAAAGGGTTGCCGGAACGGTAAGTGGCGCCGTCCACAAGGCGGTTGACGTCCTCGCGCATGTCCTCCCCCATCAGAGATCCCGCCCGGCAGGCACAGGCTCCGGAACGGTCACAGCCACGGGCCCCGACACCGGCACGGGAACGGGCACGATCGTCGGGCCGGCCGTCCGCTCCCGCGCCAGCTCGGCGTGGAGCAGCGGGACAGGGGGTGCGGTGCGCAGGTAGAAGTGCCCGCCCGGGGTCACCACGGGGACGAAGTCGCCGTCCGTGTGGTCCCGCCAGCCGGTGTGCCCGGAGCGGATGCCGGGGATGTCGTCCTGGCCGACCACGGCCACCAGGCGGGCCGCGAGGCGTTTGCCGGCGTGCTCCCGGTATGCGGCGACCATGCGGAGGTCGTCCTTGATGTAGCCGAGGATCAGCTCGAACAGCTCCTCGTCCTCGCGGATCTCGTCGCCCACCGGCCCGTAGCTCTCGAGGTAGGCCAGCACCTCGGCGGTGCTCTCGTACGGCACCGGCGGGCGCTGTCCGGGTGCCGCCGCCGAGGAGACCACCAGCGTGGGTACGGGCGCTCCGGCCTGCTGCAGCCGGTGGGCGACCTCGAACGCGACATAGGCGCCCATGCTGTGTCCGAAGAGCACGGCATACCGTTCGGAACCGGCCAGGATCTCGTCGGCCACCGTGGCGGCGAGCCGGGCCAGACCGGCCGCGGGCGGATCGCCGATGCGGTCCTCGCGTCCGGGGTACTGCACGGCGTGCACCCGCGCCGGGGACAGCAGCGGCTGCCAGGAGCGGAAGGACGAGGCGCCGCCGCCGGCGTGCGGGAAGCACAGGACGGCGGGGCCGGAGTCCGCCGGGGAGCAGGACTTCCTGAGGGACGGGCTCGGGGTCATGAGGAACCTATCGGTGCGTCGGGAAGGGGAGTTCACGGGTTCGACAGGAGCGCGACCTGTTGCGGGATCGTGCCGCAGCGGTAGACGTGCCGTACGCCGACGGGCCGGCCGGCGATCTTCCCCAGGGCGCGGGTGAGCCTCAGTACGGACAGGGAATTCCCGCCGAGCTCGAAGAAGTTCGCCGGTTCCGCCTCGTGCACGGGTACGCCGAGCAGCTCCTGCCACACCCGGGCGATCTCCGCCGCCAGGCCGTCGTCCGGAGCCGGTGTGGCGGCCGGGCCCGGGACGGGCGTCGGCGCGGTCGGGGTCTCGCGTACCGAGGCGAGCAGCGCGGCGCGGTCGACCTTGTCGTGCGCGGTGCGCGGCAGGGACTCGGTGAACACGATCCGGTCGGGAGCGACGGCGGCCCCGAGTTCGCTCTCCACGAAGCGGCGCAGCGCACCCGCACCGGGCACCGAGTCGCTGTCCCGCAGCACGAATCCGTAGCAGGTGGCGCTCTCCGCGTCGTACGCCACGGCCGCGGCGTGTACGTCCGGGTGTGACGTCAGGGTCTCCTCGACGGTCTCCAGGTGGACGCGCACTCCGCGGATCTTGACCTCGTTGTCCAGCCGGCCCACGAACTCCAGGCCGTCCGTGTCCGACCAGCGGCCGAGGTCGCCTGTCAGATACACCTTCGCGGTCCGGCCGTTCCCGTCCGGCAGGTCGATGAACTTGGCGCGGGTCTCCTGCTCGTCGCCGACGTAGCCGCGCGTCACTCCGGGGCCGGAGAGGGCGATCTGCCCGGTCTCCCCCGCGCAGACCGGGCGCAGCCGGTCGTCGAGGAGGTGCAGTGTGGTGCCGGCGACGGGGAAGCCGACGCGGGGTTCGGCGGGCTTGTCGTAGAGCCGGTACGCGGCCCATACGGTGCACTCGGTCGGGCCGTACTCGTTGCCGAGGGTGACGCCGGGCAGGTGTGTGAAGTGCTCGTCGATGACGCTCCGCGCCAGCGGCTCGCCCGCGCAGACGACCAGGCGCAGGGAGGCCAAGTCGGCCTGCATGCGGTCGTCCTGACGGGCCGTCTGCAGCAGTTCGGCGTGGAAGCTGGGCACGGTCAGCGTCTGGGTGACGCGGTGCCGGGCGATGAGCGCGGCGAGTGCGGCGGGGTCGCGGCGTTCGTCCTCGCCGGCGATCACGAGGGTGCCGCCGGCGGTGAGGGTGCCCCAGATGCCGGCCATCGAGGAGTCGAAGTGGAAGGGCGACAGCAGCAGGAACGAGGGGGTGCCGAAGCTCGCGTACGCCTGGAGGCGGGCGGAGTTGGAGGCGGCGAGGTTCCGGTGGGAGACGGACACGCCCTTCGGCTTTCCGCTGCTGCCCGAGGTGTGGAGCACGTACGCCTCGTCGTCGAGGGCGGTGTGCCCCGGGCCCGTGCGGTGCTGTCCCGCGAGGGCGTGGGCGTCGGGGTGTGTCCGCTGCTGCCCGGTCCTGGGGTCGATGGTCACGGATACACCGGCCGAGGTTCTGATGTGCCGCGCGGTGCGTTCGGGGGCCGCCGGGTCGAAGGGGACGAACGAGCGGCCGGACAGGGATATGCCGAGCTGGCAGGCCGGTGTGGCCGCCGTGCGGTAGGCGTCGATTCCGATGCGCCGCACGCCGGCGTACGTCTCGTCCTCGTCGATCCGGTGCGCCAGGGCGGTGGCGGACGCCGCGAGCTCTCCGTACGTCAGGGTCTCGTTCCCGCATATCACCGCGGGGCGGCCGGGAAAGGTGGCCGCGTGCGCCATGACGGTGTCGCACACGCGCTCTTCCGGCTCGGCGAGGCGGGGTCCGGTCGCGATTCCTCCGGACTGCGCGCCCGGGAGGGGGAAATGCATCGAAGATGCTGTTGCCATGAACCCGTCTTTCCTGTCTCAGCCGGTCACTTGGATGCACCGGATCCTTGCCGAAGGTGGCGGCGGGATTCCAGGAAGAAGGGGTGGCACAAAGCGCTCCTGGCACAACTGTGCCGAATGTGGAGGGCCGGACCGTGCTGAATCCGGAGTGTCAGGAGGGCAGCAGCGGGGAGCAGTCGGAGAGTTGCCAGCCGGCCAGGGACGGTTCGTCCACGAGGGTGCGCGCGAGGAGTTCCCGGCATTGTTCCCTGGCGGTGGCCAGTGTCGGCGCGCTCATGAAGAGCACGCCCCGGGCTCCGGCGCGGGAGATGTGGATGCGGGCGTGTTCCAGGGCTCCGTGCCCCTCGCCCGCACGCCACAGAGCGGAAATCAGCGCGTCCGACGCGATGGTGGTTTCCCCGGCGCCACGGCTCAGCAGAACATGGAACATGAACAAGGCGACACCTCTGCGGAAGTAGGGGGCGCGGTAGAGCGCATCCTATGCGTACGAAACCGATACGCAAGGCGCCTTCGCCCCGGAAATCATTGCCGCATGTTCCGTACGGTGGCCGCCATGTCCCGTGCGATGCCCGCCTGTTCGCCTTTCGCGGCTGTCCCCGTCACTCAGGGGAAAGAAGTCGCCTTTCGGAAGCGCGCCGGCCCAGCTGGAACCGGCTCTGTGCGCCCAGCCTGGCGGAAATCTCGGTGATCATGCGGCGTTCGGTGCGCAGCGAGATGCCGAGTTTGCGGGCCGACGCCTCGTCGGTGAGCCCCTGGGACAGGAGTCGCAGCAACTCCTTCTCCTGCGGGGTCACTTGGTCCTCGGCGGTCTGTTTGGGTTCCGCGATGGGGGTGGCCGCGTCCCAGACGTGGTCGAAGAGCGCGCAGAGTGCGGCGACCACGCCGGGTTCCCGCACGACGGTGGCCCCCTTGGAGCTGTCCTCGGGGTCGAGGGGCACGAGGGCCGCGGTGCGGTCCAGGATCTGGAGCCGCAGCGGGAGAGTGGGCGCCGTACGGGTTTCCGCGCCCTGTTCGGCCAGCCACAGGGCGTGGCGGAGGCTGTCGCGGTCGTTGCGGACGCTGTCGAGGTAGACGGTCTTCAGCGTGACGGAGCCGGCGAGCAGCGTCTCGGCGAGGGGGCGGCTGGCCGCGCGGTTCTCCGCGGTCTGGGGGCCGCCGGGGGCAAAGGAGAGTGCCTCTGTCCGTGTGGTGGCGACGAGTTCGTCGAGCCGTACGCGTACGGCTTCGAGGCTGGTGAGCCGTTCCAGGGCCTGACCGCTTTCGCCGGAGTACTCGGCCTCGTACTCCATGGCCAGCCGGGCGGAGGCCAGCTTGATGTCCTCGATCTCCTGCTGTTTGCGGGCCAGTTCGGCCTGCCGTTCGGCGAGGACGACCTGGAGGGCGGCCTGCGGGCTGACGGGGAGGAGCGTGTCGGGGTCCTGCCAGGAGCGTCTGATCAGCATCAGGTCGGCGAGGGCGTCGAGGGCCCTGCGGACCTCGGGTTCTCCCAGTCCGAGCGTGTCCGCCAGCTCGGCGACGGTGCTGCCCGGCTTCCGCAGGAGAGTGCGGTACACGGCGTCTGTGGCGCCCTCCAAACTCCACGAGTCCAGCACCCTTGCTCCCCCAGCGACACGATATTGGCGTACTTCGCAGGCATTGTCAGCCGAAGGGGGCGCCCGCGCAAGGCTGATCGCGGCGCCCGCGGCCCATCTCCCTGCCGGTATGGGCATGTTGGTGGCGTTTTGACTTCTGTGTCGGCCTCCTGGTGGCTCCTCCCTGTGGGCACAGTTGTGCCAGGGGCGCTTTGTGCCACCACGTTCTGCTGGAATCCGGCTGCCGCATTCGGCAAGTATCTGAGCTGTCCGGCACGGAACAGATCATGAAATGGGAGTTTCCGCCATGCGCCTCAGAGTGCTCTTTCGTTCCTTCGTGGTAGCGGCCGTCGGTGCGGTCGTGCTTTTCTCCGGTGCGCAGCACGGCGGTTCCGCCGACTTCCAGGCGAAGGAGCTGCCGAGGGTGACGGATTCGCAGGACGACCTCGGCTGGCAGTGACCATCCCGTAACGCCCCGACGATCCTCCCCTGCCCTCCCAGGGCCTTCTCGGACGGAAAGAGCCGCCGTGTACAGAACATTCGCCGAAAAGCTGGCCGAGCCCGATCTCATAGATCTCGGAAACGGAATCCACGTCCTCCGTTTCGAGGTCATGAAGGTGACGTCGGTCTACGCGGCGGTCAAGGATCTGCTGGCCCGCGGTGTGATATCGCCGGGGCAGACCCTGGTGGACAGCTCCAGCGGCATCTACGGTCACGCGCTCGCCCTGGTCTGCCGTGAACTGGGGCTCAAGTGCCATGTCTTCGCCTCCGTGGCGGTGGACGCCGCGATCAGGACGCAGCTGAAATACCTCGGCGCGACCTACGAGCAGGTGCCCTCCAGCGGAGACGGCGGCCTCAAGCACGACCAGGAGACCCGGGTGCGGCTGGTCCACGGCTATCTGCGCGCGAACCCGGACGCCTACTGGATGCGGCAGTACCACGACGACGTGCACTACGTGGGGTACGAGCGCGTGGCGCGCTCCCTCGTCTCCGAACTGGGCACGGACGGGATCACGTTGGTCGGCGGGATCGGCACGGGCGCCTCCACCAGCGCGATGAGCCGCTATCTGCGGGCTGCGTGCACCGGCGTACGGGTGGCCGGCATCCAGCCGTTCGGCAGCCGCTCGTTCGGCTCCGAGTCGGTGCCGCTGGACGGGTTCATCATCGCCGGAATCGGCAGCGGCATCCGCTTCGACAACATCGACTACAGCGCCTACGACGACATCCACTGGCTCGACTTCGACGTGTCGGCGGCGGGCTGCCGCCATCTGCTCTCCACCACCGGCGTGTTCGCCGGACTCTCCGCGGGCGCCGGCTGGCAGGTCGCACGCCATCTGCGGGACACCGAGCCGGACGGCGGGCCGATCGTCTTCCTGGCGGCCGACCCCGGACACCGCTACGTGGACACGGTGTTCCCGCCGGACGGGCCGCTGGTGGCAGACCCGGCGTACCGGCCGCGGGTGATTTCGGAGCTCACCGACATCGCGGTGCCCTGGTCCACGATGAGCTGGGCCCGGCGGCCGTACAGCGTGGAGGACGACCTCCCGGTACTGGCCCTCCAGAACTGAACCGCCCCTCCCCCGCTTTCCCCGCCTCTGCCCCGCCACGGCTTTCCGCCGCGACTCCCCCAAGTGACACGCATGCAACGTGAGGCCGCCTCCATGACCCATATCGCCGTCATCAACTACGGTGCCCAGCACGACTATTCCGCCATGCTCCCAGAAGTGGCGGAGAACCTCCACGTGTTCAGCCACAACGAGCTGGCGAACACGGAGAAGTTCGCCCTCTACGAACACGTGGAGGACTGCGAGCACGTTCCGTACGCGGAGCTGCGGATCAGACAGCTGGCGCGGAAGCGGCCTTTCACGCACCTCATCACGGACAACGAATACGACCTGGAACGCGCGGCCCGCATCCGGGAAAGCCTGGGAATACCCGGCCAGTCGCAGCAGAGCGCGCTGTCGTTCCGCGACAAGGCGGTGATGAAAGAAATCGCCGGACACGCCGTCGCCACGCCGCACTTCGCCCGGCTGGAGACGTTCACCGATCTCACGGACCTCATCGCGGACAACGGATATCCGGTTGTCGTGAAGCCGGTGAAGCAGGGCGGTTCGCGGGACATCACGGTGCTGCGCGGCGAGGAGGACCTGCTCGCCTTCAGCCGACGGCACTGGCGCGACGACCTCATGGCCGAGGAGTTCGTCGAGGGCGACATGTACCACGTGGACGCGGTACTGGCCGAGGGCTACCGCTTCGTCTCCTCGTCCCGCTATCTGCGCAGCTGCCTCAGCGTGCTCTCCGGGCAGAACAGCGGCTCCATCCAGCTGCACCCGCGGGACAAACTCGCCCAGCGGCTGGAGGAGTTCCTCGACCGGATGCTGGAGATCTTCGACACCCCGCCGGCTGCCGCCTACCACCTGGAGGTCTTCCACACCGCCGAGGACGAGCTGGTGCTGTGCGAGGTCGCCTCGCGCGCCGCGGGCGCCGGCATTCCGGCGATCACCCGCACCACGTACGGCGTGGACCTCCACACCACATGGCTCCGGCTCTCCTGCGGGCTGCCCGTCAACCCGCCCCCGGCCGGCCCGCCCGCCGTGCTGCACGGCTCGGTCGGCATCGTGCCGCAGGGCCGCCCCGTACGGCCGCCGGAGCGGCTGCCCTTCGAGTGGGTGGCGCACTACAAGGTGAACGAAGCGCTCCCGCTCGGCGCGACGCCGCAGAACAGCACGTCGAACCTGTGCTTCGTGATCGTGCGCGGCGCCTCCTCCGACGAGGTCGAACAGCGCCTGCTGGAGGCCGAGTCGTGGATCCTGGAGCACCTGACCGAGGTGCCCGGCTCGTGAACGCGTGGCGCCAGATGTCGGCGACCGGACGCACCCTGCTGACAGCGGTGCTCCTCACCGGCCTCACCACGTTCATGTTCCTGCCGCTGCTGGCGATCCAGCTCACCGGGCAGGGCATCCCCGCGGGCAGGACGGGCTTCCTGGTGGGGCTGCTCGCCTTCTGCGGGCAGGGCTTCTCCCTCGTGTGCGGGCTGGTGGTCGACCGGTACGGCGCACGGTCCGTCATGACGGCGGGCTTCGCGCTGCGCGTCGTCGGCTACGTACTGCTGAGCTTCGGATTCGGCACGGGCACGGGCAGCGGAACCGAGACCGTACCGCTGGTGGCGGGCATCGTCGCCATCGGGACCGGCGGGTCGATGCTCGGCCTGTCCATCAAGACGCTGCTGGTACGGGAAGACGGCGTCGGACAGCGCGACATGCTCGCACTGCGCTCCACGTTCGTGAACTTCGGCGTCGTCCTCGGACCCGCGCTGGGGGCCGCGGTCTACCCGCTCGGCTTTGACTACATCCTCGCGGCGTGTGTGCTCTCGCACGTGGTGCTCGGCGTACGCCTGGCGCGCGGGCGGGCCGGTTCGGTTCCGCGGCCGGCGGCGGCAGCGGCCGGGAAACCCGCCGCCGAGGCGCCCGTTCCCGACGGCCCGAGCTGGGCCCGCTGGCACTGGGCGCCGCTGTCCCTGCTCGGCGTCGCGTACTGGGCGATCTACAGCCAGCTCAACTCGATCCTTCCGATCACCGCGAGCGAGATGACCGGCAGCACCGCGGCGATCTCCGTCGTCTTCACCCTCAACGGCGTGCTCGTGGTGCTGTGCCAGTACACGCTGCTGCACCGCGTGTTCCGCCGGGCGGCCACCCGCACCCTGCTCGTCGTCGGGTTCCTCGCGTTCGCCTGCGCGTACACGGTCCTGGTGCCGCTCGCCGGCTGGTACGGGCTGCTGCTGTTCGTCCTGCCCGTCACCCTCGCCGAGATGCTCATCGGCCCCGCGCTCGACGAGCAGGCGCTCAAGGCGAGTTCGCTGCGCCGTACCGGGCTGGCACTGGGAGCGATGAGTGCGGCCGGGGCCTGCGGCAGCCTCCTCGGCTCCGGCATGGGCGGCTATCTGCTGGAGACCCTGCACGGCGGCAGCGAGGTCTGGCTGACGATCGCCGGGCTGTCCGTCGCGGCCGCCGCTTCCTGCTTCCTCCTACCGAAGGTGCACACGCAGCATGCCTGAGACAGCCAACACAGCCCCCTCGTCCGAGACCCCCGGGACAGCCGGAACATCCGGGCCGCAGCCCACCGTTGTCCTGCTCAACCCTCGCGACCGCGTCGTCACCGCCGCGCAGGCGCTGGGCGCCACGATGATCGTCGTGGCCGACCCGGACCAGCCCGCGCCCGAAGAGGCGCCCGGTACGGTCCTCACCTCCCCGTGGACCACCGACCCCGAGGACCTCGTACGCCGGCTCCGGGCGCTCCGACTCCCCGCCCCCGTCGCCTGCTTCGGCTTCGGCGAACTGGGCTGCGCGGTCTCCGCCGTGGTCAACCGCAGCATGGGCTGGCCCGGAAATCCGCCCGAAGCCATGGAAGCCTTCAAGAACAAGGCAGCACTGCGAGCGGCCGTCGGCGACCGCGCCGGCACGCCCGTGGCACACGCCGTGTGCGGGGCGAAGGACGAGATCCTGCCCGCCACCGACAGAATCGGCTTCCCCTGCATCGTCAAACCGGTGGACGGCACCGGCAGTTCCGGAGTGCGCCACCTGGCCGGCCGGGACGAGGCCGAGGCGTACGTGGCCGGGCTCGACTTCCACACCCCGCACCTGGTCGAGGAGTTCCTCACCGGTACGGAGTACAGCGTGGAAGCGATGAGCTCCCCGGACGGACACCGGATCCTCGCCGTCACCGAGAAGTCCACCACGGGCGCGCCGCACTTCGTGGAGACCGGCCACACGCTGCCCGTACGGCTCGGCCCTGCCGACGAGGAAGCCGTCACCGCGCTGGTCACCGCCACGCTGGAGGCGACCGGCTACCGCTACGGCCCCTCGCACACCGAGGTGATGCTCACCTCCGAGGGGCCCCGGCTCATCGAGTCGCACGGCCGCCCCGGCGGCGACCGCATCAGCGACATGCTCGATCTCGCCCTCGGCGAGGACGTGTTCGGGCAGCCCATGCGCGACGTCTTCGGCCTGCCCGTCCCCGCCGCGCCCACCCGCAAGCGGGTCGCGGGCATCCGGTACGTCACCTTCGACACCGGGCAGCCGATGCCGGAGATCGACACGGCCCCGGTCGCCGCGCTGCCGGGCATCACCGAGGTCCATCTCCTCGTACCGGCGGGCGAATTCCCGCCCGCCGTCTCCAAGTCCGGCAGCCGGCACGCCTTCGTGGTCGCCGTCCGCGACACCCGCGAGGAGCTGGAGCCCGCCCTCGCCCGCGCCGTACGCGCCCTCACCTCGTCGTCCTGAACGAGCCCGTCCCGCACGAACGAGCCCGTACCGAACGAGTCCGAACCGCCCCGCCCCGTCCCGAACAGGCCTGCCCCGCGGGCCTGTTCCCTCCACCGCAAGAGGTTTCCCTTGTCGTACAAGATCCTGATCCTGGTGTCCCAGGCGGAGAAGTTCGAGCTCGACAACCACTCGATCATCCCCAGCGCGCTCTACCGCGAGGGCCACGAGGTGTACGTCGGCGACGTCGACACGCTCAACGTGCACGACTCCGTCGTGGTGTGCGACCGGGTCAAGCTCACCGAGGAGTACATCGCGGGCGCGGACTTCCCCTCGCTCAGCGAAAGCTACGCCTCCGCCGAGGAGTTCGACCTCGTCTGGGTGCTCGCCAGCACCCACCCGGAGGCGCTCACCGACCACTTCCAGCTGCTGTGGCTGCTCAACCAGCGCGTACCGTTCGTCAACGACGCCTCCGCGCTGTTCTACCTCAACTCCAAGAGCACCCTCAGCGCCGCGGTGCCCGCCGAGCACCTGCCCACGTCCTACGTGTCCAACGACTTCGACCAGCTGACCCGCCTGCTGGAGTCGGACAGCGACCGCACCTGGGTGGTCAAGCCGACCAACGACGGCATCGGCGCCGACGTCTACTTCCTCAACGCGACCGAGCGCAACCGCTCCGCGCTGCTCCAGTCCGCCACCGGCAACGCCACGCCGCGCTACGGCAGATACGGCCGCGACATCATCGGGATGGCCAAGCGCCACACCACACTCCAGGAGTACATCCCGCATGTGCGCACCAACGAGAAGCGGGTGATCATCGCGGGCGACGTCCCGGTGAGCGGCTTCCGCCGCTTCCACCCCGACAACGACGACCGGGCCAACGTCACCCTCGGGGCCAAGTTCGAAGCCCTCACCCTCACACCGGAGGAGGACGACTTCGTCCGCACCCTCGGCAAGCGCATGACGGAGCTCGGCATCTTCTACTCGGGCATCGACCTGGCCTATCCGTACGTCATGGAGTTCAACCTGGTGAACCCCGGCGGCCTCAGCTACGCCCTCCAGGCCACCGGCGTCGACGGCTCCTCCGAGGCCGTCAACACCGTACTGGCCGCCCTGCGCACCGCCGGGAAGCTGTCGTGAGCGCCTGGCGGCTGGACCCGCGCGCGGTGGCGGCGTGGTCGGACTTCGCCCGCACCCCGCAGGCCGGCCCCGACCGCACACGGTTCCTGGAGCGCCTCCACCGTCCCGACTGGCGGAGCATGTATCCGCCGCAGTTCCTCACCGAGTCCGCCGCCGGTGAACTGGCCGGCGTCGGGGTACGCCTCGCCGAGCTCGTATCCGGCTTCCCCCGGCGGGTGTTCGGCGACGACTTCGCGGCCTGGGCCCGCTGGCTCGGCGTGCCCGACGAGGACGCCGGCCTGATGTGCGCCGCGCTGGACTCCCCGCGACTGCGCCGCGCCGCCACCGCCATCATGCGCCCTGACCTGCTGGTGACCGCCGACGGTCTGAAGCTGGTCGAGATGAACGTGGCCGCCTCGATGGGCGGGACCAGCACCCTCGACCCGTACGCGGCCGCCGCCGAGGACTCCGCCTACAACGGGTTCCTCCAGGAGCGCGGCCTGAAGCTCCGGGGCCCGGGCATGGCGGCGGTGTGGCGGGAGATGTTCACCGGACTGGTACGTCCGCGCGGCGACCGCCCGCTGCGCGTGTTCGAGGCGGTCGCGGACCCCTCCGACGTCGACTCCGGCCGCCGGTTCTTCGTCGACATGATCCGCTCCATGGGCCACGAGATCAGCTGCGGGCTCGTCACCGACCTCCAACTGACCGGCGAGGGCGCGTACTTCGAGGGCGACCGCGTGGACGTGGTGGTCACCATGTACACCTGGCACGAGTCGAAGGCCTTCGTCCCCCCGGCGTGCACCCGCGCGCTGATGGACCTCGACACGGCGGGAGCGCTCGACTTCATCGGCTCCCCCGCCGCCGCGCTCTACGACAACAAGGCCAACCTGGAGCTGCTCACGGCACCGGAGTTCGGCACGTACCTGAGCGACGACGAACGGGAATGGGTACGGGCCCACATCCCGCGCACCTTCCGGTTGCGCGAGGAGACAGCCGCCCGCGCCATCGCCGGTCGCGAGGACCTGATCTGCAAGCCGGCCTCCGCGTTCGGCGGCAAGGGCGTCGCGTTCGGCTCCGCCATGGACGAGACGGAATGGAGCACACTGATCCGGGAACGGCTGGCCGACCCGCAGGAGCGCCATGTGCTCCAGCAGCGGCTGCGCCCCGAGGTCGTCGAGCTGCCGGGGATGACGCCGTCCGCCCGCGAAGTGCTGCTCGCACCACTGGTGTTCGCCGGCCGCCACGGCGGAGTCTTCCTCCGCGAGGCCCCGCCCGCCGCCGACTCGACCATCAACGCCAAGAACGGAGCCGAGGTCGCCGCGGTACTGACCCTCGCGTGACGCCGGCCCCCTCGCCGTACGATGCTTCGGCACCGTACGGCCCCGGTGCCCTTCCCTTTTGCTGTTCCGGCAAGCTTTCTGGCGGCCCTCCGGGGGCGGGTGCACCATCGCGGCATGAGCACCCATGACGAGCACCGCCACCAGATGACCGAAGACGAAGCAGCCGCCATGTTCGAGCCGCACGGCTGGGACGAGCGGTACGAGGCCGCCGAGGAGAAGTTCTGGAGCGGCGACCCCAATCCGCGGCTCGTCGCCGAGGCGGCCCGGCTGACTCCCGGCAGCGCCCTCGACGTCGGCTGCGGCGAGGGCGGCGACGTGATCTGGCTGGCCCACCAGGGCTGGAGGGTCACCGGCGCGGACTTCTCCGCCAACGGCCTGGCACGCGCCGCCAAGCACGCGGAGGAAGCCGGGGTCGCCGACCGGGTCGACTGGTGGCAGGTCGACGCACGGACCTTCGCGGCGGACGAGCGGTCGTACGACCTGGTCACGTGTCACTACCTGCACGCCCCGGACGGCGGGATGGTCGAGGTGACCCGCCGGCTGGCCGACGCCGTCGCACCCGGCGGGCATCTCCTCGTCGTCGGCCACACCCCGTCCGAGGAGTTCGCCGATCTGTCCGTGAGCCATCGCAAGGCCATGTTCCTCGCCGAAGAACTGCTGCCCGGCCTCCCGGAGGACTTCGAGGTCCTGGTCGCCGAACAGCTGCCGCGGAAGCTGAACCGCAACGGAACCGCCATCGAGGCCCACGACTCCACCCTCCTGGCCCGCCGCCGGGCCCAGTCCTGACCCGTACCCAGTCGCTGCCGCGGACCACTCCCCGCGGCAGGTGCCGCCCGCCCGCGCGGCGGTCCCGCGCGGGCGGACTCGGCGTCAGTTCCCGGGCGCCGTAGGCGGGTTGCCCGTCAGATAGCTGGTGAGCATGGTGACGAGTTCGTTCTCGAACCGCGTGGCGTCGATGTCGCCGGGCCCCGCCATCACCCTGTGCACCACCATTTCCACCGTGGAGACGACGAGCCGGGCGGCGACGTCGATGTCCGCGACCCGTACGTCCGGATGGTTCCGGAGGAGTCTGCGGGTGGAGGCGATCTGCCGGAGCTCATGGCGGGCGACCCGCTCCAGCAACTCCGGTGCGCGGGGCCCCTGTTCCATCATCACGCGGAGCAACTGCGGATCGTCGCGGTGGTTCTCGACCGCTCCCCGTACGTAGAGGCCCATGACGTTCTCGATGGACTCCGACAGCAGTTCGTCCTGGTCCGGCGGGGCCGCGGCCATCCCGGCATCGAGGTGGCGGGTCAGCAGCTCGACCAGGATCGCGTCCTTGTTCGGGTAGTACTGGTAAAGGGATCCGATCGACACCCCGGCCCGTTCCGCGATCCGGTTGGTGGTCCCCGCCGCGTACCCGTGGTCGGCGAAAACGCGAGCAGCGGCGTCGAGGATGCGCTGCCGGGTGAGCTCGGCCCGGACCTGACGGGGCTGTTTACGTGGGTGAAGTCCGCGGCGGCCGGACGTCATGGCACCTCCTGCAGGGTCCGTGAAAGCGAGTAGCGCACGACCTGAGTAATTGCTCACAATAGTGCGATGAACTGCGGCGATGCCGGGCCGAGTGTCCGCAGCCGCATGCCGTCACCCGTTTTCAGGAGGTGCCATGACGCATGCCCCGACGCGTCCTCGCCGGGTCTCTGCGGACGAGGTCCGGGCCCGGCTCGGGCAGCCGGAGCCGATGGTCGAGGGGAAGGTGAAGGACCGTATCGACGACTGGTTCCGCCGCTTCATCGCCCACTCGCCGTTCTTGATGATGGCCACGGCGGACGCGGCCGGGCGCGCCGACTGTTCGCCCCGCGGCGACTATCCGGGCTTCGTGAAGGTCCTCGACGAGCACACCGTCGCCCTCCCCGACCGCCCCGGGAACAAGATCGCCGACTCTTTCCGCAACCTCGCAGAGAACGACGGCGTCGGGCTGTGCCTCCTGGTCCCCGGCATGCGGGAGGTCCTGCGCATCAACGGCAGCGGCTACGTGACCGACGATCCCGATGTGCTGGCCCGCATGCGTACGGAGGCGAAGCAGCCGGAGTTGGCGATCGTCGTCGAGGTGGCCGAGGCGTACTTCCACTGCGGGCGGGCGCTGATCCGCTCCCGGCTCTGGGACCCGGACAGCCAGGCGCTCGCCGAGGAGATGCCGTCGATCGGTGAGATCGCGGCCGCGCAGTTCGGCGCCGGCGGGGACCCCGAACTGTTCGAACAGGTTCTGGAAGACGGCTACCGCAAGCTCTACTGACCAGGCCGCACCGGCAGACAGAGGAATCACCGATGCAACAGACCGTCGTCGAGCACATCGACCGGGTCGCCCAGGATGTCGCCGCCGTCACCCTGCGCGCCGCCGCCGGGGAGTTGGCGCCCTGGGAACCCGGCGCCCATATCGACCTGTCCCTGCCCAACTGGCTGACCCGGCAGTACTCGTTGTGCGGGGACCCGGCCGACCGGGACGCCTATCGCGTCGCCGTGCGGTACGACCCGCTCAGCCGGGGCGGCTCGGAGTACGTCCACCGTTTCCTGCGCCCGGGCCGCACCCTGGACGTCTCCCTCCCCCGCAACCACTTCCCGCTCGTTCCCGCACCGGGGTACCTGTTCCTCGCCGGCGGGATCGGGATCACGCCCCTGCTGCCGATGCTGCGCGCGGCGGTGGCCGCCGAACTTCCCGCGACCATGCTGTATTTGGGGCCGTCGGTGGACAGCATGCCCTTCGCCGGTGAACTGCGCTCGTACGGGGACCGGGTGCGGATCGTGGAGACCGGACGACAGGGCAGGCCGGATCTCGAAGCGCTCGGGGCCACGCTGGAGGCCGGCACTCAGGTCTACTGCTGCGGTCCCGCGACCATGCTGGCGGCGGCCGAAGCGGCGTTCCCCGCAGGGCAGTTGCACGCCGAGCGGTTCCAGCCGGTGGCCCGGACCTTCGGCCCCGACACGGCGTTCGAGGCGGTCTGCTCCCGGTCCGGGGACACCGTCGCCGTACCGGCCGACGAGTCACTGCTCGACGCCCTCGCCCACGCCGGACGTCCCCTCCCCTCCGGGTGCCGAGAAGGCGTCTGCGGCAGCTGCGAAGTCACCGTCCTGGACGGCGAACCGGAGCACCGCGACGACATCGGCGCCCCCGAGGGCCGCATGTACGCATGCGTGTCCCGGGCCCTGTCCCCGCGGCTCGTCCTCGACCTCTGAACTGCTCGTTGCGCACCCGAACGTCACGAAGCGTCCTTCGGGTAGCGGACGAAGAGGATGCCCTGGACCTCGCCGTCCGGTGCGCTGTAGGTGTGCGGGGCGTCGGCCGGCCAGTGGGCGTGGCCGCCGGGGCCGGCCGTCTGCGGCGCGTCCGGCGGGCCGACGACCGCCGTGCCGGACAGCACCATCAGGCTCTCCGTGGTGTGCGGGACATGCGCGGCCGACTCCTGGGTCGCGCCCGCGGCGATGGTGACGCGGAAGACATCGGTGGCCGCGCCTTCGTCCTCGTACCGCTCCAGGAGGACCGCGGTGACGGCGGCGCCGGAGACTCCGCCGGCGCCCTTCGCGACAGCGGGGACCGGATCGTCGAGGACGGCGCTGAGCGGGCAGCCGAGCACGGTCGTCAGGGCGTAGAGCGTTTCCAGAGTGGGGTTGCGGCGGCCCGTCTCGAGTTCCGAGAGCGTGCCCTTGCCGACTCCCGAGCGGCGCGAGAGCTCCGACAGGGAGAGGCCGCCGTCCTGCCGCAGCTGCTTCAGCCTGCGTCCCACCTCGTCGTTCAGATCCTGCCCCAAGGTCTCGACTCCTTCTCCGAGCTCGGCGCTTTGACGTGCCGCCACCTGCGTCTCTAGTGTTCCACAAACAGAACGTTCCGTTTACGGAACGCCTGGAGTCTGTCCCGCCCCCTCCGGAAGTGATGCCCGCATGTCCCCGCTCGCCCGCATACGCGCGACCGCACCTCCCTCGGCCGTGGCGGCGGGGCTCGTCGCGGTCACCGTCGGCGTGACCAGTACCGCTGCCCTCGTGTTCACCGCGGCGCGGGCCGCGGGGGCTGACGCGCGGGAGATCTCTTCGTGGATGCTGGCACTCGGCGTCGGGATCGCCGTGACCAGCGCGGGTCTGTCGCTGCGGCACAAGGCTCCGGTCGTCACCTCGTGGTCGACGCCGGGAGCCGCGCTCCTCGTCACGAGCCTGAGCGGGGTGTCCATGGCGCAGGCCGTGGGCGCGTTCGTGTTCAGCGGCCTGCTGATCATGGCGAGCGGTCTGACGGGATGGTTCGCGCGGATCATGGACCGGATTCCGGTACCGCTGGCTTCGGCGCTGCTCGGCGGTGTGCTCCTCGAGTTCGGGACGGGGCTCTTCTCCCAGATGGGCGGCAGTTTCGCGATCGCGTTCCCAGTGTTCGTGCTGTATCTCCTCGCGCGTCGGCTGCTGCCCCGTTACGCCGTCCTCATCGCGCTCGGCGGCGGAGTCGTCGCCTCCGTCCTCACCGGCGGCTGGCACCTGGAACGGGTCCGACTCTCGCTCGCGCAGCCGGTGTTCACGGCTCCCGAGCTGGACTGGAAGGTGCTGATCAGCGTCGGCGTGCCGCTGTTCGTCGTCACCATGGCCTCGCAGAATCTGCCGGGGGTCGCCGTGCTGCGCGGGTCCGGCTACGAGGTGCCCGTCTCGTCCGCCATGACGTGGACGGGTGCCGTACAGGCGGTGCTCGCGCCGTTCGGCGCTTTCGGCATCAACCTCGCGGCGATGACCGCCGCGATCTGCACCGGCGACTCGGCCCACCCCGACCGGCAGCGCCGCTACCTCGCAGCCGTATGGGCGGGCGTCTTCTACCTCTGCGTCGGCCTGCTCGGCGCGACCGTCGCCTCGCTGCTCACCGCGATGCCGCACGCGCTCGTCCTCGCCGTCGCCGGGGTCGGGCTGCTCGCCACGATCGAGGCGTCCCTGGCCAGTGCCCTGTCGGACCCCGCGTCCAGGGAGGCGGCCGTCGTCACCTTCCTCGCCACGGCCTCCGGTGTGACGCTGCTCGGCATCGGCTCCGCGTTCTGGGGACTGCTCGCGGGCGTACTCACCAGCGTCATCGCGTCGGCGGGACGGCGCCGCCGAGCCGGCGCATCCACGCCCGCGCCGGCCCCGCAGCCGGCCACGGCAACCTCGCGCACACCGGAGCGAACCTCCGCGTGAACACCGGCGACGCCGGGACCGCCGCGCCCTCATCGGCCCCGGCCCCGCGTGCGGCCGGCCCCTGCCGAAGCCGGGCCGGCCGCGCCCGCTCCCCACCGACGAACCGCTCGCCCTCCGCCTCCGGTTGGAACGCCACGTCCCAGGCCCACGCCCCGGCCCGGATCGCCCGGGGCGCAGCCGCACGGCCGCCAAACAGGAGGCGTTCGGCGGGAGTTCGGCGATCGCCAACGCCCGGATGTGAGCGCGGTGGAGCGGTCAGGTGTCGGCGCCGACCTTGGGGGTGTCGGCGTCGGCCGCCGCTCGGGGAGGTGCCGTGCCCGTCTTGCCGGGACGGAGTACGGAGCGGGCCTGCTCGGTGTCGAAGTCGTTCTCCCATTTGCCGATCACGATGGTGGCGACGGCGTTGCCGAGCACGTTGATGAAGACACGGCCCTCGTTGAGGATGCGGTCGATGCCGACGATCAGGGCGAGGGCGGCCAGGGGAATGTGGCCGACAGCCGTGATGGTGCTGGCGAGGACGATGAACGCGCCGCCCGCGATGCCCGCGGTGCCCTTACTGGTGAGCATCATGACCCCCACCATGATCAGTTGCTGCTGCCAGGAGAGGTCGACGCCGACTGCCTGGGCCAGGAACAGCGAGGCCATCGTCAGATAGACCGCGGAGCCGTCCAGGTTGAAGGAGAACCCGGAGGGGATGACGATGCCGACCACCGGCCGGCCGACCCCGAGGGTCTCCAGCTTGCGCACGAGTTGCGGCAGTACGGCTTCGCTGGAACAGGTGCTCAGCGCGACGAGCAGTTCGTCCTTGAGGAAGCGCATCAGGCCGAACAGGCTCAGCCGGCAGGCACGCATGATGGCGCCGAGTACGACCAGGACGTAGACGACGCAGGTGCCGGTGAACAGCAGGATCAGATAGCCGAGTTGCTGGAGGCTCTCGGCGCCGTAGGTGGCGACCGTGGTCGCCAGCGCGCCGAAGGTGCCCAGCGGTGCCAGCCGCATCACCCAGCCCACGATGCGGAACACGACGTTGGACAGCGCCCGGATGCCGCGGGTCAGCGGCGCGGCGTCCTCCCCGGCCATGTTCAGCGCCACGCCGAAGACGATCGAGACCATGAGGGCGGCCAGGATCGCGTCACCGGTGATCGCGCCCAGCAGTGAGGTGGGGATCAGCGAGGAGACGAAGCCGGTGAAGGTGGCGTGTTCCTCGGCGGTGTCGGGTACGTGGTCCGCGTTCAGCGTCGAAGGATCGATGTTCAGACCGGCGCCGGGCTGGAAGACGTTGGCAACCGCCAGGCCGATCAGCATGGACACCAGGGACAGCACGAGGAAGTAGCCGATCGCCTTCACACCGATCCGGCCGGCCTTGCGCAGGTTGTCCATGGAGGCGATGCCGGTCGTCACGACGCAGAAGATGACCGGGACCACGATCATCTTCACCAGCGCGATGAACCAGTCGTTGAGCGGCTTGAGTTGCTCTCCGACGCCGGGGGCGAGGACGCCCACGGCTATCCCGAGGACCGCGGCCAGCACGACCTGGAACCACAGTTCACGCAGCAGACGGTTCAACCGGGACCGTGGCGCCCGGTCGGCAACGGCAGGGGTGGAACTTGTCATCGGTGGTGCTCCTTTGCACGACGATCGTCTGTAGCCCTGTCCCGTGGGGGAGTTCGGGGACGCGACGCGACTCGCGTCCTCTTGGTGTCGTTGTCGTGGCGCTCGGATGGAGCTGCGCCGATGGCCGGAGGCACACCGCGTCAACGGGCCTCCGGCCTCGTACGGGTCAGCTGTGGAGCTCGCGCAGCACCTTGTGGAAGGCGGCCTTGCCCTCGAAGCCGATGCCGGGGATGCCGGTGAGGCCGACGCGGCTCTTCTCGACGACCGCGTCGTCGGCGAAGCCGCCGGTGGGCTGGAACTCGCCCGGGTAGGACTCGTTGCCGCCGAGCTTGAGGGCGGCGGCGATGTGCAGGGAGAACTGGTGGCCGCCGTGCGGGACGCAGCGGCGGGAGGACCAGCCGTGCTGCCGCAGCATCTCCTGGATGCGCAGGTATTCGACCAGGCCGTAGGAGAGCGCGGGGTCGAACTGGAGGGTGTCGCGGTCGGGGCGCATGCCGCCGTGGCGGATCAGGTTGCGGGCGTCCTGGAGGGAGAAGAGGTTCTCGCCGGTGGCGATGGGTCCGGTGTAGTGCTCGGCGACCGTGGCGTTGAGGTGGTAGTCGAGCGGGTCGCCGATCTCCTCGTACCAGAACAGGCCGTACGGCTCGATGGCCCGCCCGTACTCCAGCGCCGTGGCGAGGTCGAAGCGGCCGTTGACGTCGACGGCGAGCCGGGAGCCGTCACCGTCCAGGACGTCGATGACGGCCTCGATGCGGCGCAGGTCCTCGGACAGGTCCGCGCCGCCGATCTTCATCTTGACCACGTCGTAGCCCAGGTCGAGGAAGCCGCGCATCTCGTCCTGGAGATCGGTGAGGGTCTTGCCCGGGGCGTAGTAGCCGCCGGCCGCGTAGACGAACACCGAGTCGTCGGGCTGGCCGTCACCGTAGCGCTCGGAGAGGTACTGGTAGAGCGGCTTGCCCTCGATCTTGGATGCCAGGTCGAACAGGGCCATGTCCACCACCCCGACCGCGACCGAACGCTCGCCGTGTCCGCCGGGCTTCTCGTTGCTCATCATCACGTCCCACGCCCTGGCGTGGTCGAAGCGGCCCTGCTCGTCCAGGAGACTGCCGGGCTCGGCAGCGGTCAGGCGGGGAAGGATGCGGCGACGCAGGATCTCGCCCGCGCTGTAGCGGCCGTTGGAGTTGAAGCCGTAGCCCACGACGGGCTTGCCGTCGCGGACCACATCGCTCTCGATCGCCACGATCGAGCAGTCCATGGAGCTGAAGTCGATCCAGGCGTTCCTGATCGAGGAGCTGATCGGAACGGTGCCCTCGTAGACGTTGGTGATCTTCACGTCGGCGCCTCTCTCGTAACTTATAAGATGTGACGGCTGTTAGAGTCAGGCGCATCAGAGGGCGATGTCAAGGGGTGGGGGAACCTCCGGGAAGGGGACGGTCGCAAGGCCATGGCGAGTCAGAACACGTTTCTCAGCAAGAGCGATCTCGCCTACGCGGAACTCCGGGGCCAGATCCTCGACGGGTCGCTCCCCGCCGGCTCGCGCCTGGCCCAGTACGAGCTCGCGGACTCGCTCAGCATGAGCATCACCCCCCTGCGCGAAGCGATCAGGCGCCTGAGCAGCGAGGGACTGCTCACCGTCGAAACCCACCGCGACGTCCGCGTCTCCACCATGAGCTCCGACGAAGCCCGCCAGCTCTTCGAAGTGCGGCTGTCGCTGGATCCCACCGCCGCCGAACTCGCCGCGCAGCGGCGCACGGACGACGACATCGCCACCATGCGGGCGGCCGTCGACAGGCTGCTGCCCGTCACCCGGCAGTGGGGCGAGGAGGCGCTCACCGCTCACCGCGTCTTCCATCAGGCGCTCTACCGGTCCTCGCGCAACGACGTCCTCATCCGCCTCCTGGACGATCTGTGGGACAAGTCCGACCGCTACCGCCGCCTCGGCCTCGAACTCCCGCCCGGCGACGAGCCCCGCACCCGCGACCTCCAGGAACATCACCAGCTGGTCGACCTCATCGAGCAGCAACAGGCCGCCGAGGCCGGCCGGCTGATGCGAAGTCACATCACCCACAGCCTCAACGCCACGGCCATCAGCGCCCTCGAAGACCGCGAGGGCGTCCGTACGGCGTGACGCGCCGCTGGATGTCCGGCTGACGTGCTGACGTGGCCTTCTTCGGTGTCGTGTGACCAGGTGTGCCGGTCCTCGTGCTGTCCCGGCACGGACGAGCAGCCGTCACGGGTTGACCGGAGGCCGCCTCCGTTTTACTGTCGTATCCATACGGAGTCAGCCTCCGTTTTTCGTGACCGGCAGAACGCAGGAGACAGGCGGGCGTATGAGCGACAAGGGGCAGCAGGGGCGTAAGCCCCGCGCGGACGTCCAGCGCAATCGCGCGGCTCTCCTGGAAGCGGCGCAGCACCACTTCCTGCGGGAGGGCGTCGGTGCCTCGCTGGAGGCGGTGGCCAAGGAGGCGGGTGTCGGGCCCGCCACGCTGTATCGGCACTTCCCCACCCGGGAGGCACTGCTCGCCGCCGTGCTCCAGACGCGCTCCGAGGAGCTGATGGACCGCCGGGCGGAGATCGCGCGGCTCGGTGACGCCTCCGAGGCGCTGCGGCAGTGGCTGCGGGCGATGGAGGAGTACTTCAGCGCCTTCAGCGGACTGCCGGAACCGCTCATGGCCGCGGCCAGGGAGCGGGAGCCGGACAACCCGCTCACCATTCCCTGCGACGACCTCATCACCACCACCGACGAGTACCTGCGGGCCGCTCAACTCGCGGGCCATGCACGGCAGTCGGTAAAGGGCTACGACCTGTTCCTCGCGGCGATCTCCACTGCCTGGATCATCGGCAACGGAGCCACCGACGAAGAATCACTCGACCACCTGCGCGCTCTCATCGAGAGCGGATACCGCGAACAGGACAGCGGGGAGTAGGCCACCGGCCGCTCTCCTCACAGCCGGACGCCGGCGCCGCCGGTCATGTCCGCGGTGTCGCATGCCCGCGTGCAGTCATCCATCACACCCTGGCCACCCCTTCAAGGGGGAGGCGCAACCCTGAGAGGGACAAATCATGAGAATTGGTGTTATCGGAACCGGACCGATCGGGACGACGCTGGCGCGCAGGCTCAGCGCCGGCGGGCACGACGTCGCGGTGGCCAACTCCCGGGGCCCCGAGACGATCGATGCCGAGGCGCTGGAGTTCGGGGCGCACGCGGTGACCGCGGCCGATGCCGTTCAGGGCAAGGACGTCATCGTTCTGTCCATCCCGTTCGCACGAATCCCGGCGGTGGCGCCGCTGTTCGCCTCCGTACCCGGCGAGACCGTGGTCATCGACACCTCCAACTACTTTCCCCACCGGGACGGCGCCATCGAAGCGGTGGACAACGGCCAGGTGGAAAGCGTGTGGGTCACCGAGCAGTTGGGGCGGCCCGTGGTCAAGGCGTGGAACGCCGTGCTGTCACAGACGCTCCAGGCCGGGGATGCTCCGGCGGGCACCCCGGACCGCATCGCGCTGCCGGTCGCGGCCGACTCCGAGGAGGCGCGGCGTGTGGGCATGCGTCTGGTGGACGAAACGGGCTTCGACCCCTTCGACGCCAGCGTGCTGGCCGGCTCCTGGCGCCAGCAGCCGATGATGCCCGCCTACTGCACCGAACTGGGCCTGCGGGACCTGGAGAAGGCCCTCGACTCGGCCGACCGGGACGCGGCCCCGCGCAACCGGGACCGCATGCTGCAGCGCGTCCTCGAATTCACCTCCCCGCCCACGCGGGAGCAGCTCGTCGAGCTCAACCGCTCCGTCCACCGCTGACACACACTGCCGCGCTCTTCAACAACCCCGTGAGACACACCGCGCCCACGGGAACCGAACACCCTTGAAAGGAAATCGTTTTGCCCGCCACAGCTTCGCCCATCACCGACGTCGTGCGCTCCCGGTACTCCGTCCGGAAGTTCCACCCCACCCCGCTGCCCCCTGAGGAGATCCGCGGCATCCTGGAAGACGCTCAGGCCGCCCCGTCGAACTGCAACACCCAGCCCTGGACGGTGCACGTCGTCTCCGGTGCGGCGCGCGACGCCCTGAGCAAGGAACTCCTCAAGGCCGACGAGGAGGAGCGGTTCTCCCCCGACTTCTCCTTCAGCTACGACGACTTCGGCGAGGGCGCCTACCTCGACCGAGCGCACAACCACGCCGCGACCGTGTACGGCGCTCTGGGGATAGCCCGCTCGGACCGGGAAGCCAGGACCGCGCACGCCCGGGAGAACCTGAACTTCCACGGAGCCCCCCACGCCGCTTTCCTCTTCATGCCGAAGTTCGGCGACGGCGTGCGGGTGGCCGGTGACATCGGCATGTACGCCCAGAACTTCCTGCTCTCGCTGGCCGCCCGGGGACTCGGCGGCATCCCGCAGACCATGCTCGGCATGTACGCCGACACCATCCGCGAGTTCCTGGACGTTCCCGACGACCTCAAGCTGCTGTTCGGCATCTCCTTCGGCACAGCCGACCTGGACGCTCGGGAAAACAGCTTCCACATGGGACGCACCGCGCTGGAACAGAGCGTCGTCCTGCACGACACCCCTGGGATCCTCGACGCGCAGTAGCGCGTGCCCGCCGAAGTCCGGTGTCCTGCCACCGCTTTGGCCACGCCCTTGGGGGCCGTCGAGGGGGCTCATGGGGCGGCCTCGGTGGCTGCGGCGAGGAACTCAGCCCCGGACCGGGGCGACGGCCGGCTCGGCCCACTCGTCGAGTGCGGTCGCCGGGGCGGGCGTTCGCCCCACGGGCAGACAGGCTCCTGTGACGATCACCGCGTTGAGGCCGCAGGTCTGACCGGCGGAGGAGAACGCCGGTAGCCGCCCCGGGGCGCCGTCCGCGGCTGTCTCCTCGAACAGCATTCCGGCGGTCAGCGCCGCTTGCCGGCGCAGCATGCCGTGGCCGAGTGCGGTGTCCTGGGGGCCGTCCACCATGTCTCCCGTCCAGACCATGACGGCCGGGTCGCCGTCGGCGCGCTCGACCACACCGGGGTGCCGGGGCCAGAGGGCCACCTGGTCGAGGAAATCGGGGCCGACCGGGATGAGCGTCGTGTCGCCCGTGGCGGCTTCCTGGGCCCACATCGTGTCGGGCGAGGTGAAGACAAGCCGTGCGCCGCAGGCGTCGCCGTGGGGCCACACCGCGTACGACCGCGGCCGGGGGTACATCGGCACGACAACCGCCCCGGCGCGCAGAGCACCGAAGTAGAGGACGGGAAAGGCGGGGACGTTGGGCAGCCGCATCCCCACTCGGTCGCCGGGGCGCACCCCGTGGGCCAGCAGCGCGCCGGCCGCCCGGGCGCTGCTCTCGTCCAGTTCGGCATAGGTCAGGACTCTCCCGTCGGCCCGTACCGCCGGCCGCTGGGGGTATTGCTCTGCTGCTTGCGCCAGGTCAGTGGCGAGGTTGCTCACGTCGGTCCGCTTTCGTGCACGCTGGTCTCGGCTTGACGCGACGATCCTCGCGACAGGGGCGCTCCGGACACCATGTCCGGGGCGACAAGGTCTTCTGTACGTGCCGACAACGACCTGACCGCTACTCGGGAGTTGGCGGACTCCGGAGTCCGCGCTGCCCTACCCTCACCCTGTGCACGTGACAACATCCAGACACCGGGTGGCCGAGCTGGCCGTGGCCCTGAGGGACAGACTCGACGCCATCGCCACGGCGATGGCCGAACTGACCTACGAGAACATCGAGTTCTACCGGACCATGGTCGTGGGCCCGGAGGACCTGTTCGCCTCCCTGCGCCACAACACCAAGCACACCATTGAGCACCTGGCCGATCCCGCGTCGTCGGCGATCGATCTGGCCGGACCCACCGAGACCGGCCGGAAACGCGCCCTGCAGAACGCACCGCTTCCGGAGATCCTGCGCGCCTACCGTCTGTGCTTCCGCTACTTCTGGGAACAACTCCTCGATGAGGCACGGAGGGTGGGCGGCGACGCGCCCGACGCGCTCATGGAAACGGCGTCGCACATCTGGGAGCTGTCCGACACGTATTCCACGGCCGTCACCGACGCCTACCGGCAGACCTGCGCGGAGCGGATGGTGGAGACGGACCGGCGCCGCTCAGCGCTGGTCGCCGAGCTGATCGACGGGCCGTCCTCGACCAGCGACACGGTCTGGGAGGTCGCCCGCATGCTCGGCTTCCCGTACCAGGGGACGTTTCTCGTCGTGACCGCCGAGGCCGCCACTGCCGGTGATCCGCCACTGCCGGGGCTGGACAGCCGGCTGCGCGCCCTCGATGTCGGATCGGCGTGGCGGGCGCAGCCGAGTTCCGAGACGGGTGTGCTCTCCTGCCCTCCGCTGCAGCCGGTGGAGAAGATCCTGGACGCCGTCCGTTCCGTCGCGAAGGGCCGCGTGGGCGTGAGTCCGCTCTACGACCGGCTCGACCAGACGAGCCGGTCGCTGCGGTACGCACAGGTCGCGGCGGAATCGCTGCCGCCGGAGTCGGCGGGGGTTCACCAGCTCGACGACACGCCGTTGACGGAGCTGGTGATGAACAATCTGGAAACCACCCAGCGCGCCGTGCGCCGCATTCTCGGCGGCGTGCTCTCGCTGCCCGAGGACGATCGCACGACGCTGCTCGCGACCGCCCGGGCGTGGCTCGAGGCGAACGGCTCGGCGGCCGAGGCGGGACGGGCTCTGTACTGCCACCAGAACACCGTCCGCTATCGCATGCACCGCCTCGAGGAGTTCCTGCGCGGCCCTCTCGACAATCCGAAGATCGTCGCCGAACTCTCCATGGCACTCGACGCCGTGGGCACCTTCCCCACCCTCCTGGAGCGCCACCAGGTGCCGCCCGGCCCCTGAGCGCCGGGGCCGAGCCGTACGGGCGGAACCGGGCACGTCCGACTGCCGCCGAAGAGCATCGCGCTGCCGCTTCCTCAAAGTGCCTTGACCTTAACCTCAGGGGCAAGGTTTAGCGTTCTTCGAGGTGAGAGACATGCGGATCGGCGAACTGGCCGACAGGGCAGGCGTGACGACGAAGGCGGTGCGCTACTACGAATCGTTGGGGTTGCTGACCCCTGAGCGGCTGGCCAACGGCTACCGGAACTACGACGCGCACGACGTGCGGCTCGTACAGGAGATCCGGGCACTGAGCGACCTCGGAATCCCCGTGGAGCGCACCCGCCCGTTCCTGGACTGCCTCACGGTCGGCCATGAGCACGGCGACGACTGCCCGGCCTCACTGGCCGGTTACCGGGAGGCGATCGACGAGCTCTCGCAGCGCATCGCGGGCCTCACCGCCCGACGGACCACGCTGGTCGCGCACTTGCAGAAGGCCGCCCACCGCAACAGCCGTGTCGCACCGGCCGACGGAGGAGAAGACCTGATGACGGATTACACGAGCCTGCCGGCCGATCTGCCCACGCCACAGGACGACGGCGCGGCCGCCCACTTGCCCGGCACGCCGGTCCCGCACCTGGAACTGCTCAGCAGCGGGGAGGTGACGGTTCGGCTCGACGCGCTCGGTGAGGGCCGGACCGTGGTGTACGTCTACCCGCTCACCGGCCGCCCGGGCACCGACCTGCCCGAGGGGTGGGACGCCATTCCGGGAGCGCGGGGCTGCACCCCCGAGGCATGCGGATTCCGCGACCACTACCAGGAGTTGCTGGCCGCCGGAGCGGTGCGCGTGTTCGGCCTGTCCAGCCAGGACACCGGCTATCAGCGCGAGGTCGTCGAACGGCTCTGTCTGCCCTTCGAGATGCTCTCCGACCCGTCCCGCAACCTGGCCCGTGCACTGGACCTGCCCGTCTTCGAGATCGGCGGGATGACGCTCTACAAGCGGCTGACGCTGGTCATCCGCGAGGGCGTGATCGAGCACGTCTTCTATCCGGTCTTCCCGCCGAACGAGCACGCCGACGAGGTTCTGACCTGGCTGCGGAACAACCCGCTGTAGGCATCGAAGAAGCAGCGGCCGCTGTCACCGGATACGGCAGCAACCTGCTCCCCTCTCTGCACACACCCCTAGAGCCATCAAGGAGAAGTCCATGTTCACCGGCCTGAGTGCCTTTCCGCTGACCCCGGTCACCGAAGACGGCATCGAGGAGAAGGCGTTCGCCGCTCTGGTCGGCCGACTCGCCGCCGCCGGCGTCGACTCCATCGGGGCCCTGGGCTCCACGGGGTCCTACGCCTACCTGACCCGCGAGGAGCGGGCCCGCGCGGCGCGCGTCGCGGTGCAGAACGCGGGGTCGACCCCGGTCGTCGTGGGTATCGGCGCACTGCGCACGCGGCACGTACTGGAGGTCGCCGAGGATGCCCAACAGGCGGGTGCGGCAGGGGTGTTGCTGTCGGCGATGTCGTATCAGCGGCTGACCGAGGACGAGGTGTTCGGGCTCTTCGAGGACGTCACGGCGAACCTCTCGGTGCCGCTGGTGATCTATGACAACCCGGGCACCACGCACTTCACGTTCACCGACGAGCTGTACGCGCGGGTGGCCGAGCTGCCGCACGTGGCGTCCATCAAGATCCCCGGTGTGCCCGCCGATCCCGCGGCTGCCCGGACCCGCGTCGAGGAGCTGCGGCAACTCCTGCCCGGAACGGTGACGGTGGGCGTCAGCGGCGACGGCTTCGCGGCGACGGGGCTCAACGCCGGGTGCGACGCGTGGTATTCGGTGATCGCCGGTACCCTCCCCGAGCCGGCGCTGACGATCACACGGGCCGCACAGTCCGGAGACGCCGAACGGGCCCGGGCGGAGTCGGAACGACTCCAGCCGCTGTGGGACCTCTTCGCCCGGCACGGATCCCTGCGTGTCATCGCCGAGGCCGCAGCGCACCTCAGCCTCACCCCGCCCCACAGCCTCCCGCTGCCGCTGCGCGGCCTCGGAGCCGAGGACCGCTCCCAAGTCGCGGACGTACTCGAACAGTTGCGGCTGCACGCGTGATACCGACAGCGAGCACACCACCGGCCCCCGGGCGCGATGCCCGCGGGGCCGGTGTGTGAGCAGCCGCCCCGACGACCCCCTGCCCGGCACACACCCTCGGAGACGTACGGCCATGAGCAAGGTGACCAGCGAGCACACCGCCGTCACGCCGCAGAGCCGGGGTGGTCTGGCCCGCTACGTGACGGCGGCGACCCTGGCCCGCACCTCCGACGGCGGCGCGGTGGTGGCGATCGTGCTGCTGGTGACCACCGACGGCGGCCCCGGCTGGCTGGCCGGCCTGCTCGGCGCCTGCATCACCGCGCCCCACCTGCTGGGCCCCTTCGTCGCCCGGCCCCTGGACACCGCACGCGACGGCCGCACCGTGATCGCCGGAGCCTGCGTCGTACACGGCGTCACCCTCGCGGCAGCCGTGCTCCTCTACCCCCTCACCACCCCGGTCGTCACCGCCGTACTGCTGATCGCCTCCGGGCTGGTGGGCCCGCTGCTCACCGGAGGCGTCAGCAGCCGCCTGCCTGCCATCGCCGGTGAAGGGCGGGAGCGCCAACGGCGCGCCCAGGGCTGGGACGTGGCCACCTACGGCATCGGCGGCACCGTCGGTCCCACCGTCGTCGCCGCCGTCTCCGCCTGGACCTCGCCCCTGACCGCCGCGCTGGTGCTGGCGGCAGGGACCTTCCTGGCCGCCGCCGTGATCCGCTTCCTCCCCTACGCCCCGCCCCCGGCCGCCGCCGCCGACGTACCCCGTCCCGGACGCACGCTCCTGGGGATCCTCACCACCGGCCCGTTGCGCCGCACGCTGTACTTGACCCTCACCGTCGCGTTCAGCGTCGCCGCCCTGCCCATCACCGCCGTGGCCGGCACCGGCGCTCTCGGCGTCGACAGCGCGGCCGCCGGCGTACTCACCGCGGCCTACGGCCTGGGCAATCTCGCCGGCTCCGCCGGGGTGATGATCCGCCCGGCGCGCGGAGACGCGGACCGGCTCATGACCCGGCTGGCCGCCGTGGTCGCGGCCACGCTCGTGCTCATCGCCGTCACCCATTCGTTCACGCTCGCCGTGGCCGCCTACGCGGCGGCCGGGATCGCCAACGCGTACTTCTTCGCCGCCACGCTCGCCGCCCGCAGCGAGTACGCGCCCGACGCCGCCCGCGGCCAGATATTCGTCTGGGTGGGCGCATTGAAGATCACAGCCGGGTCGGCGGGAACGGCGGTCGCCGGAAGCATCATCGGCACTGCCCTCAGCCTGCCCTTGATCCTCGCCATCGCTCTCACTATCGGCAGCGCGGCGCTCTCCCTTCTGGACCGCCACCGCCTCGATCCCCGGCCGGAGTCATGACGCGACCGCGGCGGGCCTGCCGATGCGAGCACCGGGCGTTGCGCAGGCGACGGTCCTGAGCCGTGTCGTTCTTTCGGCCGAGCCCGCGGAGGCGCGCCGTCCGTAGGCTTCACGATGTGCCAGTGACACGCGAGACGCCAGAGACAGCAGCGCCGTACGACCAGACGTCGGGACCCCGGTTGTCCCGTCACACTGCCCTCACCGTGCTATGGGTGATCATGGCGGTGCTGTGGGTGTGCGACGTGATGGGCGCCGAGGCCGCCTCCGGGCTCGAAGGAGCCGGCGTGTGGTGGCGGGTGGTTCCGGGCGTCGTCGCGGGCGTCGCCCTCCTGTGGCCCGACGAGCACCTCGCGCTCGCCTGGCGGGCGGGCGCCGCGGTGGCCGCCTCCGCCGCGCTGACGCTCACTCACCTGGTGGCCGTGGAGCCGCAGTTCAACGGGTGGGGCCTGCTGGAGACGCTGTGCCTGCTGCTTCTGCTGGCGCGGGTGACGCGGGAGGTGGCGCGGCCCTGGGCGGCCGCGGCGCTGGGTACGGCGGTGGGCGCCGCGGTGATCGCGGCGCCGCTGCGGATGCAGGACGCGGACGGCGTCCTCTTCTCGTTCCTGCTGACCTTCCTCGTGGGCGGGACCGTCGGGCTGGGCTGCTATCTGCGCGCGCTCGACGGTCGCAGGAGGCGGGCGGTCGCCCAGGTCCGGCAGAGTGAACGGCTCGCGCTCGCCCGGGAGTTGCACGACTCCGTGGCGCATCACGTCACGGGCATCGTCGTCCAGGCCCAGGCGGCCCGCACGATCCGCGAGAGCGCGCCGGAGCAGGTGGACCAGCTGCTGTCCCGTATCGAGCAGGCCGGCTCGGAGACCCTGGAGTCGATGCGCAAGCTGGTGCGCGTACTGCGTGAGGAGGACAGCGCGGCCGTACGCCCCGGGGAGCTGTTCGCCGAACTCTCCGAGCTGGTCGCCGCGTTCTCGGAACGCGACACCCCCGCCACCCTCCACGTCGCGGCCGAGGCCCGGCACGTACGGCCGGACCCCGAGGTGGAGACGACGGTGCGGAACGTGGTGCGCGAGGCGCTGACGAACGTACGCCGTCACGCCCCGGGCGCGCCGTCCGTCACGGTACGGGTCAGCCTGACGGACTCCGACGGTCCCCGCAGGCTGCGCATCGAGGTCCACAACGCGCCCCCGCCGAGGCACCCTTCACCGCACGCCGAACCGCTCGGCGGACGCGGCGGCCTCGGCCTGGTCGGGCTGAGCGAGCGCACCGAAGCCGTCGGCGGGGAGCTGCACGCGCGGCGCGCCGAGGACGGCGGCTGGACCGTGACGGCCGTCTTCCCCATACGGACCGCTGTGGAAGGATCACGAGCATGACGGGCACGAACGCGTCGGCAGACCCGGTCCGGGTCCTGATCGCCGACGACCAGGAGATGGTGCGCACCGGCTTCCGGCTGATCCTCCAGGCGCAGCCCGGCATGGAGGTCGTGGGCGAGGCCGCCGACGGAGCCGAGTGCGTCGAACTGGCCCGCCGGCTGCGCCCCGACGTGTGCCTCGTCGACGTACGGATGCCGAAACTGGACGGGCTGGAGGTCACCCGGCTGCTGGCCGGGCCGAAGGCCGTCGATCCGCTGCGCGTGGTCGTGGTGACCACCTTCGACCAGGACGACTACGTGTACGGCGCGCTGACCGGCGGCGCCTGCGGATTCCTGCTGAAGGACGCGGGGCCGGGTCTGCTGGTGGAGGCCGTGCGGGCGGCGGCGCGCGGCGACGCGCTGGTCTCGCCCGCGGTGACCGTTCGGCTGCTGGAGCGGATCGGCGAGCAGCCGCCCGCCGGGCATGAGGCCTCTGTCGGCCCGTTGACCGAACGGGAGGTGGACGTGGTCCGGTTGGTCGCGGTCGGCCGTACCAACCAGGAGCTCTGCGACGAGCTGCACGTGTCGCTCTCCACCGTGAAGACCCATCTCGCGAGCATCCAGGCCAAGTTGGAGCTGCGGAACCGGGTGGAGATCGCCGCCTGGGCCTGGCGCGGCGGCGTGGTCCGCGACGGCTAACGCGCCGACAGCCGGCGTCCCTCGGCCCCGTCCTCGACCCGGGTCACTCCCCTCCCCCGGGCTTGTCCTTCTCCAGCACCCCGTAGTCGAAGGTCACCTTGTCGCCCTTGACGTCGGTGACGGAGATCAGCATGGGCTTGCGCTCGCCGTTGATGACGGTGCTGCACCGTACGGTGTCGTGCTTCTTCGGGCGCAGACCGCGCGGGCAGGTCACCGACTCCGGCTTGTCCTCGAAGAAGCGGGCGAAGTTCTCCTCGGCCTGCTTCTCGACCTCCGCACGCGGCACGGTGTGCGCGCTGCCGCCCGCGGTGGCGACGGACGCGTTGTCCAGTACGTTCCACGCCGTCGCGGCCCCCACCCCCAGGACGGCGGCCACGGCCAGGGCGATGACGATGCGCAGCATGCGGTGCTCCTCGGATCCCGTTCGGCCGGCCCTCACCGGCTGTCATGCTCCAACCTTCTCCCGCACCCGGCGGCGGCTGCCTCGTCCCGGCGGCCGGTTGTCCGGGTACGAGGTCGGCCGAAGGTACGAGTCGCGGGCGCGAGCCGAAGGTACGAGTAGCGGGCCCCGCGCCCGGCGCCCGTGACGCCCGCCCCCAGGTGATGCTCCGTCAGCGCCGCTCCCCGCATCGGCACAGCGCCGACGTGCGCTCAATGAGTGATTGCGGACGGGCCCCTTCACTCCCGGCAGCCTGTCAGAGAGCCCCGCCCAGCCCGTTATGTGACGTTTTGTCATATGAACCGATCATCCACCGTCGTGCACAGACGGAGCCGCGCAGCCCTCGCTCTCACCACCGCCGCAACTCTCGCAGCGACGGCCGGCTGCGCCGAGACCGCCTCCGACGACAACGGCCAGTCCCGTACGGACCGGCACGCCATCGGGGACCGGCCACAGGCCGCCCCGGAACAGCCGGCGCGTGTCATCGGCGACGGTTCCACCGCGTACACCGGGCCCCAGCCGCGGCAGCGGCCGGCCGCCGGGAATCTGCGGGCGGGGAAGCGGCCCCCGCAGTTCGTGGTGTTCTCCTGGGACGGCGCCGGCGAGGACAGCAAGAAGCTCTTCTCCCGCTTCCGCCAGGCGGGCAAGAAGTACGGCGCCACGCAGACGTACTTCCTCAGCGGCCTCTACCTGCTGCCCGAGAGCAAGGCCAAGCGCTACAACCCGCCGGGCCACGACCGCGGCGCCTCCGACATCGGCTACCTCAAGGACCGCAACGTACGGGCCACCCTGAAGCAGGTCCGGGGCGCCTGGAAGGACGGCAGCGAGATCGGCACCCACTTCAACGGGCACTTCTGCGGCGCGGGCGGAGTCGACAACTGGAGTGTCCGGCAGTGGAAGAGCGAGATCCGCCAGGCCCGCGGATTCGTACAGAAGTGGCGCTCCAACACCGGCTGGAAGCACCTCGCCCCGCTCCCCTTCGACTACGGCCGCGAGCTCATCGGGGCTCGTACGCCCTGCCTCGAAGGGCGTCACAACCTGCTGCGCGCCGCCCGCGACATGGGCTTCCGCTACGACTCCAGCGGCAACGGCAAACAGGTCTGGCCGCGCAAGGAACACGGCCTGTGGGATGTGTCGCTGCAACAGATCCCCACCCCGGGCAGCAGTTTCGAGACGCTGTCGATGGACTACAACTTCCTCGCCAACCAGTCCGTCACCCCCGACGGCCCCCGCCACAAACGCCCCGCGTACAAGCGGCAGATGCGCGGCGCCCTGCTCGCCGGGTTCAACAGGGCCTACACCACCAACCGCGCCCCGCTGGTGATCGGCAACCACTTCGAGGACTGGAACGGCGGCATCTACATGGACGCCGTCGAGGACGTCATGAAACGCGTCTGCCGCAAGGACGAAGTCCGCTGCGTCTCCTTCCGCCAGCTCGTCGACTGGCTCGACGCCCAGTCCCCGAAGCAACTCGCGTCGCTGCGCTCCCTGGATGTCGGCGAACGGCCCAAGGGCGGCTGGGACTCGTTCCTGCCGCCCAAGCGCGTAGACGTACAGCCGGCCGGCGGCCCCGGCCGCGCCTTCGGGCCGACCCTCTGAGTTCACCGCCGGGCCGCCCCTGAGGGCTCAGCGGCGGCGGATGGCGGTGAGCGCTTCGCCCTCTGGCGGGCCTCACCGCCGTCCGTCCGTACGTACATGACGGGTCGTCATGCGTCCGTACGGGACGGCTGGTTCGGGGCGGTACGTGGCGCGCCCGGGATGGCCCGTTCAGCGGTAGCGGCGCCTGCCGTCCGGGCGACGCCCGCGGTGCGCCTCCCCGGCTTGTATGACTTTCAGGTCATCAGCTGGCCATATGTCCACAACACCACCACCGGGACACCTCCCGTCCCGCCACAGACGGTCCCCCTACCGCCGCCCCCGCACCCTCATCCCCGCCACTCTCGTCGCGCTGCTCGCCGCGGCCTCCGCCACCGCGTGCGGTACGGACGCGCCCCAGCACGCCGGCGGTGATCCGCAACAGTCCGCCGCGCACCCGCCTCCCGGCAGGGGAACACCGGACGAGGGGGCACCGGACAAGGACACTCCCGGCGAGGGAACACCGGGCAGGACGACTCCCCGGGAAGCCCCCGCCGAAGGAACTCCCGCGCAGGGCTCGGCGAACGGGTCCGGCACAGCCCGGCAGCGGCCCTTCACCGTGGTCGGCACGGGCGATCTGCTGATCCACGACTCGATCATCCGGCAGGCACGCGCCGACGCCCGCGGGCAGGGATACGAGTTCCACAAGATGCTCGCCGACGCCAAACGCACCGCCGACTCCGCCGACCTGGCGATCTGTCACATGGAGACCGTCTACGGCAAGCGCGGCGGCCCCTTCTCCGGCTATCCCGCCTTCCGTACGCCGCCGCACCTGGCCCGCGCCGTCAAGGACAGCGGCTACGACTCGTGCTCCACCGCCTCCAACCACACCCTCGACGCCGGCAGCGAGGGCATCCGCCGCACCCTCGACGCCATGGACAACGCCGGGCTGGGGCACGCCGGTTCGGCCCGCAGCGCCGCCGAGTCCCGCCGCCCGTCCTGGATGCGCGCGGGCGGCGCCAAGGTCGCCCACCTCGCGTACACGTACGGCACCAACGGCATCCCGAAGCCCGACAAGTGGTCCGTGAACCTCATCGACACGAAGCGGATCCTCGCCGACGCGCGCGCCGCCCGGAGGGCGGGCGCTGACGTGGTCATCGTCAGTCCGCACTGGGGCACCGAGTTCCAGCAGGAGCCCGACGCCCTCCAGCGCCGCCTCACCCGCGCCCTCACGGCGTCACCCGACATCGACCTCATCCTCGGCACGCACGCGCACGTGCCCCAGGCGTACGAGAAGCGCAACGGCAAGTGGGTCGTCTACGGCATGGGCGACCAGATCGCCGGCGTCATGGACGATCCGCGCGGCTCCATGGGCTCGGCCGCCCGCTTCACGTTCAGCCCGCCCGACTCCGAGCGTTCCGGCGACCGTTGGCACGTCACTCGCGCCGAATACATCCCCACGTACGCCGACCCGGACCGCGGCTACCGCGCCGTCAACCTCCCCCGCACCCTCGCCAAGAACCCCCACCGACAGCCACACGCCCACGCCCGGCACACCGTACGAGAAGCCGTCCTCAGCGAGGGCGCCGCCAAGCAGGGCCTTCGAGAAGGCCGCTGAACCCGCCTCCCGGCAACCGTCCTGGGCCCGGCACTCCGCCGGGCCCAGGACCGCTCAACCCGTGGCCGGCTGCTGGTGACCGGCGCCTCAGGCCTGGTTCCCCGACTCCGACACCGCTCGCTGGAGGCGGAGTTGGCCGATTTCCGCGACGTTCTTCATCAGTTCGGCGTTCACCCAGGCGACCATGTGCGCGACGGTGTACTGCGGATCGCCCTGCCACGGGAACGGGGCGGTGGCTTCGAGGTCGACGGCGGTGAGGCGCTCCAGCGCGGCCAGCCAGTCCTCGCGCAGACCGCGCAGCCAGGTGAGGGCCGGCTCTCCCGCGCCGGGCCAGACAATGCCGGTCCGCTCCCGAGGAGTTCTCCCGTGGGCGTGGTCGGTGGCCACGCTCCACCACCAGCCGATGTGCCAGCTGAGCCAGCCGATGGTCGGCACGGGTACGGGATCGGGCTCGGTCTCCGCCCAGTCCACGACCCACGCCCCGTCGCCGCCCCGGCGTACCGTCCAGCATTCCGCAGCCGGCTCCCACAGGAAGTCGTCCGGCTCCAGCCGCTCCAGGTGGTACTCGAACAGCGACCAGGTCAGGTCGAACTGCCAGCGCAGCAGGTCGAGCGAGGCCGGCGACGCGGCATCATCACGGGAATCGATCACGCCCCGACCCTCGCACGGCCCCGGCGGGCGCCCAAACGATTAACGGGGCCCCGCGGGTGGCGGTCTCTTCGGTCCGGGCCTTCTCCGGTGGCAGCCCGTTCAGAGGCGGGTCGCGAGCAGCCAGGTCATGTACGCGAGGTAGATCGTGACGAAGGCTCCGCCTTCGAGGCGGCTCAGCCGGCGGCGGGTGAGGAAGGCAGGGACGCACACGACCGCGGAGGCCACCATGATGACCAGGTCCAGCGCCAGTACGTCGTCGGGCACGGGCACTGTCCCGGGCGCCGCCAGCACGGTGGGGCCGAGGATGAGGGCGATGTTGAAGACGCTGGAGCCGAGCAGGTTGCCCAGCGCGATGGACCGGTCCCCGCGCACCGTGGAGACCAGCGTGGTGACGAGCTCCGGCGCCGACGTGCCGATGGCCACGACGGTCAGTCCGATCAGCGCGTCGTCGGCGCCCAGGCCGCGGGCGATGTCCACGGCGCCGTCGACGAGGAATTCGGAGCCGACGACCACGACGGCGAGCCCGAGAAGGAGCAGCAGCGCCGAGAGTCCTGCCGAGCGGGGCGCGGAGTGCGACGGCTCGGCCCCGTCTCCCTCGTCGGCGGGTGACGGGAAGTCAGCGGCAGGGCGAGGCCTGCGCTGTGACTGACGGCGGGCGAGTACGACCGTGACGGCCACGTACGCGACTCCGTAGAGGCACAGCAGCGAGCCGTCGAGGGTGTCGAGGTCGCCGTCACGTGCCACGAAGAACAGCAGGAGTGCCGCTGCGGTCATGACCGGAAGGTCCACTCGCAGGGTCCGGTTCTCGAACTGCACCGGACGGATGAGTGCGCTGAGGCCGAGGATCAGCAGGATGTTGACCACGTTGGTGCCGACGATGTTGCCCACCGCCAGGCCGGCGTTGCCCTGGTGGGCGGCGCTCAGGCCGATGGCCAGTTCGGGGAGGCTGGTGCCGAGCGACACGATCGTCATGCCGACCACGAGCGGGCTGATGTGGAACCGGGCCGCCAGCGCCGACCCTTCGCGTACGACGAGCTCGGCGCCCACCACCAACGTGCCGAGCCCGAAGAGGAACGACAGCACCGCGATCACCGTGCATCCCCTCCGGTCGTCCTCATCTCCGGGACCCCTCGTCTCCGCGGGGCCGTCACTTTCGGTGCGAGTATCTGCCCGGGGTGATGTCCCTGCACGTCGGGTCCGGTCTGGCGTGTCGCTGCCGGGCAGCGTTGAGGTGCCGCGGGTTGCGGGGTTCGCGCCACAGGGCTCCCCACGGCCCGTCCCTCCCGGCGCCGGTGGTGGCCGGACCGTGGCCCCGGGGCGCGCCGGCGGAGTAGGTTGGGGCCGGTGCCGTCACCGTGCGGCCGTGGGAGGCAGGAGTTGACTCCTTCGCAATTACGCGCCTTCGCGGCGACGGTACGCCTGGGATCGGTGAAGGCGGCCGCGGCCGACCTCGGCGTGTCCGAAGCGGCCGTGTCGATGCATGTGGCGCACCTGCGCAAGGAGTTGGGCGACAAGCTGTTCTCCCGGACGGGCTCGGGGCTGGTGTTCACTCCGGGCGGGTTGCGGCTGGCGAGCCGCGCGGCGGAGATGCTGGGTCTGCAGGACCGGACGGTTCTCGAGGTGCGTCAGGCCGGTGCGGGGCGGCGGTTGTTGCGCGTGGCCGCGTCGAGTCTGTTCGCGGAGCACGCGGCGCCGGGGCTGATCGAACTGTTCGCGGGGCGGGCGGCCGATCTGGATGTCGAGCTGAGCGTGCACGATCCGGAGCGGTTCGGCTCGCTGCTGCTGAGCCGTGCGGCCGACGTGGCGATCGGCCCCCACCCGGCCACCGTGGACGCGACGATGACCTGCACACCGTTCCTCAACTACCAGGTGCTCGCCGTCGCCGGAGCGCAGCATCCACTGGCCGCGGCCTGCCAGGTGAGCGAGGCGGAACTGCGGGAACAGACCTGGCTGTTGGGGCCTTCGGCGGTGGGCAGACTCGGGATGGTTCCGCTGATCCTGCGCAGCCTCAACGTCCCCGAGCACCGTCAGCGCATCTTCCAGAGCCACGCCGCGGCCGTCGAGGAGGCGAAGCGGGGGAAGGGCGTCGCGCTCGCGGTCGCCTTCGCGGTGACGAAGGATCTGGCCGGCGGTGACCTGAAGCGGCTCGACACGGCGTTCCGGCCGGCTCGCGGAGCGTGGCACATCCTCTCCTTCACCGACGGCAACGCCCCGCCTGTCGCAGCCGAGTTGCAGCGCTTCGTCACCACTCCCCGTGCGGCGCAGGCGATGCTGCGCGGCAGCGGGGTGACGGCCGGGCGCTTCCGGCCTGCGGTCCATGTGACGCTCTGGAGCTGAGGGGCCGGCCCACGTGCGGCAGCCGGTCGGTGGTACGCCTCATGCCTTATGGGGCCGCCTCCCCGTACCCGCCCATCTCACGCCCGGGCGCGGGGCGTTCGGCGTACGGAGCGGCTGTCGCTTCCGATCTCCCTGGTCAGCGCGAGCAGCGAGGCGAAGGTGTCACCGGGCAACAGGGCGTCACAGTACGGCAGCGCGGCGGACATGGTCGTGGTGCGCGGGGCGAAACCCGGCGCTGCGGCGCGGGGGTTGAGCCAGATGACCCGGTGGGCACGGCGGTGCAGGCGGGCCATCGCCACGGCGAGCCGCTCCGGCGGGTCGCTGTCCCAGCCGTCCGAGCCGATGATGACGACGGCGCCTCGCAGCAGTCCCCCGTGGTGCGAGCCGAGCAGCGTGCGCAGGCTGCCGGCGATGCTGGTGCCGCCGAACCGGTCGACGACTCGGCGTGTGGCCTCCTCGACGGCCGCCTCGGCCGAGCGGTGTGTGAGGGCGGTGGTGAGCCGGGTCAACGAGGTGGCGAACGCGAAGACTTCGGCGTCGGCGGTGAGGGCGAGCGCTCGCATCAGATGCAGGTACGCGACTGTCTGGGCCTGCATGGACCGGCTGACGTCGCACAGCATCACCACCCGTCGTGGCCGTGCCACGGGTTCGTCGTACACCAGCCGCATCGGCTCCCAACCGGTGCGGCGCGAGCGCGTCACGGTCGCGCGCACCGCGATCCGCGCGCCGTGCGGGCGGACGGCGAACCGCCGTGAGCGGCGCGTCGGCCAGGTGTCCAGCGCTGCCTCCAGCCACTCCCCCAGCAGTCGCGTCTCATGGGGCGCGAGCTGCTCGAACGGGGTGTCCGTGAGTCCCGGTCTGTCGGTGGGCAGCCGTTCCGGCACTGTCAGCGTGTGGCTCTCGCCGCGGTCGGCGGCGGCGACGGCGGTCGGCCGCGTGACCCAGGGAAGGGTGCCGCCGTCACGCGCGTCGTGTGAACCAGCGGGTGCGGAAGCGTCGTTGTCGTCCGCGCCCGGGGCGCCTGCCAGGCCGCCGCGGCGGCTGTGCGGGTCGGCGGCGAGGGCGAAGTCGCCGAAGACCGAGTCGAAGACGGCGTCGAACGTGGCCAGGTCGTCGTGGTTCCGTACGAGGCAGATCCGTGCCGTCCAGTACAGCCTGGTGCGCGTCAAGGGAGCCGTGTGGGCCAGGGCTCCCACCAAATCCCGGGTCAGCGTGAGCCCGACCGGCATCCCCCGCTCGCGCAGCCGGCTGCCCAGCGCCACGGCGAACGCGGCCCGGTCCACGGCCGGCAGCGGCGTTCCGCCCAGCCGGTTCACCGCAGGAGGAGGAAGGCGACCACGGCGGCGATCACCACGACAGCGATTCCCACCGGGATCAGTCGCTTGTACACCGACGATCCGGCCAGCGCCATCAGGTCGATGGGCGTGGAGCCGGCCTCGTCGCCGGTCCGGGTCTGCGCGTCACTGCGCGTCGGGGACCCCGACGGTGCGGCCTCCGTCGAGGCCGTGGCCGGGGGTAGGGGTTCCGCTTCCCGTAAGGGAGTTGGCTCCCCGGCGGCCTCGGGCTCCGGGGCCTGCGCGACCCGCTCTGTTCGTACGGGGGTCCCCTCGGGAACGCGCAGCTGCGCCTCCAGGTTGGCGACGAACTGCTGGAGCAGCTTCTCGGAAACCTCCTTGATCATCCCGCTGCCGAACTGTGCGAGCCTGCCGGTGATGGTGAGGTCCGTCGACACGGAGACGGCCGTACGGTCCTCCCCGTCCGGGTGGAGGCGCATGTCGATGACGGCCGAGGCAGTGCCGCCGCCTCGGGTGTCCTTGCCCTTCGCGCCGACCACGGCGTGCCGGGCGGCCGGGTCGCGCTCCACGAACCGGGCCGTTCCGGTGAACCGGCTGATGACCGGGCCGACTTTGACCTGTACCCGCCCGCTGTGGACAGGGCCGTCCGGGCCCTGCACGACTCCCGTGAGCTGGGCGCCGGGCAGGCACGGGGCGAGGCTCTCCAGATCGGTGAGGCGCTCCCAGGCGCGCTGCACCGGTGCGCTGACGGTGAACTCGTTGTCGATCTTCATGGCCGTTCCGGTTCCTCTCCGTGCGGCGCGACAGGGCTGTACGGCTCCTCTTCCGGCGGGCAGCCGAGCTGCGGGAGGGCTTCGGTGAGGGTGGCGTGGTCGTCGGGGCTCTTGGCGAGCGTGCTGAGCGTGCGCAGCACTTCGCCCCGCAGCAGCCGGGTGACGCGGAGCGCGGAGAGCGCGGCGACCCAGTCGATGGCCTCGGCCATACCGGGCGGCTTGTCCAGGTCGAGGGTGCGGGCGCGCCCGATGAACTCGGCCGCCGAGGCGATCAGCGGCGCGTCAGCGCCGGGCACCGAGCGGCGCAGGATGTCCACGACGCGGTCCGGGGCGGGAAAGTCGATCCAGTGGTAGAGGCAGCGGCGGCGCAGCGCGTCGTGCAGCTCGCGGCTGCGGTTGGAGGTGAGGACGACGACCGGCGGGCGTGCGGCGGTGAAGGTGCCGAGTTCGGGAACGGTGATCGCGGATTCGCCGAGGACCTCGAACAGCAGCGCCTCGAACTCGTCGTCCGCGCGGTCGATTTCGTCGATCAGCAGCACGGGAGGTACGGGTCCGGGGTAGCGGATGGCCCGCAGCAGCGGCCGGTCCTGGAGGTACTCCTCGGTGAACAGGTCGGCTTCGGTGCGTTTCTCGTTCCGCGCCTCGGTGAGCCGGATCGCGAGGAGCTGCCGCTGATGGTTCCACTCGTACAGTGCCTCGCCCGCGGTGAGCCCCTCGTAGCACTGGAGCCGGATCAGGGGTGTGTCCAGTGCCGCCGCGAGTGCCTTGGCGGCACTGGTCTTGCCCACGCCGGGCTCGCCCTCGAGCAGCAGCGGCCGGTCCAGGACGGTGGCCAGATAGAGGGCGGTCGCGGTGCCTTCGTCGACCAAGTAGCCGACGCCTTCCAGCCGTCGGCGCACGTCGTCCGCGTCGTCGAACAGTGTGCTCACCGGCCGGCCTTCCCGGTGCCGCCGCGCGCGGGTATGTGCGCGGGGCCGGAGAGCAGCGCACGGTAGTCGTCCCAGGTGTCGACGTCGCGCGGGACCGGCCGGTCGATGCGGTACTCGGCGACCGCGATGGAGTCCGACCCGAGGAGCTTCCAGGCGGCCTTGTCGCCGTGCAGGGCGGCGAGTTCGCCGAACAGTGCGCGGCCGAACCACAGTGGATGCCCCGGCCCGTCGGTGTAGCGGCACATTCCGGCGGGGCTGCCGGCCGCCCGGCCGATGAGGCCGCGTACCGCTTCGGGGCTGACGCCCGGCTGGTCGCCGAGGAGCAGCACGACTCCGTGTGCGCGCGGCGAGACGTGCGCGACGGCGGTGCTGATGGACGCGCCGCAGCCGTCTCCGTGGTCCGGCACGTCGACGGGTTCGGTGCCGGTGAGGTCGACGCAGTCACGGATGTCCGCCGCCGAGCCGCCCAGCGTGACCAGGAGTTGTCCGAAGTCGCAGGCGCGGGCTGTGGTGAGGGTGGCGTCCAGCAGAGTGCCGCCGCGGTAGGGCAGGAGCTGCTTCGGGCTGCCGAGGCGGCGTGAGCGGCCCGCGGCGAGGATGATGCCGGTGGTGAACATGCCTACTCCACCGCCCTTTCGGTGTAGCGGTCCCGGCAGCCGGTGCCACAGAACCAGATGTCGGTGCCGCCCACGGTCAGGTGCGGCGTCCCTGGGACCGCGGTGACGGTCATCCCGCAGACGGGGTCGGTCACTTCGCAGGGTGCGGCGGCCGTCTCCCCCTCCCCGCCCGGGCGGTCCCCGGACCGCAGGAGGGCGACCAGTTCCGCGACGATCGACAGCGCGATCTCCGGCGCGGTGCGGGCGCCGATGTTCAGCCCTGCGGGGGTGCTGATCCGGGCGCGTTCCGCGTCGTCGGCGCCGAGTTCGTCCAGAACGGACCCGCCTCGGCGGCGGCTGGCCACCAGCGCGATGTGCGGTACGCCGGCGTCGAGTGCGGCGCGCAATGATGCCGTCTCGTCGCGTCCGTGGCTGGCGACGATCACCGAGTCCGCCCGTTCGGCCAGGCCGGCCGGGGGTGTGCGGGTGGTCGCGTAGCCGAGCCGGCCGGCGAAGTCGATGACGGCCTCGGCGATCGGGGTGCGGCCCACGACGGCGATCAGCGGCGGCGGGAGCCGGGGTTCGAGGAAGATCTCCAGGGCGCCTCCGGAGAGGCAGGGGTTGACGACCACGCGGGCGCCCGGCGACTCGGGGAAGGACACGTCCCCTTCCGGCAGTACCCGCAGCAGGAGAGGGCCGCCGTCCCGCAGGGTGCCGAGCGCCGCGGTGCGGACGGCGCCTTCGGCGCACACGCCGCCGACGAAGCCGTCGATCGACCCGTCCTCGCACACGATGGCCTCGTCACCGGGGCGCGCCGAGGCCGGCGGCTGGGCCCGTACGACCGTGGCGCGTACGAACGACCGTCGCCGGTCGGCGAGTTCGCGCGCGTGGTCGGCCACTGTCGCTGCCATGGGCACCTCCCCGGGTCGAGCACCTGCGGTCGTGAGCCCCGTACGGGCACGGACGTCGGCCCTGTACGGGTGCGGGCACCGACGCCGTCCACCGGTGCCCGCACACCCCCGTTCATCGGACGGGCCCGTTTGTCGGGCGGGCCCGTTCGTCAGATGGGCGGGGTCGCCTGTCCCCGCATCGCCTCCCACACCCGGGACGGGGTGAGCGGCATGTCGGCGTGCCGCACTCCGTACGGCCGGAGCGCGTCCACCACCGCGTTGACCACGGCGGGCGGCGAGCCCACCGTCGCGGACTCCCCCACTCCCTTGGCCCCGATGGGGTGGTGCGGGGAGGGCGTGACCGTGAACCCCGTTTCCCAGTCGGGCACTTCGAGCGTCGTGGGGAGGAGGTAGTCCATCAGCGAGCCGCTGAGGCAGTTGCCGTCCTCGTCGAAGGCGATCATCTCCATCAGGGCCATCCCGACCCCGTCGGTGAGGCCGCCGTGCACCTGCCCCTCGATGATCATCGGGTTGATGCGGGTGCCGCAGTCGTCCACCGCGACGAACCGCCGCACCTTCACCTGAGCGGTCCCGGGGTCGACGTCCACCACGCAGATGTAGGCGCCGTGCGGGTACGTGAGGTTCTCCGGGTTGTAGCAGATCTGCGCCTCCAGCCCGCCCTCCACACCGTCCGGGAGGTCACCGGCGCCGTGCGCGCGCATCGCGATGTCCTGGATCGTGACGGCAGCGCCTGGGTCGCCGGCGACGTGGAAGGAGCCCTTGTCCCACTCCAGTTCCCGCACCGGCACCTCCAGCATCCCGGAGGCGATCAGCTTCGCCTTGTCGCGCACCTTGCGGGCCACGAGGGCCGCCGCGGCGCCGGACACCGGAGTCGAACGGCTGCCGTACGTACCGAGCCCGAACGGCGTCTGGTCGGTGTCGCCGTGCACCACGTCGATGTCCTGCGGCGGTATCCCCAGCTCCTCCGCGACGATCTGCGCGAACGTCGTCTCGTGCCCCTGGCCCTGGCTCTGCACCGACAGCCGCACCACCGCCTTGCCCGTGGGGTGCACCCGCAGCTCGCAGCCGTCGGCCATGCCCAGGCCGAGGATGTCCATGTCCTTGCGGGGTCCGGCGCCCACCGCTTCGGTGAAGAACGACACGCCGATGCCCATGAGTTCGCCGCGCGCCCGCTTCTCCTTCTGCTCCAGACGCAGTTCGTCGTAGCCGGCCAGCCGCTGTGCCAGCTGCATGGTGGGGTCGTAGTCGCCCGAGTCGTACACCCAGCCGGTCTTCGTCGTGTACGGGAACTGCTCCGGCCGGATGAAGTTGCTCCTGCGCAGCTCGACCGGGTCAGCGGACAGCTCGTACGCCAGGCAGTCCACCAGCCGCTCGACCAGGTACACGGCCTCGGTGATCCGGAAGGAGCAGGCGTAGGCGACGCCGCCGGGCGCCTTGTTGGTGTAGGCGGCGGTCATCTTGCAGTACGCGGCCTCGATGTCGTAGCTGCCGGTGAACACCCCGAAGAATCCGGCCGGATACTTCACGGGCGCCGCCGTGCCGTTGAACGCGCCGTGGTCGGCGAGCACATGGGTGCGGATGGCGAGGATCTTCCCGGCCGAGGTCGCGGCGATCGCCCCGCGCATCACGTAGTCGCGGGCGAAGCCGGTGCTGACCAGGTTCTCGGTACGGTCCTCCATCCACTTCACCGGTTTGCCGGTGAGCAGCGAGCCGACGATGGAGCAGACGTAACCGGGGTAGATGGGCACCTTGTTGCCGAAGCCGCCGCCGATGTCCGGGGAGATCACCCGGATCTTGTGCTCCGGGAGCCCCGCGACGATCGCGTACAGCGTGCGGTGGGCGTGCGGCGCCTGCGTGGTGGACCACAGGGTGAGGCGTCCTTCGACCGCGTCGTAGTCCGCGACGGAACCGCAGGTCTCCATCGGCGCGGGATGTACCCGGGGGTAGACCATGTCCTGGGTGACCACCAGGTCCGCGTCTGCGAACACCGCGTCGGTGGCGGCCGCGTCGCCGGTCTCCCAGTCGAAGCAGTGGTTGTCGGTCTTGCCTTCGATGTCGTCCCGGATGACCGGGGCGCCTTCCGCGAGGGCGGTGCGGACATCCACGACGGGGTCGAGCGGCTCGTACTCCACGTCGATGAGTTCCAGCGCGTCCCGGGCCGCGTAGCGGTCCTCGGCGACGACGAACGCGACCTCCTGGCCCTGGAAGCGGACCTTGTCGGTGGCGAGCACGGCCTGGACGTCGTTGGAGAGCGTCGGCATCCACGCCAGGCCCTTCTCCGCCAGCATCGCGCCGGTGACCACCAGCTTCACCTTCGGATAGGCCTCGGCAAGGCTGGTGTCCACGGAGACGATCCGGGCGTGCGCCATGGGGGCGCGGAGGATCGCCAGATGCAGCATCGCGGGCAGCTGTACGTCGTCCACGTAGCGGCCCTTGCCGCGGACGAAGCGCGGATCCTCCTTGCGCAGCATCCGGCCGTGACCGCACGGCTTCCCGTCGTTGTCCTCGAACGCGGTGACCGGCTCCGGCCCGGTGCCGGTGGCCGTCATGACGCACCCCCTGCGGTGCCGGCGGGCGCGGTCTCCGGTGTCTCGCCGCTCGGCTGCGCCCCGTTCGTCGTGCGGGTGCCCGCCTCCTCGGCCGCCGCCCACTGCACGGACCGCACGATGCTCGCGTAGCCGGTGCATCGGCAGATCTGCCCGGACAGCGCCTCGCGGATCTCCCGTCCGGACGGTGCGGGGTTGCGGTCCAGCAGCGCCCGCGACGTCATCATCATGCCGGGCGTGCAGAAGCCGCACTGAAGGCCGTGACACTCGATGAACCCCTGCTGTACGGGGTCGAGTTCGCCCTCCCGCTCCAGCCCTTCGACGGTGGTGATGTCGTGCCCGCCGGCCATCGCCGCCAGCACCGTGCAGGACTTGACCGGCTCGCCGTCCATCCGCACGACGCAGGTTCCGCAGTTGCTGGTGTCGCATCCCCAGTGCGTGCCGGTCAGCGCGAGATGGTCGCGCAGGAAGTGCACGAGCAGCAGCCGGCCCTCGATCTCGCGGGTGACCTCTTCGCCGTTGACCACCATGGTGACCTGCATGCTCACGCTCCCCCTCCGCCGGCTCCGTGCACCCCGTGGGCTGTGCCTGTTTCCGCGTCCGTATCGCGGATCCGCGCCACCGACCTGCGCAGCGCCCGTACGGTCAACTCCCGTGCCAGATGGCGCTTGTAGTCGGCGCTGCCCCTGCGGTCGGTCACCGGATCGCACGCCTGAGCCGCGAGCTCACCCGCCATCGCGAACAGCTGCTCGCACGGCCACTGGCCGCGCATCGTCTCCGCGATGCCGGGGATGCCCGCGGTGTTCGGGCCGACCGCGGCAAGACCCACCCGGGCGTCCTCGACCGCCCCGTCACCGTCCAGCCACACCGCGGCGCCCGCCGAGACCACCGCCCAGTCCCCCGCGCGGCGCTCGACCTTCTCGTACGCGCTCGAACCGTTCGGCCGGATCGGGAAGCGGATCTCGATGAGCATCTCCGCGTCGCCGACCGCGGTCTCGTACGGGCCGCAGTGGAACTCCTCCATGGAGACGACGCGTTCGCCGTCCAGGCCCCGGATCACGCAGGCCGCGTCGAGAGTGGTGCACACGGCGGACAGGTCCTCCGACGGATCGGCCTGGCACAGCGCGCCCCCGAGCGTCCCCCGGTTGCGCACCACCGGGTCGGCGATCACCCGCTCGGCATCCCGGAACACCGGGAAGGCGGAGGCGAGTTCCTCCGACTCCAGCAGTTCCCGGTGCCGGGTCATCGCGCCGATCCGGATCCGGTGCGGCTCGACCGTCACGTAACCCAGCTCGTCGTGCAGGTCGTTGATGTCGATCAGATACTCGAAGTTGGCCAGCCGGAGCTTCATCATCGGGATGAGGCTGTGCCCACCGGCCACGATCCGTGCGGTGTCCCCGAGGCTGTCCAGCAGCCCGATCGCCTCATCCACCGTGCTCACTCGCTGATACTCGAACGGCGCGGGAACCTGCATGCGGGACTCCCCCCTGCCGCGACCGCCGCCCGGACCCACCGCCCGACGGCACCCGCCTGACGCCTGCGCCCGGACGCGGCGCGCTGTAGGCCCCACATTGAGCGCCCCGCCGGACGCCGCGGTCAACAGCGACTTCAGCGAATGCTTAATCAGGACCTGTCAGCGCACTCTCGCTGGCGGCGTTCGGCGTGGTCGTTGCGACCGGTGTGGATCCGCACGCGTTCTACGGCTCCGCGACCGGGGTGCCTGCGCTACTTCTCGTTCTGCCGGCGCACGATCTCGGTGATCCAGGTCGGCGCGAACGGGGACGTGCAGCCCGGGGACGTCGGGTAGTCCTTGAGGACCTGTAGCCGCTCGCTGATGTCGATGGCGCGGGTGCGGTGCTCGGGGTGCTCGATCCCGATCTGGGCCAGGCAGTGGTTCATCGCCCACTGCAGGCGGTCCGGGGCGTCCCGCATCTCCGCCTCGATGACGTCGAGCAGCCCCGCGAGGTCGAGGCCGTCGGGCTTCTTCGCCACGCGTTCGGTGGTCAGCGCCCAGCCGGCGCTCGCGACCACCGGGTCCGGGTCGGCCAGCCAGGCCAGGCGCAGCTCTTCGGCGTGCGGGTTCTTCTTGACGACGTAGTTGACGAGCCAGTCGTGCACCTTGGGTGTACGCGCCTCGCGCAGCATGCCGTCCAGCTCGTCGCGCTCGAACGCCTTCGGGCGGCAGATCAGGAGCGCCAGCAGTCTCGCCGCGGTGTCGCCCGTCTCCCAGAGCCCGCGCGCGAGGTCCTGCTGCGTCTTCAGCCGCTTCGCGAGGGCACGCAGCTTGGTGAGGTTCACACCGTGGTCGTCACCGTGCTTCTCGTTCACCGCCCGCGCTTTCGGGTCCTCGAGCGCGGCCAGCTCGGCCATCACCTCGGCCACCGTCGTCCCGGCCACCTCAGCCTCCTGTCCCTCACGTACGGGCTTCACCTTACGACGGCGGCGGCCCTCTGAGCTGCTGCCCGCTCCTGGTGGCCTGACGAGGCACGGCACCGCGGACCGGAGTCCTCCGACCGGAGGAGCCCCAGGGTTCAGCGCACTCGCGTGTACCGGTTCACGTCGTCCGTGGACTCCATCGTGGCGCTGCCTCGCAGGACGAGAACCTCCAGGTGCGCGGCTGTTTCGTTGATCGCGAGCATGCGGTTGAAGGTGCTGAGGTCGTCGTACGGCACGTCCCGGCGCGTCCAGTACAGCTTGCGTGCCACGGTGTGGGCGTCGAGCGTGTCCTCGCCAAGCGCCGCCAGGCTCTCGCGCAGCCGGTTGTCGTGGTGTGTCAGCAGCTCGGCGACGCGGGCGTGGACGCTGTCGGTGACGGGCCCATGCGCGGGCAGCAGCCGGGCGTCGGCGTACCGCGTCATGAGCCGCAGCGAGTCCAGGTAGTCGGCGAGCGGCCGCCCTCCGGGCTCGGCCAGTTCGAAGCCGATGGACGGGGTGATGTGCGGCAGGACATGGTCTCCGGAGAACAGCAGCCCGCGCTCCTCGTCGAGGTAGACCACATGTCCCTTGGTGTGCCCGGGGGTTGGGACGACGCGCAGAGCGTGGCCGCCGAAGCGCAGTGTCTCGGCTCCAAGCCACCGGTCGGGCGCCTCCCAGACGCTCGGGTCGTAGCCGCCGTGGTCCATCTGCCGGACGCGGTCGGCCAGTTCGGCTGCCCCGGCCCTGCGCACGGTCTCCAGGACTCCGGCGGGCTCGCCGCTGCGCTGCCGGTGGAACATCTCCAGGGCCGGGCGCTCGCCCACCCCGAGGTGGATGCGGGAGCCGTGCAGGCGTCGCAGCTCGACGGCGTTCGTGTAGTGGTCGCCGTGGACATGGGTGACCAGGATGTGCCTGATCTCGCCCAGGTCCCGGCCGATGGCGGCCAGCGCCTGCTCCAGCGTCTTGCGGGCCTCCGGGATCGCCCACCCTCCGTCGATCATGACGAGGCCGTTCTCCGTCAGGTTCTCCAGCAGATAGACGTTGACGGCGCGCAGCCCGTCGTTCGGCAGCGGAAGGGGTACGCGGTGCACCCCGGGCTGCACGGTCTGGATTCCGGTCGCGGCCCACGGGCCCTGCTCGAACCGCTGCGTCATTGTTCCCCCTTGCTGGTACACCGTTGCCGGGCGGTACGGATGTGCTGCTGTGCATCACCGCGGCCGGCGTGCGGTCGGGGCGTCCTCGCGCGCTGCGGGGTCGGGCCGGGCCAGGAGTACGCTCGCACAGCCGCTGGCCATACTGCGGTCAAGCTTGCCCGCCCTGGTCTGCGGCAACTCCGTGTCGTCCCATGACGGCCCGTGGGGCCTCCGGACGTGGCTACACTCGCCCTCCGACGCCCGTCTCAGAAGGGACAATTCGGTGGACAGATTTCACTTCCATGACGGAGTGCTGCACTGCGAGGAAGTGAATCTGGAGGACGTGGCCGACGAGTACGGCACACCGGCGTACGTCTACTCGCGGGACACGTTCAGGACCCATCTCGCCGACCTGTCCACGGCCTTCGCCGAGCTCGATCCCCTCGTCTGCTACGCCGTGAAGACCTGCAGCAACGTCCACCTGCTGCGGGAACTCGGCGCCGGCGGGGCGGGCGCGGACGTGGTCAGCGGGGGCGAGCTCTACCGCGCGCTGGCCGCCGGTATCCCCGCGGAACGCATCGTCTTCGCGGGCGTCGGCAAGTCCGAGGACGAGCTGCGCGAGGCGGTGGAGTGCGGCATCGGCTGTGTGAACGTGGAGTCCGAGTCCGAGCTCGAACTGCTCGCCAAGGTGGCCGAGGGCGCCGGACGTACGGTCAGGGCCGCCGTCCGCGTCAACCCGGACGTCGCCACCCAGGGCACCCCGTTGAAGACCACCACCGGCACCCGGGGCGGCAAGTTCGGCGTGGACCTGGAGCGCGTACCGGGCCTCTTCGCGCGCGGAGCGACGCTGGAGTGCGTACAACTGGTGGGCGTCCACGTGCACTTGGGCTCACCGATCTACTCCCCCGAGCCCTACGTACGGGCGCTGACCCGCATCGTGGAACTGGTCGACAAGCTCCGCGCCGACGGCCACGTCATCGAGTCGGTCAACATGGGCGGCGGGTTCGCAGCCGACTACGAGACCGGTCTGGCTCCCGGCTGGGACACGTACGCGGCCGCCATCACCCCCGTACTCAAGCCCTTTGTCGCAGCGGGCGGCCGAGTGGTGATGGAGCCCGGGCGTTCCATCGCCGCCAACGCCGGAGTGCTCCTGACCCGGGTGCGGTACCTGAAGGACGCCGGTCCGCACCGAGTCGCCGTCGTGGACGCCGGAATGACCAACCTCATCCGCTCCGCGCTCTACGACTCGTTCCACTTCCTGTGGCCGGTACGCCCCGCGGACGGGCTCGTGCCGCCCGGCCGGGCCGCGCACATGGAATTCACCGGCCTGGGCCGCTACGACGTGGCAGGCCCCATCTGCGAGTCCAGCGACTATCTGGCCCGCGACCGGAACCTGCCCACGCTGGCGGAAGGGGATCTGATCGCCGTCTTCGGAGCCGGCGCCTACGGCATGGCGATGGCCAGCCAGTACAACTCCTCGCTACGCCCCGCCGAGGTCCTGATCGACGCCGCGTCCAGCCGCCTCATCCGCCGCCGCGACACCTACGCCGACCTGATCGCAGCCGAACTCCCCCTGCCGGACGGGCAGATCTGACCAGCACATCACGCGTGGCCTTCCCGGAGCGAGCCGTCAGAATGCACCGTCTGGTGCGCCAGGGCAGGCTCCATGGGCGAGCACCGGTGTGGTCAGCAGTGCAGCCAGTGCGTTGGCTGGCTGCACTGCTGATCAGTCACCGGAGGAGGCTGCGGCTGGTGTGTCCGCGCTACAGCGGGAGGCCGACCCGGATGGTCTTGGTGTGGTCGGGTCCGAGCCGGATGTCGATCTGGTGGGCGAAGTACTGCACCAGTGGCCATCCGAAGCCGCCGGTCTCTCCCAGGTCATTGCCCGCGACGTCGGGCGTGCGCTGACGGGGCAGCGATGAGCTGGCGTCGGCCACCGTGACGTACAGCATGCTCCGGTGCATGGTGAGGCCGAACTCGGTGACCCCGGAGGCGTGCTGGAACGCGTTGGTGACCAGTTCGGAGACCACCAGCAGGACGTTGTCCATGGTCTCCGGGGACGGCGCGGAGGAGAGCGCGCACAGGTATCCGCGGGTGATATCGCGGGCCTGGGCACTGCTGTTCAGCATACTGGTGCGGGTTTCGGGCCCGGCTCCATTGCTGTGGTAGCTGTGCTGGAGAGTGTCGGTGGAGCTCATGCGTATCCCCTCTGGCCGAGATGGAAGCTGGAATTCCGGTCGGTTGCTGGAGATGCCGGGCCGACGACTCACCTCCTTTCTCTGGCACGCTGCGGGCCTGTATCCCAACAGGCCCCGTATTCCGCGCCGTTGCCGGAGCGGAGTGCACGGTCACTTACCCGGGCGCCGCTTCCCTAATCCCCGTCATTCCTTCGGCTTCACCGCTGGGAGGGCTTTGGTGGAATCGTCGAACGGGGCCGGTGCCTGACAGGGAACAATGTGGCTGCGGACGCGGTAACGGTCGGAATCCCCTCCCGCGTGCGGTGTGAGCTGCACCGTGACCGGGCCGGTGAAGTGGTACCGCCGCTCGGCCGCATGCCGGCGGACCTGCGCTGCCAGCTGCGCCGACACGTCCCCACGGTGGCCGGAGAGTTGACCGTGCGCGGCGCGCGGCAGTTCGATGGTGAAGTGATTGGGCACCAGGGTGCGGCCCCGCTTCATGATCAGCGCGTTGTCGTCGCACTCCCGGCGCAGCACCGCCACCACTTCCATCGGCTTGGCGCGCGACGGGCGCACGACCGACCAGGCGGACTGTGTCCAGCGTTCCATGGCACGTTCGAAGTTCCGGATGAGTCTCATCGCGCTCGACTCCCCGATTCCACATGAAGCATGTTCCCCCATTCCGGTGTTCCAGAAATTTTCCGGTCTGCCATGCTCAACAGCCCGAATAGCCGGGAGGAAACGCCCGAAGTGGACGATGCGGCAAATCTGTTGCCGGTCGGGAACACCAGTACGCGGACACCTGTCCGCGATATCGCAATTCAGTTGGCACTGGCGCGGCAGGAAGGCGCATGACCAGCGCCTTCCCGGTGATACCGGCACCGCTGCCCAGCGCTTCTCTGCCCTCAAGCCGACGCTCCGTCATATATGGCCTGAGGCTGCGTTCGAAAAAGGGGGCGGTGAGCAATTACGAGGCCGGGAGCGCCCGCAGTTCGAGGGCCGCCGTGTCGAGGTCGGCTTCGCGGGCCAAGGCATCCATTTCCTGGGTACGTTGCCGGGGTGGCCGGCTGGTCGTTCTGCCCTTCCCGGACAGATCGCGCGCCCTCCCGGACAGATCACGCGGCCGGCACGGCTTCAGCTCTGCCACCTGCCACGCTGTCCGGCCCGTTGGCCGATCTTGTTGTGCGGATATAACTCTCATGAGGGATAGCGAAGCGCGATCGCCCCAGTCCGGCCCACAGGGGTCCGCGCCCACGATGAAATGCAGCCGGCCTGCCGAAGCCTGGGCTTCACCGGCGTCGGGGAGTCGGCACGTCCAACGCCCGGAGGGGACCATGTCGAAGGGCCCACCGTCACTGCGACTCACCACCGTGTTCGACACCCCGCAGTGCGCAGTACTGCGCCTGGCGGGCGAGCTGGACGTACATGGCGAACAGCAATTCCTCGCGTACGCCGGGACGATGGTCACACGTGGGCACCGGTATCTGGTGCTGGACCTCACGGCGCTGCGGTTCTGCGACTCGCGGGGGCTGAACTGTCTGCTGGCCCTTGAGTGGCTGTGCCGCCAGTTGAACGGGCACCTGCTGCTGGCCTCCCCCGGAGCCCGCCTGGTGCGGCTGCTGGTGCTCACCCAGACCCAGGAGATCCTCGCCTGCTACCCCACCGTCCGCCACGCACTCGGCACCCTCCCCGCCGCCACCCGCCCCACCTGGCCGCCCCTGGTCAACTCCCCCACCACGTAGGCGGTACGGGTGAGCAACTACCGCCCGGTGACGGCCCCGTGGCGCGGCCAGTGCCGCAGCGGCGTCCACGACGGCTACCCAGCAGTCGCCTGACTCCCCCCTCACTGGAGCGACCACAACGGCAAGCTCAGGGGCCGCCCCGCAGCACAGTCTGCTGACAAGCATCACTGGCGCGGCCAGTACCCCAGATCGTCAGTGACCGGGTTACACGGGGTTATGGGTGACGGATGGCAGTGCTGGTGCGGCCGCCGCGCCGACTGAAGCTGACCCGTCATCAGCCCGCGCTTCTGCGACCCGAGCCCGCCGCGAACGGTCCCGGACAGACCGTCGTGCCGCACGATCCACGCGGGGCGCGAACGCTGCACACCAGCCCAGCAATACGCCGATCCCCGCCGTAATCACCACTGGCAGCCACGTAGTTCACCGCATGCCCGAAGCATGGGCCCACACCCCGCTGCCGACAAGGCTTGGCCTGTCAATGAAGCTCCGCCTTCTTGAAGAGGCTGGTCAGCGGGGCGGCGTGACCTCGTTTCGGGGTGCTCGTGCTGGTCGTGGGCAGCAGCCTGTGTTGTAGATCGTCCGGCGGGGCGGTTTTGCCGATGAGTTCACCGTCCTCGAACGGTCTATCCAGCGACACGACCGTTCTCGACAGGAGTGCCATGTCCACCATCCAGCCAGTGATCCTGACTGCCGACCAGGACGTTCTGCTCGGCTTCTATACGAAATTGTTCGGCGCTGAGGAGAACTTCCGGGTGCCGGCGGAAGGCCCGGCCTTCTACCTCGGCTTGCGCATCGGCGACACCGACCTCGGGCTGGTGGCCAAGGCGAACCCGGGGACCGGGGCAGCGTCGCGGATCCTGCTCAGCATCGGCGTCGACGACGTCGACGAGACGCTCGGCCGGGTGGAGGCGCTGGGCGGCTCGGTCAGCGGAGGCCCCAACGACATGCCGTGGGGACAGCGCGTCGCCCACATCAAGGACCCCGACGGCAACCCGGTGAACCTCACTCAGCCGATCCCGGCCCGGTGACGCTGTTCCGCGGTGCTTGTGTTGGTCGTGGCGGCGATGCTTGCCGGAGTAGTTCGGGCGGTTCGCCTCTCCGGTACAGCGCTGGGTGGGGATGAGGGTGCCGTCGATCAGGACGACCTCGCCGCCCCGCCGGGCGATCTTCTTCAGGGCGCGGTCCAGGCGAGGGGCCTTCGCGGCCACGCCCCGATCGCCGTGCGGACCGGTCACGGGCGGGTGGTGAACTTCCCGTCGGGTCGTTTGTGCAGCCAGCCGCGGTCGGCCGGCTTCGTGAGCTTCCCGCGCAACGGCTCCAGCTTGCCCTGTACCCCGGTGTCCAAGCCCAGCACCTCGCCGATCTGCCGGGTGGAGACCGGGCCGGCGGCCTGCCGCACCGCGGTCAGGATGCGCTGGTACTCCGCTGGCAGTGCGGACTCAGCCACCCCCGGCCCACGGTCCGGGACCAGCCGCACCGCCCGACCTGCCACCTGGACCACCGGCGACCCGGCCTCCGTGCGCTCGTCGGCGAGCTGCTCGTTCATCCGCTGCCACACCCGCTCGGCCACGGCCGGCACGAGCACCCCGAAACGACATCACACCAGCACCTTGACCAGCCACTTCAAGATGGCGCAGTTTCAATGGGCTTGGCACTCCCCTCCCCCGCGCTGTCGATGGCCTGCAAGAGCCCCGGCCCCACTCCAGCCCAGCCGATCAGCAGCAGCGGGCACCGCATCGAACGCCCCTCCCGAACTGGCCCTGCAGCAGCGGCTCAGCCACGTTGAGCGTCAACGTCATCACTCCCACCACCGTGCGGGGCGAGTGCTCCGCGAGGGCCGGAGAAATGGCGGAGGTCATGCCCGCGTCATGGTCCACGCCCCTGCCGGGGGACTCGGCCCGGGGGCCCGGGGGATCCCGCGCGTCGCGATGAGTTCTCCGGCGTTCGGTGGTCATACTGTCGAATCCGTCGACGAGGAGGTCTTCCGATGCGCAGCGTGACCTATTCGATGGGCGTCTCGCTGGACGGCTACATCGTCGGGCCGGACGGCAACTTCGAGTGGACGGCGCCCGACGAGGACGTCTTTCGCTTCTGGATCGACGAGATTCGAGAGGTCGGCGTCCATCTGCTGGGACGGCGGCTGTACGAGACGATGCTGTACTGGGAGACGGCCGATCAGGATCCCTCGCTCGACGACTCGATGCTCGAGTGGGCCGCGCTCTGGAACCCGCTCCCCAAGGTGGTCTTCTCCACCACTCTCTCTGCGGTGCAGGGCAACGCCCGCCTGGCCTCCGGCGGCCTGGCGGAGGAGATCAAGCGGTTGCGGGCCGAGCCGGGAGAGGGCGAGATCGCGATCGGCGGCGCGACTCTCGCCGCCGAGGCGGCCGCGGCGGGTCTGATCGACGAGTACCGGACCATGGTCTACCCGGTGCTGGTCGGCGGCGGCATCCCGTTCTTCCCCCGGCACGAACGCCGCGTGGATCTCGAACTCGTCGAGACCCGCACCTTCAACTCGAAAGTCGTCTACCTCCGCCACCGCGTGACGCGTTAGCCCCGTCGTCCGCCGAGCCCTGGGCAGTACGGGCCGGCCCGTGACGTCCTCTCGGCGTCATGGCCTCCGTGAAGCGACCTGAACTGCCGCCTGCCGAAAGCGAGTCGGACCCCACCGTTCACCGGCTTCGGCATACGCTCCGAGGCCGCCGACCCGATCCGGGCCCGTCGTGCGCAGACCCGTCGCGCCCACCGCCCCGCAGAGACAAACGAAGCTGCCCAGCGGCACCGTCCCGCTCCAGCGGCCGGAGCGTCTGAGCGAGCATCTTCGCGTTCACCTGCGTTCGCGTTCACGTGCGCGAGGTGCTCACTCGGTCAGCGCCGCGCGCGAACTGCTGCTTCACCAGCGGCCACTCGGCTCGCAGCACGCTGAAGAAGACGACGTCGCGGCGGCATCCGTCGAGCATGAGGTCGTAGCTGCGCAGGATGCCCTCCTCGGTGGCGCCGATGTTGCGCAGTGCGCGACGGGCCCGCTCGTTCCGCACGTGCGTCTTGAACTCCACACGCTCGGCCTCCATACGCTCGAAGGCGTGCTCCATCATGAGGTAGTCCACCCAGCGACTGACGCCCCGCCCCTGGAACTCGCGGCCGAGCCAGGCTTTGCCGATCTCCAAGCGGCCATCGGACTCGCTCATGTTGCAGAAGCTCCTGCTGCCCGCGGCACGGCCACTGCGCTTGTCCGTGACGTGGAAGACGACGCGCCGCCCCGCCAGGTGTTCGCAGAGCACGCCCTCGAAGAACGCGTCGAAATCGGTGCGGGTCTCGACCTGGTCGACGGTATAGCGCCAGATCTCGGGATCCCTCGCGAGGGCGTACAACGACGCGTGGTCGTCCCGGTCGATCGGCCGCAGCCGGACGTACTCGTTCTCCAGCGTGGTCGCCGCCATGTCCGGCCAGCTCATGCCGTGTCTCCGTCTCTCCGCCCCGGTCGCGGGCAGTCCGGGCGCTCGGAGCGTTCCGCCGACCGCACCCGGGCGTTGTCCTCCACAGGATTCCGACCTGACAGAGCGTCACATATCAGCGGATGTGACACGTAGCGGCTCGCTGAGGGTGCGGCAGCCGGCCGCCGTCGGATTCCACAACGGGCCGCTGATGAACGGGGACTGCCGGCGCAGTGCTGATGAACCGGAGCTGCCGCCGCAGTCACGTGAACACGACGAAGGCCCGGCGCGCAGTGCGCACCGGGCCTTCGGACCTGAGTAGCGGGGACAGGATTTGAACCTGCGACCTCTGGGTTATGAGCCCAGCGAGCTACCGAGCTGCTCCACCCCGCGGCGGTGAAAAGAACACTACAGCACCACAGCCCCTGCTCGTGACAGCCGCCTGCCGCAGCGGCCCCGCGGGGGTCTCCACGTACGGTGCCCGGCCCCGGGCGCAGGGGGTGGCGCGGGTCCTCGCCGTAAACACGCGTCCTCGCCGCACAACAGACTCGCCGCACAACAGAGGGGCGCAGACCCCGGCACGTACGGGCCGACCCAGCTGCGCGCCACGACCAGCCGTCGCGATGTCAGTGCCGGCTGCCAGGATGTCGGCATGATGGACGAGTTGCCGCAGCGCCGGGTCTACGGCGCCGACCCGGAGGACCCCGCCCCCTCTCCCGGCCGCTCCTACCGGGAGCTGGTCGGTGGGCCGCTGGACGGGATGCTCCTGGATGTCACCGGCTGGACCGACCGGGAGCTGACCGAGGGGGCCGCGCTGCACACCGAGATAGGCCAGTACGGCGCGGGTGGCCGCGCGCTCTACGAACCGCGGTCGGCCGGCGCCGAGTTGTGGGACTGGCAGGGCGACGCGCCCTGAGTCCGCCCCTCCCCCGTCTTCGAGCGGAACCGCTGTGACCTGGCGTTATTGGACTCGTCCGGCGTGCCGCCGATACCGTCGCGGGGACCAGGCGCTGAGGGTGAAGGGGAACGGGACGTTGCAGGTGCGTGAGATCGCCGCGGGGATACGGGCCTTTCTGGCCGACGAGGCGGGCTGGGGTTGGAGCAACTCCGCTCTGGTCGCCGGCGAGGACGGAAGCGGGTTGCTCTTCGACTGCGGGATGACCGCGCGGCAGGGCGAGGACCTGGTGGCGACGTCCCTCCAACACGCGCCGGGCGGCCTGGAGTTCGCGGTCTACTCGCACAGCAATCCGGACCACACCTGGGGCTCGGTGGCGTTGCCGGAGTCGGCGCAGGTGATCGCCTCCGCGGCCACGGCACGCGAGCTCCCGAACGAGACGAGTCCGGCGCAGCTGCGCGAGGTGCTGGCCGCGGATGCGCCCGCGGAGAGTGGGACCGCCTACCTGCAGCAGCACTTCTCGGTGTTCGACCTGGAAGGGACGCCGGACGCGGGGCCGCGGCTTCCGGACCGTACGTTCGAGCACCGGCTGCCGTTGAACGTGGGCGGCCGGCACGTGGAGCTCGTACGGGTCGGTCCGGCGCACACCGCGGGCGATGTGATCGCGCATGTGCCGGACGCCGACACCGTGTTCGCCGGGGACGTGCTCTTCTTCACCGACCACCCGATCTCCTGGGGTGTTCCGCTGTCGGGGTGGCTGCGGGCTCTGGAGCTGTTGCTGGAGACGGGAGCGAAGGTGTTCGTCCCCGGGCACGGTCCGGTGGTCGGCCGCCGGAAGGTGCGTGAGCTGCTGGACTACCTCGCGCGGCTGGAGGCGTTCGCCACCGAATCGGCGACCGCGGGTGTGCCGCTGCGGGAGGCGGCGCTGCGGATGCCCACGGACCTGCGGTGGCGGCAGCCCGAGCGCGCCATCAGCGTCCTGCTGGCAGGCTACCGCGCGGCCGGACTGAGCGAGCAGCTGCCCCAGTTGGGCATGACGGCCCTGATCGCCGCGCACTCGCACGCGCTGGCGGGGGCTGCGGCGCAGCAGTCGGCATCCTGATCGCCGCGGACACGAGCGGGCCGGCACTTCCCCGCAAGCCGCGGCCCGCCGGAGGCACGGGCGCCCGGCCGTGACCGGGGCGGGCCGCGGGGGTAGCCGGCGCTCCGGGGGGGGCTCAACTGCGTTGACGCATACGGGAGATGACGTTGCGAGGCGTGGGCGTCGCGTGAGGGAGGCGGTCCCGTGTCGTGAAGGCCTCTTGCCGGGATTCATCGGGCCGTCCCGGACGGTCCGGGCTGCGTTTACCCTGCCGGGATTGTCTGTGGGGCAAGCGACGCGGGAGGGGCCGGAGGATGCAGGGACGCGGAATCAGCAGACGTGCGATGCTCGCGGGTGTCGGCGGGGTGGGTACGGCGGTCGCGCTGGGCGCGTCCGGGTGGCAGGCGGTGGCGGCCGAGGGCGGTACGGCCAAGTTCCCGATACCTGACAAGGCCGAGTTGAACGTGCTGCTCACGGGGGACGCGGGGACGGGCGAGCCGGAGCAGTTCGCCGTCGCGACCGCCGCGCGGAAGCTGTGCGAGGAGCGCGGCGTGGACCTCGCGATCGGGCTCGGCGACAACATCTACGAGAACGGCCCGGAAGAGGTCACGGACGACGAGTTCACCTCGAAGTTCGAGGAGCCGAACAAGGGCATCGACGTTCCCTGGCTGATGGTGCTGGGCAACCACGACACCAGTGGCGTCATCCCCGGCAGCGGCGGCCGTCCCTCCCGCGGTGACCACGAGGTGGCCTACCACCAGCACTCGGCCCGCTGGTACATGCCCGGCCGGTACTACTCCGTCGCCGTCCCCCAACAGGCCCCCGTCGCTGAGTTCTTCGCCCTCGACACCACGCCGCTGTCCTCGTACGTGCTGCAGACCGATCCCGAGTACCACTGGGACGGGCCCTTCGCTCGCAAGCAGCGGGACTGGCTGGCCGAGTCGCTCGCCGCCTCCCGCGCCCGCTGGAAGTTCGTCTTCGCCCACCACCCGCTGCGCAACAACGGCACGCACGGCAACGCGGGCGCGTACGAGGGCGTCTCCTGCGGCGACTACATGAGCGGGAAGCACGTCAAGAAGCTGTACGAGGAAGTGGTGTGCGGAAAGGCCGAGTTCCTCCTTTCCGGGCACGACCACACCCTGCAGATCCTGGACACCGGCGCCGCGTACCGGGGCACCCAGCAGATCGTCTGCGGCGCGGCCGCGAAGACGAAGGGACGGGCGGCCGAGCCGGAGAACAAGGCGTTCTGGGAGGCGTACGACACGCTCGGCTTCATGATGCTCTCGATCAGCGCCGGGCGGGTCGTCACGGACGCGTACACCGTCGACCCGGAGACGTCCGCGTACACGCACGCCTATCGCCACACCCGCACGGACCGGCTCGCGAGCTGACGTCGGCGTACGGGCCAGGCGTACGGGCACGGCGTACGGGCCCGGCCTACGGACCCGGCGTACGGGCCCGGCGTATGAGCCCCAAGGCAGCCGCGCCGCTCGACGTAACTGACGTATCAATCCACGGGAGTTGACGTATCAGCGCGAAGCAGGCCGGGCTCGGCCTTGTCAGCTGTCGGAGCTGTCTCGTGAAGAGGGCGCGAGGACACCGGGGTTGAGGATCCCGGCGGGGTCGAGGGCCTGCTTGGCGCCTCGGAGTGCCGCGGCGAACGGGTCGGGGCGCTGGCGCTGGTACCAGGGGCGGTGGTCGCGGCCGACCGCGTGATGGTGCGTGATGGTCCCGCCGTTGGCGGCGATCGCCTCCGAGACCGCGGCCTTGATCTCGTCCCACTGGGCGACGACGCTCCCCCAGCGGCCGGGTGCGTAGATGCCGAAGTAGGGCGCGGGACCGTCCGGGTAGACATGCGTGAACCGGCACGTCAGCACCCCGCCGCCGCACACCTTGTCGAGTGCTGACTGCGCGGCGGAGACGACGGCGGAGTGCAGGGCGTGGAACCGGTCCCACGTACACGCCGTTTCGAAGGTCTCGACGATCATGCTCCGCCGTGCGAGCGCGTCCCGCTGGTAGGGCATGCGGATGAAGGACGACTTCCAGGCCGCGGCTGCCCCGGGCTGCGCGGTCTCGCTGTGCCGCGCGTCGCTGTGTTGAGCGTCGCTGTGCTGGACGTCGCTGTGCTGCGCGTCGCCGAGTGGCGTGCCGCGGTGGTCGCGCGCGAGGGCGAGGGCGTGAGTGAGCCACTCGTCGACGGGGTGGTGTGCCGATTCGAAACCGAGCACGAGCAGCCCGCCGGTGACGGAGACGCCGGCGTTGAGCAACGCCTCGGTCGGGTCGAGGAGGCGGCAGTTGGAGGGGTAGAGGCCCGCTTGAGCGATCGCGCGGGTGGCGGCGACCGCGTCGTGGAAGGCGTCGAATCCGACCGAGACCGTCGACTTCCACCGCGGCCGGTCCTGGAGGCGCATCCATGCTTCGGTGATGACGCCGAGGGTGCCCTCGGAGCCGAGGAACATCCGGTCCGGCGAGGGCCCGGCGCCGGAGCCGGGCAGCCGGCGCGACTCACCGGTTCCGGCCGGTGTAACGACGCGGAGCGACTCGGTGAGGTCGTCGATGTGCGTGTACAGGGTGGCGAAGTGGCCGCCCGCGCGGGTGGCCAGCCAGCCGCCGAGCGTCGAGAACTCGAACGACTGCGGGAAGTGCCGGAGCGTCAACCCGTGCGGCCGGAGCTGGTCTTCGAGGTGCGGACCGTAGACACCGGCCTGTACGCGGGCCGCTCTGCTCTCTGTGTCGACCTCCACGACCTGGTCGAGGCGTTCGAGGTCCAGCGTCAACGCCGGTCCGTCGATACGCGGTTCGACCCCGCCGACCACCGAACTGCCGCCGCCGTACGGGATGACCGCGACCGACTCCCTGGCACACCAGTCGAGTACGTCGGTCACGTCCCGTTCACTGGCCGGCCGGGCGACGAGATCGGTGACGTACGTGGTCCGGCCCTGCAGATTGCGTACGACGTCCCTGAACGCCTTCCCGCGGCTGTGGGACAGCCGGTCGGTCACGTCGTCCGAGACCAGATGCGCCAGCGAGTCGGGCGCTTTGATGCGCGGCGCGGGTACGGGGAGGTCGCCCGGGGCGGGCGGCACATGGTCGGAGAAGTCGTGCCCCGGGAAGAAGGCGGCCACCCTCTCGACGAGTTCGGCGGCCTCCGTCGCGGACAGCGCCGAAGCGTCATCGCCCCAGCCCCACCAGGAGCGAGTGTTCACCATGTGTCCTCCACCGTACGGTTGTTGACCGTCCCTGTGCGCGAAGCGGGCCGGCCTCAGTGCTCCTGTACGAGCCAGGGCATGTTCCCCGGTTCCTTGCGTCCGGGCAGGTACGCGTTGAGCAGCGGCGGCAGCCAAGTCGTCACCGGTACGCCGAGCTCGGCGGACACCTCGTCCAGCACGGCCTCTTGGCCCTCTTCGGGACGAACGCGTACCTGCACCCGTCCGGAACCGAGATAGTGGACATCCTTCTGAGCCCATGGGGAGGCAAGGCGCGCCCGGGCGGTGCGCATCAGTTCCGGCAGTTCCCCGCGGAAGTGCTCGATGGCCGCGAACACCACCGATGTCGCCGTGCGGTCACCGCCCTCGCCCTGGACGCAGTAGGTGTCCAGGCGATCCTGCAACGCGTCCGACACGTACACGGTCCTGGACTGGACACTCTGTATTCGATTGGCCATGCCGGATGTCTACCAGCCCGAGATCACCGACGCCAACGTCCGTGGAGACCCGCCACACCCGCCTCGTCGGCCGCGACCAGGACATTCCCGGCCGACGAAGTAGCGGCCCGGTGCCAGCAGACCCTTGAGACGTCGGCGGGCGGCCACTCGCCAAGGGTTCCGGGCGGGGCGTGCGTCTCTCGGCTCCGTCATGCCGGCGACTCCTTTGCGGGGCCCTGAGGGCTGACGGACTTGTCGGCGGCGGGATCTGACGGCTCGTCCGGTGAGTCTGCTTCCGCGTCGGCGAGGGAGACGCCTGGGCGTTCCTTGAGTACGAAGGAGACGTCGAGTCGCCGTTGTCGGTGAACGGCGTGACGACGGGGGCGATGGACCCGCACACGGTGATCGGCGGAATCCGGCCCCCTGCGCAAGGCGCGCCGATACCGTCAAAGGGCCAGGCGCCGACGGATGAGCGAGGGGACGTAACAGTGCAGGTGCGCGAGATCTCGGCGGGTGTGTGGGCGTATCTTGCCGACCGGGAGGGGTGGGGCTGGTCCAACGCCGCCCTCGTGGCCGGTGAGCACGGGCGGGGGCTGTTGTTCGACTGCCGGATGACTCGCGCCCAGGGCGCCGAGTTGGTGGAAGCCGCACAAGAGCGTGCCCCGCACCTGGAGTGCGCGGTCTACAGCCACGGGAACGGCGACCATACCTGGGGCTCCGTGGCGCTCCCGGAGGCCACGGAGATCGTGTGTTCCGCGGCGACCGCTGACGAGATCCCCCACGAGCTCACCCCCGCGCGGCTGCGCGCGATGACCGAAGGCGCCGGAGCGGCACCCGGGGATGCCGGCGCGGGCGGGAACTACTTCCGCGAGCACATGGGCTGGGTTGATGTGACCGGTCTACCGTCCGATGGCCCCCGGAAGCCGGATACGACCTACACCGGCCGCCACGAAATGGCCGTCGGGGGCCGGGAAGTTGAGCTCATTCAGGTCGGACCCGCACATACGAAGGGTGACACCGTCGCACACGTGCCGGACTCCGGCGTCGTCTTCGGCGGAGACGTGCTCTTCTTCGGTGACCATCCGATCTCCTGGGGGCAGCCGCTGACGGGGTGGCTGGAGGCGCTGCAGACGTTACTCGACACCGGCGCCAGTACGTACGTCCCGGGGCACGGGCCGATCGTCGGGCGACGCGAAGTCGCCGAACTGCTGGGGTATTTGGAGCGGCTGGCGTCGTATGCGGCCAAGTCCGTGGCCGCGGGGCTGCCGCTGATGGAGGCGGCTGTCCGGATGCCGACCGACGACCGCTGGCAGCAGCCGGAACGGGCGGCAAGCGTGCTGCTGGCCGGCTACCGCGCCGCCGGAGCGGAGTCTGCTGCCGGGCTGCCGCAGATGGGCATCACGGACTTGATCGCTCGCATGCGGCAGGACCTGGACGCGCAGGCCGTGGGAGGCTAGCCGGAACTCGGCACTCCTCCTGAGGACATAGCCCAGCTCTACCGGATCCAGAACCCGCCCGCCCTGAAGTGGAATTCGGCGCCGCGATCCTGGACGTCCTGCGCCGCACTCACATGGCGCCACCCCCCCATGGCGCGCCGGGCGTCGTGGCCGCGTTCGGCCCCGGTTTCGTTCGCCGCCGGCCTCCGCGGCATCTGGCACAACACAGCCACTGTCTAGGCCAATTCGCCCACGGCCCCGGCCGAAGCGAGCGTCTACCGGGAAGCGCCTTCGGGCCACAGCACCCGTACGCGAGTGCCGTTACGTTCGGCGTACGCGACGACGTCCGCCGTCCCGCCATACCCACGGGCAGGCTGTCCGTCCCAGACGGCAAGGAGCTCGTCCGCGAGGCCGACCAGGATCTCGCTGCCTGCCATGTGGGCTTCCTCGGTGGAAGCGGTCATGCCGGTCTCATGCACATCGCTGGCATGGTTGAGCAGCCGGTCATACACCGGGTGGTGCCACCCGGGGAGCCCGTCGCGGTACTCGGCGGCCGGCACCACCACTTCCAGTCGGCCGCCGTGCCCCAGGACGGCCTCGGCGAACCATGCGTCGGGGCCATCCGCGATGCAGGAGAGGGCTACCAATTCGGTTGGGTCGTACCCGCGCACTGTCTCATCGAGCAGCTTCTTCACCTGCTGCTCGACTTCGATGGGGAGGCCGCGGTGTCCGGTGATCCCTAGGCGCATGAAGTTCCGTGTCCCTCTCTACAGGTAGACGCCATGAAGGCGCTCGTCGAAGTCCCGCACCACCTTGGGCGGGGAGTTGGTGGACAAGGTGCGGCGCAGTCCGCGTGCCCGCTCCACGATGCGGCCGGAACGGTAGTGCAAGCCTGTCTCCAGCGCGCGGGCGGCCAGGGCAAAAGCGGCGTCGGCCCTTCCGGCTGCCAGGTGACCTGCGGCGATGTCCAGCAGCACCAGCGCACGTTGCTTCGGGCGCCCAGCAGTCAACGCCTCAACGTTCTCGTCGAGCACCCAGTCCTCCAGGCCCAAGCGCGCGCCGCAGGTCACTCTGCATGCAGCCACCTTGGCGGGGTCGAAGGTGAACACCCAGGGCCACGGCGGCGGTTCCTCGGGCAACGACTGGGCGCCGGCGAGGCTGGATGACAGTGCCCTGTCGCTGCTGCGTCGGTCGCCGGCGGCCGCGTGCGCGAGCGCTTCGACCGAATGCAGCCACGCGTCTGCCACAGCCGGACGCTGTGCGCCCAGGGTGCGGTGCGCTCTGCGGGTGAGGTTGAAAGCTTCGGTCGGGTTTCCCGCGTGTGCTTCGAACTGGGCGAGGCTGCCGATCTGGTACGCACTCAGCAGCGGGTCGCCTGCGGCACGTGCGGCTTTGACCGAGGTCCCGTACCACGTGCGCGCTGATCCGCTGTCCCCCATGTCCCAGGCCAGCCACCCGGCGAAGGAAGCGGCTTCACTCGCGACCGCAGCCAGATGTGGACGCTTGCTTTCAGATGCGGAGTGCGTGACGTTCTGGATCAGTCGCAAGTGGGCGTGTACGGCCTCGGACAGGTCCCGGGAGGGCGTGGAACTGTCCAGTCTGCGGTAAGCGGTGGTGTTCAGCCGCAAAGAGGCGGCCTGGTCTGTGGCGGCCTGTGCCGCAGGGTTGGGCAGGGCTGCAATTGCCGGGGATGCCGCCGTGGCGACCACCCCGCCGATGAATCCGCGTCGTTCCACGACTTCTGACTCGTCTCTCACCGCGCGCCGGCTGTCTGCAAGCCCTACGAGCCCCGGAGGGATACCCAGGTGTGCGGATGCCGCCGCGAGGACGTCCGTGCTGTATGCGGCCGTGCCGCGCTTCTCGAGGCGGGAGACGGCGGACTGGGACATGCCCAGGGCCTGCCCGAGCTGGAGTTGGGTCATCCCGGCGGCCTGCCGGGCCAGCTCGATCAGCCCTCCGTAGTTCCCGCTGCGGGACGCTTCCTGAACCGGTTGCGTCTTCCATTCCATGAGTCCCCCAAGTTATGGGTCTCCACCCGCTCTCGCACGTGTCCGTACCCGCGGCGCGCATAACCGTATGCGGAGGCCGCATGCGCGATGGCCCCAACGCTGCAATTGATCGTTGACTGAGTGTCATCAACCCCAATTCGCCAGCGCAAAAGCGAGTTTCACATCCCCCGCGCTGTGCCTTGCGGAAGGAGTCCCCGAGATGCGAAGCGAAACTCCGTCAGATCCTCGCCCATCGACATGCAAGAGGGAACGCCACACAACGGCTGCTGCCGCCGACACGTACTTGTGTGTGGACGTAAGGGCCATCGAAACAACCCTCAGTGAGGCTCTCCTGCACGGCGCCATGCCCACCCTGGCGAGCATCCGCACCTTGGACTCAAAGCTGCGCGACCACATGCGTGTTCTCCATCCGCATCACGATCCACTCGCCGGAACTCCCTGGGAAGCACCCGACTCCCTTCCCTCCGAGTGGGTGTACGCGAACGCCCACCTACGCGGCCTGGCTCACCAAGTCCGGCTTTCCCTCAAGCTCTACAAGCGCGCACAGGGGACGCCAGCATGAGCCCGTACTTCTGCGCCCGTTGTCAGAAACCGTGCAGCGCCGACCATCCGCACTATGTCGAGCAGTGCTCAGGCCCCGGCCGCACGTTGTTCCTGTGCGACAGCTGCGCCCCCGCTCCCCCGCCGGTCAAGGCCGCGCCTCCCAGCCGCCGGAGGCGCCGATGACGAAGCACGCCGCCGAGCGCGGAAGCCGCACAAGGCGTCGGATGACTGAGTTGAAGGACTCAGTCTTCCAGTTCGCGGGCCCCATCTTCTTCACCTCCGTCGTGCTGGGCTGCCTCACTGTCGTGGCATCAGTCCTGTCGAACTGCACCTGTTCCAGCTGATGTTCCGCCTGGCCAGCTGGTCCTGGAACCGACTTCAGGCGGGCGAATGGCTGTTCCCCCAACACGCACAACGAAGCACCAAGGAAGGTACGCAATGTTCAACCACGCCGAGCGCATCCCGACCGGTAGCCCGCTCCCGCAGGGTCACCTCACACCCGCCCCCTGGGGTCTGCGCCGTCTGACCTCGTACCCGACCGGCAAGACGCCGCAGCACGCCCGCGCGGAGATCGACCCGGACACGCAGACGGCCCGGTACTTCGACGAGGCCGGCATGCCCGTGATGGGCCCGGGGCACGGCACGAGCACCGGCACCAACCCGGCGACCGGCACCTCGCCCGACGGTCACGGCGGCGGTGACACGGACACCGAGAACGACACCGACCAGTGACACACGATGCCCGCCCGGTTCAGGTCGTCACGAACGACGAGGACCCGACCGCCGATCTCGTGATTGCCGAGCTGCACGACCGGGGTGTCCCTGTCGTGCGGCTCGGCTCCGGTCACTTCCCCGCGACTTTGTCGTGTTCCGCCCACATCGGGGGCGACGCGGCGCGGTGGCAGGGAAGCGTTGTGACACCGACGCGCATCGCCGGCCTCGGCGACGTCCGCGCGCTGTACTACCGGCGCCCGTCCGCGTTCGCCTTCCCACACCTCATGGCGGCCACCGTGCTGGGCGAGGAGCGCGGCTCGGCGTGTCCGAGCACCAGCCGGCCGTAGGCGGCCGGGGTTCCCGTGTCGCAGGACAGTCTCCCAGCGCATCAACAGCTGATCGAAAGCGGCGGCTACGGCCTCCTCGGCGTCGCCACGGAGGCGTCCGCGCATCTCATAGGTGGGGCCTATGCGGGGCATCGATTTTTGGTCGTGGACCCGGGTCGTGTGGGCCGGTTCACTGTGGCTGCCAGTACGCGTGGTGCCGGACGGGCTCGGGCCGCGCGGGTCCCGCTCTGTCTGTTCGCGCGCGGTCCCACGGGAGACGCGCGCCGACGCGTGCCCTGGGAGCAGTCGGGGCGGGCAGTTCACTGCCTGAGGAGGTTGCAATGACGCACACCCCGCCACCTGCCGAGGCCGCAATCGGCGCGCCGTCGAAACCGTGGTACCGGCAGCTCTACGTGCAGGTGCTCGCAGCGATCGTCATCGGCATTCTGCTGGGCTGGCGCTGGCCGGATCTCGGCGCCTCGATGGAGCCGATCGGCACCACGTTCATCGACGCGATGAAGATGCTCATCGGGCCGATCGTGTTCCTCACGATCATCGGCGGCATCGCCGGAGTCGCGGACCTCAAGAAGGTCGGGCTGACGGGCGTCAAAGCCCTGACCTACTTCCAAATCGGTACGATCGTCGCGCTGTTGGCGGGGCTCGTGGCCATGAACGTCTTCCGGCTGGGCGACGGCGTCCACGCCGACCCCTCGGCGATCAGTACGTCGGGGGAGGCCGATCAGTACATCAAGAGCGGTGAGCACCAGCAGTGGTGGGAGTTCCTCACTGACCTTGTGCCGCACAGCTTCTTCGGCGCGTTCGTCGAGGGCGAGATCCTCCAGGTCATCTTCCTGGCCGTGATTTTCGGTATCGCGCTGAAGGCCGTGGGCAGCGTGGGTGAGCCGATCATCGCGAGCGTGAACCGCCTCACCGAAGTGGTGTTCAAGGTGCTGTCCTTCGTCATGAAGGCCGCTCCGCTGGGCGCGTTCGGGGCGATGGCGTACGCGATCGGCAAGTTCGGGCTGTCCACGCTGAGCAGCCTCGGTTCGCTGATCGCGCTGTTCTACGCGACGTCGATCCTGTTCGTCGTCGTGGTGCTCGGCGGGGTGCTGGCCGCATACGTGAAGCTGAACATCTTCCAGCTCTTCCGCTACTTCAAGGAGGAGTTCTTCCTGGTGCTCGGTACGTCGACGGCCGAGCCCGCACTGCCGGGTCTCATGCGCAAGCTCCAGTTCATGGGCGTGGAACGGTCGACAGTCGGGCTGGTCGTACCGACCGGCTACAGCTTCAACCTCGACGGCGCCGCCATCTACCTCTCGCTGGCCACTCTCTACATCGCGCAGGCCACGGACACGCCGCTCTCGATCGGTCAGCAAGTGGGCCTGCTGGCCGTGATGTTGCTGACGTCGAAGGGCGCGGCGGGTGTGGCCGGTGGCGGGTTCATCGCGCTGACGGCGACGCTGTCGACGGTGGGCCACGTTCCCGCCGCCGGCATCATGCTCATCTTCGGCATCGACAAGTTCATGTCCGAGTGCCGTGCGCTGGTGAACTTCTACGGCAACGCGGTCGCCACATTGTTCGTGGCCAAGTGGGAGAAGAACCTGGACCTGCCACGGGCCCGCGCCGTCCTGGCCGGCGACATCGCGCACGTACGCCATCAGCGTACGGGCGCGGAGGCGGACGCGGCGGATGGCGACTTGGACGCAGCGGATGGCGAGTTGAAGGCGGTGGCGGCCGTCGACGCGTACACGGGTGGGGCAGCTCTCGCGGAAGCCGGGCCACGCGGCTCCGCAGTCACCTCCGCGCCGGGCGCCCTCGACGCGAACGGGGACGGCGACAGCACGGGCGGCGATCTGGACGGCAGCCCGAGTGGAAGCCCCACCGGTACGCAGCAGAGCGTCGACGTCACGAAACACTGAGACCGGGTCCGTGGCGCCCCACACCCCTCTCAACTGCCACGCGGGCATGGGCAGTAGCGCGCCCTGCCGCACGGGATGGCGGGCCCGTGCGAGCGGTGTGGGCCCTCTCCGTACCCGCCCCGACCTCGATCGATAGGCTCCGCCTGTTGTTCGCGGAGCAGGCACCGTGGAGGGGTCATGGACGCCAGGCAACTTGAGTACTTCCTTGCCATCGTCGAGCACGGGGGCTTCAGCAAGGCGGCCGCCGCGCTGCACGTGGCGCAACCGTCGTTGTCGCAGGCGATGGCCAATCTGGAGGCCGATCTCGGAGTTGCCCTCTTCCACCGGGTGGGCCGCGGGGTCGTGCTGAGCGAGGCGGGTGCTCAACTGCTCGGCCCCAGCAGGCGTGTGCTGCGCGACATGACGGCCGTACGGGATGCCGCGGCGTCGCTGTCCGGGCTGGCCCGGGGCACGGTGGAGGTGGCCACCATGCCCTCCCCCGGCATCGAGCCGCTGAGCAGCCTCATTCACCGTTTCGCGCAGCTGCACCCGGGCGTGACGGTGAGCGCCCAGGCGGCCTTCACGCCGGACGAGGTCGTCTCCATGGTGCGCAGCGGGGCGTGTGAGCTGGGCCTGTTGGGCTCGGCAGCCCCCGTACACGTAACAGGACTGGATGTGCTGCCAGTTGAGGAGCAGCCGTTCGTCGTGGTGGCCGCACCGGGCGGGCCGGTCGAGGACGGGGCGCCGATTCGTCCGGAGGAGCTGGCGGGTCAGCAGCTCATCGCCACCCGTCCCGGCAGTCTGATGCGCAGCATCGTCGACGACATCACCGCCGGCGGCACCGGTACGGAGATCGTCACGGTCGTCGACCACAGGACGTCGATTCTGCCGCTGGTCCTCACCGGCGTCGGTGTCGCCGTCCTGCCCTCGGCGTGGATCCGGCTGGCGCGGCGGAGCGGGGCCGTGGTGGCGCCCGTCGAACACACCGCCAGTCTGCATGTGGCGATGATCAGCCTCCCGGCCCCTCTCACCCCGGGGGCCGCGTCGTTCCTGCGCCTCACCCGCTCGCTGGCCGGCCGGCGGGCGCAGGACTCCGGCCTCGACGTGTTCTCCGCGGATCACGGCTGACGGGGCCGTACGGGGCGGCCGCTGAGGCCTGTCGACACCCCTGCTTACTGCCGCAGGTGCCGCGTGCTGCCACGGAGCCACGCACGGATGCGGATCCACGTACGGCGGCGGAACACCGTTACAGCGACAGCGCCACGTACCACTGCGGCCGTACCCATCGGCCCCGCCTATACGTGGCATCGGAAGCATGTCTTGGACGCCTCACCACCGCGCTGTGTTGACTCGTGAACGTCGCAGAAGACGTTCCCCACGTGCAGGAGGCAGCCATGACCACGCCCAGGACTTTCCGTATCGCCGCCATACCCGCCGACGGCGTGGGGACGGAGGTCGTCGCCGCGGGGCGTGCCGTCCTCGACGCACTGGCCGCGGAATCCCATGGCGCCTTCGCCTTCGACTGGGAGGAATTCCCGTGGGGCTGCGGCTACTACGAGCAGACCGGCAAGATGATCGACGACGACGGTCTGGAGCGTCTGAAGGACTTCGACGCGCTCTACTTCGGCGCGGTGGGCTGGCCCAGCGTCCCCGACCACATCAGCCTGTGGGGTCTGCGGCTGAAGATCTGCCAGAGCTTCGACCAGTGGGCCAACGTCCGGCCGGTAAACTTCCTGCCCGGTGTGCAGAGCCCGTTGCGCAAGGCCGATGACACGCCGCTGGACTGGGTCGTCGTACGGGAGAACAGCGAGGGCGAGTACGCGGGGCTGGGCGGGCGCAACCTCTCCGGACGTGGGCCGGGCAACGAAGTCGCCCTACAGACGGCCCTGTTCACCGAGGTCGGCTGTGAGCGGATCATCCGCTTCGCCTTCGATCTGGCCCGTACCCGGGACCGGAAGAAGGTCTCCAGCGTCACCAAGAGCAACGCCCAGCAGTACGGCATGGTCCTGTGGGACGAGGTCTTCAAGCGGGTCGCCGAGGACTACCCGGACGTGGAGACCGAGAGCGTCCTCGTCGACGCCATGTCCGCGAAGTTCGTCCTCAAGCCGGAAGACCTCTCCGTGGTGGTCGCCTCCAACCTGAACGCGGACATCCTCTCCGACCTGGGCAGCGCACTGGCCGGCAGCCTGGGCCTGGCCGCAAGCGCGAACCTGAACCCGGAGCGGCGCTTCCCCAGCATGTTCGAGCCCGTCCACGGCTCGGCCCCCGACATCGCCGGGCAGGGCCTCGCCAACCCCATCGGGGCCGTCGGCAGCGCCGCGCTCATGCTCGACCACTTCGGCCTGCCCGAACAGGGCAACCGCCTCCGCAAGGCCATCGCCTCCACCACCGCCGCCGGCCTCCTCACCCGCGACCTGGGCGGCACCTCCACGACCGACGACGTCACCAAGGCCCTCATCGACGCCCTGGGCGACTGACACCCATCAGGTCACCCGCCCTTTCCGCGTACGCCCGTTGAAGCGTGGATGCACCACGGGGCGGGCGTGGGTGCATGCACAGACGCACCCACGCCCCGATTTCTGCCGCGGCCGGCTGAGGCACCTCTGTCGGAGACATCCGTTTCAGGCATCGCCACGTCCACCGTCACGCCGCGGTCGCGGAACTCGCTGCCGCGTTGTCCGGACGTCAGCTGCGGGCGCTGAAGGTGCGGGAGAGTCCGAGTGCCGCGGTGCGTACGGCCGGGGCGAGGCGGGTGGGTCGGAAGCGTTTCCGGTCGACGGCGACGGAGAGCGCGACGACGACGGTGCCGCCGCGGCCGAAGACAGGTGCGGCGATGCAGCTCACTACATCGGATCGTGCAGCCGATGAACCACGTCGGGATCGAGGCGAAATCACAGGTCCAGGACCAGCCGGCGGGACTTGGCGCGGGAGACGCAGACGAACATGACGTCTCCGGCGGCGCGTTCCTTCTCGCTCAGTAGCGAGTCGCGGTGGTCGGGGTCGCCGGCGAGTACGGCGGTCTCGCAGCTGCCGCAGGTGCCCTCCTCGCAGGAGGAGAGGACGTCGGCCCCCGCTTCCTGGACCACGTCCAGGACGGAGCGCTCGGCCGGCACCGTCAACGTCACGCCGGACTGGGCGAGTTCGACCTCGAAGGCGGTGTCCTCCGCCTCGTCCGTACGCGCCTTCGGGACGAACCTCTCCACGTGCAGGGCGTCTTCGGGCCACGGGGCGCACGCCGTCTCGACCGCGTCGAGCAGCGGCTCGGGGCCGCAGCAGTAGACCGCCGTGTCCTGCTGCGGCGTCCCGAGCAGGGCAGGGAGGTCGAGATGGCCGGTCTCGTCCTGGGGGCATACGTCGACCTGGCCGGGGTGGGTCCGGTCCAGGTGTGCGGCGAAGGCCATGGACTCGCGGGTACGTCCGCCGTAGGTGAGTCGCCAGTCCGCGCCGCGCCGTTCGGCCTCGGCGATCATCGGAAGGATGGGCGTGATGCCGATGCCGCCCGCGATGAACAGATAGCGCGGGGAGTCGACCAGCGGGAAGTTGTTGCGCGGCCCCCGTATCCGCACAGTCGCTCCCTCGTCGAGTGCGTCGTGCACGTGGACGGAGCCTCCCCGCCCCGCGCCCTCGCGCAGGACCGCCACTTGGAGGACGGAGCTGTCCGCGGGATCACCGCACAGTGAGTACTGGCGGACGAGGTCCGGGCCGAGAACCAGATCGAGATGGGCTCCCGGTTCCCAGGCGGGGAGGGGATCTCCGGCGGGATGGGCCAGGGTGAGGCGGACGACGCCGTCGGCGAGTGTCTCCTTGCGCACCAGGCGCACGTCGAGTTCTGCTTCGGTGCGCACGGGCACAGTGCTGGTCATGCTGCTGCTCCTTGTGCTGAGCCGGGAGGACGTTGAGGGTCAAGACGCCCTGCATGACACGGCGACGTACCACTGGTTGCGGACGAAGGCGGTCATCTCAGTGCTCCTTGCTCTCGGAGGCCCCGGCCTCGTTCCGGGTCCAAGTGACCTGGAGGCTGCGGCGGATGGGCAGCATGGCCAGGGGGAGGAAGTCCTGCTTCTGGTCGGGTACGGCTCGCAGTCCGGGCAGCCGCTCGTAGGCCACGCGCAGTCCGATGGCCCCCTGGGTCCGGCCGAGAGGTGCACCCAGACAGGTGTGACGGCCCTTGGTGAAGGCGTAGTGGTCGTGTGCGTCGAGCCCGTCGCGGTGGATGTCGAAGCGCAGGGGGTCCGCGACCGAGGCCGGGTCGGTGTTGGCACTGGCCAGCGCCAGCCACACCATGTCCCCTTCGGGGATGGTCACTCCGGCGATCTCCGCGTCCCGGGTGGCCACTCGGGACGCGAACGGCGCAGAGGGGCGACGCCGTACGGTCTCCTCGAACACCCGGCCCCACAGAGCCGGTTCGGCTTGCGCTTCGGCGAGCTGGTCCGGGGCCTCGGACAGGAAAAGGATCGCGTTGGCCATGGCCTGCGCCGTGGTGTCGGTACCGGCAGCGGCGAATTCCGTGAGGTGCATGGCGATGCGCTCCACGGACAGAGCGTGGTTGCCTTCCCTGTCCTTCGCCCTGGCCATCAGGGTGATGATGTCGTCGCCATCACCGCCCCGGCGTTCCTCCGCGAGCTCCCGCAGGCGCAGTTGGGCGGCCGCATACCGGCTCCAGACCTCGCCGCGCTCCGGCTCCGGAATCGGCTCGCGGCCGCTGGCCATCACCCGGAAGTGATCGTCGCGCAGCTGCCGCATCATCGGCTCGTCCTCGGTGGACAAGCCGAGCAGCGCCATCAGCGTCTGGGTCGTCAGCTCCAGGCAGTACGTCTCCATCAGCTCGGCGGCGCCGAGGTGGGCGAACCCGTCGAGGATCCGGTGCGCGCGGGCCTCGATCTCGGGGGCCAGGGCCTCGATGACCGGCTTGAGGAATCCGCGCTGGGCGACCTTGCGGGCCGCCGTGTGCTTCGGCGGATCCATACCGATCATGATTTCGGCCATCAGCTCCGGCGGTACGACGTCGGCGTACTCGTCGGGTACGGGAAGACGTCCGCCGTTGGCCTGGCAGGACCAGCTCTCCCAGTCCATGAGGATGGCGTCGATGTCGGCCCGGCGGGTGACCACCCAGGTGCCGAGCCCTTCGTGCCAGAAGACCGGGGCTTCTTCGCGGGCGCGGACGAAGGCCGAGGCCGGGTCGCGCAGATACGCGTCGCTGAACGGGTCGAACCCTGGGGGTGGGGCCGGCCGGCCCGCGATCTGAGTCATCTGTTGATCACTCCGAGTGGTGTGGGGAAGGAAGGTTTTTCGGCAGGGGGTGCCGAACTCCACGGCGGATAAAGGGAGTTGTCACCAGGCGGCCCGTCGGGTGAGGCCGGCTGGAGGCGGCCGGGTCAGAGCGCGGCGGCCGCGGCCAGGGTCGACAGGCGCTGGAAGCGCAGCACGTTCTCGCTCTCCTCCATGACGCCGGCGGTCAGGCAGGCGAAGGTCAGGTCGCGTTCGGGGTCGACCCAGAACAGCGTGGAGCCGGCACCGTAATTGCCGTGCGTACGCGGGCTGGTGGTCGGGCCGAAGAAGGACGCGTGGGTGCCCGTTCCGGACAGGGCGAAGCCGAGGCCGAAGTTGCCCGGGGGCACGTCCCAGCCGCGCGCCTCGGCCAGCCCTCGGTAGAGGTCGTTGGGCAGGTCGCCGGTCTGGTTGGTGGCGGCCAGTTCCAGGATCGCCGGGGAGAGGACGCGCTTGCCGCCGTACTCTCCGCGCCGGCGCAGCATCTCGGCGAAGGAGTGGATGTCCTCGACCGTGGAGACGGCGCCGACCCAGGGCATCTCGGCTTCCTCGGTGATGATCTCCTCCATCACCTCGATGTCCGAGGTGGACAGCCATCCGCCGTCCGGGAAGCTCGCGCGAATGGGCACGTAGCGCTCGGCCCACTTCCGGGGAGCGCCGAGGGCCGTGCTGTCCATGCCCACGGGCTCGAAGATCTGCCGCTTCATCAGATCGCGCACCGAATCGGCGCCGGTGGCGCGGCGGACCATCTCGGCGATCAGCACGTGGTTGAGCGCCGGTGAGTAGTTGAGTGTCGTGCCCGGTTCGCCGACCACGTCGAGCTGGCAGACGGCGTCGATAACTTTGCCGAGGTCTCCCAGCTCGTCGTAGGGCAGCGGCGTGGGCGTGGTCACCAGGCCCGCGCGGTGGGTGAGCAGGTGCGCGAGGTTGACCCTGTCCTTGCGCGCGGTGCGGAAGCGGTCGCGGCCGTAGAACTCGGGTATGACGTCGACGACTCGGGTGGTGAGCGCCAGTTCTCCGCGGTCGACCGCCTGCAGGGCGAGAACGTTGGTGAACGCCTTCGTCATCGAGAAGATCCGGTAGATGTCCTCCGGGGCGGCGGCGCGTCCGGCCTTCCGGTCGGACCAGCCGATCGAGGCCTGAAGACCGATCTCGCCATGACGCGAGACGATGATGTTGGCTCCGTCGTACCGCCCGTCCTCGATGTCACCCTCGATGGCGGCCCGGAGCCTGTGCAGGGCTGCGGCGTCCAGCCCACTGTGCTCTTCGTTGATCACGCTTGTTCCTCTCTGTGCGGAAGGTTCGGGGCGAGAAGGACGCCTGATCACATGTGCAGGCCGCCGGACGGCGAGAGCGTCTGGCCCGTGTAGTAGGCGCCGTCGTCGGAGGCGAGGAAGAGCATGGTGCGGGCCAGCTCGTCGGGCGTGGCGGGCCGCTTGATGGGCTGCATCGAGACGATGCCCTCCACGATCTCCGGCGGCTGCGCGTTCAGCAGCGGGGTGTCCACCGCGCCGGGGGCGACCGCGTTGACCCGGATGTTGTGCGGGGCCAGTTCGCCGGCCGCGGCCCGGGTGAGGCCGAGGACGCCCGCTTTGGACGCCGGGTAGTACAGCGGCATGGGCGCACCGACCAGCGCGGCCACGCTGGCGATGTTGACGATTGATCCGCCACCGCTCCTGCGCATCAGGGGAACCGCCGCGCGCAGACAGTAGAACGGTCCGGTCAGGTTGACCGCGAGGACCTTGGCGAAGTCCTCGTCCGTGGTCTCGCTCAGGAAGTCGGGGTGGTAGGTCTCCCCGCGGCCCGCGGCCTGGAACGCCTCCACGTTGATCTCGACCAGACGGTCGTTGGCCTTCTTGGTGGGGGCGTTGACCCCGGCGCCGTTGACCAGCACGTCGAGCCGTCCGTGCTCTCGTTCCACCGCGCCGAAGGCGGCGTCGACTGCGGCGCTGTCGCTGACGTCCAGCGACATGCCCTGGACGCGGCCGGCGTCGCCCAGTGCGTCAGCGACCTTCTCCGCGGACAGGTCCGCCCCGATGACCGTCGCCCCTTCGGCGGCGAACAGCTTGGCGGTCGCGGCTCCGATGCCGGAAGCGGCTCCGGTGACGAACGCGACCTTGCCGTGCAGCTTCATCCGACTCCTCCTCAAGTCCCCCTGCCTGCAAGCGGCAGGGCTGCGATGCGGGCCACCATGCCATTTCACTAGACAGGCGTCTAGTGAGAGGACGCATGTTCAGTGGTAAATTTGCTGTCATGATCGCGACTTCGGCACGGGGGAACACGGGAGGCCCGCTGACGGCGGTGAAGGCCGTTACGAGCAGGGGCGCTGCCGCGCATTCGGTGAGGACGTGACACGCATGGCGGAGGCGAGGGAAGCGGCCCGGTCGGAGGGGACATCCCTGAGGGATGCTCAGAAGCAGCTCACCCGCGAACGGTTGGTCGATGCCGCCTTCGAGGCGTTTCGCGACAGGGGCTATGCGGCCGTGACCGCCGCACACATCGCTTCGGCAGCCGGCGCCAGCCGCGCCACGTTCTATCTGCACTTCCCGAGCAAGGCCGATGTGGTCATCGCGCTGCTGGAGCGCATGGAGCCCTCCGTGCTGGAGTCCTACCGCGAGCTCGATCAGCTCGCGGATCCCACTCTCGATTCGGTCCGGGAGTGGCTCGACCGCACTGTCGCCTGGTGGGAACGCGACAGGCTCCGCTTCGAGGCCTTCGAGCAGGCCTTGGCCATCGAGCCGAGGGTGGCGGACCGTTGGTACGAGAGCACCGTCCGGGCCGCGGGCGCCATGGCGAATCATCTGGCCGCGTTCACGGAGGGGGCCGACCGGGACCGTGCACGGCTCCGCCTCATCACACTGATCAGTCAGCTGGAACGGGCCATGTATTTCACGGCTGTTCGGTCGGTTCCGCACGACCGCGAGCAGCTCGTGGACGTGCTCGCAGAGCAGTGGTGGGCTGCGTTGAAGCGGCCCTGACCACAGCTCCGCGAACCGGTGTCAGCTCCGCCCGGGGCCTGTCTGCACCGCCGGCCCGCTCCCTGCTGCGCCGGTGTGACGGAGGCGGAGCGGTGAATTCGGCACTGCAGGCATCACGCTGACGGAGCGGGAGAGGGCCGCCGAGGCATTCGACGTGCGACGCGTCCGCCTCGGAGGGCCGGGAGTTCGTCAATGCCGGCGCGTCTCATGGCGTGACGAGGTTGGCGATCCGGCTCTGCCGGGCCGTGGGTCCCGTCGCAAATATCCTTCTTCTCTCGCCCCCTGTTCAGCCCACCGCTCTTCTCTCGCCCCGCTGTTCAGCCCACGGCCGCCGTGGACATCTCCGCCGCCTGCCGCAGCGCTTCGATCATGCTGCCTGCCTCGGCGCGGCCCGTGCCGGCGATGTCGAAGGCTGTGCCGTGGTCGACTGAGGTGCGGATGACGGGGAGGCCGACGGTGATGTTGACGCCGGCTTCGATGCCCAACACCTTGACGGGGCCGTGTCCTTGGTCGTGGTACATGGCGACGATGAGGTCATAGTCGCCGCGGGAGGCGAGGAAGAAGGCGGTGTCGGCGGGGAGGGGGCCGCGGGCGTCGATGCCGTCGGCGCGCAGGACCTCCAGCGCGGGGACGATCTTCTCGTCCTCCTCGCCGTGGCCGAACAGGCCGTTCTCCCCCGCGTGCGGGTTGATGCCGCAGACGCCGATGACGGGTTCGGGGGTTCCGGCGCGGGTCATCGCTTCGTGGCCGCGGCGGACGGTGCGTTCGACGAGGCCGGGCTCGATGAGGCGGACGGCGTCGATGAGGCCGATGTGGGTGGTGACGTGGACAACCTTCACCTTGGGGGTGGACAGCATCATCGAGACCTCGTCGACTCCGGTGAGGGCGGCGAGGAGTTCGGTGTGTCCCGGGTAGATGTGGCCGGCGGCGTGCAGGGCCCCCTTGTTGAGGGGTGCGGTGCAGATGGCCTGGACCTCGCCTGCGACGGCGAGTTCGGCGGCGACGCGGATGTACTGGTACGCGGCTTCACCCGCCACCGCTGACAGCTCGCCCCAGGGCAGGTCGGCCGGCAGGAGCTGAAGGTCGATGACGTTGAGGCGGCCCGGGGCGAACTCGGCCGCGGCGGGGTTGTCGACGGCCACGATGTCGCAGGCGACGTCGAGGAGTTGGGCGGCCTGGCGGAGGCGTTCGGCGTCACCGATGACGACGGGGCGGCATACCCGCAGGGTGTCGGGGTGTAGCAGTGCCGGGACGATCACTTCGGGACCGATGCCTGCGCCGTCGCCCATGGTGACCGCGACGATGGGGAGCGGCCGGGCGGGTTCGTCGGACTGGCCGGGCTGCTCGGCGCGGGCGGCGGTCGGGACTGCGTTCACGGGGTTTCTCCTTGTGGTACGGGCGAGTTGGCCTGTGCGGGCTGCTGCCTGTGCTGCGGGGGTGGCGCGGGGAGGCGTGGTCGAAGGGCGCGGGCGATGCGGAGGAGGGAGTCGGTGGCGCCGTAGCTTCCCGGGCGGGTGACGACGTGGCGGCCGTCGGCGGTACGGGAGTGGACGGCGCCGTGGTGGATCTGGCGCAGGGGCGTCAACTCGCCGATGCGCAGCGCTTCCAGGACGCGGCGGGCGGTTTCGCCGCCGGTGAGGACGAGGTCGGCCGTGTGGGGCAGGGCGGCGACCGTACGGGCGAGGCCGTCGGCCAGGCGGGCACGTTCGGGGTGCAGGCCACGGGAGGCGTCGATGCTGACGACGGTGATGCCGTGCCGGTCGACGGTGAGGCGGGGGGTGGCGTCGGGTGGGGCGAGTTCGTCGGCGGGCAGCGCGGTGTGTGCGGCGCCGAGGGCGGTAAGTTGCGCGATCTGCGCAGCAGCGGCCGGTTCGGCGGTGCCGACGACGACCAGTAGGGGACGTACGGTCGTCGTGGTCGCGTCGGGCACCGGCGTGGGCAACGGGTTGCTTCCGACGGCAACATCGCTGCCGGTCTCGACGTCGATGCCGATGTCGAAGCCTGTGCCGGTGCGAGTGCCGGAGCCGACTCCGCTGCGGGAGCCGAAGCCAGAACCAGTGTCGGGGCCGGCCCCGATGCCGACTCCGGTCCCGGGCCCGACTCCGGCTCCGGAACCGGGACCTGGGCCGGCTCCGGGACCGGGACCGGGAAGAATGCGTCCGAGCGCCCCCGCCAGCCCGCCCGTCCCCATCAGGCGCACGCCCGGCCCGAGTTGAAGCGCTGCGTCCGCGACAGCATCGAGGTCCGCGTCGGTCTCCGCGTCGCACACAGGGTGCCGTCCCTCATCAATGACCGCCCGGAGCCTGCGGGCCAGCCCCGGCCCGCGCACAACCTCCAGCCGTACGACCGCAGCCGGCAGCCCACCGAGCGCATCGGCCACCGAGCGAGGGGCCGGACGCGGTTCCGCCCGCCACGCGTCGGTCGCGTGCAGCGGCACACCGTGCAGGTGGACGACCCCGTCCCGTACGGTCCGCCCGTTCACCGGCAGCGCGGGCGCGATCACGACACCGGCGGAACCCTCGGCGTACGCGACAGCCTCCGCTGCGAGGTTGCCGCGCAGCAGTGAGTCGGTCTTCTTGAACAGCAGCGTGTCATCACGGGCCGGACAACGGCGGAGGACCCCGTCGACGATGCCCGCCGCAGCATCCGGCGACAGCCCGCGCGTGTCCAGGTCGAGCACCGTCGCCTCCCCCGGCGCGGGCCGCCGAGCCGCGGTCGGGTCCAGGGCGATGCGGGCGGGAAGGCGCAGGCAGGCGGCGGTTTCGGCGGCGCCGGACAGGTCGTCCGCGAGGGCCAGGACCCGCCATGGACTGCGCGCGTTGCGGGAGTTGAGGGACACGGGACCTCCTCGGGCCGTCCGGTCGGGCGGTCTCGGGCGCCGATGATGGCACAGCTTGCGCGATCTGCGCGATACCTCTTGCGCACAACACGCAGCCGTGCCACCTTTCCTGACGCGAAAGACGCGATAAACCGCCGCTCCCCCAACCCCTCGGGACAGCGGCAGCACGAGCCGGTCGCCACCCCTCGAAGCGACTGAACGCGACGCCCCTGAACGCGAGAAGGTCGACGATGACCCCACCTCCCCCGAGCGCACCCCGACCCCGGCCACCCGGCTCCCAATCCCCCGGCCCCCAGCCGACCGGCTCCCGGTCACCGGGTCACCAACCGCCCGACCCCACGCCACCCGGCCCCCAACCACCCCGCCGCCGCACCCTCCTGCGCTGGAGCGCCGCCGCCGGCGCGGCCCTGGGCCCGTTCCCGCTGACCGCTTGCGCCGGCCCCACCGGAGCCCCCGGGCCCGGCACACTCACCCTCGGCCTGAACCGTTCGCTGGTCAGCCTGGACAACAAGCTCAACCAGTTCGAGGCCGCGGTCACCGTGCAGCGCGCGGTGCGCCAGACGCTCACCCGTATCGGGCCCGGGATGCGGCCGCAGCTCGTCCTCGCCGACCGGTTCGAGATGACGGAACCGACCGTGTGGAGCGTGCGGTTGCGCAAGGACATCGTCTACTCGGACGGCAGTCCCGTCACGGTGCAGGACGTGGACACCGCCCTGCGCATGTACGGGAAGGTCGAAGGTTCCTTCCTGCTCGGCCTGTTCCCGGAGCTGCCCACCATCGAGCCCACCGGGGAACGTACGTTCAAGCTGCACACCGAGCAGCCCATGCCGTACCTGGACCGGCTGATGGCCAACATCCACATCACCCCGGCGCAGGCCAACCGCCCCGAGGAGCTGCGCAGTGGCCTGGGCACCGGCCCGTACCGGGTGGTGAGCGCCAACAGTGGCACCGGCGAGTACACGCTGGCCCGCAACCCCCGGTACTGGGGCCGGCGTCCGGCCGTGGAGCGGGTACGCGTGCGGTTCGTGCCGGAGGAGTCCAGCCGGGTCGTGGCGTTGCGCAGCGGCGAACTGGACGTGGTCGACACGCTCACTCCGGACTCCGCCGAGCAGCTCACCGGCCTGCCGGGCGTCCACCTGGACGAGACCACCGGCTCGCGCATGTGCCAGCTCTTCTTCAACTTCCGCAAGCCGCGCGGGCATCCGCTGGCCGACGCACGGGTGCGGCACGCGCTCACGTACGCGGTCGACGGCTCGTCCCTCGTACGCGATGTCCTCACCGGCACCGCGGAGGAGGCGGCAGGGGTGGTGCCGCTCGGGCTGGACGGCGCCGTACGCACCGGGTCCTACGCCTACGATCCGGGCGAGGCGCGCAAGCGGCTGCGGGCGCTCGGCGCGGAAGACCTGCGGGTCAAAATCATCTGGGAGTCCGGGGAGTTCGCTGCGGACACCTCCGTCATGGAGGCCGTGCTCGACATGTTCAAGGACGTCGGCGTACGGGCTTCGTTGCAGCAATTCGAGCCCGGCGGCGACATTCTGAAGTGGCGTCAGGGGCGGGGCGGCGACTGGGACGTCATCGGCAACGGCTTCAGCAGCCCCACCGGGCAGGCGCTGACGATGTTGCAGGGCATGTACGGCGGGACGGCGAAGAAGGACCGTACGGGCGATGCCTTCATGGGCTACGTGATCCCGCGCATCGAGCGGCAGTTGTCGGACGCCGCCACCGACATCGACGACAAGGACCGGGCCCGCAAGCTCAGCGCCGTGCAGCATGCGATATGGGACACCTGGCCGAGCCTGTGGGCGTTCGCGCCCAAGACGCTGCTCGCGCGCAGGAAACGCGTACACGATCTGTCGATCCAGCCGCTCAACTCCTACGAGCTGTCCGCCGTGCGACTGGAGGCCTGAGCCGTGCCGACCTACCTCGCCCGCCGCGCCGGACAGAGCCTGCTCACCGTCTTCCTCACGCTGAGCACCGTCTTCCTGCTGGTACGCCTCGCCCCCGGTGATCCCGCCGCCGCCTACTCCGGGCCCAACCCGTCGGTCGCGGAACTCGCGCGCGTACGGGCCCAGTTCGGGCTGGACGAGCCACTGTTCACCCAGTACGGGATGTTCCTCAAGGAGCTGGTCACCGGGCAGCTGGGCACCAGTTACTCCTTCCACGCCCCGGCCCTCGACGTCGTCCTCGACCGGATGCCGTACACGCTCACCCTCGCCACCTCGGCGATCGCCGTCACCGCCGTGGTGGCCGTACCGCTCGGCGTGTGGATGGCCCGACGGGCCGACACGGCCCGCGAGTTGGGTGCGAACGTCGCGACCGTCGCCGGGCAGTCCATGCCGGACTTCTGGACCGGTGTGATGCTGCTGACCTTCTTCACCGTGCTCATACCGGTGCTGCCCGCCTCCGGCTTCACCACCTGGAGCGGCCTCGTCCTGCCCACGATCACCGTCGCCGTTCTCCAACTCGCCCTGATCTCCCGGCTGGTGCGGCGCGAGATGACGGCCGCGCTGGCCTCCCCGTACGTCACCGTGGCCCGCTCGCGCGGTGTGTCCGAGCGGGGGCTGACCTGGCGCTACGCCCTCGCCAACTCGGGTGTGCCGCTGCTGACCGCGCTGGGTACGCGCTTCGCGGCGCTGCTCAACGGCGTGGTCGTGGTCGAGGTCGTCTTCGGCTGGCCCGGCGTCGGCTCGCTCGTCGTCCGCGCCCTGGAGACCCGCGACTATCCGCTCATCCAGGCCACCGTCCTGGTCACCGCGTCCCTCGCGGTCCTCGTCCAACTCCTCGTCGACCTGGCCTATCCGCTGCTCGATCCGCGGGTACGCCTCGGAAAGGCGGCCTGAGCCATGACCACCGTCCTCCCCACGGCCGCGTCCGGGGAACGGCCGAGCGCCGTGACCGCGCGCGACCTGGCGCGGGCCACCGCCACCCGGCAGCAGCGGGGCGCCCGCATCAAACTGTGGGCCGGCGCCGTGTGCACCGCGCTCGTCGTCCTGCCCATCGTGCTCGCCCAGTTGCTGCCGCTGCCCGCCGCCAACGAACAGGATCTGAGCCGCCGCAGGCTGCCGCCGCTCACCGACGGGCACCTGTTCGGCACCGACCAGCTCGGCCGCGATCTGCTCTCGCGGGTGCTGCACGGCGGCCAGGTCTCCCTCACCGTCGGGCTGCTCGCCGTACTCGTCTCCGGCGTGATCGGCATCGTCGCCGGCTCGGCCGCCGGCTACTTCGGCGGTTTCCTCGATACCGTCGTCTCCCGCGTGCTGGAGGCCCAACTCGCCCTGCCCCTGCTGATGATGCTCCTCCTGGTGGTCGCCCTCTTCGGGCCCTCGGTCACCGTCATCACCTGCGTCATCGCGGTCGCACAGTGGCCGGAGGTCGCCCGGCTCTCCCGCTCCCTCGTGCTGGTCGAACGGGAGAAGCCGTACGTGGCTGCCGCCAAGGTCCTCGGCCTGCGCGGCCGGCACGTGCTGGCACGGCACGTCCTGCCCAACATCGTGCGCCCCGCCAGCCTCGTCGTCCTGCTGCTCCTCGCGCAGGCGGTGCTGCTGGAGAGCGCGCTCAGCTTCCTCGGCGCGGGCCCGCAACGGCCGTTCGCCACCTGGGGCCGCATCGTCTCCGACGGCCAGGACTACCTCACCACCTCGTGGTGGCTGGTCACCCTGCCGGGCCTGGTCATCGCGCTGCTGGTCGTCGGCGTCAACCTGCTCGGCGACGGACTGCGGGACCGTACGCCGTCGCCACGCGGCCGCCGTACCCAGCTCACGGAAAAGGGGGCCTGAAACATGAGCACGGAAACCCAGCCCGGCACAACGGGCCCCGCCCCGGGAGACGTTCCCCTCCTGGACGTCGAGAACCTCCAGATCGAACTCGTCACCGCACGCGGCGTCGTCCGCGCCGTGGACGGCGTCGGCTTCACCGTCCACCGCGGCGAGACGGTCACGCTGATCGGCGAGTCGGGATCCGGCAAGTCCACCACCGCCATGGGGGTGTTGAGGCTGCTGCCGGACGGGCTGGCCGTACTCTCCGGCAGCGCACGCATCGCAGGCCGGGACATCGTCGCCGACCCCGGCGCGGCCCGTGCCGTACGCGGCCGGACCGTGTCCCTCATCCCGCAGGACCCGATGACGGCGCTCAGCCCGGTGCACACCATCGGCCGCCAGCTCGGCGAGGCCCTGCGGCTGCGGCACCCGGGCCTGTCCCGGGCCCGGGCGCGAGAGCGCGGTACGGAACTGCTGGCCCAAGTCCGCATCCCCCGTCCGGAGTCGCGCTGGAAGGCGTACCCGCACCAGTTCTCCGGGGGCATGCTGCAACGTGTCCTCATCGCGCTCGCCCTCGCCGGCGAACCCGAACTGCTCATCGCGGACGAGCCGACCTCCGCGCTCGACGCCACCGTCCAGGCGAGCGTCCTGGACCTGCTGCTGGAGCTCCAGGAACGCACCGGCATCGGCATCTTGATGATCACTCACGATCTGGGGGTCGCCCGGATCGTCTCCGACCGCATCCACGTGATGAAGGACGGCCACTTCGTCGAGTCCGGCTCCGCCGAGCAGATCACCGTACGGCCCGAAGCCTCCTACACCCGCGACCTGCTCGCCGCCGTGCCGGCGCTCGGGCCCTGGGACGAGGACGGCAGGGACGAGGACGGTCGGGACGGGGACGGCGGCCGTACCGCACCCGCAGCTCCCGGAGCCGCCCTGTGACCTCCCAACCTCTGCTGTCCGTCGAGGACTTGACCGTCGAATACTCCACGCCGCGCGGCCCGTTCCGCGCCGTGGACAACGTCGGCTTCGAGCTGGCGCGCGGCGGCTCCCTCGCCGTCGTCGGCGAGTCCGGCAGCGGCAAATCCACCCTGGCCCGCGCCCTGGTACGGCTGCTGAAACCGGCGTCCGGGCGCATCGTCCTGGACGGTACGGACATCGCGACGCTGCCCGAGCGGCGGCTGCGGCCCCTGCGCCGCCGCATCCAGATGATCTTCCAGGACCCGTACGGCTCCCTCGACCCGCATCTGACGGCCCAGCAGATCGTCGCCGAGCCACTGCGCCTGGCAGGTACGGTCGGCGGACGTGCCGAACGCGACCGGGAGGCCGCCGAATTGCTGGACCGGGTGGGATTGCCGGCCTCCGCGCTGCACCGTCGCCCCGCCGAGTTCTCCGGCGGCCAGCGGCAGCGCATCGGCATCGCCCGCGCCCTCGCCTCCCGCCCCGACGTGCTCGTGTGCGACGAGGCGACCTCCGCGCTCGACGTCTCCGTACAGGCCCACGTCCTGCAACTCCTGCGCGACCTCCAGGCGGAGACCGGCATCGCCTGCCTCGTCATCGCCCACAACCTCGGCGTCGTCCGCGAGATCAGCACCGACGTGGTCGTGCTGCGCGCCGGACGCGTCGTGGAGACCGGCCCCACAGCGGACGTCCTCGCCTCCCCCACCGACCCGTACACCAGGGCGCTGCGCCGTGCAGCGCTCGACCCGCTCGCGATCCGGGGCGTGAAACCGCGGGCGCTTCTCACGCCCGCATCGGAGGGGCCGGACCCGGATTCCGTACGGGACACCGCACCCAACGCCGCCTCCCCGCACGCCCTTTCCGCACCGCAGGCCACGCCTCCCCACGCCACCCCCTCATCGAAAGGCAGCCGCTCGTGACCACCGGCATCACCCTGCCGAACCTCCCCCTCCCGCTGTCCCGGCTGGTGCTCGGCACCATGACCTTCGGGGACACCGTCGACCGCGTGGGCGCCGCCGCCATGGTCGACGCGGCCCTGGACGCGGGCATCACCGGCATCGACACCGCCAACGGGTACGCGGGCGGCGAGAGCGAACGCCTCCTCGGGGAACTGCTGCCCGCCCGCCGGGACCGCATCGTCCTCGCCACCAAGGCCGGCATCCCGCACCCCGACCAGGGCTCCCACGCACCCCTGTCGGCGCCCGGCATGCGTGCCGCGCTGGAGGGCAGCCTCAAGCGGCTGGGCACCGACCACGTCGACCTGTTCTATCTGCACCAGCCCGACCGGGCGACTCCGCTGGAGGAAACCCTCACCGCCGTCGCGGAGTTCGCCGCCGAGGGAAAGATCCGCGCGCTCGGCGTCTCCAACTACGCGGCCTGGCAGATCGCCGAACTCACCCGTACCGCCGACTCCTGCGGCGCTCCGCGCCCGGTCGTCGCGCAGCAGCTGCACAATCTCCTCGCCCGCCGGATCGAGGAGGAGTACACCGAGTACGCGGCAGTCACCGGCCTGCGCACCATGGTCTACAACCCGCTCGGCGGCGGCCTCCTCACCGGACGACACCGTTACGAACAGGCCCCGGACTCCGGCCGGTTCGCCGACTCGCGGGTGGCGGAGATGTACCGGAAGCGGTACTGGGACGAGCGGCTCTTCGCCGCCGTCGAGCAGCTGACCGGCGTCGCGGACAAGGCCGGCGTGCCGCTCACCGAACTCGCCCTGCGCTGGCTCCTGGACCGCGACTCCACCGACGCGCTGCTCCTCGGCGGCTCGAAGACCGCGCACCTCCAGGCGAACATCGCCGCTGCGCAGGCCGGCCCGCTGCCGGCCGAAGTGACAGCGGCCTGCGACGAGATCGGCGCACAGCTGCGCGGCCCGATGCCCGCCTACAACCGCTGACAGCCCGCTGCCCACCGCCTGACTCGAACGGCCGCCCCCTCGTGGAAGCCGCCCCCTCACAGAAGGAGACCGCATGCCCACCGCCGCACCGTCCGGCACACCCGCCGCCTTCGCCGCAGCCCTGCGCGCCCGCGAACAGCTCGTCGGCTACTGGTCCGTCCTCGACTCCCCCGTCTCCACCGAACGCCTCGCCCGCCTCGGCTACGACTACGTGGCACTGGACGCCCAGCACGGACTGATGGAGTACAAGGGCCTGTTGGGCTCCCTCACCGCGATCGACACCAAGGGCAGCAGCGCCGTCGGCCTCGTACGCGTCGAGGCCAACGACCCCGCCCCCATCGGCAAGGCCCTCGACGCGGGAGCGGCCGGCGTGATCGTCCCGCTGATCGACACCGCGCAGGACGCCGCCGACGCGGTGGCCGCCGTACGCTACCCGCCGCTGGGACGCCGCTCGTACGGGCCGATGCGCTCCGGGCTGCGCATCGGCCCCGATCCCGCCCAGGCACACGAGCAGACCGTCGTCCTGGCGATGATCGAGACGGGTGGCGGACTCGCCGACGTCGCGGAGATCTGCGCCACTCCGGGCCTCGACGGCGTCTACATCGGCCCGTCCGACCTGCGCCTCGGCATCGGCGGCGCGAGCCCCTCGGACCCGTCGGTCACCGACGAGTTCGAGGCGGCGCTCGTCTCCGTACGGGAGGCCGCGGCAGCCGCCGGGATCGCCGCGGGCATCCACACCCCGGACGGCACGATCGCCGCCAAGCGCCTCGCCGAGGGCTTCACCTTCGCCACCGTCGCCAGCGACCTCACCCACCTGGAACAGATCGCCGGCCGGCACCTGGCGGCAGCCCGTACGGCGAAGGAGGACCGGTGACCCAGGCCGGCCCGGCACCGACCACGGCTGACGGCGTCCCGCGCGCCGATGGCGTTCTGCGCCCTGACCCCGCCGAACCCGGTCGCGCAGAGACCCATTTGGCCGCGCCCGCCTCCCAGAATCACGCCGCCAATCTGACGGTTCTGCCGGGTGGCGACCTCGGCTGCGTGTGGTTCGGCGGTACGCAGGAGGGCGTCGCGGACATCTCCGTATGGTTCGCCCGGCTCCGGCCGGACTCCGACACCTGGACCGCGCCCGTTCAACTGTCCGCCGACAGCGCCCTGTCCGAGCAGAATCCCATCCTCTTCCCCACGTCCGCCGGGGAGTTGTGGCTGCTGCACACCGCGCAACGCGCCGGCCATCAGGACACCGCGGAAGTACGGCTGCGGGTGAGCGACGACAACGGCGCGACGTGGGGGCCGGCCCGTACGCTGTTCCCGGCCTCGGGTGCGGGCGGCGTCTTCGTACGCCAGCCGGTGACCGTCCTGCCGTCCGGACGGTGGCTGCTGCCGGTCTTCCGCTGCACGGCCGTCCCCGGCAAGGCCTGGTCCGGCGACCGCGACACCAGCTCCGTCATGGTGAGCGACGACGCCGGCGGCACCTGGCGGGAGCATCCGGTACCGCACTCCACCGGCCTGGTCCACATGAACATCCGCCCCCTGCCGGACAGTTCACTGCTCGCGCTCTTCCGCAGCAGGCGGGCAGACGTCGTACACCGGAGCGTCTCCCTCGACGGCGGCGAGACCTGGTCCTGCCCCGAGCCCCTGCACGTACCGAACAACAACTCCTCGATCCAGTACGTCCCCCTGTCCGACGGCCGCCTCGCCCTCGTCCACAACCACAGCAGCGCCGCCGACGCCACGGCCCGCAGGCTGTCCCTGTACGACGAGATCGACGACGAGGGCGTACGGGATGCGGGCACCTCGGCGGAAGGCGCGTCCGTGGCCGGCGAGGCGGGTGGCAGCGCCCCAAGTGCGGTCGTCGGGAGGGCAGTTACCCCGGGCGAGACCAACCCGCCATCGGGAGACGTTCCGGCCGAGGGCGCCTTCTGGGGTGCCCCGCGCGCGCCGCTCACCCTCACGCTCTCCTCCGACGGCGGCCACACGTGGCCCGTACGCCGCGATCTGGAGACCGGCGACGGCCACTGTCTGACCAACAACTCGCGCGACGGCAGCAACCGCGAACTCTCCTACCCCACCGTCACCCAAACCCCCGACGGAGCACTCCACATCGCCTACACCCACCACCGCCGCACCATCAAACACGTACGCCTGACCCCGGAATGGCTGCACCGGGAACTCCCCGATGAGGGCGCACCCGAAGGGCGCTGACCGGCAACCTTCCGGCAGGACGGGCGTCCGGAGCCTCCCAACGGGACTCCGGGCGCCCGTCACTTGAGTCACGGCGCTCCATGGCCCCGTTGGCAGCACCACCCGACGGAATGGCGCCCTCCCGTTGCCCTGCCGCCCTCCCTCGATGAGGCTCTGCCCTCATGGAGTTCTTCTGCTATCACCGTGACCGGCCCGGCTCCCTCACGTTGCGCGGGGAGCTGCAGGAGGAGCACTGGTCCTACATGGACCGGTACGCGGCGCAGCTGGTCGCCCGAGGCCCCACCTTCGCCGACGACGGCGAAACCCCCACCGGCAGCGTGCACATCGTCGACCTCCCGGATCCCGCCGCCGTCCGCGCGTTCGCCTTCGACGAGCCCAACTACCAGGCGGGCGCGTACCGGGACGTCCTGCTGCGCAGGTGGCGCAACGTACTGGGGCGCACCATGTGGGACTTTCCCGCCGGCCCGATCGGCGGCAACCGGTACCTGGTACTCGGCCTCGGCTCGGGCCGGCCCGCAGACCTCGGCATACCGCCACAGCGGCACGAACTCATCGCGTACGGCCCCCTCTTGTCCGACGACGGCGCCACCTGGCTGGGCACAGCGGCCCTCCTCAAGGCCCCCGACCCCACCACGGCCCGCACTCTCCTCACCCCGAACCGCTACGCCGACATCGAGGTCCACAACTGGGAACCGGGTGGCCGCCGTTGACGGCAACACTGGTGAGGGCGCACGAGACGGCTTCGCACCTCTCCCGCTCGCAGGGTGCTCAGTCGATGCAGAACTCGTTGCCCTCGATGTCCTGCATCACGATGCACGAATCGTGGCCGTCATACAGGAGTTCCAGACGTACCGCGCCGAGCGGGACCAGGCGTGCGCATTCGGCCTCCAGCGCGGCGAGGCGCTCCTCCCCCACGAGCCCGGTGCCGACCCGCACGTCGAGGTGCACCCGGTTCTTGACGACCTTGCCCTCGGGGACGCGCTGGAAGAACAGACGCGGGCCCACACCCGAGGGGTCACTGCAGGCGAACGAGGAGCCCTGGTCCTCGGGAGCCCGGGAGCGGTCGAAATCGTCCCAGGTGGCGAACCCTTCCGGCGGCGCCGGTACGACGTACCCCAGCACCTCGCACCAGAAGCGAGCGAGACGCTCGGGTTCCGCGCAGTCGAAGGTGATTTGGACCTGCTTGACCGATGACATCGGCGCACCATAGCAGGGTGCTGTCGCCCAAGTCCCGGCATGATTCTCCGAGTTGGCGGGAGTGACGTACGTCAGGCCGTTCCTCGGTCAGTCAGGAACCGTCGCAGCGGAGCCGGCCGCCGCGGGGTCAGCCTGGCCGCGGAGTGCCACGTCAGCTCGACGTTTCCTCCCGACGCCCGTCATCGCCGGCTGGGGCGGCGACGGCGTTGTCGATGAGGACGGCGGCGATGGCGGCGGCGGTGGGGAAGGCGTCGGCATTGAGGACCCGGGTGCGGGCCGCGGCGCCGTCGAGGAGCAACGCGAGCTGCTCGCCGAGCTGTTCGGGGTCGGCGGCGCCGGCTTCGCGGGCGGTTTCGGCGAACCGCGCGGCGACGGCTTTCTTGTGGTCGCGCGCATACTCGGATGCGGGGTGCTGGGGGTCGTGCAGTTCGACGCTGGCGGCGATGTAGGGGCACAGGGGGGTGGTCGGGGGGATGTCGAAGGCGGCGAGGATCCGTTCGCGGGGCGTGAGGTCGGTGCGGTCGAACACGCCGGACAGAACGGAGGGGTCGAACCGGCGCAGGTACTCGGCGACGAGTTCGTCCTTGCCGCTGAAGTGCTGGTAGGCCGTGCGCTTGGACACCTCGGCCGCCGCGCAGAGTTGGTCCATGCCCGTGCGGTTGATGCCCTGCTCGCGGAACAGCTGCTGGGACGCACTGAGGATGCGCTCGCGGGCACCCCGTCCGCGGCGGCGGCCCGTGGGGCCCTTCTCCAACTCCGTCATGACCCCATCGTACCGCGGCGGGTAACGACCGGTGTACATAGCTTGCGCTCCGGCCGTCCGCCCCGTAGCTTAAGCGCACAGAGCGGTGTACTTAAGCCGTCGTCCCAGGCACACACGGCACCACCGGCCCAAGGGAATGACCATGGGAAAGCTCGACGGCAAGGTCGCGGTCATCACCGGCGGCACCACCGGCATGGCGCTGGCAGGCGCGAAGCTCTTCGCCGCCGAGGGAGCGCACGTCTTCATCACCGGCCGCCGCCAAGAGGCCCTGGACGACGCCGTGCAGCAGATCGGCCACAACGTCACCGGCGTCCAGGGCGACGCCGCCGACCTGGACGACCTGGACCGTCTGTACGACACCGTCAAGCGGGAGAAGGGCAGCCTCGACGTGCTGTGGGCCAGCGCCGGCGGCGGCGAGCCCGCCCCGCTCGGCGAGATCACCGAGGCCCAGTTCGACACCTGGTTCGGGCTCAACGCCCGCGGCACCCTGTTCACCGTCCAGAAGGCCCTCCCGCTCTTCAACGACGGCGGCTCCATCCTCATGACCGGCTCCAACGCCTCCCTCGGCGCCTTCCCCGGCTGGAGCGTCTACGCCGGCAGCAAGGCCGTCCAGCAGGCCTGGGCCCGAACCTGGCTCAACGAACTCAAGGACCGCCGCATCCGCGTCAACGTCCTGACCCCCGGTCAGGTCGCCACCGCCAAGCAGGAAGAACTCTTCGACGAGGCCACCAAGCGCCAGTTCGAGTCCCTCATCCCCCGCGGCCACATGGGCCGCCCCGACGAAATCGCCACCGCCGCCCTCTTCCTCGCCTCCGACGACTCCAGCTACGTCAACGGCATGGAACTCGTCACCGACGGCGGCACCACTGCCATCTGACCCGAACAACACTCAACCAGGGCGGGACACTTCATGAGTAACATCAGCATCATCGGCACCGGGAACATGGCCCGCACCATCGGCGCACGGGCGATAGCCGGCGGCAACACCGTCGAGATCATGGGCCGCGATCAGTCCAAGGCCGCTGATCTGGCCAAGGCTCTCGGCGGCGACACCACGACGGGAGAATGGGGCACCGCCCCGGCCGGGGACATCGTCATCGTGGCCCTGCTGGCCGACGGTGTCGTGCCGGTCGTCGCCGAGTACGGAGACGCTCTCACGGGCAAGGTCATCGTCGACATCAGCAACCCCTTCAACTCCACGTTCGACGGGCTGGCTCACCGCGAGGAGACCTCGATCGCGCAGGAAGCCGCCAAGGTCGCCCCGGCCGGCGTCGGCGTGGTGAAGGCGTTCAACACCGTCTTCAGTCATGTCCTGGAGAAGGGCCGTCCCGACGTCTTCATCGCCGGCGACGACGCGCAGGCCAAGGCGAGTGTGGAGGCCTTCGTCGAGAGCCTCGGGCTGCGCCCGCTGGACGTCGGCGGCCTGAAAATGGCGCACTGGCTGGAAGGAGCGGGCCTGTTCACGGTGGGCCTCGCCAACAACGGTGTGGGGAACCTGGACTTCTCCCTCAGCATCACCGAACTCCCCGCCTGAGCCTCATCCTCGCGGAGGCGGGCGGCCGATCCCTGCCGCGAATTCCGCCGCGCTGCTCGGCCGACGACCTCCTCGCCGTCGGCCGAGCAGCAACGCGCTTACCCGCAGCGGCGCCTGGTCGCCTGCCCCCGCCGGGATGGTCACCTCCAGCCGCGTACCGAGCCCGCGCGGGCGATCAGAACAGCATCGTCAGTTTCCGCTCCGCAGGGACAGGCCCTCACGCCGGTCGTCTCCCTCTCCCCGGCTGGAGACCGTTTGCCCGACCCATGTTCGGAAGCGCTGGAATCCGGCGTCGCGGGTGAGCACAGGCGGCCACTGCAGGAAGTAGCCCCGGCCGGTTTCCGTGACCACGGGGCCCACTTCGCGCAGCAGTCCGCGCCGCAGATGGTCGCCCATGAGTGTGCGCCAGCTCAGCAGGACGCCGTTGCCGCTGATGGCGAGCGGGACGGCGCTCCCGTAGGCCGGGTATACGACCGTGTCGGCGGGAGGGGCGTACGTCAGGCCGTTCCCGGCGAACCACGAGGTCCAGTCCTGCCAGCTCCGGCCGGTCTGGTCGACGTGCAGCAGGGGCGCGGTGAGCAGCGCGTCGGCCGGCGACTGCGGTGTGAGGCCCAGCCTGCCGGCGAGCTCGGGGGAGGCGACGGGGACCACCGCCTCGGTGACCAGCTGGTCCGAACACAGCCCCGGTGACGGGCCGTTGCCGAAGCGCACGCTCACGTCGTGATCGATGTCGGCGAGCTCGTGGTCGGAGTCGAAGATGGTGAGTTGTACGTCGGTCGGGGCGACCGCGGCCCGCATCTCCCCCAGGCGCGGTACGAACCAGCTCTCGGCGACCGAGGGCTGTACCGCGACGCGCAACTGGTCGGCCCGGCCCCGCAGTCGGGACAGCCGGGCCTCCAGGAGGTCGAACGCCTCGGTGACGGACTGGTGCAGGGACGAACCGTCGCGTGTCATGTGTGACCGGTTGGTCCCGCGGTCGAAGAGCGCGGTCTTCAACGAGCCTTCCAGCGCCTTCATCTGCTTGGAGACCGCGGGCTGTGTCATGCCGAGTTCGGCCGCTGCGGCTGCAAAGCTGCCAAGGCGGCCCACCGCTTCGAAGACCACGAGTCGCTGCAGTTGTCGGACATCGCGGACCAGCAAGCGCACAGTGTCCTCCTCTGACGTTCACCCCAACCTCCGGTTGGGCCAGGCTAGCCATCCGAGGTCTGTCGGGGCCGCCCCGGGGGCTCCTAGCCTCCAACCATGAATCTCTCCTGCACTCGACTCACGCCCGCGCTCGGCGCGACGGCCACGCTGCCGACCGAAAACGGCGACCTCTCCGAAGAGGTCGCCGACATGGTGCACTCCGCCCTGATGGAGCACTCCGTTCTCATCTTCCCGAATGCCAACCTCGATGCGAAGCGCATGGTGCGGCTCGGAGACGCGCTGGGCACCCTCGGCGCCCGCCACCACTCCTATACGACCCACCCGGACTTCGAGGACATCGTCGTCCTGACGTGGGGAGGCGATGACAAGCCGGACGCCGCCGAGTGGCACTCCGACATGACGTACCGGCGCCAACCGCCGTTCGCCTCGATCCTCAAGGCGGTCGAAGTCCCTCCGGTCGGCGGCGACACGCTCTGGGCGAGCATGTTCGCCGTGCACGACGCTCTGGACCCGGGGCTGCGGCGCGACCTCGAACAGCTCGAAGCCGTCCACGACATGGGAGCGTTCCGGACCGGCGCCTACAGGCAAGGCGGCGACGAAGGGATCAGCGAAGCGTTCGCGCAGGCCGGAACGGCCGTGCATCCCGTGATCGCGCACCATCCCGTGACGGGCCGCCCGTACGTCAACGTGAGCGAGTCCTTCACGCGATTCCTGATCGGTCTGTCGGCGCCCGAGAGCGCCAGGATCCTGACCTACCTGTTCGACCTCATCAACCGGCCCGACTTCCACGTCCGCCTCAAGTGGGAAGCAGGCACGGTCGCCCTCTGGGACAACCGCGGAACCCAGCACTACGCGGTAGCCGACTACCTCCCCCACCGCCGGGTGATGCACCGCGTCGCAGTAACAACCGACAGCCGCACGCCGGCGGCCGACTGAGGCCGGTTCGAAGGCGCGCGGCCATGGCTGGCAGGGGTGCAACTCGGCCGGGCGGATGGGTCGCTGATCAGCTGTCAAGGTGTTTCGGGCACGCCTGAAAGGCCGTTGCATGACGCCACGCCCATGCCAATCTCCCCGTACGCGGGGCGGCACAGCCCCGCCGGGGGAAACGTGCCGCCCCTTGACGTGCGGCACACAGAACGGGGAGAAATCCATGCGCACAGCTCAGAAGGTGGCAGCTGCCGCGTGCACCGCCATCATCGCCGCCGGCGGCCTGACCACCGCCGCGGAGGCCAGTGGCGGGGACGTCCAGTCCGACGCAGGCAGGCACACGACTTCCGTCGAGCGGAAGCCCCACTGCGACGCGTCACCATGGCCGAATGTGTGGAGCCGCTCCGACACCGTCCGCGTCAAAGGTCGTGTCGGCAAGCTCTATACGGAATCGATCCAGGACGACGAGGCGTACACCGCCGGCAGCCGTCTGAAGAAGGGCGACAAGATCTCCGTCGAGCGCAGCAAGAAGACCTTCACCAGGCCGGACGGGGACAAGCCGGGGCGCCCCAGCCACTCGGCCGTGAAGAAGAAGGGCATCAAGAAGTCCTGCTACGCGAAGGTCACCGAGCGGGGGCAGACCACCCTGGAGACCGGCTCGGTGTGGCTGTCCACCTCTGCCACGGACAGCTACGCGGTGCGCTCGTGCGTCAACCCGAAGGGCAGTACGGGCAAGAAGTGCAGCAGGTGGTTCGTCGACCACCGCGACTGACCCACACCCGTGCAGGGGCCCGGCACAGGAGGGGTGGGCCGGGCCCCGCTCAGGGTCGCCGGGCTCGAAGGCACGCGGCTCAGAGCGTTGCTGTCGCGTCGGCTATCGCCTTGTCGAGGATGGTGAGGCCGAGGGTGAGTTCTTCTTCCGTGGCGGTGAGGGGTGGGGCCATGCGGAGGACTCCGCCCATGGCAGGGATCTGGACGATGTTCATGTGGAGGCCGAGGTCGAGGCAGCGGCGGGTGACCTGTGCGCCCAGTTCGTCCGAGCCCTGCTCCGACTCGTGGTCGCCGGCGAATTCGAGGCCGGCGAGCAGGCCGCGGCCGCGGATGTCGCCGACGACCTCGTGGCGGTCGGCGATGTCCGTCAGCCCGCGGCGGAGGAACTCGCCGAGCGACTGCGCGCGTTGATCGAGCTTGTCGCGGGTCAGCACGTCGAGGACGGTGTTGCCGACCGCGGCGACCAGCGGGTCGGAGACGTGCGTGGTGAAGAACAGGAACCCGCGCTCGTGCGCCTCCTGCTCGATCTCGGCGCTGGTGACGACAGCTGCCAGGGGCAGTCCGGCGCCGAGCGTCTTGGACAGCGTGAGGATGTCGGGGACGATGCCGTCGCGCTCGAACGCGTACCAAGTGCCCGTACGGCACAGGCCGGTCTGGGCCTCGTCGAGGATCAGCAGCATGCCGCGTTCCCGGCACTTCCGGTGGAGGGCCGCGAAGTAACCGGGCGGCGGCTCGATGATGCCGCCCGAGCTGAGGATGGGTTCGACGATGCACGCGGCCAGGCTGCCGGTCGACTGCGCGTCGATCAGGTCGAAGGAGAAGTCGAGTTGGCGCTGCCAGTCCAGCTCGCCGTCGGGCGTGGTGAAGTCCGGCCGGTACGTGTTCGGCGCGGGGATGGCGAAGTTGCCGGGCGCGGCCGGCCCGTAGCCCTTGCGCCCGGCGCTGTACGTGGCGGACGCGGCGGCCTGCGTCATGCCGTGCCAGGAGCGCGCGAACGAGACGATCTCGTGCTTGCCGGTGACGAGCTTGGCCATCCGGATGGCGGCCTCGTTCGACTCGGCGCCGGTCGTCAGCAGCAGCGTCTTCTCCAGCGGCGCGGGCAGCGTACCGGCCAGCCGCCGGGCGAGGTCGACGACCGGGCGGCTGAGCATCCCGCTGAAGAGGTGGTCGAGGGACGCGACTTGCCGCTGTACGGTCTCGACGATCTCCGGATGCGAGTGGCCGAGGATGGCGCTCATCTGCCCCGACGTGAAGTCGAGGATCTTCCGGCCGTCCTCGGCGTACAGAAAGCTCCCCGCGGCACTGCCGACGATCTCGGGGCTGAACTCACCGCCGTACCGTACGAGATGCCGTCCGGCGTCGGCCCAGAAGCCTTTTGTGGACGACTCGGCGGTGGGCGACGCGGCGGTGCTCGGTTCAGCCATGCCCGCACCGTAAAACGCGCTTCACCAGCACGTCCATAACGCGCCAGAGGCTCTGATGAGGATCGCGCGACTGACCGCCGAGCGTGTGGATCACGCCGCACCCGAACGATGCGCCGGATGCGAACTGGCCGGAACCTGCCGCGTGTTGAGGGCGCACACGTCCCCCAGGAGGGAACAACCGCACGAACCGGGCGCAGTGGACGCGGAATTGAGACGCCCGGAAATATGACCCTGGCGTGCTTGAAGTGTGAACAGCATGTGTGTGCGACGGCGACGGGGGTAGTCAGCGGTCCGGTAGCGGTCAACGGTGCACGTCGGCGCCTGCCGAGTGCGCTCCTCATCCCGCAGTGCACGCAGGCAGGCAGTCACGGCACCGGCGGGGAGGGGGACCGCACCACAGGGGGTCTCCCGGTCCCGGGCGAGTCAGCTCACCCGGCGGGCCCGTGCCCGTCCCACCGGGAGGCCCCCGTCCACACCCCGCGAGCAGGCGAGGCAACGGAAGGGTTCAACTCCGGTGCGGGCACGGCGCGTACGCGATGCCGCCCTCCACCCCCGTACGGAAAGCCGCTTCGTACGGAAGGCGGCTCCCGTACGCAAGGCCGCTCCCGTACGGAAGGCGCCCCCGTACGGAAGGCGCCCTCGTACGGAAGGCCACTTCGTACGCCGCGTCACCCCGCGCCTGCCGGATCCGCCCCTCGCAGGCCCGGCGTGCGCCGAGCAGATCCGGCGAACCGGCCTGCCACGACCGGCAGTCGGGCCCGCAGCAACCGTTCCGGTGGTGTGCACGGCTCGTGGCTCCAGCCGATCGTGTGCGCGGCGTCCGGTGGCGCGGCTCCCTGCCGCGGGAGGTGCGCTGAACAGGTCCGCACGCCCCGCACCATCCGGGCACAATGACCGTCGAACCCGAGCAGGAAGGCTCCACACCGTGGACTTGGACGAGATGTTCGGCGAAGGCTGGTGCGTAGCCCTCGCCCCTCACCCGCTCACCGAAACCCTCCGCCTCATGGGCGTCGACAGCCCCGTGCCCTGCCCCGAGGGCATGGGCCAGGCCGCACAGTTCCTCGAAGAGCAGCAGGGCAATGGCGCGTTCGTCCTCGGCCGTGACATGCCCGGCGGCTGGACCCTCACCATCGAGTCCGAGAGCTGGATCGGCTTCGACGACGATGTGCTGCGTACCTTCACCGCCGACGGCCGCACCGCCATCAGCGCCTACCGCGACCCCGACACGAAGACGGCCACCATCGCCCACGACGGCGCCATTCTCGGCCGCCTCGAACTGTCCGGCGGCTATTTCGACGGCCCCTCCGGCAGCGTGGACACCGCCCACCCCGTCGTCCGCTCCCTCACCGCGGTCGGCTTCGACGCCTCCGACGACTGCGAACCCAGCGGCGAGGCCGACACCGACGAGCCCGACGGCTGTCTCGTCCTCGCCGTGCGCGTCCTGACCGGTATCACCCTCACCGCGGCCGACTTCGACGGTCCCTGGACCGGCGGCGTCTCCCGCACCGCCTTCTGACCCGAGGTACCGGCCCGCCCGCACGACTTGGCCTACTGCCGCAGATGGTCGCGCAGGGTACGGGCCACCTGGGCCATGAGGGCCTCGGCGCCCGGCTGGGTGCTCGCGGGTACGCGTGACGCGGTGAGGACGGCGATCGCGTACATCTGGCCGTCGGCGTGTTCGACGACACCGGCCTCGTGCCGGAGGTTGAGCAGGGTGCCCGTCTTGGAGGACCAAGTCGAGGCGTCGGAGCTGAAGTCGGGGGCGAGGCGGTGCCGCATCAGGTTGTTCCCCATCAGCTCCCGTACGCGGGCCGCGACCGCGGGGTGGATGTCCGAAGGCGTCCACAGGGCCTGCAGGAGGTCGGCGTACGCGCGCGCCGTTCCGGAGTTGGCGCGGCTCACGTCGAGTTGGGCGAGCGGATGGCCGCGGCCCCCGGTACCGGCGTCGATGGCGAGGGCATGGGCGAGGTGGACGTCCGCGGTGTCGAACCGTTCCGCGGGCGTGTCGGTCAACTCGCTCATGGTGTGCCGGACATGGAGCCCCGCGAGGCCCAACTCGCGGAGGACGGCGGCCACCTGGCCGGGCGGGGTGAGCTCGAAGAGGGCGTCGGCTGCGATGCCGTCACTGATCGAGGTACTGAGGTAGAGCAGATCGTCGACGGCGATCCGCGCGGGGTGGCGGAACCGGCTCATCCCGGTGGGCCCGGGCGTGGTGATCCGTCCGGGCTGCACGGTGACGGCCTCCGCCCCGTCGAGTTCGCCGCGCCGGATCCGCTCCAGGGTGGCGAGCGCGAGCGGGACCTTGACGAGGGAAGCGACGGGGAGTTCCGCGTCCGGGTCGATGCCGATCTCGTCGCCGGTGTGCAGATCCCGTACGAGGAAGGACCCGTCGAGCCCGCCGTCGCGCAGCGACTGCCGCAGCTCGTACAGGAGTTGTTCCGTGCTCACCGTTCCCTCTTCCGCTCGACTGCCCTCTCGGACTTCCGTTCCGCGTCCGCTTCCGTCTCCGCTCCGAGGCAGTCCGCGAGGTCGTCGCCCAGGCGTGCCCGGAGGCGTTCGGGGTCCCCGTCCGCGGTCGCGGCGACGGCGAATCCGCGGGCGAAGTCGCTCTCGCCGACGGGCCGCCAGTGGAAGCCGAGCTCCTCGGCCTGCGGCGGCGAGCACAGCAACAGGTCGCCGGAGCACATGACTTCGGCGGCCGCCGCCGTGAGGCTGGGTTCGACGACGAGCTGCGCGGGCCGCAGCCCGACGGCGTCGCACAGCCGCCGCATCCGGTCCCGAACGTGGGGTACGTCGTCCTCCGGCTGAATCCGGATCCGGCGCGGCGGCGAGGTGTCGGTGCGCCCCACGCGCAGGGTCTCCACATGTATGCGGGCCGCGCGGGGCTTGCGGCTGCCGGCGAGGCCGAGCGGCACCGTCCATACCGCCTCGTCGGGCGGCACCGCGACCAGTGCGGCGCGTACCTCCTGGGAGTGGACGAGCTCGGCCCGTTCCGCCGGAGCGGCGGCCCGCGGTTCGAGCGAGAGTCCGTGTCCGCGGCCTGCCGCGACGAGCCGGGCGAGGGCGGCAGCGGAGCAGGTGTCGGGCACGGCGAGCCGCAGGGGCTTGCGCTTGGCCGTCCCCGCCTCGCGTTCCAGCGCGTCGGCCTGCAGTACGAGCCGCCGCGCGAACGGCAGCATGTCCTGCCCGAACGGGGTGAGCGTCGCCCTCCGCGAGGTGCGCTCGAACAGCTGCTCCCCGAAGTGCTTCTCCAGCGCTGCCACCCGACGGCTCGCGACCGACTGGGACATCCGCGCCGCGGCCGCCCCGACAGTGAAGCTCCCGCGTTCGCTGACATTCACGAACGCTCGGCACGCCGCGACCACATCCATGCACCTCACCGTATGCCAGATCGGCATCGAACCGCGCATTCGCGTCTTGGACCGCATCGCTCCGGCCCGGCACCGTTGCTGCCGTACCGGGCGCGCACCGCGTGTGCGCCCGGCAGGACCCGCAGCCCCTGCGCCGGCGCGCGCAGCACAGCACCGGAGGTTCGGACCATGCAGCACCCCCTTGCCCGCCGCATCGCGCTGGGCGCGCTGGGCACCCTCGCGCTCGTACCGCTCACCGCCTGCGGCCCGGCCGACACCTCCGCCTCCCCCGCTGCCGCGTCCTCCCCCGCAGAGAAGACCGCCTCCTCCTCGGCTGGGCAGGAGGCGACAGCCGCCCGCTTCGCGAAGCTGGAGCGGAAGTACGACGCGCGGCTCGGCGTCCACGCCGTCGACACCGGTACGGGGCGCGAGCTCGGCCACCGCGCGGACGACCGGTTCGCGTACACCTCCACGTACAAGGCCCTCGCGGCGGGCGCCGTCCTGCGGAAGTACGACGACAAGGGTCTCGACAAGGTCGTCCGCTACCAGCGCAGCGACCTGCGTCCCCATTCGCCGGTGACCGGCAAGCATGTCGGGAGCGGTATGAGTCTGCGCGCCCTGTGCGACGCCGCCGTCCGCTACAGCGACAACACCGCGGGCAATCTGCTCTTCGACGCCCTCGGCGGGCCCAAGGGGCTCGACCGTACGCTGGAGCAACTCGGCGACCACACCACACACATGAACCGGTACGAGACCGAACTCAACGAGGCGGCACGCGGAGACACCCGCGACACGAGCACGCCCCGCGTGCTCGCCCAGGACCTCCGCGCCTTCACCCACGGCAAGGCCCTCGACGAGGACGACCGCCGGCTCCTCACCGAGTGGATGCGGACGAACACCACCGGCGCGAGCCTCATCAAGGCGGGTGTTCCCGGCAGTTGGAGCGTGGGCGACAAGAGCGGCGCCGGCGGCTACGGCACCCGCAACGACATCGCGGTCGTACGGCCCCCGCACGGCGCGCCCATCATCATGGCGGTCCTCTCCGACCGGGACGGCAAGGACGCCGAGTACGACGACGCGCTCATCGCCGACGCCGCCTCCGTCGTGGCGGACAGCCTGTCGTAAGCCCGTGAGGCCTCAACTGGCATGCCAAATGAGGCTGGTAGTCGCCGTTCAGTGAGGTCTCCACAGGGCAGACAGGAGGACGATGGGATCAGCCCGAGTCATCGTCTCCCCAGACCTCGGAGCGGTGTGTGATGTCTCTGCCTACCCCCTCCCGCCCGGCTGCCCTGGTGGTCCATTGGACGACCCGCCCGCTGGGTGTACGACTGACCGGTGTCCTCGACGACACCACCGAGGCACTGCTGGAAAAGTGCCTCCGCGAACTGTCGGCCCGCCATCCCGGCCGGGTGATCCATGTCGACCTCACGGCAATGGCCTCGGTGACCCTGGTGTCCGCCGCGCTGCTGGTGACCGTGGCGAACCGGTCCCGTGAAAACGGCGGTGAGCTGCGTGTGCACCTGTCCCCCGACCTGGAGCGCCTGTGCGGGATGACCGCGCAGGAGCAATCCCCCGCACAGCCCCGGCAGGCACCGCCGGGCCGCTGAGCCGGCCCGGCGGTGCCGGTACCTGAACGAGCCGCCCGCTCCAATACCCGGCAGCCCTCTGCCCGTTCACCCACGCTCAGTACAGGGCGAGGATGGCGACCAGTGGGGCGGCGAAGAGCAGCGGGGCGATGATGTTGTGCCAGGCGCGGGCGCGGATCACCGTCACCTCGGCTCCCGCGAAGTACACGAGCAGCGCGATCGCCGCGGCCACGCCCAGCGGTTCGAAGACCAGCCCCACGAGCAGGCCTGCCGCGCCCGCCGCCTTCGCCGAACCCAGCCAGGGCACCCAGGAGTCGGGCACTCCGTACGAGGCGCGGATGTCCATGGCCCACTTCGCCCGCATCAGCCACGCCGTCGCCGAGAACGTCACCATGGCGGCGGCGATCAATGTCATCACAGTCCCGGCTGTCGACATCTCCGGCACCCCTTCCGCTCGTTCCGGGGCCCGTCCGCAGGGCCCGCACCGCTACGACGCGGCGGCCCGGCCGGAATGTGACATGGCTTCGTGCGTACGGGCCCCGGAACGGGGGCGGCAGCGGCGGAGACTGAGGCGACGGCGTACGAACTGCCGTCGCCTCAGCCCCCGTTGACCGGAGCAGGTATCCGTCAGGTCGGGGTCTCGCCCGTGCGGATCGGGCGGCGGTCGCGTTGGCGCTGGAGGGACTGGAAGTCCTTGCAGTAGGCCTCGTTGCGGCCGGGAGCCCCGTCCTTGCCCGGGCGGACGACGCGGTTGGCGTAGAGGCTGTTGAGCATCCACGGCTGCTTGTCGGGGCCGATGTTCCGCACCATGGCGTCGGCCTGCACGATGCCGTACGTGGCGACCGCGAGCTTGCCCGTGTCGCGGAACGCCTGTACCTGGTCGCGCAGATAGTGCTTGTTCCTGTTGAACCACGGGCTCATGGCGAGGAAGTCGTTCCACTTCTGCTGCGGGAAGGGGTTGTCGACGGCTTCCTTGAGCAGCTGCCACACCTGCGTCTTGGGCGGCATGTCGTACTGCTCGGCGAACTTGGCGGGGATCCTGTCCTGCAGGTGCTCACGCCAGTTGAGGACGAGGGAGAACTCCGTCGCGAGGAACTTCTGGTCGGGGCGGAGGTGCGGGAGCACGTAGTCCAGGTACTTCTTCGCGGCGGCGATGGAGACGACGTGCGGGTGGATGTCGACGCCTTCGATCTGCCGCGTCTTGTGGACGAACTCCAGCCAGCGGCGGGTGGCCGGCGTGCGCTTCGCGGGCCGGTCCAGGTGGTTGAGGGCGCCCATGTAGAGGCGGGTCCTGCAGCGCTCGGCGAACTTCTTCTTCCGGTACGCGATGACGTGCCGGGCCACGTGCTCGTAGAAGGTGTTGATGGCGGCGCTGTCCCGGTCGGCGGGCCTGGTCTCCAGGAAGGGCTCGTTGCCGACGACCAGGATGTCGACCTTGCCCAGCGCGGCGTCCAGCACCTTGTCCACGCGCGCGAGTTCGGCCTTCATGCCGGGGCTGCCGGCCTTGGGGAGCGCCTTGTCCTGGTAGGGGAACTTCAGCGAGAGGATCGTCCCGTAGCCCTTCTCGCTCGCGCTGAGCAGAGTGGAGACGGCGGCCTGCTTCTCCGGGGCCTCCTTGCCGGCCTCGGGCATCGGGATGAAGCCACGTACCCAGCCCGCGGAGACGCCCTCCAGGTGGGAGAAGCGCATGTCGCTGGGGTCCTCGTTGAAGTTGGCGCCCAGCACGCCGCTCGGCGCCGAGGAGCCGCCGCCCCCGCCGGAAGCCGACATCGCGGCGGTGTCCGCACCGGCCTTCTCGCCCTTCTCCGCGCTGCACCCGGCGGTGAGGAGAGCGGCACCGGAGGCGCCGAGCAGCAGTCTCCGCGAAATCCCCTTCGTACCCTCGGAGTTGACTGTCCCCGGTATGCGCGGACGCTGCATCGGCTCCTCCTTCTCGGTCCCCGACGGTGAGCCGCCCGCGGGGTTCCCCGTACGGTGGCGGCTCGTTCCGTCGTGACGGTGCGTGCCCCTTCGCCGCCCGGCCGGGGTCCCATGGCCCGGGCCGTACGGTGCGGGACGGAACGCGGAGGTGCTCCGCAACCGGTCCCGCGCTCGCGGTCCATGAGGGGCCGCACACGTGATCGTCTTCGGTCGCACGCAGTCGATCACGAACACTCAAACCCGCTCAACATCTCTGTTCACTTGTGACACTGCGGTGACGCCCCCGGCACAGCCCGGACGATTTGCCACGCCGTACGCCAACGGGCCCGGCGAACTCCTCGTCCACCGGGCCACGTTGGGAATGCCGCAAGCCGCAGGCTCAGTCCGCGCTGAGGTCCGCGGTGTTGCGCGCCCCCGACGCATTGCGGGACCCAGCGGTGCCACCGGACTCCGGCTCCGCAGCGGTCTCCGCCGTCGCGCCCGCGTCCGCAGCCGGAACGGCAGGCGTACCGGCCGAAGCGCGGCGCCACAGCGGGGGGAGGTTGCGGGTCGCGAGGTAGACGAGGGCCGCGACGGCGAAGCCGACGTAGTACGAGACTTCGCCCCACTCGGGGTGGGCCTTGGCGATGGGGCCCGTGTAGAGGGTGGAGTTCCAGAAGGGCACCGAGCAGAGCGTGCCGGCGACCCAGGCGATAAAGCCCCATTCGAGGACGCGGCCGGTGTCGAAGAGTTCGGGGATGCGGGAGCGGTCCTTGCGCGGGCCCGCGTAGTAGTCCATGAGCAGCACCGCGATGTAGGGCGCGATGAAGTACGCGGTGAGGTTGAGGAACACCTCGAAGGACGTGTAGATGCCGTCCTCCGCCCACAGGCTGACCCCGAACGCGGCCACGCAGATCAGCGTGACGCAGGTGCTGCGCTTCAGCGGGATGCCGAGGGTCTGGAGCGAGATGGCCCCGCCGTACACGTTGAGGAAGTTCTGCGAGAAGGAGGACAGGAGGATGGCGAGCATCGCCGGGACCGCCCAGGGTCCGGTGAGTTCCTTCAGCGCGGTGATGGGGTCGCTGGAGTCGGAGGCGCCGGCGAGGATCGCGCCGGTGATGCCGAGCCAGGACAGGGTGAGGAAGTTGCCGAGCGCGGTGAGGATTCCGGCGTTGCGGCTGACGCTGCGGCTGGAGGGCAGGTAGCGCGAGTAGTCGGAGGCGAAGGGCAGCCAGGCGATGAGGAAGGCGAGGAAGTGGCCGCCGAGGGTGACCCAGCCGCCGGTCGGGCTCGAGTAGTCCGCGGCGTGCGGGTCGGCTTCGAGGACGGAGCTGCCGCGCTGCAGGGCCACGATGGTGACCAGCAGGAAGAGCCCGAAGAGTACGAAGGTCAGGATCCGCTGCAGGTAGTGGATCATGTTGTAGCCGAAGACGGCCACGGTCAGCTGGAGGCCGGCGAGGACCACGGCGGAGACCCAGAAGGGGATGCCGAGGAGTACGCCGAGCGCCTTGCCGCCGAGGATGATGGTGACGGCGGCCCAGCCGACTCCGGCGAAGACGTTGATGTAGGCGACGGGCAGCAGGTTCCCGACGAAGCCGAGGGGTCCGCGGGCCTGCATCTGCTGGGGTACGCCCAGGTGCACGCCCATGCGGGACATGACGCCCATGGCGACGGCGCCCACGAGCGCGCCGACGACGATCGCCCACACCGCCGAGGTCAGGGACAGGCCGAGGGAGGCGGCGCTGAAGCCGAGCAGCATGATCGGGAAATTGAGGCCCGCGGCGAACCAGATGAAGAACTGGGAGCTGGCCTTGCCGTGCCGTTCCACGTCGGGGATGTGGTCGATGCCGTACGGCTCGATCTGGGCGATGTTGTCGCGGTAGCCCTGATCGGGTGGCTGGGCAGCCTGGCTGGGGGACGCGTTGTCCATGAGGGGTACTCCTTGGAGTCATGTTGCATGCGTGTTGCATGCCAGTAAGGGGAGGGAAGCATGGGGAGCGGGCCGTGGGGCGACCGGCGCGCGGCGGCAGGGGGAAGCCATTTCCGGACGTTCGCGGTGGACAGCCCGCCAGGGCGCGCCAATGTGTCTTGACGCCTGAGTGAGGGGTATCTAGCTTTGTGCCATGCCAGATACAAGACCTGACGCGGGGTCTACCTTTCGTAAGCAGCCGCTGAAAGGCACCAGTGTTCGCAGCCGTGTGGTGAGTGAACTGCGCGGGCGGATCATCTCCGGTGAACTGGCACCGGGGGCCAGCCTGTCAGAGATCGTGTTGTCCGAGGCATTCGGGGTGAGCCGCACGCCGATCCGGGAGGCGCTCAAGCAGCTCCAGACCGAGGGGCTGGTCGTCATCCGGCCCCGGGTGGGCACCTTCGTCTCGGCGCCCTCGCGGCGGGAGATCACCGAGCTGTTCCAGATGAAGGAGCTGCTGGAGGGCGCCGCCGCCCGGCTGCTGGCGCAGCGCGGCCGGGTGCCGGAGCTCCAGGAGCTGGAGGACAACCTGGCCCGTGCCGACGCGGCCGTGGCGTCCGGCGATCAGGAGCAGTACGCCGAACTGGTCCACGAATTCCACGACTTGGTGATGCGCGGCGCCGACAACGCGAAGCTCGCCGACCACTACCGGACGCTGATGAACCAGCTCGCCTACCACCGGCTCGTGCACACCTCCCTCTCGCAGCCGGGCCGTCCGACCCGTTCCGAGTCCGAGCACCACCACGTGCTGGAGCTGGTGCGGGCCAAGGACGGCGACGGTGCGGAGCGGGTGATGCGCGAGCACGTCCGGGCCAGCCACCGTGCACTGATGGAGAGCCTGGACCGGCCGGCGGCCACTGAGGACGACTGAGCACCCGCGCGTACGGTGGCCGCGTTCGACGCTGCCGTTTTCGGAGACTGCCACGTACGGGGCTGCCACGTTCGGGGCCGGGGCCGTACGCGGCGGCCGGTGGTGCGCGTGCGGCATGCTGCCTCCCGTTCACGAGCGCAGGACGAAGGGGTCGTCGGCGGGGCCCTCGCCCGTGTCGATCCACACACTCTTGAGGCGGGTGTACTCGTCCATGGCCTCGGTGCCGTGCTCGATGCCCATGCCGCTGGACTTGAAGCCGGAGCGCGGAGACATGGGCGACATGGAGCGGTAGGTGTTCACCCACACCGTGCCGGCGTCGAGCCGGGAGGCGACGCGGTGCGCGCGGGCCAGGTCGCGGGTCCACACGCCGGCGGCGAGCCCGTACTCGGTGTCGTTGGCCAGGCCGACCAGTTCGTCCTCGGTGTCGAAGGGCATGACGGCCACGACGGGGCCGAAGATCTCCTCCTGGCACAGGCGCATGCTGTTGGCGGCGTCGACGAAGACGGTCGGCCGGTAGTAGAAGCCGCCGTCCAGCCCGGCATCCGTAGCCGGGCGCGCACCGCCGGCGGCGAGGCGGGCGCCGTCGTCCAGACCGAGTTTGACGTACGCCTCGACGCGGTCGCGCTGTTGCTCGATGGCGAGTGGGCCGAGCTGCGTGGTGGGCTCCAGCGGGTCGCCGAGGCGGATCTCCCCGGCCCGCGCGGAGACGCATTCGACGACCTCGTCGTAGACGGCGTGCTGGGCGAAGACGCGGCTGCCGGCCACGCAGGTCTGGCCCGCGGCGGCGAACACGCCGGCGACGATGCCCGTGGACGCGTTGGTCACGTCCGCGTCGTCGAAGACGATGTTCGGGGATTTGCCGCCCAACTCCAGGGTGGTGCGCACGAATCGGGAGGCGCAGCTGCTCGCGATGCGCGAGCCGGTGGCCGTACTGCCGGTGAAGGACACCTTCGCGACCCGCGGATGCTCGACGAGGGGCGTACCGGCCTCGTCGCCGTAGCCGGTGACGACGTTGACGACGCCGGGCGGGAATCCCGCCTTCTCGAAGAGCGGGGCGAGCTGGAGGAGGGACGCGGAGGTGTGCTCGGAGGGTTTGACGACGACCGTGTTGCCTGCCGCCAGCGCCGGCGCGATCTTGGTGGCGGTCAGCAGCAGCGGCGAGTTCCACGGGGTGATCGCGACGACGACGCCCAGCGGCTCGCGCACGGTGTAGTTGAGGACTTCCCTGCGGGACGCGGGGATGGTCTGGCCGTGCGGCTTGTCGGCCAGCCCCGCGTAGTAGTGGAAGTACTCGGGCAGGCTGGCGAGTTGGGCGCGCATCTCGGTGAGCAGCTTGCCATTGTCGAGGGTTTCGGTGCGGGCCAGTTCCTCGCCGTGTTCGCCGATCAGCTCGGCCAGCCGGCGCAGCAGCGCTGCGCGCCGGGGCTGCGGCATGTCCCGCCAGGCCGGATTCTCGAACGCGGCCTGTGCGGCGTCGACGGCGCGCCGCGCGTCGGTGGCGTCGCCGCGTGCCGTCTCGTACCAGACGGCCCCTGTGGCGGGGTTGGTGCTGGGCAGGTACGCGCCGCTGGCGGGCGGCACCCAGGCGCCGTCGATGTAGTGGTCATGGCGTGCCGGCCGTGGTGCGGTCACGGTCCACCTCCGCGGTGTGTCGGATGATCCCGTCCGTGAGAGGTCCGGGGGCTTCGAGGGGAAGAAGATGGCGCGCGCCGGGGACGACGGAGTGCCGCGCCCCGGGGATCGCGCCGGCCAGCCGTCGCGTCATCTCGGGCGTGGACCCGGGGTCGTCGCTTCCGGTGACCGCGAGGGTGGGTACGTTCAACTCCCGGAGCTGCGGCCACAGTTCGGCGTCGGCGCGGGCGAAGACGGCGTAGCAGGCCAGGTACGAGGCGCGGTCCTGGCCCAGGAGGGTGGCCCGTACGGAGGCGGCCAACTCCGGCTCCTCGTCCCGCCATTGAGCCGAGAACCAGCGGTCGAGTGCCGCGTCCGCGGAGGCGGCGAAGTCCTCCCGAGCCGCCTCCAGCCGTCCCTCGACCTTGCGGGTCTCCTGCTCGCTCCGCCGGGCGACCGAGCTGACGAGGGTCAGCGAGGCCACCGCGTCCGGCCGCAGCAGCGCGGCTCGGGTGGCGACCAGCGCGCCGAGCGAGAAACCGACCAGGTGGGCGCGGCCCAGCTCTTCCGTGCTGTCGAGGATGTCGCGGGCCAGGTCCGTCAGCGTGACGCCGTCCGGCGCGGGCGGTGAGGCGCCGTGGCCGCGCAGGTCCACGGCGCGCGTACGGTGCCGGGCTGCGAGCGCGGGGCGGCAGCGGTCCCACATGCGCCGGTCGAGGCCGACGCCGTGCAGCAGCACCAGTGGGGTGCCCGCGCCCTCGTCGTCATGGGCGAGGCCCTGCTCACGGGCAAGGCTCTGCTCACGGGCGAGGCCCTGCTCATCAGGAGAGCGCCCCGCTCCCCCGCCGCCTCTGTCCCGGCCTGCCGTGCTCACTGCTCGCTCTTCAGTGGCGCGAGGCGGGCCTGCGGCCGGCCCTGTGCCGCGGCGGCCAGCGCGATGACGATCTCGCCGGCGCGGGGCGCGTCGGGCAGCCGGATCTCCACGCTCTGGTGGTGGGAGCGGACGGTGGCGTCGGTGATGTGCTTCAGCGGAATGTCGAAGACGGTCCCGGCACCGGCCACTTTCTCCAGCGCCGGCAGCAGCGTGGTGGCAGAGGCGGCCTCCCGGAAGTGGTCGCCGAACTTGAGCGTGTGGATCAGGCCCGAGCCGTGCTCGACCTCCCCGTCCAGCCCGACGACGGCGGCCTTGCCGTACGCCTCCACCGGCGAGCCCAGCGCCTTCACGGTCAACGGCGCGAGCAGGGCGCCCAGTTGGGGTGCGATCTCGTCGATGCCGGGCGCCAGGTCCCGTACGAAGCCCTGCCCGGCCCACGGGTTCTCGATGACGGCGGCCACGACGGCCGTACGTGCGGGAGGCGAGACGGCTTCCCCGCCCTCGGTGTGGATCTCATCCAGCAGGGTCACGGTCTTGCGGAGCTTCATCGCTGTCCTTCCAGGCTGTTCAGGGTGACGACGGGATCGGTGAGCCGGTCGCCGATACGGGCGTTGGGGCGCGGTCCCGTGGACGCGGCCGCGGTGATGACGAGTTCGTCGGGGCGCGGCCCGTCCGGTACGCGGATCTGGGTTGAGGTGTAGTGCGAGCGGGTGGCGGCCTCGGTCTTGTGCCACATGGGCACGGTCACGGTGGTGCCGGCCGCGGCCCGCTCCTCGCTGAAGGCGATGATCGAGGTGCCGTCGAGGAGTTCGCGCAGCACGTTCCCGAAGTACGGGGTGTGGATGAGCGCGTCACCGTGCTCGGCCTCCCCGTCCAGGCCCACCAGCGCGGCCTTGCCGAAGGAGGCGACGGCCTCGGAACCGCCCAGCATGGCGGTCAGCCGGTCGGCGATCTCGCGCGCCAGGACGGGCGCCAACTCCTCGACCTCGGGCTGGAGATCGGGCACGATGCCGCGCCCGGCCCACGGGTTGCGTACGGCGACGGCCACCGCGCCACGCCGTACGGGACGGGCCACGGGGGTGCCCAGTTCGCTGGTCAGCTCCTCGCAGGAGGAGACGATCCGCCGGATCGCGGTCACGGACGGTCCCCCTCGCCGGAGAAGCGCGGCAGCACCTTCTCGGAGAACAGCTCCAGGCTGCGCATGGCGTGCTTGTGCGGCAGCCCGGGGTGGGTGGTCCACAGCATCAGGTGCTCCAGGCCCACTTCGTCCCGCAGTTCCTCGATCTTCCCGGCGACGTGCTCGGGGGTGCCCACGAGGAGGTTGCGGTCGTTCAGGAAGTCGAAGCTCAACTCGTGCTGCGGGCCCAGCTCTTCGCCGTCCTCCATCATGTTGCCGAGGCCCCGCCAGTGCGTCACCCACCGGTACGTCTGCAGCAGGGCGTGCTCGAACTCGGCGCGGGCCTGCTCCATGGTGTCGGCTACGTACACGTCCCGTACGAGCGCCAGGCCCTCGCCCGGCGCGTACGGGCGGCCCGAAGCCTCCGAGGCCGTACGCCGGTACAGGTCGAAGCGCTTCTTGAGCTCGGAGACCGGTGGCATCCAGAAGATGCCCTGCATGCCCTGCCGGGCCGAGGACTCGATGGACCGCGGCGAGTCGACGACCTGCCACAGCGGCGGGTGCGGGCTCTGGTACGGCGCGGGGACGACCTTCAGCTTGTCGATGACGCCGTCGCGCGTGAACTCGTCCGTGGCCGGCGAGAGCGGATGGTTCCACTGCACATCGGGCGCCGGGAAGTCGTGGAAGCGGCCGTGGTGTTCGAAGAACTCCCCGGACCACGCCTTGCGCAGGACCTCCATCGTCTCCTCGAACAGCGCCCGGTTCTGCTCCGGATCGCGCGGGTCGGCCTGCGGGTTGAGGTTCATCGCCTCGCGCCCGTACAGACCGCGGCCGACGCCCACCTCCACCCGTCCGCCCGAGAGCTGGTCGAGCAGTGCCAGGTCCTCGGCGAGGCGCAGCGGATGCCAGAAGGTCACGATGTTCGCCGCCTGGCCGATGCGCAGCCGCTCCGTACGGGCGGCGATGTCGGCGCCCATCAGCACCGGGTTCGGGGTGAGTTCCTGCCCCTCGTGCCCGAAGTGGTGCTCGGTGTACCAGGCCGACCAGAAGCCCGCCTGCTCCGCGGCCACGGCGTACTCGCGGGCCTCCCGCATCAGGCGGTGATAGTCGCCCAGCCTCCCCGGGGCACCGAGCGCGTGAAAGATCGAGAACCGCATGAATCCTGCACCTCATCCACCAGCCGAGAACGTCTCTTGCATGCAAGAAGAAACATAGGGAGGGCTTCTTCGGAGCGTCAAGAGGTGCGACAGAGAACGTTCTTGGACGCCGAAAACCCCACGTTATAGCGGTGTTGGGGCGACGGGAGGCCGGTCGCGCCGCATCGGCGGAGCGCAAACCATTGACATGCAAAGGCCGTTGTTCATAGCTTCCTGCCACACAACAGTCTCTCCGTTGTCACGAGAGAGGGAGCTCATGAGCACCGACATCGAGAGCCGCATCGAAGCGGCCTGGACGGCAGCCTGGAACCAGGGCGAAACGGACGCGCTGGACGGGCTTCTCGCCCCCGGTTACATACGCCGCGGCCGCAGCACGCAGACCCTCGCCGACCTCAAGTCCGGGATAGCCGCCTGCCGTTCGGGCCTGCCCGACCTCGTCACCACCATCGACGACTGCGTGGTGGGCTACGGCCGCATCGCCACCCGCTGGCACAGCACCGGCACCCACACCGGCACCCTCCTGGACGTACCGCCGACTGGCAGGCGCCTGACGGTCTCCGGCGCGACTTTCTCCCACATCGAGAACGGGATGATCACCGAGGAGTGGGTCACCTGGGACCCGCGGCAGATGCTCCAGGCCCTCGGGATCATCACGCTGCACAGCGCGTTCGACGAGAACGGCGCGTACGACGAGCACAGCCGCAAGGAGGCGACCCCCGCATGACCGCCCCGACCCCGACGGCCGCAGCACAGACCGACAGCGCGGTGGCGGCCCCGACCGTGCCCGAGGAACACATCAAGGGCGTGCACCGGAAGTTCGTCACCGGCGTCACCATCGTCACCGCCATGGACGGCGACCGGCCGCGCGGGCTCGCGGTCAACGCCTTCTCCAGCATCTCCGTGACCCCGCCGCTGGTGATGGTGTGCGTGCAGCGCACCTCCTCCACCTACGAACCGCTCTTCCGCGCCGGCCACATGGGCATCAGCATCCTCGCCTCCGACCAGCTGCCCGTGGCCTCGGTGTTCGCCACGAAACGCGAGGACAAGTTCGCCGACCTGCGCTGGACTCCGGCGGGCAACGGCTCGCCGCTCATCGACCACAGTGCGGCGGCGCTGGAGGCACGTATCGAGGAACGGCTGCAGACCGCGACCCACACCATCTTCGTGGGCCGCGTCGTCGAGGCCACCCACTCCGAACGCCCGCCGCTCATCTACAGCGCCGGCGGCTTCTACGACGGAGCCCGCCTCACCGACGCGCCCTCCTGACGCTGCCCGTGCTCACCTCCCGGTCATGGGCGGGGTGTTGACGGCACCTCAGGCGGACGGTGCATTACTACTCTCGGGGCGGTGAGGACGGGCGGGGAACCGCGGAACTCGACGGCCGTACGGACCGCAGATGCCGTGGCGGCGGGCTTCCCCGGCGCATGCGCACCGCCAGCCATGCGGCCAGGTCCTCGGCATGTGCGGCCTCGGTGAGGGGCCCGAACGAGAACGCGGCCCCGAGCGGCGTACGGTCCCGTGCGCAGGGCTGGACGACCACGCGGACTCCCTCACGCGATACGCGGTTCCCCTCGTGGTGCGGGCAGTGCAGGTGCCCGGCCAGGCAGCCCGTACTGATCAGCACGCCGTGAGTGGACTGCCGCACGGCGGCCCGCAGGGGCTCCACGACGCTGTCCCCGGCCTCACCGCAGCCGCCCTGCGCACGGCACATCGCCGCGGTGAAGCCCTCGGGAACCGGCCGGCCGCGGCGCGCACGCCCGCTCATGCGTGCCCCGTTCCGGTGAGGATGCGGACCCCCAGATCCGCCACCGACGCCTCACGGAGATGGGCGGCGAACCGCGTCCGTACCCGATCGACTGCCGCCGGGGTCAGCCCGTCCAGCAGGGCGCGCGTGCCGCTGCCCACCGCCAAGCCCCATGCGCTCTCGGGCGTCAGCGGAACGTCGAGCTCGCCGCGTACGACGCCGACGTCGGTGAGGCCGAGCCCCTCCAACCAGGCGGTCAGCTTCTCGCGGGTCTCGATCCGCGCCCTTTGGGACAGCGACGGGGAGTCGGGCCACTCGCGCTCCGCCTCGATCGCCCTCTTGAACGCCGTCCCCCAGCCGTCGAGCGCACCCTTCTCCCATACGGTCACCGCCAGGCGCCCGCCGGGACCCACCGCGCGTGCGGCCGGCAGCGCCGAGGCCCCGGCCCCGCAGCAGGCATCCAGCACACGCTCCCCGGCAACGGGCGCGGCGGCGGCCGACGCGGCCTCCCCCACCGGAGCCCACAGCAGCGGCGACCACCGGTGGAACTCCTCGGCACCCGTACTGAACACCTCACCAATACCGGCCTGTTGCACAGCCATGACGCGAACCGCCCTCCCCTGTCGACGCCCGGGAACTCACCGTACATGAAAACGGTTGTCGTTAAGATCGATCGCGGTCGCCGCCGCGGTCTTGTCGCGCTCCCGTGGCGTGCGTGGCGCTGCGCCCCGTGGCGGCGTTGGCGTGGCCGGCGGAGTGGGCGATCGTCGCCGTCCGGTGGGACTGCGGGGCCGTCTTCCTGCTGCGGCTGCCGCGGATCCGGGCGGGGGCCGACGCGGAGGACCGGCTGCTGAGCGCGCTCGCGGTACGGGCCGGCACCGGCAACGGCTGAGCCGCCCTGTTCCACCGGAAGCACGCGGGATTCCGCGCACACATGTGCCGTGTGTGCGCCATGTGTTGACGCGTACCTGTGGCATCTCTAGCTTTCTGTTCGAAGTTCCGGTCTGTGTACGGTATTTCGAACGCAACGGCAGACCGGAGTGTCCCCCGCACGGTCCGAACGACTTCAGGGAGCTCCATGCCCCGCAGACGCGGAAGACCCTTAGTTTTCCTCGGCGCCCTCCTCGCCGGCGCGCTGCTCGTGCCGCCCGCAGGAGCCGCGGTCCCGCCCGCCGGCACGACGGCGGAACCCGACTACGAGATCAAGGCCGACCCCGCCCGCAGCGGCCCCGAGATCAACGACCGGATGTACGGCGTCTTCTACGAGGACATCAACCACGCGGCGGACGGCGGCCTCTACGCCGAGCGCGTCCAGAACCGGTCCTTCGAGTTCGACCGCGCCGACAACGCCGCCTACACCCCCATGACCGCCTGGAGCGAGACCGCGGCCGGCGGCGGCAAGGGCACCGCCGAAGTCGTCGGCGACGGACAGCGCCTCAACGAGCGCAACCGGCACTATCTGAAGCTCACCCTGCCCGCGGGGCAGAGCGCCGGCGCCCGCTACGGCGTCGTCAACTCCGGCTACAAGACCGGCATCGCGGTGGAGAAGGGCGCCCGGCACGACGTCTCCGTCTGGGCCCGCACCGACAACGCCGACCGTACGCCGCTGAACGTCGCGCTACGGGACGACAAGGGCGCGCTGAGCTCCCCGCTCGAGGTCGCCGTGCGGGGCGACCGCTGGACGAAGTACACCGGCACGCTCACCGCCCAACGCGCCTCCAAGGGCGGGCAGTTGGCGGTCACCGCGGGCGGCAGCGGCACCGTACGGCTGGACGAGGTGTCCCTGTTCCCGCGCGACACTTTCAAGGGCCGGCCGAACGGGCTGCGGAAGGATCTCGCCGAGAAGGTCGCCGCGCTGAACCCCGGGTTCGTCCGCTTCCCCGGCGGCTGCCTCGTCAACACCGGCAGCCACAAGGCGTACGACGAGTCGTCGGGCTGGGAGCGCCGCCGCTCCTACCAGTGGAAGGACACCGTCGGCCCGGTCGAACAGCGCGCCGTGAACGCCAACTTCTGGGGCTACAACCAGTCGTACGGCCTGGGCTACTACGAGTACTTCCAGTTCGCCGAGGACATCGGCGCGATGCCGCTGCCGGTCGTTCCCGCGCTGGTCACCGGCTGTGGTGAGAACAAGGCCACCGACGACCCCGCGCTGCTGAAGCGGCACATCCAGGACACGCTCGACCTCATCGAGTTCGCCAACGGGCCCGTCACCTCCAAGTGGGGCAAACTGCGGGCGCAGATGGGGCACCCGAAGCCGTTCAAGCTCACGCATCTTGCCGTCGGCAACGAGGAGAACCTCCCCGACGAGTTCTTCGAGCGCTTCACCGCGTTCCGGAAGGCGATCGAGGAGAAGCACCCGGAGATCACTCTCATCAGCAACTCGGGCCCGGGCTCCGAGGGTTCGACGTTCGACCGGCTGTGGGAGCACAACCGGAAGTCCGCGGTGCCGATGGTCGACGAGCACTACTACAACAGCCCCGAGTGGTTCCTGCAGCACAACCAGCGCTACGACTCCTACGACCGGGCAGGGCCGAAGGTCTTCCTCGGCGAGTACGCCTCCAAGGACAACAAGTTCCGCAACTCCCTCGCCGAGGCCGCCTACATGACAGGGCTGGAGCGGAACGCCGACGTCGTACGGATGGCCTCCTACGCGCCGCTGCTGGCGCACACGGACAAGCCGCAGTGGAGCCCCGACATGATCTGGTTCGACAACTCCACGTCGTGGGGCTCGACGAGTTACGAGACGCAGAAGCTCTTCATGAACAACGTCGGTGACCGGGTCGTACCGAGCACCGCGACCGGCACCCCGGCCGTCTCCGGGCCCATCACCGGCGCCGTCGGCCTGTCGACGTGGGCGACGAGTGCCGCCTACGACGACGTGAAGGTCACCGGAGCGGACGGCAAGGAACTGCTCGCCGACGACTTCTCCGGCGGCGACGGACAGTGGAAGAAGGCGGCGGGGCGCGGCAGTTGGCAGGTGGAGGACGGTGCGTACGTGCAGTCCGACACGGCCGCCGAGGACACCCTCGTCACCGCGGGCGACACCGGCTGGAAGAACTACGACCTGTCCGTGAAGGCCACCAAGCGGGCCGGCAAGGAGGGCTTCCTGGTCGCCTTCGGCGTCAAGGGAACCGGCAACCACTACTGGTGGAACCTCGGCGGCTGGGGCAACACCCGCTCCGCGGTGGAGAAGACCTCCGACGGCGCGAAGCAGACGATGCGGGAGAAGGACACCACCATCGAGTCCGGCCGCCAGTACGACCTCCGCGTCCAGGTGCGCGACCGGCAGGTCACGCTCTACGTCGACGGCAAGAAGTGGGACAGCTTCACCGACGACAAGCCCGCCGAGCCCTTCCGTCAGGTCGTCACCCGTGACGACAAGACGGGTGAGCTCATCGTCAAGGTCGTCAACGCGCAGGACAAGGCGGCCGATACGAAGGTCGACCTGGGCAAGGGCACGTCCCCGGCACGCAAGGCCCGGGTGACCACGCTGCAGGGAGCGGCGGACGCGGAGAACACCGCGACCCAACGCCCCGTCGCGCCACGGCAGTCGGTCTTCGACGGTGTGGCGGACACCTTCCGCTACACCTTCCCGGCCAACTCGGTCACCTTCCTGCGGGTCAAGACCCGCTGATCCCCCGGGCACACCGGCCGGGGCCCCTCTCGTACGGACCCCGGCCGGTGTGCTCACCCCACGGGCGCCGCGGTGCGCGCGGTGCCGCGGAAGCCCATGCCGCGGGAGATCGCCAACGCGGTGGCCCGCACGACCTGTTCGTACGCCTGCGGCCTGGCGACGGCCGCGGGCACGACGATCGACACCGCGGCGACCGTACGCCCCGCATGGTCGCGGACGGGGACCGCGACGGAGGAGACGGGAGCGGGGCGCTGCCGCTCGAAGACCACCGCGCCCGTACGGTGCAGCCCCGCGAGCCGCTGCCGGATCCGGTGCTCCTCTGCACCCGAACCGAGCTGCGCGAACTGCCCGTCCCGCACCTCCGGTTCGGCCGTCGACAGCAGCACCAGACCGACGCCGGTCTCCAGCAGCGGCATCCGGCCGCCCACCCGGTAGGCGATCTCCACCGCACCGTGTGCGGAGAGCCGCTCGACGAGCAGAGCCTCGGCCCCGTCCCGTACGGCGAACAGCACATGCTGGCGGGTGACCTCGTGCAGATCCTCCAGATACGGCAGGGCCACTTCCCGCAGCCCGTGGCTGCGGGGCGCCAGCGAAGCGAGCTCGAACAGCCGCAACCCCACGACGTACCGGCCCTGTTCGTCCCGCTCCAGAGCGCCCCAGTCACTCAGGCGCGCGGCGAGACGGGAGACCGTACTGCGCGGCATGCCGACCCGGCGGCTCAACTCCGCCAGCCCCAGCGCACGGTGCTCCGCACTGAACGCCGCCAGCAGGGCCAACGCCCGGTCCACCACTGGCGCACCACTCTTGGGCCGCTTCCCCCGCCGCGGGACCACCTCGTCCGACTCCATCCCCCGAGTGTGATCCACCGTTCCGTCCAATGGAACTGCCGGTGACGGTGGGGCTTCCGGTTCGCATGCTGAGGACAACCCTGCCCGCCCCGGAACACAGCGCGGGCACCGCGCGACGAGAGGCAGCGATGACCGGAGAAGCAACTGCTGACATGAAGTCCGGACGGTGGTCCCGGCGCGGCCTGCTGGGAGCGGCCGCCGGCACGGCCGCCGCCGGGGCGATGACCGCGTGCACGCACCAGTCCGCCTCGGGCAGCGCCCACGGCTCCCGGACGCCGGCCGAACCGACCACGCTGTCCGGCGACATCGACGGCTTCCGCACCCGGCTCGTCCTGCTGGGCACCGCGGCGGGCCCCGTGTACACACCCGGCAGGGCGGGGATCTCCAGCGTTCTCGTGGTGGGCGACCGGTATTACGTCGTGGACGCAGGACTGGGCGCGGCCCGCAGGCTCGGGCAGAGCGGCTTCTCCCCCGCGGAGCTGGGAGCGGTCTTCGTCACCCACCTCCACTCCGACCATCTCTTCGACCTGTTCAACCTGCTCTGGATGACGCCCGGCAAGTTCCGCGGCCCGGTTCCCGTCCACGGTCCGGGCTCGGCGGGCGGGCTGCCGGACCCTTACGGAGGCAAGCCCGTACCCGTCGCGGAGAAACAGCACCCGACCCCGGGCACGTCCGGCATGTTCGCCGGGCTCATGTCCGGCTACGCCTACGACATGAACATCCGTAACGCGGAGGCCGGTTCGCACCTCGACTATCAGCGGCTGTTCGACGCGCACGACGTGGACCCGCCCGACAGCATCAAGGCCTCCCCCACCCGGACAGCGCCGGACATGAAGCCCTTCCCCGTCTTCGAGGACTCCCGCGTACGAGTCACCGCCGTGCTGGTGCCCCACGGCCCGGTCTTCCCCTCGTACGCCTTCCGCTTCGACACCGACGAGGGCGCGGTGACGTTCTCCGGGGACACCGCGTTCAGCGACAACGTGTCCCGGCTCGCCGACGGTTGCGACATCCTGGTGCACGAAGTGGTCGACCTGGACTGGTTCTCCAAGAACGCGGACTCCGGGAGCGGATTCGGGCCGGGTTTCATCGACCACATGAAGGCGGCGCACACCACCCCGCAGGACGTCGGCCGCGTCGCCACAACCGCCGGCGTGAAGCAGGTCGTGCTCAGCCACATCGCGCCGGGCGACCCGCGCGCGGTCACGGACGACCAGTGGCGCAAGAAGGCCGCGACGACCTACAAGGGCAAAGTGACCCCCGGCCACGACCTCACCGGCTTCGGCGTGAGGCGCAGGTCCTGAACCGGGCGGGGCTGACCGCCTTCCGGGCGTTCAGCCCCTCGCGTCCGGGTCTGTGACGTCGTCCTGGACGCAGGCGTCCAGGAGCCCCGGGAAGCGGCTGTCGAGGTCGTCGCTGCGCAACGTGTTCATACGCGAAGTGCCCACGTAGTACTGGCGGATGATGCCGGCTTCGCGCAGGACGTTGAAGTGGTGGGTCGCGGTCGAGCGGGCCACGGGCAGGTCGAACTTCCCACAGCTGATGTCCTCCCCGGCGCGGTGGAGCTGTGCCGTGATGCTGCGGCGTACGGGGTCGACGAGCGCCTCCAGAACCGTCTGGAGCGTGATCTCTTCCGGTTCCGGGTGCTCGGGCGCCCGGGCATCGCTCTGGGGCACCGGGGTCACCTCCTTCGGGAGTCGTGGACGGCCACACGCCATGATACTTCCACCCTCATCAAACGTCGACGCGCATCGAAGTTTGACAGTCATCGTAATAAGGGTTCTAGTGGAAAAGGCGGGAGGCCACACCGGCCCCGGACCCCGCACCCCCACATCACGACAGGCCCTCTGCCCCTGTCCGCCCGGCAGACGGCCGCACCACTCCACGTAAGGAACCACCATGCGCGCTTGGCAGATCGAGGACTTCGGCCTGGAGAACCTCAAGCTCAACGAGATCCCCACGCCGGAGCCCGGCCCGGGCGAGATCCTGGTCAAGGTGTCCGCGGTCTCGATGAACTACCGGGACAAGGCGATCGTCGACGGGATCTACGAGGCCGAGAAGATCCGCAAGGGCCTCATTCCGGTCAACGACGCGGTCGGCACGATCGTGCAGACCGGCCCCGGCGTCACCCGCTGGCAGACCGGCGACCGCGTCCTCTCGCACTTCTACTCGCGCTGGCTCGACGGCGCCCCCGGCCGCAACGAGCAGGACTTCAGCCGCGGCGGCCCGCTCGACGGCGGCCTCGCCGAATACATGATCCTGGAGGCCGACAGCGCGGTCGCCGCCCCCGCGAACTTCACCGACGAGCAGGCCTCCACCCTGCCCATCGCCGCACTCACCGCCTGGTTCTCCCTCGTCGAGCAAGGAAAGCTGCAGGCCGGCCGGAGCGTCCTGGTGCAGGGCACCGGTGGGGTGTCCGTCTTCGCCATCCAGCTCGCCTCCGCCCTCGGCGCCCGCGTGATCGCGACCTCCAGCAGCGACGAGAAGCTCCGGCGCGCCGCCGAGCTCGGCGCCACCGACCTGATCAACTACCGCACCCACCCGGACTGGCACGAGAAGGTCCGCGAGCTCACCGGCGGACTGGGCGTCGACCAGGCGCTGGAGGTCGTCGGCGGGGAGAACCTGAACAAGACCGTCCACGCCACCAAGGCCGGCGGGCACATCTCGCTGATCGGCTTTCTCAGCGGCCAGAACACGAGCCTGGACCTGATGTCCGTCATCTTCGGCCAGACCCAGATCCGCGGCATCGCCGTCGGGCACCGCCGCGCCTTCGAGGAAATGAACACCTTCCTCGAACAGCACACTGTCGAGCCGGTCATCGACTCCGTCTACGGCTTCGAGGACGCGCACGAGGCGTACCGGCACCTCGACCGCGGCGCCTTCGGAAAGATCGTCATCCGCGTCGCGGACTGACCCGCCGTCCCCCGTGTCCGTGTCCGTACGGCACCCCGCCGTACGGACACGCCACCCGCCCCAACTCGCCCCCTGCTCTGGAGAGATCCCCCGTGGCGAAGATCGTTCAGTTCGACCGGCTCGGCGGCGCCGAGGTCCTGACCCGGCCCGGTCCGGGGACATCGGCGTCCGACCACCGGCCGGACGCCGATATCACCGCGCCGGGAGTGAGCCGCGCCCGGACTCGTGCCCGCCCAACACCCGCAGCGGGCACACCGGTTACGCGGCGGCCTTCAGGCCGGCAGGACGCGCTCGATCGCCTCGGTGACGTCGGCCGAGGACGGGTCGGTCTTGGGGTGGAAGCGGGCGGCGACCGTGCCGCCGGGAGCGACGAGGAACTTCTCGAAGTTCCAGCGGATGTCGCCGCTGTGCCCCTCCGCGTCGGGTACGTCGACGAGCGCGGCGTACAGCGGGTGCCGGCCGTCGCCGTTGACGTCGGCCTTCTCCGTCATCGGGAAGGTGACGCCGTACGTCGCCGAGCAGAACTCGGCGATCTCGCCGGCGGTCCCGGGCTCCTGGCCCGCGAACTGGTTGCACGGCACGCCCAGCACGGTGAACCCGCGCCCCGCGTACTGCTTCTGGAGCTCCTCCAGCGCGGAGTACTGCGGCGTCAGCCCGCACTTGGAGGCGACGTTGACGACGAGGACGGCCTGGTCCCGGTACTGCCCGAGGTCGGCGTCCCCGCCCTGGAGGGCCCCGATCTGCGTGTCGTAGATGCTGCCGTTGCTGCTCTCTTGGGTGCTCATGCTCGCGATGCTAACGAGCACCAGTGACAACAGCCGACGCGCCCCGGCGGACCGGGCGACTCGGGGCGGACTGGGCGGCTCGGGGCGGACCGACCGCACACGTACGCGGGAGCCGGCCCGACCCGGCAGCCCGGCCACCCCCGTACCGGCCGCCCCGTCCCCGTGCCGGCTCCCGAGAGACCCCCGCGCCCCCGCGGCACGCCCCGGGAGCCGGCCCGCGCCCTCACTCCGGTGCGACGAAGGGATGCCGGATCGCGGCCGGCGGCCAGGGCGCGGCGCTGGGCAGTACGCGGAAGCTGTGCGCGCCCGAGCCGACCGTGAAAGCCGCGCTGCCGTCCGGGAGTTGAACCTCCGCCATGGTGTTCGGCGGCACGACGGCCTCCACCACCACCTCGTCGCCCTCGACGCGCCAGCCCGCCTCGGCCCTGCCGTACGGGGTGTCGTGCGTGGCTCGCGCACGCGTGAGGTCGCCGCCGGGGACGGGCGCGATGCGCAGCCTGCGCCAGCCCGGTTCGGCGGAGGCGAGTCCGGCGACCGTACGGTGCAGCCAGTCGGCGACGGCCCCCAGCGCGTAGTGGTTGAAGGACGTCATCTCGCCGGGGTTGATGCTGCCGTCGGGGAGCATCGAGTCCCAGCGCTCCCACACCGTGGTCGCCCCCATGGTGACCGGGTAGAGCCAGGAGGGGCAGCCCTGCTCCAGCAGCATCCGGTAGGCGAGTTGCGGCTCGCCGGCCTGGCACAGCGCGTCGCAGATGAGCGGCGTACCGGCGAATCCGGTCGCGATCCGGAATCCTGACCGGCGCACGATCTGCGCCAACCGCCGCGATGCACCCTCGCGTTGACGCTCGTCCGGCAGCAGCGCGAAGCACAGGGCGAGCGCGTACGCGGTCTGCGCGTCGGAGCCGAGCCGGCCGTTGGGGGTGACGAACTCCGCGGCGAACGCGACCCGTACGGACGAGGCGAGCTTCCGGTACCGCTCGGCGTCCGCCCCCTCCCCCAGCAGGTCGGCCGCCCGCGCCAGCACCTCTGCCGAACGCACCAGATAGGCGTTCGCCACCAGGTCGCCGTCGGTGCGGGCCGCGCCCGGGTCCTCCGGCGGTGCTGCCGGGTCGAGCCAGTCGCCGAGCTGGAAGTCCTGCCGCCACAGCCCGTCGCCCTCTTCGGCGCGCCGCGCCGCGGTCTCCACCCAGGCCCGCATGGACGGGTACTGGGTACGCAGCACCTCCACGTCGCCGAAGCGCTCGTGGAGCACCCACGGCAGCAGCACCGCCACATCGGCCCACACGGCGTGGGCGCCCTGGAAACCCTCGGGCAGGATGTCGGGGACGACCAACGGCGGTACCGCGTCGTCCCGTTCGAGCTGTTCGGCGGCCAGGTCGCGCAGCCAGCCGGTGAGCATGCCGGAGCAGTCGTAGAGGAAGGACGCGGTGGGCGCGAAGACCTGGATGTCGCCGGTCCAGCCGAGGCGTTCGTCGCGCTGCGGGCAGTCGGTGGGCACGTCCAGGAAGTTGCCGCGCATGCCGCGGACCACGTTCTCGTGCAGCTGGCCGACCAGTTCGTCGGAGCACTCGAACCAGCCGGTGCGGCGCATGTCGGTGTGCAGCACCACCGCTTCGATGTCCGAAGAATCCAGCGTGCCGGGCCAGTCGGAGACCTCGGCGTAGCGGAAGCCGTGGAAGGTGAAGCGCGGCTCGTACGTCTCCACGCCCTCGCCGGCCAGCGTCCAGGAGTCCGTCGCGGCGGCGTCCCGCAGCGGCCGTACGCCCAACTCGCCGTTCTCCAGCACCTCCGCGTGCCGGAAGGTGACCGTGTGCCCGGCCGGACCGGAGGCCCGTACGCGCAGCCGGCCGACGACGTTCACGCCGAAGTCCAGCACCGTCCTGCCCGACGGCGTGGTCAGCACCTCTGCCACGGGGACCGTCTCCGTACGGCGCACCGGTGGGCCCGTCGGCGCCACCAACTCGGCTGTGGGCGCGCCGAGTACGGAGACGGGAGCCCAGGCGGAGTCGTCGAACCCGGGGAGGGTCCAGGCGCCGGGATCGCGGCGGGCGTCGTACTCCTCGCCGTCGTACAGTTCCGACCGCCGCAGCGCCCCCTCCCCCGCGCGCCAGTCCTCGTCGGTGCACACCGTGCGCACCGTGCCGTCCTCGAACTCCATCTCCAACTGGGCGAGCAGCGCCCGGTGTTCGCCGTAGATGTTGCGGCGCCCGCCGTGGAAGCCGAGCCGTCCCGTGTACCAGCCCTCGCCCAGCAGCGCCCCGAGCGCGTTGGTCCCCTGCCGCAGCAGCCCGGTCACGTCGAAGGTCTGGTAGCGCAGCCGGTGGCGGTACGAGGTCCAGCCGGGCGCGAGCACGTGGTCGCCGACGGGGCGCCCGTTGAGTTCGGCCTCGTACACGCCGTACGCGGTGACATACAGCCGCGCGGCCGCGACCGGCTTGTCCAGTGTGAACTCCCGCCGCAGCAGGGCGACCGGCAGAGGTTCCCGCGCGGCCTCCCGGTCCGGTGTGACCGGCCGGGCCGTCCAGTCGCCGGCCGTCAGCAGCCCCGCCTCCGCGTGGGTCGTCTCCGACCACGCGGACGGCTCCTCATCACCGGAGCCCCACACTCGTACCCGGATCCGCACCCGCTGCCGTGACTCCAGTGCGGGGCCGGGCCACGGCACGCGCACCGATTCCGCCGACGCGGTGCGCCCGGTGTCGCACAGCACGGAACCGTCCGGGCCGGTGATCTCCACCTGGTATGCGGCCTGTTGCCAGTCGGACCGGTCGGTGGCGGTGCGCCAGGACAGCCGAGGACGCGGCTCACCGATCCCCAACGGCTCCCGGTGGCTTTCCAGTACGGGGGCGTCGACCTGCATGCGCATCACTTCCAAGGTCCGGTTCCGGGCGGGGCAGGGGGTGCTGAGGCTGCCGGGTCTGCGCAGGAACCTAGGACGGATCTTTGAAACGTGTCAATAACGTCACGGTGACTCATCCGCTTCCCGGGCACGTCACGTAAACCTCGCCTTTCACCCCGCCACAACACCGCACCACAACTCTCCTCCGCGCAACGGATTCCGCTTCGACGTGCCGCGACCCTTGACACCGCGCCACGTTGCCGTGATGTTTCCTCGAAACGTTTCACAGCTCGTTCGGCGAGCTGCTGCCCGACACCTGAGCTGTCGTCCCCGACCGGCTCCCTGCCCCCGTCCCCCTTGTCCTCCGCTGCGGACGCGAGTGGCGACTCACCGCCGTCGCCTCCGCACCACCACGAGCCGGCGCTCCTCCCGCCCGGCGCCAACGGGCGTCTGTGGAAGGGCCGCTGACACGACACCCCGGAGAGTGCCGTGAGAGACAATCCCGCACCCGCGAGCACCAAGCCGCCCGCCATCTCCCGCTCCCACTGGAAACTGGCCGTGCTCAGCGGCGTCGCCTCCTATCTCGACTCCGGTCTCATCATCTCGGTGTCGCTGAGCATCGGTTTCTGGGCGGATCACTACGGCTTCTCCTCGTGGACGCTGGGCGCCCTGAGCGCCGTGCTGACCATCTGCATCGCCATCGGCTCGTTCGCGGGCGGCTGGCTGGCGGACCGGTTCGGCCGCCGCCGCCTCTACGGCATCGACATCCTGGTCTACGCCGTCGGCGCGCTGCTCATCCTCGGCGCCCCGAACGGGACCGTGGTCTTCACAGGCGTCGTCATCGCCGGCCTGGCGGCGGGCGCCGACCTTCCCACGTCCCTCGCGGTGGTCTCCGAGGCCTCTCCCGAGCACGCCCGCGGGCGGCTGGTGGGCTTCACGCAGACCATGTGGGTCATCGGCATCGGCGCCACCCAGATCGTCGGATTCGCCGTCTCCACACTGGAGTTCGCCGGCACCCGCATCCTCTTCGCGCACCTCGCCGTCGTGGCCGTGGTGACCTGGGCGCTGCGGCGCCGGATACGGCTGCCCGCACATCTGGAGAGCGTGGAGTCCGCGGGAGGCGGCGAGCAGCTGAACCTCCGTACGCTGCGGCAGCTCGGTTCCCGGCACGTCCTGCTGCCCCTCCTCGCGACGGGCTTCTTCTACATCGCGTGGAATCTCGGGGCCAACACCTTCGGACAGTTCGGCAATTACCTCCTCACCACCGTGAGCGGCGCCTCGCAGACCCTCGCCACCGGTCTCAACGTGGCCATGATCCCGCTCGGCCTGATCTGCTCCGTGCTCTTCGTACGGTTCGCCGACACCCCGTGGCGCAACAGGCTGTTCGCGGTGGCGGCCGTGGTGCAGGTCGGGGCCTTCGCCTTCGGAGCGGTCACCGGCGGCGCCGTCCTCGCCGCCATGATCGTCTTCGCGGTGCTCTACAACATCAGCAACCAGTTCGCCGGTGAGGGAACGTACAAGGTGTGGTCCCAGGAGCTCTTCCCGCCGCAGTTGAGGGCCACCGCGCAGGGCCTCACGTACGGGGTGTGCCGGTTCGTCGTGGCGATGGCGGCCCTGGTCACGCCCGCGTTGATGGAGGCGAGCGCGGCCGGTCTGCTGTGGGGGCTGACCGTCGGTATGGCGCTCGCCGGGCTCATCGGCGCGTACATCTCCCGGCGGCTCGCCCCGGCCCCCGGCCGCCTCACGACCGACGACGGCTCTCCCGGCGGCTCCGGTGCGTACGACGGCAGCCCGGTGCCTCTCAGCGCCGAGGGCCGCTGACCTCGGAGGCCCGCCGGCACGCCCGCGCCGGGGCCGGGCACTTCCCCCGCGCCGGGACCGAGGTCCTGCGCCACGAGGAAGAACGTCCCTGGTCCCGGCGCGGGCGCGGTGGTGTCCTCGGTCGGGCGGCGGGCCGATCCTCGCCGTCCGGCACCGGCACCTGACGCACGCACTGCCCGCGACCGCTCCCATCGCCCCCCCGGTCGCGCGGCAGCGGTCTCTCGTGGCAACGCGCCCCCGTGTCGGCGATCATGCCTGTGTGCCGGTCCGATGCGCCGCGACGGCAGGCGACAGGGCCGGACGAGGAAGGTGGCTGGGTGATGCGGTGTGGCAACGCCTCCTGACGACGGCCGCGGAATCTCCCGCGACCCGGGCCGCACCGGCTCCGGCTCCGGCGGACAGGCCCGGGACCCGTACGGCATCGCGGACCTCCTCGCCGACCAGCAGCACCGCGTACGGGCGTTCACCGCCCGCCAGGCGGCGGACGGGCCGACAGCGGAGCCGCCGGCCGGCGCCACGGCTCCTCGGGAAACAGCACTCCCGGAGCTGCCCGGGGCGCAGGAACTGCTGGACGCCATGCCGGTCGCCGCGATGCTGCTCGCTCCGGTCGTCACGGCGGACGGCGAGATCGGCGACTACATCTACGTGGCCCAGAACGCCGCTGCCCTGCAGTACGCGGAGACGTATCTGTCCGGCGTGCTGCCGCCGTGGCGCGGCCCGCTCCCGCTGTTCCGGCGTTTCCCGCACATGGCCGACACCGTCGTGCCCGCGCTGCTGGCCGAGGCGTACCGCACCGGCCGGGAGCAGGGTCCGGAGCCCGCGGAGTGGTACGTGGAGGATCCGCGCGGCGAGCCGGTGCGCATGAGCAGCGAGGTGCGGGCCGCCCGGTGCGGGGATCACATCCTGTTCACCTGGGAACAGGGGCACCGCGTACGCATGGCTCGGGAGGCGCAGCGGCTCGCCCGCGTGGGCTGGGCCGAGTGGGGTCTGGGGGACGGCCGGGTCGACGCGTCGCTGGGCCTGCATCTGGTGCTCGGGCTGGACCCCGGACAGGATCCGCCGAGCCTGCCGGAACTGGCCCTCATGGCGTCTCCCGACAGCGGTGCGGAGTTCCACGGGCTGCTCGACGCCGTACTGCGGCGGGAGCGGACCGGCGAGTGCGACCTGCGCCTCGGTCACGAACAGGGCGAGCGGGTCGTCCGCTTCGTGGCCGAGCCGGTACGGCTCCCGCACGGCCCGGTGTGGTCCGTACGCGCCGTGCTGCGGGACGTCACCGAGGTGGGCCGCAGCCGTGAACTGGCGGAACGGGCGCAGGCGGAGGCGCGTGCGCAGCGCGAGCGCGCCGACGCCGTCGCGGAGATCGCCGGACGGCTGCGTGAGGCGGTGCTTCCGCGGCTGTCCGCCGAACTGGCCCTGCACGGGCTGGAGTCGGCCGCCGTGTACCGGCCCGACGCGGGCGAGGCGGGCGTCGGCGGCGACTGGTACAAGACGCGCGTGCTGCCCAACGGCCGCGTGCTGGTCGCCCTGGGCGACGCGCGCGGGCACGGCCTCGACGCGGTCGCCCTGATGGCCAAGCTGCGCTACGCGCTCGCCGGGCTCGCCTACACGGGCACCGGCGTGGAACAGCTCACGTCCTGGCTCAACGAGGCGGCCTGCGACGACGGCACCGAGTCCACCACCACCGCGATCATCGCCCGCTACCACCCGGAGCGTTCGCTGCTGCGCTGGACCTGCGCGGGCCACCCGTGCCCCGTCCTGGTGAGGGACGGCCGCGCACGCCTGCTGCGTCCGCCGCTGCACGGGCCCGGGCTGCCGCTGGGCGTGCTGCCCGGCACCACGTACGAAGCCGCGGAGACGGAACTGCGCCCCGGTGACGTCCTGTTGCTCTACTCCGACGGCCTGATCGAACGCCGCGACTGCGACCTGGACGACGGGATCGCCGCTCTCCTGGCCGCGGCCGAACGCTGCGCCCAGCACGCCCTCGGGCCCGGCCCCGGCGGTCTCCAGTCCTACGCGGACGCCCTCGTGAAGAGCCTGACGCAGCATCACCAGACCGACGACGCCACGGTGCTGGCCTTCCGCCGCACGCAGTGAACGGACCCACTGGCCGGCCGTCATGCGAAAAGCCCCTCCGCCTCCGGCGCGGTGGCCGGGGGCGAAGGGGCAATGCGCTGTGGGGTGTTACGCGCCGCTCGCGTCGAGCATGCCGTCGCGCTCGACGACCTTCACGCGCTCGCGGCCCTGCGGCTCGCCGAGGGAACGCTCGTGCGCGTCGAGGCGGTACCAGTCCTCCCAGGTGGTGAACCGTACGCCGCGCTCACGCAGGAACGCCTCGATCGCGTCCTCCTCCGGCGCGCTCGGGGCGGCCAGGCGGCCGGCCTCGTGGTCCTCCAGGAGGCACGCGACGGTCTCGTTGGCGTCGCCCTTGGTGTGGCCGATGAGGCCGACGGGCCCGCGCTTGATCCAGCCGGTGACGTAGGTGGACGTCATGTGCGCGCCGTCGCCGTCCAGGACGCGGCCGGCCTCGTGCGGCACGGTGCCGGAGCCGGTGTCGAACGGCAGCTTGGCGAGCTCCTCGGAGAGGTAGCCGACCGCCCGGTATACGGACTGGACGTCCCAGTCGTTGAAACGGCCGGTGCCGCGCACGGCGCCGCTGCCGTCGAGCTCGGTGCGCTCCGTACGCAGTCCGACGACCTTGCCGTCCTCACCGAGCACCTCGGTCGGCGACTCGAAGAAGTGCAGGTAGAGCTTGTGCGGACGGTCGCCGGCGTCCCGGATGGCCCACTTCTCCAGGGTGTTGGCGACCATGTCGGCCTGCTTGTTGCTGCGGCGGGTCTCGATGGAGCCGTCGTCGTACTCGATGTCCTCGGGGTCGACGATGACCTCGACGTTCGGCGAGTGGTCGAGCTCGCGCAGCTCCATGGGGCTGAACTTCGCCTGCGCCGGGCCGCGGCGGCCGAAGACGTGCACCTCTTGCGCCTTGTTGGCCTTGAGGCCGTCGTAGACGTTCGGCGGGATCTCCGTGCTCAGCAGCTCGTCGGCGGTCTTCGACAGCATGCGCGCGATGTCGAGCGCGACGTTGCCCACGCCGAGGACGGCGACCTTCTCGGCCTCCAGCGGCCAGGTGCGCGGGACCTCGGGGTGCCCGTCGTACCAGGACACGAAGTCGGCGGCGCCGTACGAGCCCTCCAGGTCCATGCCCGGGATGTCGAGCGGGCGGTCGGCGCTGGCGCCGGTGGAGAAGATGACGGCGTCGTAGAAGGAGTGGAGATCGTCCAGGGTGATGTCCCCCGGGTAGTCCACATTGCCGAACAGCCGGATCTGCGGCTTGTCCAGCACCTTGTGGAGCGCGTCGACGATTCCCTTGATCCGCGGGTGGTCGGGCGCCACGCCGTAACGGATGAGGCCGAAGGGCGCCGGGAGCCGCTCGAACAGATCGATCGAGACGCCGGGATCGGCGGCGGCCTCGGACTTCAGCAGGGCGTCGGCGGCGTAGATCCCGGCCGGACCGGCACCGACGACAGCCACCCGTATCGCACGTGACATGGAACGACCTTTCCTCTTGGAGCGCTGCACACCATACTTGATCGAAGTTAGGTGTACCTAACCGCCCCCTGAGCAGGCCGTTCCGGGAGAGATTCCGGGATCGCCGATGAGTTCTGGCGCTCGGGACAGTCTGTACTGCCGTGATCCCACACGTCGGTCGCGCCCACGATGTGAGACCGAAAGCAATAACATGTGAGACGGAGCATGAACTCCCTCCCCAGGCACGTGGCCGGCTCCGGGCGGGCGGCGCGTTCCCGGGGTCACCGGCCCAACCAATGGAACGCTTGCTGACGGGTCCGGTTCCGCTGCGCATCCTGGATGCGGTCCCTGCGGCCGGGCTCGTCCCTGTGTCCGGAACCGCGTCACGGGCGTCAGGGACCGGAACGGCGGCCGTGCCGGGGCTCCCCGGTGCGCAGGGCCGCCAACTCGCCGGCATCCGCAGACCGTTGGGAGAGCTCCATGCCCCACCCGCCGACCACGCCGACCGGATCCGCGCCGCCCGGAAACGCTCCGACAGAAGACACACAGGCCGACGACGCACAGGCCGAGGGCGCTCCGGCCGACGACGCGCAGACCGAGCTCGGCCGGCTGCTCGCGGAGGTCCAGGCGCAGATCAAGACGGACGACCCGCGGCTCGCGGAGATCGTCCGCTCCGCCGTCACACACCTGCACGCCTTCGTCCGCGAAGTACGCCCCACCGAGCGGGAGTGGCTGGCCGGTCTGGACTTCCTCGCCCGTACGGGGCAGGCCTGTACCGATACGCGCGACGAATTCATCCTGCTGTCCGACATGTTGGGGCTCACCTCGGCCGTGGACGAGGTCAACCACGCGGGCCCGTCGGAGGCGACGCCGTCGTCGGTCGAGGGCCCGTTCCACTCCCCCGCGCCGGCCCGCCCGTCGGGCGCGTGGCTGGCAGAGGGGCCGGAACGCGAACGCGGCGAGCAGATGGTCGTGCACGGGCAGGTCAGCGACTGCGCGGGCAAGTCGATCCACGGCGCCACGGTGGACATCTGGCAGGCCGACGACGCCGGCCACTACGACACACAGGATTCCGCGCAGCCGCCCGGGAACCTGAGGGCGCTGCTCACGACGGAGGCGGACGGACTGTACTGGTTCCGCAGCGTGCTCCCGAGCAGCTACCCCGTGCCCACCGACGGACCGGTCGGCGAGCTGCTCACGGCACTCGGCCGGCACCCGATGCGTCCCGCGCACATCCATCTCCGCGTGGAGGCCGAGGGCTACCGGCCCGTCACCACGCACGTGTTCGTCGCCGGCGACCCCTATCTGGACTCCGACGCCGCGTTCGCCGTCAAGGACGCGCTCGTCGTCACCCCGCAGCCCGTCGACGACCCGGTGGCGGCCCAACGGTGGGCGGTGGAGGGGCCGTTCCTCGACTTCACCTTCGACGTACGCCTCGCCGCCCTCGACGGCAGCGATTCGGCGGCCGGAGCAGCGACGGAGGTGGCGCGGTGAGGTTCGTCGGACTGCGCGACGGGCGTGACACGCTCGTCGGGGCCGTGACGGGTGACCGTGTCACCTCGCTGGCCGACGTCCGCGACTTCTACGCGGACTTGCCCAAGTGGACCGCGTACGCGCGTGAACTCACCCACGGCGACCAGCCGTTGGCCGAGGTGGTGCAGGCGCCGCCGGTCCCGCCGTCGGCGCGGGTGCTGTGTCTCGGGCTCAACTACCGTGCCCACGCCGAGGAAGGCGTCTACGGCGTTCCCGACCATCCGACGCTGTTCGGCAGATGGACATCGTCGCTGTCGGTGGACGGCGTCCCGGTCCCGGTGCCCGCGAACGAGCCGGGGCTCGACTGGGAGGGGGAGATAGCCGCCGTCGTCGGCGCGCGGCTCGCGGACGCCGACGAGGCGACGGCCGAGTCGTCCGTCCTCGGCTACGCCCTCTTCAACGACCTCACCGCGCGCACCGCACAGAAGCTCACCGCGCAGTGGACGCTCGGCAAGAACGCCGACCGCAGCGGCCCGATGGGGCCGATCGTGACGGCCGACGAGACCGGCCCGCTCACGGCCGGGCTGCGGCTGACGACCCGTGTCAACGGCGAACCGGTCCAGGACGGCAACACCCGCGACATGATCTTCGGCGTCGGGTCCGTACTGTCCCTCGCCAGCCGCACCTTCACCCTCGAACCCGGAGACGTCCTGGTCACCGGCACCCCCGAAGGCGTCGGCTACACCCGCACCCCGCCGCGCTTCCTGCGGCCGGGCGACGTGGTCGAAGTGGAGGCCGAACGCCTCGGTACCCTCCGCACGCCGGTCGTCGCCAAGGACCCGCCGGGAGCAGGCCAGTTGAGTGCCGGGCGGTCCGGCGGGGAGCGGCGATGAACAGCGCCTCTCTCGGGAACGTCCCCGGTCACCTCCCCGCTCACGTTCCGGTGCTCATCGCCGGTGGCGGGCCGAGCGGTCTCGCGGCCGCGATCGAACTCGGCCGGGCCGGCATCCGCTGCTGCGTGGTCGAGCCGCGCGAGACGCCGGCTGCCGGCCGGCCGCGGGCCAAGACCACGAGCGCGCGCACGATGGAACTCCTGCGCCGCTGGGGGCTGGCGGACCGGGTACGGGCGGCTGCCCCGCTGCCCGTCTCGTACGCGCAGAACGTCGTCTTCTGCACCGGGCTGACGGGTCATGAGATCACGCGGTTCCGCAACGCGTTCGCCCTGCACACGGAGCGCCGTGACGAGTTCGCCGAGTGCGGGCAGCAGATCCCGCAGCCCGTCGTGGAGGAGGTCCTGCGCGAAGCGGTGAACGAGCTCCCCGCCGTCACCTTCCTGACCGGCCACCGCCTGCTGGAGGCGGAGGACGGACCGCACGGCTTACGGGCGACCGTCGCCGGGCCGGACGGCCGGGCCCGTACGGTCACCGCCGACTACCTGCTCGGCTGCGACGGCGCGAGCGGGGTGTGCCGGGCCGCCATCGGTGCACGGTATTCGGGCAGCAGCGGCGAACTGCCCAACCTCAACGTCACGTTCAGCGCACCGGAGTTGACCGAGAAGGCCTTCGCCGCGCCCGCCGTGCACTACTGGGTCGTCGGCCAGGCCGCGGGCGGCATCGTCGGCAGGCTGGACCTCGACGGCACGTGGTGGGCCATCGTCCAGGGCGTCGACGCCCGTACGCAGCGGGTCGATCCGGCGTCGCTGGTACGGCAGTTGACGGGCGCGGACATCGACGTACGGGTACGGGCCACCGATCCGTGGTCGGCCCGTATGCTCCTCGTCGACCGCTACCGGGGCGAGCGGGTCTTCCTCGTCGGCGACGCCGCACACCTCAACCCGCCCTGGGGCGGGCACGGTTACAACACCTGTGTCGGCGACGCGGTAAACCTCGCCTGGAAACTGGCAGCCGTACTGCAGGGCTGGGCCGGGCCCGCGCTGCTGGACAGCTACGAGCCGGAGCGCCGGCCGGTCGCCGAGCAGACCATCGCCGACGCGGCCTCCCAGGAATCCCGGCTGGCCCCGGCGTTCGCGCACCCCGACCTCGACGCGGACACCCCCGCCGGAGCCGGCCGACGGGCAGTGGTGGCGGAGGAACTCCAGGCGAAGCAGGGCGAGTTCCACAGTCTCGGCCTGGTGCTCGGCTACCACTACGCGGGCTCCCCCGCCGTGGTGGACGACGGCACCGCGCCGCCCGCGCACCGGCCCATGACGTACCACGGCTCGGCCTGTCCGGGCGCCCGGCTGCCGCACCGCTGGCTGCCCGACGGCTCTTCCCTCTACGACCGTCTGGGCCCGGGCTTCACCCTGCTCCGGCTCGACGGCCGCGCCGCCACGGCACCCTTCACCGAGGCCGCCGCCGCACGCGGCGTCCCCCTCACCGTCCTCGACCTCCCCCACCTCCCCGACGCCGCGTCCTACGGCGCCCCGCTCCTGCTCATACGCCCGGACCAGCACATCGCCTGGCGCGGACACGACGCGTCCGGGGCCGGAACGGTCCTCGACACGGCCCGCGGCGCCGTCCGCGCGCCCTTGCGCGGATCGGGAGCCCATATGGCATGAACCCCCGCCCACGCGCGGCTCGTTGGGGCCCCGCACCTGCCCGTACGTGCCGCGCCTGCGGCCCGGCGCGCGAAGAAGGGTGAGCGGCCCACCGTACGGGCCGTCTCACCCCCGCTTCCGGTCAGTGGATGTGCGAGCCGCCGTTGATGTCGTAGGTGACGCCGGTGAGGTATTCGGACTCCGGGCGGGCCAGGAAGGCGATGACGTCGGCGACGTCCGTGACGGTGCCGGTGCGGCCCATCGGGATGTCGGCGACCATCGCGGCCTTGCGCTCCGGGTCGAGCTTGCCGGCGGTGATGTCGGTGTCGATCAGGCCGGGCGCCACGGAGTTGACGGTGACGCCGGAGGGGCCCAACTCCCGTGCCAGGGCGCGGGAGAAGCCGAGGAGCGCCGCCTTCGCCGCCGAGTAGGCGACGCCGCCGAAGACGCCGCCGCCGCGTTCCGCTGACACGGAGGAGAGGTGGATGATCCGGCCGAAGCCGCGTTCGGCCATGCCGGAGGCGAGGCGCTGGGTCACCAGGAAGCTGCCGCGGACGTTGACGTCGAAGATGCGGTCCCACTCCTCGGCGGAGACGTCGAGGAAGCGGGTCGGCGAGGTGATGCCGGCGTTGTTGACCAGGGCGCCGACGGGCGGCAGCGCGGCCTCGACGGTCTCCACGGCGGCGTTCACCGCGTCGGCGTCCGTCACATCGGCCGCCGCGCCCAGCGCCTGCACGCCGTACGCCTCGGCCACTTCACGCGCGGTGTCCTCCGCGGCTTCCTTGTCGATGTCGAGGACGGCGATGTGGTAGCCGCCGGCGGCCAGGGCCCGCGCCGTGGCCCTGCCGATGCCGCGGGGGGAACCGGCGCCGGTGATGACGGCGGTGCGGGGGGTGGCGGAAGAAGCGGTCATGGTGAATCTCCTTGTGAGAAGCGGGGGTTGGGAGGGGCTGTTCAGGGGCGGGAGGGCGCGGCCGCGGCGTCCGCGAGCAGGGCCGAGATCGCTGCTCCGGCCTGTGCCGCGGCGGCGGGCCGGTCCTCGTCCCGTACGTCGTTCGTCTCCAGTTCGAGGCTGTAGTGGCCCGCGTAACCGGTGGCTGTCAGGTGGCGGATCAAGGCAGCGAAGTCGACGTCTCCGCGGCCGATGCTCCGGTGGATGTCGCCGCGTACGGCATCGCGCAGGTGGACGTGCGCCAGGCGGTCGCCGAAGCCGCGCGCCGCTTCGACGCAGTCGCCGCCCGAGGCGACCACGTGACTCGCGTCCAGTACGAACTGGACCTCGGCCGCCCCCAGTTCACCCATGAGGCGCAGGGCTCGGGGAAGGTCGTGGCACAGCCGCATGGAGTGCGGCGCCTCGGCGTACAGTGCTAGGCCGTCCCGCGCCAGGAGGCCCGCCGCCGTGGTCAGAGAGGCCGCGACCGCCCGTACGGCCTGCTCTTCGTCGTCGCGCGGCTCCGTGCCGTGCGCACCGCACGGGAGGGTGATGGAGGACGCGCCGGTCAACTGGGCAAGACGAGCGAGCGGTTGGAGGCGCGTACCGATGCCGGCAGGCGTCAGTGCCGGGTCGTCCAGCGCGCCGATGTCGGCGTTGACCGTACGGACGCGCAGCCCGCTCGCGGCGACCTGTGCGGCGATCGACTCGATGCGCTCCGGCGGCAGCGGTACGGGAACGTGGTCGCAGACACCGGGCAGGGCACCGAGGTCGATCTCGGCGAAACCGGCCCGCACGATCTGCCGCAGCGCCTCCTCCAGGGGCAGCCGGCGCAGCGAGATCGTGCTGCACCCGACGCGCGGGTCGATGCGGGCGCCCGCGGCCGAGCCGGTCCCGAGCGTCACAGCGCCTCCCGGACGCGGGACTTGATGCCCTCGACGGACAGCCCGTACCGGTCGTGCAGGGTGGGCAGCGCGCCCGCGGCCAGGAACTCGTCGGGCAGGCTGACCGGCAGGATCCGCCGCCCCTGCCCGGCGAACGCCAGGCAGGAGGCCACGGACTCGGCCAGGCCGCCGACGACCGTGTGGTTCTCCAGCGTCACCACGAGCCGGTCCCCGGCGGTCTCACGCAGGATCGCCTCGCGGTCCAGCGGCTTGATCGTCGGTACGTGCAGGACGGCCGTGTCGATGTGGTCGGCCTCCAGCTCACGTGCCGCACTCAGCGCCCGCGTCGTCATCAGGCCCGTGGAGATGAACAACACGTCGCGTCCGGTGCGCAGTTCGGCCGCCTTCCCCGGTACGAAGCGGTAGTCGTACTCGTCGAGCACGGTGGGCACGGCGCCGCGCAGCAGCCGCAGATAGGTGGGCCCGGGGGTGTCGGCCAGCGCGGGGACGGCCTGTTCGATGTCCACGGAGTCGGCCGGGTCGACGATGGTGAGGCCCGGTACGCCGCGCAGGATGGCCAGGTCCTCGGTGGCCTGGTGGCTGGGCCCGTAGCCGGTGGTGAGGCCGGGCAGCGCGCCGACGATGTTGACGTTGAGCCCGGGTTCGGCGATGTCCAGGCAGAGGAAGTCGTAGGCGCGGCGGGTGGCGAAGACGGAGTAGGTGGAGGCGAACGGGAGCAGCCCGACCTCCGCCATGCCGGCGGCGGCGCCCAGCATGGACTGTTCCGCCATGCCCATCTGGAAGAACCGGTCCGGGTGGGCCTCGCGGAAGATGTGCATGTCGGTGTACTTGGCCAGGTCGGCGGAGAGCCCGACGATCTCCCGGCGTTCCTGGGCGAGTCGGTCGAGCGCGTGGCCGAACGGGGCCTTGGCGATGCGCTGTCCCTCCTCGGCGATCGAGGCGATCATGGCCGAGGTGGTGAGCTTGCGGGGCGCGTCCTTGGCGGCTGCGGGGGCGTTCATGGTGCGGTTCCCTTTCTGGGGAGGGCGAGACAGGGGCCGGGAAGAGCGGTGCGGGGCCGGGGAGTTCAGGCGGTGCGGGCCGTCACGGGCGCCCGTGTCCCTCCTCCAGCTGGTCCCTGGCGATCTGCCACTCGTGCTCCTCGACCCGCAGGAAGTGCGCCTTCTCGCGGGTCTCCAACATGGGTACGCCGCGCCCGATGCGGGTGTCGCAGATCAGCACGGACGGCGAACCGCGGTGTGCCCGGGCCTCGTCGAAGGCGGCCACGAGCGCTTCCATGTCGTTGCCGTCCACCCGGATCGCGTGCCAGCCGAACGCCTCCCACTTGTCGGTGACCGGCTCGGTACGCAGCACACCGCTGGTGGGGCCGTCCGCCTGCAGGGCGTTGACGTCGACGATCGCGGTCACGTTGTCCAGCCCGTGGTGCGCGCACCCCAACGCGGCCTCCCACGTGGAGCCTTCGTCGAGCTCGCCGTCCGACAGCAGGTTGTAGACGCGCGCGTCGCTGCCCTGGAGCCGCAGGCCGAGGGCCATACCGGCGGCGATGCCGAGTCCGTGGCCGAGCGAGCCGCCGGAGATCTCCATGCCGGGCGTGTACGAGGCCATGCCGGACATGGGCAGCCGGGATCCGTCACTGCCGTACGTGTCCAGCTCGTCGGGGTGCAGGATGCCCGCCTCCGCGAGGGCCGCGTACAGGGCGATGGCGTAGTGCCCGATGGACAGCAGGAAGCGGTCCCGTTCCGCCCAATCGGGCTCGTGGGGCCGGTGGTTGAGCGCGTCCTTGTAGGCGACGGCGAGGATGTCGGCCACTCCGAGGGCCTGGCCGATGTAGCCCTGGCCCTGCACTTCGCCCATGTCGAGGGCGTACCGCCGGATGCGGTACGCGGCATCGCGCAGCTCCCGGATGCGGCGCGCGTGCGCCGATCCGTCGTCAACGCCCGCCGTGGCGGGGCTCGTTGCCGGGTCGGTGGTGGATGCGGTCGAGGTCACTGTTCCTCACTTCTCGGTTGACGCGGCGGCTTCCGTTGGGGCCGCCAGTCGGTCGGCGCGGGTTTCTCGGGCGATGCGCGGTCTCGGCCGGCGCGGACTTCTCGTCGGCGCGAGGGTGGTTCATGTGTCCGGCAGGCGGGGCGTGTTCGGCCGCCGGGGCCCGCGGGAAGGGCCCCGGCAGCGAGACCCCGCGGGCCGGGCACGCGGTGTCACCGGGCGGCGGCGGTGAGCCCCGCGGCGCTGCGCGAGGGGCCTTCGCCCAGCGCCTCGTCCATCGCGGACCTCTCCTTGTCGCCCCAGGTCTCCCAGGTCACGAGCGTCGCCACGACGCCCAGCAGTCCGAAGAAGCTGAACAGGGCAGCGGGGCCGGCCCAGCCCATGCCGGAGTACAGGGCGGTGGCGATCATGGGGGTGAAGCCGGAGACGACCGCGGAGAGCTGGTACGCGAGCGAGGTGCCGGCCGTACGGGTCTTGGTCGCGAACAGCTCGGCGAACCAGGCCCCTTGGACTCCCGCCAGGGAGTTCTGGCACACCGCGTAGCTGACCACGAACGCCACCAGGACCAGCGCCATCAGCTCGGTGTTGACGAGCAGGAACATCGGGACGCCCCACAGCAGCGTCACCACACAGCCCAGCAGGTATACCGGTCGCCGCCCGATGCGGTCGGACAGCCCGCCCCACGCCACGGTGGCGACGATGCCGAGCGCGGCGGCGGTCACGAGTGCGGTGAGGCTGGCGGTCCCGGAGACGTCGGGCGCCTTGCCGTCGTCCAGGTAGGAGAGGACGAAGGTGACCGACACGGCGTACCCGGCGGTCTCGGCGCTGCGCAGACAGAAGGCGCGCAGCACGTTGCGCCAGTCGTCGCGGAGCACCTCCTTCAGCGGGTTCTTGGCGACCTGACCGGACTCCTTGAGCTCCTGGAACTCGGGCGACTCGTCGATCTTCAGCCGGATCAGGATGCCCACGACGATCAGCACGGCGCTCAGCAGGAACGGCACGCGCCAGGCCCACGTGTCGCTCAGCAGGTGGTCGCTGCCGAGGAACGCGAGGTTGGCGAGCAGCAGCCCGACGGGGAAGCCGGCCTGGGTGATGCCGGTGTAGAGACCGCGTTTGCGCCAGGGCGCGTGCTCGTACGCCATGAGGATCGCGCCGCCCCACTCGGCACCGAAGGCGAGCCCCTGGATCACGCGGACGGCGACCAGCAGGACCGGCGCCCACACGCCGACCATCTGGTACGTGGGCAGGCAGCCGATCAGGACCGTGGCCACACCCATGATCAGCAGGGAGCCGACCAGGACGGGCTTGCGTCCGATGCGGTCGCCGAGGTGTCCGGCGATGATCCCGCCCAACGGCCGGGCGGCGAAGCCGATGCCCAGGGTGGCGAACGACAGCAGCGTCGCGGAGAGCGGATCGGAGTCCGGAAAGAACACGTCACCGAAGTACAGGGCTGCGGCCGTACCGAACCCGATGAAGTCATAGGTCTCGATCGTCGCGCCGATGCCGCACCCCACGGCGACCCGTCGGCGCTCCGGTGACCCCTGCGCCGCCTGCGCGGATGGCGTTGAGCCGGCCATTCCGATCCTCCTTGATCGTCGCTGACACACCAGTGCTCTCCGAGCCTGGCCGCTCTCTGTTGAGTGTTAACACTCAACAGGCGACCGATCCTCTGCGGCGCTTCACGCTGTGTCAATGCTTGCGACGCGGCTATTTCACGAGAAGCCGCGGCCACGAGAAGCCCCGCTCAGCCGCCCGGCGAAGGCCGACCCACGGGAAGCCGCCACGGAAACGGGCTCTCCACGAGGGACGGGCCAGGCGGGCATCTACGGGCGCGGGCCCGAGCGATCGACGTCGACGGGGCGGATTCGAGGTCCGCGCATGGACAGCCCCGGAGCGCACCGGCCCGGCACCACCCGACATGAAGCCGGACGCCTCGCCCTCCCCGGCGCCCCGGCTCCACACGCACGAACGCGCGTGGCCGGGCCCTCACGTACGGGTCCCGGCCACGCGCCGGCACTGCGGAACTCCGGTCGGAGCGGGGCCACTTCCGTACCCCGCTCCGACCGGTGAAGAGTCAGCGCACGTACCCCCAGAAGCCGGGGTTGCCCGCCGCGCAGTAGCCCTCGACCGCGGGAGTGTGGGCGATGTTCGCCGCCACGCCCGCCTCGCAGTCCGCGAGCGAGTTCCACCAGGACAGGCAGCGGAAGCCCGGCTGCGGCGCCGGCGCCGTGCCGGGGCACGAGAGCGCCCCCACCTGCGCCGGCCCGGCAGCGGGAGACGCGGCCGACGCGGACGTGGCACCCGTCATGAGACCGGTGACCGTGAGGACCCCGGCCGCCCCCGCGAGGGCCAGGGTCTTCCTGACTGACGTGATCATTGCTGCTCCCCTGAGTCGCTGCGACGGCCCGCCCTTCCCCGAGGACGGGCCACCCCGTATACGCACAGGACGCCCCCGCCGTATGACACACGCCCACAGAAAGTTGCCGCAGTTCCCGAGGAGGCCACCCTCAACAACAGCCGTCCGCACCGCAGTTGACCGCGCCCGAAGTCGCCCTCGCAGCACAGGAGTTCGGACCTCCCCCAGGATCCCCGGCACCTTGTCCGTTCACGCCGGCACCGCCTGCTCGTACCGAAGCCCGAGAGCGAGCGCGGCCTCCGGGCAGGACTCGGTCATGACCCCGACGCCACACCACCGCCCGGCTCGGCGAGCGGGCGCAGGTCGCAGGTGGCCGCGAAGCCCTGCGACTCGATGCCGAAGGCGACGTTCGTCCTCGCGTTCATGTTCGCCAGCGCGATCCACGCGGTGAGCTCGACCAGCGCCGGCGCCCCGAGCCGCTTCAGCAGCCGGGCGGAGAGCGCGTCGGTCACGGTGGGCGGGGTCTGGCTCATCGCCTCGGCATACTCCATGACGTCCCGCTCCAGCGGCGTGAAGACGTCCGACTCCCGCCAGCGCGGCACCTCGCGCGCCTTGGCCTCGTCGAGTCCCTCGTTGTGCGCCTGGAAGTAGCCCAGGTCGAGGCACCAGGTGCAGCCGATCAGGGACGTCACCGCCATGTGCGCATAGGACTTCAGGTTCTCGTCGCACTTGTTCCACTTGGCGGCCTTCCGGCCCATGCCGAAGCCGGACATCAGCACCGGCCGGTTGTGCCACATCACTTCGGCCGGCTCAGCCACCGCACCCAGCATCTTCCTGCTCATCCGCTTGATCAGAGCACCGTAGACACCGGTCAACTCGGCCTTCGGGACGCGGGTTGTGCTCGCCATGACTCTTCCTTCGTCGGGCTACGACATGGAGACGCCGCCGGCGCGCCGAATGTGACACGGAGCCGTACGCGTACGGCTCCCGGCCCCCGGTTCCGGTGGTGCACGCGCCAGGGCAGCGCGGGGAATCCTCTCTACTCTGAGCGCATGACCGGCATCACGACGGGCGCTCAGGCGGGTACGCACACCGGCACGCCGACACCACAGCAACGGTGGGAAAGCCGCACCCAGTGGCTTCTGCTGTCCCTGGCGGTGCTCTTCGCCGTCGCCTACGCCGTACCGATCGTCCTGACCGATCTGGACCCCCTGCTGCGGGACATCTGCTCGGCGATCGAGTGGACGGTGTGGGCGGCCTTCGCCTGCGACTACCTCATCCGCCTCCGACTGACGCGGCAGCGCTGGCAGTTCATCCGCAACAATCCGCTGGCGCTGCTCGCCGTGCTGCTGCCGATGCTCCAACCGCTCAGGCTGCTGCGGCTGGTGTCCGCGCTCCTCCTCGTCGGCCAGCGGGCGCGGCTCTCCACCCAGGTGAAGCTCACCACCTACGTCGCCGGATCCTGCGCAGGACTCCTGGCCTTCGGGTCACTGGCCGTACTGGAGGTGGAGCGGGGACAGCCGGACTCCACCATCAACTCCATCGGAGACGCGGTCTGGTGGTCCTTCACCACCATGACGACCGTCGGCTACGGAGACCTCTCCCCGACCACGGGCCTCGGCCGGCTCCTGGCAGTCGGACTCATGCTCTCCGGGATCGCCCTGCTCGGTGTGGTCACCGCGAACATCGCGGCCTGGTTCATCGGACAGGTCGACCGGGAGAAGACGCAGGAGAAGCACCAGACCGAGGCACTCACCGCGCTCACCGCAGAGGTGCGTGCGCTGCGCGCGGAGGTCCACAGGCTCACCGGAACACCCCCGGAGGACACGGAGCAGCCCACCGACCCCGCTGTCCCCGCACAGGCCGACCCCCGCCCCCGGTAAGGGACTTCGCGTTCAGCTACCGGAACGCCCTCAGCACCTACGCGGTGTCGTCCGCTCCCCCGCTCAGTTCCGCCATGGCCGTCGTCATGTGCTCGCTCAGCACACGCACCGCGGCATCGGCGTCCCCACGCTCGATGGCCTCGACGATCGGCATGTGGTGCGCGGCGGACATCGTCGCCCGCCGCTGCTCGCCGGCGGCGCTCATCACCACCACCCGCGTCGGCCCCTCCAGATGACCCCAGGTCTTCACCAGCATCGAGTTCCGCGACAGCTCGCAGAGCGTCGCGTGGAAGGCGAGGTCGGCCTCCACCTGCGCCTCGAAAGCGTCCGGGTCGTCCAGCGCCGCGCTCAGCCGCTCCAGCGCCCGGCGCAGCGTCGCGGCGGCGTCCTCCCGGTCGGGCAGGGCGACGATCTGCGCCACGGCGAGCCCCTCGATCGCCTGCCGTACCTGGAACAGCTCGCGCACCTCCCGCGGCGACAGGCTCTGTACGCGCAGCATCCCCCGCGCCCCGGCGACGACGAGCCCCTCCTGCTGAAGGTGCCGCAGCGCTTCCCGTACGGTGCCGCGGCTGACCGACAGACGGGTGGCGATCTCCACCTCGCCGAGGTGGTCACCGGGCCGGTACTGGCCCGTGGTGATCGCGGTGCGCAGCGCCACGAGAGCGCGCTCACGCAAGGTCGACCGATCCAAATTCGGCAACGCCGGCACGGCCACAATCACTCCTCATCAACCCCGGTCCGCGGCACACAGATTCGATGATTCTACTGCCGACAGTCGACGTCCAGGCCTCGTTGATCATGACGGAGACGCTCGGCACCGGGCGCCGGAGGGCCCGTACGGCCCCGTACGTACCCCCATCGGCCCAGCGTGGGCCCGGCCCGTCCTGCCGTACGCCGGTATCCCGGAGGATCATGGTCCGGTGCGGAGCCGGCGGCTCGTACCGCGTCGTCAGCGGCTGCGGGAGCCGGATCCGGACACGACGATGTGAGGACCCGAGGAGCGGAGTACAGCGATGTTCGAGGCGGGCGACATCCGCGAATGGCGGACTCACGACGTGGTCGACGACAGCGGGAAGAAGATCGGCTCGCTGGAGGCGGTCTACGTCGACACCGCCACCGACCAGCCGTCCTTCGCATCGATCACGGTGGGGGTGCCCGGTCGGCGCCGGCTGGTGTTCGCACCCCTGGCCGGTGCGACGGTCGGCCCCGACTATCTGAAGGTCGCCCACCCCAAGTCGCAGGTCAAGAACGCCCCTTCGATCGACACCGACGGGGAGCTGACAGCAGGCGAGGAGGAGACCGTCTTCTCCCACTACGACCTCTCGTACACGCGCGGCAGCGGTGGCGAGCGGCGCCTGGCGCGCCGCTGACACCCCGTACGGAACGGTTCAGGAGAAGAACATGGTGTGGTTTCTGCTGCTGCTCATTGTGGCGATCGTCCTCGGATTCCTCGGAGCGATCCTCAAGGGCCTGCTGTATCTGCTGATCATCGGCGTCATCGTCTTCGTCCTCGACCTCATCTACCTCGGCTGGCGCCTCCGCCGCCGAGGCATGCGCGCCGGCCGCTGAGCCTGCGCCCGGTTTCGGCCCCGGTCCCAGCGCGAAGCTGGGCCCGGGGCCGCGCTGTGCGTGCACGTCGTACCGGGTCAGCCGCGGTCGGTCGGGCGGCCGGATTCGGGCAGCGCGTGCGGGGCGTGGCGGGCTGCGGCTTCGAGGACCTGGCGTTTCGACGGGTTGACCATGGCGTGCCCCGCGACGGTCACGGTCGGCACGGTCTCGTTGCCGTCCGCTGCGGCACGGACGGCTGCCGCAGCCGCGCTGTCCTGCCAGATGTTCACCTCGGTGTACTGGAGCCGCGTGAAGCGGAGCAGCAGACGGAGCTTCATGCAGAACGGGCAGCCGGGCCGCCAGTAGACGATCACTCCGCCATGCTCGCTACCCATCAAGTCCCCCTCGCTGCTTGCCCGATGAGCCGGATCCCTGCCGGATGAGCCGGAGCCTGCCCGCCCGCCAGAGTCCGCCGGTCCTCCGACCGAGCGTAGACGAGACGGGGCGCTAACGACCCGCACTCCCCTGCCCCACGCTCAGTCGCGGCGCAGCCGTGCGACCTCGGCCTGTCCGGCGGATCTTGTCGCGTGCGGGAGGTTGGGTGGAGTTCGCGCCATTCACCATATGTCCTGAATCACGCATGAGGCATCTCGCCGGTTTCCCATAGATTTGCCGGACGTCGCCACTGGACCGGCACATCGGGTTGTTGGGCTGCCGGAGGTCCCAACTGCCGCTCCTGGCGGCCGAGTTCTCCCGTTCCATGTCACGCGTGCTTCGGCGCGCCCGGACGGCTGAGAGGGACAACACCATGAACGCACCCCAGGACGATGCGGCGGGCACAGTGACCGCCGCACAACTGGCGCAGGTCGAGAACAGCGGGATCTGGGCGTCCAGTACGGCGGTGAACCAGGACGCGGCGAATGTGGGCCAGGCACTGGTGGCCACCCTGCAGGGGAACGTGGCGCAGAGCGCGCTCACCCCCGAACTGCAGCAGGCGGTCAGTCGCGTACAACAGCTGGCCACCGTCGGGTTCCCGACCATCAGGGCCGAGGACGGCACCAGGCTCTCCGCACACACCATCAAGCTGAAGACCACCGAGCCGCGGCCCCTGGTCATCGTGCCGGCCGGCTGGACACCCTTCGGCTGGGTGCTTTTCGAGTACGCGCACCTTCAACTGGCCCTCAGGGGTTACCACGTGCTGGCGTACACCCCACGGGGAATCGGCCTGACCACGCAGACGCCCGGCGGCGACTACATCGACAGCTTCTGGACCTCCGGCGGCACCGTCCAGGTGGCCGGCGAACTCGACTGGACCGACGGTTCGTCGGTCATCGACTACGCAGAGGATTATTTCCAGCCGAGCTCGATCGGCTTCCTCGGCGAATCGTACGGATCCGGAATCGCCCAGCTCGTCGCGGCGCACGACCCGGACGACAGGGTCAAGGCCGTCGTCGCGCTGAGCACGTGGGGCAATCTGGCGACCAGTCTGCTGCACAACGACACGCGCCACCTCCAGGCCGTCACCTCGCTGGTCAACTTCACCGGCGGCCCGGTGGAGCGCAAGTTCGACGAGGCGACCCGCCAGATCCTGCGGGACTTCGACGAGGGCGTGAACCTCGGCGCCGTGCAGACCTGGGGCGAGGAGCGCGCCCCGGAGACCTACCTCGAAGAGACCAACACGCGCGGCATACCGACCTTCTTCTCCAACACCTGGCACGAGACCCTCTTCCCGGTGAACCAGGTGCTCACGACCTTCCGCCAACTCACCGTGCCCAAGCGGCTGAACCTGTGGATCGGGGACCACGCGGCACCGGAGGGCGCCGGGCTGACCGTTCCGCTCAGCGGCCCGAACGAACCGGTCGCCGAAGCCTTCGCCTGGCTGGACCACCACCTGCTCGAGGTCCAGAACGAGGTCCCCGACTGGTCGCAGGTCAAGAGCCAGGTCATGTTCACCTACCAGACCCAGCTCAACGCCGACACGGGCAAGAACGTGATCACCGAGCCGGCCGAGCGCGAGCCGCGGACAAGCTGGGACGAGGTGACGAACGAAGTCGAGCGCTGGTTCCTGACCGACGCGGCAACGGAAGGCGGGGACGGGACCCTGACCGCGGATTCGAATCCCGGCTGGTCGCGCGACTTCATCGCCGGGAACCTGACCGACGCCACTGCGGTCGACTCGGTCATGACCACGGGTCAGGCCGAGTGGAACGGCAATCCGAAGATCTACGAGACCGAGAAGTTCGACCGGCAGCACCTCCTGGTCTGGGTCACCGAGGCCGGCTCCCCGCACGGACAGACCGCACGGCGCATCAGGGGGATTCCGCAGGTGCGGCTGACCGTACGCAGCTCGGCCGCCTCCACGACCCTGGTGGCCTACCTGTTCGACATCGCCCCGGACGCCACCGCCCAGCTCATCACGCATGAGCCCTGCACCCTGACCGACCTCACCCCCGGCCAGAGCGCGACGATCGACTGGGAACTCCAGGCCGCCGCGTACGACATGCCCGCCGACCACCGTCTGGCGCTGGTGATCAACAGCAGGGACCAGCTCTACTCGCACGCCACGGTGGAGGGCACCACCACAACGATCAGCTCGTCCGACTCCGACCCGTCCTACCTGGATCTGCCCCTGGGCCCGGCCTGAGACCGTAGCGCCCACGGCGACAGCCTGATTCTGCCGAACGCCTCCCTGGCGTCCGTATTCTGACGTGCCGTCACGGCGTGGCTCACTGTGGGCAGTTCACCGCGGATCGCTGCGGTGAACTGCCCGGCCCGCACGGCACGTTGGCCGGCTACGACGCCGATGATGACGTCGTAGCCGGCGCAGCATTGTCGCCTCCCTCACCGGAGCGGTCCAGTACGTGGGTCGCGCCGAGCTCGCGCAGCCTCTTGCCGCGCTCGACGCGCGATGGATTTCGCCACGGGCCGTTCGTCCACGCCCACTGGCCCGTACAGGCGATGATCGACGCGTACGAGAAGTGATCCGGCGTTAGGGTCCGGCCATGACACGAAAAGGGCCGGAAGGCTGGGAGCCGCTGCTGGGCGCGGCGTCGGACGAGGTGGCCGAGGTCGCGCGCCGGGCGCGGCTCGTGGTGCGCGAGGCGATTCCGGATGCCACCGAGGAGTTGGACCTCTCCGCCCGGCTGCTGGGCTTCACCTTCGCGCCCGGTACGTACAAGGGGCTGGTCGCGGGGATCGTGCTGCACGACCGGCACGTGAACCTGATGTTCAGTCAGGGCGCGGAGCTCGCCGCCACACTCGAAGCGGGCGCGCTGCTGGAGGGTACGGGCAAGAAGGCCCGGCACATCAAGCTCCGCGATCCGTCGGACCTTGAGGATCCCCGAGTCGCGGAACTGCTGACGGCGGCCGCCGCGCCCGTACGGGAGCGGCTCGGCGGGCCCGGAACCGGGTGACGGTGGCGGGGGTGAGCGGGTCGCCCGCCCGCTTCACGCACTGACACGTCATGCCGGGCGGGTCACGGCCCGACCGGGTTGTCGACAGGGTCAGAAGTCGAGGTAGTGCTCAAGCCTCAAAGGCTCCTGACGGCCTTCCACATGGACGTCTGCCGTCATCGTGAACTCGCCCCATGCCGACATGCTCAGCTCGAACTCCGCTTCCCGGTCCGTGACGACACGATCCGGCTCGGGGAAGGTCGGATGAAGGTGGTAGACGACGTGGGTGACGCGATCGAGGTCGTCCTCGTCCTCTCCTTCGAGGAAGACGCGGACCCGGTGGTATCTGTAGTCCCCTCTGTCCAGCGACTTGTCCCGACGCACCTCGTGGGCCACGTGGATCCTGGGCGCCTCGGCGCTCGTGAGAACCAGCGGTGCCACCGTGGTGGGCGGAGCCGCTCTGCCCGCTGCTGATTCGAGGGCCGTCCGCAGCCGCTGGAGACGGCCGTGGACCTGCCGCGCCGACCGGGGGCGCTGTCCCGGATCGCGTCGCAACAACTCGGCGACGAGCGCGGTCACTTCGGGCGGCAGGTCAGGGCGGAACACGTCCAGGCGTGGGGCTTCTTCTTCCTCTTTGCGCCGGATGACCGCAAGCCAGTTGTGCCCGGTGAAAGGAGGCCGGCCGGCGAGCAAGGCGAACAGCACCCCGCCGAGTGCGTACAGGTCAGAACGTTCGTCCCCGCGCTCGGTGAGGAACTGTTCCGGCGCGCCGTACTCCACGGTGCCGGCGGGTTCCAGCTGGGAGGAACGCGCCACGGAGAACGCGGTCTGGACGAACCCCGCGACCCCGAAGTCGACGACCTTGACCTGCCCGTCCGGAGCGATCATGACGTTGTGGGGCTTGATGTCGTAGTGAATGACCTGAGCCCGGTGCGCGGCGATCAGCGCCGCGCAGATCTCGCTGGTGATCTCCAGGGCGCGGGCCACGGTCATGGAGCTCTCGGCATGGAGGTGATCGGCGAGCGTCGCGCCCTCGGCCTTCTCCATGACCAGGAACAACATGTCGTCGTGGACGCCCCGGTCGTAGAGGGCGGCCACGTTCGGGTGGTTGATCTGCGCGGCGGCCACCGCCTCGCGTTCGAAGCGCTGCGGCAAGTCCGGGTGGACAGTCCCGCCGAGGTCGAGCAGCTTGAGCGCGACGTCACGGCGGAGACTGCGGTCGCGAGCGGCCCACACCTCGCCCATCCCGCCCCGGCCGAGTCTCTTCACCGTCTCGTACCGACCCGCGATCAGCTCTCCCGGCCTCACTGCCCACCCCCGCTGGTCCCTGGAAATGCCAAGAGTAAGGCGACGGCACCGCCGATCGCCACGAATCCGCCTGACGCGTTCAGTTCAGCCGGACGTTCCCAACAGGGCTTCCACGTGCGGCTCCTGACGGATAGTCGGCTGTGTACGAGAGACCTGCCCCCCCGTGTGCCTGGACAGAGAGCCCTAGCCGATGAGGGTGGTCTTCGGGCGGACGACGCAGAACTCGTTGCCCTCCGGGTCGGCCAGGACGGTCCAGGACTCGTCGCCGGTCTGGCCGACGTCCGCCCGGCGGGCGCCGAGGGCGAGGAGGCGCTCGATCTCGGCCTCCCGGTCCTGCCCGGCGGTCGTCAGGTCGAGGTGGAGACGGTTCTTGACGGTCTTCCGGTCGGTCACGGGCATGAAGCAGATGCCCACGGGCGCGGTCTCCTCCGGCCCGATCACCACCTCCCGCTCCCGCTCGGAGAGGATCCGCCAGCCCAGCACCTCGGCCCAGAACCGGGCCAGGGAAGGCAAGTTGTGGGCGTCGATGACGATGTGGTGCAGCGCGACAGGCATGCGGGTCAGTGTGCCCGCCGACCGCACGGAAGGGGACGGTCCGCGCGTTTCGCCCGTCCCGGGGGCCGACGGTGCTCGCCGGGCGTGCCCGGCCCGGCCGGACGCCGCACCCTGGAGTGCATGGTCCTCTCGTACGGGCCGGGCGCTGGAGGTGGCGATGGATCCGGTGGATGCGTTGCGGCGGATCGGCTTTCTGCTGGAGCGGTCCGGGGCCGAGACGTATCGCGTACGCGCCTTCCGCCGGGCTGCCGACGCGGTCGAGGCGTTGGCCGGGGACGAGCTCGCCCACCGGGTGCGGGACGGGACCCTGGAGTCCCTGGGCGGTGTGGGCCCCAAGACGGCCCGGGTCGTACGGGAGGCGCAGGCCGGCGACGTACCCGGTTACCTCCGCCGCTTGGAGGAGGAGGCCGCCGCTCCCCTCGCGGAGGGCGGCGAAGAGCTCCACTCCTCGCTCCGCGGCGACTGCCATCTGCACTCGGACTGGTCGGACGGGGGCAGCCCCATCGAGGAGATGGGGCACGCCGCGGCCGGACTGGGACACGAGTGGGCGGTGCTGACCGACCACTCGCCGCGACTGACCGTGGCCCGCGGCCTCTCGCCCGAGCGGCTGCGCCGGCAGCTGGAGGAAGTCGCCAGGCTCAACGCGCGCTGGGCGCCGTTCCGGCTGCTCACCGGCATCGAGTGCGACATCCTGCCGGACGGTTCGCTCGACCAGGAGCCGGAACTGCTGGAGCAGCTCGACGTCGTGGTGGTGTCGGTGCACTCGAAGCTGCGGATGGACGCGGAGACGATGACGCGGCGGATGGTCACCGCGGTCCGCAACCCGCACGCGGACGTCCTGGGCCACTGCACGGGCCGGCTGATCGCCCGTAAGCAGCGTCCCGAGTCGGTATTCGACGCCGACGCGGTGTTCCGCGCCTGCGCGGAGACCGGCACCGCGGTGGAGATCAACTGCCGCCCGGAACGGCTCGATCCGCCGAGACGGCTGCTGCAACAGGCCGTCGACGCGGGGGTGTTGTTCGCCGTGGACACCGACGCGCACGCACCGGGCCAGCTGGCCTGGCAGGCGTACGGCTGTGCGCGGGCCGAGCGGTGCGGGGTGCCGCCCGGCCGGGTCGTGACGATGTGGGGCGTGGACGACGTGTTGGCCTGGGCCCGTGACGGGGTCGCTCCCGCGGGGGGCTTTACGGGGTGACGCGTGCGCGCCGCGTCGTTCCTCGTGCCGATTCGTGTGCCCCGCGGGCGTGTTGAGCGGCCGCGGCCCCCGCGGTGGTTTGCGCAGTTCCCCGCGCCCCTTGGTCCGATTCATGTGCCCCGCGAGCGTGTTGGACGGCTACGGCTCTCGCCGTGGTTTGCGCAGTTCCCCGCGCCCCTTGGCCGCTTCGTGTGCCCCGCGGGCGTGTTGGACGGCCGCGGCTCTCGCTGGGGTTTGCGCAGTTCCCCGCGACCCCCTTCGGGCTACCGCTCGCGCAGCGTGAAGACTCCGAGGCCGTTGGGGACGGGGCGGGGTGGGGCGCCTGGGGAGTGGTCGGCCGGGGTGGCTTGGGTGCTGCCGGGGAGGCGCAGGGCCATTGCCGAGGAGCGGCCGCCGTCGAAGGCCAGGGCCTCGCGGTCGCCCAACCGGTCCAGTACATCGGCCAGTTCGCGGAACGTCAGGCCCTCGCCCGACTCGGCGCGCCCCTCCAGCGCGAGGAGGTGCAGCCGTCGGCCGCCCGCGCCGATGCCCACCGCCGTACGGGCCGAGGCCGACTTCACGCCCAGCCCGTCGAGTGGGGCGCCGCCACGCAGGAGCGGGTATCCGCCCAGCGCCGTGAACGGCGGAACTCCGCGTGCCGAGTCGAGGCGCGTGGAGACCCGCACCCGGTCACCGCGGCGCAGGTCGCGCAGCGCCTTCGCGCCGGCGTCGCGGCCCACGAGGGTGACCGAACCGTACGGGATGCGTCCCTTGCCGATGGTGCCCGAACTGCGCGCGACCGTACCGCGGTTGACCGTCACCTCCCGGACCTGGCGGCTGCACGGGCCCTGCCGGTCCGTGTCCGTTCCGCACACCGCGCGACGCCGGGAGACCGCGCCCCAGGCCGTGGTGTACGCCCCGATTCCGCCCTGGGGCAGCGCGTACTGGTTGAGGCCCCGCAGCCGCAGCGTCGACCCGCCGTCAGTGCGCGCGGTGCCGTACAGGGTGAGCCGGTCCGTACGGGCGCGGCCGTCCTTCCCGACCGCGAACACGTCCCGGTTGGACACTCCGGGCACGAGGTGCGGGCCGTAGCGCTGGCCTTCCGGCACCGCGCCCTTCACCGGGCGTCCCCGTACGACCACCGGGCCCACCGTCGAGGCGGTGGCCTCCACTCCCGGGTGCTCTTTCGACCGCATGTCGAAGAAGTCCCCGTTCACGCCGGCAACCGCTCCGTGCGCGGCCGCCATCCGGGCCACCGGCGCGCGCCGCATCGCGCCCCGCGGGGTGAGCAGCCCGACGGCGGCCCGCGGGTGGGCGAGGTCCACCGTCACCACGTGTCCGCGGACCTTGCCGTGGGAGGCGGTCACCTTGAACGGCCGGTGGGCGACGCCGGGGGCGAGGTCCGTGACCTTCCCGTACCGGGGCGCGGCGCTCGCGCCCTCCCCGGGGTGCCGGCCGTCGGCCGTCCCGTCCTGGGCCGCCGCGCCGACCAGCAGCAACACCAGCCCCGCCGTCAGCACCCGCACCGCAGCGCCGCGCACTCGCCCACCACCCGACCGCAGTGAATCCCGAACTGGCCCGTACGTACGCACCAGTCCGACAGCACAGGAGCCGGCCGCGGTGCGCACCCCGTAACCCCTCCCCCGCGGCCGGGCGCGCCCACACCCCTCACCCCACGAATGGCCGCAAGGACGGCCCCCGCCGGGAAGCCGCGCGTCCCGCAACAGAGCCTCCGCACAAACCTGTTGGCGGACCGCTGCGGCCACTGCTACTTTCCGGGAGGCCGTGCGAGAGAACGAGGAGGTGGGACCCGTGAACGCAGTATCGACATGGGTGCTCCCCTCCGGGGTCACGGTCGGGCGATAGGTCGTCCGGGAGCGCCGTCTCCGGTCTCTCCCGAAAGGCACGACCATGCAATTCACTTCCGAACAGCGCCTCGACGACGGCGTCCTCGAACGCGACTTCGTCCTGGGCGAGATCCCCGGCACCCTGTGGACACCCGAGTCCGCATCCGCGCCTGCGCCACTGATCCTGCTCGGCCATCCCGGCGGACTGCACAAGATGTACCCCCGGCTCGTGGCCCGGGCCCGGCACTCCGCGGCAGAGGGTTTCGCCGCGGCCACCATCGAGCTCCCCGGAAGCGGTGACCGGCCCCGTTCCGCCGCTGCCGAGCAGGCCCGCACCGACCTGCGCCGGGCGCTGGAGGCGGGCGAGGCGGTCGACGGGGAGACCGTGGACCGGCTCGTCCTCCCGCTGGTCGAGAAGGCCGTCCCGGAATGGCAGGCCGTCCTGGACGCCCTCCTCGCGCTGCCCGGGATCAGCGGCCCGGTCGGGTACTCGGGAGGAGTGATCGCCATCGGGGTCCGGCTGGCGGTGGTCGAGCCGCGCATCTCGGCCGCAGTTCTGTTCGCCGGGAGTTTCGTGCCTCGCGCCCTGTTCGAGGAGGCACGGCAGGTGACCATTCCGCTGCACGTCCTGCTGCAGTGGGACGACGAAGGGAACGACCGCCAGTCGGCCCTGGACCTGTTCGACGCCTTCGGCTCCGAGGAGAAGACGCTGCACGCCAATATGGGCGGGCACACCGGCGTCCCGCAGTTCGCGGGGGACGCCGCGCTCCAGTTCTTCACCCGGCATCTGAGCTAGCCCGGTATTCCGCGGGTCGCCGACTCGGCTGGAGAACGGGGCCGGGCACCGGAAGGCCTGCCGCTCCCGCCGGACGCCCGTCCGGTGAGGGGTGCGCAGCCGCGCCGGGCGACGTCCCCCGGTGGTCGTCGCCCGGCGCGCGACTGCGGGAGCCCGATGAGAACCGCACGATGCGGCGATGAGTTTTCCCGGCCCGGCCGGTCTACCGTTCGCCAGTGATCAGAAAGCGCGAAGCAGGGGGAGCCACATGAGCCAGTTGCTGCGGGTCCAGAACTTCACCGTCTCGAGCGACGGGTTCGGCGCCGGCGAAGGCCAGAGCTTCGAGAGGCCGTTCGGGCATGCCGATCCGGGGAACTTGCTCGCCTGGGCCTTCGCCACCGACCACCCGCCCGTCAAGCGCTCCGGATCTGGTAGCCGAGGTCTGGACGACTACTTCACGCGGGACTACGCCCGCAACATCGGCGCCGAGATCATGGGCCGCAACAAGTTCGGGCCGCAGCGCGGGCCCTGGCAGGACCACGAGTGGCAGGGGTGGTGGGGTGACGAGCCCCCGTTCCACACACCGGTGTTCGTCATGACGCACCACAAGCGCCCGTCGTTCACGCTTTCCGACACCACGTTCCACTTCGTCGGCGGGGACCCGGCCACGGTGCTCGACCGGGCGAAGGAAGCGGCTCAGGGCCAGGACGTCCGGCTCGGCGGTGGGGCCACGACCATCCGGCAGTTCCTCGAGGCCGGCCTCGTCGACACCCTGCATGTGGCGGTCGCCCCGACGAAGCTCGGCTCCGGGGCCCGGCTGTGGGAGTCCCCCGAGGAGCTGCTCGACCGATTCCACCAGGACGTCGTGCCCAGCCCGAGCGGCGTGACGCACCACCTGTTCTGGCGGAAGTGAGCCCGTGCCGGCCGGCCGGCACGGGCTCCGTCACCGGCGCCCGCCGCCGCCCGGCTGGTCGTCCTCGACGCCAAAGGCCTCCTCCACCGCCCAACTACGGGCCCAGTCCCCGCCCCTGAACAGCGGCGCCGGAGCGGTCAGCCGGTTGGCCACCAGCACCTCGATCACCTGGCCGTGCGTCAGCTCCGCCCGGGGATCGGGCCCGGAGCAGCGTCGACGGGTCCGTGTGGACACCGCCCGGCCCTGCTCTCCAGCCGAATCAACGACCCGCGAAATACGGGACTGGCCGCCGACAGGTGGGTGAGCACGCTGTCCGCCGGCCACGGCACGGCCGGCGGAACACCGGGACTGCGGAGCGTCGGCTCGGCAGAGGTCACATGGCCACGGTGGTGGTGACGGCTGCGACGGCGACGGTGAGGACGGCGAGGCCCACCATCACCTCACGGGTGGGGAAGTTCTTCATGCTCTCGCCCACAGTGCGTACCGGCTGAGGAAAACGGTCGGAGAAACGGTTCATGTCCGGTTCAACACCGTCGCTCTCCGGGGGTATTGCACAACTCAGCGTTCGCAACCGAATCGTCACCTGACCGGGCAGCGGGCCCCGTAACCCTGATGCGCTCGTCCGGTGCGCTCGTCACTTCCGGGTGGCGCGGGACCCTGGCTCCGCCGGGGCGGACTGCGGCGCGGTGGCCCACCACACGTTCAGGGCGTGGAAGCCGCGCAGCTGCTCGGCGCTGGCCGCGACGAGCGCGTCGATGCCGGTCACCACACGGCGCTCACCGCCCGGCGTCGGCACGGCGGCGTACGCGCCCGGGGGCAGGGCGGCCGGCTCGGGCGCGGTACGTATCGCTTCCACGACGCGCATGAACGCACCGGTCGCGGCGGGCGGCACGAGCAGCTCGGTGCCGTGGTCGAGGTGGTCCAGCAGGTTCTCCAACAGGCCCGTACGGCCGTGAAGTTGCTCCTCGTCGGGGAAGCCGTCGCGACGCAGCGTCACCTTGTCCTGCTTGTAGTGGAACGTGACGCTGCCGGTGCTGCCGTGCACGGTCACGTACGGCTCGCCGGGCTCCTCCGCGCAGAGGGTGGCGGCGGCCGTGACGGGTCCGTTCTCCGTCGCGACGGAGACGAAGGAGGTGTCGTCGGACTCGATGGGATGGGCCCGGTACAACTCGGTCTGTACGCCGCGTACTTGCGGGGCGTACGGAGTGCCGTTCAGGGCGAGGGCGGTGGCGACGGCGTGCGCGAGGGGGTTGGTCAGTACGCCGTCCGTGACGGGCGTACCGTCGTCCAACTGTCGTCGGCCGGCCCACGGTGCGCGGCGGAAGTACGTGTCCTCGCGCGTCCAGGCGCCGGCGGCGCCGACACCGCGTACCGTGCCGATCGCGCCCTCCTCCACCAGACGTCGCACCGCGGGCAGGGCGTGCGAGCCAAGCGACTGGAAGCCGATCTGGCAGGCGACACCGGCCTCTTCGACGGTCCGCGACAGCTGCGCGAACGCGTCCCAGGACGGGGTCGGGGGCTTCTCCAGCAGCAGGTGGACGCCGTGCGCGGCGGCGACGCGGGTCAGTTCGAGATGGGTGGCGATGGGGGTGCACACGATGGCCACGCGGGCACCGGTACGCCGCAGCAGCGCGTCCAGGTCGGCGGACTGCTCGGGGCGGCCCAGACCCGCCAGCTCCTCGTCACTCAGGGGCGTCAGCTCGCATACGCCGGCCAGCCGTACACGTCCGGCCTGCTGCAACTCCCGTACGCGCTCCAGGTGTTGACGGCCGTGGCCACGAGCCCCGACGAGCACCACAGGCCAGGGCGGAGGTGAGGCGGTCACAGGAGCCTCCCGCCGGACACGGCGGCCCGCCTGACAGCACAGCGCGGCATGAGACCCCTCGCTCCGTAGTACGGCGCCCCTCGTCACGGCGACGCGCGGCGATCTTCCCAGCGGAAAGTAGGTCGCCCCCACACAGTACGTCAACCCCGTTCACAAATAGGCCTGGCCGCCAGGCGTCAGCGCCACACTGCTCACGGCGACGGCCCCAGGACGCAGGGAGGGCCGAGCGAAGTCGCCGACGGCCCAACCGCCTTGCACACGCGCCCCGTTCTCGGCGCCGACCCACGACACAGCCCGGGAGGCAACCGCAGCCCGCCTTACGTATGCCGGTTGCCCCCGCGCCCGCGGCGCGCAGGCGGCGCCGTGCTGTCGCGTACGACGAGGCGGGGAGCCACACCCGTGTACGCGGCCGGGGGGCCGCCCTCGATGTCCTGGAGCAGGGCCTGGACGGCGGTCCGGCCGATGACGTCGAAGTCCTGGTGGACCGTGGTCAGGGAGGGGAGGAAGTTGCGTGCTTCCTCCATGTCGTCGAACCCGACGACGCTCACATCCCGCGGCACGCGCCGGCCGGCCTCCGCGAGCGCGCGCAGCGCCCCCAGTGCCATCTGGTCGTTCGCGGTGAACACCGCTGTCACGCCGGGCCGTTGGGCCAGCACCTCCCCCGCCGCGTGGCCGGAGTCGGCGTTCCAGTCACCCCGGAGCGGCTCGGGTACCGGGCGGCCGTGCGCCGTGAGTGTCTCGCGCCAGCCGCGCAGGCGCAGGGCGGCCGAGGAGGAGTCCGCGGGGCCTGCCACATGCCAGACCGTGTCGTGGCCGAGCGCGAGGAGATGTTCCGTGGCCAGGCGGGCCCCCTGGAACTGGTCGGTGTCGACCACGGGCAGCCGGTCGGCGACCCGGGAGTCGACGACCACGAGGGGAATCCCGTGGGGCAGTTTCGCGCCCACGGCGTCCAGCAGATGGGACTCGATGAGGACGATGACGCCGTCCACGGCCTGTTCGCCGAGCCGGTCCAGCGCCGCCAGAACGTCCGAGTGCGTCGGCCGGGTCAGCGGCATGAGCGTGACGGTGTGGCGCTGTTCGGCCGCGGCGACCGTGATCGCCTCCAGGGTGCGCCGGTTGCCGAAGGAGCTCAGCGTGAAGACGATGACGCCGAGACTGCGGAACCGGCCCGATCTCAGCGCGCGTGCCGCGCTGTTCGGCCGGTAGTCCAACTCCCGCATGACGGCGAGCACTTTCTCCCGCGTCGCCGCCCGGACGCTGCTGTGCCCGTTGGCCACGCGGGACACGGTCTGCCCGGACACACCCGCCACCCGTGCGACATCGGCCATCGAGGTCTCGCGCCTGCGGGCGGTCAACTCCCCTGCCCCGTACGGCTGTCCGCTCATGGCCTCCCACCACCCCTTCTCCGGTCGCGTTCAGCCTACGGAACGGATCCAGCGGCAGTGCTGGTACGGGCCCCGGTCCGGCGTACGACACGTGGCGCGCCACCCGGCGCAGCGCAGCACGCGGTACAGCCCGGCGATGAGCGCGGCCCGGGCACCGGAGCGGAATCCGTACCCCCGCTACACGCCCGGCGCGGCCGCGCCAACAATCCGCCACTGCACGGATGTTGACGTGAACATTTTGCCGCTCCTACTGTTCCCGCACCGAGCCCGCCACTCTCCGGGGCACTGAACGCTCCACGAGTAAGCGCTTTCTGTCTTCCGTACGGCGACCGAAGCACGCACGCACCGAAGTACGCACGCACCGCAGCCCGTTGCATCACGACCTGCGGCCGCTCCCGGCCGCGGCCGACTCCGTACGACGCCCGATTGAAACGTTGCAGTCCTGCTCGGCAGGCGCCTGCAGCACAACAGCACACACGCGAAGGAGGTGGTGTCCGTGGATTCCGCAGCCACTGCGGCCTGTCCCAGGGGCACGCCCAGGACGGCAGGCCGACGCCTGCGCCGGACCGGTCCACCGGCCCGGTCCGCCCGGCCGGCCCGCCAACGGAGAGTGCTGCCATGAGCATTGCCGAGCTGCAGCGCATCGCTGCCTCCCGGACGGGGAAGCTCACCAAGGCCGAGAAGAAGTCCGCCAACCGCGACAACAAGGCCGCCGCCGTCTTTCTCCTGCCGTGGCTGATCGGGCTCGTCGGCCTCACCGCGGGCCCGATGCTGATCTCGCTCTATCTCGCTTTCACCGACTACAACCTGCTGCAGGACGCCAACTTCACGGGCCTCGACAACTTCACCAGGATGCTGGACGACGAGCGCCTGCACTCCTCGCTCGGGGTGACCTTCGCGTACGTCGGGATCGGCGTGCCCTGCCAGTTGGCGGTGGCTCTCGCGCTGGCCATCGTGCTGGACCGCGGCATGCGCGGGCTGTCGTTCTACCGCTCGGCGCTCTATCTGCCGTCGCTGCTGGGCGGCAGCGTGGCGATCGCCGTGCTGTGGCGGGTGGTCTTCGGCGAGGATGGTCTCTTCAACGGTCTGCTGAGCAACTTCGGTATCGAGGGCCAGAATTGGATCGCCAGCCCGGACTCCGCGCTCGGCACGATCATCCTGCTGCACGTCTGGACGTTCGGCTCCCCCATGGTGATCTTCCTCGCCGGACTGCGGCAGATCCCGCGGCAGTACTACGAGGCCGCGGCCACCGACGGCGCGGGACCCTGGCGCCGCTTCCGTGCCATCACACTGCCGCTGCTGACACCGATGATCTTCTTCAATCTGGTGCTCGGGATCATCAACGCCTTCCAGTCCTTCACCCAGGCGTTCATCGTCTCCGGCGGCACCGGCGGGCCCGCGGACTCCACCCTCTTCTTCACGCTGTACCTCTACCAGGAGGGCTTCGGATCCTTCCTGATGGGCTACGCCTCCGCGCTCGCCTGGCTCCTGCTCGTCATCATCGGCGCGTTCACCGCCATCAACTTCTGGGCCGCGAAGTACTGGGTGTTCTATGACGACTGAGAATCTGACCACACAGACCCCGGCACGCGCGGTGAACCCGCCGGCCGCTCCCCCGCCGGCTCCGCCCCGCGAACCCCGCAAGATCGTGGCGCGCAGAGTCCTCAAACATGTGCTGATCATCGCCATGGTGGTGGTCGCGCTCTACCCCGTGCTGTGGATGCTCGTCAGCTCGCTGCGGCCGGACGGGCGCATCTTCTCCGACACCGGGCTGTTCCTCGACACCTTCGCCAAGGAGAACTACACCGACGGCTGGAACGCGCTGAGCAAGCCGTTCAGCACCTACCTGATCAACTCGGCGATCGTCGTGCTCGGCGCGATCATCGGCAACCTGATCAGCTGCTCGATGGCGGCGTACGCCTTCGCCCGGCTGTCCTTCCGGTTCCGGAAGACCGCCTTCGCGATCATGCTGATGTCCATCATGCTGCCGATCCACGTGGTGATCGTGCCGCAGTACGTGATCTTCGCCCAACTCGGCTGGATCAACAGCTTCCTGCCGCTGATCGTGCCCAAGTTCCTTGCCACGGACGGCTTCTTCATCTTCCTCATGGTGCAGTTCATCCGCGGACTGCCCCGCGATCTGGACAACGCGGCGCGGCTCGACGGCGCGGGCCACCCCCGGATCTTCCTGCAGATCATCCTGCCGCTGATGAAACCGGCCCTGGCCACCGCCGCGATCTTCACCTTCATCTGGACCTGGGGCGACTTCTTCACCCAACTGGTCTTCGTCACCGACCCCGAGCTGTACACGGTCCCGGTCGCGCTGCGGTCCTTCATCGACGCGCAGACCCAGTCCTCCTACGGCTCGATGTTCGCCATGAGCACGATCTCGATCCTCCCCGTGCTGCTGGCCTTCGCCATCGGCCAGCGCTTCCTGATCCGCGGCATCGCCACCACGGGCGTGAAATGAACGGGCGTCAAGTGACAGGCACACCACGCAATTCGCCACCGAGGGGAAAGCCCATGCTCCGCTACCGCCCGGGCCGCAGGGAGACGTGCCTGGCCATGGCAGGCCTGCTGACCGGCGCACTCACCGGGTGCGCCGTGGGCGGCGAGCCGGGGGCCGACCGGCTCAGCAAGGAACGGGTCACACTCCGGCTGACCTGGTGGGGCGGGGACGCCCGGCACCAGGCAACCATCAAGGCCGTCCGGCAGTTCGAGAAGAAGTACCCGAACATCACGGTGAAGACGGAGTTCGCCGACTGGACCGGCTACTGGGACCGCCTCGCCACCTCCGCCGCCGGCGGCAACGCCCCCGACGTGATCCAGATGGACCAGCTCTACCTCGCCTCGTACGCGGACCGGGGAGGCCTCCTGGACCTGGAGAAGTCCCGCTACTTCCGGGGGGACCTCTACGAGAAGGACGTCCTCGACACCGGCCGGTACAACGGCAGGCTCTACGCGGCGCCGGCCACGGTGACCGCGCTCGGCTTCCTGGTGAACACCACCGTCCTCGAGGAGCTCGGGCTGCGGCTGCCCGACACCGCTTCCTGGGACTGGGACGACATGGAACGCCTCGGCGCGCAGGCCTACAAGGCCTCCGACGGGAAGGTGTCGGGCGCCATCCCGCTCGGCGGCTCCGGCACCCCGCAGCTGTACGCCCGCCAGTACGGCGAGAACCTCTTCACCGCGGACGGCAAGATGGACGTCAGCCCCGACACGCTCGCCGCGTACTGGCAGCAGGCGCGGGACTGGTCGCGGTCCGGAGTGGCACCCAGCGCGGGCACCCTCGTGGAGAGCGAGGTGCTGCCGCTCGACCAGACCCCGCTGCCCAACGGGAAGATCATCACGGCGCCGGGCTGGTGCAACCAGCTCGTCGCCTACACCGCCGCCGCCGGGGGCAAGATGAAGTTCACCCTCGTCGACCCGCCCGTACGCAAGGGCAGTCCGCGCGGCTACCAGTACCTCAAGTCCGGCATGTACTGGTCGGTCTCCTCGCAGTGCCAACACCCCGCCGAGGCGGCCCTGTTGGTCAACTTCCTGGTCGGCGACGGCGGCCAGGGCGCCAAGACGCTGGGAGCCGAACGCGGCATTCCCGCCACGACCCGCTCCCGCGAGGCCATCCGGGACATCCTGACCCCCGAGGACAGCCTGGCCATGAAGTACGTCGAGAAGCTGGAGAAGGGCAAGGCGGGCGAGCCTCCACCGCTGGCCCCCAACGGCGCGAGCAGCGTCGAGGACGTCATCTCCCGGTACGCCGAGGAGGTCCTCTTCGGCCGGCTGCAACCCCGTGCCGCCGCGGACCGGTTCATCGACGAGATGGAAGGGCTCATCAAGTCCGCCCAGTAGTCCGGCCGTTCACCGGCCGCAGCATCTGAACCACGGAGGTATCCATGTCCCGGACGCCCGCCCCCGCAGGCGCCCCGCACGCCCCGGAACGCACCGGACTGCCGCGCCGGTACGCCGTCTACGGCACCGGCCACCGCGCCGCCATGTATGTCAACGCCATGCTCTCGACGTACCAGGAGGAGGCGGCGCCGGTCGCCTGGTGCGACACCAACGAGAACCGCATGCGCCACTACGACGACAAGGTGCGCGCGGCCGGACACCAGCCCCGCCACTACCGGCCCGAGCAGCTGGAGCGGATGCTCGACGAGGAACAGGTCGACGTCCTCGTCGTCTGCTCCCCCGACCACACTCACGCGCACGCCGTGTGCACCGCGCTGCGCGCCGGGGTCGACGTGGTGTGCGAGAAGCCGCTGACCACCGACGCGGAGGGCCTGCGCACCATCCAGGAAGCCACCGAGGCCTCCTCGGCGCGGCTGACCCTCACCTTCAACTACCGTTATTCGCCCCGGAATTCGGCGCTGCGGGAAGTGATCGCGGACGGCACCGTCGGCAAGGTCCTGTCGGTGCACTTCGAATGGCTGCTGGACACCGTGCACGGGGCCGACTACTTCCGCCGCTGGCACCGCGACAAGGCCTCCTCCGGCGGACTGCCCGTACACAAGGCGACCCACCACTTCGACCTGGTCAACTGGTGGCTCGACGACACCCCTTCGGTCGTACACGCCCTGGGCGGACTGCGCTTCTACGGCGACCACGGCGCCGGCCGCCCCGAAGGAGAGCGTCCCCGACTGGGCCGCGAGGCCGCCCCCGACGACCCGTTCGGCTTCGACATGTCCGCCGACGCCGACCTCAACTCCCTCTACCTGCAGGGCGAAGGGGAGGACGGGTATCTGCGGGACCGGGACGTCTTCGACCCGGACATCACCATCGAGGACACCCTCAGCGTCCTTGTCGGGTACCGGGGCGGTGCCTCCATGTCCTACTCGCTGACCGCGCACAGCCCCTGGGAGGGGTACCGGGTCGCCGTCAACGGCAGCCGCGGGCGGGCCGAGTTGGAGGTCGTCGAACGCGCCCACGTACCGTCCGGCGCCGCCTCCAAAGTGCTGCGGTGGAAGAAGGACACGCGCCCGGCGGTCGACCCCAGCGTCACCCGTGACACCGACAGCGCGGACGCCGGTGTCCGTACGAACGGCAGCCGTTTGATCGTCCAGCAGCACTGGGACGAGGCCAGGGAAGTCCCCATCCACGAGGGCGAGGGCGGCCACGGCGGCGGCGACGCGCTGCTCCTTCGGGACATCTTCCAGGGCCCTGGCGAGGACCCGCTGCGCCGTCAGGCCGGCTACGTCGACGGCCTGCACAGCGTGGCGGTCGGCGTCGGCATCAACCAGAGCCTCGCCACAGGGCAGCCCGTCACCATGGACTCCCTCGGCCTGCGCTGGAAGTGACCGCCAGCCCCCGACCCGCCCCGGCCCGCCCCGAAGAGCGGGCCGGGGCTGTCACGTGACCAGGCGTTCCACGAGGAGGAACGCGCCGATGACGATCATCATGGCGCCGCTGCCCCGGGTGACGGCCCGGGCGGCCACCGCCGGCAGCGTGCAGCCCACGTATCCGACATCAGCCCGCCGACCGACCTGGCCGCGCGCGTACAGCTGAGCGTCTCGCCCTGCCACCGGCGCGCGCGTGAGCCGGAGCGGTCCGGCGCCATCCGCGGCTACCGCGCCGTCGTCGACCCTGGAGGCCTCCCAGCAGCTCTACGACCGGGAGTTGGCCACCCTGCCCGGCGTGCAGCGCCTGACGTCGACCCTGGTCATGAAGCATGCCGTCGCCGAGCGCCCGCTGCCCGAGTAGAGCTTTCCCGCCCCGACTCCTGCCGTCCCCGCGAACGACGGTGGTACGGTGTGTGTGGCACGCGTAAGAGCCCCCTTCTTCGAGGCTCCGGTGCCGGATTCCTTTTCACCGCGCGGTCACTGCCGCGTCCGCCTCGCAGCGGCGTCCCAGTGGCCCGTCGCACGGTTCCACTTCATTCCCGGGGCACTTCCGGGCCTCACCGGCGGCTTTCAGCGGCCGGGCCCTCAGGCGGTCAGAGCTTTTCGGCAGCCGGACTCTTCCGACTGCGTGCCGTGCTCACCGCCCGCCCGCGGGGCGTGACAACGCCGCCCTCGCGCAGCCCCTCCCCTTCCGTACTCCTGCGCCTCGGCGCCGCTCAACCGAAAGGTCACCGATGACCATGACCACACTCACTCAACCTCCCTCTCCCGACGCGCCGGAACGGCCGGAAGCCCCGGTCCACGCGGCAGGCGTCCTCGCCCCCGCGCGGAACGGGCAGGGGCTTCTGCGCACCGGCAACGGCCTGCCCACTCCCGAGGATGTCCAGCTCCCGGCGGCGCTGATCCGCCAACACGACCTGCGGCAGGGCGACTTGGTGGTGGGCACCTGCTCACGCCCCGGTACGCTCGCGACAGTCGAACGCGTCAACGGCCGTCCGGTACCTGATCTGCGCGGCCGGCCGCACTTCCGAGACGTCACCCCCGTACACCCCCATGACCGGCTCCACCTGGACGGCCCCGCCGGCGGGCTGACGACACGCGTCCTCGACCTGTTCACCCCGGTCGGCAAGGGACAGCGCGGACTGATCGTGGCACCGCCGAAGACCGGCAAGACGATGCTGCTCCAGCAGGTCGCCGCCGCGGTGGCCCGCAACCACCCCGAGTGCCACCTCATGGTGCTCCTCCTCGACGAACGCCCCGAGGAGGTCACCGACATGCGCCGTACGGTACGGGGCGAGCTGCTGGCCTCCACCTTCGACCGGACGGCGAAGGAGCACACCGCGCTCGCCGAGCTGGCCGTCGAACGCGCCAAACGGCTCGTCGAGCAGGGCCAGGACGTCGTCCTCCTGATGGACTCCCTCACCCGGCTGTGCCGCGCCCACAACAACTCGGCGCCCGCGGGCGGGAAGACGCTCACCGGCGGCGTCGACGTCGGCGCGCTGCAGGGCCCCAAGAAGTTCTTCGGCGCCGCACGGCAGGCCGAGGAGGGCGGTTCGCTGACGATTCTGGCGACCGCTCTGGTCGAGACCGGATCCCGCGCCGACGACTTCTACTTCGAGGAGCTGAAGAGCACCGGCAACATGGAGCTGCGCCTGGACCGCACGCTGGCGGGCAAGCGCGTCTTCCCCGCCGTCGACCTCACCGTCTCCAGCACCCGCCGCGACGAACTCCTCGTCCCCGCCCCCGAATTGAGTGCCGTACGCGCACTGCGCCGGGCCCTCGACAGCCACAGCGGCGAGACGGGCACCGAGGCGCTGCTGGAGAGGATGCGGCACACCCCGGACAACGCGGCCTTCTTGCAGCAGGTACGGCAGACCGTCCCCGGCGCATGACAATCGCCGCTCGCGTGCGTCCCCCAACTGGTCCCACATGCGCCGTATTTGGGGCAATTCGGGAACCGCGTCATGGGTGCGGGGCGTTTCAACCCTGACAGGCGGCACCGCAACCGGCGGGACCGCGACCAAGGGGGAAACACATGAACATCACCACGATCCAGGTGACCGTGCAGACGGCGGACACCGAAGGCGCGGGGACCGACGGGAAAGTCAGCATCGGCATCTGCGGACGCGAGTTCGTCCTCGACACCGGCGTCAACGACTTCGAGCGCGGCATGACACAGACCTTCGTCCTCGGCGCCGGGTCGAACGTCTTCAACCCGCCCGGCAACGACCCGCGCAAGCCCCAGCTCGACACCGAAGAGCTCCAGCACTTCCCGGCCTACGTGCACCTGAGCCCCGTGGACGCCAAGGACAACTGGGCCCTGGAGAACGTGACCGTGACCGTCAACCCCGGCGCGCAGCAGATCACTTACGGCAACAGGCCGGTGCTGGACGGCGACAAGCGCCTGTGGATGGCCCTCGACGGCGGCCGCACCCTGTACCTCAAGCGCCAGTGACCCACCGTACGCGGTGACCCGCGGGCCGGGACCGGTCCCGGCCCGCTTCCCGTACAGCCTCAGACCGCCTTGATCGGCGGGTAGTCGGGCTGCCACATGGCGGCGTGGACCCGTTCGTCGATCGTGTCGTTGTCGACGGGTTCGCGTGCGACCCCCTCATCGGCTGCCGCACGTGCCACCGCGGAGGCCACCGCGGCGGAGGCGCCGCGGAGTTCGCCGGTGAGGGGGAGGATCGCGGCACCCGGCGTGGTCGGGTCGATGTGCCCGGCCACGGCGTGGGCAGCGGCGGAGAGCATGCCGTCGGTGATCCGCGTGGCCCGCGCCAGGGTCGCGCCCAGGCCGAGGCCCGGGAAGATCAGCGCGTTGTTGGCCTGGCCGATCTGGTGGGTGGTGCCCTTGTACGTCACGGGCTCGAAGGGGCTGCCGGTGGCGACGAGGGCCTTGCCGTCGGTCCAGCGCAGCAGGTCCTCGGGTTTCGCCTCGGCCAGCGGCGTGGGGTTGGACATCGGCAGGATGATCGGGCGTTCGGTGTGCGAGGCCATCTCCCGCACCACCTCTTCGGTGAAGGACCCGCCCTGGCCGGAGGTGCCGATCAGGACGGTCGGCCGGACACGGCGTACGACCTCGGCCAGCGGGATGCCGCCCAGCTTCTCGTCCTGCTCCCAGTCGGCCACTTCGGAGGCGGGGCGGGCGTAGCGGGTCTGGGAGTCGGTCAGGCTGGTCTGGTCGTCGGTGAGCAGCCCGTACCGGTCCACGCCCCACAGCCGTCCGACGGCGTCCTCGGCGCTGAGTCCTTCGGCGACGAGGGCGTCGCGGAGCTGGTCGGCGATGCCGACGCCGGCGGTTCCGGCGCCGAAGACGACGATGCGGTGGTCGGACAGCGCGGTCCCGGCGGCCTTGACGCCGGAGAGGACGGCGGCGAGATTCACGGCGCCGGTGCCCTGGATGTCGTCGTTGAACGTGAACTCGTGCTCGCGGTAACGGTCCAGGATCCGGCTCGCGTTGGCGGAGCCGAAGTCCTCCCAGTGCAGCAGGGCCTCGGGGAAGAGGCGCCGGGCCGTGGTCACGTAGGCGTCGATGAAGGCGTCGTACGTCTCGCGGTCGGCGCGGGAGTGCCGGTTGCCCAGGTAGAGCGGATCGTCGCGCAGTTCCTCGCGGTTGGTGCCGACGTCGAGCATGACGCCGAGGGTGCGGGCCGGGTCGACGCCGCCCGCCGCGGTGTAGACGGCGAGCTTGCCCACGGCGATGTCGATGCCGCCGACGCCCCAGTCGCCGATGCCGAGGATGCCCTCGCCGTCGGTGGCCACGATCAGGTCGATGTCGCCCGCGCCGAGGCCCGAGGCGCGCAGTGAGCGCTCGATGTCGTCGGGCGCGTCCACCGACAGGTAGACGCCGCGCGGCCGGCGGTATTCGTAGCTGTAGCGTTCGATGGCGCTGCCGACGGTCGGCGTGTAGACGATCGGCAGCATCTCGGAGAGATGGTCGGCCAGCAGCCGGTAGAACAGCACTTCGTTCCGGTCGTGCAAGGCGGTCAGATAGACGTTCTTCGCCAGGTCGTCGGGCTGCGTCGCGTACTGCTTGTACGCGCGTTCCGCCTGCTGGTCCTGGGTGAGGACCTGCGGCGGCATGAGGCCGACCAGACCGAGGTCGCGGCGTTCCTCGCGGGTGAAGGCGGTGCCGCGGTTGAGCCGGGGGTCGGCGAGTACGGCGCGGCCCCGGGAGCGGGTCTCGTACCGGCCTTCGGCGGCGTTCCAGTGCGTGTTCATGCGGGGTGTTTCCTGCCTTCCGGCGTTCCGCCGGGCCGCTGCCCGGCGTGCGGATTCCAGCCTCGCTGCGCTCGTCGCATGCGTCCAATGCCTTGAACTTCTGGCACCCATGACGTGACAGCATGCATGCCATGGACCTGCAGGTACTGCGATATTTCCAGGCCGTCGCGGACGGCGCGACCGTGACCGACACCGCCGCCGAGGCCCGCCTCACGCAGCCCGCGCTCTCCAGAGCACTGGGCCGCCTCGAACAGGAGGTGGGCGCCGAGCTGTTCCAGCGGGTGGGCCGCGCGCTGCGCCTGACTCCCGCCGGGCGCGCGTTCCGCGGGTACGTGGACGGCGTACTGGACCAGTACGACCAGGGGCGGCGGGTGGCGGCCGAGGTGGTCGACCCCGAGCGGGGGCTGATCCCGTTCGCGTTCCTGCACACACTCGGCACGTGGCTGGTGCCGCCGCTGCTGGGCAGCTACCGGGAGCGGTTCCCCGCGGCCCGGTTCGAACTGCACCAGGACGGCGAGGACGGCCTCGTGAGCGATCTCCTGGACGGCACCGTGGACTTCGCGATCACCGGCCGCGACCCGGGACATCCCCTCATCGCGTGGCAGCGGCTGCTCGCTCAGCCGCTGCTGCTGGCCGTACCGCCCGGTCACCGGCTGGCCCGGCGGCGCCGGGTACGGCTGGCGGACGCGGCGGACGAGTCCTTCGTCCTGCTGCGCCCCGGGTACGGACTGCGCGGCATCACCGAAACGCTGTGCCGGGAGGCCGGATTCACGCCACATGCCGGCTTCGAGGGCGAGGAGGTGGAGACGCTGCGCGGGCTCGTCGCGGCCGGGCTGGGAGTGTCTCTGCTGCCCGCTCCGCTGGCCGCCGCGGAGCCCGCCGTCCCCTATCTTCCGGTGACAGATGTGCTGTGCGCACGGGATCTCGGCGTCGCGCAGGTGTCCGCCCGTACGCTGCCGCCCTCCTCGCAGTGCTTCGTCGCGCACGTACGGGAGCGGGCACCGCTCCTCCTCCCCTGAGTGTGAGCGTGTTCACGCTGCTCAGGCCGCCTTCCGGACAGGCGCCCGGCTGTGCATATCCTGTGCTGCCCGCCCGGCACGTGGCGGGGAGGAGTGCAGAGAGGATCACCATGACGAGCACCGTCGACGCCGAGGCCGAACACCCGCCGATCTACCAGCAGATGCTGGACGAGCAGGGCAACGTGCCGGCGGATGTGGCGGCCACGGCGGACCGCGTCCTGCGCGAGGCCGAGCAGGCGGTAGGGGGCACGGGCATCGGCAGAGGCGCGAGTACGAGCGCCGGCTCGCAGGAGCAGTAGCCGGCGCCACGACGCACGGCCGGGCCGGCCCTCCACCCACGGGTGACGGAGGGCACGGCCCGGACGCGTCAGGCGCTCGTGGTCTCCTCGACTGCCGGTTTCCCGGCGGAGCCGCCGCCGCGGCGGGGCACCCAGCCGCAGATCCAGGGCAGCGCGAGAGCCAGCAGTCCCGCCGTCACCCACAGCCCGCCGACGGCCCACACGGCGCCCGCGGTGATCATCACGGGGACGAACGTCACGGTGACGGTCTCCATGGGGGCGACCGGGATGTAGGCGACGCCGAACTCCTCCAGGGTGCCGCTCTTCAGCTTCGGGTCGACCATGCGCAGCAGGGCGATGGCCGTGGCGGCGGCGCCGGTGGTCCAGCCCCAGGTGACGACGGCCTTCTCGAACCAGTTGCCCTCGAAGGCGCGCGGGGCGACCCAGAGGAACAGTACGAGGCACAGCGCGAGTCCGACGGCGAAGAGCAGCAGCAGCGGCAGCCAGAAGTCGGCGACGAGGCTGGGCACGATCGACGCGATGCCGCAGGTGATGAGGACGTCGGTGGCGGTGCCGGAGATGGACTTCAGCGACTGCCCGTCCACGTAGCGCCAGGCCGGGGTGCGGGCGAAGACGGCACGCAGCAGCAGGCCGACGATGAAGGCCAGCGCGAACACGGGGACCATCAGCGAGGGGAAGGCGCCGGTCACGAGCTCGGAGAGGCCGTAGGCCGCGGCGGCGATCACGGCGACGACGCAGATCTGCAGACCGAGCGGTTCGATGGCGGCCGGCGAGGTGGTGGCGGTGCCGGTGGACTCGCGGTCCTTCTCGTCCCGTACGAGGCCGGAGCGCAGGTCCTCGGGGAGCGTCTCGAAGCGGCCGACGCCCTGGGTGTGGCCGCGGCGGGCGCCCCAGTTGTTGAGGATGATGCCGCCGATGACACCGGTGAGCATGCCGACGGTCGCGGAGGTGAAGCCCAGCGATCCCGCGCCGGCCCAGCCCGCGGACTCGAAGGCCGTACCGAGGGCCGCCGCGGTGCCGAAGCCGCCGGCCCAGCCGGCGAAGAGCAGCGCGCCGAAGCCGTCGGGCACGTTCCACAGGGGCTGCAGGACGAGCAGCGCGAGGATCACGCCGAGGCCGACCTGCAGGGCGTACGCGGCGACGTTGTACGAGCCGAAGGTGCCGGCGGCCTTGCCGAAGCCCTTGAGGCTGAGGCCGTCGGTCAGGGCGAGGCAGGCGAAGACGACCACGATGAGCACGGACGCGTACGTCTCGAGCTGGTCGGAGAAGGGCAGCAGGCCCACACCCTGGGGGCCGAGCAGCAGGCCGAGGAAGCCGGCGATGACGCTGGCGGGCAGCATCAGGCGCTGAACGAAGCCGACGCGGGCGCGGATGACGGTGCCGGTCATCAGCAGGGCGGCTATCAGTCCGGCGTCGCACAGGAGCGACCAGGGCGTGTATGTCATCGTGTCTCCGGGCTGGGTTCTGGTATGGGGTTTCGATACCGGGGTTTTACTGGCGCTTTACGGTCCGGAGATTTTTATCAGCCCGGGAGCGCGAAACGGAAACCCGCCCCCTCACCCCTCGCGCGCGGCCCTGACCTGCGACGACACGCCGGCACTCAGAGTGGGATGACATTGCGGCATTTTGCGGCGAATAGGCACAATGGCCGCGACGAGTGGCACACGCCACATCCCTCTGCTCGGTAAAGGGTGACGTTCCCGTGAGTACCGCAACGCAGCACCGGACCCACTCCGGCCACGACCACACACACGGCGAGGGCTGCGGCCACGTCGCCGTCCCGCACGGCGACCACATCGACTACGCGCACGACGGGCATCTGCACCGCCCGCACGACGGCCACACCGACGAGTGCGAGCCCGACGGGCACGCCGCGCACGACGGCCACGACCACACGCACGGCGAGGGCTGCGGCCATGTCGCCGTCCCGCACGGCGACCACATGGACTACGTCCACGACGGACACCGGCACGCCGCACACGACGGCCACTGGGACGACCACTAGCCCGCCGAGAACAACGGTCACTGGGACGACCAGTCAACTACTCGGCCTTGAAGTACTGAGCTTGTTGGCTCAGTACTTCAAGGCTCCGCTTATGCTCCCGACTGCCCCCTACGACAGGGCGGTCACGGGTCACATCCACCGGTCCCCGCTGTGCGGGGACCGGATCGGGCATGTTGACGAATACCCACGCCGAGCGTGCGCGGTCACGCACGTTGACCCCGGCGACGTGGTCGGCGGGCCCAGCGAGGCCGCACCGACGACAGCAAAAGTGATCCCGAGTCGGCCGGTTGGCCCGCTCGGTGTGACCGCAGCGCGGGCACCGCTGCGAGGTGTAGGCCGCATCCACCACGATGAACGGCACACCGACACGCTGGGCCTTGTAGGCAAGAAACACACCGAGCTGGTGGAAAGGCCAGGAGGACTGTCGTGCTCGCTGGTCGCGTCGAACCGTGACCCGCTCGCGAATACCGCCCAGTTCCTCCAGGGCGATACCGCGCTCGGTGCGTTGGGCGACAGCAATAACAGCCTTCGCAACCTTGTGATTGACGTGCCGGGCGTGCCGCGCCTCGCGGCGAGCACGCTTCTTCAGCAACTGCTTCGCGCTCCTGGTACGCCTGGCCTGCAGCTCGGCCCTCTTACGGGCCTGCCACCTGCGGTAGCGATCCAGGCGGCGCCCGGAGTGGTTGTCACCGTCGGACGTGGTGGCGAGATTGTTGATGCCCCGGTCCACCCCGATGAAGTCCCGCGGCTCGAATACCTCCGGTTCAGCGATGTCGACGGTGGCGACGAGGAGCCATTTGCCGTCCCGGTGGATCAAGTCGGATTCACCCTGGCGGTGTCCGGCCAACTGCTTGAGTGCGCCCGGGGAGCAGACGAAGGACAGGTCCTTCATCCGGCCGTTCACCGTCCAGATGCTCACCGTGCACCTGTCGTAATCCCACGAAAGGCACCGGTCGTCGAACGTGTGGGCCGCGTCAGAGCGGAAAACGATCGGTTTCGACTCAGCCTTGCGGCGCCGCTTGGACTGCCCGCCGCCGAGGTTCCCGGCACGGAGGTTCGCCCGCAGCGTCGCATAGGCGTCCGCCACCCGCTTGATGACATGCTGCGCGGCCTGCGCACCCAGCCCACAGGACTTCAGCTCCCCGTAGGCCAGCGACCGCAGATCCTTCACAGAACCCTTGAGGCCGTACTGCGCAAACGCCCCCTCAGAGACCTGATTCGCACACGCATTGACCCTGTGCAGGGTCGACTCAAGCGCCGTCGCCTGCACCGACGTTGGCATCAGCTTGACCTGCACCACCAGCTTCACAATCACCGAACGTACACACCCGTACGACACCCCACTCTCCGTTCCCCCCTTCCCACCCGAACGAGCGACACGCAACCCAGCCACCTCTGGACCGCGAGCAGCTTGACCGCCCGGGATTCCTCACAGGAACAGGCTGAGGTACCCGGGCAAGCGGAAAGTCCGTACATACGGAAGAGGGGCCGGGATGGCCCGGCCCCTCTTCCGTGTGCTGACGCCTGTGCCTACTGGCCCTTTTGCAGGGACGCCAAGTAGGCGTTGTAGGCGACGAGTTCCTGGTCGCCGTCACGGTCCGCGGCGCGGTCGCGGCGGCGGGCCTGCCGCTGGTCCGAGACGTACCACTGGAAGATCAGCGCGACCAGCACCAGCACCGAGGGGATCTCGCTGAACGCCCAGGCGATCCCGCCCGCGGCGGTCTGGTCGGACAGCGCCGACACGCCCAGCGAGGCCGGCGGGTGCGCGTACGTCTTGATCATCGGCTCGGTGGCCATCATCAGCGCGATGCCGAAGAACGCGTGGAAGGGCATGCCGGCGAACAGCTCCAGCATCCGCATCACGTAGCCCGGCCGGTGCGGGCCCGGGTCGACGCCCATGATCGGCCAGAAGAAGACCAGGCCGACGGCGAGGAAATGCACCATCATCGCGATGTGCCCCGTCTTCGACTCCATCAGGAAGTCGAACAGCGGCGTGAAGTAGAGCGCGTAGAGGCTCGCGATGAACAGCGGGATGGTGAACGCCGGGTGCGAGATGATCCGCATGTACCGGCTGTGCAACAGGGCGACGAGAAGCTCCCGCGGCCCCTTGTGGCCGCGTCCCGCCGTCGGCAGAGCGCGCAGGGTGAGCGTCACCGGCGCACCCAGCAGCAGGAGGATCGGCGACAGCATGCTGATCACCATGTGCTGCACCATGTGGACGCTGAAGAGCAGCATGCCGTACTCGTTCAGCGCGGTGCACATGACCAGCGCGACGGTGAGGACACCGGCCACCCAGAACACGCTGCGGCTGACGGGCCACTTGTCGCCGCGCCGGCGCAGCCTGAGCACGGCGTACCCGTACAGACCCAGGGCCAGCAGGCAGCCGACGAGGAAGAACGGGTCTCCCGTGAACTCCAGGCCCCGCGCCAGCGTGAACGGCGGCAGGTCCATCGTCATGCCGTGCCCGCCGTGATCCATCCCAACACTCCCGATTCGCACCGATCCGCCCGCACCAGACTAGAACCGCCCCCGCGGCGCCGGGCGCGCGGGGGCGGCCGTGGCGCCCGGCGGGCGGTGTGTCAGGCCGGCTGGGTGGCCGCCTCGATCCGCTCCTGGCGAAGCGCCTCGTACCAGCGGTCGTTGACCGGCGGCAGCGCGTTGACGTCCAGCGCCAGCTTGATCAGAAGGTCGGCGATCTGCGGATTGCGGGCGAGGACGGGACCGTGCATGTAGGTGCCGAACACCGTGTCGTTCCAGGCGCCTTCGGTGCCGTCGCCGACGCCGTTGCCCTGGCCCAGCCGCGTGTGGGCGAGCGGGCGGGCGCCCGGTCCCACGCGGGTGACGCCCTGGTGGTTCTCGAATCCGGTCAGCGGGGGCAGGCCCAACTGGCTGTCGATGTCGCCCAGTACGTCGCCCACGCAGCGGTCCGCCTCGCCGCGCATGCTGACCACGTCGAGCAGCCCGAGGCCCTGCTCGCGCTCCCCCAGGTCGTTGATGAACTCGTGGCCGACGATCTGGTAGCCCGCGCAGACGGAGAAGACGATCGCGCCGTTGTCCACGGCGCGGTTCAGCCCGCCGTCACGGCGCAGCCGTTCGGCCGCGAGCCGCTGCGGGCGGTCCTCACCGCCGCCGATCAGATAGATGTCGGCGGAAGTGGGGATGGGCTGGTCGGAACGGACGTCGGTCCGCTCGACGTTGAGGCCGCGCTGCTGTGCGCGGCGCTGGACGACGAGGGCGTTGCCCTGGTCGCCGTAGGTGCTGAGCAGGTCGGGGTAGACCCACACCACACGGAGGCCCGTGTCACTCATGTCTCGAAGCTCCTTCGGCAGGCGGGTCAGTTGCCGACGACGCGGCGCAGGTCCTGGAACGCGGTGTAGTTCGCGATCGCCTCGATGCGTCCGGGCGGGCAGCTGCGGATGGCCTGGTCGGCGGTGTCGCACACCTGGAAGTCGACGCCCGCGACTTCGAGCCGGACGGCCAGGTCGAGCCGCCGGTCGCCGATCACCCGGATCGGGTGCCCGGCCAGCCGGGAGTAGTCGACGTCCCACAGCCAGGAGGTGTCCGTGCCGTCGGCGCCGCGGGCGTTGACGGAAAGGATCACCGGCGCCGGCTGCGGGTCGATGAGGGAGAACGTCTCCAGCCAGCCCGCCGGGTTCTTGGCGAGCAGCAGCCGTACGTCCCGGTCCCCGTAGCTGACGACGTCGTACCGGCCGGCGACGGCCTGCACCGAGTACATCCGCTCCAGCGCCGTCTGCGGCGGCACGCCGAAGGCGGCGGCGACGGCGGCCGAGGTGGTGGCGTTGGCCTTGTTGGCGCGGCCCGGCAGCTGGAGGTGGATAGGCCAGGCGGAGCCGTGCGGGTCCAGCACGTGGTCGCCGGAGAGCGCCCAGCTGGGGGTGGGGCGGCGGAAGCCGCACTCGCCGCAGAACCAGTCGTCGCCGGGGCGCTGCATCACGCCGCCGCACGCCGGGCAGGACCAGGCGTCGTCCTTCCACTCCTGGCCCGCGGCGACCCACACCACGTTCGGGGAGGAGGAGGCGGCCCACACGACGAGCGGGTCGTCGGCGTTGGCGATGATGACGGCCTTCTGCCCCGCCAGGCCCTCGCGCCAGTGCTCGGCGAGCATCCGGGTCTCCGCGGCGCGGTCCAGCTGGTCGCGGGAGAGGTTGAGCAGCGCGATGGCCTTCGGCGTGGTGTCGCGCGCGACGGCGGACAGATACTTCTCGTCCACCTCGATCACGCCGTACTGCGCGGTCGAACCGCCCGCGAGCGCCGAGGTGATGCCGGCCGGCATGTTGGCGCCGAGCGCGTTGGAGACCACCTCGCCGTGCGCGCGCAGCGCCTCGGCGATCAGCCGGGTGGTCGTGGTCTTGCCGTTGGTCGCCGAAACCAGGACGACGTCCAGGTGCTGGGCGACCCGCGCCAGCAGTTCGGGGTCGAGCCTGAGCGCGACCTTCCCGCCGATCACCGATCCGCTGCCGCGGCCGGCGGCGCGTGACACCGCCGCCGCCGCCCTGCCCGCCGTGACGGCCAGCCTCGATCGTGGCGAGAGCGGGTCCGTGTTGCCTGCCATCGTCCTTGCTCCTCCTTGCCCCTCGGTCTTGGAGAAGCCTACCGAGCCGTGGGCAGCCACCCGAACCGCGGCACCGTCGAAGATCCTCCGGCCGCGTATCGTTGCCGCCATGAGACGGCCTTCCATACCCGGCACTTCAGGCAGCGTACGCCCGCTGCGGATGTACGGGGACCCGCTGCTGCACGCTCCCTCGCGGGAGGTGCCGGCGGCGTACGGGCCGCTGGAGCAGCTGGTGGAGGACCTGTTCGCGACGATGTACGCGCACCGCGGTGTGGGCCTGGCGGCCCCTCAGATCGGTGTGCCGCTGCGGGTGTTCGTCTACGACTGCCCCGACGACGAGGACGTGCGGCACCGCGGTCACCTCGTGGACCCCGTGCTGACGGGGACCGACGGCGTGCGGCTGCGCGGCCCCGAGGGCTGCCTGTCGCTGCCCGGCCTGGAGGCCGGGACGGTCCGCTACGACGAGGCGGCCGCCGAGGGGCGGACCGTTGACGGAACTCCGGTACGGGTGACGGGCACCGGGTTCTTCGCCCGGTGCCTCCAGCACGAACTCGACCATCTCGACGGCACCGTCTATCCGGACCGGGTGACGGGGCTGCGCCGCCGCAGGGTGCTGCGCGCGGCGCGGCGCGCCGACTGGTGCGTACGCGTGCCCGGTTAGGACCGTACGCTCCCCGCCGCGCGGTCCCGGCCGGCTTCCGCGTCCGGGCCCGGTCAGAAGCCGGGGGCTCCGGCGCGGTCGCCCGCCGCGGCGAGCCGGCCCCACAGCAGGTCGGCGAGGTGCTGCACCAACTGGGCGCGGGGGCAGGGGCGTTCGCGCAGCCACCAGTCCCCCGCCGCGTGCATCATGCCGACTATGCCGTGACCCCAGACCCGGGCGAGCTCGTCGCCGCCGGGGCCGAGGTCGACACGCGTACCGATCACTTCGGCGAGCTCCTCGCCGAGGCGGCGCAGCAACGGCGCGGAGTGCTGGCCGACGTCGAAGGAGTGCTCGCCGCCGGAGCTGTCCTCGGCCGGGTGCATCAGGAACCGGTAGACCTGCGGCCTGGCCTCGATGGCCGACAGGTAGGTGTCGAGGGTGGCTTCGACACGCTCACGGCGTTCGGTGGGTGCGTCCAGTGCCGCCCGCAGCGAGGCGAGCAGCGCGTCGGTGTGCCGTACGGCGAGTGCGCGGTAGAGGCCGCCCTTGTCGCCGAAGTGCCGGTACAGGATCGGTTTCGTGATGCCGGCCTCGGCCGCGATGGCGTTCATGGACGCACTGGGCCCCTCGCGCAGGACGACGCGGTCGGCCGCCTCCAGCAGCTCTCTTCGCCGCTTGTCGGCGGCGGCGCGCTGATCGTCCTGCTGAGTACCGCTGTGCTGTGTGGTTGTCCCCATGGAAATTTCTCCCCGCCCCTGTCCGTGCGTTGCCCCCGACGCAACGTAACACCCTGCTGACCGGCGACGAGGCGATGGCTGAGGGTTACGCGGGAGTTGACATTGCCTACTCGCGAGTAACAGACTGAGTATTACCGAAGGTAACAATCAGCCAGGGGTACCCAGTTGCCCGGGAGGGAACGGACATGGCCGACTCCGCATTCGCGCTCGACCTCAACGAGGAACAGAAGGAGGTGCGGGACTGGATCCACGGCTTCGCCGCCGACGTGATCCGCCCCGCCGCCGCCGAGTGGGACGAGCGCGAGGAGACTCCCTGGCCGATCATCCAGGAGGCCGCCAAGATCGGCCTGTACTCCCTCGACTTCTACGCGCAGCAGTACTTCGACCCCACCGGTCTCGGCATCGCGATGACCATGGAGGAGCTGTTCTGGGGCGACGCGGGCATCGGGCTGTCCATCGTCGGCACCGGCCTCGCCGCCGTCGGCGTGCTGGCCAACGGCACCGAGGAGCAGATCGGCACCTGGGTGCCGCAGATGTACGGCGACGCCAACGACGTGAAGGTGGCGGCCTTCTGCTCCTCCGAGCCCGACGCCGGCTCGGACGTCTCCGCGATGCGCACCCGTGCCGTCTACGACGAGGCCAAGGACGAGTGGGTGCTCAACGGCACCAAGACCTGGGCGACCAACGGCGGCATCGCCAACGTCCACGTCGTCGTCGCGGTCGTCGACCCGGAGCTGGGCTCCAAGGGCCACGCCTCGTTCATCGTCCCGCCGAACACGCCGGGGCTGTCCCAGGGGCAGAAGTTCAAGAAGCACGGCATCCGCGCCTCGCACACGGCCGAGGTCGTCCTGGAGGACGTCCGCATCCCCGGTCACTGCCTGCTGGGCGGCAAGGAGAAGCTCGACGAGCGCCTCGCGCGGGCGCGCGAGCGGGCCAGGAAGGGCGGCGAGCGTGTGAAGAACGCCGCCATGGCCACCTTCGAGGCCTCCCGCCCGGCCGTGGGCGCGCAGGCCGTGGGCATCGCCCGGGCTGCGTACGAGGTGGCGCTGGAGTACGCGAAGACGCGTATCCAGTTCGGCCGCCCGATCATCGACAACCAGGGGATCGCCTTCCAGCTCGCCGATATGCGTACGCAGATCGACGCGGCGCGTCTGCTCGTGTGGCGTGCCTCGTGGATGGGCGCGGCCGGCAAGAAGTTCGAGTCCGCGGAGGGCTCGATGTCCAAGCTGCACGCGGCCGAGACGGCGAAGTCGGTGACCGCGCAGGCCATGCAGATCCTCGGCGGCAACGGCTACACCCGCGAGTACCCGGTGGAGCGGATGCACCGGGACGCCGCGATCTACTCGATCTTCGAGGGCACCAGCGAGATCCAGCGCCTGGTCATCGCCCGCACGATCTCCGGCACCTCGATTCGCTGACCTCGCGCCCGTGGAGGGCGCAGCACCGTGGCGCGCGGGTCACGGCCGGGTGACGATGGATACCTGGCCGCGGCCCGGTCCGCGGTGGAAGGGGGTCGGGATGAACAGTGGACTGAAGTTCATGACGGTGTGCACCGTGATCGCGCTGATCGTGGCGACCGGTTACACGGTCACGGTGGGGGGCAACGGATGGATGTGGTTCGCATGGGTCGTGCTGGGTCTCGCCACGGGCGCAGCGGCCGTGACGACAAGTGAACGCTGACGGCTGACGGGAGCGGCGGCCGGACCGCCGCTCCCGCGTGACCGTGACAGGCCCCGGGGGCGGGAGAGTCCGCGCCCGGGGCCGCGTACACGCGGAGCCCTGATCCGGGGCTCAGGACCGCTTTCCCGCGAGGGCGGGCGCGATCTGCCCGCGGGATGAGCAGCCGAGCTTGCCCAGGATGTGCTCGACGTGCGCGTCGGCGGTGCGCTTGGAGATCACCAGCTGTTCGGCGATCTCCCGGTTGGACAGGCCGTGTCCGACCAGCTCCGCGACCTCGCGCTCGCGGCGGGTCAGGGCGTCGCACGGCTGCTGCTCGGCGTCGCCGTTCCTGTGGGTGTCGGGGCTGTCGCTGTCGGCCTGGGCGAGCTCGACGGCCGCGTGGACGGACAGCTTGGCTCCGCGGTGGCGCATCCGGTCGAATCGCCCCTCCCCCAGCGCCTCTTGGGCGGCGGCGCGCGCTCTGTCGTAGGTGTCGGCCAGGATCGCCGCGCCGAACAGACGGGCCGGCAGGTCCTCCCACAGTCGTTCGGCCGCGCCCATGAGCCAGGTGGCACGCGCGGGCCGGCCCTCGTCGACGGCCACCCAGGCGAGCATGGCGAGGCAGACAGCGACACCGTCCAGGTCGGCCATCCGGTACTTCTGCCGGACCGCCGCACGGGTGGCGGTTCCGGACGCGGCGAGGTCGCCGTCGTACCAGTGCGCGAGGCCTCTGGCCAGCAGAAGATAGCCGCGGGTCCAGCATTCGCCCGGCTCGTCCGCGAGGCAGGCCAGCGCTTCGTCCGCCGCGGCGAGCGCCTTCGGCCCGTTCCCGGCGACCGCCAGCGCCAGAGTGGCGTTCATCAGCGCCACGGCCAGGAACGACCGTTCGCCGAGGCTCCGGAGCCGGTTGCAGGCCGCCTCGAATCCGGCCATGGCGGCCGGTACGTCGCCGCACGCGAGGGCGCGCAGGGCGATGTACTGGTCGACGAGGGTCGACTTCAGCTCGTCGCCGAGGCGTTCGGCGATGGCGCGGGACTCCTGGAGGGCGGCCAGCGCCGCGGCGTGATCGCCTTGGCGCAGGGTGATCCGGCCCAGCTGACGCAGTGCTTCGGCCCGTTCCGAAACGGGCTCCGGGACCGGGCCCAGGCACCGGGTCAGCCAGTGCCGCCCCTCGGCGAACTGGGCGCCGAAGTACCAGTAGTGCCCGAGCGCGGCGGCGAGCGCCAGTGCTTCGCGCTCGCGCCCCGGTCGCGAGGCGAGGAAGTCGAGGGCGGCCCGTACGTTGGCGCGGTCGTGGTCCACCGCCAGCTGCAGGTCCAGCTGTTCGCTCGTGCACCAGTGGTCCTCGAGGCGTTCGGCGAGCGTCCGGTAGTGCGCCAAGTGCCGCTCCCGGCAGGCGGTTTCCTCGTCTTCCCCGGTGACATCGGCCTTCCCCAGCTCGGTGAGCCACTCGGCGCCGTACTCGCGGATGGTGTCGAGGAGCCGGTAGCGGTCGTCCTCGCCCTCGGGACCGTCGAGGCGGATGACGACGGACTTGTCGACGAGGCCGATGAGCGTCTCGACCACCTCGTACACGGGCAGCGCGCCGCCTCCGCACACTTGCTGCACGGCGGCCAGGTCGAAGGAGCCGGCGAAGACGGACAGCCGTGCCCACAGCAGCCGTTCGGTGTCCGTGCACAGCTCGTGGCTCCAGCCGATGGCCGTACGGAGAGTGTGGTGCCGTGGCAGGGCGGTGCGCCGGCCGCCGGTCAGTACCCGGAAGCGTTCCTCCAGCAGTGCGACCAACTGCTTGAGCCCGACGGCCCGCAGCCGTACGGTCGCCAGCTCGATCGCGAGCGGGATGCCGTCCAGGCGGCGGCACAGGGCCTCGACGTCGGGGCGGTTCCCGTCGTGGACGACGAAGCCGGGGACGACGACCGCGGCACGCTGCGCGAACAGTTCGACGGCGGTGTCCAGGGCCAGCGGCGGCACCGTGAAGACGTTCTCGCCCGGCACGTCGAGCGGCTGCCTGCTGGTGGCGAGCACGGTCACGCCGGGTGCCGCGCCGAGCAGCACATCGGTGAGCATCGCGCAGGCGTCGACGAGGTGCTCGCAGGTGTCCAGGATCAACAGGAGCCGCTTGTCCTGGAGATGGTCGACGAGCGCGTCCAGCGGTTCGTCGGCCGACTGCTGCGGAACGCGGAGCAGCGTGCACAGGACGCTCGGCAGCAGTTCGGGGTCGCGCAGGGAGGTCAGTTCGGCCACGCGGAGTCCGTCGGGGAAGTCCTCCTGGACGGCGGCTGCCGCGCGCAGGGCGATGCGTGTCTTGCCGACGCCGCCCGGACCCATGAGCGTCACCAGGCGTGCGTCGGCCAGCATGGCGCGCACCCGCGCGAGTTCGTCCGTACGGCCGACGAAGCCGGTCAGCTCCGCCGGAAGGCCGCCGCCACGCCGGCTGAACTCCACTGCCATGCCGCCCGCCCCACTCGCCGACTGTCAGGTCCCACACGGTACGCCGATCGCACCGGCCCGCACTGGAGAACGGAGGCCAACCACCCGATGGTGGCTGCCCTGTTGTCCCGCGCCGCTGCCCGCGCCGTGAGCCGTGGCCGGTGCGCGACGCGGGCCGGATGTGGCGCAGGACACGCGGCGAGACTGTCCGATCGGTCAGATCTGACCGATCGGACAGTTACTGTTGAGTCATGGGACGCACTCCTTCCGCGCTGCGCGGGAACATCCTGGAGGCGGCGCTGTCGCTCTTCGTCGTGCACGGCTACCGGGGCACTTCGCTGCACGACATCGCCTCCGAGGTGGGCTGCTCGAAGGCCTCGCTGCTGTACCACTTCGCGAGCAAGGACGCGATACTCACCGAGCTGCTGACGCCCGCGGGCGAGGGGCTGGCCGAACTCGACGCGCAGCTCGCCGGCCTGACGGGGGAACAGGCCGTCGAACCGGCCGTCACCGGCTACGTGGAGCTCGCGCTGCGGTTCCGCCGCGAGGTCAAGCTCCTCTTCGAGGACCTCCCCGAGATGCTCTGCAATCCCGCGCTCTCCAGCATTCCCGGCTTCACCGACCGGCTGCTGGCGTCACTCGCCGGCCACTCCGACGCACCCGAGAACAGGGTGGCCGCATGGATGGTGATCGGCGCCGTGTTCGTCACCAGCGCCGGTGACGTGGAGGTGGACGAGGAGACGCTGCGTACCCAGATGATCCGCAGCGCTCTGCGGACGCTCGACCACGATCCCCGCTGACTCCGACGGAGAGACACCTTCTGCCATGGCGATACTGCTGAACCGGCTCGGCCGGTTCTCCTTCCGCCGCCGCGGGCGCGTCGTCGCGCTCTGGCTCCTGCTGCTCGCCCTGCTGGGCGGTGCGGCAGCCGCCTTCAGCGGCCCGACCACCGACAAGTTCGAGATGCCGGGGACCGAGTCCCAACAGGCCATGGACTCCCTGAAGAAGGAGTTCCCCCAGGCCGGCGGCGCCACCGGCTCCATCGTGATCGCCGCACCGAAGAGTGAGCGGCTCACACCGGCCCAGGTGGCGCCCGTGGTCAAGGAGGCCGCGGGCGTGGACGGCGTCACCGCCGCCATGGACCCGTTCAAGGCCAAGTCCGTCTCCCCCGACGGCCGGTACGCCCTCGTCAACGTCCAGTTCGACAAGGGCGCCCAGGATCTGACGGACGCTCAGCGGAGCGACTTCGAGGACGCCGGCGCCGACGCGAAGGGCATCCAGGTCGAGCACGGCGGTGAGGTCATGACCGCCAAGGTGGAGGTCGGCTCCACTGAGGCCCTCGGCGTACTGGTGGCCGCCGTCGTCCTGGTCATCACCTTCGGCTCGCTCGTGGCCGCCGGCATGACGCTGCTCAACGCCCTGATCGGCGTCGGCGCGGGCATGGCCGGGCTGTACGCGCTGAGCAGTACGGTCGAACTCACCAGCACCGCGCCCATCCTGGCGCTCATGCTGGGCCTGGCCGTCGGCATCGACTACTCGCTCTTCATCACCTCCCGCTACCGGCAGTACATAGCCGACGGCATGGACGCCGACGAGGCCGCGGGACGCGCTGTCGGCACCGCCGGATCGGCCGTCGTCTTCGCCGGTGCCACCGTCGTGATCGCGCTGGCCGGACTCTCCGTCGTCGGCATCCCGTTCCTGACCGTCATGGGTCTGGCCGCGGCCGGCACCGTCGCCCTCGCCGTACTGGTGGCGCTCACCCTGCTGCCCGCGATCCTCGGATTCGCCGGGCGCCGCGTTCTGCCCCGCAAGCAGCGCAACGGCAAGCAGAGCGAGTCCTCCCGCGACGCGTTCGGCTTCCGCTGGGCCCGCGGCGTCCTGCGGATGCGCCTCCCCCTGCTGCTGGTCGGCGTCATCGGTCTGGGCGCGCTCGCCATGCCCGTGCAGGACATGCGGCTCGCGCTGCCCGACGCCGGTACCGCCGCCGCCGATTCACCGGCCCGCAAGGCGTACGACCTCACCAGCGAGGGCTTCGGGGAAGGCTTCAACGGCCGCCTCATGGCCGTGGTGCACGGCGACGACCCGCGGTCGACGGCCGCCGCGGCCAAGCAGACCGCGGCGCACATCAAGTCCACCGACGGCGTACTGGCCGTCGCCGCACCGCAGACCAACAAGCAGGGCACCACCACACTGCTGACGGTCATCCCCAAGGCGGGCCCCACCGCCGCCGCCACCGAGGACGCCGTCCACTCCATCCGCGACCACGTCGCGGACTCCAAGGGCGCGACGGTGTCCCTGACCGGCATGACCGCACTCGGCATCGACGTATCGGAACAGCTGGCCGACGCACTGCCCGTCTATCTGCTGCTGGTCGTCGGACTGTCGATCCTGCTGCTCATGCTGGTGTTCCGCTCCATCCTCGTGCCGCTCAAGGCGGCGCTGGGCTTCCTGCTCACCGTCGGCGCCACGTTCGGCATCACGGTCGCGGTGTTCCAACAGGGCCACCTCGCCGACCTGTTCGGCCTCGATACGTCCGGGCCGCTGGTCAGCTTCCTGCCGATCCTGCTCATCGGCATTCTCTTCGGCCTGGCCATGGACTACGAGGTCTTCCTCGTCTCCCGGATGCGGGAGGACTTCGTGCACGGCGCCGACGCCAAGCAGGCCACCATCAACGGCGTGGGGCACAACGGACGGGTGGTCACGGCCGCAGCCCTGATCATGACGTCCGTGTTCGGCGGCTTCGTGCTGATGGAGGACCCGATCATCAAGTCCATCGGGTTCGCACTCGCCGTGGGCGTGCTCGTAGACGCGTTCATCGTCCGCATGACGCTCGTCCCCGCGGTCATGTCCCTCCTCGGGCGCGCCGCCTGGTGGCTGCCTCGCCCCCTCGACCGGGCTCTCCCCGATCTCGACGTCGAGGGCGAGAAGCTGCGCGAGACCCCCGTTCCCGCGCAGCGCGAGAAGGAGGACGTCCGGGTCTGACGGCCTGACGACGTGACGCCCCGAGGGGCGCGGCACCGGCCCTACGGGGTCACCCCGGTGCCGCGCCCCTCTTCGTGTACGGCGGGGGCATCCTCAAAACCGTCGACGCACAGGCCGGCCCTTTCGCGGCGCTCTCCGTCGTACGCGATGAATCACCGCGCTGTGCCACTCTCCTGGACGGCCACAGCTCCTCGCGTCCGCCCCGGTCCGCTCATAAACTGCGGAAGATGTCGGAACTATCGGTCACGACCGGCAATTCTCCTGAAACACTTGTTTCTCCGGTCAATTCACACAACGAGTGGGATCCGCTGGAGGAGATCATCGTCGGGCGCCTCGACGGGGCGACGATCCCTTCCAGTCATCCTGTCGTGGCCTGCAATATCCCCCCGTGGGCGGCGCGCCTGCAGGGACTCGCTTCCGGATTCAAATATCCGCGGAAGATGATCGACCAGGCGCAGGAGGAACTCGACGCCTTCATCGCTCTCCTGCAGTCCCTCGGCGTCACGGTCCGGCGCCCGGACGCGGTCGAGCACGGGAAACGCTTCGGCACCCCGGACTGGTCCTCTCGCGGATTCTGCAACACCTGCCCGCGCGACAGCCTGCTCGTCATCGGCGACGAGGTCATCGAAACCCCGATGGCGTGGCCGTGCCGCTATTTCGAGACGCACTCCTACCGCGAAGTCCTCAAGGACTACTTCCGCCGCGGAGCCCGCTGGACGGCGGCACCGCGACCGCAGCTCACCGACGAACTCTTCGATCCGGATTTCCGGATCCCCGAGGACGGTGAGCCGATGCGCTACATCCTCACCGAGTTCGAGCCGGTATTCGACGCGGCGGATTTCGTCCGCGCGGGACGCGACCTGTTCGTGACGCGAAGCAACGTCACGAACGGGATGGGCATCGACTGGCTGCGCCGTCATCTCGGACCCGGCTACCGGATTCACGAGATCGAGAGCAGCTGCCGTACGCCGATGCACATCGACACCACGTTCCTCGTCCTCGCACCCGGCAAGGCGCTGGTCAATCCCGAATACGTCGACGTCGACCGGCTGCCCGACGTACTGAGTTCGTGGGACATCCTGGTCGCACCCGAACCCGACCCGATCGACGAGAACCTGCTGAAGCTCACTTCGATGTGCGGGAAATGGCTCAGCATGAACATCCTCATGGTCGACGAAAAGCGCGTCATCGCGGAACGGCACCACACCGGAATGCTGCGCGCTCTGGAGAGATGGGGATTCGAGCCCATCCCCTGCGATCTGCTGCACTACGCGCCGTTCGGCGGCTCGTTCCACTGCGCAACCCTCGACGTCCGCCGCCGCGGCACGCTCGAGTCCTACACGGACTGACGGGCCCTGCGACCGTCGGCCGTCGGCCGTTCCGCCCGCCCCGGCCCGTAGAATCGGGGGCCGATATCGGGTTCGTGACAGGTGGAGGTGTGCCGGATGCGGGAGTTCCAGCGGGGCGCGGTGCGGCTGCACATCCTGCACCACGCCGCCGAGGGTGAGATCCACGGCGCGTGGATGACCAGGGAACTGGCAGGCCACGGCTACGACATCAGTCCGGGCACGCTCTACCCGACGCTGCACCGGCTGGAGGAGGACGGGCTGCTGGTCTCCGGCCAGCAGGTCGTCGAGGGCCGGACACGCCGCGTCTACCGCGCGACCGAGGCCGGCCGGCAGGCCCTCGCCGAGGATCGCAAGGCGCTCGCCGAACTGGCCCGCGAAGTCCTCGGCGACGAGGCACCGTAGCGTCGCGCGTCGGCTTCGGCCGGCGCGGTCGGCTCACCCGCCGCGGCCACGCGGGCTCATCCCCGCGGGCTCATCCCTGCGGGGGTTCGAACAGCTCGACGGGGTTGCCCGACGGGTCGTCGAGGAGGATCTGGCGGCCGCCCCTGCCCTCCACGATGTCGTTGCGGAACGCCGCACCGGCGGCGCGCAGAGCGGCGACGGTGGTGTCCAGGTCGGTCACATGGAGCTGGATGCGGTTCCAGCCGCCGGGCTCCGGGCGGCGGCCGTCGGGCATCGGCTGGGCAGCGCCACCCGGGCCGGTGGGCGCGGAGAGCAGCAGCCCCAGTTCGCCCCGGGCGAGGACGGCGAACTGGGGCGCGGGCCGGCGTTCGAGGGTGAAGCCGAGGTGGGTGGTGTAGAAGGCGACTGCGGCGTCAACGTCGTCGACGATGTAGCGCACGGATACGGAACTCATGGTCGTGCTCCTCAAGTTGAGGGCTTGTCGGTATCCCCCGTGGTGGGACCGTCGGGAGTACGGCGGCCTGCCGTGGCCCGGCGCACTCCGTACGCCGCCGCCCCGAGCGCGAGGACCAGCGCGCCCCAGCTCACCGAGGCGGGCGGCAGGGTGAAGGCCAGGGCCAGGCAGCCGGCCAGGCCGAGGGCAGGTACGGCCGTGCGGTGTACGGTCCGGCGCGGCTGACTCTCGTCCGAAGTGAGCGTCAGCGCCGAGGCGTTGGCGATCGCGTAGTAGACCAGCACTCCGAAGGACGAGAAGCCGATGGCCCCGCGTACGTCCGCCGTCGCGGCGAGCACCGCCACCACGGCGCCCACGAGGAGCTCGGCCCGGTGGGGCACCTTGCGCGTCGGGTGGACCGCGGCGAGGGGGCGCGGCAGGTGCCGGTCGCGGGCCATCGCGAGGGTGGTGCGGGACACGCCGAGGATGAGCGCGAGCAGCGAGCCGAGGGCTGCGGCCGCCGCGCCGACGCGTACGACCGGAGCGAGCCAGCCGACGCCCGCGGCACGTACCGCGTCCGTCAACGGGGCGGTGGCGGCGGCCAGTTCGCCGGGGCCCAGCACCGACAGGACGGCGAGGGCGACGGCGGCGTAGACCACCAGGGTGATGCCGAGCGCGAGGGGAATGGCCCGCGGGATCGTACGGGCCGGATCGCGTACCTCCTCGCCGAGAGTGGCGATGCGCGCGTACCCGGCGAAGGCGAAGAACAGCAGGCCCGCGGCCTGGAACACCCCGCCGGCCGTCGCGTCGGCGCCGATGTCCAGACGGGCGGACCCGGCCGCTCCGGAGGTCAGCCCCGCGACCACCACCGCGGCGAGCACCGCCAGGACCACTGCCACGATCACGCGGGTCAGCCACGCGGACTTGTGCACTCCCGCGTAGTTCACGGCAGTCAGCGCCACGACCGCGGCAACGGCCACGGCATGCGCCTGACTTGGCCATGCGTACGCGCCGACGGTGAGGGCCATCGCCGCGCAGGACGCGGTCTTGCCGACGACGAAGGCCCATCCGGCGAGGTATCCCCAGAAGGGGCCGAGCCGCTCGCGGCCGTAGACGTACGTACCGCCGGAGGCCGGATAGCGGGCGGCGAGCCGGGCCGAGGAGCTGGCGTTGCAGTACGCCACCACCGCGGCGAGGGCCAGACCGAGCAGCAGCCCGGAGCCGGCCGCGCGGGCGGCGGGCGCCAGCGCGGCGAAGACCCCCGCGCCGATCATCGCTCCCAGGCCGATGACCACGGCATCCGGCAGCCCCAGGCGCCGTTGCAGCTCGTCCGGCAGCCCTGCTGTGGTCGACGGTTTGCTCATGGCCCGCTCCTTGGGTGGCACAGCACCAGTTTACGGCTCCCGATATCGGCTGTCGATACTCGTATGGGGAGCCGGGCCGGCGTGTACGTACGGATCAGGCTCAAGGGCGCGGGGCGGACTCGCAGTTGACCCACCGGGCGGTGGGCCGGCCGGCAGGTCAGCGGGCGAGCCGCGGGAAGAGCGCTTCGGCGTTGCCGCGGTCGATGGCGTGGGCCTGGCCGGGGGCGAAGTCCGGATAGGTCTCCAGGTAGTGGTTGTAGTAGCTGCCGGCCTCCTCGGGGGCGAACGGCCAGTCGCTGCCGTAGAGGACGTGGCCCGGCTCGGCGAAGGCCAGCAGGGCGGGCAGTGCGCTGGGGCTGGCGGACAGCGCGGTGTCGAAGTAGAAGCGCTTCAGGTCCCGCAGCACGTCGTCGGCCGTGCGGCCGGGGTCCACGGCGATGGAGGTGAGGCCGGAGAAGCGGTAGGCCGCGTACGGGAGGAAGCCGCCGCCGTGGGAGAGGATCACGCGTACGTTCGGGTACCGGGCCGGCACACCGTTGAGCACCATGTTCAGGGCGGTGCGGGTGGTGTCGAAGATGTAGTCGGCGAGCGGGGCCGGGGTGCCGGGGAGCAGCTCCATCGGGGGCTGGGCCGGGTGGACGAAGACGTTGGCGCCGCGGTGGTCGAGTTCGGCCCACAGCGGCTCGAAGGCGGGATCGCCGAGGTAGCGGCCGCGGGCGTTGGACATCAGCACCACACCGTCGGCGCCCAGGACGTCCAGCGCGTGGACGGCTTCCTCCAGGGCCGCGTCGACGTCGGGCAGCGGAACGCTCGCGAAGTGGCCGAAGCGGTCGGGCCGGTCCTTGACGATCTCCGCGCCGTACTCGTTGACCGCGCGGGCCAGGGTGCGGGCCTCTCTGTCGTCGCCGAGGTGGACGCCGGGTGCGGTGACCGAGAGGACGCCTGCGGCAATCTCCTGACGGTCCATCATCGCGAGGGCGCCGTCCGGGTTCCAGGCCGGGATGGCCCAGCCGCCGGAGTCGAGGCCCCGCGCGGCGAGGGTCTCGGCCCAGGCCGGCGGAACGATGTGCTGGTGGACGTCGATGCGTGCGGGTTCCATGGTGCTTTGCCTCCTAGTCGTTAGCTTGCTAACGAGATTCATTTAGTAAGCTAACAACCATGCGAGACACGAGCAAGCCCTCCCCCGGCAGGCGCTCGGCCGATGCGGGCGACGAGGGCGTCGAGGACCTGGCGCAGGCCGCCGACCGGCTCTTCTACGCGATGCGCCGCTCCCGGGCCGCGACCGTCGGCCAGACCGGCGGCGGACTCTCCCAGTCCCAACTGGCCCTGCTCGAACCGCTGTCGGGCGAGGACGAGGAGACCGGACTTGCCGTCGGCAAGCTCGCCGCGTCCGCCGAGGTGAGCGTGCCGACCGCCACCCGCATGCTCAAGCAGCTCGAAGCGAACGGCGTGGTCACCCGACGGCGCTCGTCCGAGGACGAACGCCAGGTGCTGATCCGGCTCACCCCCGACGGCGCGGAACGCCTCGCGGCCATGCGCGGCGAGCTGCGCCGGCGTCAGGTCCGTACGCTGGCGCAGTTCACGCCCCGTGAACGCCGGGACCTCACCGCGCAGTTGCAACGACTCACCGAGGCCATCGCCAACTCGGCGCAGGCGGACGAGGACTGAGCGACTCTTCCGCCGCGACCCCGCATAATGAGATGCACGCCCGATGGGCAAGGCCTTGCCTCCGTGAGCCCGGTACCACCGTGGCGTGGAATACCCGCGCAGCGGTGCGGGCAGCGTGGAAGGGCAGCTCTGGGCAGGCTGTACATGTCACTTCCACCGCCACCGAGGACCCGATGGCCTTCTTCGCACTCTCCGAACACCACCGTCTGAAGCTGCTGTCCGTCACCGAACTCGCCGGGGACCACGAGGAGCTTCACACCGAGAGGCTGCAACTGCAGCAAGCCGTCACCTCGCACGCCGTCATCGACCAGGCCATCGGCGTGGTCGTCGCCCTGGGACAGATCCCGCCCGAGGAGTCATGGCGCGTCCTCCAGGACGTCTCCCAGCGCACCAACACCAAGGTCCGCACCGTCGCGGAGAACATCCTCCTCTTCGCCCAGGGCGGCACCCTCCCCGAGCCCGAACGCATCGAACTCGACCGCGCCATCGCCCGCTACCGCGCCTGCACTTCGTGCCCGGAGTGAGCGGCCGTCAGACTGCGTGGTCCGGGATTCGCGCTTCGTGGTCTGGGTTTCGCGCTTCGTGGGCTGGGGTTCGCGCGGCCTTGGGTGGCGCGTCGGGCAGGTTCGACGGGTGTCAGTCGTTTGTCAGCCGTCGTCGGCGATGAAGTCCGTTATCGCGGCGGCGACAGCTTCGGGCTGCTCGTCGGGGATGAAGTGGCCGGCACCGGGCACGACGACTCGGGTGGTGTTCTCGGCCCATGGACCGAGGGAGGCGGCCATGTCCGGAACGGAGCCGTGGCTGCTGGAGATTCCGAGGACCGGCACGGTCAGGCGCCGCGAGTTGAGCGCCTCGCGGTTCTTGCGCGCCGACTCCGCGGCGTCCCGGTAGTACGCGAGGGAAGCACGCAGGCCGCCGTCGGCGGCGACGGCCGCCGCGTAGTGGTCGAGCTCGGCGTCGTCGAACGTGCCGGGAGACAGGGCCTTCACCTTCAGGAACCAGCCCACGTACTCGCGTTCGCGGCCGGCAAGCAGCGCCTCGGGCAGGTCGGGCACCATGTGGAACGCGAAATGCCAGGTTTTCCACGCTCGTTCCGGGTCGGTGGGAATCGCCTCCGGGAGAGTGACACCGGGAATTCCGGCGTCGAGCAGAGCGACCCCGCGCAGGTGGCTCTCGAAGTTGAGGGCGAGGGAGAAAGCGACCCAGGCGCCGATGTCGTGGGCGACCAGGGAGTAAGCCGACACTCCGAGAGCCTTCACGGCGGCGTGCACGTGCGCGGCGACCGTGTGCGTGTCGTAGCCGCGCTCCGGACGCTCGGAGTGGCCCTGACCCGGCAGGTCGATCGCGATGACGCGGAACCGGTGGGTGAGGCCGGGCATCACCTTCCGCCAGGCCCACCAGGTCTGCGGGAATCCGGCGAGCAGGACGACAGTCGGGCCGCCCGGCCGTCCGCCTTCGACGGCATGAAGGCGGACGCCGTCCGCGTCGACCCAGCGGTGGGTGAATCCGGCCAGATCCTGCAGCGGCAGGTCGCGGATGGGGTTGCTTTCGCAAGCATGCGGAGTGCTGATCACGCTCGAAGGCTACACATCTTGAACCGATCAGTCCAAGATGGAATCGGCTGACCGACCGGGAGCCGAGACCTTCGCCGCACACGCGGCGGCTGTGAACCAGCGCTCGCCGTCATGAGCAGGCAACGCACGACGGATCTTCAACCTCTGACCGCGGCGCGGAAATGAGAACACTGCCCGCCCCCACCGACCGGTAACGCCCTCGGGGCCGGCCGGTGAGGGCTTCGCTGTGCCTGCGGAACTGACGTGCCGGCGGGGCGGCGTACGCCGATGTGATGCCGGGGTACGCCGCCCTGGGGTGGGTCGTGGGCTTCAGCCGACCGGACCTGCTGCTTCGGATCGCGATTGAACTGCGCCATCGACCAGTAGCAGCCGAGCGCGATCAGGCCACGTACCCCTTCGCTGCCGGTGTCCCGGTTCTGCGCGGGGAAGAGAGATCCCATGGGAAGAAACGACATGCCGGACAATGATCCGCAGGGCGGGGCGGATTCGACCCGCCGCTACTACGACAGCGCGGACGTCGATGCCTTCTACGACGCGGTCTGGGGCGGCGAGGACATTCACATCGGCATCTACACCGAGCCCTGCGAAGACATCGCCGCAGCATCACAGCGCACCGTCACCCACACCTCCGACAAGGTCGCGGACCTGCTCGGCCCCCGGTCCAGGGTCCTGGACCTGGGCTCCGGGTACGGCGGGTCGGCCCGCGCCCTGGCCGGGCGCTTCGGCTGCCGCGTCGAGGCGCTGGACCTGAGCGAGGCCCACAACCAGCGCCACCGGGCGGCCAACGCCCGGCGCGGCCTCGACGCGCTCATCGACGTCACCACCGGCACCCTGGACGAACTGCCCTACCCGTCCGGCCACTTCGACGTCGTGTGGTCCCTGGAAGTGCTCTGCCACGCCCCGGACCGCAAACGCGCCCTGGAGGAGGCCCTGCGGGTGCTGCGGCCGGGCGGCGCGCTGGTCTTCTCCGACATCATGGCCGACGAAGACGCCCCGGTACCCGCAATCCAGCCCGCGATCCAACGCCTGGGCGTCGCGGACCTCGCCACCCCCTCCTACTACCGCGAACACCTGCGTACGCACGGGGGCGTCGCCTCTGTGGACTTCGAGGACCGCACCGCGGACATCGCCACCCACTACGCACGTCTGGAGGAGGACGTGCGGCAGCGTACGGCGGAGCTGCGCGGTGTGATCAGCCCGGCCTATGTGGAGGGCCTGCTGGCCAACCTGCCGCTGTGGAAGGACATCACCGCAAGGGGTCTGCTGCGCTGGGGAATCTTCCACGTACGCACCGCCTCGGCGCCGTCGCGGGACTGACTCGCCCGCGGCCTGGACGGGCGGGGGAAGAGGCACTGGCGCGGAGGGCGGCCACTACGGCGTCCTCTGCCCGGCGGAGGTCTTGAGGGGAGTGCGGACAGGCTGTTGACGGGCCTGTCGTGTGGCCTGCTGGCGGTGGCGGTAGAGGACGTACCAGCCGCCGAGCAGGGCGCAGCACAGCGCCGGGATCCACAGTGCGTGCAGGGCGGCCGCGCTGGCGCCGTGGGCGCCGGCGAGGCCGCCGGCGGCGAACGTCACCAAGGTGGTGGCCAGCAGTACGCCCTTCCACACCTGGCCGTTGCGGTAGCCGCGGCTTCCGAGCAGCACGCCGAGGTCGGTCAGGGTTCCGGTCATGTGGCTGGTGCGCAGCACCATGCCGCGGTAGTTGGAGAACATCCCGTTCTGCAGCCCGCACGCACCGGCGGCCAGGACCATCGCGACCATCAGGTTCTCCCTCTCGGTGGCCACCAGCGGGGACACGCACAGCAGGGCGGCCTCAATCAGCAGGGCGACTCCGTAGCGGCGGCCGATCGTCCGGGTGTGGCGGCCGAGCAGGGCGCCGGCCGCGATCGCACCGACGAAGAAGGCGAACAGGATCGTGCCCAGACTCGCCAGTCCACTGAGATCGCCGCCGGCCACGTCCATGCTGGCCTCGGACAGCGAGCCCGTCACATGGCTGACGGGGAGGGTCAAGGAGGTGAGGAACACCGAGTTCACAAATCCGGCGACCGCGGCCAGCAGTGCGGCGGCGATCACCACGAACCGCTTCAGGCGGGCATCGTCGGGTGTAGTCATGTAGCGCGTGGCTCCCTGTTGGCTTTCGGGGGGCGGATCATCAACAGGGCGACGGTGACCTGCGTACCTCCTCAGCCTTACCGAATGAGGTGAAACGCGGATGAATGCGCAGCAGCAGAGTCTTTAGAACTCCTGACCTGGCCGTGGCGGACTCACGCCGGACGCCGCCGCGGCGGGGCATGAGCGGGAAGGCGTGTCCCTGCACGTCGGTGCTGCCCTCGTGGCCGCTCCGCTGGTGATGGTCGCCACAGTCGCAGACGTAGGACGCAGATGCCCCCGGCTCCGCCGGAACACCGGACCCACGTGGTTCGGTACTATTCCGCGTTCCACTCAGGGAGACGCACAGAGAACTCCCGGCCCCGACGGTCCCCCATCTCCTGCATCTTCCCGCTGGGATACTCAATCGTGTAGCCGGCAGATGCGATTCGGTTCCGGTAGAGGACTTGGAAACGCTCCGTCGCCCTGCCGCTCCGCAAGGAGCCGAGCACCTCCACCAGAAGGTCGACGACCCCGTCTTCTTCTGGATCGAGAGCCACCTTGATGTCCACGCCCGTGCGGACACACAGGAAGTCCTCAAAGTCTTGAACGAGGATCGTGGAACCACGCTCCACGGGGATCAACACGCAGGTCGAGTCATCAACTTGAGAGAAGAGAACCTTGTCTTCTTCTTCGAAGGACTGGATGGCCTGCACGATGCCGGGTCGCATCTTCTGCACCTACCGCTCTGCTTGCATGGGTTCTTGACGGCCTTGCCGGCCTGCCAGTGCCGCGACTTCGAGGGACCTCCTGTCGCTTCATCCAGCGGCACGATCTTCTCGAACTCGCCCGGCGTCCGCTCCATCGCCCGCCGCAGGCCCACCGCCGTCCCCTCCCCTGGGACGACGACGGCCGTCACTCGCCGCTATGTCGAACGTGTTCGTCCGGGCGGCCGACCGTGAAGGCGTCCTACTCGGGCTTGTCGAGGACCAGTGCGGTGTACAGCGTGGCCTTTGGGAGCGTCCAGTGGGCGCGGAACACTTCCCGGATACGGCGCCACTCCTCTTCTCCGAACTCGCGCAGGCCGGGCCGGAACAGGCACAGCGCCGCTCTGCCTGCCCGCGTACCGGTGAGGCGGGCGATGACCAGGCCGAGGCCGATGCAGCGGCGCAGTGCGGGACCGGTCCAGTCCACCGTCCGCCGTACGGTGAAGCCGGTCGCGGTGGCGGAGGCCACGTAACGCTCCAGCGGCTCGTAGTCGTCGAACCGCCACGCCCGGCGCACGAGTCCCTGAGGGTCGAGTGCGTCGATGGCGTCCGGGCTGGTGCCTGCCGGCCAGGTCGTGTCGGCCAGGACCAGGCGCCCTCCTGGACGCAGCACCCGGTAGCTCTCGGCCAGGAAGGCGCGCCGCCCCTCGGCACCGAAGTGGAAGGCGGCTTCCAGGCAGTGCACACGGTCGAAGCTGCCCTCCTCCAGCGTGGTGCCGCCCGTCTGCGGGGGAAGTGCCGTGACGTCCGCGACGGCGAAGGTGGTGCCGGCCTGTTGTCCGAAGCGGTACGGGCCTGGTCGGCCTGTTCCGGGGAGAGGTCCACGCCGATGGCCGTGCAGCCCCGCCTCGGCGAGGCGGGCGGTGGTGTAGCCGCGGCCGCAGCAGGCGTCGAGAACCCGGTGCCCGGGGGCGGCGTTCAACAGTCCCAGGGAACGGTGGGCGAGGCGGCGTTGGAAGAATCCCAGCCCTCCCAGGAGTGCGGGCAGTGTCGGCCATGAGAAGTAACCGGTACTGACCAATTCACCCCAGCCCACGCGCCGCAGGAAATGCAGAAGAATATTCGAATCAGTGTATGCGTGGGCGAGTTCGGCGGCGCGGGGCGGATCTGGGGCGACGAGCGACATTTGATGTTCCCTCACATGTTTCCCAGCCGGGGGCCGTTTCCTGTGTACCCTGGCCAGCACCGTGGAAAGGAATTGCCAGCGACTCGGCTTTTGTGGGGGTGCGATCCGTTGTTGACTCTGGCCGCACGCGTATTCCGGCCCGCATTGGGCCGGTTGTGTTCCCGGTCCGGCGCTCACGAGGCGAGCACCAGCCCCGCCATCTACGTGACCAACCATCCTTCGCTCTCGGACATCGTCGTGCTGCTCGCGGCGATGCACCGAAGAGGACTGGAGCCGGTGGTCGTGGGGACGGAAACCTGGTGGCGCGTTCCCCTGTTGTCCACGATCCTGCGGCGTGAGGCGCACATTCCGGTGCCCCGGCGGGCTTTGCTGGGCGGAAGCGCACTCCGTCCGGCACTTCAGGCCCTGCGTGAGGGCCGCAGCGTGCTCCTGTACCCCGAGGGGCGCGTCAGTCGTGTGCCCGACGTTCGGGATGCCGAGCCTCCGCCAGCCTCAGTCAGGCCGGGAGCCGCGTGGCTGGCCCTCGCAGCCGATGTGCCCCTCGTACCCGTCGGCGTCGTCGGGGTGCCCCGCATCATTCCGGGGATGGGATTCGCACAGTGGGGAACGTGGGTGCGGGACAGCATGCGCCGCCCCCTGATGCATGTGCATATCGGTCAACCCCAGTGCACGTCGGGGCCGTTGCCCACCGCGCACCGTCACCTCCAGGAAGTCCTCACGGAATGGTGGGAGGAGACCGTGGCAGCAGCGCCGCAGTGCAGGTACCGCAAGCGTCCCGGCGGCGCCCGAATCCCCTGCCGCTCCGGCAGGAAGCCCCGGCCCCGCCGGAACTGGTGAACGCCGCGCTCCGGCCGCGCCGAGCCACAGCCCCGATGGCGCCCAACGACCGGACGGGCGTCGTCACGCCGGCTGATCGCGTCGCGTCGGTGGCAGCGCGGGCGACGACGGGGGGGCGAGGTCGCGCCGGCCCGTCTGGATCGCCTGGTGGGCAGGCGCTGCCGGTAGCGGAGACCGTATCTCTGTTGGCGTCCCACTCTTCACGAGGAGCCGAATGCACATACACTGAGCGCGCCTCGGTTACGGGGGTGGCCTGTGAAGCTGCAGGTCAGAGGCGGGCCGCGCACAGTGGATGGTTACCCATGTTCTATTACGTTCTCAAGTATGTACTGCTGGGGCCCTTGTTGAGGCTGGTGTTCCGGCCGCGTATCGAGGGCATAGAGCACATCCCCGACGAGGGTGCGGCGATCGTCGCGGGGAATCATCTCTCCTTCTCCGACCACTTCCTGATGCCCGCGATGCTGCACCGGCGCATCACCTTCCTCGCGAAGGCGGAGTACTTCACGGGGCCCGGGCTCAAGGGCCGGCTGACCGCGGCGTTCTTCCACAGCATCGGGCAGATCCCCGTCGACAGGTCCGGCAAGGGCGCGGGCCGGGCCGCGATCGACGAGGGGCTCGGCGTGCTGCGCAAGGACGAGCTGCTCGGCATCTATCCGGAGGGCACCCGCTCGCACGACGGGCGGCTCTACAAGGGCCGGGTCGGCGTGGCCGCGATGGCACTGAAGGCGGGGGTGCCCGTCATCCCGTGCGCGATGGTCGGCACCTTCGAACTCCAGCCGCCCGGGCGGAAGTTGCCCCGCTTCGGCCGGGTGGTGATCCGTTTCGGGAAGCCGCTGGACTTCTCCCGGCACACCGGCATGGACGAGGAGCGGGCCGTGCTGCGTGCCGTCACCGACGAGATCATGCACGAGATCCTGACGCTGTCGGACCAGGAGTACGTGGACATGTACGCGCCCGACGCCAAGGCGCTCCAGGCCGAGCAGGCCGAACGCGCCCAGCGCGCGGTCGGCGACGGGGAGGCGGCCGGGGACCCGTCCGGCGGTGACAAGGCTGTGGGCGGCGCGCCGGAGCAGAGCAAGGACTCCGACCCGGACGCCGGTGCCGGCGGACGCTGAACAGCCGTGATGGCGCCGGGCGTTGAGCCCTCACTGCGCTGACACGTTCCTGTCGCGCGGCCCGTCGGGCAAGCCGCTCCGCCGCGGGCGAAACCCCGGTGCGCGGGGTGGGCGGCGCCCGTAACGTGCGGGTATGGCTGATGGATCACGTGCGTTAGTACTCGGCGCCACCGGACAGATCGGGCGGGCCGCCGTACGGGCGCTCTGCGAGGACGGCTGGCACGTACAGGCGGCGTCGCGCGGCGGCGGGCGGGACGAGGAGTGGCCCGGGGAGGTCCGTTCCCTCGCGGTGGACCGTGACGAGGAGGGGGCGCTGGCCGGGGCCGTCGGTGACGGCTGCGATCTGCTGCTGGACTGTACGGCGTTGACGCCGGGTCACGGGCAGCAGGTGACGGCCCTCGCGGGCCGTGTCGGCTCGGCCGTGGTGATCTCCAGCGGTGCGGTGTACGAGGACGACAAGGGCCGCAGCTTCGCCACGCAGGGCGAGCCCGACGGGTTTCCGCACTACCCGGTGCCGATGGACGAGTCGCAGCGCACCGTCGCTCCGGGCGAGGGTGACTACGGCGCGCGCAAGGCCGCGCTGGAGGAGGAGCTGCTCGGCGCGGGCGAGCGGCTGCCGGTGACGGTGCTGCGGGCGGCGGCCGTGTACGGACCGCACTGCCGTACTCCGCGCGAACTGCACTTCGTGAAGCGGTGGTTGGACGGCCGCCGGGTGCGGGTGCTGGCGTACGGGGGCGGCAGCCGGTTCCATCCGGTGCATGTGACGAACGTGGCGGAGCTGGTCCGGCTGGCCGGCCGCCGGCCGGGTTCGCGGGTGCTGAACGCGGCGGACCCGGAGGCGCCGACGGTGGCGCGCATCGCGTCGGCGATGGACCAGGCGCTGGACTGGACGTGCGAGACGGTGCCGTTGGAGGGGCCGCCGCCAGCGGAGCAGCCGATGCTGGGCGTGACGCCGTGGTCGCTGCCGCATCCGCTGGTGCTCGATATGACGGCCGCGGAGCGGGAGTTGGGCTACCGGCCGCTGACGACGTACGAGGAGGCGCTGCCTGAGACGGCACAGTGGCTCGCGGACCGGCTGCGCGGCCGGGACTGGCGCACGGCGTTCCCCGAGATGGCCGCCGCCTACGACCCGATGGGCGACTTCTTCGACTACGCGGCCGAGGACCGCTGGCTGGACGAACGGGAGACGCGGTGAGCGCGCAGCTGCGAGGCATGGCGAAGGAGACCGAGGCGGCCGTGGCCGACGGCGGCTACACCGCGCCGGACGGGCGGACCGTACGTCTCGCGGAGCAGGTGGCGCGGGCCCGGGCGGGCACGCGGATGTACGGCCCGGATCCCATACAGGACCCGACGCCCCGTCAGGAGACCGGCCGCACACCTGAGTTCGAGGTGACCGGCGAGGGCAGCCTCGACGCGGCGCGGCGGCTCACCGCCGAGGTGCCCGGGGAGACGGTGGGGGTGCTCAACTTCGCCTCGGCCCGCAATCCGGGCGGCGGCTATCTCAACGGGGCGCAGGCGCAGGAGGAGGCGCTGTGCCGCGGTTCCGCCCTGTACACGTGTCTGCGGGAGGTGCCGGAGTTCTACGCGGCGCACCGCGCGGACCCGAGCCCGTTCTACAGCCACCGTGTCATCCACTCCCCCGCCGTGCCGGTGTTCCGCGACGACCGGGGGCAGCTGCTGGACGAGCCGTACACGGTGGACTTTCTGACGTCGCCCGCGCCCAACGCCGGTGTGATCGCCCGCCGTTCGCCGGAGGAGACCGGAAGGATCGGCGGTGTGCTGCGGGAGCGCGCGGAGCGGGTGACCGAGGTGGCGGCGGCCGCGGGCTGCCGTCATCTGGTGCTGGGTGCCTGGGGGTGCGGGGTGTTCCGGAACGATCCGGGCGAGGTGGCGCGGGCGTTCGCCCGTGCGGTGCGCGACGGGCCGTGGGCTTCGTCGTTCGGGCGGGTGGTGTTCGCGGTGCTGGACCGGCGCGATCCGTCGCCGGTACGGGCCGCGTTCTCGGAGGTGTTCGCCCCGGCGGCGTGAAAGCGCTCCGGCGTGCGCGGTGGGGGCGGCCGCATGCCGGCCGCCCCCACCGCGCGGTGAACTCGGGTGTTATGGCGTGGACTTGCCGGCCTGGGTCTCCTGCCCTGCGGGGCCGGTGAGGGTCTCGGCGAGGTCCGAGACGGCGTTGGTCGCCGACGAGGCGGGGAGCGCCTGCGGCTTGGGCGTGGCGTGCGGCGCGCAGGTCACGTCCTTGGCGTCGACGCTGCCCTTGAGGAGGTAGGCGTCGACGCGCTGGTTGATGCAGTCGTTCTTGACGTTGGTGATGCCGTGCGAGCCCGCGTCGCGTTCGGTGATGAGGCGGGAGCCCTTGAAGCGCTTGTGCAGTTCGACGCCGCCCTCGTAGGGGGTGGCGGCGTCACGCTCGGCCTGGGCGATGAGCACGGGCGGCAGGCCCTTGCCGGTGCCGACCTCGACGGGCCGCTGCTGCTTCTCGGGCCAGGTGGCGCACGGCAGGTTCATCCAGGCGTTGGACCAGGTCAGGAACGGGTGGTCCTCGTGCAGCCGGGTGTTGTCCCGGTTCCACTTCTGCCAACTGGTGGGCCACTTGGCGTCGTTGCACTCGACGGCCGTGTAGACGGCGTTGCCGTTCTCGGAGGCCTTGTTGCCCGCGGTGTCGGACATGTCGGGGCCCGCGGCGTCGACGAGGGCCTTCTCGTCACCCTTGTGGTAGGCGGACCAGACGGCGGCGACCTGCGCCCACATCTCGTCGTAGTAGGGGGCGTTCTGGAAGAAGCCGGTGAGTTCGGCGGGGCCGACGACGCCGCCGATGGGCTCCTTCTTGGCGGTGGCGCGGAGCTTCTCCCACTGCTGCTGGACCTCGGCGGGGGTGTCGCCGAGACCGTACGCGTCGTCGTGCTTGGCGACCCACTTCTTCCAGTCGCTCCAGCGGGTCTCGAAGGCCACGTCCTGGTCGAGGTTCGCCTGGTACCAGATCTTCTCGCGCGAGGGGTTGACCACGCTGTCGACGACCATTCGGCGCACGTGCCCGGGGAAGAGCGTGCCGTAGACGGCGCCGAGGTACGTACCGTAAGAGACGCCAAGGTAGTTGAGCTTCTTGTCGCCCAGGGCCGCGCGGATGACGTCGAGGTCGCGCGCGGTGTTCGGGGTCGTCATGTGCGGCAGGAGGGAGCCGGTGCGCTCCTTGCAGCCGTCCGCGTACTCCTTGGCGAGCTTGCGCTGGCCGAGCTTGTCGGCCTCGTCGTCGGGCACCGGGTCGGCCTTGGGTGCCTTCACGAACTCCTGCGGGTCCTGGCAGGAGATGGGCGCGGACTTGCCGACGCCGCGCGGGTCGAAGCCGACGAAGTCGTACGCCTTGGCGGTCTTCGTCCACAGCGGGTTCTTGCTGGTCACCCGGGACGGGAAGCGCAGTCCCGAACCGCCGGGGCCGCCGGGGTTGTAGACGAGGGAGCCCTGCCGCTCGTCCTTGCCGCCGGTGCTCTTGGCGCGGTCCACGGCCAGCTTGACGGTCTTGCCGTGCGGTTTGGCGTAGTCGACGGGGACGGTGACGAATCCGCACTGGACGGGGGCCTTCACGCCCCAGTCGGCGGGACATTCCTTCCAGTCGACGCCCTGCTTGGCGGCGCGTGCTGCGGCGGCGGCGACGCCCGCGGCCTCGGCGCCGCCGGTGTTGGTGCCCGAGGTTCTGTTCTGGCCGGCCGGGGCGCTGTCGGCGAAGGCGGGCGGGACGGATATGACGCCCGCCATGAGGGCTCCGGCCGCGAGGGCCGCGGCCGTCCCGGCCGCTGTCTTCCGCTTGTTCACGGTATCCCCCTGAGAGGTGGCGCCGCTCGTGGCGGCACGGACCGGTGGCCACCCGTCTCGTGATGGGTGATCACTTGGACTGTCAGGGGGATCCTGTCGTCTTACTCCGCGTCAGGGACAGACCGTACTGATGTTCTTTACCAACTCGTGAATAGGTCGGTCCCCGCGAAGGGACCGGCATTGTCGAGCAGTTGGCGCAGCTGCAGCGCGTCGGGGGCGACGGCGGTGACGAGGGCCGCGGGTCCGGCCAGCGGCGTGACCGCGGCGGTGGGCCCCAGCAGGCGTGCTTCCGGGGGCTGTTCGGCGAAGGCCGGGTCGACGATGAGGAGCTGGCCCACCGCGCGGTGTCCGGCGAGGACGGCGGGGCCGTTCCAGCCGGGGGTGCCGGGCCCGTACGCGAGTTCCTGGTCGAGGAGGGGGCGTCCGCCGCGGTGCACGGTGAGCCGGGTGCGGAGCCGTCCCGGGGCCTCGCCGGTACGGCCGAGGACCTGCTCGTCGCGGAGCACGAGCCGCGCGGTGGGGGCGAGTTCGGCCCGTACGGTCTGGCGCAGGTCACTGCCGGCGGCGGAGATGACGGGCTCGGGCAGCCAGTGGGCCTCGGCGTGCTCGCCGACGGCGATCCGGGTGTCGTACGTGGCCGCCGAGGCGCTGTCACGGGCGCCGGGCAGCGCGATGGTGGCGGCGGTGCCGTCGACACGCAGCCGCGCCCCCTCCTCGACGCGGGCCTCGATGGCGAGCCGGTCACCGTTGAGCGGCGCGCTCATGGCGCCGACGAGGGTGACACGGGCCCCGGGCCCGGAGGCGCGGGTGCGGCGCAGCGCGAACGGGCCCTCGCCGCTGAGCAGGGGCAGCCGGGTCCCGCCGCGGCCGTCGGACACTGCGGTGACGCGCGCGGTGGCACGTACCCCGGAGGGCGGGACCGCCGCGTCGGGGGCCTCTCGTACGGGGAGAGTCGGCGCGGTCATGCGGCGGCGGGGGTCTTGGCGGCCCAGTCGGCGAGCTTGCCGCGCACCCAGTCCGCGACGGGGCCGACGCCCTCTTCGCTGCGCAACGACTGGAAGGCGACGGGCAGTTCGGCACGCTGCGCGGCAGCGTCGCGGGCCATCGCGTCGAGGTCGGAGCCGACGTACGGGGCGAGGTCGGTCTTGTTGACGACGAGCAGGTCGGCGGTGGTGACGCCGGGGCCGCCCTTGCGGGGGATGTCGTCGCCGCCGGCGACGTCGATGACGAAGATCTGCTCGTCGACGAGACCCTTGGAGAAGGTCGCCGTCAGGTTGTCCCCGCCGGACTCGACCAGGATCAGGTCGAGCGGCCCTGTCGCCTCCTCCAGGTCCTCGACGGCTTCGAGGTTGGCGGAGATGTCGTCGCGGATGGCGGTGTGCGGGCAGGCGCCGGTCTCCACGGCCGCGATCCGCTCGGGCGGCAGCACGGCCTCGCGCAGCAGGTAGGCGGCGTCCTCGCGGGTGTAGATGTCGTTGGTGACGACGGCGAGGGAGTAGGTGTCGCGCAGGGCGCGGCACAGCGCGGCGACGGTGGCGGTCTTGCCGGTTCCGACGGGGCCGCCGAGGCCGACGCGCAGCGCGCGGCGGGTGCCGTCGGCGCGTACGGGCTCCGTGCTGTGGGTGTGCCGGTGCGGGAAGCCGTCGGCGTGGTCCAGGTGCATGGGGTCCTCCGGATGCTGCGAGGTGGGGCGGTGAGGCGTCAGGACGCGAAGAGGCGTACGGGCCAGGTCGCGTGGGCCTCGGCGGTGAGGTCGAGAAGCGGGGCGGAGGCGGCGGGCAAGTCGTCGGTGCTGCCGGTGTGCGCGGCGGCGGCCGCCTGGCGTGCCACGTCGTCGAGTTCGGGGGTGAGGCGGGCGAGAACGGCGGTGGCGTCGAAGGGATCGAGGGAGAGCAGCCGTACGGCGGCGGTGGCGGGCCCTGAGACGTTCTCGTACGCGGCGGCGTGTGCGGCGTCGAGCGGTTCGAGCCCTGCGGCACACGCGGCGAGGCCGAGGACGACGGGCTGGTGGGCGCCGCGCGGGCGGGCGGCGGCGAGCGCGTCGAGCTCCGGGGAGGGCCAGGTGGCGCGGGCGGCGCGCATCATCTGGCGGCCGAGCTTGCGGGCGGTGCGGCGCAGCGCGGGCGAGGGGGTGCGGGCGTCGGCGGCGTCGTCCAGTACGAGGGCGTCATGCGTGCCGGTGCAGGCGGCTGCGGCGAGGGCCGCGGCGGTGAGGCCCGCGGTGTGCAGCCGGCCGCGGCAGAAGTCGGCGAGGGTGGCCGCGTCGGTGATGCGGCCGGCGGCGACGGCGGCTTCGGCGCCGCCGGAGTGTGCGTGTCCTCCGGCGGGGAAGCGGCCGTCGGCGAGCACGAGCAGTGCGGCTCGGGTCATGGGGTCCTCGCGCTCGGGCTGGTGGATGGAGGGTCCCGGGGCCGGCTGGAGGGGGTAAGGGGGCCGGCCCCGGGGGTCTGTCGGAACGGGTCTGTCAGAACAGGAAGTAGCGCTGTGCCATGGGCAGTTCGGGCGCCGGGGCGGGCCGGACGGTTTCGCCGTCGATGGTGACAGTGAAGGTGTCGGGCTCGACCTTGACGTCCGGCATGGCGTCGTTCTGCCGCATGTCCCGCTTGGTGACGGCGCGGGTGTCGCGGATGGCGGCGAACTCCTTGCCGAGGCCGAGGCGTTCGGGCAGTCCGTCCTCCAGCGCCGCCCCGGTCACGAAGTTCAGCGAGTTGCGGCCCGGCGCGCTGCCGGTCGCGCCGAACATCGGGCGGGGCAGGACGGGTTGGGGCGTGGGGATGGAGGCGTTGGCGTCGCCGATCTGCGCGTAGGCGATCTGTCCGCCCTTGATGACGGTCTGCGGCTTGACGCCGAAGAACGCCGGGTCCCACAGCACGAGGTCGGCGAGCTTGCCGGGCTCGACGGAGCCGATCTCGTGGTCCATGCCCTGCGCGACGGCCGGGTTGATCGTGTACTTGGCGACGTAGCGGCGGGCCCGGAGGTTGTCGGCGCGGCTGTCGCCCTTCAGGAATCCGGACCGCTGCTTGTTCACGTGCGCGGTCTGCCAGGTGCGCATCACGACCTCGCCGATGCGGCCCATGGCCTGCGCGTCGGAGGAGAGGATGGAGATGGCGCCCAGGTCGTGCAGCACGTCCTCGGCGGCGATCGTCGAGGGCCGGATGCGGGACTCGGCGAAGGCCAGGTCCTCGGGCACGGCGGGGTTGAGGTGGTGGCAGACCATCAGCATGTCGAGGTGTTCCTCGATGGTGTTGACGGTGTGCGGCCGTGTCGGGTTGGTCGAGGAGGGCAGCACGTTCGGCTGGCCGACGACGGTGATGATGTCGGGCGCGTGCCCGCCGCCGGCACCCTCGGTGTGGTACGCGTGGATGCCGCGTCCCGCGATGGCGGCGAGGGTGTCGCCGACGAACCCGGCCTCGTTCAACGTGTCGGTGTGGATGGCCAGTTGGGCGCCGGTCTCGTCGCACACGCTGAGCGCGGCGTCGATGACGGCGGGGGTCGCGCCCCAGTCTTCGTGGATCTTGAAGCCTACCGCTCCGCCGCGCAGCTGGCTGTGCATGGCCTCGCGGGACATGGTGTTGCCCTTGCCCAGCAAGCCGATGTTGACGGGCAGTTGGTCCATCCCGGCGAGGGTGCGCGCCATGTGCCAGGGGCCGGGGGTGACGGTGGTGGCCTTGGAGCCCTCGGCCGGGCCCGTACCGCCGCCGACGAGGGTGGTGACGCCGGACGCCAGGGCCTCGTCGACCAGTTGGGGGCAGATGAAGTGCACGTGCGTGTCGACGCCGCCGGCGGTGAGGATCTTGCCGTTGCCGGCGATGATCTCGGTCTCCGGGCCGATGACGAGGTCCGGGTGGACGCCGTCCATGGTGTCGGGGTTGCCGGCCTTGCCGAGCGCGGCGACGCGCCCGTCGCGGATGCCGACGTCCGCCTTCACGATGCCCCAGTGGTCGAGGACGAGGGCGCCGGTGACAACGGTGTCCGGCGCGCCTTCGGCGCGGGTGGTGCGGGCCTGGCCCATGGACTCGCGGATGACCTTGCCGCCGCCGAACACGGCCTCGTCACCGGCGCGTCCGGGTCCGCCGGAGCGGTCCTCCTCGATCTCCACGACGAGGTCGGTGTCGGCGAGCCGCACGCGGTCGCCGGCGGTGGGGCCGAACAGGTCGGCGTACGCGGCACGGGACAGCTCAGTCATCGAGGGCTCCTGCGGTTTCGCCGCGGAATCCGGCGACGATGCGCTTGCCGCGGAAGGGGATGAGGGTGACATCGACGGGGATGCCGGGCTCGAAGCGCACCGCGGTTCCGGCGGCGACGGCCAGCCGCTTTCCGTAGGCCGCGGCGCGGTCGAAGTCGAGGCCCGGGTTGGCCTCGGCGAAGTGGTAGTGGGAGCCGACCTGAACGGGGCGGTCGGCGGCATTGAGCACGGTGAGCCGGATGGTCTCGGCGCCTTCGTTGAGGCGTACGGGATCGTCGGCGAAGAGGATCTCTCCGGGGATCATGAGGGGGCTCCTGGGGACGGCGGGCGTGTCAGGCGATGGGCTCGTGCACGGTGACGAGCTTGGTGCCGTCCGGGAAGGTGGCCTCCACCTGCACGTCGTGGATCATCTCGGGGATGCCGTCCATCACCTCGTCCCGGGTGAGGACGGTACGGCCGGACTCCATGAGCTCGGCGACGCTGCGGCCGTCGCGGGCTCCTTCGAGGACGTGCGAAGTGATCAGGGCGATCGCCTCGGGATGGTTCAGTGCCACGCCGCGCTCCCGGCGTTTCGCCGCCACATCCGCTGCGACGTGAATGAGCAGGCGTTCCTGCTCATGCGGTGTCAGTTGCATGGTCTCCCACTTCACGGTCGTCGCGCCGGGGCGGGGACGCCCGGTCGGTTACGGCGACGCACACGCGAAGTAGGTGTATCACACACGAGATTCGACCACGCCGCCCAGGGGTCCAGGACACTAGTTCCGCACCGTTTCACCGGCGTTACACGCCGTGGGGGCAGCCGTTTCCAGCGCGTTACCGCGCCTTCGGCGCCCTCATGTTCACCAGGGACCGCAGCCCGTCACGGAATACATCCGTGCTCATGCCGCCGAACAGCGCCTGCTGCACGAAGTAGCCCTGCACCGTGCCGATCAGCACACGCGCGAGCGCGTCGGGGTCGGCGCTCTCCTCGACCCAGCCCTGCTCCTGGTAGGCGCGCACGAGCGTCACCCACTGCTCGCGCAGCCCGTCGTACCCTTCCGAAAGGGCGCTCGCCAGCTGCGGGTTGCGCAGCGTCTCGCCCCACACCTGGAGCAGCAGCTGCGGCACCTCGCGCTCGTCGCCGCCCTCCCCCAGCGACGAACGCAGCTGCCGGATCACCGAGTCGAAGAGCTCGTCCGGCAGCGGAGGCGGGGCGGCCGCGACAGCCGCGGCGTACGACTCCCGGATCGTCCGCAGCACTTCGGCCGCGATGGCCGCGACGATCTCCTCCTTGCCGCGGAAGTACCGGTACACGGCCCCGGCCGAGAGGTCGGCCTCACGCAGGATGTCCTGCATCGACGTGGCGTGGAATCCGTTGCGGGTGAAGCAGCGGCGGGCGCCGTCGAGGATCTGCCGGCGGCGGGCATCGAGGTGCTCCTGGGATACGCGGGCCATGGCCACAACGTAAAACGAATATTCATTCTTGACAAGGAACGGGGTGCGCGGGACCGTGGCGGCACGGCAAAACGAACGATCCTTCTCTCAGAATCGAGGGGCCGTCATGTCCGCTTCGCCCGCTCCTTCCGCCGCTTCCCCGGGCTCCGCCGCGCCTCCCGCCGATGCGTCAGCGCCCGCCTCGGGCGGCCCGTCCGTCGCGCGTCGTACGGTCGCCGTCATGGTGCTCGTGCCGGTGATCGCCGCGCTGGCCCTGTGGGCCTTCGCCTGGCCCGCGGCCCGTACGGCGCCGCACGATCTGCCGGTCGGCGTCGCGGGACCGCCCGCCGCCGCGGCGCAGGCGGAACGGCAACTGGAGCGCCACGAGGCGGCGTTCGAGGTGCACCGGTACGCGGACGAGGCGGCGGCGCGCGACGCCATCCGCGAACGCGAGGTGTACGGCGCGGTCGTCGTCACCCCGCAGGGCCCCCGCACGCTCACCGCGAGCGCGGCGGGCCCGGTCGTCGCCCAACTGCTGCGGCAGGCCGGGGAGTCCGGCGGAGCCGGGGCAGGCGCCGCGTCCCGTACCGACGACGTGGTCGCGGCGCCCGAGGGTGACCCGCGCGGCGCCGCGCTCAGCGCGAGCGTGCTGCCCCTCGTCCTGAGCGGCGTGGCCGCCGGCTCCCTGGTGGTTCTCCTCCGGCTGCGCGGCAGCCCCGCGGTGTTCGCCCTGCTGGGTGCGGCGGCGCTGACCGGCGTGGTCGCGACCGCCCTCGCCGGCAGCTGGCTCGGCGTGCTGACCGGCAACTGGTGGGCGCAGGCAGGTTCCATCGCCCTCACCTCACTGGCCGTCAGCGCGACCGTGGCGGGCCTCGGCTCCGTGATCGGCCGGGCCGGCCTGGGTATCGGCGCCATGCTGGCGGTCCTGCTCGGCAACCCCTTCTCGGGGGTCGCCTCCGCGCCCGAACTGCTGCCGCAGCCCGTCGGGTTGCTCGGCCAGTGGATGCCGCCGGGCGCGGGCGGCACGCTCCTGCGGTCCGTGGCCTACTTCGACGGCCGCGCCGTGGACACCCCCGTGCTGGTCCTCACCATCTGGGCGGTCGCCGGCCTCCTCCTGGTCACCATTGGCGGCCTCCGCCGCGACCGCGCCGCGGCAACGCCGACCCCCGACTCCCAGCACCGGCACCGCGCTCCGGTGGGCGCGACCTGACCCGCTCCCCCACGACCGGCCGTACGCCGACTGCTGTAGCGGACAGCCGGCGTACGGCCTCTTCCTGCTGAGGGGTCCTGCCCGCGCGCCGGTTTCAGGCGCCCAGTTGGGCCGCCAGGTCGTTCAAGTCCTCCGCGTGCAGGTCGAAGTGGTCCGCGGTGGTGGGTGGGTCGCCGACGGGGCGGGGGACGTAGGCGGTGCGGAGGCCGAGGGATTGCGCTCCGCGCAGGTCCCAGGCGTGGGCCGCGACCATCAGGAGGCGCTCCGGCGGCCGTCCGGAGACGGCGAGGGCCAGCTCGTAGACCGCCGGGTCCGGCTTGTAGGTGCGGGCGTCCTCGGCGGAGAGCGCCTGGTGCCAGCGGAGTCCGGCGTAAGCGTTGAGTTCGAGCAGTGCCGTACGGCTCGCGTTGGAGAGTCCGATGAGCGGGAAACGTTCGGCGAGCCGGGCGAGCCCCGCCACGGTGTCGGGCCACGGCGGCAGCCGGCGGCCGGAGAGGGCCAGCGCCGCGACCGCGTCGGGGTCGTTCATCTTGGCGGTGTCGGCGACGAGTTGGGCGGCTTCCCGGTCGAGGACGCCGCTGGTGGCGTAGGACCGGTCGCCGTCGAGGACGCGGCGCTGCTCGCGTTCGATGTGCTGCTGCCAGACCGACAGGAGCTGCTCGGTCGCGGGACCGTCGAGCGACGGGTCGAGTGCGCTGATTCCGGCGCGGATTCCGGCGGGTTCGTCGACGAGCGTGCCGAGTACGTCGAAGACGAGGGCATCGATCTGCGGCTCTGGCATGGACGGGTCTCCTGGACGCGGCAGGGGCGTGAGAGTGGCCCTCACCCGAACGCGCCGGGGAGCCACGGTGATTCCCCACGTGTGCTCCGGAGCCGGGGGTCGGGCATGCGTGTCGGGCCGCTCATTCCGTGGGTATCCAGGGGTTATCCGGTGGGAGCAACTGGGTGTCCGTTATGCGCTCTTGACGGTTCGTTGGGGTGCCGCGATCCTCATGTCCGCGTCAGCAATGGCGCACGCTCCGCACCACCCCCCACGCAGGAACGGAGCCCCACGTGGCACGCAGGAACCGGAACAGACGGCGTACCCTCATAGCGGCCTCCGCGAGCGCACTGCTCGCGGCGGGGCTGCTCGGTACGGCCGGGGCGCAGGCCGCCGAGGAGAGCCCGGCGGCGGCGCCGGACATACCCGTGGCGAACGTCCAGCAGCATCTGAAGGAACTGCAGGCGGTGTCCGACGCGAACGGCGGCAACCGGGCGCACGGACAGCCCGGTTACAAGGCCTCCGTCGACTATCTGAAGAAGAAGCTGGACGCGGCCGGATACACCACGAAGGTCCAGGAGTTCCAGCACGGCGGCAAGACCGGCTACAACCTGGTCGCCGACTGGAAGGGCGGCAGCGGCAAGGCCGTGATGGCGGGGGCGCATCTCGACTCCGTCGAGGACGGCGCCGGCATCAACGACAACGGCTCCGGGTCCGCCGGGGTGTTGGAAGTGGCTCTCGCGGTGGCCGACGCGAAGCTGAAGCCGGCGAAGCCGCTGCGGTTCGCCTGGTGGGGTGCCGAGGAGGAGGGGCTGGTCGGCTCGAAGCACTATGTCGACAAGCTCTCGCAGGCGGACCGGGACGCCATCGGCTCCTATCTGAACTTCGACATGATCGCGTCGCCGAACGCCGGCTACTTCGTCTACAACGACAATGCCGCGCTGCAGGGCGTGTTCAAGGACTGGTTCGCGGCGAAGAAGGTGCAGACCGAGACCTCGCCGGAGGTCAACGGGCGCAGCGACCACGCCTCCTTCAAGAACGCGGGCATCACGGTCGGCGGCACGTTCACGGGTGCCGGCGAGACCAAGACGGCCGCCCAGGCGAAGAAGTGGGGCGGCACGGCGGGCGAGCCGTACGACAGCTGCTACCACTCGAAGTGCGACGACAGCTCGAACCTCGACGAGAAGGCGCTCGACCTGAACACCGACGCCATCGCGCACGCGATCTGGAAGCTCAGCTCGTAACGCACCACCCGGAACCCGGGCTCAGCTCCTGAGCCCGGACCCGATCCCGGGCTCAACTCCCCTGGCCCGGCCGCCGATCCCCGGTGGCCGGGCCGTTGTGCTGCGCGGCGATACCGAAGCGCTGACGTTCGCCCGCAGCGGACGGCGGACCGCCGACGCTGGACACGGTGCTGATCACCTCGTCCTCCGGCTGCGACTCGCCCTGCTCAAGTCGCTCCAGGTCAGGTGCTGTTACGAGGGCGACAATGGGCTTCCCATGACGGGTCAGGACCACGCGTTCGCCGCCGTAGACGACGCGGTTGATCAACTCGGCCAGGTCGGCTCGCGCTTGCGTCACAGGAATCTCGTACGCCATAGTCCGACATCCTAACGTCATGTACGTCCTGTACATTTTTGGCGTTTCCCGGAAGGAGAATCCGCGTGACTCTGCCTCAGCCGACAGCCCGCTATGTGCTTCCGGAGTTCAACGAGCGCACCAGCAACGGCATCCGCACGATGGATCCGTACTCGAAGCTCTTCGCGGAACGGATCATCTTCCTCGGCACGCAGATCGACGACATCGCGGCCAGCGACGTGATGGCACAGCTCATCCAGCTGGAGCACGCCAATCCGGACCAGCACATCTCGATCTACATCAACTCCCCCGGCGGCTCCTTCACTTCGATGACCGCCATCTACGACACGATGCGGTTCGTCACCTGCGAGATCGAGACCATCTGTCTGGGCCAGGCCGCCTCCGCCGCCTCCCTGCTGCTCGCCGCCGGCACACCCGGCCGGCGCATGGCGCTGCCCGGTGCGCGCATCCTCATCCACCAGCCGGCCCTCGCCGAGCCCATTCAGGGACAGGCGACGGATCTGGAGATCACGGCCAACGAAATGCTGCGCACCCGCGACCTGATGGAGGAGCTGTACGTGCGGCACACCGGACAGACCCAGGAGCAGGTCCGCAGGGACCTGGAACGGGACACGTTCTTCAGCGCCGAGGAGGCGCTCAACTACGGGCTGATCGACCGGCTCACCGCGAGCCGCAAACTGCCGGGCGCCGTGAGCTCGATGGGCTGAACGCGCCGTGCAGCCGCCCGAACTCCCGCCGCTGCCGGCGCTGACGCGCGCGGAGGGCGAGGTCGTCGACCGCTATCTGGAAGTGCTGGATCTGCTGGGCCGCATCAACCCGGCGCGCGGCAGGGACACTTACAGCGGGTTGCGGGCCGCACAGGCCCTGGTGCGCAGTGCCGCGGCGCTGCGGGACGCGCTGACGCTGATGCACGAGAGGGGCGAGAGCGAGGTGCACGACCGCACGCTGGCGGAGGCGCTGCGTGTGCTGGGCGGGGAGCGCCGTTCCCGGCTCGTGGCGCTGCCCCCGCCCGTACGGGAATGAGCCGCGGACGGGAGTGAAGCGGGCCGGTGCGGCTACTCGGAGGAGATGACCGCCCGTAACGACACGCCTCTGGAGAATGTCCGCAACGAGACGCCGCTGGAGAAGGACGACCGCAACTTCGCGGAGCTGCTGCAGGAGTTGCGGGTCATCCAGACCGGCGTCCAGATCCTCTTCGCGTTCCTGCTGACCCTGGCCTTCACTCCGCGTTTCCCCGATCTGGACACGGTGCAGCGCGGTACGTACGTCTCCACGCTGCTGCTCGCCGTGCTCTCGGCGGTGGTGTTCACCGCTCCGGCGGCGCTGCACAGGGGGCTGTTCCGGCGCGGGGTGAAGCGGCGCATCGTGGAGGTGTCGTCGCGGCTGGCCGGTATCGGACTGGGCGTGCTGGCACTGTCGTTGACCGGTGCGGTGCTGCTGGTGACGGATGTGGTGCTGGGGCGCGGCGCGGGCCTGTGCGTGGCCGCGGGCGCGCTGGTGGTGTGTGTGCTGCTGTGGGCCGGGATGCCGTGGCTGATCCGGCGGCGGACCGCCCGGTGAGGCTCTGAGCGGTGGGGACGGTCCGTCAGATGAAACCCGGTGACGGGGCGCGGCCGGCGGGCCGCGGGCCCCAGGGCAGGGTGATCCAGACGGTTTTGCCGCCGTGTCCGTCGGGGATGACGGTCATGGTGCCGCCGGCCTCGGCCGTGAGGCTGCGGATGATGACCATGCCGCGCCCGTTGTCCTGCTGTACGGCGGCGGGGAGTCTGCGCGGCATCCGCGGGTGTCTGTCGCTGACGCCGACGCGGAGTTCCTCGCCGGGCCGCAGGCGGAGTTCCACCGTGAAGTCGGGTGACTGTCCGCGGGTGTGCTCGACGGCGTTGGTGGCCAGTTCGGACACGATCAGCCGGATCGCGTCGACCGCCTCCCCGCCGGCCGGCGCGCCCCATTCGCTGAGTACGTCCGTCACGTATCTGCGCGCCGTGGAGACCGAAGCGGGTGCGCTGGGAAGTGTCACAGATGCTTGCTCATGGTCTGCCATGGCGGCGTTGTCCCTTTCCCGCCGTGCGACGGCTCGCGGAAGGCGGCGGAGAGGCCTTGGTTGGCTGCTTCGCGCCAGCGTGCCATCGTGCTGGCCGCGATGCGGCCGATACCCCAGGATGTGCATATATCTGTCGCCCGAAGAAGTGAACTCTACGACGGAAGACCGGATTCGGGACCCTCGTGTCGCTCACCGGTGCTCCGGGAACCGGCTGCGGGTCCCGTCGGCCGCGCACACGGAAGTGCGCGGAAGGAGGACGGGTATGCACCACGCTCCTGCGGTGCGGCGGAGAAAACTCGGCGCGGAACTGCGGCGGCTGCGCGCCGCGGCCGGGGTGACCAGCGGGGAGGCGGCCCAGCTGGTGGGCTGGCACCAGTCGAAGGTGAGCCGCATCGAGACCGGGCGCAGCGGCGTGAAACCCGCCGATCTGACGCGGCTGCTCGATGCGTACGGCGTGCAGGACTTGGGGTTGCGGGCGCTCTTGGCGGCGCTCTCGGGAGCGGATGCGCCGGAGCCGGACAACGGTGCGCCGGGGGCGCCCGGAAGCGGGTCCCGGCGCGGCTGGTGGAACGCGTACCGGGATCTGCTGCCGCCCGCCTACCGCGACTTCATCGCGCTGGAGGCGGAGGCGGTACGGGCGCGCACGTTGGAGATCTCGGTCGTGCCGGGGCTGTTGCAGACCCAGGCGTACGCGCGGGAGGTGACGCGTGCGGCGCTGGGCGGCCGGGTGCCGAGGGAGCGGGTGGAGTCCCTCGTGGAGGTGCGCATGGGGCGGCAGTCGGTGCTGGACGCGGCTCCGCCGCTGGAGCTGGACGTGGTGCTGGACGAGGCGGTGCTGCGGCGCGAGGTGGGCGGGCCCGAGGTGATGGAGGAGCAGCTGCGGCATCTTGTGGCGGCTGCGACGCAACCGTTCGTACGGCTGCAGGTGTTGCCTTTTGCCAGCGGTGTGCACATCGGCGTTACGGGACCTTTCGTTATTTTCTCATTTCCGCGCATCTCTGACTTGGATGTGGTTGTTCTCGACCACCTGACGAGTAGCCTCTATATCGAACGACAGGACGAACTCCGGGCGTACAGCGCGGCGTTCGACACCCTGCGCGCACACGCGTTGTCTTTCGAAGATTCACTCGCGTTCATCGCCGGAATCGGCTGCGGGCGCGGGTGAGGCACGTGAGGAGAGGCCGCCATGCCGGCAGAACCACGTCATGCCGCTCGGATGCACAGCGGGACCCGGGGGCACAGCGACGCCCAGCCGCACGAGAGTGCCTGGGTGCACAGCAGTCACAGCACGATGACCAACTGTGTGGAGGCCGCACCGCTGGACCGCGGCCCGCACACCGTCGCAGTCCGCGACTCCAAGGACCCGTCCGGACCGCAACTGCGCTTCGGCGCGGGAGTCTGGACCGCTTTTCTCCAGTCGGTCGGTTAGGGGGAATCCAGAGCGCGCCGGCTGACCGCTCCGGGCGGCTCCCGGCGGTCACCCCGGCGCAGGGGCGGTCCGTACGAGGGTGCGGACCGCCCCCACCATGTCGGCGTCCGTGAGGTCGCCGCGCGCGGTGAGCCGCAGCCGCGAGATCCCGTCGGGAACGGACGGCGGCCGGAAGCACCCCACTTGAAGTCCCGCCTCCCGGCAGTCGGCGGCCCACTGCACGGCCGCCTCCGGTGACGGCGCGCGGACGGAGACCACCGCGGCGTCCGGGCGGGTGGCGTCGAGCCCCGCGGCGGTGAGCCGCTCGTACAGCCCGGCGGCGACCGTACGGGCGCGGGCGGCACGTTCGGGTTCGCGGCGCAGCAGCCGCACTGCGGCCAGCGCCGCGCCGGTGGCCGCGGGGGCGAGCCCGGTGTCGAAGATGAACGTGCGCGCGGTGTTGACCAGATGCTCGATGACCGCGGCCGGTCCGAGGACCGCACCGCCCTGACTGCCCAGGGATTTCGACAGGGTGACGGTGGCGACCGTGCCGGCGGCGCCGGCCAGTCCCGCCGCGTGCAGCGTGCCGCGTCCGCCCTCGCCGAGGACGCCGAGGCCGTGCGCGTCGTCCACGAGCAGGCCCGCGCCGTACGAGCGGCAGGCCGCGGCGATGCCGGCCAGCGGCGCCGCGTCACCGTCGACGGAGAAGACGGCGTCGGTCACCGCGAGCGCGGGACCGCCCGTGTGCCCGTCGAGGGCCTTGCCGACCGCCTCGGGGTCGGCGTGCGGCACGACGGCCGTCTCGGCGCGGGAGAGCCGGCACCCGTCGATGAGGGAGGCGTGGTTGGCCGCGTCGGAGACGATGAGGCCGCCGGGGCGGGTGAGCGCGGTCAGGACCGCGAGGTTCGCGGCGTAACCGGAGGAGAGCACCAGCGCCGACTCGAAGCCGCAGAAGTCGGCCAGTTCCCGCTCCAGTTCGGCGTGCAGCCCCGTGGAACCGGTCACCAGCCGCGATCCTGTGGCGCCCGCGCCCCAGTGCCGGGCAGCCTCGGCCGCGGCGCCGGTGACCGCCGGGTGCCGGGCGAGCCCGAGGTAGTCGTTGCACGCGAGATCGAGCAGCGGCGAGCGCGCGGGCCGCGGCGTCAACTGCCGTACGAGGCCCGCCCGGCGGCGGGCCTCACGGGCCTCGCCGAGCCAGCCGAACGGGTCGGCCGGCGCACCGGACTGCGGCTCCCGGCACGGTTCCTGAAACGTGGCCGAACGGGAGTTCTGGCGGTTTTCGGGCATGGGGTGTCGGCCTCTGCGATCTGTAGGGTTTGCATAGAAGGTAGTGGCTGCGCGACGCGTTCAGGGTGTGGCAATGCACACACCCCCACAAGCCGCTGTTGTGTACTTCCACCTTTTGCAACGCCCCTGGCATGGGCAAGGATCTGCGCCATGGAGCTGATGGACACACTGGTGGACAAGGGACTGCGCAGAGAGCTTCCGACCCGGGCCGAAGCGGTCGCCGTGTTGGAGACCTCCGACGACGAACTGCTCGACGTGGTGGCCGCGGCGGGCAAGGTGCGGCGGCACTGGTTCGGGCGGCGCGTGAAGCTGAACTATCTCGTCAATCTCAAATCGGGCCTGTGCCCGGAGGACTGCTCGTACTGTTCGCAGGCGCTGGGCGCGGACGCGGGCGTACTGAAATACACGTGGCTGAAGACCGACGAGGCGGTCTCGGCCGCCGAGGCGGGCGTCAAGGGCGGCGCCAAGCGCGTGTGCCTGGTGGCCAGCGGCCGCGGGCCCACCGACCGGGATGTGGACCGGGTCTCCCAGACCATCCGGGCGATCAAGGGCCAGGACGAGAACGTCGAGGTGTGCGCGTGCCTCGGCCTGCTCTCCGACGGCCAGGCGACACGTCTGCGGGAAGCGGGCGCCGACGCGTACAACCACAACCTCAACACCTCGGAATCCACCTACGCGGACATCTGCTCCACGCACACCTACCAGGACCGGGTCGACACGGTGGACCAGGCGCGCGGCGCGGGCCTCTCCCCCTGCTCCGGACTGATCGCGGGAATGGGCGAGAGCCACGAGGACCTGGTCGACGTGGTGTTCGCGCTGCGGGAGCTGAACCCGGACTCGGTGCCGGTCAACTTCCTCATCCCGATCGACGGCACACCGTTCGAGAACAAGTGGAACCTCACGCCGCGCCAGGCGATGCGCGTGCTCGCGATGGTGCGCTTCGTGTGCCCCGACGCGGAGGTACGGATCGCCGGCGGGCGCGAGGTGCAGCTGCGCTCCCTGCAACCGATGGCGCTCCAGATCGCCAACTCCATCTTCCTGGGCGACTACCTGACCACCGAGGGACGGGCCGGACAGGCCGACCTCGACATGATCGCGGACGCCGGCTTCGAGGTGGAGGGCACCGACACCACCACGCTGCCGGAGCACCGCACGGACGAGCTGGTGGCCATGCGGCAGCGCGGCGCGGGCACGGAGCTGCCGCCCAATGCCTGAGAGTTCCACCCCGTCCGGCATGGCCCCCGAGCGGCTTCTGGAGCTGGACCGGCAGCACGTGTGGCATCCGTACGGCCCGATGCCGGGCCGTACGGAGCCACTCGTGGTCGAGTCCGCCTCCGGCGTACGGCTGCGGCTCGCCGAAGAGGCCCACGGACAGCGCGAACTGGTCGACGGCATGGCCTCGTGGTGGTCCGCCGTGCACGGCTACAACCACCCCGTCCTCAACGACGCGGCCCACGCCCAGCTGGAGCGGATGAGCCACGTCATGTTCGGCGGGCTCACCCACGAACCGGCGGTACGGCTGTCGGCACGGCTGGTCGACATGACACCCGACGGCCTGGAGCACGTGTTCCTCGCCGACTCCGGGTCGGTCTCGGTCGAGGTCGCGGTCAAGATGTGCCTGCAGTACTGGCGTTCCACCGGCCGCCCCGAGAAACGGCGGCTGCTGACCTGGCGCGGCGGCTACCACGGCGACACCTGGCACCCGATGTCCGTGTGCGACCCCGAGGGCGGGATGCACGAACTGTGGTCGGGCACCCTCCCGCGCCAGGTCTTCGCGCCCGCTCCCCCGGCGGGCTTCGACGCGCCCCTCGACGAGGAGTACGCCGCCGGGCTGCGGGACCTGATCGGCGCCCACGCGCACGAACTGGCCGCTGTCGTCGTCGAACCCGTCGTGCAGGGCGCCGGCGGCATGCGCTTCCACTCCCCCGCCTATCTGCGGGCGCTGCGCGAGGCGTGCGACGCGCACGACGTACTGCTCGTACTGGACGAGATCGCCACCGGCTTCGGCCGCACCGGCGCGCTGTTCGCTGCCGACCACGCCGGGATCGCCCCCGATGTGCTGTGCCTGGGCAAGGCCCTGACGGGCGGTTACATGACGCTCGCCGCCACCCTGTGCACCCCGCGCGTCGCCGACGGCATCTCCCGCGGCGACGTACCGGTGCTCGCGCACGGCCCCACCTTCATGGGCAACCCGCTCGCCGCCGCCGTCGCCGACGCCTCACTGGGCCTGCTGCTGAGCCAGGACTGGGCCGCCGAGGTCAAGCGCATCGAGACGGGACTGCGCGAAGGGCTCGCGGACGCCGCGGAGTTGCCCGGCGTACGAGAAGCACGGGTACTGGGCGCGATCGGCGTACTGGAGCTCGACCGCGAGATCGACATGGCGGCGGCGACACGCGCCGCCGTACGGACAGGCGTGTGGCTGCGGCCGTTCCGGAACCTGGTGTACGCGATGCCGCCGTACGTCACCGGCGACGCGGACCTGGCGCTGATCTGCGAGGCCATGCGGGCCGTTGCGGAGGAGGGATGAACGGCGTGTGCGGAGTGCTTGTGGTGACGGGCACCGGTACGGAGGTCGGCAAGACGGTGACCACGGCGGCACTCGCCGCCACGGCACTGTCCGCAGGGCGCTCCGTCGCGGTGCTCAAGCCCGCGCAGACAGGTGTCGCGCCGGGTGAGCCCGGCGATGTCGCCGAGGTCCAGCGGCTGGCCGGACCCCGGGTGACGGGGGCCGAACTGGCCCGCTATCCGGAGCCGTTGGCGCCCGCCACCGCCGCACGGCGGGCCGGTATGCCGTACGTGGCACCGGGCGACATCGCCGAGGCCGCGGACAAGCTGACGGCCTCGCACGACCTCGTCCTGGTCGAGGGCGCGGGCGGGCTGCTCGTGCGCTACGACGACGGCGGCGCCACGCTCGCCGACGTCGCGGAACTGCTCGCCGCACCCGTACTGACGGTCGCCGCGGCCGGGCTGGGCACGCTCAACTCCACGGCCCTGACGGCCGAAGCCCTGCACAGCCGCGGCCTGCGGCACACCGGAGTGGTCGTCGGCAGCCTCCCCGAAGCCCCGGATCTGGCCTCCCGCTGCAACCTCGACGAGCTGCCGATAGCCGCCGGCGCCCCGCTCCTCGGCGTACTCCCCGAGGGCGCGGGGCAGTGGGCTCCGGAGCGATTCCGTGCCGCCGCTCCGGAGTGGCTCGCTCCACAACTGGGCGGCAGCGGAGGGCACTTGACCCCTGGCGCGACAGCGGCACACCGCTAACCTGAGGCCCTGGTGCCCGCTTCCGCGCGGGCCGCGTCCGGGACGGCTGACCGCCCCGGCGAGGGGGCACGTATGGGGGCCGTGGGACGGTGGCTGGCGGGACTGATCGGCGTCGTGCTGCTCATACTCGGCGGGGCGGCGGCCTGGGCGTCGGTCGAGCAGGGCAGCGGCTGGATCACCAGCGGCAGCGAGGAGTTCCGCACGGACGGCCGGGCGCTGGTGACGGACGAGATCGACGTGACCTCGGGACGCACCGGCGACCCGGCCATGGACCTCGGCGAACTGGCCAACGTACGGGTGCGCTCCGGCGCGACGGACGGCGACGGGAAGCCGCTGTTCATCGGCATCGGCAAACGCGCCGACGTCGATCGCTACCTGAACGGCGTCTCCTACGACCGGCTGGAACGGCTGCACAGCAGCCCGTTCCGGGCCGAATTCCGCCGCGTACAGGGCGAGAAGGCGCCCCAGCCGCCCTCCGGTCAGAAGTTCTGGGTCGCTACGGGATCCGATGACCGCAATCTGACGTGGGACAAGTCGTCGGGCATCTGGACGCTCGTGGTCATGAATGACGACGCGTCACCCGGCGTGGAGGTACAGGCCGATGTGGGCCTGCGGTTCGGCTTCCTGCCCTGGGCCGCCGGCGGACTGCTGTTCGTCGCGCTCCTGCTGCTGGTGTTCGCACTCAAACCCCGCCACCGGCGCCCGCGCGCACACGCCCGAAAGTGAGACACGGCCCGGCTGTGACACGGCCCGCTGTGACACAACACGGCTGTGACACGACCGGATTCCGGGGTGTGAAAAGCCGCGGCAGGGGAGAATCCGGAGCGAGTGCCTGCCAGAGGGAAGGAGCCGACCCCATGCCCGCACCCACCAACCGGCCACCACGGGACGCCGTGCACCATCCGCTGTTCGCCCGGTTCTACGCGAAGTTCAGCGTACTGAGCGACGAACGTGCCGGAGTCGGGGCGCACCGCGAGGAGTTGCTGGCCGGACTCTCCGGACGGGTGATCGAGATCGGCGCCGGGAACGGCCTGAACTTCGCCCGCTACCCGCGCACCGTCTCCGAAGTGGTCGCCATCGAACCCGAGCGCCGCATGCGGCAGTTCGCCGTCGAGGCGGCACTGCGCGCCGACGTGCCGGTCGACGTGGTGCCCGGCACGGCGGAGGCACTGCCCGTCAAGAGCGAGTCCTTCGACGCCGCCGTGTTCTCGCTGGTCCTGTGCTCCCTCCCGGACGAACAGGCGGTCCAGCGGGCGCTGGCGGAAGTGCGCAGAGTGCTGCGCCCCGGAGGCGAACTGCGCTTCTACGAACACGGCCGCGCCGAGGGCCGCCGCGGAATGTACCTGGTGCAGCGGACGCTGGACCGTACGGTGTGGCCGCGCGCGTTCGGCGGCTGCCACACGGGCCGCGAGCCGCTGGCGTCCCTCGAGGAGGCCGGGTTCCGCGAGACCGCGCACCGCAAGGTCCTGGTCCCGGAGAAGGGCCCGGCCCTGCCGCACTCCTTCCACGTCCTGGGCAGCGCCCGCCGGCCCTGAGGTCACTCCCCCGCCGCGTACGGGCCCCGCTGCTTGCCAACGGCGGGGGCCTGTACGCGGCTTGACGGCGCGTCAGGGGGTGCGGGTGATGTCAGAGGGCGCGGGTGCTGTCAGAAGATCCGGGTGCTGTCAGAGGGTCCAGGTGCTGTCAGAGGGTCCAGGTGCGCAGCTGGTCGGCGATGGCGCGTACGTCCGCCGTGCCGTCCTTCACCAGCCGGGCCAGATCGCGTATCTGCTCGGGCGAGGTGACGACCTTCAGGCCGCTCGCGACGAGATAGGCGTAGGCCACGGCCGAGGCGTACAGGGCATTGGAACGCTCCAGCGCGGGGACGTGCAGCAGCAGCTGCAGCAGCGCGGCGGCACGGTCGTGCGGGCCGGCGTAGACGGGGCGGTCGAACACGGTGGCGTCGTGCCGGCTGACGGCGGCGACGAGCGCGCCGTAGTCGGTGATCCGGGGGTCGCCCGGGGTGTTCTCCTCCGCGACGATGAGCAGCCAGGAAAGGTCGATGCGGAGAGTCAACGGAGCGGAAGGCCCTCGCTTCCGTGCCGGCCGGACGTGCCGGCGGGTGGCGTGCCGAGCTCCTCGGCGAAGACCGACTCATAGCTCTTCATGAAGTCGGCGGCGGCTTCGACGAACGTGTGCCCCGCCTCGCCGGCGTCGCGCTGGACCAGCTCCTCGATGTAGCGGTTCACGCTCACGCCTCTCTCCATGGCCCGCTCGCGGGCCGTCTCCGCCGTCGTCTCGTCCACCCGGACGTTCAACTGAGTCTTCGACACACTCCCACGCTAGCACCGGAACGCTAGCGCGTGTGCCGTCGCGGAGTACCTGCCCGCTCCGGGCCCGCGAGAACCGGCCCGGCGCCGCGCACATCGCGGACAGCCGACGGCTGTGCCCGCCCGGCATGGTGTGACGCTGAACCCCGCCATGCCCGCAGGCGTCGTCCCCAAGGACGGCTTCGGCGTCGTCGCGGTGGCCTGCGACGGCACCACCAGGCCCGAGCAGGCGTTCCACGAGGTGGCGCGGTGTTACGGCAGGGTCGAGGGCAAGGAAGGGGCGCTCTGAGCGCGCGGCGGGTCATCCTCAGGTACGAGAGGCGTCGCGCGCGTGGCCCATCGGGGGGATGTCAGGGGCCGGTGGGCGCCCGTACTGTCGTCCCTCTCAAGGGAGTTGGAACCCGGGGAGGCGCGGTGTCCACACCAGCGGAGGCGACACGGCAGGAAACGGCCGGCGGTGGAGTGCCCGCCGCCCGGGCCGAGGGACTCAGCAAGAGGTACGGGGCGGGGGAAACCGCCGTCCTGGCACTGGACTCCGTGGACGTGGACATCGCACGCGGACGGTTCACCGCGGTCATGGGCCCCTCGGGCTCGGGCAAGTCGACACTCATGCACTGCCTGGCCGGACTGGACTCGGTCACCACGGGACGGGTGTGGCTGGGCGACACGGAACTGACGGGGCTCAACGACCGGCAGCTCACGCGGCTGCGGCGGGACCGGGTCGGCTTCGTCTTCCAGGCCTTCAACCTGCTGCCGACCCTGACCGCCGAAGAGAACATCACGCTGCCGATGGACATCGCAGGACGGCAGCACGACCGGGAGTGGGTGGACCGGGTCATCGACACCCTCGGACTCCGCGACCGGCTCCACCACCGGCCCAGCCAGCTGTCCGGCGGACAGCTCCAACGCGTCGCCTGCGCGCGGGCGTTGGCCTCCCGCCCCGAACTCGTCTTCACCGACGAGCCCACCGGAAACCTCGACTCACGCTCCGGCGCCGAAGTCCTCGGCTTCCTCCGCGAGGCCGTCGACGCCCTCGACCAGACCGTCGTCATGGTCACCCACGACCCCGGCGCCGCCGCCTACTCCGACCTCGTCCTCTTCCTGGGCGACGGCCAGATCGTCGACAGCCTGGAGAAGCCCACCGCGGACAACGTCCTGGAACGCATGAAACAGTTCGACGCCATCCGGCACGGCTGACGCACAGCCCTTCGCGGCGCCCTCCCGTGCGTGAAGCGCGACCGGCCGGGGCAGGGAGCAGGGGCGCGGAGTTGTCCACGTACCGGTGGAGTGGTTGACGTACCGTCAGGAGGCGCCCATGACACGGCCGTTCCGGTTCAGTGTGACCATGCTGGGGTTCACCACCGGGGAGGCGTGGCGGGGCAGCTGCCGGCGGGCCGAGGAGCTCGGGTACGACGTGGTGCACGTGGCGGACCATCTGGGGATGCCCGCACCGTTCACGGCGCTGGCCGCGGCGGCGGAGGTCACCGAGCGGGTACGGCTGGGGACGCTGGTGCTCAACGCGGGCTTCTGGAACCCCGCGCTGCTGGCGCGTGAGGTCGCCACCTGCGACCAGTTGACCGGCGGCCGGCTCGAACTGGGCCTGGGGACGGGCTACATCAAGGCCGAGCACGACACGGCGGGGCTGCCGTTCGGATCGCCCGGCGAACGAGTGGACCATCTGGAGTCCCTCATCCAGGAGTTGAAGCGGCTGCTGGCCGACGAGAAGCACGTACCGCAGCCCGCGCAGCGCCCCGTACCGCTGATCATCGGCGGGAACGGCGACCGGGTGCTGCGGCTGGCAGCCGAACACGCGCAGATCGCCGCGTTCACCGGCGGACGGCAGGCGCCGGGGCAGCCGGAGGGCACGCTGGAACTGACGCCGCTGGAGGACCGGGTCGCCGCGTACCGGGAGTTCGCCGCCGGGCGCAGCGAACCGGCCGAGCTGAACATGCTCCTCCAGCGCGTCGCCGTGACCGACGATCCGGCCGCGGCCGTCGCGGACTTCGCCTCGTACGCGCCGGCCCTGAGCGAGAAGGACCTGCTGGAGCATCCGGCGCTGCTGGTGGGCGGCAGCGTACGGGAGATGGCGGACCAACTGCGGGCGCGCCGCGAGCAGTTCGGCTTCAGCTACATCTCCGCGCTGGAGCCGTACATGGAGGCGCTGGGTCCGGTCATCGCGGAGCTGCGCGGCACCTGAGCGGCCGTACCGCGGGGCAGCCGGTCGCCCGGTAATTCCCTCGCCCGCCGGGACGGCGTGTGCTGGGATACCCGTCGTGGACGATCTTCAGATACGGGCCGCCGAGCCCACTGACGCCGAGACCGTACTGGCCTTCTGGAAGGACGCCGCCGAGGGCACCAGCATCAGCGACGACCGCGACGGCGTGGCCCGCCTCATCGCCCGCGACCCCGGCGCGCTGCTGCTGGCCGAGTCCGGCGGGGCTCTCATCGGCACGGTCATCGCGGGGTTCGACGGCTGGCGGTGCAGCTTGTACCGCCTTGCCGTCCTCCCCTCGCACCGTCGGCGAGGCGTGGCAACGGCCCTGCTGGAAGCCGCCGAGCAGCGGTTCGTGGCGCTGGGCGGCAGGCGCGCGGACGCGATGGTGCTGGAAGCGAACGAGCACGCCCAGCAGGCCTGGGCCGCTGCCGGCTACCAGCGCGAGAATCACTGGCGGCGCTGGGTGAAGCCGCTGGCCGGCGCCCACTGACCACTCCCGCCGCGAGGGGGACGGGGCCCGGTGGGTGAAGCCCCTGGTCCGACGGGTGTGCGGTTCCCGGTCGGGGGAACTCATGACGAAACTTTTGCGTTTAAGATGAACGGCCCCCGAAGAACCGCCTCCGGCCCGAGCCGGAGTGCCCCGTTGAAAGGTGTGAGCGTCCGCCCATGGGCGACCCTCCCAGTAGCAGACATCGAGCGATCCTCATTTCCCTGCCGGACGATGGCACGGAGGTGACCCGATGATTGAAGTGCTTCTGCTGATCGTCGCCCTGCTTCTGGCGGTGGCGTGCGGCGCGTTCGTGGCGGCGGAGTTCTCGCTGACGACCGTCGAGCGCGCCGACCTGGAGCGCGCGGTGCAGCGCGGCGAGCGCGGCGCGGAGAGCGCCCTCAAGGCGGTCCAGTCGCTCACCTTCCAGCTCTCCGGCGCGCAGCTGGGCATCACGGTCACCAACCTGGTGGTCGGCATGCTCGCCGAGCCGTCGATCGCCAAGCTCATCGCCGGTCCGCTGGAGTCGCTGGGCATTCCCGCCTCGACCTCGTCGACGGTGGCCCTCGTCCTCGGTACCGCGCTCTCGACGATCGTGCTGATGGTCATCGGTGAGCTGGTCCCGAAGAACTGGGCGATCTCCAAGCCGCTGCTGATCGCGAAGAAGGTGGCGACGCCGCAGCGCGTCTTCTCCGCCCTCTTCCGTCCGCTGATCCGGCACCTGAACAACACCGCCAACCGTGCCGTGCGCCGCATGGGCATGGAGCCCACCGAGGAGCTGGCCTCGGCCCGCTCGCCGCGCGAACTGGTCGCGCTGGCCCGGCACTCGGCGAAGGAGGGCGCGCTGGAGGCGGACACCGCCGACCTGTTCGTACGCACCCTGCATCTCGCGGAGCTGACCGCGGAGAACGTGATGACGCCCCGCGTCCAGGTCACGGCGCTGGAGGTGCAGGCCAGCGCGGAGGACGTCGCCAACGCCACCCGCGCCACCGGCCTCTCCCGCTTCCCCGTCTACCGGGGCAGCCTCGACACGGTCGTGGGCATCGTCCGCCTCAAGGACGTGCTGGCCGTGCCGGCCGAGCAGCGCCCGCGGACGCCGGTGACCGAGCTGACGCGGGAGGCGCTGCTCGTACCGGAGTCGCTGACCGTCGACAAGCTGCTGGACCGGATGCCGGGCGGCGAGCGCAGCATCGCCGTCGTCATCGACGAGTACGGCGGCACGGCCGGCGTGGTCACGCTGGAGGACATCATCGAGGAGGTCGTGGGCGAGGTCCGCGACGAGCACGACCCGCTGGAGACGCCCGACCTGGCGCGCGCCGGGGAGGATCCGGAGGGCCGCCTGCTGTACGACGCGGACGGTGCCGTACGCATCGACCAGCTCGAATCCATCGGTCTGCGCGCCCCCGAGGGTCCGTACGAGACGCTCGCCGGGCTGGTCGCCACCGAGCTGGGGCGTATCCCCGCCGAGGGTGACACGGTCGAGGTCGCCCGCTGGAGGATCGACGTCGTGGACGCGACCGGGCGGCGGGCCGCGCAGGTGCGGCTGCTCGCACCGCTGAAGGACGAAGAGCCGGCCGAGGACGAGGAGGCGCGGCGATGACCGCCATTCAGCTGTTCATCGGTCTGCTGACGCTGGTCGTCAACGCGTTCTTCGTGGGCGCCGAGTTCGCGCTGATCTCGGTGCGGCGCAGCCAGATCGAGCCGCGTGCCGAGGCCGGGGACAAGAAGGCCCGCCGGGTGCTGTGGGGCCTGGAGCATGTGTCGGCGCTGATGGCGGCGGCACAGATGGGCATCACCCTGTGCACCCTGGTGCTGGGTGTGGTCGCCGAGCCGGCGATCGCGCACCTGCTGGAGCCGGTCTTCCACGCGGTGGGCGTGCCGGACGGGCTCACGCATCCGATCTCGTTCGTGATCGCGCTGGCCGCGGCGACGTATCTGCACATGCTGCTCGGCGAGATGGTGCCGAAGAACGTGGCGCTCGCCGAGCCGGAGAAGGCGGCGCTGTCGCTGGGCCCGCCGCTGGTGGCGGTCGCGCGGGCACTGCGCCCGGTGATCTTCGCGGTCAACGCCTTCGCGAACAGCCTGCTCAAGCTCATGCGGGTGGAGCCCAAGGACGAGGTCGAGTCGGCGTTCTCGGACGACGAACTGGCCCAGATGGTCGCGGACTCCTCCGAGGCGGGGCTGCTCGACGACCGTTCGACGGAGCGGCTGCGGGACGCGCTGGAGCTGGGCCGCCGCCCGGTCAGCGGCGTGGCCCAGCCGACGGAGAAGGTCGTCTCCGCGCGGCTGGGAGTGACGCCGGAGGAGCTGGAGCAGCTCTCCGCCGAGTCCGGCTACTCGCGCTTCCCCGTCGTCGCCGACTCCGGCCGTGCGCTGGGCTATCTGCATGTGAAGGACGCGCTGGACGCGTCGCCGCGGAACGCGCCGTTCCCGGTCACGGCGATGCGGCCCATCGCGCTGGTGCGGTCCTCGATGCCGCTCGACGACGTGCTGGGTGCGATGCGCTCCAGCGGTACGCACCTGGCCGCGGTGATCGGTGAGGACGGCCGCGCGGCGGGCGTCGTGACGATGGAGGACGTGCTGCGCGAGCTGGTGGGCCGCCAGCCCACCTGAGCCTGACCCCGCTGCCGTACGAGACCGGGCCCGTCCCTCTGGGGGCGGGTCCGGTCTCTCTTGGGGCGGGTCCGGTCATTGACTGGGGCAACAAGTTAGGCTTGTCCCTTGTGACCAGCTCCGCCGCCCCCTCCGGGCCTTCCGCCGTCAGCAGTTTCGTCGCCCTCGGCGACTCCTTCACCGAAGGCATGTCGGACCGGCTTCCGGACGGTTCGTACCGTGGCTGGGCCGACATCCTCGCCGACCGGCTCGCGGCCCATACCGACGGTTTCCGGTACGCGAATCTCGCCGTGCGCGGCAAGCTCATCGGGCAGATCGCCGACGGGCAGGTGGACACCGCCGCGTCGATGGGCGCGGACCTGGTGACGCTCGTCGGCGGGCTCAACGACACGCTGCGTCCGAAGTGCGACATGGACCGGGTGGCGGGGCTGCTGGAGGAGTCGGTGGCGAAGCTCGCCCCGGCCTGCGGACAGCTGGTGCTGATGCGCAGCCCCGGCCGCCAGGGCCCGGTGCTGGAGCGCTACCGGCCGCGCATGGAGCGGCTGTTCGACGTCATCGACGAGCTGGCGGAACGGTACGGGGCGCTGGTCGTGGATCTGTACGGGTCGCGTGCGCTGGCCGATCAGCGGATGTGGGACGCCGACCGGCTGCACCTGACGGCGGAGGGGCACCGGCGGGTGGCGGAGGCCGTGTGGCAGCGTCTGGGTCTGCCCGCCGAGTTCGACTGGGACGCGCCGCTGCCGCCCGCGGCGGCGCCGTCGTGGCCGGCCCGGCGTGCGGCGGACGCCCGGTTCGCGCGGGTTCATCTGCTGCCGTGGATCGGCCGTCGGCTCACGGGGAGGTCCTCGGGTGACGGGCGGCTGCCCAAGCGGCCCGAGCTCGCGCCTCTCACCAGCGACAAGACCTCGTGACGGGACCCCGTAGAATCCGGGAACGTGACTGAGAAGCCGCGCATCCCGAACGTCCTGGCCGCCCGCTACGCCTCCCCCGAGCTGGCCCGTCTGTGGTCCCCCGAACACAAGGTGGTGCTGGAGCGGCAGCTGTGGCTCGCCGTGCTGAAGGCCCAGCGGGATCTGGGCATCGACGTGCCCGAGCAGGCCGTCGCCGACTACGAGCGGGTGCTGGAGCAGGTGGACCTGGCGTCCATCGCGGAGCGCGAGAAGGTCACCCGGCACGATGTGAAGGCCCGCATCGAGGAGTTCAACGCGCTGGCCGGGCACGAGCACGTGCACAAGGGCATGACGTCGCGGGACCTGACGGAGAACGTCGAGCAGCTGCAGATCCGCCGCTCCCTGGAGCTGGTGCGCGACCGTACGGTGGCGCTGCTGGCGCGGCTGGGGCAGCTGTCGGGCGAGCACGCCGAGCTGGTCATGGCGGGCCGTTCGCACAATGTCGCCGCGCAGGCCACGACGCTCGGCAAGCGGTTCGCGACCGGCGCGGACGAACTCCTCGTCGGCTACGGCCGACTGGAGGAGCTGCTGGGCCGCTACCCGCTGCGCGGCATCAAGGGCCCGGTCGGTACCGCGCAGGACATGCTGGACCTGCTCGGCGGCGACGAGGACAAGCTGGCGCAGCTGGAGCAGCGCATCGCGCACCACCTGGGCTTCGCGCACGTCTTCACCTCGGTCGGGCAGGTCTACCCGCGCTCCCTGGACTACGACGCGGTCAGCTCGCTGGTGCAGCTGGCCGGCGCGCCCTCGTCGCTGGCCAAGACGATCCGCCTGATGGCCGGTCAGGAGCTGGTGACCGAGGGCTTCAAGGAGGGCCAGGTCGGCTCCTCCGCGATGCCGCACAAGATGAACACCCGTTCCTGCGAGCGCGTCAACGGCCTCATGGTGATCCTGCGCGGCTACGCCTCGATGGCGGGCGAGCTCGCGGGCGACCAGTGGAACGAGGGCGACGTGTCCTGCTCGGTGGTGCGCCGGGTCGCGCTGCCGGACGCGTTCTTCGCCTTCGACGGGCTGATCGAGACGTTCCTGACGGTGCTGGACGAGTTCGGCGCGTTCCCCGCCGTCGTCGCCCGTGAACTCGACCGCTACCTCCCCTTCCTGGCCACCACGAAGGTCCTGATGGCCGCCGTGCGCGGCGGTGTCGGCCGGGAGGTCGCCCACGAGGTCATCAAGGAGCACGCGGTCGCGTCGGCGCTGGCGCTGCGCGAGGGCGCGGCGAAGAACGAGCTGCTGGACCGCCTCGCCGACGACTCGCGGATTCCGCTCGGGCGCGAGGAGTTGGACGCCCTGATGGCCGACCAGCTGTCGTTCACCGGCGCGGCGGCCGGGCAGGTACGGGCGCTGCTGGCCCGTGTCGAAGAGGTCACCAAGCGGCACCCGGAGGCCGCCGCGTACACGCCGGGGTCGATCCTCTGACACCCCGCTTCTCGCGCGAGGAACTGGAGTCCTTCCGCGATCGCACCGTTCCGGATGTGATCGCGGAGGGCCTCGACGTCCTCTTCTGCGGCATCAACCCCGGTCTGATGTCGGCCGCGACGGGCCACCACTTCGCCCGCCCCGGCAACCGCTTCTGGCCCGTGCTGCACAAGTCCGGCTTCACCCCTCGGCAGTTGAAGCCCGAGGAGGAGCAGGAGCTGCTGTCGTACGGGCTGGGCATCACCAACGTGGTGCGGCGGGCCACGGCGCGCGGTGACGAACTGGCCGACGAGGAGTTCGTGGAGGGCGGGCGCGAACTCACCGGCACGGTCGCCCGGTTCGCGCCCCGCTGGCTCGCGGTCGTCGGGGTCACCGCCTACCGCACGGCCTTCGCCGACCGGCACGCCCGCATCGGCCCCCAGGACGGCACACTCGGCGGCGCCCGCGTATGGGTCCTGCCCAACCCCAGCGGCCTGAACGCCCATTGGTCGCCGGCGGCGATGGCCGAGGAGTACGGCCGGCTGCGGGAGGCGGCCCGGTCCTGAGGGCGCGCCACGGCGCGCGCCGGGCAGCACCGGGCACGGGCGGGGCGGCCCCGACGGCTCCGCTCAGCTCTCCGCGGGCAGTGGGTGCTCCTTGATGAAGCGGCGGAGTTCCGACGTGAGGGCTGCCGGGTTGTCGAACTGGACCAGGGTGCGTGCTTCGGGGATCTCCACGTAGTGCGCGTTCGGCAGGAGTTCCGCGAGGCGGCGGCCCGTGGCCGGGGGCATCATGCGGTCCTCGGCGCCCCAGGCGACCAGTGCGGGGCGGGTGAAGGAGGGCAGGTTCGCGGCCGCCTTCACGTAGCAGTCCCGGTCCACAGCCCGGCAGAACTTGGCGAGGTCGCGCCGGATGTCACGGCTGCTCAGCAGCGGGCCGTACCAGCGGGCGATCAGCTCGTTCGGGAGCCGCTTCTTCGCCATCCCGCCGAGCGACATCCGCATGCGTGCCAGGGCGGGGAAGCGGAAGGACTGGATGAGCAGGAAGAGACCGCCGGGCACCTTGGCGGCCCGGTCGAGCATCTTCCCCTGTGAGCCCGGCGGGTAGTTGTCCAGCGCCTCGCAGGAGGTGAGGACGAGCCGGGCGATGCGCTCGTCCCGTACCCCGATGAGGAGTTGGGCCGTTCCGGCGTCGTTCTGGACGAGGGTGACATCGCGGAGGTCGAGGCGTTCCATGAACTCGGCCAGCAGCGCCGCGACACCGTGCGCGGACAGGTCCGCGTCCGGCCGCATCGGACGCAGGTGGCTGCCGGTCGGCAGTACGGGGACCAGCACGCGGAAGTCGGGACGGAGTTCGGAGACGACCTCGGTCCAGACCGACGCGTCGAAGCCGAGGCCGGGGACGAGGACGACGACGGAGCCTTCACCGCCCGTGTCCTCGTAGTCGATGGTGCCCGCGCTCAGCTCGATCTCTGGCATGACAGTGCCTCCGGCTCGGTCGCACGAGTACTAGATAGAGCGTTCTAGTGAGACAATAGGCGGGTATCCCCGACACCACAACGGCCGCGCCCCGGAGGCCCACCGTGAGCGACAGCAAGGACACCGGCACACGAGACACCAGGCAGCGCATCGTCACCGCCGGCACCGAACTGTTCCGGCACAGGGGCTACACCGGCACCGGCATGAAGCAGATCGCCGAGGCCGCGGGCGCACCCTTCGGGTCGATCTATCACTTCTTCCCCAAGGGCAAGGCGCAGCTGGGCGAGGAGGTGATCCGCACCTCGGGCGCCGCTTATCTCGGCCTCGTCGTCGACCTCATGACGCCGTACGAGGACAGGGTCGCCGCCACCGGCGACGCCTTCACCGGCGCGGCGCGGACCCTGAGCGAGCTCGACTTCGCCGACCCCTGCCCGATCGCGACCGTCGCCCTGGAGGTGGCGAGCACCAACGAGCAGCTCCGGCAGGCCACTTCGGACGTCTTCGACAGCTGGACCGACGGCCTCGCCGCCTACTACGCGGAGGGCGGCATCCCCCAGCCGGCCGCGCGGGAGACGGCGAGCTCGGTGATCGCGCTGCTGGAGGGCGCTTTCATGCTCGGCCGCGCCGCACGCAGCACCGAGCCGGTGCTCGCGGCGGGCAGAGCGGCCGCGGCGATCGTACGGGCGGCACTGGCCGGCGAGTGACCGCCGCTGCGAAGGGAGATGCCCGCGGTGCTCACGCGGGCAGTCACTCGCGGATCGCGGACCGTGACGCGCGGCGCCTTCGCGTCGTCCGCTTCCGCGTGGCGTTCGCCCTCGTCGTGGCTGTGTGCAGCAGATACGATCCGCTGCACACACCGGCGGCAGGGAGGCGGAGTTGGCGAGTCTCACCGGCAGGGACCCGTCCCTGCTGCGGCGGATCAACTCCACCGTCGTGCTGCGCGAGCTGCGCTCCCGCGTCGGCGGGGCCGCCCTCACTCTGACCGATCTGGTGCACGCCACGGAGCTGTCCCGGCCGACACTGGAGGGCGTGGTCGAGGGGCTGATGGAGGCCGGTCTGGTCGCGGAGGCCGCCGAGGAGCCGGGCCCGGGCACCGGCGGCTCCCGCCGGGGGCGGCCCGCGCGGCGGTTCCGGTTCCGCGCCGACGCCGGTCATCTGCTGGGCATCGAGATCGGCCCGCACCGCACCGCGGCCGTACTGTCCGATCTGACGGGCCGGTTCGCGGGAACGGTCACCCGTACCGTCGACGACCGGGCGGATGCCGGGGAACGGCTGGAGTGCGCACGGTCGACCGTCGCCGAACTGCTGCGTACGAGCGGGGTGCCGCGCGGCGCGCTGCGCGCGGTGGGCGTCGGTACGCCCGGCATCGTGGAGTCCGACGGGCGGATACGGCTGGGCACCGCGCTGCCCGGCTGGACGGGACTGCCGCTGGGTGAGCGGCTGCGCCGCTCCTTCCGCTGCCCCGTACTGGTCGAGAACGACGCCAACGCCGGTGTCCTGGCCGAGCATTGGCAGGGGGCCGCGTCCGGCTCCGAGGATGTCGTCATGGTCCTGGCGGGGCTGAGCCCGGGCGCCGGATCGCTGATCGGCGGCCGGCTGCACCGCGGCTTCGGCGGCGCGGCCGGGGAGATCGGGGCGCTGCATCTGCTGGGCCGGGAGGCCACGCCCGAGCATCTGCTGTCGGTCACGGACGAACCGCTGCATCCGCTGGACGAACCGGCTGTGGCACGGGTGTTCACCCGCGCCCGTGAGGGCGACGAGCAGGCAGGCCGGGCCGTGGAGCGGTTCGTGCAGCGGCTGGTGCACGACGTGGCGGCGCTGGTGCTGGCCCTCGATCCGGAACTGGTCGTGATCGGCGGCTGGGCGTCCGGTCTGGACGGCGTACTGGAGCCGCTGCGCCGCGAGTTGGCCCGCTACTGCCTGCGGCCGCCGCGCGTCGAGCTGTCCGCGCTGGGCGACGCGGCCGTGGCAACGGGCGCCCTGCGGCTGGCACTCGACCACGTGGAGGCCGAACTCTTCGCGCTGGAGGGGCCCGCACCGCACTGACCGGCCCGGACCCCAACATCCCGGCCGACGGGCCGGTACGGGTTCAGCCCGCCATGACGGGGACGGGGCCACCGTCGGCGAAGGTGAGCCGGCAGGTGTCCGCGCGGTACGTGGAGACGGCGACCGCGGCGGTGCGGCCACGCGTCACGTACCGGGTGGTGACGACGAGGACGGGCGCGCCGGGCAGCCGGTCGAGCTGACGGGCGTCGTCGGCGCGGGCCGAGCCGAGCTCCACCGTGCGCTCCTGGCCCTCGAGTTCGAGGCGCCGCAGCTCGCGCAGCACGGCGTGGGCCACGGCGGTCCCCCGCGTCTCCTCGTCGGTGGGGACGGTGGGAACGGAGGCGTCCGGTACGTACAGCAGCTCCGCGGCGACGGGCTGACCGTGCGTCACACGGGTCCGGCGCACCGCGTGTACGGCGGGGGCGTCGCTCTCGTGCCGCTCTCCGAAGAGCAGGGCGACGGGCGGCGGCGGGGCGGCGTGCTCGTGGCTCTCGGTGTGCCAGTCGTCGCCGAGCTCGCCCGGCCAGCCCTGGCCGTCGGGGCCGACCTCGACGCCGATGCGGGGCGGGGCGACGGTCGTACCGACACCGCGGCGGCGCTGCAGCCGGCCTTCGAGCTCGAGCTGTTCGAGCGCCTGCCGGAGGGTGGCACGGGCGACGCCGAACCGGGCCGCCAGATCACGCTCGTTGGGCAGGATCTCGCCGACGGAGAACTCGGAGTCGAGCGCGTCGGAGAGCACGGTCTTCAGATGCCGGTACTTCGGCTCCGGCACTGTGTCCAGCTGCGTGGTCCCCACCCTTGCCTCCGCAATCGCCGTGTTCCCACAGGGTTTTCCGTGTGGTTGTTTTTGAAAGGTTGTTGCGTATGGCTGCGACCATAAGGCTCCCTTAACCCTTGGTCAATACCAATCCGCGCCCCTCGGGGGCTGTTCCGCGCCGGTACGGGATGCAATGATCGATCATCTTGGCGACGGCGAGGAGCGGACCATGACGGAGCGGCACCCGGCACGGCAGCCGAAGGTCACCCTCGTCACCGGCGGTGCCCGCGGCATCGGCGCCGCCACGGCACTGCGCCTCGCCCGGGACGGGCACAGCATCGCCGTCGGCTACGAGCACTCGCGGGAGGACGCCGAGAAGGTCGCCGCCGCCGTACGCGCCCAGGGCGTCGACGCGCTGCCGGTACGTCTCGACACGAGCGTGGCCGAGCAGGTCGACGCCTGTTTCGACCAGGTACGGGACGGGCTGGGCCCGGTCACGGGACTGGTCAACAACGCGGGAGTGACCGGCCCGTTGGGGCGGTTCACGGAGACCTCGCCCGAGGACATGCGGCGGGTCGTCGACGTCAACGTGACGGGTGCGCTGCTGTGCGCGCGACGGGCGCTGCGCGAGATGTCGACGGCGTACGGCGGGACGGGCGGCACCGTGGTGAGCATCTCCTCCGGCGCGGCGACGCTCGGCTCGCCCGGCGAGTACGTGCACTACGCGGCGAGCAAGGCCGCCGTCGACGCGATGACGGTGGGCCTGGCCAAGGAGTTCGGACCGGAGGGGGTACGGGTCAACGCCGTACAGTCCGGCACCGTACTGACCGGCATGCACGCGGCCATGGGCGACGCGGACCGGCCGTGGAAGAAGGCCGAGCTCACCCCGCTGCGGCGGCCGGGCCACCCGGAGGAGATCGCGAACGCGGTGGCCTGGCTGATGTCGGACGAGTCCTCGTACGCCACCGGCGCGGTCCTGCGGGTGGCCGGCGGAATGTGAACCCGGCCCGGGGCCACGGCCCGCAGGCCGCAGCCCCTCCTACCCGGCCGTCGGCTTGAGGTGCTGGAGCTTGTCCGGGTTGCTCACCACGTAGACACGCTGGATGCGGCCGTCGGCGACGTCCAGGACGAACGCCGCGATGGGCCGCCCCTGTTCGGTGGCGAGCACCGCGACCGCGCCGTTGAGTTCGGTGAACGTGAACTCGTAGGTGCCGCCCTGCGGTCCGACAGCGGCGAGAAACCGGCCCACCTTGTCGGCGGACACGAGAACCTGCGGCGGCGCCTTGGCCTTGCCGCCGCTGTCGCCCACGAGCTGCACGTCCGGGGCGAGTACGGCGAGGAGCCCGTCGAGGTCGCCCTCGCTCGCGGCGGTCAGGAAACGCTCGGTCAGCGCGCGCTGCTGCGCGGGGTCGGTCTCGAAACGGGGCCGGCGTTCGGCGACGTGCTTGCGGGCGCGGCCGGCGAGCTGACGGACGGCCGGTTCGCCGCGCTCCAGCGTCTCGGCGATCTCCGCGTACGGGAAGCCGAAGGCCTCACGGAGCACGAACACGGCGCGTTCCAGCGGTGAGAGGGACTCCAGCACGATCAGTACGGCGAGTGAGACGGACTCGTTGAGCACGGCCCGGTCCGCGCCGTCGGGGGCCGCGGCCGAGGGGGCGACCGCGGTGTCGGTGGGCAGCGGCTCGGGCAGCCACTGGCCGACGTACGTCTCCCGGCGCGACTGCGCCTGCCGCAGCCGGTCGATGGCGAGCCGCGTGGTGATCCGTACGAGATAGGCGCGGGGTTCGCGCACGGTGTCGCGGTCGGCGCCGGCCCAGCGCAGCCAGGCGTCCTGGACGACGTCCTCGGCGTCGGCGACGCGGCCGAGCATGCGGTAGGCCACCCCGTCGAGGACCTGCCGGTGCTGCTCGAAGACCTCGGCAGCGGCGGGATCGCCGGAGGCGGCGGGATCGCCGGCGGACTCCAGGGTGCCGGCGGGCTCCGGGGCGCCGGATACGGAGGTGCCGGTGGCGGTGGTGCCGTCATTGGTCACGCGCCCGATCCTAGTGCGGATTTCCGGGAGTTGGGCGAGCAGATGGGCGCAGCACCGCGGGGCGCGTCCGGTGGACACGCCCCGCGGTCCTCCGTTTCCGGACGGCCGCGACCCGTCAAGCAGCTTCGAGTGGCACATGACCTTCGCCTGCGGGTCCGGAACGCCCCGCTTCTCGGTCTTGCTGCTACTTCGCCGGCTTCCACAGGGTGACCATGCCCTTGAACTGCGGCAGGCGAGGCTGCTCTCCGGCCTTGGGCGGCGCCGGTCGATCCACCTCGGTGATCTTGAGCAGGGACAGATTGCCCCTGCTGGTGACGGTGCACAGGAGGGTGCCCTTGCCGATGCTCCGGACGCCCTTCAACTCGCCCACGTGCATGCTGTCCGGCAACGCGCGCTTCTTCGGTGCGGCCTTGCACTCCTGTGGTGTGGGGCCGAGGCTCTTGCCGGTCTTCGTGGCGAAGAGGATCTCGGACTTCCACATGGTGATCTCCCGGTCCGCCTGAGAGATCCTCCCCGCCTGCGGCGCGTCCTTGTCCTGCTTGGGGACATCGAGGTTGGCGTTGCCGAAGCCCGCGAGCGTGTCCGGGTAACCGAGGGTCACCGGCTTCTCCTTGAACACCTGCCGGTAGCCGGCCTGGACCGGCGCGTCCTCACCGGCCGACGGCGCGCCGCTCGCCCCGCCCTTGCCGGAAGCCGGGTCCTCCGGGCCCCCGACGCCCGGCACGACCGCCCATGCCACTCCGGCCACGACGAGCGCGGCGACCACGGCGCCTGCGATGACCAGCGGATTGCGCGGCTTTCGTCCGCCGGCGGGCGGCGGGCCCTGGCCGGGCCCCTGCGGCGGGGCGGTGGACTGGGTCGCGGCATACGCGGGGGCGGGCGGGCCGGAGGGGGCGCCGGTGGGGGCCTGGGTCGGGACGTACTCGGCGGGCCGGCCGGTGGACTCGTCGATGGGCCGGCCGGCGGCGGATTGCGGGGCGGGAGCGCCGGGGGCGGGCTGGGGCGCAGGAGGCCCATTTCCCGTGCCGGGCGCGGCAGTTGGGGCGCCGGCGGCCGGGGCCGGACCCGGCTCCGGGGGTCGCCGGGCCGCGGCCTCCCTGCGGGCGATCTCCGTGGCGAGCGGTTCGGGCAGCCAGCCGTCGAAGTCCCGGCGCTGCCGCCCCGACGCCCGCTCGCACCAGTCGGCGAGCTCGGCGGGACCGGGACGCTGTGCGGGATCGGCCTGCAGACAGACCGTCAGCAGTTCGCGCAGCGCGTCCGGGTAGCCGCTCAGGTCCGGCGGGCGCTGGTCGGTGTTGGCGATGGTGGCGGCGATGGAGAGGCCCGCGCCCTCGCCGTACGGGTGGCGGCCCGTGGCCACCACCGCGGCGATGAGGCCGAGGGCGAAGATGTCCGTCGCTCCGGTGACTTCCCTGCCCAGCGCGTGCTCGGGCGACATGTACTGCGGGGTGCCGATGAACCCGCCGGTCTGGGTGAGCTGCGTGGTGTCGGTGGCGCGCGCGATGCCGAAGTCGATGACCCAGGGGCCGTCCGAACTGAGCAGAATGTTGCCGGGCTTGAGGTCCCGGTGGACGACCGAGGCGGCGTGCACCGAGGCGAGCGCCTGCGCGGTGCAGCCGACCAGCTGGAACGTCGCGGACAGCGGCAGCGGCCCGAAGAAGGTCAGCGCGTCGTCCAGTGGCAGGCCCGGCACGTACGAGGTGACGATCCACGGCTGGTCGCCCTGCATGTCGTGGTCGAGGACCGGAACGATGTGGTAGCCCGACACCCGCCGTGCGGCCTGCACTTCGCGTTCGAAACGGGCGCGGAAGTCGGCGTTCTGCGCGTACTCGCCGCGGATGACCTTCAGCGCGACCGGCTGGTTGCCGCGCGTACGGGAGAGGTACACGGCGCCCATGCCGCCCTCGCCGACCTTGGCGAGCAGCGGGTACCCGGAGATCTCCCGCGGGTCCCCCGGCCCCAGCGGAGTCAGCACATTGTCGTCGACGCTCGTCACAGCTCTCCCTCGTTGGTCAACATCGCAGCATGCTACTGGGCTCACACGCCCCGCAACGGCCCCGCGGTTGCGGGCGCGATGTGTGCGGGGCGGGGTCTCGCGCACGGGGGGGGCGGGTTCCTGCGGGCGGGGCCGGGCTCGCGTACGGGGCGCCGACTCCGGCGGGCGGGGGCTCGGGCCTCCGGGGGACGCCGCCCGCGCATATCGGCGTGCAACAGGCTTCCCCGCGGCGGGCGTTGCTGACATCGTGTCCAATGAGCCGGGGCGGCCTCTCCCCGTACCGAGGCAGCCGCTCCCCACCCTGGTGCCTGCCCGGCCGGCCGGCGAGCACCGCCCCCGGCGCAGCCCGCGGCCCGCAGGCCGATGCCCTTCCCAGGAGTGGAACATGACTGCCATCGCCTCTCCGCACCCTCCGGTGCGCGTCTCCGACTCGGTCGTCCGCGTCTCACCCGGCGGCATGCCGCCCTTCGACATCGCGTACGAACGGCGCGGCGACGGCGAGCCCTTGGTACTGCTGCACGGCATCGGCCACCACTGGCAGGCCTGGGAACCGGTGCTGAGCGCGCTGACCGCCTCCTACGACGTCATCGCCCCCGACCTGCCCGGCTTCGGCACCTCGCCGCCCCTGCCGGACGGCATCGCGTACGACACGGCCGGCGTCGTGCCCGCGCTGGCCGCCGCGTTCGAGGAGCTCGGCGTGGAACGGCCGCACGTGGTGGGCAATTCGCTCGGCGGGCTGCTCGCGCTGGAGCTCGGTGTGGCGGGCCACGCCCGCTCGGTGACGGCCCTCTCCCCCGCCGGCTTCTGGGTGGACTGGGAGCGCCGGTGGGCGTACGGCGTACTGCTGGGCATGCGCGCCGGCGCGAAGGCGCTGCCGGAGCCTGCGGTACGGATGCTGGCACGCAGCGCGGCGGGCCGTTTCGCGCTGACGAGCTCCATATACGCCCGCCCCGGGCGGCGTTCACCGGAGGCGGTGGTAGCGGAGACCCGCGCGCTGAAGGAGGCGACGGGCTTCCGCGAGACGCTGGAGGCCGGACGGCGCCCGGACACCCTGTTCGACGGCGACCTCGCGGACATCCCGGTCACGGTCGCCTGGGGCGACAAGGACATGCTCCTGCTGCGCCGCCAGGGCATCCGCGCGAAGAAGATCCTGCCCGGGGCGCGACTCGTACGGCTGCGCGGCTGCGGCCACGTCCCGATGAACGACGACCCGGCGATCGTCGCCCGCGTCATCAGCGACACGGCGCGGGCCGCCGTCAAGTGACGGATCACGGGCACACGACGGAGGACGGCAGAGACGCGGCTGCCGAGTCCCACCAGGCCGTCACCCGGCGGGAGTTCGCCCGGCAGTCGGATACGTTCGAGGACAGCCGGCTCAACTCCGCATTCACCCGGCACCTGGAGCGGCTGGTGGACTTCGCCGCGCCCCGCGCCTCCGACGTGTGCCTGGACGCGGCCTGCGGTACGGGACTGGTCGCGCGGGCGCTCGCCGCCCGCGCGGGCCAGGTCACCGCACTGGACCTGACCCGCGACATGCTGGAGCGGGGCAAGGAGGCCGCCGACGAGGAGGGCGTGCGCAACCTCGTCTTCCAGAGCGGCGACGCGGCTCGACTCCCCTTCCTCGACGGCTCGTTCACGCTGTGCGTGACCCGGTACTCGCTGCACCACGTACCGGACCCGGCCGCCGTGGCGGCGGAGCTGGTACGGGTGTGCCGGCCCGGCGGCCGCGTCGTCGTCGCCGACCTGGTGACGGATCCCCGTACGCCGGGGGACGTGGACCGCTGGGAGCGCCTTCGCGACCCCTCGCACGGAACGACGCTGACGGCAGTACGCATCGAGGAGCTGCTGGCCGCGGCGGGCGCCGTCCCGGAACGCCGCGAGATCTTCGACCACCCCCGCCCCCTCGCCCCGTGGCTGGAACAGTCCCGCACGCCACCGGACGCCGCGGCGGCGGTAACCGAAGCGCTGGAAGCGGAACTTGAGGGCGGTCCACCCACAGGCCTGCGCCCTCAACGCGTGGACGATGCCCTCTGCTTCACCCACACACTCGCCCACGTAGCGGCGGTCCTCCCGAAGTAGCCGCCGCGGGCCGGAGTTTCGCGAGGGGAGCGCGTGCCGGGACGGTCCGGCGCGCGCTCCCCTCGTTCGTCGTGCGCTGACGTCGCGCAGGCGTCGCACGCGGGCCGCCCTCGCACCGGGCCGCCCCGGAGAGCCCCAAACCCCCTGGTACGAGCGGTGGTTCACGACGCTCCTGCCCTGCCCGAGGCCGGCGTCGACGGCGCAGGGGCGGAAGAGATCTGGTCGCACCCCATTGACGGACGTGACGCACGTTGCCACTCTGCCGTCGTCGAATTCGTCAATCCAGATTACTAATTCGCCCGTACCGGCCCTCAGTGCACTCCCTGCCGCGGTGCGCCGATGGCCAGCCGCAGGAGGAGTCGCATGCAGCTCTGGAACGACACCACCCGCTCCCCGGAGGAACGCGTCAAGGCCCTGCTCGCCGCGATGACGCTGCCCGAGAAGCTGGCACAGCTGGGCAGTTACTGGCCCAAGGCCGACGGTGACGGTGACGGCGCGGGTGCCGGCGCCGAAAGCGACGGCGCGGGGGCCGGCGTGGCGCCGCTGGAGGGCGCCCTCGCGCCCCGGAGCGACGAGGACGCCGCACTGGCGCACGGCATCGGCCATCTCACCCGCCCCTACGGCACGCGCCCCGTCTCCGCGCGGGAGGGCCGGGCCGAACTCGACCGGCGGCAGCGGAAGTTGACCGACGGGACACGGCTGGGGATTCCCGCAATCGCGCACGAGGAGTGCCTGACCGGCTTCGCCACCTTCGGCGCCAGCGTGTATCCCACCCCGCTGGCCTGGGCGGCGGCCTTCGACCCCGGACTGACCGAACGGGTGGGCGCGGCCATCGGCCGGGACATGGCCGCCTCCGGTGTGCACCAGGGCCTCTCCCCCGTGCTGGACGTCGTACGCGACTACCGCTGGGGACGGGTGGAGGAGACGCTGGGCGAGGACCCGTACCTGACGGGCGTCGTCGGCACCGCGTACGTGCGCGGGCTGCAGTCCCACGGCATCATCGCGACGCTGAAGCACTTCGCCGGGCACGCGGCCTCGCGCGGCGCGCGGAACCACGCGCCGGTGTCCATCGGTCCGCGCGAGATGGCCGACGTCGTCCTGCCGCCGTTCGAAATGGCCGTCCGCGAGGGCGCGGTGGGGTCGGTGATGAACTCCTACACCGACCAGGACGGCGTACCGGCGGCGGCCGACACCGCGCTGCTGACCGGTGTGCTGCGCGAGCAGTGGGGGTTCACCGGCACGGTCGTCTCCGACTACGGCGCCGTCGCCTTCCTGGCGTCCATGCACCGCGTCGCCGCCACCGAAGGGGACGCGGCGGCGCTCGCGCTGACGGCGGGGCTCGACGTGGAGCTGCCCAACACCCGCTGTTACGGGGAGAGTCTGGCCGCGCAGGTCGCCGAAGGGCGCGTGGCGGAAGAGCTCGTGGACCGGGCGGTGCGGCGGGTACTGCGGCAGAAACTGGCGCTCGGACTGCTCGACGCGGACTGGACGCCGGAGACGGCCGGCCGCACCGCCGCCGCTGAGGGGCAGACAGCGGAACCCGGCGCGGACTCCGGCGAGTTGGATCCGGCCGGCAACCGCGCGCTCGCCCGGGAGGCCGCCGAACGCTCCGTGGTCCTCCTCGCGAACGACGACGGCCTGCTGCCCCTGACGCCGGAACGCGCCCGCAAGGTCGCCCTCATCGGGCCGTGCGCCGACGACCCCCGCACGTTCCTCGGCTGCTACGCCTTCCCGAACCATGTGCTCCCCCGCTATCCGGGCAGCGGCCCGGGCATCGGCATCCCCACCCTGCGCGAGGCGCTCGGCGCCGAACTGCCGGGCGCGGCACTCTCGTTCGCCGAGGGCTGCCCCGTACGCAACGAGGACCGCAGCGGCATCGCGGCCGCCGTCGCCGCGGCCGCCGAAGCCGACGTCGCCGTCCTCGCCGTCGGCGACCGGTCCGGCATGTTCGGCGGCGGCACCTCCGGCGAGGGCTGTGATGCTCCGGACCTCGAACTGCCCGGCGTCCAGGGCGAACTGGTACGGGCCGTCCAGGCGACCGGCACGCCCGTCGTGCTGGTCGTCGTCTCGGGCCGGCCGTACGCGCTGGGCCGGTACGCGGACGACTGCGCCGCGCTGGTGCAGGCGTTCCTGCCCGGCGAAGAGGGCGGCGCGGCGCTCGCGGGCGTACTGACGGGCCGCACCGTGCCCTCGGGCAAGCTACCGGTGCAGGTGCCGTTCGCGCCGGGTGGGCAGCCGGGCACGTATCTCGCCGCTCCCCTGGGCCGGTTCAGCGAGGGCATCAGCAACCTCGACAACCGGCCGCTGTACCCGTTCGGACACGGGCTGTCCTACACGGAGTTCACCTACAGCGACCTGGTGATCGGAGCGGAACGGATCGGCACCGACGGTGAGGTCGGCATCTCCTGCCTGGTCCGCAACACCGGCGACCGCCGCGGACGGGAGGCCGTACAGCTGTACTTCGAGGACCCCGTGGCCCAAGTCGCCCGCCCCGCCCTCATGCTGGCCGGTTTCGCGAACGTCTCCCTCGCCCCCGGCGCGCAGGCACGCGTGAGCTTCCGGCTGCACACCGACCAGGTCTCCTTCACGGGCCTGGCCGGCAAGCGCCTCGTCGAGCCCGGCGGCCTGGGGCTCCTGGTCGGCTCCTCCAGTGCCGACATCCGGCTGCACGGCAGCGTCGAACTGGCCGGCCCCGTACGGGAGGTGGGCCCGGAGCGCCGCCTCACCTGCCCCGTACACGTCGACCCGCACTGACCCCGTCCCCCCTTCCCGGTGGCAGGGCCCGCTGAGGGGCTCTGCCACCGGAACCACGGCACCGTACGCAAGGGAGCTACGTGTGACCACCACCTCAGGCACCTCCCCGGAACCCGCACCCGGCACCGCACCGGCCCCCGCCCCGCCTGCCCGCAGAGCAGGACCGCTCCTCGTCACCGGCATGGCCATCGCCCAGTTCGGCCTGTTCCTCGCCCTGATGACACCGATCCTGACGAGCCTGCAGCTCAAAGTGCAGGACCTCGTGGGCCCGGGCCAACAGGCCACCTCCCTGGGCATCGTGACCAGTACGGGGTCGGTGGCGGCGCTGCTCGCCAACCCCGTGTTCGGCCGCATCAGCGACCGTACGACCGGCCGCTTCGGACGACGGCGCCCCTGGCTCGTCGTCGGCATGGCCGGACTGACCGCGAGCCTGCTGCTCATGGCGACGGCCACGAGCATCGCCATGCTGACCGTCGGCTTCTTCCTCGGCTCGGTCTTCGCCAACGCCGCGCTGGCCGCCTTCATCGCCACCATCGCCGACCACATACCCGAGTACCAGCGCGGCAAGGTCAGCGGACTGATCGGCATCATGCAGAACCTGGCGCCGACAGCGGGAACGTGGATCGCCCAGTACTTCACCGGCGACATGCTGCTGCTGTTCCTCGTACCCGGCGTCATCGGCGCGCTGCTCGTCCTCGGGTACGCCGTGTTCCTGCCCGACAAACGGCTGCACCGGCCGCCGCCCCGGGAGGGCCGCCGCGCCCTGCTGCGCACCTTCTGGGTGAGCCCCCGTCAGCATCCCGACTTCGCCTGGGCCTGGCTCTCCCGCTTCCTGCTCACCCTCGCGTCGTGGATGTTCATGACGTTCCGGCTGATGTACCTCCAGCACGAACTGGACCTCTCCGCGCAGAAGGCGACCGCCGCCATGGCGACCGGCGCGCTGCTCTACGGCGTATGCGTCATGGTCGCCGCACAGGCTGCGGGCTGGCTCTCCGACAGGTTCCGGCGGCGCAAACCGTTCATCGCCGTGTCCACGCTGGTATTCGGCGCGGGGATGCTGGTGCTCAGCCAGGCGGACACGCTCACCGTGTTCTACGCCGCCGAGATCGTGCTCGGTCTCGCCTTCGGCACCTACATGGGCGTCGATCTGGCCCTCGTCATCGACGTCCTGCCCGACCCCGACAACCCCTCCCAGGACCTGGGCATCTTCAACATCGCGATGGCCGGCCCCCAGGTGTTCGCCCCCGCCTTCGGCGCCTTCCTGATCAGCGCGGGCGGAGGCGGCTACACCCTGCTCCTCATCGGCGCCGCCCTCGTCAGCCTCCTCGGAGCGCTCGCCATCCTGCCCGTACGGAAGGTGAGATGAGCCGACAGAGCCGACCGGACCCGGGTTCATTCCGCAGGGATACAGGGGCCGGTGGGGGCGCTATGTTGACGGTGCACGGTGTAAAGGTTCTGGCCGATCGTCCTGCACTGCCGTTTCCGGGCGTCCTCGCGGTGTCCAGTTGTCGTGCCGGTGCGTCGTGTGCCGGGCGGTTCCTGGGAGGGGAAGCCCGTGAACGACGCCACACTCATCGACGACCTGATCAAGAACACCCCCGAAGGGGACGCGTTCTACACACCGCCCGACCCGCTGCCCGGCCGCGCCCCCGGTGATCCGGTCCACCTGCGCAGGCTGGAGTCCGCCTTATCGGTGCCGGAGGGCGGCGAGAACTGGCTGGTCCTCTACCGGTCCGAGAGTGCGGGCGAGACACCCGCCCCGGTCGCCGTTTCCGGCATCATCGTCCTGCCCGACCGTTCCGAGCACCCGGTGCCGGACGGCGGCTATCCGCTGGTCAGTTGGTGCCACGGCACGGTGGGCGTGGCGAACCGGGTCGCGCCGTCGCGCGACCGGGGGGACACGGGGGCCTCCCCCATGAACGCCTACCCCACCACGATGCTCGGCCGTTTCCTGGAGCAGGGCTGGGCCGTGGCCATGACCGACTACGAGGCCCTGGGCACCGGAACCGCGACCAAGCTCCACCCCTACCTGCTCGGCCAGTCCGAGGCCCGCGGCGCCCTGGACATCGTCCTGGCCGCACGCCGTCTGTTCCCCGACGAGCTATCCGACCGGTTTGCTCTCGTGGGGCATTCCCAGGGCGGCCAGGCCGCGTTGTTCGCCGCGGCCGAGGCCCCGGGCCGGGTGGAAGGACTGGTCGCGGTGGCGGCGACGGCCCCGGCCAACCACCCCCTGGACATCGTCCACGCCGGTGCGCACCCGTTGAACGTCTTCAAGAGCGACGGGTATGCGTTCACCCCGCTGTTCCTGGCCGGCGCCATCGCCGGTTCCCTCGTGGACGAAGGCACCGCCGGCCACATCAAGGTCATCGACCCGGAGCGGGTGCTGTCGGCCAAGGGCTACGGATTCTGGCCCCAGGTGTGGGAAAGGTCCCGCGCCGAGCTGAGCAACCCCCAGGACTCCTACGGCAGTCTGATGGGCAATGAGCAGTTCCGCCGACGGACCGCCCTGGACCCCAGCTATCCCGACGACCCCAACGACGATCAGAAGGAGTTCGACAGGCAGCTGGCGAAGATGAACCCCGACCTCGCCGTTTCCGTCCCGGTCCGGATCGCTCAAGCGCAGGCCGACAAACGCGTCAAGTACGAGCACGAGCCGCCGGCGGCGCATGTCCCGGGCACCAAAGCGCTCATCGAGGAACTCAAGGGCCGCAACGGCAATGACATCGCCTCCCGGATCTACGGCCCGGACGAGGTGACCAACGACGAGCAGCCGCTGGAGGCGCACTTCACGACGCTCAACGTGGACACCGGCGAACTCATCGCCTGGCTCGTCGAACGCGGCCTCTCCGGCTGACGGGTCAGTCCGCCGTCGCCTCCGCGAGGAGGGTGGACGCTTCCTTGTGGTGGGGGTCTGTGGCGAGGATGCGGTGGGCTCGGGTCGTGGCTGCGGTGGGGCGGTCGAGGGCCAGTTCGAGGCGGGCTGCCAAGAGGTCCGCGGAGGTGCGCTCTTCGGCGCCCGCCTCGCCGCAGGCCTGGAAGACGGCGACGGACTGGTCGGTGTGGAGGACCGCTTCCTGGTAGGCGGCGCGGTTCACGGCGTTCTGTTCGGGGTCGACCGAGGGGCCGGGCGGGCCGGAGGCGGTGCGCAGCAGGAGTTCGGCGGACTGGCGGTAGACGCGGCCGAGTTCGAGCTGGAGGTCGAGCTGGTGGCGGCCCGTGGCGGTCTGGAGGCCCTGTTCGAGCGCGGTGAGGGCCGCGGCTACCAGTTCGACGGCCTTGGCGACGGTGGTGGTGCCGCCCTCGGGGTGGGCGGTCATGGCGAGCCAGGCACGGGAGCGCAGCACCCGTACGACGCCCTCCGTCCAGCCGAGGCCGCGCCATACGTCCTCGGCGCGCTCGTAGGCGGGGCCGGCCTCCGCGTACTGGCCTGCGGTGGAGAGTTCGTTGGCGCCGAGGTGGGCGAGGACGGCGTGGTTGTGCTGGTTCTCCCAGGCGCGCGCGAGGTCGGCGGCCTGGAGGTACTCCCCTGCCGCCGCCGCGTGTTCGCCGGTACGGGCGAGGGCCTCACCCAGCCACCAGCGGGCCTGTACGACGTCGGCCTCGTCGTGTCCGGCGAGCAGTTGGGGCAGCGCGTCGCGCAGAGTGGTCACGGCGTACGCGGGGCAGTCCAGTGCGAGGTAGGTGCCGCCGAGGCGCAGCCGGGCGTGGGTGCCGAGGCCCGCGGCGTCTCCGGCGGCCTCGGCCCACTGGACGGCCTGTTGGAGGGCTCCGGCCTCCTCTGCCGCGCGTTCCTGGTAGGCGAGGGATTCGGCGAGGGCCAGGTGCAGCCGTGCCGTACGGGCGGCGCCCAGCCCCTCGGTCGCGTCGCCGGCGTCGAGGGCGCGGCGCAGCGCCGCCTCCGCGTCGGCGGGCCGTTCGTCGTCCATCAGGGCCTGGGCGTGGGCGAGTTCGGCGCCGGCGGCGTACCAGGCACGGCCGGCCTCGCGGTACAGGTCCGCGGCCGCGGCCAGGTGCCCGGCGGCGGTGGGTGCGTCGCCGCGCTGGGCTGCGAGGCGGCCGCGGGTCTCGGTGGCGTCGGCGATGCGGGCGAGTACGGCGGGCTGTTCGCGGTCCGGTTCGGCGAGCGCGACGAGGTCGGCGAGTTCGCCGTCGAGGACGGCGGCGGCCTGTGCCGGGTCGTCGGCGGTCTCCAGGAGGACGCCGCGGATGCGGGCGCGGGAGAGGAGTACGGCGGTGGCGTGCCGGGTGCTGAGCCGGCCCGCGCTGTGCAGCTCCAGGGCCTGTGCGCACAGGGGCTGAAGCCGTGTCAGGGCGTCTTCGGGGCTGCCGGCGTAGCCGGTGGCGAGGGCGGCGCGGGCGCGGCAGGCGACGGCCTTGCCGGGTTCGCCGGCGGCGTCGTAGAGCGCGGCGGCCTCGGCGAACTGTGCGGCGCCCGCGGCCGGTTCCGTACGGGCGAGGTCCATGGCCCGGTGGTCGGCCAGCTCGGCCTGTTCGCCCTGCGGCAGTGTGGTGCCGGTCTGCCGTACGGCGGCGTCGGCGCGGCGCCAGGCGTCCTGCGCGGAGGGGTGGCCGGTGTCGCTGAGGCGGCGCGCCTCGGCGAGGAGGGCGCGCGGGTCGCCGGTGACGGGCTCCTCGGCACCGGGAGCGGGCTGTCCGGGCAGGGGGATGCGCAGGGCGGGAACGGTGGCGTCCCCCGTGGCCGCCTCACCGTCCGACACGCCGCCAGGTCCCTTGCGCAGGCTGACCCCTTGGGCGTGTGATCTCCGCTTGGCACTCATCGTCCAGAATCCTAGAGGGCGGTACGCCTGGGCACCACGGTGTCTTGGTCCCACCCCTTATGTCCGCTGCGGTGCCGGTGTTCACTGGAGCGTCGCGTGTGCCACACACGGGACGGCTATACGTCAGTACGCCGTGTGCGCACGGCTGTTGCTCGTACGGTCCGCGACCGTACGGGCCGTAGAACTGCGACTGTTCAGGAGGACGTTCATGGCGCACGACAAACCGGCCACCCCCGGCAGAACTCCCGCGACGCCCGCGCGGCGTTCGGTGCTGCGCGGCTCCCTGGCCGCGTCCGCGGCGCTGTCGCTGCCCGGGCTCGCCGCGGCGGGTGCCGCGCCGGCTCAGGCGCTCGGCGGCCGCCCGGCGGCCAAGTGGGGTGTGCAGGCCGGGGATGTCACGTCGTCGTCGGGTCTGGTCTGGGTGCGCTCGGACCGTCCGGCGCGGATGGTGGTCGAGACGTCGGCGACGGAGTCCTTCCGCGGTGCGCGCCGCTGGCTGGGGCCGCTGATCGGCCCGGAGACGGACTTCACGGGGCGTACGCCGCTGTACGGGCTGCCCGCCGGTAAACAGGTGCACTACCGGGTGGTACTGGCCGACCCGGAGGATCCGCGGCGTACGGGCGAGCCGGTCGAGGGCACCTTCCGTACGGCGCCGGAGGGCCGCCGCGCGGGGGTGCGGTTCCTGTGGTCGGGCGATCTGGCCGGGCAGGGCTGGGGTATCAACCCGGACCGAGGCGGCTACCCGGTCTTCGAGGAGATGCGCCGGCTGAACCCGGACTTCTTCCTCAACAGCGGCGACACCATCTACGCGGACTCGCCCATCAAGGAGAAGGTCGAACTGCCCGACGGCAGGGTCTGGCGGAACATCACCACGGAGGAGAAGGCGAAGGTCGCCGAGACCCTCGCCGAGTTCCGCGGCAACTTCCGCTACAACCTGCTGGACGCCAATCTGCGGCGGTTCAACGCGCAGGTGCCGTCGCTGGTGCAGTGGGACGACCACGAGGTGACGAACAACTGGTACCCGGGCGAGATCCTGGACGACCCCAAGTACAAAGTGAAGGACGTCGACACGCTCGCCGCCCGGTCCCGCCGCGCGTTCAGCGAATACTTCCCCATCGGCACGATGCCGCCCGGCGACGAGGACGGGCGGGTGTACCGGGTTGTGCACCGCGGGCCGCTGCTGGACGTGTTCCTGCTGGACATGCGCACGTACCGGAACGCCAATTCGCCCAACAAGCAGCCCGACGACAAGCAGGGCATCCTCGGCGAGCGGCAGCTGAAGTGGCTGAAGCGGGAACTGTCGCGTTCGCGCGCGGTGTGGAAGGTCATCGCGTCCGACATGCCGCTGGGTCTGGTCGTGCCGGACGGCAAGACGGATTTCGAGGCGGTCGCGCAGGGCGACCCGGGCGCGCCGCTGGGCCGGGAGCTGCAACTGGCTGACCTGCTGCGGCACATCAAGCGGGACCGGATCACGGGCACGGTGTGGTTCACCACGGACGTGCACTACACCTGTGCGCAGCACTACGAGCCGTCGGGCGCGGCGTTCCAGGACTTCGCGCCGTTCTGGGAGTTCGTGTCGGGCCCGATGAACGCGGGTGGATTCCCGGCACTGAAGCTGGACGGGACGTTCGGTCCGCGGCAGAAGTTCGTGAAGGCGCCGACGAAGGCGAACGTGTCGCCGATGGAGGGCGGACAGTACTTCGGTCAGGTGGACATCGACGGCGGCAGCGGCGAGCTGACCGTACGACTGCACGAGGAGGGTGGCGGGGTGCTCTACACGCAGACCCTGCAGCCGGGTCTGGTCGGCCAGTGAGCGATACTCGGGTGGTGTGACGCACACCGAGTTCACTTACGGCGACACCGGCGCGACCTGGCAGGGGCGCACCCCGGCGGGCTTCCACGCGCTGCGGGTGCGTACCCGGCTGGGCCGGGGCGCGGCGGTGTTCGCCGCGGCGGAGCGGGCGTTGATGCACTGGCGCATGCACCGCGAGATGGGCGTGACGGTCACCGCGGACGCGGACCGTGCGGCGCCGGGTGCGCACGTGACGGTCGGTCTGGGTGTGGGGCGGCTGCGGGTGTACGGGCCGTGCCGTGTGGTGTGGGCCGTCTCGGAGGAGGACCGGGCCGGGTGGGCGTACGGGACGCTGCCGGGCCATCCGGAGTGCGGCGAGGAGGCGTTCCTGGTCACGCTCGACGGGGACGGCGAAGTGTGGCTGACAGTGTGGGCGTTCAGCAGGGCGGCGGTGTGGTGGGTGCGGGCGGCGGGTCCGCTCGTACGGGCCTTCCAGTACGGGTACGCGCGACGCTGCGGCCAGGTGCTGCGGCGCCTCGCGGTGCGGGAGCACCGCACTGCGGGGTGAACGGGGGCCGCGCGTGCGAGCGGTGCTCTCGCTCCGGAGCGCGAGCGGTGCTCTCGCCTCGGCTCGCTGCTTCCGCTCCGGAGCGGAAGCACTGCTCTCGCCCCGGAGCAACGCACCGCCGCTCACGACGCGCGCCCGGCGCCCGAGTCGTGACAGCAAACTCCGAAGCCCGTAAGAAGCGCATAAATTGGGCGTCAACGGCACAGATGCATCCTTAACCCATCGGTCACAGCGCATTCTTGATCACGCAATACCGTTGCGCAAGGCTTGCTGCCATGGCTGACAACCCGCACTTGAGGAAACCACCCCGCACCCACCACTGGCGGCGTGACGTCGTCGAACTCGCCGCGATCTTCACGGCCGTCACCGTCGCCGACACGGCGGCCGCCACGGTCGTGCACGGCCACGACGGCCCGACCCTCCTCGGCGTCTCGGCGCTGGTCCTGCTGGCCACGGCCGGCTTCCACACATGGTGGTCACGCCGCCACACGGATTCGCCGCCCGGGCTCGATACGGACCCGCTGCCGGACCGCGCTGATACCGGCGCCACGGCGGCCCCGGAGGAGAACCCCGCCGCGGGCGGGGAGACGTCGCTGTGGCGGATGCGCACAACCGTCGAGGAAGAGCCCGGGTCCCTGGCCGCGCTGTGCACGGCGCTGGCCCGGCAGCGCATCGACATCGTCTCCCTGCAGACCCACCCCCTCGGAGAACGGACCGTGGACGAGTTCCTGCTGCGCGCCCCCGCCACGCTGGAGCCGCAGACGCTGCGGAAACTGGCGGCCGGAGCCGGTGGCACCGACACCTGGCTGGAGCGCGCGGACGCGCACGACCTGGTCGACGCGCCCGCACGGCTGCTGGCCCTGGCCACCCGTACGGCGCTGGACGCGGCGGAACTGCCGCTGGCGCTGCGCCAGTTGCTCGGCCGTTGCAGCATTCAGTCGGTCCCGGCCGTCTCGCCGACCGGCAAACGGCTCGCCGAGGAGGTGCCGCCCGAGGGCGTCCTGGAGGACCACGTGCTGCGGCTGCCCGACCCGGCGGGCGGCGCGATCGTCGTCGAGCGGCCCCATCTGCCGTTCACGCCCACGGAGTTCGCCCGCGCCCGCGCGCTGGTCGAGCTCGACGCCCGGCTGGGGCACCGGCTGCCGCGCCGCCGTGACGCGCTGACGCTGCCCGAGGGGCAGGAGATCACCGTACGACGCGCGGACACGCGGGACCTGGAGGCGGCGCGTGCCATGCACGACCGCTGCTCCCGTACGACGCTCTCGTACCGCTACCACGGCCCCGTCGGGGACGCCGACCGCTACCTCAACCACCTGCTCTCGCCGCGGTTCGGGCGCACGCTGGCGGTGGAGACCGCGTCGGGGAAGCTCGTGGCGCTCGGCCATCTGCTGTGGGACGGCGAGGAGTCGGAGGTCGCGCTGCTCGTCGAGGACGCGTGGCAGGGCCGCGGCATCGGCGCGGAACTCCTGCGCCGGCTGGTCACGCTGGCGGTGGAGGCGCGTTCGGAATGCGTCTACGCGGTGACGCAGGCGTCCAACACGGCGATGGTCGCGGCGATGCGCGGCCTGGGCCTGCCGCTGGACTACCAGGTGGAGGAGGGCACGCTGGTCGTCACGGCCCGCCTGGCGCCGGCGGCGGAGTCCGTGCGGCATGGGGGCTCGGCGGTGGAACCGGTCGTGAGGACGGAGAGCAGCTGACGCTCCGCCACCCCCGTGTACGGGCGGCCGCCCTCCGACAGGAGTGCGGCCGCCCGTCGCGTACGCCCACCGTGCGTGCCGCGGTGAGGGGTTGGCCCCAGACCCTCCCCCTGGGCCTGGCGGCCCGGGGGTACCCCCTCCTACCCGTTTCTTCCGGGGCTCCGCCCCGGGCCCCCACCCACGCTCCGCGCAAGAGATGGGGCATACGCCCCGGTCCCGCTGACGCGGGGAGGAGGGGTTGGTGTCTGCTACTTCTTGAGCGCCACCCCGCAGTGGAAGGCGACCTCCGGTTCGTCGCCGGTGGGCGCGTCGGCGGGGTCGATGCTCCAGCGGTTGCAGGCGACGACGCCCGGGCCGACGAGTTCGAGGCCCTCGAAGAAGCGCGACAGCTGCTGTGTGGTGCGCTGTTTGAGGCGGGGCTCCCCCGCCGAGTTCCAGAACGCCACCGCCTCGTCGACGTGCCGCAGCCCGGGCCCGGTCAGCGTGTGCGACAGCGCGAGGTGGCTGCCCGGCGGGACGGCGTCCATGAGCCGGCGCACCGTGGCGTACGCCTCTTCGTCGTCGTCCTGGCCGATGAACATCGCCACGCCCAGCAGCATCACGGCGACCGGCTCGTCGAAGTCCAGCGTGACGGCGGCCTCGCGCAGGATGTGCTCGGGGTCGCGCAGGTCCGCGTCGATGTAGGCGGTCGCGCCCTCCCGTGTGCCGCCGAGCAGGGCGCGGGCGTGGGTGAGCACGAGCGGGTCGTTGTCGACGTAGACGACACGCGCACCGGGTGTCGTGCGCTGGGCGACCTCGTGCGTGTTGTCGGCGGTCGGCAGGCCGGTGCCGATGTCCAGAAACTGGCGTACGCCCGCCGTACCCGACAGATAGCGCACGGCCCGTCCGAGGAAGTCGCGGTCGGCGCGGGCGTAGAGACCGATGTCGGGATACAGCGCGCGGATGCGGTCGCCCGCCTCGCGGTCGGCCGGGTAGTTGTCCCTGCCGCCCAGCCAGTAGTCCCAGATGCGGGCGGACTGCGGGACGGTGGTGTCGATCCACTGCTGCTCCGGCGTGGACGCCTGCGGCTGTTCTTCTGGCACGGGGTTCTCCTGCTCCGGACCGCGCGCGGAGGGTACGGCGGTGCGTGTCGGCTGCGGGCCGACGGTAGCCCGCTGCCCTGTGCGTACCCCCCAAGCACCCTTCGTCGCAAGGCTGTTGCCGTGCCGGTCCGGCGACAGGCCGGATTCGCCGGGAGAGAATGCTCGTGACGCGGCGGGGCGCGTGGGTGAGGATGGTCCGCATGTCCGATGCATCCAAGGCAGCTCCGCTGCCGCGCCAGGTCGCCGACGCCTACGTCGACGCTCTCGTCGAACTCGATCCGATCACCGGTACGTATCTCGGTATCCCCGAGAGCAGCGGCCTGCTGCCCGACTTCTCGCCCGCCGGCCAGGAGGAGCTGGCGGAGCTGGGCCGGGAGACGCTGCGCAGCCTCGCCGACGCGGAACAGCGTCCGGGGGGTGACAGCGACGCGGAGCGGCGCTGTGCCCGTCTGCTGCGCGAGCGGCTGCACGCCGAGCTCGCGGTGCACGACGCGCAGGAGGGGCTGCGCGCGGTCAGCAATCTCAGTTCGCCCGCGCACTCGATCCGCGGGATCTTCACCATCATGCCGACGGAGACCGACGACGACTGGGCCGCGGTGGCCAGCCGGCTGCGGGCGGTCCCGGCGGCGCTGGAGGGCTACCGGGCCTCCCTGGGGCTGGGCCTGGAGCGCAAGCTGCCTGCCGGGCCGCGGCAAGTGGCGACCGTGGTGGGCCAGTTGAGCGAGTGGGTCGGCGAGAACGAGGACGGCAGTCCGGCCGGCGACGGCGGCAGCTGGTTCGACGCGTTCGCCGCCGAGGGACCCGAGCCGCTGCGCGCGGACCTCTCGGAGGCGGCGGCGGAGGCGACGCGCGCGTTCGCGGCGCTGCGCGACTGGCTGCGGGACGTGTACACGCCGGGCGTGGCCGGCGCGCCGGAGACGGTGGGCCGCGAGCGGTACGCGCTGTGGGCGCGTTACTGGAACGGCGCCGATCTGGATCTGGACGAGGCGTACGCGTACGGCTGGGCCGAATTCCACCGACTGCTGGGCGAGATGCGCGGCGAGGCGGAGGTGATCCTGCCGGGTGCGAAGACGCCGTGGGAGGCGCTGAAGCACCTCGACACGGAGGGCGAGGCCGTCGAGGGCGTCGAGGAGACGCGCGCGTGGCTGCAGAGCCTGATGGACGAGGCCATCGAGGAGCTGGACGGCACCCACTTCGAACTGGCCGACCGCGTCAAGAAGGTGGAGGCGAAGATCGCCCCGCCCGGCAGCGCGGCCGCGCCGTACTACACGCAGCCGTCGCTGGACTTCTCCCGTCCGGGGCGTACGTGGCTGCCGACGATGGGCGAGACCCGGTTCCCGGTCTACGACTTGGTGTCCACCTGGTATCACGAGGGTGTTCCCGGGCACCATCTGCAGCTGGCGCAGTGGGCGCACGTCGCCGACGATCTGTCGCGCTACCAGACGACGGTGGGCATGGTCAGCGCCAACGCCGAGGGCTGGGCGCTGTACGCGGAGCGGCTCATGGACGAGCTGGGGTTCCTGCGGAACGCCGAGCGGCGGCTGGGGTATCTGGACGCGCAGATGATGCGGGCGACGCGGATCATCGTCGACATCGGCATGCATCTGGAGCTGGAGATCCCCGGCGACTCACCGTTCCACCCGGGTGAGCGCTGGACGCCGGAGCTGGCACAGGAGTTCTTCGGCATGCACAGCGGCCGGCCCGCCGACTTCGTGGAGAGCGAGCTGGTGCGCTACCTGGGCATGCCGGGCCAGGCCATCGGCTACAAGCTGGGCGAGCGTGCGTGGCTGACGGGCCGTGCGGCGGCGCAGAAGGCGCACGGCGACGACTTCGACGCGAAGAAGTGGCACATGGCCGCGCTGTCGCAGGGCTCGCTGGGTCTCGACGATCTGGTGGCGGAACTCTCGGCGCTCTGACGCCCGTACGGCGCGCCGGATCCCCCGTGCGGCGCGCCGTCCTTCCCGCACGCCAGGCGGCAACTCCCCTACGGCGCGCGGGAACTCGCGTACGCGGCACGCCGGATCCCGGTCGGGTCCGGCGTGCCGCGTTTGCACATTCCGGGGCGGGTTCTTGGACTTTCGTGCGTCGTGCACGGAAAGAGCCTTGACGTGCACATGGGCGGATCGGATGCTGCGCGAGCCACCATGCCGCGCCCCGGGAGGCCGTTTGTCCGCCGTCGCCAGAACCCACGCCGTGCTCGTTCCCCTCGCTCTGCTCGCCGTCGTCCTTCCACCCGCCGGCGCCGCGCCCGCCTCGGGCGCCGACCGGCCGGCGCCGCTGCCCACCGTCTCGCCGACGCCACAGCAGATCTCCCGTACGGGACAGGACGTTCCGCTCACCGGCAGCGCCGAGATCGTCGTCGGTGAGGGGACGGACGCCGCGGCGAAGCGGCTGCTCTCCGAGGTGCTGCGCGCCCACGGCGTACGGCAGCCGCAGGTGCGTACGGTGCCGTCCGGACGCGCACCGCTCACCGTTCTGCTGGGCGAGGCCACCCGCCCGGACGTCGCGAAGGCGCTGGGCGGCACCGAAGTGCCCGCGCACGCCGAGGGGTACGCGCTGCGCGTGGCCCGCGACGGTGCGGGCCGCGGCACCGTCGCGCTGGGCGGCAAGGACGCCGCGGGCCAGTTCTACGCCGTGCAGACGCTCCGTCAGCTCATCACCGGCGCGAAGGAGTCGGACTCCGGCGCACGCGCGACAGGTGCCGGCAGGATCGCCGGGGCGGCCGTCAGCGACCGGCCCGCCATGCCGCTGCGGGGCAGCATCGAGGGCTTCTACGGAAAGCCGTGGACGCGCGCCGAACGCCTGGACCACATGGACTTCCTGGGCGACACCAAGTCCAACACCTATGTGTACGCGCCCAAGGACGACCCGTACCACCGGGAGAAGTGGCGCGACCCGTATCCCGACGACAAGCTCGCCGAACTCGGTGAACTGGTCGACCGGGCCCGCGAGAACCATGTGCGCTTCACGTTCGCCGTCTCCCCCGGCGGCTCCGTCTGCTACTCCGACCCGGCCGACCTGAAGGCGCTCAAGGCCAAACTGCAGTCGCTGTACGACCTGGGTGTGCGCGCGTTCTCCGTGCCGCTCGACGACATCAGTTACACCAAGTGGAACTGTGCCGGGGACGAGCAGAAGTTCGGGAAGCCGGGCCGGGAGGCGGCGGCCAAGGCGCAGGTGGGTCTGCTGAACGCGGTGCAGCGCGACTTCGTCGCCACGCACGAGGGCACGCAGCCGCTGCAGATGGTGCCCACCGAGTACGGCGATCTGACGGAGACCGCGTACAAGAAGACGCTGCGCGAGACGCTCGACAAGAACGTCGAGGTGATGTGGACCGGCACGGACGTCGTCCCGCCGGAGATCACCAACAGTCAGGCGGCGCGCGCCTCCGAGCTGTTCGGCCGGAAGGTGTTCGTGTGGGACAACTATCCGGTCAACGACTTCGGCAAGACGAAGGGGCGGCTGCTCCTCGCGCCGTACGCCAAGCGGGACGCCGGACTGTCGGAACACGTCACGGGGCTCGTCTCCAACCCGATGAGCCAGGCTGCCGCGAGCAAGCTCGCCGTGTTCACCATGAACGACTTCTCGTGGAACGACCGCGGCTACGACCGGAAGCGCTCCGGCGAGCAGGCGGCGCGCTATCTCGCCGGCGGCGACGAGCGTACGGCCCGCGCGCTGCGGACGTTCGTCGACCTCAACCATCAGGCGCCCACCTTCGGCGACACGCCGTGGCAGCCCCAGTCCCCCGTGCTGAGCGGCCAACTGGCCGCGTTCCGCGAGCAGTACGGCAAGGACCCGGCCGCGGCGGTGCGGCAGCTGCGTCCCGTGGCCGACCACATCGCGGAGACGCCGGGCATCCTGCGGGACGGGCCGACCGACCGTGCGTTCCTCGCGGACGCCGATCGGTGGCTGGACGCCACGCAGCTGTGGGGGCAGGCGATGCGGCACGGCCTGCGGGTCCTGACCGCCGTGCGGGACGGTGACGCGGACCGTGCCGCGAAGGAACGGGCGGCCATGGACACCGCCGCCACGGCCGCGTCCCGGATCACCGTCGACCCCGAGGAGCACCATCAGGTGGGCCCCGTGAAGCTCGGTGACCCCTTCATCGAGAACTTCCTCGCCGACGTACGGAAGGAACAGGACTCCGCACGTTAGAGGGCCGCAGTGCCGAGTGCCCCTCCCCCACGGGGCGCCCGGCGCACGGTCGCTCCCGCGTGGTCACCCGCGTACGGTCACCCCGGCGGCCCGAGGTGTCCGGGCCGGGGCCAGCGGGCGAAGCCGCCCTCGGAGTTGATGACCTCTCCGGTGACCCAGCCGGCCTCGTCGGTGGTCAGCCAGGACACGAGGCGGGCCGGCGTGTCGGGCTCGGCCCACGCGCCGCCGGGGAACATGCCGGCCACGGCGGCGTGGTCGGCGCCGTGCAGATAACCGGTGTCCACGGGGCCCGGGTTGACGGCGTTGACGTTGATCCGCAGCGGGCCCAGCGCCGTGGCGAGGGTGCGTACGGAGGAGGCCAGCGCTCCCTTCGCGAGCGCGTAGGCGACCTCGTCGGGCATGCCGCCGCGTACGTCCTGGCCGGACGTCATGAACACCGCGCGGCCGTGCGGCGCGTCCGCGGGGCGCGGCTGCCGGGCGAGCGCCTGGGTGAGCAGCACGGTGGAGCGGGTGTTGACGGCCCAGTGGGCGTCGAGGGTGTCCGCGTCGACGGCGTCCTCGCCGACGAGGGGGCCGTCGTGGCCGCTGAGCGCGTGGTTGGCGACGAGGATGTCGAGGCGGTCGCCGCCGAGCGCGTCGGTCGCGTCCGCCACGAGCCGTTCGGGGGCGCCGCGCCGGGTGAGGTCGCCGGGGGTGTGCGTGACGACGGCGCCGGGGACGGCGACTTCGCGTACGCCGGCGGCGAGGGCTTCGGGGCCTTCCGCGTCGGCGCCCCAGGGCTGGTCCTCGTCGTGGGGTGTGTGGTGGTGCAGGCAGACGCTCGCACCGTACGCGGCGAGCCGGCGGGCCACGGCGTAGCCGATCCCGGCGCGCCGGCTGGCGCCGGTGACCAGTGCGGTGCGCCCGCGCAACGGCAGCGGGTCTCGGTGCGGGGTGTCCTGCGGCGGAGTGTCCTGCGGCGGGGTGGGATGGTCCATGGTCGGCGAGCCTGCGGTATGCCGGGCCGGACTGTCACGTGATTTCCGCGGCGGCGTGTGGCGGGAGACGGCCGGAGGGGCACGTCAACGCGGGTTCCGGCCGTACGTGTTGAGAGACTGGTCCCTGCCGTGCAGTCCGCAGGCCACCGCCCGTACGGAGGACGAACGATGACGCTCAAGTGTGCCGTGCTCGACGACTATCAGGGCGTCGCGCTCTCTCTTGCCGACTGGTCCGTGCTCGACGGGAGCGTCGACGTGCGCACCGTACGGGAGTACATCGGCGATCACGACCGGCTCGTGGAGGAGGTCGGCGACTGCGAGATCCTGGTCATCATGCGGGAGCGCACGCCGTTCCCCGAGGAGCTGTTCGCGCGGCTCCCCCGGCTGCGGCTGCTGGTGACCACGGGCATGCGCAACGCGTCCGTCGATCTGGAGGCCGCCGCGCGGCACGGCGTGACGGTGTGCGGTACGGACAGCGGGTCGGCGGCCCCTGTCGAGATGACGTGGGCGCTGATCCTGGGGCTGGCCCGCGGGCTCGTCACGGAGTCCAACGCACTGCGTACGGGCGGCCCTTGGCAGCAGACACTCGGCGCGGACCTGCACGGCAAGCGGCTGGGGCTGCTCGGACTGGGCAAGCTCGGCAGCAAGGTGGCGCGCATCGGGCAGGCCTTCGGCATGGACGTGTCGGCGTGGAGCCGGAACCTGACGGAGGAACGGGCGGCGGCCGAGGGCGTACGGCGTGCCGCGTCCCTGGAGGAGCTGCTGGAGTCCAGCGATGTCGTGTCGGTCCATCTGGTGCTCGGTGACCGTACCCGGGGGCTGCTGGGCGAGGCCGAGTTGAAGCGGATGCGGCCCTCCGCGTTCCTCGTGAACACCTCGCGCGGTCCCATCGTCGACAGTTCGGCGCTGGAGGCGGCGCTGCGGGGTGGATGGATCGCGGGCGCGGGCGTCGACGTGTTCGACGAGGAACCCCTCCCCCAGGATCACCCGTTCCGCACACTGCCCAACCTGCTCGCCACCCCGCACGTCGGCTATGTGACCCGCGACAACTACGAGGGCTACTACGGCCAGGCGGTCGAGGACATCCAGGCGTTCCTGGACGGCGAACCGGTCCGCCTGCTGGGCTGACGGACCGGCCGGGCTGACGGGCAGGGCCCGACAACAGCGGAACGCTCAACGCAGGCTCTTCGCCCCCTTGTTGTCCTCCTCCAGCAGCCGGGTGCACATGCGGTCGGCCATGGCGGCGATGGTGAGGGACGGGTTGGCGCCCACGGGGCCCGGCATGGCCGCGCCGTCGGCGATGTAGAGGCCGGGCAGGCCGTGGACCTGGCCGTACGCGTCGCACACGCTCTCACTCGGGTGCTCGCCCATGGGCGCGCCGCCGAGGGGGTGGACGGTGACGATGCGGCGGAAGAACCACAGCGGGTTGTCCATGTAGTGCGCGTCGAGTTCCTGGGCGAGGTCCTTCATGGTCTCGCGGACGCGGGCGAAGTAGGCGGTGCTGGTCTGCGTCGTCCACTTCACGTCCAGCCATCCGTTGCGCAGCCCCGCGGTGCCGTCGGGTACGTCGCGTCCCATGCCGAGCAGCGGCAGCGTGCCGGCCGACAGCCGTCCGTTGCCGATGAGTTGGGAGATCTCGGAGCCGATGCGGCCGTCGGAGCTGCCGCCCCACAGGGACAGCAGCCAGCGCACGACGAACTCGGCGGTGCGGAAGACCGTTCCGGTCAGGTCGGCGGACTGGACGAGCCAGTCGGTGAAGCCGGGGTAGCCGCCGTCCTCGATGTAGTAGCCGCGCCCCGGGCGGGCGCTGCCGGACTTCCCGTCGAGGAGGTCGCCGACGCGGATGGCGCTGGTGATGACAGGACCTCGGCTGGCGTCGAGGGACGGGCTCTGCCCGCGTTTGCCGGGCAGCAGGAAGGTCAGCAGGTCGCCGTTGCCGGACATGCGGGAGCCGAGTGCGGCGCTCAGTCCCGGCAGCCGGGAGCGGTTGCGCAGCAGCAGGTACGTGGTGCCGTAGCTGCCGGCGGCGAGGATGAGCCGGTCGCAGGTGACGGTGCGCTGCGGGAGGCTCTGCGTGTCGGTGCGCCGGCCCTCGGCTGCCGGGTCGTGTTCGACGTACGTGACCTCGTAGCCGCCGCCCTCGCGTGCGGTGAGGGTGCGTACTTCGCAGCGGGAGCGGATCTGCGCCGGGTGCGGGCGGGCGGCCGCGGCGGCGGACAGATAGGTGTGGTCGAGGGTGTTCTTCGCACCGTCGTTGCAGCCGATGTCGCACTCGCCGCACAGCCGGCAGGTGCGCCGCGGGGAGCCGTGCAGGTTGGCGTAGCCGGGGTCGGCCAGCGGCAGACCGATGCCGGGTTCGTCGCCGGGCCGCGGCGCGAAGCTCACGGCCAGCGGCGGCAGTTGCCAGTCCAGGTTGAGTTTGGTGGCGGCCTGCCGCATGGCGTGCGTCTTGGGTGTGTCGGCGTAGGCGGGCGCGGACAGCGGGTACGGGGTGGCGCCCAGCATCTTCTCGACGGTGTCGTAGTGCGGGTCGAGGTCGGCGCGGTTCACGGGCCAGTGCTCGTACCCGCCGTGGGGCAGCGGCTCCTCGTGGACGAACCACTTCTCGTCCTTGCGCAGCAGCACGTTGGCGTAGATGAGGGAGCCGCCGCCGAGCCCGCTGGAGACGACGGATTCGAACCCGCCGAAGGACCACACGTCGAACATGCCGTACAGGCCCTCGCTCGGGTCCCAGAAGGCACGGCTCATGGCCTGCGGGCTGCGCGGGAAACTGCCCGGCGGGTAGGGGCGGCCGCGCTCCAGCACGATGACCTTCTTGCCGGCTTCGGCGAGCCGGTAGGCGGACACCGAGCCGCCGAAGCCGGATCCGACGACGACGGCGTCCACGTGTTCGGGTACGGACGTGCTGGATAACGGTGTCACGACGGCGTCTCCCCCTGACGGTCGTTGAGCTGTTTGAGGCCGTCGTCCCGGGTGAGGACGGGCCGGTAGTCCAGGTCCCGCCGGGCCGCGCTGTCGTCGACGGTCATCTCCTGCCCGGAGAGCGCCACGAACGTGCGGGTGACCGGCGGTTCGCCCCGCAGCCGCAGCGTCCGCCACACCGTCTCGGCGGCCCGCGCACCGGCGGACAGCGCCCAGCGCGGTACGGAACGGTCCGGCAGCTCGGTGTCCGCGGTGGCGGCGAGCGCCGTCAGGAACGCGCGGAATTCGATCGGTTCGCCGTCGGTCAGGAAGTAGGCGCGCCCTCCGGGCCCGCCGCGCAGCGCGGCGAGGATGCCCGCGCAGGCGTTGGCGGCGTGGCAGGTGGAGGTGAGATAGCGGCCGCCGTCGACCCAGGCGTACCGTCCCGAGCGCGCCGCCTGCACGACGGCGGGCAGCACGGTGGTGTCGCCAGGCCCCCACACCAGGCGGGGCCGGACGGCGAGGGTGGTCAGGCCCGTTGAACTGTCCGAGTGCGCGGCGAGCACGAGATCCTCGGCGAGGCCCTTGGTGCGGGCGTACTCGCCGACGGGGTTCGAAGGCCGTGGTGTGGACTCGGCGGCGTTGCGCAGCGGCTTCCCGTTGGCGAGGACCGCCTCGGTGCTGATGTGCACGAGGCGTTGAACTCCCGTGTCCTGCGCGGCCCGTACGACAGCGGCCGTGCCGTCGACGTTGACGGCGGTGAACACGCGGCGCGGCCCCCACTGCCCGGTGAGGGCCGCGGCGTGCACGACCGCGTCGCAGCCGTCCATGCCGCGGCGCAGCACCGCGGTGTCGAGGAGCCCGCCCCGTACGGCTTCCGCTCCGTGCGCGGTGACGGTCTCGGCGGCCGTGTCGGAGCGGGCCAGGGCGCGCACGGTGTGCCCCTCGGCGGTGAGCGCGCCGAGCAGGTGGGTGCCGAGGAATCCGGAGCCGCCGGTGACGAACACCCTCATGTGCGCCTCCCCTTGCGCACCCGGTCCAGCTCCGGCCAGGAGGCCAGAGCCTTCGCCGCGGTCTCCTGGCCGTGGGCCATGACCTCGCGGGCCACCTCGGGCCGGAAGCGCAGGAAGCCCGAGGCGGTGAAGGGCATCCCCGTCGGTTCGACGAGCAACATCGGTACCTGTTTCTTCTCCGTGGCCCGCGGGGCTTCCGCGGCCAGCGTGTTGACGGTCTCGGCGTGCCGGAAGTCGGCCATCAGCGCGGCGTAGGCGATGTTCTCGGCGAGCAGCCCGATGGCCTCGGACAGCGACTCCGCCGCGGGCGCGGGCCGTTCGGCACCGCCCGCAGCCACGACGATGACGGCGTCCGGCTCGTAGGCGAGCGCCGGCTTGAGCGGTGTGTTGGCGACGAGCCCGGCGTCCGAGTACGCGTTGCCGTCGACCTTGCCCTCGGCGAACAGCAGCGGTGCTGCGGTGGACGCCATCAGGTGCTCCACGCCGAGTTCGGCGCGCTGGAACTCCGGAGTGCTGCGGTGGGCCGGCGGCAGCTCATTGGTGAACCGGGTGACGCCCGCGCCCGCCTGGTCCACCGCGGAGATGACGACCGTACGGCCCTCCAGCACCGGCAGCGGGCCGGAGCCGAAGTGACGCTTGAACGTGCGGCGTGCGGGTGCGGTGTCGAGCAGCCACATCCACCGGGTCGCGGCCATCACGTGCTCCATGAGGCTGCCGCGCGGCCTGGACAGGAGGCGGCGTACGTCGAGGAGGTTCCACACGTCGGTGCGCGGCGTGTAGATGTCGGTGCAGTCGACGGTCTCCCACATCTCGGACAGTTCGTCCGCGTCGGTGCCCGTGCCCAGCGCGTACGCGGTGAGCGCGCCCGCCGAGACGCCGGACAGCACGTCCGGCACCAGCCGCGCGTCGCTCAGCGCGCGGGCCACCCCGGCGCTGAAGTACGCGGCGGGCGCGCCGCCCCCGGAGAAGACCACCGCGAGTCTCATACGGTGCCGCCCTCCCCCGCCCGGTCGAAGAGGGCGCCGCCGAAGTACGTACGGGCGATGCCCTGCGCGAACAGCCAGGCGTACGAGCCCAGGGCCTGCCCAGAGTCGATGACGCCGCCCGCCCAGGGGGTGCGTACGGAGGCCAGCAGCCGGGCGATGTCGCCGGCGCCGAGCCGCAGCACGCCCGCGCCGACAGGTTCGCCGTCGGCGGCGATCCCGCGGTAGAGGCGCACCGCGAGGGTGGTGGTGTCGCCCCACAGGCCCAACGGGGCGAGCACCGCGGGACGTTCGGGCGCCGACTTGCGGCCGGTGAGGTGGTAGGGCGTGCCCTGGTGGTGGAACGTCAGCTCGTACACCATCAGCGGGCTGCCGTTGCCGTCGTGCAGCGCGTCGTAGGTGGGCGGGAAGAGGTGGAAGATGCCGTCGGTGAACGGGATCCGGTGCCGTACGCCCGGCAGTTCGACCTCGCCCGTCAGCCGGGCCGGCCGGCGCGGCGGGGTCGTGAAGGCGTGGGTGTCGTCGACGGTGACCGTGGCGTGCAGGACGAACTGCCAGCCGGTCAGGCGCCCTTGTCGTGCGCCCTCGGAGGGACTGCCGGTTCCCATGGTGAAGGGCCCGGTCATCTTCTCGCGGAAGGTGAGTGCCACTGCCTGTGGAGTGATCGCTGCCTGTGTCATGACCCCGAGACGTCCTTCTTCTCCGTGGCGTACTCGTCGTCGTACTGGGCGTTCGGGTCGACGCGGCGGCGGATGTCCGGGTCGGCACTCGTGAGCGAGTGCATGTAGCGGAACGCCTGGTAGCGCACGGTGAGTTCGTCGATGCGGGCGACGAGCTGCTGGAGGACGCCGTCGGTCATCTTCTCCGGGGCGACACCCAGGTAGAGCATCAGCTCGCAGTACGGTTTGGCCTCGTCGGTCCCGGAGAGATAGCGGGAGCGGATGGCCTTCACGTAGATGGACACGAACGTGAGCGCCCCGCTGGCGCGCCGCTCGCGCAGGCACACCTCGTTCAGCTCGCGCAGCAGCGTCTCGTAGTGCTCGACGGGCGCGAGGACGATGAACATGCGCGTGGGGTCGCCGACCGTGGAGTCGAGGACCTGGTCGGTGAAGCGCTCGATGTTCTTGGTGGTGCCGTAGCCGGGCGGCAGCAGGACGGAGCCCATGCCGAGGTATTTGACGAACTCGTCGAGCGCGCTGGGCAGCCGGCCCGCCCAGTAGCCGAGGAACTGCTGGTAGCCGTAGGCGACCCGGTTGTAGAAGGACTTGAGCGGGTGCTGCGCGGTCTCGTGGTACGAGGAGAACTGTCCGATGCGCACACTGCTGCCGCCGGGCAGCGGAAGGTCCGCCCAGGCGCCGCGCTCCATCAGCGCCTCGCCCGGTTCGCGGATCAGCTGGGCCGAACGGTCCACGAACGCGTCGAAGTCGGTGGTGACGAACCGGTCGTTGGACAGCACCGTGCGGAACTTGTCCACGCGGAGGATCTGCACGGTCAGCGTCGTGATGACGCCGTGCCTGCCGGTGCCGGCGAGCACCTTCAGGAACAGGTCGCGGTCCTGCTCACGGCTGCACTGGTGGACCTCGCCGTCCCAGTCGACGAATTCGAGTTCGGAGACGGTGTCGAGGAACAGGCCGAACCGGTGGGAGGCGGGACTGATGCCGCCCACGGAGGCGAAGCCGGCCGCGGTGATGTGGTTGTGGTCGCCGATGATCGCGAGCCCCAGGCCGCGTTCGCCCAGTGCGATGTCCGCGTCGGCGAGCAGCACGCCGGCCTGGAGGGTGCAGGTGAGGTTCTGTTCGTCGACGTCGACGATCCGGTTCATCCGGGTGGTCAGCAGGAGTGTGCCGCCCTCCGCGGTGACCAGGTTGTTGCTGGAGTGCCCGCTGCCGCGGAGCACGAGGGTCTCGCCGAGCGTGCGGGCCTCGCGGACGGCGCGCACCACGTCGGCGGTGCCGCTGGGCAGCAGCACCTTGCCGGGCCAGCGGGGTGTGGTGCCGGGGTCGGCGACGCGCGACCAGTCGTAGGCGAGTGATGCCAGGGAGTCGTGGGTGAACGTTTCGTGGCTGCTGGGCTGGTAGGCCATCGGCACGTCAGGCTCCGTGTTGTTTGAGGAAGTCGAGCATGCGCGGGAAGACGTCGCGGTCGGCACGTTCGCCCATGAAGATGTCCTGGTGGCCGTAGCCGGGGAAGACGGCGAGGTCGTGCCGTCCGGGGACGACCGCCTCCAGCCGCCGGTGGCACACGATGTTGGAGTCCGTGAAGACCCGGTTGGCGTCCCCGGTGGTCAGCAGCATGGGCGTCTCGGTCTCCGCGGCCCCGGCCAGATAGTCGTCGGGCAGAGTGTCGTACCGCGGATCGTTCTTCGCGTACTTGACGGCCCGTCCGGCGCGGACCATCGCGTTCACGTGCCGGTAGTAGTGCACACCGGTGGCGCCGTACAGATCGCCGCTGCGCCGGTGGGTGATCTCGTGCAGCTTGTTGTGGCTGTAGAGCGCGGGCCAGCCCGTGCCCCACATCGTGCTGAGCATGTGGCAGGAACTCTCGTCGCACTCGGGGTGGAAGAGATCCACGATCCGGGAGACGGCCCAGCCCTCGGTGAACCGGGGCTCGCTGGCCCAGGCCGGGTCCAGATACGGGAAGCCCAGCACATACTCCGTCAGGTTCGGCGTCAGCATCAGCTTCAACCGCGACCAGTCCGGCACCCGCGGCGTGAGCGCCGCACTGTTGGCGATGACGCTGGTGATGCCGTCGACCGCGCCGGCGAACAGGCTCATCGTGAACGACACGGAGCCCAGACAGTGCGCGATGACATGGATGCGCTTCCCCGGACCGGCCGCCGCGCGCAGCTCTTCCAGCGCGGCCGGATAGTCGTACAGCGCGATGTCGTCCATGGTGTAGCGGTGCCGGCCCCTGTTGTACGGGTGCCGGTTGCTCATCCGGTAGTCGAGCGTGAACACGTCGCCGTAGCCGTTGTCCAGCAAGTAGCGGACCAGGTTCCGGTGTTCGGGCATGATGAACATGTCGCTGGACGTGGTCAGTCCGTGAATGATGAGCACCACGTCGTCGGACGTGCCGCGCTGGAAGCGCAGCATGCTCAGGCCGAGCTCGTCCTCGGTGGTGAACGGATGTGTGGTGATCTCCGCGTCCGGCACGCCCTCGAGCGTGTACAGCGGAATGGTGCGAGTCACGTCAAGCCCCTCCCCTTACGTCGGCCACCCTCACGGGACCCCCGCCGATCGTTTACAGGCATGCGCGCGCTGTGGATTCAGGACGCTACGGAGAGGCTCCACAGGGCGTCAAGCAACCCCTCCCGATCCGGACATGGTTCGGAATCCGATGGACATGTCGGGAACACCTGTCTGATCAGGGCCGTCGGGGGTTCCGCTCGTACGGACGCCGTAGCCGGTACGGGCCGCCTCTCCCGTACCGGATACGCGCGTCTGTCCGTCCCGGACGGGCCGCAGGTGAGGGGTGGGGATCAGCAGCCGCAGTGTGCCGCGCCGACGCCCTCGTCAGGGGCGGTGAGCGGGTCGGCGGGCATCCGCGAGCGGCCGTTCCGGTTCTCGGTGGGGTGGCCCTCGCGGATCCAGTACTCGATTCCGCCGAGCATCTCCTTGACCCGGTACCCGAGTTGGGCCAGCGCGAGGGCGGCCTTCGTGGCGCCGTCGCAGCCGGGACCCCAGCAGTGCACGACGACGGGCACGGCCGGATCGAGCAATTCCGCGGCGCGGTGCGGAATGTCCGCGGTGGGCAGGTGCAACGCACCCGGAATGCGGGCCTGTTCCCACGCGGCGGCGCTGCGCGAGTCGACGAGGACGAAGCCCGGGTCGCCGCTCTCGCGTGCGACGTGCACATCGGCGGGGTCGGTATGGAAGGCGAGCCGGGCGGCGAAGTAGGCCGCGGCGCCGTCCGGTTGGGCGAAGCGGAGGGCCGACGCGGGGGCGGTGGGTGGCTTTGTCGTCATGCCGGTAAAGCTATGCGGCGGGCCCGTGCCGCTGAAGTGCGATTCCCCGGCGGAGTGCTTGCCGGGCCGGGGATTCCCCGCTAAGCATGCCGCATGACCGATTATTCCCCGGACGCCACGGACTGGCGCATACTGGAGGTTCTCCAGCGCGAAGGGCGGGCCAGTTACGCGGAGTTGGCGCGGGCCGTCAGCATGTCGGCGAGCGCGGTCACCGAGCGGGTGCGGCGTCTGGAGGACGCCGGGGTGATCTCCGGGTACGCGGCGGTGGTCGACGCCGAGCGGCTGGGCCTGTCGGTGCTGGCCTTCGTGCGGCTGCGCTATCCGAACGGGAACTACAAGCCGTTCCACGATCTGCTGGACGTGACGCCGGAGATCCTGGAGGCACATCACGTCACCGGGGACGACTGCTTCGTCCTCAAGGTCGCCGCGCGCTCGATGCGGCACCTGGAGGAGATCGCCGGCCGGATCGGCGCACTCGGCGCGGTCACCACCAGCGTCGTCTACTCCTCCCCCCTCCCCCACCGCCCCCTCAGCCCCTGACCGGCAGCCGGCGGGGGCGCCCGGTCGGCGCCGGCCAACCACCTGCCGCCGGGTGACGCGGTCGGTCCATGTGCCGCTCCTCCGGCGGACGTTGACGGGATCGGCCCGCCCACCGCATCGGACGCCGCCGGTCAGGCGCATCTCCGAGCACACCGGTCCCCGCCCCCGGCAACCAAGCGCACCCGCGCACACAAACACCGGCCAACCACCCTGCCGCCGGATGACACACCCGGGCCATGTCCCGCTCTCCCGGCGGCCGTTGACGGGCTCGGCCCGTCCGCCGCATCAGCCCGCCGTCACCGCCGAGCTGAGCCGTACCGACGAGCCCTTGCGGGACTTCGTGACCTCCAGTTGGGCTCCGATGCGGCGCCGCAGGTCCGCGACGTGGCTGACGATGCCGACGCAGCGGTCCCGTTCGCGCAGTGAGTCGAGGACGTCGAGGACCTCGTCCAGGGTCTGTTCGTCGAGGCTGCCGAAGCCCTCGTCGATGAAGAGGGTCTCCAGCCGGGTGCCGCCCGCCTCGTCCGTCACCACGTCGGCCAGGCCGAGGGCGAGGGCGAGCGACGCGGAGAACGTCTCGCCTCCCGACAGCGTCGCGGTGTCCCGCTCGACGCCCGTCCAGGCGTCGATGACGTGCAGGCCGAGGCCCGAACGCCCGCGCCCGGAGGCCCGTTCGTCGGAGTGCACCAGCGTGTAGCGGCCGGCGGACATGTGCGACAGGCGGGCGCTGGCCGCCGCGGCGACCTGTTCGAGGCGTGCCGCCAGGACGTACGTCTCCAACCGCATCTTCCGCTCGTTGTCCGCGGAGGTGCCGGCGGCGAGGTGGGCGAGGCGCGCGGTGCGCTCGTGCCGTTCGCGCAGCGGGGCGAGCCGTCGGGCGTCGTCCACGGCGCGGGCGGTGAGCGCGTCGAGCTCGGTGCAGCGCCGGCGGGCCGCCTCGTCCGCGGCGGAGGCGTCCCGCAGCCGGCGGGTGGCGTCCTCCACCGCCTGCTCAGCAGCTTCGATTCCGGCCGGGGGCTGCCCCGCCGCGGCGGCGAGCATCACGTCGTCCAACACGGCGGTCACGGCGGCCTGTTCGGCCTGCCACTGGTCGAGACGCGCCCGCAGCACCTGCTGTTCCGGCTCGGCGAGGACGGCGTCCGCGGCGTCCTGCGGCGACGCGAATCCGGCGCTCTCGGCCGCCTCCGCGAGCCGCGCCCCGGCCTCCTGGAGCCGCTGCGCGGCGGAGTGCGCGGCGTGCGCCGCGTCCGCCGTACCGGCGAGGAGCGCGGCCCGCTCCTCCAGCCCCGCCGCGCGCTCGGCGACGCTGGCCGCGCCCCCGCGGGCCTGGCGCACCTCCTCGGTGAGGCCGTCCTGTTCGCGCTGCAGCGCGTCGCGCTGCGAGGTGCGGCCGGCGATGCGGCGGCCCGCCTCCTGCTGCTGGGCCTGGCGGCGCGCGTGCTCCTGCTCGGCGCGCTCCAGGGCCTCGCGCGCGGCGTGCGCGTCGGCTGCCGCGGCGTGTGCGGCCCGGTGTTCCTCCTCCAGCCGGGCTGCGGCGTCGGCCAGTTCCTGCGCGCTCTCGTCGCCGGACTCGGCGCGGGCGCCCGCCAGTTCCTCCCGTACGGCGGCGGCCCGCTGCTCGGCCTGCTCCCGTACGGTCTCCGCCCGCTGATGCGCGGCGAGGGCCGCGTCCTCGGCCGCCTGGTCGATGTGTCCTTCGCCGGGCCGGGCGGGGTCGGGGTGGTCGGTGCCGCCGCACACGGCGCAGGGCTCGCCGTCCTGGAGGGCCGCGGCGAGTTCGGCGGCGAAGCCGCGCAGCCTGCGGTCCTTGAGGTCCAGCCAGTGCTCCCGTGCCTGCGCGGCACGTTCGCGGGCGCCGAGCAGCGCTTCTTCGGCCTGCTGCCGTCCGGCCTCGCACCGGTCGCGGCGTCCGGCGGCCTCGGCGCGTTTGCGGGCGGGCTCCAGTTGGGCGGCGAGCTGTTCGGCGCGGGTGGCGGCGTCCTGCGCGGCGTCGATGCGCCGCGTGTACGTGTCGCGGCTGCTCTCCCAGCCGGCCAGCCATTCGTCGGCGTCCCGCAGCGCCTCCTCGTCGGCGCGCACTTCCCGTTCCAGCGCGGCGAGTTGGCGTCCGATCTCCTGTGCCTTCTCCTCGCCGCGGCGGGCCGCGCCGAGCGCGCCGAGCTCTTCGCGCGCGGAGCGCTCCCATTCGGCGAGCCGCTCGGGCGGCGCCTCCTGGAGCTCTTCCGCCGTAGGGGCGCCTCCGTCCCCGGCCCGGGCGGCGTGGGCGGTCAGGCGCGTACGGGAGGTCTGTTCGGCCCGGTCCGCCTCGGCGTGCGCTGTCGCGGCTTCGTCGCGCAGGGTGAGGGCGGGGGCGACGGCCTCCGCAGAGCGGGCCCGCTCCAGGCGGGCGCGGGCGTCGTCCCGCTGTTCCGCTCCGGCCTCCAGCTCGGCGGCGCGGCGCTGCGCGTCGGCGTACTGCCGCTGTCCGCGGGCCAGTTCGCGTACGTCCTCCAGCCGCGCGGCGGCCTCCGCGTGCGCGGTCTCGGCCGTACGGGCGCCGAGCGCGGCGATGTCGCGCAGCTCGCGTGCGTGCGTACGGGCGAGGGCCGCCCACTCCAGGACGGCGTCGGCCAGCCCGGGGTCGCCGGCGGCAAGCTGCCCGTCCCCCTCCGCCGGGGCCGCACGCCCCGCGCTCCCGCGCCGTCCGCGCTGGTCCGGCACGGCACCACGGGAGCCGGCGCCCTCCGGCGGGGCGTCGGGGCCGCCGGGCAGCCGCAGCGCGTCGAGCTCGGCGCCGGGGCCCGCGGCCTGCCGCATGCGCTGGGCGAGGCCGAGCAACCCCTCGTCGCCGGCGCGCACTTCGTCCTCGGCGGCGCGCCGCATCCGGTTGAGCCGCTCCTCGACCGCGCAGAACCGGCCGGTGTCGAAGAGGCTGCTGAGCAGCTTCCTGCGGTCCTCGGCCCCGGCACGCAGGAAGCGCGCGAAGTCCCCCTGCGGCAGCAGGACGACCTGGCAGAACTGGTCGCGGCTCATGCCGAGCAGCCGGGTGATCTCCTCGCCGATCTCCTGGTGCGAGCGGCTCAGCGCCTTCCACTCGCCGCTGCCGGACACGTACTCGCGCAGCGTGGACTGCGCCTTCTCGCGGGTCTCACCGCTGCCGCGCAGCTTGGGGCGGGTCTGCTCGGGGCGCCGGGTGACCTCCAGGCGCCGTTCGCCGACGGTCAGTTCGAGCACGACCTCGGTGAACGTGCCGGGCGCCGCGTGGTGGCTGCGCAGGGTGTTGCCGGGCTGCTGGCGGGCGCCGGGCACACCGCCGTAGAGGGCGAAGCAGACCGCGTCCAGGACGGAGGTCTTGCCCGCGCCTGTGGCGCCGTGCAGCAGGAACAGTCCCGCGGAGGAGAGTTCGTCGAAGTCGACGTCGTGGGTTCCGCCGAAGGGGCCGAAGGCGGTGAGGGTGAGCCGGTGGAGTCTCAACGGGCCACCTCGTTCAGCGCCTCTTCCTCGCGGACGGCGTCGAGTGCCGCGCCGAGCATGTCCCGTTCGTGCGGGTCGGCTTCGCGTCCCGGGCGGACGTGGGAGACGAAGTCCTCGGCGATCTGCCGGTCGTCGCGGCCGCGCAGCCGCTGCGCGTACGACGCCTGCGTGTCGCCGTCCTCGCGTTCCGGGGCGAAGGCGAGCGCGAGGATGTGCGGGAAGCGCTCCTCCAGGCGGGCCATCGGGTCCGGCGGACGGGAGGCGTCGGTGAGCGTGGCCTCGACCCACGCGGCCTCGGCGTGCTCGTACGCCGGGTCCTCCAGCAGCTGTCCGAGGGTGCCGCGGAGGCGGGCGAGGGGGCGCGGCTGCGGACACTCCAGCCGTTCGGCCCCGATATGACCGTCGGGTCCGAGGTCGATCAGCCACATGGACTTGCGGTGATGCTCCTCGGAGAAGGAGTAGGCGAGCGGGGAGCCGGAGTAGCGGACACGTTCGGCGAGGGTCTGGCAGCCGTGCAGATGGCCGAGCGCGGTGTAGTCAACGCCGTCGAAGACGGAGACGGGGACGGAGGCGACGCCGCCGACGGTGATGTCCCGTTCGCTGTCGGAGACTTCGCCGCCGGTGACGAAGGCGTGCGCGAGGACGACGGAGCGGGTGCCCTCGGGGCGGTCCGCGAGGTCGGCTCGGACGCGGTCCATCGCGGCCCGCAACACGGCGGCGTGGCCGCGCTGTTCGGCGCCGAGCTGCTCGCGCACCAGCGTGGGCTCCAGGTAGGGCAGCCCGTAGAAGGCCACTTCGCCGTGCTCGTCGGCGAGGACGACGGGGGTGCCGATGCCTGCCGGGTCGGTGCGCAGATGGATGCCGGCCTTCTCCATGAGCCCGGCACCGACGCCGAGCCGCCGGGCCGAGTCGTGGTTGCCGGAGATCATCACGGTGGGCACGCCCAGGCCGGCGAGGCGGTGCAGTGCCTCGTCGAAGAGCTGCACGGCGGACAGCGGCGGGATGGCGCGGTCGTAGAGGTCGCCGGCGACGACGACGGCGTCGACCTCCCGCTCCGAGACGGTGGCGACCAGGTGGTCGAGGAAGGCCTTCTGGGCGTCGAGCAGGCTCGCCCTGTGAAAGCTCCGGCCCAGATGCCAGTCCGATGTGTGCAGCAGACGCATGGTCCCCGACCTTAAGCCCCACCACCGACAGCCCGTGGCGTCCCCGTCGCACCCGGCACCTCTCACGGCTGCCCGGTGCCGTCCCACCGCACCCTCGCGTTCAGTGAGCTGAAAAACATTCCTGTGTCTGACTCCTTGGCGGACGCACCGCGCCGTAGTAGTTACTTCAGCACTCACCTGATGACACCGGAACGGAGACACACCCCACCGATGGACATGTCCATGAACCGCCGCACTTTCGGCCGCCTCGCCCTCGCGCCCGCGCTCGCCGCGCTCGTACCGGCAGGCACCGCCGCGGCATCCGCCACTCCCCGACCGTCCTCCTTAGCCGGCGCGGCGCCCGGCAGATCCGCGGCCGCCGCCGCCATGCACCGCGCCGCCGTGTTCATGGATGAACACGTCTCCTACCGCGGCGGCTACGTCTGGAACTACCTGCCCGATCTCTCCGCCTCCTGGGGCGAGATGGAGGCCCGCCGCACGATGTGCTGGGTGCAGCCGCCCGGCACCCCCACCGTCGGGCACAGCCTGCTGGACGCCTACCACGCCACCGGCGACGAAGCCTGCCTGCGCGCAGCCGAACGCACCGGGCTCGCGCTCGCGGACGCCCAACTCCCCGTCGGCGGCTGGAACTACATCCACGACTTCGCCGGAGAGAAGTCGCTGCGCGAGTGGTACGGGACGGTCGGCGCCGGCGGGTGGCGGCTGGAGGAGTTCCAGCACCACTACGGCAACGCCACGTTCGACGACGCCGGCACGTCGACCGCCGCGCAGCTCCTGCTGAGGCTCTACCTGGAGCGGCGCGACCCGCGGATCAAGCAGGCGCTCGGCAAGGCGATCACGTTCCTGCTGCGGGCGCAGATCAGCGGCGGCCCCGGGGACGGCGGCTGGCCGCAGCGCTTCCCCGCCTTCGCCGGCTCGGTCAGCGACACCCCGTGGCCGGACGAACTGCCGCCCTGGCTGCCGGACGGCATCCGGCACGGCATGGAGGACGGCGACTACACAGGACACGTCACCTTCAACGACGACGTGCTCGGCGAGAACATCAAGTTCCTGCTGATGTGCGTCTCCACGCTGGGCCGCCGCGACCTCGTCCGCCCCGTACGCCGGGCGATGGCCTGTCTGCAGCGGCTCCAGCAGCCGGGCCCACAGGCGGGCTGGGCACTCCAGCACCTCGCGCGCGGTGCGCGCGGCAGACCGGCGGGCGCACCGGCCGGAGCCCGCTCCTACGAACCGCGGGCACTGGCCACCCACACCACACAGACCAATGTGCAGCAGCTCCTCGCGTACTTCCGGCTGACCGGCGACCACGCCTTCCTGCGCCGCGTACCGGAGGCCATCGACTGGCTGGAGAGCTGCGCGCTCAGCGATCGGCAGAAGGCGGAGAACCCGCTGCTCGCCTCCCGTACACATCCCACGTTCGTCGAACTGGGCAGCAACCGGGCCCGGTTCGTCCACCGCTTCGGCTCCAACATCCGCAACGGCGCCTACTACCACGACCACGACCACCGGCACACGCTCGGCCACTACTCGGGCGGCCGGTCCGTGGACACGGCAGCGCTGCGCGCGGCGTACGAGGAGATGCGCGCACTGTCCGCCGCCGACATCGCGGACCTGCGGGCACGTTCACCGCTGTCGGGGAAGGGGGCGATCCCGCTGCCGCGCTGGTTCACGATCCGCGACCTCACACTGGACGACCTGTTCCGCGACACACAGGTGGCACTGCCCGACGTCAGCGACGAACAGGCCGGCGTACTGGTCGACGGGCTCGGCAAGAGGGACCACTGGATGACGCCGATCGACCAGGCGACCAACCCCTGCCGGGGTCCCGCGCCGTCGTCGCCGTACGACGGAACGGCCTTCCGCAGTACGCACGTCGGCGACCTGTACGACACCTCGCCCTACGACCCGCGCACACCCCCGGCGGAGGAGCCGTACGTGCCGCGCGAGCGCACCGAGGGCATCACCACCGCCGCCTTCACCGCCAACATGGGCCGGCTGACCGCCTATACGGCGAAGCGCCGGCCCTGACCCGGGAACGCCGCCGGCCGGTCACAGCCGGCCGGCGGCAGGACGGTCGTACGGTCAACCGGTGAGCCGCCGTGTACGAACGTCTCAGGCGCGCCGGCGCGTCACGACCGCCGCCACACCTCGGCGGCGGCGCTGAGCCCGAGAGCGGGGCTGACCAGGACGGGCAGCGCGGTGCCTGTCCGGTCGGCGGCCGCCGCCATGGAGACCTGCGCGAGGACGACGACGTCCGCGTCCTCGACGGCGTCCGCCGCGGCGGCCACGGCGGACAGATAGCTCTCCTGGTCGCCGGCTTCGAAGCTGTCCCACGCCCCCTCGACCACCGTCAGGGTCACCTCGACGCGGCGGCCCGCCCGTTCGGCCTCGTTCTCCACCAGGGCGACGGTCGGCTGCCCCGTGGAGGCCACGGTGGTGAGCACGGCGACGCGCAGCGCCTCCCGGCCCTCCGCGGGCGGGGTGGCGACGGCGGCGGCCGCCATCGGACGGTCCACGCGGACCACCGGCACGCCCAGTTCGGCACCCTGTTCCTCGGCGATGCCGCCGATGGTCGAGCAGGTGCACAGGACGGCCGTGGCCCCGACACCGACGGCCTGCGCCAGCACGCTGCCCACATCGTCGACCACGGCCTCGAGCCCTTCGGCGCGGGCCGCCGACAACAGCTCCGGGTGCACGAAGTGCCGTACCGGCAGCGCCGGATGGTCCCGGTCGCGGAGCGCGTCGAACACCGGGATGTGCACGGGGGAAGTGTGGAGCAGGGCGAGCATGCCCGAGACGGTAGCAAGCCCCCGCCACAGCTCAGCGCCCTGGTGAGTACATCGGGCCGTACAAGGGGCGCGGGGAACTGCGCGAAACCAGCCACAGCATGTGCCGCAGCCGCCCGGCTCACGTCCGGAGCACGGGAGGCGGCCCACACGGCGCTCCCCGCGGAGGCGCTAGGCGCTACCCGTACGCCTCGCCGCCGAGTTCGAGACGGGCCGTGCCTGCCGTGGTGTCGGCGAGCCAGGCGCGGAACGCGTCCAAGTCCGCTGCGGGGAGGCCGAGTTCGATGGTGACCTCGGCGCCGTACTGCACGTCGCGCACCGTACGGCCGGTGGCGCGCAGGTCGTTCTCCAGTTTGCCGGCGCGCTGGTGGTCGGTGGTGACGGTGACCAGGCGGAAGCGTTGGCGTACGACGGTGCCGAGCGCGTCCAGTGCTTCGCCGACCGCGCCCCCGTAGGCGCGGATGAGGCCGCCGGCGCCCAGTTTCGTGCCGCCGAAGTAGCGGGTGACGACGGCGACCGTGTAGCGGACCTCGCGGCGGGTGAGCATCTGCAGCATGGGCACTCCGGCGGTGCCGCCGGGTTCCCCGTCGTCGCTCGCCTTCTGTACGGAACCGTCCGCGCCGATGACGTACGCCCAGCAGTTGTGGTTCGCGGTCGGATGCTCCTTGCGGATGCGCGCGATGAACTGCTGCGCCTCCTCCTCGGTGGCGGCCGGGGCGAGGGCGCAGAGGAACCGCGAACGGCTGATCTCCGTCTCGTGGACGCCCTCACCTGCGACGGTGACGTACTGCTCCTGCTGCATCCCGCCACCTTACGCACTGCGCGGACGCTTCCCCGCTCCGGGAATGCCCTGGTCGGGAATGCCGTGCGCGGGCCGGGGGTTGCAGCCGTCATGTATGGAGACGCGGAAACGGTACGCAGGATCCTCACCCGGGACGGGGACACATGGGCGGTGGTCGGTCTCTCCAACAACCGCGGACGCGCGGCGTACGGAGTGGCCGAGGTGCTGCGGCGGTTCGGCAAGCGGGTGGTGCCGGTGCACCCGAAGGCGGAGACGGTCCAGGGGGAACAGGGCTACGCGTCGCTGGCGGACATCCCGTTCGACGTCGATGTGGTCGACGTGTTCGTCAATTCCTCGCTGGCGGGACAGGTGGCCGACGAGGCCGTGTCGAAGGGTGCGAAGGCGGTGTGGTTCCAGCTGGACGTCGTCGACAGCGCGGCGTACGACCGTACTCGCGCCGCCGGACTGGACATGGTGATGGACCGCTGCCCCGCCATCGAGATCCCGCAACTGGACTGAGTCACCCGAGCCGCGGGACGAGCCCGGAGCCCGGGCTCAACGCGCGGCCGTCTGTGCCTCCTTGCGCGCTTCCCACTTCCCGGCCCAGCGCAGCACTGTGCTGCGCATGCCGCCGACGAGCTTGTTGGCGGGGGCGAAGAACTGGCTCTTTATGCGCGCCACGGTCTGCTGTTTGCGTACAAGGGGGCGCAGTTCCCTCTCCCATTCGGCCGCGGCCCGGGGGATGTCGCCGGAGTGCTTCTCCAGCATGCTGCCCAGGCTGACGGCACCCGAGAGCGCCACGGAGGCGCCCATGCCCGTGTAGAGGGTGAGGCACCATGCGGCATCGCCCACCAGAACCACGCGGGGGGTGCTCCAGGACGGCATCTGCACCTGGTGCACGGAGTCGAAGAGGAAGTCCGTCGCCTGGTCGAACTGGTCCAGTGCGTGCCGGACGACGTCGGAGTCCATGAGGTGGCCGTAGACCTCCCGCAGCACTTCCCGGGGCGGGCGTGTGAACTGGGCGTCCACGTCGTCGGTGCGGTAGGTGAACAGGGCCGTGGGCGCGCGGTCCTCGAAGGGGAACAGCCACAGCGAGCGGCCCGGGTCGGCCAGCACCAGGCCGTCCTTGGGCGGCGTGCGGGGAGCCTGCTCCTCCAGCTGGTACGCGCAGATGATCCGCGGCAGCGGCCGCATGAACCGCTCGTGGTCCCCGAAGACGAGCTCCCGTACGGTCGAGCGCACTCCGTCGGCGCCGACGACCAAGTCGTAGTGTTCGACCGAGACTTCACCGCTCGCCTCGTCCCGCAGGTGGACCTCGACGGTGTCCGGCCCCTCGTTGACGGCGGCCGGGCTCGTGCCGAAGCGGACGGGGACGCCGTCCAGGCGGTCCCACAGGGCCTGCTCCACGTCGCCGCGCAGTACGGCGTCGGGACGGGCCGAGCCCTCCAGGAGTCCGACGCTGCGGGTGCGCTTCCCCTCGACGTCTATCTCCCAGGTACGGACGGGGTCGGGGGTACGGGTGTGCAGGTGGTCGTAGATGCCCAGCCGCCGCGCGGCGGCCTTCCCCAGGGGATACAGGCCGATGAAATAGCCCCCGGTGCGGCGTACCGGTGATTTCTCCACGAGCGTGGGCTCCCAGCCCACCTGTCGCAGTCGGATCGCGGTCGCCATGCCCGCGATTCCAGCTCCGACGACCAGCACCCGTCCTGCGGTGCCTGACATGACCCCGGCCTCCCTCGACAATCTACGCCGTCAAAAGGTACGCCAAGTCCTGGTAAAGATGATGTCAGTGAGGCAGATGTCACGACGGGCCCGGCACCCCCGACGAGGGGTGCCGGGCCCGTCACGGTCCCGCTGTCTCCGGCCGGAAGGACCAGGTCAGCCGCTCAACTCCCGTCACCCGGCGGGAGGATGAAGCCTCTCGCCGATCCGCCCGCCCACGGTACGGGGAGCCGGGCCGGGGCGAAGGCCGGGGGCGGCCCGCTGAAGACCTCCACGGCCGCGGCGAGGGCCCGGGCCGTGGTGTCGGTGCGGGAGGAGGGGTCGTCGCTGTCGTACACGCGCCACTCCCCCGCCGGGTCGTCGGCCGCCACGGGGGCGATGATCCCGGCCACTCCCGCGGCCCGCAGCAGCGCGCCCGCGCGCCGTGCCTCGTCGGCGTCCATACCGGGGCCGGCTCTCAGACCTGCAGACTGCGGACGGGCAGCATCATGTGGGCTGCCGTGGCGAGGACTTCCTCGTCGCCGACGAAGTCGCGCAGCGTCTCCTCGGTGACGGTGTTGCCGGGGGTGCCCTCCGGCCAGGGGCGGGTGGCGAACAGGAAGTAGACCACGCCCCGCTCGTCGGCGGCGCGCAGCCACTCGGGCGGGGCCGGGTACTGAGCGCTGAGCCGCGGCATCGTGAGGCAGGCCTGGCCCGCCTCGACCATCAGGCTCACCGAATTGCGGACGGCCGCGCTCTGCGCCTCCGCGCCGCCCAGCGGCAGTCCGGCCTCCTCCAGAAGCGCGCGGGCCGCCGCCTCTCCTGCCTCGGGCCCGTCCACACCGTCGCCGGTGGAGAAGGCGAGCAGGAAGGGCATGTCCTTCCCGTCCTCGGGGTGCTCGCCGCTCCATCCGAGCACCGTGAGCGTGCCCAACTGGTCCTGCTGACTGGCGCCCTTGTCGGGCTGGGTGGTGGTCATGTCCGGGGACCCTAGTAGCGAACGGGCGCCCGACGTGCGGACATGTCACCCACCTGAGGGCACACCGCGTACCGAATAACCCGAACGTGGCGTGCTCGTACGGGCGTTCCTATACGGCGCTGGGAGTGTCGTCGCGCACGCCCAGACCGTCGAGCACCACGGCGCCGGGCAGCGCGGCGAGAACCTCGCCCGGCACGATGAGCTTCCCGCGGCGGCGGCCGCTGCCGATCAGCACCCACGGCATGCCGGCCACCGCGGCATCGATGAGCACCGGCCAGTCGGCGGGCAGGCCGATGGGCGTGATGCCGCCGTACTCCATGCCGGACTGCTCGACGGCGGTGTCGGCGGGCGCGAAGGAGGCCTTGCGCGCGCCGAGTTCGCGCCGTACGGCACCGTTGACGTCCACACGTGCCGCCGAGGGCACGAGGCAGGCGGCGAGGGTGCGCTCGCCGCCGCGCTTCGCGGCGACGACGACGCAGTTGGCGGAGGTCTCCATCAGGTCCTCGCCGTAGTGCTCGACGAACACGGCGGTGTCGGCCCGCTCCGGATCGGTGTCCACATAGACGAGCCGCTCCGGCGGTACGCCGTCGAACCCGGCGCGCACGGCGTCGGCCGCCGGACCGGTGAACTCGGCTGCGGACGCGGCGGGTTGGGCGCTGTCGAAGTGTCCGATGGGTGCACGCATGAGCGGCACGCTAACACCCGCCCGTACGGCGTTCTCCGGGCCCGGCGAACGGTCAGCACGGTGGCCGGTCAGCGCGGTGGCCGGTCAGTGCGGTGGCCGGCCGGCCCGGTGGTCATGGCCGCCGTACCGCCCTCGCTCTGTCCGGCCGTCACAGCGGTCCGCCCCAGGTCCTCGACCGGACCTCACAGGTGCTTGACCAGATAGGCGAGCATCGCGATGCCCATGATGCTCACGGCGATCACCATCAGGACGCGGAGCATACGGTCGTTCATGTCGGCCTCCCGGCGGTGGTGGTCAGGGACCGCCTGCCCCGGACCGCGTCCTCGTACGCACGACGGGGACACCGTCACCCGCCTCGCTCAGCCCGCCGCTCGTTCAGCCCGCCCTGTCGGGCCGTTCCTCGCGCGCCGCTTCCGCGCCGCGTCCGGACGGCTCCCCCACGTCCGCCGGCTCGGCGGACGGGTCGGCGGCCTCGGCGAGCCGGGCGAGTGCCGCCAGCTGCTGCGGGGTGACGTCGTCGGGAACGGGCACCGGCGGCGGGGTGCGCAGCGGCGGCTGCCAGCCCGTCTCCTCGTCCCAACGGCGCACCACCCGGGCCGGGGCGCCGGCCACCACCGCGTGGTCGGGCACCTCGCCGCGTACGACGGAGCCCGCGGCGACCACGACGTTGCGGCCGAGCCGGGCGCCGGGCAGCACCACCGCGCCGGCGCCGAGCCAGCTGCCGGTACCGATTTCCACGGGCGCGGCACGCGGCCACTGTTTGCCGACGGGCTGGTGCGGGTCGTCGTACGAATGGTTCGTCGATGTCACATAGGCGTAGGGGCCGAAGAACACGTCGTCGCCGATGTGCACCGTGGTGTCCGCGACGATGTGGCTGCCGCGGCCGAGCACGACGCCGTTGCCGAGCCGCAGCACCGTGTCGGGCCCCAGGTCCAGGCCGGGCAGCATGCCCGCGGTCAGCGTCACGTCCTGCCCGATGACGCAGTGGTCGCCGATCTCGATCCACGCCTCGCCGAACACCGTGCCCTGCGGGAACGCCAGCCGCGACCCCGTGCCGATGCGGCGGAACCGGTAAGGGCCCGGGCGGTCGGCGGTGACGGCGGCGGCCCGCTGCGCCCCGCGCCACATCCCGTGCACGGCACGGGAGATGAGCGGGGAGAGCGTTTTCCTGATCGATGGCACGCGGTCACCGTAGCCCGCTGCTGACCCGCCGGTACCGGCACCCGTGCTGTGATCTTCGACCCACCGCTGGTTACGGTTCTCCCGGCAGGGGCGCGGGTAACCGGACAGACAGACGACGAGAGTGAGCGGAGCGATGGCAGCGCAGTCGAGGGCACAGCACCAGGCAGTGATCGCAGGCGTCAACGGCCGGGAGCCGAAGGTCGACGAGGACGCGTACGCCGCGCCGACGTCGGTCGTGGTCGGCGACGTGACCCTGGGGTCCCGCGCCAGCGTCTGGTACGGCGCCGTGCTGCGCGGTGACTGCGACGTCATCACGCTGGGCCGCGGCAGCAACATCCAGGACAACTGCACGGTGCACGCCGACCCCGGCTTCCCCGCGCACGTCGGCGACGGGGTGTCCGTCGGGCACAACGCCGTACTGCACGGCTGCACCGTCGAGGACGACGTACTGGTCGGCATGAGCGCGACGGTCCTCAACGGCGCCCGTATCGGCGCCGGTTCCCTCATCGCCGCGCACGCCCTCGTCCCGCAGGGCATGCAGGTGCCGCCCGGCTCGCTCGTCGCCGGCGTCCCCGCGAAGGTCAAGCGGGAGCTGAGCGACGAGGAGCGCGAGGGCATCAAGGCCAACGCCACGATGTACGCGGACCTGGCCCGCACCCACCGCGACGCCCTCCCGACCAACGACACGGACGACACCCACGACGCCGCGGCCGACCAGAACACCGACGAGGACCAGGCCGGCGAGGCGTAACACCCGGACGCCGGGCGGAAATCGGAGCACTGTCCGACCGCCCGGCTGACCGTTCACCAGCCGGACGGGACAGTCATCCGGCGACCGTACGGGCGTCGAAATCGGTGAGCAGGGCGAGGCGTTCGGCGTCTTCTGTACCCGGTTCGGCTGTGTAGACCATGATGCGCAGGTCGCTCCCTGCCACCGTGAGCACGTCGCAGTCCAGCGTCACCGGGCCCGCCTGCGGGTGGTCGACAGTTTTGCGCGCGGCCTCGTGATGGCCGACCGTGCCGGACTCCCACAGTTCGGCGAACCGGTCACTGTGCGCGCGCAGTTCTGCGACGAGGTCCTGCACCCGCTGGTCGTCCGGATACCTGCCGGCGGTCGTCCGCAGGTCGGCGACGAGTGCCGCCTCGAACGCGCGGCGGGACTGTTCGGTGTGCCGGACACGGCCGGCCGGCCCGAGGAACGCACGCCGCACCCCGTTGAGTCCGTCGCCGTGCCGCTCCCCCATCAGCGCCGTGTACGACGGGTTGGCCAGCAGCTGGTTCCAGGCCGCGTCGAAGACCGCGACCGGCGTACCGGCCAGCCTGTCGAGCAACCGCCGCACGCTCGGCGTGAGATACGCGGGCACCGTCCCGGGGCCCGGCGGGACGAGGCCCGCCATCCGGAACAGATGCGCGCGCTCGTCGCCCGACAGCCGCAGCGCCCGCGCCAGCGCCTCGACGACCTGCGCCGACGGGTGGGAGGCGCGGCCCTGTTCGAGGCGTGTGACGTAGTCGGCGGAGATCCCGGCCAGCATGGCCAGTTCCTCGCGGCGCAGTCCTGCGGCACGCCGCTGCCCGCCGGCAGGCAGTCCGGCCGCCGCGGGCGGGACCCGGTCGCGCCAGCGCCGTACTGCCTGTCCGAACTCCGCCGTCGCCATGCCCACCATTCTGCATCGCCGGTCAGCGGGCTTCCTGGTACCGGCAGTCCCAGGAAGAGGGGACGTCTGGCAGGCCGTCCGGCTCCGCAGGACCGTGGGGGCATGACAGCAACACTGATCACCGGAGCGAACAAGGGTCTCGGTTTCGAGACCGCCCGGCAGCTCGTCGCCGCGGGGCACACCGTCTACATCGGCAGCCGGGACGCCGGACGCGGTCGCCGCGCTGCCGAGCAGCTGGGCGCGCGGACGGTCCAGCTCGACACCACCGACGACGCGTCCGTCGCGGCCGCGGCGCAGACCATCGAGGCCGACGGCGGACTGGACGTACTGGTCAACAACGCGGGCGTCGAGGAGCGGGGCGAGAACAACGCCTTCATCGCGGCGCCGGACGTGACCGCCGAACTGATGCGGCGGACCTTCGAGACGAACGTCTTCGGCACGGTCCGCGTCCTGCACGCCTTCCTGCCGCTGCTGGAGCGCTCGGAGGCCCCCGTCGTGGTCAATCTGAGCAGCGGACTGGCCTCGCTGACCGGCCTCAGCACTCCGGGCACCCCGGCGTACGCGTATCCGGGCGTCGCGTACCCGGCGTCGAAGACGGCCGTCAACATGGTCACCGTGCAGTACGCGAAGGCGTACCCGGCCCTGCGGATCAACGCGGTGGAGCCCGGCTTCACCAAGACCGACCTGAACGGGAACACCGGCGTCCAGACGGTCGAGGAGGGCGCCGAGATCATCGTCCGGATGGCGCAGGTGGCCCCGGACGGCCCGACCGGCGGGTTCTTCGACGCCCAGGGCGCCCTCCCCTGGTGACGCACGAACACCCGCGGCGCTCCTCAATGACCGCACCGGCGACAGGTTCACCGCTTGCGGCGGCGCCGACTGGTGTTCCTGTTGCCGGACTTGGGGCGGCGGCCGGATCCGCCGCCCCGCCGGGACCCGCCGGACGGTGACTCGCCGGCGCTCCCGGCCCGTACGGCGTCGTCGTCCCGCGGCCCGTCCCGCTCGTCCTGCGGCTCCTCGTGCGAGGCGGGGAACTCGCCCTCCACGACGCCGTCCGCCGTGTCCATCGTCGGGGCGCTGAACCGCCAGTTCTCCTGCCGTCCCTGGGGCTCCAGGCCCTTGGCGCGGATCCCCGGACGTTCCTGCGCGTCCCCCGGAGGCGCGTCCTCGGGTGCTTCCCCGGCGTCGACCTGGACGTCGAGGTTGAAGACGAAGCCGACGGTCTCCTCCTTGATGCCGTCCATCATCGCGTCGAACATGTCGAAGCCCTCGCGCCGGTACTCGATCAGCGGGTCACGGCCGAGGGTGAAGCGCAGTCCGACGCTCTCCTGCAAGTAGTCCATCTCGTAGAGGTGTTCGCGCCACTTGCGGTCCAGGACCACGATGAGCACGCGCCGTTCGAGTTCGCGCATGGCCTTCCCGCCGAGCTGCGCCTCCCGTTCGGCGTACCGCTCGTGGATGTCGTCCCGTACGGCGTCGGCCAGCATTTCGGGGGTCAGCGCGCTGATGCCGCCCTCGGCCTCCGCCAGCTCGTCGACGGTGACCCGTACGGGATACAGCTGCCGCAGGGCGGACCACAGCCGGCCCAGGTCCCACTCCTCGGCGAAGCCCTCCGCCGTCTCGGCCGCGACGTACGCGTCGACGGTGTCGTCCATGAAGTGCTGGAACTGCTCCTGTACGTCCTCGCCGTGCAGGATGCGGCGGCGCTCCGCATAGACCAGTTCCCGCTGGTGGTTGAGGACGTCGTCGTACTTGAGGAGGTTCTTGCGGGCCTCGAAGTTCTGCTGCTCGACCTGCGCCTGGGCGCCGGCGATGGCGCGGGTGACCATCTTGTTCTCGATGGGCTGGTCGTCGGGGACCTTGGCGACCTCCATCAGCCGCTCGACCATACGGGCGCGGAACAGCAGCATCAGATCGTCGCCGAGGGAGAGATAGAAGCGGGACTCGCCGGGGTCGCCCTGACGTCCGGACCGGCCGCGCAACTGGTTGTCGATACGGCGCGACTCGTGCCGTTCGGTGCCCAGTACGTACAGCCCGCCGAGCTCCTTGACCTCCTCGTGCTGGAGGGCCACGTCCGCCGCGATCCGCTCGCGCACCTCCCGGCAGCCTTCGGGATCGGTCTCGTCCGAGAGCCCCTGCTCCCGCAGTTCGGCCTCGGCCATGGCCTCCGCGTTGCCGCCGAGCATGATGTCGATGCCGCGTCCGGCCATGTTGGTCGCGACGGTGACCGCTCCCCTGCGTCCCGCCTGCGCCACGATCTGCGCCTCGCGCTGGTGGTGCTTCGCGTTGAGCACCTGGTGGGGGATCTGCTGCTCGGCCAGCAGCCCGGAGAGGAGTTCGGACTTCTCGACGGAGACGGTGCCGACGAGGACGGGCTGGCCGCTGCGGTGCCGCTCGACGATGTCGCGCACGACGGCCTGGAACTTCCCGTCCGGTTCCCGGTAGATCGCGTCGGGCTGGTTCTTGCGCGCCAGCGGCCTGTTGGTGGCGATGGGCACCACGTGGAGCTTGTAGATCTGGTGGAATTCGGCCGCCTCGGTCATCGCCGTGCCGGTCATTCCGGAGATCCGGTTGTAGAGGCGGAAGTAGTTCTGCAGGGTGATCTTGGCGAGGGTCTGGTTCTCGTTCTTGATGTCCACCCCTTCCTTCGCCTCGATCGCCTGGTGCACGCCGTCGTTGTAGCGGCGGCCGGAGAGAATACGGCCCGTGTGCTCGTCGACGATCATCACTTCGTCGTCGACGAGGACGTAGTCCTTGTCCTTCTTGAACAACTCCTTCGCCTTGACGGCGTTGTTGATATATCCCAGCAGCGGATCGGGGGCCGCGTCGAAGAGATTGTCGATGCCGAGCTGGTCCTCTATGTGGTCCATGCCGCGGGCGAGAAGGGCGACGGTGCGTTTCTTCGGGTCGTACTCGTAGTCGTACCTCTCGCGCAGTTCGGCGAGTTGCTCCTTTTCCACCGGCGTCGTGAACATCTCGTCCTGCACGACCACGCCGCGCATGTGCCGCACCATGGCGGCGAACACGCCGTACCACTTCTCGGGCTGGTCGGCGGGCCCGGAGATGACGAGCGGGGTACGCGCCTCGTCGACGAGAATCGAGTCGGCCTCGTCGACCACCGCGAAGTTGTGCCCGCGCTGGACGAGTTCGTCCACGGACCACGCCATGTTGTCGCGCAGATAGTCGAAGCCGAATTCCGTGTTGGTGCCGTACGTGATGTCGCAGGCGTACTGCACGCGCCGGTCCGCGGGGGGCATGTCGGCCTTGATGACGCCCACGCTCAGACCCAGCGACCGGTAGACGGGGCCCATCCACTGCGCGTCGCGCTCGGCCAGATAGTCGTTGACGGTGACCAGGTGCACGCCCTCGCCGGTCAGCGCGTTGAGATACGCGGGCAGGGTGGCGACGAGCGTCTTGCCCTCCCCGGTCTGCATCTCGGCGACGTTGCCCAGGTGCAGCGCCGCACCTCCCATGACCTGCACATCGAAGTGCCGCATGCCCAGCGTGCGGCGGGCGGCCTCCCGGACGGTCGCGAAGGTCTCGGGCAGCAGCGCGTCGAGGGTCTCGCCCCGCGCGTACCGCTCCTTGTACTCGTCGGTGAGGGCGCGCAGTTCGGCGTCGGACAGGGCACGGAAGTCGTCCTCGACGGACGCGGTCTGCGCGGCGAAGCGCTGCAGGGTCCGCTGGATTCTGCCCTCGCCCGCCCGCATGATCATGCCGGTGATCCGGTCCAGCTTGAGATTCGGCACAGGTCTCTCCCTCGGCCGGAACGGTCTAGACGGCGTCCGCCGCCAGCTGCAGCCGACGGTTCACGCGTCGGAGAATGCGGGCGGCCAGCTGATTCCCTCTGATGATTTCGCGGAGTACGGGGTCGGCGGCGAACGTGAGCGCCTTGTCGAAGAGTTGCGGGATCGCGGGCCTTTCGCCCGGCCTTCCGGAATCCAGCAATCCGTCGATATCGCGGGGGTCGACGCGGCGTACGGTCAGCGCGTCGAAGGAAACCGGTGTGGGGCGGGCCACGCCGTCCATGAGGCACAGCGCGCAGTCGTTCAGCAGTACGGCGACGGAATCGCGTTGTCCGGCAAAGGTGTCCGGGTCCGTTCCGGCGATTTTCTCCGCGAGCGGAACGACCTCTCCGCGTACGGCCCGCAGGGCCCCGACGAGATCCTGTTCCGCCAGCCGCCGCCGTACGTCGTCCCGGGCGCGGGACAGCTCCAGGGTCGGTCCGTGACGTTCGTTCGCTCCCCTGTGGTGCCGCATGTGCACCCTCCCCCTCGCCCGACTCCCCATTGTTCGCGAGGGTTTCCGGTGCGGCAAGCAGGAATGTCACCACCGGGGCGCAGGCGGCAGTGCGGAAAAAGCAGCTCTCGCGTGCCGTCTGTCACCGGGCGGCGCGGAACGGCACACGAAGAAACTCCCCGTGCGGAATCGCCGCGCGGGGCCGGTGGGTCACCATCGGCCCGTTCCGGGCAGAGCAGCCGTACGGGCTGCCCGCCGCTGCGGGCAGCCCGTAGGGGTCGGCCTCTCCGGGACCGGTCGGTCGAGGCCGGTGGGTGCGCTGTTGCCCCGGGCAGTCCGTGACGGTGCCGGCCGCCCGGGGCGCGTCCGGTCAGTCCTTCGTGGTGACAGGTGATCCGGTGGCGCTGCCGGCGGACGGGGGCGGCACAGACGCCGTACCCGCACCGTCGCTGCCGGCCGGCTCGGACGCGGAGACGGCGGAGTCGGCGGAGGCACCCGCGCCGTCCGGCTCGGCGTCCGCCTCTGTCTCGGCGGCCTTCTCTGCCTCGGCGGCCTTCGCGGCTTCCCCCGCGGCGGCGGACCGCCGCTTCACGATCACCATGGAGGCCACGCCGACGAGTACGGCCGCCACCAGGCCCAGCCAGGAGAACCGCTTGAGCCAGGCCTCGGCGACGATGCCGACGTAGTAGATGACGGCCGTGGTGCCGCCCGCCCAGACGACGCCGCCGAGCACGTTGGCGATGAGGAACTTCCAGTACGGCATGCGCAGTACGCCTGCCAGCGGGCCCGCGAAGATCCGCAGCAGGGCGATGAACCGGCCGAAGAAGACCGCCCACATGCCCCACTTCTCGAAGGACCGCTCCGCGGTGGTCACCTGGCCCGGGCCGAAGTGCTTGGGGAATTTGCCGCCGAGCCACGCGAGCAGAGGTCTGCCGCCCTTGCGGCCGATCGCGTATCCGATGGAGTCGCCGATGATCGCGCCGGCGGTGGCGCTGGCGCCGAGCACGACCGGGTCGATGTGGCCGTGCTGGGAGGCGAGCAGCGCGGAGCTGACGAGGACGATCTCGCCGGGCAGCGGGATGCCGAGGCTCTCGATTCCGATGACGAGTCCCACGAGCAGATACACGCTCACTGCCGGGACTGTCTCCAGCCACTCCTGGACGTGCAAATCCGGTCCCTCCCGCATGGTCGGCGCCGGGCGCGCCGGGCGCTGCCCGGACGCGCCGCCTCCCTGGCGGCGCGTCCGGGCAGCCTACTGGATCAGCCTGGGCTTTCCGTCGCGTCCCACAGCCCGCAGCGGTGCTCGCCGGGCAGGGCCCGGGTGAGCGCGGGCCCGCCCGCCGAGGCGGTACGCAGGGACAGCGCAGTACCGGGATCCCGGCGCTGGTCCGGCATCGCGGGGGCGCCGTCGGCGCGCGGTGTTCCGGTCCGGATGAACGAGGTCCAGTACTGCCTCATCTGCTGGGCCAGCCGGGCCTGTTCCGCGTTGAGCGGTGCGGGGTGCCCGAAGTGGTCGAAGAGGTACGGCACCTCGTTGACGTGGGTGGCGCCGAAGTCGAAGTCGGTGCCGAGGCGGCGGAGCGTCTCGAAGGGCGGGGAGGTGCGGTCAGCGAACTCGTACGAGTAGACCGGCGCGCGTGCCGCCCCGTCCGCGGTCCGCCCGGTGAGCCCCTTGTTGAGGCGTAGTGCGGGGCAGGCGAACATCTGGTCGCCGAGTGCCGCGGCGTACGCGTGGGTGGGTGTGGCGTGGTCGCGCAGCGGATAGCGGTCGAGTGCGGCGCGGCCGGTTTCCTGTCCGAAGGTGCCGGTGAGCGCCTTCGGGTAGTCGGCGGCGCGCAGGGGTTTGCCCGCGCCGTCGTAGGTCTGGAAGGCGAAGAGCCGGCCCTCGTCGCTGTTGGCGCCGTTGAGCACCGGCACCCGTGCGGCGCGCCCTGCGGCGATGGCGTCGGCGGGCTGTCCGGGCAGGAAGCCGGTACCGGCGACGGGTCCCCAGTCGTGCCCCTGCTGGGCCTTGACGATCTGTTCGGGGCTCGTGCGACGCAGACAGTCCGCCGGGTCGGCGGCCGTGTCGCAGCCGAGCTTCTCGGTGAAGGCCGCGCCGTCCTTGTCGGCCTGCGTACGGGTGCGGGCCCCGCAGTCGCCGTACGCGCCGCTCTCCACGATGGCGGAGCGGAACAGTCCGCGGGCGCCGGGCGCGGCGAGCTGGGTGCACACCGAGCGGCCGCCGGCGGACTCGCCCGCCACGGTGACCCGGGACGGGTCGCCGCCGAACCGGCCGATGTTGGCCCGTATCCAGCGCAGCGCGGCCTGCTGGTCCTGCATGCCGAAGTTGCCCGACTGCCCGCCGAGCGCGCGGGAGCCGAGGAACCCCATGGCGCCCAGACGGTAGTTGACGGTCACGGCGACGACGCGGCCCTCGGCTGCGAACCGGTCGGGTACGACGTCCTCGCCCGCTCCCGCGGTGAGCCCGCCGCCGTGCAGCCACACCATGACGGGCAGCTTCCCGCTCTTGCGGGCAGGGGTGTGCACGTTCAGGTTGAGGCAGTCCTCGGTGTACGTCGGCTTCTCGTAGCCGGGGTCCCAGCTCTTGGGCTGGGCACAGCGGTGCCCGAACTCGGTGGCGGGGCGCGTGCCTTGCCAGGCCGGGTGCGGCTGCGGGGCCTTCCAGCGGCGTTCGCCGACCGGCGGCGCCGCATAGGGTATGCCCCGGAATGCCCTTCCCTGGTCGGTTTTCGCGCCGTGGACGGCGCCCTTGTCCGTACGGACAGTCAGCCCGGCCCGTCCGCCGTCGGGCCCCTGATCCGCGGCTGCGGCCGGGGCCGCGGTCAGCAGCAGCCCGCACACGGCGGCGGCTACGAGCGAACGTCGGCCTCTGGTGCGGCGGTTCGCCGGAGTCTTGGTCAGGCAGTTCATCGGTGTCCTGGTGCGGCGGTTCATCGGTCCCTCACCTCCGCGGTGGTGCGCAGCCGCAGATCGCGGGAGGAGGAGCCGACGGCGAGGGCGCGCCGCCCGGTGCCGAGTGTCCATCGGTGGTGCGCGGTGTCCCAGGAGGAGAGGGTGCGCGCCGCGATGTGGACGGTCACGCGGCGCTGCGCTCCCGGTTCCAGGGTGACGCGGCGGTATCCGGCGAGGATCCGTGGCGGCTGGTCGAGGTCCAGGTCGGGCGAGGGGCCCGCGTACACCTGCGCCACTTCGGCACCTGCGCGGCGGCCGGTGTTGCGGAGGGTGAAGGTGACGTCCAGTCCGCCGCGGGCGGCGCGCACGTGCGGCGCCGAGTAGGCGAACGTCGTGTAGGAGAGGCCGTGTCCGAAGGGGAACAGCGGCTCGACGTCCTCGCTGTCGTACCAGCGGTATCCGAGGTGAACGCCCTCGCTGTACGTCTGCTTCTTGTTCACCCCGGGATAGCGCTGCGGGTCACCGGCGACGGGGTGCGCGTCGTCGGAGGCGGGGAAGGACTGCGTGAGTTTCCCGCCCGGGTTCGCGTCGCCGAACAGCAGCGCTGCCGTGGCCGCGGCGCCTTCCTGCCCGGGGTAGTACATCTGCAGCACGGCGGCGGTGTCCTCCAGCCACGGCATCGCGGTGGCGGAGGAGGTGTTGAGGACCACGACCGTACGGGAGTTGACGGCGGTGACGGCCTCGATCAGCGCGTTCTGGCGGCCGGGCAGTTCGATGGTGGTGCGGTCCTGGCCCTCGGTGGCGTCCTCGTAGGCGAAAAGGACAGCGGTCTCGGCGCCGCGTGCGGCGCGTACGGCTTCGGCCACGTCGGCCTTGCGGGTGGCGCCGGTGATGCGCCGCAGCCGGAAGGACTGCCCCTTGGTGCCGCCCTGTGCGGCGATGGTCAGCTTGTGCTTGCCGGCGGGGATCCGGCGGGTCTCGCTGTGCCGTACGGACTTCCCGTCGGGTGCCTGCGAGACCAGTCCGCCGGTGAACAGTTCGCCGAGACCGGGTGCTTGGGGGAAGAGTTCCTTGCCGTCGAGGAGGACGGAGGGCCGGCCGAGCGCGTTGGGGGCCGAGTAGTGCAGGACGAACATCCACTCGTCGTCCTCGGCGACGCTCAGCGTCCCGTCGTACGCCCAGGCCCGTCCGGCGGGCACGCTGACCTCTTCCAGATCGGTGTCCGGGCTGAGCGCGCCGTCGGGGAACGGCTTGCCGTAGATGTCCTCACCGACCGCGTGGGTGACGCGGGCGCCGCGCCCGGCGCGCTTCTCGAGCGCGTCGACGGGGCTGTCGGCGTGGTCGGGGATCACGTGGGCACTGCCGCCGCCACTGACGAAGGGCATGGAGCCGGTCGGGCCGATCACAGCAAGGGACTTGGCGGCCCGGCCGCTCAGCGGGAGCGCGCCGCGCTCGTTGCGGAGCAGCGTGCCGCCGGCGGTGGCGATGCGCAGCGCGGTACGTGCGCCGGCCTCCGGGTCGCGTCCGGGCCGGGGCGGGGCGCTGCCGTCAAGGAGCCCGAACCGGTCCATGACGGAGAGGATCCGGGTGACGGCCCGGTCGAGGTACTTCTCGTGGACGGCGCCGCTGAGGACGGCGGCCTTCAGGGGCGCCCCGTAGAAGATGCCGGCGGGCATCTCCATGTCGAGCCCCGCGGTGAGGGACTTGACGGTGCTGTGGGCGGCGAGCCAGTCGGTCATGACCCAGCCTGTGAAGTCCCACTGGTCGCGCAGCACTCCGGTGAGCAGGGTCCTGTTCTCGCAGGCGAAGTCGCCGTTGACGCTGTTGTAGGCGCCCATGACGGAGCCGACGCCGGCGCGGACGGCGGGTTCGAAGGCGCGCAGTTCCAGTTCCTGCATGGTGCGCTCGTCGGCGGTGACGTCGACCGAATTGCGGTCGCGTTCCTGGTTGTTGAGGGCGAAGTGTTTGACGGTGGCGATGAGTCCCTCGTCCTGGACGCCGCGTACCTCCTCCGCCACGAGGTCGCCGGACAGCAGCGGGTCCTCGCTGAACGTCTCGAAGTTCCGCCCGGCGTACGGCACCCGGATCAGGTTGACCATGGGCGAGAGCAGCACGTCCTGTCCGAGGGCGCGCCCCTCACGGCCGATCACTTTCCCGTAGGCGCGGGCCAGTTGCGGGTCGAAGGCGGAGGCCATCAGGACGGGCGCGGGCAGCGCGGTGGCGTGCGCGGTGACCCGTACGCCTGCGGGCCCGTCGGCGAGGCGCAGCGGCGGGATGCCGAGGCGGGGCACGCCGGGCGTGTAGCCGGCCTGGCCCAGGGAGTCGGGGTCGGTGGCGCCGTGGACGAGGCCCACCTTCTCGCCGAGCGTCATCCGTGCGACCAACTGTGCCGCCCTGCTGCTCGTCGTGCCGGCCGGTGCGGCGTACGCGGCGGGGGCGGCGGTCAGCCCTCCGCCGGCTGCCGCCGCTGCCACCGCGACCGCACTGCCGAGCAGCCGCAGCGCGGAGCGCCGTGCCACTCCGCCGGGCGCTGTCACGTCTCTTCCGGGCGCTGTCACGTCTGCCACCACTCCTTCTGCGCGCGGGCACGTCGGCGTGCGCCGCGGCGCGACTCTGGTCGGGGAGAGGAACTGTGGAGAGCACGTACGGGCCGTCCGCGCAGGGGTGTTGACGGGATTGAGTTCACCCCGTGAACACGCGGGGCGTTCCGGATCGCCCCTGACGCGTCCAACTGACGGACGAGTGCAACTAATTGCACCGGAAAGCTAGGTCGACCCCTTGGAAGAGTCAATGAGTTGAACAGGATTGTGCGCCGACGCCGCCGTACGCCCGCACAACACGGCGCTCCCCCAAGCCGCCCCGGACGTACGTCGGGCCCGCACCGGCGACCGGTGCGGGCCCGTTCAGGCGTGGGGCGCTCAGCTGTTGGGGCGGAGGGTCCAGACGATGCTCATCTCGCCGGTAACGGCGCCGTCCTCGCGGGTGATGGAGACGTTCACGGGGAACTCGGGGCGCTCCCCCGCGTCGAGTTCGGCGACCACGTCGGCGACGGGACGGCCGAGTTCGGCGGTGGCGGTGACCGGGCCCATGGCGAGCTTCTTGAAGCCGATCTCGGAGCGCACGGCCAGCGGCACGGCGCGCGACAGCTGGTCGCCGAAGGCGGTCATGACGATCGCACCGCTCGCGGACTCGGCGAGCGTGAACATCGCGCCGGCGTGCGGCCCGCCGACGTGGTTGTGGTAGTCCCCCTGGTCGGGCAGGGAGACCACGGCGCGCTCGGCGCTGGTCTCGGTGAACTCCAGGTTCAGGGTGCGGACCATCGGCACGGAGGCCGCCATCATCTCGCCGATCGACGGCAGGGAGTCTGTGGACATGACCGCAGATTACCACTCGGTAACTTACCGCCGTAAGCCCCGCACGCGGTCGGCGGACAGCGGAGGACGGCGCTCCGTGGATGTCGCAGGACGGTACCGATGGGACACCTGATGTAGTCCGTGCGCGGCGCGTTGCATACAGTTACCCGCCATGTGGCCAGGACAGCAGCAGCCCGACGGGAACCCTCAGCAGCCCGACCCGTACCAGGAGCAGCCCGGGCAGGGGCAGCCGGCGGACGCGCCCGGTACGCAGCAGCCGAACCCGTATCAGCAGCCTGGCTACCAGCAGCCGGGCCAACAGCCCGGTTACCCGCAGCAGCCCGGACAGCAGCCCGGGTATCCGCAACAGCCCGGACAGCAGCCCGCGTACGGACAACAGCCCGGGTACGGGCAACAGCCCGGCTATCCGCAGTACCCGTACCCGCCGCAGCCCGGACAGCCGCAGCCAGGCCAGCCGTACCCGTACGCGCAGCAGCCCGGACCGCAGTGGGGCGCGCCGACACCGCCGCCCGGCAACCCGAAGGGTCCGGGAGGCGGCGGCAACAAGAAGACCGCCTTCATCGCCGTCGCCGCCGCCCTCGCGGTGATCGTCGCCGCGGGCGTCACCGGCTACGTCACACTGTCCGGCGACGACGAGGACACCTCGCGGGACAGCGCCGCCACCCAGTCGCCCTCCTCCGGGCCGGAGGCCTCGCGGAGCGGCCAGGCAGGCGCGGGCGACCCGAGCGCCGGCGCCTCGCCCGACGACGGCTCGCAGCCGGTCGTGCCCGGCTGGCAGGCCGTCATCAACCCCAAGAACTTCGCCGCCTTCGACGTGCCGAAGACCAAGGACTGGACGGTCCAGTCGCCCACGACCATCACCGGATACGAGGACGACAAGGGCAAGCCCCTGGTGGCCATGTCCGGACCCGCGTACTACAAGGACGAATGGTGCAAGACCAGTTCGCGCGCCGTCGGCGGCACGAAGGGCGGTCAGGGCTCCAAGAACACCAAGCAGGGCGCCACCGTCGCGGCCGCCAACTTCGCCATCGCGGGCTACGACCAGAAGCAGAAGGGCAAGCTCAAGGAGTCCGGCGCCAAGCCCTTCACGAACAAGCACGGCATCAAGGGGCACACCGCCGTCGCCACCGTCACCGGGGCGCCCAAGGAGGACAAGTGCTCCTCCGGTGCGGGCAAGGTGACCGCCGTCTCCTGGATCAACTCCAATGACGACCTGGCGATCTGGGTCTTCGTGACGGACGCGGGTGTCAAGGACGAAGTCCCCGATGCGACCATCAAGAAGATGATGGCCAGCCTGCGCCCCTACAAGGGCACGGGCGCGGGCGACGACCCGCGCGGCTGAGCACGACTCGGCAGGCCGAGCTCACTCGGCGGCGCGGGCAGCGGCCGGCGGGACCCCCGCCGGCCGTGCGGGAAAGGACAAGGGGATCACGGCAGTGGGCCGCAATTTCACTCTGCTCACGGCCGCCGCCGTGGTCACGGGCCTCGGCAATGCCGGAGCGCTGATCGCCGCGTCCTTCGCGGTACTGGAGGCCGGCGGCAGCGGCACGGACGTCGGCATCGTGGCCACCGCGCGCACCGTGCCCCTCGTGGTCTTCCTGCTCATCGGCGGCGCGGTCGCCGACCGGCTGCCCCGGCACCGGGTGATGGTCGCCGCCAACGCCCTCAACTTCCTTTCCCAGGGCGCCTTCGGACTGCTGGTGCTCGCCGGGCACGCGGAACTGTGGCAGATGGCCGTCCTGTCGGCGCTCGGCGGTACGGGGCAGGCGTTCTTCGCGCCCGCCTCCGAGGGCATGGTCCTCGCCACCGTCACCGGCGAACACGCAAGCCGGGCCTTCGCCTACTTCCGCGTCGCCATGAACGGCTCCAACATCGGCGGCGCGGCACTCGGCGGCGCCCTCGTCGCCGCCACCGGGCCGGGCTGGGTGCTCCTCGTCGACGCGCTCGCCTTCGGCGTCGCCGGCCTGCTCCGCGCGTTCCTCGACCTGAGCGGAGCCCCCGAACGCGCCCCCGGGGGCGGCGTGTTCGCCGATCTGCGCGAGGGCTGGCGGGAAGTGACGAGCCGCACCTGGCTGTGGGCCGTGGTGCTGCAGTTCGCCGTCGTCAACGCCGTCGTCGCCGCGGCCGAGGCCGTGTACGGGCCGCAGGTCGCCGCCGACGAGCTGGGCGGGGCACGCCCCTGGGGCCTGGCGCTGGCCGCGTTCGGCGTGGGCACCGTGGGCGGCGCCCTCCTCATGACCCGCTGGAAGCCCCGCCGGCTGCTGCTGACGGGGGCACTCTGCATCTTCCCGCTCGCGCTGCCCTCGGCCGCGCTCGCCGTGCCCGTCCCCGTACCGGCGCTCATCGCGATCATGCTGGGCGCCGGGCTCCTCGTCGAGATGTTCGCGGTCCTCTGGATGACCGCGCTGCACCAGGAGATACCCGAGGAGAAGTTCTCCCGTGTCTCCTCCTACGACTGGCTCGGCTCCCTCGGCATGGTGCCCATCGCCACGGCACTCGCCGGACCCGTCGAGTCGGTCATCGGCAGATCCGCCTCCCTGTGGGGGTGCGCGGCGCTGGTCGCGCTGCTGACCGCCGCCGTCCTGTGCGTCCCCGACGTACGCCGGCTCACCCGCCGTACGCCGCCCGAGCCGGTGACGGCCGGTCAGCCGATACTGAAGGCCCCCGTCGGCGGCTCCGGCGACGGCACCGCTTCCCCCTCCTGAACCGGCGCCGCGCCCCGCACGATCCTCCGCAGCCGCTCCCCCTCGACCACGCGCGCGGGGAACGGATCGCCTGCCGTACGACGGGCCATTTCGTCCACCGGCAGCGGCTCGCGGGAGGCGAGCAGTACGGCGTTCCCGAACCGCCGCCCGCGCAGCACCCCCGGCTCCGCGACCAGCGCCACGTGCGGGAAGACCGCGCCGAACGTGGCGAGCTGCGGGCCGAGGAAGGGGAACGGCCCGGCGTCGGCGAGGTTCGCCGCGTACACACCGCCGGGGCGCAGCACCCGGGCCGCGGCGTGCGCGTAGGGCAGCGTCGTCAGATGCGCGGGCACACGGGAGCCGCCGAACACGTCGGCCACGACGACGTCCACGGACTCCGGCTCCGCCGCCTCCAGGACGGCACGGGCGTCCGCCTGCTCGACGCGGATCCCGCTGTCCGCCGGCAGCGGCAGCCAGTCGGCGACGAGGGCGAGCAGCTCCCCGTCGTACTCCACGACGTGCTGGCGCGAGCCGGGCCGGGTGGCGGCCACGTAGCGGGGCAGGGTGAGCGCGCCACCGCCGAGGTGCAGGACGTCGAGCGGTTCCCCCTCGCCGGCCGCGATGTCCAGAACGTGCGCGATGCGCTGCGCGTACTCGAATTCGAGATACGTCACATCGTCCAGGTCGACGTACGACTGGGGCGCGCCCTCCACGGTGAGCAGCCAGGCGTGCTCCCGGCCGGTGTCGGGCAGCAGTCTCGCGATGCCGCCCTGGACGGTGCGGCTGACGGGTATCGGCTCGGTCACCGTCCTATTGTGCGGTGGCCGCGGCCAGGTGCTCCCCGCGGTGCGGCGGTCCGCTCCGTACGCCGCCCGCGACGCTGCGGCCCGGGACCGTACGCGGCCCGCGGTGCGGTGGCACGGACCGGCCGCGTGCGACAGTTCTGTCACAGCCTCGGCGGGCGCGGCCAACTCCCGCTTCCCGCTCAGGCGTTCCCGTACCCGCCGGTATCCCCCTGGTGAGCGGGTGCTGTACAGACTGCGGGCCGGTGACGCGCGGGTGCACGGACCACGAAATCCGGACAGATCCCCGTGCACTGTCCCGGCATACCTGCGGCAGTCTCGGTTACGCTCCCCACGTGCCCGTCCCCGCAACGCAGTCCGACGGACGCCCCGCCCGTCTCGCTCAGGTACTGCTCTCCCCGAGATCACGGCTCGCGCTGCTGCTGGTTCTGCTCTGCGCCGCGGCCACGTCCATGCTGCTCTACGAACCCCAGCGGTTCCTCGCGTCCGGCTGGCCACAGCAGCTGTCCGGCGGCGTCGCCGTCGTCCTGTTCGCCGTCGCGTACGGCATCTGCACCGCCGCGTTCGTCCCCCGCCCGGTCCTGAACCTGGCCGCGGGAGCGCTGTTCGGCGCGCAGTTCGGCACGGTGTCCGCCGTCGCCGGAACGGTGATCGGCTCCGGTCTCGCGTTCGGCCTCGGCCGGATCCTCGGCCAGGACGCGCTGCGTCCGCTCCTCAAGGCCCGGCTGCTCAAGGCCGCCGACCGCCAGCTGAGCGAACACGGCTTCCGGTCGATGCTCGTGATCCGGCTGCTGCCCGGGCTGCCCTTCGCAGGCTGCAACTACGCCGCGTCGGTCTCCCGCATCAGCTGGACCGCCTACCTCTCCGCCACGGCACTGGGCACCATCCCCAACACCGCCGCGTACGCCATCGCCGGCAGCCGGGCTGAGGCCCCCACCTCGCCGGCGTTCCTCGCGGCGTTCGGCTTCATCGCCGTCTCCGGCCTCGGCGGCGCCCTCTACGCCTGGCGCAAACGCACCCAACTCCGCCAGGCCACGGGCCACTAGGGCCGCGGGCCGGCACTTGCGCACGTGGGGCTGTCGCTGATTGCGGCAGCCCCGCTGCATGTCCGGGCCGCCCGCCCCTCGTACGGGGCGCCTCCGCCGCCCGGCCAACGTCCGGGCTGAGCAGCACAGTTCGCCGCTGCGACCTTTGACATGACATTCGTCGTCCGCATAGATTCCGTGGCGTGACCACGGAGCAGGGCGGCACTGCGGCCCGCAGGCTGACCAGGACCGGGGCCGAGGCCCGTCCGCGCCCCCTGCTCACCGAAGTGGCCGACCGCGCCGTCGACTTCGCCGCCCGGCAGGGCGCGCCTGCGCAGATCCCCGTGGCCCCGGTGGCCACCGTGGTGCGGGCCCTGTCCGACGGGCCGACACGACAGCGCCCCGTCGACCCCGCGCGCGTGCCGGAAGACCTCTTCGGCCAAGCTCTGGTGTGGCTGTTCACCGGCCTCACGGCCGCAGGCCCACGTGTCGCCTCGCGCCCGGCCGCCGTACGACCATCGCCATGACCACAGCGCACGGCCGGCGCGCATGACCACCGCGGCCGACCGCCGGTCCGACCACCGGCAGGGACGCCGCACCGACAGGCCCGTCGACCGCGGGCCTCACTCCATGAAGGGCACCATGAACGTCTGTACACGCCCCGCCTTCTGGTGGCGGGCAGCCCTGGTCGCCGTCGGCGTCCTCGGGCTGCTCACGGGGAACCACCAACTGCACTTCTACACAAGCCAGAGCAACGTCATCGTGCTCGGCTACTTCGCGGGGGTCCTGTACTGGATGGTGCGGCGCGGCACCACCGACGCCGCCGCGCCCCGGCTGCGCGGCGCGGTCACGCTGTGGATCGCGGTCACCGGTCTCGTCGCGCACTTCGTGAACAACCACGGCGCCAACCCGCTGCCCGGCCTGGTCAACGGCGACGAGGCGGCCCTCCTCGCCCACCGCTCGACCTTCCTCCTGCACTACGTCATCCCCGGCATGGTCTTCGCCGACTGGCTCGCCTTCGGCCCGCGCCGCTTCGTGCGCTGGCGCGACCTGCCGCTGTGGATGCTCTTCCCGCTCGCGTACGGCCTGACGTCGATCGCCCGCGCGCTGCTGTTCCCCACCGCTCCGGACCCGTACCCGTACGCCTTCCTCGACCCGACCGAGCAGGGCTACGCCGGCGTCACCGTCCAACTGGTCTTCCTGGCCGCGGGAATCACCGCGCTCGGCGCCACCGTCATCGCGCTGGACCGGCTGCTCGCCCGCCTCCCCGGCAGCACCCGCCACGCCGCCGACGACCCGCCCGCGGCCGTCCCCCAGCCCCGCGACACGGCGTCCCGTACGCCGGACGACACCGCCGGGGCCCCGGCCGCCGAGAAGGAGCACAGGGACGACGGCGTCCGTACGGTCTGACGGCCCCGTACACGAGCGGCAGTTCAGGGCTCCGGGCCCGGCGCGGGAGAAGCAGCTCCCCGCGCCGGGCTCCGCGTCTCGCCCCTCCTCCCCCATGCCACAAAAGGGCGGCCTGTCACGGGCCGTACCCCTGGGGGCGCTACGCTGCCTAGCGACCGGCACATGATCGCGACACGCGGCCGACGCCGCGCAGCCTGCCGGTCCCGACAGTTCCGCAGGCCCCGTCAGCAAAGGTTCCGCATGAGTACGGCCACTCCCTCCGGCCCATGAACGAACCCGCACCCCGCTCCCCCGTCCGCTCCCGGCCACTGGCCCGCGCCCTCGCCGGCCGCCTCGTGAACATCTTTTGGATGGCTTAGTTACTCATGTCGTGGTTCGAATCCTTCATCCTCGGGCTCGTCCAGGGACTCACCGAGTTCCTTCCGATCTCCTCCAGCGCCCACCTGCGGCTCACCGCGGCCTTCGCCGGATGGGAGGACCCCGGAGCGGCGTTCACCGCCGTCACCCAGATCGGCACCGAAGCGGCCGTCCTGATCTTCTTCCGCAAGGACATCGCCCGGATCCTGTCGGCCTGGTTCCGCTCGCTGTACGACAAGGAGATGCGGCGCGACCACGACGCGCAGATGGGCTGGCTCGTCATCGTCGGCTCGATCCCGATCGGCGTCCTCGGCCTCGCCTTCAAGGACCAGATCGAAGGCCCGTTCCGCGATCTTCGGCTCATCGCCACCACGCTGATCGTGCTCGGCATCGTCCTCGGCATCGCCGACCGTCTCGCAGCCCGTGACGCGAAGGGCGGCCGGCACCGCGCCGCCAAGAGCCGCAAGACCCTCGACCAACTCACCGTCAAGGACGGCCTGCTGTACGGCTGCGCCCAGGCGCTCGCCCTCATCCCCGGCGTGTCCCGCTCCGGCGCCACCATCAGCGGCGGCCTCTTCATGGGCTACACCCGTGAATCCGCGGCCCGTTACTCCTTCCTCCTCGCCATCCCCGCGGTCCTCGCCTCCGGCCTCTTCGAGCTCAAGGACATCGGCAGCGGCCACGTCTCCTGGGGCCCGACGGTCTTCGCCACGGTCCTCGCCTTCGTCGTCGCGTACGCGGTGATCGCCTGGTTCATGAAGTTCATCTCCACCCGCTCCTTCATGCCCTTCGTCATCTACCGCATCGTCCTGGGCATCGCTCTCTTCATCCTGGTGGCCATGGGCGTCCTGTCCCCGCACGCAGGCGAATCGGTCGGCGGCGCCTGACCCGCCCCGGCTCGCAAGGGGGCATATCTCTCCCCTTCCTGCGCGCAGCGACGCACAGGTGAGAGCAGCGTGGCGCGGCAACCCGCCGAGTTCGTCTCCCAGTTGCCTCCCACCGGCCGAGGGCCGCCGCTGATCAGCGGCGGCCCTCGGCCGATGTATGCGGGCCCGGTCCCGGGACCGAGCCAGCAGAGCCCGTCGTGCGCCGCACACCTAGGGGCACGGTCGGGGACGTCTCCGGGCATTCCCGGATCGTCCTGCGGGCCGCGGCTTGCCACGCTCGGGAGATGGGCTCATCTCTGCTCGGGCGAGTACCTCGACCCACCGTCCTCCGCGTCGCCGACGCCGCGTCGTACGCGCAGCTGTTCGCGCTCTCCGGCATCGGCGCGGTGCTCGGCACCCGGGCCTTTCTCGCCCAGGCCGGGTATCCCAAGTTCGGCGGCGGGGCCAGTCATCTGCACATCGCGCACATGCTGTGGTGCGGGCTGCTGATGACGGTCGCCCTGCTCGTCCTGCTCTGTCTCGTCGGGCGGGCCGCCCGCCGGGGCGCCGCCATGGTCGGCGGGGCCGGGTTCGGGCTCTTCATCGACGAGGTCGGGAAGCAAGTCACGGACGAGCCCGGGTACTTCTACCAGCCCGCCGCCGGAATCATCTACGGCAGTTTCGCCGTGCTGTTGCTGCTCGCCCAAGGCCTCAGGAGACGACCGGCAGAACCTGCCGCCCTCACTTCCGACCAACGCACCGCCCAGGCCGCCGACCTCGCCCTCAACGGCGTCGGCTCCGGGCTCACCGACGAGCAGCGCCGCGCCGGGCTCCGCCTCGTCGAGGGCTCCGGGCGCGCGGCCGACCAGGCGCTCGTACGGCTCCTCGGCGCCCTCCCGGAGCGGCCGCCCGCGATACGTCACCGGCGCCCCGCGGCGGTGGCGCGGGCCCTGCGCCGCGTCGCCCGCACCCGTACGGCCGCCGTCGTGGCCGTCGCCTGCGTGCTCACCGAGGCCGTGCTGCTCACCGTGTGGATCCCGATGGATGCCGTGAGCGGCGAGCTCGGCCGCGATCCGCAGCTCGGTGCCGCCGTCGGGATCCTGGTGAGCGCCGCGGTATCCACTCTGATCGGCGTGGCCGGGCTGGTGCTTCTGCGACGCGATCGAGTCGCCGCCTTCCAGCTGTTCAGGCTGGCTCTGCTCGCGGACATCCTGGCCGGACAGGTCTTCAAGTTCACCGTCAACCAGTTCGCCGCCGTCACCGAACTCGCCTTCGACCTCGGGGTGCTGTGGGTGGTCTCCATACAACTCACGAAGGCCCGCCGAGAGATACAGCGTCCTGCCCCCGACCACCCGGCCATCACCCCCGTGGAACCAACCTCATGAGTCGGAAGCGCAGGTCACGCCCTCGTGTCACATCCCGCGGGGCTGCCCCGTCGTAGAGGTGTCAGGACCGACAGTGGCAGAGGAGATCACCATGAGTGCTCGGCTGGACGCCTTCAGCAGCCCGATCATGGGCAAGGTCTACAAGCACATCATTTCGGCAGGCAAGGCTCTCGCAGACTCGACGCTGCCGACCTCGACGCAGGAGCTCGTGAAGCTCCGCGCCAGCCAGATCAACGGGTGCGGGTTCTGCACCGACATGCACAGCAAGGACGCCGTCGCGGCCGGTGAGACGTGGGAACGCCTCAACATGGTCGCGGCATGGCGGGAATCCACCGTCTTCACCGAGGCCGAGCGCGCCGCGCTCGAGCTCGCGGAGCAGGGCACCCGTATCGCGGACGCGCACGGCGGGGTCACGGACGAGGCCTGGGCGATCGCCGCCAAGCACTACGACGAGGAGCAACTGGCCGCCCTGGTCTGCGGGATCGCCATCATCAACGCCTTCAACCGCGCGAACGTCATGATCCAGCAGCCCGCCGGCGACTACCAGCCCGGCCAGTTCGGCTGACAGGACGCGATGGTGCGTCGTGACGTTCATTGAACGAGCGCCACGACGCACCACCCCGACACGCGAAACACGGAGCGTGATCACGTATGCGGTCCGGATGCGGAGTCGCGGGGCGGGACGCAGCCTGGGCGTATGGCTGCACCGATCATCGTGTATCCGCCCGACGAGGAGGGCGGCCGCAAGGTGCGGTTCGACGGCGAGATCCTCGGCCGCGCCTTCAACATCTACGACGTGCTGGAGCTCCTCGGCGGCGCCGGGCTCGACCCCGCGGCGACCGCGCTCGACGACACGAACATTTTCGACTGGCGCGGCGGCGGCCCGTACAAATGGGAGCCCGACGACGCGACGGACCACCAGCCCGGCGCCTGACGCACGGAGGCCGCCGGAGCCCCGCCACACCGCCACCCCGACCTGGTTGAGTACGCGGATGAGTACCCGGACGCATGCCCTCCGGGCACATCGCGTGACGTACTGGACGGCATGCCAGTCGAGCTCAGCGCCGCAGAACGCGCGGTCCACGGACATCCCGTTCAGGAACACCCCGTTCAAGAAAACCCAGTTGAAGAACACCCAGAGGAACGACACGACGCCGGGGGCGAACAGCAGGACCGGGAGGGCCGGGAGGACCAGCAGGACCGGGACACCAAGTGGCGCTTCGCCGCCAAGCGGGGGCTGTGGACGCTGCTTCCGACAGCCCTCCTGACGTGGGTGCCGGTGCTGCTCTCGACGCGCTTCGCCTCCTGTCTGACCCATGGCGAACCGTGCACGCCGGGGGCGGGGCCGGTCGCCTGGTACGCGTTCTGGGCCAGCGCGGTGGCGGGAGGCGTGGCGTTGCTGCCGTTCACCGTCCGAACGGCGAAGTTCCTGCGCCCGGTGGCGACTTCAGCCCAGTTCGCGCTGCTGATCCTCATGGCCACGGCCATCCTCAGCCAGGCGTGACCCGAACGGCCACAGGCGCCCGCTGTGTGATGCTGGTGTGATGCCTGGGCCGTTCAACGACTATGACTCCTTTGCCGCCGCCTACACCGAGCACAACGAGGCCGGCGTGTGGAACTCCGCGTACGAACGGCCCGCCTCTCTCGCCCTCGTCGGCGACGTGGCCGGCAAGCGGGTGCTGGACGCCGGGTGCGGCGCCGGCGCGCACAGCGGCGAACTGCTGCGGGCCGGGGCCGAGGTGACGGGGATCGACTCCAGTACGGGCATGCTGGCCGTGGCCGAGCAGCGGCTCGGTTCCGCTGCGCGGCTGGTACGGGCGGATCTCGGCGGACCGCTGCCCTTCAACGACGCCTCCTTCGACGCGGTGCTGGCGGCCCTGGTCCTGCACTATCTGCCCGACTGGGGCCCGGCGCTGCGGGAGTTCCACCGCGTACTGGTGCCCGGCGGGCGGCTGGTCATCTCGACGCATCACCCGTTCATGGACCACGAGTTGGCGGGCGGTGACGACTACTTCGCCACGTACCCCATCACCGAGGAGTGGGACGTGAGCGGACGGACCTTCCCCGTACGGTTCTGGCACCGCCCGCTCAGCGAGATGACGCGGGCCCTCCGCGAGGCGGGCTTCACCCTGGAGACCCTCGACGAGCCGGCACCCCACCCCACGGTCCGCGACCAGGACCCGGCCGCATGGCACCGCCTCACCACAAAACCCGGCTTCCTCTTCCTCACAGCCACCGCATCGCCGGCCAGATAGCCGAGCTCTCCCTGTTGCGTTCCGAACTGGCCGGTGTCATCCGGACGTTGGGCGGTGGTGGGCCGTTGCCGCCGTTGCGGCCCGTGTGGTGAGGGTGGCCCGTACGGGGCGGGGCTCCGTACGGGCCCGGCTGCTACTCGAAGCGGGACGCGTCGCCCGCGCCCTTGCGTACGATCTCGGCCGTACCGTCGGAGAAGTCGATGACCGTGGTCGGTTCGGTGCCGCAGTCGCCCGAGTCGATGACCGCGTCGACCACGTGGTCGAGGCGTTCCTTGATCTCCCAGCCCTGTGTCAGGGGTTCCTCCTCGTCGGGCAGCAGCAGCGTGCTGGACAGCAGCGGCTCGCCGAGTTCTTCGAGCAGGGCCTGCGTGACGACGTGGTCGGGGATGCGGACGCCGACCGTCTTCTTCTTCGGGTGCAGCAGCTTGCGGGGCACCTCCCGCGTCGCGGGGAGGATGAAGGTGTAGCTGCCGGGCGTCGCCGCCTTGATCGCCCGGAACACGTCGTTGTCGACGTGCACGAACTGGCCCAGCTGCGCGAAGTTCTGGCAGACGAGCGTGAAGTGGTGCCGGTCGTCGAGGTTCCGGATGCTGCGGATCCGGTTCATGCCGTCCTTGCTGCCCAGCTGGCATCCGAGCGCGAAGCACGAGTCGGTCGGATACGCGACGAGCGCGCCGGAGCGGATGCTGTCAGCCACGTTGCTGATGGTGCGCCGCTGAGGATTCTCGGGGTGCACGTCGTAATACTTCGCCATCCGCCGAGCGTAGGCGATCCGGCACCCCGAGATCGCCGACCACCCCCGGCGCGGCGCCTCGCACGCCCCCACGCGCCGGTGAAACGCGCCCAACGCCCCCTGATCGGAGCGCTGTCGGGCTACGGGCCGGCTCGCCGCATCGTCAAGTCCCGCAGCAGTACGCGCAGTCCCAGCCCCGGAGCCCCGCGTACGAGTGCGCGCAGGAGGCCCCACGTCAGCGCCCCCGTACGGGCGTTGAAGGCCGGCCGGCCCGCGATCCGCGAGCCCCGCCCCGTACGCGGAGGCCCCACCCCGCACGCGGAGCCCCCGCTTCGCACGCGGGAGCCCCCGCTTCGTTCACGTACGCGCCGCGCCCCCGGAGACGGCCGCGCGCTCCCCGTCCTCGGCCGGGCCGCCGGAGAGCAGCGCCCGGTGCGCGGCGACCGCCTCGCGGGTCTCCTCCGCGACGAGGTCGGCGTTGATCTGCGCGGCCGCGGTCGCGCCGGCTGCCGCCGCCCCGCCGACCTGCGCGGAGAGGTCGGTGACGTTGCCCGCGGCCCACACGCCGGGCACGTCGGTACGGCCGGCCGCGTCGGCCGGGATGTGTTCGCCGGCGCCGGAGGGGTGTTCCGCCGGCCGCAGTCCGAGGTCCGCCAGGAACCCGGCGCGCGCCCTCATCCGCGGGGAGACGGCCACCGCTTCGCGGGCGACGACCGTTCCGTCGGCGAGCCGCACTCCGGCGATCCGGTCGTCGACGATCTCCAGGGACGCCACCTCGCCGGTCACCACGCGGATGCCGCGGGCGGCGAGCTGCTCCGCCTCGTCGTCGGACAGCGGCGGCCGATTGTGGGTGAAGTACGTGATGTCGTCGCTCCACTGCCGGAACAGCAGCACCTGGTGCATCGACATCGGCCCGCTGGCCAGTACGCCGACGGCCTGGTCGCGGATCTCCCAGCCGTGGCAGTACGGACAGTGCAGAACGTCCCGCCCCCACCGCTCCCACAGGCCCGGTACGTCCGGCAGTTCGTCGACGAGTCCGCTGGCGACCAGCACCCGGCGCGCACCGACAGTTCGGCCGTCGGCGAGCGCCACCTCGAACCCGTTGTCCGACTTCCGTACGGCGGCCACCTCGCCGGTCACCACGTGCCCGCCGTAGCCGCGGACTTCGGCGCGGCCGCGGTCCATCAGCTCGCCCGGCGGGATCCCGTCCCGGGCCAGCAGCCCGTGTACGCCGTCGGCCGGGGCGTTGCGCGGGGCCCCGGCGTCGATCACCACCACGGACCGCCGTGCCCGTGCCAGCATCAGCGCGCCGTTCAGTCCGGCCGCGCTGCCGCCGATCACCACGACGTCGTACTCGTTCCTCAGCTGTCCGGTCATCTGCTGGGTCATGTCGACCACCTCCACATGCACGACGATGCGCCCCCTCCCGCAAAACCCGCAAACATTGTTGCCGTTCTGGCAACCTGGAGGCATGGACGAGGACCACACCCACGCTCACGAGCTCGACCAGGCTCTCGACGCGGTCGGCCCCCGGCTCCGCGCGCTGCGCCGACAGCGCGAGGTCACGCTGGCCGATCTGTCCGAGACGACGGGCATCTCGGTGAGCACCCTGTCCCGGCTGGAGTCCGGCGCCCGCCGCCCGAACCTGGAGCTGCTCCTCCCCCTGGCCAAGGCGCACGGCGTCACGCTCGACGAGCTCGTCGACGCCCCGCCCACCGGGGACCCGCGCATCCATATGCGCCCCGTCACGCGGCACGGCATGACCATGCTGCCCCTGACCCGGAAGCCCGGCGGCATCCAGGCGTACAAGCTCGTCCTCCCCGGCAGCAGCCCGCCGAAGGAGCCGGATCCGCAGACCCACGAGGGTTACGAATGGCTCTACGTCCTCAACGGCCGGCTGCGGCTCGTGCTCGGCGAACACGACCTGGTGCTGCCGCCCGGCGAGGCGGCCGAATTCGACACGCGCGTACCACACTGGTTCAGTGCCGCCGGCGCCGAACCGGTCGAGATCCTCAGCCTGTTCGGCAAGCAGGGCGAACGGGCCCACCTCCGCGCCCGCCCCAAACCGAAGGACTCCTCCGCACCCACCGACTGACGCCGCTCGCCAGGGCCGCCGCACCGGGACCACGCGCCGGGCCCGGCGGTGTGCCACGTACGACGCACACGCCGGCACCCACGACGGCCTGCCCGTGGTCACGGAGCGCAGTCGGTGGTGCCGGAACGGAGTAGCAGTACGGGCGGCCCGGCGGCGGGCGCGACAGCGTGTGGGAAGAGACCCCTACCGACGGGAGACACCCATGCGTGTTCGTACCAGCCTCGCCGCCTGTGCACTGACCGCCGCCGCCGTTGTCGCCGGCGCCGCCGCCCCGGCCTTCGCCGACGGCGGCCCGCAGAGCCACGCGAAGCAGGCGATCCAGTCGACACAGAAGCTGGAGCACGACGCGGTCGCGTCGGCGATGAAGATGGACGCCCTGGGTGTCGCGGCCAGCCTGAAGTAACCCGGCGGCCCGCAACGGCGCGAAGCGCCGCCCCGGCCCCGTCGCACGTCCCCTCCGGACGCGCGACGGGGCTTTCGCTTGCCTGCCACGCGCCCCTCGGCCCCGCACCGGGGCGCCCCGTAGGGGACAGAGGCCCAACTCGACGTCCGAGCCTCAGGGTTGTCCCGGAAAATGATCGGGGGTCGCGCCGTCCTCGCTGAGGATCCGGCAGGCTGCGGCGCGCCCGCAGGATATGGCTGTCCCAGCAGCCACCCCGTGCGGAGGAAGTCCCATGACGACCGGACCGGTCAACCGTCGTACCCTGCTCGTCGCCGCGACGGCCGCGGTAGCCCTCGGGTTCTCCGCCGCGCCCGCACCCGCCCTCCCCGGCCAGGGAACGCCCGCGGCCCGCGCCTCCCGGCCGGCCGGACACCCGCAGGCCGAGGCTCTGCGCGCCGCGCTCTCCGGGTTACCGGACGCCGAGGCGACCAGCGCGGTCGTACGGGCCGGCGGACGGGACGGCCGGTGGGAGGGGAGCGCCGGTGTACGGGACACGCAGCGCCAGGGTTTGGCGATCGCGCACGGCCGGTTCCGGGCCGGTTCGGTGACGAAGGTCGTGACGGCGGCGCTGGTGCTGCGCCTCGCCGCCGACGGCAGGATCGACCTCGGCAGACCCGTGCAACGCTATCTGCCGGGACTGCTGCCGCCGGGCTTCGAGCCCGTCTCCGTACGGCAGTTGCTCAATCACACCAGCGGCATCCAGGCGGGCAGGAACCTCGGTGACTCCTGGGCCGAGCAGTATGCGCACCGCTTCGACACGCTCCGGCCCGAGGACGTGGTGGCCTCCGCCGTGGCGAAGGGGCCCGAGTTCCGGCCCGGGCAGCGCCAGCACTACCTGAACATCAACTACACGGTCCTCGCGATGCTGGCCGAGAAGGTGACCGGCCGGCCGTACGGGAAGAGCGCCGCCGAGTACGTGCTGCGGCCGGCCGGCATGCGGCACACCTCGTTCCCCGGCACCGACCCGCGGCTGCGCGGCCCGCACAACCGCGGCTACCAACTGGCAGGCGGCACACTCGTCGACGTGACGGAGTGGAACGTCGCGGACCGCTGGGCGGCGGGCGACATGATCTCCACTCTCGACGACCTCGAACGGCTGATGACGTCGCTGTTCCGGGGCAGGATCGTGCCGCGGCCGCAGCTCCGGGAGATGTTCACGGTCCCGGCCGGCATCGCGGGTGCCACCAAGTCGGCCGGTCTGGAACGGTTCGAGGTCCAGGGCGTCGAGGTCTGGGGCAAGACCGGGGCCCGGCCCGGCTACAACACCGGGCTCGTCGCCACCCGCGACCTCTCCCGTACGGCCGTCTACACGGTGACCGGCACCGACGCACACGCCAACGGCCTGGCCGTCGCCCAGCGCTTCGCGGTCCCGGCGTTTCTCCCCGGCCGGGACTGACACTCCCGAGGGCCCCGGCATCCGGCGGCTCGTACGGCCTAGGCTCGGGGTGTGAGCGATACGTGGGAGCCGACGGGGGCAGGTGTGCTGCGGCTGCCTTCGGGGCGGCTCGTACGGGGGCGGGCGCTGCGGCAGCCGCTGCCGGAGGGGCCGGAGCCGGAGTTCGCGCTGTACCTGCTGGGCCAGGAGCCGCCGGCCGTCAACTGGGACGCCAGGTGGGTACGTTGGCCCGACTTCCGCCTGCCGTCCGACCGGACGGCAGCCGCCGGGGCCCTGCGGGAGGCGTGGGCGCGCGCGGAGAAGGAGCGCGTCGAGGTCGCCTGCGCCGGCGGGCGCGGGCGCACGGGGACGGCGCTGGCCTGCCTGGCCGTGCTGGACGGGGTGCCCCGCGACGAGGCGGTGGCCTACGTACGGGCGCACTACTCCCGGCACGCTGTGGAGACACCGTGGCAGCGGCGTTACGTGGCCCGCTTCACGTAAGGCGACGGGGCCTCGCCCCAACGGGCGGCCGCCTACGGTACGTTCGCCCTCTCGCGGGCCGGCGGCCCCTCGCGCCCCCGCGCCGTCGACTCGCCGGCATGCAGCCCGAAGCGGCGCTGGTACGCGGACGGGGTGAGGCCGGTCTCGCGCCGCATGAGGGCCCGCAGATTGGCCGCCGTACCGAGGCCGCAACAGCGGGCGACCGTCTCGAAGCGGGACTCGCCGCGTTCGATCAACCGGCAGGCCAGCGCCACCCGTTCACCGGTGAGCCAGGCCAGCGGTGTCGTACCGAGCTCGGCCTGGAAGCGGCGGTGCAGCGTGGCCGGGCTGACCGCCGCACGGCCTGCGAGGTCGGCGACGGTGAGCGGCGAGTCCAGCCGCTCCTGGGCCCAGGCGAGGACGGGGGCCAGCGACTCGTCGGGTACGGCCGGCACCGGGCGTTCGACGAACTGCCGCTGCCCGCCGTCCCGATGGGCGGCGAAGACCAGGCGCCGGCTCACGGCGTTGGCGACTTCCGCGCCGTGGTCTCGGCGTACGACGTGCAGGCCGAGGTCGAGTGCGGCGGCGCTGCCGGCAGCGGTGAGGATGTCGCCGTCGTCGACGAACATCACGTCGGATTCGAGCCGTACGGCGGGGAAGCGGGCCCGGAAGGCGTCCGCCCACTGCCAGTGCGCCGTGGCGCGGCGCCCGTCGAGGACGCCCGCCTCGGCGAGGGTGAAGGCGCCGCTGCAGAAGCCGAGCAGGCGTGTGCCGCGTGCGTGCGCCCGCCGGACGGCGTCGAGTACCTCGCGGCGGCGGGGCACTTCGACGTCGGGACGGTTGGGAACGATCAGCGTGTCCGCGGTCTCGGCCGCGTCCAGCCCCGCGACGCCGGTGAGCGTGAAGAAGCCGTCCCGCATCAGGGTGCGGGGCTCGGGGGAACACAGCCGGAAGTCGTAGAGGTCGCGGCCGATCTCGGGCCGGTGCAGGCCGAACACCTCGCTCGCGCAGCCGAGTTCGAACGGGTTCGAGTTCTCGTCCACGATCACGACGACCCGGTGCAGGCCGTCCGTACGCACCGCCTGCGAGGATTCTTTCGCCATATGCGATTCCTAGCACTCACGGCGGTGGTGGGACAGTCCGGAGCATGGAGTCATGAGCGACGACCCCATTGCCCTGAGCAAGGCGCTGGCCTCCTTCGATGTCCTGTGGAGCCCCCGCATCGTCACGCGCGTCAACGACTACGACGTCCGTATCGCCAAGGTCCAGGGCGAACATCTCTGGCACGTGCACGACGACACCGACGAGTTCTTCCTCGTGCTCGACGGTGAACTGCACATCTCCCTGCGGGAGTCCGCCGGGGAGCGTACGGTCCGGCTGCCGCAGGGCGCCGTCTTCACCGTCCCGCGGGGTACGGAGCACAAGCCCTTCGCCCCGGAGGGAGCCGCCATCCTGCTGTTCGAGCCGACCGGCACGCCGACCGTGGGCGACCGGCACGACGGCGAGGTCCCGGACCATGTCGACGCGACGACAGGGCACGCGCTCGACTCCTGACGTCCTCGGTTCCCGCAGAGGGGGCGGGCCTCCCCTGCCGAGGGGTGGCCCGCTGTCGGGCGTCAGTCCCCGCCCGGCGCTCAACCAGCCGTCAGCGGGGCTCCGTTGCCAGCCAGCCGCCCAGTCCGAGCATGGCCGCTCCCGTGAGACCGTCCAGCACCCGCCGGACGCGGCGGGTGATTCCGAGGACCTTCAGCCGGCCGCCGACTGCCGCGTACCCGCAGGCGCAGCAGAACTCCACGCCGATGTAGGCGGCGCCCAGCAACAGCACGGACGCGGCTACCTGGTGAGCCCCGCCGGGTACGAACTGTGGCAGGAACACGGTGAACAGGATCAGCGCCTTCGGGTTGGAGGCGGCGACGACGAACTCCTGCCGTGCGAGCTTCCACGGCGCCACCGTTCCGGCCTCTCCGGGGTCGGGTCCCACGGCGCTGCCGCCCGGCGCCGGACTCCGCGTGCTCGCCGTTCCGTCCGGCTCGGCGCTGCCCCGTACCGCGGTCAGAACCATGCGCCCGCCGAGCCACAACAGGTACGCCACACCGCACCATTTGACGATGCTGAAGGCGATCCCGGAGGCGGTCAGCAGCGCGCCCAGTCCCGCGGCCACAGCGCACACCATGAGGGCGAAAGCGGTGAACCGCCCCGCTGACGCGGCGACGGCGGGGCGCCACCCGTAGCGGAGTCCGTTGCGCAGGGTCAGCACCTGATTGGCTCCCGGCGTGGCGGCCAGCACCACCGCCGCCGGAAAGAACGCGGCCCATTCGACATCGGCACCCATGGAATGACACGTACCCGGTGCCGCGCCGGCAATCCCCCACAGGCCCCGTAAAACGTCTCCGGCCAGGAATTTCGATACGGCTCTGTCGGCGTGGCTGCGGGACATTGCTCCGTGCGAGTTGCCCTGAAAACTTTTCGGGGCGCGCCACGCAGTGCACCGGTTGCACCCGTGTCAGCGTGCTCTTGTTTCGGACAGCATCCGGAAGAAAAGAGGAACAACAGAATGCGTGATTCCCGCTCACCCGGCCGTCGGCCGAGACGCCGCGGTCTGGCCGTCGGAGCCGTCGCCGCAGGGCTGGTCCTGGCCGTTCCCGCCTCCTGGGCGGCGGCCAACGCGGCGCTCAGCGACATCAACAGCGGTTCCGTGGAAATGCGGCCGACAAAGGCGACGGTGCAGAAACTCGCCGACGACAAGGTGAAGTATTCACCAGCCACCAAGGCGGCACAGAGTGCGGACAGGGCGGTCAAGCCGACCCGGTTCGACGTCACCCGCGGACGGCTCGATCCGCGCATGACGGCCGGTCAATTCGAGTCGACGGGCGGATTCACCCTCGAAGGCGCGAAGGGGCACAAAGTCACCTTCAGCGGCCTGAAGAGCGACCTGGGCAAGAGCACCACCACCGCCGTCATGGACGGGAAGAAAGCGGGCAAGCGGATTCCGCTCTTCACATACAGCGCCAAGGACTTCAAGATCAAGCCGAGCCTCAAAACGCTCCAGGTGGACGCCATCAAGCTGCGCCTCACCAAGGACGCGGCCGACGCTCTCAACAAGCAGCTCGGGACCTCGCTGAAGCAGGACGAGGAGTTCGCCGTCGCCACCGGCAGGGCGAACCTCCTCTAGACCGTCTCTCCGAAGTCCCCGGACGGCCCCCGCGGTCGCGGAGCCTCCCAGGTCCGACAGGTTCCGCCCCGCACAGGGGCTCGTCGCGGCGGACCGGCACCCCTCCTTGCCGAACCGTCGCGGCACTCTCCCGCGCGCCCCGGACGTACGGCCGGACACCGGCCCGCGTCCGGGGCGCGCGGAATCCCTTCGTACGAGGAACAGGCGTGGGAGATATCAGCATCGCCCCCGGGCACGCCGAGCCGACACCCCGGGAACCGACAACACCCCTGCCGCGCCGCACCCGGCAGCCCGTCCGCACTCCCCCGCTGAGCGGCACCCTGCAGAACGTCGCCGTCCTGGACATGGACGGCACGCTGCTCCGCGGCTCCCTCGCGGGCCGTATGGTGCGGAAACTGGCAGCGTCCGGACGGTGCGACGAGCACGCCATGCGCGCGGCTCGGACCGCGCTCCGTCGCTACAGTCTAGACGGCGCCCACGCGGCAGCCGGCGCACAGGACAGCAGCAGACATCTGGGCGAGACAGTACGCGGACTGTGTGCCGCTTTCACCGCCGAACTGGCCTGGCAGGTCTGGGAGGAGGCACGCGAGGACCTCCACCATTTCGCCCGTCCCCTGGTGGACCTGCTGCACGCGCGCGGGCTGTCCACACTCCTCATCACCGGATGCTTCGACCCGTTGGCGCAGGCCGCCGCGGCGGACCTGGGGATCTCCGCCGCGCGCGGCGCGGTCGCCGAGGTGGCGGACGGCCGGCACACGGGAGCGTTCCTCCGCTTCCCGGCGCTGCCCGGCGGCAAGTACGCCGCACTGCGGGAGGCCGTCGGCGAGGAACACCCCACCGCCGGCCCCGCGTTGGCGCTCGGCAACTCGACGGGAGACGCCGAGCTCCTCTCCCGGGCCGCCCTGCCGATCGCCTTCCGGCCCACCCCCGCACTGCTGTGCCGGGCCCGGCACGAGGGCTGGCACATCACCGGCCCGGACGACGTCCTGGCAACCACCCGCGCCCTGCTGACCCGCCACTCGCCCCCGGCCGGCGGTCAGTTGAGCACCGGCACACGAGTGGAGGGCCCAGCCCCCGTACGGCGCGGCCCGTAGCTCCGTCACCCGTCGAGCACGGCCAGGTCGAGCTGACGCAGGCGCGCGGGGTCGGCGATCACTTCGTACGCGGCGATCCGGTCGCCCTCGACGTGGACGGTAAGGCAGAGCAGCAGCCGTCCGTACGGGGCGACGACGAGGCCCACGGAGCCGTTCACGAGGGCCGGTGCGGCGAACTGGGCGTTCCCCGTGAGCAGTACGGTCTCCTCCGCCACGGCCCGCGCACCCCGGATCTCGGTGGCGGCGCCCGCCGGCAGGGTGGCGGGGTCGGCGCGGCGTACGACGTCGGGGGCCAGCACGGTGAGCAGCGCGGTCAGATCGCCGCCGCGTGCGGCGGCGAGGAATGCGTCGACGACGTGCCGCTGCCGGTCGAGTCCGGGACCGCCCGCCGCGGGAGTGCCGCGGACCTTGTGGCGGGCGCGGCTGGCGAGCTTCTTGGCAGCGTCGGGGGTACGGTCCACGATCGGCGCGATCCCGTCGAACGGGACGGCGAACATGTCGTGCAGTACGAACGCGACCCGTTCGGCCGGTACGAGCGTGTCCAGGACCACGAGCAGCGCCCGGCCCACCGAGTCGACCAGCAGCGCCTCCTGTTCGGGATCGGCGTCCTCACCGACGGCGTTCCCGAGCCGTTCGGACAGTTCGTCGCCCTCCAGGTCCTCGCGCCGTGACGTGCGGGAACGCAGCATGTCGAGGCACACACGGGACACCGTCGTCGTCAGCCATCCGCCCAGATTCCCAATGGCACTGCTGTCGACGCGGCTGAGCCGCAGCCACGTCTCCTGGACGGCGTCCTGTGCCTCGTTGCGCGAGCCGAGCATCCGGTAGGCGACCGCGTGCAGCCGGTTGCGATCCGCCTCGAACCGTTCCGCCAGCCGCTCGTCCTCGTCCATCTGTCACCTTTCCTCGCCGCGGTCCGTCACCTTCTTGACGGTCACCAGGACGCAGAAGTGACAGGGAGAGACCACATGACCGACATCCTCACCGACCTGCAGGTGCGCCGCCCGTCTTCCGGACGGGCGTCCGTGCTGCACCTCGATTCCAGCACCGCCCCCTCGCACCGTTCCGCCACCAGACAGCTGACAGAACTGTTCGCCGAAACGTGGCGGGAGCGGCACGGCTCAGCCGGCTACCGGTACCGGGATCTGGCCGCCGGCCCCGTGCCCCCTGTGGGGCCGGGGCTGATCTCCCTCGGGGAACGCGTGGAGCGGCAGGGCGGTGTGCCGCTCGCCGAGGTGGCGGCACTGGCCGAGAGCGCGTCCGAGGCGCGGGAGTGGGCGCTGACACTGCCGTACGTCACCGAACTGCTGGAAGCGGAGACCGTGCTGCTCGGCGTGCCGATGTACAACTTCTCGGTCCCCGCCGCCCTGAAGGCGTGGATCGAGCGGGTGTCCTTCCCCGGCGCGTTCACCGACCCGCACACCGGGGAGAGCCTGTTGTCCGGTACGCGGATCGTGCTGGTCGCGGCACGCGGCGGCGCCTACGGCCCGGGCACGCCCCGGGAACCGTTCGACTTCCAGATCCCGTACCTCCGCGCGTACTTCAGTGCGCTCGGCGTCCCCGAGGACGAACTGCACGTCGTGCACGCCGAGATGACACGCGCGGAAGACATCCCGGCTCTCGCGCCCTTTCGCGACATGGCCGCGGTCTCCCTGGCGTCGGCCCAGGACGCGGTCAGAGACCTGGCACTCCGAACGACCCGCCAACCGAGCTGACCGGGCGGCAGGGCTGAACTGCCCTCCCCGGACGGGCCGGAAGTCCCTACCGCCGCGCCGCGGGTCTCTGGCTCCCTTGCAGGATGGCGCGGCGCACAGTGCGCCCCGTCGCCCCTGGAGCAAGTGCCGACAGCGCCGAGGAAGTGTGCATGACCGCGCCGTTCCCCCGCCCCGACCGGGACGGCATGTGCGAGGAAGTCGCGCCCGCGGGCGATGGCTTGGGGCGGCAGGGACACGGGAAGCGCACACCGGGTGAGCGGTGGCGGGCGTTCCGGCACTCACCGATGTACCCCGCCACGGTGCTGATGTTCCTCATCGCAGCCGTCGCCGGGCTGCTCGCCGGTACGTACTCGTACGTGATGGCCAAGCCCGAACCGCGCATGCTGCCCGTCGCCCTCGTCGACGACTCCCCCGACGAACAGCGTTTCCTGAAGGCTCTCGACGGAGAGCTGCACGCCTCGCTCGCACCTCACCGGTACGGGAACGACGCCGCAGCCGCACGGAAGGTCAGCGAGCGCGAGGTCTACGCCGTCGTACGCGGTCACGCCGGTCCGGAGGCGCGGACCGGACCGCACACGCCGGCAGATCAGAACGCCCCGGTGGAGCTGGACGTGTCGGGCGCGTCCGGTGCCTCGGTCGCCGAAGTGCTGAGCAAGGCGGCGCCGCGGGCGGCGGAGGAAGCCGGCGTGCGGGTGCGGGTCCGCGACACCCATCCGCCGCAGAAGACGGACCCGAAGGGGATCGCACTCTTCTATATGACGTTCGCCGCCGTGATGGTGGGTTTCCTGGGCGCCGGCCAGCTGTCGGCGCACGCCGACGGCCTCACGCCCGGCGGGCGCATCGGCTTCACGGCCGGCTTCGCCGTCCTGGGCGGGCTGTGCATCTACGCGGTCGCGGACTGGTGGCTGGACGTCCTCACCATGCCGTTCCTCATCCCGTGGCTGCTGCTGTCCCTGGCGATGTTCGCGTCCGGCATGCTGTTCACGATGTTCAGCGTCCTGCTGAAGAGATGGGCGCTGCTCCCGACGTACGGGCTGGTCGTGCTGCTGGGCGCCCCGTCCTGCGGCGGCTCCGTCCCCACGGGACTGCTGCCCCGGCCGCTGGCGGCGCTCGGCTGCCGGCTTCCGCAGGGCGCGACGGTCGAGGCTCTCAGCTCCGCGGTCTACTTCCCCGGCCATCAGTCGCCGCGTCCCGTCCTCGTACTCGCCGGCTGGGCCGTTCTGTCCTGCGCCGTGTTCTGGACCTGGCGGCACCGCCACCCGGGGAAGAGACAACCTCCGGCCGGTCCGGGCGAGTTGAGGGGGCGCGCTGACATTCCGAGCGGAGACGTACGAGGGGACGCGCACGGATACGTCGCACGGTACGCGTACGGGAATCCGGCGGGGAATCCATCGGCGCGCGGAGTGGACGTCGAGCCGTGTTAGCGTAACGGCACAACAGCAGACAGGCCGTTGACCCTGTGCGGGAGAATCACGCCCTTTCGCGGCGGTGATGCCGAAGGAGCAACCCTCCCGGAATCTCTCAGGCCGGTTACCGCGCAGGAAAGGCACCTCTGAAAAGCGGCACCGCGGACTCTCCGCAGGTGCCCGCCCACGGGGCAAACCGCCAGGCCAGGCGGTGAAACTCTCAGGCTTCATGACAGAGCGGGAAAGTCCGCGCGCCGCATGCCCGCACACTCCACGTGCACGGAATGCGCCGCGCCGTCCGGCATACCCGTTCGCGAAATGGAGTCCCCGTGCGCCCCGTGCTCACCCCTGCCCGCTGCCCCGTTCCGGCAGCTCTTCCCTTTTCCGTCGCCAACTGCCCGGCGAACTGAGGGGATTGCTGCCGTGATCTTGCATGTGCTGTATCTCGTGGGCATCGCCGCATTCGCCGCCAGCGGCGTACTGGCGGCACACGAGGCGAAGATGGACTTCTTCGGCGGACTGGTGCTCGCATTCGCCGCGTCGATATCCGGCGGCACCCTGCGGGATGTTCTGTTGGACCGCCGCCCGCTCTACTGGACGCACGACTGGGTCCTGCTGGCCGTCATCGCCGGCGTCGCGGTGCTGACGAGTCTCTATCCGGCCCGGCGCCGATTCCCGCACCGCACCCTGCTGTTGGTCGACGCCCTCGGACTCGCGGTGGTCACCGTGATCGGCGCACGGGCGGCCCTGGAGGCCGGCGTCACCCCGCCCGCGGTGATCATCCTGGCGGTGCTGACCGGCGTCACGGGCGAGATCGTGCGGGACCTGCTGTGCGGGGAGAGCCCTCCGCTGCTGCTCCGCGAGGACTTCTACGCCACGGCCGCGGCGGCCGGCGCGGCCTGCTGCCTCGCCCTCGACAGCCTCGGCGTCCCCTCCACCGCCACGACGATCACCTCCGCGGCGCTGGTGTTCCTGCTGCGCACGCTCGCCATCCGGTACGGCCTCCGCCTCCCCGGCCTGCACCGCTCCCCCGCCTGACGGCAGAGGCACCCGGCCCCTCCGTACGGTTCTCATCCCCTTGCCCACAAAGGGGAGTTCGACTGATTCCAGCCAACGATGACAGCATTCCACTCGTTCGGGGGTATTGCTGGGCGGTGGAATGCCGGTAAAGTGACGGCCCATCAACTCAGGTGCATGAGTTGCCGTCTGGGCGCTTGTGGGCTTGGCGGCTGTCAACTGGGCGAAAGGAGGCCGGACATGCGTTGGACGATGAGTGCAGCACGGTGTGCGGCGTCCTTCCCGGTGCCGCCGGAATACCCCTTCGCGCGAGTCGCCGTGGGAATGGCCGGTTCCCCGCGACAGTCGCCGCCGACGCTCCCCGCATAGAGCGCAGGTCCCCGACACGCGTCCGGCCCGCAGGCTGGAGATGCACCATGACTCTCGAATCGATCGGTACATTTCTGGGCGGCCTGGGCGCCCTTGTCGCCGGAATCGCCCAGCTGATCACCGCCCTCGGCAAAAAGAAGACGCAGGACGAGGAAGACACCTGCTCCGGGGCCGACGCACCCCCCAGGATGATCTACGCATGGGCCTCCGTCTGACGCCGCACGGATACCCGGCACTCATGACCGTCACCGCCGACTGCCCCGCCCGGACCGCGTTTGCCGCACCGGCCGGGGCAGTCGCCTGCCGGTGACGACCCGGCTCCACCGCGCCCCGGCGAATCCGGCACCGTCGAACACCGCACCGCCTAGGGTCTGTTCATGACCGAAATTCTGCACCTCACCGAGCGCTCCCTGTGGGAGGCAGCGCGCGAGACTGGTACGTACGAGATGTCGGCCCGCGGCCGGACGCTGGAGGAGGTCGGCTTCATCCACGGCTCGGCGCGGCATCAACTCCCCCGTGTCGCCGAGATGCTGTACGGCGCGGGCACCCCCGCCGCCGGGGAGCTCGTCGTCCTCGTCATCGACAGCGAACGCCTGACAGTCCCCGTACGCCACGAGCCCCCGGTCCCCGGCGCCGACGAGACCTTCCCGCACATCTACGGCCCGCTGCCCGTGGACGCGGTCGTCGCCGTGGAATCGTGGACCGAGGCGGAGTCCCCGAGCCACTGAGCGGACCGAGCGCCCCCTCACACCCCCGGCAACGTGTCCTGGTCGACTTCGTGCAACGGCGGCACCGGCGCGCTGCGCAGCGCGAGCTTGTGCCGGCAGTCGGGCCCAAGGCCCCACAGGCGGGAGGCCCGGTCGCGCAGCGGCTGCCCGCACATGCGGCACAGGACGCGCCGGCCTTGCACGGGGTGACTGTCCGGAAGGGGCTCCGGCTCGGCGGATTCGGTCATGGGACGGATATACCATCCGCGGGCCTCCGCGACTCCCGCCCGTCGGGTGTCCGAGCCCGGCTACAGCGGGTGTCCACTGTCAGTTGTAGGCCGTGAGGAGGAGTACTCCCCCGGCGGTACGGAAAACCGGACCTGGCAGACGACGACACCGACCCGGTCGGAGAGTCATCGTTGGAGGTATGAACGGGACGCCCACCCTTCACCGGAGCCGGCCATGAATCCACTGGTCGCGGCCATCCTGCTGTCGCTGATATCGGCGGTGTGCTACGCCGCCGCGGCGATCATCCAGGAGCGGCTCGCCGCCACCGTCACCGTGGAAGGCCGCCATGCGCGCATGCGTGCGCTGCTGGCGTCCGGCCGCTGGTGGCTGGCGGCCGCGATGCAGGGGTTCGGCGCGCTGCTGCACGTGGCGGCGCTGGGCCTGGGCCCGCTGACCGTCGTCCAGCCGCTCGGTGTGCTGACCCTCGTGCTCGCGGCGCCGATGGCCGCCGTGTTCGTGAAACGTCCCGTAACCGCCGCCGGCTGGCGCGGCATCCTGCTGACCTCGGCCGGGCTCGCGGTCATCCTGATGCTGGTGGGCGACGCCTCGGCCACCTCGCGGACACTCAGCGTGCTGCAGCAGCTGGTCCTGGCGGCCGCCGTGGCGGGCGGGCTGGCCCTGCTGGTGACGGCGGGCGTGTTCCTGGGGCGGCGTACGGCGCGGCTGCGGTCGGCGGCGCTGGCCGTGGCGGCGGGTATCGCGTACGGCACTGCTTCCGTGTACGTGAAGTCCGTCGCCGACGACTGGCAGCAGGCCTCGGCGCTCCAGATCGTGTTCCTGCTCGTGGTGACGGCGGCGCTGGCGACGACCGGGCTCGCCACGGCGCAGGCCTCGTTCCGCGGCGCCGGGCTGACCGCGCCGCTCGCCACCATGACGGTGGTCAATCCCGTCATGGCGGCGGCGGTCGGCATCCTGATGCTGAACGAGGGCTTCCGCTACGGTCTGGCCGGTCAGCTGGGCGCGGCCGCGGCAGGCGCGGCCGCCGCGGCCGGGCTGGTGCTGCTGGCATCGCAGAGCACGGGTGGCAGGTCGCACGACAAGCTGCCGAAGCCCGTGGTCATCCGCTCGCCTTCGGAGCCCCCGCCGGTTGTGCGGGCCGACGATCCGCCGCGTATGGCTCCGCACTGACGGAAGCGGGCGACTGCTCCCCCGCGGCGGGCCGCTCCCCGGGAGCGGACGGTCCGGTGGCGACGTGCAGGTCCTCGTCGCGCAGCCGGGATGTGGCCCACAGGCTGATCAGCCCCGTCAGCACGAGGAAGGTGCAGGCCAGCCACGGGGTGCCCGAACCCAGCGCCAGCAGTGACGTGAGGATCAGCGGGGTGATGCCCGACGCGAAGATCCCCGACATCTGGTAGACGAACGACATGCCGGTGTAGCGGATCCGCGTCGGGAACAGTGCGGCGAACAGCGTGCCCTGCGCGCCCTGGAACGACGCGTGCACGATGCCCAGCGTGAGCAGGATGCCCGCGCCGAAGCCCCAGATCCCGCCCGCGCCGAACAGCCAGAACGCCGGGAAGACGGAGACCGCGTACAGGGCCATGCCCACGAAGTACACGCGCCGTACGCCCCGCCGGTCCACGAGCCTGCCGGACACCGGGATCAGTACGGCCATCACCAGCGAGGCCGCGGTCACCGCCAGCAGTACGGGCGTACGTCCCAGGTGCAGCGTCGTCGTCGCGTACGTGAGGGCGAAGACGCCCCAGGTGTTGAAGGCCGCGCCCTCGCCCCAGCGCGCGAGCATGCCGAGCACGGTGTGCCGGCGGGCCTGCGGCGTACGGCCGAGTTCCACGAGCGGTGCGGGCCGGTGCTCCTCGCGCAGCTCCTGCACGGCGCGGAACGCCGGTGTCTCGTCGATTTTCAGACGGACCGTCAGGCCGATGACGACGAGCACGATGCTGATGAGGAACGCGGCACGCCAGCCGTAGCCGAGGAACGCGTCCTCGCTCAGTACGTTGCTCAGCAGCGCGAACACCCCCGTACCGAGGGCCAGTCCGAGCGCCAGGCCGATCTGCGGATAGCTGCCGTACCTGCCCTTGCGGCCCTCGGGTCCGTGCTCGACGGCGAGCAGTACGGCACCGGCCCACTCGCCGCCCAGCGCCACGCCCTGCGCGACGCGCAGCACCAGCAGCAACGCCGGTGCGAGCAGGCCGACTTGACCGTACGTGGGCAGCAGGCCGATCAGCGCGGTGGAGCCGCCCATCAGGCCCATGGTGAACGCGAGGGTGCGTTTGCGGCCGATGCGGTCGCCGATGTGCCCGAACAGCAGCCCGCCCAGCGGCCGGGCGAGGAAGCCGACGGCGAACGTCGCGAACGACAGCATCGTGCCGACCGTGCCGTTCGCCTCCGGGAAGAACAGCTTGCCGAAGACGAGACTCGCGGCCGTGCTGTAGAGGAAGAAGTCGTACCACTCGACGGTCGTGCCCAGCAGACTGGACAGCACCACGGTCTTCAACTTCCGTGGCGGGTCCTTGACTTGGGGCCCGCTTCCGGGCTCTGTCTGCGCGGCGCTCATCGGGCGGCGAACGGGACGATGCCCGCCTCCGTCGTACGCGGCCCTGCCGGGTGCTGCCACAGGCCGCGCTGCTCCAGCAGCGGCAGGACGCCCTCGCCGAACCAGTACGCCTCCTCCAGATGCGGCACACCGGAGAGCACGAACTCCTCGATGCCGATCCGCTGGTACTCCTCGATCAGGTCGGCGACTTCGCTGTGGCTGCCGACCAGCGCGGTGCCGGCGCCGCCGCGGACGAGGCCGATGCCGGCCCACAGGTTCGGGTAGACCTCCAGCTTGTCGCTGGTGCCGCTGCCGTGCAGCTCCCGCATCCGCCGCTGGCCCTCCGACTCGCTTGAGGCCAGGCCCTGTTGGACGGCCTTGACCCGCTCCGGGTCCATGCCCTCCAGCAGCCGTTCCGCCTCGGCCCAGGCCTGCGCGGAGGTGTCGCGCGTGATGGTGTGCAGCCGGATGCCGAACCGCACCTCGCGGCCCTGCGCGGCGGCCAGCGAACGCACCCAGTCGATCTTCTGCTTCACCTGCTGCGGCGGCTCGCCCCAGGTCAGGTACGTGTCGGTGTAGCGCGCCGCCACGTCGCCCGCTGCGGGCGAGGAACCGCCGAAGTAGACCTGCGGCACGGGGTCGGGCAGCCGGTTCAGACTGGCGCCCTCGACGTGCAGGTGCTCACCGTGGTGGTCGACGGTCTCGCCCGCCCACAGGCGGCGCACGATGTCGAGGAACTCGCCCGTACGCGCGTACCGTTCGTCCTTCCCGAGGAAGTCCCCGTACGCGCGCTGCTCGGCGGCCTCGCCGCCCGTCACGACGTTGAGCAGCAGCCGGCCGTGCGACTGGCGCTGGTAGGTGGCGGCCATCTGCGCCGACAGCGTGGGGCTGATCTGGCCGGGCCGGAACGCGACCAGGAATTTCAGCCGTTCGGTGACCTGCGTGAGCATCGCCGTGGTCAGCCACGCGTCCTCGCACCACGCCCCCGTCGGGGTCAGCGCCCCGACGAAGCCCAACTGCTCGGCGCTGCGGGCGATTTGGCCGAGGTACTCGACGGAGGCCGGCCGGTCGCCGCCGGCCGCGCCGGGGTTGGCGCCGTGGCCGCCGCCGACGACGTGCCGGCTGTCGCCGGTCGTGGGCAGGAACCAGTGGAAGGTCAGTGCAGACATGGGAACTCCGGGAAAAGGCAGGGAAGTCCGGACAGACCCCGCCCACCCGGCACCGCAGAACCGCCGCACGCCCACGCCTCGTACGGTCCTACGGGGCGTGCTGTGCGGGATGCGGAGGTGCCGGTCGGGCAGGTACGGCGAACGGAGCGCCGGGGCGGCCGGGAAAGCGGCGCGCTGGGCGGGTCCGTCGCCGGAAGATCAGAGAAGGGTCCGTACGGACACACGTACCGGTACGCCGGTGGACGGCATACGGGCGGGCGACCCGCAGAGCGGAGATGCGCGGGTCAACGGGCGTACGGGCCCGGAAGAGTCAGCCGCGACAAGCGGCGCTGGTCTGGCGACACAGGTCGACGTGGAGGCGTTCCACGAGCAGGCCGGCAGCAGCGATCATGTGTGGCATTCTGTGCGACCCGCACCGTCCGATGCAAGGTCGCCGCCGCGATGTTCCAGCAGGCGAGACGGGCGAGCCCGTTCCCCGGGGGCCGAGCCACCTCCCGGCACGGGCTCGCCCCGCCCCGCCTGCGGTCTGTCCTTCTGCCCTGGTGCCCCTCAGCCCTGCCAGTCCGTGTACGGGATGCGGGCGATCTCCCAGATCTCGCCGGTACGGGCCCACTCGTTCTTCCCGAGCCGGGTGAGCGGCCGCATCCGCGTGGCGTCCGGATGCCCGTCCACGATGACGTCCTCGGCCACGGCCGCGTGCACCACCCGCCCGAACACAACCGTCGAGTTCCCCAGCCGCAGCGTGCTGTGCAGCTCGCACTCCAGCGCCACCGGCGACCCCGCCACCCGAGGCGGCTTCACCCGCACACTCGGCTCCCGCTCCAGCCCCACGGCGTCGAACTCGCTGACCCCGCGCGGGAAATCGGTCGCCGTAGCATTGATCTGCTCGAACAACGGCTCCGGCGCCAGATTCACCACGAACTGCCCCGTGTCCTCAACGTTCCGCAACGAATCCTTCCGCCCCACGGAAGAGAACTGCACCACGGGCGGATCCACACACGACACGGTGAAGAAGGAGTGCGGCGCCAGATTCACCGTCTCGTCCGCCGCGACAGTGGACACCCACGCGATGGGCCGCGGCACCACGGTGGCGGTCAGCAACTTGTAGAAGTCCCGGCTGCTCATGGACTCAGGATCAAAATCAACACGCATGATCCGCAGTATCCCCCGCGAGGCGGCGCCGCACATTAACCGGGGATCCGCGGCACCACCAACCGCGACGTGCAAGAAGGTCAATCCTGTCCTTCCGCCCGCAGAGGGCAGCTCCTGCACAAGGTGCGGGTCTTCGCTTCACCGGCGTCTGTCCCGGTCCACTCCAGGACCTCAGGTCCGCCCGCTTCCTTGATCGTTACTGCCTTCATGGTGCTCCGCTCGGTGGATGAGGAAGGGATTCGCGGATGCCCGGGAGAGGCGTCGGCCACGGCCTCGCAGTGGCAGGCCTGAGGTCGCACGCGCCCCATGGCGGCATCGATTTGAGGGATATGGCGTCTTCATCCGGAATACCCGTGAAGTGAATGTATGCACTGCTTGCATTAGAGATGGAAGTGTGCAGCGTCAACATTGAACGGGGCGGGCGATCGCCTTCTCACTCAGGACCCGCCGGGGCACGCGAGTCCGTACCCACCGAGGGGCCGACGAGGCAGCCCGCTCACCTGCCACATCCCAGCACTCGAGGGGGCTCCCCTCAGGCCGCAGTCGACACCAAGGCGTCGGCCGGTCGCCGTCTACCGGGACTGTGCAGAGGTCGCCTGCGAAAGCGCCGGGGCGGCACTGAACAGCGCCAGGACTGCAGTGCGGACCTGGTCGGCGACCGCGTCGGGGGTGGAGGTGTCGAACTTTCCGTCGAGGTGCAGGAACGCCAGGCCGTGGACGATCGCCCACACCGAGGTCCACAGTGCGTCCGGGTCGACACCGGGAAACGTGCGGCGAACGATGTCGCGGACGTATTCGGCGATGGCCTCGGTCGCGGCGACCCGTTCCTCGTTGCCGGGGTCGCACGGCTCGGCGAACATCGCCCGGAACAGCGCGGGATGGTCGAGCGCGAAGCGGACATAGGCGACGGCCACCGCCGCGATCTCGTCAGGGGTCGCAGGCGCGGGATGGGCGACGGCCAAGTGCTCGGCGAGTTCGCGGTACCCCTCGGCAGCGACCGCGGAGACGAGCGCTTCGCGCTCCGGGAAGTGCCGGTAGGGGGCAGTCGGCGACACTCCCGCGCGCCGCGCGACGGCCCGCATCGACAGTGCGGCACTGCCGTCCTCTTCCAGCAGCTCGCGCGCGGCGCGCAGACAGGCGGCGCGCAGGTCGCCGTGGTGGTACGCGGTCGCTTGTGGCACAGGTCACGCCCTCCCATGTGTGCACCGCTTACATTCTCCGATTAATGTGAGCGGCGCATACATCCTAAGCGATCGCGCCGAGCGGTCGCGCAGACAGAGAGGGATTCGGATGACCAGCGAGCTGTTCTCGCCGTTGCCCCTGCGCTCCGGGCAGGTTCTGGGCAACCGGATCGCGAAAGCGGCCATGGAGGAGAACCTGGCGGACGAGGGCCAGTTGCCCGGCCGGCATCTGCTGGAGCTGTACCGGCGCTGGGCCGCGGGCGGTACCGGACTGCTGATCACCGGCAACGTCATGGTGCACGCCGGGGCACTGACAGGGCCCGCAGGTGTCGTGCTCGACGAGGCCGCGCCGCTGAAGCCGTTCGCCGAGTGGGCCGAGGCCGGCAAGTCCGGCGGCGGGGCGATGTGGATGCAGATCAACCACCCCGGACGTCAGGTGCAGGCCGGCATGCCGGGTGTCGTGTGGGGGCCGTCCGATGTGGGTGTCGATCTGGGCCGGCACAGCAGCCGGTTCGGCCGTCCCACCGCCATGACGCCCGAGCAGATCGACTCCACGGTGACCCGGTTCGCGGTGACGGCCCACCGCGCCGAGAAGGCGGGCTTCGACGGCGTGGAGATCCACGGGGCGCACGGCTACTTGCTGTCGCAGTTCCTCTCCCCCCTGGTCAACAAGCGGACCGACGAGTGGGGCGGGTCGCTGGAGAATCGGGCCCGGCTGCTGCTGGACATCGTCCGCGCCGTACGTGCCGCCGTATCGCCGTCGTTCGGGGTCGGCGTGAAGCTCAACTCCGCCGACTTCCAGCGCGGCGGATTCGACGCCGACGACGCACGCCAGGTCATCGAGATGCTCGCACCGCTCGGCGTCGACCTGGTCGAACTGTCCGGCGGCAGTTACGAGAGCCCGGCGATGACCGGCCGCCCCGCCGATGAACGCACCCATGCCCGCGAGGCCTACTTCCTCGACCTGGCAAAGGACTTGGTCGAGGTGAGCCCGCTGCCCCTGATGCTCACCGGCGGCATCACCCGCCGCGAGACCGCCGAGAAGGTCCTCGCAAGCGGGGTGGCGCTCGTCGGGGTCGGCACCGCCCTGTCCGTCACTCCCGATCTGCCCGACCGTTGGCGGAACAGTCGCGAGGCCGACCGGCAGCTGCGGCCGGTGTCCTGGTCCGACAAGGCCCTCGCCTCGGCCGCCACCATGGCCCAGGTCCGCCACCAGATGCGCCGCCTCGCCCGCGGCAACGACCCGAAGCCCGGCGCCCACCCCGCGTACGCCCTGCTCTCCGAGCAACTCCAGCAGCGCCGCGCCCTGCGCCGCTACCGCACCTGGCTGTCATCCCGCCGGCCGGAAGCGAACGCGCACCAGGCCGCGTGACCACGACATCCGAATGAGGGAGCGATACTGATGGCGTCAACTCCGCAGGACACAGTCACAGTCGAGCTGGGCGGCCGTACGGTCACCGTCCCCAAGGGCGGTCTCTACGACCGGTACCGGATGAACACCGACCTCGACGAAATCGCCCGCGATCCCCGCGTCAGCAGCGTGGACTTCTTCCGGCAGCTGCCCAAGACCGAGGTCGACTCGCCGGTCGGGACCACGCTCACCCCGAACTTCTACTACCGCATCTCGAGCGCCCGGCTCACGATGCTCGCCCGCACCCGCGCGATCCGTACCCGCCTGCCCGGGGAGCTCGCCCCGCTGGAGGTCGCACCCGGCCTCGGGCTCGTCTCGGTGATGTTCTTCCGCTACGACGTGTGCGACATCGACTTCTACACCGAAGCCGCCGTCGGCATCGCCGTGAAGCCGGCCCGGCACGGCGGGCTCGGATTCATCGACCTCGTGACCGCCCTCAAGAACGAGCACCTCGACTCCTACGTGCTGTCCCTGCCGGTGAGTTCGGAGATCGCCCAGGTCCGCGGGCACGACGGCTACGGCTTCCCCAAGTGGGTCACCGAGCTCGACGTGGACATCGACGCCGGCCGTACGACGGCACGTGTGGCCGACGGCGACGGCGGGACCGACCTGTCCCTCTCGGTGCCCACACCCGCCCAGACCGTGCATGCGAGCGGTGAGCGCGTCTCGAGCCTCACCTCGTACACGTCGATCGACGGCGCCTGGCACTCCACCCTCAACCAGACCAACATGCTCGCGGCCGGCACGGCGCGCTTCCCCCGCGGCTACGAACTCCGGCTCGGACAGGGCCGGATGGCCGACGATCTGCGGTCGCTGAATCCCACGAGGACAGTGCAGCTCGATGTCATGACCGAGGGCCAGGCCGCCCTGCACATGCCCGTTCCGACCTCGATGCCGAGCCGGAACCCGTGACGAGGAGCCCCGCCATGGTCACCGATCACACCGCCCCGCCCGCAGTCACCCGCGGTGCCGTCCTGCCCGCGACGCTCACCCCGCAACGAATGCACCGGCTGGCCGGGCGCGTCGAGGCCGCGCCCTATGCCGTACGCGTCACCACCCACGCCCCCTACACCGGCGCCCCGCTGGCAGAGCTCCCCGTCTCGGCGCCCGCCGACGTCGAGGACGCGTTCGCGCGTGCCCGCGCCGCCCAACGGGCCTGGGCGGCAACCCCGTTGAGCGAGCGCAAGCAGATCTTGCTGCGCTTCCACGACCTCGTACTCGCCCGGCAGGACGAGGTGCTGGACCTGATGCAGGCCGAGAGCGGCAAGACCCGCCGTGACGCGTCCCTCGAGGTCATCGACACCGCGATCACCTCCCGCTATTACGCGCGCAGCGCCGCCAAGTACCTGGAGCCCAAGCGCCGGCGTGGCGCGGTCCCGGTGCTGACCCGTACAACCGAACTGCGTCACCCCAAAGGTGTCGTCGCCATCGTCTCCCCGTGGAACTACCCTTTGAGCATGGCCGCCGGCGACGCCGTTCCCGCGCTCATGGCCGGCAACGCGGTCGTTCAGAAGCCCGACACCCAGACCGCCCTCACCGCACTGTGGGCGCTGGACCTGATGTACGAGGCCGGACTGCCCTCCGGCGTATGGCAGATGGTGATCGGCAGCGGCGGCTCCATCGGCGACGCGCTGATGGACAACGCCGACTACATGATGTTCACCGGCTCCACCGCCACCGGACGCCGGATCGCGCGCGACGCGGGAGAACGTCTCATCGGCGCCTCCCTCGAACTCGGCGGCAAGAACGCCATGCTCGTCCTCGATGACGCCGACATCGACCGCGCCGCCGACGGCGCCATCGCCGCATGCTTCCCCTCCGCGGGCCAGCTCTGCGTCTCCATCGAGCGCCTGTACGTGGCCGAGGCCGTCCGCGACAAGTTCGTCGCCGCCTTCGTCGCCCGCACCGAGAGGCTCACGATGGGCGCCGCCTGCGACTACAGCATCGACGTCGGCTCCCTCACCACCCCCTCCCAACTGGACACCGTCACCACACACGTCGACGATGCCGTCGCCAAGGGCGCGACCGTGCTGGCCGGCGGCACGGCCCGCCCCGACCTGGGCCCGCTGTTCTACGCACCGACCGTCCTCACCGACGTCACTCCCGACATGACGCTGTACGAACACGAGACGTTCGGCCCCGTCGTCTCCCTCTACTCCTTCGACGACGTCGACGAGGCGATCACGCGGGTCAACGCCACCCCGTACGGTCTCAACGCCAGCGTCTGGACCCGCAACGGGGCGCGGGGCCGGGCCGTCGCCGCCCGCATCCACGCCGGCACCGTCAACGTCAACGAAGCCTTCGCCGCGGCCTGGGGCAGCATCGACGCACCGATGGGCGGCATGGGCGACTCAGGACTCGGCCGGCGTCACGGCGCCGACGGAATCCTCAAATACACCGAGCCGCAAACGGTCGCCCACCAGCGCCTCCAGGGCTTCACCCCGCCGGCCCGCATCTCGCCCGGCACCTGGGCCTCCCTGCTGTCCGGCGCACAGAAAGTCCTCAAGGCAGCCGGGGCTCGCTGAGCCCCTGGGGAACACGAGACGTACCACGCGAGGAGACAGAGATGACCAGAGTTCTTTTCGTCGTGTCCGCGGCCGACCGCTGGACGCTGAAGGACGGAGAAGTGCACCCCTCGGGCTACTGGGGCGAGGAACTGGCCATGCCGCACAAGACCTTCACCCGTGCGGGATGGGAGATCACTCTCGCGACGCCCGGCGGCAAGGCTCCCACGCTGGATCGCCTGAGCATGTCCCGCACCGCCGGCCTGCCGTCCACACTGCGCGAGGTCGCCCGGTACCTCGACTCCATCCAGGGCGAGTTGAACAACCCCAGCCCCCTGGAAGAGATCGACCCGGACGCGTTCGACCTGGTCTTCTACCCGGGCGGGCACGGGCCGATGGAGGACCTCGCCGTCGACCCGGTCTCGGGAGCGCTGCTCACCCGCGTCCTGCACTCCGGCAAGCCGCTGGCACTGCTGTGCCACGCACCGGCCGCCGCGTTCGCGGCGAAGAACGAGGACGGCTCATGGCCGTTCGCCGGATACCGGATGACGGGCCTGTCCAACCTGGAGGAGAAGTTCAACAGCTTCGGCCGCAAGGCACAGTGGCTGCTGGAGGACCGCCTGCGCGAAAGCGGCGCCGACTACCGCAAGGGACGTCTGCCCCTGCGTCCCTTCATGGAAGTCGACCGCAACCTCTACACCGGCCAGAACCCCGCCTCCTCCCAACTGCTCGCCAAGCGGCTCGTGGCAGACCTGAGCACATAGACGCCGGCCTCCGTACCGCCACCCCGTCCTGCCGGTGAGCCCGAAGCCGACTTGCCGCCGTCTTCTCCGTCCTCACCGCTCTACGGGTGGTCGTCCATGAGGTCGAGGTCGTTCCATGCCTGCTGGACCTGGCCGGCGGTGCGGCTGGTTTCTGCGTCGGTGAGTTCACCGAGGATCGCCTGGGTGGCGGCGACCATGGCGGTGAGGGACGCGGCGCCCTGGACGCCCTCGACAGGAGTGACGATCACGTGGTCGGCGTCCTCGGTGAGGGGCGAGGAGTGCAGGTCGGTGAGGACGCAGACGGTGGCGCCGCGTTCCCGGCCCATCCGGGTCAGGCCGCGCAGGGCGCGGGTGAGCCGCCAGACGTTGAAGACGATCAGGCAGTCCCCCTCCCGCAGCCGAGTGACCTGGACGGCCTGGGCGGTGGCGAAGTCGAGGGCGAGCTGGATGTCGTAGCCCATGACGGAGCCGAGGTGGCCGAGGACGTGGGCGGGCCCGGCCCCGCTGCCGGAGCTGATGACCACGGTGCGGTGCGCGGACCTGATGGCCTGGGCCGTGGCGCGGATCGCCTGGAGGTTCTCCTCGGTGGTGAGCGCATTGACGTTGGCCGCGTCCTGGCGGAGCGTGCGGCCGGCGGCGTCGGTGGCCTGCTTCGGGCCGAGATCGCCGGAGGCCATCGAGTCGAGGTAGTACTCGCGCAGCTCCTGCCGGAGGTCGGTCCAGCCCTCGAAACCGAGCTGCTGCGCGGTGCGTACGACGGTGGAGACGTTGACGCCGGCCCGCTCGGCGACCTCGCGGGCCGAGGAGTAGGTGGCGAACTGCGGTGCCCGGACGAGGACATGGACCACCCGCCCGGCCTGGGGGCCGAGTTCGTGGTGCCCCTCCCGCCCGGCGAGCCAGGCCTCGATCGTCACGTGTCCTCCTCGTCGGCCCGGCCCCGGGTCAGGTGGACGGGCTGCTTTCGTGCGCGACCCGGAACCCCCGGGTGTGCGCGCCGCCTTCGGAGTCGAAGAAGGGCGCCATGCCCTCGCTGAACTCCTTGCGCTCGGGGGAATTCTGCCAGGCCGTGTAGGCGGCGGCGTCGGCCCACAGGGCGGTGACCACGACGGTGTCCGGGTCGTCCTGGGCGATCAGGACGTGCGAGGCGGTCGCGCCGGATGCTTCGAGGATGCCCTGCGAGCGGTAGTAGGCGATCAGGTCTTCGGCGCGCCCCTTGGCAGGCCGCAGCGTCAGCATCGTCATTCTCTCCATGCATCAATCATTGCACGGACATCACTGTGCATCTACTGTTGCGCGGCATCGCCAGTCCGGCGTCCCTCGTGGAGGCACTGTGACAACCGCTGAGAACCGCACGACCGCTGACGGCCAGGCACTACTGGACAGACTCGACCGCCTGGAACCCGGGCGTCCGCACCGCAGGCTGATGTTCCAGGGCGGCCTGGGCTACACCTTCGACTCCTTCGACGGCCAGCTCATGGGCTATGCGCTGTCCGCGGTCATCGTGATGTGGGGCATCACCGGAGGCGCCGCCGGCTGGCTGCTGTCCTCGATCTTCTTCGGCTACCTCGTCGGCGCGCTGCTGGCGGGTGTGCTCGCCGACCGGTTCGGGCGCCGCCGCCTGGTGATGTGGGCACTGCTGGTGTTCTGCGTGTTCAGCCTGCTGATGGCCACGTCCTCCGGGACAACCGAGCTGTTCATATGGCGCGCCCTGTCCGGGGTCGGCATCGGTGCCGAGACAACGCTGATCGCCCCGTACATCTCCGAGTTCCTCCCCGCACGGCACCGGGGGCGCTTCGTCGCCCGCACCGTCGGCTTCCTCGCCTTCGGCTACGTCCTCGCCGGAGTCGTCGCGCCGCTCGTGATCTCTCCGCACCCCGAGACCGGCTGGCGCATCGCCGCCGTGATCGCGGCCGCCCCGGTCGTGCTGCTGCTGTGGTGGCGCAAGAACCTTCCGGAGTCCCCGCGTTACCTGATCGCACGCGGCCGGATCGCCGAAGCCGCGGCCGTGGTCGAGAAGTTCGAGCGGGAGTCGGGTACGGCGACGCAGGAGAGGGTGGCGCCGGCCTCGCACGATGAGGACACTCCTGGTCCCGCCTCGGCTGACACGGCGCGCAAGCGCAGCGCCGCGGGGCAGCTGGCCGCTCTGTGGAGTGGGCCCACGGCCCGCACCACCCTCGTCCTGTGGACGCTGTGGTTCATCCTGACCGGCGTCAACTACGGCTTCTCCAGCTGGCTTCCCGCCCTGCTGGTCACCGCCAAAGGCTTCTCCATCACCAAGTCCTTCCTCTTCGGACTCGTCACCGCCCTGGCCCAGATCCCCGGCTACTACCTGGCGGGCTCCCTCATCGACCGCGTCGAACGCAAATGGCTCATCGCCGCCTACGCGACCGGCTCCACCCTCTCCGCCCTCGGAGTCGCCCTGGCCGACAGCCCCACGACGCTGCTGGTCTGCGCCGCATTCCTCGCCGCCTTCACCAACGGCTCGGCCGCCGTCTACTACCCCTACACCGCCGAGCTCTACCCGACCGCCATCCGCGCCACCGGCATGGGTGCGGCCTCCGCCGTCGGCCGGGCCGGCGCGATCATCGCGCCCGTCGCCATCGGCTATCTCTACGGGAGCGTCGGCTTCACCAACGTCTTCCTGGTCCTGGTGGGCGCCCTCGCGGTCGCTGTGGCCGCGATCGTCGTGTTCGGTGAGAAGACCGCCGGACGCAGCCTGGAACACCTGGAAGGACCCGCCGCATGACCGCCCCCACCGCCGGCCGCCTGCTCATCACCGGCGCCCGCCTCCTCCACCCCGAACAGGCCCAACTCACCGACCCCTCCTGGCTCGAGGTCACCGACGGCCGCATCGCCGCCACGGGCATCGGCCGCGCCCCGGCCGCCGCCGACGGCGTACGCGTGATCGACGCAGGCGGAGCCACCGTCATGCCCGGCCTCGTCGACGCCCACGTCCATGTCCTGATCACCAGCCTTGACGCGGCCGACCGGGCGTCCTGGACCCCCGGTTACGCCACGGTCCGCGCCCTGCGGGAGGCCGGGCGGATGCTGCGCCGCGGCTTCACCACCGTGCGCGACGTGGGCGGCGCCGACCACGGCATGGCCCGGGCCCTCGACGAAGGCCTGATGCCTGGACCCCGCCTCGTCTTCGGCGGCAAGGCACTCTCCCAGACCGGCGGCCACGGCGACATTCGCCCGCTCTCCGACGACAGCACACCCTGCTGCGGCCACGAACCCGGATTCGCCCGCATCGCCGACGGCGCGGACGCCGTACGCGCCGCCGCGCGCGACGAGTTCCGCAAGGGCGCCCAGCACCTGAAGGTACTGCTCTCGGGCGGCGTCGCCTCCCCGCACGACGAGGTGTCCGCCGTGCAGTACACCGAGGAGGAGATCCGCGCGGCAGTCACCGAGGCCGACAACCACAACCACTACGTCACCGTCCACGCCTACCACCCACGCGGCGTCAACCGGGCTCTGCGTGCCGGTGTCCGCTGCGTCGAGCACGGCAACCTCCTCGACGACGAGACGATCGAACTGCTCCTGGCCAACGACGCCTTCCTCGTCCCGACGCTCGTCACCTACGAGCAGCTGGCCGAGGCCGGCCGACGCCACGGCCTGGGCGAGGGCTCGTACCGGAAGATCGACGACGTACGGGAGGCCGGCCTCGGCGCGCTGGAGAAGGCCCACAAGGCGGGCGTGAACCTCGTCTACGGCTCCGATCTCCTCGGCCCCATGCACGCCCACCAGCTCGACGAGTTCACCCTGCGCGCCCAGGTACAGCCCAACGCCGACCTCATCCGCTCGGCCACCGTGACCGCCGCCCGCCTGCTGCGCATGGAGGGCCAAATCGGCACCCTCACCGCCGGCGCCCACGCCGACCTGCTCGTCGTCGACGGCGATCCGCTGGCGGACATCACGGTCCTGACCAGACCTCAGGAGCGTCTGAAGCACGTCATCAAGGCGGGCAGTCCGATCTGACCTACAGCAGGCCCCTGTCCCGTTCCCCACGCTGAACTGCCGGCAGGCCGTGAGACTTGAACCGGCACGGGCTCAATTCCCCTTCTGCGAATGCGTGGCTCTTCCGCGCGGGGACGCCGAGGTGTCGCAGTGCTGACATGGCGGCCCAGACGCCGCACATGCCGTGGGCGCCGGGGCCTGGTGGGGTGGCGGCCGAGCACAGGAACACCCCGGGCAGTCCGGTGGAGTACGGGTTGAGCGTGGTGCGGGGGCCGAGGAGGAGCTGGGGGACGGTTTTGGCTCCGGTGATGATGTCACCGCCCGCGAAGTTGGGGTTGGCTGTGGCGAAGTCACGGGGATGTGTGGCCTGTTGGCCCACGATGCGCTCCCGGACGCCGGGGGCGAAGCGTTCCAGCTGGCGGAGGATCGCTTCGGTGGCGTCCTGGTCGTAGCCGTGCGGGACGTGGGCGTAGGCGTAGACGGGGTGGACGTTGCCGGCCGAGCGGGAGGGGTCGGCCAGGTACTGCTGGCCGACCAGGACGAAGGGGTGCTCCGGCATCCGGCCGGCGGCCACCTCCCTCTCTGTCCGGGCCACTTCGGTGAGTGGGCCGCCGAGGTGCACGGTGCCGGCGCGGCGCGCGTGCTCATTCGTCCAGGGCACGCCGCCCTCGACCGCGAGGTCGACCTTGTAGGCGGCGGGACCTCGGCGGAACCGCTGGTAGGCGGCCCGTACCCGGCGCGGGAGGCGGTAGCCGTAGATGCGGGCGACCTGGCCGGGGTCGAGGTCGAGGAGGGTCACGTCGGCGGGCGGGATCTGGGAGGCGTCGTTGACGCGTACGCCGGTGTGAATCGTGCCGCCGTGTGCGCGCAGCACGCTCTCCATGCTGCGGGCGATGGCCTGGGAACCGCCCTCGGCCACGGCCCATCCTGCCGCGTGTCCGGCGGTGAGGATGCCGAGACCGATCGCGGAGGTGAGAGGGCCGGTCAGCGGGCGGAAGGCGTGCGCTGCGACCCCGACCCACAGGGCCCGTGCCTGCGGGGTGCGGAAGATACGGGCGAGGGCCGTGGCGGGCAGCAGGGTCGGCAGTCCGAAGCGGGCCAGCAGCAGCGGGTGTTCGGGGACGCGCAGCAGAGGGCCCATCACGTCGTGGGCGAGGGCGCCCCAGTTGCGCACGGACGGTGCCAGGAGTGCCCGGTAGCGGCTCCCGTCGACGCCGAGGATGCGGGCGGTGTCCTCGACGGAGCGCATCAGCACCCCGGCGCTTCCGTCGTCCAGCGGGTGGGCGCAGTCTACGGGTGCCAACTGCCAGCGCAGTCCGTGGCGTTCCAGGTCGAGTGCGCGAAGTGCCGGTGAGGTGACCGCCATGGGGTGGATGGCCGAGCAGTGGTCGTGCAGCAGTCCGGGGACGAGGGCCTGGTGGCTGCGGGTTCCGCCGCCCACTTCTTCCGCGGCCTCCAGGAGTGTCACCTGCACGCCTGCCTTTGCGAGGAGGGCGGCGGAGGCGAGCCCGTTGGGCCCGCCTCCGACGACGACTGCGGTGGTCATGACGCCGTGTCCCGGTGCGATTCGTCCACGTGGCCGGCATCCGCGCTGCGGGAGTTGACCGAAGTCTGCCGCAGCGGGTGGCGGGACTCCACGTCGTGGACGGGGTAGTGCGGGCCGTCGGTCGGCCAGGGCTGGCGGGCGAGCATGTCCCGCACTGTGACACGGCCGCGCTCCAGGAGCCCGAGGGCCGCGTCGTGGACCTCGTAGTCCTGGGTCTGGCGGTGGATCGGCTGGCCTTCGAGGCAGATCACGCGGACCTCGCCGGGGGCGAAGCCGCAGCGGTCCTGTACGGCGTGGAGGAGTTGGTCGTTGTGGAGGTGGCCCTCTCCGAAGTTCCAGCCGATCGCGAAGCCGGCGATCAGTTCACCGTCCACGGTGACGGCGTCGTCCTGGCCGTCGGTGACGCGGTCGATGAGGCCGTTGTGGGCGCGGCCGTGTGAGTGCATCGATCGCCAACTCTGCACTTTCTGGGACATGAGCAAGGCGGTGCGAGCGTCGTAGAGGCTCTCCAGCTGACGGGTGGGCAGCCGGCACGCCGTGGTGAGGCAGTTCTCCATACGCTCCAGGGCATCGCCGGTGAACACCCAGGCGCTGGTGGCCCAGTTACCCGCGTAGTAGCGCATGGCGGGCAGGAACGACACGAGGTCGGGCCGCATGTTGCCGAGGAGGGGCAGCAACAGCAGGCTGGGCAGGATCACGGCGAGCAGCCAGGGCGAGTTCAGGTCCCACACGGAGATGTCGCCGTGCGCGCCGAAGAGGTGGAACAGCGAGAAGACGAAGAAGAGGTTCCACTCCAGGGGCACGCCCATCGGCACGGTCGAGAGGATGTGCAGGTGGAAGACGACCATGTAGCTCAGGGCCGCCCAGGTCCAGAATCCCCCATCGCCGAGGAAGACCAGGTACAGCGGCACGAGGTACTCGGTGGCCGTGCCGATGTGGGCCATCAGCCAGGCCACGCGTGAGGGCCGCAGGTCGTGTGGGTGGTCGCGGTAGAACAGACGTTTGATCCTGCCGGAAGGCAGCAGCGGTGCGTTGCTCATCATGGTCGCGACCACGAACGGGAAGTGGTGGTTGAGCTTGGAGGTCGCCGCTCCCCACCAGATGGCCAGCATGACGAGCTGGAAGCCGATGACCATGTCGGTGTACGGGAAGAAGAAGATCAGCAGCGACAGCCAGTACTGCTCACCCCGGGCCGCCAGGAAGATCGTCTTGTCCCGCAGTCCCAGAACCGCCAGCGAGACGATGAGCGGGAGAGCCGCGAGCGGTTCGAGGAGTCCGACGTTTCCGAGGCCTTCGATGCGGCTTCCGTCCCCGGGCAGGGTCAACAGCCAGATGCCGGAGGCCAGTACGGCGGCGTAGAGAAGGACGTCGAAGCCGGTACGGCGGTCTCCTGCGGTCAGCGGCACCCGCCCAGGCCAAGGGGAAAGTCGGATGGTGCCCGGCCGCAGCCAGTACAGGATCGAGCCGATCGGCGGGTTGAAGCGGGACGTGAGCGGACCCGAGCCGCAGCCCAGACCGGTCACCTCCCACAGCAGCGTGAAGACGATGAGTTTCTGGTAGACGATCGGCTCGGACCACCAGGAGGCCGGATCGGTGACCGGTCCGAGGCCGGGGGTCTGAGCGATCACGACTGCTGCTCCGCCGATGTAGAGCAGGCACTTCACCAGGTAGAGGAGGAAGACGGCGTAGGGGCTGCCGAAGCCGTGGTCGACCCAGTGCCGGGTGAGGATCCGCAGCCGCTCACCGCGCGGCAGAGAGCGGAAGGATTCGGCGTCGACTGACGGCAGTTGCGGGGCCATGAAGCCCATGAAGACCACACCTTTGTGTCTCGTCAGGGGGTTGGGCACGGGTCAGCGGGCGGGCTCGCGCAGCTGCCGTCGCAGCGCGGGCTTGTCGGTCTTGCCGACGGGGTTCCTGGGGATCCCGGGCACGACGTGGATGTCCACCGGCAGCTTGTAGGCGGCGAGCCGCGGGGTGAGGAACGCGGCGATCCCGTCCGTGGTGACTGCCGCGGCGTCGTGCAACGCAAGGAAGGCGACGGGGACTTCACCCAGTACCGCATCGGGACGCCCCACGACGGCGGCCTCGCGTACGGCCGGGTGGTCGTGCAGCTGCGTCTCGATCTCCTTGGGGTAGATGTTCTCCCCGGCACGGATGATCATGTCCTTCACACGGTCGACGAGGACGAGGTAGCCGTCCTCGTCGAAACGGCCGACGTCGCCCGTGTGCAGTCGGCCGTCCCTGATGGTCCTTGCCGTCTCCTCCGGCCTGCCCAGGTAGCCGCGCATCACCGTGGGGCCGCTGACCACCACCTCCCCCACTCCCCCATCGGTGACGAGGCTGCCGTCCGCCCCCATGATCCCGACGGTCTGGCCGGGCAGCGGCAGTCCCACGGTGCCGGGCTTGCGGATGCCGTCCAGCGGGTTCGCGGTCGAGGCGCAGGTGGCCTCGGAGAGCCCGTATCCCTCCAGGAGTTGGAACCCGAAGCGCTGCTCCACCGCGCTGATCAGCTGAGCGGGCATCGGTGCGGCGCCGCAAGCGGCAAAGCGGAGGGAGGAGGTGTCCGGCTGCACCTCGGGCGGCAGGCCGGCCAGCATGGCGTAGATCGCGGGCACGGCGGAGAAGAAAGTGGGGCGGGCGTCTTCCACTACACGGAAGAAGTCCGTTGCGCTGAAGCGCCGCACGATGGTGGCCCGCCCGCCGGCGCGCAGCGGCGAGAGGATGCTGACGACGATGCCGTTGACGTGGAACAGCGGCAGGATCAGGAGGCTGTGGTCGTCCTCGGTCAGCTTCATCGACTCGACCATCGCCGCGGTCATCGCGTCGATGTTGCGGTGCAGCAGCTCAACGCCCTTGGGCCGGCCGGTGGTTCCACTGGTGTAGATGACCAGCGCCGGATCGTCCGCCGCGGCCTCCGGGTCCGTCGGCGGCTCGGGCAGACCGAGGACAGGCGCGGGGCCTTCCAGGTCCCCGAGTGTGAGCACGGTGACGGGCTCCGGCGCCTCGGCGGATGGTTCCTCGGCGAGGAGGATCTTCGCCCGGCAGTCCTGCAGTTGGTAGCGCGTCTCCGCCTCTGTCAGCGCTGGATTGACGGGGGTGAGGGCCGCCCGCACCCGCCAGGCGGCGAACAGGGCCACCACCAGTTCCACTCTGTTGGACATCTTGACCGCGACAAGGTCCCCGGGGCCGAGGCCCCGGTCGGCGAAGTGCCGGGCGTACTGCTCGATCAGGGCGGCGAAGGTGGCGTTCGACAGGCTGTGCAGGTTGCCGTGTACGTCGTCGGCGAGGGCCGGGGCGTTCGGGGCTTGTTCGGCACGCACAGCGGGCAGGCGGCTCACATTCATGCGGGTGTGCACCTCAACAGGGTTCGGTGGGCGGGACGTTGGTGAAGATAGGGCCGCCACAGCGCCGGCGGCATCGGATGCGCCTCACAAGATGCGGGGGCTCTTTCGTGCTCCGCGCACGAACCGGCTGCCTGGCCGCCGCCGTAACATGCCGGCATGTCGTCGGAGGAAACACTGCTCGCCGAGGCCGCCGACCGGATTCGGGAAGAGTTGGAGGATCTCGTCGCGGGCCTCGTGCGGGTGACCCTCGTCCAGATCAGTGCACTCGACCACGACGCGGCCTCCCGGCAGCTGCTCGAGGCGAGCATCACGGAGAACATCGTGGCCGCGGTGCACTTCCTCAAGCAGGACACGGGAGCTCATCAGCTGGAGGCGCCGAACGCCGCCCTGGCATACGCCCGCATGCTGGCCCAGCGCGACATTCCGCTGTCCGCGCTCATCAGGGCCTACCGGATCGGGCACTCCCTGTTCCTCGACAGAGCCTTCGCACGTCTCGACGAGGTGCCGGCCGGCGACCGGGTGGCACTGACCGTGGCCCTGGTGCGCCGCTCCGCGCAGTACATCGACCACATCTGCGAACACGTGGGGCGAACCTACGAGCTGGAGCGCGAGCGGTGGGTGGCCAGCCGTAGCGGTGTCCGTCAGCAGTGGGTGAACGAACTTCTCGGCGGCGGCACCGTGGACCACTCCGCCGCGGAACGGGCGCTGCGCTATCCCCTCGACGCGGTGCATGTGGCGTGCACACTGTGGCCGGCGGATGAGATGACGTCCTTCGACCTCATCGCGGCGGTCGAGGACGTCCGCGCGCATGCCGTATCGGCGCTGCGGGCCCGCGCCTCGCTCACAGTTCCCGCCGACGAGCGGGAGGCCCGGTTGTGGCTCGCCCTGCCCGCCGACGGCAACGCCGGTCCGGTGGACCTCACCCCGCCGTCCGGCACACTCCTCAACGCCGCTGTCGGACAACCCGGTCCCGGGCTGGCGGGGTTCCGTACCTCGGCTCGCCAGGCCGCCCAGGTCAAGGAGATCCTCGTGATGCGGCTCGACGGTGCCGCACACCGGAGCTCACACGTGGGCCGTCCGCAGTGGGTGAGGTACGCCGACATCGCGCCTGTCGCCCTGATGTCCGGCGATCCGGACGGGGTCCGTGACTTCGTCCGGGGGACGCTGGGGAGTCTGGCCGGACCGGAACCGCGGGATGCCGTCCTTCGGGAGACTCTCCTGGTCTTCCTCTCCCACCGCCGCAGCTACGCGACCGCTGCGGAGGTGATGCATCTGCACCGCAATTCGATCCAGTACCGCGTCCAACGAGCGACCGACCTGTTGCCGGCGGGCGCGCATTCCCTCCGGGACGACTTCGACGTCCGCGCCGCCCTCCTCGCTGCGCACTGGCTCGGCAACGCGGTTCTGGAGTAGCTCCCGGCGCAAAGGCGTGCGGACGCACCTGCAAGGCTGCCGGCCGCTAGTTGTTCACCAGCAGGATCTCGCCGACGTCCAGGAGCCGATGAGTCTCCGCTGCCTCACCCCTCTCCCGCCGGCCCGGGACAGCACGGGGAACGGGGGCGCTCACGACGAAGACCCTGCGGAGACCGAGCGGGTGATCAGGTCGAGCAGCCGCAGCACTGCCGCGTCCGCGTCCGGCCGGTGCACGGCGACAACAGTGGTGTCCAGGTACGACGACGCGCCGCGCAGCGGCACGAAGGCCACACCGGCCATGGGGAACTCACGCAGCTGCTCGGGCAGGAGGGCGACGCACAGCCCGGAGGCGACATAGCTGAACAGGCCCGTGAGATCGTCGGCCGTCGCCCGGGTGTGCGGGGTGAACCCGGCCTCCTGGCAGGCGAGTTGCATCTGCTGGGCGAGGGCCGGCAGCGTGCTTGCGCCGGGAACGACGAACCCCTCGTCACGCAGATCCCCCAGACCGACCCGCTCGGCCGTGGCCAGCGGGTGCCCCTGAGGCAGGGCCGCAGCGAGGCGCTCGACGGCGAAGCCGCGGCTGACGAGCTCGGGCGAGAGAGGCGAGGGGTCGCGCAGGAACCCCAGGTCGAGGGTTCCCGCGCGGACCATGTCGGCGACGGTGGCCGAGGAGTCCTGATGCAGGTGCACCCGCAGCCCCGGCAGCTCCTCCGCCGCCGTGCGCAGCAGACCCGGCATGTAGTGGTGACTGAGGATGCTCACGTATCCCACACGCACATCCCCTTCCAGGCCGCTCGCGACGCGTCGGACCCGTTCGACGGCGGCTGACTGTGCCTCGAGGAGGCGTTTCGCGTCCACCGCGAACACTTCCCCGGCCGGAGTGAGTGTGGCGCCGCCGGGGCCGCGGTCGAACAGGCGGACATCCAGCATGCGCTCCAGGCGCTGAATGGACTGGCTCAGCGGCGGCTGGCTCATGAACAGGCGCTCCGCCGCGCGGCCGAAGTGCTGCTCCTCGGCGACGGTCAGGAACTGCTCCAGCACGCGCCTCGTCAGAGCGATATCACCAGCAGTATGGATCATGAACCCAGCATATATTGGACAGACAGTCTCTCCCGGGCGTCCACTGGGTTGTGCGCGCTCCCCGATGTACGGAACGCGCGATCCCCCGACATTCCCCACGTGGGAGAGGCAAGCGCGGCCCGCGTCCACAGCGCCACGGGCCCCGTCCGGCCTCTCCCTGGAGGCCCTGATGGACAAGAGCGACGTCGCCCGGAGTTTCACCACCCCTCTGGACTCCCCGGCGTACCCCCCGGCCCGGTACCGCTTCACCAATCGTGAGTACCTCAACATCGTTTACCGCACGGATCCCGAGGTGCTGCGACGGCTGGTTCCCGAGCCGCTGAGCGTCCCCGAGCCGCTGGTCCGTTTCGAGGTCATGCGGATGCCCGACACGACGGGCCTGGGCGACTACACCGAAGCCGGGCAGCTCATCGCAGTCGAGCACGAGGGAGAAGCCGGGGAGTTCAACCTGGCGATGTACGTCGACAGCGTGCCCGCCATCTCCAGCGGACGTGAGTACAGCGCGTACCCGAAGAAGGGCGGCTCCCCCGCCCTCTACGTCGACTCCGACACCCTTGTCGGCACCCTCGACTACGGCACGCTCCGCGTGGCGACCGCGACCATGGGCTACGACCACCACGTCATGGACCTCGACGAGGCCCGGGCGGAGATCTGCGTGCCCAACTTCATGGTGAAGATGGTCCCGAACTACGACGGCACCCCGCGCATTTGCGATCTGGTGCGTACCCGGATCTCCGATATCACGGTCAAGAGCGCCTTCACCTCCCCCGCGCGGCTGGAGCTCTTCGCCCACGCGATGGCCCCGCTCGCCGACCTTCCGGTGCTCGAGGTCGTGCACGCGAGTCACATCACCGCGGATCTGACGCTGTCCCCGGTCGAGCCTGTCCACGACTACCTCGCCGTCTGAGACCGCGCACCGCACAGGCAGGCTGCGTCCTTCGCCGGCTCATCGCCTGCGTACGGCGCTCCTCGCCCTCTCTCCGAGAAAGCGCACACCCATGAACCACTCTTCCGACTCGCGGGACGACACCCTCCGGCAGGACGGCGCCACGGCGACAACTCCCTACCAGCGGGCCGCCGTTATCGGCGGCGGCGTGATCGGCATCTCCTGGGCCGGGCTCTTCCTCGCCCGCGGCCTCGATGTCGTCGTCAACGACCCGCGCGAGAACATCGACGACCTCGTCCTGACAGGCCTGGCGGAGATCACCCCGACGCTGGCCGAACTCGGGCTGCCCACGGACGATCTCACCGACCGGCTCACCTTCGAGGCCGACCTGGCCACAGCCGTCGCCGACGCCGACGTCGTCCAGGAGAACGGCCCCGAACGCCTGGAGCTCAAGCAACAGATCTGGCAGACCATCGAGCAGGCCGCGCCCGCCCACGCGCTGCTGGCCACCTCCACCTCCAGCATCCCCGCCACGGCCGTCGCCGCCGAACTGCGGCAGCCGGAGCGGCTGATCGTCGGGCACCCCTTCAACCCGCCGCACCTGGTGCCGCTGGTGGAGATCGTCCCCGGCGAGAAGACCTCCGAGGCCACCGTCGAGCAGGCCAAGGACTTCTACACGGCGCTCGGGAAGAAGCCCCAGGTGCTCCACAAGGAGGTTCCCGGCTTCGTCGCCAACCGCCTGCAGGCGGCGCTGTTCCGCGAGTGCGTCCACCTCGTCGACGAGGGCGTGGTGACCGAGCAGGAGCTCGACGACGTCGTCACCGCCTCCATCGGCATGCGCTGGGCCGTGGCCGGACCGTTCCGCACCTTCCACCTCGGCGGCGGGCCCGGCGGCCTGCCCGACTTCATCGACCATCTCGGCCGGGGCATGGAGGCCCACCTGTGGCCCTCCCTGGGCAACCCCACCTTCGACGACGCCACCGTCGCCCGCCTGGTCGGCCAGGCACGTGAGGCCTTCGGCACCGGCAACGTCGACGAGCTCGGCGCCGCACGCGACCGCGCCCAGATCGCCCTCATGCGCGCCCTCAACGAAACGCCACAGGAGCGCAGTTCCCAGCACAGCGCCTGAACACCGCCCGGAACCACACCCAGGAACGAAGAAGCAATGTCACTCACGGACAAGATCGCCACGGCCGTTGCCCACCCGGCCACCGACGACGCCTTCGACGTCGACACCGCATCGCATGAGGTCCTCGCAGACATCGGCCTGACCCCGGAGGACACCGGGGGCACGATCACCTATCAGGGCGCGGACCCGGTGGTCCCCAGCACTCTGCGTCTGGGCGCCGCCTCCGGCATCGCCATGGTCGCCAAGTCCGCGGCCGTCGCCGCCCTCTGGAAGGACCGCACAGGCCGCGGCCAGAACATCAGCATGGACCTGCGAGTGGGCCCGCACCGACTGTGCCCCTTCTACGAACAGAAGTGGGAACTCCTCAACGGCTACACCGGCGGCCACCCTTCGATCATCAACCAGGCCTTCGCCAACAACTTCTACCGCACCGCCGACGACCGGTGGATGATGCCGTTCAACATCTACCCCAACATCAAGGTCGCTGCCCAGAAACTGCTCGGCGTCGGTGACGTCCCCGAGGACGTCGCAGCCGCGATCTCGAAGTGGAACGCCCGAGAGCTGGAAGAGGCCGGCGCCGATGCCGGTTGCGTCATGCCCATGGTGCGCACGCCCCGGGAAATCCTCGCCGAGCGCCAGTACACGGACGTCCTCGCACACACGCCGCTGGTCGAGATCACCCGCGTGGGAGACAGCGACCCCGAGCCGCTGCCCGCCGAGGCCACCGCCCCGCTGGACGGTGTGCGAGCCCTGGGTATGGGCCACATCATCGCGGGCGCGGGCGCCGGACGCGCCATGGCCCTGCACGGGGCCGACGTACTGAATCTCTGGCGCCCCTACGAACTCGAGCACGACATCACCTACTTGACGACCGGCGTCGGCGTCCGGTCCGCCACGGTGAATCCGTACGCCCCCGAGGGCTTGCAGCGCATCCACCAACTGCAGGCCGGTGCCGACGTCTTCTACGCCAACCGCCGCCCCGGCTTCCTGAACTCCATCGGCCTGTCCGAGGAGGAAGCCACCGCGCGGCGCCCGGGCCTGATCTACGCCACGGTGTCGTTGAACGGCCGCGGCGGTCCGTGGCAGGACTACCTCGGCTTCGACCAGACCGCCGGCGCCCTCACCGGCCTGCTGCACCTGGAAGGCGACGGCGACAAGCCCGCCCTGCCGCCCATCACAGTCGTCAACGACTACCTCGTGTCGTGGTTCATGACCGCGGGCATCGCCGAGGCGCTGCGGCGGCGCGCCGTGCACGGCGGCAGTTACCGCGTACACGTCTCCCTCTCCCGAGTCGCCCTGTGGATCCTCTCCCTGGGCATCTTCGACCAGAACTACGCACGGCAGATCGCGGGCACCGGCGAACTCCACGCCTACCCCGACCCCGAGGTCTTCACCGCCGAGACTCCCCTGGGCCACTACCAGGGCATCACCGATCAGGTGAAGATGTCCGACACCCCCGGCTCCTACCGGCAGATCCTCGTCCCGCGCGGCTCCGGCCGCCCGGAGTGGCTGCCCACAGCCTGACCCCCAAGCCCGCATTCCGCACGGCCTGTTGATGCACCGAGGGACGGGCCGACGCCACTGCTGCGCACCGTGTCCGGCTTCGGCCGTGAGCCGGACACGGTGCCCCCGTCGACTGCCGCGACCCCCTCGGACATCGCACTCACCCTCACCCCCATTCCGTCACGCTCAAGGAGCCGGACCGTCATGACCACTCCGGATGCCAACGCACCCCCGACTGCCGATGCGGACCTCACCGTCCAGAGCCGGCGCACCACGCTTCTGCGCGTGGCAGCACACCTGCTCGCCCCGCTGCTCATCTGCCTGGGCCTGGGGGCGACTTACCTCGGCGCCTTCCACCAACCCCAGCCCCACGACCTGAAGGTGTCCCTCGTCGGCACGGCATCGCAGACTCAGCCTCTGAAGCAGGCCCTCGAGTCCAAGGCCGGGGACGGCCTCAAGGTCGGCACAGTGCCGACCCGCGAAGAGGCCCACGACCGGCTGATGGACCGTGACATCGCCGGAGCCTTCGTCCCGTCCAAGGACACGCCGGAAGTCCTGGTCGCCGAGGCCGGTTCCCACTCCACCGCTGACGCCACCGAGACCGTCTTCCAGAAGGTGGCCGAGGAACAGGGAACGAAGCTGAAGGTCACCGATGTGTCACCGCTGCCGGCCGAGGATGCCAACGGTGGCGGCCTGTTCTTCCTGCTGATCGCCCTCAGCGTGTCCTCGTACATCAGCGTGCTCATCCTGGACCGCGCGGCTCATGTGATCGGCATGCGCGCACGGGCAGTACTCGGCCTGGGGGCCTCGCTGGCCCTGAGCACCGTGGGGATCATCCTCGCCGGGCCCGTCTTCGGGGTGGTCGACGACTCCTACGCGGCGATCTGGGGCCTGGGCACACTCTTCAGCGCGGGTGTCATCGCCATCGGCCTGGGGCTGCAGACCTTCCTGAAGAGCCTGACCCCGCTGGTGCTGATGGGCTTGTTCGTCATGCTCAACCTCACCAGCGCCGGCGGCCTCGTGGGCCCGGAGCTGCAGAACGACTTCTACGCAACACTGCACTCCTTCTGGAACGGCGCGGGATTCGTCGAAGGCGCCCGCAGCATCCTCTACTTCGACCGAGCCGGCCTCGGCTCCCACCTTCTCGTCCTCGGCTCGTGGCTGGCAGCAGGAATTCTGCTGACCCTCGCCGCCGCACTCACGGAGAAGCACCGTAAGACGGCCGGTCCCGCTGCGGCCGAGCTCCAGGACCACGAAGCAGTGCCCGACGAGGAGTTGACAGCAGAGAGGTGCACGCACTGATGCGCCCCGATGCTCCACCCGCGCACATGAATTTCTCTTTTCACCGAATTCGTGAATGTGCTCACATTCACCCACGGAGGGTTCGCTGATGGATCCGGCCCTGTCCCAGGAGACCGTGGCGCGCTGGCAGTTCGGCATCACCACCGTCTACCACTTCCTCTTCGTGCCGCTCACGATCAGCCTTGCGGCCATCACCGCGGGACTGGAAACCGCGTGGGTGCGCACCGCGAAGGAGAAGTACTTCCACGCCACCAAGTTCTGGGGAAAGCTCTTCCTGATCAACATGGCGATGGGCGTCGTCACCGGCATCGTGCAGGAGTTCCAGTTCGGCATGAACTGGTCGGACTACTCCCGGTTCGTGGGTGACGTCTTCGGGGGCCCGCTGGCCATGGAGGCACTGATCGCCTTCTTCTTCGAATCCACCTTCATCGGCCTGTGGATCTTCGGCTGGGACAAGCTGCCCAGGAAACTCCACTGCACCTGCATGTGGATCGTCTCCCTCGGCACCGTGCTCTCCTCGTACTTCATCCTCGCGGCCAACACATGGATGCAGCACCCGGTCGGGTACGCGATCGACAAGAAGACCGGCAAGGCTCAACTCACCGACATCCGGGAGGCCTTGACACAGCACACCACTCTCGTCGTGGCCTCCCACACCCTGATGGCGGCTTTCCTCACCGGCGCCGCCTTCGTGATCGGCATCTCCTGCTTCCACCTGTGGCGTGCCAAGCGGGCCCGGGACGCGGGCAAGGAGTGGAGCGAGAAGCGGACCCGGCAGGTGGGCGTGATGCGCACCTCGCTGCGCACGGGACTGGTCATCGCCGTGATCGCCGGCACGGGGACCGCCCTGAGCGGCGACTCGCTCGGCAAGGCCATGTTCGAGCAACAGCCCATGAAGATGGCCTCCGCCGAGGCTCTGTGGGACACCAAATCCCCGGCCCCCTTCTCCGTCTTCGCCGTCGCCGACCCCGACAAGGGCCGCAACAGCGCCGAGGTGGAGATCCCCGGCGTGCTCTCCCTGCTGGCCCACAACAACCTCAGCGGCCCCGTACCCGGAATCAACGACATCGCGGAACGACAGGCCGCGTCCCACGGCGGATCACCCCAGGACTACATGCCCAACATCTTCATGACGTTCTGGGCCTTCCGACTGATGATCGTGTTCGGCATGACGTCCGTCGTCGCCGCCGCGGCCGGACTGTGGCTCACCCGCCCCAGGCGCCGGCTTGCCCCGCACTTCCGTACCGGTGAGAACGAAGTGCCGCGACTGATGCTCACCAAGGACCGGGAGCTCACCCCTCCACTGACGAAGTGGGCATGGCGGGTCGGCATTCTCACCATGGGATTCCCGCTGATCGCCAACTCGTTCGGCTGGATCTTCACCGAAATGGGACGCCAGCCCTGGGTCGTGAACGGCGTGATGCGCACCGCCGATGCCGTATCCCCCGGAGTCAGCACGACGCACGTCCTCGTCTCGATGAGCGTCTTCACCGCCTTGTACGCGGTCCTCGCCGTCATCGAAGTGCGGCTCATGGCCAAGTACGCCAAAGCCGGGCCGGACACCGACGACAAGCCGCCGGCCGATGACCCGCGACTGCGCATACCCCGCGGAGCGAACAGCTCCCAGGAAGGCGACGACCCCCTGACGTTCGCCTACTGACAGAAAGGAGTGAACGCACATGCCCTTGCACGACCTCTGGTTCGCTCTGATCGCCTTCCTGTGGACCGGCTACTTCTTCCTCGAAGGCTTCGACTTCGGCATCGGCGTGCTCACCCGGACTCTGGCACGGGGCCGCACCGAACGCCGCGTTCTGATCAACACCATCGGACCGGTCTGGGACGGCAACGAAGTCTGGCTGCTGTCCGCCGTCGGCGGCACCTTCGCCGCCTTCCCCGACTGGTACGCCACTCTCCTCAGCGGCTTCTACCTGCCGTTCCTCCTGATCCTGGTCTGTCTCATCGTGCGCGGCGTCGCCTTCGAGTACCGCCACAAGCGCACCGAGGAGCGCTGGCAGGGCAATTGGGAACATGCAATCTTCTGGTGCTCGCTGATCCCGGCATTCGCCTGGGGAGTGGTCTTCGCCAACATGGTCCGTGGCGTGCCGATCGACGCGCACAAGAACTACGCGGGCGGACTGCTCGATCTGCTGAGTCCCTACGCGCTCCTCGGCGGTCTGTTCACCCTGGTGCTGTTCACCTTCCACGGCGCGTTTTTCGCGGCCCTCAAGACCGTCGGCGACATCCGGGCACGAGCTCGCCGAAAGGCCCGTGCCCTGGGACCGGTGACGGTTGTACTGGGCGCCGGGTTCCTCGGGCTCACGCAGACCGGAAACGGCACCACCGGCAGCCTCGTCGCGGCAGCGTCCTCATGCCTCGCGCTGTTCCTTGCCATGACGCTGAACGGCCGTCAGCGGGAGGGCTGGGCCTTCGCGCTGTCCGGGGCCGGCGTCGCGGGCGCGTTCACCGCGCTCTTCCTCACCCTCTTCCCCGACCTCATCCCCTCCACCCTCACCACCGCGTGGAGCCTGACCACGCAGAACGCGGCCTCCAGCCCGTACACCCTCAAGATCATGACGTGGGTGGCGCTCTCGGTGACCCCGCTGGTCATCGCCTACCAGAGCTTCACCTACTGGGTCTTCCGCAAGCGCATCGGCGTCCAGCACATCCCGGACCCGCACAAGTCCCGGCCCACACAGAAAGGTTCGGTCATGCCCACTCCCCCACACCAGGCCCGGCCCCCGCGCATCCTCATCGTGGGCGGCGGCTACGCCGGCCTCTACACCGCACTGCGGATATGCAAGAAGCTCCGCAAGAACGAAGCCACCGTCACAGTCGTCGACCCGCGCTCGTACATGACCTACCTGCCCTTCCTCCCCGAAGCCGCCGGCGGGAACGTCGCCGCCCGCAACCTCGTCGCGCCCCTGCGGCCCACACTCCGGGACGCCTCCGTCGTCACCGGACGGGTAACCGCCGTCGACCACGCCCGCAAGGCCGCCACCGTCGCGCCTCCGGCCGGCGAGACCTACGAGATCGCCTTCGACTACCTTGTGGTCGCCACCGGTTCCGTCTCGCGTACCTTCCCCATCCCCGGCCTCGCCGAGCACGGCATCGGTCTCAAGACCGTCGAGGAGGCCATCGGCCTCCGCAACCACGTGCTGTGGCAGCTCGACCGTGCCGATTCCACCGCCGACCCCGAAGTCCGCCGCAACGCCCTCACGTTCGTCTTCGTCGGAGGCGGCTTCGCCGGTGTGGAGGCCGTCGGCGAGATCGAGGACATGGCCCGCGACGCGGCGAAGAACTACCGCAACATCAGCCGGGACGACATGCGTTTCGTCCTCGTCGAGGCAGCCGCACGGATCCTCCCCGAGATGGGACCCGACCTCGGCCGGTGGACCAAGGAGAAGCTCGAGGAACGGGGCGTCGAGGTCTGCCTGGAGACCACGATGGCCTCCTGCACCGACCGCCACGTCATGCTCAACAACGGTCTCGAGGCCGACGCCTCCACCATCGTCTGGACGGCAGGCGTCAAGCCGAGCCCGCTGCTCGCCGACTTCGGTCTGCCCCTCGGGCCGCGCGGCCACGTCGACACCGCACCCGACCTGCATGTCCGCGGCTTCGACAACGTCTGGTCAGCCGGCGACAACGCCCAGGTCCCCGACCTCGCCGTCGGGGACGGCTCATGGTGCCCGCCCAACGCCCAACACGCCGTACGCCAGGCTCTCGTCCTCGGCGACAACGTCATCGCGCGCCTGCGGGGAAAGCCGCAGAAGGAGTACCGGCACAAGAACCTCGGCGCGGTCGCGAGCCTCGGCCTGCACAAGGGCGTGGCCATCATGTTCGGCAAGTACCGTCTCAAGGGCCGCCCGGCCTGGTGGTTCCACCGCCTGTACCACGGCAGCCGCGTCCCCACCATGAACCGCAAGATCCGCGTCTTCCTCGACTGGACCCTGGCCGTCTTCCTCCGGCGCGAGACCGTGGGCATACCACAAATGGCACACCCCAGGGCCGAGTTCGTCGACGCATCCACCCCCGGAGCAATCTCGCGTCCGGACCGAGCCGCCCAGGACCTCCCCTCGGTTCCGGACGGCAATCGCACGGTGTGAGCCGTACGTGCCCACCACCCAAGGACTGCCCGACGCATCGACTGCGGTGCTGCCGGGCCGTCCACGGCGGCCCGGCTACCACTCTGCAGACCGCCCTCGCCCAACAGGGCCGAATCTTGCCGTGGATGACCAGAGCGCTGGTGCCTGTGGAGGTGGAGAAATCTTCGACCGGACACCGCACTCATCTGAGGCGATGGCCTCGCCCCCGACTCACCACGCAGGGCAATCTCTCGGGCTTCTCCGGCACCCGCCCCAGGCCGGCAGAGACCAACGGATAACCTCGACGCCGCGATACCGTCTTCGTCAGAACTTCGCAGGCGCCAGATTCACCGTCTCGTCGGCCGCGATGGTGGACACCCAGGCGATGGGCCGCGGCACCACGGTGGCGGTCAGCAACTTGTAGAAGTCCCGGCTGGCCATGGACTCAGGATCAAAGTCAACACGCATGATCCGCAGTATCCCCCGCGAGGCGGCGCCACACGTTAGCCGGGGACACGGCACGACCAACCGCGACCTGCAACTGATGGTGCCCGGCGTCGGGAAGCAACGAGCGCCAGCCGCGCGGGAGACTCATGTGGCGCCTGCGCAGGACGGTCAGCGTTGGAGGTTGAAGTGACTGAACAGGTCGGGGTAGTGGGTTTCGACGTGGCCGAGGAGGTCAGTACGTAACTCGGCGTGCGCATTGCTCGACAGCGTTTCGAGGATGGCCCGGGCATCATCCGAGCGGAGACGCGGCAGGTCTCGATCCAGTAGGGCGAGCATCAGTGGGCACAGGCGCCGCGTGACCGGGTCGTCGGGAACGAGGAATCGGAAGGCCATGCTGATCCGCCGGTAGCCCTCCTTGATCTCCTGAGGAGGCATCGATCCCCCCTCCAGCCACAACCTCAGCAGGTCCTGTGCGGCCGAAGTGGCAGGTTCCCTCGCGCCGCCGTTGAACGTGGTGATCAACGGCCCCAGCGACTCGAACAGCGGGCGCAACGCCAGGAGCAGCACTCCATCGTTCGTCCCGGCCGAGACGTCCATCTTGTGCCACATCTCGTTCCAATAGGTGCGGTACCAAGAGACGTTCTCCTCACCCTGCGGGACTCGGAAGAGCCAGTGCGCGTCCACTGGCTCCGGTGAGGTCAACTCGCCCTCCCTGAGGGTGATTTCAAGGTCCCGGCGCTGGCTGTTTCTCATGCGCCGCACGCTCAGCGAGAGAGCGAAGTCGGTCCACTGCTCCTCGTCGAAGGACGATCGCCACAGCAGAGCGTGTCTGTGCCAGCCGACAGCGGGATCGCTCGACGTGGGGAAGAGCGCGCCGGCAGTCGTTCCACTGGTCAACAGCACGGCGAGCACGACCAGGTTCGCACTGTAGATCCCGTGCCGGGAGGCGGCACGGACGCGCCGGGGAACGTACGCGGGATGTGGCTGCTCAGCGCGCAGCTCCCGTTCTCCCAGAACCCGAATAACAAGGTGCCCCAGGTGCTCCCGCTCCCGCGCTGGCAGCTGATCGACGCGAGCTCTGGCGAAGCGGAGCATCTGCCGTGAGGAGAGGGGCGCGAAGGACAGCAGGGCGAACAACAGCTCGTCGTTGATGGGTTCACTGCCCATCGACAGCACCGGTCGGTGGTCGAGGAGCCCGGTCAGGAGCTGCACCGCGAGGCGCACCGCCAGATACTCACCGAACGTGGCGTGCAGAAACTCGTAGGTGGACAGCGTCTGACCGTCCCTGACCGACTGCGCGCGCTGGACGAAGAAGAAGCGTCCCAGCGCGACTTCGGCCTGTCCCAACGCCGCGCGAAACCCGGACGGCTGTGTCGCGGGGCGTCCGAGGAGTGCCGCCAGGTCCTCATCCAGTTCGGCTGCCGAGACCCACTGGCGTCGCCGGTTGAGCATCGCGAAGGCAACCAGCGAGAGCCGTTGGAGCTCCTGCTCGACGCGGGCTTCGACCTGGGTGCCCGGTATCGCCTCGCGGGCGTCCTTGCTCACTTCGCGGTGGGCGAATGAGCTGAGCAGTGCCTCATAAAGATCGGCCTCACCCAGCGAAAGTTCGTCTGCACCGTGCAGGTCATTCCCCGCTGCGTGGTAGAGGGCCAGCATGGTCAGAAGCAACGGCTGCTCGGCTAGGGATCGATGGGGTTCGACGAGCTCCCAGCCGAGCGGAGGCAGCCCCATGGACCGGAAGTTCATGGCGTTGGACAGGTTCCAGTGGTGAAGCCACACCTGGATCTGCTCCTGGCGGAAAGGCTCGAGGCGCAGCGCGACCGAGCCCTGTGGGTAGCGTGCTCGGTCGGCGACTGCGGTACGGCTGGTGACCACGGCCAGGACCGGGCGTCCCTGCTCCCGTTCTCTCTCCTGGAAACGGGCCACACGCACCAGGAAGTCGTTCTGGTGCACTCCGGTGGTCTGCAGCAGCTCATCGAAACCGTCGATCAGAACGACTGGCAGCGCGGCACCCGCAGATCGCACTAGTTCGGGCCATGTGGTCTGCTCTCCGGTGTCGCTGCGGATCGCCTGTTCGATCTGGTCCTGGATCTCGTCGTCCGCGTGCACGTCACGTAACGACACCCGCACCGGTAGGAACCCGGCGGCGGGCAGCCGGGCTGCGAGGATCCGGATGAGCACGGACTTGCCGGCCCCCGGGTGACCGAGCACCAGGAGGGGAGCCATCAAGAGCCCTTCCGAGGTCAGTGCGCCGGCCAGATACTCGGTGAAGTCCTGGCGCACCGTAGTCCGCGTCCACCACTCCTCATCCGCCGGGCTGCTCTGCCCATCCACGTCACGCACCCGGAAGTCGGGGTCCAGATACACCTCGCCCAGCGTCGGCACGCGTATCCCCTCTGGCGCTGATTCGGCGTCCAGGACGCGCCGGGACAACGCCGACTGGTGTGCCTGCGACAGAGCGTTGGCGATGTTCACCGGCGGCCGGTGCAGCGCGGCTGACCCTGACAACAGCGTCTCCAGTCTGGCCAGCGCCCGGCGCATCTCGGCTCGTGTGGCCTGATGCTCCACCTGACCGGACCAGAAACGGAATTCGGGGGCTTCAAGCACGAGGCGTGCGTACAGCGCCTCGTAGTTTTCGACGGCGCGCCGCGGCACCGCGGCCCGCAAGATGTCCGCGGCTTCGCCGCGCTCGGTCTGGTCCAGGCGCTCCCACAGGGCCAGTCCCCACAGGAAGTCGTGCACACGGGATGCCAGGTGCCCGTACCAGTCCCGGAGTTCGGCGATGTGGTCCTCGTAGGGAAGGTGAGGTGCAGGGCGCGGCGCGTCCACCTGCGCCATCGTGGATGCGACATCCTCGTCGCCGCCTTGCCGGCCGGAGGCCAACGTGAGCTGCTCACGGCGGGTCAGTTCCACGTCGTCCAAGGAGAAGGGCAGTTCGGCCTCTTCCAAGGCATCGAAGAAGGCGAGCACCACAATGACGGTATGGGCCGCCTCTACGACAACCGTCCGTTCGACTCGTCCTTCGGTACGCCCCAGATACGCGCCCAGTCCACGCGCCGCGTCGCGGCCCAGGCCGAGGATTCGCCCGCGCGCCCCGAACAAGTTGAGCACGTCGCTGCTCAATCCTCCGGTTGCCAAGTTGAGCGCGCTACCGATCGCACGGTCAAGGGCCGCCATCGCAGGACGGTCTCCGCCCAGAAGCACCAGCGCATCTCCGAACGAAAGCAGCCTGCGCGGTCCCATAGCACCCCCTGGCGTGCACTCCCCCGGACGCCGGTCCCAGCGTGGCACGGAACGAACGGAATGAACCTCGTGGCACAGCCGGGCGACGTCCCATCGAGCGTGGAAACGTCACGGTCGAGGTGCAAGGCGGCACTTCGACACCTATCTCGATCACCGCGAGCTGCTCAACAAGCTAGCCGGTGCCGAGGACGGGTTCGAGTGGCGCATCGCAGCCGACCGCGACCCGGATTTCGACGGGCGTGTGAAGACGCTCGACCTCGGCTATCCGCACCTGGGGCGCGAGAGCGACGACGTCGTGCTCACCCACCCCGGCTGCGGGGAAGCTCGTACCCGCACCGCCGTCAGTATCCCGACGAGGTGCTCGAGGCACTCGACACGATGACGATGAGAAGCACGACGGCGCCGACCGCGGCGCTCACCAGGCACAGCGCCTTCGCCCTGTTCGACGCTTTCTGGGCGCCACCGTAGTCGTACGCGTTGAGCTTCGTCGTGACCTGAGCGGCGAAGACTATCGCCGCGATCCCGGTGGGCAGGAAGCAGAAGAGGGTCACCAGTACAGCCGGGAGCATGTAGGTGCGGGGCTGCGCGGTATTCGACGGCATGGTGGAGAAGAAGGGGGGCCCGGTCCGGGGTGGCTGGCTGGGGTGCTGGTGGGGTGGCGGTTGCTGATGGCCGGCCGAAGTGCCGTCCTGCCAAGGGGTGCTGTCCCAGTCGTTGCCGGAGGCGGAACCCTCCGGAGGGTTCTTCATGTCCTTGTCCGATCTCTGGATCACGCGTCGTGACGGTTTGTGAGCTGCTGCCAGCTGCCGTGCTGCGGCTGCCAGAGCCACTGCCCCGGTCCCGTGCCCGGGTCGAGAGCGATCGCCTGCCGGAATGCCTCCTCTGGGAGGTCGCCGGTGAAGACGAACTCCGCTCCGGTGCGGGCCGATTGGATGACCACGCCCTTGGGTGCGTCCGTCGGCTCGGCGGTTGCTTCCCGTCCTTGGCCCAGGAGCCGGTGGACGCACTCACTCAGTGCCTCGAAGGCCTCGTTGCCGAGGCGTTCGAAGACCGCACGCAGGAAGGAGTGCAGAGCCGGGGTGGCCAGCATGACGAGGACGTAGCTCTCCGCGCCGCGGCGGGTGGCCTGAGAGCGGCACACGGCGCCGATCCCTGCCGTGCGAAGCGCCGCCTCGGTGTCCAGCGCCGCGTCGGGCGGCAGGGACGCGGGCCAGAAGATCTCAACTTCCGTCATGTCTGCATCCCTTCCGGCGGCGCCGGTACTTCGGGGCTCAGCGGCCACTGCTCCACGACACCGTCCGCGGTGCCCGTCACGATGCCTTCGCCTCCTGAGAGCACGCCGATGCCTACGGGGAACCCGCAAGCCCTGCCCTGTGCGGTGCGTTTACCCGAGCTGTTCCACAGGGTCAGCGCCCCGTCGTCGGATGCCGCAGCCAACAGCGCGTTGTCTGAGGAGAGAGCCAGGCTGCCCACCCGTGCCTCTTGACGGATACGCAGCAGCAGGCGCCCCTCCCAGTCCCACAAGCAGACACGACCGTCCGACCCTCCTGTCGCGACGCGGCCGGCGGTTGCCGCCACTCCGGCGACGGGCTGGGGGTGCGGCCATGTACGGATCAGCCGCCCGTGGACGTCGAGTTGCCGCAGCAGCCCGTCGCCGGTGGCGACGAGGAGGTGGCGGTCGTCAGGCGTGAAGCTCAGGGCACCCACGGCCGCGGCGGGGGTGCGCTCGATGAGCGGATCCAACGGCAGATCGCGTACGCGGGAGCCGTTGGTGTCGTAGACGTGGAAGCGCCCGTTGCCGGCGGTGGCGAGCCACCGCCCGTCGGTGCTGAAGGCCAGCGCCTGCATCTGTCGAGGACGTCCGGGCAGCACCTGTACGGGAACCTCTGTGGCCACGTCCCACACCACTGTGCTGCCGTCTTCGTGCAGACTTGCCACGTGTCTCGGCCAGGGACTCCACGCCACCTGGAAGGGCCTGCTTCCCTGACGGAACACACAGTCGGCCACGAGATCGGCGGTGGCGGAGGAGGCGACGCGGACGCTGCCGTCGGCGCAGGCCAGGGCGAGCAGATCCTTCGGGCCCAGCGCCAGGTGGCAGCAAACACCCAGCGACGGCAGCGACTTGGCCCTGCGGAGCTCTCCGGGAACGGCCCCGCTCTTCGGGACCCGGGGCGGCTCGCCGACCGGCCTCGGCGGCAGGAAGGCAGAGGTGCCGTGCTGCCCGCCTTGCCAGGACGCAGCCGAGGGCTTGGCGGTGCGCTTCCCCAAGAAGGCCGTAACTCTGGTGCGGATCGCGTTCTGCAGGTCCTGGATCTGGGATGGTCCTGCTGGGGCGGGCCGGGGAGCGGTGGGCGGCGGAGGCGTCATGGGGGCCGCGGCCGGGGCTTCTGGTTCTTCGGGCTGCGGCGGGGTCTCCGGCAGCTTGAACACCCAGGGGTCTTCAGAGGCGAGGAAGAGCACCGGAGTTGCCCATTCGAGTGTTCCCGCCAGGGTCATCTTGACGCTCTCCCGCGCCAGCATCATGGAACGGTCCACCGGCAGACCCTGCGCTATGCCCGTATAGAAGGAGGAGGCGAAGGTGAGCGCCGCCGGATCGGTGATCTCGTACTGCATGGCCACCACCGCGGGAACCCCTTCGTGGATGATGCGCGCGGCGGTGCTGGTGAAGACTCCCTCGGCTCCGCAGGTGGCTGACTCGCAGGCGTTGAGGACGATGAGCCGAAGCTGCGGGATCTCACGCACGAGCGTGCCGAGGTCGGTGCCCGAAACGTGTATCGATGCGCCGTCCTCCGCGGTCAGCTCGATGTAGCCCGAGTCTCTCTCGTCGTCGAAGCCGCCGTGGCCCACGAAGTGCAGCACGTGCGGCCGGCGGTCGCGGACGGCCGCAGCCACTTCGCTCCACTTGTCGCCGGCGAGCCACTCCACGGAGACGTCGGTACTCATCCCCTGCAACGCACGGGAGATCTCCTCGCGTTCACGTTCCGATTCGAGCGTGGGCAGGTCGGAGGGACGAGCCATGACGCCCAGGACGCGCAGGGGCGGAGAGAGGGGGAACGGCTCTGCGGACTCCATCAGCTGCGGCGAGCGCACCATGGAGACACGTAATGCGAGGTAGGCGTCCCGGGCCGCGGGGTCGACAGTGAACTCCCAGGGAATCCGGGAGAGGTTGGGTCCGGTTGGGGCAAGCAGCAACCGCAGGGCAACCCCCTGCGCCCGGGCCTGCTTGCGGCACTGTTCGAAGAGCAGGCGGACGTCACCGGTGAACACGGAATCGGTGAGACGCTCGCCGAACTCACGGGTCGTGCGCTCGACCGCCGCGGCCCGCCGGGTGATGACGGGGCTGGCCGAGCGGATGAGCGCCTTCTCGACGTCGGACAGAGCGATGCGCAGCGCCTCTGCCGTCAGCGGGGCCTTGACCTTCGTCGACGCGCCGCCCAGCGGCGACGTACAGACGATCACCCAGTCATTGTCCGTCTCGACCAGATCCAGGCGGAACCGGATATCCTCCATGATCGGACCCTCCCCCGAGGTGCCACGTGAAAGACGGCTGTTCACATGCTACCGACGGATTCGCCGTAAAGGTGGTTCCGGTCGGGACAGTTGACTTCCCGCGGTATGCCGGGGCGATTCCAGCAGCACGCCAGGAGCCAGAAGGTGTGTGCGGCCACTGGGGTGCCTCGGAATTGTGTACAGACTTCCCTCCAGCACCAGTGGTCCAGAGGAAATTCAGCACCTCGGGCAGATGGGTACTCCTGAGCCAGCGGCCACCGTGGTGGAAGGGCCGTTCTCTCGCCTGATGCTCACCGCACCCAGGTGCCGCCGTCTACCGCTCATCGGAGAAACGGCCTGCCCGGTGCCGCAGGGAGAAGGACCCACGAGTGGACAGCACCGCCACGGAGGCGCCGGCTGACCCCCTGTCGGGAGGAGGCGCGAAATAGGCTTACTCACTCCCGCACTTGAGATTCCGTTTATCCAAGCAGCAACACAAGAGCAGTATTTACTGTCGAATATTCTCCACTCAGATGAATATGGACTCTACCGCTCTGGAATTCTTCTTTGCCGCATCCCGGCCGCGACGCCGAGAGGCCGTCAATCGTCTTGCGGTGCGAACCGGGCACGCACCCTGCTCTGCCACAGCGCGATGCCGCTTTCGTTGACGGGCCAGGTCGCAGCGAGCCGGGCAGCCACGTCTCTGGGGTCGGAAGCGAGGAAGTCGACCACAGACCTTATACCGATGCGTACGAGGGCCAGGGCGAAGGCAGTGGGGATGCCCACCGTGAACAGCAGTGTGTAGCAGTCCACGATGGCGGGCTCGGGCAAATTGAGTTCCGCGAGGGCGAGGCGCGCGGCCGGACGGCCCAGTACGGCCGCGAGTTCGGCGACATCGAAGACACGGCGGTCGCGCAGCAGGCGTATCTGCTCCCGTTCCAGGATGCCGAGGTCGTCGAGTTCGACGGAGGGGGCTGCCGGGGCGGGGGCGGGGGCGCCAGGAGCCGGACGGACGGTGAGCCGCAGCGGAGGCTCTCGCGCGGTCTCCGATTCGGTGATCTGGGCACGGAATCGGCCCAGTTCATCGACGCTCGTGGTGGCGGGCAGGGACAGTTCGACCTCTGCGGTGAAGGCGCCGCCGGGCGTCGGATAGCGCGAGAGCTCCGTCTGCATCCGTCCCGCGGCCGCGGCGAGCGCAGCGGCCACCTCTCCCAACGTCGGTTCACTCGCCACCACTTCGGTCAGCAGGATGTCGATCGTGCCGTTCGGATCCCCGGGGCGGGCGGCGAAGCGGACAAGCGCCGGCCGGGTGGGCAGTACACGCCCGCCGCGTTCGACCTGGACCAGAAGCGTCGGTGGCCAGGCGCTGTCGTCGGGGAGGTCGAGACCGACGCTGAAGGAGCCGTCCTCGCCGCAGCCTGCACGGTCGCGCGCGAAGAGGTCGCCGCGGTGGTCATGCCACAGCGTCGCGACGCAGCCCGTCAAAGAGGCGGGCTGCGGGGCATGTACGCGCCCCCGCACAAAGACCTTCATCCGATGCATCCTCGGCGTCCGAGAGGAATTCCGTCCTCGTCCAGCGCGTCGGCGAAGTCGGTGAGAGCGCTCGGCCGAAAGGTCACCGTCACCGTGAGACGGCCCGGGCCGCCCCAGTGCGGGACAAGGTGCACTTCGGGCGGTCTGTGCCGCGAACAGCCGACGGGCAGATGCAGCATCACCGTATCGAGGGCGTAGCCGGTCGGCGCCCAGCCCGTCTCCCCGAAAGCGTCGACAGAGACACGCGCGGAGGCGTCGAGCACGTGCTGTGTTCTGCTCAGTGCTGTGCCGAACGCGACCAACAGCCGGTGCAGTTCCGTCACGTCTGGTCCTTCAGCAGATCCTGGTGGGACATGGCCGGTACTGCCGAGGAGGAGGCGAGAACGGAGACGGCGTCGTTGTAGAAGCGCACGAACCGGTCACAGTGCTCACTGGTGCCGATGGGGTACTGGCGCAGTTTCCACCGGTTCTGACTTCCCGTCTGTTCGTGCAGCCCGCCGGAGTTGTAGGCGGCTGCGACCAGCGGGGGATCCAGGCCGGTCTTCCGGGCCTGGCCCGCGATGTATGCACAGCCCGCCTCAAGGGAATTCGGTGCCTCCAGCAGCCATTCACGGGAGACGCTCATCAGCAGGGTGTTGGCGGCCGTGCTGATGAGCGTCTGCATCAGACCGGGGCTGACCTTGTGCGGCGTCTTCTCGTCGCTCACGTAACCGGGCTCGAAGCGGATGGCGTCTGCCCGCCCGCCGGTCTCGGTGCAAATGTTCGCCACCACGAGCTCGGCAGGCATTCTGTGATGCCGCGTCACCTTGTTGATCGCTGTGGCGTACTGTCCCCACACGCGAGTCACGGTCGCGGGACTGCCCTTGGTGCGCTCCACCCCGGAGTTCTCGATCTCCACGCCCAGGTCTGTGAGGCGCCAGCGCACGCTGTCCGGGAAGGGGCGGTGCCAGTCGAGGAGACTCATCCCGGCTCAGAACCGCAGCGACAGCGACTCGGCGACCAGGCCCAGCGAAACCCGCACGACCGAATCAACCGGAGGAGCCTGGTTGTCGAAGAGGGCGCCCGTCCGCTTGAGCGTAACGGTGATCTTCCCGTCGGCACCCGTGGTGGTCGAACTCAGCGCGTAGTTCAGCCCGGACGGTTCCACCCGGACGCTGAGCGTCTTCCCCGCGTTGGCCGAGCCGTCCGTCTTCTGGCACTCGACGTTCACGGTCACCTGCCGGCCGGTGACGATCGGTTGACCGTTCGCGTCCTTCCCCATGATGTCGCTCACCGAACCACTGGAGAGAATCAGCCTCGGCCCCTTCTGAAGAATGAAGGGGCGGGGCAGCTGGACATCGTTGCGGCGTGTGAGCGTCGCCTCCAGGTGCAGGCTGCCCGCCGCCGTGTCAGTGCTGGAGGCGGTGCCCACGCTGAGACTCGTGTTGCTGTAGCTCACGCCGGCGCTGACCGAGCCGGTCACGTTGAACATCCCGAAGTCGGCCCGTCCTCCGGCATAGCCGTACAGCGAGGAACTCTGGATGTTCAGGCCATTCTTGCCGTTGAACTCGCTGACCTTCATGTCCGCCTCGAGGTACACGCGTTCCCACGCGTACGCCGTGGGCATCAGATAGTTGATGAGCGGTAGTTCCGACTCCAGAGCATTGCCCTGGGTCATCTTCCCCTCGTCGTCGATGACCTGCTCGTAGATCGAGATCACTTTGATCTTCTGATCGGACAACGCCTGGGCCGTTTTCACCAGAGTCTTGTCCAACTCGGTCTGAGACTTGGCCACCGCCAGTCCGATCGCCTCGACGAACGAGCCCAGCGCCGGTCCGCCCTTGGCCAGTTCATCAGTGACGTCGGACTCCGCAGCAACTTCTGCCCCCGCCCGCTCGGCGAGCGCCACGCCCCCTTGTGCACCCACCGCTTCGACCTGTTCCTGTCCTACGGTCTGCGTGCTGATGACTTCAGCTTCCGTCTCCGCCGGCTTCCGCTCAGTGGGTTCCTTCGGCTCGGTCATTTCCAGCCCCTCCCCGTCGCACGGCCCGCAGCGATGCGTACGGCAGAAACCGTGCCGACCCGAGGCCGATCGGCCTCTGCCTGCGGTCTACCGACGGCAGTGAGTGAACGCAACACGAAGGACGGAGCAATGCAGGCCGGACCCGTCGCTGTCGCGCTGCAAACTGCCCGCGAAGCCCGGCCACGGGAACGTAGGCAGCTCCAAAGCCCGCGAAGAGGACACCCGTTGGGCAGTTCTTTCCAGGTCAGGGCGGTCTCGGACCAGCGGCGGCGCGAGCCGGGTGACGCACGCTCCAGCCCGAGGCCGCCGTCGTGCCCAATACGATGATGCGCGGCCCGCCGTGCCCACGGTGGACATGCACGGGCGGGAGGCTGCGCGGGATGCTGGCTCGCCTCTCCCCAAGAGGAGCCACACCACTCGGCCCCGAGACCGCGGTTGAGATGTGCGACCTGCCTGCCACCGCTCCGGGTGCCGGATTCGTGCTCACCGCCTCAACAGTCCAACCCCGGCGTTCTTGCCGACCCTCGGTGACGGGGGTGAGGCCGAGCCCGCCGGCTTCCGCCGGGCGGGTCATGAAGGGCAACGTCCCGGCGATCACGCCGGTCGTAGCCGAAGGAGAGCCGCCCAGCGTCGCCACCGCGGCGATGGCCGTCATCGAACGGCGCTCCGAGCGCGACAGCGTGCCGACGGGACGGCGGGAAGAGAGGCCGGGCAGGGGCCTATTACGTTCTAGCTCATGTCGAGACATTCGCATGAGGCATGAGGAGGGCGGGAGAGGGTGTGCGCACAGGCTCAGTTCTTCGGGGCCGGGCCGGTGGTCGTGCGGGCGACCAGCCGGGGCGTCAGCACAGTCTCAGCCGGGGCCGAGCCGGCGATCAGGTCGCGCGCCTGCGCTACCGCGGTCTCGGCCAGGCATGCGGCGTCCTGGGAGACCGTGGTCATGTGCACGTGCGGCACCTTCGCCAGGCGCGAGTCGTCGTAGCCGACCACGGAGACCTGCCCCGGGACGTCGAGGCCCGCGCGTACGAGCACGTCCAGTACGCCGGTGGCGCAGCGGTCGTTGAAGGCGATGACGGCGGTCGGCGCCTCGTCGCGGTCGAGCAGCTCGCGCATGCCGCGCGCGCCGTCGGTCTCGGTGAGCCCGCCGGTGCGCACCTCGGCCGTGCTTCGCAGGCCGAGGTGGTCCATGCGCTCCAGGAAGCCGCGCCGACGGTCGTCACTACCGGGGGCGTCCGCGCCGTCGATGTGGGCGATGCGGCGGTGCCCGAGCCGGACGAGGTGGTCGACGGCCAGGCCGATGCCGGCCAGGTCGTCGCCGAGGACGGAGCCTGCTGCGGCAGCGCTTGCGCGGCGGGCCACGCAGACGGTGGGCAATACCGCTGCCAGGCGGGTCAGTTGGCTGGCGTTGAGCCTGCTTCCCAGTAGCAGGAGTGCTTCGCACCGCTCGTGGCGCAGGGCTTCCACGGCGGTGTGCTCGTCGCGGCTGGGCGAGACAGCGCTGAGGGAGATGTCGTAGCCGTGCCGGGCGGCGGCGAGGTAGAGCTGTTCCACGAGGTCGCCGTGGAAGGGCTGTTGGAGCTCGAAGACCACCCCGAGCAGACCCGAGCGGGCCTGCCGCAGCTTGCGCGCACGCTGATCGGGTACGTAGCCCAGCTCTTCGGCGATCTGCTGGACCCGCTGCCGGGTCTCCTCGCTCGCACCCGGCACGCCGCGCATCACGATCGAGACGAGGGCGGTGGAGACGCCCGCGGCCCGGGCCACATCCGCCATCGTCGGCCGCCCGCGCCCGGCGGGGGGCGTGCCCTGTGCCCGCGTCACCTGCGACTCCTCCGCTCGGTCGGCTGCCGTGCCGATCGTATCGACCCTTGACCTGAGCCCTCTGGGGTCCTAATGTCCTGACAACTTAGCTAGAACGTACTAGGGGCGACCCTTCGCTCTCCGGGAGATCCTCATGACTACCCCCGACCCCGCTCCCGTGCGCCCGCGCGCCGCTTCAGCGGACAGGTTGCGCCTGGCCACGCTCGGCGCGGGCCGCATCGGCTCGAACCACGCCGAGATCATCGCCCGCCGCATCCCCGGCGCCGAACTGGCCGCGGTGAGCGACCCGGTGGCCGAGGCGGCCGAAAAGCTGGCGGCCTCCCTGGACGTGCCCACCGCCACCACGGACGCCGACGCGCTGCTGCGGCGCGACGACATCGACGCGGTGGTCATCACCGCGCCGGCCCGCTGCCACACCGACCTCGTGGTGGCCGCGGCCCAGGCGGGCAAGCACATCTTCGTCGAGAAGCCCATGGCCCTCACGCTGGAGGACGCCCGGCGCGCCATCGCCGCGGCCGAGGACGCGGGAGCGGTGCTCCAGGTGGGCTTCAACCGCCGCTTCGCCCCCGGCTTCGCGGCCGCCCGCGAGGCGGTCGACAAGGGTCAGGTCGGCACCCCGCAGCTGCTGCGCTCCCTCACCCGCGACCCCGGCCCCTTCGCCGCGGACCCCGCCCGCATCCCACAGTGGACGATCTTCCTGGAAACCCTCATCCACGATTTCGACACCCTGTGCTGGCTCAACCCGGCGGCCCGCCCGCTGCGGGTGCACGCCACCGCCGAAGCGCTGGTGCGCCCGGACGCGAAGAGCGGCGGACACCTGGACACCGCCGTGGCCACTGTCACCTTCGACAACGGCGCCATCGCCACCGCCGAGGCCAGCTTCTCCGCCCTGTACGGCTACGACGTACGGGCCGAGGTCTTCGGCTCCGGCGGCATGGTGACCGCCGGTGACGGCCGCGCCACCGACATGACCTACTACGGCCCGGACGGCCTCAGCAGGGATACCGCACGGCGCGACACTGATCTGCTGCGCTCGGCCTACATCGGCGAACTGACCGCCTTCGCCGAGGCGGTGCGCGGTGGCACCCCGCCGTCGGTCACCGGCCAGGACGCCTACACCGCCCTGTCCGTCGCGCGCGCCGCCATCCGCAGCGTGGAGACCGCCGCCCCCGTCGAGATCGCCGAGGTGACCCTCTGATGAGCCGTTTCGCCCTCGCCGCCTGCGCCGAAATGCTCTACCTCGACCTGCCCTTCGCCGAGCGTGTGCGGCGCCTTGCCGGGCAGGACTTCCAGGTGGAGATGTGGGACTGGTCGGCCAAGGACATCGGTGAACTCGCCGCCACCGGCGCCACGTTCTCCTCCATGACCGGCTATCTGGACGGCAACCTCACCGAGCCGGACGGCATCGAGGCTCTGCTCTCCTCCGCGCAGCAGTCGCTCAAGGTGGCCGAGCAACTGGACTGCCCGCGGCTCAACTTGCACGGCACCGGCCTCAACGGCCAGGGCCTGCCCGTCCGCCCCGTCGAGACAGTCACCCCGTCCATGTGGCTCACGGCGGCGGACACCCTGCGCCGCATCGCGGACCTCGGTGAGGCAGCGGGCCGCGTCTTCACCCTGGAGAATCTCAACCTCGCCGTCGACCACCCGGGCACGCCCTTCGCCCGCGCCGCCGACACCCTCGCCCTCGTACGGGCCGTCGACAGTCCCTGCCTGCGCATGAATCTGGACCTCTACCACGCCCAGATCGGCGAGGGGAACCTGATCGAACTCCTCGGCCAGGCCCTCCCGTTCATCGGAGAGATCCAGGTCGCCGACGTGCCCGGCCGATGCGAACCGGGCACCGGCGAGATCCGCTACCCCGCCATCGCCGCCGCCCTCCACGACCTCGGCTACGACGGCGTGATCGGTCTCGAAGGCTGGGCGCACGAGGACTCGGATACCGCGTTGGAGCGGTTCCGCGCCGCCTTCGGCCTCCCGTAAGAAGGCGCGGCCCGGCATGGAGGCCGGCGGCCTCCATGCCGGGTAAGTGGCTTCTCCTACCCGGCGGACGCTCGTTCCGTGAGGAGACGCACGTTCTCGCCGGTCTCGTGCGCGGCCGCCTTTTCCTTGTCGGACACGCGCTCGAGGCGCACGGCCACGTCCTTGTGGTGCGGGGTTCCCGCGATGGGGTCACGATCGCCGGCGTCGGTGATCAGGTTGATCCGCGGGCCGTTGATGACACGACCACCCCGACCGTCCGGAATGGACATTCCGAACCCGTGGGGCAGCGCCACCTGGCCGCGGCGAAGACTGTCGTCGATCTCCGCCTTGACGACGATGCGCCCGGTCTTCGACACGACGGCCACCCAGTCGCCGTCGGCGGCGCCGATCGTGGTGAGGTCGTCGCTCCGCACTCGCAGTGCGCCGTCGGGGTCGGTCTTGCGCCAGACAGGCGGACGCAGGATCTGGTTGGCGTTGTGGCTGCGCCGCTGACCGTTGATCAGGGACAGCGGGTAGGCGGGATCCGGGCGGTCCTGCGCCGGGTCCAGCCCGCCGAGCCAGTCGAGCAGTTCCGGTACGGCGAGCTGGATCCGCTCGGCACGCATGAGGCTCCACACCTCGTCGTATTCGTGCACGCTGAAGGCGATTCCGCTCGGTGCGGCGAGAATCCTGTCGAACAGTTCCTCACCGAGCGCGGGAGGAGTCAGCTCGCTGCCCAGTGCCCGTTGCACCGGCACGGTCATCAGCTTCGCTGCCCGGTGACAACCCGCCCACAGCACCGCGGCCGAGGCCGCACCACCGGGCAGGGTGGGGCCGAGCGTGCGATACAGGAGCACCGGCGCGAGCGCCGGGTTCTCCCGGAGTACGGGCGCCGCGTGCTTGAGCAGGTTCGGCCGGTCACTGCGCGCGACTTCGGTGAGCCGGGCCAGTGTCGTCTCGTCGGGCAGCACGCCGAGCACCTCGAACAGCCGGGCGTAGATCTCTGCCTCCACCAGAGTGTGGGGCAGTGGCTCGGTCAGCGGCGGGCGGAGATGGAAGTAGTTCGTGGGCCATTCGAAGTCGAAGAAGGTCCATTCCCATTTCTCGTGCTGCGACGCGGCAGGCAGCACATAGTCGGCGAGCGCCGCCGTCTCGGTGTAGGCGATGTCGACCACCACCGACAGCTCGCACTCCGTGATGGCCCGCTCCATCGACACCGTGTCCGCGGCGGTGTTGGCCGGATTGGACGATTCCACCCACAACACCCGTGCCCGCTGCGGATGTTCGGCCAGGATCTCCTCCGCGAGGGTGTTCAAGGGGAGGTAGCCGCCGATGTATTCGAACCCGGTGATCTCCGAACGCTCCCCCGCCGACTCGCCCCACAACGGCATCAGCCAGGAGTGCAGAGCGTTGGTTCCCGGCCTGCCGAAGTTCCCCGTCACCAGGTACAGCAGCTTCTCCAGGTAGCTGTTGAGCGTGGAGTTGCGGCCCTGCTGGATGCCGAGCTCCACGCGGACGGTCATCGCACTCGCCTCGAGGATGAGGTCCACCGCCCGCTCGATGTCGGCCCGGCCGACTTCGGCATGGGCTGTCCACTCGTCCACCGGGATCCGGCGCAGAGCTTCGGCGACTTCGTCGAAGCCGTCGGTCCGCGCGCGGAGGAACTCCTCATCCGCACCGCCACGTTGGAGGATCAGGGCGAGGATCGCTCCGAGCAGGTAAGCGTCGGTGCCGGGCCGCAGCGGAAGGTGCACGTCGGCGGCCGCCGCGGTTTCGGTGCGCCGGGGATCGAGCACGATCATCTTCCGCGCAGGGTCGTTCTTGATCGTGTTCACGACGGTGCGGGCCCTGTTGAACCCGTGCGCCAGCCACGGGTTGCAGCCGATCACGACCAGCAGGTCGCACTCGTCGACGCCCTCGGCCGTGTGGCAGGTCTGTCCACCGAAAAGCTTGCCGTTGACCCAGAAATCGCCGGTCTTCTCCTGCGACAGCGCCCCGAACATCCGCGTCGCGTTCATCCACTTCATCAGCGCGTGCCCGTACCCGCCGCCAGAGTGGTTGCCCTGACCACCGCCACCGACGTAGGCGAACGATCCGGGCCGCCCCGCGGCGAGGTCGGCCTCACGGACCTGGCGCAGCTTCGACGCGATGTCGCCAAGTGCCGTGTCCCAGCTGACCGGTTCGTGCGTCCCGTCCGGCCGCCGGCGCAGTGGTGTGGTGAGCCGGTCGTCGTGATTGCTGTACCACGTCAGGCGTTGCGCTTTCTGACACAGGTACCCCGCCGTACGCGGGTTGTCCTTGTCGCCACGAACGCGGGTGATCGCACGCCCGTCGGTCTGAACCTCCAGGCCGCAGTTGACGTAGCACAGGCTGCACGCGGTCTTGTGCCATCCGCTCATGAAAGGCTCCCGGTCTCGCACGAGATCGATCACCCTGGCCAGGGACTTGAACCCAGAGTTGCGTGACAAGACTTAGCCTGTCAACGCCTAGGCACCCGACTCCTGTTCGCAATGTTGTCCGACGACGCCGTGCGGACGGCGTCGTCGGACACCACGACCGGGCAGGAATTGACCTACCGAGAGCTCGGCGGGGACGGGAAATGGCCCGGGGTCACGGGACCAGCCGGCGTGGCACCGGAACGTCAAGAAACCCCAGCAGGTCCGCGAGTTTGGCGTCCAGCTCCCGCCCGACCTTCGCGATGTCCGGATCCCCGAAGCTGGCGAACCGGGTACTGGGCTGGTCGATCGAGAACCAGGTGGCTCCCTGCCGGTCTTCGTGGATGGCGGTGCGCAGTGGCGCGTACAGCATCACCGCCGGGTCATGCGTGTACATCCGCTGGGCGATCGTGTGATTGCCCATCAGATACGAAGCACAGGAGCCGCCGTCGCCGGCCAGCCGCATCAGGGCTCCCACATCGGAGCTCCAGTACCGGATGAATCCGTGCGGCGCGTTCTCGACAGTGGCGGCAACGACGGTTTCCCAACCGGCCTGTTCGGACAGCAGACGGTTGAACCGGTCCATGTCCAACGACGGCACCGCACGCTCATACCGGTCGCGGAAGTCCTCGAAGGACATTCCTGTTCCGATGGACAGCCGGACGACCTCGTGCGCGACCGCGGTGGCAGTTCCGGCCGACGTCTCGCTCATCGTTCATCACCTTTCCCTTTCTCACTGGGACTTCAGGCTGTTTCTCACTGGGACTTCAGGAGACCGCGCGGTCAGACCTGCTCGAAGCGGCGCCGCACATCCGGCCGCTGCTTGAGGTGCTCCGGGTACCCCGGCCCCATCCGCATCGAGACCTCCTCCGCCACCATCGGCTCCCCGCACGCGGCGCACACGACTTCGGCATTCGTGTCGTGGCCGCACGTTTCGTGATGAAAGGTGACCGGCTCGCCCTCGTCGCCGGACAGCCACCGGTCGCCCCACCGGGACATGGCCGCGAGCACTCCGAAGAAGTCCCGGCCCTTGCCGGTGAGTACGTAGTCGTAGCGCCGCGGCTCAGTCTGATAGAGCTTCTTCTCCATCAGGCCCTCATCGACCAGCCTGCGCAGCCGGTCGGTCAGCGTGTTCCGCGCGATGCCCAACTCCTGCTGGAACTCGTCGAACCGACGGATCCCGTAGAACGCCTCACGCAGCACCAACGGCGTCCACCAGTCCCCGAGCAGATCCATGGTCCGCGCGATCGAGCACGGCCACCTGGCGAACGATGTCCTCTTCATGAATCCATCGTAATAGAGTCTCGCAACGAAACCCAGCAGGTTAAAGCCTTGGCAGCTCTCGCGGTTCCCTCTCGATCCGTGGGCGACCCGGGTAGCGCACGCGAAGACGACTACCGCGGCGACCGCGTCCTGCACCCCCGGCCCGTTGCCGGCCGGCGTCGGCCTGCGGCTTCCCTCACCTCGGACCCGCTCGTGGCCTTGCGGGCCAGAAACCGATCGGTTTACGGTTTGCGAAACCGATCGGTTTCTCGCCCTGGTGGCGAGCTGCCACGAGATTCATCAGGAGTGCCGCATGACTACCGCGCGCGACGCCGATGGGCAGCCGGCGGAGCTCAGGCTCCCGGAGAAGCTGGCCGCACATCCGTCGGTGCAGGCCGTACTCGCCCGGCGTGCGGCGGGTGACGTGACGAGCCCGCCGGCGGTGATCGACGCGGCCTGGCTGCGCGAACTGTGCCTGGCGGCCGGCGCGGACGACGCCGCCGCGGTCAGCCTGGACCACCCCGATCTGGCCGGCGAGCGGGAGTACGCGGAGGCCGCGCTGCCCGGCACCCGGACCCTGATCGCGATGGCGGTCCGGATGAACCGCGACAACTGCCGCTCCCCCGCCCGCAGCGTGGCCAACCAGGAGTTCCACCAGACCGACGAGCAGGCCAACCACGCCGCCCGCAGCGTCACCCAGGCGCTGCAGGACGCCGGCTACCGCGCACTCAACCCGTCGGTCGCCTTCCCGCAGGAGATGGACCGCTTCCCCCATGAGCGGATCTGGGTGGTGGCGCACAAGACGGTCGCGGTGGCCGCGGGGCTCGGCGTGATGGGCCTGCACCGCAACGTCATCCACCCGAAGTTCGGCAACTTCATACTGCTGGCCACCGTCCTGGTGGACGCCGAAGTGAGCGAGTACGGGCAGGCGCTGGACTACAACCCCTGCATCGACTGCAAGCTGTGCGTCGCCTCCTGCCCCGTCGGCGCCATCAGCAAGGACGGAGCATTCGACGCGCTGGCCTGCGTCACGCACAACTACCGTGAGTTCATGAGCGGGTTCACCGACTGGGCGCAGACAGTGGCCGACAGCCAGGACGCCGCCGACTACCGCTCCCGGGTCACCGATTCCGAGAGCGCCTCCATGTGGCAGAGCCTGACCTCTCCCCCGGGCTACAAGTCCGGCTACTGCATGGCAGTCTGCCCCGGCGGCGAGGATGTCCTGGGTCCCTATCTGGAGGACCGCAAGACCTTCATGGACACCGTGCTGCGACCGCTCCAGGACAAGAAGGAAACCCTCTACGTTCTGCCGGACTCGCACGCGCGGGAATACGCCCAGCGCCGCTTCCCCCACAAACCCGTCAAGGAAGTCACCGGCGGCTGGCAGCCCCCGGCACAACGCCCCGCGGCCTCCTGACCCCGGCGCGCACCGCTCACCGCCCACCGCGCCGACCGGTACCGCGAACACCGGACCCCGGCCCGCCCTGAAAACCGATCAGTTTTCATTTCGTCCGCCTCGGGCTAATCTCGCCATATGAGCCCCGAAGTGAAGCCAAGTTCCAGGGAGCGGCTGCTGGAGGCGGCGGCCGCACTCGCCTACCGGGACGGTGTCGGTGTCGGCGTCGAGGCGCTGAGCAAAGCGGCGGGAGTGTCGAAGCGCTCCCTGTACCAGCTGTTCGAGAGCAAGGACGAACTGCTGGCGGCGAGCCTGGAGGAACGCGCCTCCGCCTTCGTGGCGACCCTCCTGCCCGAGGCGGACGATGACCGGCCAGCCCGCGAGCGGATTCTGCACGTCTTCGCACAGGTGGAACTGCAGGCGGGCGCACCCGAGTTCCGCGGCTGCCCGTACCTGGCTGTTCAGATCGAGCTCAAGGACCAGAGTCACCCTGCGAGCCGGGTGGCCCACCGGATCAAGGAGAACCTGACGGCGTTCTTCCGTTCCGAGGCCGAACAGGGGGGCGCGGGCGATCCCGGCCTGCTGGCCCGGCAGCTCAGCCTGGTCTTCGACGGCGCCAGCGCCCGCGCCGGGATCCAGGCCGACACCCTGGAAGGGCTCGTCACGCCCACGGTGACCACCCTGCTCGACGCGGCAGGCATGCGCTGACGCGCCGCGCTCCGCGCCGTGCCCTTGCACGCGGAAACCGATCGGTTTACGGTGGTGAAACCGATCGGTTTCCCAGTGAGTCCGGGAGTCCCTCATGACCGCCCTGCCCGTGCCCTGTTCACCCACGTCCCGCCCGAGGCACCCGCACCGGCCACCGAACCAGAAGGTCTCCTGATGACTGACCTCGCTCTCGTCACCGGCCCAGGCGCTGTCGGCCGCCGCGTCACCGAGTTGCTGCGCGCGCGCCACGTTCCGGTTCGCGTCATGGTCCGGCGCGAGGACGACCGCGCGGCCGCGATGCGGACGTTGGGCGCCGAGGTCGTCACCGGCGACCTGACCCGGCCGGAGACCGTGGCGGCCGCGCTCGACGGCGTCCGCCGGGCGTACTTCGGGCTGAGCGTGTCCCCGGACCAGCTGTTGGCGGCAACAGTCATGGCCACGGTCGCGAAGGAGCACGCCGACCTCGACGTGCTGGTGGAGATGTCGCAGATGACGGTGTCTCAGATGACCGCCACCAGCACCGCGGAATCCCACCAGCAGCGGCTGCACTGGCTGGCGGAGCAGGTCCTGGACTGGTCCGGGCTCCCCGTGGTGCACGTGCGCCCGACATCGTTCCTCGACAATCCGCTGTTCACCAGCTTGGCGGCGCGGTCGATCCGGGACAACGGCACTCTGGCACTGCCGTTCGGCTCCGGACGCACATCGCCGGTCGCCGCCGAGGACGTCGCCCATGTAGTCGCGACTGTTCTGCGCACACCCGGCGAACATGCCGGGAAGATCTACGAGCTGACCGGACCTCAGGTGCTCGACATGCCGGGGATGGCCCAGGAGTTCTCCAAAGCTCTCGGCCGCTCGGTGTCCTCTGTGGACGTTCCGTTGGATCAGTGGTGCGCGGAAGTGCTCACGAAGGCCGGCTTGCCGCCGCACACCGAACAGCACATCGCCACGATGGCCAAGCTGCACCGCGAAAACCGGTACGACCGCTCCACCGACGACGTCGAACGCGTCACCGGCACGCCGGCCCGGACCGTGGCGGAATTCGTCGCCGCCCGCAAGGACTTCTACCTCGGCTGACCCACTCCGGCCCGGTATTTCGTCCTCGCCTTTTCCGGTCCGGGCTCCGTCGGGGCAGTCGGCCTCAGCCGCAGTAGGCCCGTACGGCCTCGGCCAGCCTCGGGGAGGCGAAGCGGGTGCCGCACACGAAGCGCAGCACCGGGCCGAAGGTGCCCGCCGCCGGCAGCCCGGTGAAGTACAAGCCGGGCACCGAGGAGCTCAAGTCCCCTCCCAGCGCCGGGTATCCGCCGGTTCGGGTGAGGGTCGCGCACAGTTCGGGGGAGAGGAAATCCAGCGCCTCCAGGTGCACCCGGTAGCCGGTGGCGGCCAGTACGTGGTCGGTCTCCAGCCGGTAGGTGCCGCCGCCCGGCGTGGCGGTGGTGACCGCCACCCTCTCCCCGGACGACGCCGCCTCGGTGACGGCGTGTCCGGTCAGTACCGGGAAGCGTCCCTCCACCCGTTCGCGCAGCCACCAGGCCCCGCACGGGCCCAGCACCTGACGCACCAGGCGCAGCCGGGCCGCGGCCGGCAAGTGGCGGAAGGCGGCGGCGTGATGGACGAATCCGTACAGCGCCCAGGACCGTCCCACCGGGGTGTCGGGCTGCCAGTGCGGCCCGGGCGTGGGCGGGGCGCCGAACTTCAGCCCCGGCCCGCGGACCAGCATCCGCACCCGCGCCCCTGCCTCGTGCAGCAGCGCCGCGCTCTCCTGCGCGGACTGTCCTGCACCCACCACCAGCACCTCCCGGTCCGCGAAGCGGGCCAGACCGGTGTGGTGGGAGGTGTGCGAGACCGGACCGTGAGCCGAAGGACCGTCCGGCGCCGCCGACTTGAGGGCCTCGGGTACGTGGGCGAAGCCGGTCAGACCGCTGGCGACGACCACGGCAGCGGCCCGTACCTCCTCGCCCGAGGACAGTTTGAGGTGGAAGCCGTCGCGCTGCCGGTCGACGGACAGCACCCGTACGTCCTCGACCTGCGGCACCAACTGCTCGGCGAACCACCGGCCGTAGCGCAGGAACAGTTCGATGGGCACCTGCTCGTGCTCGCCCAGCCGCTCCTCGCCGGTCTGGCGGCAGTAGGCGGCCAGGGTGGAACCGGGCGCCGGGGCCGAGAGCGAGGAGGCGCTGGGCGGGGACTTCAGCAGCATCCCCTGCGGCATCTGCTCGGCCCAGCCGGACATGACGGATCCGAAGACCCGTACGTTCAGACCGCGCGCCGACAGATGCGCGGCGGTGGACAGGCCGTAGGGGCCCGCCCCGATCACAACGACGTTCTTTGACACGTTGGGTTCCCCCTTGCCGCCCTCGACGGGCGTCGGCATGAAGTGGCTGCGGAATGTGCTGCCTTGCGGGCAGGCCGGAGCCGCACACACCGCACCTGAGACCACCGGGAGGGCCGGAGCGTCAGGCGGTGTGCGGCAGGGGGAAGAGTGGCGGGCCGCGACGGACCACCTCGTCCGCGAGGAGCATCCGGGACGGTGGTACGCGGACCGGTTCGGGTGTGGGACGAACCGCGGCCGGTGCAGCGGGCAGGTTCCGCAGGGTGAAGACGGGCCACCGCAGCCGGGACAGCCAGTGGCGCAGGAGGCCCAACTCCTGGGCGGAGGCGCACAGGATGCGGCGGCGGGCGGAGTCCACTCCGTGCAGCAGGAGAGCGCCGAGCACCGGCAGCACCGCGTACGCGGCCACCGCCACCGGCCAGGCCACATGTGCGGCCGACGCATCCGCCGCGTACGGGGTGGCGACACCATCGGCCCGGAGGAACACATACCCGAGCGCCGCCTGTGCGGCGAAGGACAGCGCCAACTGGCCCCGCAGAGACCGCTCCTGGCCCGTGCCCGGCAGTGCCAGCGCGAACAGTGTCACGGCAGACAGCAGCCGGACGCCGAGCGACGGGCTGGAGTCGAGGGCCAGATGGTGGGTGATGGTGCCCACGGTCATGGCCAGCGCCGTGAACAGCCCTGCTCGCACAGCCCGCACCGGCACCGTGGCCGGCACACGGCCGGGGCGGCGCAGACGGGACAGAAGCTGCGAAGCGGGCATGACCGCCCATCATGCGGTGCGTGGAGACGGTTGTCATCAGCGACCGGCCCGCCCTTGTCGAAAACTCGACGACCCGCTTGCCTCTTCCCCGCCCACCCGAAGAAGGTGCCCGCGCCTTCATGCGAGGGCCACCCTCGTGGTCGGAGGGCATGACCACGCGCGATGTTCCCTCCCCCATCGTCGGCTGCGGTCTCGCCAGATGCCGGCAGGCGCCTTCTCCCAGGCGGCAGCTTCGAGGCCAAGTCGGCCAAAAGACACCGCAACCGGCAACCGGAGTACGCCGGGGGCGCCACGCGGGAGTTCGCCGCAGCCGCCACGGCGGGGCACGCGGGCGGAACCCGTGACCGCTACGCGGTGTTCGGCTTGCCGCCGGTTTCGAACAGCGGAGTTGGAGTCGGCGCTTGTTCACAGGATGTTCCGAGTGTGGTTCTCGTGTTCCGGTGAGGACGCGCTAGCATCACGGCATGATTACGGCTTGGTCGCCCTCGCGCGCGCCGCGGCCCCGCTTGTCGGCGGGGTCACGGCGCCTGTTGTTGGTGGCCATGCTGCTGTTCGGGCTCGTGTACGCGCACGGCGTCAACGCGGAAAGCGTTGCCGGCCACCTGGCTGCTGCTTCGAGTACCACTGCGTCCGCGACGGGTGTCGACGCTCATTCCGGCGGAGGTTCCGGAACGGTTGCCCAGGACGCCTCTGCGGCACCTTCCGAGACGACCGGGCATCACGACGACGAGCACGGCTCCTCGCATCCGACGCAGGACTGCGTACCCGGCCAGCCGCAGCAAGGCCCGGCCATGGACGCACCCGGCGCCTGCAACTGGCCGGGCAGCAGAAGTGCCGTATCGGATCTGTCACTTCATTCGTCCGTCCGGAGCGAGGGAGCTTCCTCGACACCTCCGGGGCTGAGAGACGCCACGGGCTCAGGCATCCTCCGGATCTGAAATCCGGCAGCTCTCCGCGCGGCGCCGGCCCCGATATCCAGCGGACCACCATTGGTCACGCGACACGGCATGCCGGCCCGGGGCGCACGTCGTCCATTCCGGTGTGACGGCGAAGTCGCGTCCGGCCGCGTGGAGTTCCGCGCCTGTTCGCCCATGTCATCTGTGACCCGGCCGGGTTCCGGCCGGGATTGCCGTTCCGCGGAGGAACTGTGCTGTTCCACCCCCGTGTTCGACGCCCCACTGCCCCGTGGCCCTGGCGCCACCGTCTCCTTGCCCTGCTTCTGGGCGGCCTGTTCCTGTTCGCCTTCGACTGCGGCGCCCTCCTGCACGGCCCTGCCCATGCGCACGGTGCCGCCCATACTCATGGCTCGGCCGATACGCATGGCTCGGCCGATACGCACGGCGCCGCCTCCGCGAGTTCCGGCTCATCCACTCCGGGCGAGTCCACTCCGGGCGAGCACGGCGCGCAGGCAGCCGCCGCGGACACGCCCACTGTCGATGACCCGTGCGCGCTGACCGGTCACGACGAAGAGGACCAGGCGCGTCACCAATCGCAGCCGGGCGCACCGGATCTGGCCCTCCTGATTCCAGCTGTGGCAGTCGCGGGTTTGCCGCTCGGCCGAGCGCCACCGGCCCGGCGGCGGAACCCGGCCAGAGCTCAGTCCGGACGTTCCAGACTGACCGCTCTCTGTTTGTGGCGCATTTAGGCCGAGTTCGAGGCAGCCATTCAAGACCGGCTGCCGCATGGTTCCTCTCCGGGCAGAGCCGTATGGCCAAGCCCGTAGCGGACGCATGCGAGATGAGCACCTTCTGATGCCATCTTCGAACGAGAGCGGAAAATGCAATCCGAGACCACTGACATCACACCGCCCGCCCGCTCCGCCCTCTCCGGGCTTGTCGGCAACACCCCACTCCTGCACGTGTCCGAGCCGTTCGCCCCCGGAGGGCGCGGGTTCTGGGCGAAGCTGGAGGGCTTCAACCCGGGAGGGATCAAGGACCGTCCCGGCCTGCACATGGTCGAGCGCGCCCGCGCCCGCGGCGACCTCCGCCCCGGCGCGCGCATCATCGAATCCACCAGCGGCACCCTCGGGTTGGGCCTGGCGCTGGCCGGCATGGTGTACGGCCATCCGGTCACCCTGGTCACCGACCCGGGGCTGGAGCTGTCCATGACGCGGCTGCTGACCGCGTACGGAGCGCAGGTCAACATCGTCACCGAGCCGCATCCCACCGGCGGCTGGCAGCAGGCCCGCAAGGACCGCGTACAGCAGCTGCGGGCGCAGCACCCGGACTCGTGGTGCCCGGACCAGTACAACAACCCGGACAACACCACCGCCTACACGCCGCTCGCCCTGGAACTGGCCTCCGAGATGGGGCACATCGACGTGCTGGTGTGCAGCGTGGGGACCGGAGGGCACTCCGCCGGTGTTTCCCGCGTGCTCCAACAGCTCTACCCCGGCCTGCAGTTGGTCGGCGTGGACACCATCGGGTCCACCATCTTCGGCCAGGCCGCGGAGAAGCGGCTGATGCGCGGGCTGGGATCGAGCATCTATCCCCGCAACGTCGCCTACGACAACTTCGGCGAGGTCCACTGGGTGGCCCCGGCCGAGGCGGTGTGGACCTGCCGCCGGCTGGCCAACTCCCACTACGCCAGCGGGGGATGGAGTGTCGGCGCGGTCGCCCTGGTGGCCGGCTGGCTGGCCCGTACGCTCCCCGCGGACACCCGGATCGCGGCGGTCTTCCCGGACGGACCGCAGAGGTACGTCGGGACGGTGTACGACGACGACTACTGCGCCGCGTTCGGGCTGCTGGACTCCCCGCCGCCGGCCGAGCCGGAGGTGATCGGCCGGCCCGACGAGAAGCAAGTCGCCCGCTGGACCCGGTGCGCATCCGTCGTCGACCCCCTCACCCTCGCCGACGGCACCGGTGCGGAGGACCGCGGCGCGGAGGACCCCGGCGCGGAGGAGCAGGACTGATGGGCAAGCACACCAAGCAGGGGATGCAGCAGGGATTCATCGCCCAGACCCGCTCCTACCCGGGCAGCACACAGCTGTTGATGGTCAACCAGTTCACCATCAACCTCGGCTTCTACATGCTGATGCCGTACCTCGCCGCGCACCTGTCCGGAAGCCTCGGCCTGGCCGGCTGGATGGTCGGACTCGTGCTCGGCGTACGGAACTTCAGCCAGCAGGGCATGTTCCTGGTCGGCGGCACACTGGCCGACCGGTTCGGCTACAAGCCGCTGATCATCGCGGGGTGCGTGCTGCGCACGGTCGGCTTCGCCACCCTCGCCCTGGTCGACTCCGTCCCCGCCCTGCTCGCCGCGTCCGCCGCAACCGGGCTCGCGGGAGCGATGTTCAACCCCTCCGTACGGGCCTACCTGGCCGCGGACACCGGGGAACGGCGGGTGGAAGCCTTCGCCCTGTTCAACATCTACTACCAGGGCGGCATCCTGCTCGGGCCGATGGTGGGCATGCTGCTCACCGGCGTCGACTTCCGGGTCACCTGCCTGGTCTCCGCAGCGATCTTCACGCTGCTGAGCATCGTGCAGATCCGGGCACTCCCCGCCCGCCGGGGCAACGACGCGAAGGAGGACAAGGACGGCAAGCGGGAGAGCGTGCCGGCGCAGTGGCGCGGCATCGTGAAGAACCCGCCGTTCCTGCTCTTCTCCACCGCCATGATCGGTTTCTACGTGATGCAGTTCCAGGTCTATCTGGCGCTGCCGCTGGAAGTACGCCGCCTCGGCGGTGAAGGCACCTTCGGGACCGCTGCGGTCGCGGTGATGTTCGCCGTCTCCGGACTGAGCACCATCCTGGGCCAGACCCGGCTCACCGCCTGGTGCAAGGAGCGCATGGCCCCCGGCCAGGCACTCTCCCTGGGTCTGTCGGTCATGGGGCTCGGATTCGTACCCCTGCTGGCAGTCACCGCAATCCCCGTACCGGACGCGGGCGTTGGGCTGTGGCTGCTCGCGGCGGTCCCGCCGTCGCTCTCGGCGCTGCTGCTCGCGGTGGGCGCGATGATCGCCTACCCCTTCGAGATGGACACCATCGTCCGCCTCTCCGGGGACCGCCTCGTCGCCACCCACTACGGGCTGTACAACACCATCTGCGGCATCGGCATCACCCTCGGAAACCTGCTCACCGGCGCCTCCCTGGACGCCGCCCGAGCAGCCGGAATGTCCGCGATCCCGTGGCTCGTGCTCCTCGCCCTCGGGCTGGGCTGCGGCGCGTCCCTGTACGGCCTCCACCGCAGCGGGCGCCTCTCTCCACCCGCGCCCGCGGCGCGTCCGGAACCCGCGACCGCGTCCGCATAACCGGCACCGCTCACCTGGGAGGGGCGGGCACTGTCCGCCCCTCCCCCACAGGCCGGCCCACCTCCGACAGGAGCACCCACCCCCGGCCTGTCTCCGCTCCCAACCCCTCAACCGGCGTGCCCATACGCCCCTTTCGGGCCGTGCGCTACGACGTCGGCCGAGCCGGCGATCCGTCCACCGTCATCTGCCCGCCGTAGCCTTCGGGCGCCGGTGAGGGGCGGTTGTGCGGCAGGGTCACGACGTGGCGGGGACTCGGGCTCCGATCGTCCGGGCGGCCTGGCGGACCTCTGCGGCGAGAGGGGGCAACTGGTCTTCCTGGAGTGCGTTCGTGGCACCACTGAGGCCGAGTGAGCCGAGCGGGCGGCCGCTGTCATCGGTGACGAGTGAGGCGATCGCGGTGGTGCCGATCAGTCGCTCGTCGACAGAGACGGCGAAGCCCTGCCCGTAGACCGTCTCGAGATCCTGGCGAATGGCCTCGGCGTCGAGGACGGTGCCGTTCGCGAAGGTGACCGACTGTGGGGTGGTCGGCTCCTCGTCGGCCTCGTCGGTGGCGTGGCCTGCGAGAAAGACCTTTCCCGCCGCGCCCGGGTAGAGCGGGAGGCGCTCGCCGATGGGCAGCGAGTACGCGGGCCGCTCGCCCCCTTCCAGGCGGTCGATGAGGACGCGGCTGTCCTGGACGCGGACGTACAGCGAGGCGGTCAGTCCGGTCGTGGCGGCGAGCCGTTCGAGCACGGGCCGGGCGACCAGGCGCAGTGGGCTGGTGGTGGCGAATGCGTGCGCCGTGAAGAGCGCGGCGGGGCCCGCCGTGTAGCCGTGCGCGTGGCGGCTGGCGTAACCGTGCTCAACCAGCACGTTGACCAGGCGCTGCGTCGTGGCCAGATGGAGCTCGGAGCGCTGCGCCAGGTCCGTCAACCGCAGGGGCTGCTGGGCCAGTTCGAGAACTTTCAGTACGGAAAACGCCCGATGGACGGACCTCATCGGGCTGCTGCTCGTAGCGGTCATGCCACCCCTCCTGAATGCTCCGCCGAGGCTATCACGCAGTGAGAACCCCAATCGCTTTATGGGAAACCCTTGACCGGCCTCTTCTTCATTGAATAGAACTCTCGCAGAGTAAATGTAGCTATCACAGAATGAGAGCGAGGGTGATCGATGAGGATCGCAGTGCTGGGCCTGGGCGAAGCCGGGGCGATCTACGCCTCGGGGTTCGCGGCGAACGGAGCCGAGGTCACCGGCTTTGACCCCGCACCCACCGCGACGCCCGACGGGGTGCGCAGGACCGAGGACGTCGCGGACGCGGTGGCAGGCGCCGACCTGGTGATCAGCCTGGTCACCGCGGCGCACGCGATACCGGTGGCCGCCGAGGCCGCACAGCGATTGGCCGAGGGTGCCGTTTTCGCTGACCTCAACGCCTCCTCGCCCGAGCACAAACGCGAGGTCGGCGCCGCGCTCGGAGCGGCCGCCGGCCGCTACGCCGATGTCGCCGTGATCGGCTCCGTACCCCAGTTCGGGGCGCAGACCTCCCTGCTCATCTCGGGGCCGGCCACCGACAGGGCCGCGGAGCTCTTCCGTACGATCGGCTCCCCGGTCGAGGCCATGGGCGGCGAAGCGGGCGACGCCACGCGGCGCAAGATCCTGCGGACCGTGTTCATGAAGGGGCTGGGCGCGGTGATCACCGAGGCGATGGACGCCGGTACGGCGGCCGGTGAGGCGGAGTGGGTGCGCGAGCAGATCTCCGCCGCGCTCGCCGGCGGCGACAGCGCGGCCGACCGGCTCGACCGCGGCACCCGCAAGCACGGCCTCCGCCGGGCCCACGAGTCCCAGGCCGCGGCCGAGCTGCTCGCCTCCCTCGACGTCACCCCGACCGTCACCACGGCCGTCGCCGACCGGCACCGGGCACTGAGCGCCGAAGAGCCGTACGGCCTGGGAGAGTTGCTCGACGCGTACGCCGGGATTCCCACCGCCGCGATCGGCGACGCCGGCGACCGGCTCGGTGTCATCGCCCCCCGCGTGCACACGATGTGGCCCGGCCCCCACGTCGCGGGACGCGCCCTCACCGTGCTGTGCCGACCCGGCGACAACAAGGGCATCCACCAGGCCCTGGCCGTCGCCCGGCCCGGCGACGTCCTGGTCGTCGACGGCGGCGGTCACAGCTCGCGCGCGCTGATCGGCGAACTCATCGCCCACCGCGCCATCAATCGCGGCATCCGCGGAATGATCATCGACGGCGCGGTGCGCGACGTCCCCGAGCTCCAGAGGGCCGGCTTCCCGGTCTGGGCCGTCGGCTCGTCGCCGGCAGGACCGTACAAGTCAGGCCCCTACCGCCTCGGCGGTGATGTCTCGGTCGGCGGCGTGGTCGTCCACCGCGGCGACATCGTGGTCGCCGACGCCGACGGAGCCATCGTCGTCCCCCTCGCCGAAGCGGCACGCACCCTCGACCGGGCCCGCGCAGTCCTCGCCGACGAGGCCGAGCGCTACCGCACCATCCTCGGCGAACGCGCCGCCTGACCCTGTCTCCGCAATCGCCCCCGTCCGCCCCGCTCCAAAGTCGCAGAGGGGAACGTCATGCCCGTCGGGCTGATCGCACTCGGCGCGTTCATCGCCGTCATCATCACCTGCAATGTGGTCCTCAAGCGCAACATGGGCGAAGCCATGCTGCTCGGACTGCTCGCCACCACGCTGTTCGCCGGAACCGCCGCGCCCGGAGCGCTGCTTGACGGTCTGGTCGGCGCGTTGGAGGAAGAAGTCCTCTACGCCGCCATCGCCTTCGTGTTCATGGCCTACGTCGTGGACCGGACCGGCCTCATCCACAAGCTGCTCGAGATCCTCAACTCGCTGTTCGGCCGGTTCCGAGGAGGACCCGCCCTGGTCGACACCGCCGGATCGGCCGCCATGGGCGCGCTGTCCGGCTCCAACTCCGGCAACACCGCCGCCACCGGCGCCTTCACCGGCCCCTGGATGGTCCGTACCGGCTGGAGCCCGGAACGCAGCGCCACCGTGCTGGCCGGCAACGGCGGCCTCGGCGCCGCGCTCCCGCCCAGCTCCTCGATGGTCATCATGATCGGTTTCGCCGGCTCCCTGGTCACCACCGGAGAGATCTACCTGGCCCTGCTCGCTGCCGGGCTCTACCAGGTCCTGTGGCGCGTCCTGCTCATCGTCGGCTTCGTCCGGATGGACGGGATCAAGCGCGTACCTGAGGACGAACTCCAGCCGCTGCACCGGACGTTGCGCACCGGCGGCACCGCGATGATCATCGTGCTAGGCGCGCTGATACCGATCGCGATCACCACCGGGCCCATCGCCGCCTTCCTGGGCGCCGACTCCCGGCTCGGCGGCACGGTCGACGACATCTCGCTCCTCACCTGGATCCCGGTCCTGGTCACCGTGCTCGCCCTGATCGTCGGGCGCCGCACGCTCCCCCGCACCGCGACGGGCTGGTCGACCTGGCTCACCGAGTCCATGCCGCGCTTCTCCAGCATCGGCGCACTGCTGTTCTTCGCCGTCGCCGCCAGCCAGGTCCTCAGCGAACTCGGCCTGGAGAACGACATCCAGCACGTGCTCGACGGCATTCAGCTCAACAAGTACGTCACGGTGCTGATCGTCGGAGTGCTGGTCGCCGTCGTCGCCGGACCGCTCTCCTCCACCGCCACTCTCACCGCGGTCGGCAAGGTCTCCCTGCTCGCTCTGGTCGGCGTCGGGGTCGACCCGGTCCTGGCCGTCACCGCGATCCTCGTCTTCGCCTCCACCGAGGGCGCTTCGGCCCCGGCATCCGGCTCGATCTTCGTCGCCGCCGGACTGACCGGAGCCAAGCCGGAGAAGACGTTCATGCCGCTGCTTGCGTACTACATGCTGCCGATCCTGTTCATCGGCTGCCTCATCGCCTGGGGCGTCCTGCCCGTCTTCGGCGCCTGACGACTCCAGCGACTCCAGCGGAAGGAAGAGGACATGTCCGCCACCACTACCACCGTCCCCCGGACACAGACCCTGTGCCGGAGGGCCTTCGTCACCACCCTCCTCATATTCCTGACCCTTGCCGCGGTCCTGGTCGGCACCCAACTCCTGGGCGTCGTCCTGATGCTGCCCGGATGGGTGTCCGGCGCGTCCGACGTGCTGCTCGTCCCCGCCATCACCGCCGCCGTCGCCTTCGGCCTCGTCGGTTTCGTCAGCAGTTACCTTGTGCCGAAGCCCGAAGACGCGGACGGCTGACCGGCCCCGTGACACCCCGCACGCAAGTACGGCCTACGAAGGCGTAGCTGCGCACGGCCAGTTGACGGAATCCGGGCACGTCGGGGGCCGCCGGCGTCCTTCCAGCTGAGTTCCGGCGGAGGTCTACGAGCTGCGGGGCTCGTGCTCGGCGGCTCGGCCGGCCTCTCGGGGTGTGAGCGTCCAGGAGGCGAGGAGGTCGAGGGCTTGGCGGGAGGCCGAGTCCGCTTCGGTGGTGTAGAGGAAGAGCGTGGTCTCGGAGTCGCCCGGCAGGGTGAGGGTTTCGTACTGCACGGTGAGTTCGCCGACGAGAGGGTGCAGCAGCCTCTTCGTGCCGTGCGTGCGCTGGTGTACGCGGTGCTGTCGCCACCAGCGGTCGAACTCCTCGCTGTGCTCCCGCAGTTCGGTGATGAGTTCGTGCGTGGCCCGGTCGCCGGGCGCGCGGCCGGCGTCCAGGCGGAGGTTCTCCACTGCCGCCCGGGCCTGGACCTCCCAGTCGATGAACAGCACCCGTGCGTCCGGGTCCAGGAAGAGCCAGCGGGCGTAGTTGCGCCCGGCCGGCGGCAGGGCGTCGAAATCGGTGAACAGCGCCTTGCCCATACGGGTCGACCCCAGGACGTCGGTACGGCGGCCCAGCACCAGGGCGGGTGTGCCCTCCAGGGAGTCCAGCAGCTGATGGAGGCCGGGGCGCAGGCGCTGCACGGTGGGCGGGCGGTGCTGCGTGGGAGCGACGGCGGTGCCGATGAGGTCTTCGAGATGCGCCTGTCCCGCGGCGTCGAGTTCCAGGGCCTGGGCGAGTGCCTCGACGACCGCGGGTGAGGGGACGATGCGGCGGCCCTGTTCGAGGCGGGCGTAGTAGTCGGCGGAGACACCGGCCAGTCGTGCCACCTCCTCGCGCCGCAATCCCGGCACACGGCGTACGCGGCCGTCGGGCGGCAGCCCCGCTCGCGCCGGGTCGCACTGGGCGCGGGCCTGTCTGAGGAAGTCGGCCAGCTCGCGGTTGCGGGAGGTCATGGAAACCAGTGTGGCCCGACGCGGCGAGCGCGAGCCCGCCTTACCTGGGACTGGCAGTCCCAGGTTGCCGGGACCGAGTCCGGGAAGGGCCGCTGATGGCGGCTTTCGGCAGGTGGAGGCGGGAGACAGTGGATTTCGCGCCGGGTCCGTCCGATCCGGCGGACCGGTCCTGAACGGACCGGTCGACAGCGAGATGCGAGGAAGAACTCATGGGTCGCATTCTGATCGTCATGTCCGCAGCCGATGTCTGGGAGCGCACCGACGGATCCTCCTACCCGACGGGTTACTGGGCCGAGGAACTGGCGGCCCCGTACGAGGCGTTCGTCCGCGCCGGGCACACCGTCGACTTCGCTTCCCCCGGCGGCGTGCTCCAGCCGTTGGACGAGCACAGCGCCGACCCCGAGATCGCCGGTGAGGACTGCGCCCGCCATGTGGCGAACGCCGAGAAGGCGCTCGGCGACTTCGGGCCGCTGCTGAAGCTGAACGAGGTCTCCGTCGATGCCTACGACGCTGTCGTGCTGCCCGGCGGACACGGGCCTGTCGTCGACCTCTTCCAGGACGGCGACCTCGGCCGGCTCCTGGCCGACGCCGAACGGAAGGGAAAGATCGTCGGTGCCGTCTGCCACGGCCCGGCCGGGCTGCTCAGCGCCGTCGACGAACAGGGCCAGTGGGTCTTCGCCGGACGCCGGATGGCCGCGTTCACCGACGAGGAGGAGCGGATGTTCGGCACCGCCGACAACGCCCCGTGGCTGCTGGCCGGCCGGCTGCGCGAGAAGGGCGCCCATCACGAGTACGGCGAGCCCTACCAGGCCTTCACCGTTCAGGACGCCAACCTCATCACCGGCCAGAACCCGGCCTCCAGCACCCCCATGGCCGACGCGGTCAACGCTGCGCTGGCAGCGAGGTGACAACTGCCCCGGCCCCAACTCCTTCGCGATCCGCCAGGAGTTGAGCCGTTCGCGCGACATCTGCGGCGCCGAACGCGGGCCCGTGCCGGTCGTACTGGTGCTGCGGAGCAGCTACAGCGCCGAACAGGATGCCCTGGTACGCATGTTGCGCAAGGAGGCGGCCGGTCCGGGCGTCGCGGTGCTCGAGTCGGTCGACCGAGCCATCGCCGCACTGGGCCGCGTCCGCCGGCTCAACGCCCGGCACAGCTGACCCCGGAGGCCGATACGTGACTCCCCCGACCACTAGTACGCCGCTCGACTCCACGCCGCGCACCAGACCGGCCACCGCGCTCACCCTGATCGCCCTGGCCACGTTCTTGTCAATGAGCGTCTGGTTCTCCGCCTCCTTCGTCGTCCCACAGCTGCAAGACCTGTGGAACCTGAGCAGCGGGGAAAGCTCACTGCTGACGATCGCCGTCCAACTGGGCTTTGTGGTCGGGGCTCTCGCCCTGGCCGCGACCGGTCTGGCCGACGCCCTTCCGGGCCGGCGCCTGATGTGCCTGGGCGCGCTGGCCGCCGCAGTGATGAATCTGGTGCTGCTGTGGGCGCCGGGCTTCACGGTCGCCGTCCTCCTGCGGGCGCTGACCGGCGCCTGCCTGGCCGCGGTGTACCCGCCGGCTCTCAAAGAGGTCTCGACCTGGTTCCGCACCGGGCGCGGCACCGCACTGGGCGTCATGATCGGGGCGCTCACGCTCGGCTCCGCGGTACCTCAACTGGTCAAAGCTACCGGCGGACTCGAGTGGCACGTGGTGATCGTCGCAACGTCGGTCCTCACCGCCACCGGCGCACTGTCGACCCTGCTGCTGCGCAGCTCCGGGCCCTACCCCTTCCCCAAATCCACCTTCAGCCTGCGAGCTGCGCTGCGGGCCGGCCGCAGCCGCCGCGTCGTGCTCGCCAACATCGGCTACGCCGGGCACATGTGGGAGCTGTACGCCATGTGGGCCTGGATCGGCACGTTCCTCGCGGGCCTGCACGGCTTCGCGGAGCGCCCGAACGGCGCGCAACTGGCCGCGCTGGCCGCGTTCGGCTGCATCGGCGTGGGGGCCGCCGGCTGTCTGATCGGCGGACGCATCAGCGACCGGTACGGGCGGGCCCAGTCAGCGCTGATCAGTCTCATCTGCTCGGGAAGCGCCGTGATCGTGCTCGCGTTCGTGCGCACCCTGCCGCTGCCGGTCGTGCTGGTGGTGTCCGCCTTCTGGGGGTTCTGGGTGATCGCGGACTCCGCCCAGTTCTCCGCCATGGTCACCGAGAGCGTCGACCAGCGCTACGTCGGCAGCGCCGTATCCCTGCAACTCGGAATCGGCTACGTGACCACCGCGGTGACGATCTACCTCGTCCCCGTCCTGGCCGACGCCAGCTCGTGGACTCCGGCACTCCTTGTCCTCGCACTGGGCCCCCTCGTCGGCATCGGGGCCCTCGTCGGCTATCTCCGCTCCTCCGCCCCACCGGCATGACACCGGCCATGCACGACACGGCCATGCCGTCCGGCCCTGCGACGCAGCCGCGCCCCTCAGTCCTCCACCACCCTGCCCCCACCCGAGGAGACCCTGGCGGCCGGCGTGAACTACAACATCGTCTGGGCGGCCTGCCTGCGCTTCGGGCACAACTTCTGCGTAGCGGTGGGGAGTCGGGAGTCGGTCGGTCATTGCGGGATGTCGGGGCGGGCCCACGGTTTGGTGCTGTTCAGCGGCGTTACGAGGCAGGTGTGCGGGGTGAGTTCTTCCGGGCGGTGAGGATGACTGCGGGGAGGAGAGACAGTGCGAAGGCGGCGCCGGCGAGAGCCAGGAGGGGGTAGCTGGCTGCGGCGACGACGATGCCGGAGGTCATGCCGCCGGTGGCGCCGGCGATGGCTATGGCGACGTCGACAACGCCCTGGGTCTTGGCGCGGGTGGCGAGGGGGACGGCGTCGGTGATGATGGCGGTGCCGCTGACGAGGCCGAAGTTCCAGCCGATGCCCAGCAGGACGAGGGCGAGGGTGAGCAGGAGGACGGAGTCGGCGGGCGCGGTGGCGGCGAGGATGCCGGCGGCCAGCAGGGTCAGGCCGGAGGCGGCGGCCATGGAGGTGGGGCCGTAGCGGTCGGCGAGGATTCCGGTCAGGGGCGAGGGCAGATACATCGCGCCGACGTGCAGGGCGATGACGAGGCCGGAGGCCGCGGTGCTGTGGCCGTGGGCGTGCATGTGCACGGGGGTCATCGTCATGATCGCGACCATGACGAGCTGGCTGAGGACCATCACCAGCACCCCGAGAGGCAGGCTGGGGCGGCGGCGTTCTGTGGACTGCGGGGTTTCGTGGGCCGGGTCCGCGGCGGTGCGGTCTGCCGCCTGCTGGTCGGCGGGGAGCGTACGGGCGAGTACGAGGGGGTCGGGCCGCAGCCAGACGAGCAGGGTGACCGCGGCCAGGGCGAACGCGACGCTGGAGATGAGGAACAGGCCGGTCAGGCGGGGCAGGGCCAGGGCGGTGGCGAGGTGTCCGGCGGGGGCGGTGAGGTTGGGGCCGACGACGCCGCCCAGGGTGGTGGCGACCAGGACGGTGGACACGGCGCGGGCACGGCGACGGGGAGTGGCGAGGTCGGTTCCGGCGTAGCGGGCCTGGAGGTTGGCGGCAGTGCCGGCGCCGTAGAAGAAGAGGGAGACGAACAGCAGGGCGGGGTTGTCGAGGGTGGCGGCGGCGATGACTCCGGCGCCGCCGAGGGCGCCCGCGACGTAGCCGGCGGCCAGGCCGGGGCGCCGGCCGCGGGCGTGGGAGATGCGGCCGATGATGACGGCGGCGAGGGCGGACCCTGCGGTGAGCAGGGCGCTGGGAAGTCCGGCCAGGGTGGTGGAGTGGAGCATGTCCTGGGCCAGGAGGGCGCCGACGGTGACGCCGGCGGCGAGCCCGACTCCGCTGAGGATCTGGGAGATCAGCAGGATGACCAGGGTGCGCTTTTGCGTCTCGGGTATGGAGGCGGGCGGGGTGGGCGATGAGGCGTCCGCCGGTGCGGCGGGGGACGTGGCCGTGGTGTTGTGCATGGTGACTCCGTTGCGGGCCTTTCGGTGACGTGGGTGGGTCACCAAGTGATCGGGATGGTGGGCCTCTTCGGCGCAGGGCGGTGTGGCCGGCCCGCAAAGCGCCCTGGGGGCCGGGGCGTTGAGGCGGGGCCGTATCAGCGCGTGGCGTTCGGTTCCGGCAGGTGCGGCAGGGCGTAGGCGTCGGCGAGGAGTTCGGTGGAGCGCAGCAGCGCCTCAGGGGTGTGGCCCACGGTGGCGAGCATGATCTCGTCGGGACGGGCTTCCTCGTGCAGACGGTTGAGGCGCGCGGTGACCTGGTCGGGTGTGCCGTGCAGGACGCTGCCGGTCCAGTGGTCGAGGATCTGCCGTTCGGCCGGGGTACAGGGGTGGGCGGCGGCCTCGTCGGGGGTGGGCAGGAGGAAGGACTTGCCGTGCAGCATGCGCATCATGCTGTGGGCGTAGCTGCGCGTCTGCCGCAGGGCCTCGTTCTCGTCGTCTGCGGCCATGACGGCGAAGCTGGCCAGTGCGTACGGTTCGGCGAGGGCTGCCGAGGGGGTGAACCGGTCGCGGTAGAGCTGGAGCGCGGCGGCGACGTCACCGGGAGAGAACTGGGCGGCGAAGGCGAAGGGCAGGCCGAGGTGGGCGGCGAGTTGGGCGGAGTAGCCGGAGGAGCCCAGCAGCCAGACCGAGGGCCGGCCGGTCGTCTGTGACAGTCCGTTCTCCTTGTCCTGGCCCGGTCCGGGGACGGCGTAGACGCGTCCGCGGTAGGGGTGTTCTGCGGGGAAGTCGTCGTCGAGGAAGTGCAGCAGTTCGTTGACCTGCTGCGGGAAGTCGCCGCCCGCTCCGGAGCGGCGCAGGGCTGCGGCGGTGGCCTGGTCGGTGCCAGGGGCGCGGCCCAGGCCGAGGTCGATGCGGCCCGGGGCGAGGGCCTGGAGCAGGCCGTACTGCTCGGCGACGATCAGTGGCGGATGGTTGGGCAGCATCACTCCGCCCGCCCCGAGCCGCAGCCGCGTGGTGTGGGCGGTCAGCCGGGCCAGCAGGACGGCGGGGCTGGAGGCGGACACACCGGGCATGGCGTGGTGTTCGGTCACCCAGTAGCGGGTGAAGCCGCGCCTGTCGGCGAGTTCGGCCAGTGCGATGCTGCCGGACAGCGCTTCGGCGGCGCTGATGCCGCGGCCGGCGAGGGCGGTGTCGAGGACGGACAGCGGCGCGGGAGCGGATCCGCGCGCCGTGCCGGTGATCGGGTCGTTCACGGGGGTTCCTTGTGCGGTGTCGCCGGACCGGTACGGGGGGTGTCGGGCCGGGGAAGGGGCCGCTGCGGTGCGCTCGTGGCGCACCGCAGCAGGGGTGTTCGGGGTCAGGCAAGTTCCACGCGGTCGATCAGGCCGGCGGTGGTGAAGGCGTCCACCAACTGCTCGCGGCCCTCGGTGAAGTGGGCCCAGCTGTCGAAGTGGACGGGCACGATGCGGCGGGCGCCCAGGACGCGTGCGGCCTCGGCGGCCTGAGTGCTGTCGAGGGTGAGCAGTTGGCCGTCCAGGGTGGGGGTACGGACCGCGCCGGCGAACAGTACGGCGGTGTCCACCGGGCCGAAGCGGCCGGCAATCTCGTGTACGAGCGGGAGTTGGGCGTTGTCGCCGCTGACGTAGACGGTGGGCAGGCCGTCACCGGTGAGAACGAAGCCGACGACCTCTCCGACGACCGGTTCGAGGTCCTCGCGCGCCCCGGGGCCGTGCAGGGCCGGAACGCCCGTGACGGTGATCGTGCCGCCGCCGGGGCGGTCCAGCTCGACGGACTCCCAGTCCTGCAGGGGGCGCGCCGTGCCGCCGAGACGGCCCGCGCCGCCGGGCGTGGTGAGGGTCAGGGGGACGTCGGCGAGCAGCGCGCGCCCCGAGGTGTCGAGGTTGTCGTCGTGCTCGTCGTGCGAGAGCAGCACGGCGTCGATGTGGCCCATGTCGGCGGGCGTGGCGGAGGAGGGTGCGGTCTTGGCGAGGCCCGAGGTGTAGGTGCCGGGGGCGTCGAAGGTCGGGTCGGTCAGCAGCCGCAGCCCGCCGTACTCGATGAGTGCGGTCGGGCCGCCGAAGACGTGGACGGGACTTGCTCGCTGGACGCGCCGGTTGCTGCCATGACGGAAACACCTCACGGATAGACTTGATGACATCCGTGACCATAGGCGTTTGTCACGGATAGAGGCAAGCTGTAACGTGAGATTCGTGAGTGAGACCGCCGCCGCCGACACCATCGATCCGGGGCTGCCACCGGCGCCGGGCGCCGAGCAGTACCCCGCACTCGACCTCGCCAACAGCGCCATCGCCCTGCCCAACGGCCAGTTCCTCGACTCGCTGGGTACGCCCTCCGGCGCCAACCAGTGGCTGGTCGACCACGACTTGGCCCCGGCGGACGCCGGCATGCAGGAGATCTGCGCGGCACGTATGCGCTCACTGCGAGAGCATGTGCGCGCCCTGCTCTCCGCCCAGGTCGGCGGCCACCCCGCACCCGCCGGCGCCCTGGCCGCCGTCAATGACGCCCTCACCCGGGTTCCCACAGCCGCTCCGCTCGACTGGGACCCCGCCCGCGGTCTGCACCGCACCGCCCCCCACCCCATCGACCAGATCGTCGACCAGGCCCTGGGCATCCTCGCCGCCGACGCCGCCGACCTGCTCACCGGACCCGACGTCGAACGCCTGACTGCCTGCCCCTCCACCCCCTGCAACCGCTACCTGCTCCGCGCCGGCCGCCGCCACTGGTGCTCGGTCCGCTGCGGCGACCGCGCCCGCGCCGCCCGCGCCCACGCCCGCCGCACCCGGGCCGCCACCGACTGAGCCCCGGCCCACTCCCCCGCCCCGGTCCGACCGTCACCGGCGACTGCCCGGGCGCGGCCCCGTACACCCTCAAGCCCCGGCATGGGCGCCCCCTGCCCTCACACCGGATATTTCCCCCTATCAACTGCTAAGGAATACACGCCCCATGAGCGCCACCTTCACCCTGCTGACCTCCGGCTACGACAGCCTCGACGCACGCAACGCCGACCGCGACGGCCGGCACAAGCCGTGGCACGTCGCCTCGACGGTCTCCCTCCTGCGCGACGGCGACACCACCGTCGTCGTCGACCCCGGCATGGTCGAGGACCGCAAGATCATCCTCGACCCGCTCGCCGCCGCGGGGATCAGCCCCGAGCAGGTCACCGACGTGGTCTTCAGCCACCACCATCCCGACCACACCCTCAACGCCGCCCTCTTCCCCCACGCACACGCCCACGACGTCTGGGCCATCTACCGCGACAACCTCTGGTACGACCGGCCCGCCGACGGCTACCAGCTCTCGCCCGCGATCCGCCTGATCGAGACTCCCGGCCACACTCCCCAGGACATCTCCACCGTCGCGGAGACCGACGAAGGGACCATCGTCCTCACCCACGCCTGGTGGACCGTCAACGGCCCCGCCGACGACCCCACCTCCGACGACCGCGAGGGCCTGCGCGCGTCACGCCGCAAGATCCTCGACCTCGAGCCCGCCCTGATCGTCCCCGGCCACGGAGCCCCCTTCACCCCCGACGAGAACACGCCCGTCTGACCCGGGAGTTCAGCCCCAGGACCGGCTCCGGCACGCCGCCGTCGCCCACCGTCTCCCCTGAGGTCCCCGGCTGACGCAACAGCCATGGCCCCCGCGAATCACAGCTGATCGCGGGGGCTTTGGCCGATCGGGCCGGCCTCCCCGACGGGGAAGGCCGGGCGCCAACTGGACCGGTACGGGGCCGAGTTCGCCGCAACCAGCCGCTGCTGTTGGTCAGGTGACGGCCGACACCTGATCATCCCCGCCAGGCGTCGGGCGCGGTCAGTTGGCGACGCGGCCGACGTGCTCGATATGGATGCAGCTGTTCGCATCGTCGATGCGATAGAGCACGCGCCAGCGATCGTGGCGCAGACGGCGGTGATCGGTGCCCCACGCGGTGGAGCCCGCAGGGCGCGGGTTGTCGGCGAGCGCGTCCGTGGCCCGGATCAATGCCGCCGCGCCCTGCGGGTCGTTCTTGAGGAACCCGGCTGCCTGATTGAGTGCGTCGGGCTCCCAGGTGACGCCGAAGGTCACAGGTCGTCCTCGGTGATGCCTGCCGCCTTCATGAGCATCTGCCGTGCTTCATCGTGCGAGACGGGCTCGGGGTTGTGGCCGCGCGAGCGCTGGAGCTCCAAGCGGGCGAGGGCCAGGGAGTCTTCGAGGTCTTCGTACTCGGCGCAGCTGATGAGCATCGCGGTAGGGGTACCTCGGTCGGTGAGGGTGATGTGTTCGTGCTGCCCGGCGCGGCGTACGAGATCGCCGAGCTGGGCGCGGGCGTCCGCAATCGCGTAGGTATCGGCCATACATCAAGTGTAACACTGGATTACACTTCGCGGATGGTGGACGGTGCCGCCAACTGCGCCGATGAGCAGCGAAGACGAAGTGGCCGTCGCGCGATCTCCGAATCTCTCGCCCGCATCGATTCCGGCGCAGCGAACTGCCCGTTTCGCCCGCCGGCCCGCCGCTCAGCGCGCACACCCCTCCCGGCCCGAAGCGACCGGAATCGCACCCCTGAACCCTCGCTCGCCCGATTCCCCCCCCGTCCCGCATCCCGGTTCCGGCGCGACGGTCCCCCGCGAAGCACACCGGAGCGTCATATTCGCCTTACGCCTCGGTGGCATCCGCAACGGGGTGGTAGCGCACATCGACCTCGGCGACGGGTTGTGAGCCGTGGGCGTGGCGCAGGCGGACCGGCCGGCCGCCGGGGTTGTCGAAGAGCCGGATGCCGTCGCCGAGCAGGACGGGGGCGATGTGCAGGTCGATTTCGTCGATCAGGCCGCGTTCGAGCAGTTGGCGGCCGATTGTCGGGGAGAGGACTTCGAGGTTCTTGCCGTCGGCGGCCTCCAGGCCGATGCGTACCGCCTCGGCCACGTCGCAGTTCAGGAACGTGACGCCGTCGGCGGGCTTGGCGTCTTCGGGGTGGTGGGTGAGGACGAAGATGGGGCGGTCCCAGACCAGACGAACGGCCCGGACTCATCACCGCGTTCCGGGCCGTTCGTCCGTCTAACCCGCAGGTCACGCCCACCGCGACACCGCAGTTTTGCCCCCGCCTCGCAGGGCGGGGCCAGCACGCCGACGTCCTCAGCCGGCTGTTACGGCGTCAGCGCCTCCTCCGCCTGGGCTGCCCGGGTCACGACCGTTGCGCCCTCCTCCCTCGTGAAGAGGTCGGCGGCGATCCAGGCGTCCGTGGTCTTGCGCACGTGGCGGAGGAAGTCGCCATGGGTGGCGAACGGGGCGGCGTCCCATACGGCGTCGAGGAAGGTGAGGCCCTCGTCGCCGGGTGAGGTGACGCCGTCGACGGGCACGTCGTAGTCCGGCAGGTTGTCGTCGCGCTTGCGGTTCGGCACCCCGGTGCGGACGGTGCCGAAGACGACCTCGGGCTCGGCCCGTCGGAAGTAGGCGGACTGGGGGCGGGTGTCGCCCGTGTAGTGGGGGCGGAGGGTGCGGCCGCCCGCCTTCAGGGTCATGTCGCCCTGCGGCGTGATCGCCGCCCGGGAGTAGTCGCCGTCGCGCTTGAGGTGGTGATAGAGCGTCAGCTCCTGGTACGAGCCCTCGGCCACCTCGCCGAGTACGGGCATCAGCAGCGGGCCCCAGAAGACGGACTGGGTGTCGGGGCGGTCGATCGCCCGCTCGACGCGGACGGTGAACGGCATCGACACCTCGACGGTGTCACCGGGGCTCCAGGTCCGGCTCAGCGTGAGGTGGCTGCCGGGCCGGGCGGAAGTACCGGGCACACGGCGGCCGTTGACCGAGACCGCGAAGCCGTCCGGGGTGCCGGCCGCCCAGCCGGGGACGCGCAGCTTGATGTCGAGCGGGCCGCTTCCGTCCACGGTCAGGGTGGTGCCCTGCTCGCGGGGGAAGTCGGTCCGCTGGGTGACGGTGAAGCCGCGCTCCTCCCAGTGCAGGGTCGACGCGACGTACAGGTTGACCCAGAGGGTCGAGTCGTCGTCGGAGCGGAAGTAGACGGTCTCCTGGTACTTGGTGCTGCTTTCCAGGCCGCTTCCGCCGCAGCAGGTCCCGGTGTTGTCGTACGCACGCTTGGCGCCGGGCGTCAGGGGCTGGAAGTACGCGAGTTGGGGGTTGTCGGTCAGGTCGGTGTCCGCTCGCTGGCCGAGCATCATGTTGACCAGGCCGCGCTCGTAGTAGTCCAGGTAGGCCGGGTCGGGGTCGAAGAGGAAGAGGTTGCGCGCCAGTTTGAGCAGGTTGTAGGTGGTGCAGCTCTCGGCGCCCTCGCCGGCGATGGCGTGGGCGATGTTGTCGCGGTTCTGGAAGAGCTCGGGGTTGGTGTTGCTCCCGGGGACGGTCCCGCTGGTGCCGCCGTGGGCGAACATGCGGTGGGGCACCACCATGCCGAAGAAGTTCTCGGCCGCGCGCCGGTAGTCGTCCTCGCCGCTGTGCTCGTGAATCCGCAGGTAGCCGACGAAGTTGGGCACGTGCGTGTTGGCGTGCAGGTGGTTCTTCCGCATCCGTCCGGGGCGGTTCGCGTCCGTGGTGACGAGGATGTCGCGGTCCTCGACGCAGGCGTCGAAGAGGGACTCGCGGTTGTCGAAGAGCTTTGCCGTCTCCAGGTACCGGTCCTCGCCGGTCAGCGCGTGGATCTCGGCGAGGACCTCGTTGATGCCGCCGTACTCCCCCGCGATGTACGTGTCCCACATCCGGTTGAGGTCGTCCCTGGTGACCGGCCCGGCGTAGTCCGGGTGGCCGATGTCCCCCCGCGTCAGCGCCAGATGGGCCCAGTCCGCCATGGTGCGGGCGACATCGAGCGCCTGCCGGTTGCCGGTGAGGGTGTACGCGTCGAGGAGGCCCCGCATGATCTTGTGCTGGGTGTACCACGGCGCCCAGGTGTCGGTGTCCGGGTCCTGGCCGTACACCGCGAACCTCGGCGGGCCCGCGCGCAGCACAGTGTCCTCGGGGAGTGCGCCCAGGTAGCCGGGGTGGACGGTTTTGCCCTCCAACGCCTTCTGGCATGCGGCGAGTTCGCGCACCATCCAGTCGAGCTTGTCCTTGTAGACCTGCTCACCCTGGTCGGCGTGGGACTGCGCGAGGCCGGTCAGATAGTGCCCCGCCCAGTGGCCGCTCAGCAGCCCGCCGTCCTCCCATCCGCCGGGTACGTCGACACCGGGCGGGTTGGGCCGCCCCGCGGTCTTGTTGAACAGCACGAGGAAGCGCCGCTCGTCGTACTCCCGCATGAATGCCTTCAGCCGGTCCCGCTTCTCCTGGAAGACACCGCGCCCCAGGGCCACTTCGGACAGCTGGAAGGGCCGTATCGGCGCGGTGCTGCCCGCCCCGACGTACCGCGGGAGGCCCTGCGCGGGCAGGCGGGACGGCGGGGGCCCCGGCGCCGCGGCGTACGCGGACGCCGGCAGGGCCCCGGCCCCGGCCATGGCGGCGGCGCCCGCGACGGAGGCGGCCATGAAGTCGCGCCGTCTTATCGGCCGACCGGAATGCGTCATGATGCGCTTGCCCTTCCTCGAACGAGTGGGAATGTGCGAGATTTCGAACTGCATTTGGCACTTCGAACCAGTCCCTTGATCTAGTGGCGGCCGGACCGCGCGTCAACACCTTGAACGAAGTGCGGTACGCGTACCGGCCGTTGGGATGGGCGTCGCGGAGGGCGCTTCGCGCTGTCCGCCGCAGCGGAGACCGGCAAAACCCCGGCGCCGGCGGGCCGGGAGACGGCCGGGGCGGCACGGATAGGATCACCGTTGGCCGAGCCCGTCGACCGCTGCCCGACGTCGAAAGGATTCCGATGTCACCCTCGCCGTTCTACGACAGCACCGCCGACTATCCCCGCGATCTTGTCGGCTACGGGCAGGACGGGTACGACCCGGAATGGCCCGGGGGTGCGCGTATCGCCGTGCAGTTCGTCCTCAACTACGAAGAGGGCGGGGAGAACAACGTGCTCCACGGGGATCCGGCGTCCGAGACGTTCCTGTCCGAGATGTTCAATCCCAGCGCCTATCCCGACCGGCACATGTCCATGGACGGGATCTACGAGTACGGCTCGCGCCAAGGGGTCTGGCGCGTTCTGCGGGAATTCGACCGGTTCAATCTGCCGCTCACCGTGTTCGGAGTCGCCACGGCCCTCGAACGCAATCCGGATGTCACCGAGGCCTTTCTCGACCGCGGCCACGACATCGCCTGTCACGGGCTCAAGTGGATCCCGTACCAGGAGGTGCCCGAGGAGACCGAACGGGCCCACATGCAGCAGGCACTCGGCATCATCGAGAAGCTCACCGGCAAGCGGCCGGTGGGCTGGTACACGGGACGGGATTCGCCGAACACCCGGCGTCTCGTCGTCGACGACGGCCGGCTCCTGTACGACTCCGACTATTACGGTGACGATCTGCCGTTCTGGATGCAGGTGAAGAACTCCGCCGGCGAAGCGAAGCCCCATCTCGTCGTGCCCTACACGCTCGACTGCAACGACATGCGTTTCGGTCTCCCCCAGGGCTACAGCGACGCCGAGCCCTTCTACCGCTACCTCTGCGACCAGTTCGACACGCTCTACGACGAGGGCGATCCGGCAGGGCTCGCCCGCCCGAAGATGATGAGCGTCGGGCTGCACTGCCGGATGGTCGGACGGCCCGGCCGGCTGCCCGCCCTGCGCCGCTTCCTCGAGTACATCGCGGCCAAGGACGACGTGTGGGTAACCACTCGGGGTGCCATCGCCCAGCACTGGCTCGACCACCACCCGTGGCCGGGGTCGTGACCGTCCGGGCCGCAGGGTGCGGGGGCCTCACCCGGCCGTGACCGGTGAGCGTGTCGCTGCTGCCCTGGTCATCCCCCGGCTTCGCCGAGTTGACCGGTGAGTGGTTTCGGTGGCTGGAGCTGCTGGATAAGGCCGTCGCCACCGACTCGGGCCATCTGCTGGGCCGGTGGACGGCCGAGGCCCGCTCCTGGGGCGCCGGCCGCGAGGAGCGGGACCGGCTGGCCTACGACGCCGAGTCCCTGCTCACCGTCTGGGGCGCCCGGCAGGCCGCCGACGGGGGCGGGCTGCGCGATTACGCCAACCGCGAGTGGTCCGGGCTGGTTTCGGGGCTCTACGCGCTGCGCCGGCGCACGTACTTCGGCGAGCTGGCCGCCGCCCTCGCCGAGAACCGCGAGCCGGAGCCGGTGGACTGGTACGCGCTGGAGGAGGAGTGGCTGCGCGGCCATCCCCCGTACGCCACCGAGCCCACCGGGGACATCGTCCGGATCGCCGGGGAGGTCAGGGACGCGCTGGGTCTGCATGCGCCGGGCCCGGACCGGGGCTGAGCGCGCCGGCTCACCGGCGACGGCGGGCGGTTCGGCCGGTCGCACGTGAGGCCGTCTTGACGCGCTCACATCACTGCGGATTGGATCAACGAGGCCGTACTGCAAGGCCGTTCAGTACGGCCGTACTCCGCTCGTCGATCCGAGGAGCCTCATGCGCACGTCCGCAGCGATATCCAGATCCGGCGCCCTCTGCACTGCCCTCACCCTCACCGTCCTCGGCGCGACGGTCGCCCTCGCGCCGACCGCCCGTGCCACCCCGCCGATCGACACCTGCGAGGTCCAGGAGAACCCCTCGTGGGACGGCTGGACGGACTACGGCGAGCTGACCCGTAGCCTGCGCTCCATCGAGCGCCGCGGCGAAGGGCGCGTACGAGTGGACAAGGCCGGGAGAACGACCGAGGGCCGCACGCTGTGGCGGGCGCGGGCCGGCCACGGCAAGAAGACCGTGCTGGTCACCAGCGCCATCCACGGCAACGAACGCACCGGCACCGAGGCCCTGTTGGAGATCCTCGACCGCCTCGGCACCTCCGGGGACCGGGACACCCGCGCCCTGCTCCGCAAGATCACCTTCGTGGCGATGCCGATGGTCAACCCGGACGGCGGCGAGCTCAACCGCCGTATGAACGTGCTCTCCTGGGACCGGGTCACCGACCGCTTCCCGCAGCTCGCGGGCGCACCGAAGGCCTGGTACCACGCGGAGGAGGGCGACGGCATCAAGAAGCCCGGCTTCGACCTCAACCGCGACTTCAGCCCTCATCTGAACTACGTGCCCAAGGCGTCGGACCTGCCGGGCAAGCAGACGGACACGGGCTTCTTCCTCTCGCCCGAGTCGCGCGCGATCCGCGACACGTACGTGCAACTGCGGCAGGAACAGGGCCGCGTGGAGACGTACGTCGACCTTCACCACATGGGCCCGTGCGACCGGCTGACGAGCGGACCGCAGGCGGGGAAGCTCATTTCCATGGCGATCGACTATCCGCCGCTCGGCGTCGAGGGCGGGGCCGAGTACAAGAAGGACTGGCCCGCTCTCGACCAGGACAAGTCGCGGCGCTACGCGCTCGCCGCCGCCAAGGGGATCCACCGCGAATACGGCATGAACCAGGCCGAGTCGGCCATCGGCCGGTACGTCCACCCCGACGAGCGCGAGTACCCCGGGCAGGGCCGCTCCGCCTTCGCGCTGAACGGTACGGGCACGGTGCTGTTCGAAGTACGGGGGCAGGCGGACGACTTGGGCGAACAGCACAAGGAAGTGTTCACCGCGTCCGTCCGCACCGGCGTGGAATCCATCATGAAGGGGGTCGCCACGGGCAGCGCCGAACGGCTCGACGGCGACGAGTTCTTCGGCCTGCCGACCTACGGCTGGGACAAGCCGAAACCGTAGGCCGGAGATCCGTCGTACCGGCCCTGTAAGGATCCGGCGGGCCCAGGACATATACGGGGTGTGGAGACCTTGAAGAGGCAGAGCAGCGACCGGGATCGCGCCGCGCGGTTCACGGCCTTGTATGTCCGCGAGCACGCGCGAGTGTGCGCCTACGTGCACCGGCGGTCGGGCGACCGGGGAGCAGCGGAGGAACTGACAGCCGAGGTCTTCCGTACTGCCTGGGAGCGCATGGTGGCGGGGCAGGACGTCGGGGCGGGATGGCTCTTCGTCACCGCACGCAACCTTCTGAGCAATCACTACCGCTCGGTGGAACGCCTCAAGGAGTTGCACCGCACCATCTCCGAGGAGTGGAGCCGCCCGCCCGCGTCCCCTCAGGACGACGCCGTTCTCGACGCCCTCGACCGGCTTGCGCCCGCACAGCGTGAGGTCCTGCTGCTGACCTACTGGGACGGGCTCAGCGCCGCGGAGGCCGGGGAAGTCCTCGGGTGCCGGGCGACGGCGGTCTGGGTCCGGCTGCATCGCGCACGCAAAGCGTTCCGTGACGTCTACGATCTGCCTCAGGAGTCCGTGTCATGCGCGTGAAGAACCGGATCAGGAATGCCAACCCCGTACCCGCCGCGGCGCCCGGGGAACTCTCGGACCGCGCCACCGGTGAACTCGCCGAGCTCGTCGGGTCCGTCGACGCCGCGCCTCCCGCGGCCGCTCAACGGCCGCGCAGGCGGGGCCTCTTGATGGCTGCTGCCGCCTGTGGCGCCGCCGCTGTCATCGGCACCACCGTCTTCACTCTCCAGCCCGACTCCCCCGGCCCCGGAAGCGACCCGGCGGGGCCCGTCCAGGGCCCGGGGGGTGGCGGTGCCGCTGCCGATGAGCCCTATTTCGACAGCACGGCCAGGCTGGAAGGAGCGGCGAACGTGATCGTACGGGCGCGGCTCGGCGACGGGCGCGAGGAGACGGCCGGCGGGGAGAGCACGACCGTGGCCCCGGCCGAGGTGCTCGCGACCGCCAAGGGCAAGCCGTCGGGGAAGGAGATCGAGGTGACCTACACGACGCCCGGTTCCGGGCCCGAGACCGCCGGGTTCACCGCCGGCGGCGAGTACGTCCTGCTGCTCGAGAAGAGCGAGGACGGAGGCTACTTGCTGGTGAACACCACACAGGGCTGGTACGGGGTCGAGGGCGGCACGGCCGTCTCCGGAAAGGACAACGACGTGGACCTGAGCGCGGGCGTGCGCAAGGCGCTCCGGCTCACCCAGCAGGAGCGGTGACACCGGACCGGTGCACCACGCATGGAGCGTGGTGCACCGGTCGGTGCGGCGCCGGGCGGCTCACCGCGAGCGCGGAGCCCGGCAGTGTGCTGACTGCGTGTTCACGGTGCTTGCCCAACTCGCTTACTGCGTACCGCTCTTGGTGCTTACCGTGTACCGCTCTTGGCGATCCTGTCCGCCCGGGTCGCCAGTTGGCCGACCTTGCCCGCGTTGTCGAAGCCTTCGCTCGACACGGCCTTGACCGTGCCGTCCTTGGCAGCGGTGTAGAGCGCCTGCTCCGGGTTGACGAGGTCGTACGGGTTCTTGCCGCCGTGGTCCGCCAGCATCAGCACGTACTGCTGCCCGCCCTTGGCGAGCCCGGTGGTGCTCTGCTCTTTGTACGTGGCGCCCTTGTAGGTGCCGCCGAGCTGGCTGACCTCGATGGTGTCCCCGGAGGCCACGTCTCCGGAGAGCGCCTGGGAGACCTTCACCTTGGACACGGTGACGATGACCGGGTCCTCTGCGGCTTCCTTCTCGGCCTTCTTGGCCTCGGCGCGTGAGAGGCCGGCCTGCGGGTCGGTGGCAGGATCGCCGCCGCCGGAGGGCTTGTCGGGCCGCATCTGCTCCACCCGGCTGCTGACGACGGTTCCCTTGACGACGGCGTCGGACTTCTTGATGACCTCGTCGAGTGAGGAGTACGCCGGGTAGTCCGCGTGGTAGACGACCGTGTCCGAAGTCGCGGCGGATTTGCTCCCGTTCGTGGACGTACTGTCCGTGGAGCAGCCGGCGGCGCCGAGTGCGGCGAGCACTGCCGTGCCCGCGATGAGGATGTTCCGTGTCGCGGTCACTTGTAGATCCTCTTCACCTCGGACTTGTCATACGACAGCGGCTTCTGCACCTTCGAGCGGTTGCGGTTGTGCTTCATGAGCGACGACTTCCTCGTGCTCGGGTTGTCGTCGAGGCTCAGCGCGTGCCCGAGTTCGTGCGTGGTGGTGCTCCGCACCCACTTGTCGTACGTGGAGATGGAGCCCGTGTCCCTGTCGATGGTCCTGGCGTTCACCTTGATCGTGAAGGACCGGTTCTTGCGGGATCCGGCCGGCGCGTACAGGCCGTACCAGCTGCTGTTGTAGCGGCTGGCCGTGAACTTGGACTTGGCGCCGGACGTGCGCTTGATGTTCGCTCCGACCTTGGCATTGTTCCAGTTGCCGCGGCCGGTGTTGAAGTACTTGACCCACTCGCCGTTGATGCCGACGGTCTTGACGCTGAACGACCGCTTGGGCATTCCGCCGCTGTAGTAGTCCGCGTGGGCCGGCGTCGAGCCGGCCAGCGTGCCCGTGACGGCCAGTGCGGCACACGCCGTGAGAGTGACCGACGCACGCGTCAGTCTTCTGGCAGCTCTTTCCATGCAGTTGTCCCCCGTTTTTCGCCATGGAGCGCGAACAACCCTCATTGCAGGGAGTGTTCGTTGCGGCCCCCTGATGGGATGCGCTGTTGCGCAGGCACAACCCTGCTGAGCCGACATGTACCAGTCAATCGTCCCCGGTCCTTTTGGCGAGAAACAGGCGCCCCTCAGGCATCACGAACTACCCGGGCACACCTCTCATCTCGCGCATACCTCATGATGATCGAGGGTGCGGGCCGCGGTCGGCGCCCACAGGAGGGGGCGGACCGTATTGGCCGGTATGCATAACAGCGCGCGGCGTCGCAGGGGATCGCGACGCAGGTGGCGCGCAGCAGGACCGGACGGCCGAACGTCAGCCATTTCCGGTCATTCTGGGCATAGTTGACCGGTTACGCCGAGTACGGGGAGACACTCGACGCGGACCCGGGACTGCCACGCCCCTCACGGAGGATCCATGGAGATATCGCCGTTCCTCGACCGGAAACTGGCCCGCCGTTTCGCCACCTACGACAGCGACGGTGACGGCTTCATCGAACGGGAGGACTTCACCTCGGCCGTCGCCCGCATGGCCGAGGAGTTCGGCCATCGGCCCGGCTCACCGGCCCGGCAACGGCTGCACGACCTGAGCCTCCAACTGTGGTCGCACCTGGCCAAGGTGGCCGACACCGATGGTGACGGACGGATCAGCAAAGCCGAGTACAAGGCCGCCTTCGCCGCCGGGCTGCTGGAAACCCCCGGCTCGTTCGACGACGGCTACCGGCCGTTCCTGGACGCCGTCATGGACATCGCGGATGCCGACGGCGACGGGAAACTCACCCAGGACGAACACGTGCGCTGGACCGGCGCCTTGATGAATCTGCCCGCCGCCGACGCGGCCGAGGTCTTCCGCCGACTGGATGGGGACGCAGACGGCTTGATCACCAGGAGCGACCTGCTGGAAGCCATCCGCGACTACTACTTCGACGACGACCCGCAGTCCACCGGAAGTTGGCTGCTCGGCCCCCTCCCGCCCCGCTGAACCTGCCACGCCCGGCGAGAGCCGCGGCGACACCGCGAGACCAGCCGGCTGCGTCGGTCTCCGGCCCCACGGCGTACGCATCGAGCTGAGGCGGGCGTGTCATGCGAGGGTGCCGGGCACCGGCCGTGCGGGGCCGGGGCGGGCGCCGGGTGTGTCAGGGACGCAGGCCGGTGAGGCGGGACTTGGTGTGCCGGACCTCCTGCTTCGAGGGTGGCACGGAGCCGGCCGCCCAGCGGTCCGCGCCCCAATTGGCGGTGAGCAGGGAGACGGAGACGCCGTGCGCGGCGAGTGCCGTGGTGTCGGCGTTGGGGACCGGCTCGGGCGCGTGCGGGTCGTAGCGGAGCTGCGGCCGGTAACACGTCGCGCACGTACCCGTGTCCGGGGCGTAGGAGACGGAGACGGTGCGCGCCGTACCGAGGTTGGTGAAGGCGACCGGACCGTCCGGCCGCGCCGGGTAGTTGACGTTCAGCGCCGTACCGGCAGGCAACAGGGGGCCACGGCCTGCCGTGGCGGCGAGCCGCTCCACGACGCGTTCGGTGAACGCCGCGGCCCGGGGTACGGACGGGTAGCGCTCCTCCTCCGCGGCGGTCAGATCCGGGCCCGCGCTCACGGCGATCGCCGGGATGCCCGCGTCCGAGGCGGCGACTGTGGCACCGACCGTTCCCGAATGATTGGCCGTGGCCCCGGTGTTCGGGCCGGCGTTGACGCCCGAGACGACGAGGTCGGGCTCGGCTCCCCGGAACACGTGCTCGACGCCGAAGGTGACCGCGTCCCCGGGCGTACCGGTGACCGACCAGATTCCCCGTTCGGCCTGCTCGGCACGGAGGGTGGCCTTCGGGGTGAGCGTCATGCCGGTGCCGCGGCCGCTCTGGTCCTCGGCGGGTGCGACGATCACCGCCCGGTGCCCCGCGTCCTTGAGGGCCGCCTGCAACTGCCGGATGTACGGGTGGCGGTAGCCGTCGTCGTTACTGATCAGGATCCGCAGCGGACGGCCGGACTCCCCCTGGTCCTGCGGCTGTTGGGCGGTGGCCGGGCCCGACCCGGTCACCAGGACGGTCGCAGCGGTCACGCTGCCGAGCACAGCGAAGGCTTGTCGTGCGGGTCTCCACATCGGTCCTCCCCGGAAGAACGGCGTCACGAGTGCGCAGCACTACAGCGCCACCCGCTCCAACTGTCAATCCGACCGGTCGGTAGGTCGGTAACGGTCCGGTGGAGACGGCCGGCGGACGCCTGCCGCCCACTCGCCGGTACGGGGGCCGCGGGGCACGCCGGGCACACGCCCGGCTGACGGGACACTCCCCCGCCCCGTGGTTGAATGTGGCCGATGTTGCGCCGTGAACTCCCCTCCGAAACCGGCGGCCTCGTGGTAAAGCACCACCCCTTGCCGCCGCTGCTCGGCTGGGGGCTCATTGCCGTCGCCTCGGTTCCGTTTCCCGCCCTGGCACTCCTGGGCGGGGTGAGCGTCGCGATTGTCGCCGTTATCTACGTGGCAGTGTTCGTGCTGCTGGCCTACGTGCTCGCGCCGAGCGCGCTGCTCGAGCACCGCCTGCACGAACACGCGGTGGTCTTCCGTACGTTGCTGCCGGGCACTCCGGTTTACGTCATTCCGCATGACACGATCCGGGCGGAGTCCATCCGGGCCGAGGCCGAGGCCGAGCGCGAGCGCGCCCAGTTGACGTTGATCGATGTTCCACAGCACCGCACGGGCGTACGCCCCCTGCCCAGCGTGGTCCTGACGGGACTGGACGTGAAACCCGCCCGCTTGCTCGGCAAGGGGCGCATCAGCTGGGACGAAGCCCGGCGTCAGGGCGAAGAGCAGCAACCGGCGGAAGGCGACGCCTCGTTGAGCAGGCTGTGCGACTGGAGGGCCGACTACCCGGACGCGGAGCGCCAGGTACAGCTGATCGGGGAAACGGTGCTCGCCGACCGGAAGGACCCGCACGGACACCCGTGAACCTGCGCCACCGCACGACGGTGACGCCCCGTTCCGGCGGGCCCTCGGTCGCGGAAGCGGGCTCTCAGTCGCGGAACGAGCCGTCGGCTCGGCGCGCATGGCGTGACAGCAGGTGGCGGCACTGCGGGCAGTGCCGCATCACGCCCCGCTTGACCACGAACGCGACGCCGGCCGTGCAGAGATACAGCAGGCCGACCGCCAGCCCCTGCACCACCCGGCCCAGCCACGACTTCGTACACGTAGCGCAGTCCCGACATCCGTCCGCCATCGCGAGTCTCCTGTTCCGCGCGTCCTCCGTGGAGCGCCGTTCTGGTGATCGGGAAGACGTGGGGAGGGTGACGGAACGTTGCCCGGGGAGCCGAGCCGGTACGCGGCGGTTACATACGACCCCCGCACGACGCACGGGCCCCTCCCCGCGCCCTGCCGGTGGAGACTCGCCGAAACCGGAATCTAACGAATTGCTACCGAACGTGGGGCCGGCCGGGAGTGCCGGGACGCCTCGGGGCTGTCGGCGTGGACAACCTGGAGCTCTCGCGTCATAACAGGTCACACGGCACATCTTCGCCGGCAGGGCACAGACGGAACATCATCGTCCTGTGAATCAACCTTCAAAAGCCGAGCACAAGTTGCACGCATCACCATCTTCAGACAGGCCCCGATGGTCTACATTGGCTCTGCTTCACATGTTTGGACACGAGGGGACAAACGATGACCCATAGGTCAAGCGCCTAGGAGAGTCGGCAGGCATGTCCCCGGCGCCGGGCGTGGGGGTCATGCTCTCGGGGCCCGGGAGGGGCCTCGGGTGTGGGGAGCACCCGAGGTTTCGACGGGTTCCCGCACACCTCGAGAGGCCGGCAGGACAGGCGAGTCCGCTGCCACCCGGCCGGGGTGTTCACATAGCGCTGCGACAGCCGGGATCGGCATGCGCGGGAGGCGGGGGGGGGCCTCCCAGGGGGAGGAACAGTGCGGCGCGGGAGGCGGGGGCCTCCCGAAGAGCGGAACACTGCGGGAGGCGGGGGCCTCCCGAGGGGCGGAACAGTGCGGGGGGCGCGAGCCTCCCGGGGGGAGGAACCGTGTGGAGCGAACACGTCGAGCCCACCGATGACTTGGGTGGCTCTGCGCAGCCGGGGGATTTAGCCGGCCCCCGTTCACCGGCGCCCGGGCGTCCGGCGGGCGGGGCGTTCGGACGGCCGGCGATCGACTGGGAGCAGCGGTACCGCCGTACCGTGATCACCAGCGATACCGTGGCCACCGCCTTCGTCGTGGCCGCGATCGGCGGCTTCTTCGGGGTCCGGGACGCGGCCAACTGGCACGAGAAATGGGGAATTCTCGCCTTCGGCACCGAACTGCTGATGCTGGGCGCGCTTGCGATGAGCCGGGCGTGGGCTCCGGCCGTGCTCGGCCAGGGCGCCGAGGAGTTCCGCCGGCTCGGACGCTCACTGTTCGCGGCGGCCGTCGTGCTGGCGCTCGGCGGGATCGCCCTCACCTCCCACAACATCAAGCTCTGGATCTTCGTCGCGATCCCGGCGGTCGCGCTCGTCACCATGACCGAGCGGTATCTGCTGCGCCTCCGGCTGCACAGACTGCGCAATGAGGGACGGTGTCTGAGACCGGTACTCGCTGCGGGGAGCCCGGCCACCGTGCTCGATCTGATCGGCCGGGCCCGCAAGTTCCCGCACCTCGGCTGGCGGGTGGACGCGGTCTGTACGACGGACGGGCTCGGAATCGACGGTGACCGGCTGGACGGAGTGCCGGTCGTCGGCCGGCTGACGGACGTCGCCCAGCACATCCGCCGCGACGGCTACCGGGTCGTCGCGGTCACACCGGACCCGCACTGGACACCGGACCGGCTGCAGCGGCTGGCCTGGAATCTCGAAGGCAGCGACACCGAAATGGTCGTGGCCCCCGTGCTGATGGAGGTGGCCGGGCCGCGGCTGCACGTCGACGCGGTGCTCGGGATCCCGCTGCTGCGGGTCAGCTTGCCGACCTTCACCGGGGGCCGCCGGGTGGTCAAAGAGGTCGTCGACCGGACGGCCGCGGTACTCCTGCTGACGCTGTTCGCGCCGCTGATGGTGCTCGTCGGGATCGTCGTGCTGGTGGACAGCCGGGGCGGGGCGCTGTACCGCCAGCGCCGGGTCGGCAAGGACGGCCGCGAGTTCACCATCTTCAAGTTCCGCACCATGGTCACCGGGGCCGATGCGGCACGTGCCGCACTGGCCGGCCTCAACGAGGGCTCGGGGCTGCTGTTCAAGCTCCGCCGGGATCCGCGGGTGACCCGGGTGGGAGCGGTGCTGCGCCGGTACTCGCTCGACGAACTGCCGCAGCTTTTCAACGTGCTCACCGGATCGATGTCGCTCGTCGGTCCGCGGCCTCCGCTGCCGGAGGAGTCCGCGGCGTACGCACCGGACATCCGGCGGCGGCTGCTGGTCAAGCCCGGGCTCACCGGCCTGTGGCAGATCAGCGGACGCAGCGACCTGCCGTGGGAGGAGGCGGTCCGCCTCGACCTGCGGTACGTGGAGGACTGGTCGCTCGCCCTGGACACAGTGATCTTGTGGAAGACGCTGCGTGCGGTGCTCCAGGGGCAGGGGGCGTACTGATGCGCGGGGGTCCGGGGTTCAACTGCCCGGCCGGCACACGAAGCGCAGGCCAAAAGGGTCTGCCTGGGGGGAGGAACGGGATATGAGGGTCAGTGTCTTAGGGCTCGGCTACGTGGGCTGCGTGTCGGCCGCGTGTCTGGCCGGCCTGGGCCACGAGGTCATCGGGGTGGACGTGAACCAGGCGAAGGTCGACCTGGTCAACGACGGCAAGGCCCCGGTGGTCGAGGAGCGGATCGGCGAACTCACCGCCGACGTCGTACGGACCGGGGCGCTGCGCGCCACCACCGACGTCCGCGAGGCGATCATGGGCAGTGACGTGTCGCTGGTCTGCGTGGGCACACCGTCCGAGCCCAACGGCAGCCTGTGCACCACGTACTTGGAGCGGGTCACCGAGCAGATCGGCGCCGCGCTGGCCGAACGCGAGGGGCAGGGCGGGCGGCACACCGTCGTCTTCCGCAGCACGATGCTGCCGGGCACCTGCCTGGACCTGCTGGTGCCGCTCCTGGAGAAGTCCGTCGGCGGCACGACCGGGGTGGACTTCGGGGTCGCGGTCAACCCGGAGTTCCTTCGCGAGGGCACGAGCGTGCGGGACTTCTTCGACCCGCCCAAGACCGTCATCGGCGAACTCGACCCGGCGAGCGGCGACGTGGTGGCGGCGCTGTACGAAGGCCTGCCCGGCGAGGTGTTCCGGGTGCCGGTCCCGGTGGCCGAGGCGATCAAGTACGCGGACAACTCGTTCCACGGCCTCAAGATCGGCTTCGCGAACGAACTCGGCGCGGTGTGCCAGGCGTTGGGGGTGGACTCGCACCAGGTGATGGACGTGTTCCTGGCCGACCGCAAGCTCAACATCAGCCCCGCCTATCTGCGGCCCGGCTTCGCCTTCGGCGGCTCCTGCCTGCCCAAGGACCTGCGCAGCCTGGTCCACGCGGCGCGGCGGGCCGACGTCTCGGTGCCGATCCTCGCCCACGTGCTGGCCTCCAACGCCGACCATCTGCAGCGCGCCGTTGACCTGGTCGAGCGCACCGGCAAGCGCCGGGTGGGCCTGTTCGGGCTGTCCTTCAAACCCGGCACCGACGACCTCCGCGAGAGCCCGCTCGTCGAGCTGGCGGAGAGGCTCTTCGGCAAGGGCTACGAGCTGAAGATCTACGACGCCAACGTGAGCCTCTCCCGGCTGATCGGCGCGAACCGCGAGTACATCGAGAACCGGCTGCCGCACCTCGCGCAGCTGCTCGCCGACTCCGTCGACGAGGTGCTCGAACACGCCGAGGTGTGCCTGGTCGGCACGAAGGACCCGGCCGTGCTGTCGGCGCTGCCCCCGGGCGGCGCTCCCGACGGACCCGTGATCGTCGATCTCGTCCGCCTTCCCGACGCCGCGGCGCGCCGGACCGAACCGGGGTACGTGGGCCTTGCTTGGTGACCCGAGGAGTGACGCGGCCGGTGGCGACGGACACGGCCGGCGTGCGCTGATCCTGGTGGAGAACCTGTCGGTGCCGTTCGACCGGCGGGTGTGGCAGGAGTGCACGACGCTGCGCGACGCGGGCTGGGAAGTGCACGTCATCTGTCCCCGGGGGAACAAGCGGGACACGGAGCCGGAGGCGGAGATCGACGGGGTGCGGATCCACCGCTACCCGCTGCGCGCGGCCACCGGAGGTCCTGCCGGCTATCTGCGGGAGTACGGAACGGCGTTGTGGCATACGCTCCGGCTGGCCCGGAAGGTCGGCCCGGTCGACGTGGTCCACGCCTGCAATCCGCCGGACCTGCTGTTCCTGCCGGCGCTGTGGCTGAAGCGGCGCGGCGCGCGGTTCGTCTTCGACCAGCACGACCTGGTGCCCGAGCTGTATCTCTCCCGGTTCGGCCGCGGCGAGGATCTGCTCTACCGCGCCGTGTGCGCGCTGGAACGGCGTACCTACCGGGCGGCGGACGTCGTGCTCGCCACGAACGAGAGCTACCGGGACGTCGCGGTGCGCCGTGGCGGCCGGCGGCCCGAGGACGTTTTCGTGGTGCGCAGCGCGCCCCAGACCGACCGGTTCCAACCGGTGCCGCCCGAGCCGGAGTTGAAGCGCGGCAAGCCTCATCTGCTGTGCTATCTCGGCGTCATGGGGCCGCAGGACGGCGTCGACTACGCCCTGCGGGCCCTCGCGAAGCTGCGCGACGAGCTCGGACGTACCGACTGGCACGCGGTGTTCGTCGGCTCCGGCGACGCCTACGTCGCGATGGTGGAGCTGTCCCGGCAGCTCGGGCTCGAGGAGCAGGTGCAGTTCACCGGGCGCATTCCGGACGCCGACCTGGTGCGCTACCTGTCCACCGCCGACGTGTGCCTCTCCCCCGACCCGCACAATCCGCTCAACGACGTGTCGACCATGAACAAGGTCCTGGAGTACATGGCCATGGGCCGGCCGATCGTCTCGTTCGACCTCCGCGAGGCGCGCGTCTCCGCCGGTGACGCCGCCCTCTACGCGCCCGCCAACGGCGAGGCCGAATTCGCCAAGCTCATCGCACTGCTGCTGGACGATCCGGAGAAGCGGGCGCGGATGGGCAAGATCGGCGAGGAGCGGATCAGCGGGCGGCTCTCCTGGCGGAACTCCCAGCGGTCGCTGCTCGCCGCCTACGCCGCTGCCTGCGGTGACCACGCTCCGGTATCGGCGGACGACCCGGGCAGGACAGGGAAGAGGCCGCACCGTTGAGCGAGGACACGATACGCCTGGTCACGATCGGACGGATTCTCCGTCGGCGCTGGCGGCTTCTCGCCGTCATCGCCATAGTGGGCGCGCTCGTCGGCTACGGCGCCTCCCTGCTGTTCCCGCCGCGGTACACGACGTCGGCGTCCGTGCTGCTGACGGGGCAGTGGGAGGAGCGCGAGCTGCTCACCCAGGCGGAGATCGCGGCCAGTTCGGCGGTGGTCGACCGCGCTGCCGTCGCGCTCGGCCCGTCCGGCGGCAGCGGCAGCGAGCTGCGGGACCGGGTGAGCGCCACGGCCGCCGACGGCAACATCATCAAGATCTCGGGTACGGCCGGCACCCCGGAGGGCGCACGGCGGCTCTCCGACCAGGTGGCCCAGCAGTTCGTCACGTTCGCCGCGCGGATCGCGGGCGACGACACCAGCTCCGAGGCGTCGGCGGGGCCCGAGGCGTTGCGGCAGAAGGTCGTGCAGACCAACCGCCGCATCACCGACCTGGCCAATTCCGCCGATCCGGGGAAAACCGTGGAGGGCGTGCAGGCCCGCACCGAGCTCGAGAAGCTGCGCACCTCGCTGCAGGAGGCCATGAAGAAGCTGGACGAGGCCGACCCGGCGACCGACAAGGCCAACATGGTCGTCATGGGGCCGGCCGCCCGGCCGACCGGCGAGGCGCCGCCGACGAGGATGCAACTCATCGTCGGCGGGGCGCTGTTGTTCTCCCTGTTCGCGGTCATCGGCCATCTCGCCGCCGCACGGGTGAACCGCCGGCTGCGCACCGAACAGGAGATCGCCGCGGCGCTGGGCTCGGCGCTGCTGGGCACCGTCGACGTGCCCGGTGAACGGCCCACGCACCGGTCCAAGGGCCGGGGCCCGCGGGCCGGGATCCGCCGGCTGCTGGGTCTCGACATCCGGTGGGACACGCCGGCCCCGCGGACGTCCGGCGACGAGGCCGGCAGACGCATCCGCTATCAACGGGTGTACGCGCGCCTCCGTGACCAACTGCCGGTCCCCCGGCGGCTGCTGGCCGTCGTTCCGGACGGCGACGAGATCGCCCGGCGGGCCGCGGGGCAGCTCGCCGCCGAGGCCGGGAGCGACGCTTCCCGGGGCTCTTCGAGCGGCGCGTACCCCGCGCTGCGGGTGGTGGGGGTTTCGGTGGACCGGCCGACGGTGCCGGACCGCGACGCCGAGTCCGGCGTGCTGGTCGTACTCAGCGCGGGCCGCTGGACCGCGGACGAGCTCGCCGGTATCGCCGCGGCGTGTGCGGACGCGGGGCACGAGGTCGTCGGCACCATCGTCGCCGGCCCGGTCCGGGCCCGGCCGGCGCAGTCCGCAGGCCAGGCCCCTCCGGACGACGCCACTTTGGCGCTCGCGGTCCACGGCCACGCGACGGGAGGTTCGGCATGACGAACACGACTTCACAGGCGTCGGCCGTCGCTCCGCTGCTGAATCTGCAGGCGCTGGTGGCGGCCGTGCGCAGACGCCGCCGTCTCTGGTGCTCCTTGGCGCTGCTGGGTCTGCTGGCCGGCGCGGTGGTGACGGTCCTGCTGCCGTCGCCGCCGACCGCGGAGACCAAGGTGCTGGTCGCGCATCAGGAGGACCAGCCGAACGACACCGGAACGCTGATGCGTACGGACGTCGAGCTGCTGGGGACCACGCGGATCGCCGAGCTGGCCCTGCATGACCTCAAGTCCCCGGAAAAGCCCGAGGACTTCATGGAGGACTACCGGGGCACCGGCCTGACCAACAACCTGCTGCAGATCGATGTGACGGGTGACAACGACGCCGACGCGGTGGCCCGGGCCGAGGCGCTGGCCGACGCGTTCGTCACGGACCATGTGCGGCGGATGCAGGCGGCCGCGAAGGCCGAGGCCAAGGCCCTGCTCCAGCAGCGTGACCGCATGCGGAACGAACTCGCCCAGGTCAACAAGGCGATCGGAGACCGGTCGCCGGAGACCGGCGCGAAGGCGCCGGCGAGCCTCGAGTCGCTCTTCGCCCGCCGGGCCGAACTCAACTCGCGGATCGCCGATTTCGACCAGCGCGCCGCGGACGCGCGCACCGGCACACCCAGGATCATCGCCGGTACGCAGATCGTGGACGCCCCGCACGCGGTACGGAAGTCCCTGGCCAAGTCCGCTGCCACCAACGCCGGCATCGGGTTCGCCCTCGGGCTCGTCCTCGGCCTCTCGCTGGCCGCGGTCGGCACGGTGGTGGCGGACCGCCCGGTACTGCGCCGGGACATCGCGGCGAACCTGGGCGCCTCGGTCATCGCCGAACTGCCGCCGCGGCGGGGCAGGCTGTGGCCGCGCCGACGGGCCCGGGCGGCGGGGACAAGGCTCACCACGACCCTGGCCCGCACCGTGCGCGACTCCGCGGAACCGGTGTCGCTGCTGGAACTGGGCTGTGCCGGCAGTACGAGCGCGATCGCCCTGGATGTCGCCAGGGAACTGGCGCCGGAGAAACCGGTGGTCGTCGTCGACGGTCTGCCGGGCTCGCAGCTCGCCAACAGCCGCCGGCAGACCGGAGATCCGGACGTGGTCGGCGGCGAGGGTGCCGCGGCTGTGCCGCACTCGACGCGCCGGCTCGGCGTCGGTTCGGTCGCGCCCGGCACGGCGTGGACCGACCTCCGGTTCCTCGGCGGCCGGACCGTGCTCGTCGTACGTGCCGGGCACGGCAGCGCCGCATGGCTGCACACCGTGGCACGGCAACTCGCCGACCTGCGCATTCCGGTGATCGGTGTGGTGCTGATCGACCCCGATCCGCGTGACCGGACCGACGGCACGCTGTGGGACGGGCTGCGCACCGCGCTGCGCGGCCGGAGCGAGCGGCCGGCCCGGCAGAACGGCGGGGGTGCCTCCCACGCCGTCGAGGCAGTGGGGGAAGGCGGGCCGCGGACGGAGCGGCAGCCGGTGTGGACGGGCCAGGAAAACGACCAGGAAGCGCGGTAAGACATGTGTGGCATCGCTGGGACTTACCGATGGCCGGAAGGGAAGGCCGTCACCGACCGGCTCACCGAGACCCTGGCCCACCGCGGTCCGGACGGGGCCGGCCGGTACGGCCACCCCGTCGGTGACGGCGAAGTGCAGCTCGGGCACCGCCGGCTGGCCATCATCGACCTGTCCGGCACCGGCGCCCAGCCGATGGTCTCGGACGGCCTCGCGCTGACATACAACGGCGAGCTGTACAACGCGCCCGAACTGCGTGCCGAGCTGGCGGCCTCCGGCGTGCGCTTCCGCGGCACCTCCGACACCGAGGTGCTGCTGGAGGCCTGGCGGCGCTGGGGTACGGACTGCCTGCCCCGGCTGCGCGGCATGTTCGCGTTCGGGATCTTCGACGAGCGCACCGGTGAACTGGTGCTTGCCCGCGACCAGTTGGGCATCAAGCCGCTGTTCCTGCTCCGGCGGGGTGCGGGCCTGGTGTTCGCCTCCGAGCTCAAGGCGCTCGCCGCCGCGACCGGTGGGTCGCTGGAGGTGGACCACGGGGCGCTGGTGGCCTCGCTGCTCTACTACTGGGTGCCGGACTCGCGCTGCGCGCTCCGCGGAGCGGAGAAGCTGCCGCCGGGGAGCTGGCTGCGGTGCCGGCCCGATGGCCGGGTGGAGCGCGGCCGTTACTGGAACCTGAAGGACGTCGCCGCCGAGGGCCAGGAGCGGGCACGTAGCGGCGAACTGCCGGACCTGGCCGCCGTCGTCGAGGAGTCGACCCGGCACCACCTGCTCTCCGACGTACCCGTGGCGACCTTCCTCTCCGGCGGCCTCGACTCCAGTTATCTGACCGCGCTGGCGGCCCGTCACCAGCCGGGGATCTCGGCCTACACGATCGGATTCCGCGCCGAGGACGCCAAGTTCGAGGCGATGCCCGACGATCTGCGCTATGCCCGGCAGGTGGCCGAGCAGTTCGGCGTCGACCTGCACGAGATCGAGATCGCTCCGGACGTGCTCGACCTGCTGCCGCAGATGACGTACCACCTGGACGAGCCGATCGGCGACCCCGCCGCGATCAACACCTTCCTGATCTGCAAGGCAGCCAGGGAGGCCGGGGTCAAGGTGATGCTCTCGGGGATGGGCGCCGACGAGCTGTTCGCCGGGTACCGCAAGCACCTGGCCAACCTGCTCGCGCTGCGCTACCAGCGCGTCCCGCGGCCCCTGCGGCGCGGGCTGTCCGCGGCCGTGGACCGGCTGCCGGTCGCCTCGGCCCGCCGGGGGTACCGGTCGGTGCGCTTCGCGAAACGGTTCCTCTCCTTCGCCGGTCTGCCGGAGGAGACCGCGTTCCGGCGCAGCTACACCATGTACGACCAGGACGAGCTGCTCGCCCTGGTCAACCCGGACCTGGCCGGGACGGTCGACGACGTGCTGACCGAGCACGCGGACATCTACGAGGACAACGAGCTCGACGACTTCGTCAACCGCATGTGCCTGGGCGACGCCCGGATGTTCCTGCCGGGCCTCAACCTCGCGTACACGGACCGCGCCAGCATGGCCGCGTCGACCGAGGTGCGGGTGCCGTACGTGGACGTCGAGGTGGTCAGGGCGGCGTTCGCCTTCCCCGGCGATCGCAAGATCGTCGGACGGCAGGGCAAGGCCGTCCTCAAGGAGGCGGCCACCTCGGTCCTGCCCCGCGAGATCGTGTACCGGCCCAAGGGCCTGTTCAGCGCCCCGCTGCGCGCCTGGATGAGCCGGGATCTGGCACCGCTGGTGCGCGAGGTCGTCAACGACGGCGAGCTCGTCAACTCCGGGATCCTGCGGCGCGACGCGCTCCAGCGGATGGTCGCCGAGGACGCCGCCGGGCAGCGGGATTTCTCCAAGCATCTGTGGCATGTGCTGACCCTCGAGTACTGGTATCGCGGCGCGACCTCTGGGTCCGGTCAGAGCACTCGGTAAACGGCTTAGGAATCAGAGGAGTTCAGGTGAAGCAGGTTGTGCAGAACTACAAGAGCGGCGAGCTGGCGGTGCTCGACGTACCGGTGCCGGGGTGCAAGCCGGGTGGCGTGCTGGTCCGCAGCGCCTACTCGCTGATATCCACCGGGACCGAGCTCATGAAGGTGTCCGAGGCCGGCATGTCGATGGTGGGCAAGGCCCGCTCCCGGCCCGATCAGGTGGCCAAGGTCATGCAGAGCGTGGCCGCCAACGGGGTGCCCGCCACCTACCGCAAGGTGATGGGCAAGCTGGACTCCTACACGCCGCTGGGCTACTCGCTGTGCGGGGTGGTCGAGCAGGTCGGCGCCGGGATCGACGATGTGAAGGTCGGCGACCTCGTGGCCTGCGCCGGCAACGAGCACGCGCTGCACGCCGAGTTGAACTGGGTGCCGAAGAACCTCTACGCCCCGGTGCCGGACGGCCTCGCGCCGCGGCACGCGGCCTTCGGCACCGTCGGGTCGATCGCGATGCAGGGCGTCCGCCAGGGCGAGTCACAGCTCGGCGACGTGGCGCTGGTCATCGGCCTCGGCCTGATCGGGCAGCTGGTCGTGCAGTTGCTGGCCGCCTCGGGAGTCCGCGTCGTCGGGGCCGACCCCGACCCGGTGCGCTGCGAGCTCGCCGAGCGCCTGGGCGCCACGGCCTGCGGCGACCCCGCGTCCGCTGCCGTGGAGGCCGCCGTCGCCGAACTCACCGGCGGTCACGGCGTGGACCAGGTGTACCTGGCCGCCGGCGGCGACAGTAACCAGCCCGTCGAGCTGGCCGCCCGGCTGTGCCGGGACCGCGGCCGGGTCGTCGACATCGGCAAGTGCCGCCTGGACCTGCCGTGGAACGCGTACTACGAGAAGGAACTCGACGTCCGGTTCTCCCGCTCGTACGGCCCCGGCCGCTACGACCCGGCGTACGAACTCGAGGGCCGCGACTACCCGATCGGCTACGTGCGCTGGACCGAGCGCCGCAACCTGGCGTGTTTCCTCGATCTCCTCGCCCTCGGCCGCGTCGACGTGGAGCCCCTGGTGTCCCACGTCGCCGACTTCGACGACGCCGTGGAGACGTACCAGCGCCTGAAGGACGGCGAACTCAAGGCCGTGGCCGTGCTGTTCCGCTACCCCGACCCCGCTGAACACTCGGCGGAAGCGGTGGCCCCGGCGGTGGCCGTGCCCGCGGTGAAGCGGTCCGGCGGCCCGGTGTCCACGCCGGCCCGGGCCGGCAGGACGCCGGTACGTCTCGCGTTCGTCGGCGCCGGGAACTACGCGACGTCGATGCTGCTGCCGCACCTGACACAGCGCGACGGCGTCGAGTTGTCCACGGTCGTCACCACGACGGCGCTGTCCGCGGCCAACGCGAAGCGGAAGTTCGGCTTCGCCGAGGCGACCACCGACCTCGACGCCGTGCTCGGCGACCCGTCGGTCGACGCGGTGTTCGTGGTCACCCGGCACAGCTCGCACGCCGAACTGACCCGCAGGGCACTGCTGGCCGGCAAGGCGGTGTTCGTGGAGAAGCCCCTGGCTCTCACCGAGGACGAGCTGGCCGGCGTGCTCGCGGCGGTGGAGGAGTCCGGCAACGACCGGCTGCAGGTGGGCTTCAACCGCCGGTTCGCACCGCTGCTGCAGGAGGCCAGGAAGCGGTTCGGGGACCGGACCGGTCCGGCGAGCCTCCGTTACCTGGTCAACGCGGGCCGGCTGCAGCACGGCAGCTGGTACCTCCAACAGGGCGCCGAGGGCTCGCGGTTCGCCGGCGAGGGCGGGCACTTCATCGACACGGCGAGCTGGCTGCTCGGGGCCGACCCGGTCTCGGTGTACGCGGTCGCCGCGTCCGGCAACGAGGACCTGCAGGTCGTGCTGCGCTACCCGGACGAGTCCACCGCCACCATCAGCTACGTCACCACCGGCCCGGCCGGCTTCCCCAAGGAGACGCTGGACCTGATCGCGGACGGCAAGGCGCTGCGGCTCGACGACTTCGTCCGCGCCTCGGTCCACGCGCCCAAGAAGTGGGTCAGTTCGCGGCTGCCCAAGGCCCGCGACAAGGGACAGAACGCCGAACTGGCCGCGTTCGTCAAGGCCGTACGGACCGGCGGGCCGATGCCGGTGCCGCTGGAGTCGCTGGTCGCCACCACGGCGGCCACCCTCGCCGTGCAGACCGGCCTGGCCGGCGGCGCGCCGGTGACGTTGGCGAGGACGCGATGACTGTGAGCTCGACGAGTCCGGGCTGGTACCTGCGACGCCTGTCCCGGATGGGACCGCGGGAGGTCGGCGGCCGGGCGGGCGACGCGGTGCGCAGACGGCGGTGGCGGTCGTCGCCGCCCGTCTGCCCGAACGTGACAGGCGCCCGGTTCACCGCGGTACTTCCCGCCGGGACGGTCGCCGCGGTGCCGCCGGACGCCGCGAAACGACTCGTCGCCGAGGCGGACCGGCTGATGGACGGGCACGCCTCGTACTTCGGGGTGGACCGCGACGACATGGCGGATCCGGACTGGTTCCACGACCCGAAGACCGGGCGCCGGGCGCCGTCGGGTCACGCCTTCGACGTGCCGTACCGGAACGAGGACGTGGCCGGGGACATCAAGCAGATCTGGGAGCCGTCCCGGCATCAGTACCTGACGGTGCTCGCCGCCGCCTACGCCCTCACCGGGGAGGTGCGGTACGCCGAGCGCGTCGCCGCACACCTGGAGTCGTGGTGGGCGGCCAACCCGCCGCTGCGCGGCGTGCACTGGATCAGCGGCATCGAGCTGGGGATCCGGCTGCTGTCGTGGGTGTGGATCCGCCGGCTGCTCGACGGCTGGGCGGGGGCGGCCGGGCTGTTCGAGGGCAACCCGGTGGCGCTGGACCAGATCTGGCACCACCAGCGCTGGCTGGCGGCCTTCCCCAGCCGGGGGTCCTCGGCGAACAACCACGTCATCGCCGAGACCGCCGGGCAGTTCGCCGCGGCCTGCGCGTTCGACTGGTTTCCCTCGTCGGCGCGCTGGCGCGCCGGCGCGCTGCGGTCGCTGGAGCGGCACCTGCGCGGCAACACCTTCCACTCCGGCCTCAACCGCGAGCTGGCCACCGAATATCACGGCCTCGTAGTGGAGTTGGGCCTGGCGGCGGTGGCCGAGGCGGACGCCGCCGGCGTGCCCGTCCCCGCGACGGTCCGGCTGGTGCTGCTGCGGATGACCGACGCGCTCGCGGCCGTCGTGGACGGCCGGCTGCGGCCGCCGCGCCAGGGGGACGCGGACGACGGGCACGGTCTGGTCGTGGACGGCGCGGGCACCGACCGCTGGGCCTCGCTGCTGGCCACCGGGGACGCCGTGTTCGGCTCTCTCCCCTGGTGGCCGGCGGCAGGCGGAACCGATGTGCGCACCCCGCTGCTGGCCGCGCTCATCCGGCCGTACGCGGCGATCGGAAACGCACCGGCCGTGACCCGGCCGGCAAGCAGGCCGGGCCACTTCGCCGACGCCGGGCTCACCATCCTGCGCGGCCGGGGCGACTCGGGAGAGATCTGGTGCCGCTGCGACGGTGGTCCGCACGGCTTCCTGTCCATCGCCGCGCACGCCCACGCGGACGCGCTGTCCGTGGAGGTCCGGCACGACGGGGTCGACGTACTCTCCGACCCGGGGACGTACTGCTATCACGGGCAGCCCGAGTGGCGGCAGTACTTCCGCTCGACCCTCGGCCACAACACCCTGCAGCTGAACGGCGGTGACCAGTCCGTCTCCGGCGGCCCGTTCCTGTGGACCCGGCATGCCCGCAGCCGTGTTCTCGTCGCGGACACGGAGGACTCCGCCCGTACGGGGACGGTCCGCTGGTGCGCCGAACACGACGGATACCAGGACTCCGTACACCGCCGCCGGGTCGAACTGGACTCCACGACAGGCGAGTTGCGGGTGATCGACGAGGTACGGGGCCCGGGTCGCGCCGTCCGTCTGGCGTTTCACCTGGGGCCCGACATCACCGCGGACCTGGTGGGAAACCGGGCGGTGCTCACCTGGACCCGGGACGGCGAGGGGCGCTCCGCGGTGCTCGACCTGCCCGGGAAGCTGAACTGGCGGGCGCACCGCGGCGAGAACGACCCCCCGCTGGGCTGGTACTCCCCCGGCTTCGGGCGCAAGGTACCCGCCACCACGCTGGTCGGCACCGCCCTCCCCGGACAGCACAGCACCGACAGTGCGCGGGAGTTCACCACCGTGCTCAAGTTCCGCGGCGAGGTGGGCGCGTGAGGTTCAGGAGGCGACAGTGGACGTGGGCGGCGGCACCGCTGACCCTGGCCCTGCTGGCGACGACCGGCTGTGAGAGCACGCCGTCGGACGCCGACGCGAAGCCGACCGCCGCGCCGAGCGCCGCGCCGACCGCGCCCGCGGCACGGGTGTGCGCCGAGCCCGCCGCCGGACCGGAGAAGGCGCCGGCGGGCGCGGTGACGGTCGACCCGGCGGTCGTCGGCGACCTGGCGGCGAAGACCAAGAGCAGCCCCGCGAACACCACGTTCTGGCTGCGGCCCGGCAAGCACAGGCTCGATCCGGACCGTTACTCCCAGGTCGTCCCCAAGAAGGGGAACCGCTACATCGGCGCGCCGGGCGCGGTCCTCGACGGCCGGAAGACCAATCAGTACGCGTTCGGCGGCAGCGCCCGCGACGTCACCATCCGCTATCTGACGGTGCAGCGTTTCGTCGCGCCGCACGACGAGGGCGTGGTCAACCACGACTCGGCCGACGGGTGGGCGATCGAGCACGCGACGATCCAGTACAACTCCGCCGCCGGGCTGATGGCCGGTTCCCGCCAGCGGGTCCGCGCCAGCTGCCTGCGCGGCAACGGCCAGTACGGCATGAACGCGTACAAGGGCACCGGCCGTCTCACCGGCCTGGTGATCGAGGGCAACGAGATCACGGGCAACAACACCGGCGACTGGGAGCGGCGGCGGGAGGGCTGCGGCTGCACCGGAGGCGTCAAGTTCTGGGCCGTCAACGGCGCCGACATACGCGGCAATTGGGTGCACGACAACCGCGGGACCGGGTTGTGGGCGGACACCAACAACAACGACTTCCGCATCGAGAACAACGTGATCGAGGCCAACGACGGTGCCGCGCTGATCTACGAGACCAGCTACAACGCGGTCGTCCGGAAGAACACAATCCGGCGGAACAACTGGGTCGAGGGCCGCAGGTACGCCGACCGCGGCGACAACTTCCCGTTCGCGACGGTCTACTTGTCCGAGTCCGGTGGCGAACCACGGGTCCGGGCCCGCACGGACAAGATCGAGGTCTCCGGGAACGTGCTGGAGAACAACTGGTCCGGGATCACCCTGTGGGAGAACTCCGACCGGTTCTGCAACAGCCCGGCCAACACCTCGTCCGGTGACTGCACCTTGCTGGTGAAGAACAAGGACCGTTGTGCGAAGCCGGCGATCGGCAAGGCACCGCTCTACGCCGACTGCCGGTGGAAGACCCAGCGGGTGGACATCCACAAGAACCGCTTCGTGCTGGACAAGTCCGTCGTCGAGTGCACGGAGAAGTGCGACCGCATGGCGGTGCTGGCCAACTACGGCACCTATCCGGACTGGTCGCCGTACAAGGGCGAGCGGGTGGCCGAGGCCATCACCGGCAAGCAGCACAACCGCTGGCACGACAACGTCTACGTCGGACCGTGGAAATTCGTCGCCCACGACCCGAGCACGGTCCTCGACTCCGGACAGTGGCAGGACACGCCGTACCGGCAGGACGCGGGCAGCACCTTCCAGCCACAGGACGGTGGTTGAGATGAGTGCGGACACACCGAAGACCGGGGCCGCGCCGAAGACCGGGGGCACGCCGAAGGCCGTCGGGATCGCCTGGGGGCTGCTGATCCTCAACACGCTCGGCTCCGCCGGAGCGGAGACCATCATTCCGCTCCCCCGCTCCCTCATCCAGCTGGTCACCATGGGCGCGCTGGTCGCCGCGTTCGCGCTGGCGCTCGCGCTCAACCTCCGGCTCCAATTCCGGCCCAGCGCCTTCCTGTTGCTGCTCACCCTGCTGGTGGTGCCGAGCGTGATCTCCAGCGCGTACCTGGAGTCCGGGCTGGGCGCGCTGTTCCGCTGCGGCCGGCTGGCGCTCTTCGCCGGCACACTGTGGCTGCTCAGCCGCTGGTGGGACGGCGGCCTGACGTTCGTCCGGCACCACATCCGGATGTACTTCGCGGTGCTCGGCTCGGTGGCCGCGGGCCTCGTCATCTCACCGGGCGCTGCCCTGCCCGAGATCTACGGCGGGCGGCTGGTCGGCGCGTTGTGGCCGCTCACCCCGCCGCAGATCGGACAGTACGCCGCGGTGATCATCGGGCTCACCGTGCTGCTCGTCCTGGGCCGCCGGACCGACAGGACCGGCGCGGCGGTGGTCATCGTGCCGTCAGCCGTCCTGCTCGCGCTGACCCATACCCGGACGGCCACGCTCGGCCTGTTCATCGGGCTGACGCTGGCGATCGGCTCGCTCGTCCTGACCAGCGCCGCGGCGCGCCGGTTCTTCGCCTGGGCGGTGCTGTGCGCCGCGGTGGCCGCGGTGGGGTTCGGCTCCCTGCTGCAGGCGTGGTTCCTGCGCGGGCAGACCCAGGAGTACCTCACCAGCCTCACCGGCCGGGCCAAGGTCTGGGACGCCCTGCTGGCGGCGCCCCGGACGGCCTCGGAGCAGCTGTTCGGCGTGGGCCTGGGCGACAAGTCGTTCGGCGGACTGCCCATCGACAACAGCTGGCTGGCCGTTTACCACGAGCAGGGTCTGACCGGCATCACCCTCGTGGCGGCGATCGTCATCGTGCTGGGCGGCGTCGCGCTGCTGCGGCCACCGTCGCTGCCGAGGGCCTGTGCGATCTTCCTGATCAGCTACTGCGCGATCGCGTCGTACACCGAGGCCGGGCTGGGCGACGCCTCGCCGTATCTGCTCCATCTGGCCCTGGCCGCCTCGTTGTTGGCGACACCCGCCGCGGCCGCGCCCCTCCCGACACCCGCAGTCCCGCGACGACGTGTGCCGCGCTGGGCCCAGAAATCAGAGGTGACCTGAGCATGCACGTACTCGTGGTGCACAACCGCTACGGCTCGGCGCAGCCGAGCGGGGAGAACAAGGTCGTCGACCAGGAGGTGGGGCTGCTGCGCGCGGCCGGCCACCGGGTCGAGGTGTTCGAGCGGCGCAGCGACGACATCGCCGCCCGGTCCCTGCCGGGCAAGGCCGCGGTGCCGCTGCTGGTGCCGTGGAACCCGGCGGTCCGCGCCGAACTCGCCGCGCGGCTCCGCACCTTGCGCCCTGACGTGGTGCACGTCCACAACGTCTTCCCGCTCCTGTCGCCCGCGGTGCTCGCCGCCTGCGCCGACGCCGGCGTGCCCGCCGTCGCCACGCTGCACAACTACACCCAGGTCTGCCCGCCGGGCACGCTGCAGCGGGACGGCCGGCCGTGCACCGAGTGCGTCGGCTCGTCGCCCATGCCCGCCGTCCGGCACGGCTGCTACCGGAACTCCCGGCTGGCGACGGTGCCGCTCGCGGTCAGCCTGTCGGTCAACCGGCGGCGGTGGTGGTCCGGCGTGGAGCGGTTCTTCTGCATCTCCGCGGCGCAGCGCGACGTCCTGGTACGGGCCGGCATGCCGGCCGAACGGCTCGCGGTGAAGCACAACTTCGTGCCGGAGCCGGGCGTCCGCAGATCGGGCGACGGCGAGCACCTGCTGTTTCTCGGGCGGCTCGCGGAGGCCAAGGGCCTGCGGCTGCTCATGGCCGCGTGGGACGAGATCGCCGCCGACGGCGGCGCGGGCGTGCCGCTCGTGATCGCCGGCGCGGGGCCGCTGGAGGCGGAGGTGACCGCCTGGGCGGCGGGCCGGGACGACGTGCGATTCGTCGGCCTGTACGACGCGGCGGAGTGCCGGCGGGCCATCGCGCGGTCGGTCGCCGTGGTGGCTCCCTCCACATGGCTGGAGGCGTTCGGCCTGGTCGTCGTGGAGGCGATGGCGGCGGGGGTACCGACCGTCGCCGCCGGTCACGGCGCCTTCGTCGAACTCGTCGAGGACGGGGTGACCGGGCTGCTGCACCGGCCGGGCGAGGCGGCCTCGCTCGCGTCCTGCATACGCCGGATCGCGGACGGACCGGCCCGCAACCGGGAGATGGGACAGGCGGCCCGGCGCCGTTACGAGCTGGGCTTCAGTCCGGCCGTCGGGCTGGAGCGCCTGGTGGAGGGCTATCGCACCGCGATCGCGGGGCGGTCCGGTGGCGGGGACAGCCCGCTGCCGGCAGGAAACGGGAACACAGGCTCGCGGCGGGGGGCCCGCGCGGGCAGGGATGGGGACAGAACATGACACAGTGCCGACTCTGCGGCTCGACGGCGACGGAGAGCGTCGTCGATCTGGGGGCGACGCCGCCGTGCGAGAGCTTTCTCGCCGCGGACCAACTGGACCAGCCGGAACCGGCGTACCCGCTGCACCTGCGGGTCTGCACCGACTGCTGGCTCGCGCAGATCCCGCCGCTGATCAAGCCGGAGGACACGTTCACCGAGTACGCGTACTTCTCCTCGTACTCGACCTCCTGGGTGGAGCACGCGCGCGCCTACGTCGCCGACGCGGTCGAGCGGGCGGAGCTCGCCCCGGACGCCTTCGTCGTCGAGGTGGCGAGCAACGACGGGTATCTGCTGAAGCACGTGGTGGACCGCGGGATCCGCTGCCTCGGCATCGAGCCGTCGGTCAACGTCGGCGCCGTGGCGCGGGACGCGGGCGTGCCCACGCTCACGGAGTTCCTGTCCCCGGAGACCGGCGCGGCCGTCCGCGCCGAGCACGGCCCGGCGGATCTGGTCGCGGCCAACAACGTGTACGCGCACATCCCCGACGTGGTCGGGTTCACCAAGGGACTGCGCGCCCTGGTCGCCGACGACGGCTGGGTCTCCATCGAGGTGCAGCACCTGCTGACGCTGATCGAGGAGAACCAGTACGACACGATCTACCACGAGCACTTCCAGTACTACACGGTCGCGTCCGCGATCCAGGCTCTCGCCAGCGGCGGACTCTCGCTCGTGGACGTCGAGTTGCTGCCCACGCACGGCGGCTCCATCCGGCTGTGGGCCCGCCCGGCCGAGGTGGCCGGCGAGCCGAGTCGGCAAGTGGCCGACGTGCTGGCCCGGGAGAAGGCCGCCGGGCTGCAGGAGCTGTCCGGGTACACCGAGTTCTCGGCGCGGGTGGCCAAGGTGCGCCGGGACCTCCTGAAGTTCCTCATCACCGCGGCCGAGGACGGCAAGACGGTCGTCGGCTACGGCGCCCCGGGCAAGGGCAACACGCTGCTCAACCACTGCGGCATCCGGCCCGATCTGCTCGCGTACACGGTCGACCGCAACCCGTACAAGCACGGCAGGTTCACGCCGGGCACCCGCATCCCGATCCTGCCGCCCGAGCAGATCGCCGCCGACAGGCCGGACTACGTTCTCGTCCTCCCGTGGAACCTGCGGGCCGAGCTCGTCGAGCAGCTGTCCTTCGTGCACGAGTGGGGCGGCCGGCTGGTCTTCCCCATCCCGGAACTGAGCATTGTCGAGGTCGAGAAGTCATGAAGGTCGTTCTGTTCTGCGGCGGTTACGGGCTGCGGATGCGCAGCGGCGCCTCCGACGACATGCCCAAGCCGATGGCGATGGTCGGACCGCGCCCGCTGATCTGGCATGTCATGCGCTACTACGCGCACTTCGGGCACACGGAGTTCATCCTGTGCCTCGGCTACGGGGCGCACCACATCAAGAACTTCTTCCTCAACTACGAGGAGACGACGTCCAACGACTTCGTGCTGCGGGGCGGGCGGACCGAGCTGCTGTCCACCGACATCTCCGACTGGACGATCACGTTCGCGCAGACCGGCGTCGAGTCGCCGATCGGTGAGCGGCTGCGCCGGGTGCGCCATCACCTGGACGGCGACGAGATGTTCCTCGCCAACTACGCCGACGTGCTCACCGACGCGCCGCTGCCGCAGATGATCGAGAACTTCGCCCGGCGCGACGCCGGCGCGTCGATGATGGTGGTGCCGCCGCAGTCGTCCTTCCACTGCGTGGATCTGGGCGAGGACGGCCTGGTGGGGGGCATCACCGCGGTGAGCGACATGCCGCTGTGGGAGAACGGCGGCTATTTCGTGCTCCGCCAGGAGGTCTTCGACCACATCCCCGAGGGCGGGGACCTGGTCGCCGACGGCTGCGGCCAACTGGCCAAGCAGGGGCGGCTGGTGGCACACCAGCACCGCGGCTTCTGGAAGCCGACCGACACCGTGAAGGAGAAGGCCGCGCTCGACGCCGGCTACGCGCGGGGCGACCGCCCGTGGGCCGTGTGGGAACGGGACGGCGCGGGGGCTGTTCTCCAGGGTGCCGCCGGCAACGGCGCCGGAGCGCGAGCGTGATCCGGCTCGGGGCCGGGCCCGTGACCCGGATCGTCGCGGTGGGCGCGCACTGCGACGACATCGCCATCGGCGCCGGCGGCACGCTGCTCGCGATGTGCCTGGCGCGCCCCGGCATCCGCGTCGACGCGCTGGTGCTCTCCGGCGGCGGCAGTGCGCGGGAGCGGGAGGAGCAGGCCGCGCTCGCCGCCTTCTGCCCGGGCGCCGAACTGCGCCTGACTGTACTGAAGTTGCCGGACGGCCGGCTGCCCGTGCACTGGGAAGAGGCCAAGTCCGCGGTCGAGGAGCTGCGCGAGCAGACCGAGCCGGATCTCGTACTGGCCCCGCGTACCGATGACGCGCACCAGGATCACCGCGGCCTGGCGCAGCTGATACCCACCGCTTTCCGCGATCACCTCGTGCTCGGCTACGAGATCGTCAAGTGGGACGGCGACCTCGGCCGGATGGGGGCGTACCAGCCGCTCTCACCCGAGATCGCCGAACAGAAGGTGCGGCTGCTGCAGGAGCACTACCCCTCGCAGCGGCACCGGCCCTGGTACGACCGGGAGGCCTTCCTCGGCCTCGCCCGGATCCGCGGCATCGAATGCCACGCGCGCTACGCCGAGGCGTTCGCCGTCACCAAATTCACGCTCGACCTGGGCGCTCCCACACCGGGCGCTCTCACTCTGGGGGACTGAACCTTGCGCGTACTGCTGACCGGACATCAGGGCTACCTGGGCACCGTGATGGCCCCGGTCCTCGCGGCCGCCGGCCACGAAGTCACCGGCCTGGACGCCGGCCTGTTCGCCGACTGCGTCCTCGGGCCGCAGCCCGCGGACCCGTCGGGGCACAAGGTGGACCTGCGCGACATCACGGCCGAACACGTGGCCGGGGTGGACGCCGTGATCCATCTGGCCGCGCTGTCCAACGACCCGCTGGGGTCGCTGGCGCCGGAGCTGACCTACGACATCAACCACCACGCGTCCGTACGGCTGGCCCGGCTGGCCAAAGACGCCGGGGTGCGGCGCTTCCTGTACGCGTCGACCTGCTCGGTGTACGGAGCCGCCGGCGGTGACGAACTCGTGGGCGAGGACGCGCCGTTGCGCCCTGTGACGCCGTACGCGGAGTCCAAGGTGCGGGTGGAGGACGACCTGCACGCGCTGGCCGACGGCGACTTCACCCCCGTGTACATGCGCAACGCCACCGCCTTCGGCTACTCGCCCCGGCTGCGCGCCGACATCGTGCTGAACAACCTGGTGGGCCACGCGCTCCTGTCCGGCGAGGTGCTGGTGCTCTCCGACGGCACCCCCTGGCGCCCGCTGGTGCACGCCGCCGACATCGCGCAGGCCTTCGCTGCCGCGCTGACCGCGCCGCGGGAAGCGGTGCACGACCGCGCGTTCAACATCGGCAGCGAGACCAACAACGTCACGGTCGCCGAGATCGCCGAGCAGGTCGCCGCGGCGGTGTCGGGCGCGAAGGTGCGGATCACCGGGGAGAACGGCGCCGACCCGCGCTCCTACCGGGTGGACTTCGCCCGCTTCCGCTCCGCGATACCCGGCTTCGACTGCGAGTGGACGGTGAAGCGGGGCGCACTCGAACTCGCCGACGCCTACCGCGAGTTCGGGCTGACACGGGAGGGCTTCGAGCAGCGCTTCACCCGCCTCGCCGTGCTGCGCGCGGCGTCCGACGCCGGCACCGTCGACGACACCCTGCGGTGGCGCCCGTGACCGGCACCACGGCCGGGGCAGCGGCCCCGGCCCCGGCCGGCGACGAGATGCACACACTGGTGGAGCGGCTCTACCCGCTCTGCCGGAGCATCACGGGCGACGGCGTGCGCGCCACCCTGGACATCGTCGGCGAGTACATCCCGCTGCGGGTGCACGAGGTGCCGACCGGGACGCAGGTGCTCGACTGGACGGTGCCGCAGGAGTGGAACATCCGTGACGCGTACGTCGCCGACGCCGCCGGCAACCGGGTCGTCGACTTCGCCGCGTCCAGCCTGCACGTGCTCGGCTACAGCGTGCCGGTGTCCGCGACCATGCCGCTGTCCGAGCTGCGCGAGCACCTGCACACCCTGCCGGACCACCCGAAGTGGGTGCCGTACCGCACCAGTTACTACAAGCCGGAATGGGGATTCTGCCTGGCCCAGGAGACCCTGGACGCGATGGCGGACGGCGAGTACGAGGTGCGTATCGACTCCACGCTCGCCGACGGCCATCTCACCTACGCCGAGCACGTGGTCCCCGGGCAGGTCACCGACGAGGTGATCGTCTCCTGCCACGTCTGCCACCCGTCGCTGGCCAACGACAACCTGGCAGGCATCGCGGTGGCGACGTACCTGGCGCGGGCGCTGGCCGAGCAAACGCCGTACTACACCTACCGGTTCATCTTCGCGCCCGGCACCATCGGGGCGATCACCTGGCTGGCCCGAAACCAGGAGCGGATGGACAGGGTCAAGCACGGTCTCGTGCTGGCCTGCGCCGGCGACCGGGGCTCGCTGACGTACAAGCAGAGCCGACGCGGCGACGCGGAGATCGACCGGGTGCTGCGGCACGTGCTGGCGGCCTCCGAACGCCCGCACCACGTCACCGAGTTCACCCCGTACGGCTACGACGAGCGGCAGTACTGCTCCCCCGGGTTCGACCTCGGTGTGGGCTCGCTCAGCCGGACCCCGTACGCCGGCTACCCCGAGTACCACACCTCGGCGGACAACCCGGACTTCGTCTCCCCGGAGGCGATGGCGGACACCCTTTCCGTCTGCCGCGAGGCGTTCGCCGTACTGGACAGGAACCGGCGGTATCTCAACCTCAGCCCCTACGGCGAACCGCAGCTGGGCCGGCGCGGGCTGTACGAAGCACTCGGCGGGCGCAGCGACACCAAGCAGGCCCAGATGGCCTTGCTCTGGGTGCTCAGCCTCTCCGACGGCGAGCACAGTCTGCTGGACGTCGCCGAACGGTCCGGGCTGCCGTTCGACACCGTCGCCGACGCGGCCGGCGCCCTGCACGGCGCCGGGCTGATCAAGGCATGAAGCCGATGGCCACCGAGGAGGAGAACACGACGGCACCGGCCGGGTCCGCCAAGCGGGCCCTGGCCGGCCGGCTGTCCTGGGGGCTGGCCGACCAGGCGGCCTCCAGCATCAGCAACTTCGTGGTGGGGGTCTACGTGGCCCGCTCGCTGGGGGTCACCGCGTTCGGCGTGTTCAGCCTGGCCTGGGTGACGTACGGCGTGGTGCTCAACGTCTCCCGCGGGCTGACCACGGACCCGCTCATGGTGCGCTTCAGCGGTGTGCCGGCCGCGAACTGGCGCGCGGCGGTGGCGCGTTCGTCGGGTACCGCGCTCGGCGTCGGCGCCGCCCTCGGCGCCGCCTGCCTGGCGATCGGACTGGCGCTCGGCGGCGACGTGGGACGCGCGTTCGCCTGCCTCGGCGTCGTGCTGCCGGCGCTGCTGCTGCAGGACGCCTGGCGGTTCGCGTTCTTCGCCGCCGGCACCGGCCGGAAGGCGTTCGTCAACGACCTCGTGTGGGCCGTCGCGCTCATTCCGGCCATGGTCGTGGCGGCCCGCGTGGGCAGCGTGTCCGCTTTCGTACTCGCCTGGGGCGCGTCCGCCGCGGTGGCCGCGGTGTACGGCTGGATCCAGTCCGGGATCCGGCCCCGCATGACCGGGGCGCGCGAGTGGCTTCGCGAGCACCGCGACCTCGGCTACCGGTACCTGGCCGAGAACGTCAGCAACAGCGGCGCCAGCCAGCTCCGCGCCTACGGGCTCGGCGCGATCGTCGGGGTCAGCGCCGTGGGGGTGATCCGGGGCTCCGAGCTGCTCCTCGGCCCGTTCCTCGCCGTGCTGATGGGGCTGTCGCTGGTCACCGTCGCGGAGGCGGCACGGGTGCTGCGGCGCGCCCCGCACCGGCTGGGCAAGTTCTGCCTCCTGCTGGGCGGCGGGCAGGCCGCCGCCGCGCTGCTCTGGGGCGCGGCGCTGCTGCTGGTGCCGGACCGGGCCGGCGAGCTCGTGCTCGGCAGCGTCTGGCACTCCGCCTCGGCGCTCATCGTGCCGGCCACGCTCGGCGTCGCGGGCGCCGGCCTCGGCACCGGCGCGGCGGCCGGGCTGCGCGCGCTCGGCGCGGCCCGGCGCAGTCTGCGCTGCCAACTGTTCGCCTCCGCCTGCTATGTCGGCGGCGGGCTCGGCGGGGCTGTCGCGGCCGGCACGGTCGGCTCGGCCTGGGGCGTCGCCGCCGCGACCGTCTGCAGCTCGGCCGTCTGGTGGCTGCAACTGCGGTCAGCGCTGCGCGAGCACCACCGCAACTCCCTTCCCGAAGTGAGGATCTCATGACCGTCCACCCCAGGCTGAGCATCGGCCTGCCCGTCTACAACGGCGAGGAGTACCTCGCCGAGGCGCTCGAAGCGCTGCTCGGCCAGACCTACGAGGACTTCGAGCTGGTCATCACCGACAACGCCTCGACCGACGGGACCCAGGACATCTGCCGCCGGTACGCCGCGAAGGACTCGCGCATCCGGTACATGCGGCTGCCGCGCAACATCGGCGCCGCGCCGAACCACAACCACGTGTTCACCCAGTGCCGCGGCGAGCTGTTCAAGTGGGCCTCGCACGACGACCTTTACGCCCGCGACCTGCTGCGGCGCTGCGTCGAGGCGCTGGACGAGCACCCTGACGTCGTCCTCGCGCACTCCCGCCAGGCCGTCATCGACGAGGACGGCAAGGTGAAGGTCCCGTACGAGTACACACTCGCCACCGACTCGCCGCGCGCGCCGGAGCGCTTCCGCAGCATGCTCTTCGAGCCCGGCGGCGACGACTTCTACGGGGTGATGCGGGCCGACGTGCTGCGCCGGGTGAAGCCGCACGACAGCTACCACCACGCGGACCGCACGTTCGTCGCCGAGATCGCCCTGCACGGGCCCTTCCACCAGGTGCCGGAGCTGCTGTACTTCCGCCGCGACCACCCCACCCGCGCCGAGCGCGCCAACCCTTCCAAGCGCTCCCGGTGCGTCAACCTGGACCCGCGCCGGGCGGGCCCGCTGCACCCGACGCCCCGGCTGCTCGCCGAGTACGTCTGGGGCTTCGCCTCCGCGGTCCGGCGGGCGCCGCTGTCCCCGGCCGAACGGCGCGCGTGCTACCGCCACATGGCCGCCTGGATGACCAGCCGGGTCCGCCCCGGCGCCGGCGAGCGGGTCGAGGACCGCGCCCCGGTCGGCCCGGGCGGACCCACCGTCTCCGTCGACGCGCTCGTGGCAGGGCGTGAGGGGAGGCAGTCGTGAACACCCCCGTACGCGTCGGCGTGTTCGGCCTCCTCGGCTCCGGCAACCTCGGCAACGACGGGTCGCTGGAGGCCGTGCTCGGCTACCTCCGCGCCGGGCATCCGGAGGCGGACGTCGACGCGCTGTGCGGCGGCCCCGAGGCCGTCGAGTCCCGCTACGGGATCCCCGCGACGCGGCTGCACTGGTACCGCGGGGAGTACCGCACCGCGTCGCGTGCGGGCTCGGTCGCGGCGAAGGGTCTGGGCAAACTCGTCGACGCCTTCCGCACCGCCGCCTGGGTGCGCCGGCACGACGTGGTGATCGTGCCGGGCATGGGCGTGCTGGAGGCCACGCTGCCGCTGCGGCCGTGGGGCTTCCCGTACGCGCTGTTCCTGCTCTGCGCGTCGGGCCGGCTGTTCGGCACCCGGGTCGCGCTCGTCGGCGTCGGCGCGGACACGATCAGCGACCGGCCGACGCGGGCCCTGGTGCGCTGGTCGGCACGGCTGGCCACGTACCGCTCGTACCGCGACGCGCTGTCCCGCGACGCGATGCGGGCGATGGGCGTGGACACCGCACGCGACGAGGTCTACCCGGACCTCGCCTTCGCCCTGCCCGCGCCCGACAGGGGCGCGGGGAACGGCGCAGAGATCAGGGGCGCGGGGAACTGCGCAAACCCCAACGCGGCCGCACCCGACACGCAAAACCAAGGCCCCCACGGGCCGGTATGCGTCGGCGTCATGGACTTCCACGGCGGCAACGACGACCGCGACCGGGCCGAGGAGATCCACCGGCGCTACCTCGACGGGACAACTCGCTTCGTCCGCGCGCTGGTTGAGGACGGCAGACCGGTCCGGCTGCTCACCGGCGACGAGTGCGACGCTCCGGTGGTCGCCGCGATCCTGGACGCGGTGGACTCGCCGCTGGTCACCGCCGCCGAAGCGGCCTCGCTCGCCGACCTGATGAAGGAGACGGCGGCCGCCGACACCGTGGTGGCGACCCGGTACCACAACCTGGTCTGCGCGCTGAAGGCCGGCACACCGACGCTCGCCCTCAGCTACGCGGCGAAGAGCGACGCGCTCATGGACCGGATGGGCCTCGGTGCGTACTGCCACCCGGCCCGCGAGGTCGACGCCGGCCAACTGCTGGACCAGTTCCGGGAGCTGGAGAAGCGCTCGGCGGAGCTGCGGCAGACCCTCACCGAGCGGAACCTGACCGCCGCACAACAACTCGCCCTCCAGTTCACCGCCTTGACCGCGGCCCTGTTCCCCGCGGCCGGCCGAACCCAAGCCCACGCGCATCGGGAGACACGATGAAAGCGACCGACGTCCCGGAGATCACCGGTGCGTTCCTGTTCGAGCCGACGCCGTACGCCGACGAACGCGGCTTCTTCTGCCGCACGTTCGACGCCGACGTGGTCCGCTCGGCGGGCCTCGACCCGGACGCCTTCATCCAGGACAGCCTGTCCCGTTCGGCCCGGGGCGTACTGCGCGGCCTGCACCTGCGCTCCGGCGCCGGCGAGGCCAAGCTGGTGCGGTGCTCGTACGGGCGGATCTTCGACGTCGTCGTGGACCTGCGGACGGACTCGCCGACCCACCGCAACGTGGCCACCTTCGAGCTGTCCGGCGAGACGCAGACGACCCTGTACATCCCGGCGGGCTGCGCGCACGGCTTCCAGGCGCTGACCGAAACCGCCGACACCTCGTACCGGATCGACCGCCCGCACGATCCGGCCGAGGACGTGACGATCGCCTTCGACGACCCGGAACTCGCCATTCCCTGGCCGCTGCCGGCCACATCGATGTCCCAGCGGGACCGTGAGGCGCCGAGCCTCGCCGAGGCCCTGCGGCAGAAGGAGAGCTGAAGTCACCATGGACAGCGAAGAGTTCGGACTTCCCCTCTCGCGGGCGGCGAACGAGCGGCTGCACGCCATGATCCCCGGGGGCGCGCACACGTACGCCAAGGGCGACGACCAGTACCCCGAGGACCTGGCCCCGGTCATCAGCCACGGCCGCGGCGCCCACGTGTGGGACATCGACGGCAACCGCTACATCGAGTACGGCTCGGGGCTGCGGTCGGTCAGCCTCGGCCACGCCCACCCGCGCGTGAACGAGGCCGCGCGGCGGGAGATCGACCGCGGTGGCAACTTCGTCCGGCCGTCCGTCGTGGAGGTCGAGGCCGCGGAACGCTTCCTGGCCACGGTGCCGACCGCGGAGATGGTGAAGTTCGCGAAGAACGGCTCCGACGTCACCACCGCCGCGGTGCGCCTCGCCCGCGCCGTCACCGGACGCCCGCGGGTGGCCATCTGCGGCGACCATCCGTTCTTCTCCACGGACGACTGGTTCATCGGCACCACGCCGATGTCCGCCGGCATTCCGGCGGCGACCACCGAGCTCACCGTGGCCTTCCCGTACGGGGACCTGGCCGCCACGCAGCAGTTGCTCACCCGGTACGAGGGCGAGGTCGCCTGCCTCATCCTCGAACCCGCAGGGCACGCCGAACCCCCGCCCGGCTACCTCCAGGGCCTCCGCGAACTGGCCGACCGGCACGGCTGCGTACTCGTCTTCGACGAGATGATCACCGGCTTCCGCTGGTCCGAGGCGGGCGCCCAGGGCCTGTACGGCGTCGTGCCCGACCTCTCCACGTTCGGCAAGGCGCTGGGCAACGGGTTCGCCGTCTCCGCGCTGGCCGGGCGCCGCGAGCTGATGGAGCGGGGCGGGCTGCGGCACTCCGGCGACCGGGTGTTCCTGCTGTCCACCACCCACGGTGCGGAGACGCACTCCCTGGCAGCCGCGATGGCCGTACAGACCACCTACGCCGAGGAGGGCGTCACCGCGCGGCTGCACACCCTCGGCGAGAAGCTGGCCGCCGGTGTCCGGGACGCGGCGGCGAGCATGGGTGTCGGCGAGCACATCGTCGTGCGGGGCCGGGCCAGCAACCTGGTCTTCGCCACCCTCGACGAGAACCGTCAGCCGTCGCAGCAGTACCGCACCCTGTTCCTGCGCCAACTCCTCGCGGGCGGAGTGCTGGCCCCGTCGTTCGTGGTGAGCAGCGCGCTCGACGACGCCGACATCGACCGCACCGTCGAGGTGGTGGCCCAGGCATGTGCGGTGTACCGGAAGGCACTTGACGCCGCCGACCCGACACCGTGGGTGGGCGGCCGGGCGGTGAAGCCGGTGTTCCGCCGGCTGGCCTGAGGCGCTGCGGTACCGGTCGCACGGTGACGGTGCGCCCTGTCAACGACGCAGCTCCGTACGGTGCTTGGCCGTATGGTGGGCCGGTCGATCGGCGACAGTCCGGCTTGTCAGCGGACCGCCATGCGGCCGGTCGGGCCGGTCAGCCAACCGTACGGTCGGCGGGCCGGTCGACAGCGCTGCCGTCGACGTTCGCCCGATCCGCGAACCGGTCCGCCGTACGGTCAACGAGCCACGCCGTCACCGGCACCACTGCCAGCCCGGTGCACCAGCCGCCCAGTACGTCGGTCGGATAGTGCGCCCCCAGCGCGACCTGCGCCCACCCCATCGCAGCACCCGCAACCACCGCCGCGGCCAACGCGATTGACGCGCCGGCCTTCCCGCCGGGCTCGGCCCGTCGTCCGACCGCGAGCAGCACGACCCCGAAGGCGAGCGCGGCAGCGAAGGCGGTGTGCCCGCTCGGGTAGGACAGGTTGGCGTCACCGTGGATGGTGCGCCCCACCACGTACTTGAGCACGGTCGTCGTCCCCACGGTGGCCACCGCGGCGGCAACGACGAACACCGCCGCGCGCGGACCTCGCAGCAGCAGGCAGCCCGTCACGGCGACCGCTATCAGCGCCACCGCCCCCACCGGCTCCGCCAAGAAGTCCGTGGCCAGCGCGATGCACCGCCAACTCCCCCGCACGCTGTCGTCCGTCGGGTCGACCAACCACCTGTCCATCGCACCAGGTTGACCCTCACCCGCATACAGCAGCCCGAGCCCGGCAACCACCAGCGCGGCGACCAAGGCCACCATCCCGAGCCACACCCGTAACCCCGACGGCAAGACCGCGGCCACCGACCGCCCGTTCAGCCGATCCACCACGCCCCCTCGACTTGTCCCAGCACGCCCGGATCCTCCCCGATCGCCACCCTAGCCGAGACCTCAACTCCGGCCGCCGCGGTCGAGTTCCGGCACGCCGCGGTCGAGTTCCGGCACCGGCGGAATCACTTCCGTCGGCCTGTCCGTCCTGGCGACGCTCCACGAGGGCGCCTTGTGGGAACACTCCCGGAAGGGCTCATTCCGGGAGGCGGGACGCCATGACGTACACACCTCAGGCCGGCGACTTCGGTCTCACGCAGATCGAAGGTCGCGTCGGGAGACTCATCAGGCTCGGTCAGTGGCTCAACGGCGACGGATTCGCCGACTACCAGCACGCATTCGTGCACGTGGGAGACGGACAAGTCGTCGAGGCCATGCCGGGCGGGGCGACACGGGCGCCTCTCGCCAAGTACGAGGCAGCGCGGGTGGCGTGGTACCGCTGCCCGCCCGCGAACGCCTCGGCCATCTGCGACGAGGCCGTGGCGCTGATCGGTACGCCGTACAGCTTCGTCGACTATCTCGCGCTGGCCGCCCTGCGCCTCAAACTGGCCCGCTCGTCACGCCTGCTGCGCAACTATGTGTCCGACAGCGGCCACTTGATCTGTTCGGCCCTGGTGGACCGGGCCTACGAACGCGGCGGGGTGAACCTGTTCACCGACGGCCGGCTGCACGGCGACGTGACCCCGCTCGACCTCTACCACCTGATCCAGAAACAACAACACGAGACCGACGCCGCGTGACCGCACCGCGGGCACCCCTGTCACTCACTGGCCGTCACCCGCCCTCTCCCGGCTGGCCGCCCCATACTCCGCGGCCCGCTTCACCAGGCGCTGCCTGAAGCGGTGCCAGACGTAAACGACGGGGACGACCACGGCGAGGATCACCCACTCACCGGCGTTGTCCGGAATGTCGAAACTACGCCTGCCGTCCCCGGGGTCGCCGGTTATCAGGTCCGCAACGAGACACAGGCCGACCGCGACGACAAAGAGCAGGAAGCCGTACGCGGGCCGCCGTTTCGGCCGTTTCAGCTTGAGGGGCAACGTCCCTCACCCCCGAAAATCCGTACCGGCCGTCCCATGCCCGCGTCTCCGTTTCCGTCTGCTCTCCTGGCGATGAATCCGGGGGACCCTAGGAGAGCGCTCAGAGGAGCGGAAAATCGATCAAGGAAACTGTCGCACGGCTCACGTACGTCCTGCGGGACCGGTCAATTCCCCGCCGGGTGGTCTTCACGGCCCGCCCTGAGCATCGGAACATCGACCCCGGCGCCAATTCACCTGCGCCCGCGAGATGTTGCCGAATTCGGCGCGAACAGCCGGAGCACGCAGCGGAGAAACACGGCACGGCCAACCCGCCCCACCGCTACTTCAACAGCCCGCCGGCGATGTCGCGGGCCTCGGCCAGGAGGCCCTCGGCGTGGATGGCGTGGTGGGCGAAGGCTCCCTCCAGGAGGAGGAAGAGGTGGCGGGCCAGGCGTTCGGGGGTGGCCGTCGCGGGACGGTCCTCGGCGATGAGCTCGCCGAGCCGTTCCTCCACGGAGGTCTTGTGGTAGCGGATGATGCCGTACGCCGCGTGGTCGGCGGGCAGTTCGGCCGCCGCGTTGAGGAACGCGCAGCCGCGGCCGACGGTGCGGGCGTCCTCGGCGTACATGTCGAACACGGCCAGGGCGCGGGGCCGCTCGGCGGCGGCGAGGCGCTCCTCCAGCCGCCGCCACCAACGCGAGTGACGGTTCTTCAGGTAGGCCGCGACCAGCATGTCCTTGGAGCCGAAATTGTTGTAGAGAGTGCGTTTCGTCACACCCGACTCGGCCGCGATGGTGTCCACGCCGACCGCGTGGATACCCCCGTCGTAGAACAGGTCCGACGCGACCAGGAGTATTCGCCGCGCCGCCGGGGTCAACTCCGCCGCGTCGGCCACTACTTGTTCCATGAGCGGCCCTTTGCCCTTCATTGACCTTCACAGGCCTGTGTAGCTAGTCTGAATCGCGAAAGTTATACAGGTCAGTATAGGGGGTTGGTTGTCATGTCGAGGTGGTTCCGTAACGCATTCGCGGTTCTTCGTGACTTCGCGCGGGCGGTGGATGCCGGCCACGCGATCCGTCACGGTTCGCCCGTCTCCAAGTACGCGCAGCAGCACTGCTACACGACGGCGAGCTGACCGCTCCTCGTATCCACCCCGACGGCCGTTCCGCGGCCACGGGAAAACGCCCGGCCCGGTTTCGTCCGGCCGGGCGTCACACAGTGAGGGGCCCCGGAAGCGTTCACGGGTGCTGGGCACAAATCGGCAGCCTTCCCGTTCCGGGGCACGCACTTGATGACGGCGCCCCCGCAATTCGGCCCTGGCCCCGTACCACCGGCACGATCGCCTCGCACCGCGCGACGCCACCGCTCGACGCCGCCACCACCCCGAGAGCCGTCCGAGCGCCGTCCTGGTACTGTCCGACCGCCGTCCGCGACCCGCCAACGCGCCTGCCCGGCCGCGACGTTCGGCCGTCGACGATCTCTCGACGGATCCGCTACCGCGAACACCACCACCGGCCCCCGTACTCACTGGCCGGGTCGGTGCCCCCGAAGTGCCAGAAGACGGAGGGGCATTGGGCTGCCGCGCCGAGCAGGCCGAAGTCCTCGCTGCCGCCCAGCGGCGCGCCCAGCTCGTGCACCAGCGTCCCCGTGGCGGACAGCGCTTCCATCACGCGCGGTGTGGCCTGCGGGCTGTTGAGGGTGAGGGGGAAGCTGTCGTACGTCTCCACCGCGGGCGGCCTGGGCGTACCGGATGCCTCGGCCTCGCAGCGGATGACGCGCCGTACGGTCTCGAGCGCGTCCTCGCGGGCCTGTTGGCCGTACGTACGCAGGCTGAGGAGCAGTTCGGCGCTGTCCGGAATGATGTTGGCGGCGGAGCCGGCGTGCAGGGCCCTGGGGGTCAGCACCGTGGCGGGGGTCCGCGAGGCCTGGCGGGCGGAGTAGGTCTGCAGCCGCAGCACCACGGCCGACGCCAACACCACCGGGTCGACGGCCTGGTGGGGCATGGAGGCGTGGCCGCCCGCGCCGTACAGGGTGACGCGCAGGCTGTCCGCCGCGGCCATCAGCAGCCCCGGCCGGGTGGGTTGATGCCCGAGGCGACGAGGTCGGGCCTGGCCTGCCGGAAGACGTGCTCGACGCCGAAGGTGACCGCGTCGCCAGGTGTGCCGGTGACCGACCAGATGCCCCGTTCGGCCTGCCGCGCGCGAACGGTGGCGTCCGGCGAGAGCGTCATGCCGGTGCGGCCGCTCTGGTCCCCGTCCGGCGCGACGATCACCGCCTGCTGCCCCGCGTCGCGGAGCGCTGCCTGCAGCTAGCGGATGTACGGGTGACGGTAACCGTCGTCGTTACTGATCAGAATCCGCAACGGACGGTCGGACTGCTGCGTACGGAGGGACTCTTGCGTGGGCCCCAACTCATCACCCTCCTACGACTGTTGGGCTGTGGCCGGACCCGATCCGGCTACCAGGACGGTCGCAGCGGTCACGCTGCCGAGCACAGCGAAGGCTTGTCGTTCCGGCGGCCTGCGTTCCGCTCATGGTCGAGCGCGCTCGGGGAAATCGCTCACGGCGTTCACAATTCGGCGCACCGTGTCCTTCGACGGCGGGAATATGCGTCGGCAGACGGACTGCCGGATGACTCGCCGGTGAAAAGCGTCACACCGCCACCGGAGTCAGGATTCCGGGAATGCAGCGCGCCCTTTTACGGCGCATGCGAGGGCGGCATTCGACAACGCGGCGGCGCGGACCGTCAGGGACGGCGCAGCCACCAGGAGACACCGTGGCCGACCGCCACGTAAATCACCGCGGGCAGCCCGTAGTTGAGGACGGCGCGCAGAACGTCGTTGTCCATGGTGAAGATGTTCTGGGCCCACCCGCCGAGCCAACCGGCCAGATCCCGTACGAACTCCACGAAGGGATTCGCCTCGTTGGCATCGAATACGTACAGCAGGATCCACAACGCCAGGAAACCGGCGGCGACATCCGCGAGGGGCTGGATGACGAAGGCCGCACGCCGGGCGGCGGTTCCGCCCTCGGATCTTTGACTGCCGGAACTCGGGTCATCCGCCGCGGAATCGGGGCCGGGCCGGTACGGCGACGCCTCCTGAGCAGGCCCCCGGCCGGGAGCATTGACCGGGTTCCCGTATCCCGGAACGGGGCCGCCCGCCGGGTTCGCATATCCGGCTGCGGGACCGCCCGCCGCATCCCACGGAGCCGGGCCGCCCGCCGGGGGCGCGCCGGCCGTTCCGTGCCCGTACCGGGCGTATTCGTAGCCCGGCGCCGGTGCGTTGAAGGCGTACGCATCACCCGGTCCCGGCACGTTGGAGGGGTACGTATAGCCCGGCCCCGGCACGTTGGAGGCGTACTCGTAACCCGGCCCCGGCACGTTGGAGGGGTGTGCATGGCCCGGTCCCGGCGCGTTCGCGGGGTATTCGTAGCCGTACCGCCCCGGCCCGTAAGCATCCGCAGGGCTCCCGTGAGCGGGGCCCGGAGCGTGCGCCGGATTCCCGTAGCCGGAGCCCGACATGCCCTGGTCGTACATGCCCTGGCCGGACATGCCGGAGCCGGACATGCCCTCGCCGTACATGCCGGGCGCGTACATGCCCTGGTCGTACATGCCCGGGTCGTAGGCGGGGCCGGGGTCCTGCCGAGGGGCTCCGGGGCCGGGGCCGTACGGCAGATGTCCGGGGCCGGGAGTGTGCGGCGGGTACTCCGGGCCGGGGCCGCCCTGGGGGTGGGTGCGGCCATGGGGTGGCTGCGCGGGGTCGGTGTTGCTCACGGGGTCCCAATCCGGCGCGTGTCACGCCTTGGCTGCGAAAAATGCGGCCACGGCCGATGCCTCCCCGGGGAACTCGCACCGCGGCCCGTGGAGCGATGTGCGTGCCCACATTCCTTCTGCGCTGCAAAGCCGGCCGGGCGTTACACATGCTTCTCGATCTGCCCCTTTTCGGAGTCCGCGAGAAAGTCTGACTGGTTTCTCCTGCGAGAGTGACGCGTGATCACACTCCGGCGCTGAGAAGAGTGCGCCGACTGGTCATCGGCGGCAGCGGAAGAGGTTCCCACGTCCCCCGTTCCTCGGTCCGCTCCTGCGGCGCGAGTGGCAGCGGTGTCCGCGCCACTCGCGCCGCAGTCCATTCGGAGAATGGGGGAAGCCGGGGCCGGCCACCCCCCACAGGAGGCGACCCCGGCTGAGCGAAACGTATCAACGTCTCGCCTCTCCCTCAGCGGCGAGAGCTTCCAGAACGTTACCCGGCACGACAGGCCTTCAGAAGAATTCGTCGCCCGGGTCAATCAATATGCGGCCCGCGCCACCTTCCCCCGCACATTTCCTGCACAAGGAATCGGCCGGTAATTCATCTCCCTCACCGCACGCGCCGCTCTTCCTCCTCGTGCCCGGGGTCAGTCAGTCACCGTAGCGATCCGTCCGTCCTTCGCCGCGCGTGCGAGGGCGTCGTGGTCCCGCTCGTTCTGGTCGGCGTACAGCTCCGCGAACTCCGCGACCGCGTGGTCGAAGGCGTCGCCGCGGCCCAGGTAGGCGGCGATGGCGATGCGGTCGCCGGAGCGCGCGTGGCCGCGGGCCAGCGCTTCGCCGCACACCCGGCCGAAGAGCCGCATGGTCCTGGGCACCATGACATCGGCCTGCGCGATGGCCTTCCAGTCCCGCATCTGGCGTACGTAGAAGTCCCGCCGCTGCCCGTCGATGCCGTCGGCCCGCTCCCAGCCCAGGAAGATGTCGCTTGCGGCCTGCATCAGGCGCTGTCCCTCCACGACCCGCTGCCCCTGGTGGGAAAAGGCGCCGGGCGCGGTGTACTTGGCGAGCACCGACTGTCCGGCCTCCTTGGCCTGCAGCAGCAGCGGGTCGTTCTCGTCCCTGCCCAGCAGGAGGATGATCCAGCACCGGGTGCCGACGCTGCCCACGCCGACGACCTTGCGGGCCATATCGACCACGCGGTACTGCTGCAGCAGCGACCTGCGGTCCGAGGAGAGGCTGCGTGCGTAGTGGTCGACCAGGGACCTGAGTTGCTGGTCGAGCCGGTGCCGTGCGGTGTCCGGCAGCAGGTCCTGCAGGGGCACCACCAGCGGAGGGTCCGCCGCGATGCGCAGCTCGCCGTCCACGCGCCGGGTGAGTTTGGCGGAGGCCTGGAGGTGGTCCCGGGTGCGGGCCTTGGCGAGCGTGCGGGAGAACCGCTCGCGGGCCCCGCTGTCCAACTCGCCTGCCAGCGCCGCGTACAGCTCGTCCGCGTCGGTGTGCGTGTACCACACCTCCAGATGGCGCATACCGGCCAAGGCGGCCATGGACTCGCGGTAGGCGCGGACGGTGCCGCGTACCACGGCCGAACGCTGCTTGGCGGAGAAGCCGTTGCCCCGACCGGCGACGGCGAAGCTGGCCGCCAGCCGCTTGACGTCCCATTCCCAGGGCCCGGGATGTGTCTCGTCGAAGTCGTTGATGTCGAACATCAGGTGCCGCTCGGGCGAGGCGAGGAGACGGAAGTTCAACAGGTGGGCGTCGCCGCACAGTTGGGCCGTGACGCCGGTGACGGGCGTGGTGGCCAGATCCGCGGCCATGAGTGCCGCGGAGCCGCGCAGGAAGCGGAAGGGGGACTCCAGCATCCGCCCGTAGCGCAGCGGCACGAGTTCGGGAAGGCGAGTGGCGGAGTGCTCCTCCAGCACCGCCACCGGGTCCGGCCTTTCGGGCCCGGTGGCGAAGTGCGCATGGCTGTCGCGTGGCACACGGGCGCGAACCGCCTTGCCGTGCGCTGCACGCTCCGCCGCCGTGTGAAGACTGCTCCCGGTCCAGGTCATGGCCAACGCCCCCATTTTCGACAGGAGTTCACAGACGGCCGGCGGACGTACGGAAACGTCGCCGGACGGCAGGCGCCGGTCCGCTCCCCCGGGCGGCTCCGGGCCCGCCGCGGATTCGACTGTGCCGTCCGCTCGTCCGCGGAGCATCACACGACGGAGGTGAGCCACGAGTTCACCCGCCGGGTGTGTGGCCGCGGGCGCTCCGCGGAGCGACGGTGGAGCTCCGGCTGTCACGGAGGCAGGCGCGAAGACACTGACGGACGCGGGCAGTTCGGACGCGGGCAGTTCGGACACGAGCAGTCCGGGGCCCGAGCAGTCCGGGACGCGGCCGTTGTCGGTGACGGTTCACATCGAGCACAGGGAGCGGCTCATGGAGGCACTGGCGGGGCTCGTCGTCGCCGTGGTGGTGGCGGCCTATGCGCTGTTCTCCTCACGGGCGGCCGTTTTCGCGGTGTCCGGACCGATGGTGTTCGTCGCGGCCGGTGTCGTGCTGGGCCCGCTGGGCATCGGCATGATCAGCGCCGAGCGCGATGTGGAGGCCGTTCAGGTGCTGTTCGAGGCGGCGCTGGTACTGGTGCTGTTCGGCGACGCGGCCGCGGTCGGCGCCAAAGACCTGCGCCGGGGCGGCTTCGTGCCATTGCGGCTGCTCGCCATCGGACTGCCGCTCACCCTCGCTTTCGGCTGGCTGGCCGCCTGGCCGCTGATGCCGGACCTCGGCCTGTGGCAACTCGCCCTGATCGCCGCCGTGCTCGCGCCGACCGACGCCTCGCTGATCCAGCCCGCCATCACCGACCTGCGGGTACCGCCTCTGATACGTCAGGGGCTGAACGCGGAGAGCGGACTCAACGACGGGCTGGCCGTGCCGTTCTTCGTGGTCTTCCTCGCCGCCGCGGGAGGGAGCATGCACGAGGCCGAAAGTCCCGGCGTGGGCGAGGTGTTCGCCCTCGCGCTGGTGGCGTCCACCGTGTGCGGGGCGGCTCTCGGCGCGCTGGGCGGGATGACGCTGGCGTGGGTGCGGCGACGCGGCTGGGCCGGCGGGGAATGGCTGCGGATCTTCCCGGCCGCGCTGGCGCTCGCCTCCTTCACCGCCGCCGACGCCCTGCACGGCAGCGGCTTCATCGCCGCCTGGGTCGCGGGCCTGGCCTACGCCACCGCGGTACGCCGCAGCGCGTCGCGGGACACCGCGGCCGGTGACACCAAGGCCACCACCGGCACCGGGGGCGGGGCCGAGACCGGGGCCGGGGCCGACACTCCCGCGGTGCCCGTCTTCACCGGCTTCACCAATCAACTCGGGGCGCTGCTGGCGGTGTTGTCGTACTTCGCCTTCGGCGCCGTGCTGCTCGATCCCGCGCTGGAGGACCTGACCTGGCAGATGGCGGTGTACGCGGTGCTCAGCCTCACCGTCGTACGGATGCTGCCGGTCGCCCTGTCCCTGCTGGGCTCGGGTCTGTCCAGGCCCACCGTGGCGTACCTGGGCTGGTTCGGGCCCCGCGGTCTCGCCTCGATCGTGCTGGCGCTGCTGGTGTTCCAGGAGGACATTCCCGGCGGCGGTGAGGTGTCCGCGGTCGTGGCCCTGACGGTGGGGCTCAGCGTCGTGACCCACGGCCTCAGTGCCGGATACCTGGCCGCACGGTACGGCCGCTGGTACGACGCCGCTGCGGCGCGTGACCCCGCGCTGCGCGAGAAAGGCCTGGCACCCGGCCCCGGCGGGCAGACCGCTTCCCGGGACTGATCCGGGGCGAGGGCCGGGGGCCTCACCGGCCTGCCCGTGCCCCGGGGCCGCCGCGTACACGCCGTGGCCTCACCCGCGCGAGGTGAGGCGCCCGCCCGGCGGAACGTGGCGGGCATGAGCACGTACGGGCCGGGTCACGGCGGCGGCACCGGGGCGTCGATGGTACGGCGGAGACGGCCGCCGGCCCGTCGCCTCACCTTCCGCGGGTGAGGCCCCGCGGCGGAAGCTCCGCGACGGTGGCGGACACGGCGGAGGCGCTCCGCCCGGCAGGCGGTCCGACGAGGGGTGCGGCGCCATGAGCGGTGGCACGAACGGCGGTTCGGGCAGTGACGGCGGTCCGGGGGCGGACCCGGCCCCGGAGCACGGCGACCGGAAGCACGACGGGGGGCAGCGCCACGGAGCGGAGCACGACGGGGCGAAGCGTGCCGGAGACGGAGCGCCGCCCGGCCCCGGCGCCTCGCCGGACGAGCGGGCCCTGCGGGCCGAGGTGGAGCGGCTGCGTGCCGAGGTGGCCGGACTGCGCGACCGGTCGCGGACCGAGGCGCGGCGCCGCTCCCTGCTGCTCACCTTCCGCCGGGTCCTGGCCGCCGTACTCATCGCGCTCGTGGCGGTGTGCACCGTCAGCTCGGTGGTGGGCCTGTGGGGTGCGCGGACAACTCTCAACACCGACCGCTGGGTTGCGACGGTCGGCCCGCTCCCCCGGGACCCCGACGTCAACGCGGCCGTCTCCGCCTACCTCACGAAGCAGGTCTTCACCTCGCTCGACGTCGAGAAGCGGCTGAAGGACGCGCTGCCGCCCCGGGCGGCGTTCGTGGCCGGGCCCCTCACCGACCAGGTGCACACCCAGATGCGCACCCAGGTCGCGCGGCTGCTGAAGACCGGCACGTTCCAGGACCTGTGGCAGGGCGCGAACCGCCGGGCCCATGCGCGCATCGTCGCCGTACTGGAGGACCGCGACGAGAACGTACGGGTGCGGGGATCCACCGTCACCCTGAACCTGCTGCCGCTGGTCAACAACGCGCTCACCGCGCTGGAGGCCCGGCTGCCGCAGCTGTTCGGCAAGAAGCTGGACCTGCCGACACTCACCTCGGGTCAGCTGCCGGCCGGCCTGCACGAACGGGTCGAGAAGGCGCTGGGGGTGACGCTGCCGAAGGACTTCGCGCAGATCACCCTCTACAACAGGGACGAGCTCGGGCAGCTCCAGCAGGCCGTGCTCCTCTTCAAGCGCGGACTGGCGGGCCTGGTCGTCGGCACGGTCGTACTGCTCGGCCTGGCCCTGTGGATCTCCCCGGCCCGGCGGCGCACACTGCTGCAGCTGGGGCTGTGGCTGGTGGTGACGGTGACCGTGCTCACCTCCGTTCTGCGTGCCGTGCGGGACCAGTTGCTGGGCCAGGTGCCCGAGGGGATCTACCGGGAGGGCGCCCGTTCGGCGATGGTGCAGGTATTCACCATCCTGCGGGAACGCGGCGACCAGGTGCTGTGGTTCGGCATCGTCCTCGCCGTGCTGGCCTACGCGGTCGGCCCCGGCCGGCTGCCGCGCGCGGTACGCCACCACACCGCCCAAGGGGCGCGCGCCGTCCGCGTGTTCAGCGCCGACACCACCCGCCGGCTGGGATCCGCTACCGGAGTGCGGGAGTGGATACGGCGGCACGCCGACGTCCTGCGGGTCGGCGGGATCGTTGTGGCCGCCCTGTGCGCACTGCTGCTGTCCTCGTGGAGCGGCCTGCTCGTCGTCGCCGCCCTGCTGGCCGTGTACGAGCTCGCCGTCACGCTCCTGGCCCGGAGCTCCCCCACACCGAGCGACCCCCGCGAACCCGCACCGCAGCCCCACTGACGGACCTCGAAGGCCGGCGCGACGAGACGTCCGGCTCGGGGGCCGTGCCGGGACGAGCCGGCCCGACGTACGTGCGTGACCGCTGCGGGCCGGCTCGAAGCGGGCGCGTTTCTACGGCTTGGCCGCGCCGGCGGTCGCGCCGCTGGGCGTGGAGGTCGCGCTGAGCAGGAGGCCCTTGGTCTCCGGGGCGAGGCGGTGGGAGACGATGCCGCCGACGAGGCAGATGGCCGCCGCGATGAGCACCGTGCCCGCCATGCCGAGGGCCCCGACGGACAGCGGCAGCAGGAACGTGCCGGCGGCCGCGCCGACGCGCGAGGCCGCTGTGGCGAAGCCGACACCGGCTCCGCGGATCTCCGTGGGGAAGACCTCGCCCGGGTACACGCCCGCGAGCGTCGTGGAGACGGCGTTGGCGACGGAGAAGACGAGGAAGCACGCCAGGATGAGGACGGCCGAGGGATGGGGGACCAGGCCCACGACCGCCAGGGCGACGGCGGAGATCCAGAACGGCGGGACGGCGAGCTTGCGGCGGCCGACGCGTTCGACGAGCAGCACGGAGATGACCGCGCCGACGACCACGACGCCGTTGATGGCGAGTGCACCGGTCAGGCCGTTCTTGATGCCGAGTTGCTCCAGCACGCTCGGGGCGAACGTCCCGATGGCGAAGTACGGGGTGACGTTGCAGACCCAGAAGGTGCAGACGAACACCGTCGTCTTGAGGTGGTCACGGGAGAAGATCTTGCTGAAGCCCTGTGCCCCGGACGGTGTCCGGGTCCCCAGGTCCCGCTGTTCCGCTTCCTCCATGAACTCCTGCGCCACTGCCGTGGCTTCCTCGGTCCTGCCGCGGCTCATGAGCCAGCGGGGGGATTCCGGGATGCCCAGGCGCAGCAGCAGGACGAGCACCGACGGGATCGTGCTGAGGGCGAGGATGAGGTGCCAGTCGACCGACGTGGACGTCTGCAGGGCGTACCCGGCGGAATAGGCGATGAGATAGCCGATGTACCAGGCGACTTCCTGGAAGGCCAGCAGCTTGCCGCGCAGCCGCGCCGGCGAGAACTCGGCGAGGAGCGGCCAGCCGATGGAGTAGTCGGCGCCGATGGCTATGCCCATCAGGACGCGGACCAGGAAGAGTTGCCATGCCTCGCCGACGAAGAACTGGGCGACGGAGCCGACGAGGAAGACGAGGAGGTCGACCGTGAACATCGGTCGGCGGCCGAATCTGTCGGCGAGCCAGCCGCCGAGCGGCCCGCCGATGAAGATACCGATCAGCGCGGAGGCCCCGATGAGGCCCTCCCACGTGGCGGACAGGCCGAGGTCCTTCGTGATGGCGGGCATCACCAGGCCGATGCCGCCGAGAATGAACCCGTCGATGAACATGCCACCGGCGATCACGACACTGAGCCTGGTGAGGAACCGGGCCTTCTTGGGGGACAGCGGAGCCGGCCGGCCTTCGGGCACAGCGGTGGCGCGGGCAGAGGTCTGGGTCAAGGTATTTCCTGGTCCGGGGGTGAAGAGAAGCTGCGCCGAGGGGGCCCGGGCGGGTGAGGGAGCACGGAGGCTCCGCAGCTTCGCCTGGCCACGAAAACAACAGGTCGCCGTCACGAGGACACGACAGGTTGTCCGGCATTCGAACGCAGCGTCCGAGAACATGCCAGCCACAGTCGATCACCGTCAAATGCCGCGTGGCTGTGAGCCGCCCGGCACAGGCGCCCTGAGCTGCGGAATCTGTGGGGTACGCCACCCGCGGGACCGTCAGCCCCCGGCTCCGGGCGGCCCGTCGACCCGCCGACTCCGAGCGGTCCGGGCGGTCCGGCGGTCCGGCTCGTAGGGAGACGTGGCGCCGCTGCCCGGCGGAGCGGCCGATGCCGGCGGCTCCCCGTACCGGCCGTGGTGTTTCCCTCACGGGAGGGGCGGCGGGCCGTGCAGGGTGGGGCGTATGACGTCACCCGCAGAGCTGCTTCGTTCCTTCGCCCGCACCCGCGCCTCGCTCGACGGCGAGGAGGTCACGTACTGGTGGTCAGGAGACGTGTACTCCTGGGCCCCCGACGAGCCCTATCAGCGTGTCTTCGGCTTCGAGGGGCTCAACGTCGCCCGCCTCATCGAGGACGCCGAAGCCGGCCCCGACGCGTACCAACTGCTCACCCGCGAAGCCGCGTTCTTCCTGGACCCCGCGAGCCGCGAGATCCTGGAGACCTGGCAGGATCTGCCGGTGGTGCACATCTGGAACGACCCGGCGAACCAGAAGTGGCGCCCCTTCCCCGTCCCGGCAACCGAGTTGGGCGGGCAGGTCTGCTTCAGCCTGGAGATCCCGCTCTCGTACCCCTCGCCGCTGCCGGTGGCCGAGTATCCCCTCCACTCGGCCGGCGACACGTACAAGGCCCTGGAGTGCTTCCAGTTCTTCGCCGACCGCGCCGACCTGGCCGGTACGGCGCCCAGTGTCCCGGCCACCATGTCGTGGACGCGGATGTCGCCGTGGCTCCCGTGGATGGCCCGCGGTCAGCGGCCCGGCGGCCTCACCTTCCACTGCCGGGGCCGCAAGCTCGGCTCGTACGACGAGGTCCCCGAGCGCACCCGTGCCTATATCGCCGGCCGCCACCCGGAGTTCGCCCACGCCCCGGACAAGTGGAGCGAGCCGAACGAGACCAGCTGGACGTACTTCCGCAGGCTCAATCCGCCTAAGTAGCCGATCCGCCGAAGTAGCCGCGGCACCCGCCGAAGCCGTCCCGGCCGGGCGCGCGTGCCCTCGCCGGCACGGGTGCCCGGCGTCGGCGGGGCACGGTGAACCCGCCCCGCCGCAGAGCCTCTTCACACCCGCCCGCCGGCAGTCGTCGCGGTCTCCCGGCTCTCCGGCGCCGGCGGAGGCACCGGGCGGCTGCCCGTACCGTGCGTGCCGCTCGCTTGCTCCCGCCGCCGGCGGTGGGCCTTCGTCCACGCCAGTACGGCGCCCGCCGTCGTCGCGACCACGCCGAGTGCGGGGGCTCCGAGAGTGAACGTGCGCTGGAGGGAGGCCGCGGCGGCGTAGCCGCTACCGGCCTCGGCCGTGGCCCACACCACGGCGGCCGTCACGCTGTAGGGGGCGACGCGGCGGTAGGGCAGGCGGGTGGCGCCGGCGAGGTGGGGAGTGAGGGTGCGGACCACCGGGATGAAGCGGCCCAGGAAGACGGCGTGGCCGCCGCGGCAGTCCATGAGCGCCTCGGTGCGCTGCCAGACGGAGGCGGGCAGGCGGCGGCCCAGCCGCCCGGTGCGTACGCGGGGTCCCAGCACGCGACCGGTCCGGTAGGCCAGGAAGTCGCCGGCCACCACCGTGGACGCGGCGGTGGCGATCAGCCCGAGAAGGCTCAGCTGTCCGGTACGGGCCAGTCCGCCGGCCGCCAGCAGCAGCGTGAGCGTGGGGACGAACGCCCCGATGAACAGCACCGATTCGGCCAGGACGACCACCACGACGAGTGCGTAGGCACCGGCGGGAGGCACCTGGTCCAGGGCGCCGACGACCGCGATCAACGGGCTGCCCCGGCTGCGGGGCGAGGACGCGGAGCAGCGGGCGCGGGCCGCTGGAGCCGCCAGACCCTGGCGGGAGGCAGGTTGGCCCGCACGGTCCGGCAGCCGGTGGCGTACCGCCGCTGACAGCCGGCCAGATTCTCCTCCACGGCCCGGTGCCGGCGCGTCTGGGGGCCGGAGGCCGGCAGGGCGCGGGCCTGACGGGTGCCGGGATGGGCGAAGTAGGTCAACGTGTCCCCAGGGCGCAGGAGTTCGAGGTACCGCTCCATGATCACCTGGACCTGGTGAGGCGCGAAATCCGCGAAGGGCGGACCGGAGACGATGGCGTCGTAGGCCCGGTCGGCCTCCATGTCCTCGACGCGCCGGGTGAGGCGGCGGGCGGACCCCGCCCGGCCCGCCGCCTCGGTGCAAGATACGTGTCGCTGCGGTCAGTTGGAGGTCAGTCCGCCGTCCACGGCCAGCGCCGACCCCGTGGAGAACGAGGCGCGGTCGCTGCACAGCCACAGGGCCGCCTGGGCGATCTCGACGGGCTCGGCCATGCGCTTCTGCATCTGGCGGGCGACGAAGGCCGTCTCCAGCTCGGGGTAGTTCTCGACCGCTTGGTCGATCATGTCGGTGCGCGTGGTGCCGACGACGAGCGTGTTGATACGGATGTTGTGCGCGGCGTACTCGGCGGCCGCGGCCCTCGTCAGGCCGAGGACCGCGTGCTTGGCGGCGACGTAGGGCACGGGCGCTCCTGTGGCCACCATGGCCGCGCTGCTGGCCGTGTTGACGATCGCGCCCTTCCCCGCTTCGAGCATCACCGGGATCTGTGCGCGCATGCAGTTCCAGGTGCCGCGTACGTTGACGTCCATGGTGCGGTCGAAGACGGCCTGGTCGAGCTCGTGGAGAGGCGACAGGTCCGTGCCGGCGAAGCCCGCGTTGTTGAAGGCCGCGTCCAGTGCGCCGAAGTGTTCCCGCGTCGCGTCCACGGCGCGCTGCACGTCCTGGGCGTCCGAGACGTCACCCGCGCTGACGGCGGCCTGGGCGCCCGAGTCCCGTAATTCCCCGGCGAGTTGCTTCAGTACGTCCTCCCGGCGGGCCATCAGCAGGACTGCCGCTCCCTCGGCGGCGAACAGACGGGCTGCCGCCTCGCCGATACCGCTCGACGCACCCGTGATCATGACGGCCTTGCCGTCCAGCATTCCCCTTGTGTCACTCATATCGCGAGTAAAGCCCCTGCGGCCCCCGGGTGACACCCCAAGAGCCGGGCGGCACCGGGGAGTTGCCCACGGCCAGAGGCCGACGGCGGGCCCGGGCCCGGAGGGGCCTCAGCTGGCCGGCGCGGCAGGGTTCGTCTCGTGGACCAGGTGTCTGATCGCGTCCATGAGGGCGCGGGCCCGGGCGGTCTGGCGGATGCCGGTGGTCTGGGCGAGGACCAGGTCGAGCGGGGGGTGGTCGTTGGTGAGGGGGAGGGCGACGACCTCGCCGCCGCCGTACGTCTGGGAGGTCGCCGGGCGCTGGTTGAGCAGGGAGAAGCCGTGGCCCCTGGCGACGAGGGAACGTACGGCTTCGTAGCTCTGCGAGCGGTGGCGTACGACCGGTGTGGCGCCGGTGGCCTTCACCAGGGAGCGGAAGTAGTCGCGGCTGTAGGGCAGATCGAGGAGGACGAACGGCTCGTGCGCCAGCTCCGCCAGGTCCACCGCCTTCCGGCCGGCCAGCGGGTGGTCCGGGGCGACGATCGCGTGGGCGGGGACGTGCGCGAGGGTCTCCCGTGCGACGTCGTCGCCGAAGCCCAGGTCGTAGCTGAGGGCGAACTCGATCCGTCCGGCGCGCAGCGCCTGCTCCAGTTCCGTGGCCTCGGCCTCCGTGACGCTGACCTCGATTCCGGGGTGGCGCGTGGCGAACTCGTCCAGCAGGGCCGGGAGATGGAAGGGCGCGAGGGTGATGAAGCAGCCCAGGGCGACCGGCCCGGTGAGCGCGGTCCCGGAGTCGCGTGTCTCGTCGGCGACTTCCTGGGCGTGGGCCAGCAGCTTCCGCGCCTCGCGCAGCAGGCGCACCCCCGCGGTGGTGAGGGTGAGGCCCTTGGCCCGGTGCCGGATGAAGAGCTGGACGCCCAGGGCGTGTTCGAGGTTGGACACGGCGGAGGAGACCGCGGACTGGGCGATCACCAGCCGCTCGGCGGCGGCCGTCATGCTGCCGGTCTCGGCCGCCACGGTGAAGTAGCGCAGCTGGACCAGCGTGAATCCCACGGGCGTGCTCATGGAGCTCTTCTCTCCGTCCTCCGCGCATCAGTTTTTCAGTGAAACGCGCTCGCAATTCACTGCTTTACCGATGCTACGTGGCGCACTCCCGGCACCGCCTCACCCTCACGCCGATGCCGGTGCCGGTGAGACGGTGTCGTCCGGGCCGGCTAGCGGGGCTCCGGGACCCGGCCGTCGGACGCCTTCCCGGCCTCGCCGTCGGGCACGTCCTCGGGGCGCAGCAGGGAAGATCCTGTGGTTTCCCGGAGGGTGAGGGCGGCGACGAGGCCGCCGACGGCGAACACCATCAGGTAGATGCCGGGCAGCAGGGTGCTGCCGGTCGCGGAGATGAGCACGGTCATCAGGTAGGGCACCGTGCCGGCGAAGAGGGCGGCGGTGATGTTGTAGGCGATGGACAGGCCGCTCTGGCGGGTGCGGGTGGGGAAGATCTCCGCCGACCACACCGCGTACGTACCGAGGATCGCCGCCAGCACCACGCCGAGCAGCAGACCGGCGATCCAGGTCCCGGCGACTCCGGTCCGCATGAGGAGGAAGGCCGGGGCGGAGATGACCAGGAGGGCCGCTGTCGCCCCGACGAAGACCGGCTTGCGTCCGACGCGGTCGGACAGGAGGCCGAACGCGGGGACGAGCACCAGCCCCAGCAGCGAGATCGCGGTGGTCAGCAGGGCGGCGCTGTCGGCCGAGTGGCCGAGGTAGTCGGTCTCGTAGGTGACCAGATAGGTGAGCACCATGTAGAAGGGCACGTGCATGGCGGTCATCAGGCCCGCCGCCTGGAGCAGTTGGCGCTTCTCCGTACGCAGCAGTTCCCGTACGGGGCTGCGGGGGACGGTGTCGTTGGCTTCGAGTGCCCGGTACTCGGGGGTGTCCTCGATCTTGTTGCGGATGATGAAGCCGATGACGCCCAGCGGCGCGGAGATGAGGAAGGGGATGCGCCAGCCCCAGGAGGTCAGCTGCCCGTCGTCGAGTCCCGTCGACAGCAGCAGGAAGACGAACGAGCCGGCGAGGAAGCCGAGCAGGGATCCGACCTCCAGCCAGCTGACCCCGAATCCGCGGCGGCGCCGCGGGGCGCTCTCGGCGAGGAAGCTGGCCGCGCTGCCGAACTCGCCGCCCGCGGCGAAGCCCTGGACCAGGCGCAGCACGAGCAGGAGTACGGGCGCTGCGATACCGATCGTCCCGTAGCCGGGGAGCAGGCCGATCGCCAGGGTCGCGCCGGACATCATGAAGATGACCAGGGACAGGGTGCGCTTGCGGCCGATCCTGTCGCCGAGCGGTCCGAGGACCATGGCTCCGATCGGCCGGATGCCGAAGGACACGGCGAACACGCCGAACACGGCGAGGAGTCCGGTGGTGCTGTCCTCGGCAGGGAAGAACACGGTCGCGACGGTGCCGGCGAGATACGCGTAGGCAGCCCAGTCGAACCAGTGCACGAACACGCCGATGGCGCCTGCGGCAACGCTTCTGCGCAAGGCGACCGCGTCGGCGGCCGCTTCCGGCCCGGTCGTCGTGGCGCCGGTGTGAGAGGTGGTCATGCACGCCTCCTTGGGGGAAGGGGGAGAAGCCTGGGCTGTGCGGGTGCGACGGGGGCCGTGCCGTCAGAGGGCGGGCAGGCCGGTCAGGGAGGCGGGGCTGGTGAGTACGTGGAGTTCGGCCTCGGTCAGCAGGTCGCGCTCGCGTATCAGCTCCAGCGCCGGCCTGCCCGTATGGTGGGCCTCCAGTGCGAGGGCGCAGGCCGTCTCGTAGCCGAGCGCGGGGCTGAGCGCGGTGACGAGACCGGTGGACGCGGCGACGGTTTCGGCGAGGTGCTCCCGGTTGGCGGTGATGCCGCGTACGCAGTGTTCGGTGAGGACGCCGATGCCGGCGGTGAGGTGGTCGAGGCCGGCGCTCAGGCTCCGGTAGATGACCGGCTCGAAGGCGTTGAGCTGGAGCTGGCCGCCCTCCGCTGCGAGGGTGACGGTCACGTCGTTGCCGATGACCTCGAAGGCGATCTGGTTGACCGCCTCGGGGATCACCGGGTTGACCTTGCCGGGCATGATGGACGATCCGGCCTGCCGGGCGGGCAGGCCGATGTCGCCGAACCCGGCCTGCGGGCCCGAGGACAGCAGCCGCAGATCGTTGCAGATCTTGGACAGTTTCACGGCGACGCGCTTGAGCACGCCGGACAGTTGGACGAACACGCCGACGTCCTGGGTGGCCTCGATGAGGTCGGAGGAGGACACCAGCGTCGGGATGCCCGTCAGCCGGCGCAGGTGCTCCACCGCGCATTCGCGGTAGCCCGGGCGGGAGTTGAGGCCGGTGCCGATCGCCGTACCGCCGAGGTTGAGTTCGTGCAGCAGCAACCGGGCCTCCGCCAGCCGCTGTTCGTCCTCGGCGAGGGTGACGGCGAAGGCGCCGAACTCCTGGCCCAGCGTCATGGGCACGGCGTCCTGCAACTGGGTGCGGCCCATTTTCAGCACGTCGGTGAACTCGGCGGCCTTGGCGGCGAACGCCTCGCGCAACGCGGCCAGCGCGCCCAGCAGTTCGGCGATGTGCGCGTCGAGAGCCAGCTTCACCGCCGTCGGGTAGACGTCGTTGGTGCTCTGCCCGAGGTTGACGTGGTCGAGGGGGTGCAGCGCGGCGTACTCACCGCGGGAGTGTCCGAGCAGTTCCAGGGCGCGGTTGGCGATGACCTCGTTGGCGTTCATGTTGGTCGACGTGCCGGCGCCGCCCTGGATGAGATCGACCGGGAAGTGGTCGTGCAGCGCGCCGTCGCGGATCTCGGCGCAGGCGTCGGCGATCGCCGTCGCCAACGTGTCCTCCAGCGCGCCCACTTCGGCGTTCGCGCCGGCCGCGGCGTGCTTCACGGCCGCCAGGGCGCGGATGAGGTGGGGACGGGCGGCGAGGGTCTCCCCGGTGAGCGGGAAGTTGGCCACCGCACGCGCCGTGTGCGCCCCGTAGTAGGCGTCCACCGGTACGTCGACGTCGCCGAGCATGTCGTGTTCCACGCGGTGGGATGCAGTGTGTTCCACGCGGTGGGATGCAGCGCGTTCCACGCGGTGGGATGCAGCGTGTTCCACGCGGTATCCGTCGCCCGCCGCGGCGACCGCGCCCGTCATGCCGCCGCTCCCCCGCCCGGTGCGGCCCGGTCGATGCCGGTCCAGGCCAGCGCGATCGCCCCGTCGAGCAGGGCCCGTTGGGCCTGGCCGCCCACGCAGAACGCGGCGAACTCGTGCTGGTGGTTGGTGGCGGGCAGCGAGCCGATCCCGATGTAGGGGTGGATGGCCGGCACCACCTGCGACACGTTGCCCATATCGGTGGAGGCGCGGTTCATCCGGGCGGCCTGCCCCGGCGGCGCGAACTCCCGCCCCAGGTCCAGGGCGTTGGAACGGTAGTGCCCGAGTGCCGTCTCGTCGGTGCGGAACTCCGCGTACGGCTTGCTCTCCGCCTCGACCTCCAGCTCGCACCCGGTCGCGAGGGCCCCCGCCTCGAAGGCCCGCATGACGCGTGGTTCCAGCTCGGCCAGTTCGGCGAGGGTCTCGGCCCGTACGTACCAACGCCCGCTCGATCGCTCGGGTATGGCGTTGGGGGCGTCCCCGGCGTGGGTCACCACGCCGTGCACCCGCGCCGAGGACGGCAGCTGCTGGCGGAGCAGACCGATGGCGACCTGGGCCACCGTGAAGGCGTCCGCCGCGTTGATCCCGGACTCCGGATAGGCGGCGGCGTGCGCCGACTTCCCGGTGTAGGAGATCCTGGAGTGGCTGACCGCGAACGGGCGGGCCTCGGCGACGTCGACGGGCCCCGGGTGCACCATCATCGCGAGGTCCACTCCGGCGAAGGCCCCACGGTCCAGCATGTCGATCTTGCCGCCGCCGCCCTCCTCGGCCGGCGTGCCGTAGACCTCGACGGTGAGGCCGGCCTCGTCGGCGACGGCGGCCAGGCCGAGCGCTGCACCGACCGAGCTCGCCGCGATGAGGTTGTGCCCGCAGGCGTGGCCGAGGCCGGGCAGCGCGTCGTACTCGGCGCACAGCGCGATCCGGGTGGGCCCGCTGCCGAACCGCGCCAGGAACGCCGTCTCCAGGCCGAGATAGGACGAGGTGACGTCGAATCCTGCGCGGTCCAGCAGCTCCGGTACCGCGGCAGCGGCCCGGTGCTCCTCCCAGGCGGTCTCCGGGTCGGCGTGCAACTGCTCGGACAGGCCGGTCAGTTCCCCGGCCCGGCGGTCGACCGCGTGCCGGGCCGCCTCCTTCAGCGCGGTCATCGCTCGTCGCCCGGGACGCCGTACGAGGGGGAGGTCGCGGGGTCCAGGCCGCGGCGTACGTAGTCGTCGCGCTGCGGCAGCCAGACGTCGACGAGTTCGCCGAGCCGGTCGATCGGGTCGTCCGCCCAGTCCACCCGCAGATCGGTCACGCGCCAGTCGACGTCGGCGACGACCGCCATGCCCGCGGAGTGCACGGGACCTTCCTCGCCGCCGGCCGCGATGGCGGCCTTCATGGCGGCGAGCAGCCGTTCCTCCAACTCGCCCGTGGCGCCGGCGAACGCCTCCAGGAGGACGCCGGGGATGTGCTCGCCGGAGAGCATGTTGCCGGCCGCCACCGCGCCGTCCGCGGTGGCGGAGGCGTGCGTGCCCAGCGTGTGCGGCCCGCTGTAGGCGAACCCGGGCCCGGAGCGGCCCAGCACCGTCAACTGGCGGTAGTCGATGGTCTCCTTGTTCCGGGGCGCGCCGGTGACGTCGCCCAACGCACGCTGTGCGTCGCCGTGTTCGGCGAGTCCGGCGAGCAGGCTCGTACCGAGGGTGGGGTCGGTGATGTTCTGCGAGGACGCGGCGCCGACACCCGGGCGCAGATGGGCGCAGCGGGCCGCGACCGCCGGGCTCGACGAGCTGACCGCCATGCCGAACCGCTCGCCGTCGCGTGCCACCAGGGAAAACGTCATGCCTGCTCCTCCTTCGGGATCACTGCGACCGCGTCGATCTCGCACAGCCACTCCGGGCGGGCCAGTGCCGACACGACGAGGCCGGTCGAGATGGGGTGTACGCCCTTGGTCCAGCGGCCCACCGTGCGGTACACCGCTTCGCGGTAGCGCGGGTCGATCAGATAGATCGTCAGCTTGACCAGGTGCTCCATGCGGCTGCCCGCTTCTTCGAGCAGCATCTTGATGTTGGCCATGGCCTGTTCGGCCTGGGCCTCGGCGTCACCGATGCCGACCGACTCGCTGGTGTCGAGGTCCTGGCCGATCTGGCCGCGGACGTAGACGGTGTCGCCGGCCACGACGGCCTGGCAGAGGTCGTTGTCGAGGCTCTGCTCGGGGTACGTGTCGCGGGTGTTGAACGGCCGGATCCGGGTGTGCCCGCCGGCGACGATCGGGGCCCTCTTCCCGTGGCCCTCGCTCGTGGAGGTCATCAACTGCTCCTCAGTTCTGCTGCGTTGCCGGCACGGCGCCGGGCCGGTCGGTGCGATCGGTGGTCCGGTCGGTGGCGTCGGTGCGGTCGGTGGCGTCGGTGCGATCGGCGGTCCGGCCGCCGGCCCGGTCGGTGGTCCCGTACGCGAGGTAGCCCCGCCGGGTGGTGATGTGGTCGGCGACGTACCTGGCGTCGTGCCAGACGCCCCAGATGAAGCTCGACCCGCGGCGGGAGAGCCAGGGCAGGCCGAGGAAGTAGACCCCGGGTTCGGAGGACACTCCCCGCCGCTGCCGCGGCCGGCCCTTCTCGTCGAACGCGTCGGCCTTCAGCCAGCTGTAGTCGGCGGCGAAGCCCGTCGCCCACACGATCGAGGTGACGCCGGCCTCGGCCAGGTCGAGCTCCAACCGGGGGTCGGTCACACATTCCGGGTCCGGTCCGAGCACGTGGGCCTCCGGCTCCTCGGGAAGGCCGAGCCCGTTGCGTTCCGCGTACTCGTCGGCCGCCCGCAGGAGTTCGAGGTACTTGGCGTCGCCGCCCGCGATGTTCTCGGCGAGGTCCGGCGCGAAGCGCAGTACGCCGTCGTCGTACGAGGCGGTCATGCCGACGAGTTCGATGCCGGTGCCGGCGAGGGCGCGGAAGTCCACGGTGTGTCCGCCGCGGGCGCCGCTGACCGCGATGGTGACGTGTTCGGCCCCCGCGGGGGGCGTCTCGGCGTCCCAGCGCCCGAGCACGCCGAGCCACCAGCAGAAGTCACGTCCGCGGTACTCGCGGGGCGGACGGTCGTGCGGGCCGACGGAGAGGAAGACCCGGCGGCCGGACCGGCGCAGCTCATCGGCGATCTGGACGCCGGAGGAGCCGGCCCCGACCACGAGGACCGCGCCCTCGGGCAGTTGCTCCGGATTGCGGTAGCCGCTGGAGTGGATCTGCGTGGGGACGGCGCCGTCCGGGACGACGGGCGGGATCACGGGCCGCTGGAACGGACCGGTCGCCGCCACCACGAAGCGCGCGTCGATGGAGCCCTCCGACGTCTCGACCCGGAAACCGGGCCGGCCCTCGTGCCGTTCCACCGAGTTGACCTCGACACCGCACCGGACGGGGGCACCGATCTTCTCGGCGTACGCGACGAAGTAGTCCGCGACCTGCTCCTTCGAGGCGAAGGCATCGGGGTCGACGTCGGTGAACTCCAGCCCGGGGAACCGGTCGTGCCACGCGGGCCCGTTGGCCACCAGCGAATCCCACCGCTCCGAGCGCCACCGCTCGGCTATCCGGTGCCGCTCCAGAACAACGTGCGGTACGCCGTGGGCTCCCAGGTGCTCACTCATCGCCACGCCTGCCTGGCCGGCCCCGACGACGACGACTTCGGTCTCTTCACTCGGCACTTCCGCCTCCAACTCGTGCGGCAGTCCATCCCGGTGTCGCGTCGACCCCGCTGCCGCACGAGAAATCCTGAGCCGGACCCGAATTTCTGTCCAACAGATGTTTCCGTTCCAGCCCATCTGATTTATAGATACGGACCGCACAAGAAAAAAGGGGCCGGGCTCACAGACCCGGCCCCCTTTCCGTACGCGGCGTCACGAAGTGGCGGCCCCCGCGGGGGTCTTCAGGCGCGGGAGTACCCGGTCGGCGAACAGCTGGAGGCTGCTCCAGCCCGCGTCGATGGGGAGACCGCCGCACAGCGGGTGGAGGATCAGGGCGCCGAGCGGGCCCTGGGACCGCGCCTCCGTCACGCACTCGTCGGGGGTCAGGCAGCGGTAGACGCCCTCACCGCGCAGCTGTTCCACCGACTCGGTGGCATGTGAGGCGGCGGCGGAGCTGATCTCCGGGCGCTGCCAGGTCGCATACGTACGCGCCTCGTGGAGGAGGTGCCTGCCGTGCTCGGCCCAGAACCGGTCCGGGTCCTCGGCGCAGAACACGAACTGCGAACTGCTCGGCGGCAGCAGTGCGAAGCCGCCCTCGAAGCCTTCCTCCGCGCTCAACGCGTTGTAGGTGTCGGCCAGTTCGGGGAGGTGGTCGGCGGAGAAGAACGGCAGCCGCAGCCGTACGGCACGGCGTACGGCGGCCATCGACGTGCCGCCGACCAGCAACGGAGGATGCGGCCGGCTGTACGGGGGCGGGGTGACCCGTACGGTGCGGCCGCGGTATTCGAAGGGTTCGCCCGTCCACGCCGCGAGGAGGGTCTCCAGCACTTCGTCCTGGAGGCGGCCGCGGCGCTTCCACTCGCGGCCGAACATCTCGTACTCCTCGGGCCGGTACCCGATTCCCGCGACCAGGCTGAGGCGGCCGCGCCCGATGTGGTCGAGCACGGCCACCTCCTCGGCGAGGCGCAGCGGGTCGTACAGCGGTGTGATCAGCGCGCTGACCATCACCGGGAGTCGCCGCGTCGCCCCGAGCACCGCACCCGCGGTCGCCAAGGGAGCCGGGCTCCAGCCGTCCTCGGCGGCATGGTGTTCCTCCAGGGTCACCATGTCCAGCCCGGCTTCCTCGGCGAAGGCTGCCATGTCCACCGTCGCGCGATAGCGCGCGGCCACGTCCTCTCGCTCCAGACCGGGAGTCACCTGGTTGAAGCGCAGCACCGAACTCGTCACCGAACACCCCCACGCGAAGATGGATTCGGGTGTGGATATCAGCCGCCGGTGAAGACAACAAGAGATACGCGCCCATGGCAGCGGCCCCGGCTCACGACAGCCCGGGGCGTTGCTCGCTCACTGGCCGTCGACGACGCCCGACTTCGCGATCCGCACGTCCGCCTTGGTGGCGCCGCTGCGCGAGCCCTGCGACTCGATGGTCTTGACCAGGTCCATGCCCTCGACGACCTCGCCGAAGACGACGTGCTTGCCGTCCAGCCAGTCGGTGACGACGGTGGTGATGAAGAACTGCGAACCGTTGGTGTTCGGCCCGGCGTTGGCCATGGACAGCTGGCCCGGCTTGGTGTGCTTCAGCTGGAAGTTCTCGTCGGGGAACTTCTCGCCGTAGATGCTCTTGCCGCCGGTGCCGTCGCCACGGGTGAAGTCACCGCCCTGGAGCATGAAGCTGGGGATGACCCGGTGGAAACCGGAGCCCTCGTAGCCGAAGCCGTGCTCGCCCGTGGCGAGCTCGCGGAAGTTCTTGGTGGTCTTGGGGACCACGTCGTCGTACAGCTTGAAGACGATCCGCCCGGCGGGCTCGTCGTTGATGGTGATGTCGAAAAAGACGTTGCTCATGGAAGCATCCTCACATCCCGCTCGGGCGAGCCCGACATCGTCCCCCTCTCTCGGCGCGTACGAGGACGCCGCGGCGGCTCCGAAACCGTCCGCGGCGCCCTCGTCCGGAACGGAGGGTCAGGGCCGTGTCACCGTGAAGGCGGGACGGCCGGCCGGCAGTGTCACCGTGTTCTGGCGCAGATACGTGTCCAGGTACGGCGACCGGTTACCGGCGGTGGCGGCGTCGTCGGACGGGTCGTCGAGGGACAGCGCGAGCCGCGCGTCCTTGACGCGGATCGTCTCGCCCGACGGCGTGTCACGCCATGAACCGGTCTGGATGGAGCCCGTCTCGACGGCCAGCACGTGCCCGGCCTTCAGGGTCCAGTCGGTCGACTTGAGCTCGACGCTCAGCCGGCCCGAGCGCAGCAGGGAGACCTGTTCGTCGAACATGACGGCCTTCCCGTCCGGGGCCACGTCGTACAGCTTGACCATGACGTTGCCCTTCCCTCCGGCCGTCAGGTCGACCCGCGGTGTGCCGGTGATGCGCACGTCCTTCTTCAGCGGCGCGGACCAGGTGAAGAAGCTGGAGGTGACCTCACCGGCCTGCTGTTTCTTCACCGTCCCCTTGGCGAGGCCCGGCGGGGCGGTCTGGCCGGTGGCGGGCGCCTTCTCCATGTCTCCCCCGCCGGACGACCGGCCGGGTTCCGGGCTGCGCGAGAGGCCCGCTGCCGTACGCGCTGAGGCGCCGCCGTCGTCCACGTACGAGCCGCTGCCGAGCGGCAGGGTGGCGGACCGTTCCTGTGCCGGCCAGGTCTTCTGGCCGCGCCAGGCGCCGGTGGAGTCCTCCACCGCGTACGACGGGTAACGCGCGGACGGTTTCTTGTTCTTGAGGTACTGGTCGTAGAAGGACAGCGTCTCCTCGTACCAGCCCTCGCGGCCCATGGCCAGGCGCCCGTCCCCGGTGCGGTCCCCGCCGCGGACGTGGTCCCACTGGCCCAGCCAGCCGCGCTCGGGGCCCTTGTGGTTGCGGAGGTACTCCTGCATCTCCTCCGGCTTGGTGTTGGGTTCGATGAAGCCCTGGGTGACGAACAGCGGGGTGTCGCTGCCCTTCGCCGCCTTCGCGAGGTCGCGGGAGGTCCAGTGCGGGTCCTTCCGGTCGGATATGCGGTATCCGGCGGAGTTCCCTGTGAGGCACTGCGGATGGGCGTCCTCGTACCGGGCGTTGGCCTGGTAGCGGGGGTCGTCGTCCGCCAACGGGTCCATGGTGGCGATGGAGTTGTAGGCGTCGGCGGTGCCGGTGACGTTCGGCCGCGGCACACCGTTGGAGTAGATGTAGGGATACATGTCCCACAGCGGTTCCTGGGAGACGACGGCCTTGAGGGCCTTCTGGTCCAGGTTGTTGCCGATGAGCCCGGTGACCGCGTCGTACGACTTGCCGTACATGCCCACCGCTCCCGTCGACCACGGCCGGCTCGCGGCCCAGTCGACCGACGCCTCGACGTCGGCCTGTTCGCCGGGTCCGCCCCAGTCGAGGCAGCCGGTGGAGCCGCCGAAGCCGCGCAGGTCCACTATGACGAAGGCGTAGCCCTTGTCGAACAGGTCGGTGCCCTCGATGAAGTCCTGGAACCGGTTCGAGGGGCCGGTGTGCGTCCAGCCCTCGGGGCCACTCTGCCCGCTGTGCGCGAAGTAGGGGCCGACCGACAGGATCACGGGCACCTTCTTACCCTTGGGCAGTCCCTCGGGCCGCAGGACGTCGGCGTGCAGTTCGGTGCCGGAGCCGTCGGAAGAGGGGAAGTAGTGCTGTGTCCATTCCGCGCCCTCGGGAACGCGGTCGTTCTCCTCATGCGTGACGGGGTCGTCCGCCGTGGCGGACGACCCCGTCCTGGTCTGCGCCGTGCTTGCCTGTGCCGTTTTGGCCTGACGCGTTTTGGCCTGACGCGTTTTGGCCTGACGCGTTTTGGCCTGACGCGTTTTGGCCTGCGCCTTTTCGGTCTGCGCCTTTTCGGCCTGCGCCTTCGGGGTCTGTGCCGAGGCTGTGGGGGCGGCGAGCGCGCCGGTCAGCGCCAGGGTGGTGACGAGTGCGGCGACGGCCCGGACGGCCGCGCTGGGTCTCTTCACATGCTCCTCCCGGAGTGGTGGGTGCGGGATGGTGCAGGTGGCGCCGGTCGGGCAGCGGCCGTCGCGGCGCCGGAGCGAGGCGACGAGGAACAGCCGTACACACGAAGGGGATTCGCTCGCGCGTACGACCAGAGCCGACGGCGAGTGAGCCTATGATCAGCCGCAATGAGCGTCAATGTGGCGGACTGGCCCACGAGTTACCGATGTGCAGGATTCGGACACAGCGCCGGGGCCGGGAGGGGGCGTCAGCCGCCTCCGCCTGCCGGGTCGCCGCCGCCTCCACCGGACTTCTGGTCGATAACGATCTTGTCCCGCAGCGCCCGCGTCTGCCAGAACTCGTCCACCGCGGGCCGCAGTTCACCGCGTACGGGGCCCGGTACCTTCAGCTTCCGGGCCAGCCTGGTCGCTTGGACCAGCGCGAACAGCGCCCGGGTCCGCCCGTCCTGGAGTGCGGCGGCGGGCTCGCCCCACAGCGTCGCCAGCCGGCGTTCCCGGAAGTCCTTCGCCAGGACCCGGTAGCGGATGTTGGGGACGAAGAACCCCATGACCTTCTTGCCCACCGTCGACTCCACGGCACCGGCGGCGCCCAGGGAACGTGCCGTCAGTTCCTCGGTGGTGGTCCCCCAGAAGGCGAGCCAGCGGGAGACCCGCACCGGGCCCTCCTGCGGTCCTGGCAGTTTCGCCAACGCGCCGTCCAGCAGCGGGTTCCCCGCGTCGGGGCCCAGCCGGACGATCCGGTCGCGGTCCTCTGCCACCAGCCCGGCCGCCTCCAGATCGAGCAGCACGGCGGCCGCCAGACCCCAGCGCAGATGGCGCCGGTTGACCGACGGGTGGCCCCGCTGCGGGTCGAGCGTCACGAGCAGCAGCTCCTCCGCCAGCGTCGGCATGGAGGCGTCGTCCCGCAGCATGGTTCCTCTCTCGTTCCTCGTCCGGGCCCGGCCGTCCCGGGCCCGGGGAACCTTACGACCGGACCGCCTCCCCGGAGTCACCGGCCCCGCACAGGTGGCCGAGGGCCGCTATTTGGCGTCGGCGTAGCACTCGACGGCCGCGACGGCGAAGGCAAAGCTCACCGGGGTGTCCCCGAAGGCGGCCCGGCCGGCGCGGTCTCCGGCGACGCGGATCGCTTCGGTCACGCGCGCCGTCTCCTCCCGGGGGCAGTGCACGATGACCTCGTCGTGCTGGAAGAAGACCAACTCCGCCTCCAGGTCCGAGAGTTCCTGGCGCAGCGCGGCGAGCATGAGCACGGCCCAGTCGGCCGCACTGCCTTGTACGACAAAGTTCCGGGTGAAGCGGCCGCGGGCTCTGGCCGTGCCGCCGGGCCGGGGGCCGCCGTCCGTGTCGCCCGTCTCCGCGGCGTCCTCATCCTCACCGGACTGTGTGGCCGGCGGGCAGGTGCGGCCGAGGAAGGTCCGTACGAGGTGCCCCTCCTCCCCTTCCCTCGCGGCCTCGTCGACGTGGGCCACCGCGGCGGGAAAGCGCCGGCGCAGCGTGGCGAGGTTCTTCAGACCGTCGCCGCTGGTCTGCCCGTAGATCGCGCCGAGCAGGGCGAGTTTCGCCTGCTGCCGGTCGCCGGAGAACGCCCGTTCCGACAGGGCCGTGTACAGATCGTCCCCGGTGGAGGCCACCGCCATCAGTCCGGCGTCGCGGGAGATGGCGGCGAGGACCCGCGGCTCCATCTGTGCCGCGTCGGCGACCACCAACTGCCAGCCGGGGTCGGCCACCACGGCCCGCCGCAGCACTTTGGGAATCTGCAGGGCGCCGCCGCCCTGGGTCGTCCATCTGCCCGACGGGGCACCCCCGGGCAGATACTCGGCGTGGTGCCGGCCCTTGCGCACCCAGGACTGCAGCCACGACCAGCCGTGCGCCGTGTAGAGGCGGTACAGCTTCTTGTACTCCAGCAACGGCGCGACCGCCGGGTGGTCGACGGTGCGCAGTTCCCAGGCGCGTGTGGAGGTCAACTGCACCCCGGCACGGGCGAAAGCGCGGAGGATGTCGGCCGGCAGATCGCACCGCACCCGCGCATCCGGCCCGAAGGCCCGGGAGACCTCCTCCTCCAGCTGGACCAGGCGACGCGGCAGACCCCCTCCCCCGTACCGCTCGCCGAGCAACTCCTCCAGCACGGCCCGGTGCACGTCGGCGCGCCACGGCACTCCGGCACGGTGCATCTCGGCGGCCACGAGCGTGCCGGCCGACTCGCCCGCCAGCAGCAGCCGCAGCCGGCCCGGGTGCTCGGCGGCGGCCGTACGTCTCAACTGCCCGGCGTAGACCTCCAGCAGAGCGGTGAGCGGGTCGGTGCCTTCGGGAAGGGGCGGCGGCCCCGCGTCGAAGAGCGACGGTTCGGGGTCTGCCGCGAGGGAGGCCGACGGGGGATCGTCGGGGACGGGCAGCCCGTGCAGCCGGGCCCAGGCGGCGGGGAGCGACCGGGGTGCTCCCGCACTTCCCTCGCTGCCCAGCAGCAGGCTCTCGGCCGTCTCGACGTCGTAGCACCGCTCGACGCGGACGCCGGCGTCGAGCAGCCGCGGATACAGACCGGGGGTGGAACGCCACACCCAGCGTGCGGCTTCGGGCCGGCGGCGGACGGCCTCGGCGGGCGAGGATTCCGTGACGACCGGTCCCGCGGGGCGGCCCCTGCCGTCGAGAGGGCAGACCTGGACGCGCCCGTCGTCCGCCTCGGCGAGCGCCCAGCGCACCGCCCCCTCGTCCGCTCTCGCACGAGGGGAATCCTCGGCCTCGGCCTGCTCACCCACCATCCGGCCGAGTCTGCCACCCGCCGCTGACAGTCCCCTGCCGCGCCGCTCCCCCGGTCAGCGGTGGGTCGCGGTCGGGGTCCAGCGCACCGGCAGGTGCGTCACGCCGTTGATGAAGTTGGAGCTCAGGCGGACCGGTGGACCGTCGGGCTCCAACTCCGGGAGGCGGGTGAGCAGTTGGGTGAAGAAGATCCGCATCTGCATACGGCCGAAGTGCGCGCCCAGGCACATGTGAGGGCCCTGCCCGAAGGCCAGGTGGTCGTTGGGCGTGCGGGTGATGTCGAACCGGTACGGGTCGGGGAAGGCGCGCTCGTCGAAGTGCGCGGACGCGTGGTAGACCACGACTTTGTCGCCCCGCGCGATCCGCTGCCCGGCGAGCTCGGTGTCCCGCGTGGCGGTGCGGCGGAAGCTGAGCACCGGCGGGTGCCAGCGCAGGATCTCCTCGACGGCCGACGGTACGAGGCCGGGGTCGGCGCGCAACTTCCGGTAGGCGCCGGGGTGTTCGAGGAGGGCGAGGACACCGCCGGGCAGGGCGCTGCGCACGGTGTCGTTGCCGGCGATCACGACGAGGAAGAAGAACATCGCCAGTTCCTCCTCGCTCAGCAGACGCCCGTCCTCGACGGTGGCGGTGGCCAGCGCGGTCATCAGGTCGTCCGCGGGGTGCCGGCGCTTGTACCGGGCCAGCTGGTGCGCGTAGTCGAACATGTCGCGCAGCATCGCGGGTGAGCGCGGGTTGACGGGGCGTCCGTCGGCGTCGCGTACGACCTCGGCGTGTTCGGGGTCCTGGTAGCCGATGACCCGGTTGGTCCACTTCAGCAGCAGGCCGCGGTCGGAGGCGGGGACGCCGAGCAGCTCGGCGAGGTTGGCGAGCGGGAAGTCGTCGGTGACCTCGACGGGCAGGTCGCAGCTCCCGCGTGCGGCGACCGCGTCCAGCAGGGCGGTGGCGCGTGCCGTGATCTGCTCGCTGAACTGTTCCAGCCGCCGCCGGGTGAAGAGCGCGGCGGCCAGCCGGCGGATCCGGCTGTGTCCGGGCGGGTCCATGTTGAGGATCATCCGGCGGATGAAGTCGAGGTCGTCGGGGGCCGGGTCGCGGATCTGGGTGGCGCCGAGCCAGGACGAGTAGACGGCGGGGTCGCGCAGTACGTCACGGACATCCTGGTGGCGCGTGACGGCCCAGTACCCGGGCCCGGCCGGCCAGTCGTCCACGGCGTGTTCGTCCTGCCGGCACACGGGCGCCTCGTCCCGGAGGCGGCGGAAGCTGTCGTGCGGGATGCCGCGCGCGAACACGCGCGGGTCGAACACGTCCGGTACGGCCGCGGGTTCGGCCATCAGTGCCTTCCGAGGAAGCGCTCGACACTGGTCGCGAGCGCCACCGGGGATTCGTCCATCGCGTAGTGCCCGGCGTCGGGGAAGACCTCGAGTTCGAGGTTCGGATACCAGCTTCCGAAGGTCGCCCGCATGGTCTCGGCGCCCAGCGCCGGGTCGTGGCTGCCGGCGATCACGAGGATCGGTACGTCGCTGCCCTTGATCTCGGCGTGGAAGTCGGTGCCCGCCCAGGCGGCCAGGTAGGCGGCGAACGCGTCGCGGTCCGAGTGCTCCCGCGAGTGCCGCACCATGGCGTCCAGCCAGGTGCCGGTGAGCCGGTTCCCGGTGGTGAAGTCGATGATGGCGCGGCGGTTTCCGGGGCTGTCGGCGGCGCCGCCGAACAGCTGCCGGCCCTGCTCGTCGAACGGCACACCGCTCGCGGGCACCGGCGACACACCGACGAGTGCCCGCACGCGCTCCGGCGCGTCTGCGTACACCCGCTGCATGAACGAGCCGCCCATCGAGTGCCCGAGCAGCGAGAACCGGTCGGCGCCCAGGTCGTCGGCGGCGGCCAGGACGTCGCCCGCCACTTCGGCGGCCGAGAACTCGCCGGTCTCGCCGCGGCGGTCGCCGTAGCCACGAAGGTCCAGGAACACGTAGCTGAACGCCTCGTGGTCCAGGTGCGGCAGCAGGGCCTGCCACGACTGCGACGAGCCGAACCAGCCGTGCAGCACCAGCACGGTGTGCGCTCCGCTGCCGACACGTTTGACGCCCATGTCCCGCCCCTCACCGTCGAGTTGACACTCCGGGAGATGGTAGGCGCTGCGCGGAGGGCGCCGCGAGATGCCGTCGTTGCCTGCGGCTGCGCCGTGGCCGGCAGCCCAGTTCCCCGCGCCCCCAGGGGCGCGCCGAGCGGGCGTGACCTGCTGTGTCAGACTGGCGAGGATGCCGTCGCTGAACATGGCCCCGGAGCCCATCACGGTCGACCCGCCCCATGCGCCGAGCCGGCCCCTGATGACCCAGTCCTGGCTCGATCTGGCCTTCCTCCACTGGGCCGCCGATCCCTCGGACGTCGCGCCGCTGCTGCCGGCCGGTACGCGTCCGGACACGCTGGACGGTGTCACGTACGTGGGGCTCGTCGCGTTCCGGATGCACCGTGTGGGCTGGTTCAGTCTTCCCGGCATCCCGTACCTCGGGTCCTTCCCGGAGACCAATGTCCGGCTGTACTCCGTGGACGCCCACGGCCGGCGTGGTGTCGTCTTCCGCTCCCTGGACGCGTCCCGTCTGATCCCCGTGGCCGTCGCCCGCGCCGCGTTCCGCCTCCCCTATGTGTGGTCGAGGATGGCGGTCCGCCGGGAGGACGACACGGTCACCTACACCAGCCGCCGGCGTTGGCCCGGTCCCCGGGGCGCGCACAGCGAGATCTCCGTACGGGTCGGCGAACCGGTCGAAGAGCCGTCCGCTCTGGAGCACTTCCTGACCGCCCGCTGGGGCATGCACAACGCGTTCTTCGGCCGGTCGATGTACCTTCCGAACTCGCACCCCCGCTGGCCGCTGCACCGTGCCGAACTCCTGCACTGCGACGAGAACCTGGTGACGGCGGCGGGCCTGCCCGAACCTGCCGGGGAGCCCGTGAGCGTGCTGTACTCCCCCGGCGTCCCGGTCCGCTTCGGACGCCCGCCCCACAAACCGGCGGGCATCCCCACACCGTGAGCCGGACCGTGTACGGCGCGGTCCCGTGAACGGCCGTGGGCCGCGGCTCCCGGCGGGGAGGCGCGGCCCACGGTTCAGCGGTTGTGCTCAGTGCTCGGTGATCAGGCGAGGTCGAAGCGGTCCAGGTTCATGACCTTGTCCCACGCCTGGACGAAGTCCTTCACGAACTTCTTCTCGGCGGCGTCGCTCGCGTAGACCTCCGCGACCGCGCGCAGTTCGGCGTTCGCACCGAAGACGAGGTCGGCGCGGGTGCCGGTCCAGCGCACCTCGCCGGAGGCGTCGGTGCCCTCGAACTCGTCCTGCGCCTCGGTGGTCGACTTCCACGTGGTGTTGTAGTCGAGCAGGTTGCGGAAGAAGTCGTTCGTCAGGGTGCCCGGCCGGTCGGTGAGCACGCCGTGCTTCGTCCCGGCGGTGGTGGCGTCCAGGACGCGCAGGCCGCCGACGAGGACGGTCATCTCGGGGGCGCTCAGCGTGAGCAGGTTCGCCCGGTCGACGAGCAGGTACTCGGCCGGCAGGCGGTTGCCCTTGCTGTGGTAGTTGCGGAACCCGTCGACGGCCGGCTCCAGCGCCTCGAACGACTCCGAGTCCGTCTGCTCCGCCGAGGCGTCCACACGGCCCGGCGTGAACGGCACCTCGATGCCGTGGCCGGCGTCCCTGGCCGCCTTCTCGATGGCCGCGCCGCCGCCCAGCACGATCAGGTCGGCCAGCGAGACCTGCTTGCCGCCGGACGCCGAGGAGTTGAAGGAGCTCTGGATGCCCTCCAGCGCGCGCAGCACCTGCGCCAGGTCCTCCGGGTTGTTGACCTCCCAGTTGCGCTGCGGCTCCAGGCGGACGCGGGCACCGTTGGCGCCGCCCCGCTTGTCGCTGCCGCGGAAGGTGGAGGCGGAGGCCCAGGCGGCGGAGACCAGCTGGGAGACCGTGAGGCCGGTGCCGAGGATCTGCTGCTTGAGGGCGGCGACGTCCGCGGCGTCGATCAGCGCACCGGTGCGCTCCGGCAGCGGGTCCTGCCAGATCAGCGTCTCGGAGGGGACCTCCGGGCCCAAGTAGCGGACGACCGGGCCCATGTCACGGTGCGTCAGCTTGAACCAGGCGCGGGCGAAGGCGTCCGCGAACTCCGCGGGGTTCTCGTAGAAGCGCCGCGTGATCGGCTCGTAGATCGGGTCGTAGCGCAGCGAGAGGTCCGTGGTGAGCATCGTCGGACGGTGCTTCTTCGCCGGGTCGTGCGCGTCCGGGACGATCTCCGGGGCGTCCTTGGCGATCCACTGGTTGGCGCCGGCCGGGCTCTGGGTCAGCTCGTACTCGTACTCGAAGAGGTTCTTCAGGAAGCCGTTGCCCCACTGGGTCGGGGTGCTGGTCCAGGTCACCTCCAGGCCGGAGGTGATGGCGTCCTTGCCCACGCCGGTGTTGAACGTGCTCTTCCAGCCGAGGCCCATCTGCTCCATCGGGGCGGCCTCGGGGTCGGCGCCGACGTTGTCGTCCGGGCCCGCGCCGTGGGTCTTGCCGAAGGTGTGGCCGCCGGCGATGAGGGCGACGGTCTCCTCGTCGTTCATGGCCATCCGGCCGAACGTCTCGCGGATGTCGCGGGCCGCGGCGACCGGGTCCGGATTGCCGTTCGGGCCCTCGGGATTGACGTAGATGAGGCCCATCTGCACGGCGCCGAGCGGGTTCTCCAGCTCGCGGTCACCGGTGTAGCGCTGGTCGTCGAGCCAGATGGTCTCGGGACCCCAGTACACGTCCTCCTCGGCCTCCCAGGCGTCCTCGCGGCCGCCGGCGAAGCCGAAGGTCTCCAGACCCATCGACTCCAGCGCCACGTTGCCGGTGAGGACGAGCAGGTCGGCCCAGGAGATCTTCTCGCCGTACTTCTGCTTGACCGGCCACAGCAGACGCCGGGCCTTGTCCAGGCTGGCGTTGTCCGGCCAGCTGTTGAGCGGCGCGAAGCGCTGCTGCCCCGAACCGGCGCCGCCGCGGCCGTCGCTGATCCGGTACGTGCCGGCGCTGTGCCAGGCCATACGGATCATCAGCGGGCCGTAGTGGCCGAAGTCCGCGGGCCACCAGTCCTTGGAGTCGGTGAGCACCTGGGCGATGTCCTGTTTGACCGCGCCGAGGTCGAGGGATTCGAACGCCTCGGCGTAGCTCCACTCCTCGCCCATCGGGTTGGCGACGGGGGGATTCTTGGCCAGGATCTTCAGGTTGAGACGGTCGGGCCACCACTGGCGGTTGCCGCCGCCCTGGGTCGGGTGCGGGGCGCGTCCGTGCGCGACCGGGCAGCCGCCGGCTTCCGCGGACTCTGCGGCGGTTGCGTCATTGTTCTCGGGCATGGGAATCCTTCCGTGCCGGACGGTTCACGGTTTTCGGAACTGGAGGTGGTGACTGGGGGTGATGGAACGGACGCGACGGGACCGCAGTTGACGGCCCCGGCCGCGCCGAGGACTGCGACACCGGGACACGGCCCTCGAACCGGGCCGGACTGCCCGCCGGTTCGGCGTGACGGCATCACCGGACAGGCCAGCCGCCGGGACTGGCACGTCTGTTGAACCGTCTGGCATTTCCCTTGCCGCCGTCCTGTCCCTTGGCTCACGCTGGAGCCGATCCTACGGTGGACAGAGTCCAAGTCAATACGAAACCCAGGCCGTACGGATAGTGGTTTCGCAGAATTTCGTCAGGCGACGCACGGACGGGTGGTAGGCATGAGTGACCTGCTGGAACGGCTGCGCAGTCGCGGCTGGCGGATGACCGCGCAACGCCGGGTGGTCGCCGAGGTGCTCGACGGCGACCATGTCCACCTCTCCGCGGACGAGGTGCTGGAGCGCGCCTCCGTCCTGCTGCCGGAGATAGCCCGCGCGACGGTCTACAACACCCTCGGCGAGCTCGTCGCACTGGGCGAGGTGACCGAGGTGTCCGGCATCGGCCGCGCCAAGCTCTACGACCCCAACGCTCGCCATCCGCACCACCACTTGGTGTGCTCCGGCTGCGGCATCATCCGCGACGTCCGCCCCGGCGGAGACCCCCTCGCCGCCCTCCCCGACTCCGAACGCCTCGGCTTCACCGTCCACGCGGCGGAGGTGACATTCAGAGGCATCTGCCCGAACTGCGGTGCGGCGTGAGGGGGTTGGCGGCATCGGCGCCGAGTGCTCCGGGAGCGGCCACGGACAGGCAGCGACCACGGCGTGCGGCGAGCGCCGCGCTCGCCGTCAGTTCGGCCTGGGCCGCGTGGACAGGACCCGCCCCGGCACGGTGGCGCGTCCCGCGATCACGTCGTCGAACCTGCGGCGGATCCGGCCGCGGGCGACGAGCAGTTCGTACACGCTCCACCCCGCCGCGAGCGCACCGGCCGCCGCGACCGCGACACCGAATCCCTCACGTCCACCGGAGAGCTGCCCGTACGCGATGCCGTTGTCGATCTGGCTGACCTTGACCGGGATCGTGGTGCCGGGCTCGGCGACCACGGGCAGCGTACGGCCGGTCTCGCGGGCGCCGTTGACGGTCCAGTTGCCATAGCAGGTGACATGGTCGTGGCGTCCGTCGGACTCGCACCTGGTGACATGGGCGGTCGCGGGAGTCGTCGGAACGAGCGCCGGGGCAAGGATGCTGGCGGCCCCGGTGAGGGTGAGAACCCCGAAGAAGAAGCCGATTCCGACGAGGCAGCCGGGCCTGCGGCTGAAGCGGCGGCTCTCGTAGTGGGAGAGTCCCACGACGCGCGTCGTGGGCATCGCGCGCAGCAGCGTGACCGGGATCAGCAGCAGCGGCGTGAGGAGCCGGGCCGCGTTCCACCCCGTCGTCGGATAGATCGTCCCTGCGGGCCAGGAGACGATCAGGAGGGCCAGCAGCCCCCAGAAGGGCACGGCGAGGACGCGCCGCACCATGCGTGCGACGCGCGCCTTGCGGACCGCGGCCTCGGCCGGCAGCCCCTGGCCGCCCTGTTCGGACATGAACTCTCGCTCCTGGGTGTGTCGGTGGCCGCCGGCAGACGGCATGGTGTCCGCACGCGGTCAGCCTGCGATGGCCGCTACGGGTGGGCCTGCGGTTACGGCTGCGCTTACGCCTGCGGGCGCACGATGAGCTGTTGTTGGGCGGACCCGACCGCCCCGTTCACGTCGTGGAGGACCGTGCTGGTCACGCCCTGGCCCGTGGCGCCGAAGACCACACTCGTGTCGAGCCCCGTCCAGCCGCCCGCGGGCTGCCGGTGGAAATGGAGAGACAAGTCGACGTTGGGGAACAGCCATTCCTCCGGGGGCCGACGGACGGCGATCCCGTTCGCGGTGTCGACGAGGGCGACGAAGTTCGCCATCGGACTGCTCGGCTCGCCCTGGACGACGGCGAGCGGCGTGGAGAGCCACACCGTCGTACGGCCGGGCTGCGGCGTACCGACGGGCCGGGCCTCGACGGCCGCGATGTACCCGCCGGACCAGCGGGAGGACAGGTCCCAGGAGGGCAGCCCTTCGGGGGCGGGCAGTGGCCCGGCCGCCCCGCCCGCCACCTCGCTCGTGTCCCCGGCCGCGAGGAGCCAGGCGCGGGCGCGGACCACGGGCCGTTCCGCGATGGTCACCGTGGCCTCGATCAGTTCGATGGTGCGGCCCGGCCGGACCGTCTCCACGGTGACGCGGGTCTCGTCGAGGGCGATCTTCCCGAGGATGTCGAAGCTGATCCGGCTGAGCAGCATGTCCGGCCGGTTCTGCGGAGCGAGATGACGGTCCATCTCATGGACGATCAGAGCGCTGACCGGGCTGAAGTGCTGCTCGTCCCTGCGCCACGCCCCGCTGACATGGGCTGTCGGCTTGTAGAGCCCCTCGTCGATGCGCTCGTAGAAACCGGCCGCGACTGTCTCGCTCAACGCAATCCTCCCCGGACACCACGCGCGTCGCCCACGGTCTCCCGTCCGGCCGACGCCGCGGAAAATGTACCGACCACGCGCACCAGCCTTTCATGCGAAGTCGGCGCCGGGCACGCGGGCTTCCCCTGCGTAGTCGTTCGGTTCAAGACGCAGACGATGGCCCCGGTCACGATCTAAGCTACCGGCCACAGAGGCGGTAGGGGCTACAGAGGCGAGGTGGGCTCGTGCGTTTCTGGTGCGGTGCGACCGCTCAATTGCCGGCCACCATGCGGCACCTGAAGTTCGACACGCTGACCAACCGTCACGGCTGGCCGACGCCGTTCACATCCTGTTACCGACTATTCAGCCGGAGACGGGATTTCCTGCCTCCGCGATTCGTCGTGCGGTGACATCCTCGCCACCGGAGGAGTCGGCAGCAGGAGGCGCCCTTCGCGCACACGTCAGGCGCATGCCGGGGCCCAGGACAGGGATGCGGGCCATCTGTTGGCGGGACGGCATCCATCGGGCCCCGCTCGGCCCGCGGCGGCCTCCGGAAGGCCGAGCAGGGGAAAAGCGCCACGTTCGCGCGATCATCCGGGCTTAACAGTGACTACGGGGGAACCCTGCGAGGTTATGGCCACACCGACCAGAGAGGGGGAAGCGTTGAACGACCAGGACGCGCGCGTACTGCTCGTCGCGGATTGTGAGGGCGCCGAGGAGATGGTCAAAGACCTTGAGCGCCACGGGTTCGAGACCGAAAAGGTGCAGACCGGGCCCGAGGCCATGGCCACCCTCCGCAAGTTCGACGTCGTACTCATCGATCTCGACCTCGACGACTTCGACGGACTCACGCTCTGCAAGAAGGTCCGGGACGCCAGCAGTGTCCCCATGATCGGTTTTGCTTCCCTGCACGAGCTGGACCGGGTGCTGGCCCTGGAAGGGGGGTGCGACGACTGCATCTCCAAGCCCTACCCCAGCCGTGAACTCATGGCGCGCCTCGGGGCGTTGCTGCGCAGGGCCCGTGCGACGCTCCAACCGGTGCTCGTCGCGGGCCAGTTGGAGATCGACCCCAATCTGCGCAAGGTACGGGTGGGCGGCCGGCTCATCGGACTGACCCGTAAGGAGTTCGAGCTGCTTCATCTGCTCGCCGCCGAGCCGGGGAAGATCTTCTCCCGGTCCGAACTGCTGCAGCGGGTATGGGCCTACGACACCCTGGACCCGGAAGTGACGTCGCTGGCCAGCCGGACCATCGACACGCACCTGAGCAGCATCCGCAAGAAGCTCGGTTCCGCGCAGTGGATCGTCACCGTCCGGGGAATCGGCTTCCGGTTCAGCAGGGAGACGGTCTCGGAGGAGTCGAACTGGGATGAGGGGGCGGGCCGTTCGGAGGACGAGGCGGTGTAGGAGCCGGGTGCGGTGTCCACCGTCCGGAAGGGGAACCGTGGCGGGAGGGGCCGCGGCGCGATGTCAACGGCCGGCCTGGGCGTCGGACGGCTGCGCGGCCGGGGTGGCGAAGCCGTCCTCGTGCAGCGCCTCGGCGGTGGCCGTGCCGGTGACGCCGGCGACGGGTCCTTGATAGAGGACCTGCCCGCCGTGCCTGCCGGGTCCGGGACCGAGGTCGATCATCCAGTCGGCCCGCCGGATGACGTCGAGGTTGTGCTCGATCAGTACGACGGTGTGCCCGTGGTCCACCAGCCCGTCGAGGAGGCCGAGCAGGGTGTCGATGTCCTGGAGGTGCAGGCCGGTGGTGGGCTCGTCGAGGATGTAGAGGGCCGGGCGCGTGGAGTCGCGGAGCTCCTTGGCGATCTTCACGCGCTGGCACTCGCCTCCGGAGAGCGTCGTCAGCGGCTGGCCGAGGCGGAGGTAGCCGAGCCCCACCTCGTCGAGGTGGCGCAGCGCCCTGACGATCGCGCGGTCCCCGAGCCGGTCGATGGCCTCGCTGATCGTGAGGTCGTCGATGTCGGCGATGGACAGCCCGTCGACCGTGTACTGCAGGACCTCGGGGGTGAACCGGCGTCCCTGGCAGGTCTCGCAGACCGTTGCCTGCTCCTCCATGAAGGCCAGGTCGGTGTAGATGACTCCGAGGCCCTTGCAGTCCGGGCAGGCGCCCGTGGAGTTGGAGCTGAAGAGGCCGGCCGAGACGCCGTTGTGGCGGGCGAAGAGCTTGCGGACGGGGGCGGCGATCCCGGTGTACGTGATGGGCGTCGAGCGGCGGTTGGCGCTGACGGGTTTCTGGTCGATGACGACGGCGTCGTGCTGGGCGATGAGTTCGTCCGCGAGGCTGGTCTTCCCGGAGCCGGCCACGCCGGTGAGCACGGTCATCACGCCGGTGGGGATGTCCGCGGTCACGTTCTTGAGGTTGTTGCGGGTGGCGTCGGCCAGGGTGATGTGCTCCCCCGGAGTACGCGGATCGTCCTTGACGGGCCGGTGCTGTGTCAGCGCGGCGGCCGTGGCGGTCCCGGCCCGGCACAGCCCGTCGAAGCTGCCCTGGTAGACGAGCGTGCCGCCTTGTTCGCCCGCGCCGGGTCCGACCTCGATGACCTGGTCGGCGATGGCCATGACCGCGGGGTCGTGCTCGACGACCAGGACGCTGTTGCCCTTGTCCCGCAGCTGCCCCAGCAGTTCGGTCATGGCGGAGACGTCGTGGGGGTGCAGTCCGACGGTGGGCTCGTCGAACACGTAGATCATCTCGGTGAGGCTGCTGCCCAGGTGCCTGAGCGTCTTGATGCGCTGCGACTCGCCACCGGAGAGAGTCGGGGTGCCGCGGCCGAGGTGGAGGTAGCCGAGCCCGATGGTGACCATCGCCTGGAGCCGGTCGCTCAGCGCGGCCACGACCGGCGCCACGCTCGGCTCGCCCACCCCCTTGACCAGCCCGGCGAGTTCGCTGACTTCCATCCGCGCCAGCTCGCCGATGGTGTGGCCGAGCACCGTGGCGGTCCGGCTCTCCTTGTTGAGGCGGTCCCCCTGGCAGTCCGGGCACACCTCGGAGCGGGTGAACCTGGCGAGCGTCTCCTTCTTGCGCTCGGACATGTCGTCGGAGCTGCGCAGGTAGATGCGCTCGAACCGCTCGACCACGCCCTCGTAGTCCTTGGGCAGCTTCTTCGCCACCGCTCCGGCGGCTCCGGTGCCGTACAGCAGCGCGTCCCGCTCGTTCCGGCTCCAGTCGCGCAGCGGCGTACCGAGCGGGAAGACGCCGATATCGGCGAAGTTGGAGTACCAGTAGCCGCCGGTGGCGAACCCGGGCAGCAGTACGGCGCCCTCGCTCAGCGACTTGTCCGGGTCGACGAAGCGGTCGACGGCGCTGGCCACGACCTCGCCGAGGCCGGAGCAGGTGGGGCACATGCCGGCCGGGTCGTTGAACGAGAAGGAGGTGGCCTCGCCGACGTGCGGGGTGCTCACCCGGGAGAACAGCAGCCGGAGGTAGGTCCAGATGTCGGTGATCGTGCCGACCGTGGAGCGGGCGTTCCCGCCCAGCCGCCGTTGGTCGATCACCACCACCGGGGAGAGCCCCTCGATGTGGCCGACCTCGGGACGGGCCCATTTCGGCAGGCGGTTGCGGATGTACGGCGGGTAGGTCTCGTTGAGCTGGTAGCCGGCCTCGGCGGCGATGGTGTCGAACACCAGGGACGACTTGCCCGAGCCGGACACCCCGACGAAGACCACGACCTGCGACCGGGGCACCTCGACGTCGAGGTGCCGCAGGTTGTGGGTGCGAGCTTCGCGGATCCGGATGCTCTGATGCGCCATAGTCACGACCGTAGGACAGGATGCGGCCGGAAAACGGCCGCCATTTCTGTGAGGCTGGGTCCGTGGCTGACGTGATGCAACGGACCCTCGCCCTGCTCGTCGTGCTGCAGTCGGGCAAGAGGTTCACGAGCGAGGAGCTGGCGGCCCGGCTGGACGTCCCCGCGCGTACTCTGCGGCGCGACATCGGACGGCTCCGCGGCTACGGCTACCCGGTCGAGACGCAGCCGGGGCCGGGCGGCTACTACCGGCTCGCGGCCGGGCAGGCCATGCCCCCGCTGGTCCTCGACGACGACGAGGCCATCGCGACCCTCCTGGGCCTGGCCGCGCTCGGCTCCACCGGCAGTGCGAGCGAGGGCAGCATCGACGACGCGGCGATCCGCGCCTACGGCAAGGTGGACCAGTATCTGCCCAAGCGGCTGCGGCCCCGCGCGGCCGCGCTGCGCGCCAGCCTGGAGACGATGCCGACGCCCGCCCCCAGCACCAGTGCGCAGACCGTGAGCACGCTCGCCGAGGCGATCGCGCACGAGCGCGTGGTGACGTTCGACTACGTGGGGGCGAGCGGGCAGGCCACCACACGCCTGGTCGAGCCGCACCGTCACATCCATCTGCACGAGCGCTGGTATCTGCTGGGCTGGGACATCGACAAGGAGGACTGGCGCGTCTTCCGCCTCGACCGCGCCGCCCAACTGCGGGTGCTGAGCCGCACGTTCTCGCTGCGCCCGCTGCCGGCCGAGACCGGCCTCGACTATCTGCGCGAGGGCATCAACAGATACCGGCAGCGCGTGGTGCTGACCATCGAAGCGCCCATGGCGGCGGTTGCCGACGCCTTCACCCGTCAGGACGTCGACCTGACCGCGCTGGAGGGAGGCGGCACCCGTGCCGTGCTCGTACTCGACTCCTGGCAGTGGCTGCTGCCGGCGCTCGCCTTCCTCGACGCCGACGTCACCGTCGAGGAACCCGAGGAATTCCGCGTGGCCTTCCGGCAGTTCGGCGCCCGCCTCGGCCGCGCCTGATCCGTCCCGGCGCGCGGCACAGTGCGGCATCACGCGCGCGACAGCTCCAGGACCGCCCGGACCGCGGACTCCAGCGCGTAGTTCATCGACCCGCCGTTGGGTTCGTAGGCGGTGTGCTCGCCGGCGAAGTGCAGGCGGCCCTCCGGACGTCGGGCGTGCTCCATGAGTTCGTGGTGCCCCCGCTCCGGGAGGATGTACGCGCCTTCGATGTGGCGCTCGTTGTCCCAGGCGATGGACGTGCCCAGCTCGAAGTTCTCCCGCGCCCCGGGAAGCACCCGCTCGGTCTCGGCGAGCGCGAAGTCGATGCGCTCCTCCTCGCCCATGCTCGCCGCCGCCTGCGCGGACCAGCCGCTGAGCCAGCATTCGAGGATCTTGCGGCCCTCCGGACGCCGCGGCGTGGCGTCGCGGATGGTCCCGACCGGTCCGTCCGTGGACAGCATCAGCTGCTTCTCCGGCCAGAACTGACGGCGCATCTGGAGGGCGATACGGGTGGCCGACGCGTACCGCATCCGGCGCATGGTCGCGTGCTTCTCGGCCGACAGCCCGGCCATCGCCAGGTTGATGCGCCGCATCCCGCTGAAGGGCGCGGTGACGATGACGCGGTCCGCGCTCAGCGACCGGAGGCGGTTGCGGTCGAGGAAGGTCACCTGCGCCTCGTGGTCGTCCTGCGCGATGCGCACCACGGGCGCCCGGTAGACGACGCGGTCCGCGATCCTGCCGGCCAGGGCTCGGGCGAGCATGTCGGTGCCGCCCTTGATCTTGTTCCACCGGGTGCCCTCGTCGAACAGGGAGCGGGGGCCCGATTCGTAGCGGGCCCACGCCATCGCCGAGGCGGAGCCCAGTTCCCCGCCGCGCATCTCCAGGAACAGCGGCTCGATCAGGCTGACCGCGGCGGCGGAGGCGCCCCGGCTCTCCAGCACCTCGCTCACCGACAGGCCGTCGAGCTCCAGCAGTTGGGGCGACACGCTCCAGTCCGGCGACAGGAGTTCCGGGCCGATCTCCTTGTTCGGGCCGGTGACGTACCGGGCGACCATCTCCTCGACGCTCAGGTCCTTCTCGTGCGGGTGCAGACCGAGGAGGGGGGCGTGGTCGGCTGTCCTGTCCGGCTGAATCCGGGTGCCGCTGCGGTGGTAGGAGAAGTCCGTGCCCACCAGGTCGCTCGGCTCGGTCTCCAGGCCCGTCTCCCGGAGGTAGTGCACGGTGTAGTCGCACTGGTTGGTGACCGTCATCGCGCCGGCCTCGGAGCGCAGCCCGTCGGAGAAGGGGGCGCGCAGCGTTCTGGTGCGGCCACCGGGGTGGTCGGAGGCCTCCAGCACGGTGACGCGCGTGCCCTGCTTGGTCAGCTCGTGGGCGGCGCCGAGGCCGGCCAGTCCGGCGCCCACGACGATGACGTGGTCGATGCCGTGGTGGGGCGGGAGGCCGGTCTCGAAGGCGGTCTTCGTCTCGTTCTGCGTCGGCCAGGACACTGTCGTCCTTTCGTCTCGGTCGCCCGAACTCCGGGGTCTGGGTGGGGTGTTGTGCGGCGTGCCGGTGCGCCTTCGTGCCGCCCGGCGCGTTGGACGCCGAAGGCGTCACGCGTAGACGGTGGCCCGGGCCGCGGCCGCGGGGCGGGCGACGCCGGGGAGGCCCTCGCCGCTCAGCGCCGCGGTGAGGGCGTCGACGGTGACGGGTACGAGGAGCAGCCCGTTGCGTCCGTGCCCTGTGGCCGCGAACAGCCCGTCGGGGCCGACGGGACCGAGCAGCGGCACGTTGTCCTCGGTGCAGGGCCGGAACGAGGCGGCGGTCTCCTCCAGGGCGTAGTCGGCGACGCCGGGCAGCACCTGCTCCACGTCGGTGAGCAGATTGCGGACCCCACCGACGAGCACGTCCGCGTCGAAACCGGCCTCGTGGTGGGTCGTCGCCCCGACCACCAGCCGTCCCCCGGGCCGCGGCACCACGTAGACGGGCCGCCCCTCGACCGCCGTGCGGACGGTGTGCGCCGGGGGCGGCGGCGACGAGGGGCGGGCGCGGATCCGCAGGATCTCGCCCTTCACCGGCCGCACCCGGTCCGCGAGTACCGGGTGCAGCGCCGACGACCAGGCCCCGGCCGCGACCACGACGCGTTCGGCGGCGAGCAGTTCGCCCCCGGCCTCGACGCCGGTGACCCGATCGCCGTCGTCGACGACCCGGGCGCCCTGCGCGCGGCAGGTGATCACGCCCTGCGTCTCACAGGCGGCGGTGAGCGCCGCGAGCAGTGCGCGGTTGTCCACGGCGAGATCGCCAGGTACGGCCAGGCCGGCGCGCACCGACGGGGCGAGGGCGGGCTCGCGGCGGCGGGCCTCGGCCCCGGTGAGCGGCTCGATGCCGTGGTGTCCGCGGTCCTGGAAGTGCTTGACCATCCGGTCCAGGGAGGCGACATCGGCGGAGTCGACGGCCACTTGGAGAATGCCCTCGGTCCGCAGCCCCACCGGGCGGCCGGCGTCGGCCGCCACCGCGTCGGCGAACGCGGGCCAGCGCGCCACCGAGGCGGAACCCATCTCCAGGACCTCGGGCTCCCCCGCCCACGCCTCGGTGACCGGCCCGAGCATGCCGCCGGCGACGCGCGAGGCCCCGCTGCCGGGCTCGGGGTCGAGCAGCACCACTTCGCCGGCCACGCCCTCACGGGCCGCGGCCCAGGCGACAGCGGCGCCGACGGCGCCCGCGCCCACGACGACGAGCCGGTCCCGTACGGCCGTTGCGGACAGCTGCCGGATGCCGTCGTGCGGTGCGGGGCCCTGGTCCCGGGCGGTCTTCGTCTCGTTCTGCGTCGGCCAGGACACTGTCGTCCTTTCGTCGGGGCACCGGAACACCGGGTGCGGAAGGGGGTGTTGTGCGGGGCGTCAGGGCGCCTTGCCGCCCTCGTCGGCGACGGATGCCGTCGTGGCCGGGACGGACTGCCGGAGTGGGGCCGCGCGCTGCCGGAAGTCGGGGGTGAGGGTCGCGGCCCCGACCGCCGCCATGACCGCGCCGATCCACAGCGGCGCGGACAGGCCGAGCCCCGCGTCGAGGCTCAGGCCGCCGAGCCAGGGCCCGATGGCCACACCGACGTTGATGGCCGACCCGTTGAGGGCGTTGACCAGCGCGCCGTTGTTGGACACCGACATCACGCGGGCGGCCATCGCGGGGTTGAGCGGCAGCCCGATCAGGCCGAGCAGCACGGTGGCCACGACCGACGGCACCTGGTGGGTGAGCGTCAGCGCGAACCCGGTCAGCACGATGATCAACGCGATGAGCCCGCCGAGCAGGATCTGCCGCGTATGGCGGTCCGCGAAGCGCCCGACGACGGTGTTGCCCACCACGGTCGCCACGCCGTACACGCCGAACAGCAGGGGCACGGTGGACGGCGAGAAGCCTCCGGCGTCGGTGAAGATCGGGGACAGAAAGCTGAACCCGGTCACGACCGACCCGATGACAAGGGCGTTGGTCGCGTACGCGCCCCACAGCCGCGCGTTGCGCAACACCCGCATCTCCGACGGGAGATCGAGCGCCTCGCTGTCCCGGCCGGCCGGGACCTTCAGCGCGACCGCGCCGACGCACAGCAGGGCCAGTGCTGCGACGATCCAGAAGCTCGCCCGCCATCCGAAGTGCTGCTGGATGAGGGTCGCGGCGGGCAGTCCGATGACCTGGGCCACCGTGATGCCGCCGTAGAGGACTGCCATCGCCCGGCCGCGGCGCTCGGCGCCGACGAGCCGTACGCAGACCGCGGCGCCCACCCCGAAGAAGGCCGAAGCGGCCAGCGCCGTGATCACCCGCGCCACGACGAGCACCCAATAGTCCCCGGCCAGTGCGCCGATCGTCTGGCCGATCACGAACACGACGAGCAGCCAGACCAGCGAACGCTTCGGCTCGATCCTGCGCATGGCGACGGTGAGCAGCGGGCCGCCGACGACCATCCCGAACGCGAAGACCGAGATCAGGTAGCCGACGGCGGCGACGGAGACGCCGAGGTCGCTGGAGATCCCCGGGATCAGCCCCGCCACCATGATCTCTGTGGTGTTGAGGGCGAAGATCGCAACGCCCAGCACATACACGGCAACCGGCATGGCTCTCACTGGTCCGTCGGCAGGGCGAACGCGCTCCACCGGTTGCCGGCCGGGTCCAGGAACTGGCCGATCACCAGGCCGTTGGCGTCGGGCACCGGTCCCATCACCCGGATTCCGCCGGCCGCTTCGGTGCGCTCCAGTACGTCGGGGACGTCGGCGACGCGCAGTCCGGGGATCGCGTAGTCGCTCATGCCCTCCATCCCCGACAGGTCGAGGACGCCGCCGATCTCACCGAGCCCGGGGGCCTGGATGCTGTAGTAGGCCACGCCTTCGGCCGCCGTGTCGCGTTCGGTGCTCCAGCCGAACGCGCCCAGGAAGAACTTCTGCGTCGCGGCGAGGTCGGTGGTGCCGATCTCGAAGAACGCGGTCGCGTTCAGCCCGGGGGCGGCGGGAGCGGGCGGAGACGGTACGGCGGGCTCCAGCAGCCCGAGCCGGTTGCCCCGTACGTCGAGGATCGCCGCGTGGATGTCGCCCGCCGGTGTGCGCTCGGGCTCGTCGGCGAGTGTGGCGCCCAGCGGCTCCAGGGCGCGGACCGTCGCCGCGGCGTCGGAGCACACCACGCTGACGCACAGCGCGTCCCGGTCGCCGCGGCGCAGCGCCCCCATGCTCGTGGCGGCGCCGGGCGCGGTGATCGTGCTGTACGCGTCGCCGCTCCCGGCCGCGTCGAAGGTCCAGCCGAAGAGCTCCTGGTAGAACTCCCGGCTGCGCGACGGTTCGACGGCCGTGATCTCGAACCAGCCCACCCTCGCCGGGTGCGCGTCCGACGTGCTCATCAACTCTCCTGACTTCCTTGGGTGTTCGGGGGCCGCTGTGTGCCGCGGGCCCCTTGCGTTGCGCAAGTGACGGTCGGGCGCCCGGGGTTCAGTGCGTCAGGTCGAGGCTCACGTCGGACTCCTGCAGCCAGAAGTCGAGCCGTACGGGGGTCTCGTCCTGGAGGGCGCGCTTGGTCATCGACGACGGCACGCCGGGGTCCTCGCCGAGCTGCCGGTGCACCGCGTCCAGGTCGAACAACGGCAGCGCCGGCGAGGCCGGTTCGGCGACGATCTTCTGCAACTGCTCGCGCAGCGCCGCGTCGTAGCCGGAGTCCTGGGTGGAGGGGTAGGGGGCCTTGCTGCGTTCCACGATCGACCGGGGCATCAGGTCCTGGGTGGCCGCACGGAGCAGGCTCTTCTCCCGGCCGTCGAAGGTCTTCATCGACCAGGGCACGTTGTAGACGTACTCGACCAGGCGGTGGTCGCAGAAGGGGATGCGCTCCTCCACGCCGTTGGCCATGCTCAGCCGGTCCTTGCGGTCCAGGTTGATCGGCAGGAACCGGGTCATGTTCAGATAGGTGGCCGTCCTCATCCGCCGGTCCGCGGCGCTCTCGCCCTCCAGGTGCGGCACCTCGGCCACGGCCGTGCGGTACTCGTCGGCGATGTACTCGGGGAGGTTCAGCTCGCGGACCAGGTCGCGGTCGAGGAAGGCGGTGGACTGTTCCTCGACGGTCTTGTCGCCCAGCGCGTGCCAGGGAAAGGTGTCGGCCTCCACGGCCTTCCGGTCGTGGAACCACAGGTAGCCGCCGAAGAGTTCGTCCGCCGCCTCTCCGGACAGGACGACGGAGGCCTCCTCGCGGATCGCCCGGAACAGCAGGTAGATGGACGGGCCGTGGTCGCCGATGCCGTAGGGCAGGTCCAGGGCCTTCCACACCGCGGCCCGCGTGTCCGGGGCGGCGAGGTCCGCGGTGTTCAGGGTGACTTCACGGTGGCTGGTGCCCACGTGCCGGGCCAGTTCCGCCACGAAGGGGGCGTCGGGGTCGGCGCGCATCGGCTCCGGCTGGAAGTTCTCCACGTGGCCGGCGAAGTCCAGGGAGAAGGTGCGCAGTTGGCGGCTCCGGGTGGGGTCGAGAGCGTTCTGCGCGAGGGCGGTCAGCGCGCTGGAGTCCAGGCCGCCGGACAGCAGGCTGCACAGCGGGATGTCGGCCACGAGCTGCCGGGTGACGGTGTCGTCGAGCAGTTCGCGCACCGTCCGTACGGTCGTCGCCCGGTCGTCGGTGTGCTCCCGTACGGGCAGTTCCCAGTACTTCTCCTCCCGGCGTTGGCCGTTGCGCACCCGCAGGAGGTGTCCGGGCCGTACCTCCCGCATCCCCCTCAACGGTGTCCGGCCCGGGATGCGGAGGAACGAGCAGATCTCCCGCAGCCCGTCCAGGGACAGGGCGGCCTTGGTGTCCGGGTGGGCGAGGATCGCCTTGGGTTCGGAGCCGAAGAACAGGCCGTTGTTGGTGGGGTAGTAGAACAGCGGCTTGATGCCCAGGCGGTCCCGGTACAGCAGGACTTCGTCACTGCGGCCGTCCCAGATCGCGAAGGCGAACATGCCGTTCAGCCGCTCCACGAAGTCCGGGCCCCACTCCAGATAGGCGCGCAGCACCACTTCGGTGTCGCACCGGGTACGGAACCGGTGGCCGCGTTCCCGCAGTTCCCCGCGCAGTTCCTGGAAGTTGAAGACCTCGCCGCTGTAGCAGATCGCGGCCACGGGCTTCCCGTCGGCCGTGGTCTCGGGGGTGACCATGGGCTGCGCGCCGTGTGCGGGGTCGATCACCGCCTTGCGCCGGTGCCCCAGCGCCGCGTGCGGGCTCAGCCACACCCCTTCGTCGTCCGGCCCGCGCAGCGCCAGGGTGTCCACCATCTGCTGGACGACGCGGCCCTCGGTGGTCAGATCGCGGTCGAAATCAACCCAGCCGGTTATTCCGCACATCGCACTCTCCTTGGACGTAGGTGACATCGAACGGGGACGTCGTCGGCCGCCGCACCGCGGGCGTCGGGTCACGCGTCACGGGCGTCAACTCACCCGGACCGGCAGGGTCTCCAGGCCGCGCGTGATGCTGTTGGGGCTGCGTGTGGGCTCCCCGGCGAGTTCGAGCGTGTCCACCCGTTCGGCGAGCGCGCCGAAGAGGGCGTGGGCCTCCATCGTGGCGAGCGCGCGGCCGGGGCAGTTGTGGACGCCGAAGCCGAACGCGACGGTGTCCGAGGGGTTCCGGCGCACCCGGAAACTGTCGGGATCGGAATAGTGCCGCTCGTCCCGGTTGGCCGAACCGTAGGAGAGCACCACAGTGGATCCGGCGGGGATCGTGACGTCGTCGAGCTCCACGTCGCACGTGGTCACCCGGGCGAAGGTCTGCACGGGCGCCTCCATGCGCAGCCCTTCGAGGAACGCGCCGGGGACGGCCGACGGGTCCTCGCGCACCTCCGCCCACTGGTCGGGGTGCCGGGCCAGGAGCCACAGGGTGCTGGAGATGCCGGCGATGGTGGTGTCGACGCCGGCGCACGCGTAGGCGCTCATCGTCATCAGCGCCTCGTTCTCCGTCACTTCACCGCGCTCGACCGCCGCCCACACGATCTGGCCGAAGCTGCCGGGAAGCAGCTTCGCGGGCGTCGCCTTGGTGGTGAGGTACCGCATCAGCTCCTGTACGTCGGGCAGTGAGGAGGACTGGAAGTCGCCTGCGGGGCCCATGAAGTTGAACGCGCCGAGCGCCCAGTCGAGGATCTGCTCGCGCTGCTCGTCGCGGGGGAAGCCGATGAGGTCCAGGACGATGTCGACCGGCAGCTTGCGCGCGAAGTCGCGGACCCCGTCGAACGTTCCGCGCGCCACGAGGTCGTCGGCCATCTGCCCGGCGAGGCGCTCCAGGTCGTCGGCGACGCCGCGCACGTACTTGGGGCGGAGCGCCTCGTCGAAGACCTTCCGGACCGCTTTGTGCCGCGGCGGGTCCATCCCGAGGATCGACCCGTCCATCATCTGGTTCGTCGTCGGGTTCATGGCGACGCCCTCGGCGGAACTGAACCGCTCCCAGTCCACGAGCGCCGGGCGGACGTGTTCGTACCGGAAGAGGCCGTAGAAGCCGTAGCGGGTCAGGTGGACGGCGGGGCCGAGGCGGCGCAGCGCCGCGTAGTGGGGGTAGGGGTCCCTCAGTGCCGCGGGGGAGAAAAGGTCCACGTCGCTTTCGGGCATCAGGCCCGGTGTCGTGGCTGTGGTCATCTCTGGGTCACTCCCGCCGGCGTCAGTTCGGCCGGGCCGCGAGGTCGTAGAAGCAGATCCGGGGGCCGGCGCCGGGGCGGGTGAAGACCTGCCGGCAGGTCAGCTCGGACCTGTCGAAGACGTCGAACCAGGCGGACCTGTCGCGCGGGAGGCCCTGCCCGCTCAGCACGTGGATGAGGAAGAAGTCGTCGTCGTTCTCCCGGCCGTCGTAGCGCAGTTCCGGCTCGCCGACCAGCAGGATCTTCAGCTGCGGCAGCATCGTCGCCATCTGGTCGAGCAGGTCCACGACGGCCTGTTCGCCGTGCCGGAAGTGCTCGTGCAGCGCGCTCATCATGCACAGGCCGTCCGCCTCGCGGCACACGTCCGGCCAGGTCTCGGGGGCGAAGGCGTCCCCCACCACGAACTCCACCCGGTCGGCGACGCCGGACTGCACTGCCAGGTCCCGCGCCCAGGCGATGGCGTCCGGGTCGATGTCGATGCCGATGCCGGTCAGCGACGGGTCGCGCACACAGGCGTCCACGATCAACTGCCCGCCGCCGCAGCCGGCATCGAGCATGCGAGTGACCTGGCGGCCCTGCATGGCCTGGAGCACGGCCGGGGTGTGGAAGAAGGAGAACAGTGTGGCGCAGTGCGCCCCGAGCGCCCCGCCGTCGCGGACGACGTCCTTGCCGTAGACCGCCTCCCCGCTGAGCAGTTCACCGAGCCGGCTGGTCACACCGCCGTACGCCTCGACGTAGATCCCGAGCCGGGCGAGTGAGATGTCGCTGGTCAGGCACTCCCCCAGCTGGGTCAGTACGTACTCCTCCCCCTGGGTCTGCACGATGCCGCGCTGCTCCAGGTAGCGCAGGAAGCCGGGCCCGACCTCGGGGTTGATCCCGTCGAGCAGGCCGTTTCCGGGCTGCCGCGGTCCGTTGCGCAGCCGCTCCAGCAGCGGCGTGGTGGAGAGCGCGTGCACCGCGTGGCACACGTGCATGGCGCTGATCATCTCGGGCAGGTCGGAGAGTGTGAACTTCTGCCATTCCCGCCGCTGTTCCGCGTCCTGCAGTTCGACGATCGGCGGCGTGCTGTTGGTGGGCGTCACGGGTTGCCGTCCTTTCACAGAGTGCACGGAGGGGTCGGAGCCGGTCGCTACGCGCAGCCCGCGTACGCGTGCCGGCCGCGGGGGCTGGCGGCCGCGCGGACGAACTCCCCGTCCGGGGTGAATCCGGCCGCGCAGACCCGCCCCAGCGAATAGGCCGGTACGAGTTCCACCTCGTGGCCGCGCCGCCGCAGCGCCTCGACCGTCTCCGGCGCGCAGGTCTCCTCGGCCACCAGCACCCCGGGGCGGAAGGCGTGCGGGGTGAAGGACGCGGGGACCTGGTCGGTGTGGAAGGCCGTGGTCTCGGTCGCGTGCTGGAGGTCGAGCCCGAACTCGACGGCGTTGAGGAAGAATTGCAGCGTCCACTGGTCCTGCCGGTCGCCGCCCGGTGTCCCGAAGGCGAGGAAGGGCCGGCCCTCGCGGAGCACGATGGTGGGGCTGAGGGTGGTGCGTGGCCGTTTGCCGGGCTCCAGCGAGTTCGGGTGCCCGGGGGTGAGGTACATGGACTGGCCGCGGGTGCCCAGCGGGAAGCCGAGACTGCCGATGGCCGGGGAGCTCTTCATCCAGCCGCCGCTGGGGGTGGCGGCCACCGTGTTGCCGTGCCGGTCCACCACGGTGACCGTGCACGTGTCGGCCTTCGCGGTGGTGGCCTGGAGGATGGTCGGAAGTCCGTTGCGCAGCTGGGAGATGACCTCCGAGTCGGGCTCGGTGTCCTCCGGCGCGGCCGGGGGCACGAGGTACGGCGTGCGGCCGTCGGGGGATCCCGGCCGGAGGGTGAGCGCGGCGGACTCCCCGGCCAGGGAACGCCGTTGCCGCGTGTACTCCGCGGAGAGCAGGGTGTCCAGCGGCACGTCGGTGAAGGCCGGGTCGCCGTACCACGCCTCGCGGTCCGACATGGCGAGCTTCGTGCACTCCGCCACCGTGTGCATGTAGTCGGCGCTGCCCTGCCCCATGGCCGGCAGGTCGAACCCCTCCAGCAGAGCGAGCTGTTGAAGGAAGACCGGGCCCTGCGACCACGGTCCGGGCTTGAAGACCTGGTGGGGTCCGTACGCGCGGCTCGTCGCGCTCCGCACGGTCGGCTCCCAGCGGGCCAGGTCCTCACCCGTGAGCAGCGCCTGGTGGCGCCGGCCGGTCGCGTCGAGCATCGGCCCGGAGGCGAGGAAGTCGGAGATCTCCTGCGCCACGAAGCCCTGGTAGAAGGCCTGTCGGGCGGCTTCGATCTGCGTCTCGCGGTCGGCCGAGGCGGACTCGGCGGTCTTCAGCAGCCGCTGGTAGGTCCGGGCGAGCGTGGGATTGCGGTACCGGCTGCCGGCGGCGGGGGCGGGCCCGCTGGTGAGGTACGTGCTCCCGGAACCGGTCCACTCGTCGCGGAACAGCGGGGCGAGCGTGCTGATGGCCAGGGCGGTCTCGGGCATCAGCGGGAAGCCGTCCGACGCGTAGCCGATGGCCGGTTCGAGCACGTCGGCGAGGTGCATGGTCCCGAACTCCGAGAGCAGCCGCATCCATCCCCCGAACGCGCCCGGCACACAGGCGGGCAGGAGCCCGGAGCCGGGGATGCTGTTCAGGCCGAGCCCGTCGAAGGCCTCGATGCCGGCGGCCCGCGGCATCGGGCCCTGGCCGCAGATCTCCTGGACGTCCTCGCCCCCGGCCCGGTGGGCCACGATGGACACGTCCCCGCCGGGCCCGTTGAAGTGCGGCTCGACGACCTGGAGGACGAAACCGGCGGCGACGGCGGCGTCGAAGGCGTTGCCGCCGTCGTCGAGGATGCGCATGGCCGCGGACGACGCGAGCCAATGGGTGCTGGCGACGGCACCGACGGTGCCGTGGAGTTCCGGCTTGGACGGCAGCATGGAGCTACTCCCAACTGCTGGGACGACGTGTGCGGGCAGGAGCCGCGCGGTGCGGCCAGGGCCTAGCCGTTCGGGAAGATTCCGGGGCCCGGCGTGAGGAGGGCGTCGGGGTCGTAACGCTTCTTGGCGGCGCGGAAGGCGGGCCAGGCGTCGCCGAAGTGGGCGCGCCAGTCCTGCGCGGTGAACCGTACGGAGCCGATGGGGTAGAGCACCGCGCCGTAGTGGTCGCGCGCCCGGGCGAACCAGCGGTCGTTGCGCTCCAGCATCTCCTGTACGTATGCGGGGTCGTGGGAGGCGGCGGTGGTGTTGATGTCGAGGATGTACACCCAGGGCGAGCCGTCCGGCTCCGGCCGCGGAGGGTGCGGCCTCGTCAGATGTGAGCGCCGCTGCGGGTAGATGAGGCTGATACCGCAGGGCCCCAAGTCGCGTTCGGTGAGCTTCGGGTGGACCTCGGCGACGTAGTCCTCCATGGCATTGCCGGGCAGCCACACGTCGTACCAGGGCTTGGCGAGCCCGTCCCACTGTGCGCTCTCCCGCATCTGCCCGACCAGGCGGTCGATGGTGAAGACGTAGTCCAGGTAGGAGCTGTCCTCGACGTGCGGTGTGGCCTCCACGCCCGCGAGGGCGGTCCCGTCCTGCGGCAGTTCATCGGGGTCGTGGACAACTGTCGCGTACAGCTGGTGAGTCGGCTCGGCGCCCGGCGGTCGCAGCGTCGCGTAGACGTGGTCGATGTCCGGTTGCTCGATGAGGGTGCGCAGGTCGCGGAAGAAGGCGGCGTTGTCGGTGTGGCCCAGCACATAGGTGCGGGCGCGCTCCTTGGCCGGGACGAGGTCGAGTACGGCCTTGGTGATCACGCCGCACTGACCGAGGCCGCCGAGGACCGCTTCGAACAGGTCGGCCCGGTGCTCGGCGGAGCAGCGCTCGATGTCGCCGGTCCCGGTCACGACCTCCAACTCGCGTACGTGGTCGCCCTGCAGGCCCGTACGCAGCGCGCCGACGAGGCCGCCCAGGCCGCCGACCGAGAGCGTGCCGCCCACGCTCAGCTCGGTGTACGCGGTGATCGCCGGCGGTGTCAGCCGCGGGGAGTGCTCGTAGGCCGCGGTGACCAGGTTCTTCCAGAGGACGCCGGCCCCGACCTCGGCGACGTCGGGGCCCAGGGAGTGGATCTGGTCGAGGGTGCGGGTGTCGATGACGAGGCCGTCGCAGAGGGTCTGGCCGAGGGTGGTGCTCCCCCTCCCCTGGACCGAGGCCGTGATGCCGTGGATGCGGCAGAAGCGGATCATCGCGGCGACGTCCCGTGCCGAGCGGGGCCGCAGCACCGCACAGGGGGTGTGCGCGGCGATGTTGCCCAGGTCGGTGGCGTAGGCCTGCCGCGAGGGTCCGTCGAGGAGGAGGTCGCCCTCCAGCGCGGGTGCGGCGGCGAACGTGCGGCCCGTCCGCTCCGTCGTGCTCTCCCGGGACGGGACCCACGCTCGCTCGTCCGGGTCGAATCCCATGGCTGCGGCATTCCCCGGGGAATCCGGGCGGGACATAGGTTTCCTCCCTCGGTAACGGCAGCCTGACGGGCGGCAGTTGTGCCTTTGCTCTGCCGTCGATGCCGAAAATCGTATCCGGCCGCGGCGCGGGAAACCTTCGGAACTCCCTAAACTTGCTGTCAGGGAATCTTTAGACAACCGGGGCCGCACGCGAAAGGCCGTTCCGGGCGGGCGAGTTCACCGTCCCTGCCGCCCGCCGCAGTACGGAGGCGGGGCCGGCGGACCTGTTGAATGACAAAATGTCTCACAGTCCGTGGTGGAGCCACCCGGAGCCACCGGCGCCCGACCGAGGGTGACTTGAGAAGGACTTAAGCATCCTCTGATTGTTCCGGGCGCGCTCGGTGATACAGCATTTCTGGTGCCCGCCGGCCGCCCCTCCGCGGAGGTTCCGGAGGCGCCGGCAGGATTCGCGGCGGTGGCGTAATGCCAGCCGACTCCTCGCGACGAAAGGGACTCGATGAACGCGCTTGCCATCGCCCCTAAACTTCACCACGTCGCCATTCAGACCGATGACGTGGATTCCACGACCACGTGGTACCAGGAATTCCTCGGGGCCGAGGCGCAGTGGACACTGAGTACGTTCTCTCCGCTCACCCACTCCCGGCTCCCCGGGATCGGAAAGCTGGTCGAACTGAAGGTGGGGGACGTACGGTTCCACGTCTTCGACCGGGACCGGCACACCCGGAACGGGCCCGGCCCGAACGACTACCAGTTCCAGCACCTCGGGATCGTCGTGGACTGCCACGAGGACCTCGTCACGCTGCGGGAGCGCTGGCTGCGGCTGCGGGAGCGCGAGGACATCCGGTGGAGCCGGGACGAGCCTCCGTCGGACATCGTGACCGACGACGACGGGATGCAGAGTCTCTACGTCCTCGACCCCAACGGCCTCGAAATGGAGTTCATCCACTTCTCGGGTGAGGTCCCGGGAGAGACTCCGGCGGAGACCACGGGGGAGACACCGTGAACGGCGGCCAGGGACAGCAGCCGGAATCCGGCCAACAGGAGCCTCCCGTACTCCAGTTGCGACCGCTGTATCTGCCCGAGGCGGGCCGGCCCTTCGAGCCCCCGGCCCACGAGGAGTCCGATGACGAGGCCGTGGACCAGGGCGTCGCGGACTACAACGTCTTCGGTACGCACCCCGTCGAGGCGGAACGGGTCTTCTGGTACCGGTGGATCACCGGGCATCAGGCCTCGTTCGCCCTGTGGCGCGCGATGCACGAGCTCATCGGGGACTCCCCCGACACCATGCCCGGCCGCCCTCAACTCGACCTGCTGGCCGCCTGCGTCGACGCCTACAGCGCGATGCTGCTCTACTCCTCCACGGTGCCCCGCGCCCACTACCACAGCCACATCCGGCGCCGGATGGCGCTCCAGCACCCGGCCATCAGCGGCACCTGGGCCCCGGACTACCGGCCCGTACGCCGCATCTTCCGCGGCAAGCTGCCCTGGCAGGGCGATCCGGCGTGCGAACCGCTCGGCACCGCCGTGGCGCGCAACGCCGCGGCCCACGACTACATCGCCGCCCATCTCGTCCCGGACGGGCCCTCCCTCCTCCAGCAGTCCATCGGAACCCCGGCGATGACCGTCTCGCGGGAGAAGGAGGAGCTGTACGACAACCTCTTCCTCACCGTGCGCCGCCCCATCGGCCGCGTCCGGTTCATCGGCCAACTCCGCGCGCGCGTCGCCATGGTGGGCACCGACCTGGCGCACAACGGCCTGTACCCGAACGTCGAGGGGCACCACCATCCGGTCGTCACCGGGCACTCCGGCGGCATCATGATGACGCTCGTGCCCGGCGCGCTGCGGGCGCTCGACGAGGCGACCGCGCGGATCGCCGAACAGCAGCTCCAGGGTGTCGGCGCATGAGGCACGGCATCGTGCTGCTCCCCGAGCACGAATGGAAAGTGGCGGCCGAGCGCTGGCGGCTGGCGGAGCAGCTCGGGTACGACCACGCCTGGACCTACGACCATCTGATGTGGCGCTGGCTGGCCGGCCGCCGGTGGTACGGCGCGATCCCCACCCTCACCGCGGCGGCCACGGTCACCCGCACCCTCAAGCTGGGGCTGCTGGTGGCCACCCCCAACTTCCGTCACCCCGTGGTGCTCGCGAAGGACCTCGTCAGTGTCGACGACATCGCCGGAGGGCGCCTGATCTGCGGGCTGGGGGCCGGCGCGCCCGGCTACGACGCGAGCGTCCTCGGCGCAGCGCCGCTGAGTCCCCGGGAGAGCGCCGACCGGTTCGAGGCGTTCGTCGAACTGCTCGACAGCGTCCTCGTGCACGGCGGCGACGGGGCGGACTCGCCCTGGTACCCGACGTCCGGAGCCGACTTCCACCCCCGGTCCGGGGACGGGCCGCGGCTGCCGTTCGCGCCGGCCGCGACCGGACCGCGGGGCATGGCGCTCACCGCACGCTTCGGGCAGTTCTGGGTCACCTCCGGCCCGCCCGCCGACTTCGGAGGGCGCCCGCTGCGCGAGGTCATGCCGGTGCTGCGGGAGCAGATACGCCGCGTCGACGCGGCGTGCGAGCGCGCCGGCCGGGACCCGGCCACACTGCGCCGGCTGTTCGTGGCCGATGCGGCGGTGGGCGGCATCACCGCGTCGGTGGCCGCCTACGAGGAGGCCGCCGGCGTGCTGGAGGAGGCCGGCTTCACCGATCTCGTCGTGCACTGGCCCCGCCCCGAACCGCCGTACCAGGGCGACGAGGAGACCCTCATCGCCTTCGCCGAGAAGCAGCTACAGGGTGAACGATGCAGGTGACGACGGTGGACATGTTCGGCACTGCCCCCGGCCGCGGCAGTGCCCTCAACGTCCTGCTCCCGGACGGCCCGTGCGACGACGAGGCGCTCGCCCACGCCGCCGCACATGCCCGCACCACGGGAGAGGCGGTCGAGAGCGTCCTGGTCGGCGACTGCTCGAAGGCGGAACGGACCTTCACCTCGCGGATCTTCAACACCGGCGGGGAGACCCCCTTCGCCACGCACTCGCTGGCCGGTACGGCCGCCTTCCTGGTCGACAGGGGGCACCTCCCCGCGGGTGAGGTCGGCCGCAGGACCGAGGAGGGCTGCCAGTGGCTGCGCACCGACGGCCACACGGTCGAAGTGCCCTTCACCGGGCCGGCCGTCGACCACGAAATCCCGGCCGATCCCGCCCTGTTCGGCCCGTACGGCGGCACTCCGCGGGTGTGCGGAGCCGGCAGGGGGTTCACCTTCCTCCGCGTGGCCGACGACCCGCGGGCGCTGCCCGCCCCGGACGCCGCGCGCATGGCGGAGCTCGGCCTTACCGACCTCACGCTCTTCCGCTGGGACCCGCACCACCGGGAGGTCCTGGCGCGCGTGTTCGCACCCGGGTTCGGGCTCCCCCAGGACCCGGGGTGCCTCCCGGCGGCAGCCGCGCTCGGGCTGGTCCCGCTGGGCCTGGACGACGGCGGCAGCGGGCCGGTGACGGTCCGCCAAGTCACCCCGTACGGCACCGAGTCGGTGCTGAACTGCACCGGCTCGGTGCACGACGGCACAGCCGAGGTGCGGGTTTCCGCGCGGGTCTGGACCGGCGAGGGCCGGGCCGGGAGCCACAGCGACAGCGACAGCGGCCGGAAGGTGAGTGAGGGATGACGGAAGCGCCGGAGCCCCGCACGGCCACGGCGCCCGCGGAGAACGAGGCGCGGCGCCGCGACGCCCTCGACCCGCTCTCCGCCTTCGCGCGCACGTACGCCACCGACGGCACCGTGCACCTCAACGGGAACTCGCTGGGCCCGCCGCGCACGGATCTGACCGGTGAGCTGGAGCGCGTCGTGCACGGCCAGTGGGGGCCCCATCAGGTGCGGGGCTGGTTCCGCGACGGCTGGCTCGACCTGCCCCGCACCCTCGGGGACAAGCTCGCGGCCCTGCTCGGCGCGGCACCCGGGCAGATCGTGGTGGCGGGCGAGACGACCTCGACGACGTTGTTCAACGCCCTTGTCGCCGCCTGCCGTTTGCGTACGGAGCGGCCCGTCCTCCTCATCGAGGCCTCCTCCTTCCCCACCGACCTCTACATCGCGCACTCGGTGGCCCGGCTGCTGGGGCGCCAGGTCGTCACCGCGTCCGGCGAGGGCTTCGACTCCTTCCTCCGCGAGAAGGGCGATGAGGTGGCGGCGGCACTCGCCGCACCCGTCGACTTCCGTACCGGGGAGCGGCGCGGGATCGGGCCGACCACCGCGCTGTGCCACGCCGCCGGGGCGGTCTCCGTGTGGGACCTCAGCCACGCCACCGGTGTGCTGCCGGTCGAACTCGACGCCCACGAGGTGGACCTCGCTGTCGGCTGCGGATACAAGTACCTGGGCGGCGGCCCCGGCGCTCCGGCGTTCCTCTACATCGCCTCCCGCCTCCAGGAGGCGGTGGACCTCCCGCTGTCGGGATGGCACGGGCACGCCGAGCCCTTCGCCATGGCGCCCGTTTTCGAGCCGGACCCCGGCATCGACCGGGGCCGTACGGGCACTCCCCCGCTGCTCAGCCTCGTCGCACTCGACCACGCCCTCGACCCGCTGCTCGCCGTGGGCGTGCACGCGCTGCACGAACGCAGCCGTCGCCTCTCGGAGTTCTTCCTGGAGTGCTTGGAGCGCAGCCGTCCCGGTCTGCCGGCGCAGCTCGTCTCGCCCCGGGACGCGGACCGCCGGGGCGGGCACCTCGCGCTGCGGGTCCCGGACGCGGAGGCGGTCGAGGAGGCGCTGGCCGCGCGCGGAGTGCTCGTCGACTCCCGGCCCCCGGACCTGGTCCGCTTCGCCTTCGCTCCGCTGTACGTGACACACGAGCAGGTGCGGCGCGCGGTCCACGAGCTGTGTGACGTAGTGAAGGAGGCACGGTGACCCAGGCGCACGAGTACGTGGCCTACGGCCGCATGGACGAACTGCACGCGCTGCAGCAGCCGCGCAGCAACGCTCGCGGCGAGCTGAACTTCCTCCTGATCAGCCATGTCAAGGAGTTGCTGTTCCGGGCCGTGACCGACGACCTGGACCAGGCGCGGCAGGCGCTGCACAAGGACGACCCGGCCGGCGCGTGCGTGGCGCTGATGCGCGCCACGCGCACCCAGCGGGTGCTCGTGGCCTGCTGGGAGTCGATGAACGGCATGTCGGTCGACGAGTTCGTGGCCTTCCGGCACGTGCTCGACGACGCCTCGGGGGTGCAGTCCTTCGCCTACCGCGGACTGGAGTTCGCGATGGGCAACCGGCCGCCCGGCCACGTGAGTTCGGCCTACGCCGACGGCTACCAGTCGTTACGCGTCGAGCTGTCCAAGCCCTCGCTGTACGACGCCGCGCTGGCCTATCTGACACGGCAGGGCTTCGCGGTCCCGGAGCACTGCGTGGAGAAGGTGCCCTGGGAGCAGCACGAGCCGGACCCCGGAGTCGAGGACGTCTGGCTGGAGATCTACCGCGATCCGCACGCGTACCCCCGGGCACACCGGCTGGCGGAGTCCCTGCTGGAGGTCGCCTACCAGTTCTCGCACTGGCGCGCCGCCCATCTGCTCGTCGTGGAGCGGATGCTCGGCGGCAAGAGCGGCACGGGAGGCAGCGACGGCGCGGCCTGGCTCCGGGAGATCAACGAGCACCGTTTCTTCCCCGAGCTGTGGACCTTCCGCACCCGGCTCTAGAGGCACGTGAGGCGAACAGGAGCGCCGCGGAAGCACGTTGAAGGAAGTACGCCACCACCGCGTTGGGAGCTGCGTGATGACGAAGCCGGTTGACCTCAGTTCGCTCGTCCCGGTGCTGTTCGGGTTCGCTGCCTTCCAGCAGCTGCGCGCCGCGTCCGAACTGCAGCTGTTCGAGTATCTGACACTGAACGGCCCCTCCGGCAGTGACGAGGTCGCCACCGGGCTGGGGCTGCCGCCCAAGTCCGCGCGGACCCTGCTGCTGGGCACCACGGCGCTCGGTCTCACCGAGCGCACCGGCGACCGCTACACGCCGAGCGAAACGCTGCGTGCCGCGATCGACGACGGCACCTGGCCGCACATCCGCAGCATCATCGACTTCCAGCAGCGGGTGTCCTACCTCCCCGCGCAGGAGTACGCCGAGTCCCTGCGCACCGGCAAGAACCTGGGCCTCAAGCACGTACCCGGCTCGGGGAGCGATCTCTACACCCGGCTGGAGGAGAACCCGGAGCTGGGCAACCGCTTCTACCGGGGCATGCACGCCTGGTCGGAGCTGTCGAACCCGGTGCTGCTGGAGCAGGTCGACTACCGGCCGGTGTCCCGCGTGCTGGACGTCGGCGGCGGCGACGCGGTCAACGCGATCGCCCTGGCGCGCGCCCATCCCCATCTGAGGGTGACGGTGTTCGATCTGGAGGGCGCCGTCGAGGTGGCCCGGGACAACGTCGAGGCCGCCGGGCTCGGCGACCGGATCGATGTCGTGGCCGGCGACATGTTCGGCGAGCCGCTGCCCCACGGCCACGATCTGGTGCTGTTCGCCCACCAGTTCGTGATCTGGTCGCCGGAGCAGAACGCCACGCTGCTCAAGCGGGCCTTCGAGGCGCTCTCCCCCGGCGGCCGGGTGGTCGTCTTCAACGCGTTCGCCGACGACGACGGCGCCGGCCCGCTCTACACCGCGCTGGACAACGTGTACTTCACGGTGCTGCCGTTCGAGGAATCGACGATCTACCCATGGCGTGACCACGAGGAGTGGCTCTCCACCGCCGGGTTCGTGGACATCACGCGCACCCACAACAAGGGCTGGACACCGCACGGCGTCGTCGAGGGGCGCAAGCCCGGTGCGTGAGCCCAGCCTGCTGGACCGGGAGTACTCGCCCAGTTCCCTCGCCCGGGATCCGGCGGGGACGCTGCGGCGGTACCGGACACGCAGCGACGCGGCGCGGGCACGGCTGGAGGTGCGCGAGGCCGTGCCGTACGGCGCCGCCGCCGTCGAACGCTGCCACCTCTTCCCCGCTCCCCCGGCCACCCGGCCGGCGGCCGGCTCCCCGGCGCTGGTCTTCGTGCACGGCGGCCACTGGCAGGAGTCCGGCATCGAGGACGCCTGCTTCGCGGCGGAGCACACCGTGGCGCACGGCTGCGCCTTTGTGGCGGTGTCCTACGGGCTCGCACCGGCGCGCACCGTGCCGCAGATGATCGCTTCGGTCCGTACAGCGCTGTCGTGGCTGGCCGCCTCCGCACCGCGGTACGGCATCGATCCGGACCGCCTGCACATGGCGGGCAGCAGCGCGGGGGCCCACCTGCTCGCCGCCGCGCTCGCGCACCCGAAGGCTCCGCGGGTACGCGGCGCCTGCCTGCTCAGCGGCCTCTACGACCTCGGCGAGATCCCGCGCACCTACGTCAACGACGCCGTCGGCCTCACTCCCGGACTCGCCCGCGCGTGCAGCCCGTTGGCCATGTCCGCGCCGCGGTGCGACCGGGTCCTGCTCGCGGTCGGCGAGTACGAGACGGGCACGTACCTGCGCCAGCAGCAGGAGTACGCGGCGCACCTGGCCTTCCTCGGTGTCCCGGTGACCACGCACACGGTGCCCGGCCGGGACCACTTCGACCTGCCGTTGGACCTGGCCGACGCGGCGGCGCCGTTCGGCCGCATCACCCTGCACCACCTGGGCCTGGCGGAATCCCCCACCGAATAAGGAACGGTGACTTCACGCGATGACACACCCAGTGACCACCACGCCGCCACCGGCCGCGACGACGGAGACCGCCACCGCGGCCGGGTCCACCACCACGGAGACGATCGCCGACGCCTTCGAGCGGACGGCGCGCGAGTACGCCGCGCACGAGGCGCTCTCCGACGGCGGGACGACCTTGACGTATGGCGAACTGGACGCGCGCGGCAACCAGTTGGCGCGGGTGCTGCGCGAGCGGGGGCTCGCCCCGGGTGAGCACGTCGGGGTGCACTTCGACCGCGGCCTGGCGACCTGTCAGGTCTTCCTCGGCATCCTCAAGGCCGGACTCGTGGTGGTCCCCTTCAACCCCCGCCATCCCGCGGAGCACACCGCGCGGATGTGGCGCCTCGCCGGGCCCTCCCTGACGGTGACGGGCGCCGGGGCCCCCGAGGGCATCCCCTCCGGTGCGTGCCTCCCGCTCGACGACCTGCTCGCCGACGCCTCGGCGGCGTCCGGCGCACCCGTACCGCGCGAAGTGGACGCGCAGGCACCGGCGTTCCTGCTGTTCTCCTCGGGCTCGACCGGCGAGCCCAAGGGCGTCGTCATCGCCCACCGGGGCATCTCCCGGGTCTCCCGGCACCTCACCGGCTTCACGCCCGGACCGGGCGACCGCTTCCTGCAACTCGCCCAGCCGGCCTTCGCCGCCTCCACCACCGACATCTGGACCTGCCTGCTGCGCGGCGGCCGGCTCACCGTCGCCCAGCAGGACGTGCCGCAACTCGGCGACCTCGCCCGGCTCGTGGAGCGCGAGCGGATCTCGGTGCTCAACCTCTCCGTGGACCTGTTCAATCTGCTCGTCGAGCACCACCCGGAGACCGTCGCCCGGGTCCGTTCGGTGATCGTCAGCGGTGACTTCCCCTCAGCACGCCACATCGAGCAGGCACTGGCCGCCGTCCAGGACGGTGACCTGTTCAACGCCTTCGGCTGCACGGAGAATTCGGCGCTCACCGCGGTGCACAAAGTCACCGCGGAGGACCTGTCCACGGCCGAGATCCCGGTCGGGAGCCCCATGCCGGCCGTCGAGATGACGGTACGCACCGAGACCCTCGACCTCTCGCCGCCCGGCGAGATCGGCGAATTGTGCATCGCCGGCGACGGCCTCGCACTGGGCTACCACGGCGATCCGCAGCTCACCGAGCGCAAGTTCGTCCGGCACGAGGGCCGGCGCTGGCTGCGGACCGGCGACCTGGCCAAGCTGACCGGGGACGGCGAGATCGTACTGGCCGGCCGCACCGACCAGATGGTCAAGGTGCGCGGGTTCCGCGTCGAGCCGCGGCACGTCGAGATGGCCGCCGAGACGGTACGCGGCGTCGCCCAGGCGGTCGCCCAAGCCGTACCCGGCGACGGTACGACGGACCGGCTCGCCCTGTGGTGTGTGCCGGCGCCCGGCCACGAACTCGCCGAGCGGGACCTGCTGGAGGAGCTGCGGGGACGCCTGCCCGACTACATGGTCCCCTCGGCTGTCCTCGTCCTCGACGCGCTGCCGCTCAACGCGAACGGCAAGATCGACCGCAAGGAGCTGTCCTCGCGTCTCGCGGCCCGCGCCACCGGCCGCACCCGCGACGGCACGAAGCACGACACGCTGACCACGGTCGTGGCCTCCACGCTGGCGGACGTGCGCGGGGGCGAGGAGACCGGCCCGGACGAGGGGCTGCTCGAAAGCGGGATCACCTCACTGCACCTGATCGACCTGGGCGCCCGGCTGGAGGACGTGGTGGGGGTCGCCCTGGCCCCCGACGAAATCGTCGGAGCCGGCACCGTACGCGGCGTCGCCGACCTGATACGCACCAAGCGGGGGCGAGGCTGATGACCGCTCCCACACGCCAACCCCCGCTCGCGGCAGAGCGTTTCCCGGCCTCCCCGGCCCAGACGGGCATCTGGTTCGCGAGTGTCTCCGGGGCGGACCCCACGGCGTACAACCAGCCCCTGCTGCTGCGCCTCGGGGTGCCGCTGGACCACGCCCTGCTGGTCGAGGCGCTGCACGCCGTGCACCGGGAACACTCCGCGCTGCGCACCACGTTCGAGATGGACGCGGGCGGCGAACTGAGCCAGATCGTGCACGGCGTACTCGACCCGCTCGTCGAGGTGCGCGAGCACACCGGCCCGGACGCCGAGGAGTGGCTGGCCGAGCAGGCGGCCCAGGTCGCGGCCACCGCCTTCGACTTGTACGCCGGGCCTCTCGTGCAGGTGCGGCACCTGCGCCTCACCGATCAGGGCCGCAGTGTGCTGGTGTTCAACATCCACCACACCGTCTTCGACGGCATGTCCTTCAAGCCCTTCCTCAGCCGGCTCGAAGCGGCCTACACGGCGCTGGCGCAGGGACGCCGACCGGACGGGCAGGCACCGCGCCAGGCCGTCGACGCGTACACCCGCTGGTCCGAGCAGTGGACCGGCGCGGGAGTACCGGACTACTGGCGCGCGAAGCTCGCGGACGCCCCCGCGCCGGCCCCCGTCGGCCTGCCGGGTGAGGGCCCGACCCGGCACATCACCCGGCAACTCGCCCTCGACGACGAGCTGTCGGCGCGGGTGAGCGACTTCTGCCGGGCCGAGGCCCTCACCAGCAGCATGTTCTTCCTCGCCCTCGGCTTCCTCCTGCTGCACCGGCAGACCGGGCAGGACGACACCCTCCTCGGCATCCCGGTCAGCGTGCGGGACAGCGGGGACGCCGAGGTCCTCGGACACCTCACCAACACCGTCGTGCTCCGGCACCGGTTGACCGACGGGGCGACCGTGCGGGACGTGCTCCGCGCGGTGAAGGGGGAGGTCCTGGAGACCCTGCGGTACCGGCACACCCCGCTGGAGGCCGTGGTGAGCGACCTGCGCGCCTCCGGCGCCGAACTCGGCAGCGCAGGCGACCTGTTCAACGCCATGGTCACCGTGATGCCGGCCGGCTCGCGCCGGCTGGACCTGCGCGAGTGGGGCGCCGACACGTGGGAGCACGTACCGGGAGGAGCCAAGTACGACCTGGCGATCGTGGTGGACGAGACGCCGGACCACTACACGCTGATCGTCGAGCACACGACGGCCGCGGCCGACGGCGAGAGCTTCACCGGCCACCTCGCCCGGCGGCTGCGGACGCTGGTCGAGGCCGCGCTGCACAGCCCGGACACGCCGGTCCGCGAGATGCGCTGGACCGGCGACGAGGAGGAGGCGGCGCTCGCGGAGTTCTGCGCCCGCCGGACCGACGCACCGCGGCTGGGCACCGAGCTGACCGAGGACCTGTTCACCGCGGCCGCCGAAGCGGCACCCACGGCCCCGGCCGTCGTGGCGGACGGCACGACGACGGACTACGCCGAACTGGCCCGGCGGGCCGACGAGATGGCGGCGGGCCTGGCCGGCCGGGGCATCCGCGCGGGCGCACCCGTCGCGGTGCTGATGCGCCCCGGCGCCGGACTCGTGGTCACCATCCTCGGAATCCTCCGGGCCGGCGGCAGCTACGTCGTCCTCGACGCCGGACACCCGGCAGAGCGGCTGAGCTTCGCCCTCCACGACTGCGGCGCGGGCATCCTGGTGCGCGGGGCCGGGGCCGACCTGACAGACGTGGAACTGCCCGAAGGTCTGGAGGTCGTCGACGTGCCCGGGATCAGCCGCCCGGGAGCCGCGCCGGACCGGGGGCGCAAGTCGCCAGAGGACACGGCGTACATCGTCTACACCTCCGGCTCCACGGGACACCCCAAGGGCGTGCCGCTGCCGGAGACGACGCTGGCCAATCTGGTGCGCAACCAGGAGATCCTCTCCTCCGGCCGCCCGATGACCACCCTGGCGTACATGCCGCCGGCCTTCGACGTGTTCACCCTGGAGGTCTTCGGGACGCTGTGCGCCGCGGGCACGCTGGTCATCCCGCCCGCGAGCGCCCGCACCGACTTCGGGGAACTGGCCGCGCTCATGGCGGAGCAGCGCGTCGAGCGGGCCTACCTCCCCTATGTCGCGCTCCGCGAACTCGCCGCCGCCCTGCGCGCGTTCGCGGTGGACCTCCCGGACCTGCGCGAGGTGTACGTCACCGGCGAGCGGCTGGTGGTGACCGAGGATCTGCGCGAGATGTTCCGCCGGAACCCGGAGGCCCGGCTGATCAACGCCTACGGTCCCTCCGAGGCGCACCTGTGCAGCGAGGAACGCCTCCCCGCCGACCCCGACGCCTGGCCCGCCCTCCCCTCGATCGGCTGGGTGGTCGCGGGAGTCGACGCGTACGTGCTCAGCGACGCCGAGGCCGCGCAGCGCGCTCCGTTCGGCGTCGAGGGGGAGCTGTGCATCGCGGGGCCTGTCGTCTCGCCCGGCTACATCGGCCTGCCGGAGAAGACGGGCCGGTCCATGGTGCCCGACCCGTTCGCGCCGGGGCAGCTGATGTACCGCACCGGTGATCTGGTCGTCCTGGCGGCGGACGGGCGCCTGCACTACCGGGGCCGGGAGGACGACCAGGTGAAGATCCGCGGGTACCGCGTGGAGCCGGGTGAGGTCGAGGCGGCGCTGGAGCGGGAGTTGGAGGTGGACGCGGCGGCCGTGCTCGTCGTTCCCGCCGGCGGTGACCGCGTCCTGCACGCGTTCGCGCAGAGCGACGCGCCGCTGCCGCCGGACTGGCGCGGGCGTCTCGGCGCCGTACTGCCGGACTACATGGTGCCCCGTCAGGTCACCCGCGTCGCCGCCTTCCCCCTGACACCGAACGGAAAGACCGACCGCCGGGCGCTGGAGGCGATGCTGCACGCCGGTCCCCTGCCGGACAGTGGCGAAGGCGACAGCGAGGGTGCCTCGGATGCCGAATGGACCGATGCCGAGCGGGCGATGGCCGGACTGTGGGCGCAGCTGCTCGGGCACCGGCCCGCCACCCCGGACCTGGACTTCTTCGAGCAGGGCGGGCACTCCCTGCTGGCCGCCCGGCTGCACCGGCTGGCCAGGGAGCACTTCGGCTCCGACGTCGCGCTCTCGGCGCTGCTGAGCACACCGACGGTCCGCGGCATGACCCGCAGCCTCGGCGGCGAAGGGGACACCGGCCTGCCGGACCTGCGCCGCGAGGCCCGGCTGCCGCGACTGGCCGTGGGCGAACGGCGCCCGCCGGTACGGGAGAAGGTGCTGGTCACCGGGGCGACCGGCTTCCTCGGCAGCCATCTCGTGGAGGAACTGCTGCGCTCCGGGCACCGCGTGGCCTGCCTCGTCCGCGCCGGCAGCGAGGAAGAGGGGCGCGGCCGCCTGCGCGCGACGTTCGAGAAGTTCGCGCTCGACGCCTCCGGGACCGAGGACGTCGAGATCTGCCCCGGCGACCTCACGCGGCCGCACTTCGGCCTCGGGGAGGCGTACGAGGCGTGGGCACGCGAAGTGAGCGAGGTCTACCACGCGGCGGCACACATCAACTTCGTCGCCCCGTACCACACGGTGAAGCACACCAACGTCGACGGTATGCGGCGACTGTTGGACTTCTGCGGGGTCAACTGCACACCGCTGCGCGTCATTTCCACACTCGGCGTCTTCCCGCCGGACTCCACGGAGAGCCCGGTCGAGGAGGGCTCGGTGCCGGGCGATCCCGCGTCGCTGGGCATCGGCTACTCGCAGAGCAAGTGGGTCGCCGAGCATCTGGCGCGGCAGGCAAGGGAGTTCGGCCTGCCGGTCACGGTGCACCGTGTGGGCCGGGTGGCCGGGCACAGCCGCAGTGGTGCCTGCCGGCACGACGACTTCTTCTGGCTGCAGATGAAGGGGTTCGCGGCGCTCGGCCGCTACCCGGAGGACCTCGCGGGGATGCCGGCCGTCGATCTGCTCCCCGTGGACTACGTGGCGCGGGCGGTCGTCCGGCTGTCCGAGGACCGGCCGGAGAACGAGGACTGGCATCTCTTCCACGCGCGCGGACTCACCTGGGACGAGATCCTCCGGGCGATCCGCGCGGAGGGGCATCCCCTCGACCCGGTGCCACCTGCCGACTGGATGGCCGCGCTGGAACGGCAGGTCGAATCAGGCGACCGGGGATGGGGGTTGGGGCCCCTGGTGCCCCTCATGCGGGAGGGCGCGATGCGCCTGGGCGACCTCTCCTTCGCCAACGCCAAGTCCGCGTCGGCCCTGGCAGACGCCGGATGCCCGTTCCCGCCGGCGGACACCGGCTGGGTCCGTCAGATGTTCGCGTACTTCCGCACGCTCGGCGCGGTTCCGCAGCCGGGCGGGTCACCCTCGGAGGAGCACCATGCCTGAGCCGGCCACACGCTCAGTGGTGATCATCGGCGCCGGCCCTGTCGGCTGCGCGCTGGCCACGCTGCTGCGGCGGCAGGGCCTGGAGGTCGACGTCTTCGAACGGGAGGAGGAGTCGGTCGAGTCGGGGTCGGGCAATTCCTTCAACCTGACCCTCACCTCACGCGGCCTCGACTGCCTGCCCCGGTCGGTCAAGCGCCGCCTGTACCTGCAGGGTTCGGTGCTGGTCAAGCGGATCATCCACCACCGTGACGGCGCGATCTCCACGCAGCCCTACGGCACAGCGGACGCCCACCATCTGCTGTCCATCCCGCGCCGGGTCCTCCAGGCCATCCTGCGCGACCACGCGCTGCGGGCGGGCGCCCGCATCCACTACGGACGCAAGTGCGTGGACGTGGACACCGCCCGCCCGGCCGCACTGCTGCAAGGACGCGACGGCGTCGGCACATGGGTTCCGGCCGACCTGGTGACCGGCTGCGACGGGGCCAACAGCGCGGTACGGGAGGCCATTTCCCGTACGCACCCCGACGACATGTGGGTCACCCGCGACACCATCGACCACGGGTACGCCGAGATCACCATGGAGTACCGGGGCGCCGACCCGAGCGGCATGCACCTGTGGCCGCGCGGCGACCATTTCCTCCAGGCCCAGCCGAACCGCGACCAGACCTTCACCACGAGCCTGTTCAAACCGCTGGCCCGGGACACCCCGCGGCGGCAGTTCGCGGAGCTGTCCTCACCCGGCGCCATACGCGACTACTGCGCCACTGAGTTCCCCGACGTGTTCGACCGGATGCCCGAGGTCGGCCAGGAGCTGATGTCGCACACACCCGGCAGGCTCCGCATCGTCAGCTGCGCCCCTCATCACCACAGGCGCGCGGTGCTCGTCGGGGACGCGGCACACGCCGTCGTCCCGTTCTTCGGGCAGGGCATCAACTGCAGCTTCGAGGACGCGGCCACGCTGTCGGGGCTGCTGGAGAACGCCCGGTACGGGGCCGGCGACGGCGACGAGGCCGTGGTGGAGAACGTGGTCGAGAAATACAGCGGAACGCGGGTCGCGGCGGGACACGCGCTGGCGGAACTGTCCCTGCGCAATCTCCAGGAACTCTCGGCGCACGTCACCAGCGCCTCGTTCCTCCAACGCCGCGCGCTGGAGCGCCGGTTGCACGAGCTGTACCCGGATCTCTACACCCCGCTCTACCAGTTGGTGGCGTTCACCAGCATTCCTTACGACGCCGTGCAGCAGCGGCACCACAGGCTCAGTTCGGCGCTCGACTCGTTCTGCCGGGGCCGGGATCTGCGAAGGGAACAGGACACCATCATCACCGAATTCGTCGAGAAACACGGCGCCGAGCTCCTGCGCGACGAGGAGCGCACGGGGTGAACGCCGCACCGGAGACCGGCCGAGGAAGCGAGGCGAGCATGCACGTCGCCGTCACCACACCGACCGGAAACGTCGGCTCACGCGTCACCCAGCTGCTGATCCAGGCAGGAGTACGGCCCACGCTGCTGCTCCGGGACCCCTCGAAGCTCAGCCCCGAGCTCCGGGAGACGGTCCGGACCGTGCAGTGCGATCAGCGCGACACCGACGCGGTCGTCGAGGCCACCGAAGGCGTCGACGCGCTGTTCTGGGTCGATCCGCCCACCACCGACCCGGACCCGGTCGCCTCCCATGCCGCGCTGGGGGCCAACGCCGCACAGGCCATCGCGCGCAACGGCATCCGCCGGACCGTCTTCCAGAGCAGCGTGGGCGCCGAGAAGCGCCACGGCGTCGGCGAGATCGACGGACTCGCCCGGACCGAGGAGCAGCTCGACCGGCTGGCGGCCCCCGTCCTCCACCTGCGGTGCGGCTACTTCTTCTCGAACCTCCTGCTCAGCCTCGACCAGCTGAGACAGGGCCTGTTGCCCACCACCTTCCCCCTGGACCAGCCGATCCCCTGGGTCGCCCCGCGCGACATCGGGGACATCGCGGCCGCCAGGCTGCTCCATGACGGGTGGTCGGACCGGCACGTACAGGCGGTCCACGGCCCGTGCGACCTCACGTTCACGCAGGCAGCGGAGATCATCTCGGAGGCCACGGGCAAACCGGTCAAGGCAGTCGGGATCAGCGACGCCGAGTTCCGGCAGGCGCTCTCGGACCAGGGGCTCACCACCGAACAGACCGAGGCGATGGCCGGTATGCCCGCCGGACTGAGGCAGGACTTCACCCCCGAGAACGAGCGGTCCGTCCTCACCACGACCCCGACCGGCCTCGGCGCCTGGGCCCACACCGTGCTGCGCCCGCTTCTCCCGTGACCCGCACCAGGAGGTACCACATGTTGCTCGACGTCCGGCCGGCGCGGCAGTCCGCCCCGGCGAAAACCCTGACCGAACGGGCCCGCGCCGACGGGGTCGAATTCCTGCTGGCGCTGTTCGTCGACCTCACCGGCAAGCCGTGCGCCAAGCTGGTGCCGGTCTCCGCGTGCGAGCAATTCGAACGCGACGGCGTGGGATTCGCCGGGTACGCGGTGGGCGCGCTGGGGCAGCAGCCGCACGATCCGGACGTGGTCGTCCTGCCCGACGCGGCCTCGTACACCCCGATACCGCATGTGCGTCGGGGGCTTGCTCTGGTGCACTGCGACCCGCATGTGGAGGGGCGGCCCTGGCCCTACGCGCCGCGTGTCATCCTCCGGAACCTGCTGGCCCGCGCCTCCGCACGCTCGCTGGAGCTGCGGGCCGGTGCGGAGATCGAGTACTTCCTGGTCACCAGGGAGGACGGCGGGCGGCTGCGCGTCGCGGACGTACGCGACGACGCCGCACGCCCCTGCTACGACGCCCGTGGCCTGACCCGGATGTACGACCACCTCACCGAGGTCTCCTCGGCGATGAACACCCTGGGCTGGGGCAACTACGCCAACGACCACGAGGACGCCAACGGCCAGTTCGAGCAGAACTTCGCCTTCGCCGACGCGCTGACCACCGCCGACCGGGTCATCACGGCCCGCTACCTGATCTCGACGCTCGCCGAGGCCCGCGGCATGACCGCGACCTTCATGCCCAAGCCCTTCGCCGACCGCACCGGTTCCGGGATGCACCTGCACCTGTCCCTGTGGGACGGCGACCGGCCCCTCTTCCCCGCCGACGGCGAGGGCTCCGACGCACACGGCCTCGAACTCTCCACCGTGGCCTACCAGTTCCTCGCGGGGGTCCTCGACCACGCCCCGGGGCTGCAGGCCGTACTGGCGCCGACCGTCAACTCCTACAAGCGCACGAACGCGACGTCCACCCGCTCGGGAGCCACCTGGTCACCGCGGCGGGCGACCTACGGCGGCAACGACCGCACCCAGTACATCCGCGTACCCGACGGCGACCGGATCGAGCTGCGCGGCGCCGACGGTGCGACCAACCCCTACCTGGCGCTGGCGGCGGCACTGGCCGGCGGACTCGACGGTCTGGACCGCGAACTCGACCCGGGCGCACCGGGCCTGCCCGGGGCGCCGCCCCGTACGGACCGCCCCGAACTGCCCCCCACGCTGCTGCACGCGGTGGAGGCGATGTCCGCGGACCCGGTGATCACGGGCGCGCTGGACGTCGCCGGGGCCGGGGTGAGCGAATACTTCGCCGGGCTCAAGCGCGAGGAGTTCTTCGACTGGCACACCGGTGTCGACGACTGGGAGATCGACCACTACCTCACAGCCTTCTGACGCGGGGCCGTCAGGAGCTCGACGCATACCAACTGCGGTGCGACCAACGGGAGTTCACCATGACATCAACGGCCGTCCCGCACGTCGGCCATCTCATCGGCGGCGAGATGACCGCGCCCGCCACCACGCGGCCCGTGCACGACCCCGGGCGGCTCGACGAGGTCGTCGCCGAGATCGCCGTCGGCACCCCCGACGATGTGGACCACGCCGTACACCGCGCACACGAGGCATTCCTCACCTGGCGGCACGTCTCGGCAGCCGAACGCGTACAGCAGTTGCTGAACGCGGCCGACATCCTCGCGAAATCGGCCGGCGAACTGACTCCGCAACTCGTGCGCGAGCACGGCGGACTCGCCCGGGAGGCGCACGACGACTTCACGCTCGCCGCCGGCTTCGTACAGCACACCGCCTCGCTCACCGAGGAGTTCCTGGAGCCCGTCCAGTACGAGGACGAGGAGAGCTTCATCAGCCTCGAAAAGGTCCCGCGCGGTGTGGCGGCAGCGATCGTGCCGTGGAACCTGCCGGTCGTACTGGCCATGATGAAGCTGGCCCCCGCGCTGGCCACCGGCAACACCCTGGTGCTCAAACCGTCGCCGTACGCCCCCGCGGCACTCGCCCTCGCACTGAGCCGCATGTCCGCGCTCCTGCCGCCCGGGGTCCTCAACGTGGTCCAGGGCGGAAGCGACGTCGGCGCCGCGCTCTGCTCCCACCCGCTGGTCCGCAAGATCGGCTTCACCGGCGGCACCGGGACGGGCCGCAAGGTCCTCGCCGCCGCCGGCGAGACCGTCAAGAACGTCACTCTCGAACTCGGCGGCAACGACCCTGCGATCGTGCTCGACGACGTCGACATCGACGCCGCGGTCGACCGGATGCTGCCGGGCGTCTACACGCGCAGCGGTCAGATCTGCTTCGCGGTCAAGCGCGTCTACGTGCCGCGCGGGATATACCGGCGTTTCGCCGACGCCTTCTGCGAGCGCGCCGACGAGTACGCGGTGGGCCACGGCCTCGACCCGGACGCCGGGCTCGGACCGCTCAACAACGAGGCGCAGTACGAGAGGGTCCTCGGCCTGCTGGAGCGCACCCGCAACTCCGCGGCGGACCTGGTCAGGCTCGGCCACAAGCTCGACCCGGACGGCTGGGACAACGGCTACTACGTCCTGCCGCACGTCGTGCGCGAGGCCGAGCACACCGACGCCGTCTCCCGCCGGGAACAGTTCGGCCCCGTCGTACCGCTCATCGCCTACGACGACGAATGGCAGGCGCTGGAGTGGGCCAACGACAGCGAGTACGGGCTGGGTTCATCGGTGTGGACCCGCGATCCGGACCGCGGGCTCGCCCTGGCCCGCCGCGTCGAGGCCGGCAGCACGTTCATCAACTCCCACTCCTCCGCGTCCCTCGACCTGCGCATGCCCTTCGGCGGCGTCAAACAGAGCGGCATGGGGCGCGAGTTCGGCGTCAGTGGTCTGTCGGCCTACGTCGAGGACCACAGCATCCGCCGGCTGAAGTACGCCGGGTGACCGCGACGGCGCGCGAGAAGGGCCACGGCAGACCAAGTTGTCTTGCCGTGGCCCTTCGACATGCGTGCGGCCGGCGGTCGCCCGGCCCGGTCAGCGCTTGGGTTCGCGGGTCCATACCTCCAGGTCGGGGATGTCGGCGGTGGTCGGGGCCCAGCCCCAGGAGCGGAACGCGGCGCGCGCCGGGGCGTTCTCGGGAGGGATCAGGGTGGCGAGCAGGTTGGTGTCGACGCGGGTCAGGAGGCGTTCGTGGAGGCGGGCCGCGATGTGGTTGCGGCGGCGTGAGGGGAGCACCATCAGCTCGGCGAGCACGAAGACACGTCCGGAGGCGATGAGTTCACCCACGTCGTCCGCCACCACTCCGCGGAGGGCCTGCCACCAGCCGCCGTCGTCACGGGGCACGGGATAGCCGTAAATGCAGCCGGTCAGATACGTCTCGCCGACGACCAGCATGTCGAACCCGGGGCGCTGTACTTCATCGGCGAACCGGTTCAGGAAGTCCCGCCGCCGCGGGGGCTGCTCGGGTGGCTCCTGCGCCGGCGGTTCGCGGTAGGCCGCCACGTACAGGTCCGCGATGGCCTCGCGCTGCTGATCGGCCTGCCATCGGGAGAATCGCCGCAAGAAGACCTCTGCCTGTGCCATGCCAGCATCGTGCCAGCGTGAAGCCCCCGGAGGAATGCCGGAACGCCGTACGGTGCAGGCTTCGGCCAACGCGCCCCGGACCGTACCGGCCGTACACTGAGCGAGGGCCCCACGGGGAGGGCTGCTGCCTTCACCCACCGTCCCCAACTCACAACTGAAGAAGGAATCATGATTGCTCCGCAATCAGTAACGCAGTCCCTGCGCAGAGCCGGACTGATCGCCGGCGCCGGGCTCTTGTTGATGACCGTGCTGGCGGTGTTCGGCAACTTCGGCGTTCTGGAACGGCTCGTCACCGACAATGACGCGGCACGGACAGCCCGGGACATACGTACCTCCGAAACCCTGTTCCGGCTCGGCATCATCAGCCTGTTCCTCGTGGCCGTCCTCGACGTGATCGTGGCCTGGGCGCTGCGCACCTTCTTCGAGCCGGCGGACAAGGGCGTCTCCACCCTCGCGGCCTGGTTCAGGCTCGCGTACGCGGGCGTCTTCATGGTCGCCATCGCGCAACTCGTCGGTGCGCTCTCGCTCTTCACCGATTCACACGCGGCGCGGGGTTACAGCGCGGACCAGCTCCGCACACAGGCGTTGGAGAAGACCGAAGCCTTCCAGGACCTGTGGCACGCCGGTCTTCTCCTCTTCGGCATCCATCTGCTCCTGATCGGATACCTGGCCTTCGTCTCCGCCCACGTGCCCAAGCTGCTGGGAATCCTGCTCGCCGTCTCCGGGATCGGCTACCTCGTGGACGGGTTCGGCACCCTCGCAAGCGCCGGCTACACGGCCGACGTTGCCCAGTTCACTTTCATCGGCGAGTTCTTGCTGATGGTCTGGCTTCTGGTCAAAGGCCGGAAAGTCACGCTGCCCCATGCGACGACACCGCCGACGATGACCGTCGAACACCCCGAAAAGACCCCCGCGGGCTGACCGTTCGGCCAGGCGAACAGTGACCGCCGCGGCCCGGTCAGGGAGGGTCACCCGGTGGGGCGGTGCTCCATCTCGTACTCCTCACCCACGGCAATGGTGCGCACGAAGCCGGCCTTGCGGTAGAACGCCTCGGCGCGGCCGTTCTCCCCGTGCACGAACAGCCGTACGCGGCTCACGTCCCGCTGCGCCAGTCCCCAGGCGACCGCGGCCCGGAACAGGTCCCGCGCCACGGTGCCGCCCCTGTGCTCCTTCCGCACGAAGACCCCCACGATGTGGGCCTGCCGGTGCTCGACGCGCTGTCCGGTGAAGTCCTCTCCCCCGGGCTCCTCCACCACCACGGTCACCGTGCCCGCCCAGTCGCCCAGGGAGTCCTCGGCGACGAACTGCCGGTTCGGCCCTCCCGCGGAGGCCCTGGCCGTGCGGTCCTTCCAGAACGCGTCGGGCCGGCCCCGGGCCTGCTCGTAGGTCTCGAGAAAGGAGATGGACGCCAGCGGATCCCGCAGTGCCTCCAGCCGCAGCGCCTTCACCGCGGGCCAGTCCTCCGCCCGCACCTCCCTGATCACACAGTCACCGCCCATACCGCCATGGTTCGGCCGGCCACGCCATACCCGCAACTGATTTCGGGGCGCGCCCCCTCCCTGCTGAGAGCTTGTACGCGTCAGGCCTTGCCGAGGGGCTGTTTCTGGTGGCCGAGGCGGTCGATGGACAGTTCCATGACGTCGCCGGGCGCCAGGTAGGGGAAGCGGCCGGACAGGGCGACGCCTTGCGGGGTACCGGTGTTGACGATGTAGCCCGGCTCCAGGACGAGGTACTGGCTGAGGTGGTGGACGATCTCGGCGACCGAGAAGATCATGTCGGCGGTGCTGGAGTCCTGCCGCGGCTCACCGTTCACCCAGGAGCGCAGGCGGAGTTGCTGGGGGTCTCCGGCCTCGTCGGCCGGGACCAGCCAGGGGCCGAGCGGGTTGAAGGTCTCGCAGCACTTGCCCTTGGACCACTGGCCGCCGGACTGCTCGGTCTGGAAGGCGCGTTCGGACACGTCGTTGGAGACGGCATAGCCGGCCACGTACTCCAGTGCCTCCTCGGGAGAGGCGAGGTAGCGGGCCCTTTTGCCGATGACGACGGCCAGTTCGACCTCCCAGTCGGTTTTCTCCGCACCGCGTGGAACGAGCACCTCGTCGTACGGCCCGACCACGGTGTCGGGGGTCTTGAAGAACAGGACGGGCTGCCGCGGCGGGGCGTCGCCGGATTCCGCCGCGTGTGCCGCGTAGTTCTGGCCGATGCACAGCACGGCGCCGGGGTCGGCCAACGGCGCCCCGGTGCGCTGCCCTTGGACGTCCAGCAGGGGCAGCTCGCCGGCGGCGAGCGCGCGGCGCGCGCGGGTGATGCCGTCGGCGGCGAGGAAGTCCGCGGTGACGTCGGGGGTGAGCGGGGAGAGGTCGAAGACGCGGTCCGCGTCGTCGAGGACGGCGGGGCGTTCGGCTCCCGGCTGTCCGAAGCGGGCGAGACGCATGGGTGTCCTTCCGTACGGGGGCGTGTCAGTGGGTGTAGGGGCGTTGGAGCGCGCAGTCGGGGTTGAGGCGTACACCGAAGCCGGGGGTGTCGGGGAGGGTGAGCCGGCCGTTCACCGGGACGGGCTCGTCCAGCAGCAGCGGGCTGAACATCGGCACGATCTCGTCCGCCTTCGGCGCCATCATCAGGAACTCGGCGAACGGGCTGTTGTGACGGGTGATCACGAAGTGGTACGAGTACACGCTCGATCCGTGCGGCACCACGAGCGTGCTGTGCGCGTCGGCCAGCGCGGAGATCCGTACGAGCTCGGTGAGGCCGCCGCACCAGCCCACGTCCGGCTGGAGGATGTCGGCGCACCCCATCTCCAGGAGCATGCGGAAGCCCAGCCGTCCCGCCTCGTGTTCGCCGGTGGTGCACAGCATGCCCGGCGGCATGTTGCGGCGCAGTTCCGCGCAGCCCCAGTAGTCGTCGGGCGGCAGGGGCTCCTCGATCCAGCGCACGCCGAGGTCGCGCAGGCTGTGCGCGAGGCGGGTGCCGTAGGGGACGTCGAGGGACATCCAGCAGTCGTAGGCGAGGAAGAAGTCGTCGTCGCCGATGCGTTCGCGCATGTCGCGCATCGCCTCGATGTTGGCGCGCAGTCCTGCCTCGCCCTCGGCGGGCGCGTGGTGCAGGGGCATCTTGCCGCCGATGAAGCCCATCTGTGCGGCCAGGTCGGGGCGGGCGCCCGTCGCGTAGAAGACCTGCTCTTCGCGTACCGGCCCGCCGAGCAGCGCGTACACCGGTTCCTCGCGGAGCTTGCCGAGCAGGTCCCACAGGGCGAGGTCGACGCCGCTGATGGCGTTGAGCACCAGGCCCTTGCGCCCGTAGAAGAGGGTGGCGCGGAACATCTGGTCCCAGATGCGCTCCAGTTCACCGGCCGGGGCGCACTCCACGAAGCGGGCGAGGTGGCGTTCGATGATCCAGGCGGCGGGTTCGCCGCCGGTGGTGACGGCGAACCCGGTGGTGCCGTCCTCTGCCTCCGCCTCGACGACGAGGGTGCCCAGCACGTTCAGCCCGAAGCTCTGCCGGCTCTCCCGGTACTCCGGGTAGACGGACATGGGCGTGGCGATCCGGTCGTCGATCCAGTGCCCGTCGGGCTGGTCGTGGTAGTCGGCGCCCGCCGCGGCGTCGACGGTGTACGCGCGGAGGCTGCGGATGCGCGGGAGTCGCGGGCTCATGCGGAGGTCTCCAGAGGAGTGCGGGCCTGCTGTGCGGTGGCCGATTCGCCCTGGGGCGGGGCGCCTTGGGGGTAGACCAGCACTTTGCTGGCCTGGTCGGTGCCCTCGGCCAGGGCGGTGAAGCTGCCGGCCGCGCCGTCGAGTCCCACTCGGCCTTCGACGAGCGCTGACAGGTCGAGGTCGGTCTCGGCCACCCAGCGGGCGGTCTGCGCGAATTCACCGGCCGAGTAGCAGAAGCTGCCGATGACCGAGCGTTCTCCGGTGCTCAGCGCGTACGCGGGGATCTCGACCCGCTGGGCGTGCATGCCGACCAGCACGATGCGCGAGCCGAGGTCGGTGACGGCCAGGGCGTCGGCGAGAGTGCCGGTGGCGCCCACGGCGTCCAGGGTGAGGGTGGGCGCTCCGGCGAGGGCCTGGGTGACGCGCGGCCCGAGTTCGCCCGCGGCGGGGTCGAGGGCGGTGAGGCCCAGCCGTTCCAGCAGGGCACGGCGCGCGGGGTGCGGTTCGCTGACGGCGACCGCCTCGGCGCCCAGCCGCAGCGCGGCCAGGGCCGCGGCCTGCCCGATGGGCCCACCGCCGATCACCAGGACCCGGTCGCCGGGGACGCAACTGCCGCGCACCGCCGCGTGATAGCCGACGGCGAGAGGTTCCACGAGGGCGCCGTACTCCACGGGGGTGCCCTCGGGAAGGGGGACGACATTGGCGGCGGGGACGGTCATCAGCTCCGCGAAGGCGGAGCGCAGGGCGGGGTCGACGCCGATCACCCGGCGGGCGGGGCAGCGTTGCTGCGCCTCGGCGGTGCACGCCGCACAACTCCCGCAGGCGATCACGGGGTTGACCGTGACGAGCTGTCCCTCCGTGAGGCCGCTGCCGTGCGTCGCGGTGCCGAGCGCCGCGATGTGGCCGACCGTTTCGTGGCCCATCACCTGGCCGGCGAAGCGCCGTCCGTTCTCGCCGGTGAACCCGTGCAGATCGGAGCCGCAGATGCCGGTCGCGACGATACGTACCAGGACGTGGCCCGGTTCCGGTTCGGGGGCGGGCAGGTCCTCGACGTCGAGCTGCCATTCCTTCTTCATCACCAGTGCGCGCATCAGGTGTTCACGGCCTCCTCGCTGGAGTGGACGGCGGACGGGGCAGGGGTGCGGGGGCGGTTGCGGACGCCGAACGCCCACAGCAGGGCGGCTCCGGTGAGGGTCACCGCGGCGATGACGTACAGCCCGGCGTTCGTGGAGCCGGTGGCGGAGTCGGCCCAGGCCTTGACGTTCGGGGCGACGAAACCCCCGACGGAACCGATGGAGTTGATCAGGGCGATGCCGCCGGCCGCGGCGGCTCCGCTGAGGAACGCGGTGGGCAGTGTCCAGAACACGGGCTGTACGGCGATGAATCCGGCGGCGGCCAGACACAAAGCGGCCAGGGCGAGGGCCGGGCTGTCCGCGGCGGCCGACCCGGCGATCCCGGCGGCGCCGAGGACCAGGCAGCCTGCCGCCACGGGGATGCGGCGGCCCGTACGGTCGGCGATCCGTCCTGCCACCAGCAGGCCGATGAGGGCGCACACCCACGGGATGGCCGTGACCAGGCTGACAGTGAACCCGACGGGGCTGCCGACGAGTTCGGCGACCTGCAGGGGCAGGAAGAACGTCACCCCGTACACCGAGACCTGCACCACGAAGTAGATCAGCGCCAGGTGGGCGATACGTCCGCTGAACAGGCCGCGCAGCCCGGTGTGGGCCGGGTGACCGGCAGCTTCGGACTCCAACTCCGTCTCCAGCGCCTCCTGTTCGTTGGAGGTCAGCCACCGGGCGTGGCGGGGACCGTCGGGCAGCAGCGCGAGCGCGGCCATGCCCACGGCCACGGTCAGCAGCCCCTGCACGAGGAAGAGCCACTGCCAGCCCAACAGGCTTGCGGTGCCGCCCAGTTCCAGCAGCACGCCCGAGAAGGGGCTGCCCAGGATGAAGGCAAGCGGCGCCCCGAAGTAGAACAGCGCCATGACGCGCCCCCGGTGGGCCGAGGGCACCCACAGCGTCAGGTAGTAGATGACGCCGGGGAAGAAGCCGGCCTCCGCGACGCCGAGCAGGAAGCGCAGCACGTAGAAGGCCGTGGCGGTGTGCGCGAACATCATCGCGGCCGACACCAGTCCCCAGCTGATCATGATGCGGGCCATCCAGACGCGGGCGCCGAACCTGCGCATCAGCAGGTTGCTGGGCACCTCCAGGCAGACGTAGCCGAGGAAGAAGATCCCGGAGCCGAACGCGTAGGCGGCCGTACTCAGTCCGGTGTCGGCCTGGAAGGACTCCTGGGCGAAGCCGATGTTCACCCGGTCCAGGAAGGCGAGCACGTACATCAGCAGCAGGAACGGGACCAGCCGCCGCTTCACTTTCCCGACGCCGGAGGCGACGGCCCCGGCCCGTGGAGGTTCACCGGCGGCCGGAGGGGCACCCCGCGGCGACCGTGGTGGGCTGTCGTCCATCGCCCATCCCTTCTCCGAGTCGGCGGCACCCGGCACCGGGGCGGCTCCCCTGCGGCGCACACCGAGAAGGACACTTGAAAAGTTCCCCCATGTGAACTAACGTCTTCACACGGGAACTTCACTCAGTGGAAGCGATCACTCAGCGGGTGTCAATACCCGCGACGAGCCCGGCGGGACGCGCGACATGGAGGGCGCCGTGGAAGAGCAGCAGGCGGGAGCGGTGAAGTCCGCGGACCGGGTTCTGTCGATCCTCGATCTGGTGGCGGACCGCGGGCCGGTCCGCTTCACCGACGTCACCGGCGCGCTCGGGCTGCCGCGCTCCAGCGCCCACAAGCTCCTGGCGACCCTCGCCCAGCGCGGCTATCTGGAGTTCGACGAGGAGACCAGGCGCTACGGGCTGGGGCTTCGCCTGTGGCACCTCGGCCAGGCGTACACGGGTCATGCCGAACTCGAGCAGCAGGCCCGCCCGTTGATGCACGAGCTGGCCGCGGAGACCGGCGAGACTGTTCAACTGGCCCGGCTGGACGGCGTGTTCAACGTCTACATCGCCATAGCCGAGTCCCCGCGCCCCATGCAGCTGGTCTCCCGCGTGGGCTCCCGGCTGCACGCGCACGCCACCGGCGTGGGCAAGGTGCTGCTGTCCGGACTGGAGCCGGAGGAGGCGCGGCGCCGGCTCGCCGCGCAGGACCTCCCCCGCTTCACCGCCCACACCGTCACCAGCGTCGCGGAACTGCTGAGCGTCCTCGACGGCGTCCGGGAGGCGGGCTGCGCGGAGGATCAAGAGGAGTACGTGGAGGGCTGCCGCTGCGTCGCGGTGCCCGTCCGCGGCCTGGGCGGCGCGACGGTCGCCGGGATGTCGGTCTCCATGCCCTCGTTCCGCTGCGACGACGCCACGGCGCGCGCACACCTGGGCGCGCTGCGCGCGACGGCGGAGCGGCTGGAGCGGCTCATCCGCGAGTGAGCGCCGGCCCCCGGGGGCTCACCAGCGGCCCGACGCTCCACCGCACGGGCGGTGGTCAGTTCCCGGGGTCGGCGGGCAACGTGCGGCGCAGGGGGACCGGTTGCCACCACGTCACGCGGCGCCAGGCCCATTCCAGCGGGCCGTAGCGGTGGCGGGCCAGCCACCAGCGGCTGACGGCACACTGGGCGGCCAGGATGACCAGGGCGAGGAGCGGCACCAGCGCCCACTGCGTGGAGCCCTCCAGGTGCAGCAGCGGGGAGGCGGCCAGTACGAGGAGCGTGGCGGTGACGTAGTTGGTGAGCGCGGTACGGCCCAACGGGGCGCAGAACCACTCCAGTTGGCGCCCCAGGGGCGTGCGCAGGAGCAGGAGGAACCCGGTCACCAGCGCCAGCGCCATCACCAGCCCCGCGAGGGCGGAGGAACGGGCACCGATACTGTCCGTACGGGTGGCGTGCTGCCACACGGCGCCCGCCACGGCTGCCGGCGCCGCGAGGGCGAAGACGACGGCGAGCTGGCGCGTGCGCTCGTGGAGGGTGTCGGCGATGTCGTAGCGGGCGGTGGCCGCGCCGAGCAGGAACAGGCCGGGGATCAGCGCCATGCCGCCCGAGGCGAGCGTGAGCCCGGCAGCGGTGACGGCAGTGCCGGCCACTGCGAGCAGCCACCGCGGCAGCCAGGTCGACGGCAGCAGGACGATCAGGCCGACGACGGCGTACGGCAGCAACGCCTCGCCGGGCTGCAGCAGTTGGTGCCCGGCCCCCAGCAGCGCCAGCGCCACCAGCCGCCGCAGCAGCAGGACGCGGGGCCGGGCGCTGCGTGCGGCGGCACTGTCGTGGAACAGCATGAAGCTGAGGCCGAAGAGGAAGGAGAAGACGGGGAAGAATCGCTGCTCGACGGTCAGCTCCAGCACCTGGGCCACAGGGTCGAGCGAGCCTCCGTCCCTCAGCTTCGGCATGCCGGCGAGCTGCGGAATGTTGGTCAGGAGAATGCCGCACAGGGCGAACCCGCGCAGCGCGTCGAGCGCCTCGATCCGCGGTCTGCGCGTACGGGAGCCGGCACGGGGCGTGGCGTGCGAGAGGACTGTCATACGCGACACCCTCCCGGTCCGCCCACCACCCCCGCCTCGGCCACCCGGCCGGTCCCCGCACCACCCCCTCGGCCGAAAGTACGGCCCCCGCCTGTCGGGGCGTATGACGCCGGGAGAAGACCCCGCGGGCCCATCCCGGCAGCGCGCCGACGGGCCGTAGCCGCCCACGACGAAGCCGGCTCGCGAGCTGCCGAGCCACAAGCCCGCCCGGGCGATTCCCTCGGCGGCGCCGAACGGGCCGCTGGACTCGTCGACTTCGCCCGCCACGGCTCTCGGCTCGCGGCAGGCGGCAGGCAGGCGGGCCCAGCCGTGCCGGCGGCCAGGTGCAGGGGCCGGACACAGATGCCGGCTGACGGGGTCAGGGGGCGCCGCCGGGCCGCGAAAAACCCGGCGGGCGGCGCCCCGCCTCCTCACAGCAACGCGTCGGCCGTGATGGGGAGTTGGCGTACGCGGCGGCCTGTGGCGTTGAAGACCGCGTTGGCGATCGCGGGGGCCACGCCGACGTGGACCACTTCGCCGATGCCCTTGACGCCGAGCGGGTCGGCCCTGGGGTCCTCGCCCTCCAGGTAGATCGCCTTGACGGCGGGGACGTCGGCGTTGACGGGTACGAGGTAGTCGGCGAGGTTGGCGTTGACGATCCGGCCGTCGCGCGGGTCGGTTTCCGTGTGCTCCAGCAGGGCCGTGCCGATGCCGCCCACGATGCCGCCGACGGCCTGGCTGTCGGCCAGCTTGGGGCTGATGATGCGGCCCGCGTCGTACACGCCCAGCATGCGGCGTACGCGGACCAGGCCGAGCGTCGCGTCGACCGCCACTTCGGCGAAGGTCGCGTTGTAGGCGTAGAAGGAGTAGCGGGCCTTGCCCGTCGGCGGGGCGAACGAGCCCGTGGCGGTCAGGTGGCCGCGGCCGTTGCGTTCCAGCAGCCGCCGGTACGTCTCCCCGCGCGCCGGTTGGCCTGCGACATGCAGCCGCCCGCCCCGGGCCACGACGTCGTCGGCCGGCACTCCGTGCAGGGGCGACTCCCCGTCGTTCACCGCGAGTTGGATCGCCTGTCGGCGGACCTGGTCGCAGCCGTCGAGGACCGCGGAGCCGACGCTGGCCATCGTCATCGACCCGCCGTGCGGCGGGGTCGGCGGGAACAGGGAGTCGCCCAGCCGGAAGGTGACATGCCGCATCGCGAGCCCCAGCGCGTCGGCGGCGACCTGGGTCTGCGAGGTGTACGTGCCCGGGCCCATGTCGCTGGAGGCCGCGCTCACTTGGGCGGTGCCGTCGGCCTCCAGCCGTACGCGGGCCTGGGCGGTGTTGCGCGCGGTGTCGTACACACCGGCGGCCATGCCCATCCCGATGAGCCAGTCGCCCTCGCGCCGGGCCCGCGGCTCCTGGGCGCGGCGGTCCCAGCCGAACTCCCGCGCGCCGACCGTGTAGCACTCGCGCAACCGCCGTGTGGAGAAGGGCAGTTGGGACGCCTCGTCCTCGTCCGGTTCGTTGCGCCGGCGCAGCTCGATGGGGTCGATGGCGAGGCGGTCGGCGAGTTCGTCCATGGCCGACTCGATGACGAACGACGCGGTCGCGTAGCCCGGACCGCGCATGTAGATCGGGGTGTTCACGTCCAGCGGCACGGTCCGGTACGACTGCCGCACGTTGCGGGTGCTGTAGAGCATCTGCCCGGGGTTCAGGACGGCCTCGGTGAACTTCTCGTACGACGAGGTCTCCGCGTCCAGGTCGTGCAGCATCGCCTTCAGCCGGCCCCGCCGGTCCGCGCCCACCCGCAACCGGTAGGTATAGGCGGGCCGGTGGCCGGCGCCGAAGTACATCTGCCGGCGGGTCAGGGCCAGCTTGACCGGCCGCTTCACCACCCGTGCCGCCAGCGCCGCCGCCACGGTGTGCGGCCAGCACCGCAGTCCGCTGCCGAACGCGCCGCCGACGAACGGCGAGATGACCCGTACGGAGTCCATGGGCAGGCCGAAGACCTTCGCCAGCTCGGTCTGCGTGCCGACCACCCATTGGGTCTTGTCCCACACGGTGAGCTTGCCGCCGCTCCAGCGGGCGACGGTGGCGTGCGGCTCCATCGGGTTGTGGTGGTTTCGGGCGGTGCGGTAGTCGAGGTCCATCCGCACAGCCGCCGAACGGAAAGCCTCTGCCGCGTCGCCCCGTTCGTACGTCGTCGGCTCGTCCGCGTCGGCCTTCTCCAGCTCGGTGGACGGCTGTTGGGCGTCGTAGCCGACCTCGACGAGGCGGGCCGCGTGCTGGGCGGCCTCCAGGGTGGTGGCGACGACCACCGCGACCGGCTGGCCGTGGAAGCGGACCCGGTCGTCCTGGAAGACGCGCAGCCGCTGCCCCTCGGGCGGGTTGTTCGACTCCTTGTTGTCGCGGTAGGGCAGCTCCGGCGCGTTGCGGTGGCTGAGCACTTCCAGCACTCCGGGCTGGGCCAGCGCCTTGCCCGCGTCGACACGCGTGATGCGGCCCTTGCCGACATGGCTGTCGACGAGGACGGCGTGCACGCTGCCCTCGACGTCGTGCTCGGCGGCGTACTTCGCCTGACCGGTCACCTTCAGCCGCCCGTCCACGCGGGAGAGCGGCGCGCCGACGGCTGCCTGCGGCTGGGGGCTCATTCGCTCTCTCCTACGATGCGCAGTTGGCGTTCGACGGTCCGCTTCAGCAGGTCTACCTTGAACCGGTTGTGCCGCAGCGGGCGGGCCCCGTCCGCTGCGCGCGAGGCTGCCGCGGCCCACAGGTCTCCCGAGGGGCGTTCGCCGACGAGGTGCCGCTCGACGGCCGGCAGCCTCCACGGAACGGTGGCCACTCCCCCGGCGGCGACCCTCGCCTCGCGGATCACGCCACCGCGTACGTGCAGCGCGACGGCGGCCGAGGTGAGGGCGAACTCGTACGATTGCCGGTCGCGCACCTTCAGATAGCCCGACGCCAGCGGGCGCGGATGCGCGGGTATCTCCACCGCGGTGATCAACTCGCCTTCGCGCAGGGCCTGTTCACGCTCGGGCGTGCTGCCCGGCCGCAGCAGGAAGTCGGCGAAGGCGACACGGCGCGCCCCGTCGGGCCCCTGCACGTGCACCGTCGCCTCCAGCGCGGCGAAGGCGACGGCCACGTCGGAGGGGTGAGTGGACACGCAGTCCCGGGAGGTGCCCAGAATCGCGTGGCTGCGGTGGTAGCCCTCCCGCGCCGCGCAACCCGAGCCGGGCTCGCGCTTGTTGCAGTTAGCCGTCACGTCCCGGAAGTACGTGCAGCGGCTGCGCTGCATGATGTTGCCGCCGACGGTGGCCATGTTCCGCAACTGGGCGGAGGCGCTGAGCTCCAGCGCCTGCGAGACGGCCGGGTACAGCCTCCGTACCTCGGGGTGTGCCGCCGCCTCGGCCATCGTGACCAGCGCGCCGATGCGCAGTCCGCCCTGTTCGGTGAACGTCACCCCGTCCAGGGGCAGTTCGCTGATGTCGACCAGCGTGCCGGGCCGCTCCACGCTCTCGCGCATGAGGTCGACCAGCGTGGTGCCGCCGGCGATGAACCGGCCGCCACGCTGCGCCTCAGCGACTGCCGTACGGGTGGTGGAGGCTTTGGTGTAGGTGAAGGGATACATCGCGACGCCTCATTTCCGGCCCGCGGTCTGCTCGACCGCGCGCACGATCTTCGGGTAGCAGCCGCAGCGGCAGATGTTGCCGCTCATCCACTCCCGGATCTCCTCCGGGGAGCCGGTGTGCTGCTCGCGGATGCATCCGACGCCGGACATGATCTGTCCGGGTGTGCAGTAGCCGCACTGGAAGGCGTCCTCGTCGATGAACGCCTGCTGGAGCGGGTGGAGTTCGTCTCCCTCGGTGAGGCCCTCGATGGTGGTGACCTCCGCGCCCTCCAGCCGGACGGCGAGGGTGAGGCACGCGTTGACCGGCTCGCCGTCCACGAGCACGGTGCACGCGCCGCAGGCTCCCGCGTCACAGCCCTTCTTCGAACCGGTCAGGTCCAAGTGCTCGCGCAGCAGGTCCAGCAGGGACGTGCGGTTGTCGATACGGACCGCGTGCCGTACGCCGTTGACGTGCAGCGACACCTCGGTCGACGGGGCGGCCGCGGCGGCGGAGCCGGTACCCGCCCACGACCGGGCGGCGACCCCGCCGGCGACCACGGCCGTACCCACCGCCGAAGCGGCCACGAACGTACGCCGCGTCGGAGCGGCCCCCTCCTCGCCGGCGGGCGACGCGGGTGGTGCGGGATCTATTGCGGGAATCTCGGAAGTCATGGGCACCATGGCTTTCACTGCAGAAGGAACACGGATATCCATCGGGCGCGAAGCGCCAACACGCGTACGGCCAGGGTGAGTTGGCCTGGAGATGCGGTGAAGGTGTTGCGGTACGTGCGGCCGGGCTGACGTCAGTTGAGCGGGACGCCCGTGTGGCTCTCCAGGGCGTCCAGAAGCCAAGTCCGGAACTCCTCGTCCAGCGAGGCGGGGTGCGGGGTCTGCACCTGCCGGTGGTACCAGTAGCCGCCGGTACGCGGAGTCACGTCCTCGTGGGTCGCGAGCCACACCTGTGTCCGGGACCCGGCCGTCAGGTCGTCCGACGCGCCGGGGCCGCCCATGCGCGTGGGGACCCAGCCGGGGTCGACCGCGTGGCTCGTCGTCCCCTCCCACCGCGACGCGAGCGCCAACGCGAGGGCAGTGACCCACAGTTTGGTGTCGTCGTAGCCGGCGGTGCCGGACGTCAACTGCCGCAGGTCGGTGGAGCCGGTCCGGTGCATGGAGCTGCTGAGATAGACGAGCCGGTCCGGCTTCTCCATCAGAGCCGTCAGCACGTACGGCGCGACGATGTTCACGGTGGTCACGTCGGGAGAGCGCATGACCCCGGCGTTGTGGATGACGGTGTCGAACCGGCCGAATGCGGCGGCCTGTTGGGCGACTGAGCGGATCTCGTCCGGCTCGGCGAGATCCCCGGTGACGATTCCTTTCCACCGGCCGGCGGCGTCCTCGTCGGTGAGCCGGGCCCGGTTGCGTACGTGGAGGACCACGTCGTGCCCGTCGTCGGCCAACGCGTCCGCTGTGTCGCGCCCGAGGCCACTGGCCGCCCCGGTCACCAGGATCCGTGCCATGTCGATCGCCTCCTGTTCTCTGGGATGGCCGGGCCGCCCGGCGGCCGGGCGGCCCGTACGGCGTGGGCCGGAAGGACAGCGTGGCTCAAAAGGTGAGCATGGCCTTGATGGCGCGGCGTTCGTCCATGGCCCGGTAGGCCTCGGCGGACTCCTCCAGGGGAAGGGTGAGGTCGAAGACCTTGCCGGGGTTGATCTTCCGCTGCCAGATCAGATCGATCAGCTCGGGCAGGAAGTTGCGTACGGGGGCGGGGCCGCCGAGGACGTGGACCTGGGAGAAGAAGAGCTCCTCGCCGCTGAGTTCGACGTCGTGGTTGACGCCGACGAAGCCCATGTGTCCGCCGAGCCGGGTGGAGCGGAGGGCCTGCCGCATCGACTCCTGGGTGCCGACCGCCTCGACGACGGAGTGGGCACCCAGCCCGCCCGTCAGCTCCTTGACCTTCGCCACGCCGTCGTCGCCGCGTTCGGTGACGATGTCGGTGGCGCCGAACTCGCGGGCGAGCTTCTGCCGCGGCTCGTGCCGGCTCATCGCGATGATCCGCTCCGCGCCGAGCTGCTGGGCGGCGAGTACCGCGAGCAGGCCGACCGCGCCGTCGCCGACGACCGCGACCGTCTTGCCGGGCCCGGCCTCGGCGGCCACCGCACCGAACCAGCCGGTGCCCAGGACGTCGGAGGCGGCCAGCAGGTCGGGGATCATGTCCGCGTCCGGGGTGCCCGGCAGCGGTACGAGGGTGCCGTCGGCGTGCGGGATCAGGGCGCGCTCGGACTGGGTGCCGACCGCGGCCATGAACACACGGTGCACACAGGACGAGGGGTAGCCGGAGCGGCAGATCTCGCAGGTGCCGCAGGAGGCGACGAACGAGCCGACCACGTACTGGCCGGGCTTGACGCTGGTGACCTCGTCGCCGACTTCCTCGACGACACCGACGTACTCGTGGCCCATCGGCATCGGCTGGTCGACGGACTCGATACCGCGGTAGGGCCACAGGTCGGAGCCGCAGACGCAGGTGGCGGAGAGCCGGATGACCGCGTCCGTGGGGGCGGTGATCTTCGGGTCACCGGTCTCTTCCACCCGGACGTCACCGGGGGCGTGAAGGATGGCTGCGCGCATGGGGGTTGTTCCTTAGGTGTCGGGATTGCTGTCGAGATTGCTGTTGCAGCGGCCGGGGCCGCATGGGGGGCGTGGGGCGGGTGCCCTGTCGTCAGCCGTTCCGCACACCCCCGGCACCGGCATCCGCGTGGCCCCACAGGACGGAGGCCGCCCGGCGGCGGTGGATGAGCGCGATCGTGACGGTGGGGATCAGGGTCAGCGCGGCGACGGCGGTGCCGACCGCGGCGGGCCCGGTCGCGCCGAGGGAGGAGTCGAGGGCGTGGCCGGCGATCCATGAACCGACTGCCGTGCCCAGGTTGAACGCCGAGACGGTCAGGGCCGACCCCAGCGTGGGCGCCCGGCCCGCGTAGCGGACGGCCAGGGAGATCAGCACCGGGTTGGCGCCGAGCCCGAACAGTCCCAGCAGGGCCACCAGCGCGATGGTGGGCGCCGCGAAGCCGGACAGCAGGCAGATGCCGAGCAGCAGGAGCGTGCTCATCGCGGCCGCGCCGATGGTCGTCGCGTACGGGCGTACGTCCCCGAGGCGGCCTCCCAGGAGGAAGCCCGCCAGCGCGCCGGTGCCGAAGCCGACCAGGACCAGCGGAACCAGTCCGGCCGCGAGGTGGGCGCGGTCGGTCAGCAGCGGCGAGATGTAGGAGTACGTCGACATCACGCCGCCCGTCGTGGTCGCGCAGGCCGCCAGCGCCAGCCACAGGCGGCCGGAGCGCAGTGCGGACACCTCGGACCGTATCGACACCGCCTGGTGGTCGGGGCCGTCGTGGGGGACGCAGCGCGCGATCAGCACCGTGGCGGCAATGGCGAGGACGGCCAGCGCCCAGAACGGGCCCCGCCAGCCCATCAGTTGACCGGCGAAGGCACCGGCCGGTACGCCGACGACGTTGGCGAGCATGGCGCCGGCGCCCACCACGCCCAGGGCGCGCGAGCTCGCGGCGGGACCGGCGGCGCGGGCGGCCACCACGTTGGCCACCGCCCAGAAGGCGCCGGTCGCCATGGCCGTCAGGAACCGCGCTCCCAGCAGCAGCGCGAAGCTGGAGCCGACCGCGACGACGACATGCCCGACAGCGAACACGACCAGGGCCAGAATCAGCGTCCAGCGCCGGGGCAGCCGCAGCGTCAGCATCGCCATCAGCGGGGCGCCGACGACCATGCCCAGAGCGAAGACCGTGATCAGCAGACCTGCCTGGCTCACACTCACCCGCAGGTCGCCCGCGATCCCGGGCAGCAGGCCCGCCACCACGAACTCGGTCGTGCCCATCAGGAACGTGCCCAACGCCAGCACGTAGGTCACCGGCGGCAGCCGGCGGGGCGTACGTCCGCGCTCCTCAGCGCGTACGTCGCCGGGGGCGTCGTCGAGGACACCTCCTCGCGTACTCATTCTCTCGTCTCCACACGGGGGTCGTGGTCAAGCGGCCGACACCCACGAAACCCCCCTCGTGGCGCGCGGAGAAGGTCGAGGTTATGGGGGGTACAAGCTCAACCTCCCTCCCCGGCCGTGCGTGACTACCGTGGAAGGCATGGACCACAGCGCCGACAACCGCGACGACATCCGGGACTTCCTCGCCAGCCGGCGCGCCAAGATCACCCCGGAGCAGGTGGGGCTGCCCACCAGTGGCCGGCGACGGGTTCCGGGGCTGCGGCGCGAGGAGGTCGCGGTGCTCGCCGGTGTGAGCACCGAGTGGTACACGCGGCTGGAGAAGGGCCACATCAGCGGCGTCTCGGAGGACGTCCTCGAGGCGGTGACCCAGGCGCTGCGGCTGGACGAGGACGAGCGCACCTACCTGTTCGACCTGGCCAGGGCCGCCCGGCCGGCCCGGCGCGCCCCGCAGCGCCGCAAGGACGTCGAGATCCCGCCGTCCGTCCAGTGGATGCTCGACTCCATGACGATGTCCACCGCCTTCGTACGCAGCGGCCGCGGGGACATCGTCGCCTCCAACGCGCTGTGCCGTGCCCTGTTCGCGCCGATGTTCGCCAGCGACACCACGGACGAGCGTGGCCGCCCCAACTTCCCCCGCTACTTCTTCCTCGACCCGGGCTCACAGCACTTCTTCGTCGACTGGAAGAACGGCGCGCAGGCCACCGTCGCACTGCTGCGCGCCGAAGCCGGGCGCGAGCCCCAGGACCGGGCGCTGCGCGAGCTCATCGGCGAACTGTCCACGCTCAGCCCCGAGTTCCGCACCATGTGGGCCGCGCACGACGTACGCATCCGCCACGACGGCATCAAGCGCCTCCAGCACCCCGAGGTCGGCCGCCTGGAACTGACCTACCGCGCCCTGGACCTGCCCGTGTCCGACCGCGCGGTGCACGAGTTGACCCTCTACACCGCCGAACCGGGCACCACCTCCGAGGACCGCCTCAAACTCCTCGCCAGCTGGACGGCCCCCCAACCCGAGGCATCCCAGTCCGAGGCACCCCGGCCCGAGGCACCCCGGCCCACCCGTCAGAGCTGAACGTCCTCCGACTCCGGCCCCCCGCTCCCGGGCCGGGGACGGAGCAGGGCTGCGACCTGCGAGGAGGCGCGCCTCTGCCGTACGGCGGACGCGTCAGCCCAGGTCCGGTGCCGCGCGCAACTCGACGCGGTCGCCGGGCCGTTCCATCTCCAGCAGCACGATCTCGTTGCGTCCGCGGCGCCACAGCGGGGCCGGGGCGTAGAGGGTGACCTGTGGGCCCAGCGACCAGTAGCGGCCGAGCGCGAAGCCGTTGAGCCAGACCATGCCCTTGTCCCAGCCGGGGAAGGCGAGGAAGCCGTCGGCGACCTGATCCACCGTCAAGGTGGCCCGGTGAAAGGCGGGTCCGCTGCTTGCCGGCGCTTCGGTGTCCTTGCGGAAGCGGACGGCGGACAGGTCGTCGAGGGGCAGGGAGCGGATGTCCCACTGGCGCAGTTCCTCGTCGCCGAGGAGGACCTTGCCGGTGATGCCCTTCGGATCGTTGAGCCCGGGCCCGAAGTTGACCCGTCCCGTGGGGTCGACCAGCAGGTCGAGGGTGGCGGGGCCGGAGCCGGCGGTGACGTCCACGGTGCCGTGCGGCTGGTTGCGGTCGAGAGTGCCGGTCTGCTTGCCGTCCTGGAAGACCAGTGCCCGGTCGCCGAGCCCGGTGACCTTCAGTTTCGCGGTGTCACGCGGCCCGGGCAGGCGGGTGCGGTAGTGGATGAGCCCCCAGGCCTGTCCCAGCGCTTCCATGTGCACGGGCCCGTCGGTGCGGCGGTGCACCGGGCCGCTCAGCTGGTCGAGGCAGTCCGCCAGCGGGACCGAACCGGCCGTGCGGGCCGTCTGCGCGGGCATCCGGGGCGGCGTGGGCGGAAGCGGACCGTCCGGCAGCGGGGCGTACTTGCCGATCACTTCGCGGATCGCGTGGAACTTCTCGGTGAGTTCACCGGACTCGCCGATCGGGGCGTCGTAGTCGTAGCTGGTGACGGTCGGCTGATAGTGCTCGCCGTCCATGTTGGCGCCCGCGTACCAGCCGAAGTTGCTGCCGCCGACGGCCATGTAGAAGTTGATCGAGGCGCCTGCCTTGAGCATCTTCTCCACGTTGCCGGCCGTCTCGGCCGGGTCGGTGGTGTGGTGCTGCTCGCCCCAGTGGTCGAACCAGCCGTTCCAGTATTCGGTGCAGAACAGCGGGTCGTGCGGGCGGAACTCGCGGAACTCGGCGAACGGTCCGGTGGGATCGCCGTCGAAGTTGACGGTGGCCAGCAGGTCAGGGAGAGTGCCCGCCTCCAGCATCTCCCTGGTCGGCCCGTTGGAACAGAACAGCAGGCTGTCGATGTTCCGCGCGCGCATGCTGTCCTTCAGATGCTCCAGATGCGCGTGATCGTCGTCGTAGCTGCCGTACTCGTTCTCCACCTGCATCGCGATGACCGGCCCGCCGCGGGTGGCCTGCAGGTCCACGAGGCGCGGCAGCAGAGTGCCGAACCACTCGTCCACGGCGCGCTCGTACACCGCGTCGGAGCGGCGCAGCGGCTGGTCCTTGTCGTCCTTCAGCAGCCAGGCGGGCAGTCCGCCGAAGTCCCACTCGGCGCAGATGTACGGGCCGGGCCGCACGATGGCCTTGAGCCCCGCCTCCTCGGCGGTGCGGACGAAGCGGACGAGGTCCCGCCAGCCGGTGAAGTCGGTTGTTCCCCGGCGCGGTTCGTGGACGTTCCAGGCCACGTACGTCTCGACGGTGTTGAGGCCGAGCGCCCGCATCCGTATCAGCCGGTCGCGCCAGTCGCGCGGGTGCGTGCGGTAGTAGTGGAAAGCGCCGGAGAGGATCCGGAACGGCTTCCCGTCCAGCAGGAACTCCCCGTCGCGCACGGTCAGTCCGGACGGCTCGTCCGCCTGGGCCAGCACCGCACGGCTGTCACCCAGCACTCCGCTCACCGCGGCGGCGCCCACAGTGGCCGCGCCGAGGAAGCCCCGTCGGCTGAACTGCGTCATGCTCACTCTCCTCGCTCGGAATGCGACGACCGGACACAGCACGCTGCCGGGCGGCGGGCGCCCGACGGCCCAACGCCCGGCGGCCCGGCCCCACCCGGCGGAAACCGGCAAGGCACCGGCAAGGCGCCCGCTAGGCGAGCAGCCGCTGCCAGTCGCGGTGGCCCAGCGTGCCGTCGAGGGTGCGGGTGCCCGAACGGTGCAGTGTCTCCACGGCTTTGGCGACCTCGCCGTGCCCGCGCGGCCGCATCGCGGGCGTGATCAGCGGCCAGATGTCGGAGCCCAGGTAGCCGGTCTCGTCGGCCTGCCGGTGGTACGCGGCGGAGCAGCTGTGCCGCTTGATGCCGTGCCGGTCGGCGAGGGTGGCCACGGCCCTCCGCGTTTCGGCGCCGAAGACGCCGTCCACGGGGAGCGAGTCGAACCCGGCGGCACGCAGCAGGTGTTGGGCCGCGCGCACCTGTGGGCCGGCGTCGCCGGGACGCAGCAGCGGCCAGGCGAGGGATTCCCGGGAGGACGGGGCCCCGCGGGCACCGCTCACGGCGTCACGCAGCTCCTGGAGCCGGCCGTAAAGGGCGTCGCCGGGGCACGCCGTGGAGTTGAAGTCGCGGTGGCCCTTGATGTTCTCGGCGGGTGTGCCGTATTGGCCGGCGATCCAGCCGACAAGGTCGACGAGGGAGTCCCACTGCGCCCGGGGGACGCTGGCGCTCCGGTAGTCGCCCTCGTTCTCGATGCCGATGACCTCGCTGTTGTGGCCGCCGACGTTCGCGCCCTGCACATGCCGGTTGCCGCTGCGGACGGCGCCCAGGCTCTGGTGCCGCCCTTCGAGGACGAAGCCGCCGCGCGAGTTGGTGAACTGCTGGCCGGTGTCGCTCCAGCCGTTGGTGTCCATGTGGAAGTTCTGGATCTGGCGGCAGATCGCCTTCGCGTGCTCCAGCGAGTAGTTCTCACTGTTGCCCGGCTCGTAGGTGTGGTGCACCACGATGTACGTGGGCACGCGGTCCAGCACCACGATCGGGGAGGAGGGCGCGCGTGCGGCCCACTCGGCGGTGGTGAGGATGCGGGGCTCGGCCCGGGCGGCGCGCTTCCCGGCGGGGGAAGCGTGGGCCTCGGCGACGGTCCCGAGACCGAACGCGCCCGCCGCGGAGAGCGACAGGCCGCCTCTCAGCAGGGCGCGTCGTCTGAATTCGGAGTGCGCAGCCATGTCGGTCTCCTTCGGCACGGTGGGGGTGAGGACTTGCGCTGGAGCTCGTCGACGTGCCAGTAAAAGCAAACCTGCATGTACGCGACAACACTTTTCACGCATGACAACAGGAAGGTTCCGCATACTGGTGGAACATACCTGTGCAAATCACCCTCAACCGAACATCCGGCTCGGCGTGGTCGGACGAGGAGAGCCCCGTACCCGCCCTCACCGCACCGGATCTGCACATGGTGATGTGCCGTGCGTTGTGCACCGTCACCTGTGCGCCGTGCGGAGCTGCACCGTTGGCGGGAGAATCGAACCCCCTGCGCTGCTCTCCGCGCGCCAGGAGTGGACCGGATATACCGCCGGCCCGCGGCGTGTGCACGCCTCCTGTGCGGCTACCTGCTCCTCGTCCGCGTCCCTCGCGCCGTACGCGTCACTCGGCGCCGTACGCGTCACTCGCTCAGCTCGGCCTCCCAGTTCGCCCGCTGGATACGGGTGTCCAGCAGCCGCAGCTCCTGGGCGAGTTCATCGGCCTGGGCCCGCAGTGTGCTGACGGGGAGGGCGGCGAGCATGGGCAGTTCGGAGCGCATCTGGCGGTATCCCCGCTGTCCGGCGCCGGCCGCCGCGTCCGCGGCGGCGCCGACCAGGCTGTGCCGCAGGCGCAGTACGTCGCGCCGGGCGAGGGCCGCGGTCAGGGTCTGCGGTACGGTCTCGTCGCCCGGCAGGGTCACCGTCGCGTTCGTCCGGTTGATGCGCGCGATCAGCGCCTCCAGGCGTGCCAGGTCCGCGTCGGCCTGTTCCAGCAGCTCGGCGGCGTTCTCCGCCGGCTCCTCGCCCTCCTGGTAGCGCGCGTTGCCCACGACGCGGCTCCGCAACTGCTCGACGCGCCGGGCCAGTTCGGCGCGCTCGGCCAGTGCCTCGGCAAGCTTCACTGTCCCACCCCCATGATCTCGCTCGTACCGACTGCCGCAGTATGCACGTCCGGACGGCCCCGCCGCCTGCCTTTTTCCGGTGCCCCGTTCACCTCCCCCGCACCTGAAACCGACCGCGCACCCCGAGCGGCCACGTACCCGCCCGCCGCCGGCGCGCCCAACTGCCCGGCACCCCGCCCCGGGGGCTCACCCCTCACCGAGCAGCCCCGCACCCCCGGCGCACCGGGCCACCCCGACGCCCCCCCACATCGGCGCACCGGCACCGGCAAACCGGCGCCCATCACACCGCACAAGGGCCGCACCGCTCGCCGAGCGGCCACGCCCCCGCCGGCGCGCCCAACTGCCCGCCACCCCGCCCCGGGGACTCACCCCTCACCGAACGGTCACGCGCCCCGTCGGCGCGCCGACCGCCCCGCGCGGGCGCACCCGCCCGAGGGGCACCCCGCCCAGGGGGTTCACGCCGCACCGAGCGCCCCGCACCCCCGGCGCACCCGGCCACCCCGACGTACCCCCACACCGGCGCACCGGCGACGCCAAGCTTCCCCGCCCCCCGCCCCCCACCCCTCGCGGCCGGCCGCCCGCCAGGGCGTAATCGTGGGGGAGATCACTGGTGCGCTGGTCAGGGGTGGGTAGCCGAAGGGTGTACGGGGCGTCCTCCTTCCCGTGGGGCGTCCGTGACGTCACGGCTGACACGAGCGGGAGCGATACGAAGGGCTCATCGGTGTGAGCAAGCGAGCGACGAATTCGGTCCAGACCGCTGCCCATTGGGGCGTCTACCGGGTGGAAACGGACGCGGAAACGCACGAGGTCGTCTCCACCACGGGCGTGCCGTTCGACCCCGACCCGTCCCCGATCCAGCACAGTCTCCCCGAGGTCGTACGCGACGGATTGCGCATCGACCAGCCGTACGTACGTGAGGGCTATCTGCGCTCGGGAAGGGACAGCCGGCGCGACCGGGGCTCCGAGGCCTTTGTTCCGGTCAGCTGGGACAAGGCCCTCGATCTGGTCTGTGAAGCGCTCGTCTCGGCCAAGGAGACGCATGGGAACACCTCGCTCTACGGGGGTTCCTACGGCTGGGCGAGCGCCGGCCGCATGCACCACGCGCCCAGTGTGCTGAAGCGGTTCCTTTCGCTGTTCGGGGGCTACGTCGACAAGTCCGGGAATCACAGTTACGGGGCGGCGCTCGGTGTCATGCCCCACATTCTGGGCCGGGACGACATCGACCGTCTGGTCGTGCGCTGGAGTGAAGTCGTCGCCCACACACGGCTGATGGTGATGTTCGGCGGGGCCGCGCTGAAGAACGCGCAGATCGACCCCGGCGGGGCGGTCAATCACGACAGCGCGGGCTGGTTCGCCGCAGCACGTGCGGCGGGCATCGAGGTGGTCAACATCAGCCCGAGCCGGGAGGACATGCCGGACGCGTCGGGCCCGGAGTGGATTCCCCTGCGGCCGGGCACCGACACCGCCATGATGCTCGGCCTCGCCCACACCCTCATCAGTACGGGACATCACGACACCGCGTTCCTGAATCGCTGTACGGCGGGCTATCCCGAACTGGAGGCGTACATTCTCGGCGCGGAGGACGGGGTCCCCAAGGACGCCGCCTGGGCCGCGGACATCACAGGTGTCGAGGAATCAGTCATCACCGGACTGGCTCACCGGATGGCCGCCACCCGCACGCTGGTCAATACGAGTTGGTCGGTACAGCGGTCCCAGCACGGGGAACAGCCCGTCTGGATGACCGTCGCGCTCGCCGCAATCCTCGGGCAAGTCGGCCTGCCCGGCGGAGGGTTCAGTTTCGGATTCGGCGCCGTGAGCGGAATCTCCCTCAACAGGGCACCCGGTATCCCCCGCCCCAAGATGCATCTGGGCACGAATCCGGTGGATCTGCGGGTCCCGGTGGGCCGGGTCTCCGACATGCTGCTCAATCCCGGTGGCAGGCTCGAACACCACGGCACCGAGATCGAGTTGCCGCACACCGAAGTCGTCTACTCGGCCGGCGGCAATCCGTTCCACCACAATCTCCATCTGAACCGCTTCCTCGAAGCCTGGAAGCAGCCCGGTACGGTCATCGTCCACGAGCAGTGGTGGAATCCGCCGGCCAAGTTCGCCGACATCGTGCTGCCCTCCACCACGGCCCTGGAGCGCAACGACATCGCCGCCGCGGAGAACAGCACGTACTGGATCGCCATGCACCGGGCGGTGCCCCCGTACGCGCAGGCGCGCTCCGATTTCGACATCTTCAGCGACCTGGCCGACCGCCTCGGATTCGGCCCCGAATACCACCACCACCGCAGCGAGATGGAATGGCTGCGGCACATGTACGACGAGGCGTCCGTGACGGCTCGCGAACGCGGCTACGACCCGCCGCCGTTCGACGACTTCTGGAGCAGGGACTCGTACGAATTCCCCGTTCCCGAGGTCGAACCCACCGTCCTCGCCGACTTCCGCGCCGATCCCGAAGGGGCGCCCCTCAACACCCCTTCCGGGCGTATCGAGTTGGCCAGCGAGACGATCCGCTCGTACGGCTACGAGGACTGCCCGGCGCACCCCGCGTGGCTGGAGCCCGCCGAGTGGCTCGGTGGCGGACTCGCCGGCCGGTATCCGTTGCATCTGCTGACGAACCAGCCCAGGAACAAGCTGCACAGCCAGCTCGACCACTCCTCCCACAGCCGCGCGGAGAAGGTCGCGGGACGCTCACCTTTCGCCATGCACCCGTCCGACGCGGCGGCGCGAGGGCTCGAAGAGGGCGATGTGGTGCGGGTGTTCAACGACCGCGGGGCCTTCCTCGCCGGTGTCCGCCTGACCGACAGCCTCCGGCCGGGTGTCGTCCAGGTCCCCACCGGGGCCTGGTACGACCCGGAGGCGCCCGGAACCTCCGGCAGCCTCGACAAGCACGGCAATCCGAACGTCGTCACCCGGGACGCCGGCACGTCCCGCCTCACCCAGTGCTCCAGTGCCCAGACCTGCCTCGTCGAGGCCGAGAAGGTGGCCGATCCGCCCGCCGTCACCGCCTTCGACCTCCCCCGGATCGTTCCGCCCGAGCAGCCCTGAGCACGCCGGTCACGCCGGTGCCGCCGGCAGGCGGTCGCGGCGCAGTTCAGTACGCGAAGCGGCGTACGGACTCCGGGTGGAGGACGACGCGGAGCTGGTCGGCGGCCTGTATCGCGGCGAGGTCGGCGATCCGCGCCGGGTCGCCGAGGTCCCAGTAGCGGGCGGCGAGGCGGGAACAGAGGTCGTGCACCCCGCCGGCCTCCACCGTGACACGTCCGGTGACGGACACCCAGCGCTCGCGCTCGCCAACCGGTGCGGCCACGACGAGCGAGGCGCGGGGGTCGCGGCTCAGGCGGCGCACCTTCAACGAGTCCGGTTCCGTGAAGAGTTGGACCGTCCCCTCAGCGGTGGCCTCGAACCACACGGGCCGGGGCTGTGGCGGCTGCGTGCCCCCGGCCACGGAGAGGAATCCGTGCAGGGGGCGTCCGAGGAATTCGAGGTCCTCGGCGGTCAACAGGCTGGTGGCGGTGCTCATGTGGTCCCTTTCGGAAGAGGTCGGAAGAGGGAGGACGAGAGCGGGTTCAGCGCCGCCAGGCTCCGGCGGCCGCGGCCCGTACGGCGTAGTCCTCGAAGGTGCGGGGCTCGCGCCCCAGTACGGTGGCGACGCCGTCCGTCGTTCCGGCGATGGCGCCGCTCTCCATCAGCTCGAACATCGCGGCGAGGTGGCGCGCGTCGTCCTCGCCCCAGCCCTCCTCGACGAGCCCGGCGATGTACTCGGCGGGGGAGATCTCCTTGTACGCGAGGGGCCGCCCGGACGCCCGGGAGATCAGCTCGACGGCCTCGGCGAAGGTCAGCGCGCGCGGCCCGGTCAGCTCGTACGTACGCCCGGCGTGCCGGCCGGGCTCGGCCAGCACCGCCGCCGCGGCGTCGGCGACGTCCTCCAGGTCGATGAACGGTTCGGGAACCGCTCCCGCCGGGAGCGCCAACTCGCCCGCGGCCAGCGGGGCGTGGAAGAGGTCCTCGTCGAAGTTCTGGTCGAAGTTGGACGGCCGCAGAACGGTCCACTCCAGTGCCGAGTCGCGCACGGCGTCCTCGGCCGAGCGCATGTCCCACCCGAACGCGGAGTCGCCCCAGGTGTCGGCGCCGTGCCCGGAGAGCAGGACCAGACGCCGTACGCCGGCGGCCTCGGCCCGCGCCACGAATTCGTGCACAGGGCCTGGCACGGCCGGGGGTACGACGTAGGCGGCGGTGATGCCCCGCAGGACCGCGTCCCAGCCGTCGGGGTCGGTCCAGTCGAAGCGGGCCGGGCTGGTCCGGGAGGCGGCGCGTACCTGCGTACCGCGCAGCCGCAGCCGGGCGGCGACCCGCCGGCCGGTCTTGCCTGTGGCGCCGAGGACGAGGGTCGTGTCGTTGTTCATGTCGTTACGCATGGCAGCGATTCAACGGTGTCCGCTCAGACGATTCCATGGGTGAGAGGCCGGATCACCTTTGTCATCGTCTAACCTCGGTGGAGTGGACGCTTTCGGTGACCTCTTCCGCGGGATGCGGGCCCAGGGCTCGCTGTTCGGCAGTTCGACCCTGTCCCCGCCCTGGGCGCTGCGCTTCGTGGACGGCGCGCCGCTGACGCTGTGCACCGTCCTCGGCGGCGAGGGCTGGATCGTGCCGGAGGACCGTCCGCCCGAACAGCTCCGCGCGGGCGAGACGGTCATCGTGCGGGGGCCCGCGCCGTTCACGTTCGTCGACGAGGTCGGCACGCGGGCCGAACCGGTCGCGTGCGGCGAGCACTGCGCGACGCCCGAGCAGGGCGGGACCCGGCACCGGCTCGGCTGGAACGACCGCTGCGGGGACGCCGGTGACGGCGCCACGACCCTGATCGTCGGCGCCTATCCCGTGCGCGGCGAGATCAGCCGCAGGCTGCTGGACGCGCTGCCCGTCGTGCTGCGCGTGGGCGCCGGGGGCACAGGTGACGCCGTGCTGGAGCACCTCGCCGCCGAGGCCGCCGTCGACGCGCCGGGCCAACAGGTCGTGCTCGACCGGCTGTTGGACTGGATGCTGGTCTGCACGCTGCGCGACTGGTTCGACCGGCCCGGCGGTGAGCCGCCGGCCTGGTACGCCGCCCAGCGGGACCCGGTGGCCGGCGACGCGCTGCGCCTGCTGCACGCGGAACCGGCGGCGCCCTGGACGGTCGCCTCGCTGGCCGGCCGGACCGGCGTGTCGCGGTCGACGCTGGCCAAGCGGTTCACCGATCTGGTCGGCGAACCGCCGCTGACCTACCTCGCCCGCTGGCGCATGACGCTCGCGGCCGACCTGCTGGCCGAGCGTGAGGCGGCTACGGTCGCCGAAGTCGCCCACGCGGTCGGGTATTCCGACGCGTTCGCGTTCAGCGCGGCGTTCAAGCGGATCCGGGGCGTCAGCCCGAGCGAGTTCCGGCGCACAGGTGCGGTCGCCCCCGAGCGGCCGGCCCGCCCGCCTCTCGACGCACCGCAGCTCACGCAGCCGTCAGCGAGGTGAGGATGGTGCGGACGGTGTCCTCCGTGAGGCCGGGGTGCAGGAAGGCCAGCCGCAGCACCGTCTCGCCCTCCCACACGGTGGGGGTGATGAACGCGGTCTGCTCGGCGAGCAGTTGCTTGCACCAGGCGTCGTAGTCGGCGGGCTGCCATCCCTCGCGGCGCAGCAGTACGACCGACAGTTCCGGCTCGCGCAGCACCTCCACTCCCCCGGTGTTCCGCGCCAACTCGGCCGTACGCAGGGCGAGTTGGTGGCCGCGGCGTACGGCGTCGCGGTAGGCGTCGGTGCCGTTTACGGCGAGGGAGAACCACAGGGGCAGCCCGCGCGGGCGGCGGGTGAGGTGGTACGCGTAGTCGCTCGGGTTCCATTCGGTCCCGCCCTCTTCTCCCTCGTCGCCGTGGATGACGTCGAGGTAGGAGGCGTCCTGGGTGTGGACGGCCCGGGCGAGCTGGGGCTGCCGGTAGAGCAGGGCGCCGCAGTCGAAGGGCGCGAACATCCACTTGTGCGGGTCCATGACGAGGGAGTCGGCGTGCTCGATGCCGGCCATCTTCTCCCGCAGTTCGGGTACGAACAGCGCGCCGCCGCCGTACGCCGCGTCCACGTGGAACCACAGGTCGCGGGCGCGGGCCTGTTCGGCGGCGCCCGCGAGGTCGTCGATGAGTCCCGCGTTGGTGGTGCCGGCGGTGGCGACGACGGCCACGACCGGTGCGCCGCCGTCGCCTTCGGCCGCGTCCAGGGTGGCGCGCAGGCCCTCGCCGGTCATGCGGTGGTCGTCGGTGGGCACGACGAGCGCGTCGATACCGAGGATGTGGAGAGTGTTGCCCACGGAGGAGTGCACCTGGTCGCTCACCGCGATGCGGACCGGTGCGTGGCCGGTGAGGCCGAGGCGGCGGCGTCCGGTGTCGCGGGCGACGACGAGCGCGGAGAGGTTGCCGGCCGAGCCGCCGCTGACGAAGCAGCCGCCTGCCGATTCCGGCATTCCGGCCAGCCGGCCGAGGAGCCGGAGCACCTGGTTCTCGGCGGCGATCGCTCCGGACGCCTCCAGCCAGGAGACGCCGTGCAGCGAGGAGGCGGCGAGCACCATGTCGAAGAGCGCGGCGGCCTTGGTGGGTGCGCCGGGTATGAAGGCGAGGAAGGCCGGGTGGTCGCAGGAGAGGACGGTGGGCTCCAACTCGCCCGTGTACGTGCGCAGTACGTCGCCCGCCGGGCGGGGGCCCGGGCCGATGGCGTCCTTGAGGGCGAGGCTCAGCTCCTCCTGGTCGCCGAGCCTGCCGAGCGGGGGTTCCGGGAGGCTCAGCCGGTGCCGCAGATGGTCCATGATCTGCTCGGTGAGGCTCTCGTCGTAGCTGTGCACGGGGGGCTCCTGCGGGGGTGCGGTCGGGAGGAGGGCTCTTTGATTGGATCTCGATGGACCCAATCAGCGAGGCTACGAGCGCCACCCGCTCCGGTCAACAGCCGCCGCCCCGCCCCTCCCGCCGCGAGGCCCGGTTCACGTCTGCCGGGCGAAGTGGTCGAGCAGGCGGAGGAACTGGCAGTAGGAGTCGCCGAGATGAGCCCGCATGGCCGCCTCGGCGCGCTCCCCGTCCCCCGCGAGCACGGCGTGCGCGATGGCCTCGTGCTCCTCGCGGAACACCTGGCCCAGGTCGCCGCCCTCGCCGTACACGACCTTCCAGTCGGAGCGCAGCCACAGCGCGTTGCCGCCGATGAACATCTCCGCGCGGGCCCTGGCCACCGCCTCGCGCACCACCTCGTTGCCGCCGGCCGCCGCCACGGCGAGGTGGAAGCGGCTGTCCACACGGTGGTAGGTCTCCAGATCCCCGACCGGCTCCTCCACCAGCCGCACGAGCTCCCGCCGGTCGCCCGTGGCGCCCCGCTCGGCGGCGAGCCGCGCGGCCAGGGGTTCGACGGCCTGCCGGTACTCCATGTAGTCCCGCAGCGTGGCGCGGAACTCCGCGTCCACGGCGGCCCGTTCGGCTGACGCCCGCCGCGCTCCCCCGCCCGTACCCGGGGCGGACTCGGCGACCCGGGTGCCGCCGGACCGCCCCAGGGTCGTCACCACCAGCCCCTCCTCCGCGAGCTGCCGCAGCGCCTTGCGCACGGTGTTGCGGCCCGCGCCGAAGGCTCCGGCCAGCTCCCGCTCGGTGGGCAGCCGCTCCCCCGCCTCCAGGCCGCCGAGCGCGATCCGTTTGCGCAGCGCCTCGGCGACGACGGCGTGCGACGGAGGGCGGGTGAAGGGCGTGGCCTCCTCCCGCTCCCCGGGTGCTTCCCGTCCGCCGTGCCGGTCCTGCCCGGACGCCTTGCTGGCCCCGCGTGGCACCGCGTCACTCTCCTTCATCGCCCGGAAGCCTCCATCTCGCGGAAGCACTCCATGAATTGGTTCCTCCGGATCCTATTGACACCCCCCGGGGAGGGCCATAACGTCACCCGGCATTAAAGGGTCCAGTCGGATCCATTCCAGTGTCCCCCGCCACGCTGCCCGCCCGCCACTCCGACAAGGAGCCCGGACCGATGAGCCCAGCCGCAGCCGGCCCCGCCGACCGTGCCGCCCCGACCGGCCCCACCACAGCACAGCCGAAACGCTCCAACCCCTGGAAGGTGGCCGGTGCCTCGCTGATCGGCACCAGCGTGGAGTGGTACGACTTCGGCATCTACGCCACGGCCTCCGCGCTCGTCTTCCCCGAACTCTTCTTCCCCGGGACCGACCGCGCCGTGGGCGTACTGCTCTCCTTCGCCACCCTGTTCGTCGGCGCGCTCGGACGCCCGCTCGGCGCGGTCCTCTTCGGGCACATCGGCGACCGGTACGGCCGCAAGAAGGCCCTGATCTGGTCCATGCTGCTGATGGGCGTCGCCACCGTCGCCATCGGACTGCTCCCCGGCTACGCCTCGCTCGGCGTCCTCGCCCCCGCGCTGCTGGTGACGATCCGCGTGATCCAGTCCCTCGCCGTCGGCGGCGAGTGGGGTGGCGCCGTCCTGTTCGCGGTCGAGCACGCCCCGCCCCGCCGCCGCGCGTTCTTCGGCTCCTTCCCCCAACTCGGCGACGGTATCGGCTACTTCCTCTCCACCGGCGTCTTCGCCCTGGTCGGCCTCCTGGGCCGGGACGCGCTCCAGGACTGGGCCTGGCGCGTCCCCTTCCTGCTGTCCGCCGTGCTCATCCTCGTCGGCCTGATCATCCGCACCACCATCGACGAGTCCCCGGAGTTCGAGGCCGCGCGGCGGGCCGAGGAGCGGGAGGCCAAGGAATCGGCCCCCGTCGTCGAGGTGATACGCGGCGCGTGGCGCACCTGGCTGCTGGCCACCGGCGCCTTCCTGATCACGGTGGGCGGCTACTACGTCGTCGTCACGTTCATGTCCCAGTACGCCGTCGACGCGCTCGGCTTCTCCGCCTCGGAGGCCGCGGGCGCGGGCACCGCCGCCTCCGTCGTCATCATCGTGTGCACACCGCTGGCCGCGATGGCCGCCGACCGGTACGGGCTGCGCCGCGTGACCCTCCTCGGCATGCTGCTCCATCTGGCCGTGGCCTTCCCGATGTTCTGGCTCGCCGGGACCGGCTCGCTGCCCGCGCTGTGGGCGGCCATGTGTCTGCCCATGCTGGCGAGCACCATCGCGTACGCCTCGATCGGCACCCTGATCTCCGGCTGGTTCGCGCCGCGCGTGCGCTACACGGGGCTGTCCCTCAGCTTCCAGCTCGCCGGAATGCTGGGCAGCGCGGCACCCTCGGCGGCGAGCTGGCTCTACTCGGCCTCCGGCGACTCCTGGGTGCCGGTGGCCCTCGCCTTCGCCGCCACCGCGGGCGTCAGCTCCGGCTGCCTCCTGCTGCACAAGAGGCTCACGCCCGCCGCCGAAGTCCCCGGGCCGCGTACGGAATCCCCCGGCCCCGTGGACAAGCACCGCACACCGCAGAGCAAGGAACCCTCATGAGCACCGCCCCCGACCTGATCCTCACCAACGCCCGCGTGCACACCGTCGATCCGGCGCTGCCGGAGGCCGAGGCCGTCGCGGTGCGCGGCGGCCGGATCACGGCGGTGGGCACCGCCGCCGAGGTGACCGCACTCGCCGGACCCGGTACCGAGGTCCGGGACCTCGCCGGACGGCTGCTGCTGCCGGGCTTCGTCGACGCGCACAACCACGTACGGCTCGGCTCCGACACCGACAGCGCCCAACTCGCGGGCGCCGGCACCCTCCAGGAGGTGCACCGGCGCATCGCGGAATGGGCCGCGGCCCACCCGGACGCGCCGTGGATCGAGGGGGAGGCCTTCGACTACGGCGCCATCCCCGGCGGCCGCATGCCCACCGCCGCCGACCTGGACCCGGTGACAGGCGACCGCCCCGCCATGATCTTCACGTACGACGTGCACAGCGTCTGGCTCAACACGGCCGCGCTGCGCCGCCTGGGCATCACCCGGGAGACCCGTCAACTGCCCTTCGGCGTCGTGGAGAAGGACCCGGCCACCGGCGAACCGACCGGCTTCCTCACCGGTTTCGCCGTCCTCGGCCTGGCCCGGGACGGACAGCGGGCCCTCGCGGAATTCCTGCCGTGGGCCGGTACGGAGCGCCGCTACAAGCGGCTGACCGCCTCCCTCGACATGGCCGCAGCGCACGGCCTGACCACGGTCGTCGAGCCGCAGAACTCCCTCGACGACCTGCACCTGTTCACCCGGGCCCGGCGCGAGGGCCGGCTGCGCTCCCGCCTGGTGGCCGCGCTCTTCCACCCGCGCGGTACGACACCGGCCGAGCTGGACGAATTCGCCGCGGCGGCCAAGGAGTTCGACGACGACCGGCTGCGGGTCGGGCCGCTCAAGCTCTACATCGACGACGTGGTCGAGCCGCACACCGCCGCGCTCTTCGAGCCGTACGCCAACGAGCCCGGCAACCGCGGCAGCACCTTCTATCCGCCCGAGGAGTTCGCCCGCGTCCTCACCGAACTGGACCGGCGCGGCTTCCAGACCTTCACCCACGCCACCGGCGACCGCGGCATCCACACCGCGCTCGACGCGCACGCCGCGGCCCGTACGGCCAACGGCCCCCGGGAAGCCCGCCACCAGATCGTGCACGTGGAGTGCCTGCACCCGGACGACGTACACCGCTTCGCCGAACTCGGCGTGGTGGCCTGCATGCAGCCCCGGCACGGCGCCCCGGACGTGGCGGGCCCCGGCAAGGACTGGGCCGAGGGCATCGGAGCGCAACGCTGGGCGCACGCCTGGGCGTTCCGCTCGCTGCGCGACGCCGGCGCCCGGCTGGCCTTCTCCTCCGACTGGAACGTCGCCGAGATGGACCCCCTCGCCCACCTCTACACCGCCGTCACCCGCCGCTCCCCCGACGGCGGCGAGCCCTGGATACCGGAGCAGGCCATCACGCTGCCGGAGGCCATCGAGGCCTACACGCTGGGCAGTGCGTACGCCAACTTCTGTGAGCACGACCGGGGTTCGGTCACGGTGGGCAAGTACGCCGACCTGGTGGCCCTCTCCCACGACGTCCTCGCCCTGGGCCCCGAATCCCTCAAGGAGGCCACCGTGGACCTGACCCTGGTCGGAGGCGAGGCCGTCCACACGCGCTGACGACGCGACGCCGGGCCGACTCACCGGGAAAGCTCCGGCGCCCCCGGAGAGGGCTCCGGTCGGGCAGAATCCAGCGCATGAAGTACGTGTTGCTGATCTGCGACGACGAGTCGGTGTCGCCGTCGAACGAGGAGCTCGCGGCGGATCCCGTGCACCAGGCGTGGGCGGCCGACCTGGAACGGCGGGGCTGCGAGATCCTCGGCGCCCGGCTGCGTCCGGTGGTGGACGCGACGACCGTACGGGTCCGTGACGGTGAAACGCTCGTCTCGGACGGGCCGTTCGCCGAGACCAAGGACTTCGTCGGCGGCTTCGTCGTCGTCGAGTGCGCGGACCTGGACGAGGCGATCGGGATCGCCGCCGGGCATCCGTACGCACGCTGGGGCGGGGTCGAGGTCCGCCCGGTCTGGGAATGACAGCGCCCGGCCACCGGGTCCGGACGGCGGTCGAGGCGGCCTACCGGGACGAGTGGGGGCAGGTCGTCGCCACCCTGATCGGGCTGACCGGGGACTGGGACCTGGCCGAGGACTGCGCGCAGGAGGCGTTCGCCGCCGCGTTGCGGAGCTGGCCGCGCGACGGCGTACCGCGCCGGCCGGGCGCCTGGCTCACCACCACGGCCCGCAACCGCGCCGTCGACCAGCTGCGCCGCGACGCCGCGGGGACGGCCAAGCTGCGTCAACTCGCCGCCCTCGCACGCGAGCCGGAGGAATCACAGCCGCAGGAGACAGGGGCGGAGGACGTGCCGGACGAGCGGCTGCGGCTGATCTTCACGTGCTGTCATCCGGCGCTGCCGTTCCCGGCGCGGGTCGCGCTCACCCTGCGGACGCTGGCCGGCCTGAGCACCGCGGAGATCGCCCGGGCCTTCCTGACGGCCGAGCCCACGATGGCGCAGCGCCTGGTCCGCGCCAAGCGCAAGATCCAGGAGGCGGGCATCCCGTACCGGGTCCCGCCCGCGGGGCTCCTCCCCCAGCGGCTCCCCGCCGTCCTCGCGGTGCTCTACCTGATCTTCAACGAGGGCTACGACGAGACAGAGGGCGAGACCGGGGGCGAGAGCGGCGACGAGGGCGGCACGCGCCGGGACCTGACGCCCGAGGCCATCCGGCTGGCACGGGTCCTGGCCCGGCTGATGCCGGACGAGCCCGAGCCGCGCGGCCTGCTCGCGCTGATGCTGCTGCACGAGGCCCGGCGCGCGACCCGTACGGACGACGGCGTGCTGGTCACGCTGGAGGACCAGGACCGGTCCCGCTGGGACGGGGCGCTGATCGCCGAGGGTGTGGCGACGCTCGACGGGGCGCTGGCGATACGGCGGGCCGGGCCGTACCAGGTGCAGGCCGCCATCGCCGCCTGCCACGCCACCGCGCCGGACGCGGCGGGCACGGACTGGCCGCAGATCGCCGCGCTGTACGCCGAGTTGGGCCGGCTGGCGCCGTCGCCGGTGGTGGACCTCAACCGTGCCGTGGCGGTCGCGATGGCGGACGGGATTCCGGCCGGTCTGGCGCTGGTCGACGAGCTGACGGCGTCCGGCCGCCTCGACGGATACCACCTGCTGCCCGCGACCCGCGCCGACCTGCTCCGCCGGGCCGGCCGTACCGCCGAGGCCGAAGCGGCGTACGAGGAGGCCCTGAAGCTGGCCCCGACCGAGCCCGAGCGCCGCTACCTGACCCGGCGCCTCGGGGAGCTCTGACGGCAGCTCCGACTCCGGCTCCCAACGGCAGCTCTGGGGCAGTCCCGGGGCGCCGGAAATTTCTCCGCCGACGGTGTCGATCCGGGGCGGCGCCCTTCGTCGGTGGAGTGAAAGACCCCACCGGGGACGGAACAGCCCACCGGGGACCGGAACGAAGGAGAAACCCCATGACCACCGACCAGAACGCACCCGAGGTCGTCGACCGGGCCACCTGGCAGGCCGAGCTGGACGCGCTGCGGGTCCGCGAGAAGGCACACACCCACGAAGGCGACGCGATCGCCGCGGCGCGGCGGCGGCTGCCCATGGTGGAGGTGGACGCGGCCACCACGCTGACCGGTCCCAAGGGCCCGGTCACGCTGCTGGAGACGTTCGAGGGCCGCAGCCAGCTGCTCGCCTACTACTTCATGTGGCACACCGGCCGGCCCGCCGCCGAGCAGTGCCCGGGCTGCACGTTCTTCACCTCGCAGGTCCGCGAACTGTCCCCGCTGCACTCCCGCGACGTCACCTACGCCACGTTCTGCCAGGGCCCGTACGAAGAGAGCGTCCGCTACCGGGACTTCATGGGCTGGGACATGCCCTGGTACTCGGCCCGGGAGTCCCTGGACACGCTGATGGCGGGGCGGGGCCCGTTCATGCTGGCCGCCTATCTGCGGCAGGGCGACCGGGTGTTCGAGACGTACTGGACGACCGGCCGCGGGGTCGAGGCCATGGCCAACGGCTCCGCGCTGCTGGACAGGACGGTCCACGGACGCCAGGAGGGCTGGGAGGACTCCCCTCTCGGATGGCCGCAGAGGTGGACGGGAGACGACCAGCCGATGAGCACCGACGGCCTCCCTCTCGCGCAGTGGGCGCGCCGCGGCGCAAGCTGCTGCTCCGACACCCCCGGCACGGCCGGGAACTGACGCACCGGCACACCGAACTCACTCCGCGGCGACCGCGATCGTCTCGCCGTCGACGTCGTGGCAGGGGCGGCTGCGGTCGGCGATCACCGCGTACAGCACCGCACCTGCCAGGGCGCCGATGAACCAGGAGAACCCGGCCACGGCGTGGAACGCGGGCACCAGGGCGAGCACGACGGCGAGCGCGGCGGAGGGGATGAACGCGCCGACGGCGCGCGGGTTGTAGCCGCGGCGGTAGTGGTATTCGCCCTGCGGGTCCTCGGTGTAGAGGTCCGGGACGTTCACCCGGGACTTCCGCAGCAGCCAGTAGTCCGCCATGATCACGCCGAACAGCGGCCCGAGCAGGGCGCCGAGTCCGCCGAGGAAGTAGTTGACGACGACCGGGCTGTTGTAGAGGTTCCAGGGCAGGATCACCAGGCCGATGACGGCGCTCACCACACCGGCGCGGCGGAAGTTGAGCCGGCGCGGGAAGAGGTTGACGAGCGCGTAGATCGGCGCGACGAAGTTGGCCAGCAGGTTCACCGCGATGGTCAGCACGACGAGCGCGAGCGACGCGAGGACGAGCAGGAACATGTTCGGGATGGTCCGGACGATGTCCTCGGGGCTGGTGACCACGTGCCCGTTGAGCTTGAACTGTGCCCCGCTGAGGACCACGACGATGCCCGCGAAGAAGAGCATGTTCACCGGAATGCCGACGACGTTGCCCCGGATGATGGAGCCGCGGCTCTTGGCCGCCCGGGTGAAGTCGCAGAAGTTCAGGACGAACGTCCCGTAGATCACCACCCACAGTGCCGCGCCCTGGAGGATCTGCAGCCACATCGCGCCGCCGGTGAGCGGGGCGTCGGTGGACAGCGAGATGGAGCCGTCGGCGCGGACGAACATCCACACCGCCAGCGCGCACATGGTGATCAGGGTGGTGGGCGCCGCGACGGCCATGTACCGGCGGATCATCTGCATGCCGTAGCTGACGATGACCACCTGGAGCGCCCACAGCGCCAGGAACGTGAGCCAGCCGAGCGCCGAGAGACCCAGCGCGGAGTGCGAGTCCAGCCCCTTCAGCCCGGGTGCCATCGCCAGGACCAGGGATTTCAGCACCGAGGCGGCCAGATAGGTCTGGATGCCGAACCAGGCGATGGCCACGGCCCCGCGGACGAGCGCCGGGATTTTCGCTCCCTTGATGCCGAACGCGATGCGGCTCATCACGGGGAACGGGACGCCCGTCTTGTGGCCCATGTAGCCCGACAGCGTCAGCAGCAGGAAGAGCAGGACGGACGCGAGGACGAAGGCCAGCAGGATGCCCCACACGCTCAGCCCGAGCGCGAAGAGCCCGAGGGCGAACGCGTAGTTGCCGAGGCTGTGCACATCGTTGGCCCACAGCGTGAAGACGTTGTACGCGCCCCAGCGGCGCCCGGCCTTCTTGGTCGGCGCGAGGTCGTAGGTGTACAGAGCGGAACTGGAGGGGTCGGTGCTTTCCGCGGCGGAACGGCCGTCGATGGCAGTCATGAACTGCCTCTTTTCACTGTGCGGGATCCGTGTTCCTGGAATGGGAAAATGACGTTAAAGGGGCCCTGGGGGCGGGTCAAGGGACGGGGTCGTGCGACCCTCGCCACATGAACATGCCCGGCCGGCGGTGACGTCCCGAGGGACCGGACCCGCCGCGTGAGCTGGGATCGACGGGCGACAGCGAGGCGTCAGGACCATGAGCACCGATAATGAGGGGATGCCCGATCAGCACGGCCGCGGCCCCGTCGCCAAGGTGCGATCGCGCCTTTCCGGACGCGGGTCCAGCATCGCCGGACGCGTCCTCGCGCTGCTGATGCTCATCGTCGTGCTGCTCGTCGTCACGGGCCTGTCGGCCCTCGTGGTGCAGGCCCGGCAGCAGAGCGAGGACAAGGCCGAGGCACAGGCACTGGGTGTCGCCCAGTCGTTCGCCAACGCGCCGGGCACCGTACGTGCGATGACGTCCTCCGACCCGACCGCGACGCTCCAGCCCAGGACAGAACGGGTCCGGAAGCTCTCCGGCGTCGGCATCATCACCACCTATGACACCCGGGGCATCCGCTGGAGCAGCAGCCCCCGCCCCGACCTGATCGGCGAGCACGTCATCGGCCCGTACAAGAAGGCCGCCCGGGGCACACCCTTCGTCCAGAACTTCACCGGCAACCTCGGCCGCCAGGTGAACGCCGTCGTGCCCGTCTTCGGCCCGCGGCACGAGGTCGTCGGGATAGTGTCCGTCGGCATCACCGTCGAGAAGGTCAACGCCGTGGTGGCCTCCCAGCTGCCGGTGCTGCTCGGGTCCGGCGCCGTGGCGCTCGTCCTGGCAGCGGGCGGTGCGGCGCTGATCGGGGCACGGCTGCGGCGGGACACTCACGGCCTGGGTCCGGCGGCCATGTCCCGGATGTACGAACACCATGACGCGGTGCTGCACGCGGTCCGCGAGGGCGTGCTGGTCGTCGGGGCCGACGGGCACCTGCCCCTGGTGAACGACGAGGCACGCCGGCTCCTCGGCGTGCCCCTGGGCGCGGAGTACCACCGGCTCGCCGAGCTGGAACTGCCCGCCGACATCTCCGAGTTGCTGACGTCCGGCCGCCTCGCCACCGACGAACTGCACCTGGTGGGCGGCAGACTGCTCACCGTGAACGTCCGCCCCACGGCGCCGTACGGCGGGCCCGCCGGCACGGTGGCGACGCTGCGCGACACGACCGAGCTGCGCAGGCTCTCCGGCCGGGCCGAGGGCGCGCGGGAGCGGCTGATGCTGCTCTACGACGCGGGCCTCAACATCGGCACCAGCCTCGATGTACAGCGCACCGCCGAGGAACTGGCGGAGGCCACGGTGCCCCGCTTCGCCGACCTCGTCACCATCGATCTGGCCGAACCCCTGCTCCGTGCCGACGAGCCGGAGGCGGGGTCTCTCCTGCTCAGCAGGGCGGCCGTACGCGGAGCCGCGGAGGACGGCCCGGGCACGCGGCTCGGCGAGCGCGTCACCTACCCCCAAGGCTCCCCGCAGGCACAGGCGTTGGAGACGGCCGAAGCGGTCCTCGAAGCCGATCTGCGGCAGGCGCCGGAGCGGGCGGCACCGGGCTCCGACACGTACGGGGAGCTGCTGGTCCCGGAGGAGTCCTCGGAAGCGCACTCGCTTCTCGTCATCCCGCTGCGGGCGCGCGGCACCGTGATCGGGCTGGCCGGCTTCTGGCGTGTGCACCGGTCCGACGCGTTCGAGCCGGACGATGTGCGGCTGAGCGAGGAACTGGCCGGCCATGCGGCCGTGTGCGTCGACAACGCGCACCGGTACGCCCGCGAGCACGCCACCGCCGTCACGCTGCAACGCAGCCTGCTCCCGCGCGGGTTGCCCCAGCAGAACGCCTTGGACGTCGCCCACCGCTATCTGCCGTCCCGCTCCGGCGTCGGCGGCGACTGGTTCGACGTACTCCCCCTGTCCGGAGCCCGCGTGGCCCTGGTCATGGGCGACATCGTGGGGCACGGCCTGCACGCCGCCGCCACGATGGGCCGGCTGCGCACGGCAGTGCACAACTTCTCCTCCCTGGACCTCTCCCCCGACGAACTCCTCGAACATCTCGACGAGTTGGTGACGCGACTCGACCAGGACGAGGACGGCGTCGACGACGGCAACCCGGTGGCCGGAGCGACCTGCCTGTACGCGGTGTACGACCCGGTGACCGGCAAGGCCACCGTGGCGAGCGCCGGTCACCCCGGGCCCGCCATGGTCCACCCCGACGGCACCGTCCTCCTGCCCGACGTGCCCACCTCCCCGCCCCTGGGAACGGGCGGGCACCCCTTCGAGACGACAGAGCTCCGACTGCCCGAAGGGACACGGCTGGTGCTGTACACCGACGGCCTGCTGGAGGACCGGCACCGTGCTCCCGGAGCGGGTACGGAACTGCTGCGGACCGCCCTGGCCGAGGCGTCCGCCCAGGACCCGGAGGACATGTGCCGGGAGGTGTTCGAGTCCGTACGGCCCGCACAGCCCGAGGACGACGTCGCCCTGCTCGTCGCCCACTCCCGCCTGCTCGGCCCCGACGAGGTCGCGGAGTGGGACCTCCCCCAGGACCCGGCAGCCGTCGCCCGCATCCGCGGGGCCTGCCGCGAGCAGCTGGAGACGTGGGGCCTGGAGGACTTCGCGTTCACGACGGAACTCATCGTCAGCGAGCTGGCCACCAACGCGATCCGCTACGGCGCCGAACCGGTGCGCGTACGGCTGCTCCGTGACCGGCAGTTGATCTGCGAGGTGTCCGACGGCAGCAGCACCTCGCCCCATTTGCGGCGGGCCGCCGCGACGGACGAGGGCGGACGCGGCCTGTTCCTCATCGCGCAGTACGCGCAGCGGTGGGGCACGCGGTACACGGCGCGGGGCAAGGTGATCTGGGCCGAACAGTCCCTCCAGGACGGCCAGTCCGAACCCGCGGTCGAGATGTCGGGCGACGACCTGCTGGACCAGTGGGACGACGCGGCGTGGTGAAGCGCGGGCACTGAACGCCGTTCCGGCCGGAGAAATCGGCGGTGAATTCGGCGTGCGCAGGCGGGCCGTGAAAATTTCCGGCGCGGAATTCCGGTACGGCACCCGAGCAGCGCGCCGAGGCATTCACACGACCCCGCAAACCCGGTGTGCCGCGACTCGGGGGCGCTCGGGACGCCTCGCCCCGGGCGAAGGTACGCGCAGGTCACGCCCCGTACCATGAGCAGATGTCACACCCGGGGCGGCCCGGATTCCTACAGATGCTCAAACCGTGCCGCGAGTTTCCCGGACTGTTCTTCGATTCGCCCGCACCCCCTTTCCGTGCGGCGACACGTGTGCTTAGGATCCCGGTCACCGAACGGCCATATCAGCGAGAAAGATGAGTCGCCGTCATCGGCTCGCCGCGACTCCGGAGGAGCGCGCGGCCTTCCGCAGAGCGCACGAACGGGCATGCCGCCATGCCCTGAACTCCGTCGAATGTCGAAGGAATCCATGAACGCGCAGCCGACGACCACGGCAGAGGTCTCTGCCACAGAACCGGGGCAGCAAGACGGCTCCGGTGGACTGCAGGCCGGCCTCAAGAACCGCCATCTGTCCATGATCGCCATCGCCGGTGTCATCGGCGCCGGCCTGTTCGTCGGATCCGGGTCCGGCATCGCCGCCGCGGGACCCGGCATCCTCCTGTCCTACGCCCTGGTCGGCATGATGGTCGTCTTCGTGATGCGGATGCTGGGCGAGATGTCCGCTGCCGACCCCGCCTCCGGCTCCTTCTCCGCCTACGCCGACCGGGCGTTGGGCCGCTGGGCGGGCTTCTCCATCGGCTGGCTCTACTGGTTCTTCTGGGTCGTGGTGCTCGCCGTCGAGGCCACCGCGGGCGCCGCCATCCTCGCCGGCTGGATGCCGGCCGTACCGCAGTGGGCCTGGGCGCTGATCGTGATGGCGGTGCTGACCGGCACCAACCTGATCTCGGTGGGCTCGTTCGGCGAGTTCGAGTTCTGGTTCGCGGGCATCAAGGTCGTCGCGATCGCGGGGTTCATCGTGGTCGGCGGGCTCGCCGTGTTCGGCCTGCTGCCGGGCGTGGACACGCAGTCGGCGTCGCTGTCCCACCTCACCTCGCACGGCGGGTTCCTGCCGAACGGCCCGGGCAGCATCCTCACCGGCGTGCTGCTCGTCGTGTTCTCGTTCATGGGCAGTGAGATCGTCACCCTCGCCGCGGGCGAGTCCCCCGATCCGCGGCGCGCGGTCGTCAAGGCCACCAACAGCGTCATCTGGCGCGTGACCGTGTTCTACCTCGGCTCCATCTTCGTCGTGCTGTGCCTGGTGCCGTGGAACTCCGACTCCCTGACGGAGAAGGGCAGTTACGTCGCGGCGCTCGACGCGCTCGCCATCCCGCACGCGGGCCAGATCATGAACGTGATCGTGCTGACCGCTGTGCTCTCCTGTCTCAACTCGGGCCTCTACACCGCCTCCCGCATGGCGTTCTCGCTCGGGCAGCGCGGCGACGCGCCGCGTGCCTTCGCCCGCACGAACAAGCGGGGCGTGCCGCAGGCGGCGATCCTCTCCTCGGTCCTGTTCGGCTTCGTCGCCGTCTTCTTCAACTACGAGTGGCCCGACACGGTCTTCGCGTTCCTCGTCAACTCCTCCGGTGCTGTGGCCCTGTTCGTCTGGCTCGTCATCTGCTTCACGCAGCTCCGCATGCGGCGCATCGTGCTGCGGGACGCGCCGGAGAAGCTCGTCGTCCGCATGTGGCTGTTCCCGTACCTGACGTGGGCGACGATCGGGATGATCTCGTTCATCCTGGTCTACATGCTCACCGACCCGGACGCCCGCGAGCAGTTGGTGCTGTCGCTGCTCGTCGCCGTGCTCGTGGTGGCCGTCGCGCTCGTACGCGACCGGCTCGCCAAGCGCCGCCGCGAGGACGCGCCCACCCGCTCGTAGCCGCCCCACCTTCGCGCAACCCCCGGCCCCGCAGGCGCACTTGGCGCCTGCGGGGCCGTTCGTGTCACGGCGCCGGAGTGCCGCGCTCGCTCGCTCCCGTTCAGCAGCAGTCTGTTCCGCCGTCGTCGAACGCGCTCAGCCGGCAGAAGCAGGAGGCGGAGATGGCGACGTCCGCCGTGGCGACGGCGATGTCACGCTGGAGGGTGATCTGCCGGGCCTCGTCGTGCCTGCCGAGCCTGGTGAGGCACTCGTGCAGCCCGTGCAGGCTCCACACGTTCTGGGGGTGGGTGCGCCGCCGGGACAGGGTCCGGTCGAGGCAGAGGTCGGCGCGGTAGATACCGGCGGCTTCCTCGATCCGTTCCTGTTCCATCAGGAGTGCCGCGTAGGCGTGCCGGACGGGCTGGAGCCAGGCCGGCGGGTCCGTGTACGGGAGGGCGTCCTCGAGTTCGATCGCGCGGCGCAGCGCGGCGAACGCCTCCTCGATGTTGCCCTTGCGGTACTCCAGTTCACCGTCGAGCATGCCGGCCGCGACCTTGAGGACGTCGGTCTCCTTGGCGGGTACGGCATTCCACCGGCTCTCGGGCACGGTGGCGCGGGCGGCGGTGAATTCGGCGCGGGCGGCCTCGGCCTCGGGTATGCGGCCGAGTGCGGCGAAGGCGATGCCTCGGGCGTAGTGGATCATCGCGGTGGTCGAGCAGAACAGCTTCTCGTCCTGCGGGAGTTCCAGAGCGAGGATGTCGTGCCAGCGGCCGAAGCGGATCAGCGCGTGCGGGAGCGTGGTGCGGTAGGTCTCGACGAGATCGGCCATCGGGGGTGTGGTGGGCCGGAGCACCTCGGGGGTGATGAGTTCGTCGAGCCGGCGGGCCGCCTCCAGGGCTTCGTGCGACTTGCCGGCCATCATCGCGCCGTAGGACCGCACGCACAGATTGTGCACGCGGTAGGCCCAGTACCAGCCGCTGGGGTTCTCGCGGGCGAAGTACCTGTCGTCCGCGGCGGCCGCGTCGCCGTTGGAGTCGACCACGCGGCGCCAGTCGCCGCAGGCGGCGTCGATGTGGGTGGCCATGTGCGCCATGTGCCCGCCGTCCGGGGCCGCATGGCGCAGCCGGTCGGCCGCGGGAAGGGCGGCCTCGGGGTGGGGGGACATCTCCATCAGGTGGATGTACAGGTGGTTCAGAGCCGGGTGCTTGCCGCTGCCGGTCCTGGCCAGCGCGTTCTCGATCACCTCGCGGGCCTCGACGGTGCCGTAGCCCACCGGTTCCCCGCTGTCCAGGTCCCACAGAGCGCGGGGGCTGACGCACATCAGCGCGTCGGCGAAGAGTGCCGCCGCGTCCGGATCCTCGCTGTGGGCCCGGTGGACCGGGCGCATCGCTTCGGCATAGGCGACGTCGAGCCGGTGGAATTCTTCCGGCGTCCCGGGCACGGTGTCGGCTCGGAAGCGGGCGGCGAGGGCTTCGACGAGGCCCTGTTCGAACGGCGTGGCGTGCCGGGATGCCGTACGGGCCCGCTCCAGCGAGGCATGCGCGCGGGCGAAGGCGGCCTCCAGTCCTGCGCGGTCGAACATGCGCCATGCCTTGTTGTAGTTGGGCCCCACGGCGAACGCGATGCCCCAGTGCGCCATGGCGCACTCCGGGTCGTGGTGGACGGCCTTCTCGAAGCAGCGGACCGCCTCCTCGTGGTTGAAGCAGTACGCCCACAACAGGCCCCTGTCGAACCACAGTTGCGCGTCATCGGACGAGGTCGTCACTCGGCGGCGGTGCTCACCGAGGTCGTAATAGGTGTCGGGCACGGTGTCGTCACAGGTGTCGGGCACGGTGCGGAACTCCGATCGGCTGGCGTGCTGGTGCCGGTCCGGCTGAGGCCGGCGGGGGCGGTCAGGTCCGGTTGCGGTCGAGGAAGTCCGCGATGAGCGGGGCGATTTCCGGCAGGTGGGTGTCGAGGGCGAAATGGCCGGTGTCGAGGAGATGGAGTTCGGCGTCGGGCAGGTCACGCAGGTAGGCGCGGGCTCCGGGTTCGGTGAAGAAGGGGTCGTTGCGCCCCCAGGTGATGAGGGTGGGCGGGGTGTGCCGGCGCAGCCACGCCTGCCAACGGCCGTAGCGCGCGATGTTGGCGGGGTAGTCGAAGAACAGGGCGAGTTGGGCTTCCTTGCGGCCCGGCAGATCCAGGAAGTGCTGGTCGAGGGTCCAGCCGTCCGGGGCGATCGGGGCCGTGTCGGCGACGCCCGTCTCGTACTGCATGCGGGTGCCCTCCAGGGTGAGGAAGCCCCGGAGGGTGTCCTCGGCGCCGGGCTCCTCGGGGCTCAGGGTGAGGATGCCGCGGGCGGCGTCCGAGAGCCCGTCCTCGTACGCGTTGCCGTTCTGCGTGATCAGTCCCGCGATCCACTCGGGGTGACGTTCGGCGAGGCGGAAGCCGACGGGCGCGCCGAAGTCGAAGACGTACATCACGAACCGCTCCAGGCCCAGCTGTTGGAGGAAGCCTTCGGTGATGTCGGCGAGCCGGTCGAACGAGTGGGTGAAATCGTCCGGCGTCTCGGTGTGTCCGAACCCGGGAAGGTCCGGGGCGATCAGGCGGTACTGGGCACCCAGCACGTCGATGAGGCGCCGGAACTGGTGCGCGAGCCGCTGGCCTGGACCTGGTCAACACCCGCCCGACTATTGGCGAACTGCTCGTCACCCCGGAGGACCTCCGTCACTGGCTGGACCTGCAGGCCGAGCGGCTGCCGGAGGTGCCGGCGCGGATCACCACCGAGGAGCTGTACGCGGTGCACGCCCTGCGGGAGCACGCCGCCCGCGCCCTCGAACACGCCCGCCACGGCACCCGTCCCCCCGAGGCCGACCTCGACGCGCTCAACGAGGCGCAGCGCGCCGCGCCCGCGATCAGCGAACTCGCGTGGAACGGGACAGCGGTCACCGTGGCGCGTCGGCGCGTCGGCGCGCCGGGGCGGCGGGAGAGCGGCTGATCGCGTGGCTCGCCGAGGCCGTCGCCGCGCTGCTGGGGGACCCGGACGTCACCAGGATCCGCCAGTGCGAGGCCTGCGACTGCGTGTTGCTGTTCCTGCCGGCCCATCCGCGCCGCCGCTGGTGCTCGGCGGCCCGCTGCGGCAACCGCGCACGCGTGGCCCGGCACTACCAGCGCCACAAGGCCGACTGAGCGCAATTCCGCACGGGCCGTCGTGCCGGGTCACTGTCAGGCGTCGCGGGCCGACTGCAGGAGGTGGTCGCGTACGAGGCCGACGTGCGGGTTGGCCGAGGAGCCCGGCCGCTGCACGAGGAAGGCCGTGTTGATCGGGGCGTCGTCCGGTTCGTGGAGCAACACCAGGGCGCCGGAGGCCAGTTCGGCGGTACACAGGTAGCGGGGCAGCACGCTGAAGCCGGCGCCGCCCGCCACCGCCGCCTTCACCGCCCGCAGGTCGGGCACGGTGACGGCAGGGTCGCAGGTGAGGCGCTTGCCGAAGACGTGCCGCCAGTAGCGGCGGACGATCGGCATGTCCTCGGCGTACGAGACGAGGGGCACGCCGTGCAGTGCCGCGGGGCCCTCTGTGGCGACCCGCGAGCCGATGCGCCGCGCCCAGGACGGGGCGGCGACCAGGACGAACTCCTCGTCGGCGAGCGGCACCGAGGCCAGGGTGCGGCCGCGCGGCCGTACGGTCGCCACCACCAGATCGTGCCGCCCGGCGCGCAGCGCCTCCAGCAGATCGTCGGTGAGGCCGAAGGTGGTCCGCAGCCGTACGCCCTTGTCGATCAGCGGGGCGAGCGTGGGCAGCACGCAGTGCGAGAGGTACTCCGCCGGGCCCGCCAGATGGACGGGCTCCGCTTCGCCCTCGCCGAGCAGGCCGCCGGGCCCGCCGACCGCACCGAGCGCGTCCATCGGCTCCACGATCCGGGCCGCCAGCTCGTCCGCGAACGCGGTCGGGGCGACGCCGCGCGGCAGCCGCTCGAACAGCTCCCTGCCCAACTGCCCCTCCAGGGCGCGGATCTGCGTGGTGACCGTGGGCTGCGACAGGCCCAGCATGCGGGCGCCCGCGGTGAAGGCACCCGACCGGTACACCGCGAGGAACGTGCGCAGCAGATTGAGATCGGTCAGGCCCGCGCCGCGTCCCTGCTGCCCATTGGATTCCCTATCCGTCACATGGACGAGCCTATTGGATTCCTATGCGCGGGGAGACCTAGCGTGGGGCCATCGCCGCGCTGACACTCTGCGCACGGAGCGTCAGAGCCGTCAGAGCACCGGAAACGCCGACCGTCCCCGATCCGCACGCGGATCCGCACCCACCGGAGAACACCCCATGTCGAAGATCCTCTTCGTGATGACCGGCGTCGACTACTGGACGCTCGCCGACGGCACCCGTCACCCCACCGGTTTCTGGGCCGAGGAGGCCGTCGCCCCGTACGAGGCGTTCACCGCCGCGGGCCACGAGATCACCGTCGCCACCCCCGGCGGCGTCGTGCCCACCGTCGACCGGGGCAGCCTCGCCGCCGAGGCCAACGGCGGCCAGGAGAACGCCGACCGCATCGCGAACACCCTCGCCTCGATCACCGAAATGCAGTCCCCGGTGAAGCTGGAGGACGTACGCCTCGACGACTACGCCGCCGTCTTCTACCCCGGCGGCCACGGCCCGATGGAGGACCTGGCCGTCAACGCCGACTCCGGCGAACTGCTCACCCGCACCCTGGAGTCGGGCAAGCCGCTCGGTGTGGTCTGCCACGCCCCGGCCGCGATGCTCGCCGCGACGAAGGCCGACGGCGGCAACACCTTCGCCGGCTACGACGTGGCCGCGTTCACCAACGCAGAGGAGGCCCAGGCCGGCCTCGCCGACCAGGCGAAGTGGCTCCTCCAGGACCGCCTCGCCGAGGCCGGCGTGAACGTCGGGGAAGGCGAGCCCTGGGCGCCGTACGTGGTCGTCGACCGCAACCTGGTCACCGGCCAGAACCCGGCCTCCTCCGCGCCGCTCGCCGCCGAAATGCTCAAGAAGCTGGCCTGAACGGCATGGCCACCGACCGGCTCGACGAGGTCCTCGACGCCACGTACGACTGCCTGACCAGGTACGGCGTACGGCGCACCACGATGGACGACATCGCAGGCGCCATGGGCGTGTCCCGGTCGGCGGTCTACCAGTACGTCCGCAACAAGGACGACGCCTTCCGACGGCTCGCCGGGCGCCTGCACGACCAGGCGCTCGCGCGGGCCCGGGAGGCGGCGGACGCGGACGCCCCGTACGCCGAGCGCCTGCGGGGCGTGCTGGCCGCCAAGCTCGGCCTGGTCCTCGAACTGTCCGGCGACTCCCCGCACACCGCCGAACTCCTCGACGACAAGGCCCGGTTGTGCGGCGACATCTGCACCGCCTTCACCGCGGAGCTGCGGCGCCTGCTCCTCTCCCTCTTCGGCGAAGCGGGCACCGTCTCCGGCGTCGACCCCGCCGAAGCCGCCGACATCTGCCTCGCCCTCGTCACCGGCCTCGAATCGGTGGCCGACGGACGGCAGTTGCTCACCCCCGCCACCACGGCCCTCCTCACCGGCCTCCTCGGCACCCCGGCCGGAACCCCGCACGCCGGGCACGCCTGAAGGCCGCCGCGCGTCGCACTCCTTGGCCCCGTGCCCCCGCCACGGCATGCTGAGCGGCACACGAGGTGATCACCGCACGAGCGTGCCGCGCGTCGCCCCGCCGCCGGCAACGGCCTCTCCGCTGCCGGTTCCGGCGGCGACGGAGGCCGGGAAGGAGGCGCCGATGACCACCGTGCCCGCGCCCGGACACACCCTGTCCGTACGCCAGATACTCGCCCTGGAGCGCATCGCGGCCGGCGAGCCGGAGGTGGTGGCCGGCGCCGACCACCTCGACCGTCCCGTCCGCTGGGTGCACGTCGCCGAGGCGGCCGACGTCGGCGTCATGCTCAGCGGCGGCGAGATGGTCCTCACGACGGGCGTGCTGCTCGCCGACGACGTCCGCAGCCAGACCGCGTACATCGACGCCCTGCACCGCGCCGAGGCGGCGGCCCTCGTGCTGGGGCTCGGCCGGGCGTTCCCCGCGGCCCCTGAGCCCATGCGGCGGGCCGCCGAACGGTACGGGCTGCCGATGGTCGTGCTCCACCGCCCGTTCCCCTTCGCTGAGTTGACGGAGGAGGTCCAGTCCCGGCTCGTACGGCGGAAGTTCGCCGCGGTCAGCCTCTCCGAGGGCATCCGTACGGCGCTGACCGGGCTCATCACGGCCGGTGCGCCCCTGCAACAGCTGCTCGACGAGGTCGCCTCGCACAGCGCCTGCCCGGTCGTCGTCACCAACCTCGCCCACCGCGTACTGGCCACCGCGGGTGAACGGCCCGCCGTGGACGACGTGTTGCGCGACTGGGACCGCATCACGCGGCAGCCGGGCGGGGTCGACGGCGAGGGGTGGATCCGCACCGACCTCGGCGGCCGGGGGGAACGCTGGGGTTCGGTCGTGCTGTGCGGGTACCGCGGCGACGATCCGTCCGGGCGGGTGCTCGCCGAGCGCACCGCCGAGGCCCTCGTGCTGCACCGGCTGCTCTCCGGCCCGGGCGCCAGCTGGGAGGAGCAGTCCGCGCAGTCCCTGCTCGCCGACCTGGTCTCCGGGGCCGTTCCGGCGCGTCAGCTGCTGCCCCGCGCCCGCGCCGCGGGCCTTCCGGTGAACCGGCGCACCTTCGTACCCCTGGTCGTACGGGACGGCGACCCGGCTCAACTGGACCGGGTTCTGCGCCTGCTGGACCTGCCGGGGCTCGTCGCCGACCTGGCCGAGCGCTCCACCGCCGTCTTGCTCAGCCTCCCCCGCGACCAGCCCGCCGACCCGCTCACCGCGCACTTCGCCGCGAGGCTGCGCGCAGAGACGGGCGAGCGCGCGGGGGCGGGCGGGACCGGTGAACGGGCCGGTACGGGCGAGCCGGCCGTCGTCGCCGCCGGCCCCGTCTGCACCGGCTGGGCGGACGTGCCCGGAGGGCTGCGCGAGGCGCTGCACGTCGCCGACGCCGCGGCCGGCGCGCCGCCCCACCTGCCGACGCCGCCGGTCGTACGGCTCCGCGACGTACGGCTGCGGGGCCTGGTGCGGCTGTTGCGCGACGACCCGCGCGTACAGTCCTTCGCGGAGCGGGAGTTGGAGGGGCTGCTGCGCTCCGACGGCGCGGACGGGCTGCTCCCGGTGCTGCGCACCTATCTCGCCACGGGCCGCAACAAGTCGCGGACCGCGGAGCTCCACCACATGAGCCGGCCGGCGCTCTACCGGCGGCTGGAGGCCGTCGAGTCGCTGCTCGGCGTCGGCCTGGACGACTTCGAGCAGGCCGTGTCGGTGCACATCGCGCTCCTCGCGTACGACGCTCAGCGCGCGTGACAGCGTGCAACGCGATGCGGCCGGGGACGTGACACGCTGCGACTCGGCCGCCGGGGCCGGGGTTCCTATCGTCGTGGGCTTACCCGAACCCCGCTGAGCTGGAGGTCCGATGAGTTCCGCGAGTCCGATGAGTTCCGCGAGTCCGACGAGTTCCGTGATCCGCGCCGCCGTGTTCCAGACCGCCTGGACGGGCGACAAGGAATCGATGATCAAGGTGCACGAGCAGGCCGTCCGGGACGCCGCGGCCGAGGGCGCCCGAGTGCTGTGCTTCCAGGAGCTGTTCTACGGCCCGTACTTCTGCCAGGTGCAGGACGCGAAGTTCTACGAGTACGCCGAGGCGATCCCCGACGGGCCGACCGTACGGCGCTTCCAGGACCTGGCCCGCGAGCACCGCATCGTGCTGGTCCTGCCCATGTACGAGGAGGAGCAGCCGGGCGTCCTCTACAACACGGCGGCCGTGATCGACGCCGACGGCAGCTACCTGGGCAAGTACCGCAAGACGCATCTGCCGCAGGTGGAGGGGTTCTGGGAGAAGTTCTACTTCCGCCCGGGCAACAGCGGCTGGCCCGTGTTCGACACCGCCGTCGGCAAGGTCGGCGTCTACATCTGCTACGACCGGCACTTCCCGGAGGGCTGGCGCGCGCTCGGCCTGGAAGGCGCGCAGATCGTGTTCAACCCGTCGGCCACCAGCCGCGGCCTGTCCCGCTATCTGTGGGAGCTGGAGCAGCCGGCCGCGGCCGTCGCCAACGAGTATTTCGTCGGCGCCATCAACCGGGTCGGCGTGGAGGAGCACGGCGACAACGACTTCTACGGCACCTCGTACTTCGTCGACCCCGAGGGTCAGTACGTGGGCGAGCCGGCCGACGACAAGGCGCCCGAACTCGTCGTCCGCGACCTGGACATGGCGAAGCTGCGCGAGGTCCGGGACCGCTGGCAGTTCTACCGCGACCGTGCCCCGCAGGCGTACGAGCCGCTGACCCGCCCCTGAACACCGGCCTCTGGAGGAGAACATGAGCTCCGCCCGTACCGTCATCCGCGGCGGTCTCGTCGTCACTGCCGCCGACGAGATGCACGCCGACGTCCTCGTCGAGGACGGCCGTGTCGCGGCCCTCGCCACGAGCGGCAGCGAGAGCGCCGCTTCCTGGTCGGACGCGAAGGTCATCGACGCCCGGGGCAAGTACGTCATCCCGGGCGGCATCGACGCGCACACCCACATGGAGATGCCGTTCGGCGGCACGTTCGCCGCCGACACCTTCGAGACCGGCACCCGCGCGGCGGCCTGGGGCGGCACCACCACCATCGTCGACTTCGCCATCCAGGCGAAGGGGCACACGCTGCGCGAGGGGCTGGACGCCTGGCACGCCAAGGCCGAGGGGCAGTGCGCCGTCGACTACGGCTTCCACATGATCGTCTCCGATGTCCACGACGAGACGCTCAAGGAGATGGACCTGCTCGTCGGTGAAGGAGTCACGTCCTTCAAGCAGTTCATGGCCTACCCGGGCGTCTTCTACTCCGACGACGGGCAGATCCTGCGCGCCATGCAGCGGGCCGCGGACAACGGCGGGCTCATGATGATGCACGCCGAGAACGGCATCGCCATCGACGTCCTGGTCGAACAGGCCCTGGCCCGGGGCGAGACGGACCCCCGCCACCACGGACAGGTCCGCAAGGCGCTGCTGGAGGCGGAGGCGACACACCGCGCGATCAAACTCGCGCAGGTCGCGGGGGCGCCGCTGTACGTCGTCCATGTGTCGGCGCAGGAAGCGGTCGCCGAGCTGGCGCGGGCACGGCGCGACGGTCTGCCGGTCTTCGGCGAGACGTGCCCGCAGTACCTGTTCCTGTCGACGGACAACCTCGCCGAGCCGGACTTCGAGGGCGCGAAGTACGTCTGCAGCACGCCGCTTCGCCCGCGGGAGCACCAGGCCGCGCTGTGGCGGGGCCTGCGGACGAACGACCTCCAGGTGGTCTCCACGGACCACTGCCCGTTCTGCTTCAGCGGACAGAAGGAGCTGGGCCGCGACGACTTCTCCAGGATCCCGAACGGCATGCCGGGCGTGGAGAACCGGATGGACCTCCTGCACCAGGCGGTCGTCGACGGGCACATCTCGCGCCGCCGCTGGATCGAGATCGCCTGCGCCGCGCCGGCCCGGATGTTCGGCCTGTACCCGAAGAAGGGCACGATCGCGCCCGGCGCGGACGCCGACATCGTCCTCTACGACCCGCACGCCGAGCAGACGGTCTCGGCGGCCACGCACCACATGAACGTCGACTACTCGGCGTACGAGGGCAAGCGGCTGACCGGACGGGTGGAGACGGTCCTGTCGCGCGGCGAACCCGTCATCACCGGGCGGGAGTTCACGGGACGCGCCGGACACGGCACGTACACGCCGCGCGACACCTGTCAGTACCTCGGCTGAGCAGCACCTCGGCTGAGCACCGCACCGCAACGAAGGGGCACTTCATGGACTTCGGACTCGTCCTCCAGACCGACCCGCCCGCCTCCGGCGTCGTGGACCTGATGAAGCGCGCGGAGGACGCCGGCTTCACGTACGGCTGGACGTTCGACTCGTGCGTGCTGTGGCAGGAGCCGTTCGTCATCTACAGCCGCATCCTCGCGGAGACCGAACGGCTCACCGTCGGCCCGATGGTGACCAACCCGTCGACACGTACGTGGGAGGTCACCGCCTCCACGTTCGCGACGCTGAACGACATGTACGGCAACCGGACCGTGTGCGGCATCGGCCGCGGCGACTCCGCGATGCGCGTCGCCGGGCGCAAGCCCAACACGCTCGCGCGGATCAGCGAGGCGATGAAGGTCATCCGCGCGCTGGGCCGCGGTGAGGAGGCCGACCTCGGCGGCACGGTGGTCCGGTTCCCGTGGGTGCGCGATGGCGCCGAACTGCCGGTGTGGATGGGCGCGTACGGGCCGAAGGCGCTGAAGATGACCGGCGAGGAGGCGGACGGCTTCATCCTCCAGCTCGCGGACCCGTTTCTCACGGAGTGGATGGTGAAGGCCGTACGGGACGCGGCGACGGCGGCGGGCCGCGACCCGTCCGACGTGAAGATCTGTGTCGCGGCGCCCGCGTACGTCACGGAGGACGACTCCCCCGGCGCTCTCGCCCACGCGCGGGAGCAGTGCCGCTGGTTCGGCGGCATGGTCGGCAACCACGTCGCGGACCTGGTGGAGAAGTACGGGCAGGACACGGCGATGGTCCCGCAGGAGCTCACGGACTACATCAAGGCCCGTTCCGGCTACGACTACGCCCACCACGGCCGCTCCGGAAACCCGGACACAGCCTTCGTCCCGGACGAGATCGTGGACCGCTTCTGCCTGATCGGCCCGCCCTCCGCGCACGTGGAGAAGCTGCGCGCACTGCGGGAGTTGGGCGTCGACCAGGTCGCCGTGTACGCGATGCACGACGCGAAGGAAGCGGTGATCGAGGCGTACGGGCGCGACGTCATCCCGGTGGCCTGACCGGCACGTCTCCGGACCTTGGAGCCGTAACACCCGTGCCCGACGGGTCAGTTGACCGTACGGGGAGGCTGCCGGCGGCGGCGCGCTGACCGGCAGCCCTCGTGCGTTTCGTCAAGCCCATCCCACCCATGTCTCACATAGTGATATTGGCCGACCGGTGCATGAGATACATGAGATCTTTGGGGGCATGTCCGCAGCAACCACCAGCCCAGACCGGAGACCCGTCAACCCGCGATCCCGCGTGCTCATCGCGAGCCTCATCGGCACGACGATCGAGTTCTACGACTTCTACGTCTACGCGACCGCCGCGGTACTGGTCTTCCCCGCGCTCTTCTTCCCGAGCAGCGACCCGACCACCGCCCTGCTGTCCTCCTTCGCGGTATTCGGTGCCGCGATGGTCGCCCGCCCGATCGGCGCGATCGTCTTCGGACACCTCGGCGACCGTCTCGGCCGCAAGGGCACCCTGGTGGTATCGCTGCTCACGATGGGCATCGCCACGTTCCTCATCGGCGTGCTGCCCACGTACGCGCAGGCCGGCTGGATCGCCACCGCGCTGCTGGTGCTGATGCGGATCGCGCAGGGCTTCGCGCTCGGCGGCGAGTGGAGCGGCGCGGCGCTGGTCGCCACCGAGAACGCACCGAAGGGCAAGCGCGCCCTGTACGGCACGTTCCCGCAGCTGGGCGCCCCGCTGGGCTTCATCCTCGGCAACGGCCTCTTCCTGCTCATCGGCGCCCTGCTGCCGTCGGCGGCCGGCGCCGACCCCTCGCAGCCCTCCGAGGCCTTCCTCAGCTGGGGCTGGCGCATCCCGTTCCTGTTCTCCGCGGTGATGGTCGTCATCGGCCTGTGGGTGCGGATGCGCCTCCACGAGTCGGAGACCTTCACCAAGACCCGTGACACGGGCAAGGTGCGGAAGCTGCCGCTGGCCACCGTCTTCAGCAACAACTGGAAGCAGCTGCTGCTCGGCACCTTCGCCATGCTCGCGACGTACGTGCTCTTCTACCTGATGACCACGTTCTCGCTGAGCTACGGGCGTGCCGCCACCGACGCCCCCGTGCCCGGACTGGGGTACAGCTACACCACGTTCGTCCTGATGATGATCTTCGGCGTGCTGTTCTTCGCCGTGTTCACCCTCGTCTCGGGCCCGCTCGCCGACAAGTACGGCCGGCGCATCACCCTGATCTGGATCACCGCCGCGATCGTGGTGTTCGGCCTCGTGTGGGTGCCGCTGCTCGGCCTGGGCACGCTCGGCGTGGTGCTGTGGCTGGTGCTCGGCTTCACCCTGATGGGCATGACCTTCGGCCCGATGGGCGCGCTGCTGCCCGAGCTCTTCCCGACGAGCGTGCGCTACACCGGCTCCGGCATCGCGTACAACGTCGCCTCGATCCTCGGCGCGGCCGTCGCGCCGTTCATCGCGGTGGCGCTGTGGGAGGCCGCCGACGGCTCACCGTGGCTGGTCGGCGTCTACCTCTCCTCGATGGCCGTCCTCACGCTGATCGCGCTCCTGCTCGGCAAGGAGACCAAGGACATCTCCCTCGACGACGAGAGCTCCGCGACGGCCCAGGAAGAAACCCCCGAGTCGATCACCTCCCCAACAAGCTGACCAACACCCCCGGAAACGGCCCCCCTTCACGTGAGGGGGGCCGTTTTGCGCCCCGACAGGGGCGCGGGGCTGTACTCAGCGGGGGACGACCCCCGCACCCCCAGCCGGAGAACACGCCCCGACAGGGGCGCGGGGAACTGCGCAAACCCACAGCGCGGCCGCACCCGCAAACCCCGGCCGAGGAGAACGGCCCGGATCAGGGGCGCGGGGAACTGCGCAACAAGGGGCGCGGGGAACTGCGCAAACCACAGCGCGAGCCGCAGCCGCCGGCCCCCCTCGCAGGGCTGGACTCACCGGAGGTGGATCCCCGCCCCCGGCCCCAACGGCAGATCCGCCACGTAGAACACACCAAGCACCGTCAGCCACGCCACAAGGAACGGCACGGTGAAGATGGCCAGCCGGGACAGCAACGTGCCCAACTGCGCCGAGGGCTCGTACCGCCGCAGCAGCGCGAGAGCGAGGAAAAGGTACGGGTTCATCGGCGTGATCATCTGAGTCGCCGAGTCACCGATCCGGAACGCCGCCTGCGTGACCGCGGGTTCCAGCCCCAGCAGCATGAACGTCGGCACGAAGACCGGTGCCATGAGGGACCACAGCGCGGACCCGGAGGTGATGAAGAGGTTCAGCACGCACACCAGCAGGACGAACACCAACAGCCCGGCGAATCCCGTCAGTCCGACGGCCTTGAGCAGCGCCGCGCCCTTGACCGCCAGCAGCGTCCCCGCGTTCGACCACTCGAAGAGGCCGATGACCTGGCTGATGATGAAGATCAGCACGATGTACCCGGACATCCCCGTGACCGACTGCGCCATGATCTTCGGTACGTCGTCCGCCGACCCGAGGCTGCGCACCGTCACCCCGTACACGACGCCCACCAGCAGGAACGCCACGAACAGGATCGGCACCACCCCGTCGAGCACCGGCGAGGGCACCAGCGAACCGCCCGGGCCGCGCAGCGGACTGCCGGGCACCAGCCAAGCGGTCAGGACGACGGCGCCGTACCCGAGGACCGCGAGCAACGCGCAGAGCAGGCCCCGCTTCTGACGCGGCGTCACCTCCGTGGTCGCCTGCGGCCGCTCCGCCGCGGCCGAGGCCCCGGCGGCCGCCGCCTCCGGTTCGACGTCCGGGTCGGTGACGCCGTCGCCGGTGGGGGCGGGCAGCCGCGGCTCCAGGACACGGTCGGTGAGGAAGCCGCCGAGGAGTGCGAGAAGGACACTGGCGGTGGCGGTGAAGAAGTAGTTGACGAGGATGTGGGTGGCCACGCCGTCGACGTTGGGCAGTACGTCGGCGGCCTTCTCCGTGATCCCCACGTACAGCGCGTCCAGCGCGCCGATGGTGAAGCCCGCCGCGTAGCCCGCGCACACCGAGGCGAAGCCGCCGACGAGTCCGGCGACCGGATTGCGGCCCGCCGCCTTGAACGCGAGCGCTGCCAGCGGCGGGATGACGACGATGGCGATGTCGCTCATGAGGTGCGCCTGGCAGGCGATGAACGCCACCGCGTACGGCAGCAGCCGGGCCGGCGCGCGGGCGATGGAGATCCGGACGGCCGCCTCCAGCAGCCCGGTCCGCTCCGCGACGCCGACCGCCATCATCATCAGCAGGACCGTGCCGAGCGAGGGGAAGCCGGTGAAGTTGGGGATCAGGTTGGCGAGCAGCCAGCGGGCCCCCTCACCGGTCAGCAGCCCGTGCACCGGGAGCGTCTTGTCGTCGCCGGGGACCCGTACGGTCACGTCGGCTGCCGCGAGCGCGGTGGTGGCGAGCGCGAGCAGCGCGAAGAGGACGGTGAACAGGTAGAAGGGGTGCGGCAGTCGGTTGCCGCCACGCTCGATCAGTCCGAGTGCCCGGTCCAGGAGCCCGCCGCCCGGCGCCGCTTCGGCCGCGGCCGCGTCTCTGGCGCTGTTCTTCGTCTTCATGGTGCGCGCCTTCTCACTCGGCCGGGGTGGCGGGCAGCAGGTTCTTGCGGACGGTGCCGCGCTGGAGCACGCCGACGACGTGCGCGGGGTCGCCGAGCAGCTCGATCTCGGTGAGCGGGTCGACGTCGCACACCACCAGGTCGGCGTCCTTGCCCGCTTCGAGCGTGCCGGTCCGGTCCTGGAGGCCGAGGAGTTCGGCGGCCTCGCGGGTGCCGGCGCTGATCGCGGCGAGCGGGGACATGCCGAGCCGTACGAGGTGGCCGAGTTCGCGCAGGTTGCGGCCGTGCGGGCACATCGCGGCGTCGGTGCCCATCGCGATGCGGACGCCGTCGGCGATGGCGGCGGCGATGTTCTCCTGTGTGATGCCGGACCAGCGGATCTTCTTCTCGTAGTGGTACGGGGCCATGGTCGACTTGTCGATTCCGTCGAAGACCGTGGAGAGGGTGGGGACGATGAACGTGCCGCGTTCGCCCGCCAGTTCACGGGCCTGCGCGTCGAGTCCGTAGCCGTGCTCGACGCTGGTGACGCCGCCGCGGACGGCGTTGAGTATGCCCGCCGTGCCCTGTGCGTGCGCGGCGACGGGGCGGCCGCCGTGCCGGGCGGCCTCGTCGACGACCGCGCGGATCTCCTCCTCGCTCAGGCCCTCGTCGTCCGGCTGGTCGTGCGGGCTGCCCATGCCGCCGGTGGCGCACAGCTTGATCACGTCGGCGCCCTCGCGCAGCAGCCGCCGCACCCCGATACGGGCCTGGTCGGGGGTGTCCACTATCTCGCCGATGCCGTCGCTGAGGTCGACGCCGCACGAGGTGCTGAAGTCGGCGTGCCCGCCGGTGTGTCCCATGATGCGTACGGCGGTGTGCAGCCGCGGGCCCGCCGTCATCCCCTCGGCCTGTGCGGTACGGAATCCGGCCGGGATGCCGCCCAGGTCGCGGGCCGTGGTGACCCCCGCCTCCAGCGTCAGCCGCATCCGCTCGGCCGTACGGAACACCCGCAGGGTGGCGTCCTCCTGGAAGCGGCGGCCCAGGTCGTTGGGCGTACCGGCGCCGAAGTGCACGTGGGTGTCGATGAATCCGGGCAGCACGGTGCGGCCCGCCACGTCGAGCGTGGGCACTCCGGCAGGCAGCGCGGGCTCGCGCCCGGCGGGCCCGACATGGGTGAGCGTCCCGTCCTCCCCGATGTGCAGCACCTGGTCGTCCACGGGCCCCGCGCCGGTGCCGTCGATGACACGGGCGCCGATGAGGCGCGTGACGGTGGCGGGGGCGGGAGCTGCGGAGGTCACGGGAGGTCTCCTCACGTAGGGATCCGGAATGGGGATACGGTCAGTTGTCCGCATGACGACGAAGTGAAATCGCCGGAATCCGTCAACACAAGGCATCCCGGCGCAGGATGGCGAAAGGGCTCGGGAATGCAGGGATCTGCCGCGACCGGAACGGGCCCGCACTCCGCCGTCACCCGGCGGCCTCGCTCGACGGCCGCCTGCACGGGCCCGGTTGCCGTACCCGGCGATCTGGACGAACTGGACCGGGCGCTGATCCACGCCCTGCAACTCCGGCCGCGCGCCCCGTGGACGCTGCTCGGCTCGGTGCTGGGCGTCGACCCGGTGACCGTCGGGCGCCGCTGGGAGCGGCTGCGCGCGGGCGGGTACGCCTGGGTGGACGCCTACCTCTCCCCCGCGCACACGGACGCCGTGCACGCGCACGTGGAGATCGTCACCGACGGGGCGCGGCTGGCCGCGATATCGGGCGAACTCGCCGACGACGCCGAGGTGATGAGCCTCAAGCAGACCTCCGGCTCCCGGGATCTGCTGGCCATCGTCGCGGCCCGCGACCTGGGGCTCCTGGTGGACTACGTGTCCGAGCGGGTGTGCCGGATACCGGGCGTGTCCGCCACCCGCATCCACGTGATCACCATGGCGCCCTTCGAGGGCAACAAGTGGCGGCTGCGGGCGCTGAATCCGGCCCAGCGGGCCCGGCTGGCGGAGCCCGATCCGGACCGGCACGGATCGACGGGCCCGCTCACGCCGGTGGACCGGCGGATCGCCGTCGCGCTGGGCCGGGACGGGCGGATGCCGCTGAACGAACTGGCCGCCGAGGCCGGCACCAGCGTGGCGACCGCACGCCGCCGGCTGCGGGGGCTCTCGGCGAGCGGCCGGCTCTCGCTGCGCTGTACGGTCGCCCGGCCGCTGTCCGGATTCCCGGTCTCCGCGGTCTACTTCGCCGCCGTCCCGGCGCAGCACCTGGACGCCGCGGTCCGCGCCCTGCGTACGCTCCCCGAACTGCGGCTGTGCACGGTCACCGCGGGCCCGCACAACCTGATCCTCGACATGTGGCTCCGCGCCCTCCCGGACGTACACGCCCTGGAGGTACATCTGGCCCGCGAGCTGCACGAGCTGGAGCTCCAGGTCCACGAACGCGCGGTGGTGATGCGCACCGTCAAACACGTGGGCCGGGTGCTGGACGCGCGCGGCTTCGGAGTGAAGGCGGTCCCGGTCGACTTGGGCGACTAGCGCCGAGGAGGCCGACTACCTGGCCGAGCTCATCGACGCCTCCCCGGTCGTCTCCCTCGAGGGCCCGATGGCGGAGAACGACTGGCACGGCCGGCGCGAGCTGACCGCCCGCGTCGGCGACCGCTGCCAGCTACCGGCGACGACGTGTTCTGCACCAACGAGACGCTGCTCCGCTTCGCGGGCCACTCCGCCCTGTGCCGGGCGTGAACAGCGGTCACAGGCAGAACCCACCCGGGCCCCGGACCGCCGGCCGAAACGATGCCACCGCCCACACCGCGACGCGGGCGGTGGCGACCCCTGCCCGCTACGACACTGACGCCGCACCAAGGCACATCACCACTCGCACTTCCATGACTCGGTACTCACTCCGGGGTGGGATACGCAGGTCAGGGTGCGAGACAAGGCGCCCCTGGGACTTCAGGGGGCACCCCCGGACCGGCCGGGTCCACGAGCGCGGTGACATCCCCGGCTGACTGGGAGAGGCAGTCGACGGTACCGACCGGGTCCGGGTCGGCACTGGCGGGTGAGGCAAACGCCCCCAGGAGCCCAAGGCTCGCCAGAGCCACAGCAACAGTGCGAAGCATGATTCCCCTGCTTTCAGGTCGAAGGAACACGACCACCGTTCCCCGACGAACACGAAGCGCACCGGAACCTCACCCGGACGGACGGCAATCGGCGGCACGGCACTGCCGCCGCCGGGTGTGACACAGCTACAGCACGTCACCCGCGAAGCAGGGGGCCGTGTGAAGGGCAGCGTTCCGCTGGATACGCTGCTGTGCATGGCCAACTCCTATGCGGGGCTTGCTCGTTACTACGACCTCATCATGACGTCGGGTTACTACGATTACGTCGCGTTCGCGCAGGAGCTGCTGACTCACGTAGGAAATCGTCGGCATCTGCTGGAGTTGGGAGTGGGAACCGGACTGGTCTGCGAGAAGCTGCTGGAGCTCGGCCCGCCCGACCTCCGGATCACGGGAATCGATCACACCGAGAGCATGCTGGCCCTCGCGCGTGAGCGGCTGGGCCGGCGAGTGCGACTCATCGGGCAGGACATCGTCGAGACGGCGCTGCCGTCAGCTGTCGATGCGGCCTTCCCCGTCGGCGGTATCTGGTACGGCCTCCAGGACGAAGGACGCATCTGGCTGGGCAGCCATCTACTGGAGGAAGACGAAGACATCAGGGGCTTGAAGAACCTCGCCGATGCCCTTCCTTCAGGCGGGATGCTCCTGCTGTCCGTCCAGAGCCGGCACCACTCCTATCGCCGGGCGCTGCCCGGCGGGCTCACCTACGCACAGCAAATTCACGACGAAGGAAATGGCCGGTTCGTCAAGGACTATTCCGTTCTGAGTGACGGAGAAGTGCTGGCACATCAACGCTCCCCGTTCCGCCTGCGTACCCAGGAAGAGGGTGACCGCTTGCTGGCCGAGTGCGGGTTCCACTCCATGGGCGGGGGATCCGACGGATTGTTCCTTCGGTACCTCCGGCTCTAGCCTCGATCTTGCGTGAGGGGCCATGGACGGAGTCGGCGGACCTTTTCTCTTTCCAGGGGCGGGAACAAGGACCTCAGAATTCCTCATGCTCGCTGGTCCGCTCGGGAGCGGGCTGCGCCGGCGCCCGGGCAGTCAACTCCTCTCGCGGGCAGAAGCGCAGCGCATCCGCCGCTTCCTGCACCGCCCGCGCCAGCCGTACCCGGCCCTTGACGGCGCGGGACGGTACGGGCGGCAGCAAGTGCACGTCCACCGACAGCTCCCGCAGGGAGAGCACGGCCCAGACGGCCCGGCCCAGCGTCAGCTCGTAGGAGGCTGCGGTGGCCGGATCGCGGTCCGGGGTGGCGTAACGCAACACCACGGGCTGCACCGGAGCCTGGGCGCCGATGGCGGCCTGAAACATTGGGGAGTGGTAGCGGGCTCCCGCCGCCCCGCATCGGGTGCCCCCCTCGGGAAAGAGCACGACCGACGTCCCGCCCCGGAGAGCCCCCGTCACGGCCGAGGTCACCGTGCGCAGCACAGGCAGACTGGCGTCGGAAAGGAAGAACGCACAGCCCTTGTCCCCGAGCTTCCCGAGCACCGGCCACCCGTTCACCTCCCCCTTGGCGATCACCGGCATGGGTTGGAGGGCATAGAGGACGATCACATCCAGCCAGGAGATGTGGTTGCTCACCACCAGGCTGCCGGGCGCGATGAGCGCACAGGACTGCTCCGAGCTCCGGACCGGCGTACGGACGGTCATCCGGATACCGAGCGCACGCAGCATCCGTCGGCACGCGGTCTGCAAGAACCGCTGCCCGCGCCGGGTTTGGGGCCCGCAGCCGGGCAACAGCAGCACCGGCAGGCAGCCGAGCACGGCCAACGATGCGCCGCCGCGCAGGAGACGCCGCGGCAGCGTGACGGTGCGTTGAGGCTCGACGCAGTCGGGCGAGCACGGCTCCTCTCCGTGCCCGGGAAACCGGCCGCCGTCCGGCAGGCGTGGGGGTGGTACGGGGGAAGGTCGGGGCTGAGTCTGCATGGTCAGGCGTCAACTTCCGGTGGCGGCGGGCAGCATGGCAGCAGGGGCGGGCATGCAGCGGCGGGACGGCCGACACGAACCGACCGTCCCGGCACCGGGCTCAGCAGGTGGTCGCGCTCGCCGCTGCGGACGCCTCTTCGCTCAGCCGGCGGACGAGTTGTTCCAGGGTGCAGGACGGGTCGATGTCATCCAGCTGCTGGCCGGTCTCGTCCTCGACGATGACAGACATCTCCGCCAGGGCGAGCGAGTCGACCTCGAGCTGCTCCAGCGTCGCCCCGGGGGTGATCTCCTCCGGCGACACGTCGAACTCCTCGACGAGGTAGGTCTTCAGCTTTTCGTAAAGCGTGGTCACGGCTGCTCCCCGGCCATCGAATCGCGCGAACTGTCGCTACCTCATCGGAACTTCCGGCGCGGCTCTTGAAGCCTTCCCGTCCAACAGGCGACGCCCACGCGGGTGAGATCTGCCGCCCGGGCCCGCGCGACGAAAAAACGCGACACCGGTGGTGCCAGGAAGCCGATGCGAAGCAGCCGGCTCGCTGGGCAGTAGGCCATAGGTGTTCTCCGGCCGTCCTCTCGGCACGTCAGTTGTGCCGGTGAGGGGACGCGGCCCGACAGTTCCGGTGTGACCACTGCGATCATGGACCTGTCGTCCTCACAGTCCCCTGCCCCGATGTTCCGCCAGGAGCATCGATGACATTCCGGGAGCGGAAAGAACAGCCCCCGCCCAGTGGGGACTTCACCGCTGAAGGATCACCGCTCGGCGTCCCGGCGCCACCCGCGCCGGCCGCGTCCCTCCGACTTCAGCGCACGGCCGAGGCCGTCATCCCGGCCGGACACCCGCCGTTGGGGCCCCAACCCCCGTGGAAACCCGTCTCGCCCTGCGGTCCCGGCTGTCTGACGGGAACGCCCGGCTCGGTCAGGGCGGTTCGGAGCTCGCTGCGGGCGGCAAGCGCTGTCGTGACCTTCGCCTCCACGTTCGTACTGGCCTGGGCCGACTCGGTGCTCTTCGGCCGTGGAGACCGGGGGCTGCGTCCGATGTTCCGGCTCCTGCTGCGAGCCCTGGGCCTGCAGGTAGAGGTGCATCATCCGGAGGGGGCCGCGTCGCCCCTCCCGCCGGTGGGCCGCGGGGAGTTGCTGGTCAGCAACCACATCTCCGTACTGGACTTCGCCGCTCTCAACACCGTCGCGCCCACCCGGCTGATCGCCAAGAGTGAGCTGAGTTCCTGGCCGGTGATCGGCATCATGGCCAAGGCACGCGCCAGCATCCTCTTCGACCGTGCGGTTCCGAGGTCCCTGCCGCTTGCGGTCCGGGAGGTGGCGGCGGCTCTGCGCTCGGGTACGACGGTGGGGCTCTTCCCCGAGGGCACCATCTGGTGCGGCAGCGCGGGCGGGCGCTACCGCTCTGCGTTCTTCCAGGCGGCCATCGACGCCGGGGCACCGGTGCGTCCCGTGGTGCTGCGCTACCGCCTCGGCAGGCACGCGCCGGCCACGGACCTGTCGTACGTCGATACGGTCGGTGCCGCTCTGCGCCGGGTGCTGGCCGCACGGGACGCAGCGCTGGAGATCCATGTACTCCCCCGGATTCTCCCGCGGTCCGGCGAGAACCGCAGGGCCTTTGCCGCACGGGTGCAGGAAGCTGCGGACGGGTGGCGATTCCCGCCCGACGTGCGGTGAGCACGGCACCTGCCGCTCCGCCTGACGGCACAGACGCACGTGGAGATCAATCTCCTGACCGGGAAAACCTGCCCACTTCCCACAACGACGCCGTGCGCGAGTTGCACCGCCGGAACACAGCAGCCCCACGGCGAGCAGGGTCAGCCCGCGGCCAGGACGAGTGCGGCGTTCTGGCCCCCGAAGCCGAAGGAGGAGGACAGCGCCGCGTCGAAGGAGACCCGACGGGGCCGGTCGCGGGCGAAGTCCAGCTCCCACCCCGTCTCCTGCTGCTGCAAGTTGGCCTGCGGTGGAATCTCCTGCCGCTCCAGCGCCAGCACAGTCAGCGCCGCCTCGATCGCGCCCGCCGCACCGAGGGAATGCCCCAGCACGCTCTTGGGAGCGGCGACGGGCGGAGGGCTGCCCCCGTAGAGCCGGTGCAGTGCCTGGGCCTCGGCCGCATCGCCCACCGGGGTCGACGTTCCATGGGCGTTGACGTGTCCGATGTCTCCGGGTGCGCATTCCGCGTCCGCCAGTGCGGCTCGCATGGCCGCCTCCGCCTGCGCACCCTCCGGCGCCGGTGCCACCGGGTGATGGGCGTCGGCCGAAGCACCGTACCCGCACAGCAACGAGCGGATGCGTGCCCGCCGCCCGCGTGCGTGCGCGGCCTTCTCCAGGACGAGGACAGCCGCGCCCTCGCTGAGGACGAACCCGTCCCGCTCAGTGTCGAAGGGGCGGGAGGCCAGGTGCGGTTCGCCGGTACGGGAGGAGAGCGCACGCAGCTGCGCGAAACAGGTGGCGGTCATCCGTGAACGGGCCGACTCGCTGCCACCCGCCAGCACCACGTCACACCGTCCCGCCAGCAGCATGTCCCGTGCCACCCCGAGCGCTGTGGCACCGCTCGCGCAGGCGCTGGAGACGGTGAAGTTGGGGCCGCGGGCGCCGGTGTCGATGGCCACCTCGCCTGCCGCCATGCTGGGGATACTGCGCGGCAGCGCCAGGGGCGAGACCCGGGCGGCCCGCCCGCCCCCCAGGTGCCCGAACTCCGCGACGTACGTCTCCAGGCTGTTGCTGCCCACTCCCAACACCACCCCGACCCGCTGCGCGAACCGGCCGCTCAATGGCGCCAGGCCGGCGTCACGCAGCGCCCGGCGGGCCGCCACCAGCCCCATCTGCTGGAAGCGGTCCAAGCGCCGGGCCAGCCGTCTTCCCAGTTCCCCTGCCGGGCCGAAGTCCTGGACACGGCAGGAGAAGTCGACGGGCAGCCCCTCGAGTTCCGGGTCGGTGGTGGCGAGGGAGCGGCCTGCGTTCATCGTCGACCAGACTGTGTCCTCGTCCGTTCCGGCGGGGGTGACGAGGCCGAGCCCGGTGACGGCCACCTCAGCGCGCGCGTTCACCGGCCGCCACCTCCCGCAGCGTGTGGGCACCAGCCGGGGTCCCGGCGAACGGGGTCCGCCCTGCATGTCGTGCGCCCATGACGGCACGGGGGTGGGCGAGTTCGGACACTGCCGGGCTCCATTCGGTGGGGGCGCGCTGCAGGGTTCGGCAGCCGACAGGCCCCAGGTCAGGGGACGGACGACCGCTCGATGACGGCTGTACGCCACCCTTCCGGACAATTCACCCGAAGCAGCGGGCGACATGCTCACCACGTCCGAAGAGAATCCCAAGGTGTGGCGTCGGTGCGGGAAGCGGCATCCTCGCTGCGGGAAGCCTCGCCTCCGCGCAGCGAGCAGCACCCTGGCGGCTGGAGAGCGGCGGTTTCACGGGCAGTTGACGACTTGGGCCGCGTAGCTCAGTCCGGCGCCGAAGCCGAGCAGCAGGACAGGGTCTCCCGGCGCGAGCTCCCCGCCCCGACGCAACGCGTCCAGTGCCATGGGTACGGAGGCGGCAGAGGTGTTGCCGGCCTCCGTGATGTCCCGTGCCACTACTGCCTGTTCCGCGCCGAGCTGTCCTGCAATGGCTTCGATCATGCGCAGGTTGGCCTGGTGCGGCACGAACCCCTTGAGGTCGCCTGGCTGGAGCCCGGCCCGCCGGCAGGCCTGCCGCGCGACATCGGCCAGCGAGTCCAGAGCCCAGCGGTAGACGGCCCGGCCCTCCATTCGCAGCTGTCCCTCGCCCGCCGGGATGGTGATCAACCCGGCCCGGGTCCCGTCGCTCCCCCACACCGTCGGGTGAATCCCGGGGCGCTCCGCGCGCGTCACCAGCGCGGCACCGGCACCGTCCGCGAACACCGGGGCCGTGTCCCGGTCCCCCGGATCGACCCAGTCGGTCATCCGCTCCGCTCCGACCACCAGCATGCGGTGCGCGGTGCCCGCCTTGATGAGCCCGTCGGCCACCGCGAGCGCGTAACAGAACCCGCCGCAGGCTGCGTTGAGGTCGAAGACGCCGGGTGAGCCGAGACCGAGCTCGGCAGCCACCCATGCGGCGGTGCTGGGCATCGGAGACGGCGCGGAACAGCTGGCGACCACGACCGCGTCCACTTGATTCGCTGTCACACCGCTCTCGGAGAGCGCCTTACGCGCGGCGGCCGAGGCCATCGCACACACCGATTCGCCCGCGTCAGCCACACCACGTCTGCGGACGCCGACACGTCGCTCGACCCACTCCGCGTCCACCGCCCAGCGCGAGGCGAGCTCGCTGCTCTCCACGCTGCGTGCCGGACGGTAGGAGGCCACAGCCGCAAGGTGGGAGCAGGGTGCGGGGGTATCGCGCCGCGAGAGTGCAGCAGACGCGTGGAGGTTCTCGGTCACATAGATCATCTTGACCGCACCAACGACACAGCGACCGCATGACGCCCCGGGCCATCCGCATTACAGGCGACATTGCTCCTTCTCAAGCCGAACGCCGTGTTCTCCAGGCCAGCACGCCGAGGACGCAGACCGCCGGCACTGCAATGCACCTGACAGCACGGCGGATTCGCTTCTGTGCGGTCGGCGCCCCGGCCGCCGACCGCACATCAGGAGCCCCGCGAGCAGTCCGGGACGGCACGTCCCCCGACCCGCTCCTCGCGAAGGCGCCAGGAGGCAGTGCGAGCTGGAGAATCGTCCGCCAGACGCTCCCGAGCTGATGGTGAAGCTTCCCGGTGTTGTAAGGCAGCCCGTACGACTCGCAGACTGCACGGACGTGGCACGCGATCTGCGGGTAGCGTCGTGACGGGATGTCGGGGAACAGGTGATGCTCAATCTGATATCCGAGATGCCCGCTCAGAACGTGGAACACCCTCCCTCCGGAGATGTTCGCAGTTCCCATCAGCTGGCGATAATACCAATGGCCACGGCTCTCACTTTCAGCCTCCTCTTCTGTGAACATCACCGTCCCGGCGGGAAAGTGGCCGCAGAAGATGATCGACGAGGCCCAGATGTTGTTGAGGACGACAGCGAGGACGTTCCCCACCAGAGTGGAGCGGAACTGCTTCCCGGTAAGCCCTGGATACAAGAAGGTTTCCCGCAGCACCGTCTGAGATACCTTGCGCCTGACCCGTCGCGCGACTTCGCGGCTGTCCGACCACCGCTCCTCACCTTGGAGGCATCGGGTCATTTCCCCGTAGTGAAATCCGATGAGCCAGTCGAACAGCAGCATCAGGAAGAGGAAGTAGACCGGGTTTCCCAGGCAGTAGGGGCGCCACGGCTGTTCCTCGCTCATGCGCAGGACGCCATAGCCGATGTCCGGGTCTTTTTCGAGAATGTTGGTGTAGGCGTGATGCAGGTAGTTGTGCATGTATCGCCAGTTCTCGGAGGGGCAGAACGCGGAACCCCACTCGAACGACCGGGATCTGACGCTCGGGTCGTGCGTCCAGTTGTACTGTCCGTGCAGGACATTGTGGCCGATTTCCTCTGTACTCAGGATGTGAGCGAGGGAGAGGCAGGCGACTCCGGCAGCCCAGGCCGGGCGAAAATTACCGAAGAACATCAGGCCACGGCCGGCCAGTTCCACACGCGCCTGGATACGCATGACCCTCCGGATGTACTCGGCGTCAGGAGCACCGAGGTCATCCACAACCTGCCGGCGGAGGGCATCCAACTCCCGGCCGAATTCTTCTACCTGATGTGGTGTGAGCTGGAGAATCGGATGTTCCCTGGATGTGGCCATGCGACCCTCTCCTCTTCTCTGCCTACTACAGGTCCACTTCGACGTCGCCGTATGGGACGGTGACGCACAACTGGATTTCCTGATTGGCCGCGTCGAGCACCTCTCCGGTGGGCAGGTGCCGGACGACCCCCGAGATCTTGGTTGCGGTGCACGTCAGACAGCTTCCCGCTCGGCATCCAACGGATGTGCGCAGGCCACACGCCTCCGCCTCTTCCAGCAGCGGCACCCCGGAGGAAGGGCGCCGCAGCCCGCTCCGTACGAAGTGCACCTGCGCACCGGCGCCGTCGGGACGCGTCGCGACCGCAGGAGAAGTGAAGGATTCGGTATGGAGGCGGTCGCTCATCCCGCGACACGCCCACAGGCCGCGGACGTCCGCAACAAGGCTCGACGGCCCCCACACATAGGCCTCCGCGTCGGCGAACTCGGCGGCGACTTCCCTGAGATGCTCGGCACAGAAGCGTCCGTGCAGCGCACCGTCGGGTGTACGGGTTGCCACGGTGAGCGCGTCACCACGTGCCGCGTACATCGCCACTTCGTCCGCGTACGGCATGGGCTGTGATACGCGGCCATAGTGCAGCAAGGCGATACGGCCCGCATATTCCTCGTCGCGAAGCGTTCGCAGCATGGAGACCACCGGTGTGATCCCGCTTCCACCGCTGATCAGCAAGATTCGCTCCGGGCGCGGGCGCACGAGGGTGGACGACCCCATCGCCTCGCTCACGAAGAACACCATTCCCGGGTGAGCACACTTCTTGAGGAACGGCGTGACCACGCCGGACGGATTCACCCTGGCAGTGAACTCGATCAACCCGTCCCGTCGATGAGCCGAGGAAGCAAGAGAGAAACACCGGTATGTGCGCACGCCGTCGACATCCACGCCGAAACGAATGTATTGACCTGCCTGAAAACCACGCCAGCCGAGGCCCGGCTGCAACGTCAACGTCACCGATTCGGGTGTCTGGTGGACCACTTTCCGCAACACCGCTCGCGTCTCGTGAATCGTCCAGAGGGGGCTGAGCGCGTTGAGATAGTGGTCCACCCCGTGTGGTCCGGCCAGGGACTCGATGAACCATGAAGTGAGAAGACTGCGGACAAGTCTCAAAGCCATCCCTGGAACTGGTGCGGAAGGGAGCGACTCAAAGCCACTGGGAAGTATCCGGCCGACCATGCGTGGCGCACTCTACAGCAGGACTTCACTCAGGTCTTCGACCATGCATCGTGTGTTGGTTGCCGGAAAATCTCTCGAGCGGGACGGAAGCGACCGGCAACCTCCTCGACCGGTACGACAATGACTTCTCACACCTGGTGTCGCCCGATGGGCTGGTTCCCTGCCGCTCTCCGTCTTGGAGCACAGCCCGTTGGGCAGCCCTCCTGCCGTCACAGTGACGCACCGGCCATGCAGAAATGCAGGCCGGGGAACGGAGACCCGGACATGACGCAGACGACCGACGTCAAGTGCGACCGACTCTTCGCCCTGTACGACGCCGACGGCGATGGATACATCACCCGAAACGACATCCACCTGCTGCTGCGCTCCCTTCTCGGCAGCGCCGGGCTGGACGCCGACTCCTCGAAGGGCCTCGCCGTGTCACGGGAGTTCGCCGACGTGTGGGAGGAACTGGCCAACTTGGCAGACGCCGACTCCGACGGTCGCGTCACTCGGGACGAGTACCGCGCCGCCATGGCGGGGCTGCCACCGGAGGCCGCGCGCCTGCACGAGGCCTACCGGCGGGCCCTGGGCGCCTGGTTCGACGTCCTGGACACCGATGACGACGGCTCGCTCCCCGCCGACTGGCTCGCCGGCATGTACGCCCACGGCGACATCCCGGCACAGGACGCGGCGGAGGCGGTACGCGCCATGGATACCAACGGCGACGGCTTCATCGAACGCGACGAATTCGTCGCCATGTGGATGGACTTCTTCACCAACGGGGACGCGGAGGCTCCCAGCAGCCGGCTGCTCGGACAGCTGGCATAGCGCCGGGAAGACTGCGGCGAGAAGACCTGCCGCCCGCACCGACCAGCCGGCACGCGCCCGTCCGGACCCGTCGGCGAACCCCTGTACGGGCCCGGGCGGGCAGCCCTCAACCCGCCCCTGCCAGAAACCTGATCACGCCGCGAGCGCCACGGAGCATCATGTCTCACGCCGCCATCCCCTCCGCCCCGGGCCGCCTGCCGGTGGTGGGCCACGCCTGGCGCTTCCTGCACCGTCCGCAGACCTTCTGGGCTTCGCTGGCCGCACACGGGCAACTGGTACGCATCAGAATGGGATCCGCCGACATGGTAGTCGTGTGCGACGCCCACCTGACCAAGCAGGTACTTCAGGACGACCGCGCCTTCGACAAGGGCGGCACCATCCTGGAGGACCTGGAACAGGCCATCGGCCCGAACCTCATCTGCGCCCCCGCCGGCCTTCACCGTCGGCAGCGCAGACTGGTGCAGCCGGCGTTTCACCACTCCCGACTGCCCGCGTACACCCGCATCATGGCCCGGCACGCAGAGGCCATGGCCGGCAGCTGGCAGGACGGGGAGATCCTCGATGTCCCCGCGTCGATGATGAATTACTCCATGGGGCTCCTCGTGGATGCGATGTTCGGCCGGAAGCTGCCGCCCGAGGACCAGGCGAGGGCGGCGAAGGACATCGACACCCTGCTGCGCGGGCTCCAACTGCGCTTGTGGATGCCGAAAGCCGCACGCCTGCCATTCCTCGGAGGCCGGCAGTACGAGAAGGCCCGCCACCGTCTGAAGGAGCTGGTCCAGGGCGTCGTCGATGCCCATCGCAGCAGCGCGACGCAGGACGACCATGCCCTCCTCCCCCTGCTGATGGGAGCCGGTTGCACGGACGAGGCGCAGGGCGACGAGGTCCGGCAGTTCTCGGACGAGGAACTGACCGGTCAGGTGCTGGTCTTCTTCATCGCCGGGGTGGAGACCGTGGCGGCCACGTTGTCCTGGGCGGCACACCGGCTGGCGGCGGATCCCGGACTGCAGGCCGCGGCGCATCGGGAAGTCGACACCGCACTGGCCGGGAAGTCGCCCGCGTACGAGAACCTGCGCCGTCTGGACCTCCTCGACCGGACCGTCCGGGAAGTCCTGCGCCTCCACCCACCGGCGCCGGCGGCCTACCGGGTCACGACCAGGGAGACGATGCTGGGAGAGCACCAGCTGCCCGCCGGCACCACTGTCGTCTACTCGCCACAGCTCCTCCACCAACAAGTGCCGGACGCACGACAGTTCCGGCCCGAACGGTGGACGGGCTCAGCCGATTCCACGCAGCGTGCCCACTTCATCCCCTTCGCCGGCGGGGCCCGCCGGTGCATCGGAGAGCAATTCGCCCTGTCCGAGGCCTCCACCTGCCTGGCAACCGTGCTCTCCCGATGGCAGCTGAGTCCGGTGGACGACCGGCCCGTCAAGCCGTCTCTCCTGCGGGGGACGGCCCCACCCCGGCGTCTACGCCTGCGGGTGACGGCTCGTCAGTCACCGCACCCCACACCTGGGCCCGGGACCCCGGCGAACCGCAGCGGGAAAACCGCGCGGGACGACAGCCCTTGAACCGCCCCCGCCGCCACCACCGACCGACACTCGACACACGGAGCGCATCATCACCACGAAGGCCACCGGACGGTTGGAGGACCGCGTCATCCTCATCACGGGCGCGGCACGGGGGCTGGGCGAACACGCGGCCCGCCTGTTCGCCCAGGAGGGAGCCAAGGTCGTACTGACCGACGTCCTGGACGACCTCGGCGAGGCACTCGCTGCGGACCTGGGCCCTCGACAAGCGCGTTACATCCGCCTCGACGTGCGCACCGAAGAGGGCTGGTCCGCCGCCGCGGATGCCGCTGTCGACACCTTCGGCAAGGTCGACGGGCTGATCAACAATGCCGGCGTCCTGTGCGGCGGCCCGCTGACGGCGATGTCGCTGGAGGATTTCCTTCAGGTCACCTACGTCAATCAGGTCGGATGCTTCCTCGGCATCAAAACCGTCGCCCCGCTCATCGCCCGGGCCGGCGGCGGAACCGTGGTCAACACCGCCTCATACGCCTCCCTGACCGGAGTGGCAGGCTACGGCGGCTACACTGCCAGCAAGCACGCCGTCCTGGGACTCACCCGAGTCGCCGCACTCGAACTCGCCGGGGACGGCATCCGCGTCAACGCGATCTGCCCCGGCGCCATCGACACACCGATGACCAACCCCGCCCGCCTGGACCCCGGCGCCGACCCCGCTCCCGGAACGGCCGCACTCGACGACACTTGCCGGCGGCTGACCCAGCTCAAACGAGTGGGACGCCCCGAGGAAGCTGCCCGCCTGCTGCTCTTCCTCTCCACTTCCGACTCCTCCTACATCACCGGCCAGCACGTCGTCCTCGACGGCGGCTGGCTGGCCGGGGTACACCTCGACTGAAGACAGGCAGCTGCGCGTTGCCAACGGTGGGTTGGTGGCGCGCAGCACCTACGAGGAAGCAGCCATGCGGCGGGCGTTGACGCCCGGCGGCGTCAACTCGTGGGGACGGTCGGTGGGATGGAATCGCGTTGCCGGGCAACCGGATGATCCGCATCATGCGTCTCTCCTGTTCCGGACCGTGACGGCGCCGGGTATCGCTATCCGTCTCATGACCTGGAGAAGACCCGTGGCGCACGACGAACGCGACCAGTCCGACGAGCATCCCCAGGCGCCGTGGTGGTGGGGCATCGGCCCGCTCGGGGCCGTGCTCCTCATCGTCGCCGGAATCGGCTGGGCGCTGTGGGAGTTCCTGGGGGCCGCCGCCGCGGACAACCCGGCGGCCGGCTACCAGGGGAGCAAAATCGTCGCCGTCGGGCTCGTGCTCCTCGGCGCAGCCGTCCTGGAGCGCTTCCGCAGCCGTCGTGCGCGTGCGCCCGAGGCGGACGACCGGCAGAACGGCTAGGGCAGGCCGGTCCGCTCCGGGACCGGTCCGGTACATGGTCATCGCGCGGCCGGAGCTCCTTTGTACGGAGCCCGGCCGCGCGTTGGTGTGCGCGCACGCTCGTGGAGTCCACCGGGGCGGCGCGGGCAGTGACGTACGGGGCCCGAAACGGTTCCGAAACCTCCGCAGGTCGTTCCGGGACACGCAGGGGCGCCATGAAAGATCCGCGTGAACTCGGCGTACGACCCCTTGCCAAGCCGAGTTAGTACGTGTTCGGATTAATTCCGTCGGGCGCCGTTTCCGGGCGCCGTTTGCGCTGGTCAGCCCCTATGCGAGGGGCCAATTCCGCCCTGCCCTCCACCACTTCGGCCTGCCCTCGTCACGTCACGTCACGCACCGGGAGGACCTGTCATGTTCGATCTTTCGTCCGTCGATCTGCTCGACGCCTTCACCCGCGAACTCCGGCTCTGCAAGGTCCAGAACGGCGAGCACGTCGTCGTGCTCGCGGAGCCCGACAGCCGCGGGGACTACGTCGCGGCCGCGTTCGGCGCGGCCAAGTCGCTGGGCGCGCACGTCATCGCGGCGACCGTGCCCGGCGGCAGCCCCGCGCCGATGCCCAGTACGCACACCGGCGCGGGCCCCGGCCTCGCCTCCGTGCTCAACGACTCCGCCGCGCAGGACCTGCTCAAGTCCGCCGACCTGGTCGTGGATCTCACCCAGGAGGGCTTCATCCACGCGCCCGTCCAGCAGGAGATCCTCCGGGCCGGTACGCGGATCATCTTCGTCTGCGACGCGCCCGACGTCCTCGTGCGCAACATGCCGAAGGAGAGCGACAAGCAGCTCGTACTGCGCGACACGGAGCTGCTGAAAACGTCGCGGACGATGCGAGTGACGTCGGCCGCCGGCACCGATCTGACCGTGCAACTCGCGGGCTCCAAGCCCGAGTTCCAGACGGGCTTCGCCGACGACCCGGGCCGCTGGGACCACTGGCCCAGCACGATGGTGCTCTGCTGGCCCGAGATCTCCGACGGGCAGATCGTGCTGGCCGAGGGCGACATCCTGCTGCCCTTCAAGGAGTACGTGCACTCCCCCGCCACGCTGCACATCGCGGGCGGCCGTATCGACAAGGTCGAGGGCGGCGCCGAGGCGCGGATGCTGGAGACCTTCTTCGAGGACGCCGACGACCAGTGGGCCCGCTACCTCTCCCACATGGGCTGGGGCCTGATGCGCTCGGCCGACTGGTTCGCGACGGCCATGTACGGCAAGGGCGACCTGATGGGCATGGACGCGCGCGCCTTCGCGGGCAACTTCCTCTGGTCCACGGGGCCGCACCCTGTGCTCGGCCGGGAGTCGTACGCGCATCTCGACATCGCGATGCGTAGCTGCACCGTTTCGGTGGACGGTGCGGAGGTGGTCACCGGGGGCGAACTCACGGAGCGCTGAGCGCCCCCGGGGGATGCGATGCGCGCCTTCGGCGCAACAGATTGCGCCCACGCGGCGGAGCCGCATATGACACAGCCCCGCGCCCCCTATTCGGTGCCCCCGCGCCCCCTATTTCAGCATCCGAACTTGCCCTGAGGAGAGTCGTCTTGGCGCTCAGTCAGTCGTTTGAAGCCACCGTTGTCGGTGGAGGTCTTGGTGGGCTCACCGCTGCGTTGGCGTTGCGTCAGCGTGGTGTGCGGGTCACCGTTCTGGAGCAGGCGGCGCAGCTGGGTGAGGTGGGTGCCGGTATTCAGACGGCGCCGAACGCCAGCAGGCTGTTGCTCGGCATGGGGCTGCGCAAGCAGCTGGAGGCCATCCACACCGAGCCGCTCGACCAGGTGCGGCGGCGGTGGAAGGACGGCAGCATCGTCGGGCTCACGTCGCTGGGGCAGCACTGCAAGGACACGTACAACGCGCCCTATTGGCACTATCACCGGGCCGATCTGCACCGGGTGCTCATGGACGCGTGCACCGAACCGGACGGCCCGGGGCCGGCTGTCGTGCTGCGCACCAGCAGCCGTGTGACGGAGCTGGACCGTACGGTTCCCGAGCGGCCCGTCGCGGTCACCGGGAATGGCGAACGGTACGCGGCCGATGTGCTCATCGGCGCCGACGGCATCCGGTCGAACGTGCGGGACCTCATCGGCGCCGAGGACACCCTCGAGTTCTCCGGGGAGATGTGCTATCGCGCGCTGATCCCCGGGGACTCGATCGCCGCGGACCCGGCGACCCGCTGGCTGGTGGACCGCTTCCAGAGCACCATCTGGTACGGCCCGGACCGGCACTTGGTGCACTACATGATCCGCGGTGGCGAGCATCTCAACATCGTGGCCATCGTGCCCTGTACGGACGAGGTCGCCGAGAAGTGGACGGTGCCGTCCTCCTCGGCCGAGCTGGCGGCCGCGTACCCCGGCTGGGACGACCGCGTGCCGGCGATGCTGTCCAAGGCGAAGGACGACGACGTCTCGTGCTTCGCGCTCTACTACCGGCGGCGCGACCCCGTCTGGCAGGACGGCCGGGTGGCGCTGCTGGGCGACGCCTGCCACGCGATGCTGCCGTACCAGGCGCAGGGCGCCTCGCAGGCGATGGAGGACGCGGCCGTGCTCGCCGAGGAGTTGGGCACGGTCACGGCCGGCGGCATCGAGGAGGGGCTGCGCCGGTACGTCGACCGGCGGGCCAGGCACGCGGGGATGGTGCAGGAGGCCTCGCTGCGCAACAAGACCTTCTACCACTTCCCCGACGGCCCCGAACAGCAGGAGCGCGACGAGCTGTTGCGGGCCGGCTTCAGCGGGGAGTCCGACGTCTCCTACGACTGGCTGTGGAGCGGCACGCCGCTGCGGGACGCCGACACGACCGCGTTCTCCTACCAGTTCGCGCGCTGAACCACCCCTCCGTCCCCGTCCCCGGCTCCGCGAGGTGTTCCCGTGAAGACAGGCGATCAGATAGTGCAGGAGCTCCCCTGGAGATGGGGAGTCCAAGGAAAGATCTTCGTCATCGGTGGCCTCGGCTATCTCTTCGACGCGTACGACATCGCCCTCAACGGCTTCCTGATGCCGCTGCTCGGCAAGGACTTCGAACTGGGCCTCAGCGCACGGGGGTTCGTGGCGACGGCGAACCTCGTGGGGATGGCCGTCGGCGCCATCGTGTGGGGTGCGATCGCCGACCGGATCGGCCGGAAGAAGGCGTTCAGCGCGACGCTGCTGATCTTCGCGCTGTTCTCCGTGTTCGGGGCGCTCTCCCCCAACTACGGGATCTTCCTGCTGTTCCGCTTCCTCGCGGGCGTCGGCCTGGGCGGCTGTATCCCCGTGGACTACGCGCTGGTGAGCGAGTTCTCGCCGAGGAAGCACCGGGGCCGGATCCTGACCGCGCTCGACCTGTGGTGGCCCATCGGCGTCACCCTGTGCGGGCTGGCCTCCACCGCGCTGATCCCGCTCGACGGCAACTGGCGCTGGATGCTGGCCACGATGGTGCTGCCCGCGCTGCTGCTGTTCTGGGTGCGGCGCGGCGTGCCCGAGTCGCCCGTCTATCTCACCAAGGCGGGCCGTGAGGCCGAGGCCCGCGTGGTCATCGACGATCTGGTGGCGCGGACGGGTGCGACGCCGGAGCCGTACGCCGTACCGGAGCCCGTACTGCGGGACACGTCGGGCGGACTGCGCGCCGGCGTCGAGCAGTTCCGCCGGCTGTGGACCCACAGTCCGCGCATCACGTCGGTCGCCTGGCTGCTGTTCATCACCATCATGCTCGTCTACTACGCGGCGCTGACCTGGATGCCCTCGATCCTCAAGGAGCAGGGTTACGGCGACACCGCGTCGTTCACCGGCACCACCCTGATGAGCGGCGTCGGCATCGCCGGCGTGCTGGCGTCCACGTGGCTGGTGGACGTGGTGGGCCGCAAGTGGCTGATCGGCGTCTCCGCTCCCGTGGCGACGGCCGCGCTGGTCGGCTTCGCGCTGGTGCTGGAGGTGCAGGCGGCGGCGCTGGTCGGGATCGCGGTGTTCGGCTTCCTGATCCAGCTCACGATTCCGGCGCTGTACGCGTACGTCTCCGAGCTCTATCCCACGCCCCTGCGTGCCAGCGGGTTCGGCTGGGCGTCGTCCGTCAGCCGGATCAGCACCGGGTTCGCGCCGATGCTGTTCGGTTCGCTGATGTGGCCGCTGCTGGGGCTGCCGCTGACGTTCGCGGTGCTCGGTGTGGTGGTGGTCGCCGCCGTGCTGTGGATGGCCGTCGCGGCGCCGGAGACGAAGGGGCGCGAGCTGGACGCCGGCCACGTGACGGCGGGCCCGCCCGCGGAGCCGGACAAGCGGGAGGTGATCCCACAGTGAAACCCGCCCCGTTCACGTACCACCGGGCACGCGATCTCGACGGTGCCGCCCGGCTGCTGGCCGAACTGGCCGGCGCCGGGGGCGAGCCGAAGGTGGTCGCGGGCGGCCAGAGTCTGGTCGCCATGATGAACTTCCGGCTGGCCCGCCCCGACCATCTGGTCGACATCGCCGGGCTGGACGCGCTGCGTGGCATCCGCGCCGGCGCGGACGGGAGCCTGCGGATCGGCGCCCTCACCACGCACCACGACGTGGAGTCCGCACGGGGCCTCGGGCCCGGCTTCGCCGTCCTGCGGGACGCGATGCGCTGGGTCGGCCACCTTCCGATCCGTACGCGCGGCACGGTCGGCGGCAGTCTGGCGCACGCCGACGCGACGGCCGAGTGGTGCCTGCTGGCGCTGCTGCTCGACGCGGTGCTGGTGGCGCACGGCCCGGCCGGTGAACGCCGCATCGACGCGCGGGACTTCTTCCACGGCTACTACACGACCGCACTGGAGCCCGACGAGCTGCTGACCGAGGTCGTCTTCCCGCGTCCCGCACCACACGCGGCACTCACCGAATTCGCCCAGCGGCACGGGGACTTCGCGACGGTCGCCGCGGCCGTCGACCTCGATGTGGCGCCCGACGGGCGCACGGTGCGCGGCGGGCGCGTCGCGCTGGGCGGCGTCGCCGCGCTGCCGGTACGCGTCCCGGAGGCGGAACAGGTGCTCGCCGAGGGCGGGTCGGCGGAGAGCGGACTGTTCGCGGCGTGCGCGGCGGCAGCGGCGGAGGCGGTCGATCCGCCCGGCGACGCCAACGGCAGTACGGAGTACCGGCGCGGCCTCACCCGCACCCTGGTGGCGCGCGCCTGCGAGGAGGCGATGGCCCGATGAGTTCAACCCGCCCCGGGACCGGCCTGGTCGGTGCCTCTGTCGGCCGCCGCGAGGATCCCCGGCTGCTGACGGGACGCGGCCGGTTCACCGACGACATCCATCTGCCCGGCACGCTGTACGCCGCGTTCGTCCGGGCGACCGTCGCGCACGCCACGGTCACCTCGCTCGACCTGTCGGCGGTACGTGAAGTGCCGGGCGTGGTCGCGGCGTTCAGCGCGGACGAGCTGAAGCTGGACGACATCACCGCACGCCTCGACCGTCCCGCCGCCGAGTTCGTGACGACGAGCATGCCGGTGCTGGCGCGCGACCGGGTGCGGTACGCGGGCGAACCCCTCGCGGTCGTCGTGGCCCGCGACCCGTACGCCGCCGAGGACGGGCTGGAGGCGGCGCGCGTCACGTACGGGGCCCGTACCGCCGTCACCTCCGACACCCAGGCCCTCTCCCCCGGCGCGCCGCTGGTGCACGACGAGGCGGAGGCCAACACCCTCGTGGACGTCTCGATGTTCGCGTCCGAGGGCATCGACGAGGTCTTCGAAAGTGCCCACCGGGTCGTCCGCGTCGAGTCCCGCACCGGGCGGCAGAACGCGCTGCCGCTGGAGACGCGGGGTGCCGTCGCCGCCTGGGACGACCGCGAGCGGCAGCTCGTGCTGCACACCTCCACGCAGGTCCCGCACCAGGTGCGTACGGTCGCGGCCCGCTGCCTCGGCCTGGACGAGAGCGCGGTGCGCGTGATGGTGCCCGACATGGGCGGCGGCTTCGGCCTCAAGTGCGTCGTGGGGCGCGAGGAGATCGCCGTGGGCGCGGCCGCGCTGCGGCTGGGCCGGCCCGTGAAGTGGACGGAGGACCGCAAGGAGGCGCTGACCGCCTCGTTCCTGGCGCGCGAACAGCACTACGACGTACGCGCGGCGTTCGACGCGGAGGGCCGGATCCTGGGCCTGGACGCGGACATCGTGTGCGACATGGGCGCGTACTCCTGCTATCCGTTCACCGCCGGCATCGAGCCGCTGATGGCCTCGGCGGAGATGCCGGGCGTCTACACGGTCCCCTCGTACCGGGTGCGCGCCCGCGCCGTCACCACCAACAAGGCGCCGACCGCGCCGTACCGGGGTGTGAGCCGCCCGCAGTACGTGATGGTGATGGAGCGGCTCTTCGAACGGGCCGCGCGCGAGCTGGAGTTGGACCCGGTCGAGATCCGCCGCCGCAACCTCATCACCGACTTCCCCTATACGGGCGTCAACAACGTGACGTACGACCCCGGTTCGTACCGTGAGTCGCTTGATCTGTGCGAGCGGACGCTGCGCGAGGAGGGCTGGTACGCGCGCCGGGAGGAAGCCGCCGCCGAGGGGCGGCACCTGGGCATCGGCTACTCGTGCTTCAGCGAACGTACGGGCTACGGTTCGGCGGCGTTCGCGCAGCGCAAGATGGAGGTCGTCCCCGGCTTCGATATCTCCGAGGTCCGGATGGACACCAGCGGCGCGCTGACCGTGACCACGGGCACCATGAGCCACGGCCAGAGCCACGAGACGACGATGGCACAGATCGCCGCCGAGGCGCTCGGACTCGACCTCGACAAGGTGCGCCTCCATCAGGGCGACACCGAGCGGATCACGTACGGCTGGGGCACCTTCGCCAGCCGCTCGATCGCGATCGGCGGCAGCGCCGTACGCCTCGCCGCCGCCAAGCTCGGCGAGAAGCTGCGGCTGCTGGCGGCGGCCCGCTGGGACGTGCCCGCCGACCGTACGGAACTGGCGCGCGGCGGAGTGCGGCACGCCGACGACGGCCGCTTCCTCAGCCATGAGGAGCTGGCCGAGGTCGCCTATCTGAAGTCCCACCTTCTGCCCGACGGCATGGAGCCGGGGCTGGCGGCGACCGCGTCGTTCGACGTCACGAGCGACGGCACGTTCTCCAACGCCACCCACGGCGTCGTCGTCGAACTCCACGAAGGCACGGGGCAGGTGGAGATCCTGCGCTACGTCTGCGTCGAGGACTGCGGCGTCGCCATCAACCCCCAAGTGGTCGAGGGCCAGTGCCGGGGCGGCATCGCGCAGGGCATCGCCGGCGCGCTCTTCGAGCAGGTCACCTACGACGAGCAGGGCGAACCGTCGGCCACCAGCTTCATGGACTACAAGGTGCCGACCGCGCTGGAGATCCCCGACATCGGCATCCAACACCTCGAAACGCCCTGCGAGTTCACCGAGACCGGCGCCAAGGGCGCGGGCGAGGGCGGCACCATCGGCGCCCCCGCCGCCGTCCTCAACGCGGTCAACGACGCGCTGCGTCCCACGGGCGTCGAGCTGGACAGCACGCCCGTCACCCCGGAGACCGTCGCCCACGCACTGGAGCACGCCTGATGCCGGACATCACCGAACAGCCGCCGGGACAGCAGTTGTTGGCCCTCACCGTGAACGGGGAGCGCCACGAAGTGCTCACCGAATCGCGCCGCACCCTCGTGGACGTACTGCGCCACGACCTCGGGCTCACCGGCACCCATGTCGGCTGCGAGCACGGCATCTGCGGCGCCTGCACCGTCCTGGTCGACGGGGCGCCGGCGCGGGCCTGCCTGATGTTCGCCGCGCAGGCCGAGGACGCCGAGATCCGTACGGTCGAGGGGCTCGGCGGCGGCCCGGACGGGCGCGAACTGGGCGATCTGCAGCGGGCTTTCACCGAGCATCACGGACTCCAGTGCGGCTTCTGCACGCCGGGCTTCCTGATGCTCGCCGAGGGCTATCTCGCCGAGCGCCCGGAGGCGACCAAGGAGGAGATCCGCGAGGTGGTCGCCTCCAACCTGTGCCGGTGCACCGGTTACCAGACGATCGTCGAGGCGATCGACGACTGTGCAGCACGCCGCAGGGCGACTGCCTGCGAGGAGGTTTCATGCAGCTCAGCAACGCCGTCCCGGTGAGCGCACCGCCCCGGGAGGTCTTCGCGCTCGTCAACGACGTCGAACGTGTCGTCTCCTGCATGCCGGGGGCCGCGCTCGAAGGGCGTGAGGGCGACGACGGCTGGCGGGGCCGGGTGAAGGTCAAGGTCGGCCCGATCACGGCCGCCTACGCGGGTACCGTCCGCTTCCTGGAGGTCGACGAGGAGGGCCGTACGCTCCGCGTCCAGGCGCGCGGCGCCGACACGCACGGCAGCGGCGACGCCGAGGCCGCCGTACGGCTGGAGGTCGCCGAGGCCCCGGACGGCACCTCCGAACTGCGCCTGGAGACGGACCTCGTGATCCGGGGCAAGATCGCGCAGTTCGGCAAGGGCGCGGTGGCCACCGTCTCGGACAAGATCCTCCAGCAGTTCGCGCGCAACCTGGGCGCGCTGCTGACCGGCCAGGGCGGCGCGCCGCAGCCCACGGCGCCCACGTCCGGCACACCTCAGCCCGCCCCGGCCGCGCCCGCTGTCTCGCCCGCCGCCGCTGCTCCCCAGAACGAACTCGACGGCCTCTCGATGATCGTCGGACCGGCTCTCAAGAAGTACGGGCCGGCCGTCGGCGCCTTCGCCTTCGGCCTGTTCGAGGGCTGGCTGCTGGGCCGGGTCGTCACGCACGAGAGGGAGCGTCGCCGGTGAGCACGTACGGAAACGAGACCGATGCGACGTACGAACGGGCCGGCTTCGGCGCGCGGGTGACGCGCGGCAGCCGCCCCGCGCTCGTCGTCGTGGATCTGACGCGGGGCTTCACGGAGCCGGCGTTCCCGTCCGGCGCCGACCTGACCGGGGTCGTGGGAGCGGCGTCCGAGCTGGCGGAAGCCGCGCGGCGTACGGGAGTTCCGGTGATCTGGACGGCGATCGCCTACAGCGAGGCCGAGGCGAAGGGCCACTCGGTCACCTGGCTGGAGAAGGCCCCGGGGATGCGCGCCCTGGTCGAGGGCAGCCCGGCCGTGGACCTCGACCCCCGGCTGCCCCGGCACGAGGAGGACCTGCTGGTCGTGAAGAAGGGCGCGTCGGCGTTCTTCGGCACCGGCCTCGCCGCGACGCTCACCGGGCTCGGCGCCGACACGGTGCTGGTGTGCGGCGCGACGACCAGCGGCTGCGTACGGGCCACCGCCGTCGACGCGGTCCAGTCCGGCTTCCCGGTCCTGGTGCCCCGCGCGGCGTGCGGCGACCGTGCCCAGGGCCCGCACGACGCGGCCCTGTTCGACGTCCAGGCCAAGTACGGCGACGTCGTCGAGCAGGACGACGCGCTCGGCTACCTCCGCTCCCTCTGACGAGCCCGCTACCTCCCGCGCCCCGCCCCCTCCGACACTCTCCGACCCGCTTCAGGAGCTCCCCTTGTCCCATCCCGCACCGCCGCCCCGCTTCCTCACCCCCGACGCCGCGGCCGACCTGGCCGGCATCCCGGCCGTCAGCCGCTGGGCCGACCATGACGGCCTCCGCCTCCACGTCCTCGACTACGGCGGCGACGGCGTCCCCCTCCTCGTCCTCCCCGGCATCACCAGCCCCGCCGTCACCATGGACTTCGTCGCCCGCGAACTGGCGGGGCCCGCCGGCGAACTCGCGGTCCCCGTACGGCCGCTGGTGCTGGACGTGCGCGGGCGCGGGCTCTCCGGCGACGGCGACTCGTACACGCTGGAGGCGTACGCCGAGGACACCGAAGCCGTCATCGACGGGCTCGGCCTCGAACGGCCGCTGCTGCTCGGGCACTCGATGGGCGCCCGGATCGCCGCCGCCACGGCCGTACGCGGCAAGGCCGCGCTGCGCGGCGCCGTACTGGCCGATCCGCCGATGAGCGGTCCCGGGCGCGGCCCGTACCCGACGACGCTCGACGCCTTCCTCGGGCAGCTCGCCGAGGCCCGCCGCGGCACGGACGCCGAGGAGGTGGGCCGCTCGTGGCCCCGCTGGGCGGTGCGCGAACGGGGGCTGCGCGCCCGGTGGCTGGCGAGCTGCGGCGAGGACGCGATCCGCGGCACGCACCGGGGCTTCGAGGAGGAGGACTTCTTCGACTGGTGGCCGTCGGTTCCCGTGCCGACGGCGCTGCTGTACGGCGCGGACAGCCCCGTCGTCACGGCGGAGGGCGCCGCGGAGGCCGCCCGTACGCTGCCCGGCGCGCGGCTCACGGAGATCCCGGACGCCGGCCACATGGTGTTCTGGGACAACCCGCGGGGCGCGCTCGACCTGCTGCGCGCCGCGCTGCGCGGCCTGCTCGGCTGAGGTCTCAACTGCCGTGGTTGAGTGGGCGCATGGCTGACAACTCCGCCCCCCTCACGACGGCACCAGAAGCGCTCACGGCCGCCCCCGGCTACCAGGTCAGACGCCTCTACCAGGCGTATCTGGCCGTGTGGGTGCGCGCCGTGGACCCGACGCTGACGGGCCCGCAGTTCGCGGTGCTGACCGCGGTGCACGCCGCGCCGGGCAGCGACCAGAGCTCGATGGCGTCCGCCGTGGCCCTGGACACCTCGACCATGGCGGACGTCGCCCGGCGGCTGGAGAAGCGCGGCCTGCTGGAGCGCCGCACGGCGGCGGCCGACGGGCGCCGGAAGCTCCTCTACCTCACCGGACAGGGCGAGCAGACCCTGCGTGAGGCGAACGACCGCGCCCGGGCGCTGGACGAGCGGCTGCTCGACCCGTACCCGCCCGAGCGCCGCGACGAGCTCCTGCGGGAGCTCACCGCGCTCGCCGACCACTGGGAGTCGCTGAGCGGGGACACGTAACGACCGACCACCCTCCGGAGGACCCGTGACGGACCATCACATCGGCATGATCGTCCCCAGCTCGAATCTCACGATGGAGACGGAGCTGCCGCGCATGCTGCGCGCCCGCGAGGAGGCGCTCCCCGGGGACCGCTTCCTCTTCCACAGCAGCAGGATGCGGATGAAGCACGTCACGCCGGAGCAGCTGCGCGCGATGAACGGGCAGACCGAGCGTGCCGCGCTCGAACTCGCCGACGCCCGGCCCGATGTGGTGGCGTCCGCCTGCCTCGTCGCGATCATGGCGCAGGGTCCGGGCCACCACTGCACCGCGGAGGGGGAGATCACGGCCGCGCTCCGTTCCGAGGGCTCGGAGGCACCCGTGGTCTCCAGCGCCGGCGCGCTGCTCTCGGCGGTCGAGGCGCTGGACGCGAAACGGGTCGCGGTGATCACCCCGTATATGAAGGAGCTCACGGCGACGGTCGTGCACTACATCGAGGACGCCGGGACCGAGGTGGTGGACGCGCTCAGCCTGGAGGTCCCCGACAACCTCGCGGTCGCCCGCCTCGACCCGGACGACCTGCGCGAACACTGGCGCAGGCTCGACCTGTCGGGCGCCGACGCGATCGTGCTGTCCGCCTGCGTGCAGATGCCGTCGCTCTCCGCGATCCAGTACGTCGAGGACGCCTCGGGCCTGCCGGTCCTCTCGGCCGCCACGGCCACGACGCACAGGATCCTCACCGAACTCGGCCTGCCCCCGGTCGTGCCGGACGCGGGCCGCCTGCTGGCAGGCTGACACCCGCGTCCCCCTGCCCGGCCGGGATCGGTGCGGGCCGGGTCAGTGCATCCCGGCGAACCAACGGGCGTTGCCGGCCACGGCCTTGCGGTAGGTGTCTCCGTGGCCGGTCGTGCCGTGGTTGACGACCTTTCCCGTACCGCCGTGCGCCGACAGGTCCTTGGCGCAGCTCACGGTGTTGCCAAGCGGGACGTCACGGTCGCCGTAGGAGGTGTGCAGCCGTACCGGTACGCGCGGACCCCACTCGCACACCCCGTCGTTGAGGCGGATCACCCGGGCCAGCGTGCCCGTGGGCCGCTGCAGCCGGTCGTACCACTTCGGCGTCAGCAACTCCTTGATGTTCCCCGGCAGTTGGGTGACGATCTCGTCGTCCTTGTGCTCGCCGTCGAAGAGTCGCCCGACGCGGTCGGCGTACGGGGCGCGGAACACGTCGCGCGGGTGGGCGTAGAGCGGATGCAGCCTGTTCTGCGCGGTGAGGAAGTAGGAGAGGTAGAAGGCAGCCGACGTGCCGTCTATCCGGCCGTCGAACATGCCGGGCAGCTCCTCGCCCTCGATGTCGTACGGCCCGGACACCGGCGCCAGCGCCCGCAGCCGGAACCGGGGGTCGGCGCCGCGGCTCAACTCCCGTCCCAGCGCCATCGCGACCTGCCCGCCCTGCGAGAAGCCCGTCGCGTACACGTCGCCGGTCAGCTGCCTGCCGTACCGGGGCGCGGCCGTACGGGCGGCGCGCAGCGCGTCCAGGGACGCGGACACCGAGGAGCGGGTGTCCACGTAGGGGTGGTGGCCGGGGCCGGTGCCCAGCCCCAGATAGTCGGGGGCGACGGCGGCGAGCCCGCCGGCGGCGTACAACAAGGAGCCCAGCGCGGACAGATCGTCCCCGCCGGACGGGGCGTAGCCGCGGTAGGCGAGCGTGCCGTGGGTCTCGGACACCGCGTCGAGCCGGCGCGCGCCGCCGTCGGGAAGCATCAGTAACGCGGAGGCGGTGGTGGGTGCGCCCTGCGGGGTGATCGTGGCGTACGTGAGGCGGTACGAGGTCGCCGCGTACCGCGCGGCCGGCGCGTCCACCTTGTTGCCCGACATCAGCTTGTCCACCTGCGCGCGGGTGTAGTGGCGGGTCCGCTCGACGCTCAGCAACGTCCCTCTGGCGCGCTGCTCCGTTCCCAACGCCTGTGTGCCGCCCGCCTGTTGACCGGTTCCGCTGTCCTCCGCGCGGTGCGCGTCGGCCGTGGCGTCGGCGAGGGGCAGGGTGAGCGAGGCGAGGACAGCGGCGACGGCGAGGGTGGCGGCGCTGCGGCGGCGCGCGCTCATGTCCGCTGCGGTACGTGCGGTGCGACGGGTGGGCTCGTGGGAAGTCATGTCACGAAGCATGCAGCCGGAGCGCCGCCCGCGGCAGACAGCCAACACCCGTCCCGAGGTGGGGTTTCCCCCAGGGATCCCGGTGCGCCGCGGGGCATGACCCGGCCGCACGGCTCCCGTTCATGTGCCGGTGTCGTCCTGGGCGGCCTGCGGACGCAGCGCGTCGACGAGGAGGTCGAGCAGGCGGTCGGCCTGCTCCGGCGTGCCGTTGGCGCCCGTGGAGAGGAAGAGCCCCAGCAGCATCATGGTGACGTCGTCCGGTGCGATGTCACCGCGCAGCGAGCCGTCCTCCGCGCCACTCGCGAGGAAGGTTCCGATGGTGGCGGTGAGGCGTTCGCGGGTGGCCGGTGTCGCGATCCGGCCGGTGGCCCAGCCGGTGCGCAGCGTGTCCCCCAGCCCGCGCTTCGTCGCGAAGAACGCGGCGTACCGCTCCATCCAGGCGCGCAGCGCGGCGTCCGGCGGCATCCGGTCGAGCAGGGCGGGGGCGCTGCCGGTGACGGCGTCCAACTCGGCGGCGTACACGGCCTCGACGAGTGCCTCGCGGGTCGGGAAGTTGCGGTAGAGCGTGCCGATGCCGACACCCGCGTCGCGGGCGATGTTCTCCAGCGGGACCGAGTCGTCGGCCGCGGTGAAGGCGGCCTTGGCGGCGGCGATCAGCTTCTCGCGATTGCGCCGCGCGTCGGACCGCGCGGGCCGGTCGCGGGGCGTGCCCGGTGGCGTGGAGTCCGAGGGCGTGGGATCCGGCGACATCAAAACGGAGGCACCTCCGGTAGTGCTACAGTCGATGGAGCGGAGGCTCCTCCGCTTTCCCTCCATCGTCTCACGAGGGCGGCATTGTCATGACTACGAACAGCACTCCCTCCTCGCGGTTCACCGCCACCGGCACGCAGCGCGCCGGAGGCGCGGGCCGCCTCGGCGAGCACACCGTCTCCCGCGTCGGATTCGGCGCGATGCAGCTGGAGCGCCTGCACGACGACCGCGACGCCGCCGTCGCGCTGGTGCGCCGCGCGGTCGAGCTCGGCGTCGACCACGTCGACACCGCGCAGTTCTACGGCGACGGCTTCGTCAACGGCGTCCTCCGCAACGCGCTCCGCCCGCAGGACGGCGTCCTCCTGGTGAGCAAGGTCGGCGCCGAACCCGACCCCGTAGGACCCCTCCCCCTGCGCTCCGCGCAGCGCCCCGAACAGCTGCGGGCCGGCGTCGAGGACAATCTCAAGACGCTCGGCGTCGAGCAGATCCCGGTCGTCAACCTGCGCCGCATGGACAGCGGCCCCGGCCTCCGGCCCGAGGGCGACCAGATCGTCGAACTCGACGACCAGCTCGCGGAGATGACCGCGCTGCGCGACGAGGGCAAGATCGGCGCGATCGGCCTGAGCAGCGTCACCCTCGACGGACTGCGCCGCGCCCTGCCCGCCGGCATCGTCTGCGTCCAGAACGCGTACAGCCTCGTGGCGCGCGACGACGAACCGATGCGGGAGCTGTGCGCGGCGGAACAGATCGCCTGGGTCCCCTACTTCCCGCTCGGCGGGGCGTTCCCCGGCCTGCCGAAGGTGAGCGACGAACCGGCCGTCCAGTCCGCCGCACAGTCCCTCGGCGTCAGCACCGCACAGGTCGGCCTCGCCTGGCTGCTCCAGCACGCCCCGGACGTCCTCCTCATCCCCGGCACGTCGAACCCGGCGCACCTCGAAGCGAACGTCGCGGCGGGCGGCATCACCTTCGATCCCGCCACACAGACGGCGCTCGACGCCGTCGAGTCACAGGGCACAGACATCCCGTTCGACTGACCAGCACGGCCTCGCGCGGTCGGTCGCCGCGCCCGGTCCGTACCCGTCGGCGTACGGGACCGAGAGGCCCCCGCCGCTACTCGAACGCGCCGGCCGCCTCCCGCAGTGCGTCGGCGAGCACTTCCGGCGCGTCCGGGCCCGGCGGCCCGGGGCGGTAGGTGACGGCGCGGAGGGGGCCGGTCCAGCGGTGTACGCCGTGGCGCTCGTACAGCGGCCAGGACACCGGTGACTTGCGGTCGACGCCCACGCTGATGCCCTGGAACGGGGCCATGCCGATGAGCTGGTGGACGGAGTCCGTACGCGCCCGCTCCTGTCCGTCGACGGACAGGGTGAAGCGCCAGCGGAGTCCGGGCTCGGCGGTGGCGGCCAGCCGGATCAGGCGGGCGCCGGGGGCGAGCGGCCCGGCGTCGGTCTCCCGGAGGGCGCCGTACTCGTTGTAGGCGAAGCGGAGCCGGCCGCCCTCCACGTACAGGCTGTAGCCGCCCCCTTGGTCGCCGTGCGAGACGAGGACGCCCTCCTCGCCCGGCCGGTACGGGCCGAGTTCGGCCTCCACGGTGAAGGAGCGGAAGGCGATGAGCCGCGAGGAGCGGTAGCGCTCCAGCTCCGGGGTGCCGGGGAGGAGGGTGACGGGGCGGGTGAGCCGCTCCTCGCCGGGGCCGCGGCGGGCCATCGCGCCGGAGGCGTCCGGCAGCGGGAACACGCCGTTGCGCCAGGCCGCCTCCTCCCACGCCGCCGCCAACTCCTTGACCAGCTCCGGGCGTTCGGCCGACAGGTCGTGGATCTCCGTCGGGTCGGTACGGATGTCGTACAGCGCCCACTCCCCGTCGTCGTACGGGTCTCCCGGGCGGTGCAGGGTGACGATCTTGTGGCCGTCCCGGTAGTAGCTGCGGTTGCCGGTCATCTCGCAGTACTGCTCGCCGTGGGTGCTGCCGGCCCGTGCGTCGGTGAGGACGGGCGCGAAGCTGACGCCGTCCTGCTCCTGGACGGGATGCCCCGCCCGCGCCAACGGGCGGTCGACTCCGGCCAGTTCCAGCAGAGTCGGTGCCACGTCGGTGACGTACTGGTACTGGTCGCGGATGCCGTCGTCCCCGTCGTCGCGGGGCAGCCCGGCGGGCCAGGACAGCACGAACGGGACGCGTACGCCGCCCGCGTACGTGTGCCGCTTGTAGAGCCGGAACGGCGTGTTGGAGGCCATGGCCCAGCCGCGCGGATAGTGCACGAGGCTGCGCGGCCCGCCGATGAGGTCCGGGTCGCGGGCGACGTCGGGCTGCCAGTCGTCGGGCAGCCGGGGGTGGTGGGCGAAGCGGCTGAAGTAGCTGCGGGAGCCCTCGGCGCCGCCCTCTCCGCTGCCGCCGTTGTCGGCGGTGAACACGACGATGGTGTTGTCGAGTTCGCCGAGGGCGCGCAGCGTGTCCAGGAGCCGGCCGAGGTTCTGGTCGACGTTGTCGACCATCGCCGCGTAGACCTCCATATAGCGGGCATAGAGCCGCTGTTCGTCCTCGTCGAGTTCGTCCCAGGCGGGTACGTCGAGCCCGTTCTCGGTGTTGCGCTCCGGCAGTTCGGCATCCGGCGGGAAGAGTCCGGCCTCCTTCTGGCGGGCGAAGCGCTCGGCGCGCAGCACGTCCCAGCCCTCGTCGTACCGGCCGCGGTGCCGGGCGATGTCCTCGGGCCTGGCCTGGAGCGGGGCGTGGACGGCGTTGTGTGCCAGATAGAGGAAGAAGGGCTTGTCGGCGTCGTGCGCGCGCAGCCCCTTGATCATGCCGACGGCCTGGTCTGTGAGGTCGTCGGTGTAGTAGTAGCCGTCGGGGAACTCGTCGATGTCCAGCGGGCTGTTGTCGCGTACGAGCTGGTGCGGGTGGAAGAGGTTCGTGAGCCCTTCCAGGACGCCGTAGTACTGGTCGAAGCCTTTCTGGAGCGGCCAGTTGGCGCGGTCGGCCGCCGCGTGCGAGGACGAGTCGCGGGCCAGGTGCCACTTGCCGACGGCGTACGTGGCGTAGCCGCCGTCGCGCAGCGTCCGGGCGAGGGTGGGGATGTCGTCGGCGATCTCCATGCCGTAGCCGGGGAAGCCCGGGTCGGCGTTGGCGACCATGGCGTAGCCGACGCGGTGCGGGTTGCAGCCGGTGAGCAGCGCGGCGCGGGCCGGGGAGCACAGCGGCTGCGTGTGATAGTTCGTCAGCCGTACGCCTCGGTCGGCGAGTCCGTCGAGCACCGGGGTGGGGACCTCGGAGCCGAACGGGCCGACGTCCCCGAAGCCCATGTCGTCCAGGTAGACGACGACGATGTTCGGGGCTCCCTGCGGCGCTGTGCGCGGCTGCGGCCAGGCCGGTTCCGAGTCGGCGAAGGTGCGGCCGACGCGGCCGGGGAAGCCGGCGTACGGGTCGCGGCGGGTCGCGGGGCTGTCGGACGAGGCTGCGGTCACGCTGCGGTCTCCTCGGTTCGGGGTGCTCATGCGGAGGCGCCCGCGGTGACGACGGCACGCGGCTCGGGGTCGGGTGACGCCGCCACCAGGGCCTGCGTGTACGGGTGTTGGGGCCGCGCGCAGATCTCGTCGGCGGGGCCTGTCTCCACGACGCGGCCCTGGCGCATCACCGCGACACGGTGGCTGACCTGCCGTACGACGGCCAGGTCGTGTGCGATGAACACCATCGCGAGGCCGAGGTCGCGTTGCAGATCGGCGAGCAGGTTGACGATCTGCGCCTGGACGGAGACGTCCAGCGCGGAGACCGGTTCGTCGCAGAGGAGGACGGACGGTTCGAGGGCCAGGGCGCGGGCGATGCCGATCCGCTGCCGCTGGCCGCCGGAGAAGGCGCGGGGCCGGCGCGCTGCGGCGGACGGGTCGAGGCCGACGAGCGTGAGCAGTTCGGCGACGCGTTTCTCCCGTCCGGCTCTGTTCCCGTGCAGCCCGTGCGCGCGCAGCGGTTCGGCGATGCTCTCGCCCACCGTCATCCGGGGGTTGAGGGAGGCGTACGGGTCCTGGAACACCATCTGTACCTCGCGCCGGAGCGTGCGCAGGGCGCTGCGGGACGGGCGCAGGACGTCTTCGCCGCGCAGCCGGTACGTGCCGCCGTCGGCGGGGTGCGCGTGCGCGAGGATCCGGGCGAGGGTGGACTTGCCGGAGCCGGACTCGCCGACGATGCCGAGGGTCTCCCCCGCCTCCAGCCGCAGCGACACGCCGTCCACGGCGGTGAGCCGGGCGCCCTTCCCCGCGCGTCCCCGGCGGCCGAACTCCTTGCGCAGGCCCTCCACTTGGAGCAGGGGAACGGGGCCCGGCTCTCCGGCGTCCTCGGCCCCGCTCCCGGAGAGCGCGGAGGCGACGCCCTCCAGACTGTGCGGGCTCTCCGGCCGCCGCAGCCCCTCCAGCACGTCCGCCTCCGGATGATGGCAGGCCACACGGCCCTCCGCGCTCGTGTTCAGCGGCGGCTCCTCCGTACGGCAGTGGTCGTCCGCGGCCGGGCAGCGCGCGGCGAAGGCGCAGCCCGTGACGGGTACGGACAGGTCGGGCGGGCTGCCGGGGATGCCGGCGAGGCGGGTGCCGGACGGGGAGGACAGCCGGGGTACGGCCGCCAACAGGCCCTGGGTGTACGGGTGCCGGGGGCGGGTGAGGACCTGTTCGGTCGGGCCGTCCTCGACGACGGCGCCCGCGTACATCACCATGACCCGCGCGCAACTGCGGGCGACGACGCCCATGTTGTGCGTGATGAGCAGCAGGGCCGTTCCGGTGCGTTCGTTGAGTTCGGTGAGCAGGTCGAGGATCTGTTCCTGGACGGTGGCGTCGAGCGCTGTCGTGGGTTCGTCGGCGATGAGCAGGTCCGGTTCGTTGGCGAGGGCCATGGCGATGAGGACGCGCTGCCGCTGGCCGCCGGAGAACTGGTGCGGGTGGTCGTCGACGCGGCGTGCCGCGTCGGGGATGCCGACCAGTTCGAGGAGTTCCACGGCGCGGGCCCGGCGGGCCGTACGGTTTCCCCGGCCGTGGGCGCGCAGCACCTCGTCGAGGTGGGTGCCGACGGACAGGACCGGATTCAGGGACGTCATCGGGTCCTGGAAGATCATCCCGATGCGGGCGCCGCGTACGCCGCGCAGCGACTCCCCCTCGGCGGTGGCGAGTTCGGTGCCGTCGAGCCGTACGGAGCCGTGGGTGATCCGCCCCGCGCCGGGCAGCATCCGGGTCAGCGCCAGCGCGGTCGTGGACTTGCCGGAGCCGGACTCGCCCACCAGCGCGACGGTCTCGCCCCGGCGCAGGTCGAAGTCGACGCTCCGTACGGCGGGTACGCCGGGGCCGCCCTCCGCAGCGGGGAAGGCCACGCGCAGGTCGCGTACGGCGAGCAGGGGTTCGGGGGAATCCGGTGCGGGACCGGCCGGTTCGCGGGGTGCGGCGCTCGGGGCCGGTCCGGTCGTCCCGGCTCGGGAGGAGGAGGGCGGGGTCATCGGCGGATCTCCCGGTTCAGGGCCTCGGACAGGAAGGACAGGCCGAGGACGAGCACGGTGACGGACAGCAGCGGTCCCGCCGCGTAGAACGGGGCCTGGGCGAGGTAGGGCAGCGCCTGGCTGAGGGTGCTGCCGAGGGAGGGTTCGGGCGGGCGGACGCCGACGCCGAGGAAGCTCATGGCGCCTTCGAGGAAGACCGCGACGGTGAGCGAGACGGCGGCCTGGACGACGAGCGGGTCGGCACAGTTGGGCAGGATGTGCCGGACCAGCAGCCGGAACCGTCCGGTGCCGCCCACGCGCGCGGCCACCGCGTACTCACGTTCCCGCTGCACAAGGATTCCGCCGCGCAACTGCCGCCCGAACAGCGGCGCTTCGGCCAGCGCGATCACGAGGATCACCGGCAGCCGGCCCGGGCCGAGGACCGCGGTCACGGCGAGGGCGAGGATCAGCCCGGGGAAGGACAGGATCAGGTCGAAGGCCCGCTGGACCGCCGAGTCGAGCACCGGGTGCACGGCGGCCAGGAGGGCGAGGGCGCAGCCGAGCAGCGCCCCGGCCGGCACGGCGAGAGCGATGATCTCCACGTCCGTACGGATCCCGTACAGCACGCGGCTGAACAGGTCGCGGCCCAAGTCGTCGGTGCCGAGGGGGTGTCCGGGCGTCCCGGGGGTGGCGAGGGCGTGGGCGCTCTGCGCGGTCGGGTCGTGCCCGGCGAGCAGCGGCGCGCACAGCCCGGCCAGGACGACGAGGCCGACGAGCAGGGTGCCCGTACGGCCGCGCGGGGTGGCGAGCGCGGCGAGGTAGGCGTGCCGGGGACGGCGGCGTACGGGAGCCGGGGCCGGGTCGGTCGTCCCGGGCGGCGCTGAGGTCGTGGACAAGGTGATCACTCCCACCGGATCCGGGGGTCGAGCCAGGCGTGCACGACGTCCGTGAGCAGTTGGATGACGACGAAGAAACCGACCAGGAGCAGCAGGAGGTCCTGGACGAGGGGGTAGTCGCGGCCGTTGAGGCCCTGTTCGGCGAGCTGGCCGAGTCCGGGCCAGGCGAAGATGGCCTCCACAAGGACGGCGCCGCCCAGGAGTTGGCCGGTCTGGAGTCCGACGAGGGTGACGACGGGCGGCAGGGCGTTGGGCAGCGCGTGCCGCCACAGCAGCCGCCGCCGGGACACGCCCGCGGCGGTGGCGGTGCGGATGTAGTCCTCGGTGAAGGCGTGCTCCAGGCTGTCGCGCAGATAGCGGCCGAGGACGGCGGCGCTGGGCAGGGACAGGCACAGCGCCGGCAGCAGCAGGTACTGCCACTCCAGGTCGGGCGCCTCGGCCAGGCCGGTCCGGCCGCCGGAGGGCAGCAGCCGCCAGGCGACCGCGAAGACCAGCACCAGCAGCACGCCGGTGACGAAGGGCGGAACGGCGAGGGCTCCGGTGGTGAGGGCGCGTACGAGGGCCTGTACGGGGCGGCGGCGCGCGGTGGCGCCGAGGATGCCGAGCAGTCCGCCGAGTACGAGGCTGAACAGCAGGGCGCCCGCGGTCAGTTCGGCGGTGGCGCCGAGGCCGTCCCGGATGAGGTCGGCGACATTGCCGCCGACCGCGTAGGAGGGGCCGAGGTCGCCGCGCAGGAGGTCGCCGATCCACGCCACGTACTGCGCGAACAGGGGCTGGTCGAGGCCGAGTTCGTGGCGGATGGCGGCGACGGCTTCGGGGCCGGCGTCCGGGCCGGCGAGGACGGAAGCGGCGTCGCCGGGCACCAGACGCAGGATCGCGAAGATGAGGAACGAGGCGACGAACAGGACGAGGAGCGCGGACGGTATCCGCTTCAGAAGATAGGAGCGCATGTCAGACCAGGTAGGCGTCGTCGAGATGGAGGTAGCCGAACTTGCCGAGGCCCACGCCGCGCAGCCGTTTGGAGGAGACCTGCACCTGGTCCTCGATGGCGAGGTCGATGATGAACGCCTCGTCGAGGAGCAGGTCGGCGACCTTCTGGTAACGGGCGTGTGCCGCGGCCCCTTCGTTCTCCTTGTGCTGCCAGGCGTCGTGGACGGCTTCGGTGTACTCCCGGGAGCGGAAGTGGGAGGTGTTCTTGGCCTCGTTGAAGGGGTACGCGCTGACCGCGAGGGTGGACGGCTGGACCTGCGCGAAGCCGTGACTGTTGATCCACAGCGTCGGCATCGTGCCGGAGATCAGCCTGTTCTGGAACTCGGCGTCGTCGTACGGCCGCAGCTGCGTACGGATGCCCGCCTGCCGCAGGTCGTACTGCACGATCTGCGCGATGGAGGCGATCCGCGGCTGCGTGGAGTGTCCGAGGGGGATGGTCTGCTTCGGGTCGACGCCGGAGGCGCGCAGCAACTCCCGTGCCCTGCCCGGGTCGTGGCGGTAGTGGGTGCGGCTGGCCTCGCTGTGGACGGGGGACGAGCGGGGCCAGGGGGCGGCGGAGGCCAGTCCGTAGCCGCCGAGGGCCTGGTCGACGACGCGTTCACGGTCCACGGCCCAGGCGACGGCCTGGCGGAACAGCTTCCGGTCGGCGGGCTCCTTGCCGACGTCGGCGCCGACGTACACCGCTCCGTTGCCCGTCGAGTAGCGCTTGATGGCGAAGCTGGGGTTGTTCTTGAGGGTGGCGACGTAGTTGCCGGGGACCTGGAGGGAGAGCTGGGCCTGGCCGGAGCGCAGGGCCGAGAGGAGGGCGTCGGGCTGGGTGTAGAGGCGCAGTTCGACGGAGTCGAGGTAGGGCCGGCCGGGCCGCCAGTACCGGTCGTTGCGGCGCAGGCTGAGCCGGCTGCCGGGCTGCCAGCCGGTGAAGCGGAACGGTCCGGTGCCGTTGAGGCGGCGCCCCTTGACGGTGTCCTCGATGGTGAACCGATCCGGGATGATCATGAACTCGAACAGGTCGAAGAGGTTGCCGACCGGGTGTTTGAGTTTCAGGACCAGCTCGTGGTCGCCGCGTTTCTCGAACCCCGTCACCACCTTTGCGGTGGAGGCGAGTTGGGCCGAGCGCTGCGGGTCGGTCAGGTTCCGTATCGCGAAGATGACGTCGTCGGCGGTGAAGCGCCGGCCGTCGTGGTACGTCACATCGTCGCGCAGCCGCAGCGTGATGCTGCGCCCGTCCTCGGAGTACGTCCAGGAGCGGGCGAGCTCCGGGCGCGGGGTGAGGCTGTCGTCGTAGCGGGTGAGGGTGTTGAACACGAGGCCCTGCTGGAGGGGTTGGGCGCTCTGGGTGAACAGCAGCGAGGGCTGGAATTCGAGCGCCGTTCCCACGGTGAGGTCGCCGGAGCGGCGGGGCCCTCCGCCGCCCCGCCCCTCCGCCACGGACACGGCGGACCGGCAGCCGGCCAGCCCGCCGCCGGAGGCGAGCAACAGGGCCGCTGCGCCGCCACCGCGCAGGGCGGTACGGCGGGGCACGAGGCCGGAAGGTGGAGAGGGAGCGCGCGCGTGCATGCAGGACGCCTCATTCTTTTCGCTGCGGCAGAAAGAAACGGGAAATGGGGTGTACGGAAAACAGGGGCGTTCGGAAACGTCAACGGGCGCCCCGCCGGGACGCGTTCGCAGCACGGAACGCGCGACAAAGGGGACGTCCGGAACTTCCGGAAAGGGAAAGGGTTCGGTGTGTGGCACACCGGGAGCGTCCGGCCGGCCGTACGGCGGCGGCTCAGCTCTTCAACGGATTACCGCGACGCGGACAACCGCAGGTCAACCCGCACAGACCGCGCTGGACTGCCGACAGAGGTCGACGTGCCAGCGGGATACGAGGCGCAGGTGGGAAGTCACGCGCTGAAGAATGTCAGTGCCGTCCGCGCTGGTCAACACGCGTGCTCCGCACGGCAGTCGTCATCCTCACGGAAACATTGACGGCGTGTTGCCGGAGTTTTGCAGCGGCCTCTTGAACAGCTCGTTCATCCAGACTGTGGCGGCGGCCACAGGAAGCGTTTCGGGTCCGGCATGCGGGACGACGATGCGTTCCGGGTCGGCGCACACATGCGAGTGTTCCGTCGCCGCCGACCGCAGCTCGTCCAGATAGACGTCATGCGTCAGGCAGGAGCGTTCGGTGACGACGACCAGGTCGGGGTTGAGTACGTCGAGCAGCAGTCCCGTGGCACGGCCCACCGCGCGCGCCCTCTCCCGCAGCAGCCCGTCCGCGCGTACGTCCCCGGCGGCCGCGGCGTCCAACAGGGCTTCGGGGCCGGGCAGTTCGGTGATTCCCCGGGTGCGGGCCGTACGGCCGAGCACCGTGTCCGACACGGTCGCCTCCAGGCAGCCGGTCCGCCCGCAGGGGCACCGCGCCGTGCTGTCGGGCACCGGCAGGTGCGCCACGTCACCGGCTCCCGCGCCGGGGCCGCTGTGCACGACGCCGGCGATGGCGAGCGCCGCGTCCACCACGTTCCCGACGAACAGGTGCAGCATCGACCGCCGCGCCTGCGCGCGCCCGAAGAGGAGCTCCGACTGGGCGACGGCACGCGCGTGGTTGTCGACCCGTACGCGTACCCCGGTGTGCCGTTCCAGCTCCCGGCCCACGGCTTCGTGCCGCCAGCCGAGGGCGTCGTGCCGTACGGCGGTCGCGGTCGCCGGATCGACCCATCCGCCGAGCGCCGCGCCGACCCCCAACAGGGGCCCGGTGGCGCTCCGTTCGGCGAGGAACCGGGCGAGGGCGCGTCCGACGTGGCCCAGCAGCTCCTCGTGCGGGATGCCGTGGTGCGGGAACGTCCGCCGCTCCACGACCCGGCCACGCAGGTCGACCAGGCAGAACGTGGACTGCGGTACGCCGATGTGCACCCCGCCGGTGACCGGGCCGCCGGCCGCGCCGGGGGTCAGCTCCACGGGGATCTGCGGGCGGCCCACACCGTTGCCCGTGGGGAACTCGGCGGCGTCCCGTACCAGCCCCAGCCGCACCAGGTCCGTGCACTGCCGGGACACGGCGGCGGGGCTCAGCCCGGCGCGGCGCGCGATGCCGCTGCGGGACACCGGGCCGTGGTCGAGCACGGTCCGCAGCACGAGCGCGGCGTTCGCCTCGCGGCGTCCGTCGCCGACGGTACGGGGAGCGTGCTGCGGGATGGTCGTCACGGTCGGATCCGTCCTCTCCGGAAGCCTGGGGAGCCTGGCGGAGCACCCAACATGCACGGAACGCACGGGCGTTGGCGAGTACGGAGCGTGCCCGGTGGGACGCGGATCACGTGTTCCGTGACCGGCGTATTGCAGTGTCGTGAACTGCGCGGCCGGGCCCTTGACCTGCCCGCCGCGACCCGGCGAGGCTCCAGTGCATGACCGCGACGACCGGCACCGCACCGCGGCCCCACGACACCCCGGGGCGCCACGCCCCGCAGGCGTGTCGCTGTCGCAGCGTGTGACGTTTCCGCGGCGGCGATGACGCGCCACGGCCGGGGTCCGGCCGCGAACCGGCCGCGTTCCGTGGGTGACCGTCCCACGCGTCACCGCCCCGCCACCGGGTGAGCTCCCGCTGCACCTGGCGCGCTCACCCGCCTCGCCGCCTCCCGTACAACCGCGGCCTGTTCGCGACGCCGCCGCGTACGTACTCGCCCAGCCACCTCCCGTACAGCCGTGGCCTGTTCACGACGTCACAGCGCACCCGCACAACGGCACCCCACCGCCTTCCCACCACCCGCACCGGATTACTTCCGCTCCGAGCGCATTCAATTGCAGCGCGACACAGCGCATCCCACGGCTCGGGGCTGCTCACCACAGAGAGGGTTCTCATGACCACCGCACCCGCCAACCCCGCCGCCTCCCCCACCCCGTCGACCACGTCCGCCGCCGAGGCCGCCGCCCACGCGGGGCTGACCGTGGAGAAGGTGGGCGGACGCGTCGGCGCCGTCGTGTCCGGGGTCCGGCTCGGCGGCGACCTGGACCCGGCGACCGTGGCCGCCGTACGCGCCGCGATCCTGGAGCACAAGGTCGTCTTCTTCCGCGACCAGCAGCACCTGGACGCCGACAGCCACGAGGCGTTCGGCCGGCTCCTCGGCACGCCCGTCGCGCATCCGACCGTGCCGTCCGTCGACGGCAGGTACGCCTTCGGCATCGACAACTCGCACGGAGCCCGCGCCAACCAGTGGCACACGGACGTGACGTTCGTGCCCGCCTACCCGGCGTTCTCCATCCTGCGCGCCGAGGTCGTGCCCCCGTACGGCGGCAACACCGTCTGGTCGAACACCGCCGCCGCCTACAACGAGCTGCCGGAACCGCTGAAGATCCTCGCCGACAGCATCCGCGGCGTGCACACCAACGACTTCGACTACGCCGCCGTACGTCCCGACGCACCCACCGCGGCCCGCGAGCAGCACCGGAAAGTCTTCACCTCCACCACCTTCCAGACCGAGCACCCCGTCGTGCGGGTGCACCCGGAGACCGGTGAACGCACCCTGATCCTGGGCAACTTCCTCCAGAAGCTCTCCGGATTCCGGGGCCGCGACTCGCGCCTGCTCATCGACGTACTCCAGTCGCACGTCGAGCGGCTGGAGAACACGGTGCGCTGGCAGTGGCGGGCCGGAGACGTGGCCATCTGGGACAACCGGGCCACGCAGCACTACGGCCTCGACGACTCCGACGCGCACGAGCGCACGCTGCGCCGCGTGACCATCGACGGCGATGTGCCCGTCGGCACCGACGGCCGCCGGTCCGTGCTGCTGTCCCCAGAGGCCGTCCCGGACCCGGACCACGGCATCGCCTCCGGTGCCTCGACGGACGGCGACGTCGCCCAGCGCTGATCCCGCACAGCCCGCCGGGTGTAGGCCATTGGGCCGGCACCCGGCGGTCCGGTGACAGGCTCGGGACAGAACGCGTACCCACCCGGGTTATTTTGCCGGGGTGTTGACGAAAATCGACAGATCTTCGCATGCTGTACGGCATGCCGTCCCGGGGGCGGATCTCCGCCGGCGGGTCCTGCCGGCGATCTGGACGACGACGAAGGACTTCACTCATGACCAGTTCCGAGAACAGGCCGCGCGTCGGCCGACGGTCCCTGCTGGCCGGCGCCGCGGGGTCGCTGGGCGTGGCCGCGCTGGCCACGGCCGCCGCGCAGGCGGTACCGGAGAAGGGCGTACAGGCAGGCTCCGCGAACGCCCGCGCGTACCCGCCGAACCGGCCCGAGCTGGAGCCGTACGGCCTCGCGGACACGTCACAGGACCTGTGGCCGCGTGAGGACAACTCCTTCATCCTGCCGCTGGAACAGCGCCCGCACGACAAGGAGTTCGGCCGCGTCTGGATGCGGGACACATACGTCAACTGCTTCGAGGTGGACGGCCGCCCGCTGTACGTGGCGACCGGCACCACCCGCGCGCCCGGCCTCGACGCGGCGGGCCCGTGGAACGACGGCATCTACGTGTGGCTGGCCCGCTCCCTGCGCGGGCCGTGGAAGCTGGCCGACACGACCGGCGTCCGGCCCGGCGCGGCGAAGGGCAAGGTGTGGTCGCCGGAGTTCGCCGGGGAGAACAAGCCCGGCCGTACGGTGGTCGCCCCGTGGCAGGAGTACTGGGAGGACGACGGCCAGTTCGGCAAGCGGGGCAACGCCTGGGCGCCGGAGCTGCACTACTTCCGCGGCAAGTGGTACATCGTCGCGTGCATGGGCGACCACTCCAAGAAGGTCGGCTCGTTCATGCTGGTGAGCGACGGCGGCGTCGAGGGCCCGTACCGGGTCGTGCAGGGCAACCTGGAGAAGCCCTTCGGTGAACCGGTCCCCGGCGGGCCGGCCTTCATCAAGCCCGGCGCCTATCACCACATCGACGGCGGCCTCTACTCCGAGGGCGACACCGCGTGGCTCGTGCTGCACAACAACCTGTACGCGAAGTTCCGCGACGACATGGAGGACATCGTCCCGACGAAGGACCTGCCCCGCTTCCGGCAGACGCCGTACAAGCCCGAGCCGTATCTGGAGGGCGCGTACGTGTTCAAGTACGGCGGCAAGTACTTCCTCGTGCACGCCGCGTGGGACTGGGAGTCCGAGGACGGCAAGCGGCACGCCTACGACAACCCGGGTGCCGGCCGCAAGCAGTACCAGTACGACGCGATCGTCGCCGTCTCGGACCACTTCGAGGGCCCGTACTCCAAGCGGTGGACCGCGGGCGTCGGCGCCGGGCACAACAACTTCTTCGAGGACCACAAGGGCGGCCTCTGGGCGACGTTCTTCCGCAACCCGGCCGGCGGCTACTGGTCCCACCCCTCGCGCAAGCCGGACGCCGCCGTCGCCGGTGTCGTCCGCCTGGAATGGACAGGCCCGGAAGGCAACCGCCTGTACGTGAAGCGGCGCGGCCAGGGCTGAGTCCGGGACACAGGCCGGGGCACAAGCCAGCCGCAGGACCGCGTGCCGCACGCATGAACTCACATGCGTGCGGCGCCCGTTCTGATGGCTTCGCGGATGCGGAAGTACGTGCCGCAGCGGCAGATGTTGCGGAGGCCGTCGAGGTCGGCGTCGGTGATGTCGCGGCCCTCGGCGGCGGCGCGGCGGGCCAGTGCGACGGCAGCCATGATCTGGCCGGGCTGGCAGTAGCCGCACTGCACGACGTCGTGGTCGAGCCATGCCTGCTGCATCGGGTGCAGGTCCTTGCCGACGGTGGCCGGGAGGCCCTCGATGGTGGTGACCTCGTCGCCCGGCTCCAGTTCCCCGACGGGGACCGCGCAGGGGTTGACCGCCTTCCCGTTGAGGTGGCTGGTGCACGCCTTGCAGACGTTGATGCCGCAGCCGTATTTCGGCCCGGTGATGCCGAGGAGGTCGCGCAGCACCCACAGCAGGCGTACGTCGTCGGCCGCGTCGACGGTGACCTGTTCACCGTTGACGCGGAACGTGTGCTCGGGCATGCGGCTCTCCTCGTCCAGCGGTGTGTGAACTGCGCGTTCAGCGTGCGTACTTCAGGCCGTCCTTCGGGGACTGCGGGACCGGCGGAACGGTGGGTTTGGGTTCGAAGGCGAGCGTGCCGTGGTTGACGGGGAAGCTCGTGGGCATCGTTCCGGTCGCCCGCCCGTACGCGCAGGCGACGGCCGCCATCGACCCGGCAACGCCCAACTCCCCTGCCCCGCCGGGCTCTTCGGACGTGTCCGGCATGACGATGATCTGCAGTTCGGGCGGGCTGTTCCACTGCCTCGTGTAGAAGTAGTTGTCCCAGCTCGCTTCGAGGAAGTATCCGTCGCGCAGATGGAGGCTGGAGGTGAGGGCCAGCGCGATGCCGTCCATGACGCCGCCCATCATCTGCGCCTCCAGGCCGCGCGGGTTGACGGCGAGGCCGACGTCCACGGCGAACACGGCCTTGGTGACGCGTGGCCCGGTCACCCCGTCGCGGATGGGCCGGCCGACCGTACCGGGCCGGCAGTCGATCTCCACCAGCGCGGCGCTGACCGCCTTGTACTCGGCGTGGAAGGCGATGCCCTGCGCCGTGCCGTCCGGCATCTTCCGGCCCCAGTCGCCGGCTTCGGCCACCTTGTCGAGCACCGCGCGGGAGCGGTCGTCCCGCAGGAAGTCGCGCCGGAACCGGTACGGGTCCTTGCCCATTTTTCCCGCCAGCCGGTCGACAATGAGCTCCCGGGCACAGGTCACATCGGGAGAGTAGACGTTGCGCATGCTGCCGGTGTTGAAGCTCTTGTCGGTCTCGCTGAGCAGCCGGTCGTTGACGCCGAAGTCGTACGACATCGTCTGGCTGAGCTGGAAGAACGTCTCGGAGAAGCCGATGTCGCCGACGGGCAGGCGGGCCGCGGTGGCGGTGATGATCTCGCCGAGCCCGTGGCCGAGGTCCGTGGCGACGCTGGTGTGCCGCTGCCGGTAGCTCAGCACGGTGTCGCCGGCGTAGGCGACGCGTACCCGCGAGGTCGCCATCGGGTGAGTGCGGCCCTGGCGGGAGTCGTCGGCGCGGTGCCACATGAGCTTCACGGGTCTGCCGGTCTTCTGCGAGACCTCGGCGGCCTCCAGCGCGGCGTCGAAGAACAGCTTCCGCCCGAACGATCCGCCGCCCTCGGTGACATGCACGGTGACCTTGCCCGGCGGCAGGCCGAGCTTGGCGGCGATGGACTGGCGGGCGACGATCGGCGACTTGAGGGACGCCCAGATCTCGGCGCGGCCCTCCCGTACGTCGGCGACCGCGCAGTTGGGCTCCAGCGCGCTGTTGCTGCGGAAGTGGAAGGTGAACGTGCCCTCCACGGTCCGCGTCGGCGGCCTGGGCCCCAACGGCAGCTCCGCCGCGGCCAGTTCCTCGCGCACGGTCGCGTCGGACTTTCCCTCGGCGGTGCCCGGCCTCCAGGCGATCCGCAGGGCCCGTACGGCGTCGACGCACTGCCCGAACGTCCCGGCGCGCACCGCGACCCCGGTGGAGATCTCCACGACGTCGGTGACGCCCGGCATGCCGCGCACCTCCGCGAGGTTGGCCACCGGTCCTGGCCCGCCGTTGATGGTCGGCGGGCGGCACACCATCGTCGGCTTCGCGCCCGGTACGTCGAGGTCCATGGCGAACTTCTTGCGCCCGGTCACCGCCTCCAGCGCGTCGACCCGGTTGTGCGGTCTGCCGATGACGGTGAACTTGTCGCGCGGCGTGAGCGTCACGTGTACGCGGCGGTTCCGCGTACTCGCGGCCTTCCCGGCGAGCGCGCCGATACCGACGCGCGCGCCGGAGGGGCCGACGACTTCCCCGGCCTGCAGTGTCAACTCATCTACCGTGGCCCTGAGTTCGGTCGCCGCAGCCTCCAGGAGTCGCTGCCGGGCGAGAGCCGCGGCGACCCGGATCGGGGTGTAGGTCGAGATGGTCGTGTTGGAGCCGCCGGTGAGCTGGTTGAACACCAGCTCCGGCCGGGCGTCGGCCAGCGTGACCCGTACCCGCTCCAGGGGTACGTCCAGCTCCTCGGCGATCAGCATGGCCGTCGACGTGGTGATGCCCTGCCCCACCTCGGCGCGCGGCAGCGCGAACGACACGGTGCCGTCCCGGTGGACCTCGACGGTGACGAGGTTCGCGGTCGGCAGTGCCGCCGCGGTCATCATGTCGTTGAGGTCGAGCAGTTCAGTGACCTCCGGCGACGGCACGCCGTCCGCGGCGGCCGGGTGCGCGGGCCCGAGTTCGGCAGCAGCCACCAGAGTCGGAGCCGCCAACAAAAACCCAAGAAACCCCCGCCGCCCCAACGCCTCCGCGGGCCCGCCACTCTCACGCCCCGTCACCTCCTGCTCCCCTCGGACGGGTTGACCCCGAGATTCCCGCTCCCCGGACCGCCCGACGCCCTCACCTGCCCCCTCGCTCTCGCGTCCCGTCATCGCCCGCCTCCCTCCGACGGGTTGAGAGCAGGCCTCACGATCCTCAGGCCGCCCGACGCCCTCACCCCGCCCCGCGCCCGCACTCCCCGTCATCCCCCACCTCGCTCGGTCCGGTCCGTGCCGGGCATCGCGAGCCCCGGGCCGCCCGAAGCCCCCATCCCGCCCCGCACCCTCTCCGCCTCTCATCTCCCGCCTCACTCCGGCCGGTTGACGACGGGGATCTCGATCTTGGTCTCTTTGCCCTTCGTCAGGTACATCAAGATGTACTGGCGGGCCGCCTCGTCGATGACCCACGCGCCCTCGGGCACCAGCGGCCGCGGGATGAGGCCCTCGCGGAACTTCACCAGCGCCGGCCACGCGGCGCTGATCGCCGGTTCCCAGACCGGCTCACGCGGGATGCCGTCCCAGTCGGCGACCTCGTCGCCGACCAGGTAGCGGGCGAGCGCGTTGCACAGCGGACGGCTGACGCTGCCGGGGCTGGTCTGCTCGGCGAGCTGGCCGAGGAGGATGTCCGTCAGCTCGACGCCCTCGCGCGTGGGCCCCATCGCCGGCGGAAGGACCTGGTCGGACTGGGAGTTGGCGGCGTCCCACGTGGCGGGAACGTACTCGTTCCTGATGCCGAGCATGTGCGCGGTCACCTGCCACACGTGCAGATACGCCTCCGCTTCATCAGCAGTGATCGGCACCTTCCACTCGCGCATCTTGCGCATGGCGTACGTCGGCAGGGTGTGCCAGGTGACCAGCATGTCGTTCTGGCTGATCGGTACATCGCCCTTCCAGTGCGGCGACTGCCGCAGCAGGTGCCGGACCGCCGCGTGCACCAGCCGGGTCTTCACGGCCTCGACGACGCAGGAGCCGTCGGGCCGGTACGCGTTCAGGGAGCCGACGGCGAAGCCGAGCATGCTCGTCTTGGCGACACGGTCCTCCATGTCCGCGCCGCCCTTGGACCAGTAGACCGAGCGGGCCTCCGCGGGGATGGCGGTGCTGAGCATGCCGCCACCCACGCCGTTGAGCAGATTGAGGTACAGGCCCCGGGTCTTGTTGAACTCGGCGGCGGCCTCCAGCTTGTCCCGGTCGGCCCAGGACGGCAGTCGACGTGCCTCGTTCATGAACGTCCGCAGGTCGCGCGGCAGTCCGTCCGGCAGCGCCTGGTCGTTGCGTTCCCAGTCCCACAGCAGCCGGTTGACCTCGGGGACGGCACCGCGGTCGAGGAGCGAGGCGAGAAGCGTGTCGGCCTCCTCGTCCCACACCCAGCGCGGGTCGGCGCCCGTACCGGAACCCGCGACCGAACTGCTCGGCGCCCAGGTCCAGTTCATCGGAGGGCGCGCCTGGGCCGGGGAGGAAAGGCCCAGGGCTCCCAGCGTCCCCAGGGCCCCGCCCGAGGCCAGGATCCTGCGCCTGCTGATGTCCGACATGCTCTGATCTCCTCTTCGTTTCCGCGTGCTGTACGGGACGTGGAGAACTGCTCTCAGGACGGCCGGTTGGCCTGGGGGATCTCGATGCTGATCGGCCGCGCTTCGGACAGGAACAGCAGGGCCGCCTTGCGCAGGAACTCGTCGAAGGTCCAGTACGCCTCCGGCGCCGCCGGGAAGGGCAGCAGTCCCTCGCGGACGGCGACGAAGGGGCCCCAGGCTGTCTTGATCAGCGGGTCCCAGACCGGTTCGCGGGGGATCTCCAGCCATTCGGCGATGCGGTCGCCGAGCATGAAGCGGGTGAACGCGCCGAGCACGGGTGCGCTGAGGACGCCTCCGTCGACGGAGGCGCCGAGGTGCAGCAGGATGTCGGCCAGCTTGACGCCCTCGGATGTCGGGGCGAGTACCGGGTCCAGGACCTGCTCGGCCTGTGCGTCGGCCTCGTCCCATGTCGCGGGGATGTACTCGTCCTTGATGCCGAGCATGTGCGCGCTGACCTGCCACGAGTGCAGGAAGGCGGTGGACTCGGAGGCGGGAATGGGCACCTTCCACGCCGTGAGCTTCCGGTGCACGGTCGTGGGCAGGCTGTGCCAGGTGACCATCATGTCCCGCTGGCTGATGGGGATTTCCTCGTCGGCGACGCCCGGCCAGTGCGGGGACTGCGGCAGCAGGTGGCGTACCGCCGCGTGCACCAGCCGCGTCTTGACGCAGGTCACGATCATCTCGCCGTCGGGCTGGTAGGCGTTCCTGGAGCCGATGTCGTACCCGAGTTTGGCGGTCTTGGAGATGCGGTCCTTCATGTCCGCGCCGCCCTGCGAGTAGTAGACCGCGCGCGCCTCCTTGGGGATGACCGTGCTCATCATGCCGCTGGCCAGCCCGTACAGAACGCCGAGGTAGAGCCCCCGCTTCTCGTTGAAATCGACGGCGGTGGCGAGCTTTCCGCGGTCGGCCCACGACGGCAGCCGGCGGGCCTTCTCCATGAAGTCCCGCAGATCGCCCGGCAGTCCGCCGGGCAGCGGCTGGCCGTTCTTGGTCCAGGTCCGCAGCAGCTCGTTGACCTCGGGTACGTCGCCCCGGTCGAGCAGCGAGGCGACCAGTTCGTCCGCCTCCGGATCCCACACCCAGCGCGGGTCGGCGCCCGGTCCCGCGCCCGCCACGGATCCTGTGGGCGACCACGTCCACGCCGCCCGCGCCTGCCCGGCCGAGACGGCGCCCAGCGCGCCGGCCGCGCCCAACACCCCGCCCGCTCTCAGCATGTTGCGCCTGCTGACATCTGCCATGTCTTCGCTCCTCACTCCCAGAGGCCGCGAGCACCCCTCCTGATACGCTGATACAAATTCTGCATCCGCGTTTCACGGCATAACAGCACACGCCCGGAGCCACGACAAGTCCTCGCGCACCAGGGGTCGTTGAGGATCACAGGGAGGACGCGGTCCGCCGCGCGCGGATCTCGCGGAGCTCGGTCTACCGCCGGTTCCTCGTCCCCATGCCGGAACCGCCGACGCGCCGCGAGTCGCGCTGACACAGATCGTCAACTGATTGATTCTCACGGGACTGGTCGCTTCCCCGGTCCTGCGGAAGGGTTCCAAGAAGGCGGCAGTGCGGCGTTCGCGCACTCGATCCGCTGGACCGCGCCGAGTGTTCCGGCGTACTCACGAGAGAAGGAAGCACCCCCTATGCGCGCCCTTGTGGTCGCTCACGGCGACGCCGGACCCGTCCGGTTCGCCCATGTCGAGGAGCCCGTACCGTCCGCCGGTGAGACGTTGTTGGAGATCCGGCACATCGCTCTCAACTTCGGGGAGCTGAACTACGTGGACCAGTGGCCGGCCGGCGCTGTGCACGGTCATGACGCGTCCGGCGTCGTGATGCGCGCCGCGTCCGACGGCTCGGGGCCGCCCGAAGGTACGCGCGTCGCACTGGGAATGGCTCCCCACGCGTGGGCGGAGCGGGTGGCGGTCGATCCCGCCTCGCTCGGCACCGTCCCCGACGGCGTGGACCTGGCCGACGCCGCCGCGCTGGGGATCGCCGGAGTCACCGCGCTCCGGGTGCTGCGCACGCGTTCCCTGCTGGCGCGCAACGTCCTGATCACCGGGGCCAGCGGGGGCGTGGGGCACTTCGCCGTCCAGCTGGCGGCGCTGGCGGTCGCCCGGGTGACGGCACTCGTCGGTTCCCCGGGCCGGGCCGCCGGACTCCGCGAGCTCGGCGCCGACGAGGTCCTGACCGAACTGGCCGATACCGGGGACCGGTTCGACCTCGTCCTGGACACGGTCGGCGGGCCGCTGATCGCCCAGGCGTGGAACTCCCTCGCCGAGGGCGGCACCATCCACCTGGTCGGTTACTCCTCGGGGCAGGAAACCACGTTCCCGGCAGGGGCCCTGTTCGGCTTCGGCGAACCCCGCAGCATCGCCACCTACGGCGACATGACGCCGACGAGGGGGGAACTGACGGACCTGCTGGGCCTCATGGCCGCCGGGAGGCTCTCGGCGCCGGTCGGCCTGCGGGGCGACTGGCGGGACGTGGACGACGCCGTCCAGGCGCTGTTCGCGCGGAAGGTGCACGGAAAGGTCGTTCTCGACGTGGCCTGAGGCGGTGGACGAGGACGCGTGCACCGGCGCCCGCCGGGGGCGGTTCGCGGCGGTGGGCGAGGATGGATCCATGGATGTGCTGGCGGAGGTCTTGCGTGTGTCGGGGGCGCGTGGGGCGCTCGGGGTCGTGCTGAAGGCCGGAGGAACCTGGGGCCTGTGGCTGGACTCCTATCCGGGAGCGGCACTGCACGTGGTGTCCCGCGGCACGATGTGGCTGCACGCCACAGGCGAGAAACCTCTTCAGGTGCAGGCCGGGGACGCCGTCCTGGTCCCGCCGGGCACCGCGCACGGGATAGCCGGCGCCGCAGGCGTGACGATGGGTTCCTGCGACCGTGAGGAGGCCGCCCGGGCCTTCGGCGACGGCCGGGCCCTGCGGCTGGGCTCGGAGCCGGTGCAGACGGAAGTGATCGTCCTGCACTATGAGCAGGACCCGGAGGTGAGCACGCCGGTGCTCACCTCCCTCGCCCGGCCGATGCACGTCACGGCACGCCAGAACGCGCAGCTCGGAAGGACCGTCGAACTTCTCGCCGCGGAGCTCGCACAGCCGCAGATCGGCACCACCGCCGCCGTCAACAGCATCGTCGACCTGCTGCTCGTCCAGTTCGTACGCGCCTGGCTGGCCCGCCACCCGGAGGAGCAGTCCGGCTCATGGCTGGGAGCGATGCGTGATCCGGTCGTGCGCGACGCCCTGGCATGTGTCCACGCCCGGCCGGAGCACCCCTGGACCACGGAGACCCTGGCCGCCGCGACGAGCGTCTCCCGGGCGACGCTGTCCAGGCATTTCCGGTCCGCACTCGGACAGACGCCGGGCGCGTACGTCACGCAGTGGCGCATCGACCTGGCGTCCGTCCGGCTCCGCGATACCGACGAGCCGGTCGAGTCGATCTCCGGCGCGGTCGGCTACGCCTCTCCGCACGCTTTCAGCCGTGCCTTCAGACGTGCCCGGGGCACGACCCCGGGAGAGTACCGTTCCCGGCTTCGCCGGTGACCGCAGGCAGGCGTTCACCGGCAGCACCAGAGCGCACGTGCGGTCCGGGCGGCATGCGCACGAGCAGCCGGGCGGAAGCGGCGCACAATGGGGCAACCCGGGGCGCTCACCTGCGATCTTTCGCTGTTCCCTGGGTGAAGTCCCCAGGAATCGAAGTGCCTTACTGAGTACATGTACTCAGGCCGCGGCGCGGCATGTGCGGAAAGCATGGGGTGCATGCCCGAATCGACAAGCACGCCGCCCCGGCCGGAGGACCCCGCGCCGGCGGGCGGCAGACGGACGGGGATCACCGCCGTCGGCAGCGCCCTGCCGGAAGCCGAGGTCTCCTCGCGGGAGTTGCTGCGGCAGGTGGCCGACGACAGCGGACTGACGCTGCCTCCGGACCTGCTGCGGCAGGCCACCGGGATCTCCTCCCGCCGTGTCGCGGACGAGGGCGTGTACGCCTCCACCCTGGCCGTACGGGCCGCGCGCCGCGCGCTGGCCGCGGCGGATCTGCACCCGCTCGACGTGGACCTGCTGCTGTTCGCCTCCGCGACCCGCGACATGATCGAGCCCGCCACGGCGCACATCGTGCAGGACGAACTGGGCAGCAGGGCACACGCGTTGGACGTCACCAACGCGTGCAACAGCTTCCTCAACGGCATCGACCTGGCCCGCTCCATGATCCTCGCGGGCCGGGCACGGCGCGCGCTGGTCGTCACCGGGGAGACGCCGAGCCGTTCCGTCCGCGCGCGGCCCGCCGGGCTCGCCGAGTTCCGCGAGTCCTTCGCCGGCTACACCTTCGGCGACGCCGGCGCGGCCGTGGTCGTCGAGGAGGTGCCGCACGGCGGCATCCTCGACGTGGACACCGAGACGCACTCGGAGCACTGGCGCGTCGGCGGCATCCCCGGCGGCGGCTCCCAGCACCCACGGGGCGACGAGCACACGTACTTCCGCGGCGACGGCCACGAGCTGCGCAGCGTGTTCGAGAAGGTCGGCACCGCCGTCGTCGAGCGCACGCTGCACCGGGCCGGCACCGACTGGGACGGCATCGCGAAGGTCCTGGTGCACCAGGTGACCGTGCCCTACCTCGACCGCTTCCGGGAGCTGACCGGCGTCCCCGAGGAGAAGCTGGAGATCACCGTCCCCGGGCTGGGCAACATCGCGAGCGCCTCCATCGGCGTGCAGCTGGAGCGGGTGTACGGCGAACTGGCCGCGGGCGAGCGGGTGTTGTTCGTCGGGCTCGGCGGCGGCATCAGCATCACGACAATGCTGTGGGAGAAGTCATGAACGCCCCGGACGCGGCCCGCCTTCCGCACCGGCTGTGGGTGATCGTCCCCGCGTACGAGGAGGAGGCCCGGCTGCCCGCCACCCTGCGCGCGCTCGCAGCGCAGCGCGACCGGGACTTCACCCTGCTCGTCGTCGACAACGGCTCCACGGACGACACGGCGCTGCTGGCCCGGAAGTTCGGCACGGAGGCGCCGTTCCCCGTCGAGGTCATCGAGGAGCCGGAGAAGGGCGTGGGGTCCGCGGTGGACACCGGGTTCCGGTACGCCATCGCCCGGGGCGCGGTGCTGCTGGCCCGTACGGACGCCGACTGTCTGCCGCATCCGGGCTGGACGGCGGCGGCGCGCGCGGCACTCGACGGCGAACAGGGCGCCGGTGGCGCCGAGTTGGCGTGCGGGCGGATCGTGGCACGGCACGACGAGCACGGGCCGGCGGGCCGGGCCGGGTTCCGCGTCCTGGTCGGGCTGGCCGCGCTGTTCGGACGGCTGCGCCCTGCCCACGCCCGCAAGTACGGCTACCGCGCGCCGTACCGCATGCACGCCGGCAACAACATGGCGGTCACCGCCGCCACGTACGAGGCGATCGGCGGCATGCCCCGGCGCCCCTCACCGACCGACCGGCTGTTCCTCAACCGGGTGCGCAAGCACACCGCCCGCATCGTGCACTCCCGGCGGATGGTGGTGGAGAACTCCACGCGGCGGCTGCGCGCTTACGGGTTGCGCGGCACCGCCCGCTGGTATCTGGACCAGGGCAGCGGACCGCACGGGGAGGACCCGCGCTGATGCTCGACCGCCTCGACCACACGCTGCGGGCCCGCCCCGAACAGCCCGCCGTCCTGGGCACGTCCCGCTCCGGCACACCCCGCGTGGTGGCCACGCGCGGCCAACTGGCGGACATGGCCGACTCGTACGCCGCAGCCCTGCACGCGCGCGGACTGCGTACCGGCGACACCGTGGGCGTCGCCGTCCGCCCCGGACCGCGTGCGCTGGCCGTACTGTTGGCGCTGTGGCGGCTGGGGCTGCGCGGCGCCGTCCTCGATCCGGGTGCGGGGCCCGACGTGCTGCGCGCGCGGCTCGCCCTCGCTCCCCCGGCGCTGATCCTCGCCGACGCCACCGCGCAGGCCGTCGCCGGCTGGGCCCGTCCGCTGGCCCGTCGGGCGCAGATCGCGCTGCCCGACCTCGCCGAGCTGGGCCCCGTGGCCACCGTAGGCCGCCGACTCCCGGGCTGCGCGCCGGTGTTGGAGCGTTCCGGTGCCGTGCCGCCCCGGGTGGACGTGCCGGGGGACGCGGACGCGGTGCTCGTGTTCACGTCGGGTACGACGGCCAGGCCGCGCGCCGTGGTGCACACGCGGGCGAGCCTGGAAGCGGGCATGGACGCGGTCGCCTCGATGGTGCCCGTACACGGCGAACAGCCCGTCCTGGGCGGCACGTTCTTCGTCCTCGTCCCCTGCCTGGCCCAGGGCGCGGCCGTGGCCCTGCCCGCCCGTTCCGCGCGCACCCTGGCCCGGCAGCTGCACCGGCTCGCCCCGCAGAGCACCTACCTCACACCGCCCCGACTGCGCGGCGCCCTGGCCGAGGACGCGCGCTTCACCGGCGGGGTGTGGACCGGCTCGGCGCCTGCCAGTGCCCAACTGCTCATGCGGGCACGCGACGCGGGGGCCCGTGAGGCGTGGGGGGTGTACGCACTGACCGAGATGTTCCCCGCGGCGGCCGTGGAGGCGCGGGAGAAGGCGGACTACGACGGGCTGGGCGACCTCGTCGGCGCCCCGCTGCCCGGCGTCGAGGCGAAGCCGGACGCGCAGGGCGAGTTGCTGCTCACCGGGCCTGCCGCCCGCCACCGCTATCTGGGCGAGGACCCCGAGCCCTGGGTGCGCACCGGGGACCGGGCGCAGCTGGACCCCTCGGGACGCATCGTCCTGGAAGGCCGCTGCAAGGACATGGTGCTGCGCGGCGCGGAGAACCTCTACCCGGGTCTGTACGAGCCGCAACTGCACGTCCCCGGCGTCGAGTTGGCGGTGCTGGTCGGCGTCCCGGCGGGGGACGGAGACGAACGGCTGGTCGCCGTCGTACAGCCGCGGTCCGGTACGTCCGAGCGGACCCTCCGCGGTGAGCTGGCGGAACCGCTGCGCAGGATGCGCGAGGCCCGCCCCGACGCGGTCCTGTTCGCCGACGTGCCCCTGTCGGGCCGCTCCCGCAAACCGGACCGGGAGGCGACGGCGCGGCTGGCGGCCGCCCGGCTTGCCGAGGGGTCGAACGCGGTGTGGTGGAGCGGCAGTTGAGGGCACGTCACCTGAGGGCCGTGCCGGGCGAGGCTGTCCGGGCGGTGTCGCTCCGCCGCATGGTCCCTGTCTGGGAGCGGACCGTGCTGCCAACCGTCCGCCCGGCGTGGGAGCGCGTCATGCGCGCACACCGCCGCTACACCTCCGCCAACGGCGACGCGTTGGCCGGTGCGCTGACGTACGCGCTGCTCATCGGGGCGGCCCCGGCGGTCCTGCTCGTCGGCTCCGCGGCCTCTCAACTGGGCGCGGGTGCAGGGTCGTTGCGGGAGGCGCTGGCCCGCCTCACCGGAGCGCTCCTCCCCCGCGAAGGCGCGGCACTCGCGGCCCGCATGCCGCTCGACGCATCGCACTGGCGGCCCGTGCTGGCCCTCGCGCTGGGCTGGGCGGTGGTCCGCATGACGCGCGCGCTGCGTACGGGAGTCCGGGCCATGTGCGGGCAGAACGCGGGCAGCGGCAACCCGTTCCGGGACGCCGCGCGGGATGTCGTGCTGGCAGCCGGTCTGTGCGTGGCGCTGGTGCTGGTGGCCGCCTTCGTATCCCTGGGCGGGGGCGGGCCGTTGGCGACTGTCGCGGCACTGTGGGCGCTGTTCGCCGCCGTGCTGCGGATGCTGCCCTGGCCGGGCGCCGGGCGTCCGCCTCTGCGGGCGGTGCTGCGTGCCGCGCTGGCGGCCTCGCTCGTGTGTCAGGCGCTGGCGCTCGCCGGAGGGCACTATCTCGCCGCGACGGCCGCCCTCCACGACACGCTGTACCGCTCGGCCGGACTGCTGGTCGGCGTGCTGATCTGGTGCGGCCTGTGCGCACGCGTGCTGCTGCGCGCCGCGGCGTGGGCCGCGACCGCCTCCTCCCCCGTCACCATTTCCCCTTCCAGGAGCGGCAGTTGAATCTCTGGGTGATCATCCCCGCGTACAACGAGGCGGCAGCGCTCCCCGGCGCTCTGGCCGCGCTCGCCGCGCAGCGGGACAAGGACTTCACGCTGGTCGTCGTGGACAACGACTCGACCGACACCACCGCGCAGATCGTCCGGGGCTTCGCCGGCAGCGCGCCCTTCCCCGTCGAGCTGGTCGCCGAGAAGGAGCCCGGCGCGGGTGCCGCCGCTGACACGGGCTTCCGGCACGCCATCGCGCACGGCGCCGACGTCCTGCTGCGTACGGACGCCGACTGTGTGCCGGCGCCCGACTGGACGGCCGTGGCCAAGGAGCAGTTCGCGCGCGGCGCCGAGATGGTGTGCGGGCGCAGCGTGCCCCGCCGCGACGAATGCACGGGCCCGGTCGAGGCCTACGTGCTGCCCGCCGTGATCCGGCTCGCCGCCCTGTACGGGCGCTTCCGCGCCGACCACCGTCGCCCGTGCTACCGCACCCCGTACATGCTCTGCCACGGGCACAATCTGGCCCTCACGGCAGACCTGTACGAGCGCTGCGGTGGTGCCGTACGGGTGCCTCTTCACGAGCGTTCCGAGGACGTGGCACTGCTCAACCGGGCCCGCAGACACAGCCGGAACGTGGTGCGCTGCGAACACCTCGTCGTCTTCAACAGCCTGCGCCGGCTGCGGGCTTGGGGCCCGCGCAACACGCTGCTCTGGTACTGGGACCGCCGTTTCCGCCCCGCCGACATCGAGGAGGTGCACGTACGATGAGCCGCCCCCTGGACGAGGCCGCTCGCCGGCCGGACCACCGCCGGGCGCGGCGGCGCGACCGGCAGGTGTATCTGCGCAGCCATCCGCTGCTGTTCGCGCTGCTCGCCGCGTCACGGGGCCGGCCCGTACGCCGCATCGGCCGCACGGTGCTGGTGCACGACAGCGACGCCTACCGGGAAGCGCTGACCCGCCTCCGTCTGGACCGTACGGCCGAGGGCACCACCGGCGGCGCCGCACAGTCGGCCCTCGCCGGGAACGCGCCCGACGCCGGCGGCATGCTCTTCGACCAGGAAGGCGCCGCGCACCGGGCCGAACGGCGTTCCCTGGCCGGGCACTTCGGCACGGACGGCCTGGAACGGCTGCGGCCCGTATGGCAGGACGTCCTCGACCGCGAGCTGGCCCCGCTGGCCCGCGGCTCGGACGTGGATCTCGTGGCGCTCGCCCGCGAACTGGCCGGCGCGACGACATGCGCGCTGCTGGACTGTGCGGCGTCCCCGCGTGCCGTCGCCGACGCCTGCGCGCGTGTCGCCTCGGCCTCCATACGCGCTCATCTGCCGGGGCCGGGCGCGCGGCGGGCGCGGAACGCCGCCGCACACGCCACCGCCGAGCTGCAACGCGTCCTGGGTTCGGACGGGGATCCCCTGCACGCGATGGTGGCGGTCGCCGCGGTGAACACCACCGCGGCGGCGCTCCCCCGTGCGGCGGCATGGTGCGCCGACGCCGGCTTGTGGGAGCAGGCGGAGGACGCGGCGCTGCGCCCCGCGCTGGCCGACGAACTGCTGCGGGTGACCGCGCCCTCGCCCCTGCTGCCACGTGTGGCGGCCGAGTCGGGGAGCGTTGGCGGCCACCCCGTACGGGCAGGCGACCGGCTGCTGTTGGTGGCCCGGCACGCTGTGGGCGCCCACCGCGACGACCCCGACGCGCACCACCCCGCCGACCCGGCCCTCACCCACCTGGTCTTCGGCGCCGGCCCCCACACCTGCCCCGGCGCCCGCCTGGCCCGCGTGCAACTGGCCGACACCCTGGCCGCGTTGGCTCCCCTCCGCCCCGCAGTGACCCACGCCCGAGCGGACCGCCACGCGGCCCTCCCCACCTGGCGCGACCTGACGGTACGGGCGACGGTCGACGCTGGGCGGGAGGCTCGCACGGGGGCGGGGCAACGAACTCGCCTGTCGGACACGCGCGTTGGCGGCACGGACGGAACGGGCGACGGCGTGGCGCACCCGCACCCGCACCCGCACACCACGGAGGCAGAGGCGAGCCGGCGAACCTGCCCGGCGAGCGGAGGCGGCGCGGACGAAACCGGAAACGCAGCGGAGCAGCCGCACACAACGGAGACGAAGGCGGGCCGACGAACTCGCCCGCCCCACACGGACGTTGACAGCACCCACGTCGAGGCCCCCGCAGGGCAGCCGCACACCACACAGGAGGCACGACGATGACGGCCGGACCGTACGCGCCGGGCGTCGACGCACCGGCGGATGCCCTCGCCGGGCTGCGGCTCGCCGTGACCGGGGCGAGCGGATTCTGCGGCGGGCATGTCGCCCGCGCCGCCGCCGCTCGGGGCGCGCACGTGGTGGCTCTGGGGCGCCGGCCGGGCCCGGTGGGCGAGCACCGTTTCTGGGACGCCGCCCGTACGGCTCCCGAACTGGCCGACGTGGACGCGGTGGTGCACTGTGCCGCGGACGTCGGCGATCCGGCGCCCGGCTCACCGCGGGAGGCCGCGATGCACGCGGTCAACGTCGAGGGCACCGCCCGGCTCATGGAGGCCGCCGGCGGCCGCCCCGTGGTGTGGGTGAGCAGCGCCAGCGTCTACGACCCGCGCCGCGACCGCACCCTGGTCACCGAGGCGCACCCGCGCGACGGACACCTCAACGCGTACGGCCGCACCAAGGCGGCCGGCGAACGCCTCGCCCTGGACGCGGGCGCGGTGGTCCTCCGCCCCCGCGCCGTCTACGGCGACGGCGACACCCAGCTCCTGCCGCGCCTGCTCAGCCGCGTACGGGCCGGGACGCTGCTGCTCCCCGGGCCCGATGTGCCGCTGAGCCTCACCGCGGTGGAGAACCTCGCCGACGCCTGCCTCGCGGCAGTGACCGCGGCCGTACAGCGGGACACCCCATCAGACGCGCCCCGTACGGGAGTTGAGCCCCGGACCGCCGGTGCGCGCTGGCTGCCCGGCGCGTACAACATCGCCGACGCCATCCCGTACCACCGTGACGCGGCGCTGTCCGCGGTGCTGCGCGCCCACGGCGTACGGGCCCGCATCCGCCACCTCCCGCGACCTGTCGCCCGGGCCGCGGGACGCGCCGCCGAGGAAGCGGCCCGCCGCCTCCCGCGCTCCCCCACCCCGCCCCTCACCCGCTACGCGGTCGACCAACTGGCCAGCCCCGTAGTCCTCGACCTCACCCGAGCCCACACCCAGAACTGGACCCCACCCCGCACCCTGGACGACTACCTCGCCGAGATGGCGGATCGCCGGGTGTGCGGGTAGCGGCCGGCCGTACGCAACAGACGGGCTCGGACGGCGACGGCCCGGACCACAGGCAATCAGCGCGGCTCGCCCGTGTATCTGCGGTGCGGCTCCGGCACGTCTGCGCCTACGAGAGGCCGAAGGGGGCGGGAGCGTGGCCTTCCCAGATCCGGCGGGACGCCTGTTCGGGGTAGGGCAGAGTCTCCGATTCGGCGTCCAGGAGACGGGTGAGCTGCTGGTCGCGCCGGTAGGCGGGCCATCCGGCATCGCCGGTGGTGACGAACCGGACCCACGCCCGCTGGAGTTCGCGGGAGAGCGCGTGGGCCTCGGGGGTGGGCGAGTCGCCGATGAGCCGTGTGCCGACGGGGCTGTTCAGCGTGCCGAAGGCCAGGGGGACGTCGAGGCTGTGGCAGGCGCCGAGGGAGCCGCCCAGCGCCGGAGCGCTCCAGCACAGCTCGAACAGGTACGAGGTTCCGCCGGCCGCGGCGTTCGCCTCGGCCAGCTGCTGTGACGGCATGCGGAAGAGCGCGTCGGAGTAGACCGTCTCCACCAGCTCCTCCGGCCCGGCCTGCGGGAACCCCGCGCGGTAGGCGTCCGCACCGTGCGGCTGCGGGGCCAGCAACTCCAGTGCCGCACGGGCGTCCTGCTCGGTGAAGGTGCCCCGGAGTCCGCTCATGACGCTGAAGTACCGGAACTCGTCGCGGGTGTGGCCGACAAGCAGCTCGGTCCCGCTCGCGCGCGCTCCGCTCAGCGCGGGCCAGGGCGTTTCGGGGAGGACCTCACCGTCGACGACGGGGCACAGCGCGGTGCCGGTCTCCGTGAGCCGCCCCCAGCTCTCGCGATGTGCGGGGAGGCCGGCGTTGAAAGAGGTGAGCTCCGCGGCCAGATGCCAGGGGTCGATGTCGCGCCAGGCCGCAGCGGTGGGGGCCGCCGCCCCGAGCCGGTCCGCGAATGCCGCGGTGACCTGCCGTGCCAGCGCGGGGGTGCTGTGCAGCCCCGGCACCGAGTGGGCGATGGCCCGCCGGAACAGGCCACGCGCATGCTTCATCGTCAGGAGGGCGGCGACCGACCCCGCTCCGGCGGACACCCCGCCCACGGTGACCCTGTCGGGGTCGCCCCCGAAGGCGGCGATGTTCCGCCGCACCCACTCCAGTGCGGCGATCTGGTCGAGGAACCCGCGATTGGGCGGCGCGTCGTCGAGGAACGCGAAACCCTCCGCACCCACGCGGCAGTTGATGCTCACCACGACGAGCCCCGCCTCGGCCAGCGCGGCCGGGTCGAACATCGGGTCGCTCGACGCCGCCGAGACGTAGCCGCCCACCGGAATCCACACCAGCACCGGCAGTCCCGCCGCGCCCGGATCCGGGGTGCCGACGTTGAGCGTCAGCCAGTCCGTGCCCTGCGACGGATCCACGTCGACCGGCAGGGACAGCGGCACCACAGGGCCGAACTCCGCCGCCTGTCTCGTCCCCTCCCAGCGCTGCGGCGGTGCGGGCGCCGCGAAGCGGAGCGCTCCCACCGGGGGCCGGGCGTACGGGATGCCGCGGAACACCGCGTGTCCCTGCCGCCGGCGCCCCTGCACCACACCTTCCGTGGTCCGGACTCTTGGCTGATCAGGCAGTTGCCCGGCCATGACGACCCCCTCCCGAAGTGGGCTCCAGGGTTATGGGTCAGATGTATTATGTCAACTGTATGGGAAAAGGTTCCGGGCGCGAGGGAGAGGGATGCCAAAACAGGTGGATCACCGCGGACGCCGCGAAACGATCGCCCGTGCGCTGTGGCGGGTGGTGGAGCAGCGCGGCGTCACGCAACTGACGATGCGCGTGGTGGCTCAGGAAGCAGGCATCTCCCTCGGGCAGCTGCAGCACTATTTCGCCTCCCGGGCCGCCATGCTCTCCTTCGCCATGGACTTCGCGTCCGAACAGACCTCGCTGCGCGTCGACCAGGGCCTCAAGAAGCTCGGCGACCGTCCGCACCCCCGCGACGTCCTGCGGCTGACGCTCGCGGAAATGCTCCCCCTGCATGCCGATGCCCGCGCGACCAGCCGGATGAGCGCCGCCTACGTCCTGGAGGCCCTGCACGACGAGACCGTCCACGAGCAGGCCCGCGGCGGCCTCCTCCAAGGGCGGTCTCTCGTCGAGCAGTTGGTCCGTCAGGCGGTCGCCGACGGGTACATCGGCTCCGACCGCGACCCGGCGACCGAGACCAACCTGCTCCTCGCCCTCAGCGGCTTCACCCCTCTGATCGAACTGGACGTGGTCGGCCCGCGGGACGCGCTCGCCGCGATCGATCTGCATCTGGACAGGCTGTTCAGCGGCGACGATCAGAGTGCCTGACCTGCACCGGACTCCGCCCGCCGGCGGCTTGGCGCCCGTGCCGGCATCGGCCGCGACGTCGTGGCACCGGGTGAACTTCTCGACCGCCCGCACCCTTTCGCCGGCCCGGCACACACCCCGGGACCCCTCCCCGAGCATCCCGAACGCCAGCCCGCACGTGCACCCGCCGCACCGCACGCGCTCTTGTTGTCCGGCCCCCGAACGGGTAGACCTCAGCTTCTGCTCGCGTATCACTCACGTTCGTGTACCACCTGCGTACCTGCACCGCCTCTGTCACCGTTCGAAGGGTGTGCTGCATGAGAACGACCGGTCGCTCGTCTGCGAGAAGCGCGTCGCCCAGACCCTCGTCCCGACCGTCCCCGTCGCGGCCGTTACTGCTCGCGGCGCCACTGGCCGCGGCGCTTGCCGCGGCACTGCTCGTTCCGCCCGCCACCGCGGCGCCCGGACCGGCGGAGCCGCGGCCGCATCCCGTACGCGAGGGCGGCGGGCGTGACGCGGCGGACGCGGCGCGAACTCCCGCACCGGCAACGGCAAGTACGCAGGACACGACCTCGCCGAAGCTCACGGGCGACGGCGGCTATCCGCGGAGGACGGTGCTCGACACCCCGCCCGTCAACCCGGCCGACAAGTCGACAAAGCTCGGCCTCGCCCCGTACCACTCGCTCGCACCCCGTCTCAACGCCCTGCAGAAGCTGGGCGACCGGGTGAGTGTGGAGGTCGCCGGGCGCAGCGCGGGCGGGCACGAGCTGTACATGGTCACGCTCACGGCCCCGGAGAGCTCCGCCGAGACGCGCACGCAGGAGCGTATGCGGGAGCGGATCGAGAACGCTCCCGACGCCGCCGCCAAGGATCCCCGCATCAAGTCCTCGTACAAGACGCCGGTGTTCATCAACAACAACATCCACGGCAACGAGTGGGAGGGCACCGACGCCGCGCTGAAGCTCATCGAGAGGCTGGCGAAGGCGAAGGACGCCGGTACGTCCGGTCTGCTGGCGAAGAACCGCATCTATCTGAACGTGACGGCCAACCCCGACGGCCGCATCGCGGGCACCCGCGCCAACTCGGCCGGTTTCGACCTGAACCGCGACTTCATCACCGGCACGCAGCCCGAGACGCGCGCCATCCGGCAGATCGCGATCGACAAGCAGCCGGCGGTCATGCTCGACCTGCACGGCTACGTCAACGGCACGCTGATCGAACCCACGACGCCGCCGCACGGCGAGAACTACGAGTACGACCTGTTCCTGAAGAACGCGTACGCCAACGCGCTCGGCATGGAGAAGGCCGTCAACGGCCTCGGCTACACCGACGGCAAGGACGGGGTGAAGCCGGCCGTCATCCCGTTCCGGGACGAGAAGGAGGGCTGGGACGACTGGCCGCCCATATTCACCCCGCAGTACATGCCGTTCCAGGGCGCGGTGGCCTCGCACACCATCGAGTTCCCGATGCGTGTGAACAACGAGGACTACGACAAGCTGCCCGTCGACGAGCTGCGGCGGCGGTCGGCCATCAACACCGACATCGCGGGCGCGGCGATGCAGTCGACGCTCGACTACACGCAGAAGCACCGGAGTTCGGTGATCGCCGACCAGATCGAGACGTTCCGGCGCGGCGCGGCGGGCGAGGCGCAGCGGCCGGTCTCGGAGAAGACGGTGCCGGGTGTGCCGGGCATAGGGCCGGAGGACGTCTACACGACGAAATTCCCGCGTGCGTACGTGATTCCGGCCGGCGACCGGAGCAGGTCACAGGGCGGCCAGAGATCCGCGGTGGCCGCGGCCCGGCTGGTGGACCATCTGGTGGCCAACGACGTACGGGTGACGCAGGCGCGCGAGGACTTCCGCCTCCAGGGGCGTTCGTACCCGGCGGGCTCGTACATTGTCGACATGCACCAGTCGAAGCGCGGTATCGCGAATGTGATGCTCGCCGAGGGGCGTGACATCAGCGCGGACGTGGAGACGATGTACGACATCTCCGGCTGGAGCCTCGGCCTCCTCTGGGGTGCGACGGTCGACAAGTCGGCCTCCGAGGCCCCGCGGGTGCCGGCCCGTCCGGTGCACGCCGCGTCGCCGACGGGCGGCGTCGCGCCGACCGGCAGCCTGAAGCTGAAGCTGGACGATCCGAAGGAGGTCGCGGCCCTCAACTCCCTGCTGGCGCAGGGCGTTCCGGCACGTCGCGCGGCCGACGGCTCGGCCATCGTGCCCGGCTCGGCGCGGGGAACGGCCCGTGAGCTGGCGGACCGGTTCGGCGTCGCGTTCTCGGCGACGCGGGAGAAGGGCACAACAGCGTTGCACCGTACGCGCGTTGCCGCGGCCGCCGCACCGGGTGAGCTGCACGCGCTGCGCGAGATGGGCTTCGCGGTGCAGCCCGTGTCGACTGCCGTACTGAACAAGGGCTTCGACTGGTCGAAGACCGACGCGCTGTACGTGTCCTCCGGCCTCGACCACGCGAAGCTGACACCGGCCGCGCGGGCGGCACTCGAGAAGAGCGGCGTCGGCGTCGTGGGCCTGGGTCAGGAGGGCGGCGCGTTCAACAAGGCCGCCTCGCTGCTCCCGGTGACGGCGGTGACCGGCAACGAGGCCGCGAACGGCGTGGTGCGGGTGAAGAACACGAACGGCCCGGTCACGGCCGGCGCCCCGCCGCACTCCTTCGTCTACTCGCCCGGCTGGTTCACAGGCCTGGGCAGCGGCGTACGGGCGGAGCAGTCGTACGGCTCCGGCAACCCGCTCGTCTCCGGCCACTGGCGCGCCGACGACGGCGGCAAGGGCGGCCCCCAGGACGCGGCCGGTCACCCCTCCATCGTCTCCGGCGCCTCCAAGGCGGGAACCCCGGTGACCCTCTTCGGCACCGAGCCCATGTTCCGCGCCCACCCCAAGGGCGAGTTCGCCCAGATCGCGAGGGCACTGCTGAAGCGCTGACCGCGCACAAGCACGCGGAGAGGGCCGTACTCCCGGGCGGGGGTACGGCCCTCCTCGCGCCGGGCAGGGGTACGACCCAACTCGCGTATCCCTTCGTCAGCTCGCGTATCCCTTGATCAGCCGTCCGTCGTCAGCCGTCCGTCGTCAGGGCCGCACGCGCGGCGGCGAGGATCTCCTCGGAGAGCGGGTCGTCCTTGGTGGCCCGGGACAGGACGAGCGCGCCGAACAGGGTGCACAGCCGGGTGAGACCGTCCTCGCCGCCGGAGTCCCCGGTGGCGAGAAAGCCGGCGAAGTCCCGCACTCCCTCGGTGTAGACGCGGCGGGCCTCGCGGCCCTCCGGCTCCCGCGCGATGTCGGTGGCGAGCGCGGCGACGGGGCATCCGTCCGCCGCACTGTCGCGGTGCTCGACGGAGAGGTAACTGTCGACAAGTGCCCGCTGGGCGGCGTCGCGCTCTCCGGCGTACTGCTCGAGCCCGTCCTTGTGAAGCCGGGTGAGTTCGTCGAACGCGTGGGCAGTCGCTTCGTCGACGAGTGCCTCTTTGGAGGCGAACTGCTTGTAGAAGCCGCCGTGCGTCAGACCGGCCTCCTTCATGAGGTCGGCGACACTGACGTGGGTGCCCTGCTCCCGGAACAGCCGGGAGGCAGTCTCCACCACTCGCCGGCGGTTCTCCTCCGCCTGCGCCTGCGATACGCGGCCCATCAGCCACCTCCCTCTTGGATGTCGTGTGCCATCTATCTTAGGCCACGCTCAAAATTGCCGGCATCATCCGACCAGGACGTACCTCCTGATCCGTTCCGGGGCCCGCGTCAGGACTGTGCCTGGCTCCCCGAATGCCGTTCCAGGAGCAGCCGGGCCGTGGCGGCCATCGCTTCGTCGACCATTTCGCCCTCGAAGGAGACCGCGCCGAAGCCGTTCGCCTGGGCCTGCTCCACCGCGGCGATCAGCCGTGCGCAGCGGGCGAGTTCACCGGGGGCGGGCGAGAACACGTCGTTGATGACCGGGACGTGGGAGGGGTGGATGGCCATCATGCCGGTGTAGCCGAGGGCGCGGTTCTGTTCGGCGAAGGCGCGCAGTCCGTCGAGGTCGGCGAGGCGTGTCCACAGGCCGGCGACCGGGTGGGGTGTGCCGGCGGCGCGTACATCCAGGAGGACACGGGAGCGCAGCTCATGGGTTTCCGTTCCCTGAGGGCTCCAGCGGTAGCCGACGGCGCGTTCGACGTCGCCGCCGGCTCCGGTGACGGCGCCGAGGTACGCGACGCGCGCCGCCGCTGCCGCGCAGTCGTGGGCCTCACGCAGGCCGCTGGCCGTCTCCAGCAGCGGGACGAGCGCGAAATGCCCGTCCCGCAAGCCGTGTTCACGTTCGCTCCAGCCGAGGAGACGGTCGGCGAACCGTACGGAGTCGGGGCCCGACACCTTCGGCAGGACCACCCCGCTCAGTCCGGGCCGCGCCACCGCGCGCAGCTCCTCGGCGGCCGCCCAGCCGTCGAGAGGGCGTACGCGAACGAAGAGTGCGGGCTCCCCCGCCGCGCCCTCGACTGCCCGGTCGAGGGCGTCCGTCACCGCATCGAGCGCTGCGGCTCTGCCCTGCTCCGGTACGGCGTCCTCCAGGTCGAGGATGACCGCGTCGGCCCCCGCCGCCCGCGCCTTGGGCAGCCAGTCGGTCCGGTTGCCCGGTACGAAGAGCAGGGACCGCAACAGGGGCCGCACCGGCGCCGCACGGACATCAGGCGCCACACGGGGATCAGGCGCCGTACCCGCGCCGGGCGCCGTACGCGCGTCGAACCCGGGGTCACACGACGTCATGCTTCACCAAGTCCGCCAGCTCGTCCTCGGCGAGCCCGAGCCACTCGCGGTACACGAGGTCGTTGTCCTCGCCCAGTGCCGCGCCGGTCCGCCACACCTGCCCGGGCTGCTGCCGGAAGTGCGGGAGCACGGCCTGCATCTGTACGGGCCCCAGGTCCGCGTCGTCGACCGTCACGATGTCGTCCCGCTCCGCGTACACGGGGTCGGCGGCGATGTCCGCGGCGCTGAACACGCGGGACGCCACGACCTCGTTGGCGGCGAACGCCTCCAGACAGTCGGCGGTGGCGCGTTCCGCCACCCACGCGCGGAGCCCGTCGTCGAGCTCGCCGCGCCGCGCGTACTGCTGCTCCACCGTGGCGAATTCGTCCTCGGGCAGAGCGAGCAGACGGGCGATGTTCCGTACGGAGCGCGGGGTCGCGGAGGTCACCGTGATCCACTCGCCGTCCCCGGACCGGTACGTGTTGATCACGGCGGCGGGTGCGACGGCCAGCTGGTTGCCGGCGCGTTCAGGGGTCGAGCCGAGCTGGTCGTGCACGATGACCTGCCACTCCACGAGCCGGAACAGCGGCTCGAACAGGGCGAGATCGATCCATTCGCCGTCGAACCCGGGGTCGTGGTCGCGGCGGTGGAGCGCGGCCAGCACGGCGTACGCGCCCATCAGCCCGGTCACGGCGTCGCCGTGCGAGAAGCCGGTGTGCACGGGCGGCCCGTCGGGGAACCCCGTCAGGTGCACCACGCCGCTGCGCGCCTCCCCGACCTTGCCGAAACCGGGGGCGTCGGCCTGCGAGGAGGTGGCGCCGAAGCCGGAGATCTGCAGCAGGACGGCCTTCGGGTTGAGCCGGTGCACCGCTTCCCAGTCGAGTTCCCACTCGCGCAGCCGCCCGTTCCGCAAGGTGACGATGACGACGTCCGCCCAGGCGACCAGCCGGTGCGCGACCGTACGGCCGGCTTCGTGGTGCAGGTCGAGCGTCACCGAACGCTTGTTGCGCCCGGCGACTTTGAACCACAGCGGGTGGCCGTCCTTCTTCGGGCCCATCCCGCGTGCGGCGTCGCCGCTGCCGGGCGGTTCCACGTGCACCACGTCCGCGCCCTGGTCGGCGAGCAGGGAACCGGCCAGCGGGCCGGCCACCACGTGCGCGAACTCGACCACTTTCAGGCCCTGTAGCTGGCCCCGGCCCCGACCGGGACCCTGGTCCGCGGTACTCCGATGCGTACTCGACTCCACTGTGCTCCCTCGCAGAATCCGTCACCCGCCCCCTGCACCGTGGGCGGGCCTGCGGCACCCGCAGCGGACTTCAGCGTGCCGAGGCGCGTACATGACTGTCCAGCAAGAGAGAGCGATCAATCCATGCGGTTTGCGCATGAGTTGACGGGTCCCGTACGGGGGCGAACCGCGACCCCGGGCCGGTTCAGGCCCAGGAGACACCGGGCGGCAGGTCGCGTTCCTGCTCGCGGAACTCCTGCAGGGTCTCCAGGAACCGGTCCGCCGCACGCGGCAGCGTCCGGCGGGCCCGCACCGCGATGTCCAGACGCCGGTCGACCGCGGGCCCCACGAGCGACCGGAACTCCACGGGACCGGAACCGAGGAGCGGCAGCACCAGCGCGGGCATCGCGGTCACTCCCAGCCCGGCCGCGACCAGCCCGCCCACCGTGGCCACGCTGCCCGCCTCCGCTGCCGGTGCCGTATGCGCGTCGACCTGCGCGAACGCCGCGTCCGTGAGCCGCCGTACGCTCGACTCCCGTCCGACGGCGAGGAACGGTTCACGGGCCAGCTCCTCCCAGGACACCTCCTCCCGCCCGGTGAGCGGATGGTCCTGCGGCAGCACGGCGACGAAGCTGTCGCGCACCAGGGGCCGGTGCTCCAGCTGCCCCGACGGCTCCCCCGTGGTGATCGCGAAGTCCGCGTCGCCCGACAGGACCCGGCCCAGCGCGGCCTGTTCCAGCCCGTCCATGATCTGCAGCGCCACCTGCGGCCACTGTCGTCGGAAGGCCGAGATCACCTGGGGCAGCAGCACCGCGGCGACCGAGGGCAGCGTGGCCACCGCGACCGACCCCGACTCCCCGTGCAGGAAGCGTTCCAGCTCCTTCATGCCCGACCGGTGGGAGTTGACGATCTGCTCGGCTATCCGCAGCGCCTCCACGCCGACCGCGGTCAACTGCACGTTGCGGGTGTCGCGTTCGAGGAGCTGCGCCCCGAGCCTGCGCTCCAGATCGGCCACCGCGCGGCTGAGGGAGGACTGCGAGACGTGCAGGTCGGCGGCGGCTGCCGTGAAGCTCGCGGCGCGGGCGACGGCCGCGTACGCCGTCAGTTGACGCAGGGTGCTGTCCATGGCGAGCGAGCTTAGGACGCACCGCCATTGATGCACAGATCGCATGGACAGATCCCGGTCCGATGCTGGACGCCGATCGGTCGCCGCTCCGAAACTCGTCCGCGACGCACCGGCGCCCGCACGGAACGCCGCTGTCCGTGCACGGAGCCGTAGAAGAGGAAGCGAGCGACATCGATGCTGGCAGTTCTGGGATTCACCACGATCGGCCTGTTCCTGCTGCTGACGATGACGAGACGGATGTCCGTCCTGGTGGCGCTGGTGCTGCTTCCCGTACTGGCCGCGCTCGTCGGCGGGTTCGCCGGGGACCTGGGCGAGATGGTCCTCGCCGGGCTCACCACGGTGGCACCCACCGGCATCATGATCGCCTTCGCCGTCCTGTACTTCTCCCTGATGGTGGACGCCGGCCTGTTCGACCCGCTGATACGCGGCATCCTGCGCGCGGCCCGGAACGATCCTGCGCGGGTCACCGTCGGTACGGCCGTCCTGTCGATGAGCGTGGCCCTGGACGGCGACGGCGCCTCGACGTTCCTCATCGCCGTCTCCGCCATGCTGCCCGTCTACAAACGGCTGGGCATGAGCCCGCTCGTACTGTCCGGGGCCGTCTGCCTCGGCGCGGGCGTGATGAACATGATCCCCTGGGGCGGCCCGACGGTACGCGCCATGGCGGCGCTCAAGCTCGACAGCTCCGAGGTGTTCACCCCGGTGCTGCCCGCGATGTGCTGCGGCATCGTCTGGGTCCTGCTCGCCTCCTACTGGATCGGCCGCAAGGAACGCCGCCGCCTGGGCGCGCTCACGACACCGGACGGTCAGTCGGCCGGCAACGGAGAAGCAGGCAGCGAGACGGCCGAGGGTGCGCGCCCTGCTCACGTAGCCGGGGACGGCCCGGGAACGCCCCACGTGGCCCGGCAGCCCGCACGGTGGCTCGGCGTCTTCAACCTCGTACTCACGCTGTCGCTGCTCGTCTGCCTCGTGCTCCAAGTGATGCCGCTGCCCGTGCTGTTCGCCGTGGCGTTCGCGGTCGCCCTGCTCGTCAACCACCCGCGCTGGGAACACCAGCAGGCGCTGCTCGAGAAGCACGCCAAGAGCGTGGTGCTGGTCACCACGATGATCTTCGCGGCCGGCGTCTTCACAGGCGTGCTGACGGAGACGAAGATGATCTCCGAGATGGCGGAGGCGCTCGTCTCCGTCGTCCCCGACTCCCTCGGCGGCCATCTGCCGGTCCTCGTGGCGGTCACCGGGATGCCGCTCAGCCTCGCCTTCACCCCCGACGCCTACTACTTCGGCATCCTCCCCGTGCTGTCCCACACCGCCGAAGGCTTCGGGACCGGCCGGGCCGAGGTCGCCAGGGCCGCCATCCTCGGCCAGATGACGACCGGCTTCCCCCTCAGCCCACTGACCGCCTCCACGTTCATCCTCATCGGCATGAGCGGCGTACAGCTCGGCGAACACCAGCGGTTCATCTTCCGCTGGGCCTTCGCCACCACCCTGGTGATGACCGCCGCGGCGCTGCTCACCGGCGCCATCCCGCTCTGATCCCGGCCCGGTTCGGGAGTACGGCGAAGCGGCCGTTCCCCAACGGGCCGCCACCCCGCCTCCGTTCAGGCCGAGCGGCGCGCGAGCCGCTCCAGCAGGGTCACCGCCTCGTCGGCGCGCTCGTACGGTACGAAGAGGTGGTCGTGGTGGAAGCCGGCGACGATGTTGCAGCTCAGACCGGCGTCGGCGAGTTCCTTCGCGACGGCGGCGGTGAGGCCGACGGCCTCCAGCGCGGAGTGGATCCGCAGCGTGATCCAGCCCGCCACGTACTCGTACGCCAGCCCCGCCGCGTCCGCCTCCTCGGCGCGGACGACCAGGGTCACGCCCTCCTGCTCGGCCACCGTGACCACGGGCCGCACCCCGGCGGGCGCCGCCCCCGCGACGGTGGTGAAAACGTAGCGGCCCGCGGCCAGTTCCGGCCGCATCCCGCTCAACAGCTTCCGCAGATCACGTTCACCCGACACGACCGTAAGCCTAGGCGCCACGGAGCGCAGCCGGCACATCCCGGTACATCCCGGACCGCGTCGATCATGCGTACGCGGCGCCGGGGCGGCAAGCTAACGGCCCGGTGACGGTTGGGTCGCGAGACGGATGATCCACCTGTCTCCGACCGCGGCGAGTCGTTGCACCTGGCATGCACACCTATACGGAGCACCGCGCTCTCGCCCGCCTCTCCGGCGCCTACTGGCTCGACTCCCCGCTCCAGCAGGAGACCGGCTGTGTCGGCTGCCACGCACCCGACACCACCCCTCCCCCGCCCGTGAACTCCGGCGTACGCAGCATCCGTTCGGCACCGGGAGTGCCCGCCCCGCCGCCACAGCCCGACCCGTGAGGGCAGCCCGGCCCTGAGCCCGGCCGTGAACCCTCCCCTGAGCCCGGCCCGGTCCGTCCGGCCCCTTTCGGTCCAGTCCCGTCCCCCTGGGGGTACGAGCCGGGCTGCGGGGTGGCACGCGCGTGTCGTCTGCGGGCGCCACCCCGGGGCAGGTCGTCCGGCGTCCTATTCTGGGCGCCATGGTGAACGAGGCTGATTTGCGGCATCTGCGCCGCTGCGTGGAACTGGCCACCGAGGCGCTGGACTCGGGTGACGAGCCGTTCGGCTCCGTGCTCGTCGGCGCGGACGGGACGGTCCTCGCCGAGGACCGCAACCGCGTCGCCGACGGCGACCAGACCCGCCACCCCGAGTTCGAGCTGGCCCGCTGGGCGGCCGGGCACCTCTCCCCCGCCGAGCGTGCGGCGGCCAGTGTGTACACGTCCGGCGAGCACTGCCCGATGTGCGCGGCCGCGCACGGCTGGGTCGGCCTCGGCCGCATCGTGTACGCCACCTCGTCCGCTCAACTGACCGAGTGGCTGGACGAGTTGGGCGTCCCGACAGGGCCCGTACGGCCGCTGACGATCCGGGAGGTCGTCCCCGGCCAGGAGGTGGACGGCCCCGTACCCGCCCTCGCGGAGCAGGTACACGAACTGCACCGCCGCCTGCACGCCGGAAGCCGGCACGAGACCTGAGGGGCCCGGCCCACCCCTCCCGCCGCCCCCGTCAGGCCCCCGACCCGGCGCCCCCGCGGCCCCGGCTCAGGGTGCGGGCGCACCAGCCGATGACGAAGGCGTTCACGAGCGCACCGAGGGCGATGGCGACGAAGATCATGGACATGTGGTCCGGCAGCAGGAGCAGGATCAGACTGACGGGCATCGTGGCGAACAGCGGGATCACGCCCGCGAAGGACGCGTCGGGCTGGTCGCCGGAGCTCACCACGAGGGCCCAGACGAGCAGGCCCGCGCAGACGGCGAGGTAGACGAGGGCGAAGACGCTGGTGAGCGCGTCCCGGACGGTTCGCAGGACGGGGTTGCCGGGCTGGCGGGTGCCGTTCTGGCGGGGCTCGGTCATGACGGTGGGCTCCTCGGATGCGGTACTCATGGGTTCAATGTCCTTTCCACGACGGGCTGTTGTGGCGGGTCGGCGGCGCATGGCTTGCCCGCATACGTCACCCCGGAGACGTACGAGGGTGCGTCGCGGCACACCTCACGGCGGTCTCGGTGCGGCAGCCCGCACAGCGGATTCGGTTCGGTACGGGGGCAGTTGGCGGGCCGTCAGGTGTGCGTCTCCGGCGGGTTCACACGGGCGAGGCCCAGGTCGTACGCGAGGATCGTCGCCTGCACCCGGTCCCGCAGCCCGAGTTTGCGCAGCAGCGCGTTCACGTGGGACTTGACGGTGCCGACGGTGATGTCGAGCTCCCCCGCGATCTCCGCGTTGTTCAGGCCGGAGGCGACCAGGGTGAGGACGTACCGCTCGCGCGCGGTCAGCCGGTCCAGGAGCCCCGCGTCCGCGCCCTCCCGAGGTCCGGCGGCAGCGGCGCCGTCGGCGTAGTGGCCGATGAGGCGGCGTGTCGCGGACGGCGCGAGGATGCTCTCCCCGGAGGCCACGACCCGGATGCCGTGCAGCAGTTCGGCCGCGCGGACGTCCTTGAGGAGGAAGCCGGAGGCGCCGGCGCGCAGCGCGCCGAAGACGTACGAGTCGAGGTCGAAGGTGGTCAGGACGAGGACGCGGGGCGCGTTCTCGTGGCCGGTCAGGATGCGGGTGGCGGCGATGCCGTCGAGTTCCGGCATCCGTACGTCCATCACGATCACGTCCGGTGCGAGCTCCTCCGCGAGGCGCACCGCGGCGGCGCCGTCGCCGGCTTCCCCGACGACCGTCATGTCGGGCTCGGCGTCGATGACGGCGGCGAAGCCCGCGCGGACGACGCTCTGGTCGTCGACGACCAGCACAGTGAGGCTCATCGGGACTCCTCCTCGTCTCCCGCGTACGGGGTCCCGGCGCGGGCCGGGGCCGGGGTGAGGGGCAGGCGCAGCACGGCCGTGTCCGCCTCTCCGGTGCCGAGCGTGCCGCCGAACGCTTCAGCACGTGCCGCGAGCCGTTCCCGGGCCCGGGAGCGTGGGGCGAGGGGTACGCCGGTGACGGTGAGCGTCAACTCGCCGTCGAGGGCGTCCAGTTCAAGTACGGCGGGTTCGTCGCCGACGGCTTCCAGTGCGGCTTCGGCGGCACGGTACGCGGCGAGGTCCACCTCCGCCGGCAACCGTTCCGGCACCCGGCCGGTGAGCCGCGCCTCGACCCGGCGGCCGGTGGCCCGGTACTGCCGGACCAGCAGGTCCAAGGCCTGGAGCGTGGGCTGCGGCCGGAGTTCGGCGGGCTGTTCGCCGTCGCGGACGGTCTCCAGCAGGGCGCGCATGGCCGCCAGCGCTTCGCGGGCCCGTTCGCCGGTCTCCGCGAGCCGTCCGGCCTCCGCCTCCTCGACGACCTCGGCGGTACGTGCCAGCACGGTGCTCTCCAACCCCTCAGTGATACGGCGTCGTTCGGCCCAGGCGTCCCGGACGGCCTCCTCGGTCCATGCTGCGAGACGCGCCTCGTCCGCGTCCCGCACGACGCGCCCACGCCGCCCGTACGAGCTCCCGACAGCCCACGCGGCGCCAGCCGCCGAGACCGCCCCGCCAACCACCCCCACAACAACCACCCACCCATGCCCGAGCACGGCAACGCCAGCGACCACGGCATGCACGATCCCGGCCACCCCGGGCACACCCCACCGCCCAACTCGCCCACCCCCGTACAACGCCCCAACAACCCAACTGGCCGCCACCACCCTCCAGTTCGCAAGCCCCATGCCCCCACCCCGTACGGCCCCGTCCCCCGCACCCGCCGAAGCCGCCCCGCCCACCTGGCGCACCCCCGCACGTGAGCCCGCACGCACGCCGAGAAACGCCCCCGGCTCACGCGTCGCCACCGCGGCAAGCGCCACGCACGTCGCGACCATGCTGAGCGCAGGCGGGAGGAGCGCCGGTCCGCCGTAGTCGCTCGCGGTCATGGCCGCGGGCCACAGCGCGGCGAGAACGAGCAGTGCGGCCAGGGCTGTTCGCGGGGTCCGGCGGAGCCGGAGGAGCGCGAGTGCCTGTGCCGCGCCGAGCAGCGCGAAGAGCGCGCCGGCGGAGACGCCGGGCCCGGCGGGCGTCTCGGCCTCCCGGATGACGAGCAGCGGCACCAGCGGCTGGACGCACAGCCCGACGGCCGCGACGCACTGCGCGAGACGGTACGTCCGCGGCACGGATGCCCGTGCGGGGCCCACGCTCCGGCCCGGCAGGGCCGCCCGTACCTCCCAACCGCCTTCCTGCGTCGCCCCGCTGGTGAGCGCGCCGCCTGCCTCGCGGGCCCGGCCGCGCAGCAGGTTCTGACCGCGGCCGCCGCCAAGACCCGCGCCGGTTTCCGTACCTTCGCTCGCCGCCTCCGGCCGCGCGTTGCGTACGACGACCTCCACACCCGCACCGTCGTACGCGCAACGCACGGTGGTCGCGGCGCCGGGCGCGTGGCGCACCACGTTGGTCAGCGCCTCACGGACGATGCCGTACGCCGCGTCGCCGACGGCGCCGTCCGGCAGCATCTCGCCGTCACGGGGCTCGAACGAGCAGGTCACCGGCAGCCCCAGGGTGCGGAAACCCGCGACGAGTTCGCGCATCCGCTCCTCCGGAGCCGGGCGGTCCTCCGCGGATGGCGCCGGAGCCCGTACCGCGCTCAGCGCACGCGTCACCTCACGGCCCGACTCGGCGGCGAACCGCACGGCCTCCCCGGCCATTTCGGGCCGCCGCACGCGCAGTCCGAGCGCCGCCTCCACGGTGACGACGACCGCCGTCAGGTGGTGCGCGCTGACGTCGTGCAACTCCCTTTCCATGCGCCGCCGTTCGGCCGCGGGGAGCCGGTGCCGTTCGGCTTCCGCCCGGTGCAGCCGCTCCTCGGTGGCCAGCCGTGCGGCCCTCCGCCGCCGCAGAACCATCCCCGTACCGGTCGCGGCCGCGTACAGCAGCGCCGTGAGCACGAGGTCGAGGCCACCCACCCCCGGCAGGCTCACCCCGTGCAGGGTGAGCCCATGGACCGCCTGCCAGACCGCGAGCGTCGTCACGCACAACAGCGCGGTCACGGTGTCCCGTTCGACGGCCACCGTGAACAGCGCCAGGGCGGCACCCGCGGTTCCGAGCACTGCCGTCGCGCCCGTCGGCAGCGGGGACGCGCCGAGCGCGCAGGCGGCGGCGACGAGGACGAGGACCGGCACCGGGCGGGTACGGCGAGCGGTGAGCGCGACGGTCACCAGGCCGTCCACCAGGGCGGCGGCCAGCAGTTCCGCGGCCGTCGGTACGGCACCGAGCAGCAGCGCGGCCCCGGGCCACACCGCGGCCTGGACACCGAGCAGCAGGACCGGGAGGAACCGGTCGTCGTTTCGTTCCATGATGCGTCTCAGGCTATGGCCCGGTCCGGCCGCGGACGTCGCCCCGCAGGGCGATCATGCCCTCCAACCAGCGATAGAGAAGGCCCCGCCCTCCCCCGCACCCGTCACCCCGCGAAACGCCCGGCCAGGCCCCTCACCACCGTGGCAGCGGGGCCTCGAATCCCGGGTGGACGCGCCGCATGTAGCCCGTGTCGTCGCGGTCGCGGATACCCGATTCCACGTACCGGCGGTGCATCCGCTCCAGCGCGTCGTGGTCGAGCGTGACGCCGAGCCCCGGCCCCGTGGGCACACGTACCGCGCCGTCGCGCAGCTCCAGCACGCCTGGCTCGACGATGTCGTCGGCCGCGTTCCACGGGTAGTGGGTGTCGCAGGAGTGCGCGAGCTCGGGCAGCGCCGCGGCGACGTGCGTCATGGCGGCGAGGCTGATACCCAGGTGCGAGTTGGAGTGCATGGACAGCGCGATGCCGAACGCCTCGCAGACGGCGGCCAGTTCCCGCGTACGGCGCAGCCCGCCCCAGTAGTGGTGGTCGGTGAGCAGCACCTGGACGGCGTTCTGTTCGACGGCCGGCTTCAGATGTTCCCAGGCGATCACGCACATGTTGGTCGCCAGCGGCAGGTCCGGCCGCCGCCGGGCCACCTCGGCCATGCCGGGGATGCCGGCGGTGGGGTCCTCCAGGTACTCCAGTACGCCGTGCAGGCGGTCCGCCACGTACGCCGAAGTCTCCACCGTCCAGGCGGTGTTGGGGTCCAGCCGCAGCGGTGCGCCGGGGAAGGCGTCCCGGAGTGCCTCCATCGCGGCGATCTCCTCGTCCGGCGGGAACACTCCGCCCTTGAGCTTGAACGAGTCGAAGCCGTACCGCTCCCGCATCAGCCGCGCCTGCGCGACGACGCCGGCCGGGTCGAGCGCCTCGCCCCAGTCGTCGGCGACAGCCGGTTTCCCGTCGAGGGCGGGGTGTCCGTCCCATTTGTAGAAGAGGTAGGCGGCGAAGGGCACGGCGTCACGGACGGCGCCGCCCAGCAGGTCGCTGACGGGGCGGCCGATGAGCTTGCCCTGCGCGTCGAGGCAGGCCACCTCGACGGCGGAGGTCGTCCAGCCCCGCTGGTGCGAACCGGGCACGGACGGGCGCAGCACGTCGTCGACGGCGGCCACGATGGCCGTCGTGTCGAAGACGTCCATGCCCACGACCGTCTTCGCCGCCGCGCGCAGCCTCTCCAGCCGCACCTCCCCGCCGGTCGACTCGCCGAGCCCCACCGTGCCGTCCTCCAGGACGAGTTGGAGGACGCAGCGCAGGGCGTACGGCTCGTGCACTCCGCTGGAGTTGAGCAGCGGCGGATCGCGGAAGGCGATGGGCGTGGCGATCAGCTCGCGGATGCGCGTGCCGGTTCCTGCCGGGGCTCCTGTGCTCATACGGGGGCCGTCTCCAGACTCTGGTCGCTCAACTCGCCCCGCCCGACGGGGCGTTACGGAGACGCCGGCACTTCACACGGTCGGCGCTCCAGGGCATTCATGTAGTCAAGGCCGATATTCATACATGAACTCACTGACCACAAGCCCCACTCGGCCGTTACGCCGCGAAGCCCCGCCAGTTGCGCTCCGGCAGCGTGAAATCCCCGTCATGACAGATCCATTGACCCGCCGCGGGGCCGTTCGTAAGGTCTCCCCAGCTGTGACCCAAGTTCATGTCAATGAACTCCCCTTCTACAGCAATCAACGTGGGAGACCCGATGACCCCGCAGTCCCCGGAGAAGAAGACCCCAGCCGGGGACGCCGCCCCGGCCACTGCCGAGAGCGCCGCGGAAGGACGCGCGGTCACCAAGTTCCTGCGCCGCATGCTGCCGGTCCTGGTCCTGATGCTGCTGATCAACCAGATGGACCGGACGAACGTGGGCTTCGTCCAGGACGACCTGCGCGCCGACGTCGGCGTGGGCGCCGCCGCGTACGGGCTCGGCGCCGGGCTGTTCTTCATCGGATACGCCGTCTTCGAAGTGCCCAGCAACATGCTGCTGGAGCGTTTCGGAGCGCGCGTCTGGCTGACCCGCATCATGATCACCTGGGGCGCGGTGATCATGGCGATGTGCTTCATCCACGACGTCTGGATGTTCTACGGGCTCCGCTTCCTGCTCGGCGTCGCGGAGGCGGGCTTCTTCCCCGGCGTCCTCCTCTACTTCACGCAGTGGCTGCCCGACTCCAGCCGCGGCAAGGCGAGTGCGATCTTCCTCGGCGGCTCGGCGACCGCGTACATCGTGACGGGCCCCATCACCGGTGCCCTGCTGGAGCTGCACGGGCTGGCCGGAATCGCCGGCTGGCGCTGGATGTTCGCGCTCGAAGGCGCCTTCTCCATCGTGTTCGGCATCTTCGCCGGCTTCTTCCTCGTCTCCCGTATCGGCGAGGCGAAGTGGCTGACCCGGGAGGAGAAGGACGCGCTGAGCGCGGCGGTCGCCCGCGACCGCGAGGCACGCGACCGGGCGCCGCACACGTCCCGGCTCAAGCTGATCTTCCACCCCCAAGTGGCGGCGCTGACCGGCGTGTTCTTCGCCATGGCCCTCACCGGGTACGCGATCACCTTCTGGCTGCCCAGCCTGGTCGAGGAGATCGGCGGCCTCTCCTCCTTCGAGATCGGCCTGCTGTCCGCCGTCCCGTGGATCTGCGCGGTGGTCGCGATGTACACGGTCAGCCACTTCACCGACAGCTCCCCCGACCGGCGCCCGTATCTGGCGTTCGCCCTGGTGGCCTCGGCCGTGGGCACCTTCTTCGCGACCCTCGGATCGCCGTGGTTCGGTCTCGCCGCCATCACCCTGGCCGCGGTGGGCGGGAAGTGCGCCGCTTCGCTCTTCTGGCCGATGGCGCAGTCGGGGCTGGACGCCAAGATCGCCGCACCGGGTCTGGCCGTCGTCAACTCACTGGGAAATCTCGGCGGGTTCGTCTCCCCCACCCTCTTCGGCTACCTCAAGGAACACACCGGAAGCACCAACGGCGGCCTCTACACCCTCTCGGCGACCTCACTGCTGGCACTCATCGGCGTCTTCTTCCTCCGCCGCCCCGGCACCCCGGCAGCCGGCCAGGGCAAGAACGCGCCCGCCCCCGCCGAAGGCCGGACGGCAGTCGGCGAGACGGGCTGAGACGGAAGCCGCGGCCGCGGCCCGGGACGGCCGCGGTACGAAGCCAGGGCGAGGACAAGCGCGGAACAGGCCCGCCCGTCAGCGCGGGACCGCCCGGCGGACCTGCGACACGGAAGCGCGGCCACGCGGCAGCGCAGGGCCACGAACAGTTCAGTTCCGCGGAGCCACAGCAGCCACACCGCAGGACTGCGGAAACCAGTCAGCGGGCGGGACGGTGACAGGTGCCGGCAGGGCGGAATCGTGCCCACCAGTCAAAGGCGAGCGGGACCGTGACGGAGTCAGTAGCGCAGCACAGCGGCGATGTGCCCGGCGTCGGCCAGTGCCCCGTCGGGTACGAAGTCGACCCGGGTGCCCGTGTCCAGTGCCGTTTCGATGATCCCGTCGACGATGTCCTGAACGGCTTCCGGATCGTCGTCCTCGGCCGGCTGAAGGTGCCCGTCCCCGGTGCGGACCGTCACGCGGTAGTGCTCTTCGACGACCAGCCGGTGGATGCGTCCGGTGCCCGCCTTCTGCCACACCTCGTCCACGCCCGCCGCGTAGGCATGGCGGCTGCGCGCCCGGTCGAGCTCGGCCAGCGCGTCGGCGACCGTACGTTCGCTGTCCGCGGCCCGCGCCGCGGCCACCGCGGTCGAGACCGCTTCCGGCGTCCCGTGGGCCAGCCCTCCGTGAGCGACCTGGATCCCGTCGGAGGACGCCGTGCCCACCTCGTCCAGCAGGGCCAGGGCCTCCGGAGCGCCGGTGACGTAGAGCGGGCGGGGCCGCGCCGCGAGGAGTTCGGCCAGCGCGGCGTCCGCGTCGCGGAAGAACTGGCGGGTCTGCTCGTCGCTGAAGGTGCTCGGCACGTCGCCGATGCGCTCCTTCCGCTCGGCGTCCGGGTCCTCGAGGCTGCGCGTCAGCGGGAACCCGCGCGACTCCTCCTCCGCGAGCTGCTCGCCGTGGCCGTTCCACAGGGTCACACGGTCGGCGGCCACGGCCAGCACCCAGTAGGGCTTCTCCGCCACGTGCGCGGCGACGAGATTGCGGGTGAGGAAGGTGTCGGCGACGACGACCCGTTCCGGCACGGTACGGGTGACGGCCCACGTACGGTGCTCGCCCGGCGCCGCGAAGATCACGAGCCCGTCCGCGGCGTGCGCGAGGTCGACGTCGTCCGCCGCCCTCTCCAGCTGCGCGAGAACGTCCTCGCGCCGCTCCCTGGTGACGCCCGCGTCCCCTTCGAGCCGCCGTGCGGCCTCGCGCAGGAGGTTGCGCAGCCGGACCGGGTCCTGCGCGTTGTCCGGCTTCCGCCGGTGCGTGGGCATCGTCAGGGACACGGCGGGATAGTCGCGCTGCCTGCGGAGCTCTTCGAGGGCGGCGGGTGTCAGCGAGGGGTGCATACCGGATGTCCTTCTTCCTGCGGCCTTCGACGCCGGTGACGGCACCGGCGGAACGGGGCGGGTCAGTAGCGCTGGGCCTTGACGATCTTGGCGTCGAGATGCGGCTCGGGAGGCTTCCGGCTGACCACGAGGGGCTGGGCCTTCTCGCCCGCCTCCAGGGACTCGGTGCCGACGACGACCGTCTCGGCCACCTTCCCGTCGGAATCACTGAAGTCGACCTGCACGGCGAACGAGGCCGTCTTGTCCGTGCGGTTGGTGATATTGGCGACGAGAGTACGTACGCCATTGGTCTCGGACAGCGGCTTCCCGGTGAGCGACACGTCCCGCATCGCATTGCCCTTGCCGTCGGCCTTGCCGAGCTGCTTCTCGTACTCCTTGCGCTGCCGTTGGAGGTCCGCGTCGACCGACGCCTCGAATTCCGAGGCCCGGGCGGAATTCGCCGAGGCCGAAGCGCTCCTCTCGGCCTTCCTCGATTCGACAGCGGACTGCCTCGCCGACGGGTCCGCGCTGCTCGCACCGGCGCTGCTGGTCGGGTGCGGGCTGACGTTCCCGCTGCTCTTGCCGCCGTCGTCGCCGCAGGACACCAGCGATGCCGCACACACGGCCGCCGCGCACAGCGCGAGCAGCGCTGACCGGCGCGGCCGCTTCTCCGTACGGAACGGCGGAATTGCTCCAGTCATGCTCTGTTCCTCCTGTGCCGGTCCTCTGCCGTGCGGCCGGTGCGGTGAACGCGCCGCTGTCCGGCCGGCGGTTTCGCGCGCGGAGCCTCGTGAATTGCCCGTGCGCCGGGTCGGTATCCGCGTCGCGGCCAGAATCTGCCACACCTCACGGGTGGTCGCACTCCGAGTGATTCCGGGTCGCGGAAACGGACGAGATCCGGTGTTCCGCCCGTCTTTCCGAGATGCCCACGCGCGAAAAGCTGCGCAGAATCCCCCTAGCTGACAGTTACACCGACCGGCCGACCGACGGTGCGAACGGTGTTCCGTACACCGCGCACCCGGGTCTGGAAGGACGCCATGTCGCACGTGAACACCGCCGAAACAGAAGCAGCGTCTCCGGCGCCGGCGAAGCTGTCCTTCCTCACCCTCGCCGCCATGGTCGTCGGATCCATGGTGGGCGCGGGCGTGTTCTCCCTGCCGGGACGCTTCGCGGAAGAGACGGGGGTCGCCGGCGCGCTCATCGCCTGGGCCATCGCCGGCGCCGGCATGCTGATGCTCGCCTTCGTCTTCCAGACGCTCGCCAACCGCAGGCCCGACCTCGACGCCGGTGTGTACGCGTACGCCAAGGCCGGGTTCGGTGAATACCTCGGCTTCTTCTCGGCGTTCGGCTACTGGGCCAGCGCCTGCGTCGGCAACGTGACGTACTGGGTGCTGATCATGTCGACGGTGGGGGCGATCTGGCCCGCACTGGGCGAGGGCGACACCGCGCTCGCCGTGGTGCTCTCGTCCCTCGGCCTGTGGGCGTTCTTCCTGATGATCCGGCGCGGCGTGAAAGAGGCCGCGGCCATCAACAAGATCGTGACCGTGGCGAAGATCGTGCCCATCCTGGTCTTCATCGTGCTGGCCCTGGTCTACTTCGACCCCGGTGTCTTCGCCGACAACTTCGGCGGCGCCGACTACGCCGGCTCCCTCTTCAGCCAGGTCCGCGGCACGATGCTGGTGACCGTGTTCGTCTTCCTCGGCATCGAGGGCGCCAGCGTCTACTCGCGGCACGCCAAACGCCGTTCGGACGTCGGCAAGGCCACGGTCCTCGGCTTCCTCAGCGTCTTCGCCATCTTCGCCTCGGTGACCATCGTGTCGTACGGGATCCTGCCGATGGACCAGATCTCCGAGCTGCGCCAGCCGTCCATGGCGGGCGTGCTGGAGGAGGCCGTGGGCACGTGGGGCAAGGTGTTCATCAGCGTCGGGCTGATCGTCTCCGTACTCGGCGCCTATCTCGCGTGGACGCTGATGTCCGCCGAAGTGCTCTTCGTCGCCGCCAAGGACGACGACATGCCGCGCTTCCTGCGCCGCGCGACACGGGACGACGTGCCCGTCCCGGCGCTCCTGATGACCTCGCTGCTCATCCAAGTGGTCCTCGTGGTCACGGCGTTCTCCGACGACGCGTTCAACTTCGCGCTGGACCTGACGAGCGCGCTGTCGCTGATCCCGTACCTGCTGGCCGCGGGGTTCGCGGTCAAACTGGGCCTCAGCCGCGGCAGTTCGGACAGTTCCGGCAGTACGTCGTCCGCGTCCGGCGGCCTCTCCGGGCGGGAGCTCGTCGTCGCGGTCATCGCCACCCTCTACACGGCGTTTCTGCTGTACGCGGCAGGGCTCCGGTTCGTCCTGCTCGCCTTCATCGTCTACGCCCCGGCCACCATCCTGTTCGTGATGGCCCGACGCGAACAGGGCCGGCGTCTCTTCTCCCCGCGTGAACTCGTGATCCTGGTGATCTCCGTGGCCGGCGCGGTCATCGGCGTCGTCGCCCTGGCCGCCGGCTGGATCTCCCTGTGAACCCGCACCGCTGACCAACTCCCCATCCCTCGCGCACCCTTCGGGAGGTCGCCTTGTCCGCCGCCAACACCACCCAGCCCTCGTACGGAGTCCATTCCGAGGTCGGCAAGCTGCACAAGGTCCTCGTCTGCTCGCCGGGCCTCGCCCACCGCAGGCTCACCCCGACCAACGCCGACGGTCTCCTCTTCGACGACGTCATGTGGGTGGAGAGCGCCCAGCGCGACCACGCCGACTTCGTCGGGAAACTGCGGGAGCGCGGCGTCGACGTGGTCGAGCTGCACGATCTGCTCGCCCAGACCATGGGGATCCCGGAGGCGAAGAGCTGGCTCCTGGACCGGAAGATCACCGCCAACCAGGTCGGCCTCGGGCTGATCGACGGCACCCGTTCCTTCCTGGAGACGCTCGCACCGCGGCAGCTCGCCGCGTACCTCATCGGCGGCCTCGCCACCGCCGACCTGCCCGACGACTTCCGCTCCGGATACACGGCGCTCGCCCGTGAATCGACAGGCGTGCGCGAGTACTTGATGCCGCCGCTTCCCAACACCCTCTACACGCGGGACACCACGTGCTGGCTGTACGGCGGCGTGACGCTCAACCCGCTGTACTGGCCGGCGCGGCACGACGAGACGCTGCTCATGAAGGCGATCTACGCGTTCCATCCCGACTTCAAGGGCGCGACGGTGTGGTGGGGCGATCCCGAAGAGGACTGGGGGCAGGCCACGTTCGAGGGCGGCGACATCATGCCCGTCGGCAACGGCGTCGTCCTCATGGGCATGAGCGAGCGCACCTCCCGGCAGGCCGTCACGCAGGTCGCCGCGTCCCTGTTCCAACAGGGGGCCGCCGAGCGGGTCATCGTCGCCGGGATGCCGAAGCTGCGCTCCGCCATGCACCTCGACACCGTCTTCACCTTCGCCGACCGCGACCTCGTCACGCTCTACCCGAAGATCATGGACGCGGTGCACACGTTCTCCCTGTACCCGGCCGACAAGGCGCCCGGCCTGGACATCGTCGACGAGGGCTCGCGCCCCTTCGTGGACGTGGTCGCCGAGGGACTCGGGCTGCCCGCCCTGCGCGTGGTCGGCATCGGCGGCGACGTCTACGCCTCCGAACGCCAGCAGTGGGACAGCGGCAACAACGCGGTCGCCGTCGAACCGGGCGTCGTCTTCACCTACGACCGCAACACCCAGACGAACGCGCTTCTGCGCGAGGCGGCCGTCGAAGTCATCCCCATCGTCGGCGGCGAACTGGGCCGCGGCCGAGGCGGCGGCCACTGCATGACCTGCCCCCTCATCCGCGAACCGGTCACCTTCTGAGCAACCCACGCTCTGAAAGGGGCGCGGGGAACTGCGCAAACCCCATGCGAACCGCAGCCGCCGCACCCCGCCCGCCCCAGGCAGGGCGACGTACGGCGACGCTCCCGGCTCACCCCCGCGACGGCCGGCTGACCGCCAGGTCACGGGTGCATGCGGGCGCCCTTGATGGTCCTGTCCACCGCGTTGCGGGGGCCGTAGACGGCGAGGCCGACCACGTCCAACTGGTCGCCCGGCACGGCCCGTACCGCCGCGCGGTTGGCGCCGTCGTGGCCGGTGGCGAAGAGGTCGGAGGTGAAGACCGCGCGGGGCAGGGCGCGGGAGAGGGCCTTGCCGTGGGCTGCGGTCAGCGTCTCCTTCGTCCCCTCGAAGACGAGGACGGGCTGGCGGAACATCGGCAGGTACGGCGTGCCGTCCGCGTCCTCGTACGGTTCGCCGATCACTTCGGGGATCTCCGAGCCCAGGCCGCTGACCAGGAACGCGGTCACGTTGAGCCGCTGCCACTGCTCCAGGTCCTCGCGCAGCAGGACGGCGATCTTGGTGTCGAAGCGTACGGGCGTGTTCTCGGTTGTCATACTCCGAGACTGCCCGCCGCCGCACGGCGGTTTCTTGTACGTTCTTTGCATGGTGGCAGGTCAGGACGTGGCTGGTCAGGAGGTTTCCGCGTGGCGTCCCCGGATCCCGGGCGTCGCGGAGGTCTTCCACGCCCACTTCACCGGGCACGCCTACCCGATGCACGTGCACGACGTGTGGACCCTGCTCATCGTGGACGACGGCGCGGTGCGCTACGACCTGAACCGCCGCGAGCACGGCACCCCGCACGACACGGTGACCCTGCTGCCGCCGCAGGTCCCGCACAACGGTTCGTCCGCCACCGCGCAGGGCTTCCGCAAGCGCGTCGTCTACCTGGATCTGACCCAGCTCGACGAGAGCTTCATCGGCGCGGCCGTGGACGGCCCCGACATGGCGGACCCGCTGCTGCGCGAGCGCATCGGCCAGCTGCACTCGGCGCTGTCGCGCCCTGGCGACGAGCTGGAGGCCGAGAGCCGTCTCGCGCTGATCAGCGAACGGCTGCGCGGGCATCTGCGGGAGCGGCTCGTCGTGCCCGTACCGGAGGCGGGTCACAGCGTGGCGCACAGCCTGCGCGACATCCTCGACGCACGGCTGCTGAGCGGCGTGAGCCTCGACGAGGCCGCGGGTCTGGTGCACGCCCATCCCACGCACCTGGTACGGGCGTTCACCGCCGCGTTCGGCATCGCCCCGCACCAGTACGTGACGGCCCGCCGGGTCGACCACGCCCGCCGGCTCCTCCTGGACGGCCGGCCTCCCGCCGAGGTGGCACCCGCGGCCGGCTTCTACGACCAGTCACACCTGAACCGCCACTTCAAACGCGTCACCGGAGTAACCCCCGGCCGCTACACCCGCCCAACACCGGCCGCCACGTAACGCGGGCTGGGCACCGCGCTCTCTACGACCGCAGCGGCAAGTCACCCCGCGCGGGCCTGACCGGCGATTGTCGGCGCGGCCGGGGCGGTCACCGCCGCCCCACCCCACTGCACGCGCGTCCCGCCGCGGCGAAATGAGAGCCGCTCACGCACCGGGCCGCCACGGCGGAATGAGGACCGCTCACGCACCGGCTGCCACGACCCGGCACCCCGCACCGCGACGCCGGGACCACGCATCCACACGACGCGCCCGCCACACCGGCCGAGCGCGGCCGGGCGCCGCACCCTTCTCCGCCGCAGCGGCGAGTCGCCCCGCAGGTCTGACCGGCGGTTTCAGCGCGGCTCGACCGGTCACCGCCGACCCGTCCCGCCGAACGCGCCTTCCGCTGCGGCGGAATGAGAGCCGCTCACGCGCAGGCCGCCGCAGCCAAGCGCCCCGCGCCACGACGCCGGGACCGGGCGCCCACACCTACGCGCCCGCCGCTACCGCCGCGCGGCGGATGTCACAGGGCCCTCGCCATCGCGTCCCCGCGATGTCATCGTACGATGACATCGGTTGATGACACTGGCGCACAGGGCGGGAGGCTCCCCGTGGGGAATGAGTGGACGACACCGGCGCGGAAGGAACGGGCGCTGGTGCCGGTGCTGTTGTCGGTGGGGATGCTGGTGGCGATCATCAGCAGCCTCGGCGCGCCGCTGATCCCGACCATCGCGCGGGTCGATCACGTCTCGACGGGCGTCGCCCAGTGGTCGCTGACCGTGACCATGCTGATGGGCGCGGTGTCCACACCGCTGATGGGCCGGCTCGGCGACGGACCGCACCGGCGGCGGGTGATCCTCGGCGGGCTGGCGGTCGTACTCGTCGGCAGCCTGCTGGCCGCGCTGCCCACCGGGTTCGCGGGGCTGCTCGTGGGCCGGGCGATGCAGGGTGTCGGCCTCGGGCTGACCCCGCTGACCATGGCGACCGCACGCGACGCGCTGCCGCCCGAACGCGCCCGGCACGCGGTGGCCACCCTCTCCCTCACCTCGGCCGCCGGTATCGGTCTGGGCTATCCGGTCACCGGGGTACTCGCCCAATACTTGGGCCTGCACTCGGGGTTCTGGTTCGCCGCGATCGCCTCGGCCCTGGCGCTCGCGGCCCTGTCCGTCGCCCTGCCCCCGTCGCCGCAGCGCCCCAAGCATCCGCTGGACGTCCTCGGGGCGCTGCTTCTCGCCGCCGGTATGGCCGGGTTGCTGCTCGCGTCCACCATGGGAGCGCACTGGGGCTGGAGTTCGCCGCGCCTGCTGGCGCTGATCGCGGTGTCCGTGCTGCTGCTCGTCTGGTGGGTGGCGCACGAACTGCGCACGCCGCACCCACTGGTCGACGTGCGCCTCGTCCGGGACCGCAAGGTGCTCGCCGCGGATCTGACCGCGCTGCTGTCCGGTGTGGCGATGTATCTGATGCTGCCGCTGGTCACGCAGTACGTGCAGACGCCGGAGTCCGCCGGGTACGGGTTCGGCGTCTCGGTCGTGGTCGCCGGTCTCGTCCTGGTGCCCTTCTCCATATGCAGCATGATCTCCGGCCGGGTGGTGCGGATGACCTCCCGTACGGTGCCGCTCTCCTTGATGCTGGCCGCGGGCTGCGTGGTGTCCCTCGCCGCCACCGCGCTGTTCGCGCTCACGCGGGACAGCCTGTGGGAAATGTTCGTGACCATGGGTCTCATCGGTCTGGGCGCGGGCGTCACCATGTCGGTGATGCCCGCGCTGATCGTGAGCGCGGTCCCGGCGCACGAGACCGGCAGCGCGATGAGCTTCAACCAGGTGGTGAAGTACATCGGTTACTCCATGGGCAGTGCGTTCAGCGCGACCGTCCTCGCCGCCGACACCGACGCGCAGGGCCTGCCCGCCGACAGCGGCTACCAACTGGCCGCACTGTGCGGCTGCGTGGTCTGGGTGATCGCGGCCCTGACGGGCTGGGCCCTGGCCCGTACGCCCCGCTCCGCCGGCACAGCACGCTCAGCCAACACCCGATTCGACACAGCCCGATCCGAGGCCGCGCAACCCGACGCGGCGGGACAGACCACCGGGAGCCAGGCCCCCTCTTGAGGCACCCCGATCACCCCTGGGGAGAATCTGGGGAGTTTGAGTCGCCGTTCCCCGCCCCCTCCTCCGCCCCGTCGAACAGCACGTCGATGGCACGGCGCCCCTTGTCACCGGCCTCCGGCATGAAGTGCGCGTAATGATCGAGCGTGATGGTCGGCGACGAGTGCCCCAACCAGCGAGCTAGCGTGACCACGGACTCCCCGGCCTCCAACATGACCGATGCGTAAGTGTGCCGAAGTGCGTGGAAACCGTCACGCCGCGCCGCCGCCCACTGCCAACGCTTCGCTCCTTCGGGGAGGGGCGGAATGACGCCAGCCTTCGCCAGCGCCGGCTTCCACGTATAGGTGTTCCACGAGTTCGCGGCAATGGCGTTGCCAAGTCGAGTCGTGGCCAAGAGGAGGACCTTCTTGCGCGGCACGTCCCGGCCAGGTTCGCCCCACGGGAGCTCGACCTCGACGGGCGGGTAGCGCCCGATGTGCTGCTTCAGCTCTGCAGCTACCGAGGCAGGCATGTCAACCACACGCGGTTTTCCACTCTTTGGCAGGGTGTAGTACAACTTCCCCCTCAGGGCCTGCACCTGTCTCCGGACGTGCAGGACACCGCGCTCCCAGTCGATATCCTCCGGCGAGAGGCCGAACACCTCGCCCTGGCGCAGGCCGCACCCCAGGCCGAGCACCACCGCTATGCGATACCGCTCGGCGATCACGTCACGGACGCGAAGCGCCGTCTCCAGCGGCCACGCCTCGCTCCTCGCCTTGGACGCCTTCGGCCATCGAACCGACTTCGATCGCATCGGGTTCCTTGGAAGACGCCGGTCGTCGACAGCCGTCTCCAGGATCCCGGAAAGCTCAGCCAATATGCTACGCCGGTAATCGACAGAGGAAACCTTCGATTCCAACTTCACGATATAGCGGCGCAGTTCCGCAGGCGTGATTTGACGGACCGTCAAATGCCCCAGATGCGGCAGGATGTGGAGCCGAACCCGCTGCTCCTGTCTCTTCCTGGTCCCCGGCGCCCCCTTAGTTCCCACGTTCAAGTACTTCTCTATGTACTCTGCGAGGCTGATCGATCCGTCGCGGGGATCCACAAACTCCCCGCGTTCCTCTTCTGTGGCTGAGCGACGAAGCCACGCCTTGGCGTCCTCCAAGGCGTCGAAGGAACGGTCCCGGACGCCCGGGATGCCGGCGACCTTATACCGCTTCCCCTTCCCATAACGGGAAGTTCGTTCCCGTCTCCCGGTCATCGGGTCCTTCTTCTTCTTGACCCAACGATCTTCAATGTAGCCGGACAGCTGTGCCTCCTTATCGGCAGTAAAACAAATCTCCGCCACGCATAGAACGTCAGGCGTTGCGCGCGCGGCTGAGCCGTCGCTGAGGGACAGCGTTCAGCGGACTCAAAGCCGCGTTGGAGCGAGAGTCCGCCAGCTCTTGGTCACGGATCCAGGCATCGAGGACTTCCCGGCGGTACACGACGCGTCCACCACGCCCCATACGGAAGCTCGGCGGCCCCTGGCGCCGGTGTCGCCAGACATAGAGCGTGTGCGGGGACAGCCCGAGATATTGGGCGGCCTCCTTCACTCTGAGAAACGAGGCTGGGGCAGCGTCTTGTGGGACGCCAGCAGGGGGCATCCAAGACTGTGAGGACATAGAGGCTTTCTGCTCGACGGGGAACGAGCACGAGGAGCACAGAACGTCCGCCCGCGCCAACACCTAGCGCAGTGCGGCCTGACAACCGTCTGCCGGGAGCCGCCCACAGCACGCCGTCGTGGGCAGACCTGAACCGCGCCTCCTCGTAACCGAACGAAGCTGTCTGCGTCCGCCCCGGCTCCACCGCCAAGTACAGCCGGACGCGAACAGTTCAATCGTCACCACGATGGCCGGTTCGGCTAACCGGCCATCGTCGGCTATGTTGCGCGCCCCGCTCAACGTCTGCGGGCCGCGGACGACCCCGCACTCAGGAAGTCGCCTTGTAAGAGTCGGCCAGGATCGCAACAACCAGAGGCACCGCAACTCCCGACCGGCCTGGGCCAGAGTTTCGGTACACAGACCCCAGCACCGGCGGACGAAGTACAGCAGTTGGATCGAACTACGAAAGCAAACAAGCTGACCTCCCACGCATGTCCCAGGCCAACGGACCGCCTAATTCGGAACTTATGCGGCCCCGCAGCCGTCAACTCCCCGAATCTGGCCTGGTGTTCTAAAGGAGGTTGTACGTTGACATCGCCTCAACGGAGGTTTCCAGTCCGTTTAGGCTCGACCCTGTCTGCCGTGGGCGAATCCGATTTGAAACGGCGACCACACACGGCCCCTGGGGACACCGTCGTCGACACGCCCTCATCCACACTCGCACTACTCTCTGTCCCTGCAGGGGCCCGTGCCCCGGAACCGGTTGCAGAGCAGCACAACTCGCCAGCGGCAGCCCGTATTACACAAGTCCCGGCTGGCGACGAGAGGGCAAAATCAGGCGGCTCTCAATATCAACCAGGGGGAGAACGACGGACGTCGATCAGGAACTCGTCGACCCAATCAAGCTTGGGTCCATCCCCGCATGCGAGAGGAGCAGCCGGCCGCCGGCGAATCGACCGCCGACGACTGGGGGCCACCCCCGCGTGGGCGGGGAGCAGGACCAGGTCTCCGCGCAGCAGATGCAGGACCTGGGTCCATGCCCGCGTGCGCGGGGAGCAGCGTGGCGGCGGCGGGGATCAGGTGTCCGGTGCGGGTCCATCCCCGCGTGCGCGGGGAGCAGGAGATCAACGCCGACCCGCAGGCCCGACTCCTGGGCCCATCCCCGCGTGCGCGGGGAGCAGGCCGAGCCGGACAACGCGGTCAGCCATGCCCAGGGTCCATCCCCACGTGCGCGGGGAGCAGAACGGGGCGAGAGGTTCGCCCTCGGAAGGAGCGGGTCCATCCCCGCGTGCGCGGGGAGCAGCACCCCTACAGCGACGACCGGCACACCCAGGAGGGTCCAACCCCGCGTGCGCGGGGAGTAGTTCGGCAGCGCGCTGAGTGCACATGCCGCGCTCGGGCTGGAGGGTCCATCCCCGCGTGCGCGGGGAGCAGATACGGCCGCCCTCGCCGTCGACCCCGGCGACGGGGCCATCCCCACGTGCGCGGGGAGCAGTCCCGGATCTTCCGGTGCTTTCCTGATTCCTGAGGTCCATCCCCGCGTGCGCGGGGAGCAGGCCGAGGGCGGCGGCGACTTCGTCGATGTCCAGGGTCCATCCCCGCGTGCGCGGGGAGCAGATGCTCGTGAGCTGGTCCCACAGATCCTCGTTGGGTCCATCCCCGCGTGCGCGGGGAGCAGGATCTGGAGGGACATCCATGAGCAAGTTTGTCAGGTCCATCCCCGCGTGCGCGGGGAGCAGTTTTCCAGCTTCTCCGCGATGTGCTTGGGCGGGGGTCCATCCCCGCGTGCGCGGGGAGCAGTTGCTGACCTCGGCGTTTACCGGACGAGAACCCTCTTCTGAACAACAATCAGGGATTCGGACATTTCCACCAACCGGTCGAACCGAGTATCGGTGTACTCCACCGGCGCAGGATACGCACCACCGTCAACATGCTTGCTGTACATCTCGAGTGAGCCTTCGTGTAACTGTGCCACCAGGACTCCCACCTGCAGACCAGCCTGGCAACTCAGCTGCCCGAGCAGGCAGGTTCGTGCATGCGCATTCTGGTCCTGGGCAACTGCCCGAAGGGATACGTGGTTATCTATCACCGGATCGAGCGGACCAGCGTCCAGCGGTATGACCGTCTTTCGCGACGGAGTTCGACGAGATCGACACTGGTGATGTCGAGAGGTACGGGTGGTAGCGAGCGCAGCGCCCTTGCCGCGTCGATGAGGGGGGCTGCTGGGCGGTCGTGGTTGTTGTAGGCAATGCCGAGGTGGGGGCGGAAGCCCGCGGTCGGTTTGCTGCCCGTGAAGCCGGCCTCGGTGGTGAGGTTGGTGAGGGTCGCGTGGAGCTCGATGAGCGGGGTCCACGGCGTGAGGCTGAGGCGGAGCGCCCCCCGGGAGCCGGCCAGGGGGTGAGCCTGTACGTGAATCGTGTCGGGGATGAGACCGCGGGCGCGGTGGGCGAGGTCTTCGATGGCCTGCGGTGATGTGTGCGGCCTGTCCGTGATCCGTGTCAGGGTGACGTGCAGCCCGTCGACGGGGACCAAGTCGAGGCCGAGATGATCCAGCTCTTTGTGGCAGCGATTCACCAGGGCATGGAGCTCAGGAGCGTCGGCAAAGGTGAGCATCCAATAGTAGGCGCGCCGGCCCGGATACCAGCCCGGACGGTCCCAGTGATCCGTCATCCGGTCGACGGCGGCGAACGCCTGCCAGTCGTGCTCGACGATGGCCTCGGGGGAATCGAGGTCGGTGGGCGGTGCGGCAGGGAATGATCCGGGAACTACGGCGAGCTCGGGGGCCACTGGGCTCCAATCCATTACGGCGCGGTTCGCGGGCGTGAGCCGTCGACGAGCGGCTTGGCCTGCGGCTGCGACTGCCACGCCCGTAGTTCGTCGGCATACTCCCTCACGGCAGGCACCCGAGACCAGCCAGCCGCCAGGGCGTTCAGTTCCTTCGCCCGCTGCCACACCGAGCGGATCGGGGCGCCACTGCCGGCACGCAGCGCGCTGCGACCGAGTGCCATGGCTCGCTCGATGTCGGGCGGCTGCTGACAGAGGAGAACAGTTGCGACGTCGAGACGTACCAGGGCGCGGCTCCAGTTGGACTGCGAATGTTCGACGAGGTCGTCGATTTCGCTGGCGCGTATCAGAGCGGGCTGGACGTCGCCCAAGGACACATGGGCGGTGATGGCGTTAGCCAGCATGCGGGCCCGTGAGTAGGGAGCGAAGCTGATGCAGGGAGTCAGGCCCCCGGGCAAGGAAGACTGGTTGTCAGTGAGATCTATGGCCTGGCCGATCGCTCGTGCGGTGACCGATGAATCCTGTTGGCGGGCAGCGGCCCGGGCGAGGCCATTGACGTGGAGGCGGATCGCTTGGGGGTTCTTGGGCGCGAGGTCGATACCCGAAGTCGCTGCTTGTGCGGCCTCGGCGTAGCGCCCTGCGTAATACAGGCCCAGAGAGCGAGTCCCGAGGGCCCACATCTGTAGGGCGGTGTCGCCAGCTTCGCCGGCGAGGGCCTGTGCTTCCGTGCAGTAGGCGTCGGCCAGCGGGTAGGGCGCTCCGGCATTCACCGCCATGTACCCAAGCAGCCCTGAAACGCGAGCGCTCAGGGCGAAGAGTTCCGTGCGGATGCGGGGCGGTTGATGACCGTCGAGCGCCGCATGGAGAGTTCGGCGCAGCAACCGTGTCTCGCCGCTGAGCCTGTGGGGCCCCACCTCCTCGTACCGAGCCACGAGGCTGTCGATCGATGAGGTCGCCATGGCCAGTAGCGCGGGGTTCGAATCGCTCCGCGTCAGTGCGTCGGCGCGCGCGATGACATCCAGGGGGTCGTCGAATCCGAGCACGTCTGCGTGGCTGCGTGCGGCGCGATGGGGGAACGGATCGGCCCTGCTCTTCTCAGGGGAAGATGGAACAGCGGTTGGCTGCCTGTCCGCATCAGCGGCCGTCTGGTCCGCATGCCGCTCCACCCGGCGCCAGAGCCTGCATAGGGCGCCGCCAGCCTCCAGCGCGTCATCGAGAGCGGCAGCGAGCACGCTGTCACAGGGCCGCTCCGCCTTCTCGATGCGCTCGATCGTTGTCTTGCTGACGTGCACCAATGCCGCGAGAGCTGTGGTGGAGAGCCTCCTGGTCGTACGCCAGTTGCGGAGCTCAACGCCGAACCACGCTTCCCAGGAGGCCGAGTCGTCCAGGGGCCTTGGTCGCTGCGGCATGGTCATCCCCTTCGGAGCCTGATGCGGACACAGGGCCTCCTCGCTGCTGTCCGCATCATGAGCGGATTCTTCACGGCGAGGGGCGACTGGATATCGCCCCGGGCGCCTTGTTTCTTACCCCACCACGAAAGTCCACCGCGGAGGTTCGGGCCGACTCCACGACGTCCGGCGTCTCAGGCAGGTGCCGGAGCGGGGCGCATCTCGCGTCAGAGGCGCTTGGTCAGGAGCCTTGCCAGCCGTCCCTGAGGGCTTTCGTGAATGCTCCCCAGGCGCTGCGAGACGCTGTGATGTGCGGGCGCTCGGGGTCCTTGGAGTCGCGCAACTGCACGCTGCGTGGGGTGAGCGCGCATTCCACGCACTCCCCCTGCGGCTCGTTGCTGTAGCTGCTCTTTACCCAGGTGAGCTGGGAGTCTTGCACGGTGTCCCTCGCTAGGTGTGACGTTGCAGGTGCTTCTTGCGTGCGTCGGCGATCATCTCCGCCGAGCTCCTGGCGTCCAGTGCTTCCTGACGCAGGAAGTTGAAGGTGTTGCGGTACTTCTCCCGGGCGGCCTCCGCTTCGAGGAATAGGCTCCCTGCCTGGTTCTCCAGGTAGGTCACGTCCAGCTCCGGGTCAGCCCCGCCATAGACAACGAACGTGCTGAGGGCGGCACTGTACGAGCCCCTGTCGAAAGGCAGGACCTGGATCGTGATGTTCGGTTCACGTCCGCGCTCCAGCAGGTGGCCGAGCTGCGCAGCCATCACCTCCGGCCCGCCGGTGCTTCGCCGGAGCACCGCCTCGTCAAGCACCACTTGGAACGTCGGCGGCCCGGGCCGGTCGAGCACTTCGGCCGGCCGCTGCATGCGGATAGAGAGGAAGTCCTCGACCTCGCTCTGCGGCAGAGCACCCTCGGGCGTGGGGGCGATCGAGCGGGCATAGTCGAGCGTCTGGAGTAGGCCAGGCACGACGCCGAGCGAAAAGTGGCTGATACGCATGGCTTCGTACTCCAAAGCCAACAGCAGCAACATCGGATCGCTGAGTCGGTCTGCATACGGAACCCACCAACCGTCGGTGTGCTGGCTGGACTTCGCCAGCGCGACAAGGCCCTGACGCTCTACGTCCGATGCCCCGCTCGCTCGGCAGAGTTGGTCGACCACATTCCACTTGATCGTGCCCTTGCCGCGCTCATAGCGGCTCACCGTGGCCTTCGAGACCCCGGCCAGCTCACCTGCTTGCTCGGCGGACAGCCCTCTGCGGTCACGCAGAGCGCGAAGTCGGATGCCGACCTGGCGCTTCCGGGTGGTCGGTCCGCCCGGAAGCTCATCCACGGCGGGCGCGGTTGACATGTCCCTCAAAGTGCCCCCTTCGGACGGGCCGTTGCGGCCACAAGTTACATGGCGAGCCGTAGTGCCGCGGTGGTCTCCCGCCGTGAGCTCGGGCCCATGCGGACAGTTGCCGGTGAGCGTTACATGGTGAGCCGATCCGAGCCCATACTTCCAAACCTGCCGCCACAGACAGCAGTTGACCTCGGAGGAACGGCCCGATCCGCCGTGCCACGCGGCGGCACTGTGCCGCAGTTCCCGAACGCTTCTCTGCACCGATCGCTTGGGAGGGACCCATGACCCCCACAACAGCCGTCGCACCGGCCGTGGCCGAACCGCGCGGGTTCGAAGTGGTCTTCCTCCCGGACGCCCGGCGCGTCCCAGAACTGCGGCGGATCACCGCAGCGCAGCTTCACGCCTGGGACCTCGGGGCGCTCCTGGACTGCGCTCTCCTGGTGGTTTCCGAGCTGGTCACCAACGCTATTCAGCACGGGCAGGGGCCCATCAACCTCACGGTGAAACCACAGCTTCAGGTGCTGCGCATCGAAGTCACAGACGGCAGCTCGACCCCAGCACGGAAGCGGCCCACAAGAGATACCGACGAGAACGGTCGGGGGCTGGAAATTGTCGACACTCTCTCACGGGACTGGGGAGTCAGCCCGGATGGCACCGCCACCTGGGCCACCCTCCGCCTCACCGGGCCAGGGGCGTGATGGCTATGCCCTCGCAACGCCACCGCAACGCTGGGAGCGGAAGCCCACCCCACTCGCAACCGGACCGCCCACCGCGGCCGTTCTGTCCCCGCCGTGCAGAGCCTCACCGCGCGGCGTGCACTACTCCTTGCTCGAGGAACTGAAATGGAAGCCGTCACGACTCACGCAACCGCATTCGTCAACAACGTTGCGGATCTAGGGAGACGCGCCACTGGCATCGCGCCATTCGCTTTCGATCGCTGCGTACGTGACCGAGTCGCGCCAGGAGCCGCACACGAACACGTGGTGGCGGATGCGTCCCTCTTCAACCATGCCGGCACGCCGAAGAGTCTTGTCCGACGCATCGTTGTCAGGGGCTCGGGCGGCCCAGATCCGGTGCAAATCAAGCTCATTGAAGCCAAGCGTAAGCAGCGTCCGTACCGTCTCGGTGCCGTAGCCGACGCTCCAGACATCCGAGCGGAGGGCGAAGCCGATCGTCGCGGCCTGCTGGGAGTGTGGATCGAGGGCCAGACGGGCCACACCGATCATCTCGTGGCTGCCAATGAGGCATACAGCGAGCATGTATTCGCTGCGGGGCTGGGCTGCCGCAGTAGCCGTCGCACCGTTGATGATGTCTACGACCTGCTGCCGGGTGCGAGGTTCGAAGCTGAGGTGCTCGGTGACCTGCGGGTTGCCGTAGATGGCGTGGACAGCATCCACGTCTTCGACGGTCAGTTCCCGCAGGAGCAGCCGTTCGCTGGTCTGCTGGACCGGATACATGCCTGCGGACTCTACACAGAGCCTCTAGCTGGGCAGGGCGCGTACCGGGGTGGAGGTGAAGACCTCGATTTCGGCGCGCAGTTCCCTGGCGGGCCCGGCGGTACGTACCTCCTTCTTAGCGAGCGCGCGGTGGACGCGTTGGGCGCTGAGGATGATGCCGTTGTTGTGCTGCTCGGGCGGGAGGTCGAGGACGGGTCGTACTGCTTCGGCGGCGCCGTCGAGGCTGCCGGCGGCGATGCGGGTGAGGGCGAGGTTGGTGTGCGCGCCGGCCTCATCGCCAAAGGCCCACTCGGCGACCTGGGCGTTCTGGTAGGCGAGCACGGCTTCCTGGGCATGTGCTTCGAGCGCCGGGTCGGGTTCGGGCGAGAGGACCTCGGCCTCGGCCACGTAGTACAGGCGCCGGGGGTTGGGGAAGGTGAAGATTCCGCCGATGCGGTCCAGTTCGTCGGTGGCGAGGGATTCGCTGGCGTTGTTCGCGGTCTGGCAGGCCAGGCGCACCGATTCGGTGTCGCCGAGCAGGGCGTGGGCGCGGGCTTCGAGGCAGGCCAGCCAGACGCTGATGGTGCCGGAACTGGTGGGTGCGATGCTCGCGCCGTTGTCGCCGTAGTGGGCGGCATCGTCGGGCCGGCCGTGCCAGTAGGCGATGAGCGATTGCAGGCCGCGGAACCAGGCGCGCATGGCCGGGTGGTCGGCCTGGTTCGCACAGACGTAGGCGGCGCGGGCTTGGCGCATGGCCGAGTTGGGGTCGCCCAGATCGTGCGCGGCTTTGGCGAGCATGCCGGAGCTCATCGCGGCCAGCAGGTGCAGGTCGCGTGCCTGTCCGGGCTTCATCCGGTTGCTTTCCAGGAGCCGGAAGGTCAGGTCCTGAACCTCGGTGAGGTCGTGGAGGATGCTGCTGAGCGGCACCCGTGGGTACGCCTGCGCGAGGCGCTGCACCTCCTCGCTGATGTGGTTCATCGTCTCCTGGCCGATCTGGTTGCCGTCCGCTGCTACCGCGAACCGCAGGGCTCGATCTGCCGCCATCGCAACCTGCCTTCCCATCTCGTACGCCTCGGCCCCGGAGGTGGGACGGAGGATGGTGCTGCGCGCTGCACGGAGTGCCTGGGACTCGTCGCCGCCCCCGCGTGTCATGTGCGGTGCGGTAGCGAGGAGTTCGTGAATCGGGTGGCCCAGCATGTAGGCCAGTACCCGGCGAGCGTCCGGCACGGGAGTGACCTTGCCGAGGTACCACCGCTCGAAGGTGGCCTCGCCGAGGGACATGCCCCGCAGGTGCGGGCTCTGCTCGATCTCGGCCAACTCGGTGGCGCAGCGCTCGAACTGGGCCTTGAACGTCTCGAAGCTCGTCCAGTCCTTCTGTTCGATCAGCACTCGCAGCAGTGTCGGCATGGCTCCCCGTTCCGTGCGGTCAGCGCGTCGCTTTCGACCGTAGAGCGCGGAAGCCGGGTCGCGACACCACTCCGAGCGCCCCCGGGACGGATGAGGGGGAGATGAGGGGCCGGTGATGGTGACCATCATCTTCGCTGCGCAACGTGATGGGGCGCTGAGGGTGGAGATGAGCCCCGCAGCCCCATGACGCTCGAACCTCGCCCGACTGCGGGCGGGACCTCACCGCATCTGGAAGCAGGAAGTCATGGAGCGAGCCGCATTGTTGGTGGTCTCCTCCTCGCATCGCGTGGAGGAAGCGCTGCTGGACGAGCGCGTCTGGGACACCGGGCGGTGTGCCCTGTGCCGCACGGCCGACATACCGGTGACTGCCGTGGCCTTCAGCGTGCTCCCCGACGGAAGCTCTGTTCCAGAGCTGCGCTGTCGTTGCTGCCTGCGGGCCGGCTTCCGCGTGCAGAAGCAGACCGCGTGCGTGCTCCACCGGCCCTACCGGCCGTACTTGCCGGACTGCGGGGCCCAGTGGGGCGCCCGGCCTGGAAGCCGTGAGCGGGGTGGGGCGAGGTGAACATGCAGCACGCATTGATCGCGTTGGGAGCGTTCGTAGCGCTGGGGGTTGCGGGCTTGTCTGCGCACAAGAACGACCGCGAACAGCGCCACCGACGCGAACTGACCGATTCCGCAGGGGCGTTGCACTACAGCGTCCTTCCCGGCGAGCCGAGCGCGGACAAGAAGGCGATGAAGGCGTTCGTGAGCTGCGCGGGGTTCATGGCCCTGTGCCTCGCCCTTATCTCCGCCACGTTGCTCGTCGACCGTGTCCACTGACCAGGACTGGAGCCTTGTGATGAACCCCTCCGCTGCGCGGCAACTCTCGCCACCCGAGACGCAGATTCTGTTCACACTCGCCCGCGAGACGGCCAGATCAACCGGGGTGGCCGAGCCGCGGCCGGCAGCCACCGCACAGTCGTCCGTGGCGGCGTGAGGAGATGAGATGCGCGACCGTACCCGAGCACGCCCCTCCCGACTCTGCGCTCCCTCACGCGATTGGCGCCATGCCGTGGTGGGACTGGCTCGACGATCACGACTTGCCGGACCTGCTGCGCCACCAGCCGTGGCAGGCCGTGGTGTTGCCGCGCACGCCGGGGCTGTGGCTACTCGGCAAGGTGGTGGCCCTGGGCCGGGAGGTGGGTCCGGTACTGGCGTGCTGTGTGCACGAGCTGCTGTACGTGCCGGTGGCCGCCCGCGCCCCGAGTTGTCCGCTGGCCCAGCGGATGTCTCTGACGGAAAGCCTCTCTTGCCCGTTCGATGTGCGGTTTCCCTTCGGGTGCCCGGGCCGGCAGTTGCGCCTGCCGCACCCGCAGCCGACGGCGTTGACCGATTTCCAGGCGCTCTTCGACCTGTGGCGCAGGCGCGGAAGTCTTGCGGCCTGATGACGCTCACTCTGCCAGTGGTCCTGGCGCTCGCGGTGGTCACCGGGCTGATGGTGAAGTCCGGCGGGCTAAAGGCCGGGCACGCCGTGGTGTGCGCGCTCCTGGGCTTCTACCTGCGTGACTCCTCGCTGGCGCCGACGCTCGATGACCTGACCCGCGAGGTCCTGGAGCTGGTTGCCCGGCTCGATCTGTAGACCGGGGCCGCCGGGGCGGCCTCCCCTCCTCCGCGTCCGGTGACCTGTCCCGGAGCGCGGGGTGAGCGCCCCGGCGCCCCCTGCCCAACTACTGCCCGCTTTACGTTGTTTGTGAGGATTTCATGACTGCCACAGAGCGGCCCCAGCGCCGCCACAGCACCGGCAGACGGCTGCGCGTGTCTCCCCGTACGGTGCGGGGCCGGCTTGTGCTGATCGTGTCGGTGGCGATCGCCGCGCTGCTGGCGCTGGTCCCGGTCAGCGTGGCGCAGACGTGGGAGACGCAACAGAATCTGCGCAACGACTCCGCGACGGGGCGGCTGGGCGGGGAGAAGTCGCTGCCCGCCTTCCAGGGCATTCTGACCGAGCGCACGCTGACGGCCACCTACCAGGCCCGCCCGACCGCCACGACGCGGAAGGCACTTGCAGAACAGCGGAAGAAGACGGACGCCGGGGTGGCCATGTTCCGGCATCTGTCCGGCACGACACTGCAGACCGACCAGCGCCACAAGTGGTCGTATGTGCAGCGCGTGTACCGGGAGCTGGACCAGCTCGCGCAGGTGCGCCGCGGAGTCGATGGCGGCAGGGCGAGCTGGGCGAAGAGCACCGGCTACTACTCCGGTGTGATCGCGAAGTTCGTGCAGTTCTACCAGGCACTCAGCGCGATGGATGACCCGGAGCTGAACACTGAAACCAGGGCACTGGTGGGGCTGTTCTGGGCGGTGGACGCTCTGGCCCGGGAGGACATGCTGATCGCCAAGGCGCGGGCGGCAGGCCGGATGGGCGCCGAGGACCGGGCCGCGTTCGCGGAGGCGTACGGCTCGCAGAAGGTGATGTACGAGCGGTGGATCGCGCCCTATCTGCCGGCTAAGGACAAGGCCACTTACGACCGCATCACCGCCAGCACGGCATGGCGGACCAAAAGCCAGGTGGAACGCGCGGTCATCAACGCTCCCAGCACCACCGGCATCGGCGTGCAGGCGCTGCCGCCCGAGCTGAAGCAATGGACCCCGGCCTACCGGCAACTGGCCCAGAAGATCGGAGCGTTGAACCTCAGCCGGACGCAGGGCCTGCTGGCACACGGCTATGCGCGGGCGGATGAGCTGTGGACCCAGGCCGCGTGGCAGGCCGGCGGCGGGCTGCTGGCCGTCGCGCTACTCGGCGCGGTGTTCACCACCAGCAGCCGCGCCCTCATCCGCCGTACGAGGCAGACCAGCGACCGCGCCCTGGCCGTCGCCGAGGAACAACTGCCCGCCATCGTCACCGCGGTGCAGCTGGGACGGGAGGCAGACCTCTCCGGTCTGCCTCAGCACCAGCCAGCCCCGCATGATGAGTTCGCGAGGATCGACAACGCGGTGGCCTCCCTCGCCCAGCGGGCCGCCGAGGGGCCGGTGGCGGTGCGCCGGGAGCGGGACGGCTTCGCTTCCTTCTCCGAGGGCGTGGCCACCCGCGCCGTGGTCATCACCGGTCGGCAGCTGCTGCCGCTCTTCGCCGAGCTGCAACACCGCCACGATGACAATCCGGAGTTGCTGGAGCGGCTGTACGACGGCGAGCACCACACCGTTCGGGTACGGCGGCTGATCGAGAACCTGCTGATCCTCTCCGGCGGTCTGCCGGACAACCCGCACACCGAGCCGGTACACATCAGCAACCTGATCACGGATGCGGCCGGGGAAGCCCCCGGCTACCGCGAGGTCACCCGTGCCTACCTCTCCTCCGCGCAGGTGCGCCCGGAGGCGGCCGGAGAACTGACCCACCTGCTGGCCGAGTTGATCGAGAACGCCACCACCTACGCGCCTCGCGAGACCGTGGTGGCCCGCAGCGCCCCGACCGCGGACGGGGTGGCCGTAGAGATCGAGGACCGCGGGTTCCCGCTGTCGCAGGAGCGCCTGACCCAGCTCAACGCCCGACTGGGTGAGCAGCCCCCGTTCAGCGTGCTGGCCGGATCCGCGCAGCAGCTGGGTCTGTTCGTGGTGGGCCGGCTGGCGGCCCGGATCGGCGTGCAAGTGACCCTGCAGCGCTCTGCCTACGGCGGACTGCTCGCCGTGGTCACCCTGCCCCGCTCCCTCCTGGAGCCCACCACTCCCGCGGTCCCGCCACCGGCGGCGCCTGCCCCCGCTGCGTCACCTCCGCCGTCGCCCGCCGCACTCCAGCCGCCCGAACCGCCGGCGCCCCGCCCGGCCCCGGCCACCGGCCTCGGACGCGCCCAAGCCCCCGAGGCCCCGGCTGCCGCGCGCCCCGCCACCTCGCGGCTTCCGGTGCGCGAGCGCGGCGCCCACATGGCCTGGCAGCTGCGCCAGCAGCATCACGCGGCCAACGGACACCGCCCGGCGGTCGATAACCGGCCGCTGGAAGAGGTCCAGACGCACTTCACCGACCTGTACGACGCGATCAACAACCCCGACGGAGAACCGCGATGAGCATCAAGGACCTGCCCAACGTCGTCCGCAACGACGCCAACACCCCCGAAGATCTGGAACGCCACGACATGCTGCGCGACAGCTTCGCTGGGCTCCCGGACGTCTCCGCCCTGGTGCTGCTGGCCAATGACGGCACCGCCCGGTGCGGCTACGGGCTCGACCCCGATCTCGTGGACACCCTGGCTGCCGCCTGCTCCGGCCTGGCCAGCCTCGGCAAGGGCATCTCCACCGTGGTCGACGGAGGTGAGGTCCAGCACCTCAACCTCACTTTCGAGCGTGGCAGCGCCGTGGTCACCCGCTGTGGCGACGGCTCCACCCTGTTCGTCTACGCCCCCACCACAGCGGAGTGGGGGCCGATCATGCGCGAATGCGTGCGTCTGGCCCGCTCGTTCGAGCCGCAGATGGGCACTCCCGCCCGGCACTCCGAGCACGCCTCGCAGTGATGCCCGGGCCACCCCCGCCGCCCCGCGGCACGCGGCCCTTCGCTCTCAACGCCGGGCGCGCCCGGCAGGAGGGGGCCGAGCGCATCGGCATGCAGTCCACCATCCATGCGGCCGTCGATGCCGAGGCCGCTGAGCGGTGGCCGACCGAGTGGCAGACCGTGCTGCACCTGTGCCAGCGGAGTGGAACCAGCGGAACCGCGGTGGCCGAACTGGCCCACGAGCTCGGCCTGCGCCTGACCCCCACCGCGGTCTTGCTGGCCCAGCTGCAGCAGCACGGCCTCGTCTCCCACCAGCCCATCCTCCACGAGCCCCCGTCCCGGGAACTGCTGGAGAAAGTGATCGCCTGCCTTGATAAGAAACTCTGAACCCCAGCCGCACGGCGCCTCCCGGCCGCCCACGCTGAAGTTCCTGATCGCCGGCGGCTTCGGCGTCGGCAAGACCACCTGCGTCGGGGCCGTCAGCGAGATCACCCCGCTGACGACCGAGGAAACCCTCACCACCGCCGGAGTCGGCGTCGATGACCTGCGCGGCCTGCCGGCCAAGCAGGCCACCACCGTGGCGCTGGACTTCGGCCGCCGCACTCTGCAGGACGCCACGCTGCTGCTGTTCGGCACCCCGGGCCAGGACCGCTTCTGGTTCATGTGGCGCGACCTGAAGGAGGGCGCGCACGGCGCCATCGTCCTGGTCGACACCCGCGATCTGGAAAAGAGCTTCGCCGCCGTCGACTTCTTCGAACAGGAGGGTATCCCGCTGCTGGTGGCGGCCAACTCCTTCCACGGCCGACAGGACTACAGCCCGGAAGAGATCGCCCACGCGCTCCAGGTCGATCCCGCCCGCACCCCGGTGCATCTGTTCGACGCCCGCGATGCCGCCCAGGTCAAGCAGGTCTTCATCGCCCTGCTCCGGCACCTGGCCCAGCACGCCCCCGCCTGAGAAAGGACACACCCCCATGCCCGTCAGCGACGTCGACTTGGGCAGCGCAGCACACCTCGCCGACCCCTACCCCACCTACACCCAGCTGCGGCAAAAAGGCCGAGCGGTCTACCTGGAGCGCCACGGAGTGTGGGCCATCACCCGGCACCGCGACGTGAAAAGTGTGCTGGAGGACCCCGCCACCTTCTCCAGCCGCAAGGTCGCCCTCAACACCTACGCGAACCAGACCTTGCTGCGCGGCACCGTTCTCGCCTCCGACGGCGCCGATCACCGGCGACTGCGCAAGGTCCTCTCCAAACACCTCGCCCCGCGCGCCCTGGCGGAGCTGAGCGAGTGGCTGCAGCAGGAGGCGGCCCAGGCCGTCGCGGACGCCCTGGCCGCCGGCCGCATCGAGGCAGTCGAAGACGTCGCCGTCCGCTACCTGGTGCGCGTCTTCGCCCGCCTGCTCGGCCTGGAGGAGATGGACCGGCAACAGCTGCGCGAACTGGTATGGCTGGCGCAGGGCACCTTCGACGCCTTCGGCGACGACAACGACCCCCTGACCCAGCGGGCCTTCCCGCTGTCCGAGGCGATGTTCGCCTTCATCGTCACGCACTGCACACGGGAGGGGGCCCGCAAGCACCCCACGAGCTGGGCAGCGGGCGTATATACCGCCGTGGATGCCGGACACATCGGAGAAGACGAGGCGGTACCGCTGCTGAGCGCCTACCTCGTCGCCGGCGTCGACACCCTCATCCACGGCCTCACCCACCTCCTGCACCAGCTGGCGCTCCACCCCGAGCAGTACGCCCACCTGCGCGAAGACCCCACCGAAGCCGTGTTGTCCAACGCGTGGCACGAATCGCTAAGGCACGACGCCCCGGTCCAGTGGTTCGCCCGCGACGTCACCCGCACCACCACCCTCGGCGACGTCATCCTCCCCCGCGGCTCCCAAGTCCTGCTGCTGTACGGCTCTGCCAACCGCGACCCCGACCAATGGGGTCTGGACGCCCACCACTTCAACATCGACCGCGCCCAGGCACGCCAACACCTCTCCCTGGGCGCCGGCCCCCACACCTGCGCCGGAGGTCCCCTCGCCGAACTCGAAGTCACCACCCTGCTCCGCGAACTCCTGTGCGCCTGCCCGCACATGGCACTTCAGCACACCCCCGTACGGCAGCCCAGCACCATCCTCCGTGGCCTGAAAACCCTCCCCCTCACCCTCCACAGCCACGCCGACCACACCCATCGCATCCGCGACGTCTCCGACGCCGCCTGACCTCGGAGTACACCGTGACTACCTGCCTCCCGATGCCGAAGACCGAGACCGAGCCGGCTCGTGACACCCGCGGCAGCCTCACCGACCGCACCGTGAAGCGCATGCGCGAGCGCATAGCGACCACCTGCTACCCGCCGGGGGCCCAGCTGCCGGTACGGAGGATCGCCGCCGAGCTGAACGTATCCACCGGGACCGCCCGTACTGCGATCATCCGGCTGGCCGCGCAGGGCGAGTTGCTGTGGCAGCCCGGCACCACCGCCATCGTGCCCACGCCGCCGCCCGTGCCGCATAACCCGCACCGTGCCGCCGCCGGCCACCGCGTGGAAGCTCCGAGCGGTGCGCGCCATCCCACCGTCACCGTGCTGCTGCCCGACTACCCCGGTGCGCGCACCGAGGAACGGCACACGACCTGACCCGCACCCCGCTGCGGTGCGGGTCAGGGCTCCGGCCGAACCGCCATGCCAGGCAACACCCGACACGAGGGAGAGAGCAGCATGCCGCTGAATCCCGATGCAACAACGTCGGCACCGACGGTGGACCCGTTCGAGCTGGACATCAGCATCCTGCCGACCGCGTCCTCGACTGCCGTGCCATTGGCCTCCGATGACAGCTGCGGGTCCACGTGTGGCACCTCGTGTGTCTCCAACGTCGTCTGAGCGCTCTTCACGCTCCCGGTGTCAGCGCACCGGGTCTCCCAGACGCCGCCCTGGCCGGGGCGACGTACGACAACCGACCTGTGGAGGTCTCCCATGGAAGACGAGTTCGAGCTGGACATCAGCGTTCTGGAGTCGAGCGACGGCTCCGCGGAGCTGATCAGTCTCACCGATGACGGCTGTGGCAGCACCTGCGCCAGCCCGTGCGCCACCAACGTGGCCTGACCAGAGCAGTACCGCAGTAGCCGGTGCCGGCCTGCGTCAGGCAACCCCGCTGGCCAGGTCGGCACCGGTACGGACCGTCTCACGAGAGAGCACATGGCGATGGAGAGCAGCTCGCTGTACCAGTGCACCGGGACCGCGATGGTGCGTGCCTCGCAGCACGCCCACCCCCTCACCACGTGGCCCGACTTGACCGACACCTCCCCGCGCAGCGTCTCCGGCTGGCGCGGCTGGCTCCAGGACGTGTGGCGCGACGAGGACCTGGCCGCGGCCATCGAGCACGCCAGCCCCTCCCTGAACCGCCAGGTGGAGGCGGTGTTGGCAGGCGAGGTCGACAACGCCCGTCAGGTGCGGCGCATTGCCTCTGCGGTCCTGCGCTACATCCAGCGCATGCGGGGCCGGGCCACGCCCTTCGGCCTTTTCGCCGGCATCGCCCCCGCCACCTTCGCCAACGCGCCAGCCGTGGGCTGGGGACACGGGCACCGGAGCGTCGCGCAGGCGGACGGCGCCTGGATCGCCGAGGTCGCCCGCCGTCTGGAAGCCTGTCCGGATGTGCTGCGCCGCCTGCCGCTGATGGCGAACAACGCCGCATTCCGGCGCGGAGACCGCCTGGTCCTTCCCCATCCGCCGCGAACCGAGCCCGGGCGCGCGGCGGTTGCCGAGATCTCGCTGCGCTACACCTCCGCCGTGCGCATGGTGTGGGAGGCCGCCCACAGCCCGGTCCCGTGCCAAGGACTGGTGGACAAGCTCCAGGCCGAGTTCCCCCAGGTGCCGACATCGAAGGCCGAGCACCTGGTCCACCGTCTGGTCGACCAGGGCGTTCTGCTCAGCGCCCTGCACGCCCCCTCGGAATCCACCGACGCCCTCGCTCACCTGCTGGCGCAGGCATCGGAGGCGGGCTGCGCGGACATCCCCGAGGTCGCCCCGCTGGTCGCAGAGTTGCGTGCCATCCAGCGCGATCTGGCCACCTACAACGCGAGCGACGACGCCCGGACCGGAAGGGCGAGGCGTGCCGCGCTGCGCACGCACATGTGCGCCATCAGCGACGTGGTGGACCAGCCGCTCGCGGTGGACTCGCGGCTGGACTGCACGCTCATGCTGCCACGCCACGTAGCCCGCGAGGCTGAGGCCGCCGCCTCCACACTCGCCCGCCTCAGCCCTTACCCCTACGGCCCGCCAGCCTGGAAGAAGTACCACAACCGCTTCTTCGAGCGGTACGGCATCGGCTCCCTCGTGCCGCTGCGCGACCTGGTCGACGCGACCGTTGGGCTGGGCTACCCCGAGGGCTACCTGGACGCCGAGCCGCAACCCGCCGAACCCGTGACCAGCCGCGAGCGACGCCTGCTCACCCTGGCCCAACAGGCCGCCCTCGACGGGAGGGACGAAATCGCCCTTGACCACGAGATGGTCGACGCCCTGACGGTCGGCGAGCCGGACCGCGTACGCCTGCCGCCGCATCTGGAACTGCGGTTCCGGCTGCATGCCACCACCACCGCTGCCCTCGCAAGCGGCGACTTCTCCCTGGCTGTCCTCTCTCCCTCGCGCGGCATGGGCACCACCACCGGTCGGTTCCTCCACCTGCTGGAGTCAGGAGAACAAGCAGGCGCGCAGGAGGACTTCACCCACCTGCCCACCAGCGACCCAAGGGCACTTCCCGTCCAGCTCTCCTTCCCTCCGCTCCAGCGCAGGGACACGCACGTCACCCGCACCGTGCGGCTGCTACTCGAGGTCATCAGCCTGTCCGAGCACCGGGCCGATCACCAGCGGGTGATTGGGCTGGATGACCTCGCGGTGGGCTGCGACGCGCAGCGGCTGTATCTGGTCTCGCTTTCCCGCCGGCGGCGAGTGGAGCCGATGACGCCCCACGCCCTCGACCTGTGCGCCCACACACCGCCCCTGGCGCGCTTCCTGCTGGAGATCGCCAAGGCGACCTCGACGGTGGTGATGCCCTTCGACTGGGGCGCCGCCCGCACCCTGCCGTTCCTGCCCCGCCTGCGTTACGGCCGCACGATCCTCTCGCCCGCCCGCTGGCAGCTGCACCGCGGCGAACTGCCCGACCACACCGCCCCGTTCCCGCACTGGCAGGCGGCCTTCAAAAAGTGGCAGGAGCGCCGGCGGGCACCGGACGCGGTGGCACTGACCGAAGGCGACCGGGAGCTGCCGCTCGACCTGACCGAGAACGCGCACCTGGCGCTGCTGCGTACGCACGTGGACAAGACCGAGCGCACCGTCCTCACAGAGTCGCCGACTGGTACCGACGACTGGTTCGCCGGGCACGCCCACGAGATCGTCACTCCCCTCACCGCCGCGCAGCCCCACCGGTGGCCTGCGGCGCCCCCGGTCTCGCGCCAGCGGCTGCTGCCGCGCGACCACGGCGACCTGCCATGCGCCAGCGGGTGGCTGCTGGCCAAGGTCTACAGCCACACCGACCGGCACCCGGAGATCCTCGGACAGCACCTCCCGGAGCTGCTGTCCCAGTGGGAACAGCCCCCGATGTGGTGGTACATGCGCTACCGCGACCCGCGCTGGCACCTGCGGCTGCGGATCGCGCTGACGGACGTGGAGGGTTTCGATACGTCCGCCGGTCTGGTTGCCGAGTGGGCTGCGGGCCTGCGGGGGCAGGGCCTGGCCGGGGATTTCCAGTTCGCCACCTCCTACCCGGAGACCGGCCGTTGGGGGCCTGCCGGCGGCATGGCCGCTGCGGAGCGGGTGTTCGCGGCCGACTCCGCCGCCCTGGCGACAGCGTTCGCCCAGCCCTCTCGGCCGCACCCGCAGGCTCTTGCGGCCGCGAACTTCACCGCCATCGCCGCTGCGTTCACCGGCAGCCCCGCCGCCGGCATGGAGTGGCTGATCGAGCACGCGCGCCTGCGGGACACGATCCCGCTCGATCGTGCGGTACGTACGGAAGCGCTGCGGCTCGCCGACCCGAGCGACGACTGGGCCGCTCTGCGCGCCGCGCCAGGTGGTGCTGTCATCCATGCGGCCTGGGCGCCCCGCGCCCGCGAGTTGGCCGCCTACCGGGGCCGGCTCCGCTCTGCGGGGGACGGCACCGAGGCGAACGCGGTACTCGACTCCCTGCTGCACGCCCACCACATCCGGGCTGCTGGTATCGACAAGGCCGACGAGCGCACCTGCCTCCGGCTGGCCCGCGCCGCAGCGCTCGCCTGGAAGGCACGGAGGGGGTGACCATGACCGTGCAGGACAGCCCGGCCGTCCGGACCGCGGTCGATCTGATCGCCGAGCAGCTCGCCGCACCCGAGCAAGCGCCCACCGCGCACCTGCGTCAGGGCTGGTGGCCGCAGTCGCTGGCCAACGGGGCGGTTGGGGTGGCCTTGTTGCACATCGAGCGGGCCCGGATGGGGCTGGGGTCCTGGCAGCGCGCACACGACTGGCTGGCCTGCGCTACGGCCGGCGGCGTAGCCGGCGGCCGGGACAGCCACCCGTTCTACGGTGCCCCCGCGCTCGCCGTCGCCCTGTCCGCCGCGGTCGGTCGCCCCGGCCGCTATGCCCGCACCCTGGAGAGCCTGGATGAGCATGTGGCCGCCACCATCCGCTCCCGGCTGCAGGCCGCGCACGCCCGCATCGACCGTGGCCGGTTGCCCGCGCTCGCCGAATTCGACGCCACCCGGGGCCTGTCGGGGATGGCCGCCTTGTTGCTGCGCCGGGAGAAGCATGCCGACCTGGCCCGGGAGGTCGGCACCTACCTGGTGCGGCTGACCGAACCGGTCACGCACGAGGGCGAGTTGCTGCCCGGCTGGTGGAGTGCCCAGGCCCCCTCCGGCACCCCGAGCCCGCACTTCCCCGGCGGGCACGCCAACAACGGAATGGCCCACGGCATCGGCGGACCACTGGCCGCCCTGTCCCTGGCCGCCCTGTACGGGCTGACCGTCCCCGGCCACATCGAGGCCATCGAGGCCATCTGTGCCTGGCTCGACCGCTGGCAGCGCAACGGGCCCGCCGGACCGTGGTGGCCGTACTGGATCACCCGCACGCGGCTGCGCACCGGCGATGCGGGCGCCGGCCCCTCCCGGCCGTCCTGGTGCTACGGCACCGCCGGACTCGCCCGCGCCCAGCAACTCGCCGCCCTGGCCCTGCACGACCCCCACCGGCAGCGCCGCGCCGAAGACGCCCTGCTGCACGCGGTCACCGACCCGGGACAACTGGGCCAGACCACGGACGCCTCGCTGTGCCACGGCTTCGCCGGGCTGGTCCACCTCACCCAGCTGGCCGCCACGGACGCCCGCACACCCCATCTGCCCCAGGCCCTGCCCGGCCTGTTGCAGCGCCTCCTGCCGTACGGGCCGGAGGCGTTGGCCGAGTCCCTGCTAACGCCCACCGAGGACCGGGCCGACATCGGCCTCCTCGAAGGGGCCGCCGGGATCGCACTGGCCCTGCACAGCACGCAGACCGGCACCTCGGCCGCCACCGCGTGGAACACCTGCTTCCTGATCAACTGACCGGAGAGAGAAGGCATCTGTGCTCGACGATGAGTGGCCGCAACGGGTCATCGAGTTCACCGACTGGCGGTGTGCGGAAACCCTGGCCGCCGACCGCCTCCTGCCCATCCTGACATCCGCCGGGGGCGAGTTGCTGTCGTGGTTCTTCGTCCGCAAGGCGCCGACCTGGCGCCTGCGCTACCACGCCGCGCCCGGTCCCTTTCCGGCGCTGGATCAGGCGCTAGACGAGCTAGTGGCCGACGGTCACGTACGTGAGTGGACAACGGGCCTCTACGAGCCGGAGACCGCAGCGTTCGGCGGCCCGGCCGGCATGGACCTCGCCCACGAGCTCTTCCACCGCGACAGCCGCCACGTCCTGGACGAACACCTCCGCCGCCGGGAACACCCCACCACGTGCGGCCTCGGCCGCCGGGAGCTGGCCATCCTGCTGTTCAGCACGGCCCTGCGCGCCGCCGGACTCGACTGGTACGAGCAAGGCGACGTCTGGGCCCGCGTGGCAGCCGAACGCCCCCACCCCACCGAGGCCCTACCGCAGCGGCATCGGGCGGCGGTGCACCGGCTGATGACGATCGACCTCGAACCGCACGGCAACGCCGGCCCCGGCGCACCGCTCGAGCACCTCACCGCGTGGCTCGACACCTTCGAACGGGCGGGCCGGCAACTCGCGGAGCTCAACCGCCGGGGGCGGCTGGAGCGGGGTCTGCGAGCCGTACTCGCCCACCATCTGATCTTCCACTGGAACCGCTTGGGCCTCCCGCGCGAGGACCAAAGCACCCTGTCAACACTGGCGAAAGAGGTAGTCATGGCAACGGACGACACCACCCACACCACCCCCGGCGCGAGCGCCGGGGACACTACGGTCGACCCGGTGAACAACGACACGATCGAGACCAGCACCGAGGACCTTCGCGCCCGCTTCGTCGACCACCTGGTCGAGAGCGGCAGCATCCGCACCCCGCGCGTGGAGGAGGCGATGCGCACCGTGCCCCGCCACCTCTTCGTGCCCCGGGCGCCCTTGGACAAGGCGTACTCCAACAGCACCGTGGACACCAAGTTCGACAGCGCCGGACGGTCCATCAGCTGCGCCTCCCAGCCCGACATCGTCGCGATGATGCTGGAACAACTCCACGTCGAGCCGGGCATGAAGGTGCTGGAGCTGGGCGCCGGCACCGGCTTCAACGCCGGACTGCTCGGCCACCTGGCCGGCCCGGAAGGCCACGTCACCACCATCGACGTGGACGAGGACATCGTGGACGGCGCCCGCGCCGGCCTGGAAGCCGCCGGCCTCGACAACGTCCAGGCCATCCTCGGCGACGGCGCCCAGGGCTGGGCGGACAACGCTCCCTACGACCGGATCGTGGCGACCGTCGGCGCCCACGCGGTCCCGCCCGCCTGGCTCGAGCAACTCGCCCCCACCGGGCTGCTGCTCACCCCGCTGCGGCTGCGCGGTAGCGTTTCCCGCTCGATCTCCTTCGCCCGCGACGCCGAGAACCGCTGGCGCAGCATCGACTCCGAGATGAACACGTTCATGCCGCTGCGGCGCGGTATCGCCGATGACCCGCGCACTTTCGTGCCTCTGACCGACGACGGCAGCGTCACCCTGGTCACCAACGGAGACCAGACCATCGAGGGCGACGCGCTCCACGGCGTCCTGCACCAGCCGCGCACCGAAGTCTGGACGGGCGTCACCCTCCGCGGGCCGGAGTCGCCCGAGTGGCTGGAGCTGTGGCTCACCTGCGCGCTGCCCAACGGCCTCAGCCGCATGCCCGCCCGCCAAGAAGCCCTCACCAGCGGCCTGCTCACCAACCCCTACGCCAGCTCCACCGCCACCGTCGACAAGGGCACACTCACCTACCTCACCCGCCGCAAGGCGGAGCACACCGCCGAGGACGGCGCCTCGCTGTATGAGTTCGGCGTGATCGGCCACGGACCCGACGCCGACCAGCTCACCGAGCGCGTCGCCGCATCGGTGCGCACCTGGGACGCCGACTTCCGCGACCGCGACGTCACCTTCGAAATCCAGGACCGCGACGCCCCCGTACCGGAGGACACGGCGGGCCGGTTCGTCCTGGACACCCCGCTCAACCGCCTCGTCATCGAGTGGCTGTGAGATGGACGCCGGCCAGATAGCCCGGCACTTCCCCCTGGTCGCCCGCCCTCGCCCCGGCTGCCCACCACTGACCGAACGCATCGCCGAGGTCGATGAGTTGGCGGGAACCGCCGAGCGGGAGGGGCGGCTCGGCCTGGCCGCGGCAGCACTGAACAAGGCCGCCCTGATCGCCAGCGACTGCGGCATGACGGCCCTGGCACACACCCTGTGCTGGCGCCACGCCGAGGTCTACCTGTGCGCTCAGCCCCTGAGCGCACAGGAGGCCCGGTACGCCCTCGAACCCGTGGTCAACCTCGCCCGGCTCCGCATCCGAACCGGCGAAGGGGATGCCGCCTACCACCTCCTCGACGACCTCGCCCAGGCAGCAAGAACGCGCGGCTGCACGGAAATTGACGGGCGCACCATCGACTTCCACCGCCTCACCGCCACCGACGAGGCCCATCACCAGATCTACCGCTGGCTGTGGACGGTCCTCCTCGCCGACGGAACCCGCGCCCTGGCATCCACCGGGAACTGGGCGCAGACCCGAGACCATGTACGCCGACACCGCGGAGTCGGTGCCCGCCTCCTGGACGGCCGGCAGGTGGATATCCTCGCCACCTGCCTTGCCGGAGAGCCTGATGACGCCCGCGCCTTCTTGGACGCCAGCGTGCTAGCAGAACCGTGGGAACGCCCGGTCGCCGCGTGCCTCGCAGCACTGTGCCAGCGTGTGAAGAGGGAGAGCCGGCAGGCCGAGACCGCAGCGGCAGTGCGCGCCTACCTCGGCTTGTGCACCACACAGGAACTGGACCTCTTCTGCACCCGGGTGGGCCTGTGCACCCTCGACCTCTCGGGAACAGACCGAAGCCGCAACAGCGCCGTGGCGGACCGTCTTCGCCGCGACGCAGCCAGCTGCCACAACGGGTACGTCGCGCGGGACATGCTCGCCCACGCCACCTGCCGCCAACTAATGGCACCCGCCGAAGCACACGCCCTGCGGGAGACCGTCCGCGTCGCCGGACTCGATCAAGGACACCTACCAGCAGAAACGGAATCGAAACTCCGGCAAGCGGTCAACCGCAGCGCCAGAACAAACGAACGGCTTCTGATGTCGGCCCCACGGTCACGCAATGCCCGAGACGAGTGTGCCGGCACCGTCGAGTGATTCGTACACCCCGACCGATAGCGGTAGCCCCCTGGCGTCGCAGCCCTGACTCCGAACTCGCACATCTGCCCGACATGCCCACCTCGCGTACCCGTGTCGCCCACTCCAGGTCGGCCGTTTACCGAGCATCCGTACGAACCGCTCGTCATCAGGAGGCGATGTGAGTCCCGCCAGCACCAACGTCGGCGCCCACCTGCTATTCGAACACCAGGGGCGGGTGCTTCTGGGTAAACGCGGTACGGATGCGGTCTTTGCCGCCGACACGTGGCACGTGCCAGCCGGGAAGGTGGAGGTGAGGGAGAGCGCCCGGGCCTGCGCGGTACGCGAGGCCGCCGAGGAACTCGCGGTCACCCTCGACGCCGTCGACCTGGAGCTCGTGCACACCGTGCACCTGCGCGATACCCCGGACAGCGAGCCGCTCGTCGAGCTCTTCTTCCGCGTCCACCGCTGGGTCCAGGAGCCGCGCAACGCCGAGCCGCACAAGTGCCGGAAGCTCGGCTGGTTCCCCTACACCGCGTTGCCCGAGCCCATCGTGGGCTACACGCGCACCGCACTGGAAGGCATCGCCCAGGGCTGGTCCTATACGGAACTGGGGTGGGCGGCATGAGCGACCAAGCGCTGCAGAACCTTCCGCGCACGGATGTGCAGGCGTGGGCCCAACGGCACGTCGGCGAGGTCAGCTTGTATTCGCCGATCCCGCGGCACGGGGCGCAGGCGCAGGTGTGGCGGCTCTCCACCTCCCGCGGGCAGATCTATCTCAAGGTCGCCAACAGTGGGCGGATGTATTCCCGCGAGGTGCACGCCTACCGGCACGCGGTCAGCGCGCTGGGGGCCGAGCGGGCGCCGCGCCTGATGGAGAGCAATCCGCAGCACCTGGCGCTGCTGTTGACCGAGCTGCCCGGCACTCCGGTCGACGAGCTGTGGCTGGATCGGCCCTCGCGCCGGGAGGTACACCGGCAGGCCGGGGCGCTCGCGCGGAACCTGCACGACGCCTCCTTGCCGACAGCTCCCGAACACATGCAGGTCAAAAGAGCGCTGGAGGCGGCGCCGGAGTCCGCGGAGAAGCACCTGGAGGGCGCCGGGGCGCAGCTGGATCCTTCCGAGCGGGCCTTGGTGCGGGAGTTGGCCGCCCGGCTGCCGGTTCTGGAGCCGCTGCCGGTGGGGGTCGTGCACGGGGACTGGCAGGAGCGCAACTGGCTGCTCGACCAGGGCCGTTTGGGAGTGCTGGATTTCGAGCGCACCCAGTACGGCCACGTGGTTACCGACCTGGTGCGGCTGGCCTGGGGCGGTCCGTGTGAGGACGACGCTCGCCTGCGCGGGGCTTTCTTCGAGGGCTACGGCCGCCCGTTGAACGAGGCGGAGGAGGCGGCGCTGCCCTCGCTGGCCGCCCTGGACGCGGCCAGCGCCCTCGCGTTCGCCCAGCGCAGCGGGGACATGGAGATCGACGAGCGGGCGCGCCGCACCCTGGCCGGCCTGGCCGCGGGAGGCGCCGGCTGACGGAACGGCATACGCGTGTGGTGGATGTCTTCGTGCTGCTGCACCGCGAGGACGGGCACGTACTGCTGCTGCGCCGGGCCGAAGAGCTATACGCCGGCGGGCTGTTGTGCCCACCCTCTGGCCACCTGGAGGCGGACGAAACCCTCGAAGAGGGCGCACGGCGCGAGGCACAGGAGGAGACCGGAGTCGCCCTCGGTGCGGGGGATTTGGAGTTCTGCCACGTGATCGACCACCGCAGCCCGGAGGGCATGCAGCGGCTCGGCGTGGCCTTCACCGCCCGGCGCTGGTCCGGGGAGCCGTACAACCGCGAACCCCACAAGCACTCCCAGCTGCTGTGGGCCGACCCGGCCCACCCGCCCGCGGACTGCGTCCCCTACACCGCCGCACTGCTCACCCAGTTCACCCGGGGCACGCTGCACTCCACCGACGGCTAACCCCACCCGGCCGACCACCTGCCCGCTTCCCGGAGGGACTGAGACACGTGGAAACACCCGCTGCCCCATATGGCGAACTCCCGCTCTCACCCGCCGAATACGTCCGCTCCCGGCATGCGGTGTGGATGAGCAGCGCCGCCCTGATCACCGACGAGCTGGGGCGGATCCTCATCGTGCGCGACCGGGCCAGTGGCCGCTGGCTGCTGCCCGGCGGCGGCGTCGAGGCCGGCGAGAGCCCCTGGAGCGGCTGCCGACGCGAGGTCCGCGAGGAGACCGGACTCGAACTCGCCCCCGACCCGGCAGAGTTGCTGGCGGTGTGCTGGATCGCCGTAGAGGACCGGGAACGCTACCGCGGCCTGGGCTTTCCCGGCGACGTGATGACCGTCTTCGACGGCGGCACCCTCACCGAACAACAGGCCACCGGTCTGTGCTGCATGGACGGCGAGATCGCCGAGTACGACTTCTGCGATTCCGCGCGGGCCGCCGCCTTGCTCACGCCGATGAGCGCACGCGTGGCGCTGGCCGCGCTGCGCGCCCGGCTGGGCGGCACCGGCACCGCCTATCTGGAGTCCGGCTCCCACCTGGGGACGCCCCCGCCCCTGGACCGGCACGGTGTGCATGTACGGCCTCGCTCGGGCCGCCGGTGGTCCTGGCACCCTGAGGAGCCCGTACAGGAGGGTCTGCGGGCGACGCAGGCGTGGGGATGGCTCTTCGCGCCCGACGGACGGGTGTTGCTGGTCTTCCAGAATCACTCGGCGGAGCGTCTGCAGATCCCCATGTTGCCCGGCGGCACGATCGAGGCCACCGACGCCGATCCGGCAGCCACTCTCGTACGGGAGGCGCAGGAGGAGGCCAACCTCACCCTCGCCGAAGTCGCCACGCTGGGCTGGCTGTACGACGCGGATGGCGCCGCCTACGGCGGCATCGGCCCGTGCGCCCGCATCCGGCTGACCGCCCGCATCACCGCGATCGGCCCCTCCCGTCCCGACCCGGCCACTGGGCACACCTTCGTGCGGCTGCTGGCCACACCCGCGCAGGCTGCCGAACTTCTCGGCTTCGGCGAGAACGATCGCCAACAGGCAGTCCAGGCCGCTGCCGTGGCCGCCGGGCATTGGGGCATCCCTACTGCGGCGCCGGGACCGGTCACCGAGATTCCGAGTGCGGGGATGGCATGGTGAGCCGGTGGCGCCGACCGGCCGCCAAGCAGGACACGCTCACGGCCGGGGAGCGGAGCGCCTCCGCGGCGGAGCAGGAGCTGTTCGGCGGGAAACTGCGCTGGGACCAGTCCTATGTGCACCACGAAGCCCCGCTGTTGAAGGTGGGCTTCTGGGGCATGGCCAAGGCGTTGCCGCGTATGGTCGCGGTGGTGGTGCGCTCCGCCTGGGCGGTCGACCGGCGGGCGCTGTGCGGGGTGGTGGCCGCCGAGTTGGGCCAGGGGCTGGCCTCCGCGTTCGCCCTGGTGGCCACGAGCAAGGTGCTGGCCGGACTGTTCGCCGAGGAGCCGACCGCGCAGCGGCTGCAACTGGCGCTGCCCGCACTGCTGGCCGTGGCCGGGGTGACGGTGTGCACTGCGATACTGGCGGCCTGGTCGGTGGCGATGTCCGGACGGCTGGAGCCGCGCGTCGAGCGCGCCATCTCCACCCGCTACTACACCGCCGCCACCCGCGTGGAGCTGCGTGCCACCGAGGAACCGGAAGTCCAGCGCATTCTGGAAGCGGGCAGGTTCGGCACCAACTCCGCCCGCCACATGATCGGCCTGACGGTGTCCGTCATCAACGCACTGATCGGACTGGTGGCCGCCGGGGCGGTGCTGGCCACCTTGCATGCGGCGCTGTTGCCGATGCTGGTGCTGGTCGCGGTGCCCAAGGGCTGGGGCGCGGTGCGCTCGGCCCGGCGTGAGTACGCCTCCCGCCGGCACTGGATCGACCACCGGCGGGCGATCGCCACCCTGGTGCAGTACCTGACCCTGCCGCACGCCGGACCCGAGATCCGTGCGCACGGTGCCGGTGCGCTGCTGCTGCGCGGCTACGGGGAGATGTCCGCCTCGATGGAGACCGAGCAGCAACGCCTGGCCCGCGCCCAGGCATCCACCCAACTGCTGGCCTCGGGCCTTTCCGGCGCCGCGGCCCTGGCCGCCTACGGGCTGCTGTGGGGACTGCTGTCGTGGGGCGGGATGCCGCTGGCGATCGGCGGCACCGCCGTGATCGCCATCCGCAACTCCACCGCCAAGCTGACCTCGCTGGTGATGCAGCTGAACCGGATGTATGAGGAGACCCTCTACCTCACCGACACCCAGGAAGCCTGCGAGATCGCCGACCGCAACGCCATCCCCGCCACCGGCAGACCGCTGCCCGACCCGGTGACCCAACTGCGCCTGGAAAACGTCTCCTTCACCTACCCCGGCGCCGCCCAACCCTCCCTGGAGGAGGTAAGCCTGACCGTGCCGCGCGGCGCGGTAGTCGCACTGGTCGGGGCGAACGGGTCGGGCAAGACCACCCTGTCGAAGATCCTCGCAGGGCTGATGCTGCCCACCGGCGGGAGCGTGTGGTGGGAAGGCGAGGACGGCGCCCGCGTGGACCTGCGCGACGCCGACCGCCATCAGGTCTTCGCTCACATCGCCCTGCTCGGGCAGGACTTCCCCCGCTGGCAAATGTCCGCCCGCACCAACATCACCATCGGCAACGGCCACCTCCCCGCCGATTCGGCACGGATGCACACTGCTGCCCGGGACGCCGGAGTCGACGGTGTCATCGAAGAGCTCCCGCACGGCTGGGACTCCATCGTCATCAAGGGCTACGAACGCGGCACCCAGCTTTCCGGCGGCCAGTGGCAAAAGCTCGTCAACGCCCGCATCCGCTATCGCAACGCGCCCTTCGTTCTGGTCGATGAGCCCACCTCCGCCCTCGACCCGCACGCCGAGATCGACGCGTTCGAGCGGCTGCGCCGCATGACCGACGACGGCACCACCGTCCTCCTGATCACCCACCGGCTCGCCGCCACCGCCGACGCCGACCGCATCTACGTCCTGGACCACGGGCGGCTGGCCGAATCCGGCAACCACACAGACCTGATGCGCCACCCGGGGGGCCTCTACCGCTCGATGTATGAGGCGCAGGCCGCCCAGTACGGCCACCTGCCCGCCCAGCGGCCCGCCCCCAACGGGCTGCATGCCAAGGACGGTTCGCCGTGACCGGCCCCAGGAAAGCGTGCGCGTCCGAAGCCCGTGGCGTCACCGCGACTTCCGCCTCTGCGCCGCCGTGCTCGGTCGCCGGGCGGCAGGAGTGTGGTCGAGGCAGAATCCGGCGTCCACGGCGCCCCCGCGCAGCCAGGGCGCGAGCGCCGCGTCCTGGCCCACCCGCGCGCTCAAGACCGCACCCAGCAAATGATTGCCCACCACCGTTGATGAGGAGCGACTGTGGCATACGACCACTCGGACTGGTCGCAGCACTACGACGAGGGCCGCGGCTTCCGGCCGCTGCGCGACGTGGAGCGTGACCTGCTCGCCCGGCACACACCGGCACCCGATGGCGGCTGGGCGCTGGAGGTGGGCTGCGGCACCGGTGAACTCGCCGCCCACCTCGCCGAGATGGGCTATGGCGTCGATGCCGTCGACTTCGCTGAAGGGGCCCTGGCCCGCGCCCGCGAAGAGCGGGAGCCGGCGAAGGGCGTGCGATGGTTGTGCCTGGACATCGAGCATGACGATCCGGCCGAGCTGCACGACACCTACGACCTGATCACCATGCGGCTCGTGTACGCCTTCGCGGGCGACCGCATGCGGTTGGTGCGCGGCCTGGCGGCCCGGCTGCGTCCCGGTGGCGCCCTGGTGGTCATCACCCCGGTAGCGGCGAACACGCCTGAGAAGCGGCGGCACATCGCGCTGGATGAGGACGAGATCGGTCTGCTGACCGCAGGCTGGGAGCAGGTGGAGCGGTGCGACGCCGACGGGCTCGCCTTCCTGGTACTTCGCGGGCCGGATGGGTCGTTCGAGGCGGTGGAGAAGAGCTGCCCGCAGCCGCAGGCGGTCCTGGGCGCGTGCGTCGTCGTCACCGACAGCTGCGGGCGAGTCCTGCTCGGCCGCTCGACCCGCGGCATGTGGGAACTGCCCGCCGGCAGCGTCGAGAACGGCGAATCCGCTCAGGCGGCGGCCGTACGGGAGCTGGCCGAGGAGACCGGCCTGAGCGCACAACTCGACGATGCGCACCTGCTGACGTTCCTCCACGACGACCGCGAGGATGTCCGGCGCGTCTCCGCGGTGGTCCGCGTCACCGCCTGGACCGGCACCCCTCAGGTGCGCGAGCCGCACGGCTTCAGCCGCTGAGAGTGGCACGACCTGCACACCCTGACTGGCCTCGGGAACATCTTCGCCCCCAGTGCGCAGGCCCTCGAAGCGGTCTGGCCCGGTGTACTCCCCGGCCTGCCGCCCGTCCACTCCTACCCCCACGCTGAGGTTCCCCCTGCTGTCGGCGGCGAGCCGGCCGAGGCCGTCCGGCTGCGACAGAAGATGGCGGACACGGTGATCGCCCAGGGCTGGGCCCCCTCGGAGCGCGTGCAGCAGGCGATCAGGGCGGTGCCCCGGCACCGCTTCATGCCCGAATCGCCCCTGCGTACCGCCTACGACGACGACCTGGCCGTCGTCACCCGCCGCGACGGGGACGGGGCGGCCGTCAGCTCGGTCTCCGCCACCTGGCTCCAGGCCGACATGCTCGAAACGCTGTGCCTGGGGCCGAACATGACGGTCTTCGAGTCCGGGGCCGGCGGCTACAACGCCGAGCTGGCAGCCGCGGTCACCGCCCCGCACGGGCGGGTGGTCACCGCTGATGTCGACCCGTACGTCATCCATCGCACCCGGCGGCTGGGCGCCGAGGCCGGCAGCGGCCGGGTCACCGCCGTGCTGGGGGACGGCAGCCTCGGCGCCCCCGAGCATGTCCCCGATGGCGGGTTCGACGGCATGCTCATCACCCACAACACGTGGGACATCGCCCCGGCCTGGCGCCAGCAGCTGTCCGAGGGGCGGTACCTCGTCCTCCCGTTGGAGATCCACGGCTACGTGCGTGCGATCGCCTTCCAGCGCCAGGGGGAGGTCCTGCATGCGCGCCACTGGACGTACTGCGGATTCGTGCGCGACCGCGGCGCTGCCGCACGTACCGCCCCGGCGGTCACGCTCGCCGACGGGCGGGTCCAACTGCACTTCCACGACGGCCCGGTGCTGGAGACCACCGGGGTGGAGGAGGCGCTGCGCGGGGAGCGGTACGAGGTGCCCACCGGGGTGGTCCTGCCGGGCGAGTGCCCCTTCGAAACGCTGCAGGTGTACGCGGCCACCACCCTGCCCGGCCACTGCCGCCTCACCGCCGACCACTCCTCCGAGAGTCCTCTCGTAGCCGCGCGGGCCGCGCACCTGCCGGCCCTTGTGGCAGATGGCTCCTTGGCGTACCTGACGACCGTCCAGCTCCACCAGGGCGAGACGCCGACCGACAGCCGCCACGAGTTCCACGCCCACGCTTACGGCCCTGCCGGGCCCGCTCTCGCCGAGCGGCTGACCAATTGCGTGCAGGAGTGGGACCGGCACGTACGCCACACCGGCTACCCGCCGATGACCGCCCACCCCGCCGGCGCGCCCGACCACGAACTGCCCGCGGGATACGTGCTGGACAAGACTGCCTCCCGTCTCGTCTTCCCCTGGCCTGCAGGCGCGTCGAGCTCGCGCCCCGAGGCCGTGGCTGTAGGGAGCGCCGGTGAGTAGCGGCGAGGAACTGGCGACGGCCGTCAGCGGCACACTGGCCCTTGCCTACCAGCTGGTCCCCGCCACGGTGGAGGAGGTGCCCGTCGGCACGGCGACCGCGAACTTCCGCATCACCGACCAACAGGGGCAGCGCTGGTTCGCCAAGGTCTACCGCAACGGCGCACTCGACCGCGAGCAAGGCGCCGTTGAACTCGCCGAGTTCGCGCGCACCGAGCAGGTGCCCGTCCCCGCGGTACACCGCACCGTCGAGGGCGAGCTGGTGGAGCGCGTGGGTCGCCTCCCGATGTCGCTGTGGGAGTACGTCGAGGACGCCGAGACCGCGGAAGAGGGCCTGACCGGCGGCCGATGGGCCAGCGTCGGCTCCTTGCTCGGACATCTCCACCGCCGCCTGGCCGATCATCCCGCCGCGTCACCGACACAGCGCCCGGGCACGGCCGTGTGCGACGTGGACCGGGCCCGCACCCGCTTCAGCCGTGTCATCGACGAGCTGTCGGCGCGACCCCAACTCCGGTCGTTCGAGGCGTGGGTGATGGATGCCGCACGCGAGCGCCAAGCGAAGCTGAAACGCGTCGCCGCGCTCTTGGAGCGCCTGCCGCCGCTGACCGAACAGATCGTGCACGGCGATCTGGCGGCACCGAACCTGATGATGCGTGGCGAGGAAGTGGCCGCTCTCATCGACTTCCAGCCGCCGCGCCCCCGGCTCGCGGCATGGGAGATCGCCCGCATCGCCCTGGACCCGCGGACCGTAGCGCGCGACGAGGGATGGCTGAGGGGACTTCCCCAGCTGCTCGCCGCCTACCGCGATGCGCACCCCGCAGCACGGGCAGATGATCTCCTCTCCACCGTCGCGGTGGGCTGCGCCTACACCCTCGCCTCCCCATACCGGCTCACGGAAGTGCTGGAGGCTCCCGGTGTTCTCGGTGCCACGGAGCAGACATACGCCAGAGCCCGGCACCAAGCGGGCCTGACCTTGCTGGAGCGGCTCGAGGAAGCCGAAGAGGCGGTCCATGACGGCCTGCGCTGACGACACAGTCGACGACGGAGGACAGGAGGCCGACGGCAGCTCGGCCACCCTGCCGCGCTGCCCACACCCGCGGGGCCCGCCCCGGCTGCTGCGCCGCACTCCGTTTTTCCGCGTCATCCGATGCCTTGGAGATGAGCATGAGCGACATACGGTTCGCCAACCTCAACGCCTACAAACTCAAGAGCGACACGATCGGGAGAACCTCCTGGCGAGCCCGCGTGGCCGCCATCGGGGAGATGGCCCCCGATGTCCTCGCACTCCAGGAAGGTCGTCGATGAGAGCCGGCCGCCCTCACAGTGGGCCGACGAGGCGTCCGCGATCATCCAACAACTCGCCGCCGACTGCGGCCTGTCGACCACCACTGTGCGCGCCGACGGTTCGCCCGGCCCGACCGCGATGTCCAACAATTCTCACCGCGGCTGGTTCACGGCGCTGTTGTTCAACCCGGAGACGGTGACGCCCGTGCCGGGAGGGTTCCGGCCATTGGGTGCACCGGACTTCTGGCACGGATTCACCATGATGGAATTCGACATCGGTACTCCGGTGCCGGTCACCGTGGGCAGCTATCACGGTGATCCCTTCCGCGGGACTGGCGTCGCGACGAGGCACTGCGACTCAAGGGGCTCTTCCGCGCCACCGGAGGCGCGAAGCCCGGCATCGTGCTCGGGGACTACAACGCCCTCTCCGCCGCCCAGGTCCGGCCCCAGGACGGGACGCTGTGTTTCTACGACGAGGAGCCCTACCTCACCCAGGACCACGATGACCTGGAGTACCAACTCCTGCCCGGCACGATCGGCGGCGAGCAACTGGCCGACCGCGAGCAGACCGAACTGCTGCTGCGACGCGGCTTCATGGTCGATGCCGCCGCCCACCTGCAGGCCCCGTGGCAACCATCGGTCGGTCACTGGACCGACGGCAAAGGTGACCCCGATCCGTGGGGCGCACGCAGAATCGACCTGATCCTCGCCACCCGGCCGTCGCCCCCGCTCTCCTCAGCTACGCCACCCACGCCAGCCCGGCCACCCGGGAAGTCTCCGACTACCTTCCCGTGATCACCGACATCGACCCGTCGAAGATCGAGGAGAGCGCCTGATGCGCGACTTCTGGGAAACCCACCGCAGGTCGAAGGGCGAACTCCCCATCGACGGGCTCCATGCGATCTTGCAGTCCGTCGGTCGCTCAGCGCGCCGAGGAGGCCGACGCTGCGGCGGACGCCGCACACGCGGAAGTACCACTTACTGAGCTTGAACTCGGGTTGTCGTGGCCTGCTGACGGGACTTGATCCTCGCGGTATGCCCTCCTCATGAGGTACGCGCAGGGCGGTGGTGTGAGCGATGAACGCAGGCAGTTCCGCGAGGGTGTCCGGCTGCTGGCCGCCGAGCGGTTCACGCTGGGCGAGCGGAACGCGGTGATCGCGAAGCACCTGCGGGTGAGTGTCCGATCGGTGCAGCGGTGGCGGCGGGCGTGGAACAAGGGCGGCCCGCGGGCCTTGCGGTCGGCCGGCTCGGCCTCGCCACCGCGGCTGAGCGAGTCCCAGTTCACGGTGCTGGAGGGCGAGTTGGCCAGGGGGCCTGTCGCGCACGGCTGGCCGGACCAGCGCTGGACACTCTCGCGGATCAAGGCCGTGATCGGGCGGCGCTTCCACAAGACCTACACCCTGCAGGGAGTGCGCAAGCTGCTGATACGGAACGGCTTCTCCTGCCAGGTGCCGGCCAGACGGGCCGTCGAACGGAACGAGGAGGCCATCACCGGCTGGGTGAAGGAGACCTGGCCGCAGGTGGAAGCACCGCGGCGGCACTCGACGCGTGGATCGTCTTCGAGGACGAGTCCGGCTTCTCGATGACGCCGCCCACTTCCCGCACCTGGGCCCGACGCGGGCACACCCCAGTGATCAGGGTCCGCGGCCGTTCCCGACGGCGTATCTCCATCGCAGCGCTGACCTGCTACAAGCTCGGCGAACGCTCCCGGCTGATCTACCGGCCCCGTCGTGACGACGGCCGGAGCGACGGACGCAAGAGCTTCGCCTGGACCGACTACCGCGACCTGCTTATCGCTGCCCACCAGCAGCTCGGCGGCCCGATCGTGCTCATCTGGGACAACCTCAACGTCCATCTCGCTGCCGGGATGCGGCAGTTCACGGCCGGGCGCGACTGGCTGACCGTCTACCAACTGCCCTCCTACGCGCCAGAACTCAACCCGGTGGAGGGGATCTGGTCGCTCCTGCGACGCGGCTGGCTCTCCAACACTGCCTTCACCACACCCGAGCACCTGATCCAGACGATCAGGCACGGCCTGAAAGTGATCCAGCACCACAGCCACCTCATCGACGGTTGCCTCAGCGGAACCGGCCTTTCCATCACCACATCGACAACCCGAGTTCAAGCTCAGAAGTCGTACCACGGCGACGGGCGCAGCAGGAATGCTTCCATAAGGTTCCAATCCCCACTTGTAACCTTTTCAGCCCAGCGCACCGAGTTGGCATCGGCTTGCTTTGCTGTCTCGATTGTTACCCATCCGAACCCGGCTAGCAGAGCTGGGACAGCAACAGCGGTTGCTGCAGCCCCTGAGATCGTCGAGCCTAGCGCCACTGCTTCGGGTACGCCTGCGTAGGCACCAGCCAAGGCGATGAATCCTCCGGTTATCTCCGCTGTGCCGGCAACTGCTCCGTACGTCGCAATCGCCGGGTTGTCGCTGCGAGCGGTAGAATAAATCGTGCCGACTCCCGACAGTGTCGTCAATGAGAACATCGCCAACCCCCACAGTTTAGCGGTGCTTATCTCAATCACCTGAATGGCCTTCTTCGGATCCCAGGCTTTATCGAGCCCGTGGGTCCTCCAGCCCTCTACCACTGAGCCCCGAGCAAATTTCTTCGAGCCCTTCACCCACCAAGGTCGCTGTGCGTCCCACGAAGGATTGGGGCCAAGCTTTGCGATTTGATCTTGGATCCAGGAATAGTGCGACGTCTGCCTGAGAACGTTTCCAGTCGTGCCCGGCGGGATCACCGACTCGTCAAACGACCAGAAGTTGACGGGCCCCATGAGAGCCTGACCCGCCTGGTTAACCGGCTGGAAAAGAGACTTCAACCATAGTGTCATAGCGCGCGCAGAATGTAGGGCAGCGGCCACTCTGTTATCAGGTCGGTGAGCGTCGTCCGACGGCACGGCCTGCAGGCCGATTGAGTCGTGGAAGTCGAGAGGGCTGTTCCCGACGTACGCATAAAGGTTGAGCCCGTCCACGAATCCCGCCGGGTCCCGCTGCAGCCAGCGTCCCACAGCGGGGGCGTAGGTGCGATGGACCGCCTGTCCGAAGGGGAGGCCGCCGGTGTGCCATAGGCCGGCGTAACTCAAGTCGAGCGGGCTCAATGCAAGCTCCCCGTCCTCGGTCTGCCCGAACGGCCGGAAGTTCGGTAGGGCGACCGCAGCGCCTGTGTGATCTGCAACGACGCGCGGGGAGCCAGTCTCGTCGGTGAGCACCCAATAGTCGTGGCCGTCGAGCGCGGCGTGGAGGGGCGTTCCGGGATCGTGGCCCCACACGAACTCACGGCGTCCAGAAGCAGCGTGTTCAAGGACGCAGACGTCACCGTCATAGAAGCGGAAACGTGTTTCGCGCGGTGTTGTCTCGGCGACGACGCGTCCGAACGCGTCCCGCCGGTATTCGGCGTGGAGGGCCCCTGACAGCACATCGGAGACGGATGTCATTCGATGTTCGTAGTCATATCCGAAGGAAAATACGCCGTCGGTGCGGGTATTCCCCGCGCGGTCGTGGTGCCATAGCACGCCCCCGACGGATGTGTACTGGTTCAAGGTATCGGGAACGTACGGCACGGCGTGAAGGCCGGGTTCGTGAGCGTTCAGACGGTTGCCCGTGAGGTCGTAGTCGAAGGCGTGCGGTGCTAGCGGCAGTGTCGTGGCGCCGACCTGGGCGTCCAGTGCCGCTTGCTTGGCCGCGCCGACGGCGGGCGGCACCGGTGCGTGTGGCGGTGCAACGGATACCGGGTCGAGCCACGCGGCGGGTCCGTCCTCGTAGTGTGCGATGCGGTACAGGGAGTCCAGGTACACCTTCCTCCCTCGCGCACCTGCGCGCGTGGTGGTTGTGTCCAGACGCAACCGGCCGGCGGCATCACGCAGACGCTGCTCGCGCCAGACGAGTCGGCCGTCCGACGCTTGCACGCGGCGCTCAATCACGTAGCCGCGGCCGTCGTGGCGCACGTCGTCGGTTAGGTCGTTCGCCAGTGTCGCGCGGCGAAGTCGCCGGCCAGCGTAGGCGTACGAAGCGAGAGTGCGTGGCCCCGCGAGCGTGGGCGTGCCCGGGTAGTCGCCAGACGGTGCGTGCGACCTGATGGAGGTGACCTTGCCGGCGAAGTCGCGCACCCAGTCGACGCGACGGCCGGAGGGGAAAGCCAACGTGACCAGGCGGCCGTCTGCGTCGAATGAGCGTTGCAAGACCTGCGGTGGCAATGGGTTCGGTACGCCGAGCACGTCGATGGTCTCCTCGTACGGGAGCCCCACGGAGTTCCGACGGATCGAGATCCGGCAGTGGTCGTTCTCAGCCGCGCGCACCGCCCCAAGTGCGTCGTAGGCGAAAACTGCATACGTGGCGGACTGCGGCGAGAGGGCGTAGGCGACAGGAACCGCGGCCGTGTCGATGTCGGTCCGGATGTGGCGGTCCAGCGCGTCAAAACGCATGCGGCGGACCAGGCCGTTGCCGTCGCGGATGAGGACCAGGTTGTCCGCCGCGTCGTACTCGCGTTCCTCAATGAGGAGTTCGCCATCGAGGGCGAGGGTGATGCGAGCAAGACGGTCGAGGGCATCGTGCTCGAGTTCCGTGCGGTGCCCCAGTGCATCCACTACTGCCGTGGTGTTCCCGTTCTGGTCGAATTCGCGTCGCATAATCTCGGGCGAAAGCGGGGCCCCGCTGCCGAGTCCCGTACGGGTCCGTTCTCGGATGCGCTGGGTTTCTTGACCGAATGCGTTGAACTCGCTCCTCGCGATGTTGCCCATCGGGTCGATCGTCGTGGTTGCGTTGCCGTGGGTGTCGTAGCGGGTCTCCCACCGGTTGCCGAACGGGTCCACCCGAGCTGTGAGCCGGTTACCGTGGTCGTATTCTCGGAGTTCGACTATCACCTCGTAGTGCGTGACGATGTTGGTGTCAGGATCGCGCACAGGATCCCAGCTTTGGGTCTCCACGGTGTTGCCGTTGCCGTCAAATCGGGTTAGAAGGAACTGCCCTTCGCCGTCTTCGACGGCTGTGACGCGGCGTTGTGCATCATAGGTGCGGCGTTCGATCGCACCGTCCGGTCGGCGGATCCCGACAATGTTGCCGTCGGCGTCCAGATGGAACTCGGTCTCAGCGAATGTGACGCCGCCCGCCGCTATGGCTGCGAGGAATGAAGCATCAGGGGCCCTCAGAGGATCAGGTGTCGGAAGAGGGCTGGAGAAGACGGCGTTACTGACCCGGACCGGGTCGCCGAGCTCGTCATAGGTTGCCTCACTCCGGTGGATCAACTCCTGCGTGCCGTCGATGCGGCGCTGAAACCGACGCTTGACGACGGGGTCGTGCTCGGGGTCGTACGAGAGGACCTGCAGGTTGCCCAGCGCGTCGGTGATGGCCTCGATGTCTCCGTGCGTGCTCCAGCCACTTCGGAAGCCGCCGCCCCCGTCGCGGTAGCCGTTGGCGTGTAGCGCGTTCCGCCCGTTCACTTCTACAAGGACACGGCCGACGCCATCGAAACGGGTTTGTGTGACGCTGCTCTGCGGCGTGCACGCTCCCTCGATCGTCAGCACCTCACGGTTGAGCGCGTCGTGGACATGGTAGGTACGGATGCGCCGTGCGTTTATGGTCTCGACCACGTTGTCTTCCGGGTCATACCTGTAGTTGAGGACACGTTGAGCGAGACCCTCCCCGGGGCCGCTCGATGTCCGTAAGGTCTGGCCGCCGACGTCTAGTGCGTGCCGCTCGGCGTGCTCGCCGCCGGGGACGGGCTGACCTGACTCGTCCCTCCACGGGACCCGCTTCGCCACCAGTCGTCCGCGTGGATCGTGCTCGTGGAGGGTGACAAGCATGGCGGGTCCCGGAGTTCCTCGCTCGACGCTCGTGACCATGCCGAGCACGTTGAACGTTCTTCTCGTCTCGTGTCCGACCGCGTCGGTCTCGCTTCGGGCGTGGCCGAGCACGTCCATGTCGAAGTCGACGGCAACATGGCTCTGCACTCGTCCGAGGGCGATGGACGCACCTGCGGTGTCGGACAGGTCGAGTGTGTGCAGGCCGCGCGGCAGATCTTCGACCACATGGTCGGCCATGGCTGTCTGGTCCCACATCGAATGCATGACGCCGTCCAGACGAACGGCAACCTGCGAGCTGGCGGAGACGATCTCGCCGGGGCGCATCGTCTGCGAAAGCTTGATGCGTACTCCTTCGACGGTCACACGTACGGCGTCGGTTGGGGCGCCGCTTGAGGCAATGTGACCGGGCTGCGGTGTCCATGTCCCCGAAGTTGTTACGCCGATGTCAAATGGTCGGCGTGCGTCAAGGTGTATGTCCGTGTGGGGAAGGAGCCGCCGCCGTAGGTAGCCTTCTTTGGCACTTTCATTGGGATTGGCGTCGGGCGGGTAGTACGCCTGCATCCACTCGTAACCTCGGGCGTCGACCCGTACGAGGACCCGGCCTCGAGCGTCGTAGTCCCGGAACTCCTCCCGTATCGGCCCGACCGTGGCGACACCGTCAATCACCGAGGGACGTGTGCGGTCGGGACGGATGGTTGCGCGCAGCAGATGGGTCGGTGCCGGCCCGTACTCGTGGCGGGTGAGATGGCGCTGATGGTTGAGGTAGCGCGGGTCGTTGGGGTTGTACAGCGGCGTCCCGGGGTCTGCCGATTCGACGTGCAGCGGATCGGCGGACAGCGTGAACCGGGCGTCGGAGCGGCTCAGCAGTAGCTGGGTCGCGGGGTCGTAGCGGAATTTGACGATGACGTCCGCCGCGTCCGCAGGCGCCTTCACGTGCGCAAGCGCCTGCCAGTAGTCGGCGTCGAGCAGGTCGCCTTCGGGGGAGAGGCGACGTGCGCGGGTCACGGTCGCGAGAAGAGTGCCGAACGCTGCCCGGGCCAGGGTGTCAAGGTCACCGAGGGTCGGGTCGATGTCGGGCCACGCCCGGAGATCCGCGAGGTGGTCTCGGCCGTAGAGGTATTGCACGAGCACGCCCGTCGGGTCGACGGAGGCGACCAGGTTGCCGTCGTCGTTGTACCGTTGGCGATGGATGATGTCCCGTATCCCACCGCTGTCGATAATCTGTTCTCGGCGGGCGATCTCGTTGCCGGCTTCGTTGAGAATGTGCTCGACCCGGTGGCCGTTACGGTGGTGCTCAATCACGACAAGTGCAGGGCGGTCCGGGTCAGGTGTCGAGGTGTCGGGCGCCTGCGAGGGCTGCTCGTACTCGAAGTACGACTCACCGCGGTTCTGGCGCTGGCGCACGATGCGGCCCGAGAATTCCGAGAGCCTGTCGGTTTCATACTCGTTCTCCATGAGCGCTCGTCCGGCCCAATCGAGCACTCGCGTCAGCTTCGGCACGTCTTCCACGGTGTCGTACTGATAGGTCTCTAGGTTGCAGGCCGGCTCCTGGGGCTGGGCGGGCCCTCGGACGCAGTGGAGGTTCCCCTCGTCGTCATAGGCGTAGGTGACGACGCGCCCGGAGTAATCGCGCAGGCTGGCGAGGCGGTTCTCCGTGTTGTAGTTGAGCTCGACAGCGCGGTGCGGGTTGTTGACGAGTACCCGTGCGAGCCGCCCGTCGGGGTCGTACTGGAAGTCGAGGTAGTTGCCGTGGCGGTCCTCGATGCGACGTATGCGATGCTCCCCGACGGCCGCAGCCTCGAAGTGGTGCAGGACGGCTTGCGGGCGTCGCAACACAAAGGAGCCGGCGCCGTCCGGCTCCAGGATGTCGTCCACGCCGTGCGGGGGCGCATAGTACGTGAACCCTGCTTCGCCAAAGCGTGGGTGACGCACGTAGCGATGCTCCCCTAGCCGACCGGTGAGGAGCACCACGACGTGATCGTTGTCCTCGCGCGCCAGCAGGTTCAGGCTGTGATCCCATGCCGGGCCGAGGGGACCGAAGTACGCCGCGCCGCTGCGGTAGGTACGCCGGAAAGCGAAGTCCATCCCGGCACCGTCAACGTGGAGATCTGTCACCCCGTGCTCGAACTCACCAGAGCCGAAGATCACGGGATCCGCGCCGCTCGCGACGGCTCGCTGCGGTGGCGGCGGGTTCGCTACAGCCTTGCCCCGTCGTAGAAGGTCGCTGAAGCGGGCAAGGTCCTGCAGTGCCACGTCGCGTGAGACGGTGACGCCCTCCGCTGCGAGACTAGGAGCGGCCTGTGCAAGCGCTGCGTCAAGGTGGGCGATCGCGGAGTCCAGCAACTCCGCGTCGAGCGAGGCGAGTCTGTTCAGCGGGATCCCGGCCCGTGCCATCCCTGCCATGATCTCGCCCACGAAGACGGAGCGAATCAGGTCTTCGAGGCCCTGCTGGGACAGCGTGGTCAGGACGGCGGCGACAGCTCGCACCTGTCTGGCGATCTTGACTGCCTTGACGACGGCGGCAGCGATCTTAGCGAGAACCGCCCAGAACCCCATGCCCGCCTCCTGGGACTGTCAGCGGCGTGAGCCGGGGGAACGCCGGAACTGACGGCCGAGGCCACGAAGACCGGCGACAAGGCGTGACCCTCGCGGAGCGGAGCCGTTGTCTTCGTCGTCGAGCAACATCGCGCCCTTACGAGTCTCGTCCCGCCATGCCGGTGGGTAGGAGCGGTCGTATGCGGCCGCGATCCAGCCCTGCCGCTTGCCGTTCCCTGTCGTGCTGGTGTCGAGGTCGTGCAAGGCGGCGAGGAGGATCTCCGAACGCACGGGGCGCGCGTCCGTCAAGCTGACGTCGAGGTCACGGGCGACAGCCTGCGTGGTCAGCTCGATGAGGTCGAAGACGGAGCGGACTTTGCTCGTCCGCCCGAGGCCGCGCTCGATGAGGGGACGCAATTGCGCCACTTCCGAGAGTGGTCGGTCCTTGACCTGGCCTGAGAGCGCCCGCAGGAGGACAGCCAGCTGGTCGAGGACGATCTCGCACTGGTGAAACTTCAGCTTGCCGTGGGGCAGACGTTCGGTGGACGCTACGCTTGAAGCGAGGACCTGGTTGACCTGCCGGATGAACTCGTTCTGCGTCAACCCTCGGTCTGCCATCTGGCCCGGCAGGACTGCCATGTTCGCGAGCGCGATCGGGCTTTCGTACACCACGGAGTCGTCGGTGTCGCAGGTGGACAGGTGATCTGCGTGCGAGGTCTCGCAGTCCATCGGTTGGTGGCCTTCGCTGTCGCCGTCTGCGGTCGAGTGTGCGGGGGTGACACACGAACACAGCTTGCGTGCGGTGACGAACAGCCTGCCCGAATCCGCCTCGTACTCTTCAAAGATGAGCGCTACGTTCTCCGTCCCTATCGTCGGCAGAATTCTCGCAAGCCCGAGCATTCTGAGCCAGACGGCCTCGGTGATCTGCCCGCGGGCGATGGCCCGGATCACCCGCGGTGGCCGGTAGCCGGGCGCGCTCAGGTGGTAGGAGACCGCAAAGTGCCGCAGCCACGCCGCGTGCGTGTTCCAGTTCCTGACGAGCCGGCTGTAGTAGGCGTACGCTCCTTGGGCCGGGTTGATACCCAGTGCCGTTGCCGTCTTCTGCAGGTTGCCGGGTTGGTAGAGGTCACTCAGCGCGATGATGCGGGGCTGGTAGGCCCGTTGCATGTCGGCGTGCGCAGTCTCCAGCAGAACGTCAACGCAGATTCCGGGCACATTCGCCGGCCGGTTGACGATAAGGAAGAACTCCTGCACCCCTTCGAGTCGCCGCAGGCCACGGATAAATGTGAACTTCGTGTCCTGCATGTGCGGCCGGGGCTGCAGGAAGAACAGCGCCCGATTCGAACCAAGATGAAACCCCTGCAGAAGGGTGTAGAGCTGGTTGATCTGCGTGGAGTAGGAATGGCTTTCGCGCCTCTCGCGTGAGGCATCGCCCGTCGTGATGTTCTGGTCCTGAGACTGCGCGCGATCGATGGTCCCCTCTTGCTTTTGCGATCCTGTAGAGCTGAAGAGACCGAAGAGAACGCTGCCGCCCCCGCCACCGTTCTTGAGGTCGTACCTTTCACTAGTGTCGGTGTTCGTTGTGCCTTTCGTGACGTCCACCTTGCCTGCCGACTGGCTCGCCACCTCGCCGGACTCCGTCACAGCCTCGTACAACTCGCGTTTACGCGGCTGGAACGCGGCGACGTACGGGTAGTCGTGGAGCGGGACCTCGTTTTCCGACCGGGGCAAGACGGAGACCTGTAGGAGAGCACCGAAACAGGGGAACGAAGTGATCATCCATGACTCGAACTGAGGCCAAAAGTCGAACAACCCGAAACGCTTCTTCAAGCTGTTCAGGAGGCTCAGGTCGCTTGCTTGAAAATTTGTAACCGTGGTGACAATCTTCAGGTAGGTGACCCGACGGTCGCAGTAGTCTGGCGGCAGTTCTTCGGGTTCGTGGTAGAAGACCGCGATCGAAGACCGCCACTTCTCCGGGAAGTCCTGGTCGCCCGCAGCCTGATCGATCATGTCTGGTGAGACACCCATGCGCTTCCAAGGGATGTCCATTGGAAGCGATAACTCGCTCAGCACCATGGCACGCCTTCCCTCGAAGGCCGGGGACCGATCTGCAGGGCGCACGACCGGCCAGTGCGACGCAGCCGGCCCTGGAGAAGCGGGCGGCGCGTGGCATCATGACGGCCCATTGCGTCCACGCTCCAGCCCGTTCGACGGCAAGTCAAGCGCGTACGCGGACACTATTACGCGTGCGATCGGTGACGTGCGGCCCCTGCGTCACGAGCGGGGTGCATGGCCGCCTCCCGGCCTCCGGCTACACCAGCCCGCGCGGCACCGGACGAGCTCGACCGGGTCGACACCGTGGTCACGGCGTGCGCGGTAGCGATCGCCGAGACCGGGACGATCGTGCTGGACGGTGGCCCGGACCAGGGCCGGCGCCGGATCAGCTTGGTGCCTGACCACCATGTGTGCGTGGTGCGCTTGCCGGGTCAGGGCGCCGCGTCCGTGCCGCAGGCCCTCGAACGGCTCGATCCCGCCCGTCCGTTGCCCTGGATCTCCGGCCCCTCGGCCAACAGTGACATCGAGCTGGACCGGGTCGAGGGGGTACACGGCCCACGGACGCTGCAAGTGGTGCTGGTGAACGGCAGACTTCAAGGTGATGTTGCTGGCAGCTCGACCGATGGCGAGCGCGACCAGGCTGGCGGGCGCGGCGACGCTCTGAGTTCGTAGGTGCTTGCCCCGCTTGACCCCACACCCTGCCGTTCGGGCGTTCTGCCACAATCGGCGCCGTGCACTGCGTGGTGTTCGGCGGATTCGCACCCCGATGGAACTGGCGGCAGGCATCCAGGACATGCGGTCCTCCCCCGCAAAAAGAGCACCCACCGCAGTCAGGAGGCCACTAGGACAGAGGGGCAGCAGGCCCGCACGGCTGCGGCAGAGGTCAAGGACTACCTAGCCCTCCTGCGACGGCGCGGCACAGGCATGTCCGCATCCGAACTCACCGAGACCATCCGCGCGCTGACGGCCGCTGCCCGTATCGCCGGCAGCAAGGTGACCAAGAAGCAACAGGCGCAGATCTACAACTGGAAGATGCAGGCCCCGCCCCGACGCAACAACGGACACCGAGCCAGCCGAAGCGCAGGCAGCGGCCGACAACAACCAGAGCAGGGCCAAGCATCACGGCACGCAGCGCGTCCCCAGCAGGAAGCCCGGCGACTGTCATCCGCCAAGATCGAGGACGTGGCCGCCGCCGTGCGCGGGGCCCTCAAGAAGGCCGCACGAGAGCAGAGAGCTACCTCGTGGGCCCGGGTGCAACGCCGGCTTGGCTCAGCGCTCCCCTCGCTCCACCCCGAGGATCTGGTTGCCGTCCTCACCCGGGTCGACCGCCAAACAGCAGCCGATGAACCACTGCTGTGCACGCTCCTCGTCGTCGACGAGAACACCATGCGCCCCACCTACCGCACAGTCGCCGACGCCCTGGGACGTTCTGTCCCCGCAGACGAAGACCAACTGCACGCCCAGTGCGCCAAGGACGCACTTCAACTCCATCAACTCTGGCGCCAACGTTGACGGCCAAACCGCCTCAGGCTACGGCAACGGGCGCTGAGCAGGTTTGGCGCGAGTCTGGCGTTGGAGGCCCCACGACGCCGAGCAGCTCCAGGCGGGGGTCACCACGCTCGAACAACAGGTCGTCGACCTGGAGGTCAACCCCCAGGACCGCGCCGACGGCCTGGCCGCCGCGCGGCCAACCGTGAACTCATGGGCCAGATCAATAGAGGCTGCGATTCGCCAACTACTGCTCAAAGCCTGCCATTGGCTATGCACGCGAGAATGGGGCTCTGGCCCAGATCTTGGGGAGCGGTCGCGGAAAGTGATAGTGCCGTTCGATTCGGGGCGTCGCAGAGCTGTCGACGGGATTCAGCCCGTGCTCGGGGGCGCCCCGGTGCGGGAGTGCGATCGGCTCCGCTGCCGGGCATGGCAGCCGGGCCCGGCTCGCCGCCGTGTCCGCGCCCGGACCGCCTTGGCTCAGCCCAGCGTGTCCATCAGGGCGGTGACATAGGCGTCCAGCCGTTCTTCCACGGCTCGCGTCGTCAGCTCTGTCCTGCCTGCTTCCCGCCATGGCTGCGACACCTGCTGCACTTCTTCTGAGCAGGCCAGCGCGTCCCACACCTGCCAGTACAGCCGCTCGCTCGCGGCCGCGGCCAGCACCCCGCCGGCCTCCTCGTACGCCTCGGCGAACCGCAGACCCCACGCCGGGCCGTGCAGCAGCGCGAGATTGGTGGAGCAGTGCGCCACATCGAGATCTGCCGGGCCCCAGGAGGTCGCTGCCCAGTCGACGACGCCGGTGATCCGGGCACCGCCCGACTGTGGGGGCAGCTCGTCGAACAGCACGTTGCCGGGTTGGAAGTCCCGGTGCAGGAATCGCCCTTCATAGGGCGGCGCGGGCCTGCGGATCGCGTCGATCGCGGCGGCCCATACCGCCGCGTCGGCGCCCTTCGGAACCACGACGGTGTCGGCGGTCGTCAACGTCACATACTCGCGGGGCCGCTCGGCGGGTCGCACCGCGTGGATCGCCACGAGTTGACGGGCCAGCAGGGGAACGCGCGTCTTCAATCCCTCGTCGGCGAGAGCCGTCCGGCCGGCAAGATGGGTCATCAGGAGCGATGGATACTCGCAATGCGCGGCGGTCGGATCAACCGCGACCAGTCCAGGAGCCGGCACGCCAGTCCCCGCAAGCAGGGTCAGGGCGCCGGCCTCCCGGTTCAGCCAGTCCTCGGCGTATCCCACGTAAAGCGGGTCGACGAAGCTCCGCAGCACCAAGTCACGGGTACCTCCATCCCGCGTGCCGATGGTCAGCCTCCGCATGTCGGCAGTGATGCCACCGTGCAGCACGCCGGTTCTGACGATCCGTTCGCCGACCTCCAGGTACCGGCGCACCCAAGCCAGCGTCAACGGTCGGACAGCCGCCATCTCATTGTGGTGGGTCACCGTGCCACCCGATCATCCGGACGGCGGCACGCACAAAAGCATTCGTTGGAGGCGATGGCAACACTGATCAATCCCGGCAAGGACCACCGGGCCTGGCTCTACAACGTGCCCCGCGCATCCATCACGTACACCTTCGTGTGCAACGACGCCGCCACCGTCCCTTCGCAGAGCACCCGGTCTCGGCTGATCAGCTACAGGTGCGACCGCACGGACGCCTCCGGGCCGCCGGCCGCCTCCCTCCAGTCGGACCGCGCGTAACGCCCGCCCCGCGCGTCATCGACGGGCGTGCCACCCTCAGCCCGGTCACCTGGCGCGAGGTCGGCTGGGCCTTCCGGGCCTCCGGACGCCCCTGAATCGCAGCCTCGCTCCCGCCCGGCCCGCAATGCCGACCCTCTGCGGTCGGCGGGCGCGGGCGGGCAGACGCCTGGGCCGCCGAACGTCGCCCAGCACCTCCCACAACGGTCGGCGTTCATCGGCCCACCGTTGGATCGCATGCCGGTCCACCAACCGGATTCCGTGCCGCTCGCCCCATGCCACAGCGGGCTTGCTGAACCGGCCGTTGGTGACGACCACCGCGACCTGGGCACCGTGGACCGGCTCGGCGGTGCCGTTGACCTGCTGCAGCACGTCAACGCCCGTCGCCTTCCCCGCCCAGCCATCGCGCCGATGCTTGCACTGGACCACCCAGATCCGCCCATCGGGATCCACCCCGCGCACATCGCAAGCATCGTCCCCGCTACCACCGACCCGCTCCGCCTGGAAGCCGTCCCGCCGCATGAGGTCGCGTACCACGGACTCGAACTCCCGGTGATCCGCAGAGTCCAGCTGCAGCAGGGCCACCCGCAGGCCCTGTGCACGCCGCGCTTCCCACTTCCGGCGTTGCTCCACTGCAGCCCCGTAGACGACCAAGAGCATCAACCCGGCCTGCGGCAGCAGACTGTAGATCCCCCAGTGGTCGTTCATCCAGGCCCCGAGCCACACCAGGAACCAGATGAGCCCGCCAGCCACGGCAACCAGCGAGACCGGCAGCACAGCGAGTCTCATCTTCTCGGCGGCCGACCGGTGTCCACTTCCGTCCACGCCCCGCAACGGACGCTCGGGCAGCCCCAGCGCCTCCCAGAAGTCTTCGAGGTAGTCCCATAGCTCAGAAGAGACGCCCTCAGAGGGGGCCGACTCACCGCGCGACGCGAGATCTCCAACCATGCTTCCTCCCACGGCAGTTGACGACGCTGATGCCAGCAGCCCAGTGCACCATGCGGCACTGACACCCGCCCTGACCTTCATCGAAGCGACGGCATCGGCTCCGCCGCCTCGTGGCGCAGCGAGGACACGTCCTTTGCACTGGCCGACTTCTCTAACCAGCTGATCTTGATGCACGTCGGCGCCGACGGCAGGAGCTGGCCCAACTCCCGCGATGCCAGCTCCTGCCCCCCGCCTGTAAGGACAATCTGAACTGGCGACCGGACAGTGCCGTCGCGCTGGCGTTGGGCCAGGGGCTGTCGGCGGGGCGGTACGGGCGGAGGACTGCCGGACATGCTGCGCTCTGCCCTGTTCCACCTCGCGTACCTGCCCGACCTCGCCGTCCGGTCACACATGCCGAGTGACATCGAGGAGCGCGTGTGGCTGCAGGAGTCGTACGTGTGCCGGGTGTGGGCATACGACCTCGCCCGTAACCGGTCCGCGCTGGCTTGGGCTGCCGGTCGTCTGGCCCCGGTGCTGCACCGCCGCGTGGACACCGCAGTCCTGCTGTACAGCCCGCACGAGGTCCGCCGGGACCGCTACCTGGCCACAACAGTCCAGAACCAGCGCGACAACGACCGGTTCAGCCTCGAGGCGCCGCTGCACGGCCGTGTCGAGGAGTATTTGACCCGGCTCGCAGTGGACTGCGGCTACCAGCTGATCGACACCTCCGTGCAGTCCTCTCAGGGAGCAGATCGCCGAACTCGCCGGCCTCGTAAGCGAGTCGGCATGAGCGCACTCGCCCCGGCAGCCGGGGCTTGGCAGGTACTGCCCGCCCGCTTCTACGTCGTCTCCGCCGCCCGCACGCACACCCTTGCAGGCCGACGAGCGTTGTGTGCCGGCGCCGGCGTCCTCCGCAGGAGGGTGACTACCCGCAGCACTGGTACACGGGCAGAGCCCGGGTCCTTCACCGGCCGCTGACGTACTGGACCGCCGATGGCTCGGAGCGGCTGCACGAGGCCGGAGCGGTCGCCGCCGGCAGTACCCAGCGCTCCGTCCGGCAACTGCTGTGCACCCCGGCCCTGCAAGGCCGCCAGCAGACGGCGGGCACGTGGCTAGCCTACGGACTGCGATCGGTGGCCGCGCTCGCCGCCGGTGGCCTGGCCACCGCGCCCGGCATCCACCCCGTGCTGGTCCTGGCCGCGGCGCTGCTGCTCATCCCGCCCCTTCTACTGCTGCGTTCGCCCGTACGCAGCCTCCACACCATGCCCACGCCCCGCACCGCACCCTGAGGTCGAGGTGGTCAAGAGCTCAGCCGCGGCGGCTCGACAGCATCGAGCTGGACCAAGTCCTCGGGTCACGCACGTGAACAATCTGCCGCACTGCACCGTTGGGGCTGCGCGGGGCCGTACAGTCGGGCCATGAACTGCGCGTCGGCCAGGTGGCGTGGGCACAGCAAGTCTGGTACGAACCCCGGATCCGGTGACAGGGGCAGCGGTTGCCGGCGCGGGAACGGTAGGGCCGCGGTTCTGATCGTCGGCGACGAGTAAAGCGGAGGTCGCAGTGACCGGGTGGCAGTACGCGGCACTCGGAGCGTGCGGGGGTGGGCTCGTCGAAGTGCTGTCGCTCCTACGCTGGGTTGCCGTGTGGCAAGGCGCACGGCGTACTCCGACCGGGCGGCTTAAGAGGCGGGCCCCGCAACTGCGCACCTACGTGGACCTGCCGGCGCACGCATGGCTTGTGGTCTTGCGGATGGGGCTCGGCGCTGGCATCGCGGCACTCTTCGGCGCTACCGGCCAGATCAACGGCGCGTACGTTGCTGTCGCGCTGGGATTCGCCGCTCCCTCCGTCCTCGCGCAGTTGGGCGGCATCCCCCAGATCGCTTCGGCCCTCACCGGAGCGCAAGGAACGTCGCCGGGCCTGGCGGAAGGCCAGTCCCCAGCCGCGCTGCCGGATCGCTCTTCGGGCCCGTCGGAAGGCCAGTCTCCCAGGAGCGCCGATGACCACTGACTCTTTGTCGCGCCGAATCGTCGCTGGCCTCCTGACCCGCGCAACAGCGCCGTTCCCTCCGGAAGGGCCACCCGCCGTGGTGGGTTACGGCCTACTCCGGCGCGTGCTCGCGGGATTGTTCGGCGTCAGCCTCCCACCCCGTTCCACTCCGGACAACGGCGATGCCCAGATGGGAGACGCAAGAGAACGACCGCCACGCGACGCCCGTAAACGACCGCAGTCCCGAGGTCGGGGAGGCACCTCACATCATCGACGGGCGACCGAACCAGCGGAACGCCGGATTGACCTCAGCTCGTCGAAAACTCCCATTACTGACCAGGTGAAGCAGCTGACGCGCTGGCGAGACGGCCTGCGGCTCCAGTTGCGGGGACTCGTCATGAGGCTGGAGGAAGAGCTGACACGAGTTCAGGAACGAGCAGAGCAGCTGGACGGGGCAGCCGAGGTCAACAGAGTCTTGGAGGTCCATGACTCGATCATTCGCGCGAATGATCTCGGGGACTTGCTCGCTATGGCGGAAAGTGTGGCGGAGGAGATCGAGGCAGCCGAATCCCATCGTTCGGACGAGCTCCATAATTTCCTTGTCGTGACTAGGGACATTGGCGAGGAGGACGAGCGAGTCGTAGGCCCTCAGATGTTTTCCTCTGGCCTGGTAGAGGTCCTTGGCCGCGCATCCCGGCTGGTGGATCTCTTTGGCCAAGGGAAGGGCCTTGGCGATGCTCTCGCTCGCGATATTGCGCAGGCCCGTCCACTCCTCAGAGACCTTTCCTCGAACTTCGTGGGGAGTGAACTCCGGTTTGTTGACCTGTCCGAGATCGCTCTGGAGGGTGTGCGGTGGAGCACCGCTACTACCCGGTGGCCGCGTACGTGGGCTGAGCGGATCGCGCGTGCGTCCGAACCGGATGCGGAACGCCCGGACGTGTTCATAATCCGTGGTCAGCCGGAGCACACGCCCGCCTTCATCAGCGGCTGAACAGCCCAATCTTCGGAGGCGACGCGTGTGTCTTCGTGATCGACACGGTCAGATGTCGTGCTACGACGGATCACCGTCGGCCCCTTCACTCGCCCTGTACAGCGAGGGGACCATTGAGAGCAATACCGCCGCTAGGGAGGCCGTGATGGGGCGAACCAACGGCGACCAGGAAAACCGTGATCAACAAGAGGACGGCGACGTCCGCGACACCGGACAACCGGATTCCGGCAACGGACACGGTGACATGGGCGGCGGCCCGCCGGCCGACGACGATGACTGACCTTGCCGCGCTGGCCAGCACGCTGCGCCGCGAATGCGCCGAACAGATCGACGCCCGCGGCTACTTCACCAGCACGGAATGGCTGCGCGAGGCGTTCCTCGCCGTGCCGCGCGAGCACTTCGTACCCGACCGGGTGTGGTGGCCGGAACGCGACGAACAGGGACGGTATCCGCTGTTGGACCGTCAGACCCGGCCCCGGCAGTGGCTGCGGGCTGTCTACCGGCCCGGCGCCCCACTGATCACGCAGGTCGCCGACGGAACCGTGCCGCCCAACGCGCCCACCAACTGCGGAGAGTTCACCTCGTCCATCTCCTGCTCCCGAGTCGTGGTGTTGATGCTCCACCACCTCGATCCGCAGCCCGGTGAGACGGTGCTGCACATCGGCACCGGAACCGGCTACGACACCGCGCTGCTGTGCGCCCAAGTCGGCGAAGGCGGTGTCACGAGTATCGAGATCGACGCTGGTCTCGCCGAGAGTGCCGCTCAGCGCCTCAAAGATCTCGGCTACGCGCCCCCTATCGTTTCCGGTGACGGGACCGCCGACAACCTCGGCGGCGCTACGTATGACCGGCTCATCTCGACCGGCTGCGTGCAGCAGGTCCCCGCGGCGTGGGTGCAGCGTGTCCGCCCTGGGGGCCGCATCCTGACGCCGATCAGCACCCCGCTCGGCTCCGACGCACTGCTCACCCTGACCGTGGACCGCCAGGGCGGCGCCGACGGACACCTGGTTACCGCAGTGGACTTCATGCCGTTGCGCTCCGAGCGCGACCGCCGCCCCTGGAAAGAACTGGGGTGGCCGCGACTGCCCGACTACCGCGTCCGCATCGACCAAGACAAACAGCACATCAGCCTGGACTAGTCGGCCATGTAGGGTTGTTGACCAGTGTCCGGCTCAGACCGGCTGGATGACGAGCGAGAGGTTGGCGCCCTCATACCAGTTGAGGTCGATGACCGGCGACGGCGCTGCACGAACGGCGGGGGCAACGTCGGCGAGCACCGGGTAGTCGATGCCGAAATTACGGAGACGGTGTCGTCCGAGTCCTGCGGGCACATGCGGGTGGTGTTGCGCGTAGCGGCACAGCTCGGCCCAGGCCCGACGGGCGGTATACGTGAGGTCCAGAGCGCGCTCCCGGTCGGCTGCCATCAGGGCATGCCAGTGCTCCGCGTGCGGGCCGCCAGGAGGTGGCCAACCGTCCCCGCCCCGGCCGTGGTAGAGCCAGTTGCGCAGTGTGTCCCGCACTTCATGCAGCACAAGGTCACCGATCGCGGCATCCCGTGATGCGAGGGAGAGGCGCAGCGACTCCGCGCAGGCGGCTGTGACGAGGTCGCGGTCGGCCGGGAGTTCGCCGCGACGCTGCTCGTACCAAGCCACGATCGCCTCGGCCCACTCCCATGCGTCCACCCACGGCTCATGCCCGTGGTACTGCTCGTACCGTTCGGAGTGCCGGTGAAGACAAGTGCCCGGATCCATAACAGGCACCTTGTCATACGCAGCCGCGCACACACGAGATCTCCAACTCCTCACGCATGAAGGCGTTGTTCAGCCCGAGGCGCCGGCCTCACCAGCCTCCTACAAGCTTCCGTCCGCTCGTGAGGGCTACTGCGCCAGCAGCCACCTAGGGTCGCGCCGTCCAACGGTTCGCCAGCTCGATGGAACGAGCACGCGCTACTCAGCTGTCACCGCAGAAGGGCGAATGTCGCTGCGGCGACCATTGTCCCGAGGAAGGTGCCGGCGATGACCTGGTTGCGGGTGTGGTCGCGCAGCTCGATGCGGGACCAGCCGACGAGGACGACTAGGGCGTAGCCGAGCAGCATCCACGGGCCGTAGACCTGGATGAGCACGACGCATGCGCCGGCGGAGACGGCTTGGTGGACGGAGATCTTCCACACCAGGGTGACCGCGGTCAGCGCGGCGAGGGTGATCAGCATCGTGGCGACCAGGGCGGTCATCGCCTGCGGCGCGTGCAGGACGGCCATGAGGCCGATGCCGAGGAGTACCGAGGCGAGGACGACCGGCATGACCACGAGGCGGGCGGTGCGGGCCCCCACGTGCTTGTCACCCCAGTGTCCGCGCTTGACGCCGTAGGTGATGAACAGCATGGGGAGCACGGCGGTGAACAGTGCGCCAAAGGCACCCCAGACGACGCCACTCCATTCGGCCGTCTTCCAGCCGACCAGCAGGCTGACGGCGATGATCCAGGTACTGGGCGCGAGCCAGTCGGTGATCTGGCGGGCCAGCGGTGTATAGGGGCGTTCGTTGCCGGCGAGGGTCTCAGAGGTCATGCAGGAACATCCCGGGGTCGTCTCCGGGCAGCAGCAGTGGCGGCTGCGCCTGGGCGGCCAGCTTGGCCACGAGCGGGGTCATGCAGGCCCGGCTGACCTGCAACTGCCACGCCAGCTCCTCCTCGCGCGGCAGGTCGGTCCCGCCGGGCGTGGGGTGCCCCTTGCCGCCGATGACGGGCGTGCTGTGCGGCGCACTGCGGGCAGCAGCTGCGAGCCACACGGCCTCGGCGACCGCGCCCTGTTCTGCTTCGGGGACCCCGGCCTCGGCGGCCTGCTGCTTCGCCTTGTGCTGCACGGAGGCGGGTACGTACTCGCGCAGCCGGAGGGCAGCATCGCCGATCTCGATCAGCCGCACCTCCAGACGCCGGCGGACCTGCCAGGCAGAAGGCTGCGTCTTGAGGATGACCTGCGGCGCACTCTGGGTCACGCCGTGCCACAGCGGCTCCAGCTCGCGCAGCGCCTTCCAGTTTCGGTAGGTCTTCGCGGCCACGGAGAGGGGCGGGACACAGATCCCCACCGCGATGGTGGTGATGGCCGCGACCCGCAGAGAAGTGGAGATGCGGTTTTCCATGACGGGGTGCCTCGTATCGGTGAGGAGGTTGACGGCGATGAAGACGATGCGCTGCAGGGCGTAGAGGGAGCCGATAGCGGTGCCCAGGCTGAGCAGGCGGAGGCCGAGGCGGCCCCACCCGGTGCCACTGTGGCGGGCTCCGCCGAGGAAGAGCCAGGTGGCGACGACCATTGCGGTGCCGATGTAGAGGGTGAAGATCACCATGTAGAGCACTGCGTAGGCGGAGTAGGAGCCGCCTGCGGGAAGGGCCTGCGTGATCGGGCGCGCGTTGGCCAGCGCGTAGAAGACGATCATCAGCGCTACCGCCGCCAGGAGCGCGGCCTGCCGGAAACGGCGCGCCAGCCCCTGGGGCCGAACCACGGCGATGACGAAGTCCAGGCAGGTCGCGGCCGAGAACACGGCCAGCAGGTGCTTGAACAGCGGAGCGAGCCCCCGGAAGCCGACGAGGGCGTCGAGACCCTGCTTGACCGCCGGCACGTCGAACGTCATCGAGGCGGCCAGGGCGCCGAGCGTAATGGCCAGAGAGCGCTGCATGGCGCGCGAGTGCTTCGTGCTGTTACGGCGGAAGACCGGCAGACGCCACAGCGTCACCGCCCACAGCAGGAGGGCGACCAGGAGTGCGCTGCCCACGTTCAACGGCCTCTGCGCGGGTGGGCGAGGACGCCGTCAAGACGGGCGATCGTGCCCTCCCGGCCGGATGCGGATTCCGCAACGGCGATTTCCTCGAAGATCTCGCCGAGGAAATAGGCGGCCAGTTCTGCGTCGTGCTCCTTGTCGCTGTCGTAGCTGGTACGCCCCAGCATCTCGACGACTGCCGTGGGGTCGACCCCCTCGGGCATGATCGACAAGATTTCGGCGAGGAGCTGATCGCCGTTGCTGTGCCCCAGGAGCAGGTGGGCCAGTTCATGCCGGATGATCTGTTCGCGGTGGCGCTCGCTCGTGGCCGTCACGTAGAAGACGTAGTCCCTGCTCTCCAGGGAAACGATCACTCCACAGGGGGCGTGATTGCCGCCCAGCTCCGGCAGCGGGTGCAAATCAATCGGTCGGCCACGCTTGGCAGCCAGCTGCTCACAGACCTCACCCACCGCAGAGGGGTGAGATATCCGGATCCCTGCAAGCTGGCTTTCACACTGCTCGCGGAGCTGAGCTGCGTGGGCGCGAGCACGACGGTTGTACATTCAGCGAGTCCTTTGATCTTGCCCGCCCCCTGCTTCGCGTCACCCCTGCGCAGAACGCGACACGAAACACCTACATTCACCATGCAAACGCAAATGAAGGTCTCATACGCGAAGCGGCCCTGCCAAGCTGATCAAGCTTACGGTCGGCGAAAATGGCGGACTCGCGTGAGATGAATTACTTCTCGCCTTCTTCGAGCCCCTCAAGGCGCCTGGCCTGCTCGATGACGGCCTTGATCATTTTCAAGCTGTCGACGGAGAGGCCGTTGGCGCGAAAAGCCAGGCCGCGCACTTCGTTGTCCCCTACCGCCGAAATCAGATCAAGTGCCGCGCGGACACGTTCGGACGATTCGTCATCGAAGTCGGGGAAGAAATACTGCGGCGTCACACCGAAGTGCCGGGCGAGCGCCTTGACGGTATTGACTGTGGGGTTCGGTTTGGCGCCGGAACGCAGTTGGGCAATGGCACTCGGTGAAACACTCGGCCCCTCCGGGCCTCCGGCCTCGTGAATGGCCTGGGATACCTCGGCATTGGTGTAGGGCTTCCCGGTCCCCGGGTTCCGCACCGTGTCGAAGAGGTGGTTGAGCTTCTGCGCCAGGGTGAGCTGCGAGCCCTCAGCCTCGGCCGAGTCTCTCTCCTCGCCCCCGTTGACCTCCGGCATGACCCGGGACACCTCCTGTATGCGACAACGGAGTGCCACGGTACTTGAGTGTTCTCCGAGTGCAAAAGTTGATCACTGGGCGCACTCGGGTGTTGACATCACCGGTGTACTTCAGCATAGGGTCCTCGACCAGCGACACCAGAGTGCGCGACGGGGTCAGTGGCACCCCGCTCCCGAGAGCGTCAGCCCGGGGCCTCTGGTGCGCAGCGAGCTCCAGCCCACGCGGGCGGAGTCCTCCCACCTGAATCTCCGGACCGGGCCGCGAAGTGGCCTGAGAAACCGTGCGGCCCGAGTCCGGAGCCATCCCCTTGAAGGAGACATGCATGAGTGTTGCAGCACACGCTGCTCCGGCACAGCCCCGCCCCCGTAACAGGCGGCGTGTGGTGCTGGCTACGACGGCGCTGGCGCTGGGCGCGGGTGCGGTACTGGCGCCGAACGCCTCAGCGGCGGACCGGTACGGCCCCGGCTACTCCACGCCGGACGACCACGGCCGACCGCACGCCTCCCACCTCGGCGCCTTCGGCAAGCCCGCACCGTGGGCCAAGTCCGCGATAGCGCACGGGTACTGCGCGGACCCGACGCTGGCCGGCCCCGAGGCCGGCGGCCAGTACAGCAAGATCACCCCGTTCTCGTCCTGGACCTCGAAGGCCACCGGCGAGAAGGTCAGCAAGGAGAACTTCGCCGCCGCCTCCTACGTCCTGTCCCGGTACGGGGAGACCCAGGATGACCAGCAGGCCGCCGCCGTCGATGCGGCCACCACCTCGTTCCTGAACGCGGGCAGCTCCTACGCACTGCCGCACGGCAAGCGAGCCCAGGAGCGCCTGGCATACGGGAACGTACCCGCGAACGTGAAGACGAAGGCCGAGGGCTACATCGCCGAGGCGCAGCGGTTCGCCGGTCCCTACACGCTCACCATCCACGAGCCCGAGCACGTCCAGCCGGGCAAGGTCTCGAAGTTCACGCTGGAGGTCACCTCCGCTTCCGGACACAAGGTGCCCGGCGTGAAGGTCCACGCCGAAGCCAGCGGTGCGGCCAAGGCCGAGGGCGACATCGTCACCGGCAAGCAGGGGACCGCCACCGCTCTGGTCAAGCCGCAGCGCAAGGGCCAGGTCCGCCTGGAGGCGGCGGCGCAGGGGCTGCCCGCCACTACGTTGCGCGCCCAACTGCCCAGCAAGCAGCGGGCCCAGCGCGTGGTGATCCCCAGCGCGGACACCGCCAGTGCCCGGACCGCGGCGAACGTCGCCGCATCATCCCCGGAGCACTCGCAGCGACAGGAGGCCGGCGAGACGAAGCCGCAAGCCCGGCCGAAGCCGCGCACCGTGGCACTCAAGGCGCTGCCCAAGACCGGCGCCTAAGCCCTCCCCGGCCTCCGGGCCGGCCGCGACGGGGTGGGGCGGAGACCGCCGTGTCTCCACCCCACCCCGCCTCTTCAGCATCCGCACCCCACCGCTGGACATCTCATGCCCCACGCCCCCTCGCCCGATGACTCCGGGCGCGAGGACAACGCCCCGCGGCGGCGTCGCACCGCGTTTCTAGCCGCCGCAGCTGTCACTGCGGCAGGAGCCGCCGTCGCCGTAGGCACCACAACTCACGCCCCTGGAGCAGGGCAGCATGTCGCTGCGCAGCAAGCGCATCGTTCCGCCTCACCTGCCAATCCGCAGCCCCAGCTGCACAACTCGCAGCGCACGAACGGCGGAAGCCCGAAGCACAGCTCACCCACCGGGACGCCGGGTCCCGGCAGCCACCATCCTTCTGCCGCAACTCGCACAACGCCACACCACGATGTGGTGCGCATACCCGCACTGGGCAAGCACTGGTCCCAGCCCGTCCACGAAGGCATCTCCGAAGCGGACCTCAACCGGGGATTCGGGCACTTCCCCGGCACAGAAGAGCCAGGACAGGTCGGCAATTACGCGGTCGCCGGGCACCGGTCCGGCGTGTCCAACCCGCCGCTGCGCAACGTGGACCGGATCACCCGGGGAAGCACCATCACGGTCACCACCCCTGCACAGATGACCTACACCTACTCCGTCACCAAGGTGTCGACCGTGAAGCCGACCGATGTGAACGTGATCGCACAGGTGCCCGGCCGCCCCCACGCCCGGCCCACCAAGCCGGTGCTCACCCTGGTCACCTGCTGGCCGGCAGCCGGACACGCCAAGCGCGTGGTGGTCGAAGCCACCCTGTCCTCCTCCCCCAACAGCACGCACTGAGTGTGGGGCAAGCGGTGCATTCGGCTTCCTGGATCCCGCCGAACGGGACGTTCTGCCAGGCTCGTTGGCCCTGCGGTGCCGCAGCGCGGGATGTTCTTCTGAACCGGCTGGATAGGGCGAAGCACCGTGCATACGTTGCTGGTCCCCCGGCGCAAGACGCCGAAGTACAGCCGAAAGGAGGGGACATGAGGATCGCGGCAACGATTCGCCAGCGCCCCGGACCGCTCCGCCCGAATAACGCCCCGGAGATGTCCCGGTCACGCCCTGCGACTAGTACAGAGGTTAAGAACCAACTCTGGATCTTGACTCAAACTCATGCGTATGTTCGTCGTCCCCCGGGCACGCCCGCCCGGCACGACGAAGGCGAGGAACGAGTGGCACACGAAACGGACCGCGCAAGTCCGTAAACAGCGGCGGCGTCCGAGAGCGGGAACTCCCGGACGCCGAACGCTAAGTGGCGTACCCGCCCCGGCAAGGGCGGAGATTGCCAACCATCACCACGCTGATCCCTTCCACGGGGCGCGTCAGCGTGGCAACACGCGAAGGGGATTCTTGCATGCCTTCTGCCCTGCGCAAAAGGCCCGTCCGCAGGGCCTGCGCGGCAGCCACCTCCGTCTCGGCACCTGCGCACCCCGGGTCGGAGCACACCACCTCGGCCTCCTCGAGCCTCCGGCTCCGCCCCACCGTCGGGGGATGCCGATGAGCAGCGAGGCACGCGAGTGGGTGTGGGATCACAGTGCCAGCCGGGGCACCGCGCGCCTGGTCCTGCTCTCGATCGCCGACCGGGTGACCGATGCGCAGTGCGTCTCCTGGGCGTCGCTGTCCAGCCTGGCCAAGCGCGCGAACGCGTCCGTCTCCACGGTGCGCGAAGCTATCGACCGCCTGGACGCCGCCGGTGAGTTGGAGCAACTCGACGACCTCATCGGCCCGCAGCGCAGCACGGTCTACCGTCTGCCACTTGCCGCGAAGGCCCTGGCTGAGGCCGACAGCGAGCAGGACGAGCACGCAGATCAACCGTCGGCGGGCGAGCCCGAGGCGGGTCTGACGCTCCAGCTCTCGGCCCTGAAGCGGTGCGGAATCCGCTCCCGTGAGGTGCCGGAATCCCCCGCCAGGGGCCGGAAACCGGCAGTAGCGGAATCCGGCAGGTCGCGGCGGAAACCGGCACCTCGGCGTAGCGGTTTCCGGCATAGCGAGGTACCGGAAACCGGCACACAGAACCGTAGGGAACCGGATTCGAACCGGAACAGCAGTGGTGGCGCCGTCACTTCGGCCGCCGAATGGCAGGTCGACCCCGCCACCAGCGCCTGGGCCCGCCAGCACGGACATCTCGACCGCCTCGGCGAGGAGGGGCTGCAGGCAGCCGACGCCAAGTGGCGTACCCACCGCGCTTCGTGGAGCCCTCGCTCCGCCGCTGCCTGGGCCGCCGACTGGCGCTCCTGGATCTCCCGCGAGCACACCCCAAACCGCCCCAACCTCTCCGCCGTACCCGGCCAAAACCCCGCACAGCGTGGCGGTATGACGCGGGCTGATGCCCACACCGCCGCCCTCCTCGCCGCCCTCGACGAGCCGACCGGAACGGAGTAGCCACACCGTGGACCGCCGCGAAACCGCCGCCCTGCTGGCCTACATCGGCCGGCTCGACCCCCGCACCGTCCGCACCGACCAGGGCGAGGCCCGCGACCAGCTTGCCCAGTGGCACGAACTGCTCGGCGACGTACCACTGGCCACCCCGCACGGCTGGGACGCCCGCACCACCGCACGCCAGCACATCCGCAACTCGCCGTACCAGATCGTGCCCGCCGACGTCGCCCGCCCGTGGGAGAGCTACCGGCGCGAGCGCCTGAACCGGCACACCGACCCCACGCCGTCCGCCGATCCGGACGACCAGGCCGCCTGGACCGCCGAGCTGGTCGGCGCCCGCCGTGCCGTCGCCGCCGGCACCACTCAGCCCGCCCAGTCTCCTGCAATCACCAGCGGTCGTGACGGGGCCGACCCGAGGCTGGAGGCGCGACTGCGGGAGATCGGTTCATGCATACCGCCTGCTGTCCGCGCCGCCCTCGCGCCCTACCGGCCCGCCCGAGCAGCGCGTGAGGCGGCCGTCGCCCAGGGACAGCCCGACGCCCTGAGCGTCCGCTGCGAATGGTGCCTGGCCCAGCCCGGTGAGCCGTGCCGCCGCCGGAGGATCGGCCCCGACGACGGGGCACGCGGAACTGCTCCGCGCTCCACCCCGCACCCCAGTCGCCTCGGCCTCGCCGCCGCCCAGCAGGTCCCGCACCCCGCAGCGGCCTGACCGGCACGCCGGCCGGTGCATCCCGCCCGACGCACCACCGTCCCGCCCCGGCGGCGGCGCCCGCCCGTGCGCCGCCGCCGGTACCCGACGCCGCATCCGCCCAGCACCAGTCCCAGCGGCCGACGCGGCAGTTCACCGGAGACCATCCATGCGCCACATCACCACTCACGACGCGCCAGCCACCGGCCTGCGCAGCATCAGCGACACCAACTGGCACACCCGCGGCGCCTGCTACGGCATGGATCCCGAGGACGCAGACGCTGTTTTCTTCCCACGCCCCCGGGACCACGAAGACATCGCCGAGGCGAAGGAACTCTGCGGCTGGTGCCCGGTACGCCGCGACTGCCTCAACTACGCCTTGGAGAACGGCCTCAGGGACGGTGTCTGGGGCGGCCTGACCGAGGCCGAACGGCACCTCTGGCACAAGGACCTGCCCAAGCGCGTCGACTACCAGCGCGTGAGCGCGTTCTTCCACGGGCGCGATGTGCACCTGACAGCAGCCGAACGTCAACTCGTCATCGAACACGCCTACTTCCGCGACTGGCGGCCCGAACGGCTCGCCACCGCACTGAAGGTCAGCCGCCAGCACGCCCGTGACCTGCTCCGGGACGCCGCCAACGAGGTCTTCGACCGCGAACGTGACCAGGAGGAGCCCCAGCCCAAGAAGAAGCGGAAGAAGGCCACGCCAGCAGCAGACGGTCCCACGAACACCAGGCCCGGCACTCGGCAGCCGGCGACCCGCCCGGCGGCCTCGCCCTCGACGCGCTCCCCTCTCGGAAAGGCCGCATGACCCACCCCGCTCCTGTGCACCCCGCTGCTCCCGCCGGACAGAACGGGGGCGCACCTCACCATCTGCGCCCTGCGGCTGCGGTGTCCGCCAGGCACCTGAGAAAGGGCTACCGCAACATGATCGTCGCTGGTGCTGCGCTCGTGGCTGCGGTCGCCATGTCCGCCAGCGCCGTCTCCCTCGCCGCTCTGGGACGCGCCGTGGGCTGGAGTGACGTACTCGCGTGGTCGCTGCCCATGAGTGTCGACGTACTCGCGCTCGTGGCCGGGCTCGCCTGGCTCGCTGCCGGCCCCGGCCAGAACCTCGGTCGCATCTTGACTCTCATCACCGTGGCCGTCTCGGTCCTCCTCAACGCGGTCGGCCACCTGGTGTCCACCGGCCACCTCACGACCGGCCCGCTCCTGGTGATCCTCGTGTCGGCTGTGCCGCCGCTGGCTGCTGCCCTCGCCGTCCACCTGGGGGCCACGGTCAACGCGGACCGGTCCCATGTCCCGGATGCCCCCGAGGTGTTCCAGACCGTCTCCTCCGCACCGCAGGAATTCCTCGCCCCCGAGACCGCTCCGAAGAAGCGGGCCACAGCAGACCACCAGCGCCCTGACGCCAGCAGCACCGAGACAGCGAGCCAGCGTGGTCCGCAGCGCACCGGCCCGGCTGTCACGCAGACCGCTGAGGATCGGATGCGGACTGCGGACCACCCGCACACCGCGGACCACACTGCACAGACTGGACGGACCACCGGCCCACCGCCGGATGCTGCTCCTGCGGACCACACCACAGGCGCAGCGGACCAGCCGACCACTCTGTCCAAGGGCCCGGCGGGCCTGATCAACGAGCTACGCCCGCAGCACACGGCCACCGAGGCGGGCAGCACCGCAGGCCACACAGGAGTTGAACCGTCACGGCTGGCGGATCACGAGGAAGCGGACCGCGCTGGCGGGCCTGCCGAAGACGGCACCCACCACAGCGCGGACCATGCCGCCCCTGCGGACCATAGGCAGGCCCTGGACCAGCCGCAGGCGACGGACCACGCCGCGCGGACCACAGCTGAGGCAACCGAGTCCGCTCCCCCGGAGCACAGCACTGATGCTGCGGACCAGCGGACCACTCCCGCCGCGGACCACTCCGGGGACCGCGGGGCAGATGAGTCCGCCGCCGGTCCGCAGGGCGCGCGGACCACGGACCACGTCGAGAGCGCGACTACCGCGCAGACCACCTCGGCGGACCAGGACACCGAGGTCCCCGCAGAAGTGATCGAGGTCGCCCGCCAAGCTGCCCTCGCAGAGGGGCGGATGACCCGCCGGGCCATACGTCCGCACCTGCGTAACCACGGCATCAGGGTCAGCAACGAGATGTTCGGCGACCTTCAGGCCCGTCTGCACACAGACCCCGCACTACAGCACCTGCCCCGCACCCCCAGGAGAAGCCGATGAGGACCTGCGAAACCTTCAGTCGCATCAAGGCTGGTTACGAGCAGGACATCGCATTCCTGCGCAACCACTCCCAGCTCCACGACGGCACGCCGGCAGCGAAGAGGAGTGCCAGGGACGCGGGCGACGTGAAGCGGCGCATGGCGCAGGCACTCGTCCGGCACCACGAGCGCTGCCCGTTCTGCACCTGAGAGCCGCATAACTGCAGGTCAAGCAGCAGACCCATTCGTTCGGTTGGTGGCCCGGCTACATACCGGGCCACCAGCCGCGCCCCTTGGAGGAGTGTCATCCGCCCCCGACACCACCGCATGTTCCGCCCGAGCCATGCCGAAGCGACCGCCTGGGCAGATGTCCTGGTCCGCCACCAACTGCTGCACGCGACCGTCCTGATGCCGACCGGCCAGTGGCTCGTCCAGCACGGCGCCGACTCCCCCGTCCGCGTCCTTGCCGGCCCGGCCGCCCTGGTCGAACTCGCTGCGGAAATCCAGCAACGCATTCGCACCACGAGGAATCGCACCCGATGACAGACCCGTTCCCCCACCCCATCCATGCTCGTGAGGATCCAGAACCCAACTCGGTCTCAGACGGAGCAAGTTATCCCTTTGGATACTCCGCCCACGGCGGAGTATCCAAAGGCTCCCCTGCCCCGATGGGACAGGGGCTCGCCCGGCGCCGGGGGACGCCAGACGAGGAGGCTGCGACCGAGTGCGGATCGCAGCCACAGGAACAACAACAGGGGGCCGAGCACACCGCGTCGCCACGCACCCGACGCCGCAAGTACCAGCGACGCCAACGCCCCCACGTCCGCAACACCCGTTTCAGCGACGACGAGCTCGCCCGCGTGACCGCGGGCGCAACGGCCACCAACCTCACCCTCGCCGGCTTCCTCGCCCGCGCCGCCCTCACCGCCGCCCGCGATCTCGAACGAACCGCGAGCGTCGTCGCGGGCGAACGTGAGGTGATGGCCGAGTTCTTCGCCGCCCGCCGGCACCTCGGGCACGTCGGTAGCAACCTCAACCAGATCGCCCGCGCGATCAACGCCGGCGCTCACCCGCCCGAACTTGACGCAGTCATCGCGGTCACCGACCGCGCCGTCCAGCGCGTCCAGGACGCCACCGACCAACTCCTCCAGCGGAACTGAGACCACGACCAGCATGATTCCCAGGCTCCAGAAGCGCGGGAAGCGCACCATCGGTCTCCTGCACTACCTGTACGGGCCGGGCAAATACGAGGAACACATCGATCCGCACCTGGTCGCCTCCTGGGACAACAACGCGCCTGACCCCGGCCGCGACGACACCACCACCCTCAAACAGCTCCAACAGCTCCTCGACCAGCCCGTCCAGGTCATCGACGAAGCCGAGCGACCCAGGAAGCACGTCTGGCACCTGTCCGTACGCAACGCAGCCGACGACCGCACACTGTCGGACGACGAGTGGGGAGACATCGCCCGCCGCATGGTCGCCGCCGCCGGTATCGACGCCGCGGAAGAGGGCGCAGGCTGCCGCTGGGCGGCCGTACGTCACGCCGACGACCACATCCACATCGTCGCCACCCTCGTACGCGAGGACGGCTACAAACCCGACCTCGACCACGACGCCGCCCACGTACAGCGCCAAGCCCGCGAGCTAGAGGTGGAGTTGGGGCTGCGCCGCCTCAACAAGGGCGACGGCACCGCCGCAAAACGCCCCACCAGCGCAGAGCGCCACAAGGCCAAACGCCAAGGACGGGACCGGACCGCGCGTGAAGAGCTGCGCGAGACCGTGCGCCGTGCAGTGGCTGGCACGCGGAGCGAGGAAGAGTTCTTCGACCGGCTCGCCGGCGCCGGCCTCCTGATCCGTAAGCGCGTCGCCCCCTCCGGAGACCTCCTCGGATACAAGGTGGCTCTGCCCGACGACCGCAATAAGGACGGCGAGCCGGTGTTCTACCCCGGCGCGCGCCTCGCTCCCGACCTTTCGCTGCCACGCATACGGGAGCGTTGGGCCGGCGACGGCCAGGACCAAGACAACCCAAATCCCCGGCAGGTGGATGCTGTTCATGCGGGCCCGGGTGCTCCGGCCGCCGCGCGGCGACGGACAGCGTCGGCCGCGTGGCAGGCCGTGCTCGTCGTCGAGCGCGGCGACAACGCGACCGCCGCTGCTCAAATCGCCGCCGCCGGTGAGGTCCTGGACGCTCTGGCGAAGACCTCTGCCGCCCACACGCGCCGTGAACTGCGCGACGCGGCTTGGGCGTTCGAGCGCGCATCCCGCTCTCGCATCCGTGCCGAGCGCGGGCACGACTGGGCGCTGCGGCAGGCCGCCCGCGAGCTCGTGCGCGGCGGTCCCGTGCTCGGCCGGGGCGAGGACGGGGCGACGACAGCGATGGCGATCGACATGCTGTTCTTCCTGATCACCGCCGCCGCGCACTGGCACGCGAAGAAGGGGCACGCGCAGCAGGCCGCCGCCGCCCGCCAGGCTGCCGCACACCTGCGCGCCGCCTACCCGGCCGCCGCCGCACAGCCCCTCGGAGTCCTCTATCAGCGCGGCCAGCGACTCCACCGGGCTGTGCTAGAGCGGCAGTCGGCGCTGCTGCGGGAGGCACTGCCGGGGCTGGCCGACCAGATCCTCACCGAGCCCGGCTGGTACGCCCTGGCCGCGACCCTCACGGATGCCGAAGCCATCGGCCGCGACCCGGCCGCCCTTCTGTCGGGCGCGGTAGAGCGCCGCGAACTCGACACCGCGGAGTCGGTGAGCGACGTGCTGGTGTGGCGGCTGCGCCGACTGGCTGATCTGCCAGCCGACGCCTCTGCTGCGCCCGAGAACAGCACGGTGACGGGCCCGTCCCCCACGCGTCCGGCAGCGTCTCATACCACCAAACCTGGCCGGCATCCCGGGGAAGAGACGGCGAGCAACACCCGATGAGCCCCCACGGTTGGTGCGGCAACCGCCTCACGTCCCCGCACGACGGGGACTGTTGACTTTGTGAATTGAAGCTGAGCCGGGGCATGGGGCACGATCATGAGGCGTGCAGGAGGAGACGGGGAGGACGTCAGGGTGTTTCACCGGATACGTCGCCGGGCGGCGGAGCCCAGCGAGATGCAGCGCCGTTTCGTTGAGCTGTCGGCACGGCTGGAGGGGCAAGTGCCGCCGGAGGTCGAACAGGCGCAGGCAGAACGGACCCATGCGGCGCCGGCCGCCGTGATGGACGACTTTCTTCCACCCGAGCTGCGGGTGCCGAGCCACGACCAGCTCGACGGCCGGATGATGCCCTGGAAGCAACCGCTCATCCTCGACGGCGAGATGGTCTCCTGCGGGGAGTGCGGCGCGTACCGGGACTGGCTCCTCCTCTCCACCCGCGACCAGGTCTGGCTGCGCTGCCGGGCAGGCCACCAGCAGCACGAGACGCGTCTCGACACCGCCTGGTACAACCGGCACGCCGGCCCCGCGGACGCGACGCACAGCACCTTCGAGGACTGCCTGCGCCACCTCGGTCACTAACCCCCACTCCTACGACCACCGGGCCCGCGCGCCCGTACTGACCACCCGTCACCTAGCACCAAGGGGTCAGTACACCCATGCGCGTTCGCGTCGCCACCACCGCCCTCGGCGTCACCGCCGCTCTCCTCGCCGTGCCCGCCTGCTCCACCGACACCACCAAGGCCACTCCCGAATCCGCCTCCTCCGCCCCAGCAGGGAAGCCGACCGAGGCCGACCAGCAGACCGCTTCGCTGTCGTCGGCCGCGCTGAAGACCCGCCTGCTCGACAGGAGCGACCTCGGCAGCGGCTACCTGCGCAAGCCGGAGCGTCCCACCCGACACGACGACGTGACCGTGGTCGGCTGCCCGGCCCTGAGCAAGCTGGGCGGCGATGCGGCGACCGGTGGCTCGCTCACCTTCCCCCGCAAGGCGAAGACCACCTTCGCCTACGCCGGCGGCAGCAACTCGGAGGTCTCCGAGGAGCTGTACAGCGACAGTGCCAAGAAGCTGTCCGGCGGCACCGGCCGAATCTTCGACGCCATGACCGGCTGCCCCACCTACCAAGTCGTCGCGGGCGGCTCCACGATCGACATGGCCTCGCAGGAGCTGACCGCGCCCCGCGGGCTCGGGGATGAGCAGTGGAGCCAGCTCCTGACGTTCTCCACCGGTGGGCAGAGCACCGTGGTGAAACAGACCGCGATCCGCGACGGCAACCTGCTGCTGATCATCTCCGGTTCTCCGGCCCTCGTTGACCGTCACCTCGAGAAGGCTCTCGCCAAGGCGACAACGGCCAACTGACCGCCCCGACATGCTGCTGCCCCCGACCGTGACGGTCGGGGGCAGCAGCATGTCGTGCGCGCGAGTGTTCCGGACCGAGAAGCAAGAAGCCCGGCCCTCCATTCGGGAGAGGCCGGGCTGTGCACGTCGGAGGAAGGCGACCGGAGGGCGCTGGTTGTCGCAGGCAGGAAGAGCGGCCCCTTCCCGCGTGATGGGCCGCTCTTCCTGCCTCGGTTCGTGACCACCACAAGGGCTTGTCCGGGGTCAGCTCAGGTCGCGGTACTGTCCGCACTTCGCGTCTTCGGCGGGCATTCCGACCTTCTTCACGCACACGCGGAGGCGGTCGGCTTCGTTGTAGAGGACGCCGGAGCGGGCCTCGTAGTCTCCGTTGTCCGTCGGGTCCCACCAGTCGTCCACGCTGATGGCCTTGCGCCACTTACCCTGCCCGTACTTGTCGCTCTGCAAGGAGACCTGCATGTCAGGGCTTTTCGTGGCGGCGAAGCCGTAGGACATGGCGGCCCTGCCTTTGACGATGATGTGGGCCCGGGTGTTCTTCCCGAAGCTGACGCTGTATCCCTTGGCGGGCTCGCCGTTGCGGGAGGACTCGTTGAAGTCGTAATTGGCCTCTGCGCCGGGGTCGAGCATGTAGTCCAGCTCCTCCTTGCCCGAGCCGTTCTGCCAGTGGCCGCCTGCGTCCTCACGCATCCAGTCTCCGCACTTCTTGAAGGCGAAGATGGTGGAGGTGATGCAGCCTCTGATGGAGGTGTTGCGGTTGTCGAGTACGCCGGTCTCCAGGTGCCCACCTTCACCGTCGTCGTCATCGATCCAGCGGTCGAAGCACTTCTGGCCGCTCTTCTTGTCCTCGACGTAGATGCGGATGTGGTCTTCCTTGGGCCGGTAGATGCCGTATGTGTCCTCGCGGAGGACGTGGGCCTGCCAGAGCTGCATCTGCCTGCCGCCGTGGATGGGGTTGTACTTCGGGTTGCCTGGGGAGAGTTCGGCGTGGTCCCAGTCAAAGCCGCCCTCGTCGCAGCTGGACGACGGTGCAGGGGACGCGGGAGCTGTGCCGGACTGGGCGGCGGCGGTCACGCTGCTGGTGGCCAGCCCGCCCGCCGCGATCAGCAGCGAGGCGAAGCCGATTGTGGCCGTGCGGTACTTTCGCATGCAGGTGTCCCCCTCTTGGCGCGCCACTGTCAGATACTCCGGAGTGATGCTCCTGGGCGGACCGGGGGGCTACAACGTGTTTCGGTGCGGCCCGAAACAGGGTGTCGTCTCCCACGCGTGTCGTTGTCGGCCAGCAGCCGGGAGGCCGTGCGCGCGCTGGGGCGCTTGCCCTTCCGCCCGAGGGAGCTGACGAGACGTTCGGCGTACCAGTCGACTCCCGAAGCTTCCTAGCTCGCCGGCGCGCGCAGGAGCTGCTCCCGAGTCGTCTCGGGCAGCATCTGGCGCAGGACCGGTGCCGTCGAGCTGAGGGACGCCGCGAAGGCGGCCACGAGATCGTGCGGGACGCTGGGTCCGAAAGACACCGCCCACAGGTATGGTGCGCCGAGCGCGGGCGCGGCCCACGCCTGCCAGCCGACCGGCCCCGCTTCATCAGCCTCGGTGGTCAGGGCGCGGGGATCGGCGTCCTGGATGAGGGGCGGCACCTCACCAAGGCTGAGGTGCGAGGTGAACGTGGGGTCCGTCGCCCCGGTATGAGGCTGGTCGACGTCGCGGAGCCAGCCATGCGCGGCGACGGCGTTAAGGACCAGCTCGGGGCCGGCGATCGGCACGGCGGGCGCGTTACGGGCATCGAGCGCGAGGAGGAAGTCGACCAGGACCTCCCCGGGGACATCGGGAGTGAAGTAGGCCGACCACTGAGCGAGCGGGCTGCTCGTGTCCGAACGAGCGCAGACCTGCCAGGCGATCGGCCGTTCCCCAAGGTGGAACGGCTCGTCCGCCAGGACCCACTGGGCCCAGCGGAGCGTGTCCGGGCTGATGTGCAGAACGGTGCTGCGCAAGACCTGCCGGTCCTCCGGCGCCTCGTCCAACTCGTGTCGCCCGCGGACGATCGTCAGGCTCGTCCAACCTAGGTCGGCGAGCGCATCGGCCACAACGTCGTAGGGCAGTCCGTCATCACCGGCCAAATGCCGAGGGCCGACCCAGCACGCGGGCTGGGCGCCGTTCGGGGCGGACGGACCGAGCGGAAAGTCGGGGTACAGGGGCATCTCCAGGAACTCGGTGCGGTGCTACTTGCCGCCTGCGCTGCGGCGAGGACGGCGCGGGGGTGCGTGAACGGGACCCTGCCAGGCCAGCGCGACGGCGACCTCGGGCGGCAGATGGCCAAGCTGCGTGGCCTCGTCCTGCCCTTCAGCGAGGTAAACGACGGTGCGGCCGGTCTCATCCACGGACCGCACGACCTGCGCAAGGCGATGTGCCATCGGGAAAAAGGGGTTCATCGCCTGGCGCACCGGAACGCTCCGGTCGCAGCCGGTCAGCAGGTCGATGAGATCGCCGACGGTCATCTCCGTGTGCGTCACGAACAGCCTCCTTGCATGAGGGAAAACCGTGAGGGTGAGTGGTGGAACCGGCCTGCCGCGGGCAATCAGCGAGCCGCCCTCTGACGTGAACTCCCGGCTGGTGCTGCGGTATTACGCACGCCGCGATGTCTCCAGCACGCGCGTCACGGCAGCAGCGACGATGTCGGCTGGCGTCTCGGTATCGAATGACAGCTGGTAGCCGCGCACTTTGGCCGTGCCGGTAACGGCGATCTTCCACCCCTCATCGTCGGTGCCGGCACGACCGAGCGGGAACCAGCCGAGGTAGAAACGGCCGTCCTTCGAGCTGACATGCACGTCCGCGCGGTCATCCACGACGAGGTTGAAGTCCTCGACGGAGAACTGGTCCATGACGAGCGCGGGTTGGCCAGGACCGAGCTGCCACTCGCGCAGCCGCAGGGCTTCGACGGTGGTAGAGAAACCGGGGCCAACGGGAGCCATGGACACGGGCATACACCTCTCTGAACTGGTGTTTTGCGAGGTCGTTTACGTTGACATGGCCTCACACACGTTGGCCAGTCATTCCGCGCTCCTTCTGTCTGCCCCCAGCGAATTGCCGCGCCCACAGATCTGCGGTATCTCAGACCCTGTGGCCGAATCTCATGCCAGGTGGCCACTCAACGGCCGATTGGTCACGATTGCGAGTCCGACTGGTCACCCTGTTCGCCCTCTGGGTGAGTCGAGGAGGGACGACAGGACCGGGTAGGGGCGCAGGGCAGCCACACGGCCAGCACGGATCTCGTCAGCTGCGCTCCGGGGAGCTATTGCAGACAGGACCGGCGCCGACTTTGATCGCATGAGCCCGGAGATCACACGGTTTCGGTACTGTCATCGACACAGTCGCCTTTCATGTTGTCTTTGTACCGGAAAGTGACCAATGTTCATCGAGAGTCTCGTACTGGAGAACTTCAAGTGCTTCGGGCCGGAGCGCACTTCTCTTCGCCTGGGCCGGGGCATGACTGCCTTCATCGGCGCCAATGGCTCGGGCAAGACCGCGGCCTGCGAGGCGCTGCTGCGGTTGTTCGGGGTATCCGGTCAGGAGCGGTCGATGCGTGTGGACGACTTTCACGTGCCCGCCGACGAGACCGACCTGCCTGCCAGCCGCGAGTTGACGATCGAAGCAGTGCTCACCTTCCCCGAACTCGACGATGGCGAAGAGGAGGACGACGAGGTTGGAGACGATGGTGATGCCGCAGAGGAGCGCCAGGAGCAGGCCGACGTACCCCGAGCGGTCCCGGAGTTCTTCCGGCGCATGGCCGCCACAGAGGATGGCCAGCTGAAGGTCCGAGCTGCGCTGCGGGCCGAGTGGTTCGACGACGGCACGATGGAAGGGGCGATCACCGAGACGCGCGTGATCGTCAACACCCTTGCCGAGGAGTACGGCGAGGAAGACTGCGTGCCGCTGACTGCCGCGGAACGTAGCCGTATCCAGATGATCTACATCCCAGCCTCCCGCGATGGCGTGCGTCAGGTGACGGCCTTTCTCCGCAGTCGGCTGTGGCGAGCGGCCCAGTGGTCAGGTGAGCTCCGCGACCTCGTCAACAACCACGCGGCTGAAGTTGCCGAGAAGTTCGCCGAGGAGCCCGTGATCCAGGCGGTCGAAAGCGCGCTTGCGGCACGGTGGCAGGAACTGCACGACGCAGACATTCACTCGGATCCCAAACTGCGACTCCTCGACGGCGACTTCAACCAGCTGGTCCGCAAATCCGAACTCGTCTTCGAGCCCGACCGCCACGGCCAGCCCCGGCCGGCCCGCATGCTGAGTGACGGTCAGCGGTCGCTCCTGCACCTCGCGCTGGTGGCAGCAGCCCTCGACGTCGAGGGCGCGGTCTGCGCGGGTCACCACAACGATGACTTCACGCTGCAAGCCGCTCACCTGCCGCACTTGACCCTAATCGCGGTCGAGGAACCTGAAAACAGCCTCTCGCCCTTCTACCTCTCCCGGATCGTCAGCCAGCTTCAAGACCTGAGCGGCACCACGGCGACGCAGACGATCCTCTCCAGTCACTCCGCCAGCGTCATGCCCCGCATCCGCCCCGAGGACGTCCGGTACTTCCGCACGGAGCCAGCCACCGCGACGGCATCGGTCCGCGAGATCACTCTTCCCGACGACACCACCGAGGCGGGCAAGTATGTCCGGGAGGCGGTGCGTGCCCATCCGGAGCTGTACTTCGCCCAGTTCGTGGTACTCGGTGAAGGCGACACCGAACAGCTCGTCATCCCCCGGATCGCCCATGCCCACGGTGTGCAGCTGGACCGGTCGTTCGTAGCGATGATGCCGCTCAACGGCCGGCACACCAACCACATGTGGAGGTTGCTCCACGACTTGGACATCCCCCATGCCACTCTGCTGGATCTCGACTACGGCAAGGTCGGCGCAGGCCCAGCCCGGCTCCGTGATGCCTGCAACCGCCTCCTGGACAACGGGCTCGATCCGCTGAAAGGGCTCACGAACTACGACGAGGTCGACGACATCCACGACGGCCTTCTACTCGAGCACATCAAGCCGATCGTGAAGCACCTGCGCGCATTCGCCGTTTTCTACTCCGAGCCGCTCGACCTGGACTACGCCATGTTGCGCGCGTTCGGCAACGCCTACAGGCAGCTTGAAGGCAACCAGCGCGGCCCTGACTCCAACGATCCCACCGCCACGGTGCTGGGAGAGAAGGGGACCAGGCCGCGCTACTGGAGTAAGAGGAAGCGGCCCGAGTTGCTGGGCTGGTACCGCTATCTGTTCCTGTCGCGGTCAAAACCGAGCACCCACCTGAGCGCGCTCGGCCGCCTCCGTGACGAAGAGCTCCGGATGAATACGCCGGAGGTCCTCAAGGCCCTCGTGGAGCACATCCAGAAGAAGGTCCCACTGTGAGCACCTCCGACCATCTCGGCCCCACCGGCATGCCGGCGCTGCGCCCAACGACACTGATTCCGGTAGAGGATTGGCACCCGGCAGGTATCGAGGATCTGGAGCCGACAGCGTGGGAGGCTCTGCGGGACACTGGCAACGTGGCAGTCGTCGCCGGGCCTGGCGCGGGCAAGACGGAGTTCCTCGCTCAGCGCGCCGCCTATCTCCTGCAGACCGGGCTCTGCCCGTGGCCGCAGCACATTCTGGCGATCTCCTTCAAGCGGGACGCTGCCGCCAACCTCCGCCGCCGGGTCACCGCCCGCGTTCCAGACCACGCCAGCCGCTTCGCATCGATGACCTTCGACGCATTCACTAAGGGACTGGTGGATCGGTTCGCGCCGGCCCTCCCCCCGGACTGGCGCATGCACCACGGGTACGACCTCCGCATAGCGCCCGACCGCGACGAAGTGAGTGACTTCATCAACACCATCGCCTTCACGGCGCCTCGGACACTGGCCGGGAGGCTCGGGTTCCAGCCCGGACGCTTCGTCTCCGACATCGTCGGGGGATGGAACCTGCCCGAAAGCATGTCGACGAACGACGAGGCCGATGCTGTCACCTACGCCGCACGCGAGTGGTGGCGCACCCGTTACCTGCAGCCGGAAAAGCCGGAAGTCGACTTCGTCATGCTCAACCGACTCGCCGAGCTGCTGGTCCGCACGGCACCAAAGCTCCGACGCGCCCTGCGGATGACCTACCCCATTGTGTTCGTCGACGAGTTCCAGGACACGACCAGCGCGCAATTCTCCTTCCTCACCTCGGTGTTCGGCGAGGAAACCGCACTGACCACGGTCGGAGACAGCAAGCAACGGATCATGGGCTGGGCCGGCGCTGTCCCCGAGGCCGTCCAGCGCTTCACCAATACGTTCGACGCCACCACCTACCGACTGACGTGGAACTTCCGCTCCAGCGACGCCCTGGTTGCGCTGCAGCACGTGATCGCCAGCAAACTCGAACCGACCACAGTGCAGCCCACCTCGAAGGCGACTGCCGAGCACGGGCACGACCCAGCCATGCTGTGGACGTTCTCCAGCGCAGACCGGGAGGCGAAGTTCATCGCCGACTGGATCGCCCGGGACATCGCCGACTCGGACCGTACACCGGCAGACTTCGCGCTCATCGCACGGCAGAAGATCAAAGACTTTGAGCCGCTGTTTCGGGCTCACCTCGCCGCCCACAGCATCCGAGTCCGCAATGACGACGCACGGGTCGGCAAGATGACCCTCCAAAACCTACTGAAGAGCGAGACGGCCCGCCTGCTCATGGGGCTGCTCCGGCTGGCACACCAGCCGCGCGGCCTCGCCACTGTCTGGCAGGAGGTATCGGCGACTCTGGAGCGCGTGCACGGGGCCACCGATGATGAGGTGACCCAGCAGCGTGTCGGCGAGGAATTGAGCGACCTGACCACCCGCCTCCGTGCTTGGCTTCAGAGCCACCCACCATCGGCAACGTCCGCGGGCGGCACCGTCCGGAAGGTCCTCGAACTCGTAGACAGCGCAGCCCTGCGCCGCTACGTACAGGCCGCAGCATCTGGCGAGGAGTTCGATCTCGTCACCGACGCCTTCACAGCGCACCTGGAGACCGTGATCAACTCGTCTGAAGGCTGGGGCGAGGTGCTCGACGAGTTCGAGTCAGCAGATGGAGTCGTCTTGCTCACCACCCACCGCAGCAAGGGCCTCGAATTCCACACCGTGTTCTTCCTCGGAATTCACGGCAGACAGTGGTGGGCGCTCGGAAGGGACCCACGTGAAGGGGCATCGACGTTCTTCGTAGGCTTGTCCAGGGCTGCTCACAGACTGGTCTTCACCACGGATGGGTCCGACCGCACGGGCCCCATCGCCGAATTCTTCACGATGCTCATCGAGGCGGGCGTGCCCGAGAGCAGGCAAGGATAAGGATATGACCGTGAGACTGCCCCCAGCCCACACGGTGTGAGACGCCTTGAGAAGTCGCCGGCCACAGCCTCATGTGGGACGCGCGCGATGAGATCCCACTAGCGCGGCGCTTCGGAACACCCGAGCACGATCCGGCTGGACTGCCGTCCGGGATGGCGGCCAGTTCGTACGAGCTGCAGGCGGCCCTCCGCAGCGTCGAACTGCACGCCCGTCTCCGGCTCACACGCCATGGCCCAGCTCATGCGGCCCGGCTGCGGCCAGCCCGAAGGGGATCCGTGGAATCTTGCGCTCGCTGCCACGCAACAGGCCGTCATGCAGCAGCGGACGTGACCTGAAGGCTGATGTCAGACCGTGGCCGTAACCTCGGCATCATGAGCCTCATTGACCCCGAGAAGCATGCTGACCTGATCGAACTCCAGCGCGCGGCAAATCACGCGTGGAAGGCGCTGGACGAGCACGCACCCGGGGTTCGCGGCATCGATCTCGGCGAGGAGCAGCGCGAGGAAACCGTGCAGCTGCGGATCGCCGCATCCGAGGCGGCGATCGCCCTGCGCAAGGGCATCTACGCATCCGGACTGGTGACAGAGCATGGCTATTGCCAGCCGTCACAGGATCTGATGGTCGCGGCACGGGACGCAGACGGCGAGTAACGGAACGGGGGATGGCGAGCCATGGCTTCTGCAGGGCCGCCGCGATGCACTGTGAGTGTGGGCGGCCGGCGCGGGTGTCTCCCTGGTAATGACGGTGCTCGGCGTGCGGCCGCGGTGGCGGCGGCGTACTCATGAGGGGTGACGCTGTCTCCTCCGCTCGACCCGATGCTGGCTCGCTCCGTGAGGGCAATGCCCCACGCGTCGCAGGAGTCAGCGTTCGAACCGAAGTGGGACGGCTACCGCACGATCGTCTTTCTGCGCCCCGGCAGTGTGTATCTGCAGTCCCGCAACGGCGCAGACCTCTCCCAGGCGTTCCCCGAGATCGTGCGTGCGGCGAAGGAGATGGGCGAGACTGCTGTACTCGACGGGGTTATGCGAGCTGCCCGGGTGTCGCACACCCTGTGTGTCTCAGGAACGGGCTACATCTTGCATCCCGGAGTGTCTCAGAACTTGCCGGTGAGGGACGCCAGTTGCTGACGGGGTCTTGCGCCGGCTGTGCCGCGAACGGCCGTGCAGCCTGACACCCGGTCCCGGTCGTTCGCGCCGAGGGATAGCACTGACTCTGGCGTGCGGCTCTCGTCGCAGTGCTGGCGCTATGACCGCATTGAGATGGGCCTCATTACCCCGCCTGAGTAACTTGCTCCCGTATCTCCCCGGGAAGGGCCTGCTGGTGTTCAACTGGGCGCCTTGGCCGGGGAAGCTACGTGTACTTCTGGAGTACGGCGCGTAGTTGGGGAGTTGCGAGGTAGTTGGCGACCTTGTGGAAGTCGAAGGCGTGGATTGGCTTGTTCTCTGGCTCTTGCACGCCGTGGAAGCAGCGCTGGATGCCCTTGGGCGGAATTGCGACGAGGTCGCCGGGGTCCGCAAGGTTGACCCAGTTGGCCACGTTGGGGGGACGCTGCCCTTTCTCGTTGACGGGAGCTGGCTGCAGGCGCGGGAAGATGGCGTGGGGAAGCGCTAGCGGGGAGCCGAGCGTGACTAGCAGATCTACGCTGAACTCTGGGTGTTCCCAGAGGGTTTCGTAGGCCACGACGGATCCGAGGGAGTGGGCGATGACAACGGTTGGCTGCTGGGCTGCCAAGGTCTCGGCGATGCGGGCGCGGACCTGTTGGCGCGCAGGACCGCGCAGGTAGGTGGCGACTTCGCGGAAGCAGACAGCGACGAACCACTCGGTGGTGGACTGTCCCAGGCCGCGGGCTCTGGCCAGCCAAGCCAGAGCCTGGCGCAGAGGTGCGGTAGCGCGCCCAGCAGCGGTGGCATCAGGCAGCCCACATGCGTCGAGCCACAAAGCCACGAGATCGCGCTCGAAGTTGTCGAGCGAGTCCAAATCGTCCGGGCCTTGACCGCCTTGTCGGCGCAGTAAGTCGGCATAGTAGGTAACTGCCACCTCATGCCGTTCCTGTGCCTGGCCGGGCTCTTTGGGCTCGCTACGTGACAGTGCCCCGGTCCAGATGCCCGCCAGTTCTCCGGCCGCCTCGCTCGGGAGCTGTGCAGCGCGGAAGTTGCCCACGCCGTGAATACCGAGGATTTTCATCCGCTGAGTTCCGTTTCCTGGTCCATCACCATGACCTCGGTGCCGAGTCCCAGTACGAGAGCGCCATCTGGTGCAGCTGCTACCGCACTGACCTGAAGGCTCACGGCCACGACGACACAGGCACCGCCAACCAGGTCCCATACCCGCACCGTCTTGTCACTGCTGCCGGTGACCGCGACCGGCCGACCGTCCAGGCTCGTGCACGCCACCGTGTTCACCAGCCAGGTATGGCCGGTGAGGGGCTGCCCGACCGGCTCACCCGAGCGCAGATCCCACACCCGCACCGTTCTATCGGTGCTGCCGGTGACCGCGACGGGCCGACCATCCAGGCTCGTGCACGCCACCGCATCCACCCAGTGGGTGTGGCCGGTGAGGGGGTGCCCGACCGGCTCGCCCGAGCGCAGGTCCCACACCCGCACCGTTGTATCGGTGCTGCCGGTGACCGCGACGGGCCGGCCCTCCAAAACCGTGCACGCCACCGCGAACACCCAGTGGGTGGGACTAGTGAGGGGGTGCCCGACCGGCTCACCCGAGCGCAGGTCCCACACCCGCACCGTTTTATCGTTGCTGCCGGTGACCGCGACGGGCCGACCATCCAGGCTCGTGCACGCCACCGCGTTTACCGATTCGGTGTGGCCGGTGAGGGGGTGCCCGACCGGCTCACCCGAGCGCAGATCCCACACCCGCACCGTGTTGTCATCGCCGCCGGTGACCGCGACGGGCCGACCATCCAGGCTCGTGCACGCCACCGCGAACACCGATTCGGTGTGGCCGGTGAGGGGGTGCCCGACCGGCTCACCCGAGCGCAGGTCCCACACCCGCACCGTTTTATCGTTGCTGCCGGTGACCGCGACGGGCCGACCATCCAGGCTCGTGCACGCCACCGCCTGCACCCACTCGGTGTGGCCGGTGAGGGGGTGCCCGACCGGCTCACCCGACCGCAGATCCCACACCCGCACCGTTGCGTCGTTGCTGCCGGTGACCGCGACGGGCCGACCATCCAAAACCGTGCACGCCACCGCATCCACCGATTCGGTGTGGCCGGTGAGGGGCTGCCCGACCGGCTCACCCGACCGCAGGTCCCACACCCGCACCGTTGCGTCGTTGCTGCCGGTGACCGCGACGGGCCGACCGTCCAAAACCGTGCACGCCACCGCATCCACCGATTCGGTGTGGCCGGTGAGGGGCTGCCCGACCGGCTCACTCGACCGCAGATCCCACACCCGCACCGTTCTATCGGTGCTGCCGGTGACCGCGACGGGCCGGCCCTCCAAAACCGTGCACGCCACCGTGCGCACCGATTCGGTGTGGCCGGTGAGGGGCTGCCCGACCGGCTCACTCGACCGCAGATCCCACACCCGCACCGTTCTATCGGTGCTGCCGGTGACCGCGACGGGCCGACCATCCAAAACCGTGCACGCCACCGCGAACACCGGCCCGATGTGGCCGGTGAGGGGCTGCCCGACCGGCTCACCCGACCGCAGATCCCACACCCGCACCGTTCTATCGGTGCTGCCGGTGACCGCGACGGGCCGACCATCCAAAACCGTGCACGCCACCGCATCCACCGATTCGGTGTGGCCGGTGAGGGGCTGCCCGACCGGCTCACCCGACCGCAGATCCCACACCCGCACCGTTCTATCGGTGCTGCCGGTGACCGCGACGGGCCGACCATCCAGGCTCGTGCACGCCACCGCATCCACCCACTCGGTGTGGCCGGTGAGGGTGTTGTGCAGTGCTGGGGTGAGGGAGTTGCCTGTTGCCCAGCGGGGTCGCCATGTTCCGTGAGGCAGCGGCCGGGTGAGTTGCTCTTGCAGTTGGGTGGCGCGGTGGCGGGCGGCGTCGACAGCCAGGATGGAGCGTCGGGTTTCGGGGTGGGTGGGTCGGTGCTGATGCAGGGACGTGCGGTAGACAGCGGCTGCCAGTACCGCGGGCCTTGAGGCGACGGTGGAAAGCGCTGGGGTGAGGGTGTACGAGTCGGCGTACACGAGGAATTCGGGATCGGTGATCAGAATTTCTGTGTTCTCGGCGTCGATGGCGTGCTCGATGGCGTGGCGGAGCAGGTAGGGGGCGGCGTTGGCCCACACAAGGTGGTCGGCCTGGGTGCGGGGGGTGAGGAGCGTGTCCAGGACACGTTCGGCCGCGGGGATGCTGCCGCGCAGCATGCGGGCAGGGGCCCGCTGGTAGGGGTGGGCGCGGAGGTGGTCGGCGAGTCCTTGGTGGAAGGGGCGGTAGAGGGTGGTGCCGTCGGTGTCGACGTGGGTGCGCAGGTAGAACATGGACTCGTCGAGTACCTGGGGCAGGCTTGTCGGGTCGGCTGTGGGGTGGAGAGATTGGGCGAGGGGGTAGGCGAGTTCGGCGGGGATGCCGTTGCCTTTGGCGTGGGCGATCGCGACCAGGAGGGCGCGGGCAGTGGCGGGGGCGGAGCGGGCGGCGAGATCGAGTTCGAAGACGTCCGGCAGCGTGACCGGCACGTTCTCGCCCAGGTGCCGCGCGGAGGAGAGATTCTCGGCTGCCGGGGTGGAGGCGAGGTAGCTGCTGTAGACCGAGGCGACCAGAAAGGCGCCCCACCTCTCGCCCTGTTGGGGGGTGTGGGCCAGGCGGGCGGCGGCGGTGCGGGCGAGCAGGTCGCGGACCGGGCGGGCCGGTCCGGTGCGGTAGCCGTCGAGGTGGGTGAGGACATCGTCGAGGTAGTCGGCCAGGTCCTCTTCCAACTCGCCTGTGGGGGATCGGTCGAGGTCGATGAGGAGGCCGGTGGTTTCGGCGCGGGTTTGAAGTTCCTGGAACTGCTCCCAGGGGCGCATGCCGAGCAGCATCCTGCACGCCGGTCGCCCATCGGGGCGGCAGTCGTCCGTTAGCGGCAGGAGTAGCCTTTGCGTGAGGTGGCCGGGGTCGACCGCTTCATCGAGTGCGTCGACCACCAGCACCGGCGGTTCCGGCAGCGCCCGTACCGCGTGCATGAAGGCTTCTGGGGTCCACTCGTCGGCCGACGCCGGCAGGTGTAGCTGGCGTGCGAGTGCGCGCAGGACGGCGGGCAGGCTGCGCTGTCGGGCTTGGACGGCTGCCAACTGCTCGTGGAAGGCGGGCCGGCAGGCGCCGGGCAGGCGTTCGCGGATGTGTGCGGCCTGTTCGGCCAGCTGCGGGTGCGCGGCGCACATGAGGGCGCCGAGCAGGGCGGACTTGCCGGTGCCGGGGCTTCCTGTGACCACGCACAGCCGGGCGGCTCCGGGGTCGTCCAGCCAGGGGGCGAGCAGGCGGAGTTGGCTGCGGCGGCCGGTGAAGTGCCGGCCGGGCCGGTCGGTGAAGTGCCGGGCATCGACCGGGTCGAGCTCTTCGACGAAGTCCCTGACCGGCGGGTCGAGGACGCCGCGTTGTGCGCGGACGGGATCACTGGCGAAGGCGGGATGCGCAGGGTTGGGGAAGAACGGCAGGTCCGGTTTGGGAGCACTGGGGTCCATCAGCGTGGCCCGCACGGTCTGCACCCGGCCTCCCGCCTTCTCCAGCCGCATCCCGATGTGCCGGGCCACCAGGTCGAAGTCGACGAACTCCTGCGAGGGGTCGCTGCCGAGTCCCGTTCGGGCGAGGTCGTGGAGAACGTCGGCGACCGCGATGCTGAAACGGCCGTCGTAGGCTTCCTCCCGGCTGTCGGAAGCGGCGATAACCCAGGCGTAGGTCGGCAGCCCGGCCTCGTGCACCGAGGACGAAAGCCTGGCCGCCACGCCCGAGCCGCACAGATCGACCAGGAACAGCGAAGGCCGCTGTTCGGCGTCGCTGTCGGAGATCCACCCAGCGACGTTGGTGTCACGGCCGATCCGCCCGTCGGCAGGCACCATGTCCAGGCGCTTCCGATCGACGTCGGCCTTGCCATGGGAGATCACGTGCACGATCCGGTGCCCGCCGACGGTCTCCGCATCGGCGGGGGAAGGCAACAGAGCATCCCGCAATTCGGTCTGTATGGGGTCGAGGTGGCACCGCACGCGGTAGCCGAGCTCGCTGAGCGCGTCCTGGACGCGAGGGACCACGCAGTCCACGAACTCCAGCGCATCCCAGGTCTGCGTCCCGACCGGCAGCTCCTCACCGTCGGGTAAGGGGCTGCGGAAGGTACCCACCCCGATGATCACCGCATCGCCCTTTTCCATGCGCCCCCCTTATGGCGCTAGCCAGCATGACCTCAAGCGGCACGCGGACTACAGGAATGCAGCATCTCAGGGTTCCCGAAGGCAGGTAAGGCCGTGGCACTGTCGAAGGACGCGTGCGAGCTCCCCTCGATGATGACGCGCCCTGGTTCCACGAGCACATACTGCTTCGGGCGATGCGTCTATGCGTTACGGGCGGTCCTTGTCGCAGTCTTGGGCGATGCCGGGTTCGTGCCTCGGGGCGGGGAGCGGAGTGATGTTCCGGCCCATCTGGCGTAGTTGCTGGAGGAGTTGGGTGTTGGCGGTTTTGAGGTGGGCGTTGTGCAGGGTGAGGGTCTGGATGTGGTCGGCGTAGGTGGCGACGAGGGTTCTCAGCTCGCCGACCGCGGCTGCGTGTTCGCTGCGCAGATGTCGCTCCCGGCGCTTGAGTTGGGCGTTTTCGGCCTTGAGAGTGTCGGTGTCGGGTCGGTGGACATCGGGCTCCGCCAGGATGTCCTTGATGGCTTTGGCGGCTGGCGAGCGGTAGTAGGTGGCGCGGGAGATGCCCGCTTCGGTGCTGATGTTGACGGCGGTGAGTGTTCCGTCGGTTACCTCCGGGCGGCCGGCCATGATGCGTTCGAAGGCGTGCAGGATGGCTTGGTCGGCGGCGGAGGGCGCGATGCCGTTGCCGTGTCGTTCGTAGGCGTGGCGCAACCGCAGCGGGGTGTCAGTCATCGGTTTGGTCCTGTGTGGCTGGGCTGATCTCGGTGATGAGGCGGTCAAGGGTGGCGGTGTAGTCGGTGAGGGCTGCGGTTTGCAGCGGTGGGAGGGGTGTGCCGGAGTTCAGCGGTTTCTGGGCTTGGTCGCGGGCAGCGGTGAGGCGAGGCACATGGCTGGTAGAGCGGCGGGCGTTGGGGCAGGACAGGCACATGTTGAGCAGTGGCAGGGGGCGGCCGAGGGGCTGGGCCCGTTTGGCGCAGACCGCGGCGGCCTCCTGATAGAAGCAGTCGTTGAGCACACCGGGGTGCAGGGTCTTGGTCAGGTGCTGGAGCATCGCGCGCAGCCGGGCGGGACTGGCGATGAGGCCGGGCAGGTCGCCCAGTTCCCGGCGGATGCGTGCGAATTCCGCGTTCACCCGCTGGGCCGCGCCACCGCTGGCTTGGTGTCCCTCGTGCCAGTCGCGGTAGAGCTCCTCGACGTAGTCGAGTTTCGCCACGGCCTTCTCGGAGGCGACTTCGGCGGCGAAGCCGGAGGCAGAGGTGCCGGCATAGCCTTCGAAGACGGCCAGCTCGGCGTGCTGGTACTGCCGTGAGCCGGCCACGATGCCGAACGGCTGGTGGGCGATGTGCCAGGCCAGCGTGCGGCGGAATTGGGAGGTGGTCAGCCGCCAGGGCAGTGGATCGGTGTCCTCGTCGGCGCTGAGGTCGGGGAGGAACTGTTCTTCGGGGGTACTGAAGAGCGTGTTGAGGTGGTCGCGGAATCTGTTCAGCCGCAGGTTGACGGAGCCGAAGACCACGAGGCGGTTTCCGGTGCTGGAGGCACCGCGGTGTCCGAACAGATGGGTGGGGTCGTTGTTGAGCTCGCGGAGTACGGTGACGGCCTGGTGGACGATGTCCAGGACTACCCATTCGGCTTCTTCCCCCGAGAGCTGCTTGCCCTTCCAAACACGTCCGCGGAGCTTGTGGCGCGTCCGCACTCCCCGCTCGGTTTCGGTGAAGGCGCAGTCCGGGGCGAGTTCACGGACCTCCGCGTCGCGCATGCCGGACAGATAGGCGATCACGATCCAGGAGGCGACACGCAGGTACGTGGTCTCGATGCCGAGTTCGCCGGCATCGAGCCGGGGACGCCAGGGACGTCCGCTGTCCGGCCAGATGTTCAGCGGGGCGCGCAGGCCACCGGATTCGTACCCCAAGCTGTGGGCCGCCTCGGCGATCGGGCGTCTGATCTCGGCACTCGGGGCGACGCCCGTCAGCAGGGCGATCAGTGCGACGTTGGGAGCCTGCAGTACACCGTCGATGAGAGGGATGTGCGGGTGTTGGTGGGCCATGTGCGCAGGGAGGGCGGGGATGCCCTGGCCGGCGGTGCGCAGCTCCTCGAGGTAGCGCTCGACTTTCGCCTGGGCCTGCCCGCTGCTGTGGCGGGTGCGGGCAGGTGCTGCGGACTTGAGCGTGGTGAGTTCCCGGCGGGCGGCGGCAAGGTCGCTGCTGGCGGTCTGGACGTAGAAGACGGCCGCTTTCAGGAGGGGGCGGATGATCTCTTCGGGGATGCGGGCGGTGGAGTTCTCCCGGTCACGAGCGACGCCGGCGACTGCATGGCTGGAGCGCCCGTGCCAGGGGTTGATGCCGAGCCGGTCCGCGGTGAGGAACGGACCGTGTGCAAACAGGTACTTGACGGCGGTGACGTGCTGCGCCGCGTTGTCGGCCGAGACGCGTTTCCAGCACGCCAGTGCGGCGTGCAGGTGGTCCGGGGTGACGTCAGCCAGCCGGGGTGCCCCGACTTCCTTCAACGTCGCGAGGGCACTGCGCGCCTTCATGAACACCCCGAAAATCGAGGTGAGTTTCATCGGTCCCCGCCGTTGGGTGGCGGGATTGCCGCGGCGTAGCCGTGAGTAGAGGTACTCCTTGAGTACCAGCGTGGTGACAGGATCCTCAATGGCAGTGAAGACCACCCGTGACATGGGGGCGGTGCGCGGCAGGAACGGCTTGAAGTTCCAGACCATGTCGCCGAAGCGGGGACCGTGCAGGTCACTGCGCTCGCGCAGACGGTCGGGCAGGACCGGTGCGTCGTCCGGGACGGCCTGGGGCGGTGCGGGAGGTGTGCCGGGCAGTGTCATGTCATCAGCTCCAGGATCTGGCCCGGCAGGGACAACCGCGCTCCGCTGTGTTCGGCGATGGCGCGGGCCGTGGCGAGTTGGTCGGCGGTGAACTGCGGAAAGACGCCGGTGGTGAGGCGGTCGAAGGCCAGTCCGTAGCGGGCCTGCCACTCCGGCGCGAGCATCTCCTCACGCTGCTTTCCGAGGAAGTCCAAGAAAGTGATGAGGCTGGGCAGATGGCGCGTGGTGAACACCGCGTTCGGGCACTCCAGACAGCCCCAGAGGGCCACCGGGCAGCCGCTTCCCTGCTTGAGTGCGAACGGTGAGGCATAGAAGTCGGAACAGGAGGCGAGCCACACGTCGCTCTCCCCGCTCAGCGCGGTCTCGACCGTGGCCGGAGCTAGCCCGATCTCTCCGTTGTCGAGCCGGCTGCCGTCCTCGGCCAGCACCACAGGCGGGGCCAGGGCGGCATCCAGGGCCTGTCGCAGGCCGTTTTCGACGGCGTCCTCGTGCACGGTGCGGTGCGCCTCGATGTCGGCGTAGTGCCGGGCGGCCACCCGTTTGCTGTGACCTTCGGTGAAATCCTCCAGCAGCCCTGAAGTCTGCAGGTAGCGACGTGACTTATAGGTCTTGCGCAGCCGCCGCAGGTCGAGCCGCAGACCGCCCTCGGCCAGGGTGTCGAGGTGGTGGCGTTCCATCCACCGGGGCTTTTCGTTCTCCAGCACCGTGCTGTGGAAGGCACCGTAGCTGGCCTTCACCACGCCGTTCCGGTTGACGTGCGTCCACAGCAAGTCGGTGACGGCCACCTGGCGGCCGTAGGCGGTTAGCCGCAGAGCGAGCCGGAGCAGTCCGCCGGGGGTGTGCAGGTTCCCGCCATCCGCGACCCGGAGGGTCTTGTGCGAGTGCCCGTGCGCCCGGTTCTTGGTGTAGGCAATACTGACGTAGCCGCGGGCGGGGTTGACCAGGCAGTCGGCTCGCAGCCGCGCGGCAACATCGGGCTCCAGACCGGTCTTGCCCACCAGCAGCACCAGTAGCGGGACCAGATCGTTCGGCGTGAGGAAGAGGCGGGCGTTGAGCCGGCCCACGCCGCCCAACTCCTGGATACGGTCTCGGACACCGGGCTGGTTTCTGACGTGGGCGGTCAGCGGACCGTGGTGGACGATGTACCAGAGCGCGGACTCCAGGTTCCAGGTGTGCCCGCCGCCCGCGCCCGGGCCCTGGCCGCGGGCGGCGAGACGCTCGCCCTCCAGGATCCGGTCGCGCAGCGCGCGGACATCGGTGAGGGCCGCGGCTTGCATGGCCTCGAACACGGCGTCGGGGTAGGCGTCCAGCCGGTGGGTCCGGTCGTTCGTGGTGCGGGCGGAGGTGAAGGCCAACCGTGCCTGCATCTCCGCGCTCAGTAGCGTGGGCTCCGCCTCGTGCACGATCCGCAGCAGCCGGATGATGTGCTGCATGTGCACGTACGGGACGGTGCTGCGGGTCCGGTAGGCGGCGGCGAGCCGGTGTTCATGGGCGTCGAGCAGCTCCGGCGTCAGCTTCTCGATGCCGAACGCCCCAGCCTCCGGCGCAACCTGGGCGAGGAAGGCTGCCAGGGAGCGGATGGAACGCACGTAGGCGGAGGTGGTATCCACATACGTCTGCCCGTTCTCGGTCCCTGCCAGAGTCGACAGTGCCTGCGTCAAACGCCGCACCAGGCGGGGGCACGGCAGATCGGACAGGTCGAAGTGGCGCTCGCCGCCGTGGGCGAAGTGCGCGGAGAAGGCCACCGGTCCGAGCGTCGGCACCGGCTCCGGTTCAGAGGGCAGATCGTGCGGGGCGGGGAAACGGACACGGCGCGGGCTCATCCGGCCATCTCCAACCCCGGTTCGGTGAGGCGTTCCAGGGCGTCCGCCTGGGCCTCCCACTCGGTCAGGGCTGCCAGCACGATCTCCTGGGCCTCATCCAGCACGTCCAGATAGATATAGACCGTCGACTCCTGGGCGTGGCCCAGGAGTAGCTGCAGCTTGCGCAGCGGATTGCCGATCAGCAGCCGCCGCAGTTCAGCACGGGCCAGCGGAGCGTTCTCCGGCCGCCCCAGGGCGCGGATGGTCTGCCGCAGCAGCAGGCCCAGCATGTGCACGGCGAAGGTATGGCGCAGCGTGTGCGGATGCACCTCGATGTCGATACCGAAGCCCCGGCAGCGCTCGTTGGCGCGGCGGAAGGCGGACTGCCAGGTCGAGGGCGTCAGCGGTGCCCCGTCATCGCCCAGCCACAGCCACAGTGGCCCAACGGGCTGGCCGTCCTGACCGCCATGGACCAGCCGCAGGCGATCGGCGGGCCCGATCCTGGAGTAGGGCCACCGGCGGCTCCCGCCCTCCAAGGTCAGCCCGCTCCGCCCGGTCCTCGCGACCATGAGGACATCCTCGCCCCCCACGCACCTGTCACCCGCCCGGCAGCGCTCGATGATCGCATCTCGCTCGATGGCGACGAAGTGGTGCAGGGCCCGCAGTTTGCGCCGCGGCAGGAAGACCGTGCGGGCCTGGCGGCGCTTGGTCACCGCCGCCGCCAGGCGCACATCTCCCACCATCCGCCGCTCAGTCAGCGGCGGGACCTCAGTGACCAGAAGCGTCCCGCCCTCGCTCAACCGCATTCCGGAGTGGACCAGAACATCGGCGAACAGCCCGTTACGCTCGCCGTGCCGCCCGCGCCATGCCGGGTCCGGGCCCCCTTCCGGCAACTCGCCCCGCAGCCCCACGTTCCGCCACAGCAGGTAGTCCTCGAAGGAGACGAAGCCCACCGGCCCGTCCTCGGGATCGGCGGCGAACTCGGCGTTCACCCGCAACGTCCGCACCCCGTGTGGCGTCGTCACCGTCTTGTCCACATACCGGAACGGCGCGCGGTCCAACAGCCCCTCGTACAGCGACCATTGCACCCACTTGTCCAACGCGGCGATGGACCGATTCCACGTGCCCACCGACACTGTGCCGGGCCCCTCGGCCAGCAGCCGGACCCGCTTGTAGGCGCGGAGGTCCTCCCCCTCGCATTCCCAGATGGACTTGCCGCCCCGCGACTCGGCCAGGAACCGGCAGAACAGCATCAGATCACGGGAGTACCCCTCGACACTGTTGTCTGCTGGCACGCCCCAGCTCGGGAGCTCGCGCAGAAACCGGTTGAGCTCCAGGTCGTAGCTGCCGTCGCTTCCCAGGATGAACGGCTGCCCCTCACGCACTCCCAAATTCTGCAAGGTGCCCTGCAGTTCCGAGCTCGCTCCCGGGCACGAACGCGCTCGGGAGTGGCTGGTGCGGCTCAGTAGAACGGGTGCTGTTCTCGTCATATGGCTCCTCATCCAGTCGTGAGACAGCCCTCACGCGTGGATAACGAGAGAGCCGGTGAGACGGAGTGAACAGCTCACATAAACGGCGAGTTGGTCGTCCCCGTTGCGGGGAGGCTCGACTTCGCCGCGCTGCAGACCCGCGCCCGCTACCGGGGCCGCCGGGCCGAAGGAGCAGCCAGCGCCCAGCCCGCCCAGCTGATCCTTTTCGACCTGCTGGAGCTCCGCGAGAAGGAGCTGCTGGCGCTGCCGTATACGGAACGGCGCGCAGCGTTGGAGGAATTGGCGATGCGCCGCGGTCTGACCGCCCCGTGGGCACTGTCGCCGCACACCACACACCCCGATGAGGCGCGCGAGTGGCTGTCCCCGCAGTGGGGTGCCATCGGCGTGGAGGGCACGGTCATCAAGCCCCTAGCCAGCCGATACCGTCCGGGCGTTCGGGGATGGTCCAAGCTGCGTGCATATCGAACATCGGAGGCCGTCATCGGCGCGGTCACCGGCAGCGTCGACCAGCCGAGCACCACGCTCCTCGGCCGCTACGACAAGACAGCCCGCCTGTGGCTGGTGGCACGCAGCACACTGGTACCCCGCCTGCTTAAGCGGGAACTCGCCGACCTCCTGGTTCCAGCCAGTGCGGAACATCCCTGGTGGAGTGCCCAGTTCTCGGCCGGCTGGGGCACCCGCAACATCCTCGACCATCGCTGTGTACGCCCTGACCTGGTCGCCGAGTTCGAGGGCGATACAGCTGTGGACGCGGGCCGTTTCCGGCACCCGGTGCGCCTGCTGCGGGTGCGCTACGACCTCACGCCGGAGATGGTGTCGCCGCTCGAAGGCTGGTGACGCGGGACCCCGCCGCGTGCCACGGGGGTGAGCTCGCGACGGGGCTGCCGGGACACTACGCGATCAAGATCATCTTGGCTACGCTGCGAGTTTCACGGACAACGCTGATGAACGCTGGGTTTCGGGGCGCGGAGGCACGCCGTTGTACTTGCGTACGGTGCCGATACCCGCGCTGTAGGCGACCCCGGGAGAGCGGACACAGCGCGTTCGGTGGCGCTACTCCACTGTCACGTACCGCCTCCCCGAGGCAGCGCCTTATCGGGGCGGCATACGTCGCACACCGCTGCCGCCCGCCTGCGCTGCAGCTCGACTGCGTGCTCGGTAGTGATGTGCTGCTGCTCCCCACGGGCACCGGCTGGACGAGAACGTCGGCAAGCTGATGCGACACTTCGGCATCGAGTGAAGAGAAGCCCCCGGGGATTTCCGGGGGCTCTTCTCTTTGCCCTTGATTTGTCATGCACAATATGCTTACTCGCGACGGGTCATAGCCTGGAATCCACGACATTAAATCCGGTGTCGGCTGCTTCGTTTTCAAGAACGGCGATGTTAGGCGGTTCCGGTATCTCAGTGAATTCACTCAGAAGACTGTCGTACAGCGTCTCGCATGCCTGAATGTAGTCCGTGGCGGAGGCACGCGTTACGCTGAACTCATCGTCCCATGACTTAGCGTAAATGCGCTCGATGTGGCGAAATGTTTGCCTCATGCGTACGTCGACCCAAAAGTCTTGGGTGGCGAAGTGATAGAGGTGGTGCGTCACTCTGTAGGCGAAAAAGATGGCTAGCCGCGGGTTGGAGAAGACTGCATCCCACGCCGCCTCGAAAGCGCGCTCCGAGACATCGTGGCGCCTTGGCTGCACTGGAGGTTCAGGGCTCTCTGTGCCTGGGTGTGGGGTTCCATCGCGAGGGGGCGAGCCGATGGAGGGTCGCAGGTGAAATGCGTACTCCGCTTGTTCCCGCACTGCGCTGGCCTCAGCCGCGAACTCAACCGACCCGGCCGGCGTCTCCAAGCGGGTCATGCGCTCGAAGGCTCTGTATAGGTGGTTACGCAGGAACCAGGCGAGGACCGCCACCGTCGCTGGCCAGACAGCCGCCTTGAAGAACTCCAACACCAACTTCGCGATCTCCATCAGCCCATCCTGGCACGGCACTTGGGGGCAGTGAAGCGCAGATTGTAGTTGTCATGCCCATAACGTCACTTTGGACACTTTGGTGTAGACGCTCATGGGAAGGCGTCGTTGCTCCCCATCTGCTCTACGCTGGTGTCGCCAAGGGGGTGACTCATGGCCACGAAGGTTATTGAACACCGGAAGACGACATGGGAATACTCGATCCTCACCGCGAGTGCCCCGTCGGCCTCGGAACTGGGGTACGAGGATTTCAACAGCCTCTGCCCCCGTTTCGTGGAAGCGCTGAACAAATGGGGTCAAGATGGTTGGGAGCCCGTAAACATGGCTATATCTCATGCCTTCCCGTCTATGAAGAACGGTCAGCGTTCGGTCGCGATCTTGTTGCGTCGCGAAGTCACCTCATGATCTCTGGCCCACCGCCTCGCCACTCGATCATGGGGGACTGAGCTATCCACTCCTCGTCCACATCTAGACCAGTTCGGCGCAGGAACTCGACAAGATCCCGCATGCCGTAGGCGCGGCCCAGGATCTCGTCGCCCCCGCGAACCCGCCGACCACCTTCCTCGTCGGGCGGGTAGATCACTATGACAGCCATGGGGACAGGCTCACCTTGTGCGGGACCTAGGGCGTTTCTTCTGGATCACCTCGCTGACCAGATGAGGATGCCTGCGATGTGGAGTGCGGCGAGGTAGACGGTTGCGGTCTTGTCGTAGCGGGTGGCCAGGCCGCGCCATTGTTTGAGGCGGTTGATGCAGCGCTCGACGGTGTTGCGTTGCTTGTAGGCGTCGCGGTCGAAGGCGGGTGGTCTTCCCCCGAGGCGACCGCGGCGCTTGCGGTGCGCGGTCTGATCCGCGGGCTGTGGAATCACCGCCCGGATGCCCCGTCGGCGCAGGTGTTCGCGGATGGCGCGGGAGGAATACGCCTTGTCCGCGAGGATCATCTGGGGCGTGATGCGGGGCCGTCCGAGGGGCCGGGGAACCCGCAGACGGGCCATGACCTGTGTGAACGCGGGTGCATCGCCGGCCTGTCCGGCCGTGAGATGGATGGCCAGGGGCCGGCAACGGCTGTCGGCGGCCAGGTGGATCTTGGTGGTCAGTCCGCCGCGGGACCGTCCGAGGGCATGGTCGTGCGGCTCGCCGGCCGGGGCCCCTTTTGACGGGCCCCGGCGGCGTGCTGGTGAGCGCGGACGATGGTGGAGTCCACCGCGACGACCCAGTCCAGGTCGCCCGCGGAGTCCGCCTGGGTCAGCAGGGCGGTGAAGACCTTCTCCCATGTGCCATCGGCGGCCCACTTCCGCAGCCGGTTGTGGACGCCTTTCCAGGAGCCGAACTCCTCGGGCAGATCCATCCACGGACAGCCGGTGCGGTACTTGAACGCGATCGCGTCGATCACCTGCCGGTGATCCCGCCACCGACCGCCCCGCCGGGGCGCCCGGTCCGGGAGTAACGGCTCAATTCGCTGCCACTGCACGTCAGTTAAGGCCACACCTGAACCAACGATCAGATGATCCGAAGGAAACGCCCTAGTAGTGCTTCGTTAGGTGTGCCGTTCATGTCCGGTGCGGAGCATGCTGGCTGGTATGAAGCTGGGGGAAGTGGACGGGCTCCGGGGTGAGTTGGCGGAGTTCGTGGCCGATGTCTTCGGTTCGCTGCCGCGGCGGGATCAGCGGCGGTGGGGTGAGTGTTATCTGCGCGGTTTGATGCTGGAGGGGCGGCGCAAGTCGATCCAGCCGATGGCCGCGCGGTTGCCGGACGGGAACATGCAGGCTCTGCAGCAGTTCGTGAACCAGTCGCCGTGGGATCCGCTGCCGGTGCGCCGGCGGATCGCCCGCCGGCTGACGGACGCAGTCGGCCCGGCAGTGTGGGTGATTGACGATGTCTCGTTTCCCAAGTGCGGCACCACCTCGGTGGGGGTGGCCCGGCAGTACTGCGGTGCGCTGGGCAAACGGGCCAACTGCCAGGTGGCGGTGAGCGTGCACGCGGCCACCGACCAGGCCTCGTGCCCGCTGCAGTGGCGGCTGTATCTGCCGCTCGAGTGGACCGGAGACCGGGCCCGGTGCCGGGCCGTGGGGATCCCCGATCAGGTCATGCCCGCGACCAAGACCCGCCTCGCCCTGGACATCGTGGATGAGCTGGCTTCCTGGCAGCTGACGGCACCGGTGATCGTCGCCGATGCCGGTTACGGTCGCAGCGTCTCTTTCCGACAGGAGCTGGAGGAACGCGGCCTGTCGTATGTGGTGGCGGTCGAGCCCAAGGAGACGGCCCGGCCCGCCACGGCCGTGCCCCACCTGCCGGACTACGGTGGTCTGGGACCGCCCGCCCTGCCGCGTTATCGCGACCGGCACCGGCCGCTGCCCGAACTCCTCGACGAGGACGTGCCGTTCGCCGAGGTGTCCTGGCGCGAGGGCAGCAAGGCAGTCCTGGCCTCCCGGTTCACGGTTGTGGAGATCCGGCCGGCGGGAAAGCTGGCCACCCGGGCCGCGCAGGAGGCCGGCGGCGGCCGCAACCAGTGGGACGGCGTGCTGCCCACCCGCACCCTGCTGGTCGAATGGCCGCAGGCCGCGCCGGCACCCACCGGCTACTGGATCTCCAACCTGCCCGCCACCACCCCCGTCGCGGACCTGGTGCGGTGGGCGAAGATGCGCTGGCGCATCGAGCACGACTACCGCGAGCTGAAACACGGCCTGGGCCTGGACCACTTCGAGGGCCGCAGCTGGCGCGGCTGGCACCACCACGTCACCCTCGTCACCGCAGCCCAGGCCTTCCTCACCATCCGGCGCCTGGACCCAAAAGTCCGCACACCGGCCTGACCCTCTACCAAGTCCTCGATGCTCTGCAGGACCTGCTGAGGTGCTGGACCGGCATCTGCACCACCTGCGGTCGACCCCTCACCCGAGCCAGAACCTAACGAAGCACTACTAGCCCAAGTTGGTGAGGCCGCCGAGGACGTCGCCTACGCCGCCGGCCGCGGGCGGCTGCTGGGGGATGTTCGGGAGGCCGGGGTCGTCTGCTGTGGCCATTCCTGCGCTGCCGAGCAGAGCCAGAGCGGCCAGAGCGACAGCAACCGCAGCGTTACGGATACGCATAGGGACCTCCGGGTTTCGTGGTCTCGTTCGTGCGTCACCACGCTGCCCCGGGCACTCCACACCCACGACGGGAGATGAGCCAACCGAGTGACCGCTCACAGCGGCCCGCCGTAGCGGCCCAGCAGCAGCCACGGCTCCCCATCACGCCCCGCACCGGGCGGCTGCCCTTGTGTGGGCTCGCTCGCGAGGTACAGCCATCCGCCGTGCTCGGCGTATGCGCCCTTAGCATAGATCTCGTCCGGGTCCCACGGTTCGTGTGGCTCCATGATCAGGACTTTAGGGCGCCGGACTGCACAGCTCCATGTTCTCGGCGGGAGTCCGCACGATCGGGTGGATCAGGCTCTAACGGAGCAGGTCAGGGCGCGTTCCTGTCGATGCTCGGGTTCGCTGGCTCCTGTAGGTGATCTCCACTGACGGGAGAAGGACCGTGCGTATCCGATCCGTACTTGCTGCCTCAGTTCTGGCTGGCGTTGCTCTCCTAGGCGGGGCAGCCACCGCCGCCGCTGATCCCGAGCCGCCGTCTTCCACGCCCGATAGTTGGCAGTCTCCCTCCGACTCGACGACCCCCGTCAAGCTCGATGTCCTTGACCACGGCTGGGTGATCTGAAGGAGAGCACCATGCGTATCCCAACTGCTCTTGCAGCTTTGGCCTTGGCCGCTACTGCGGCACTCGGTGGGGCTGGCGCTGCCGCGGCCGACCCCCCGCCGCCTCCGAACCACACCGACATCGTCGAAGTGCCGGTCAACGCTACGGGCGGCTTTCTGAACACCTTCCACCCCCCGAATCACCCGACCGCTAACCAGTAGCTGGCAACGAAAAGAGCCCCCTGCCGAGCCCGAAGGCCCGACAGGGGGTTTCTCTATCTCTCTTCACCAACCGCCTTCTCACGGGCGGAAGTCATGTCACACGAGGTGGCCGCACTGTTCGTCGTGAACGTGCTCAACCGGCTCGGACAGAGCCTGCTCGGTCTTGCGGTCCTCGGTGCGCTGGACGCCCTCACCGATGCCCAGGATGGCAGCGGCAAGGCCCAGCACCAGCTCGACGGGGATGGACGGGACGAAGTGCACCAGCAGCGCCAGGGCGGCGCTGACGACGGCGTACAGACGCGCGGGGTTGGTCGTGATCAGCTCCATGTCAGGGCCCTTACCTGTCGGTTGGTGACCTTCACGGTCTTGTTCTTGGGGTCGTTCACGGCCAGCTCGAACCGGAGGTCTCCGTCCCACGGGGCCTTGGCCTGCGTCGTGAAGTCGACGTACGAGGCGCCCGACGTGGCGGACCGCTCGGCCGAACCGACAAGGAGAGGAACATGGGCCGCAACCCCGGCGACGACGACTACGAGGTGAACGGCTACGACCTCAGCGATCAGGAGATCGTCACTGAGCCCGCGCCCAAGTCGGACGACGAGGACTACGACGAGGATTGATCATGGGCACACGCGACACGGTTCGTGAGTTCCTGAAGAGGGACTTCCCAGACAGGCAGCAGCTCTCTCAGTGGTGCGGCAAGCACGACAAGGCCAAGACACGGCTCATCGGCCGACACTCCTGGGTATGCCTAGCCTGCGTCCGTGACAGGAGCAACGGCGCGTCCTAGCCTCACTGGTCCGCCCCCGCTGTTCGGAGCTCTCCCCCCTAGCCCCGACGGCGGGGGCTTCTCTGTGCCCGGAACCCCCAGTCGTGGCCGAAGTCGCGCTGAGCAAGGGGGTCTCCGCCGACCTGCCGCGCCGGTGCACATGGCCTGTGCTCAGCGCGTGGTCGCGGTGGTGGGCACTGCGTGCGGAGTTCGCGGCGCCGGGATCCGACAACTTCCTGAGTGCTGAACGGTGTTGCGGGGGGGGGGTGCGAGTGCCGTGCTCGCCGACAGCCTCGGGACGCACCTGATCGAGCGGTACGGCAGCGCCGCACGTGACTGCGATCCGCACCAGGCATGGGCCTGGCCCGGCGGTGACAGCGGCGGTTGGCCGTAACGAGAGCGAATACGGGCTCGGCACTCGGTACAGCCAGGGCTCAGCGGGCGCGCCCACCGCCGCGGGTGACCGACGGGGAGGGAGCCTTGTGAGCGGTGCGGCCAGCAGCGCGGCTCGGTGCGGGCGCGGTCCAGGCGCCGGGGAACCAGACGGCGGTGTATTGCTCAATGGCATCGCGCAGTCCAGTGGTCACAGCTCCCTCCCAGGGCGGCCGGCCGGGCCGGAGAGAGGTGTCGATCGTTCCGTACTGCCTTGTGTTCAGGCGGGTGTTGCGGGCTTCGTCACGACGGTGGAAGGTGCCGTGATCCAGGAAGCTGAGTGCGACCGCGTCGATCTCACCGCGGTCCGGGTGGATGACCGCCACGCGAAGTCCCCCGTAGGTGTGCGCATCGATGGTGCGGCTGAAGTCGATCCGCAGCCGCAGCGGTAGATGTCGGTCCGGGGTGGCGTAGTAGGTGTTGCCCACGACGGTGCTGTCGTGGAAGGGCAGGCACAGCTCGGCGAAGAACTCGGGGGCGTGCAGGGACACGAAGGGTCTCCACTCAGAGTCGAGTTGGCGCTATCGGCGCGGGCCGGGCAGGGCCGGTCGGCTGGTGGCACTCCAGCGCGGGACGCTGGGCGTGAGGAGCGCGGTCGGGCGGCGGGCCGCGGCCCGCTGCACGTCCAGTGGGGTAGGTGTCGGCGGTTGCGGCGGGCGGATGGGGGTGAGCTGGGCCCTGTCCTTGATGTAGCTGAAGGTTTCCTCCTGCCAGCGGGGCAGTGGGGCCGGGTCGGCGACGCACTGGGTGAGGACAGCGAGCAGGGCGATGGGGGTGTCGGTGCTGGCGGTCGCGTACCAGACGGTCCGATCGATGGAGTTCCCCGCCCACAGATGCCAGCGGGCGTCACGTGTGGTCAGCTCGGCTTCCGGGTCGAGGTCCCCGCTGGTGAACTCCATGCCGGCGAGTCCGTCCGGGGCCTGGATGGCGAAGACGTCCCGGCGGGGGCGGTCGAACTTCCAGCCCTGTGTGAGGAGCGGGGCGACGGCCAGAAAGGGATCGTGCTCATCAGTTCCAGCTACCGGTCTGGCCAGGTAGGCGTCGGGACCGTGCTCGTACGCCGAGGCGAGAGCGGTGGTGAACGCACGGACAAACTCCGTGGGGGTGCGGTCGTTGAAGCAGGCGCCCCAGATTGGCGGACCGAACGGGTCCTTGTAGGCGTTGATTCGCCAGAGCCCGTCATCCTCGCCCTCGGGTAGATATCCCAGGCGCACCCGCCGGTCGGGAGCGTTCACGTACACGTTGGCGAGGTCGTCGTGCTGCAGGTCCCATCCGAGGTCGAGGAGTGGGGCGAGGGCGGGGTCCCCCGTCCCGGTGGTGGAGGCGAGGTAGCGCGGGGAGACGTAGACGTCCCCGTCGATGTCGTGGCGCGGATCGGTCTGGCTGCTCATCGGTACGTCTCGGTGGTCAGGGTGATCTCGTCGGCGGCGGCGTCGAGACGCGCGTTGACTTCTGCGGTGTCACAGCCGGTGACGATGTAGCACCCGGCTCGGGCAGTGAACAGATCGCCCTCGGGCGGGAGTACGAGCCGGTCGAGGGGGCGAGCAGGCAAGAAGAAGGTTCTCCGAATCGGTGGACGGCAGGGCGCGGCAGGGAGCTGTCAGTCGGCGCGGCGGCGGCGCAGCTCGAAGACGCCGCCCCAGTGGGGGTGCGCGGCGATCATCTTCCGGGCGTAGAGAGCCGTGAAGTCGTTATTCAGCCCGACGACACCGTGCGGGAGTTGGCGACGCAAGTCCTCGAAGAGGTCCTTGAGGCTGATGCGCGTGGCGCCAGCGGCAAGGCGAGCGGCCGTCATACGCTCCAGCGCGCGGTAGATGTGCGGGTTGTGCGCGTCAAAGGCGCGGAACCGCTCGGTGATGGTGCAACCGCTCGCACGGTCTGCCCCGGGAAAAGCAGTGGGCATGAGGAGTTCTCCACAGGCGGGGGAAGCGAAACGGGGGCAAGTGCGCAGGGCGGGATCGGTACGCAGGCAGGCGAAGGCGAGGAACGGTCATCGGGCCGGCAGGGCCGACGGGCTGCTGCGCAGCATCTGCCTGCCGTGCGCGGCGGACGCCCTCGCCTCGCCATCTCCACCTACGGCATCCCGCTCCTGGCGCCTGCGCTCACGCGGCCAGCTCGAGCTCGGAGAGCCGGGCGACCTGCGGATTGGCGGCCAGCCACTGGACCAGAAGGGAACGCGGTCGGGCCAGCTCCGTCTCGGCTCCGGTACTGGGCAGATCCGCGCCCGCCGGGCGGTGGGAGCCCTCGGCACAAGCGGCGACGAGTGAGGACTCCAGAAGGTCCAGGGTGTGCCGTAGGCGCTTGGTGAAGTCGCAGACCCGCATCGGGTAGGCGTGGCGCCGGGCCCACCGGCCGATCGCGTCGTAGACATCGGCCAACTCCGAGCCGGACGCGGTGAGTTCCAGGCCGACGCCGGGCGCGACGTGGGCGAGACCGTGGTCGCGGGCTGCTTCGGTAGCGCGTCGGAGGTGGTGCTCGGAGAGGTCGGGGAGGGTGCCGGCCAGCCGCATTGGCGGTATCGCCCCGTTGTCATCGATCTCGGTGATCAATCGGATCAGGCCGGGCGAGGACAACACGGTGAAAGCGGTGCGGAGTTCGGCGGAGGTGAAGGCGGCAGTCATCGGCGCGGACCTCCCGTCGCGAGCGCCGCCTTCGGCGGTGCGGTCGTGAAGTGGGAGAACAGGTCGTGGTTCTGCCAGGCCGGGCTGGAGGTCCCGCCGTCCTGGGGCGACGCAAGCCGGGTGGGGGCAGGCCGGGACTGGTTGCTCACCCATGGTTTCGGCGTGGGCGCGGCCTGCGGATCTCCCCAGACCGGGTGCTGGGCAGCTCGGGTGAGGGGGTGGCCGGCGGACCATGCGGACAGGGCGCTGAAGACGGGTGCCAGCGCGTCGCCGGCTGCGGACAGGCGGTAGGGCCGGCCGGGTCCCGCGCTATCGACCAGGCCGTCGGCCGTGAGTTGCCTGAGCGGCGGGTAGATGTTGGTCAAGTCGCTGCTGGGCATCACGGTCCTCGCCAGGGCCCGGCCACTGACCTGTTCGCGGGACTTGAGCACCCACAGGATGGCTGCGGCGTGCCGCCGGGTGAGCAGGGTGAGGCTGTCCTCGATCTGCTCGATCGCGGGCAGCGGACGGTCCGCCTGTTCCAGATGCGCCTCGGCCCAGGTGGCGAGCATCGGCAGGACCGGCAGCAGGGCTGCGCCGCGGTCGGTGTGGCCGTAGGTGACGTGTCGCGAGGTGCGTTCGGTGCGCTGGACGAGGCCGGCGTCGCACAGGGATCCCAGCTTGGGGTGGAGCTGGCCGGTGTGCAGCCAGGGCATCTTGGCCGCCAGTTCGCTGTAGCGCTGCGGCGGCCCGGACAGGGCCAGCAGGATCCGCGCGGTCCAGCGCGGAGTGATCATGGCGAGTGCCTCGGTGACCCGGGCGATGTCGGCGTCGGTGTCAGGGGGCAGACCGGTGGGGGCCAAGGGAGGAACTCCTGGATAGGTGGAGTGCGTTGCCGGTGCTTCAGCGGCTTCGCGTGGTGCTCTCGGCAGCGGCGGGCGGAGCCGGTACAGGTGGCGAAGGCTTCGGTGGCGACGGTGCGGGGACGCGGACGAGGCTCTGCAGCACGGCGGAGACCGAGGTGGCCTGGATGTCGCGCACGGCGACCGCTTCGGCGAGCCGGCGGGCGCCGTCGAGCAGGCGGGAGACCTCGTGCCGGCCGATCTGCCGCTCGGGGTGCATGAGTTGGGCCAGGTGGTCGCGGTGGACGTCGATGCTGCGCTCGGCACGCGCGAGGTTGTCGTGCATGCTGAGGAGGGCGGAGAGCATGCCGGGCGGCTGCTCCTGGGCGCGGGCTTCAAGGCCGGCGAGCGGCGCGCCGTACAGGTCCTCGATCCGTCCGGCTATTTCGGTGGACGTGGGGTGGGGCAAACGCGGGCTTTCACGGTCGGCGGGCCCGGGCCGCCCCGGCATGCAGCGGTGCCGGGGCGGCGACGGACGGGGGCGGGGCGGTGACCGGCCTCGACTGCGTGGTGTGGGCGGCGCGGTGCTGCTGGTCGGGCGGGGGCATGGTGCGCAGCAGTTCGCCCAGCGCGGCGCGGTAGCCGTCGCGGGCATCGAGCGCCGCCTCCAGCCACTGCGCGTCCATGCGCAGAGCATCGGCTGACAGCTCGGCCATGTCCCGGTCGGATGCCATCGCCTCGTGTACGCGGTCACGGACACCGGCTACCTGCTCCTCAGCCAGGGCGAGGAAGGAACGCAGTTCCAGAGCGCGGGTCAGCGCCGGTGAGGCGTCGGGTCCGGTCGCCGCCTCATACAGCGCGGCGACCGGCGCGCCGAAGCCCTCCTGCAACGCGCCGTCCGCGGTGCTGGACTTGAGCCGGGCGCTCACAGGGCTGGCCTTCCCGCTCCGGGCACCGACGCCGGCGCAGGTGCAACCGCCGGACGGTGGGGTGCGCTGGTCTGCACCGCCGGGCCCTTCCGAACTCCGCTGAGGCGGGCGAGGCGTTCGGCGGGGAGGCCCTTCTTCCCCGGAGCGTCGGGGTCGAGGAGCCATCGCATGACCAGGGCCCGGCCATCACGAGCAGCGACGGCCGCGTTGACGCGCTGGGCGAGGTCCATCGTCGGGTCGTCGACCTCGCTGGGCTGCGTTTCCAGCGCAGCGAGGAGGTCGTCCTCCGCGCGGTCGAGCACCGACTGGGCGTCGAGGAGGAGACCGTGCCACTTGACGACCCCGGTGGCGTCCGGATTCGCGGTCGGCGCGGCGGCGGCAGCGGCCTTCAACTGATGTATTCCCATACCGAATTGGGCTTCGACCTGTTCGGTGAGCACGCCCACGACATCCTCAGGGCCAGCGGCTATGTCGTCGGACAAAGGAGAACTCCTTATCGCGGAAGGGTGATTGCTGGGCCGAGCGGGGGGTCTTCCGTCGCACCGGTGACTCGGCCAGCTGAAGGGGCGGGGCCGTGCGCCGGTCAGTCCAGGCACATGCGGACGTCGCGGTAGACGTACTTGGCGGAGACCCAGCCCTTGACGCCGGTGGTCTTGTCCTTGATGTAGAGCCAGTTGCCGCTCTTCTTGGCCACGCTGAACTTGTGGCTGCGGGGGAGCACTCCGACTGCGGTGGACTTCGTGGTGGCCTGGGACCGGATGGTCACGGCCTTCGTGTGGACCTTGTACGGCAGCGGCGGCTGAGAATGGCAGCTGCTTGCGGGGGCCGCGGTCGCGGCGGGTGCAGCACTCGCGGTGGTGGCGGACAGCACCGGCAGCGCGAACGCGCCGAGCATCGCCGCGGATACGGCAATTCGGGTGGAGCTCATGCGGATTAACCCTCCGGACAGACGCAGGTATTGCGTGAAAGGCGCCGCGGGCTTGCCCCGGCGGCTGTATAAGAGTCCGGAGAATCGCCGGTTTGGCTAACCGGCGATCGTGGCCTATGTTTCGCCGCTCCCTCCGAATTGGCGCCTACCGCGAGCGGCCGGGCGGGCGCGGGGCAGGGGCTTTCGGCGGGCCGGCCGGGCGGGTGGCTGCCGCTGCCGGGCGGGCCGGAGGGAGGGGGCCGGCCTCGCCGGTGAGCCGGTCGTCGCACCACTGCAGGGCCCCCTCGACCGTGGTGAAGCCGCCCTCGCGCAGGGTGTGGGTCCACGCGTCGGTGTCGACCTCCTCGACCACGACGCGGAACGGCGAGGGGTCTCGCTCGTCCAGGGCGCGCATAGCCACGACGGTGACCATGTCGTCCGGGTCATCCCGGGTGTAGGAGTAGCCCATCGCGTAATGGTCACCGTCGCCGGCGAGGCGCTTTTCCAGCGCCCGCGTCGCCTCATCGGCCGCCGGTGGCCCCAGCTCGGGGTTGAGGCCGATGGAGTCGTGTGGGCAGCCGCGGTGGATCAGCCAGGACTGTGCCATCGCGGGCAGCGGCAGCCCGGCCCGCTCGAAGTCGAAGGTCCGCTTCTCCTGGTCCCGTTGCAGGTGCAGGGCGACGTATTGCGGCATGCCGGGGTGGCCCCAGGTGGCAGATCTGTCGAACAGCACGTAGTAGCTGTTCACGCCGCCGGCACTGTGGTGTTCGGCGAGGGGGACGAGCATGTCCGCCAGGACGTCGACCTGCCGGAAGAAGGCGAGGGAGACGTCCTCGTCGGCATCGAGCTCGTCCACTTCGAAGTCGGCTTCGGGCAGGCTCGGTTGGGTTGGGGACAACAAGGGCCTTTCGGTGGTCAGGGCCGGGGTGCGGGGACGGGCGGCCAAGCCCCGGGGCGTACGGGCGACTTGGCATCGGAGCCGTGGTGGGACGGCGGCGGGCGGCGAACAGCGCGGCACGCCCGGCATCCGTCAGTGCGACGGGCTACCCTGCGTCAGGCTGGCGGGCTCGAACTGCTGCAACACGGCGCAGGGGATGCGGGGGCCGGTGGCAGCGGTCACGCACACCCGGCCGGCCAGCAAGTGTTCGTAGAGCTTGGCTCCGCCGGCGATGGCCAGCAGCACCGCCTGGTCGTGCCGAGAGCGGTCGCCCGACCGGCGCCGGGGCGGTGGCCTCGATGGGCTCCAGGGCGCGCGCGGACCTTCCGTGCAGCGGCGCCGCGTACGCCGGTTGCCTCCTCCAGCTGCTCCACGGTGCGGTCGATGCGCTCCAAGAGGGCGCCCTCGACGGGAAACTCGCCGCTGGAGAGGCGGTGGAGGAGCCGCAGGTGGAAGGCCACGCCCCGCTCGGTTTTGGCCAGCGCGCGGTGCTGGTCGGCCAGGTGCGCATGCGGTGCGTCGAGGACACCGCGGTCGCGGCATGTCCACAGGATGTCCACGTCATGGCCGGTGGCGGCTTCGAGGCGCTGGTCGAGGGAGGATGCCGCGCGCCGGGCCGGGGCCGGCGCGGGGTCAGGGGTCATAGGCGGCTCCGTGTGTTCAACGGGTGTGACGGTGTGCGGAGTTGGGCGCGGGGCGGGGCAGACCCGGCGGCGTGGAAGGCGGCGGACCGGGCCGTGGCACCGGAGCGCCGGTGGTCAGCTGCGGGGGGCGCGAGCGCGCGGCGTGGGTGCGGGCGCTCAGCGGTCGGCGGGCCATCCCCAGGCGCTGGCCGACCTCGTCGTAGACGTCGTTGCCCGCACGCGGCCGTACCGCGACGACGTGGATCTCCCGCTGGTGGGTGGACGCCTCGGGGGCGGAGCGAAGGCCGTAGACGACGCGCCATTCCTTGCGGGAGTCCACGAACAGCTTGCGGTAGCCCTCCAGATCGCCCGTGAGGTGCAGTCCGAAGCACTGCGCATTCACGACTTCCTGCAGGTGGGCGAGGGTGAGGTCGCGGATGTCGGTGGGGGCTTGGAGGAGGTCGGTCAGGGCACGGGGATCGAAGCTCAGGCCGAAGGCCGGCTGTCGTCCTCCGGTCATGACGCCGGCTCGTCCGGCTCGGCGGGTCCGTCCGCCTCCGTGGTCGTCTTCTCCGTACGTACGGACGGCGGCGGGCCGGGCAGGATGCGGTGCGCGGGCCGGTCGGGGGTGGTCATGCAGGCCGACAGCGGTCCGCCCGGCGCGCGGATCGCCGCCATCGCGTGGGTGAGGAAGTCGCGGTGCCACACGAACATGCCGCTCAGGCCGGCCTCGGGGTCCTTGTGCTGCTGGTAGGCGAGCCACAGGGCATGAAGCCAGGCCACGACGTCGTCGTGCTCCTGCCACTGCAGGCACCAGGGCGCCGCGGTGGTGACCTCCGCCCCGTAGACCGGGAGGAGGAAGTCATCGACCCAGTCCGACAAGGCGTCGAGTTCGTCCTCGCGTGCTTCTCCGTCCAGTTCCAGAATGGGGCGCGGCTCCGGCGGCGCAGCAGGGGGCGCTCCGCCGGGCCCCGGCATGCCGAACGCCGCGAACGGCGATGCGCCCGGAGCCGGGGCGGATGCGAGATGGTCGAGCTGCTGGGCCTGCTGCGCCGACTGGTCCATCAGCCTGCGGACGCTCGCCTCGATTCCCTCCAGCTGCGGGTCCGGAAGACGAACCGGCTCCAACTCCCCGCCGTCCGGGGGTTCTACGGATTCAGACATGAAAAGTACGGCCTCCTACGAGACGCGGAAAGGCAGGAAATCGGAAGCGGTGACGCGCGGACCGGCACACGAACCACCGGCGCTCTTCGGCGGGACTCCACCCAGGACTGGAGATGCCGGAATCCGGCACGGGAAGCGCGGTAGCGCGTCAGGCGGTGAGATCCACGTCGTCTTGCGTGAGGGTTTCGCGGACCGTTTCGGTGAGCCGGTCGGCCGCTACGGACGCGTTACGTTCGGTCTTCTCCACGCCGATAAAGTCGCGGCCTTCCAGCAGGGCGGCAACGCCCGTGGAGCCGGAACCGGCGCAGAAATCGAGCACCGTGCCGTGGTCGGGGCTGATCTTGACCAGCTCGCGCATCACGGAGACCGGCTTCTGGGTGATGTGCCGGCGCTTCGCGCCTGAGGGCTGCGACGCCGAGTACATGCCGGGCAAGTAGACGGGGTTCCTAGAACCATCGATGGCCCCCTTCGAGGCCCAGACGATGAACTCGCAGTTCTGGGTGAACCTTCCGCGCTGGGGCCTGGCCTGCGGCTTGTGCCAGGCCAGCACCCCTCGCCACAGCCAGCCTGCGGCCTGAATGGCATCCGTCGTGGTGGGCAGCTGGCGCCAGTCGGTGAACAGCAGCGCCGTGCCGCCGGTCTTCGTGAGGCGGTGGGCCTCGGTCATGATCTGCGTCAACCAGAAACCGTAGCTGCGCTGGTCCATGTTCTCGCCGGTGAAGTCCGGCAGATCGTTCTTGGCGTCGGCGGAGGTGTACTTCTGCTTCGCGGAGCGGGTAGTGCGCTCCTTCGCGGTCCGGCCCCCGCTGTTGTACGGCGGGTCGGTGATGACGGAATCGACGCAGTCGTCCGGCAGGCCGGCGAGGACGGTGAGGGCGTCGCCCTGGTGCAGGGAAAACGGCAAAGAGGAACCCCGATTCGGGTGTGAGAGCAGAGGGAATTGGCCGTCGCGCATACGAGTCCTCGTGGGCCGGAATGGGGGCATGCAGAAGCCCGGGGCCGCAGACCGAGGAGGGCGAGGGAGTCCAAAAACTGTAGACGCGGATGCGCCGACGACCAAGAAGTCCCTTGCGGGTGTGCCGGATTCCGGCACCTCACGCCGTCTTTTTGGTCAACCGCCATTCCGGACCTACTGTTTTTGATCTGCCCGGCGCACACCGCCGCTGGCCACTGCCCCACGCCTCCGGAGGTCTCCCCTGCCCCGGCGCTCCTGATTCACGGCCCGGCCGCGCAGAGCGGGCGGCAACTCGTCCGCGCCCGGCCCATCTTGATTGCCCGCCCCGGCTGCCGTGCCCTTCCACCCCGCCACGCGCACGCGGCACGCCGGACACTGCTCCCGAAGGACACGTCCATGACGTCTCGCTACCCGCCCCTGCCCGAAATTGCTGCTGATGCCTGTGCGGTCCGCTCCGGTTGAAGGCGCTCGCCGCCGGCATCGGCGTCGTCTTCCTCTCCCCGCTCCTGCTCGCCGGCACCGGCATGATGCTGGCCGCCTCCGCCGACGCCGTGCAGAACACCGCCTCCGTCAGCGGCTGCCGGACCGACATCGACTCCGGCAAGGTCGCCAAGCAGGTCGCCAAGATCCTCGACGGGGCGTCCGGCAAGGACGTCCACATCGAGGGCCTGGACCTGCCCGCCGAACAGGTCCCCAATGCCCAGAAGATCGTGGCCGCCGGCCGCTCGCTCGACGTCCCCAAGAAGGGGCAGATCGTCGCACTCGCCACCGCGATGCAGGAATCCCGGCTGCGCAACCTCAACTCGGGCGACCGCGACTCCCTGGGGTTGTTCCAGCAACGCCCCTCCCAGGGCTGGGGCACCACCCAGCAGATCCGCGACCCGGTCCACGCCTCCGAGCAGTTCTACAAGCACCTGCTCGCGATCGACGGCTGGCAGCAGATGACCATCACCCAGGCCGCGCAGGCCGTCCAAAAGTCCGGCTTCCCCGGCGCCTACGCACAGTGGGAGGGCCTGGCCACCGCGTTGCAGAAGGCCGTCACCAAGACCTTCCCCGGCCACGGCAACGACAAGGACACCGAGAAGCCGGACCAGGGTGAAGAGCCTGCGACGGGCGCCACCGGCTGCGCTCCGGCCAAGGACGGCTCCGGCTTCGGCCACATCCCCGAGGGAAGCGTCCCCAAGAGCTACGCCATCCCCAAGAGCACCGACCCGAAGGCGCGCAAGGCCATCGAGTGGGCCATGCACCAGCTTGGCACGCCCTACCAGTGGGCCGGATCCTGCACCGACGCGCACGGACCCGACCCGATGCGCCGCTGCGACTGCAGCTCGCTGATGCAGCAGGCGTACAAGCACGCCGGCGTCACGCTCACCCGCACCACGTACACGCAGGTCAACGAGGGCAAGGAAGTCTCGCCCCGCCAACTCCAGCCCGGTGACCTCATCTTCAGTCGCGGCACCGCGAGCCGTCCCGAACATGTCGCCATGTACATGGGCGAGGGCCTCGTGATCGAGGCCCCGCGCACATCGAAGCCGGTCCGTATCGCCCCCCTTCAGGACACGGACGTGCTCGGCGTCCGCCGCGTCCTCTGACGCCGCCCGCCCGGGACGCCCCGGGCGATCCCCACCGCGGCCATCTGGCGCACCCCGCACCCCTCCCGCCTGTTTCCCTCTCCCGCCGGCCTCTCGGCTGGCCTGCGTATGCAAGGAGCCCCGCCACACCCATGCCCCTCCCCCTCACAGACCGCGTCCTCCAACTCGCCTACGACCCGGGCATCTCACCGAACGGCGGTGGGCTTCCTGGCCTGAGCGTGCTGAAGAACGTCGTCAACTCGATCAATCTCTTCGGAATCGTGGCCGTCGTCGGCGCTCTCGCCGTCTCGCTCGGCGTGTGGGCCTGGGGCCACCACACCGGTGGCCACCAGGCCGAGGCCAACGGCAAGAAGGGCGCCACTGTCTCCGCGGGCGCCGCCCTCGGCCTCGGCGCCGCCAACGGAATCGTCGCGTTCTTCTCGGCCCTCGGCTCCCAAGTCCACTGATGCGGAAGCGATCCCCCTCCCTCAGCCTGTCCTCCTACGGCACCAGCTGGTCGGCCAACAGGCGCATCGCGCTCGTCGCCCTGGTCATCGCCGTCCTGCTCGCCCTCGCCGCCACCGTCGCCTGGCTGTCCGGCAGCGGGAGCGGCCACCAGGACCCGGACCGCCCCTCCCCGGCTCCAACACACAGCCCGTCCGTCCCCAAGGCCGCCGGGTCCGTGCCCAAGCCCCCGCAGACCTCCGAGCCGGTCGCCTACGCCAAGGCCGCAGCCCGGATGCTGTGGTCCTACGACACCCGCGACACCAGCCGGCACCAGCAACTCGCCGGTGTGCGGGCGTGGATGACCGAGGAGCGCAAGTACGCCGACTGGGCGTCCGTCTCCGGTCAGATCCCCGATCCGGTGCTGTGGTCGCGGATGGCCGACCAGGCCCAGCACGCGAGCGCCAAGGTCACCGAAGGACATTTCCCCGGCGCGTTCAAGCAGGCCCTGGCTGACGATCCGTCCGCGATCACCAAGGCGTACATCTACGCCGTCACCGTCAACGGCAAGCAGCAGATCAAGTGGAAGAAGGGCGGCGGCGGAGCCGAGGAACGCGCCGTGACCCTCGCCGTGCAGTGCCGCCCCGGCCACCACTGTTCCCTGGCCGCCATTGCTCCGAACGTCACGCAGTGACCCGCGACTGAGACAAGAAAGGAGGGGCAACTCCCCGTGGGTTTCTGTGATTTCCCCCTGGCCGACAAGCTGTGCACCGTAGGCGACGCGGTCGACTTCGCCTCCGACCCTGGCAAGGCCATCGGCGACTGGATGGCGAAGTCGGCAGGTGAACTGGCCGCTGCGGCAGCCGACTTGGCTGCCAAGGCGGTCGATACCACCACGAAGGTTGACCTGAACGCGGCGTGGTTCCGCGACAACTACGAGATGCTGCTGCCGCTCGGCCTGGTGCTGATCGTTGCGACGTTCTGTGCGCAGCTGGTGAGGGCTGCCGTCCGACGCGACGGACAAGCGCTGACTCAAGCGTTCACCGGCACTGCGTCCGGCGTTCTGTTCGCCTTCTGCGCCATCGCCCTGACCACGGTCGCCGTCGAGGTGGTCGACGCCATCTCCGACGGCCTGTTCAAAGCCGCGCACCTGAGTATCCAATCGGCCGTACGCCGCATCGTGAAGGTGGATCAACTCGCCGCCCTGTCCAGCCTGGGCTGGCTGGTGCCGGTCGTCGTCGGTCTCGGCGCCGCTGCCGGCTCCTTCCTCTACTGGTGCGTGATGATGGTCCGCAAGGTCGGCATCCTCGTCATGGTCACCCTGGCCATCTTCGCCTCGGCCGGCGGCGGCTGGGAGGTCGCCCGGCGCTGGCGCAAGGGCTGGATCGAAGCCACCGCCACTCTCGTGGTCAGCAAGCTGTTGATGACCATCATCTTCGTGCTCGGCATCGCCGCCATGGGCAAGACCGAGGCCAAGGACGGCATCGGCGCCCTCGCCGACGTCATGTCCGGCGTCGTGATCATGGTTCTGGTGCTGCTGTGCCCGTACGCCACGTTCAAGTTCGTGCACTGGGCGGCCGACGGCACCGACGGCGAATCCGTCCACCGCGCCGGCGGCGCCGGAGCGCAGATCGCCAAGGGCCATGCCGAGAAGGCCGCCCGCAAGGCCACGGCAACAGCGGCCACCGCCGGAGCCGGCGGCGCGGCAGCCGGAGCGGGCGCCGCCCCGCAGGGCCCCGACGCCACCGGCCCAGACGGTTTCCCCGGCGATATCGCCGCTGCCCCGACCGCCGGGGGCGGAAGCGGAATTGGCAAGGACGATGCGCAAAGCGGCGGCACAGGCGGCTCACCCGGTGACGAGGCCATCAAGCCCGGCCTGGAGAAGGCCGTCCAGCCCGCGCCGACGAGCGTGTCCGAGAACACCAGCGGCCAGGTGGGCGGCAGCCCGCCGCCGGGCGGCCCCGGAGCGAGTGCCGCATCCGGCCAGGGTGGTGGATGGCAGTCCGTTCCGCCGATCACGGCCCCGCCGCCGCAGGGCGCACCGCCGTCCTCCGATTCGTCGAACGCCACGGCCAGCGGAACGACCGCACCGCCGCCGCCCCCGACCGGCCCCTGACCCTCTGCCCGTCTTCCGGGGCGGGAGGTGCTCTGCGCCTCCCGCCCCGGGGTCCACCCGCGTCTCCAGGACCCGCCCCTTGACTGAACTTTCCGTCGCGCCGGTCACGGTGAAATTCCCCCACCGCTCCCGCCGCGGCATCCTCCTCGGGCTCTCCCTGCCCCAACTCGTCCTCGTCTCCTGCACGCTGGCGCTGCTGCTGATGACAGTGGTCTCCACCGGCCTGCTCGGCGCCCTCGCCCTGACCCCGCTGTGGGCGGCCTCCGGCGCGCTTATCGTGGTCCGCCGGAACGGCCGCTCCCTGATCGACTGGACGCCGATCGTCGCCCGCTACGCACTGCGCCGGCGCACCGGCCAGAGGCTCTGGCTCGCCCGCCCGGTTGCCCGGCCCCGGCAGGACGGCGTCCTGCACCTGCCGGGGACCGCCGCCTCGCTCAAAGTGGTCACCCCCGGCGACTCCTCCCACGGCGGCGCGGCCGTGCACGACCCGCACCGGCAGACGTTGACCTCCGTCGCCCGCGTCACCTCCCGTGCCTTCGCCCTCCTCGATCCCGCCGCCCAGAACCACAACGTGAGCAGCTGGGGACGGGCGCTGGCGGGCATCGCGCGCACCGGGCACATCGCCACCGTGCAGGTGCTGGAGCGCACCGTCCCCGACTCAGGTGACACCCTGGCCCGCCACTGGGCTCAGAACGGGGAGCCTGAGGCCCCGGTCGCCGGGCAGATCTACTCCGAACTGGTCGCCTCGGCCGGCCCGGCCGCCGCCCCGCACGAGACCTACCTCGCCATCTCCCTCGATCTGAAGGCGGCCAAGCGCCTCATCAGTCAGGCCGGCGGCGGGCTGCCGGGCGCGTTCACCGTCATGGAACAGACCACCGCGTCCATTGCCCAAGCCGCCCGCAACGCCGGGCTCATGGTCACCGGCTGGCTGACCTCACAGGAGATCGCCGCCGTCATCCGCACCGCCTACGACCCCAAGGCGCTCGCCGCACTCCAACAGTGGTCCGAGACCGGCCGCGCCGCAGCGGACCCCGCCGCCGCCGGGCCCGTCGTCCAGTTCGAGGAGTACGACCGGCTGACCACCGACTCCGCCCGCCACGCCACGTACTGGGTGGAGAACTGGCCCCGCACCGAGACGCCTACCGGTTTCCTCCACGGGATCATGTTCACCGCCGGAGTGCGCCGCAGCCTCTCGCTCATCTACGCGCCGCAGGCCCTCGATTCGGCGCTGCGGGACGTGCAGCGCAAGAAGGCACAGGTCATCGCCGACGCGAACGAGCGGGCCCGTCGGGGACAGGTCGACCGCGAGGAAGACTCCGTCGAGTACGCCGACGTGAAGACGCGAGAGCGCCAGCTCATCGCCGGACACGCGGACGTGGCCCTGACCGGCCTGGTCACCGTCACGGCCGAGACCGACGACCAACTCGACGCCGCCTGCGCGCAGATCGAAACTCACGCCGTCACCTCGGGCGTCGACCTGCGCCGGCTCACCTACCAGCAGCCCGACGCCTTCGCCCTCACCGCGCTGCCGCTCGCCCGCACCGCCCTGTGACGCCTCCCCGCGCCGCTCCCGCCGGCCCTCACCCTTGCCCGCTGCCCTTCGATCACCCGCGGCGGAGCCACCGTCGCCGCCCCTGCCTCCCGGCAGGAAGGACCACCACCGTTGACCTCTCGCACGCGCCCGGACGAGGCGCACCCCTACCTCCGCGCCGCGAGCGCCGGAGTCCGCCATCACACCCGCGCACTGGCGCGACCGGACCCTCCCGTGCCGGCAGACCGTGCCCACCTGGACGTGCTGCATGCCCACCTCACCGCCCTGCACCAGCTCCTGGATCACCTCGCCGGCAGCACCCGGCCACCGCACCCCGCCGCCGGCCGCCACCTGGCCACCGCACACACCCGCCTCTGGCAGGCCACCAGCGAGATCCACTCCGCCTTCCACCTGCTGTCCAGCACCGCAACGGCTGACGGCGCTGAAGCGAGCGCGTGCCATCCGGAGCGGCTGCCCGAGGGGCCGCCCGTGCTGACCATCTGTCAGCGCCACCTCGCCGCCGGGCACAGCATCCGGCGCAAGACCACCCCCACCGACCTCCGCGCGCACACCACGGCCTGCGTGCGATGAGCACCACCCGCAGAATCGAGGGCCCCCGATGAACCACCGGCCCGCCCGCCGCGCCCGCCGCGCCTCCGCGTCTCCGCTGTTCACTCCCCACGGCACCGACCGGGCCAGTCGCAAGGCCGCCCGCCGCCGGCTCGCCCAGGCCACCGCCAAGGCCCGCGCCGACGCCAGTTCCCACCGGGCGATGGGCACACAGGCCGAGCACGCGACACCCGCCGCGCTGTACCCCGTGAGCGGGCGCCCCGGGCCCGCTTCCGCCCGCAAGAACCGGCTGAAGCTGCCCGCCCACCGCATGACGACCGCCGTGGCCGCCGGCGCTTACCCCTTCCTGGCCGAGGGCGGCCTCGGGGCAGAAGGCATCTACATCGGCCGCGACGTCCACGCCGAAGCGTCCTTCGTGTTCGATCCGTTCGCGCTCTACGGCCGCATCGAGGGGTTCACCAACCCCAACATCTTGTTGGCCGGTGTGATCGGCCAGGGCAAGAGCGCGCTCGCCAAAAGTTTCGCGCTGCGCTCGGTCGCCTTCGGATACCGCGTCTACGTGCCGTGCGACCCCAAGGGCGAGTGGACACCGGTGGCAACCGCCCTGGGCGGACGGTCCGTTGCTCTCGGCCCCGGGCTGCCCGGCAGGCTCAATCCCCTGGACGCCGCCCCGCGCCCGGAAAGTGTCTCCGAGACCGACTGGGCCGGCGAGATCCGCAAACGGCGTCTGCTCCTGGTGGGCTCCCTGGCCCGGACCGTCCTGGGCCGGGACCTGATGCCCATGGAGCACACCGCCCTGGACATCACCCTGGACACCGTCGTCACCCGCGCCGCCGAGACGGGCCGCACCCCGCTCCTCGGTGACATCGCCGCCACCCTCAACAACCCCGGCGCGCTCGACGAAGCCGCGGGGAGGATGTCGGGCCAACTCGGTGACGCTGCACGCGACTTGGCCCATGCCATGCGCAGGCTGGTTCACGGTGACCTGGCCGGCATGTTCGATGCCCCTTCCACCGTCGAGTTCGACCCGAGCGCGCCGATGCTGACCATCGACCTGTCCCGGCTCGGCGGCGCGGGGGACGACACGGCACTCGTCCTGGCGATGACCTGCGCCTCCGCGTGGATGGAGTCCGCCCTCTCCGACCCGCACGGCGGCCGACGCTGGGTCGTGTACGACGAGGCGTGGCGCCTGATGCGGCACGCCGGCCTGCTGCAGCGCATGCAGGCCCAATGGAAGCTGAGCCGCGGCCTCGGCATCGCCAACCTGATGGTGATCCACCGGCTCAGCGATCTGCTCACCGCGGGCGACGCCGGTTCACAGGGCCGTGCTCTGGCCGAGGGCCTCCTCGCCGACTGCAGCACCCGCATCATCTACCGCCAGGAGACCGACCAACTCCACGCCGCTGCCTCGCTGCTGGGCCTGACCTCCGTCGAGATGGACGCCATCGCGCACCTCAACCGCGGCCGGGGCCTGTGGAAAGTCGCCGGACGATCTTTCATCGTGCAGAACCTTCTGCACGGCCGCGAGTTGGCGCTCTTCGACACCGACGCCCGTATGCACTGAACCCCGAGAGGCTCGCGAAACCCGACATCCAGCGCGAACTGATACCGCGCAACGTCACCGTCGACCTTATCGGCGCGTTCAATGCGATGAAGGACAAACTGCTCGCTGCCGCCCAGCAGTGGGAGCTGCTGGATGAGAGCGGACACGTGCCGGCCGCGCCGTCCTACACCGCCTTGCTCCAGCACGCCGCCGATGCGCAGGACCTCTCCCGCGACGTCCTCCGGCTGACTGCTGATTTCGCCCGGAGCCCGCACAGCACGACCCGCGCCGGCGGCGCTGTCCTCGCCCACCTCGCCACGGCGGCCACCATGGCGAACCACGCAGCGCCGCACTTCGCGGAGACCGCGGAGTGCGGCCTTTCTCTGAACTGAGCCCTCGCAGACTTCCAAGTTGGGGAGCTTGCGCAGTCCCTATTCACGCGATCAGACTAACCCGCGTGGCCGGCGGCCCACTTCAAGATGGAGCCTGGCGATAAGGGTTGCGATCCCAAGCAGGCGCCAGAGATAGGTGCAAGGTATGCCAAGTACATCGCCGCCTAGAAGGAATCGCGTCGCAAACGTCGTTTTCCTTAGCGCTGTGGGTATTTTCATTGTGGCGCCTTTGTGGCTCTTGGCGATAACTGTGGCCATTCGATCAAGTCTTTTTGATTTCGATAACGGCGCTCTCAACGCAGAGGAAACCAAAGCCCTATGGGTCTTCATTGCATCCGGCCTAACCGCGGCGGCCACACTAACAGGCATCCTCCTCACTGCGAATCACAACCGCCAATCGGAGAGGCGTCTTGGCTTGGATACAGCCGTGAAAGGGATCGCTCTGACGCATACAGCTGACGGGTCCTACGCAAAGAAGGCAGTGGTTGCCGGAGCTCTCTCGACTCTGGTCCACCTCTACCATCCTGTTATCGCTATGCGCATGCTCGCGGCTATGTGGGAAGAGGGCGCGGTGGACGAAGCAAGCGCCATCTGGCTCCTTGACGAAGCGCTGGAACGCGGAACGCCCGAAAGTAAAATAGAAGCAGCGCGGCTTTTCGATAGGCATGCCGATAAATTGTGCGACACCACTCACGGACAGTACGGGTTTCCTGCAATCCTGGAGAGAGAGTGGCCTTCTGAACTTCCTTACGAAGCACGCTTGGCAATCATATTCGGTATACCTAAGTTGTTGACATCCAAGCCCATGTCATGGTGGGTCAATGGCCACCATTGGGTATGTCCGCTTCTTGAAGCCGCAGTAGAAAATGACAACGATAAGAACATCCAAGCATTCGCCGCAAGGATGCTTGAAATCCTATTGCAGGATGTTGATGAAGAATCGAATAACGGTCACCGTATTGGCGACAAGACGAGAACCCTTGGGGAAATCAAGATCACCCTCAAAGAATATTCGAAGCCAGAGAGGGGATTTAATGACCCTGAGACCAGTGGTCTTTTGGAAAAGTTGGAGGCATGGGGAAAGAAGGATGAGCCTACCACTGGTTCAACCGAGAAGTGAGCTGAGCGAGCTCCCTTCCGCTGCCGCAAGGCTGGCAGAGGGTTTCGACCTCAGCGAAACGAGGTCAACCCTTATCTCTATCCCCGCTGCTGCGGGAGATGACCTGATCAAACCTCGGAATTCCCAAGAATACGCCCGACTCTCTCTGTTGTTTCCGCCTATCGAGTTGCGAAATTTTTTCGTTGGCGGCTGCAGGAGTAGTACAGAGTCCTTCAACTTCGCCTAGCCACCCTTCTCGTTTTGCTTCCTCAATGCGAGCGGTGAGGTTATCGCGGATTTCCACGAGTCGTGGCAGCTCGTCGGGGTCAACAATGAGGACGGGGAATCGAACGCAGGCGTGCTCGTGACCACAATCAACGCCATAGGCGCGTCCGCATTCCCCGAGGGCCAATTTTCTACGCTCGAAGTGGGCGAGGAACTCCTCCTACTCTTCCGGGGTGACCGAACGGTATTCTTCGGGCGGCCTAGTAGACCGTCGGCGGATGAAGGCGCGATGGGACTCGATGGCATCGGCAGGATAGATGGCCGCGTATCCCATGGTGGTACTGATGCTGTCGTGGCCCGCGATGACCTGGGCAACTCCCCGGTCTCCCGTAACCCACCGATCTCGGGCAAGACAAAGCCCTTCAGATCCCTTTCGGGACGTTGTTCATCAGGCATGGCGGGAAGCTAGCAGATAGAGCTTCTGACCTGCACGAATACTCAAATTAGTTCGGTCAACACACCGTCCCTGCTCTGGTCCTCCACCCCGACCGACCGGCACTACCTCAAGAACCGCATGGTCATCGACCACGCCTCGGCGCGGGCCTTCCTGCGGCGCACGTCGGAATCCCTCCGCGACGCGGCCAAGGACCTCAACGACCACCTCGACTTCCACCGCTCCTCACCACGCTCGCCCCTCGGGAAAGCCCGGCGCCTCCGCGCCCCGGCCAAGCGGGCGCCACCGCTAGCCCACACCGCGGCATCCACGCCAGATCCCTCACTAGGAGTTCCCCTGAAACCCGCCCACTTCAGCGACACCGACTGGGCCGAATACCAGCAGCGCCAGGCCGAGCACGACGACTCCATGGCACAGGTCGCCGACCACGAAGCCCTGATGGAACAGGAGCTGATCGGCACCTGCGACGTGTACGAACGCGACGTCGCCCTCGATCCGGAGACCCAGCACCGGACTCCGCCGCCGCACCATGCCCCCACCGCGCGCAGGACAACCCGTGGCCGCTGACGGCAAGGCCACCCTCGATGCCCGCCGAGAGTCTGCGCTCGCGCCGCTCCCCGACCACCGTGACGTGAACACGCCGTGGTGGCAGGAGCTTTGGCGCCGCCACAGCCACATCACCACCCCACTGCGGCAGCACGGGCTGGAGTGCGACATCGAGTTCGGCCTCAGCGCCTACATCGTGCGCCTGTCCCTCCCCGACGCCAGTCACCTGATCATCAGTCCGCCGCAGGAGCCCCCTTCCCAACGTCCTCCCGGGGATCCGATGGGATGGCTCGTGACCCTCGAACACCCGGATGAGCAGGCTCCCTTCGAGGTCGTCTACGACTCGACCCCGTCCACCGACGGCCGTACTCCTGCGCGGCCCGAAGCACGCCACCGGGGCAGCGCGACGCATCTGATCGAGGCGACCGTCCAACGGCTCACCCAGCTCGGGCTGCTGCCCGCCCCCTCACCGGCGCCGCCCCGTACGACACGGCTTCCGCCCCCGCCCTGCCGGCAACGCAGCCGCGACACACGCACTGACGGCCTCGCCACCGCTCGCCAGGACTCCATGACTTCATCCCGAACCGATCTGGCCGACTTCACCCGTGCTGTGGCCGCCCGGCTGCCCGGCAACTGGACCAGCGAGTACCAGCGCCATGCCCGGTACGCAGACCAGATCCATCGGGCAGAACAGCTCTGGGACGTCGGCCACATCCAGCACGTCGTCAGCCAGTACGTCCTTACCCACGACGCCGTCCTCCACGGTCCGGGCAACAGGCGGCTCTACGTCACCGACCGGCCCCGCTACCCGGACCAGTTCGTCGTCGCCCCACTCGCCCCCGACGCGAACGACATCAAGTCCCACCACTTCGACGGTGTAGCAGAGCCCAACGGCATCGCCGTCCCCCACGACCCCGCACGGGCGGCAGCCCTTGTCACCCGGCGGGTACTGCCCCACTACGAGCGAGCCCTGGAAGCGGTATTCGCCAACGCGGCGCACGCACCCGATCCCCCGCACCGGCCCGCCCCACCGCAGGCCGAGCGGATCCTGACCCTGACGTGGTACGGCGACGGAGCCCTGGGCGCGCCGTACGAGAGCGTGCCCCCGGACGCCCGCGCGACACTGGTCGCCCGCGGTTTCCAATACCACCCGCTTCAGGCGGCGTTCCTCCTGCCCACCGCCTACGGGGAGAGCGGCCAAGCACTGCGCGTCCAGTCCGTGGCCCAGCAGCTCGCGGCCCAGGGCATCGGCGTGAACCTGCGACACGCTACGCCCACCACCGCTGCTGGCCTTCCGCCTACACCGCCGAAGTCCGCCCCCGCACACCGCCGTTGACCCCGCCCTGTGCCCCACGGAGCTTTCCTGATTTCCGACTTCGACGGCCTGAGCCAGCTGCGGAGCCTGGCCGAACATATCCACCGCGCAGCCGACGACATGCCCCTCACCGACGCACGGCACTCCGTCAGCGACAACCTCGACGAACTCGAAGACCGGCTCCGCGACATCACCAGACTGATCATCCACGTCACCGGTGCCGCCGCCGTCGCCGACCGCGAAGCCAGCAGCCATACCGGCACGCAGGCTGAAGCGACCCGCCGTCGCGCCACCGCGCTGACGCACACCGTGCGCACCCTCGGCCGCGCCCTGGCTGCCCTCACCGAAGCTGTCGCCGACGCCGGGCTGCTGCACCACGATGCCGCGCTGTCCCGTACGCCGGGCCGTACCCACGAGGCCACGCGCTCGGCACTCGAAGGCCGGCTCAACGCCGCCCGCCGCCAGCTGAACGAGGCGGGCCGCCAACTCCAGCTCGACGCGCACCAGCTCACCCCTCCCGCGATCACCTGGGCACCCGCTGCCGCACCCACCGCCCCGCGGCCCGCCGGCCCCGCGCCCTCATCTCCCCGTACACGCTGACCCGCCCACCTGAAGAGCATTGGCCCCGTCCGCACACGCCGCACTGACCGCCGAGCCCCCTCCGCGACCTGGAGATCTCCCTGTCCACACGTTCCTTCCTCGCCCGGCCCACCGGCACGGGCTACAGCGGTATCTATGTCCATTTCGACGGCGTGCCCAGCCACCACCTGCCCCTGCTCCTGGCCGCGTACCAGCACCGGTTCGGGCCCGATCTGGAGGCGATGTCGCGGCATCTCATCGACGATGTCGCCGTCGGCTGGGACGAGTTGGGCACCGATCTGCTCGACGATGCCCCATCCCCGCTGGTGGCCGCGCTGACCGGCGGCGAGCGCTGGCCCAGCCGCACACTCGACAACCTGATCACCCCGGACGGCTCCCCACCGGCACGCATGACAGTCACCGACGCGACCGCCGATGACCAGGACCTGCAGTGGGGCTACGTCCTGCACCCGCAGGGCATCGAGGTGATCAGCCTGTTGCATGAGGACATCGGCCCGGTCATCGGCTGGGACACCGACCCGCGCACCGCCTTCACCGATCGCCCGGCGGCCTGGCCCTGCGCCCCCGCGCCTGCCATCCGCCGTACCCCGCCCCACAGCGCTCCCGCCGCGCCCCCGACACAGGCCGGCAGCCGACGTCCCGTGCCGCGTCGCTAGCGCCCCTCCCGCACCACCGCCCACACCCCAAGCCTCGGCGAAGCACCGCTGACGGCGCGCAGAGAGGATCCGTCACTGTCTGACCGCTTCCACTTCGGTACCCACCCCGACCACGGCTTCGTGGCCGCCGCCGCGGGGAAGATCCCCGCACACCTTGCCGACTGGTTCCTGGGCCGCGTCCAGTTCGAGCCCGTCCCCGAAACTCCTGGCCTGTACCGGCTCACCGACCCGGCGCAGGACGGAGCCCGCCGTACCCGCCAGGCCGTCCTGGACCTGCGCCGCCAGGGCTACCAGGTACTAGCCGACTACTCCCTCGACCCCGCTCTCGACATGGGTACGCCTCAACCAGCCGAACCAGGCCGGCCGTTGGAGCGCTACAGCCGTCTCGCACAGGCTGCCACCTGCCGCACGACGCAACGTCGCACAGCGCCCACCACCTCGCCGTCGTCCGTCCGGCCAGCCCCTCCACAGCCCACTTCCGCACCTGCCACCCATCTCGCGGCTTCGGAAGGCAGGCGACCGCGTTGACGCCCGGCAGTGATCCCATCTCGGAGACTCTCGATCCACAGCGGCCGAACTCGCGTGCCAGGCACGTGAATTCCGGCTGCGGATGTCGGTCCTCGACGCCGAGACCCAGACCGCGCTCGACGCCACCCGCGACCGCTATGGCCGCACCGTGCAGCCCGGTGCCGCGACGGCCGCCCTCGCGCGCCGCAACCAGGCAGCCGTCAAGGCGTACACCGCGTACCTCGCCCCGTACGCCGAAGCCGTGCTCGATACCGCCGGCCGCGCCCTCGACACGCTGCCGCCGGCCCGGCACACCGCCGGATGGCGGGCCGTCCTGGGGGACTCGGCGCCTCCGCCGCCGAGATCCGCCGGGCCCTGGAGCGGCCCGCTGCGCCCGGTTCGACAGCCGAACGCGCCCAGCACGCGGCCCTGTGGCCCCACTTCGCCGCCTGGGCGGACCACAGCTCGATCCTTAGCAGCCTCGCCGACCAGCGCCAGCGGCCCCAACCCCCGCTGACCGGCGCAGAAGAGCAGCGGTGGACCGCGGCGGCCCAGGCCGCGCAACGGCGGGGTGAACTGGAGCCGACCGAATCCTGGTACGCCGCGTACGGCCAGCAGATCACCCTCGCCCACCTGATCGAGGACGACGACTCGACACTGCTCGCCCTCCACGGCGACCTGGACGCGCCGGACTGGCAGGTGATCGGGCGCTTCGACCACGAGTACGAGGCCGGGCAGGCCCTGCCCGCTCCGGTCCCGCCCGGCGTGCTGCGCGCGGACGTCTCCCGCTTCAACCGCCCGGAGCTGGCCCCCGAGGTGTCGCTGCAAGAAATCATCCGGGACGTCGTCGAGGGGCAGGCCGCGGCGGATGTCTCCAACGCGCTGTTCACCGCCACCCAACGCGGCTACGACGCGGGCCCGATGGCCCGCCTCCAGGCACTCCTGGAGACCACTGGGCAGTTCGCTACCGCGCTGGAGACCGTGCAAGGCCGTCAGCTCGCCGCACGGTTTGCCGCACTCGGCCGACAGGTCGACTTCCTCACCCGCGAAGTCCACGAGGCGGCCGAGGATCTCGGCGCAACCGTCGCCGTTCTGCCACCGCACCGAACCCCACAGCCGCAGGCCCGACCACGCCCCGCCGTGGACACGACACCGCCCCCTAGTCCGCCTCCCACTGCCGCAAGCACGCGGCGCAAAACCTCCTGATCAGGACCTCAAGTCCCCACTCTCACACCGCTTTGAGGAGATTCATCTTTGACTGTCCGTACACAGTGGACCGTCGAGCATTCCTGCTCCCACCCGGTCGTCCACGACCTGTCCAACCGTCCCGCCGACAAGCGGGCCGGATTCGCCCGCTGGCTCGCCACCCGCGACTGCACCGAGTGCTGGAAGGCGGCGCGCGACGCCGACTCGGAGTCCAAGGAGGAACAGCAGGCCGCAGCCGCATGGGCGCAGCAGTTCGCCATGCCGCCGCTGGAGGGCCCGCACAAGACCCTGGACTGGGGTGAGCGATCCCGGCACCAGCTGATGAGCGCCGCGCACACCGCGCTGGTCATCGAAGGGTTCCCTGCCAAGTTCCGCGTGTTGATCGACCGCGCCCTCGATGGCGCTCAGCTTCAACAATTCAAACGACTTCGAAGCCGCTACGAATGCTGAGCAGCCCTCCAGCAAAGCCTTATCGAACTCACCTGCAGCATCATCTGCCTCCGACGACTCATAACCAACTGCCAACTCAACTAACTTCGTTAGCCGCTATAACACCTACACGCAGGCTGCAGGATGTGGGGATCTCCTAGAAACCGACACCGCTCTCATGATGATACGTCCGCAGAGAAACATTGACATATTCGTAGTTTTGGACGAGGCTGTGAGCGATGGCAGCGGTGAGCAAATTCGATCAGCCCAAGCTCGCCGTGGTCGATCTCATCTCGGTGCTTCGATTCACTTACGGTCACATGCTTATTCAACGCGCCCGCTATCAACAACGGCAAATGTGAACGCGTGCTCAATCAGTGAGTGGAGGGGTTCATGCCAACCATTAATGACGTCTACCAGCAGCTCGTGGGCCTCAACGCGAAATTTGGCCAGCTTGTCGATTCTCAGAACGCAACTTTGGCCGTTAATATAGAGATTCGCGATACCGCTGTCGAGGCCAATGCCATGTTGCAGGCTAGCTTCGCTGCGCTGACCGCGGATCTTAAAATGCATACCACCCTTCAGCGGCAGAATCTGGTCGCTCTCGACCATCTGATGAGGCAATCCGAAACACAGATTTGCGCCGCCGAGCACATCTCGGAAAACACGTGCGCAATACGGAACATGGCTACTGATATAGCCCGGGCCGCCTTGGCTGCGGCGTCATCAACGCAGGCCACCAAAGATCTGCTGGAGTTCACTCATCCGGAAGCAGCACTGGCCCTGAGGCGCTCCAGCGAGCTGGAAGCAAAGATTGAAGCGTGCTGTCCTACCCCGGAACTCCCGGTCGAATGTGAGTACCAGCCGTGCCCCTCTCCTGGGCGTCGTCCGGATATCGGAAAGGTCGATCAAAGGCTGGATCTTCCGGAACGGGACACACGATGACTGTCGCGCTGGACATAACGACGATGTACACGCGCTTGGTAACCGATCTCGCTGCGATCGACGGATCAATCGGCGGGCTAGGCGAGAGGGCAGTCCCTGGCAATAACCAGATTGCACAGCTAATCTACTCGCCACCAGCCGGCGTAACGTTACCGCCGACCAGTCAACGATTGAACCTGCTGGCCAACACCGACACCATTCCCGTCCTCGTGTCTGCAGTTCCAAGCAACTTCTACCTCGACACCTTAATTGGAGGACGACCCGAACGGCTTACGTTTAACGGCAACGGCCACACGTGGCGTGGCCTTAACAACGGCAAACCGGTAATCTGGTGCGTCTATGACGGTGGGGACTGTGGTGGCAACGGGATCTGCGTGGAAGCGAACGCCGGGTGGGCGGATACGCCGTACGGCGTATTACTGTATCACGAACTGTCCCACGCCTGGCGCGAGACTCAAGGAACGGCACTTCCTGGACTTGGCGATGAACCCCCCGCAATCGCCGACGAGAATGTGCTCAGGGCTCAACTAGGTGCACAATTGCGGACCGGCATTGGGGCCACCTGCGGAAGCTGCTCCGGACCGTCCCAGTGCCTCGTGGTTACCGCAGCCTACGGATCTGAGCACGAGGCAGAGGTACACAAGCTGCGGAAGATTCGAGACAGTATCGTCCGGCGAAACACCCTCGGACGCCAGCTCCTGGATGAAATCTACCGTGAGTACTACCGCATCAGCCCTGCGATAGCCGCCGAAATGCGCGCCGATGCCCGACTCAGGAACATCATGCGAGATCTGATCGTGCGGCCAATACTCAGCTATTTCCACTTGGTGGAGAGGTACGCACACGGCGGCTGGATGAACGAGGCTCGGTTCGCAACGTTAGCAGAATCAGCCTTGATAGGGTTGCGTAATGAAATATTTCGTGCGACGAATCTCAAGACGTCAGATCTTGAATGGGTCGCTCTGTGGATCCAGGAGACCCTATCCGGGGCGAAAGAAAGGCCACTCTCACCACCAGCGATACCTTCGGCGTCGACCGATTACATCGTGGATTCCCTAAGGGGAATTCCGGTCGACAGTCCGCTGCACTGGGCTCTACTGAAGCCGTTGATGTATCAATGGCAGGTAATTGCGCAAATCGACGATTTCCACAGTGAATCACCGGGCACCCGGAGCCTCACGTTTATCGAGGAGTGGCTGGTGGCAGCACCGCTCGAAACACATGCGCTGGATGCGTGCAAAGGTAGAGACCTTGCGGAGCTAATAGATGCCTTGGTAAACCTGAAAACCAGCGTCTTCGGCAGCCCGGACGTACGCGCTCGGTTCGGATCCCGCATTTCATCTACCGGGCCGTTCCTCCAGGCCCAGGCGCGCGACGCACTCGCGCGAGCAGGATACCTGTAGATTTGGAAGGAGGGCCGTCATGGAGATCGAACTGGTCCAGGCGCAGATATCGGCACCGGCCGAGGCCGTTAGCGAACAATTGCGCGATCAGTTACCCCTGGCTGTCCCGCTGCGACGCACCGTCACCCTCACCATGCGTAACCCAACCAGCTGCACCGCCCATATCTTTGCCAGTCCAAAGAGTGTTGACTTTGACGTAGGTGCTCGACAGCTTTTCCTCGACTTCACCGAGGAGGTGTCCGGGCCAAAAATAGCGCCGCTACTTATCGGGTACTGGGTAAAGATTCGAAGCCAAATAGCCATCCCTGCAGGGGAGACCGCCACCGTAGAATTCACAGTACCCGCGACCATCCACTTTGCCAGACTGACGTCTGAGGAAATTGCACCCCCGGCCGGAGAAGATCCTCTCGGCTCGTTGGCCGGGCTGTCCGCCACGCCGAGACAGATGGAGCTCGACCTCGTCAACAGTGTTCGAGCACGCATACCCGTGAACGACGTACCATTCCAGTTGGGAGAAGACCTCGAAGCGGCGATCGACTCGTGGTCTCAATCCGGCGACGTCATTGAGGCCACCGTAAATGTACCGCCTATCCCCTGACCCGGACAGGTACTTGCGCCTGTTTGTGAATTCTCGGGACCGCTGTTCGGAACCGCTGTCCCGAATCTGCGGAGCCGATCTCCCCGGCACTCGCTTGTCGCTGCCTGAGCCTCAATGATCCGGCGGCCGGGGCTGGGTAGGCAGGATGCGAACAACGAGGTCGGGAGCCGTCAGCTCCTGACGGACCTGACGGTTCTCCACGGTCAACTGGTTGACGACCCTGATCAGGGTTTCGCAGTCTCCCCTCAGTTCGGTCAGCACTTCCTGGTCCGCCCGCCGCAGTTCCTTTAGCTTCACGATCTGCTTGCGCAACCGCACTTCGACGTCGGTCGGCTGCCCTCGCTCCCTGGGCGTAGAACTTGTTCTTCAGGTCCAGATGGCGTTGGGTGAGCGCATTGCGCGGGACATCCGCCTCAGCGGCCAGGGCCACGATGGTCAAGGCACCGTTCGAGCGCTCGGGGGTGCCGGACAGGATGCGAGTCATGGCCGCGCGGATGCGGTCGCGTTCGCCGGAGGCGGAACTCACTGATCAGCCCCCTCTTCGAGAGTGACGCGGTTCTGGTAGTGCCGGTCAAGGGCTTCCCGCAGGCGGGCGGCATTTGCCCGGAGTCGCCTGCCCAGTCCGGCAGGCCGGCCTGAAGACACACAGCAGCAGTGCATGCGGGTTGTCGTGGACGGCGACGTCAGGGTTGGCCAGCATGGCCGCACGGATGCGGTCGCGTTCATCAGGGGCCGGGGTCACGAGCTGGTCTCCTGGTGGGGTGTGATGCGTGTGTTCTCGTGCTCGGAAGCCAGAGCCTTGAGACGTGCTGCGTGACGGCGGAGCCGGTCGGTCAAAGGGCCGGGGGCTGTCTCCGCGTCGGCTTGTTCTTCGAGGGCGGCTGCTCGGTGCATGAGTTGGGCGGCGTGGTCGTCGGTGCGGGCGATGTTCGCGCACGACGGACGGCACCGGTCAAGGCTCGGGCTGTCGGTGGTGTCCAGACGATGGCAGAGGGCTCTGTCGCGGTCGTAGACGCACATCACGAAGGCGTGCGGGTTGTCGTAGACGGCGAGCAGGGGGTTGTCGAGGATGTCGCGGGCCTGCCTGCGGGTGCGGATGGCCCCGGTGAAGGCCGGGGCCTGGCCGGCTGCCCGGATGGCGCGGCGGGCGGCCGGCCCGGAGATGCTGGCGCCCGCTTGGAGATCGCTGTGGAGGACGGCGAGGGTGTCCGCGGTTGCTCGGGCAGTCTCGATGTCCAGGAGTTCGTGAATGCCGTCGCGACTGCGGGAGGCGTAGCCGGCACTAACGGCCGTGCGCATGTGGCCGCACTGGATCGCGAGGGCGACCAGTCCCCCGGGGCGCCGGGCGATGTGACAGGCCAGCGTGCGGCGGAACCGGGCGAGGCCGAGGTCGCCGTGGGGATCGTCGGGGACGGTCTCGTGCGGGCGGCCGAGCCCGGTGGCCAGGTCAGACACCCAGCGGGCGAAGTCCTCGATGCGGGTACGCAGTCCTTCGCAGCCGAGCGAGGTGGCGGTGGCCGCGCGGGTCCGCTGGAAGGTGTGGGCGGCGGAGTCGAAGAGCAGACTTCCTCCTGGCACGAGCGTCTCCAGGACGCGGATCGCTGAGACCACGGGTGGGATGGCCACCCAGGGAACGTCGCGCATCTGTCCGGCGGTTTGGCGACAGAAGAATCGGGTCCCCCACATGAATCCCGGCACGTTCTTCTCGCCCGGCCAGGTCCTCCAGGCCCCTCAGAACCGGCAGCCGCTCCGTCTGCACACTCCGGTCCCGCGGCACCCAGTACGTACGCTACCCAGGCACGACCCCACCCCTACTCGATCCGCTTCAACACGCAGATCAAACAGGGAAGACAACGCCTGGGAAGAGGCGGACTGGGCGGAGCTGGAGGAGAAAGCCCGCTCCATCACCCGCGCCGGATGGTGGATCGACCAGCGGGACGCAGAGGGCACCGACCTGCCCGAACTCCTCGACGCCGCGGGCGAGGGCGACCGCGGCACAGAGAACCCGTTCCGCTGACGCAGGCGCAGGCGCAGGCGCAGGCGCAAAAAAGCGGAACATAGACGGTGTTCGCCGGTTAGCCAAACCGGCGATCCTCCGGACCATTGTTCCTTCACCGCCCGTCCCGCGTGGAAGGAACCGCATGTCCCCGCCCCCCACCACCCCGGTGTTCGCGCCGGCACCCGACCCGCTCACCCCCGACCGGGATGTCACCCACAGCCACTTCCAGGCCGGCGACACGGTCGTCGTCCTCAAGGGCGTGGCCCGCGCAGAACTGTGGGGTGACGCCTTTCGCGTGGTCGCCCCGTCCTGGCACACACCGACCGACGAGGACGGCTGGCGGCTGCGCAATGCGAACGGCGGCGCCCAGTCCTTCATCACCGCCCACCCCCGCTACCTCATGCACCTCACGCGCCGCTGCCCGGACTGTCTGATCCACCTGCGGGCCATGGAGGATGCCCTCCTGCCGAAGTACGTCGGCCGTGACGAGCTGATCGACTGCTGCTGGTACACCATCACCGCCCTCAACCAGCTGGTGCACAACGCCGATGTCCGGGGCGGCCGGTGATCCCCCGCCTGAACGAGCGCACCCACTCCCCGCACGGTCCGCTCACCGAGGCGCTGGGACGTCCGGTGACGGCGGATGAGGGATTGACCGAGCACACCGTCGTCGCCCACTGGCCGGGGCTCGACTACTTCACCCTGGACGATGAGCAGAAGACCTGGGCTTCCGCCCAGTGGGCCGAGCACCTCGAAGACCCCTACCTGGAGCACCCGTTCGCCGCCGGCCCGGACGGCGACCGGCGGGCGATCCTCCACCTCGACGTACGGCTCCACCCCGACGACCGCGAGCTGACCGGTGTCGAATGGTCCGAGGCCGCCCACCGGCTGGCCCGCGCCGCCAGCATCGAAGTCCCCGGCGAGGAGCACGTCTGCCAGTGGATCGCCGTCCAGGCCCGGCCTGGACGCCTCAGCCTGATCGCCAACATGATCCGCTCCGACGGCACTTGGCACACCCCGCCCGCTGACGTCCTGCGTCGCCTCTCGGATGAGTCGCGCCGCATCGAGCAGGACCTGCGTCTGGTCCCCGTACGTAACGCTCCCGGTCAACGGGCCGCCACCCGGCCGGTTCCCATGGCTTCCGCACAGCTCGCGACCGTCCTCACGCAGCTCGCCGACGAGCAGGCCGGCCCGCTGGCCACGGTGCGCGGACTCGTCGAGCACGCCGCCCACCGGATCGCCCGCCAGCCCGCCGACGCGGACACGGCGCACCGCCTGGAGCTGATCGCCCGCCGCCTCCACGCCCTCCAGTACGACCTGGAAATCACGGCAGCCCGCCTGCGCACCTCGGCCCACCTGCGTGTCGCCGCCGCACCGCCCGCTGCCTCGCACGCCCCTCACCGATCGCTGTAGGAGAAACGTCTCTTTGCCCCTCACCGACCGTCACATCGACATCAGCCGCGACCCGCACGCCGATGAACTCCTCGCCCGCGGCGGTGACTCCGAGGCGCACAGCGTCCTGCAGCGCACCGGTTTCGTCGCCGTCGTCCGCGTCCACGAGACCTATCACCGCGCCCCCACCGGTCTCACCGAGGACGCCGAGACCCGTCTCGCCACCGAAGCCGTCGCTCGGCTCCGTTCCGCCGGATACCACGTCGGCTGCGACGAGGACTTCAACACCGCCTCCCGCCCGGCCCGTTACCTGCCGCTGGGCGCCTCCGTGGCCCGCCTCGCCGAGCACATCCGCGAAGCCACCACCACCGAGGAGGCGGCTGAGGTCCTCACCGAGCTGACCGCCCCCAACGACGGCATCCTCGCCGCCCTGGACGTCCTCGCCGCCACCGCCGAACTCCACGACGGACTCGGCGAGGCATCCGACCCGCACACCGCCCGGCGGCTGCACTACCTCGCCGAGGAGCACCTCAACACCATCCGCGCCGACCTCGCCTACACCCGCAACGCCCTCGCCGACCGGCACGCCCCGCACCCCGGCCGCAGCACCTGCACCGCACAGGTCCCCGCCACCGAACGCGAACGCTCCGCCAGGTGCGCCTGCCCGCCCCCGCCGCGCACGCCGCCGGCCCCGCCGCCCCCGGTGGCCGCCGGACTGCGCCACTGACTTCTCTCTCGCCCAAGGACGCCATGCACGACCACGACACCAGCGAGCACCTCGCCACGTACGCCGATGTCCTCGCCGGTCAACTCCCCGACACCTGGAGCAACTCCCACCTCCCGCCGGAGGCCAAGGACGACCTCGCCGACCTGGCCGACCGGATCTGGGGCCTAGACCTGATCGCCGCCTCCCTCGTCGAACACCCGCTCCAGCAGGCCGCCGTCCTGCGCCGCCCGGACGGAGCCCAACTCGCCGTCCTGGACCGGCACCACGAGGGCGACCGGTTCCTCATCGCCGCCGTCGCCCCTCGCGCACTGCCCGACGAGGCATACCGCGCAGTCCCCGAACCCCACGGCATCGCGCTGACGGACGACCCCTTCCTGGCCGCCGAGCAGGTCGCCGGCGACCTGCTCCCCCCGCTACGACACCGCGCTCGCCCAAGTCCGGCACACCGCCCTGGACGGCATCCAGCCCTCCCAGCCGGACCGGACCGTCCTGACCTGGCAGCCCGACGGCAGCATCGCCGCCGTACCCGTCGGCAACAGGGCCGGCGCCGTACTGGAGGCCCACGGCTTCCTCAACGACCCGCACACCGGCATCTACCGCCTCGACGCCGACGACACCAGGGCGCAGGCGCGCGCCCTGCGTGAGATCGGCCCGCAGCTCGACGCGCTCGGCATCGGCACGGCGCTCCAGCACCCCTCAGGCCGGAACACACCCGCCTCCGCCCCGGCTGCCGTACCGCCCGCGGCGGCGCCCCGCACTACCGCCACCAGGGTCCTGTAAGGAACCGGGCCCCCGCAGTACCCCGAAGGAGCCCTCTCATAATCGGCATGCATCACGACAAGGCCGAGGGCGCGCGGCAGACCATGCTGCACCGGGCCGAGCAAATCGACCGCGAACGCACGGAGTTCACCCTCCCGCACGTCTCGGAGGACCTGCCCGCGCTGCGGCACGCCTCCAACGGCCTGTCCGTCCTCAACGACCTGGTCCAAGACGTGTGCGAGGACCTCCATTTCCTCTCCCAGGCCCCTGAACCCACGCCGGCGCTGGACGCGGCCGTCGAAGCCAACTCCCGTGCAGCCGGGCACCTCAGCCAAGCGGTGGGTCACTACGGCGCGGCCCTGCGCCAGTTGGGCTTCCTGCGCCGCCACTCCCAGAGCTGCGAACATCCCCAACTGCGCGAGGCGCGCAGCGCTGCCTTCGCCACCGCCCAGCAGCGCATCGCCGAGACCCGCGACAGCCTCGCCGGCGCACATGCCACGCTCCTCGGCGGCGCCACCGACCTGGAAGACGCACCATCCCTCTCCCAGACAGCCCGCTCCCGCTCCACGCAGCCCGAACACGCCCGCTCTCAGGCCACCGCCGAGGTTGAGCCTGCCGCGGCGCCGAGCCCCGCCCCGGCACCGCTGGCTTGGAGGGATACCCATGGCCAACCTGGCCGACGAATGCGGCACTGACGTCGAGATCTACATCAAGGCCCTGACCACCACCGTCCACGCCGACACCCCCACCGGCGCCCCCGCCACGCTCCACGACCTACTGGAGCAACTCGGCCTGGAGCGCCAAGAAATCCGGACCACCGGCCCCGTCTACGTCTGGCACACCGTGCCCGAACACCTCGGCGCCGACGAGCAAAAGCGCCTGGCGACGCGCGTCATCCCTTCCCTCCTCCTGGCCGGGTACGAGGTCAACTGCAGCCCTGACGTCTTCGACGAGTCCGCCTACCAGCACGCCGTACGCGAGGTCCGGGCCCGCACGCCCCGCCCTGCCGCGCCATACCCGGCACCAGCTCCGTCCCCCTCGTCCCAGGCGCCAGCCCGGCGCTCCCCGTAAAAAGCCCCACCGGGCGGCCCCGGCACCGCGGCCGGGGCCGCCCTCCCCGGACCGCACGACCCATCGGAGAAACCCGTAGCGCCCCGCACACCCCCACCGATTGCCCGGCACCTCACGCCCCGCCTCGCAACAGCCCTGTTCCGCCGCTACTTGCGCACCTGTATCCCCACAGGCCCCGACCGACCCTCCCCACTGGCCGGCGCCCGCCCGGAGGCCGTACTCGCCGAAACACAGCGGACCGAACACCGCGACACCCGTCTCAAGGTCGCTACCGAGCCCGCCACGGCAGCAAAGCCGCCTACTCCCTCACCGCTCGTCGTCCGGCGACACCCATGAAGAAGACGAACGGGTGGTCGGGTTGGAGTACGGGCGAGCAGGCCGAGCAGCACTACCTCGTCCAACCCCGTGCCCTGGCCGGCGGAGGCGACGTCCGGCACATCTCGGAATTCCTGCGCGCCTCAGGATGGCGAGACAGAACCAAGACAGGCGGCCCGCTGGCCATGGAGAGCCCGGACCGCGCGATCCGTATCACCTACGACCCCTACCTCCTGCCCGGCGGCTGGACGCTCCACGGCGCCGCGACCGGCCACAACGACGAGTGGGCGGCGCACCTCGACCGGCAGACACCGGTAGAGATCGTCGCCGGGCTGACCGATGCCCTCACCCGTCCCCGCTCCGCCCACGCCCCCAACGTCTGGGCGCCCCTGGAAGAAGCGCGCTGGCACGCGCACTCCGAGACCGAGCGCTCCACCGCGACCAGCCCCGACCGCAGCGCCTGGCTGCAGTACCACCAGAGCCCGGACGGCGCGGCAATGTGGTGGTCCGGAGCGCAGGACAGCCAAGGCAACGGGTGGAGCGCCCAGTTCACCCCCAGCACCCCGATGCACCTGGTAGCCGCCTTCTCGGCCGAGCTCGCCAGCCCCGACCCCGTGATGCGCCCACGCGGACACGTTCCGCTGAGCGCACAGATCCGCACCCGGTCCGTCTCCGTCCTGCCCTCCCAGCTCCGCGCGTGGCAGCAGGCCCGTGTCACAGCCGCCCGCGCCGCCACCTGGGCCCGCAACAGTGCCCCACACTCCCAGCCGCGCACCACAGCCCGACCCCTCCATCGATTCGGCGGCGCCCGCACCCGCCGCTGACCCCCACTCCCTAAGGAGCTTGATGCCCGCACCCACCCCGGATGCCCTCCGCACCGCAACCGAGACGCTCTCCCGCCTCACCGAATACCTGCGCGAGAACCCCGCACCGGACGAAGTCCTCGACCTGGTCGAGCCGCTGTTGGATGAGGACACGGGCCTGCCCGTCCATCTCGGCGACGCTCTGCGCGCCCTCGCCCGCGCTGTGCAGGTCCATCCCGAGATCCCGCGCACTGCGGAAGTGCGCCGTCTGATCGCGGAACTGCGCGCCGCCGCTTGGGAGCAGAACGACCAGCACTCCCTCCACTACGTCCTGGCCGACCTGCGCGCCCTCTCCGGCAAGGCGCCCGCGAGCGCGCCGGGGCGCGCCTGGTGCTGAACGAAGGGCAGCTTGCTTCCTTCGCGATGCTCACCTTCGGCAGATCCCGCTCGACACCAGCCCTCGCCACCGTCCAGCCGGCAGCGCGCCGCTGATCCGACAGGACCTCTCCCCATCTGCGCCGATCACACCGCACACCGCGACTTCCTCCGCCACCTCGACGGCTACCTGCGCGACAGCAAGCACATCCTCGACGCCTGGGACGCCTACTCCGACGAGCACACCGATCCCGACGGCTGGCCCTACGACGACCGCGCCTACGGACAGCGCGCCAGCCAGCGCGACGCCGACACCCACACGGCGTTCGAGACGCTCCGCACCAGCATCCGTCGCCTGCTGGGCACGGCCGAGACGCAGCTGGCCCACCTACCGCCGAGCACCGTGCAGAGCCGATGGATCTACCAAATGGGCATCCTGCGCAATGCGCTCGACCGGCTCGACGATCTGCACGAGCAGTGGTTGGAGACCCGCGACGCCTTGCCAGCCACCGGCCAGCCCGGCACCCCCGCTTTCGACGACGCCCTCGCGGAGTATCACGCCGAATCGTGGAGCTACCTCGACGACTGGGCCACCCACGGCGGCGCCCTCCGCGAGATCAACTCCACCGCCCGCACAGCGCCGTCGCCGCTGGCCCCCTGACCGACCGCGGCTCCCGCACCCGGCCGGCAAACCCCGGCCAAAACCAGCCGCAGCCGCTGCCCCCTCCCTCCCCTCCCGGAAGCACGATGCCCTTGCCTCCCTCCTCCAACAGCTCCACCGACGGGTACGACCTCGTCCTGCGACTCCTCTTCGGAGCGCTCGCCATCGTCGTGCCCCTGGCTCACCTCGGCTGGCTGTGCGGCAACGCCACCGCGTACGCCACCGGCACCAGCCAAGCGTCGTACGAGCCAACCGACGCCCTGCTCCACCCCGAACAGCTGTGGCCCCAAGTGGGAGAAACGGCCCTGCTGATCGGCGCCCGCGTCGTCCCCGTTCTCCTACTCCTGGCCCTCGGAGCGGGGGTGGGCGTCCTGTGGGCCCGGTACAAGAACCGCGGCGGCCGGAAGAAGAAGATCACCGACATGGCCAAGGCCCGGGACATCGAGCCGCTGATGGCCAAGGCGGTCACCGACAAGGCCCGCTCCCTGCGCCCGAGCCTCAAGGACGCCAAGCACCTCGACGCGAAGGACACCGGCATCCTGCTCGGCAACCTTCAAGGCAGCCGCCACGAAGTGCGGATGGGGTTCGAGGACGTCGCCGTCGCGATCATGGCCCCCCGTTCCGGCAAGACCACGAGTCTCGCCATCCCCTCCATGCTCAGCGCGCCCGGCCCGGTCCTGCTCACCTCGAACAAGGCCGCGGGCGACGCCTTCACCACGGCCTACGAGGCGCGTGCGAAGGCGGGACGGGTGTGGACGATGGACCCGCAGCAAATCGCCCACGCCGCCCGCGAAATGTGGTGGAACCCCCTCGCCAGCGCGAAGACCCTGGACGGAGCCAACCGGCTCGCTGGCCACTTCGTCTCCGCCGCGGTGGACGCATCCCAGCAGGGCGACTTCTGGTCCAAGGCCGGCAGCAACATCCTGAGCCAGTTGCTCCTGGCGGCGGCGCTCGACGAGCGGCCGATCACCGACATCATGCAGTGGCTCGCCTTCCCGGCCGACCGCACGCCCCTCGACATCCTCCGCGACCACGGTTTCGCCGCCGTCGCCGCCCAGCTCAAGGGCACCGTCGAGGGACCGCCGGAAACGCGCGACGGCATTTTCGAGACCGCGCGACAGTTCGCAGCCGCGCTGCTCAACGCCGAGATCGCCGCCTGGGTGACACCGCAGAAGGATGTCCCGGAGTTCCAGCCCGCACAGTTCGTCACCTCCACCGACACACTCTTCCTGCTCAGCAAGGACGGCGGAGGCGGAGCCAGCGCACTCATCGCAGCCTGCGCGGACTCGGTGATGCGCGCCGCCACCGCGCAGGCCGAGCGCGCCGGCGGGCGCCTCGACCCCCCGATGCTGGCGATCCTCGATGAGGCCGCCAACGTCTGCAAGATCAGTGACTTGCCGGACCTCTACTCCCACCTCGGGTCGCGCGGCATCATCCCGATCACGATCCTGCAGTCCTACCGACAGGGACAGAAAGTCTGGGGGGAGACAGGCATGGACGCCCTGTGGTCCGCCGCCACCGTCAAGGTGATCGGCTCCGGCATCGACGACCCGGACTTCGCGGACAAGCTCTCCCGCCTGATCGGCGACCACGACGTGGAGACCACCTCCACCTCGCACTCGGAGTCCGGCAAGTCCACCTCGGTCAGCATGCGCCAGGAACGGATCCTGCCCGCCGACACCATCCGCGCCCTCCCCAAGGGCACCGCGCTCTGCTTCGCTACCGGCATGCGCGCCGCCATGCTCGACCTGCGCCCCTGGTATCGGGAGACCGGCGCTGCGGAGCTGTCCTCTGCGTCCGCTCGCGCATCCCAGGCGATCACCGACCGGGCCGTCGCCAAGCACGCGCCGCAGCAGTCCGACTTCGGGACGGCAGCGTGAGCCAAGACCAACCGCCCAACGCCACTGGCCCAGCCCACCGGAGCCACACCGCCCCCAGGCCCCGGCTCCCTCTGGCAGAACAAGCGCAGCAACTCCATTCCCTGGCAGACGCGTTCGACTCCACCCGGACCCGAGTCCGGAACGTCGGGTACACCCCCGGAAGCGATGCGCTGCGCCAGCTCACGCCGCTCCTGCTCACCGTCCAGGACCTGACGACCACCGCCCTGATCCGCCTCCGCGCGCTCGACAACACTCCCTTTCCCGGCAGCGCTTGCAGCAGCGCCAGCGTGGAGCGTCTGGCCTCGCTCGTGGCCGGTTCCTCCCTGGCCGGCAACGCCCTCGCGAATGCGCTGTACGCCAACCCGTACGGATGCGAGCCGTTCCCCGGCCACGCGGCAGACGACGAGCCGGTACGCATGGCCCGCCGCGCCGCAGCCATCCCGCGGGTGACCGGCCATCTCGCCGACGCCGAAAATCAGTTGGACCTGTGCGCAACCGAATGCCACTCCGTCGCCACCGGCATCACCCGTGTCCTCGCCCCCGCACGTGCTCAAGCGGCGCCCGTGCACGGGCCGTCCAGTCCTCCACCGCCCGGCGCCCCGGCCGCTCGGGCGCCCGCCGACAGAGCTCGCTGACCACCAACTCGTTGGAGTTTCCCGCGTCTTCCGATACCCCCACGGCGCATGACCTCGCCCGCGCTCTGGCCGCCCAGCTCCGACCCGACGCCGCTCCCCGGGACGTGACCGTCGCCTTCAGCGTCCGCCGGCAGGCCGCCGCCGCGTACGACCACCGCTCGCGCGGCGGCCCCGTCACCGTCTTCGCCCAGGCCATGCACGCCCACCTCTTCGGCCTCCCCGAAGACGATGCCCCGCTGCCCGCCGCGCTCGATGCCCTGCTGCAGTCCACCGTCACCGCCATTGGGCCCGAGCAGCACACCGCGATCCTGCAGCAGGTCGCCGACCAGCTGCGCGACGCCACCGAGATCCTCCGCCGCTACCAACACCGGGCGCACTGGGAGCGGTTGCCCGACGAGATCGTCCAACAGCTCCACCACGCCCACGACCAAACCCACCAGGTCGCCCAGGCCCTCGACCGCGTCGCGCCCGCCTTCAGCAGCCGCCCCGACGCGGAACCGCCACCCAGACCGCAACCGCGGAACACCCAGGGCCCGATCCCCCACGGCGCGCCTACGGCCCCGACCGCGCCGGCCGGACGCCGCCGCTGACCAAGACCCTTCGGACCGACCACTTGATACTCGATCTTTTCGCAGGACCGGGTGGCTGGAGCCGCGCTCTCGCCGTGCTCGGAGCACGCGATGTCGGCCTGGAATGGGACCCGTGGGCGTGCAAGACCCGCGCCGCGGCTGGCCAGTTGACAATCCGCACCGACGTGGCCAGGTATCCGGTAGACCCGTTCGTGGGCAAGGTCAGCGGGCTGATCGCGAGCCCGCCCTGTCAGGCATGGTCCATGGCCGGAAAACGCCTCGGCCTGCTCGATCAGCCCCTGGTCCACCAAGCCGTCGCCGACCTCGCCCAAGGCCACGACACCCGCGAGAAGTTGCTCGCCTCATGCCGCGATGCACGCTCGCTCCTGGCCGCGGAGCCCATGCGCTACCTCCACGCCCTGCACACCATCGACGCACCGGAGTGGGTCGCCATGGAGGAAGTCCCCGACGTCCTCCCGCTGTGGCGACAGTACGCCGCGACCCTGCGCGCCTGGGGCTTCTCCACCTGGGCCGGAGTCCTCAACGCCGCCGACTACGGCGTCCCGCAGACCCGGAAGCGCGCGATCCTGCTCGCCTCCCGTACCCGCACCGCCGCTCCGCCCGAGCCCACCCACGCCCAAGTCGCCGAGCCTGAGACCCTGTTCGGCCCCGGACGGCCACAGTGGATCTCCATGGCCCAGGCCCTGGGCTGGGGCGCCACCGACCGCCCGGTACCCACCGTCTGCGCGGGAGGCGGACCCGGCGGCGGGCCCGAGCCCTTCCCCTCCGGTTCCCGCACCACCCTCCACCACGCCCGCGACCGCGGCACCTGGGCACCCCACCCCGCCGCAACCCCGCCCGCACCCGCCCACCGTTGGGTGCTGCGCAGCAACAACCAGGCCCACGCCACCATCCGCTCCCTCGATGAACCCGCCGGCACGCTCTTCTTCGGCCACCGCGCCAACGAATGCGTCTGGAGCCCCGACGCCGCCGCCGAGAAGGCAGCGGCAGGCACCCGGGAGTCGATCAAGATCACCGCCCGCGAAGCCGGCATCCTGCAGACCTTCCCCGCCGACTACCCCTGGGCCGGCAACAAGAGCCAGCAGTTCTCCCAGATCGGCAACGCCGTCCCACCCCGGCTGGCCGCCCACCTGCTCGCCCCGCACCTGGGCAAGACCCTCACCCGCGACGACTTCGACCTGGCCGCCTGATGCCCCACACCCCCGAGCCGCACGACGCCGGGCCCGAAGACCCGCCAGCGCCGGAACCGGCGCACTACGCCGAACAGGCGCTGCTCGGCGCCCTTCTCCTCGAACCACACCGCCTGCCCGCCCTGGGCTCCCTGCGCGCCGAGGAGTTCGGCAGCCACGCCCACCAGGCCCTGTACACGGCGATGCGCGCCGTTCCCGCCCCCGAGCCCGCAGTGCACCGCAAAGACCCGGCATGGCTGGCCACCGTCCTGGAGGCCGCGCTCCCCCACGCCCCCGGCCTCTCCCACGCCTACCTCCACACCCTGGTCAGCCACTGCCCCAGCCCCCAACATGCCGCGGCGTACGCGCAGTTGGTGCGGGCAGAAGCCGCTCGCCGCGTGTTGCGCCGGCACGCCCAGCGCCTCGTCCAGCACGCCAACGACACCACCCACCCGAACCCGGCCGAGCCCACCCTCGAACAGACCGACGCCCTCGGGCAGCACCTGGAGCAGACGGCTCCTCAACTCCCCACGCGCACCGGGGCGCTCCCCCACACCGCGCCGTCACCCCTGCCGCGGGATGCGAGCGCGGAGGCACTGGAGGAAGAACGGCAGCTGCTCGCCACAGTGACTCAAACCCCCGCCGCCCTCGCCCGGATGCGCTGGCTGCACGCCGACGACTTCGCCCTTCCGCTGCACGGGCAGATCTTCCGCTGTCTCACCCAGCTCGCCCGCCGCGGCCACCCCATCGATCCCGTCACCGTGCTGTGCGAGGCCCCGCACCACGGCATCGACACCAGCACGATCGCCCCGGCCGAGCTGATGAACCTGGTCTCAACGCCGGTCGGTGAACCGGAGCACTGGGGCGAACGCATCGTCCAACGGGCCCTTCTCCACCAAGCCCGCGCCACCGGCCGGCACATCGAAGCCCTCACCGAAGACCCCGCCAACACCCCCCAACAACTCCTCCTCGGAGCCCGCCGCGCCCTCGCCCACCTCACCGCCCTGCGCGCCCGGTGGCAGCACAGCACCCGCCCACCCCGGCCACCCACGCACCCCACCAGACCTCGACCACGGCCCACCACCCACGCCAAGCCCGCCCCTTCAACCGCAGCACCCACGGGACACAGCCCGCCCCGAGTCAGAAACTAGAGCCCCGCCATGCCGCACCCGCCACGGACACCCAGATCCGCCTCGATCAGCATCCCGAGCACGCCAGCGCCGTGACCGCCACCGTCACCGGGCCCGCCGCCCACGTGGCCCGCGCCGTACTCACCAGCCACGGCTTCCGCCCCGTTGGAGAACGACTGGTTCTCGCCCGGATCGACCGCGAAGAACCCCACTACGCCGCCCGGGCCGCCGAAGCCCTGCGCACCGACGGCCTGCCCGTCGAGATCGCCCCCGCCCTGCAGGAGGCCATCGAGACCGAGTGGACCTGGGCCAACTACCCCATGCCCTGGCTGACTCGGGTAGAGATCCGCGACGTCTCCGCCGAGGCCCAGCAGATCCACGACGACATCGCGGCCGGCAGGCTCACCATCCACTTGCACGCACACGACGGCTGGACCACCGTGGCCGTCGGCACCTACACCGACGGCCAGAGCGTTCACCTGCACGGCGAGAACCACCTGCGGGTCATCGCCTCCACCTTCACCAGCCCCCGGACAGCCATCGAGAGGTTCCAGCACCTGCACAGCGACGCCACCCGCCCCGGCCCCGCACCAGCCACCGACACCGAACGCGAAGCAGCCGAAGCGCTCACCGAGATCGCCCCACCGACTTCAGCACTCGAGAGCCCCCAGTCGCCCCGACCCCAGGTAGAGACCGTGCCGGTGTATGCGGCCGATCCCGGCGACCACGAGGCGCTGCTCAACGCCTTCCTCGACGCCCACGGCGAGTGGGAGAAGTACCGCACCTGGTCGGACGACACCACCCACGCCAGCCACGAAGACCTCACCCTGCGCGCCGAGTTCGACCACGACGCGGGCCCGCGCGATACCCGATGGACCATCGCCGCCTACGAATCTCCCGTCGGCGACCGGCTCTGGCACGCCACCGCAACCGCCGCCGTACCCCGGCAGCTGATGAGCGCCTTCCTCGAATCGCTCGCCGCCGGCCACGCACAAGAGGACGCACCGCTCACTCACGTCACCGAGCAGACCATCGCCGAAGCCACCCGCCCACTGGCCGACGCCGGCTGGCAAGCCACCGCCGACGGCCGCCACCTGCGCTGGGAAGCCCCCAACGGAGATGCCGCCGGCGCCCTGTTCGACACCTACGCCGCCCAACGACACGACAGCCTGCTCCCCACCTGGACACTTTGGGGCGGCAACACCCCACACCACCCCGACTGGACCATCCAGCTCTCTCGCCACACACCAACCGCGGTACTCCACGACCTCACCGCCGAGACCGCCCTCGGACTCACACAGCGCCCCAAGAACGCCACACCCAGCCCCCTTCAACGGGATTCCATGAAGCCAACTCCCCCTCTCCCCAGGCACACCGCCAACACGGCACCCCGCAGATAGCCGAGTGCGGGAGCCTCGATTGAACCGGCAGAACCGTCTCCTATCGCTTACCTGCACAGGAGCCGGCAGAGCCCAGCTCTGCATGCGCGGGAGGCAAGTTCACGGCGCAGGCCGAGCTCAAGCCCCCGCGACTCCATCCCCGCGTGTGCGGGGAATCGCCGCCCGCCTTGGCCGCCGCCGCGCGGGTCGAGGGTCCGTCCCCGCATGCACGGGGAGCAGGCGGCCGCCACCGCCCGAAAGTTCGCCTTGCTGGGGCCATCCCCGCCTGTGCGGGGAGCAGACGCGGTAGTTGTGGCGGCCGGTGCAGGGGGAGGGTCCATCCCCGCGTGCGCGGGGAGCAGTCCGGGTCCAGGAGGAGGGAGTTGACGTCTTCGGGTCCATCCCCGCGTGCGCGGGGAGCAGCCACGTACACCGGCCCCCGGTGCCGTCGAGGGGGGCCATCCCCGCACGAGCGGGGAGCAAAGCAGCCGCCGCTCGGGGAAGGCCCAGGCGTCGGGTCCATCCCCGTATGCGCGGGGAGCAGTACGACTCGTGGGCCGCGTTCGTTGAAGCCGAGGGTCCACCCTCGCATGCGCGGGGAGCAGGCGACGCAGCCGCTCGTCGATGGGGCGTCGGTGGGTCCATCCCCGCATGCGCAGGGAACAGACGAGGTCGAGGGCGACGTAGCTGTCGTTGATGGGTCCATCCCCACATGCGTGGGGAGCAGTACTGGTGTGTGTCGCCAACCTCGCTAGTCAGGGGTCCATCCCCGCATGCGCGGGGAGCAGCCGCACGCCTTCGCCCGTATCTGCCGGGGGTTGGGGCCATCCCCGCATGCGCGGGGAGCAGCGGTACCAGCGCCGCTCTGCGGGGCGTCTTTCGGGTCCATCCCCGCATGGCGGGGAGCAGGGGCGGGACTCCGCCGGCGCGTTTGTGACGGCGGGTCCATCCCCGCATGCGCGGGGAGCAGGCGACCGCCCAAGCACTCGCGCTGGATGAGGAGGGTCCATCCCCGCGTGCGCGGGAGCAGCAGAGCCTGCTCGCGACCGCCCCGTCGGTCGGAGGTCCATGCCCGCGTGCGCGGCGGGGAGCAGAAGTCGGCGATCCAGTGTTCGGGGTCGGGGTGGGGTCCATCCCCGCGTGCACGGGGAGCAGGTGAGGGCGGCCCATACGGCGGTGCCGGTCCGGGGTCCATCCCCGCGTGTGCGGGGAGCAGCTGACGGAGCTGCGCCGGCGGTTCACCGGTCTGGGTCCATCCCCGCATACGCGGGGAGCAGACGACGAGCACCGCGGTGCGGAACCAACTCCAGGGGCCACCCCCGCGTGCGCGGGGAGCAGAATGTTGCTCCGATCCACTTCGTCCTGCCGAGTCACTCGCACCCCGGGCCCCGCGTCGCATCGCCAACTCGCCTGGCGGGGCACGGTGCTGGGCAGCTGCCCGGAAGCACTCTGCGCCGACGAGGCTGATGGCCAGCAACCCATCTTTGGTCGCTGTCGCTACACGCTGGGCGCGCGATACGCGTCAGTCGGCCAGCACCTCCTGCAGGTGCTGCCTCAGTGCCTGCGCGATGGCGTCCCGGGAACCGGTGGCGGGCACCTTCCAGTCGCGTTCGTCACCCTGTTCGACGGCGTCTTCGGTGCTGAAGCGGATGAGATCCGGAGAGGGGAGGTAGGAGTCTCGCAGCCAGATAATGAAGGCTGCTGCCTCGTCGCTGTTGTTGTCGCTCAGGACGATGCTGTCCCGTCCCTGGGTCATGGCCTGCCCGTCGAGCACCAGGTCGTCACTGATCTCCGCGGAGAACGCCAAGTAGGTGTCGGGGCCGACGGGAGCGTCCTCGTGGATCGCGTAGGTCAGCTCGGGAAAGCCGTCCTGGAGCGCGGCACCGAGGCGTGCAAAGTCAAGGTCCCAGCCGTGCGGGAGTTCTTCGGGCGCGTAGAGCAGGAACGTGGTCTGGTGGTCCTCGAAGTCCATGTGGCGATTCCTTGGGTCGGGCTAGGGGACGTAGCGGCTGTTGCCCTTGGTCCCGTGGAGGGCCATGAGCGTCTGCCAATAGGCTGCGGAGTCCTCGTCATTGGTCATGATCTCCAGGCCGCGGATCTGTTTGTGCTCCGCCATGGCCCCGTTGTATTCCTTCAGCTCTTTGGCGTCCTTGGCAACGAGGATGTCCTTCTTGCTCCACTTCTTCTCCCCGTTGTCCTTGTACTCGTCTTCCAGCTCCAGTGTCGACGGCTTGCGGAACGTGTCGCCCTTCTTGGGCGCCTCGCACTCGGGGTCGGAGTTCTGAACATACTTGGCGTCGATCATGTAGCCGTCCGCGGGCCGCATCCCATCCGCCGCGATGGCCTTCTTCCCCATGCCCTCCGGCAGCGGGATGCGCCGCTCGGGATAGCCGGCGGTGCGGTGCTGGTAGCGGTTCGCCGGGTTGTCCGGGTCTTTCGACCCGCCGAAGTCCAAGGGCCGCAGGCTGTTGACCCAGGTGCTGAACTGCCCCCGTTCCGCCGGCGTCAGGTACTTGGGCGGCGGAACGGGGCCGGGATCGAGGGGGTCCTTCACCGCCACGTTCGGGTTGGGGTCCCGGTAGGCCGCGGGCACGATCGCGGGGGCGCTGCCCGCGAGGGCGACCGGGACCGGAGCCGGCACCGGGACGGGGACCGGCAGGAACGGGATGCCGGGTGGATCGTCCGAGCCCTTGGGGAGCTGGATGCGCCGCTGCGAGGAGTCCAGGGCGTGTGCCACGTCGCCGAGTTGATGTATGTGCGGGTCGCCCAGCACGGCGTCGTTGAGACCGCCGTCGAACCCGTTGCCGCCCCATCGCGGGCTGTCGAAGGGGTTGTCGACGGCGAACAGGTCGACCTTGTGCAGGCTGATCTTCTCGTAGGCGTCATCGACGTGCCCGGCGTAGGTATCGCACGCCTTGGCCAACTGGCCACACGCGGCAGCCAGGTTCGCCACCAGCGTCTCGTCCCCCTGGGCACGGGCGGGCGGGTCACCGAAGCCCACACACCGCTTGAAGTACCGGTCGAAGGCGTCCGCTGCCTCACCTCCGTGCGCGTGGTTCGCCGTACGGGCACACCCCTGCGCCATGCCGAGCAGCCGGTCCAGAATCGTGTGCGCCCTGCGCCAGGAGCCGGCCACATCGCGGGCCTTGTCAGAGTCGCCCCGAAACCGGTCCGCGCCGCCGTACTGCTGATACCAGGCGGTGTCGCCGACAACCTCCGGCAGCTGCCGCCCCTTGCCGAGGAAGGCTTGATCGCAGCCGTCGGAGGGGTCACCCATGTTCTGCGTGAGGTCTTGCTGCTTGCCCAGGAGCGAGGCCGCGGTGTGGCTGTCTTGCGCCATAAACTCCCGCGAGGTGCGCATCAGGCCGGCGCCGGACTGTCCCAACACATAGGCGCTGAAACCGAGTTGATCGAGAGTAGTGCGGGCTGCTGAGGTATAGACCTTGGAGAAGTTGCGGCCGGCGTCGTCGTCACCCGCCATCCCGCCCTGGCGTTCCAGCTCACTGGAGAGAGCGATGGTGGTATCCCGGGCACCCTTCATCACATCGATCAGCCCCATGGACCCTTTGATCATCTCCGACGCGTACAGGTGCATACGGTCGCCCACACTCTCCCCCTCATCCCCGGCCCCCATATAGCAGGCCACTACACCTACCGTATGGCGATCACAAGCGTCGAGGCGAACTCGTGGAGCCAAGACGGGAGTAGAGAAGTGGGCGCCGCCTCAGCCCATTAGGGCGTTTCTTCTGGATCACCTCGCTGACCAGATGAGGATGCCTGCGATGTGGAGTGCGGCGAGGTAGACGGTTGCGGTCTTGTCGTAGCGGGTGGCCAGGCCGCGCCATTGTTTGAGGCGGTTGATGCAGCGCTCGACGGTGTTGCGTTGCTTGTAGGCGTCGCGGTCGAAGGCGGGTGGTCTTCCCCCGAGGCGACCGCGGCGCTTGCGGTGCGCGGTCTGATCCGCGGGCTGTGGAATCACCGCCCGGATGCCCCGTCGGCGCAGGTGTTCGCGGATGGCGCGGGAGGAATACGCCTTGTCCGCGAGGATCATCTGGGGCGTGATGCGGGGCCGTCCGAGGGGCCGGGGAACCCGCAGACGGGCCATGACCTGTGTGAACGCGGGTGCATCGCCGGCCTGTCCGGCCGTGAGATGGATGGCCAGGGGCCGGCAACGGCTGTCGGCGGCCAGGTGGATCTTGGTGGTCAGTCCGCCGCGGGACCGTCCGAGGGCATGGTCGTGCGGCTCGCCGGCCGGGGCCCCTTTTGACGGGCCCCGGCGGCGTGCTGGTGAGCGCGGACGATGGTGGAGTCCACCGCGACGACCCAGTCCAGGTCGCCCGCGGAGTCCGCCTGGGTCAGCAGGGCGGTGAAGACCTTCTCCCATGTGCCATCGGCGGCCCACTTCCGCAGCCGGTTGTGGACGCCTTTCCAGGAGCCGAACTCCTCGGGCAGATCCATCCACGGACAGCCGGTGCGGTACTTGAACGCGATCGCGTCGATCACCTGCCGGTGATCCCGCCACCGACCGCCCCGCCGGGGCGCCCGGTCCGGGAGTAACGGCTCAATTCGCTGCCACTGCACGTCAGTTAAGGCCACACTCGAACCAACGATCAGATGATCCGAAGGAAACGCCCTAGGTGGGTCCATCCCCGCACGCGCGGGGAGCAGCGTGCGGAGCCGGGCGACCATAACAAGGAAGAGGGGCCATCCCCGCATACGCGGGCAGCAGTCACGGCCGACCCCCTCCGCGCAGTATGCGCAGGGTCCATCCCCGCATACGCGGGGAGCAGTGCGGCGTCCTCAACCGGCGCGATGAGGAACGGGGTCCATCCCCGCATGCGCGGGGAGCAGGTTGCTGGTCAGAGGATCGTTACAGGCGCTGAGGGTCCATCCCCGCGTGCGCGGGGAGCAGGTCGCTGCTGCGGTCGGTCGGATCGATCTTCGGGGTCCATCCCCGCATGCGCGGGGAGCAGCTGCCAAGCGAAGGCGTAGCCCAGGTTCTGGGGTCCATGCCTGCGTGCATCGGGAACATCACCAGCACCAAGCCGCCCCACCGGCACCGGAACCCATTCTCGCGTGCGTGGAGAACAGGCCGCCACAGCCTTAGCCCGACCCGCAGTCCTGGGTCCATCCCCGCATGCGCGGGGAGCAGATGATGATGTCGCTAGTTTTGCCCGCGGCCTTGGGTCCATCCCCACGTGCGCGGGGAGCAGGGCAGTGCGGTACTGCCTAGCTCAGAGACATCGGGTCCATCCCCACGTGCGCGGGGAGCAGGCAAGACGGTTCCACCTCGCCACGTCGATTACGGGTCCATCCCCACGTGCGCGGGGAGCAGCATGTGCGCACTCCTTCGGTGGTGGGCGTGGGGGGTCCATCCCCACGTGCGCGGGGAGCAGTCCGTCCTGCCGCCGATGCGCAGCGGGTGGGCCGGTCCATCCCCGCATACACGGGGAGCAGCCGGTCGGCGCTGGCATGGCCGCAGTAGTGCAGGGTCCATCCCCGCATGCGCGGGGAGCAGTTGCGGGCGGTGATGCTCCAGCGGTCGCAGTAGGGTCCATCCCCGCACACGCGGGGAGCAGCCGGACTCCGTCACCCTCGTCTGCGCCTTCTTGGGTCCATCCCCGCACACGCGGGGAGCAGCCCTTTGCGACGGCCCGCGTGACGGTGTCGAGGGGTCCATCCCCGCATACGCGGGGAGCAGCCGCACAGCTCGCCCAACTTCTCCTGCGTGAGGGGTCCATCCCCGCATACACGGGGAGCAGCTTGGTGCCGGCCCGCCGGTGGCACGGTCGAAGGGTCCATCCCCGCATACGCGGGGAGCAGCAGCGACGCCAACCACGATTCATGACGCCGTCGGGTCCATCCCCGCATACGCGGGGAGCAGCACCAGAGGTTGCGGGGTTCGAGGTGGGGGTGAGGTCCATCCCCGCATACGCGGGGAGCAGCTCGTGCCGCACCTCCTGCTGCGGCTGGTGCTGGGTCCATCCCCGCATACGCGGGGAGCAGACTTGCCGACCTGGGCGTTTACCGGACGAGAATGCCCTTCTGAGCAACTATCAGAGATTCGGACATTTCCACCGGTCGGTCGCGCGAGGTGTCGGCGTGCTTCTCGCCGGGGCAGCGTACGCACCGCAAGGCCACCTGAGCGGATACCTCCTGGCAGCGCGTGGAGCCGCCGCGACCCAGGGGTGGGATCCAGCCACTCAAAAGGGTCATAACTCCAACAAACCGCTGAGTAACGGAAGTTATCAGCCAGACAAGATCAGAGGAACGGCGCCTCTCTGCCGTCAGACGATCTAATCATCGGCATGAACGACAGGTGGCCGGACCCGGCGCGACTAGGCGAAGGGCTGTCGCTGCCCGCACGGAAAGTCTGGGCGAAATCCGACCAGCGCGAGGGCGGCAGGAGCGGCGCGTGGTTACCGCTGTGGCGGCACATGGCGGACAGCGGCGCCGTGGCCCAGCGGCTTTGGGACAACTGGCTGCCGCGGCAGGTGCGGCAGACGGTGGCCGAGGCGTTGCCGGCCGGGGAGGCGGACGCGCAGCGGCTGCTGGTGTGGCTGGCGACGGTGCACGATATCGGCAAGGCAACGCCGGCCTTTGCCTGCCAGGTTGAGGATTTCGCCGCTGTCATGCAGGACCACGGGCTGGAGATGCCCACGCGACGGCTGCTCACCGAGCGCAGCGCGGCGCCCCACGGTCTGGCCGGGCAGATCCTCCTGGACGAATGGCTGGACGAGCACGGCGGGCTGTCCAAGGGGGCGCGAGGACAGTTCACCGTGATCGTTGGAGGGCACCACGGTGTCCCGCCCGACGCCGGGCAGGTGAGGCTGCTGCGTGGCAGGGGCGAACTGCTGCGTACACGTGGGGCGAGTGAGGCGAAGTGGAGGGGCGTCCAGACGGAGTTGCTGGACGCCGCCGCAGCGGCGTGTGGCGTGGTGGAGCGGCTGCCGGCTTGGAGGGAGGTACGTCTCCCCCAGCCCGTTCAGGTGCTGTTGTCGGCGGCAGTGATCGTGGCGGACTGGATAGCGAGCAACACCGAGCTCTTCCCCTACTATCCCGACGCGCAGGAGCAGACCTCCGCTGAGCGGATCGGGGCGGCCTGGCGCGGGCTCGATCTCCCGGCGCCCTGGGCGGCAGTTGACCCGCCGCCAGACGCCGATGCCCACTACGGCGCCCGGTTCGCCCTCCCGCCCGGTTCCCAAGTACGCCCGGTCCAGGCCGCGGCGGTGCAGCTGGCCCGCGAACTGCCGGCGCCGGGCCTGTTGATTGTCGAAGCGCCGATGGGTGAGGGGAAGACGGAGGCGGCTCTCGCCGCGGCGGAGGTGTTGGCCGCGCGCTCCGGCGCGGGCGGGTGCTTCTTCGCGCTGCCGACCCGGGCGACCGGCGACGCGATGTTCCCCCGACTCCGGGACTGGCTCGGCCGGTTGCCGGACGAGGATGGGCAGCGGGGCGCGCAGTCGGTATTTCTCGCACACGCCAAGTCCGCACTCAACCCGCACTACACCGCGCTGATGGGTGCCCCCTCCGGCCCGATGGGCGTGGAGACGGACGACCAGCACACGCGAGGCTCGGACCGGGAGGGCGAGCACGTCCGACACACCGCGGAACTCGTGGCGCACCACTGGCTGCGCGGCCGGAAGACGGGGATGCTCTCCTCCTTTGTCGCCGGCACGGTCGACCAGCTTCTGTTCGGGGCGTTGAAGACGCGCCATCTCGCCCTGCGCCACCTGGCGTTGGCCGGCAAGGTGGTCGTGATCGACGAGGCGCACGCGTACGACGCGTACATGGACACCTATCTGGACGCAGCGCTGGCCTGGTTGGGCGCCTACCGGGTGCCGGTCGTGGTGCTCTCGGCGACACTTCCGGCGGCGCGGCGGGAAGAACTGGCCCGTGCCTATGCGGGCCCGCAGGCGTACCCGAAGTCGTTGCGACCGGACGGAACGCCGCACCCATACCCTCTGCTCACAGCGGTCGCACCGGGCGGAACGGCCATCGAGCGGACTCCGGCCGCCTCTGGGCGGGCCACAGAGGTCTACGTCGAAGCAGGGGCGGATGCCCCGGAGTCGCTCGCCGACCGTCTCGTCACCGACCTGGCCGACGGCGGCTGCGCACTGGTCATCCGCAACACGGTCAACCGGGTACGAGAAACAGCGGCCGTTCTGCGGGAGCGCTTCGGTGCGGATGCGGTGACGGTCGCGCACGCGCGCTTCGTGGACTTGGACCGTGCGGCCAAGGACACCGATCTCCGGGAGCGCTTCGGCCCGCCGGAGACCTGCGCCGGGCGACGGCCCGAGACCACACACATCGTGGTGGCCAGCCAGGTCGCCGAGCAGTCGCTGGACGTGGACTTCGACATCCTGGTCACCGACCTTGCCCCGGTGGATCTCCTCCTCCAGCGGATGGGTCGTCTCCACCGCCACCGGCGCGAGCGCCCGCCGCGGCTGAGGACCGCCCGCTGCGTGATCACCGGCATCGAAGCGGATGACGGAAGCGGGGAATGGACTGCCCCTGACGGGCCGCCGCCGGTGCCGGTCCGCGGTTCCACGACGGTGTACGGGGCGTGGCCACTGCTGCGCGCTGCGGCGGTGCTCCGCCCGCACCTGGACGACGGCGGTGAACCGGTCGGGCTTCCTGCGGATATCAGTCCGTTGGTGCAGGGGGCATACGGGGATGCCGTGCAGGGACCTGACGGCTGGCAAGAAGCCGTGGTGGCGGCGGAGCAGACCGACAAGGCCCATCGGGCCGCGCAGCAGAAGAAGGCCGGCGCATACCGGCTCACCGCTCCCAAGCCGCCCGGCCGCTCGCTGTTGGGGTGGCTCGACGCGGGGGTCGGCGATGCCGATGACACTCCGGCCGGCCGGCAGCAGGTGCGCGACGCCGAGGACCCCGTGGAGGTGTTGGTCATCCAACGGACCGCCGAGGGCGCTTTGCGCACACTTCTACATCTGCCGCCGGACGAACACGGGCGGCCCCGTGGGGGCTTGGAGCTGCCTACCGAGGTCCCGCCGGACCCGCACCGCGCCAGAGCGGTCGCGGCCAGCGCCCTGCGGCTGCCGCACCACTTCTGCTTCGCGACCGCGGACCGCGCGGTGGCCGAGCTGGAGGAGCTGTACATCGAGGCATGGCAGGGGCGCGAAAGTCATTGGCTGGCAGGGCAGTTGATTCTCGCGCTCGATGAGGAGTGTCAGTGCTCTCTGGCAGGCTACGAATTGCGCTACTCGTCCGACGATGGTCTGGAGGTGACCCGTGCCCCATGACGCCCCTGCGTCCCCTGCAGACGAGGCGGTTCCCCGCTTCGATCTGGCCTCGCAGCCATGGCTACCGGTGCTGCTACGCGACGGTGTGGAGAAGGAACTGTCGCTGATTGAGGTCTTTGATCGGGCTGACGAGATCCGGCGGGTGACCGGTGACCTGCCCACCCAGGAATTCGCCCTGGTCCGGCTGCTGTTGGCGGTGCTCTACGACGCGCTGGACGGCGATCCGGCAACCCGGGACGCCTGGGAGGAGTTGTGGCAGGCGGGCCCGGAAGGCTTCCCGGCCGGGCAGGTGGCGGCGTATCTCGCGCGGCACAGGGAGCGGTTCGACCTGTTGCACCCGGAGCGCCCCTTCTTCCAGGTGGCGGATCTGCGCACGGCCAAGGACGAGGTCTTCTCGCTGGACCGGATCGTCGCAGACGTTCCCAACAACGACCGCTTCCTAAGCATGCGGGCCCACGGGGCGCAGCGACTCACCTTCGCCGAGGCGGCCCGCTGGGTGGTGCACGCGCACGCCTGGGACGTCTCGGGGATCAAATCCGGCGCCGTGGGCGACAAGGACCGGATCAAGGCGGGCAAGGTCTACCCACAGGGTGTCGGATCAGCGGGAATGCTCGGGGGCGTACTCGCCGAGGGCAACAGCCTGCGCGAGACGCTGCTGTTGAACCTGATTCCCCGTGAGGACGACGATCTGCTCCAGCACGAGGATGCGGACATGCCCGTCTGGCGGCGTCCCCAGCCGCTCGGGGCGGCTCCGCTGCCGGAGACTGAGGCCGCACCGTGCGGACCGCGAGGTCTGTATACCTGGCAGGCCCGGCGGGTGCGGCTGCACCACGACGGCGAGGCGGCGTACGGCGTCGTGCTCGCGTACGGGGACCCCCTCCCCTACCGCGACATGCACGGCAGCGAGCCCATGACCGGCTGGCGGCGCAGCGAGCAACAGGAAAAGAAGCTGGGCAGGAGCCCGGTCTACCTCCCCCGCACTCATGACCCGACCCGCACCGCATGGCGGGGCCTGGCCTCGCTCATCACCGGCTATCCGCCCGCGGCAATGCAGAAGGCCGGCAAGGACGCGGCCCCCGGCATCACACCACGGGTACTGGAATGGCTGGGCCGCATGGCTGAAGACAGCGAAGCTCTGGATCACGATCACCTGGTCCGGGCGCGCCTGTTGGGCTGCGAGTACGGCACCCAGCAGTCGGTGATCGCGGATGTCGTGGACGACAGCCTCAGCCTGTCCGTGGCGCTGCTCTCCCCGCACGACACCGCGCTCCGCGACACCGCGGTGCAGGCCGTGCAACTTGCAGAGACCGCGGTCTGGTTGCTGGGCAACCTCGCCGCGGGGCTTGCCGAGGCCGCCGGCGCTAACCCGGCAACGCCCCGGACGGAGGCCCGCGACCGGGGCTTCGGCGAGCTGGACGGTCCGTTCCGCCAGTGGCTGGCCACGCTGAAATCCGGCGTGGACGCGGATGAGCGGCTGGAGAGCTGGCGGCGCATCACACACGACCGGGTGCGCGCACTCGGCGTGGAGCTGGTGGCCTCCTCCAGCGAGGCCGCCTGGGAGGGCCGCGTACTCCCGACGGCGAAGGGCGGCACGTACTGGCTGAACTCCGCGCACGTGGAGCGCGCATTCCGCGGCGAGTTGCGCAAGCGCGTGCTGGCACCGGCCGATGACGGCCCGCCTGGTTCTGCTGGCGAAGATCCGACACCGAGCCGTCCCGAGGAGCCCACCCCATGACCTCCAGCAGTCCGGCACCCGCCCCCGTCTGGCGAAACGCGTACGAGCCAAGGCTCGTGGGCCGTACGGTGCACGCGTTCCTGGAGCCCCTCCAGCGCGGCTATCTGAAGGCGAACGACGAGGCGTGGGCCGTCGCCCGCCTCGCCCAGCTCCGGCGCGGAGCGGGCAAGGCACCGGAGGAGATCCCGGAGCTGTTCGGCCTGACCGGCACCGAAGAGCTCTACACCGACAACGGCCACTTGAACAGCAGCGAACACGGTCCCACCGCCGTCCATCTGGCGATCACCTTGTACGCGCTGCACCAGCAGTCCCAGCGCACCGACCGGATGCACGTCCCTGGTCGCCACCTCGGCGGCGCTGTCCGCGCGCTGATGCCACAGGGCGAGATCGACGAGGCACTGCGCCGGCGCTTCGTCCGAGTCGCCGGGGCCACCTCGGCGAACGTACTGGCCTACCGGCTGCGCGAGTTGGTCCTGCTGCTGCGCCGTGAAGGCGAGCCGCTGGACTACGCCCGGCTCGCCGACCAGCTCGATCAGGCCCTCGACCCCGGCCGGCGCCTGCAGGTCCGGCAGGAATGGGGGCGGGAGTTCCACTCCGGCCGCCCACGCAAGCACTCCGAAGATACGCCTCCGTCCGACGACAGCGGTTCGTCTGCCACCGACCAGCGCACAGAATGAGGAAGTCCCGTGAGCCGTACCATCGTTGACATCCACGTCCTGCAGACGGTGCCGCCGAGCAACCTGAACCGGGATGACACCGGCACCCCCAAGACCGCCGTCTACGGCGGAGTACGCCGCTCCCGCGTCTCCAGCCAGGCATGGAAGCGCGCCACCCGCACCGGGTTCAAAAGCCTGCTGGATCCTGCCGAGTTGGGGGTGCGGACCAAGAAGGTCGCCGAGCTCATCGGCGACACGATCCGGGAGCTGGATCCGGAGGTGACGCCGGAGGCGTCCTGGGAGCTGGCCAGGGCGGTGGTGGAGGCCGGCACCGGCTCCAAGCTCGTCGTCCCGGAGCGCAAGACGAAGAAGGACAAGGAGGCCGCCGCCGATGCCGAGGAGGCTGGGCCGCAGCCGCCGGAGTCGAAGTATCTGATGTTCCTCAGTGCCCAGCAGCGACGCGGGCTGGCAGAGTTGGCGATCGAGGGCCATGCAGACATCGCCAGCTTCCTCAAGGTCAAGGAGAACAAGGAGCGCGTCCGGGAGATCGCCGACACGCGGCACTCCGTGGACATCGCCCTCTTCGGCCGGATGGTCGCCGACGGCGCCGACATCAACGTGGACGCCGCCGCCCAGGTCGCACACGCCATCAGCGTCCACGCGGTGGAGAACGAGTCGGACTACTACACCGCGGTGGACGACGAGAACACCGACGAAGAGACCGGTGCCGGAATGATCGGCACCGTGGAGTTCAACTCTGCGACGCTGTACCGCTACGCGGCTCTGGACGTGAACCGGCTCGCCGACAACCTCGGACAGGGCCTGGAAGAGAGCGCCGATCCGGCCACGCCGGTGCGCCGCGCGGTGGAGGCGTTCGTCCGCAGCTTCGTCTCCTCTCTTCCCACCGGCAAGGTCAACACTTTCGCCCACCACACTCCGCCGGACGCCGTCGTGGTCAAGCTGCGTGCGAGCCGCCCGGTCAGTTTCGTGGGGGCGTTCGAGGAGCCGACGATGGCCGAATCCGGCAGCGGACACGTGCGGCAGGCCAGCGAGCGGCTGGCTGAGCAAATCACCGATGTGGAAGAGGCATTCGGTGAAGAGGCTCTGTCCAGCTGGGTCGTCCGCGCCGGGCGGAACACCGCCAAGCTCGCCGACGTCGGCACCCCGGTCACGCTCGACGAGCTGGTGGCGGCCGTCGGCGCGGCGGTCGCGGAGCGGCGGGGCGGCACGCAGTGAGTGTGCTGCTGCTCCAACTCGCCGGCCCGCTCCAGTCCTGGGGTGCCGCCTCCCGCTATCCCCGGCGCTCCACGGAGTCCGCACCGACCAAGAGCGGGGTGATCGGGCTGCTCGCTGCCGCCCAGGGCCGCCCCCGCACCGCCGACCTGTCCGATCTCGCCGCACTGCGCTTCGGCGTACGCATCGACCAACCCGGCACCCGCGTACGGGACTTTCAAACCGCGCACCACCAAGTGAGCGACAAGGCAATGCCGGTCACCGAACGCTTCTACCTGGCCGATGCGGTGTTCCTAGCCGCTGTCGAGGGCGAGCGCCCGATGATCGAGGAGCTGCACGCCGCTCTGCGTACACCGCATTTCCTGCCTTTCCTCGGACGCCGTGCTTGCCCGCCCGCACGACCGCTCGACCGGGGTGTACTGCACGAGACAGGGCTGGAGACGGCGCTGCGGGAGCATCCGTGGCTCGCCGCATCCTGGTACCGGAGGCAGACCGCCCGCACCGCCCCCAAGCATCTCCCCGTGCTGCTGGATTCCGCGGCCGACGATCCGCCTGGCGATCTCGTCGCGGATCTGCCACGCAGTTTCGACCCGCGCCACCGTCGCTACGCCCACCGGTCGGTGCGGCACGACACCGTCCCCCGGCCGGGCGCAGAGCCCGCCCCCGCGGTCCCGCTACACGACCCGATGCAGCCGCTGAAGGACGACGACTGATGTACCTCACCCGCTTCCGCGTCAACACCGCACGCACCGGGGCGCGTTTCCTGCTCTCCTCCCCCCAGCGCCTGCACGCGGCGGTGCTCGCAGGTTGCCCCGGCCTGCCTACTGACCCTGCCGAACGGCCCCGTATCCTCTGGCGGCTCGACCACGGCACCCGCACTGAGGTGCAGCTGTACGTCGTCAGCCCCGACCGTCTCGACCTCACGCACATGGTGGAGCAGGCCGGCTGGCCCGCGCTGGCCGAGCCCGGCAATCCCGGCTGGGAGAGCCGCCACTACCGGCCGTTGCTGCAACGCCTGGCCAAGGGCGACCGATGGGCGTTCCGGCTCACCGCCAACCCGGTGCACTCCATCCGCCGCAAGGACGGAGAACCGACCAAGCGCACCGCACACGTCACCCCGCGCCATCAGCTCGGCTGGCTGCTGGAACAGCAGTCCAGGCACGGCTTCGAGCTGCTGCCAGGGGCGGTGCCCGACGCCGAGGACCCGCTGGAGCGGTACGCCACGGTCGTCCACGGCCGCCGCGACCTCGCCTTCCGCAAGCGCCCCGACGATCCCGCACCGGGCACACCTCCGAAGAAGGGGAGCCGACGCGCCAACCCGGTCAACCTGGTCACCGCCGTTTACAGCGGCCGGCTGGAGATCACCGACCCCGACGCGCTGCGAACCGCCCTCACCCAGGGCATCGGCCGCGGCAAAGCTTACGGCTGCGGACTGCTCACACTGGCGCCGGAAGGCTAGACAGGTGACCACCATCAGCAAGCGGGGCGCTTCCTCCCCACGCGAACTCACCCGCATCGGGGACCGGTTGTCCTTCGTCTACCTGGAGCGCGCCGTCATCCACTGCGCTGACAACGCGATCACCGCCGCCGACGGCGACGGCGTACGGCACCTCCCATCCGCGACCATCGGCACCCTGCTACTCGGACCGGGCACGAAAATCTCCCAACAAGCCATCCGGCTGCTGGGCGAGAGCGGCGTGGGCATCGTGTGGGTCGGCGAGCACGGCGTGCGCTACTACGCCGGCGGCCGAGCGCTCTCCCGCTCGGCTGCCCTCTCCGAAGCCCAGGCCCGGCTATGGGCGAATCCGCGGACACGGCTGGACATCGCCCGGGCGATGTACTCGCTGCGTTTCCCCGACCAGGATCCAGCAGGGTGCAGCCGTCGGAAGCTGCTCGGCATGGAGGGAGACAGGGTCAAGGCGTGCTACCACGCCGAAGCTGCACGTACCGGCATCCGATGGCGCGGACGCCGGTACGTCCAGGGCGACTTCGCCTCCGGCGATGCCCCCAACCAGGCGGTCACGGCCGCCGGGCAGTGCATGTACGGCATCGCGCAAAGTGTGGTGGCCGCGCTCGGCTGCATCCCGGGGCTCGGCTTCGTCCACTCCGGGCACGAACTGTCCTTCGCCCTCGACATCGCGGACCTCTACAAAACCGAGATTGGCATCCCGGTCGCCTTCGAAGTGGCAGCCGAAAGCGAGGAGGATGTCGGCGCCCGTGTTCGCCGAGCGCTGCGCGACCGCGTACATGCCGCGGGACTGCTGGACCGCTGCGTCAGCGACATCAAGACGCTGCTCGCCTCCGGGATGGCTGCACGGGTCACCGAGGAGCGCGATGATCCGCTACGCGACCGGGTGACACTCCAGTCCGACCGCGGCGAGGAGCTTCAAGCCGGCCACAACCTCGGCGAGGGACTGATCTGGTGACAGTGATCGTCTTGTCCAACTGCCCTACCGGCCTACGAGGTTTCCTCACTCGGTGGCTCCTTGAGATCTCCCCCGGCGTCTTCGTCGGCAACCCCTCAGCCCGCATCCGGGACGCGCTCTGGGCGGAGGTACGCGAATACGCGCGCGAAGGCCGCGCCATTCTGACGTACAGCACCGACACAGAGCAGGGCTACACCTTCGAGACCCACGACCACCACTGGCACCCCGTCGACCACGAGGGCGTCACCCTCATCCGCCGCCCCTCAGAACAGCCCACCAACCCGAACACCACCACGCGCCCGCCGCGTCAGGGCTGGAGCACCACCGCCAAACGCCGCCGCTACGGTCGCTGAGGGCAGGCCGCACAACCATCTGGCGTGCCCGCCATTTACCCTGGAACTGCCTGCTGCCTGGCAGGTGGAGAAGTTCTGACGTCAGGTTTTTGCTCCCCGCGCACGCGGAGATGGCCCCTACGTGAGGGCTATTGCTGGCTACGGCTTCTCGATGCTCCCCGTGCATGCGGGGATGGTGTGTTCGGCAGTCGCGTCCAGTGCAGTAGCCACGTGGCGCGGCTGCTACTCCTTCTGCTTGTTGGACGACTTCGAGCGGAACACGAAGCGGATGCCTCTCGCCTTCCCGCAGCCATCGCAAACTACGGACAGGCTCACCGGCCTGAGCCACTTGGCCAACCGTCTGCCGCCCTCCGCTAACAGTATGAGCAGCACCGAAGCCACGATCAGCAATTCCATCACTCACTCGCTCCTCATGCTGCGATGAAGTGCGTGCGACGCGAAAGCCGCACCCTGAAACTAGGATGGCCCATCGGACTCATACCGCACAGCGATATCGCCAACTACGTGAGGACAGAAGGCCCGTGGCCCCGATGCCGGCCGCAGGAACAACCTCCGTAAGCCAGCCCACGAAACTGTTGGGTTTGTACCGGTAACGGCAATGAGGCATCGATCCCGGACGCGGCAGCTGGGCCCATGCCGAGGGGCAGCCGAGCACTACGCGACGAACCCGAGCCGGGGCCCATCACCGCGCGCGGGGAGCAGACCCCAACTTCCGTACTGTGCCCCGTTTTCGGGCCTGTCCCCGAATTCGTGAGGAGTAAGTCTCCATCTGCGAGCCGGCCACCTCCGACCGAGATCCTCCCCCGCGTGCGTGGGGAGAAGTCACCGCCGGGCGGACGCGGGTTCCACGCCTCGGGTCCATCCCGCGTGCGCGGGGAGCAGCCGTCGGCATGGGCGGGCGGACGCAGGGTGCCGGGTCCATCCCCTCGTGCGCGGGGAGCAGCGAAGCGGCGGACCGACTCGCGGACCGCGCGGGGGTCCATCCCCGCGTGCGCGGGGAGCAGTCCTCCTGGTCGCGTGCGTTGATGCGGTGCTGGGGTCCATCCCCGCGTGCGCGGGGAGCAGAGCACTGCCCGACGGCGAGCCTTGGGTGCACGGGGTCCATCCCCGCGTGCGCGGGGAGCAGCCCTCGGGGAGGTATCCGCCCTGGTCATACCAGGGTCCATCCCCGCGTGCGCGGGGAGCAGATGTTCTTCAGCAGCGCGAGCAGGTCACCTTTGGGTCCATCCCCGCGTGCGCGGGGAGCAGATCTCTTCGGCTGGAAACTCATCCCAGTTGTCGGGTCCATCCCCGCGTGCGCGGGGAGCAGTGGACTGACACCCCCTCAAGAGCGGTTCCCTGGGGTCCATCCCCGCGTGCGCGGGGAGCAGCCGCCGTCGCCGCCGTTGATGATCCGGGCGTAGGGTCCATCCCCGCGTGCGCGGGGAGCAGTCAACTCGGTTGACCCCGGTTCAGCGGGGTGGGGGTCCATCCCCGCGTGCGCGGGGAGCAGCGTCGAGCCGCGGTGGACCAGCGACGCCAAGCGGGTCCATCCCCGCGTGCGCGGGGAGCAGGGCTGCGCTCGAAGCCATCGAGAACACCGTGGGGGTCCATCCCCGCGTGCGCGGGGAGCAGCCGTTCACGGCCGGAGCGCTCACGCGCTCACGGGGTCCATCCCCGCGTGCGCGGGGAGCAGGACTGGGTGCACTCCTCTCCTGCGTCCAACGAGGGTCCATCCCCGCGTGCGCGGGGAGCAGCCTCTCCGACCTGGGAGTTTTCCGGGAGGAGATGCCGTTCTGAGCAACTATCAGCGATGCAGACATTTCAACCTGCCGATGGGGCGAAGCGTCGGCGTACTCCTCACTGGGACAGCCTAGGCCCAGTTATCCACCCGCCGGGTACCAGGCAGAGGGTGGGGTCGCTGAGTGCTTTAGATCGCACTCTAGTCACTGCAGTATTGGCAACCTCAACAAGCCACCGCATAAAAGGAGTTATTAGAAAGGACTCGCCCGCAGCGTCGCGATTCTCGACCATCACAGGGTCCAGTCGTCGCATGCCGGCAGGTGACCATCGAGTGGTTACGTGACTGCATAGCTCGCGCGGAAGAGGTCTTGCGCTCGCTCCACATCTCTCGGCGTGCGGAGCTGCACCTCCAGGTCGCCCGTCCCGTGGTGGCCGAGTCCGGTCACGTCCCGTGTGAAGCCGGGCACGATATCGACGTGCTTCGGGTCGACCTTCAGGTAGACCAGCAGCTTGCTCCGCTGGGGCGTGCACACGCACGCGAAGTTCCGCAGGCGCTGATATGCCCGGTACTGCTTGCGCTCGACGCGGTTCACGCCGTCGCCAAGGCCCAGCAGCACCTCGTCGACCACGCTCGCCAGCTCCATAATCGGTGCGCCCTGGGCATCGGCCGCGGTTCGCGCGACAGCCTGCCGGCCCGCCGGACGGATGGCCTGCATGCCGCCGCTGACGGACGCCACGGTCTCAAGCCCGAACAGGTCGTCGCCAAAGAGCCGGTAGCGGACCAGGTCGATCGACCGCCTGTGCTCGCTTACCGCGTGCACGTCGTAGCGCGTGAAGTCGCCGGCGATGCAGATGAGGCGCGGCGCGCTCCACAGCACTTGGGACGCGGCTGTCACCCCGAGCCGGTCGCGCACCAGATGTTCGAACTCGGCGCGATGGTCCATCAGCCATGAGAGGTAGAACAGGCCCTGGTTGATGACGCCTGCGTCGGTGCCGCGTTTGTACTCGACGATGACCGGCGATCCGTTCTCGTCCAGGCCGAGTGAGTCGATCCGGCCTCCGTGAACCGGGCCTGTGCCGTACTCACTCGCCAAGAAACGGACGCCAAGCAGCGTTTCCATGTGCGTCTCGACCAAGCCCTGCACGTCCGCTTCGGCCTCAGCAAGACGCGACGTTACCTCGGTAAGGCCGCTAGTCGTCGTATTCGCGCGGAACAACTTCAGGCCCGACACCTGCCCCCTCCTCGACTCAAGGCGCACCAACGCCGAGGAGGGCCAGAATATTTCCGCCGGGTGCGAGAGGCGATTGCCGCCGACCGGCAGCACTCATGTCCCCCTGTTCCCGGGAGTGGCAGAGTGTCGGGCCAACGCCCTTCGCCCCGAGCCTGGGGTGGCGGAGTGGGCCTCTCTCACTCTCGCCACCCCAGCATGCGGGATACGCTGCGCGCCGTCCGGCGTAACTGCAGTCGGTCTCGCTGGGCAGCCACTTTCCCTGGGGAGGCCCTGGGGAGTTTCCGCCTCTCCGGGGAGCGCATGGGGAGTTCCGGCGCCATAACTGCGCACGAACGTGAAACGCCGTGAAAGAAACATTCGCGCAGGTCAGCTACGTCTGCTTCGTCATCTGCGCAGGTCGGCGCCACCTACTGGACGTGTACATCGGTTACTCCATGGGCAGTGCGTTCAGCGCGACCGTCCTCGCCGCCGACACCGACGCGCAAGGGCTGCCCGCCGACAGCGGCTACCAACTGGCCGCGCTGTGCGGCTGCGTGGTCTGGGTGGTCACCGCGCTGGCCGGCTGGCTGCTGGCGCGTACGCCGCGCTCTTCCGGCGCCGCGCGACAGGCCGTTCCGGGCCCCGGGGCGGAACCGGCCGGCAAGTCACGTACGGTAGCCGTGACGGAGAGTGAGAACACATGAGGGCGGAGACGGAGGAACGGTGAGCGGGAGCAGCACGTCGCGCCGCAGGGATTCCGCGCAGAGCCGTGAGCTGCTGCTGCGCGCGGCGGGCGAACTCTTCACCGAGCACGGCTTCGACCGCACCACCATCCGCGACATCGGCCGGCGCGCGGGCGTCGACCCCGCCCTGATCGCCCGGTACTTCGGCGGGAAGACGCAGCTGTATCTGGCCACCGTGGAGACCGAGCGGGGTGAAATCCTGCGGGGCGACCTCCTGGATCCGGACCGGCTGCTGCAGGTCCTCGAACGGGTCGACCGGCGCGGGTTCGTACCGATCCTCCAGGTCGCCGTGCAACGGCTCAGCGATCCGGACGCGGACCGGGCCGCCCGTGCCGAACTGCACGAGCGGATGGTGAAGCCGCTGCACCGGCGCTTCACCGCGGAGGGCCGCGAACGGCCGCTGCTGCACGCCGAGTTGGTGGCCGCGGCCGTGGTGGGGATCGTGCTCGCACGGCGCAGCGGTTCCTTCGAGGAGCTCGGCAAGGTGCAGCCGGAGGAGCTGTCCGGGCTGATCCGGTCGCTGCTCGGCGACGGATACTGACCGCGCCGGATACTGACCGCGCCCGGGACCGAGGTGGGCAGGCCCGCGTCGAGGGCGACGACGCGGCCGGTGGGGGTACGTACGGGCTCACAGATGACCGCTTCACGCATGGTTGCCGCCTGCCTCACGGGGTTCCGTCTCCGTCGTCGAGAGGGAGGTGGCGCCGGGCGCCGGGCGCCGGTTTCCGAGGACGCCCTTGTCCCGGAGCCTCGCGATGTCCGTGGAGTCCAGGCCGAGTTCCGAGCCGAGCGTCTCGTCGGTGTGCTGGCCGATCCGTGGTGAGGGGGCGGGCGGTGCCTGTTCGCCCGCCATCACGACGGGTGAGCCGGGGGCCCAGTGCCGGCCGACGCCGGGCTGCCGTACCTCCGCCATCAGCGGGTTCTCGCGCAGCAGTTGGGCGTCGTCGGCGGCCAGGTCGGCGAAGCTGCGGTAGCGCGACCACAGCACCCGGGTGGGCCGCAGGGCTTCCTCGGCCTCGGCGAGCGTACGGCTCTCGAACCAGCCGGCGACGAGGTCGCCGAGCACCTTGCGGTGCCGGTAGCGCGCCGATTCCTGTGTGAAGTCCTCGCCGAGAGCGGCCGCCAGCGCGGTGACGGCGTCGGTGAGTCCCGTCGCGGCGAGCAGCTCGCGCCAGTGCCGCGGGGTGAGCGCCACGAGCATCAGGTGTCCGCCGTCGGAGGTGGCGACGTCGCGGCCGAAGGTGCCGTAGACGTGGTTGCCGTCGCGTTCCCTTACGGTGCCGGACAGTTGGGCCTCGGCGAGGTAGCCGAGGTTGCCCGCGGTGGCCATGGCGACGTCCTCCAGCGCGACCCGTACCTGCTGACCCTCGCCCGTCAGTCGGCGGTGGCGTTCGGCGGCCAGGAGACCGGTCGAGAGGTAGAGCCCGGCGGCGATGTCCCAGGCCGGCAGCAGGTGGTTGACCGGCCGTACGGAGTCCTCGGGGCCGGTCACCAGCGGGAAGCCGGTGCCTGCCTGGACCGTGTAGTCGACCGCGGTGCCGCCGTCGCGGCGCCCGGTGAGCAGTACGTGGATCAGGTCGGGACGGCGTTCCCGCAGAGTGTCGAAGGTGAGGTCCGCGTACCGTTCGGAGTTGCTGACGACGATGCCGCCACCGTCTCCCCCACTGACGATCAGGTCGCCGACGAGCCGGCGCCCGTCGGCGGTGGACAAGTCGACTTCGACGGCCCGTTTCCCCTTGTTGAGGCCCGACCAGTACAGGCTGGTGCCGCTCTCCGCGAGCGGCCAGCGGGTGCGGTCGGGTGCGCCGCCGGCCGGTTCGACCCGGATGACGTCGGCGCCGAGCTGCGCGAGCGTCATCCCGCACAGCGGCGTCGCCACGTAACTGGAGATCTCCACGATCCGCAGGCCGCGCAGCGGCCGGGAGGGGCCGCCCGCCGCCCCGCTCACAGCCGCTCCCGGGAGCAGCAGGGGCCCGTCATCGGCCGGCCCCCTTGAGCAGCTGCTTGGCGACGATGACGCGCTGGACTTCGCTGGTGCCCTCGTAGATACGGAACAGCCGGGCGTCCCGGTAGAAGCGTTCGGCGGCGACCGAGCGCATGTAGCCCATGCCGCCGTGGATCTGCACCGCCCGGTCGGCGACGCGGCCGACCATCTCCGTGCAGAACAGCTTCGCGCAGGACGGCGCCATCCTCCGGTCGGCACCGCTGTCGTAGTCGCGTGCCGCTTCCAGCACCATCGCGCGGCCCGCGTACGCCTCCGTCTCGCTGTCCGCGAGCATGGCCTGCACCTGCTGGAACTCGGCGATGGGGCGGCCGCCTTGGCGCGTGCCAGCGGCGTGCCGCACGCTCTCCTCGATGAGCCGCTGCGCCATGCCGACGCTGAGCGCGGCGATGTGCACCCGGCCCTTGACCAGCGAGCGCATGGCGGCCGGGAATCCGGCGCCTTCGACGCCGCCGACGAGGGCCGCATGCGGGACCCGTACCTCGTCGAAGAACACCTCGGCGGTGTGGGCGCCGCGCTGGCCCATCTTCTCGTCGGGCGGCCCCACGCTGAGCCCTTCGCTCGCGGCGTCGACGACGAACACCGAGATGCCCTTCGTACCCAGCTCCACGTCTCCCGTGCGGGCGAACACCATGAAGACGTCGGCGACGTCCGCGTTGGTGATGAACCGCTTCTGACCGGTGAGGACGTAACCGTCCTCGGTGCGGGTGGCGCGGGTCCGCAGTCCGCTGGGGTCGGAGCCGGCCTCCGACTCGGTGAGGGCGAAGGAGGCGACTTTCGCGCCACTGGCCAGGTCCGGCAGATACCGCTTCTTCTGTTCCTCGGTGCCCGAGGCCACCAGCACCTGGCCGGCGATGCCGTTGTTGGTGCCGAACATCGAGCGGAACGCGGGCGCGGTGTAGCCGAGTTCCATCGCCAGCCGCACCTCCTCGCTCATGGAGAAGCCGAGCCCGCCGTACTCCTCGGGCAGCGCGTACCCGAACAGGCCCATCTCTGCGGCCTTCTGACGGAGCATCGGCGGGATCTCGTCGGTCTCCTCGATGGTCTCCTCGGCCGGGACGACCTCCTTGCGCACGAAGGTTCTGACGGCGTCGAGTATGTTCTCGAAGTCCGCGGTGTCCATGGTCTTCTCCTCTCCCGGGCTCAGGCGCCCGCGGCGGGGCCGGTCGGGACGGCGGGCTGGGCCGGGGCGGCGGGGTCGGTCGGTACGGCGGGCCGGGTCAGGACGGCCAGGGCGTCCACGGCGACGGCGCCGTCCCCTTCCGCGCCCAACAGCAGGGGGTTCACGTCGAGTTCGGCGATGTCCTCGGACAGGTCGGCGGCCAGCCAGGACAGCCGGACCAGCGCTTCCGCCGCGGCGTCGACGTCGCGTGCGGGCTTGCCACGCACCGCTCCGAACAGCCTGCTGCCGCGCAGGCCGAGGAGCAGCCGCCGCGCTGTCTCCATGTCGACGGGGGCGACGGCGACGCGGCTGTCGGCGAGGGCTTGGACGAGTACGCCGCCCAGGCCGGCCACCACCACGGGACCGAACACGGGGTCGCGTTTGATTCCGGCGATCAACTCCGTTCCGGAGGCGGCCATTTGCTGCACGAGCAGCCGCGCTTCGTCCACGTTCTGCTCGCGGGCGATACGGAACAGGTCGTCGGCGGCTTCCCGTACGGCATCGGCTTCGGTGAGGCCGAGTCGTACGCCGCCGATGTCGCTCTTGTGGCCGACCTGTTCGCTCAGCAGCTTCACGGCGACGGGGCCTTCGAGTTCGTCCGCGGCGGCGACCGCTTCATCGGCGGACCCGACCGGGCGGGAGGCGGCGCAGGGCACGCCGTACGCGGCGACGAGGCGGGTCGCCTCGTGCTCGTCGAGCCGCGAACGACCGGCGGCCCGTACCCCGTTCAGGAGCGTGCGTGCGGCGGCCGCGTCGATGCCGGTGGGCCGCTGCGGCCGCGCCAGTGGGGGCCGCAGGCTGAAGTCCGCGAGCAGTCCCAGGGCGGCCGCGGCCCGCCCCGGGTCTGTGTAGCAGGGGATGCCGAGGTCGCGCAGGCGCTGCCGGGGGCGGCCGCTGCCGCCGGTCCACACCACGACGACGGGCCGGTCCGTGGAGCGGTGTGCCTCGTCGATGGCGTCGATGAGTTCCTCGGCGCAGTTGTCGGCGCAGCCCAGCAGCACGGTGATCATGTCGGTGTCCGGGTGCCGGGCCGCCACCCTCAACGCGCGGCGCAGGATGTCCGGTTCGGCGACGAGCGTGCCGGTCAGGTCGATGGGATTGCGCGGCGATCCGTACGCCGGTATCACGTCGGCCATCGTCCGCTGCCACGTCTCGTCCCACGCCGGGACCTCGATGCCGTACGCGGCCGCCGCGTCGGCCATCAACGCTCCGGCGCCGCCGGAGACCGACAGCGAGGTCAGCCTGCGGCCTCTCACGCGCCGTCCGGTGGCGAAGATCTGCGCGGCGTCCAGCATCGGTTCGGGCCCGTCGACGCGCAGAATGCCGAACTGCCGGGCCGCGCCGTCGAATACGGCGTCCTCCCCGGCCAGCGACGCGGTGTGCGAGTGCGCGGCGCGTGCGCCCGCCGCCGAGCGCCCCACCTTCACGGCGATGACGGGCTTGTCCCGCTCGTGCGCCTCGCGCGCCGCCTCCAGCAGCTTCCGGCCTCCGGTGACGCCCTCCAGATAGGCGAGCACCACTTCGGTCTGCTCGGTACGCACCAGCCCGTCGAGCAACTCGGCGACCGACAGGTCCACTTCGTTGCCGGTGTTGAAGTAGTGCGAGATGCCGATGCCCAGGTTCTGCGACTCGTTGAAGACGAAGCCGCCGAACGCGCCGCTCTGGCTGAGGAATCCCACAGGACCGTCGTGCAGCGGTACGTCCTCGTCCAGCGCGGAGCTGAACGTGGGCACCGCACCGCTCCGTACGCCGATCATGCCGAGGCAGTTCGGACCCAGGACGCGCACCCCGCTCTCCGCGATCGCCGCCTCCAGGTCGCGCTGCAACTCCGCGCCCCTGCCACCCACTTCGGCGAACCCCGAGGCTCCGACGATCGCGGCGGGGATGCCGCGCTTCCCGCACGCCCGTACCGCACCGGCCGTCTGCTCCGCCGACAGCATGATCATCGCCAGGTCGATCTCGCCCTCGATGTCGTCGAGCGCGGCGTACGCGGGCAGGCCCTGCACCTGCCGGCGCTTGGCGTTGACGGGGAGGATACGTCCGGCGAACCCGAAGCGCTTCAGATAGTCCACCGGCCGCCCGGACAACTTCGTCGGCGTATCGGAGGCGCCCAGGATCGCGATCGACTGCGGGTGCAGCAGTCTCCGGAGGGCGTCGTCGTCCCCGTCGGGGTTCACCTGGGAGCTCGGCTCGGGGTGCGGTTCACGCGCGGACACGATGGCAACTCCTTTTCGCAGCGGGACAGTTGGGCTTCTCGCGGCGGTACGGGCGCTCCTCTCGCAGGGGGTACGGACGCTCGCGCGGCTGACCCCGTCCACCGCGAGCCCCGTCCGGGGCGGGGCCCGCGGGCTGATGTGTGAAGGCGGACACGGAAAGACGGGAGGCGGGGCGACGGGGAGAACCCGCCGGTTCTCACAGGTCGGCGGCGGGGCACAGGACGCGCGGTCGGGCCACCAAGGAAGCTAGATCAGCCCATCGGGTCCGTCCAACACCAAAGCCGTGCATGATTGAGTCGCCCACACGTCACAATCGCCTGTGACCTGCGGCGATGTCGGCCGTCCCGCCGGGGGCCGACTATGCCTGTGCCCGCGGCTCCTGCGCCGGAGCGGCGCCGCATTCGCCCGGAGTGGCGCGGTATTCACCCGGAGCGGCGCGGTATTCGCGGGGAACGGGCCTGTATTCGCCCGCCACCTCGGTGGCCACCTCGACGAGGGAACTCAGCGCCGGATTGACGTCGTCGTCCCGCCACACCAACGCCAGCGGCAGCGGCGGGATTTCGGGAACGGGCACCAGCACCACGTCGAGTACGCGAATGTGCCGGGCGGACTCGGGAACGATGCCGATTCCGGCGCCCGCGCCCACCAGCGCCATGATGGCGTGCGTATCGGGCGCTTCCTGAACAATGTTGGAGCTGAGCCCTTTGTGAAGGAACGCGCTCTGGATGTACGGGGTGATGATGGATCCCCGCGACGCCGGATGCCCGATCAACGGCTCGTCCTGGATGTCCTCCAGCGCGATCTGCTCCCGCTCTGCGAGCCGGTGCGCGGCCGGCAGCGCGACGACGAGCGGGTCGCGGGCGATCTCGTGCAGCCCCAGACCGGGCGTCGGGACGGGACACCGGATCAGCCCCGCGTCCACTTCCTCGTTGCGGATCCGCTGCACCATCTCGTACGCGAGGTGCGGGCCCACCGCCTCCAGCCGTACGTTCGGCCGCGACTCGCGGAACTTCCGCACGATGCGCACCATCACCTCCGACGAGGTGGGTCCGCTGTAGCCGAGCCGCAGGGTGCCGATCAGCCCCTCCATGGCCTGACGTGCGACGCGGGGCGCGGCCTGCGCCGCCTTGAGCGCGCGGCGGGCTTCCAGGAGGAACTCCTCACCCCCGGCGGTGAGGACGACCTGCCGGGTCGTACGGCGGAACAGTTCGACGCCCACTTCCCGCTCCAGCCGCTTGATCTGCTGCGACAGAGGGGACTGCGACATCTGCAACCGCCCTGCCGCACGGCGGAAGTTGAGCTCCTCGGCGACGGTGACGAAAGCCTCCATGTGCCGCAACTCCACGGCCGCCGCCCTTCTCGCCGCTCACACGGCACAGTGTCGATTCAACGACTCAATCGTGTCTCCGATTGGTGTTGGACAGCCCACAGTTTCTCTCCGTACCGTCACAGGGCCAACCCCCGTGAACACACCTGTGGTTCGCGGACCTGGGACGGAAGGCCGCAACCGGCTCGACTGGAGTGAGGAAGCGTTGCCCGAGGCAGTGCCGTCAGATGGAGAGTTGTCAGAGGCCGTGTCGTCCGATGGAGAGTTGCCCGAAGCGGTGCCGCCGGCCGACAGCACCACCGGGCTGGTCCGCGTCGACCGCGTGAAGTCCGCCTGCGTGCTGACGATGAACAACCCGGCCAAACGCAACAGCATCGGCATCGGCATGCGCCATCAGCTCACCGACGCCGTACGGGCGGCAGTCGCCGACGACGACTGCCGCGTCCTCGTTCTCACCGGCGCGGAGGGCCACTTCTCGGCCGGTGGCGACTTGTCGGCCCCGTACGTGTCCGGCCGGGTCAACCGCGAGCGCATGCACGCGATGAACGACACCGTCCGCGCCCTGGCGGGCTCGACGAAGCCGGTGATCGCCGCCGTCGAGGGCGCCGCGTACGGCGTCGGCCTCTCCCTGGCCGCGGTCTGCGACCTTGTCGTCGCCTCGGACACCGCGCGGTTCTGCGCGCCCTTCACCGGGGTCGGCCTGACAGCGGACGGCGGCCTGCACCACACGCTCCCCCGCCGCATCGGCGCGGCGCGGGCCCGCCGCATGATCCTCACCGGTACGGTCGTCGACGCCCAACTCGCCGCCGAATGGGGACTGGTCGACATACTCGCGGGCCAGGACGCCCTGGCCGGCGGCCTCGAACTCGCCGAGGAGCTGGCGGCGCGGGCACCCCTGGCGCTCGCCGCCTCCCGGGAGATCCTCGCCCGCCCCGGCCAGTCCCTCGACGACGTCCTCGAAGCCGAACTCGCCGCGCAGGTCTCCCTCATGGACAGCGAGGACTTCCAGGAGGGCAAGGCCGCCTTCTTCGCGAAGCGTCCGCCTCGTTTCGGCGGGAAGTAGCGGGCCTTGACGACTCAGCGCCCGTACGCCCGTGCACGATCGAGGGGAAGTTCACGATGCAGATCACCGAGATCGAGGCGGTCCCGTACTCCGTCCCGTACCGGCACCCCCTCGCCTTCGCCACCGGGGAACTCACCCACGCCCAGCACGTCCTCGTCAGGGTGCACACCAGCGACGGGGTGACCGGCATCGGCGAGGCCGTCGAACGCCCCATGATCTACGGGGAGTCGCAGGCCTCCATCGTCGCGGCGGTACGCGACTGGCTCTCGCCCGCGCTGAGCGGTCTCGACCCGTTCGCGGTCGAGAAGGCCCAGGCGCGCATGGCGGCGGTCGTCGCCAACAACACGGTCAAGGGCGCCATCGACATCGCCCTGCACGACATCCGCGGCAAGGTCACGGGCCAGCCCTGCTGGCGGCTCTTCGGCGGGTCGGGCGAGGCTCTGCGCGTCACGGCCATGCTGTCGCTCGGCACACCCGAGGAGGTCGCCGGGCAGGCGCGCGCGGCCCGGGAGCGCAGCGGGGTCACGGCGTTCAAGCTCAAGGTCGGCCTGGATCCCGCCACCGATGTGGCGGTGGTCGCAGCCGTACGGGAAGCGGTGGGCGACCGGGCGCTGCTGTACGTCGACGCCAACCACGGCTACACCGCCGAGCAGGCCGCGCAGGTGCTGCCGGTGATGGCAGGGCACGGCATCGAACTGGCGGAGGAGCCCAGCCCGGCCGGGGACTTCCTGGGCAGGCAGCGCCTCGCCCGGCAGATCAGCATCCCGGTCATGGCCGACGAGAGCGCCACCACGCTGGCGGACGCCACCCGGGAGGTCTCCCAGGGCGCGGCGCGGGTTCTGAGCATCAAGACCACCCGTACGGGTTTCACCGAGAGCGGCAAGATCGTGGCGATGGCCCAGGCGCTGGGCGCGCGTGCCCTGTTGGGCAATCAGGCCGACAGCGTGGTGGGCACCTCCGCCTCGCTCCACTTCGGGGCGGGGCATCCGTGGGTCGGGCGGGAGGCGGGAGAGCTCGACCTGTTCACTCTCCTGACCGACCAGATCACCGAGCAGCGGCTGACGGTGGAGGACGGGCTGCTCGCCGTACCGGCGGGGCCGGGCATCGGCGTCGACATCGACGCCGCCAAGCTCGACCGCTACCGGGTCGACAAGAGCTGACCGTACGGGCGGACTCTCCGGAACCGTCGTCGAGGCGCTGGTTTCGACCACAGATGCCCGGTATGTACGACGCGGCTAGGGTCGGAGACGGTGCCGCGTGGCCGGGCGCGCCCCCTCCGTATGCGGGGCCGCGCCGCCGGCGCCGGTCGTGAAGGAGTGTGGTCCGCGTGTCCCGTACCCGCCGTCTGATCCTGAGCCCGCCGTCCGAGGTCTGGAGTCTGCTGTCCGACGGCCACCGTTACGGGGAGTGGGTGACAGGCACGCAGCAGATCCTCGCCGTGGACCCGCACTGGCCCGGGGTGGGCGCCCGGCTGCGGGTCAGAGTGGGATTCGGCCCGGTGACCGTCGACGACACCTGCGTCGTGCGCATCTGCGAACCGGAGCGCCGTCTGGAGCTGGAGGCGAAGGCGGACCCGTTCGGCGCGGCCCGGATTGCCATGAAGCTGGTCCCCTGGGGCGAGCACACCCTGATGATCCTCGACTGGCATCCCCTCCGGGGTCCCGGCATCAGGATGCACGGGCTCCCCGTGGACTACGTCGTCGCGGTACGGAACGGCATGATGCTCACGAAGCTCGCCCGTATCGCGGTGTGCGAGCAGCAGGGCGTGCGGAGTTGAACAGCTGAGCGGCCGGGTCGGGAACGGATCAGGAACGGGTCAGGAACCGTTCACGGCTCGCGCGTGACGGGGGCCTGCCACAGGGCGACGATCGCGTCGATCAGGCCCGTCGCGGCGTCGTGCCAGGTCGCGCGGAAGGTGGGGGCGCCGTCGGCGAGGGCGCGTTCCCGCTCCACGGCCATCTGCGTGATCAGGTGCCGTGTCATGGCGGCGCGCTCGGCGTGCACCTCGGCGGGCAGGTCGGGCAGGCACCGGTTCATGCCCTCCTTCAGCGGCTGCATCGACGGCGCCGCTTCGGAGAACTCCTCCCACGTGGCGGCGTGCAGCGCGGGGTCGGCCGAGACCTGGGCGATGAACCGCGCGTACCAGCTGGGGCGGCCGAGGGCTTCCAGGTGCTCGGTCATCGGGCGGACCGCGCAGGCCACCCAGTCCCGCAGATCGGTGGAGTCGCCGATGCCGGCCATCATGTCCGCGCGGATCCGCTCCATCTGCTCGGCGTGCCGACGCGTGATCGCACGGATCAGGTCGGTCTTGGTGCCGAAGTGGTAGCTGACGGCCGTGTTGTTGCCCTGGCCGGCGGCCTCGCTGACCTGACGGTTGGCGACCGTGTGCACGCCGCGTTCGGCGAACAGCCGCTCCGCGGCCGCCAGAAGGGCCTCCCGCGTCGCGCTGACCTGCTCGTCCCGCCTCGTCCTGCCTGCCATCTTCTCCACCACTTCGGGACCTCTCACAGCTCTGCGGCGGCCGGCCCCACGGGACGCCGCAGCTCCCCGGCCGGGCCGGGAAGGCCGAACCACGGAAGCGTACGCAACGAGCGGCGGTGCGCGGCGCACCACCCGACGCCGCTCACCGACGGCCCGCTGGATTCGCCGCCCGAATGGCAACCGCCCGAACGGAAGCAGCTGCGCCGGGAGTGCCCGGCCGCCACCGTCGGCCCGCCCACCGGGGACACCGGCCCGATTCCGAGCCGCTACGACGCGGTCCGGACGCTGCTGACGGACTCCCGCTCCACGCGGCCCACCGTCGAGGACAACGGCGCACGGATCGCCCCGAGGGGCGGGCGGCGTGGCCGCCGACGGTGACGAGTCGCCGGCCGCACCCGGCAAGGGAGAGGAACGCCTGCTCCGACGGCGGCAGATGGGCAAGCACTTCACCGCGCCGGCCCTCGAACTGACCGTACCCGTCGCGGAGTTGGAGCAGGTCGAGGGCCTCAGCGTCGGCGGTCTGCGCGCGGTGCCGGTGCGGTGGTGATCCGGCCCGTACGTCCGGTACCGCGCGGTGGTCCCACAGCATGATCCGGCCGCCGTGCCGTACGACTTGCGAGCGAGTCCGCCCGGGAGGAAAGGGTGATGTGGCGCGGGTGACGGCCGGGACAGGATCGACGGCGTCGGGTCCGGCCGGTCCCGATGTGGCTGTGGGGCCCCGCAGGGCCCAGGGGACACAGGAGGACAGATGGTCAAGCGCGGCAAGGCGGCACTGTGCACGGTGGGCGCGGTGGCGGGGGCGATCGCGCTCACCGTGACGGTGACACCGTCGGCATCGGCGATCATCGGAGGGCACGACGCCACGTCGCCGTACTCGTTCATGGCGAGCCTGCAGAAAGACGGCAAGCACTACTGCGGAGCCTCCCTGATCAAGCGGGACTGGGTCGTGACCGCCGGGCACTGCGCGGTGAACATCGAGGCGAAGCAACTGTCCGTGCGGGTCGGCGACCACGACCGTACGAAGGGCGCCGCGGCGAAGGTCACCAAGGTCGTCGCGCACCCGAAGTTCTCCTACGAGCCGTTCCGCAACGACGTGGCCGTCATGAAGCTGGACCACCCCGTGGATGCGAAGCCCATCAAGGTGGCCGCCTCATCCACGCCGACAGGGACCCGCACCCGGATTCTCGGCTGGGGCATGACCTGCGAGGACGGCAGCGAATGCCCGGATCCGCCGCGGAAGTTGCAGGAGCTGGACACCAGGATCGCCCCCGACGCGCGGTGCAGCGAGAACTACGACGCGGACAACGAGCTGTGCACCGGCAGCACCGAGAAGAACGCGATGGCCTGCATCCTCGACTCCGGCGGCCCGCAGATCAAGGGCCGCCCCGGGAAGTGGGAACTCATCGGGGCCACCAGCCGCGACGGCGACTCCGACCCGAAGTGCGCCACAGGACCCGGCATCTACACCGACCTGACCGCCCACCGCGACTGGATCGGGCAGACCACCGCGAAGTGATCGCCCGCTCCGGTGGCCGCCCTGGTCAGGGGCGGCCACCGGAGCGGCGGCGTACGGCGCCGAGCTGGGCCCGGTCCAGGTCGGTGTCGGTGAACTGGCGTGCCACAGCCCGCAGTACGCGCGCCATCGCCTGCGCGGTGGGAGTGGCCGCGCGCCGCCGGTGCCGGGCCAGCTGAATGTGCCGTACGGGGGCCGGCACGTCCGAGGCGAACGGCAGCAGGCGTACATCGCTGCGCCGGTTCGTCAGCGCGAGGCGCGGCGCGAGCGCGATACCGAGGCCGGCGGCGACCATGGCCTGCGCCTCCTGGTAGTCGTGCGACTCGTAGGCGATGCGCGGTTCGAAGCCGGCCTGGTGGCAGCTGCGCCTCAGCACGTCGGCCACCGGGTGCTCGTCGGCGCGCGTGATCCACTCGTGCTCGTTCAGGGAGGCGAGCCGGACCTCGTCCCGCTCCAGCAGCGCGGAGTCGGCGGGTACGACGAGGACGGTCGGGTCGTCGAGCAGCGGGGTGACGGCGAGTTCGGCGTCGTCGACGCGATTCCAGTCGTACTCCCACATCAGGGCCATCTCGACCTCGCCGGTGTGCAGCATGTCGCGCAGCCGGTCCAGGACTCCGGCCCGTACGACGGTGCGGATCTCCGGGTGCCGCCGGCTGAAGCGGGTCAGCGCGGGCGGCAGCAGCGACGCACTGGCCGTGGGAAAGGAACCGAGCCGCAATGTGCCCCGGTCGAGATGCGCGAACGCCTCCAAGTCGGCCTGAGCGGCGTGCAGTTCGCGGCGGATCGTACGGCCGCGTTCCGCCAGTTCCGCGCCCGCCGCGGTCGGCCGTACGCCGCGCGGCAGCCGCTCCAGGAGGGGCTGACCCGCCTCCCGTTCCAGCTGGGACATCTGCTGGGAGGCGGCGGAGATCGTCATACCGAGCGCCTCGGACGCCGCCGTGAGCGAGCCGCGCTCGGCGGCCTCGGTGAGCAGCAGCAGCCGTCGTACGTTGAGCATGCCCCCGACTTTAGCTCCACTCAAGACCTGTGAAGAACAGAGACATTGTGCTCAACCCTGTGCCCTGCGAAGGTCTACGCAATCCGCCGGACGCCTTCCGTCCCCCGCACAGAAAGACCCTGCTCACATGCACATTCCCGCGACGCTTGTCCGCGGCGGCACCAGCAAGTGCTGGCTGTTCAACCAAGTGCACGTCCCTGCCGAACGCGCGCTCCTGGAGCGCGTACTGGTGGGCGCGTACGGCGCGTCCGACCCGGTCCAGCTGGACGGCGTCGGCGGCGCGACCCCCACCACGTCCAAGGCCGCCGTCGTGGGTGCCAGCCCGCGCCCGGACGTGGATGTCGACTATCTCTTCGCCCAGGTGGGCATCGGCACCGGCACGGTGGAGTGGGGCAGCAACTGCGGAAACTGCGCCACCGCGATCGCCCTGTACGCCGTCGCCAAGGGGCTCGTCCCGATCACCGGGGACCGCACCCGGGTGGTCATGCACAACACCAACACCGGTTCCGTCCTGGAGGCCGAAGTCGACACGGCGGGCGGGGTCGTGCACGAATTCGGCACCCGTACGGTGCCCGGCACGCTCTCCGGCGGAGTCGCCGTCGACCTCACCTTCCGCAATCCTGGCGGCGGCACCACCGGAGCCCTGCTGCCGACCGGCGCGGCCGCCGAGGAGCTCCCCGCCGAGGAACTGCCCGCGGGCGACGGGCCGTTGCGGGTCAGCATGGTGGATGCGGGGGCGCCCGTGGTGCTCGTCGACGCGTTGCGGGCCGGGCGTACCGGCGCCGAGACGCTCGACCGGATGCGTGCCGACGTGCCCTGGCTGCGGGGGGTACGGCATGCGGCCGCCGCTCGTATGGGGCTGCTCCGGCCCGGCCAGGAGCCGGGGGACGCGGCGCCGAAGGCCGGACTCGTCGGGCCGCCCCACCCGTACACCACCACCCTCGGGGAGCACGTCGCCGCCGAGGACCACGACGTGTCCGTCCGCATGCTGTCCATGAACTCCCCGCACCCGGCGATCGGCCTCACCTCCGCCGTCGCCCTCGCCGCCGCCAACTCCCTTTCGGGGACGGTGGTTTCCGAGGCGGTCGCTGCTGGGGCGGTGGCCGTTGGGGTGGGCGCTGGTGAGGTGGGCGCTGCCGGGGCGGTCGCTGCTGAGGCGGTGGCTGCCGGGGCGGTTGCGGCTGAGGCGTCAGGTCGCGTCGGCGGGTTCACGCTGCGCATCGGCACTCCGGCCGGGGTCCTCGCCGTCCGTTCCGAGGGCATGACGGCTGACGGGCCCGCCCGCGTCACCGTCTGCCGTGCCGCCCGCATCCTGTGCGAAGCGGCGATCCTCGTCCCCGACGTGGCCACCACCGCCGCCGCCTGACACCGGGCGACGTCACTCGCGCGGAGGCCCCACCCACAGGCCGCCGCACCCCGGACACGCGCAGGGCCCACCCGCCCCGTGCGCGGTCCGGCCCGGCTTGGGGCCGGACCGACTCGGGGTCGCCCCAACTCGGGGGCCTGTCCCGCCCGTACGGCGCGTCCCCGGCTCGGGCGGCTCCGCCGGCGAGTCCCCGACGTACCCCGCCGCCCCCCACTTGCCGTTCCGTACCCGCCGCTCACGAAGACGTCCGGCGGGCCCGGCCGGCGTCCGCCCGGCGGCCGTTGAGTGCCGCACCCACCCCGCTTCCCCTTCCCCTAGGAGGACGAAGATGTCCCCTGAGCTGGTCTCCATCGGGGCACTGCTCGTCATGTTCGTCGTCGGCACCGTGCTGCCGATCAACATCGGCATCCTCGCGTTCGTCGCCTCGTTCGCGGTCGGCACCGCGTCGCTCGGCCTCACCGAGGAAGAGATCTTCAAGGGCTTCCCGGTGGATCTCTTCATCACGATCGTCGGCGTCACGTACCTGTTCGCCATAGCCCGCCGCAACGGCACTGTGGACCTTCTCGTCTCCGCCGGGGTCCGGTTGGTGCGCGGCCGCATCTCGCTGATCCCCTGGGTGCTGTTCCTGCTGGCCGGGATCCTCACGGCCCTGGGCACCTTCACGCCGGCGGCGGTCGCCATCCTGGTGCCCATCGCGATGAACTTCGCCTTCCGCTACGGCATCAACCCGCTGATGACCGGCATGCTGGTGATCAGCGGCGCGCACGCGGGGGCGTTCTCACCGCTCGCCGTCTCCGGTGCGCTGGTGCTGGGCATGGTCAAGGACACCGATCTCGTCGTCGCCCCGGCAACGCTGTTCTTCGCCAGCTTTGCGGTCAACCTGCTGCTCTCGCTGGTCACTTTCGCCGCGCTGCGCAACCGGACCCTGCCTGCCGACACCGAGGAGGACGCCGAACCGGAGGCGGAGACCACGACACGGCTGACCTGGCATCAGGGGCTCACCCTGGTCGCACTCGCGGCGCTCGTCGTGGGTGCCCTCGGCTTCCAGCTGGAGATCGGCGTACTCGCCCTCGCGGCGGGCGCGGTCCTCGCCCTGCTCGACACCAAACGCCACGAGAAGGCGGTCGACGGCATCAGCTGGCACACGCTGCTGCTGGTCGCCGGCATGATGACGTACATCGCGATGCTGGAGCACGCCGGGATCATCGACAAGATCTCCGAACACGCGGCCGGGGTCGGCACCCCGCTGGTGGTCGCCCTCCTGCTGTGCTTCACCGTGGCGGTCACCTCCGCCTTCGCGTCCTCCACGGCGATCCTCACCGCGATCATCCCCATCGCCGTACCGCTGCTGTTCTCCAGCCACTTGAGTGCCGCCGGCATGATCGCCGCGCTCGCGGTCTCCACCACGATCGTCGACGTCTCCCCGTTCTCCACCAACGGCGCCCTGGTCCTCAGCAACGCGCGCGGCGTCGACCGCAGGCGCTTCTACCGCCAGATCATCGGCTACACCGCCGGCATCGTCGGCGCGGGCCCCCTCCTCGCCTGGGGAGCCCTGGTCGTCCCCTGGTCCTGACGGGCCGTCAGGGGGCGGGGCCTATACGGGAGGGGCGACGCGGCCGGCGTCGCCCCTCCCGTCGCGAACCACACAGGCGCACGGTCACTCGTCGCCCCATGTCCCGCCGCGCCGCTCGCCCTCGGCCTGCTCCACGTCGAGTGCCCGACGACAACGGCGCTCGTCTCGCTTCTTCCACCAATGGAGCCACCATGCGAGGCCCCACTGGGCGGCGAACATGACCGCCAACTCGACGGGGCCGACAGCCGGATCCCTCCAGTCCATGAGAAACGCGAGACCGATGTAAGCCGCCACAACCGTCAACGCGACACGCACTCCCCGGCTCACCGGACGCCGGATCACAGCCCGCCTTCCTCACCGTCGCGCCGCTCTCGTCTCCAGTCGCGGCACATCCGACGGAACCCATGCGCGTAGCTGCCCGCATCCGCCGCATGTGCGTCGACGTCCATGTACCTGCTCAGATACCGGACGATGCGTTCGCCCAGGTAGTACCCGACAGCCCCGCCGGCCACGAGCCCGCCCCCTCCGACGGCCAGCGGATCCAGCCCGAGATGCGCGTACGAGCCGACCACCCCGCCCAAGCCCGCACCGATACCTATGGCCGCAAACATCACCACATCGGACAGGCTGCGGTGGTGCGGCGGTATGAACGGCGGAGGAATCACAAACCGCCCCGGGCAATCACGACGGCAGCGAACACACACAAGCCGACCCCGTACACACCCCACCGCGTATTCCGCCGCGCCCCGGACTCGTAGTCACCCTCGGCCACTTCCGCCGACACGAAGCGCCGCACGACGCCATGCCAGACAACCCATTCGGCCCCCGCCAGGACGACCGCGAAGGCGAGACAGAAGAAGAACGACGACCAGCTTTCGTGACGGTGGTAGGCGGCGATTCCGGGCATGGGCTGACGCTCCATCACGCTTTGTCCGCCCGCGCGCGGCGTATTCGCTGGACGGAGAGGACCACGGCCGCGCCGGAGAACGCGGCATGCCAGAGCGCGGCCCTCAACGGCTCGCCCGTGGCGATGTCCCCGACCAACACGGGCACTGTGATGACGGCCAGGCCGCCCGGCACCAGCCACGCCTTCCAGCCCCGTGAACGCACGGAGGCGTCATGACGCGCCTCGGCCTCCGCCATACGCATCTCCACTTCCTGCGCCGACGGATCGCGCCGCACGATCGTCACCGCAGAGAGAAGGCACAGTACGAGCAGCGCCGACCCGAAAAAGATGTCGTCCGTGGCCTTCGCCTGAATCCCCCTGGCGAGAAGCAGCGCGGACAGAACCGTCACCACGGCAACGGTGATATAGATCTTTCTCTTTTGCTTCACGACTCGACGTTCCTTTTCGCTTCCGGTGGCAGGCCGGCCGTGCGGAGCTCCCGCTGAATACGCCGGATCTCCCGGCCATTACCGACGACAAGCATGGGAACGCAGACGACCCACAGCGCGAACAGCCACACATCGCCGTTGTCCGCAGCGGCCATCAACGCCCCGGTCCCACCGAGCACGCAGCCGACTGTTGACGCCCACAGCGCGCGGACTCTCCGGCGAGGGTTCGCGGGCGGCGGGTTCCACCAGACGTGCCGCCACCAGGCCCGCAGACCGGCCCGTATCCCCGGTGGGCGGCGGTGTCGTCTGCCCATGTCGTCCGTCTCCGATCGGTCCCGTTTGATTGGCCCGGGGACGCTAGGGGACCTGTCGGCACGGCGGAAAACTGATCAAGGTTCCTGTTGCACGGCTCACGCCCGTGGCCACACACAGGCGTACGGGCAGCCTGCCGTGCACGTCTGACACGCTTGGCCGGCGCGGCCTGGAGCATGGGCATCACCGACAGCCCGCAACCTCGGGGAAATCCAAGCGACTTGGCGGGCGACGCACTTCGCGACGGCTGAGTGTGCGCCCACCAGGTGAGCGTCTCGTCGAGGCAGCTCATGGTCGCGTAGCGGAGCGGCGAAGCGTCAGCCCTGGGCCGTGGGGCGGACGACGATGTCGCCGACGTCGACGTTCGACGGCTGCTCGATCGCGAAGGCGATGGCGCGGGCGATGTCGTCGGGGCCGAGGGCGAAGTCGACCGTCGGGGTCTGCGACTTGACGGTGGGGCTGGTGACCGAGTCGGCGAACTCCGTCCCGACGTAGCCGGGCGAGACCATGGTGACCCGCAGGTCGGGCCCGGCTTCCTGGCGCAGTCCCTCCGAGAGGGTGCGGACCGCGTTCTTCGTCGCCGCGTAGACAGCCTGGTTCGGCACGATGCGCAGCCCGGCGGTAGAGATGACGTTGACGAACTGCCCCTTGCGCTGCTCGCGGAAGACGGGGAGTGCTGCGGCGATCCCGTACAGCACGCCGCGGAAGTTGACGTCGATCATCTGGTCCCAGTCCTCGACGCGTAGCTCGTCGAACGGGGAGATGGGGCCGATCCCGGCGTTGTTCACGAGGACGTCGAGCGCGCCGTAGCGCTCGCGGGCGCACGCCACCAGGTCCGCGAGGTCGCCGCGGCGACGCACGTCCGTCGTCGTCCAGGCAGCTGTGCCGCCCTTGGCCTCGATGCGGGCGGCGAGCGCTTCCAGCCGGTCGCTACGACGCCCTCCGAGGACGAGCTTCGCACCGCGCGATGCCAGCAGTAGCGCGCTCGCCTCGCCGATCCCGCTGCCCGCGCCCGTGATGGCCACCACTTTGCCGTCTATCCCTGTCACGCGCGGCCTCCAGCACTAGAAGTAAGAGGGCTATCACTTTTAAAGTAAGAGGTCTCTTACTTCTCGTCAAGGCAGGTGGATGGAGTGGCCGAGGCCGCAGTGGGGGCGGGCATGGAGCGTCCCGCCCGGGGACAGCTCCGCTCGGCGCTGATCGCCGAGAGTTTCGCGCTGCTCTCCGAGAAGGGGATGGCCGGCTTCTCCGTCGCCGAACTCGCCCGCAGACTCAAGGTGAGCACCGCCGCCCCGTACCGCCACTTCCGCAACCGGGAGGCGCTGCTCGCTGTCGTCGCGGCACAGGCCGCCGACGAGCTCACCCACGCCATGGAGACCGCCGCACAGGCGGCCGGCCCCGACCCGGTCGACCGGCTCGCGGCCACCGCAGGGGCATACGTGCGGCACGTGTCCGACCGCGGCGCCGGTCTTGACGTGATCTTCGCCCGGGAGCTGAGGCCGCTGCGCGACGCCGAACTGGCCCGGGCCGGCCGCGACTTGATGACGCTGCTGCTCGACCTCGCACGGGAGGCGGGCCACACCGATCCTGCCCGGGCGCTACTCCTGCTCGAACAGCTCTTCTCCCTGGCCCACGGCTACATCACCCTGGACGCGGAGGACTTCCTGACCCGCTCCCGCCTTTCACCCGAGGATGTCGCCACCCGCGCCACGCACGCGGCCACGGCGCTGCTGCGCGGCAACGCGACGTGAGCACCGGCCGGAAGCGACTCCGCCGTTCGATGGCGGGCAGGGCCGTCAGCCACGTGCGGGGGGGTAGCCCAGTGCCGATGCAGAGCCAGGCGAGGAGAAGCGAGGCGGGGCGACACGGTCCGGCGTCGCCCCTTCGGGTCGGACTACCGTTCTGCGGCGGGGCGTTGTGCGTCGGCCGGCCGGTTCGGCTCCTGTGGGAGGTTGCCGGTCTGCGACGGGGCGAGGTCCGTCTCCAGGGCGGAGGCCTTCATCGGTTCGCGGACGCGGAGGGTGGCGAAGAAGGTCAGCGCGAGGCAGCCCGTCACGTACCAGAAGAACAGCGTCTCGTTGCCGCTCTGCTTCAGGGCGAGGGCGAGGGGCTCGGTGAGGCCGCCGAAGAGCGCGGTGACCAGCGCGTGCGGGAGTCCGACTCCCAGCGCGCGCACCTTCGTCGGGAACATCTCGGCCTTGATGATGGGCGCGAGGGCCGAGTAGCCCGTCACGAAGAACAATCCGAGGGTCATCAGGGCGAACGCGATCCACGGGTTGCCGTTGCCGCCGAGGAAGGTGAGGAGCGGCACGGTCAGCAGCATCAGGCCGATCGAGAAGACGAACATGACCGGGCGGCGGCCGACACGATCGGACAGGGCGCCCACCAGCGGGTGCAGGAGCATGTAGAGGAACAGCGCGGCGAAACCGATGACCGAGACTGTGGACTTGGGGATGCCCGCGGTGTTGACCAGGTACTTCTGCAAGTACGTGGTGTACGTGTAGAAGGTGACGGTGCCGCCGATGGCGAGACCGAACACGGCGATCAGCTCGCGCGGGTACTCGGTGCACAGTGCCAGCAGGCCCCTCCGCTTCCGCGAAATGCCGCCCTGCTCGGCCGACTTGGCCCTCTCCTGCTCGAAGTGTTCCGACTCCGTCATCGAGCGCCGCAGGTATGTGACCACGAGGCCGGCCACGGCGCCGATGACGAACGGAACGCGCCAGCCCCAGCCCTCCATCTGCTGTTCCGTCAGCAACTGCTGGAGCACGATCATCACGACGAGGGCACACAGCTGGCCGAGCACGATGGACACGTACTGGAAGCTGGAGTAGAAGCCGCGCCGGCCCGGCGGGGCGATCTCGGCGAGATACGAGGCGCTGGAGCCGAACTCGCCGCCCACGGACAGCCCTTGGACGAGCCGGGCGAGGACCAGGATCGTGGGCGCCAGCAGGCCTATGGAGCCGTACCCGGGAGCGACAGCGATGGCCAGCGAACCGGCGCTCATCATGGTGACGGACAGGGTGAGCGCGGCCCGGCGGCCGAAGCGGTCGGCGTACAGGCCCAGCAGCCAGCCGCCGAGCGGTCTCATGAGGAAGCCGACGGCGAAGACCGCCGCCGTGGACAGGAGTTGAGCTGTCTGGTCGCCCTGGGGGAAGAAGACGGTCGCAAAGTAGATGCTGAACGTGGCGTAGGCGAACCAGTCGTACCACTCGATCAGGTTTCCCAGGCAGCCGCGGACGACGTTGGACACGACGGCGGGTTTGGCGGGGGCGGGTGTGGGGTGCTGCGACATGGAAAGCTCCGTTGCTCTGGTCGCTGGGGCTGCGCGCGCCGTCCCGGAGCGCGGGCAGGGCGAAGCCGCTCTCCTTCCGGTACGCCGGCTTCGGAGGTGCGGGCCAGGAGGCGCTCATCCGGTCACGGGGCGGCATCCGGGCTCGGGCGGCCCTCATCATGTGGCCTGGGGGCGGCGGCTGAACAATAGAAAGCCGTGATGGCCGAATGCGTGGACGGCATCACGCGTTTCCGCTGCGGTGAACAGCCTCGCGGGGGCGTGAGCCGGGCGGTGGTGGGGCGGCCGGGCGAGACGACGTCGACATCGCCGCGGCCTGACGGGGCGTCGTACGGTGCGGCCCGCCCGGGTGTTCAGCTCGGTGGGGCCGCGCCGCCGCGGTCACCGGGCGCCGGCCGGGAGGGTCACGTTGACCTTTGCCGCGCCGTTCGCCTGGGTGCGGGCGGCGGTCAGGGCCTGGGCTGTGTCCTCCAGCGGGTATGCCGTACCGAGGCAGTGGTCCACGGCGATCTCGCCGCGGCGGATGAGGTCGAGGGCCTCGCGGAAGGAGGCCAGGCCGGGTTCGGACTGGGTTCCGCTGAGCCACTCCATGGTCAGCCGCTTGCGGAAGGCCTGAAGGACCGGGAAGGGGGCCGGGTCCTGCCGTTCCGGATAGCCGAAGAAGCCGATGGTGCCCTGGTCGCGTACAGCTTCGACGGCGGCGGCCCGGCACACGTCGTAGCCGGCGGCCTCGATCACCAGGTCGGCGCCCGCGCCGGCCGTGGCCTCCGACACCGCGTCCACGACGGACTCCTGAGGGCTGCGGACGGTACGTGTGGCGCCGAGCTCGGACGCGTGCCGCAGCCGGCCGGGGTCGAGGTCGGACACGACGACCGTCTCGTAGCCGCGGCGCAGCAGTTGCTGGAGGAAGAACAGCCCTGCCGAGCCGGCGCCGATGATCGCCGCGGTGGCGCCGTCGCGGGCCTCCGGATGCCGGAGGAACTTCTTCAGGGCGTAGACGGTCGTGCCCAACTGCTGTGCCGGGAGCAGCCGTTGAAGGCTCTCGCCGGGGGCCAGCGGGATCACGTAGTCCCCGCTGACGACCTGGAATTCGGCGAAGCAGCCGCCCAGCCGGCCCGGAGGGACCGTCAGCACGCCGGTTCCTTCAGGCAGTCCGGGTACGCGGCTGTCGACGATCACGCCTACGCCCTCGTGTCCGGGATAGCCGGGTGTGCCGAGCCGTTCGGGGCGGTGGAATCCGTCGAAGACGATGTGGACGTCCGACCCGCAGACCGAGGCGTGGTGCATCTCCACCAGGACCTCCCCTGCGGCCGGGGACGGTACGGGGAACTCCCCCACGTCGATCGCGCCCGCGGTGGGCATGAACGCGGCACGCATGTCGCTGGCGGAGCCGGACATCGGCATCACTCCCGGAGTGTCTTGTGGGGCCTCTGCGTGAGGCTGCGGTCAAGTGTCGAGGCCGCCGCGCTTGACGAGTTGGCTTGCGATGACGTTGCGCTGGATCTCGTTGGTGCCCTCGCCGACGATCATCAGGGGGGCGTCGCGGAAGTAGCGTTCCACGTCGTACTCGGTGGAGTAGCCGTAACCGCCGTGGATGCGCACCGCGTTCATGGCGATCTCCATGGCGGTCTCGGACGCGAAGAGCTTGGCCATGCCCGCCTCCATGTCCACGCGGCGTCCGGCGTCGGCCTCGCGCGCTGCGTGCAGGGTGAGCTGGCGGGCCGCGGTGAGTGAAGTGGCCGAGTCGGCAAGGTAGTTGCCGATGGACTGGTGCTTCCAGATGGGCTTGCCGAAGGACTCGCGTTCCTGCGCGTACGCGAGGGAGTCCTCCAGTGCGGCCCGGCCGACGCCGAGGGCGCGGGCGGCGACCTGGAGGCGGCCGGTCTCCAGGCCCTTCATCATCTGCGCGAAGCCCTTGCCCTCGGTGCCGCCGAGGACGGCGCCGGCGGGTGCACGGTAGTCGTCGAAGGCGAGTTCGCAGCTCTCGACGCCCTTGTAGCCGAGTTTGGGCAGGTCGCGGGAGACGGTCAGGCCGGGGCCGTGCTCGACGAGGAGGATGGAGATGCCGCGGTGGGCGGGCTCGGCGTCCGGATCGGTCTTGCACAGCAGGGCGATCAGCTGCGAGCGGCGGGAGTTGGTGATCCACGTCTTCGAGCCGTTGACCACATAGCCGTCGCTCTCGGGCCGGGCGGTGGTGCGCAGGGCCTGGAGGTCGGAGCCGCCGCCCGGTTCGGTCAGGGCCATGGTCGCGCGGATCTCGCCGGTGGCCATCTTCGGCAGATAGTGCCGCTTCTGTTCCTCGGTGCCGAAGTGCAGCAGCAGCTTGGCGACCACGGTGTGCCCGCCCATGGCGCCGGCCAGGCTCATCCAGCCGCGGGCGAGTTCCTCGGTGATGAGGACGTAGCAGGGGGTGGAGACGGGGGTGCCGCCGTACTCCTCGGGGACGGCCAGGCCGAAGATGCCGAGCTGCTTCATCTGCTCGATGAGCGCCTCGGGGTAGGTGTTGGCGTGCTCCAGTTCCCGCACGACGGGCTTGACGTCCTTGTCGATGAAGTCGTGCACCGTGCTGACGATGAACTGTTCGTCCTCGGACAGGATGTCGAGGGTGCTCATGCTGTGCGGCTCCTTGCGGGTGGGGGCGGCGTCCCAGGTGGCGGGCGTGCTCGGATGACGGGGCTGGTTCAGATGACGTGTCCGGCGCGCAGGGCTTCGATCTCCTCGGCGGCGTGGCCGAGTTCGGCCAGCACCGCCTCGGTGTGCTCGCCGGCGGCGGGTACGGGGTCCATGCGCGGCGGCGTGCCGGCCAGGTCCGCCGGCGGCCGGAGTGCGGGTACGGCGAAGCCGCCCGGGATGTGTACGTCCTGCCAGCGGTTCCGGCCGCTGAGCACGGGGTGGGCCAGGAACTCCTCGACATCGTTGACCCCGGCGTTGGCGATGCCCGCCCGGTCGAGGAGTTTCATGGCCTCCTCGCTGTCCGAGGCGCGGAACCGCTCGGCGACGAGCGCGTTCAACTCCTCGCGGTGCGCCACCCGGTCGGCGCCTGTGGCGAACCGCGGGTCGGCGGTGAGGCCGGGGTCGCCGAGGAACTGCTCGCACAGCGCGGCCCATTCGCGTTCGTTCTGGATGGAGAAGAGGACGTCCTTGCCGTCGGACGCGGTGTAGGCGCCGTACGGGGCGATCGTGGCGTGCTGGGTGCCGATGCGCGGAGGCTGAATGCCGCTGTGGCGGGTGTAGTTGGCGGGCTGGCTCATCCATTCGGCGAGCGCCTCGAACAGGGAGACCTCCACGGCGCGGGCCCGGCCGGTCGTCGCCCGGGTGAACAGGGCGGTGAGGATGCCCGAGTAGGCGTACATGCCGGCGGCGATGTCGGCGACGGACACGCCGGCGCGCGCCGAACCGTGTTCGTTGCCGGTCAGCGAGACCAGGCCGGTCTGGCACTGGACGAGCAGGTCGTACGCCTTGCGGTGGGCCCACGGGCCGGTGGAGCCGAAGCCGGTCACGGCGCAGGCGATCAGTGACGGATGCCGCCGCGCGAGCGCGTCCGCGCCGAGGCCCAGCCGGTCCGCCGCTCCCGGTGCCAGGTTCTGTACGAACACGTCGGCCTCGCCGAGGAGTTGCTCCAGGATGTCCCGGCCGCGTTCCGATTTGAGGTCGAGTGTCACCGACTCCTTGGACCGGTTGAGCCACACGAAATAGCTGGACTCGCCGTGCACCGTCGTGTCGTACCGGCGGGCGAAGTCCCCGCCTCCCGGGCGCTCGACCTTGATGACCCTGGCTCCGAGGTCGGCGAGCTGGCGGGTGGCGAAGGGGGCCGCGACGGCCTGTTCGACACTCACCACGGTGATGCCGGCGAGCGGCAGTTCCTCGGTGTGTCCGTCTCCCGTGCGCTCGTCTCCGGCGTGCTGGTCATCGGTGTGCTCGGGGGTGTGTTCGGCAGTGTGCTCGGTCATGCGGACCTCCAGGAGCAGGCGTGTCCCACGGCGAAGTACCATCATGAACACTCATTGATATGCGCGGGAAATAGCAATCACTGATGGCACCATGCGTGGTGCGGATGGAGTCGGGACTGTGGACGTCAAACAGCTCAAGGCGCTCGTCACGGTGGCCGAGGTGGGCAGTGTGACGCGGGCCGCCGAGCTGCTGCACCTCGTACAGCCCGCCGTCACCCGGCAGATCCGCACCCTGGAACAGGAGCTCGGCGCCCCGCTCTTCGAGCGCACCCGGCAGGGCATGCGGCCCACCGATGCCGGCGCGATCGTCGTCGACCGGGCCCGGCGCGCCCTCGGCGAGCTGGAGCGGGCCCGCGCCGAAGTGCAGCCCACCCCCGGCGTGGTGTCCGGCATCGTCACCGTCGGCCTGCTGGAGAGCGCGACGGACCTCCTCGCCGAGCCGCTGGTTTCGGCCGTCACACGCGACCACCCGGGCATCGAACTCCGGCTGATGACCGCCTACTCGGGCTATCTGCAGCAGTGGCTCGACGACGGCGACCTCGACCTGACTCTGCTCTACAACTTGAACAGCACACCCTCGCTCAATGCCCGCCCGCTGGCCCGCGAGCACTTGTGGGCCGTCGCGCCCGCCGACGCCGGGCTGCGGCCCGAGCAGCCGGTGCCGTTCGCCGAGGCGGCGGCGCACCCGCTGGTGATGCCGGCGGCAGGGCACGCGCTGCGTACGCTCATCGACGCGGCAGCGGTGCGAGCCGAGGAGGAGATGGACGTCGTCGTCCAGACCAACTCCATGCGCGTACAGAAACAGCTCGTGGAAGCCGGACACGGCTGGACCATCCTGCCCGGCCTGGGCATCGCCGACGACGTCACCCGCGGAACGCTCAGCGCCGCGCCGCTGTGCGAGCCGGACGTGTGGCGCTCGATCGTGCTCGGTACCGCGCGGGCCGGCCGTACGCCGCCCGCCGTCGAGGTCGTCGCCCGTGAGCTCGTACGGCAGGTCGACTCGGCGGTGGCCGACGGCAGATGGCCCTCGGCGCAGACACAGAGCCCGGAACCCTGGAAAGCGGAGGAAGCCCCATGAGGGAGAGGGCCCGCTGACGGAGAGGGACCGATGACGGAGAGGGAGCGATGGCCGAGAGGCAGCGCGACCCCGGCATGCCGCCGCACGCGCGGCGCGGCCACCTCGTCGCGAGCAACGGGCACGACGCGTGGGACGCCCTCCCCCAAATCGGCGCGCCCACCCTGGTGTTGCACGGCGACCAGGACCGGCTCACCCCGCCCGACAACGCGCCACTGCTCGCCGGACGCATCCCGGGCGCACGGGCCCACCTCTTCCCGGACGCCCGGCACGCGTATTTCCACGAGTGCCGGGAGGAAGCGGGCGCGCTCGTACGGGGCTTCCTCGCGGAAGAGCAGTGAATCCGCCGCCCACTTGCGCCGTCCCGCCGCCGGGCGGCATGACGTCGCCGGGCGGCATGACGGCGGCGCATGAGGCCATCACGGATCGCTCTTGTTCAACGTCATCCATCAGCAGCCATGATGAACAGGACAGTGCGCCGCAGACTGTGAGGACGGAGAGACGATGACGCACGGAACGGCATCCCTCAGCTCGTACGTGGAGTCGTGGGCTCCCGGCCCGGTCAGGGACGAGGATCCGCTGTCGCCCGGCCCGGCCGCGGCGCTGTCCGCGGTCCTGGACCAGCCCGGTACGGTCGCGAAAGCCGGCGATCCGCTCCCGCCGCTGTGGCAGTGGCTCCACTTCCTCACCTGGCCGGCGCAGCGGGAACTCGGCGCCGACGGACACCCGTTGAACGGCCACTTCCTGCCTCCGCTCCCCCACCGGCAGCGCATGTGGGCCGGCGGCCGCTGCGAGATCACCGAACCCCTCGTCCTCGGTACGCCCACCGAGCGCGTCAGCAGCCTGAGTTCGGTGACGGCCAAGCAGGGCCGCAGCGGCGAGATGCTGTTCGTCACCGAACGCCGCGAGTTCCGGCAGCACGGCCGCACCTGCCTCGTCGAGGAACAGGACATCGTCTACCGGTCGGGGCTCAACTCCGGGCAGCAGCCCGCCCTCACCCTCGACGAGGACACCTCCCCCGCCGCCGACGCGCCCTGGCAGCTTCCGCTGCGGCCCGGCCCGCCACTGCTGTTCCGGTTCAGCGCGCTCACCGCGAACGCGCACCGCATCCACTACGACGCCCCGTACGCGCAGGCCCAGGAGGGCTACCCCGGTCTCGTCGTCCACGGCCCCCTGCTGGCGCTGCTCATGCTGGAACTCCCCCGCCGCAACTCCCCCGAACGGCAAGTGCGTTCACTCTCCTACCGGCTGCGGAAGCCCGTGTTCGCCGGGGAGCGGCTGGTGGCCTGCGGTACGCCCTCCGGGGGCGGCCCGGCATCCGGAGGCGGTGCGCCCGTCGGGAACGGTGCGCCCTCCGTGGACGATCCGGCCTCCGGGAACGGTGCGCCCTCCAGGAACGGGCGGACTGCCGAACTGCGCGTCGCCACGCACCGGGACGACCGGCACGCCACCGCGGAGGTGACCTTCGCGTGAGCGATGAACATATGGGTGCCCTCCGCGACCGTGTCGCCGCCGCCCGGAGCCTGCTGTTCGTACCCGGGCACCGGCCTGACCGCTTCGGCAAGGCGGCCTCCTCCGGCGCGGATCTGGCCATCATCGACCTCGAGGACGCCGTCGCCCCCGAGGACAAGGGCCGGGCACGCGACCACGCCGCCGCCTGGCTGGCCGACGGCAACCAGGCGGTCGTACGGATCAACGCGCCCGGAACCCCTTGGTTCGAGGCCGACTTGAGGGCAGCGGCCGACCACGGCGCTCCGGTGATGGTGCCCAAGGCCGAGGATCCGGTCGTCCTCGCGGACCTCGCCTCCCGTACGGCGGGACGCTGCGCCCTCCTCGCGCTGATCGAGACGGCCCTCGGGGTGGAGCGGGCCCACGAGGTGTGTGCCACGCCCGGCGTGGTCCGGGCCGCCTTCGGCAATGTCGATCTCGCCGGGCAGCTCGGCGTCGCCCACGACGACCATCTGGCGCTGGCCACGGCCCGCTCCCGGGTGGTCCTCGCCTCCGCCGCGGCGGGCATCGCCCCGCCGGTCGACGGCGTCACCACCGCCGTACGGGACGACACCGCGCTCGCCACCGACATCGCGCACGCCCGCCGCCTGGGCTTCGGCGGCAAGCTGTGCATCCACCCAACCCAACTCCCGCCCGTCACCGAGGGGTTCGCGCCCTCGACGGAAGAGCTGGAGTGGGCCCGTACCGTTCTCGACGCCGGCGACGCGGTCACCACCGTCGACGGCCAGATGGTCGACAAACCGCTACTGGCCCGAGCCCGCCACCTCCTGGCGAGGGCCGACGGGGCGGCGTGAAAGCGGGGCGACGGCCCGGGAGTTCTAGTCCTCGATCACCAACCCCTTCGCGGTCAGGAGGGGTTCGAGACCGCAGATCTCGGTGACGGTCTTGCCCGCCCGGTATGCGGCGATGAAGTCCGCCTCGGTGTCGACCCGTTCCCGGGACGCGGCTGCCACCTCGGCGGCGTCCTCGCGGCGTACGACGACAGCGCCGTCGGCGTCCGCGCGCATGACGTCGCCCGGCCGGACGAGTACGCCTCCGACGGTGACGGGCTCGCACAGGGGACCGACGGTCTCCTTGACCGTGCCCTTGATGCAGACACTGTGCGAGAAGACGGGGAAGCCCAGCGCGCGCAGTTCCTCGGTGTCGCGGACGCCGGTGTCGGTGATCAGGCCGCCGAGCCCTTTGGACTGGCAGGCGTTGGCGAGGACGTCGCCGAAGGAGCCCGCCTCCTCGTAGGCGCCGGCGGAGACGACGATGACGTCCCCGGGCCTGGCGTGGGCGATGGCGGTCTGCAGCATCAGGTTGTCCCGCGGTGCGCACTGGACCGTGAAGGCGGGCCCGCACAGGGACATCCGGTGGTCGACCGGCTTGATGGTCGAGTCGAGGGCGCCGAGCCGGCCCTGTGCCTCGTGGACGGTCGCCGAGGAAAAGGCGCGCAGCCGCTCGACGAGGGCGGCGTCCGGCCGTTCGAACTTCGTACTGACGCGGATCATGAGGGACCTCTCGGGTGGAGGAGCGGGGTCAGGGTGCCGGTGTCAGCGCTGCGCAGGCCGTCGCGATGCGCGCGCAGGCCTCGGTGAGGATGTCGGCCGACGTGGCGAAGGAGACGCGGAAGTAGCCGGGTGCGCCGTACGCGGCTCCGTGGATCACCGCGACCTGCCGGCTGTCGAGCAGGTGCCGGGCGAAGTCCTCGTCGTCCGCGATCCGGTGCCCCTCCGGGGTGAACTGCCCGATGAGGTCCCGGCAGTTGACCAGGAGGTAGAAGCCTCCGCCGGGGGCCGTGCAGCTCAGTCCGGGGACCTCGTTGAGGAGCTTCACCGTGGCGTCGCGGCGTTCGCGGTAGACGCGCACGGTCTCCGCGACGAAGTCCTGCGGTCCCGTGAGTGCGGCGGTGGCCGCCGCCTGGCTGACGGAGGAGGGGCAGGAGGAGATCTGGGACTGGAGCGTGTTGACCGCTGTCACCAGGTCCGCCGGGCCAGCCCCGTAGCCGAGGCGCCAGCCGGTCATGGCGTACGTCTTGGACACGCCGTTGGTGAGGAACACCCGGTCGGCCAGGCGCGGTTCCACCGCGGCCAGAGAGCGGTTGTTCTCGGGGCGGAACCAGATCTCATCGTAGATCTCGTCGGTGAGGACCCGCACGTGCGGATGCTCCAGCAACACCTGGGCGAGTGCGCTCAGTTCGTCCTCGGTGTAGGCGGCCCCCGTCGGGTTGCCCGGCGTGTTGAGGACGACCCAGCGCGTACGGGCGGTGAGCGCGTCCCGCAGGCGCTGCGGGGTCAGCTTGAAGCCGTCCGCCTCGGGGCAGTCGACGAGGACGGGGGTGCCGTCGTTGGCGCGGACCATGTCGGGATAGGACACCCAGTACGGGGCGGGGACGACGACCTCGTCGCCCTCGTTCAGGGTGGCCATCAGGGCGAGGAAGATGACCTGTTTGGCGCCGCCGCCGACTGTGATCTGCGCGTCGGAGACGTCGAGTCCGTGACGCTCCTTGAGCTTCCCGGCGATCGCCGCGCGCAGCCGCGGGGTGCCGTTCACGGGGGTGTATTTGGTCTCCCCCGTCTCGATGGCCTCGATGGCGGCGTCCTTGACGTGGCCGGGGGTGTCGAAGTCCGGTTCGCCGACGGTCAGATCGAGGATGGTGTGGCCCTCGGCCTTGAGTTCGCGCACGCGCTGCGCCGCGGCCGTGCTGGGCGAGGGCTTGATGCGGCGTACGCGGTCGGCCGTCGTGGTGTCGGTCATCGTGTTCAGCCCTCGCGGCGTTCGAAGTTGAGGCCGCCGGGGACCTGGAAGGTGGGCAGGATCTCGACGTGGCCGATGTTGACGTGCCGGGGCGAGTCGAGGGCGAACTCGATGGAGTCGGCGATGTCCTCGGGCTTCAGCGACTCGTAGCCGTCGTAGAACTGCCGCTGGGCCTCCTCCATGTCGCCGAGGAGCCGGCCGAAGATCTCCGTCTCCACGCGGCCGGGGCAGATCTCCGTGACACGGACCCGGCGGCCGTAGCCGTCGACCCGCAGCTGCCGGGAGAGGGTGTGCACCGCGGCCTTGGTGGCGTGGTAGATCGTGTTGCCGCCGAAGTTGTACACGCCGGCGATGGAGCTGATGTTGACGATGTGGCCCAGGTCCCGCTCGACCATGCCGGGCATGACCAGGCGGACGAGGTGCAGCACGGCCTGGATGTTCACGGCGACCTGCTCGTCGACGGCGAACTCGTCCGCGGTGAGGATGTTCCCCGTGCGTGAGACGCCGGCGTTGTTGACGAGGATGTCGACGTCCAGGCCCGCCAGTTCGGCCGTGAGCGCGTCGGTGTCGGTGATGTCGACGACGTGCGGGATGCAGCCGGTGGTGCGGGCGAGCTCTTCGAGCCGTTCGGCGTTGCGGGCCACGGCGTGCACTTGGAGGCCGCTCTTCGCCAGGCGTTCGACGACGACGGCTCCGATGCCGGTCGAGGCTCCGGTGACGAGCGCCGTCCTGTAGTCGGAAATGGGCATGCTGGAGTGCTCCTTGGTGCGGTCGCGGATGCGGTGCGGGGTTTGCGGGGTTCTCGCGGGTGAGGGCCGGAATCAGGCGTCGCGCAGCGGCTGATGGGCGCGGTCCTTCACGCGGGACACGGCGATGAGCGTGCCGAGAGCGGTGAGGGCGGCGTAGAAGGCCGGCATGTTCACGTTGCCGGTCTTGGCGATGAGGAAGGTCATCAGCATTGGTGCGGCGCCGCCGAAGAGCGCGGAGGAGATGTTGTAGCCCAGGCCGTAGGCGGAGTAGCGCACTCGGGTGGGGAAGAGTTCGACGAGCAGGATGTGCAGGACGCCGGTGTGCCCGGCGAACACGACGGCCATCACGCAGGCTCCGATGACGGCGAGGGCCACGTCGCCGGTGCCGATCAGCAGGTAGCAGGGGATACCGAGGACGGTCATGGCGATCGCGGATCCGGCGATGACCTTCTTCCGGCCGATGCGGTCGGACAGCCGGCCCATGTACGGGATGGCCACACAGATCGCCACCAGGCTGGAGGCGGTGACCAGGAGGCTGTCGACCATGCTGAAGTGCAGTTCACCGCTCATGAAGGTCGGCATGTAGGTGAACAGGACGTAGTAGCCGGAGCCGTTCATCAGGGGGATGAAGAGGGCCAGCAGCATGGCGCGGCGGTGCTCGGCGGAGGTGAAGGCTTCCTTGAGGGGGTTGCGGGACAGCCCGCCCTCTTCTTTCAGCCGGTTGAAGTTGGGGGTGTCGCTGATGGTCTTGCGGATGTAGAGGCCGGCGATGCCGAGGGGGACGGCGAGCAGGAACGGTATGCGCCAGCCCCAGGACTCCATGCGTTCCGCGCCGAGTCCGCTGTTGAGCCCTGCGGCGATCAGCGTGCCGGTGAGCAGGGAGAGGAACGAGGCGATCTGGGCGTAGCTGGTGTAGAGGCCGCGTTTGCCCTCGGGGGCGTGCTCGGCGAGGAAGCTCATGGCGCCGGAGGCCTCGCCGCCGACGGAGAAGCCCTGGGCGATGCGCAGCAGGATCAGCAGTGCCGGGGCGGCGATGCCGATGCTCGCGTACGACGGCAGGATGCCGATGGCGCCGGTGGCGACGCTGATCAGCAGGATGACGAAGACCAGCATCCGTTGGCGTCCGACGCGGTCCCCGAGGTGGCCGCAGATGATGCCGCCGAGGGGGCGGAAGAAGAAGGACACGGCGTAGCCGAGGAAGACCAGTTGGACGGCATCGCCGGAGTCGGGGAAGAAGACGACGGCGAGCGTTCCGGCCATGAAGCCGAAGATGCCGTTGTCGTAGAGCTCGGCGAAGATGCCGACGCACCCGGCGAGGGTGATCTTTCGTGCTGCTCTCGGTGTGACGGTGTTGGGTACCGGGTCTGCGGCCACGGTGGTCATGACGACTCCTGTCGTGCGGCAGGCGTGGGATGAGGGGCGCTGGACTCCGTGCGGGCGGAGAGGGGCGGTCGGGTGGGGTCAGCTGCCGGCGGGCAGGGGGATGCGCAGCGCGTCGAAGGCTGCACGGACACGGATCTTCAGTGCGTCGACGGCGTGCCGCTGTGCGCGGTGTGCGGCGACCGCATGGTCGAGGGGCCGGTGCCGGAAGCGGAGGCTCTGCCCGGGGCGGACCTGGCCGAGGGCGGAGAGTCCGGTGGCGGTCACGACGGCGAGTACGGGGTAGCCGGCCGTCACGCCGCGGCCGCGGTGCAGCACCAACAGCTCGTCGCCCGCGGGTACTTCGACGGCACCGATGGGTACGCCGCGGGAGAGGATCTCGTCCTGGGTGAGGCGACGGGGTACGTGTCCCTGCAGCCGGAGCCCGACATGGTTGCTCTGCGGGCTGACGGTGAAGGGCGCGTCGAACAGTCGGGCTGCGGTGTCGCCGAATTCGGCCCGGTCGGGTCCTTCGGTGACGTCGATGGCCGGGGTGTCGGCGAAGGTGGGCACGGGTGCGTGCAGCCGGAACAGCGGGATCCTCGAGAAGGGGTGGTCGAGGGGCGGGCAGGCGGCGTGCAGGGCGAGTTCGTCTCCGTTCCGCAGGGCGGGGCCGAAGCCCAGGATGGTGTCGGGCGCGCAGCTCCCCTGGAGGTATTCGGCCGCGAAGGAGCCGAGCACACCCAGGTAGACGCGCAGCCCCTGGCGGATGCCGGTGATGCGGACGGTCTCCCCTGCCCGTACGGGCACGGGCTCCCACTGCGGTCGGGACACGCCGTCGACGGTCAGGTCGGCAGGGGCTCCGGCCACGGCGATGAGGGTGTCGCCGGAGGCGCGGCAGGCGAAGTCGAAGGCGGTGATCTCCAGCAGCGGGGCGCGTTCGCCGTTGCCGCACAGGACGTTGGCGACGCGTGCGGAGTGCTGGTCGGCGGCGCCGTTGGCGGGCAGGCCGTAGCGGGAGCTGCCGACGCGGCCGAGGTCCTGCACGGTGGTGAGGCCGGCCGTCAGAATCGTCAGGGTGTCAGCCACGGCAGTCCGCCAGGGTCATGTCGGCGTGCGCTTCCCACTGTTCGGCTCCGATCGGGACGAACCGGAACGTGTCACCGGGCCGGTAGCAGGCGATGGGGTCGCTGTGCAGGTCGAGTATGCGTACGGGCGTGTGTCCGAGGAGTGGCCAGCCGCCGGGCGAGGGCATCGGGCAGATCACCGCCTGGCGTCCCGCGACGGCGATGGCGCCCGGTTCCACGCGGGTGCGCGGCGATGCCAGGCGCGGTACCGGCTTCGGGAAGGCGGGCCCGTCCATCATCGGTGCGCCCGCCGGTGCGCCCATGCAGCGGACGGTGAGGTCGGCTCCGGTGTGGAGGCCGATCACTTCGGCCTCGGTCAGGTCCAGTTGGCCGGCGACTTCGGGCAGGTCGGGCCCGTACGTGCCGCCGTAGACGACGGGGACGACGAAGTGCTGTGCCGGTGTGGCCCGTACGGGGTCCTGCCCGATGCGCGCGGCTTCCTGCGACAGGACACGCCGGAGGGTGTCGTGGTCGGTGCCGGTGCAGTCGAACTCGACGAGCAGGGCGTCGTAGGTCGCCACAAAGCCCTGGACACCGGGGAGTTGCCGTTCGTGCAGTACGTCGGAGAGGGCGTGGACGAGCCGCCAGTTCGTGTCGGCGTCCGTATCCGTGGCCCGGGCGACCAGTGCGGAGTCCCCGCAGTCGGTGAGGGTGAGGGTGAGGGTGCCGTCCATGTCAGGCACCCTTGCCGCTCAGCACCTTGTCGAGGGAGGTGATCTGCACACCTGCGTCGAGGAGTTGCTCCCGGATGCGACCGGCCAGCTCGATCGCTCCTGGGGTGTCGCCGTGCAGCAGGACGGTGTCGCAGGCGACGTCGATGTCCTTGCCGCTCGCGCTGCGGATCACGCCGTCGGTGACCATCCGCAGGGTCCGGCGGGCGATCTCGTCCGGATCGTGGAGCACTGCTCCGGGTTCGGAGCGGGGGACGAGGGTGCCGTCGTCGCGGTAGGCGCGGTCGGCGATGCCGACGATGCCCACGCGCAGGCCGCGGGCGCGGGCGGCGTCGGCGAGTTCACCGTCCTGCGCGAGGACCACCAGCGACTCGTCCAGCGCCGCGACGGCGTCCACGACGGCGCGGGCGTAGTCGGCGCGTACGGCGACCAGGTTGCCGAGGCGTCCGTGCGGGGCGACGTGCCGCACCCGGGTGCCGTGCGCGACGGCGAACGCCTGGAGGGCCCCGACCTGGTAGAGAACGTCGGTACGCACCTCCTCCGGCGTGAGGTCCATCGTGCGGCGCCCGAAGCCGACCAGGTCCGGGAAGCCGGGGTGCGCGCCGACCGCCACTCCGTTGCGCACGCACTCCCGGACGGTGGCGTCCATGATGCGCGGATCGCCCGCGTGGAATCCGCAGGCGACGTTGGCCGAAGTCAGCATCTCCAGAAGGGCTTTGTCGTCGCCCATCGTGTAGGCGCCGAATCCCTCGCCGAGATCGGCGACGAGGTCAACCATGTGCGTCATGACGTCCTCCGGGAGAAGAGCGGAAGCAGGAAAAGGTGGCACGTCGTCGTGCGGCCGGAAACCGGCTCACTGTCCGTCGGCGAACTGCCATACGCCGAAAGGACATTTCCCCGGAAGGGCGCCGAGTCACCATTGCTGCGGGGAATTCCGGGTGCCGATGTGCCAGTCAACTTAATGCGCCGTTCGCAGGACCGCCAATACGCGTTCGCTGTGGCGTTATCGCGAACGACGATGACCTGGCTCACATCTGGGCCCGGGACCGGCTCTGTGCACCCCCGCCACGTCTCCCTACGATGAGGCTCCGCGCCGAGGGAAGGCTCCGCATGGACACCAGACGTCTGTACGCGTTCATCAAGATCATCGATGCGGGGAGCATCACGCGCGCGGCAGACATCCTGCACATCGCACAGCCCGCCCTCAGTCAGCAACTGTCCTCGTTGGAGACCCAGTTCGGGCAGCAGTTGCTGATCCGCAGCAAGCGCGGGGTGGCCCCGACCGAGGCGGGCCGTGCGCTGTACCGCAACGCGCAGCTGATCCTGCGGCAGGTGGACCTCGCGCACGCCGCCGTCGAGGTGTCGGGCAGGGCGCCGGCCGGCAGCGTCTCGGTGGGCCTCGCCCCTTACAGCCTGGGCGCAGCGCTCGCATTGCCGCTGCTCAAGAGCGTACGTGAACGCTGTCCGGACATTCTGCTGCACATCAACGAGAACTTCGGCGGCGTGATCAGCGAGGCCATCATGACCGGGCGGATGGACATGGCCTTCATCTACGGCGCGGGGCCGCTGCGGGGTGTCCAGTTCGACCCCGTCCGCACGGAGGACCTGTTCCTGATCGGCGCGCCGGGCGGAGCGGCGCCGCCCGGCGAGGGCGAGGTGAGCCTGGAGGAGCTCAAGACCGTGCCGCTGCTGCTGCCCAGCCGCATCCATACCATCCGGCAGGTGGTGGACGCCGCCTTCCAGCAGGCGTCGCTCAAGCCGAACGTGGTGGGCGAGGTCGAATCAGCGCTCACGCTCGTCAACGCCGTGGACGCCGACCTCGGTGCGACGGTGCTGCCCTGGTCCGCCGCGCACGCGACCCTCGACGTCCATGCCCTGTCGGTGCGCCGCATCGTGGATCCGGTGATTCCGGTGAAACTCTCCCTGGTGACATCGGACAATCAGCCCCTCTCGGAACCCGCTCAGGCCGTGCACGACATATTCCTCGAACTCGTCACCACCTTCGACGAGTCGGCAGCCGGCAATAAGATTTCGCAATAGCGTCAGAAGAATCCTCTCTTTGTTTCCGGTACGGAGCCACGGCTAGCGTTCCGCACATCCGCCGCCCGGTCGGCACCGCACAGTTCGGCACCGACACCGCACAGTTCGGCACTGGAGACATCGATGAAAACGCGCGTTCTCAGCACTCGTGACCATCTGCCGGGGCAGGGCACGGACCGCCTGTCCGAGGCTGCCGAGGTGGTGTCCTGGTCCGGTTCGGACAAGCCCGCCGCCGGTGAACTCGCCGCGCTCGCGCCCGGCGTACACGGCATCCTGGCGCTGGGCAACGACCCGGTGGACGGCGCGCTGATGGACGCCGCAGGCCCGTCGCTCCAGGTCATCGCGCTGGCGAGCATGGGCTTCGACAACGTGGACCGGGGCGCGGCTGCCGCGCGCGGCATCGTGGTGACCCACACTCCGGGCGTCCTGGCGGAGACCACCGCCGACCTCACGTTCGCTCTGATCCTCGCCGCCCGCCGCCGGCTGGGTGCCGCCACCGCTGCCCTCACGGAGGGGTCGTGGGACGTGTTCCGGATGCACGACCACCTCGGCCTGGACATCCACGGCGCCACCCTCGGCCTGATCGGCTACGGCCAGATCGGCCGCGCGGTGGCCCGCCGTGCCCAGGGGTTCGGCATGCGCGTCCTCCACCACGACCCGTACGCGGCGGAGGACGAACTGTCGTCCGCGGTCGAACTGGCCACGCTGCTGGCGGAGTCCGACATCGTCTCGCTGCACGTACCGCTCACCGAGGACACCCGGCATCTCATCTCGGCCGGCGAGCTGGCCGCCATGAAGCCGACCGCCACCCTCGTCAGCACCTCGCGCGGCGGCGTCGTCGACGAGGAGGCCCTGCTGCACGCCGTACGGGAGGGACGTCTGCACTCCGCCGGGCTCGACGTCTACGAACGCGAACCGATGGGCACCCAACTCTCGCCCCTGGCCGCGGAACCCCACGTGATCACGCTGCCCCACGTCGGTTCTGCCACCGAGGCAACCCGCGCCGCCATGGTCGACCTGGCCGTCGACAACATCCTCGACGTCCTCGCCCGGCGCCCCGCCCGTACACCGCTCCCCCATTCCCCGGCCGTGCCCGGCACACCGGCCGCCACCGCGGAGGCTCCCGCATGAGTCACCCCCTGTTCGACATCAGCGGCGAGACGGCCCTGGTCACCGGCTCCAGCCGAGGCATCGGCAAGGCCCTGGCCCAAGGGCTGCTGGAGGCCGGCTGCACGGTCGTGCTCAACGGCCGGGACGCCGAGACCCTGGAAAAGGCCCGCGCGGAGTTCGCCGGCTCCTTCGGGGACCGTGTCCGCACGGCCGCCTTCGACGTCACCGACTCCTCCGCGGTCGCCGCCGGTGTCGCCCGCATCGAGGAGGAGACCGGACCGATCGGCATCCTCGTGAACAACACCGGGGTCCAACACCGCGCTCCCCTCCTGGAGTTCACCGACGAGGACTGGCACCGGCTGCTCGACACCAACCTCACCAGCGCCTTCTTCGTGGGGCGCGAGGTCGCGCGGCGGATGGCGCCCCGGGGGCGCGGCAAGATCGTCAACATCTGCTCGCTGCAGAGCGAAGCCGTCCGGCCCGGCATCGCCCCCTACTCCGCCACCAAGGGCGGACTGAAGATGCTGACCAAGGGCATGTGCGCCGATCTGGGCCCCTCGGGCATCCAGGTCAACGGCATCGGCCCCGGCTACTTCGACACCGAGCTCACCTCCGCCCTCGTCGACGACGAGGAGTTCAGCGCCTGGGTGCGCCGACGGACACCGGCGGGACGCTGGGGCGACGTCGGCGACCTCGTGGGCACACTCATCTATCTGGCCTCCCCCGCCTCCGACTTCGTCAGCGGACAGGTTCTCTACGTCGACGGCGGCATGCTCTCCGTCCTGTGACGGACGCCGTATACGGAAGCCGCGCACGGAAACCGCGTACGGAAGGAAATCCCCACCATGCGAGCCTGCGTCGTCCACCGGGCAGGAGACCTCCGGGTCGAGCACCGCACCCCCGCCGCACCGGAGCCGGGCCAGGCGGCCGTCACCGTCGCCTTCGGCGGCATCTGCGGCTCCGACCTGCACTACTACCAGCACGGCCGAGTCGGCGACTTCACCGTCCGGGAGCCGATGGTGCTCGGGCACGAAATCGTCGGCCATGTCTCGTCCCTCGGTAGCGACAACGACGGGCCGACCCCCGGCACCCCGGTGGCCGTACACCCCGCCACACCCTGCGACCACTGCCCGCACTGCGCGGAGGGCCGGCGCAACATCTGTTCCGACACCCGCTACCTGGGCAGCGCTGCCCGCACCCCGCACGTCCAGGGCGGCTTCGCCCAGAGTGTGACCGTACCGGCGGAGCAACTGCGCGTTCTTCCGGCAGACTTGAGCCTGCGGCGGGCCGTGCTGGCCGAACCCCTCGCGGTGGCCGTACACGCCGTGCACCGGGCCGGCGAGGTGCACGGCAAACGCGCCCTGGTCACCGGAGCCGGACCGATCGGCTGCCTGGTCGCGGCGGTGCTGCGGCACAGGGGCGCCGCCGAAGTCGTGGTCAGCGACCTCCTCGACATGCCCCTCCGCATCGCCGCCGCCTCCGGAGCCACCGGCACGGTACGCGCCGACGACCCCGAAAGCCCGGCCTGGGGCGGCCCGTTCGACATCGCGGTCGAGGCTTCCGGAGCCCCCGCCGGCCTGCGCAGCTGCGTGGAACGGGCGCGCCGCGGAGGCACCGTCGTCCTCCTGGGCCTGCTGCCGCCCGGCGAAGTCCCCCTGCTGGGCAACGTCGCCGTCACCCGGGAACTGGAACTGCGCGGCGCCTTCCGCTTCGACACCGAGTTCGACGAGGCGCTCGCTCTGCTCGGCGAGGGCCTGCCCGTCGACGCGATCGTCACGCACTCCTTCCCCCTCGCGGACGCCCGGGCGGCCTTCGACATCGCCCACGACCGGACAGTGGCCTCCAAGGTCCTGCTGGACCTGAGCTGATGGCGGGCGCGAGACGCATCACCGGGCCGCAACGTACCGGGGAACGAACTCCTCCTCGATGAACCGTTCGATGGAGGTGGGAGTGGAGGTGCGGACCGTACGCGGCTGCTCCGTCCGCATGTGGCGGGAGTTCACGGCTTCGCCGACTTCGGCCATCATGTCCGCGACGCCGGCGGACACGCCGCTGCCACGGAGTTCCGCGTGGAATTCGGCGAGGCTGGTCCACTCATAGGTGAAGTCGTCCGCACTCACGGCTTTCGCGATCACGCCCACGGCTTCCCGCATGCTCACGTCGCGTTCCCCCTGGAGCTCCAGGACCTCCGTACCGTGCCAGGTGCCGGCGGCGAGTTCCTCCCCCGCCCGTGCCCCGACGTCGGAAGTGGCGACGAAGGGCAGGGGAACGTCGGGATCGAAGGGGGCGCTGACGCGGTGGTGGGCCCTGGCCGCGTCGATGTGGTCCAGCAAGTTCTCCATGAAGTAGCCGGCCCGCAAGAACAGCGTGTCGACACCGGGGACAGCCGAGAGGCGCCGCTCGAAACGGTGGAGCCCTCTGACCGGTCCGGTGCCTTCGGGGTGTCCGGCGCCCCAGCTGCTGAGGCCGACGACGCGGGTCACGCCGGACTCGGCGACCGCCGTGGCCAGGGAGTCCGCCACCTGGTCCTGGAAGCCGCCGAAGTCGGGGTGATCGGCGATGTAGTTGGGCTGGAGCACCGCGTAGACGCCCTCCGCGCCCCGGAAGGCATCCGTCAGCGCGGCCGGGTCGAGGGGGTCGGCTTCCCACACCTCGGCGCCCCGCGCGGCAAGGTCGGCGAGCCGCCGGGCCGACCGGCCGACGACTCGGACGCGGTGTCCGGCCGCGAGCAGGTGTACGGCAGCGGCACGTCCGGTACGGCCATTGGCGCCGGTGATGACGAACATCGATGTATCTCTTTTCCTCGGCGTTCTGTACTGGCTCCGGAAAGCCGGCCGCGGTCGCACGGCGTCCTGCTGCCTTTCCCGGCACGGGCAGGGCAGGCGAGGCCGTGGCTCGGCTGGGATCCGGACCTTTCGGTGAGCGTTCGGCACGCTAGCCAGCCGACGAACGGGGCGGGTAGGAGCGCTGCACCCACCCCCGAGGGTGAGCCCGGCGCCGGTGAACGCCTGGTCCGTACGCTGGCGGTATGAAGGTTTCCGGGCGACACGGCAGAGACGAGCCGCTGGCGGCGTTCCTGCGTGCCAGACGGAGTCGGGTGCGGCCCGAACAGCACCGGCTGGCCGCGGGGCCACAGCGCCAGGTGCCCGGACTGCGGCGGGACGAAGTGGCATTCCTGGCCGGCATCAGCACCGACTACTACGTACGCCTCGAACAGGGAAGGGAACGCCGACCGTCCCGCGCAGTGCTGGAGGGCCTGTGCGAGGCGTTGCTGCTGGACGCCGTATCGGCACGCCACCTGTGTGAACTCTCCGATACCTCCGATACGGGGGCTGCCGTGGACGGCGGCACACCCCGCATGGACCCGGATCGTCTGCGTTCCGTCCGCCGGCTGCTCGACTCCATGACAGTCCCCGCTCTGCTGGTCGACCGATGTCTCGACATCGTGGACAGCAATCCCCTCGGCGATTCCCTCCACGAAGGGCTGGAACCCCGGGACAATTACGCCCGCCTGGTCTTCCTCGCCCCCGGCGCACAGGATTTCTTCACTGAGTGGCCCGAACTCGCCCGCTGCATGGTGGCGGCCCTCCGATCGCAGGCCGGCTCACGTACGGAGCCGGCCCGCCTCACACAGCTCGTGAAGGAACTGTCCGCGCACAGCGACGTCTTCAGAACCGCCTGGGACGAGCACCATCTCTACGAGAAAGCGATCGACAGGAAACTCCTCCGACATCCGAGGGCCGGCACGCTCGCACTCGACCAGCACGTCCTGGACCTGCCGGGAAGCGAGGGCCACAGGATCTGGGCCTTCCACCCGGCGAACGACGCGACCTCGACCGCGCTGCACCGCCTGGCAGCACCCCCGGAAAGCGACCACCCGAACCCGAGGGACACCAACAGACCGCTGCACGCCCCGGGTTGAGCCGCCTCCGGCGCTCATACCCCGCGGCGTGCTGCCCTCCGGAGACATCGGGCACACGGCTCGGCTCCTGCCCGACCGCCCTCACCCCTACTTCGGCCCCACCGTCACCTTCACGCTGTCCGCTCCCGGCTCCAGCGCGAGGGTGAGTGTGGAGGCGTCGGCGTCGGAGGTGACGCGGGCGCCCTCGGCCCGCACCGTGTAGCCCTCGGGGTACTTGTGCGCGGGGACGCGGACCGTGGTGACCGAGCCGGGACCGAACGTGCCACCGCCCGCCTTCTGCGGCGTGTAGCGGAGGCTGAGCGTACGGGCGTCCCGGTCGTACGCGTACGGTCCTGGCGTGCCGGCCACCCTGTTGGGGTGCGGGACGGCCACGGCGTCGAGCTTCTTCCAGTCGACGTTGGCGTCGGCGGGCTTGTGCTTCGGGTTGAAGACCAGGGCCTGTTCGTCACCGGGGCCCGCGGTGGTCGGGTCGTTTCCGGTGTAGGCCCAGTACTGGTGGCCGACCTTGTTCTTCATCGCGAGGTCGGTCTGCGAACGCAGCACGTCCTGCGCGGTGATGGCGCCGAACTCGGTGAGCAGCAGCCCCTGTTGATGTTCGGCCGCCTGCTTCTCCGCGTTGGCGAACACCTGCGCATCGGGGACCTTGCAGCCGAAGTAGTTGTGCAGCACGGCCTGCGAGGTGCAGTAGTCGTGGAAGGACATCGCCAGGTTCCGGCCCGTGAGCTTCACCCGGGTCGGGATGCCGATGTTGAAGAACATCATCGGCTCGTAGTAGATCGTCGTCTCGGAGTCGACGCGGCGGATCGCGTCAACAGCCTTCTGCTGTACGGCGGACAGCCGCGCGTCCTGCTTCCTGCAGCCGGTGGGCAGCATGCAGCCGAGGAAGTCGTTGCCGGGGTGGGGCTCGTTGAACAGGTCGAAGCCCATCACCCCCGGTGTGCCGCGGAAGGTCTCGGCGACGTGTGCCCAGGCGGCGGCGTAGTGGTCGGCGAGGCCGGTGCCGTCGGCGGCGGGGCGGTTCTCGTAGAAGCTGTCGTAGGAGTTCTTCACCCCGAGGTTGAGGAAGTAGTTGGCGGGAAAGCCGGCTTTGATGACGTTGGGCGCGCCCTTGTCGAGGACCGCCCAGTCGGGCCAGCCGTTGCCCTGGAAGCGGGGGTTGACCATGTCCTGGTGGAAGTCGAGCAGCGCGGCGATGCCGTGCCGGTGCAGGATGTCCACGGTCTTCCGGATGCGCGCCAGATAGGCGTCGTCGTACTTGCCGGGCTGCGGCTCCACGCCGGCCCAGATCACCCCGAGGCGTACGGACGTGAAGCCCTCGCGCTGGAGGAAGGCCGCGTCGTCCTCGCCGAAGCCGATGGCGTCGGGGGCGTAAGGGGCGTTCTTCTCCACCTCGTTGATGCCCTGGGTGAGCACCACCCGGCCCTGCTCGTCGGTGAGCCAGCGCCCTTCCGTCCCCCAGCGGGGCGCGGCCTCGCCCGATGGCGCTCCGGGCGGTGCGGCGGACGCGGTGCCGGGCGGGGACGCCGACGCGGTGCCGGGCGCGGCGAGCAGCGCGGCGGTGGCGGTGGACAGGGCCAGGGCGAGCAGACGAGCACTGCGGGCAGCGCGCATGGGGGGCGGCTCCAGAGGTCGGTTCACGCGTTACCCAAGAGTAAGCACGAGTCACTCCCCGGAGTAGACCCCTGTACCGGCCAACTCTCGGACCCCACAGCTCTCCTGAGGACCCGTCAGCTCCGACCGCGGTGGGTCCGTCCCGGCATGTTGATGTTGTACTGCACCATCTTCCGGTAGACGGTCGCCCGGCTCATGCCGAGGCTGTCCGCGGCCTGTGCCACGGTGGTCGAGGGTTCGGACAGACAGCGCACGATCTCGTCGCGTTCCAGGGCCTGCATGCGGCTGAGCCGCCGCCCCGAGCCCGTGAAGACCTCCGCCGGGAGGTGCCGGACGTCGACCACGTCCGTACGGGAGGACGCGTCGCGCACGACGCTCCGCAACTGCCGTACGTTTCCCGGCCAGTGATGGTCCGTCAGCGCCCGGGACGCCGCCGGGGAGAACGAGACCGTACGGCCGCGGTGCTGTCGCGCGAAGTGCCCGGCGAGCGGGAGGACGTCGTCGGGGCGGAAGCGCAGCGCCGGTGCCTCGGCCACGGCGCCGACCAGGCATTGCAGCGGTTCCGGTACGGCCGCGTACTCCTCGGCCGTGACCACGAACGGCTGCAGTCCCCCGGCCTCCCGGCCCGTGCGCAGGCTGGCGGTGAACAGCCGGGCCAGTTCCTCGGCGGCCCACGCGGGCAGCCGGTCGACTCCGGCGACGATGACGCAGGTGTCGTCCTTGGCCAGTTCGGGCGCCCACAGCGTCAGCCATTCGTCGATGCCCTCCGGACCCGGGGGCCGGGCGCACAGGATGCGTTCGCGCAGTCTGATCTCCCGGCGTGCCGCGGAGGCGAGGGCCGCTTTGCCCGCTCCGGCCTCGCCCACGACGGCGAGCGCCTGCCCGCGGGCCATCGCCGTACGGGCCTCCGCGACCGCGTCGGTCCAACGAGCCGAGAGGGACGGGGACTTGTGCACGCCCTCGGTGCGGCTCGCGTACACCTGGAACACCTCGCCGCGCGGAGCGGGCCTCGCCCGCCGGCCGGTGCCGCGCGTCAGCATGAGCGCCGAGGTGTTGGACGCGGCGGCCTGTGCGAGGGCCAGCAGCAGGTTCGGTGAGGAGTCGGACCAGGTCGTCAGGTTCACGCTGCCCGCCAACTCGCCCGTGACGGGGTCGAGTACGGGGACGGCGGCGCAGGTGTAGCCCTTGAGGTCGGTGCAGTAGTGCTCGCCGGCCCGTACGAGGGAGGGCGCGCGGTCGGCGAGGGCGAGGCCGAGGCCGTTGGTGCCCGCGTTGCTCTCGGCGAAGTAGAAGCCGGGCGCCAGATGGACCCGGTCGAGCGACCGGTTGATGGAGGTGTCGTCGCACAGCCGGCACAGCACGAGCCCGTCGCTGCCGGTGATCATCATGCTGACGGGTTCCTCGGAGAGGGTCGTCTGCAGTCCGCGCAGCACCTCGTGCCCGCATTCGTACAGCAGCGAGTCGGTGTCCACGGAGCCGGTGAACACCGGCCGCATCTCCTCCGGCGTCACCCCGTACCGCCGGCTGCGCTGCCAGGAAGCGCGCAGCCGCGGGGCCAGGGCGACCGCTTCGCCGGCTGCCGGGCCCCGCCGGGCGGCCTCCGGTGGCCGCGTGCTCCGGTGTTCCTCCACGGCGACCTCCACTCAACGCGTCGTTGCGCCGGTCCGTGGCCGAAAGACTACTGCGGGCGCGGCCGGGAGCCACCGGTCGCGGTGTCTCAAAGTGAGACACCGGACGGCTCCCCCGTGAACGTCCGTGTGCCTAGCGTCACTGGACAGCAGCCCGCAGTCCCGGCAGCCCGTACTGCCGGCAGTCAGCGATGACGGGCCCGCAATGACGCACAGGGAGGCCGCACATGTACAGCAAGGACGGCGAGAGCTACTTCATCGTCGACGCCCACATCGCCCTGTGGGACGCGCGCCCCGACAACCAGCTCAACATCCACGGAAAGCAGTTCATCGACTGTTTCTACGACTACCACCGCAACCTCAGCCCGGAATCCGAGCTGTGGCCGTACGAGGAGTTCCTGCACTACGGCGGCGACCGGCTCATGAAGGACCTGTTCGACAACGGGTACGTCGATCACGCCATCTTCCAGCCCGCCCGGCTGGCCGCCTTCTACCGCAACGGTTTCGGCCAGACGGAGGCGTCCTTCGCGCTGGCGAGCAAGCACCCCGACAAGCTGACGTACAACCACTGCTGGGACCCGCGGTACGAACAGTCCGGCCTCGACCAGCTGCGGCGGGACGCCGAACGGTTCCAGCTGAAGGGCGCCAAGCTCTACACCGCCGAGTGGTACGGCGACTCCCGCGGCTACAAGCTCGACGACCTGTGGTCGTACCGCTACCTGGAGGCCGCGCAGGAGCTCGGCATCAAGAACATCCACATCCACAAGGGCCCCACCATCCGCCCGCTGGACCGCGACGCGTTCGACGTCGCCGATGTCGACAAGGCGGCAACGGACTTCCCCGACCTGAACTTCGTCGTCGAGCACTGCGGACTGCCGCGGCTGGAGGACTTCTGCTGGATCGCCACCCAGGAGCCGAACGTGCACGCCGGGCTGGCAGTCGCCATGCCGTTCATCCACAGCCGCCCGCGGTACTTCGCCCAGATCATCGGCGAACTCCTCTACTGGCTCGACGAGGACCGCATCCAGTTCTCCAGCGACTACGCGCTCTGGACCCCGCGCTGGCTGATCGAGCGATTCGTCGACTTCCAGATCCCCGAGGACATGACCGAGTATCCGCCGCTCACCGTGGACCAGAAGAAGAAGATCCTCGGGCTCAACGCGGCCGCCATGTACGACATCCCCGTACCCGCCGCCCACACCGCCGGCCGGACCGTGGAGGTGTGACATGACCTCCCCCTCACTGCACGCACGCGCCCTGCGGGCACTCGACGGCGTGTACGACCCCGAACTCGACGAACCGGTCACCGACCTCGGCTTCGTCCGCTCCCTCGAAGCGGACGAGACCGGCGGCGTCACCGTGCACCTCCGGCTGCCGACGTCGTTCTGCAGCCCCAACTTCGCCTATCTGATGGCCTCCGACGCCAAGGACGTCCTCACGGCGCTCCCCGGCGCGGGCCCCGTCACGGTGGTCCTCGACGACCACCACGACTCCGACCTCATCAACCGCGGACTGGCCGCCGACGCCGGCTACGTCGGCACCTTCGGCGCGGAAGCCGACACCGATCTCGACGCGCTGCGGCTCACGTTCCGCCGCAAGGCACACGCCGCCGCCATGGAACGCTCCCTCACCGCGCTGCTGCGCCAGGACTCCCGGCTCCGCGAGGAAGAGCTGCACACCGTGGTGCTGGGCGATCTGCCCGAGGTGGCAACGACCCGCGCGCTGCGGCGCCGTCGGGCAGCGCTCGGATTCGGTACGGAGGCGTCCGCGCCCGTCCTCGTCGACGACCACGGGCAGCCCTTCCCGCCCGGCGAGGCCCCGCTGCGGCTGCGGTTCGCCCGCTCCGTACGGGTCTCGATCGACGGCAACGCCCACTTCTGCCGCGGCCTGCTGCGCACCCGCTACCCCGACTCAGCCCCTGACCAGACCCCACGCGCCGAGGACCCCTCGTGCGCCCGCCCGCCGCACAAGGAGAACGCATCATGAAGGCAGTCCAGGTCGTCGGATACCACAGGAAGCCGGAGTTGACCGAGCTCCCCGTGCCCTCGGTCACCGGACCGTACGACGTGGTCGTGAAGATCGGCGGCGCGGGCGTGTGCCGTACGGACCTGCACATCCTCGAAGGGCAGTGGGCCGAGAAGTCCGGTGTGACCCTGCCGTACACCATCGGGCACGAGAACGCCGGATGGGTGCACGCTGTCGGCAGCGCCGTCACCAACGTCGCCGAGGGCGACAAGGTCATCGTGCACCCGCTCATCACCTGCGGACTGTGCCGGGCCTGCCGGTCCGGCGACGATGTGCACTGCGAGCAGAGCCTCTTCCCCGGCATCGACACCGCCGGCGGCTACGCCGAGTACCTCAGGACCTCGGCGCGCAGCGTCGTCCGCATCGACGACTCCCTGGAGCCCTCCGACGTCGCGGCCCTGGCCGACGCGGGCCTGACGGCCTATCACGCGGTGGCCAAGGCAGCGGGACGGCTGCGGCCCGGCGACACCTGCGTGGTGATCGGCGCGGGCGGGCTCGGACACATCGGCGTCCAGGTACTGCGGGCCCTCACGGCCGCCACGATCGTCGTCGTCGACCGCCACCCCGACGCGGTGAAGCTCGCGTCCACCATCGGAGCCGACCACGGCATCGTCGCCGACGGCCAACAGGCCGAGCATGTACGGGAACTGACGGGCGGTCACGGAGCGGAAGTGGTGGTCGACTTCGTCGGCGAGGGCGGGGCGACGCGCGACGGAGTGCGGATGCTGCGGCGCGCGGGCGACTACTACGTCGTCGGCTACGGCGAGAACATCGACGTGCCGACCATCGACATCATCTCCTCGGAGATCAACTTCATCGGCAATCTCGTCGGCACCTACAACGACCTGTGCGAGCTGATGATCCTCGCCGCGCAGGACCGCGTACGGCTGCACACGGCCACGTACCCGCTCGACCGCTTCCAGGAAGCCCTCGACGACCTCGACGCGGGCCGCGTCCGGGGCCGCGCCATTCTCGTCCCCTGATCCGGACCGGCCGGGAGAAGTCTGTGCCGCGAGAACACCATCCGCACGAAGAATCACAACCCAGTGGAGGAATCATGGCCAGTTCACCGCGAGTTGCGCTCGTCACCGGTGCGGCACGAGGGATCGGCAAGAGCATCGCCCTGCGGCTGGCCGACGACGGCCTCGATGTGGCGGTCAACGACATCGAGGCCAACAGCGGACAGCTCAAGGAGGTCGCCGACGAGATCGCCGCGAAGGGCAGGCGTTCCGCCGTCGTCGTGGCGGATGTGTCCCGGCCGGACGAGACACAGGGCATGGTCGACGGGACGGTGGCCCAGCTCGGGCACCTCGACGTGATGATCGCCAACGCCGGGATCGCCAACGTGAAGCCCCTACTGGAGGTCACGCCCGAGGAATTCGACGAGGTCATGTCGGTCAACGTCCGTGGCGTACACCTCTGTTACACCGCAGCGGCCAAGCAGATGATCAAGCAGGGTGGCGGGGGCAAGATCATCGGCGCGGCGTCGATCGTGGCGTACCGGCCCTTCCCCCTGCTGGCGTCCTACTCGGCGTCGAAGTGGGCGGTCCGCGGGCTCACCCAGGCCGCGGCGATGGAATGGGCGCAGCACGGCATCACCGTGAACGCCTACTGCCCCGGCATCGTCGGCACAGCGATGTGGGACTACATCGACGAAAAACTCGCCGACAACGAAGGGCTGCGCAAGGGCGCGGCGATCCAGAAGTACTCGGAACTCATCCATCTCGGCCGGGTGTCCGTGCCGGAGGACGTGGCCTCCTTCGTGTCGTACCTCGCCTCGCCGGACTCCGACTACATGACCGGCCAGTCGGTGATGATCGACGGCGGCATCCAGTTCTCCTGACTCGCCCCCGGTGGAACGGGGGCGCCGCACCGAGGACAGGACGGCTGGAGGAGAACCGTCGCACGGTCACCTCGGGGAGGCAGTCCATGGCTGCCTCGCCGAGGGCGTCCTCGTCCTCCTCGGTACGGGCCTCCCACGCCGCCCCGGACCGCCCGTCACGCAGCACACGCGCCTAACTCGGACCTGTATTTGCCTAAAGGTATTAGGCACCCGCATAATCGACTTAGCTGAAGGACTCAGCTGAACGAGAGGATGCGGACATGGTGCGCGCGGGGCTGAGCGCGGAGCGGCTGACGCGGGCGGGCGCGGAGCTTGCCGACGAGGTGGGCTTCGGGGACGTGACCGTCTCGGCGCTGGCCAGACACTTCGACGTCAAGGTCGCGAGCCTGTATTCGCACGTGAGGAACTCGCAGGACCTCAAGACCCGCATCGCCCTGCTCGCCCTCGAAGAGCTCGCCGACCGTGGCTCGGCCGCGCTCGCCGGGCGGGCCGGCAAGGACGCGCTGACCGCCCTGGCGAACGTCTACCGCGACTACGCCCGCGAGCACCCGGGCCGCTGGGCCGCGGCCCAGATCCGGCTCGATCCGGAGACGGCGGCCGGCAGCGCCGGAGTCCGGCACGCGCAGATGACGCGCGCGATCCTGCGCGGCTACGACCTGACGGAGCCCGACCAGACCCATGCGGTACGGCTGTTGGGCAGCGTCTTCAACGGCTACGTCAATCAGGAGCTGACCGGCGCGTTCAGCCACAGCGCCCCCGACTCCCAGGAGACGTGGGACCGCACGATGGACGCCCTCGACGCGCTGCTGCGCAACTGGCCCACGGCGTAACGGAGTCCGGCGCGTGACGGCGGAGCCCGGCGCGTAACCGAATCACTGTGACCGACAGTCTGAGGCACTGAACACCATGGACAACTGGACCACCACCCCCCTCACCGCGGACCTGCTGCGCGGCGCGCTCGACGTGGAGCACACCGGGCGCGGCATCCTGCCGCACCGGCTGCCCGCGTGGGCCCGCGCCCAGAACAGCGACGGACAGCTGGCGATGGCGGAGGCCCAACCCTCGGGCGTACGGCTGGCGTTCCGTACCCGGGCGACAGCCGTCGAGCTGGACACCGTCGCCACCAAGCGGGTGTACGTGGGCGCGCCGCCCCGCCCGGACGGCGTGTACGACCTGCTCGTCGACGGTCAACTGGCCGGGCAGGACAGCGTGACCGGCGGCAACACCCTGACCATCGACATGACCGCGGGAACCGCCGAGACCCAGGCCGGGCCGGGCGGCACCGTACGCTTCACCGGCCTGCCCGACCGCCCCAAGGACGTCGAGATCTGGCTGCCGCACAACGAGAACGCCGAACTTCTCGCGCTGCGCACCGACGCCCCCGTCGAGCCCGCGCGCGACCCGGGCCGCAAGGTGTGGCTGCACCACGGCAGTTCGATCAGCCACGGCTCCGACGCGGCGAGCCCGACCACCACGTGGCCCGCGCTCGCCGCGTCGCTCGGCGGGGTGGAACTGGTCAACATGGGCTTCGGCGGCAGCGCGCTGCTCGACCCGTTCACCGCCCGGGCCATGCGCGACACGCCTGCCGACCTGATCAGCGTCAAGCTCGGCATCAACCTCGTCAACGCCGACGTGATGCGGCTGCGGGCCTTCACGCCCGCCGTCCACGGCTTCCTCGACACCCTCCGCGACGGTCACCCCGACACCCCGCTGTTGGTCGTCTCCTCCATCCTGTGCCCCACCCACGAGGACACGCCGGGCCCGCTCGCCCCGGACTTCAGCGGGATGAGCGAGGGCCGGATCGCGTTCCGGGCCACGGGCGATCCGGCCGAACGCGCCGCCGGGAAGCTCACGTTGAACGTCATCCGCGACGAACTGGCGCGCATCGTGGAGCAGCGCGCCGCACAGGACCCGAACCTGCACTACCTCGACGGCCGGGAGCTCTACGGCGAGGCCGACTACGCCGAACTCCCCCTGCCCGACGAGGTCCACCCGGACGCCGCGGCCCACCGCCGCATCGGCGAGCGCTTCGCCAAGCTCGCCCTCACCCCCGACGGCCCCTCCCCACAGCCTGATCCAACCCCACCGCGGCGGCACGGAGTTGGGCGGCGGCTGGCGTCAGCCGTTGCCGTCCATGTCGTCAGCCGTTGCCGTCCGTGAGGTCCTCGGCGAGGAAGGTGTCGCGGCTGGGGCAGGTGGTGTGCGGGACCCAGAGGGCGTGCACCGGTACGAGGACCGCCGGTTCCAGGTCGAGTACGTGGGCCGCGCCGCCGGCCGCCGGGCCCGCGGGCGCCGTCACGAACGCGACGTGGCCGGTGGCGATGACGGCGGTCACCGGAGGCGTGCCCTGAACGGGATTGCGTTCGGTGTCGGGCTCGAAACCGGCCTGCCGGCACAGGCCGATCAGCAGATCCGTATAGCCGGAGCGCCCCGGCTGCCCCCACACCATGATCTGTTCGTCGCGCAGGTCGGTGAGCTGTACGTGGGACCGTTCAGCAAGGTGATGGCCCGCGGGGACGGCGACGCGCAGCCGGTGGGAGGCGATCTGGGCGCGGGTGAGTCCGGCGGTGGGCGGCACGGCGCGGGCCAGCCCGATGTCGCTGGCCCCGCTGAGGAGTTGCTCGCGCAGCTCGTCGGGGAACAGCTGCTGGGCCTGCGCGTGGATGCCGTGCGCCTCGACCCGGGCCCGGGCGAGCAGCCCGGCGACCTCTTCCGCGGTGACGGCCGGCGTGTGCGCGATGCGCAGCCGCTCCTGTTCGCCGCGGCCGATACGGCGGGCCCGCTCCTGAGCGGCCTGCGCCTGCGCCCGCAGCGCACGCGCGTCGTCGACGAGCGCCTGCCCGGCGGGGGTGGGCTCCACGTGCTGGTGCGACCGGTCGAGAAGCCGTACGCCGACCTGCCGCTCCAGCGTACGGATCGAGGTGCTCAGCGCCTGCTGACTCAGATGCAGCCGGGCCGCGGCCCGCGTGAACCCGGCCTCCTCGGCCACCACGATCAAATGCTCCAACCGCCGCAAATCCACGCTCCGGCCCTCTCCCTCTCGTACGCATACGGCCCCGCCCGACGCGACCCACCACCGAAGCGACGCCCAGCGGAGGCCACCGCGACGCCGCGACGCCGCGACGCCGCGACCAGGATGCCGCCTGGCCGCCCGGCGAACGGACAGGCGTCGCCGGTCCGGGGGCCGGGGCCCGGGGCCAGGGGCACCTGGCCGGTCCGGGCGAGCGCGCTCCGGAACCGTACGGCCCGCCCGGGCCGCAAGGGCGCCGGCCCTCAGCGCGACCGCCCGAGGCCCCGCCGTGCCGCCCTCCCCCGTGGGACGGCACGGCGACGCGCCCCGGCCACACGGCGACTCCCGCGACAGCGGATCACCGCGTCGTGTAGCCGCCGTTGGCGAAGATGGTCTGGCCGGTGATCCAACCGCCCTCCGTGGCGAGGAACTTGACCAGCGGGGCGATGTCCTCGATCTGCGTCAGGCGGTTGCCGAGCGCCTGCGACTTGTGGAACTCCACCCGCTGTTCGGTCTCCTGGGGGTAGAAGAAGGGGGTGTCCATCGGGCCCGGGGCCACGTTGTTCACGGAGATGCCGCGCTCCGCGTACTCCTTCGCCGCCGCCCGCGTGAAGTGCTCCAGCGGGGCCTTCCCACCGGCGTACGTCGAGTAGCCGTCGGTGAATGCGGCGAGCAGCGAGGTCACGAGGCTGATGATGCGGCCGTTGTCGTTGAGCCGGTTGCCCGCTTCCTGGAGGAAGAAGTACGCGGCCTTCGAGTTGATCGCGAACATCCGGTCGTACTCCTCTTCCGAGGTGTCCGCGATGGGCTTGCGCAGCACCATGCCGGTGGTGTTCACGGCGACGTCCACGCCGCCGAACGCGTCGACCGCCTTGTCGAACAGGCTGCGTACGCCCGCGACTCGGGTGAGATCCTCCTGCACGAGGGCCGCCTGCGAACCGGCTTCCCGTACGGCCTTCGCCGTGCTCTCCGCGTCGGAGGCGGAGGAGTCGCCGTGGTAGTGCACGACCACGTTCGCCCCGGCCTCGGCGAGCTGTGTGCTGATGAGGCCGCCCAGGTTCTTCGCGCCTCCGGCGACGACTGCCGTCTTGCCCTCGAGCTGCTTGTCACTCATGCCTCTCGGCCCTTCTGCGTGGTGGATGCGCCCGGCACGACCGAGCACCGCCTTGCACCACTCACGCTAGGAACGGCCCGGCCCCCGGCGGAAACAGAAAGATCGAGTAGCCCTACTCGTCACACGGATAACCGCAGGTCACGCACGGTACGAAGCGGGGAACGGGCGACGGGACCGGTTGGTCCGTACGGGCCACCGGCCGGCCCACGCACACCCGGCCCCACACGACACGGGCCCCCACCGGCCCCCAGCCCCGCACCGCGCCGACCGTCACCGAACACCAAGGTCCCACCCCCGGTCCACACCCCAGGCGTAACCTTTCTGCACGATCATCCGTTGTTCCGGTCAGCACGCGCGATGCCGGATCCCTCCGAACTCCCGCTGTTCGAGGGCCTGATCACCCCGCCTGGCGGTCAGGTTCTCGCGTGACGGAAGCGACGTTCCCGGAGACGGACACGGAAGAGAGCGGGCCCATCAGGCGGGGCGGACACCTTGCGAGCGGTGTCCGCCCCGCCCCTCGGCCGTGGCGACACCGACGGGTCAGCCGTGGCGACACCGCCGGGGCCGGAGCCCCCAAGCCCTGGCCGCACCCGAATCCGCAGCCGGATCAGGAGCCCGAACCGAAGCCGTACGCGGCCCAGTTGTCGAGGACGTGCTGCTGGAGCGCGGCCGGGTACGAGGTGCGGAAGGACGCCGTCGTGCCTCGCGTCGTGCCGCGGAAGTTCTCCGGCTGCAGGCAGCTCGTGACGGACTTGCCGCCGCGGCCCGCGGCCGCTTCCTCCGGGGTCAGATAGGGGACCATCGGGATGCCGGGCGCCTGCGGGAAGCAGTGCTCGTTCTCGCCGGGCCGGTAGCGCGTCGCCATCGCCCACACGACCTGGTCGATGTCGGTGATGTCGATGTCGTCGGCCACGAGGATCACCTTGGGCACCAGCCATCCGGTGTGCGAGCCGAACAGGACGTCGGCCACCTGCCGCACCAGTTCACTCTCGGTGGTCCGCATCCGGCCCAGCCGTTCGAGGTCGACGGAGACGACGATCCAGCAGGTGGCCGCCTCGTACGAGCACCAGGCCATGTCGACGGGCAGTCCGGCCGAGCGCAGCACGTCGAGGCTGGTGGCGGAGATCATCGTGCCCCAGATCGTGTGGTTCTCCTCCGGAGGCAGACCGGCGGCGCAGACGGGCAGCACAGGGTCGTCGCGGTGGGTCACCGCCTCCACGTGGAAGAGGGGCTGAGGCTTGCTGTGCGCGAAGGAGTAGCCGTGGTACTCGCCCATCGGCCCTTCCGGCGCGGTCTGTTCGGGGCTGATGTGCCCCTCCAGGACGATCTCCGCGGTGGCCGGTACGTACAGGTCGCTGGTCTCGGCACGGGTCACCTCGACCGGGGTGCCGGTGAGCGCGCCGACGTACCCGTCCTCGTCGACCCCGGCCGGCAGCGGCATGCCCGCCGCCGCGAGCGCCGCGGGCGGCGCGCCGAGGACCATGGCCCACGGGGTCGGCAGCCCCTGCTCGCGCCACATCTGGTGGATCATGCCGATGTGCTGCTGCGGCATGGCGGGTCCCGCGAGGGTGTTGCGGCCGTTCAGCATGGTGCGCGCCACCGACCAGCTCGTCCACTGTCCGTCGGGGCTGCGCACGATGTGGAACCCGTACGTGCCGAAGTAGCGCCCGCCGTCCTCCTGGTGGAGCAGCGGTACGGGGAACTCCTCCAGGTCGACGGCGTCTCCGGTACGGACGTTCTCCTTGCAGGGCGCGCCGGTTCCGGGGACAACGACGGGCGGCAGCGGATCCGCGTGCATCGCGGTGATGAGGTGCTCCAGGATGTCCCGGGGTGTGCTGCGGCGCGGCAGGCCGAAGTGTGCGGCGATCCTGCCGTACGTGCCCCGGTCGGGTGTGCTCAGTCCTGCGGGCGCGCCGAGGATGCGGTGGCCCGGCGCGGATCCGCGCAGGGAGCCGAACAGCGGGGCTGCCGCCCGGGTTTCGTACGCGCGGCGGGTCACCGCGCCCACCTCCAGGTGGGGGTCAACGGTCTGCTCGACGGTGACGGCGTCCCCGGCGGCGTGCAGCTCGTCGACGAAGTCGCGGAAGTTGAGCGCGGGGCCTTGCTGGGTCATACGGGTTCCTTCTCTCGTGTCCCGGCCGGGCCCGGCGGACCGGACCGCTTGGTGCGGCGTACGGGCGCTTTCGGTCACGGCGCCCGCCGGCCGTCGACGGCGCGGGACGGCACGACACGGCACGGGCGCCGCACCACGCGCGGCCGAAGAACGGCTGGCCGTAGCCCTCTTGTCCGCACGCTATGCACGGAATCCGCGGGGTAAGGTGCCGCTGGAGGACATCGAATGAGCAAAAACGGACAGCTTGCGGTCACGGACCTCGCGTTCCCCGCCACGCCGGGAGGCCCGCCCGGTGTGGAGGTCCTCGATTTCGCGGGCCTCGTCGCCGCGGCGCGCGCCCGCGGCACCGACGAGTACGCACCGGTCAGGCCCGCCTTCCACCAGCTGCTCACGGTGCGGTCCGGCGTGGTGTTCTGCGTGGTGGACTCCACCGAGTGCGCGGTCGGCGAGGGCGCGTGGCTGTGGGTCCGGCCGGGCCAGATCCTGCGCTTCACCTCCGGCCCCACCGCGGCCGAGGGAACGGTCGTCCTCTTCCAGCCGAGCTTCCTCGGCGGAACCACGGTCGACCTCGCCCGGCTCGACCGGCGCGCCTGGCGGCTGCCGTTGACGCCCACGGGGCCGGCGGGCGCCGCGGTGCGCCGCACCCTGGAGATGCTGGAGAGCGAGTACCGGCGGCTGGCGGACCTGCCGCTGGAAGTCCATGTCGAAGTGGTCCGGCACCTGGTGGAGATCCTCGTGCTGCGGCTGTCCCACCTGCCGGGCGGACACCGGAACCCGGCGGCCGGCAGCCCCGCGTTCCACCGCTTCCAGCAGGCAGTGGAGGAGGACTTCGCGCGCCGGCACCGCGTGGAGGACTACGCGTCGGCCCTCGGCTACAGCATCCGCACGCTCACCCGGGCCACCCACGCGGCCGTCGGCTGCGGCGCGAAGCGCTTCATCGACGACCGTCTGGTGCTGGAGGCCAAACGCCTGCTGCTGCACACCGACTTGTCCGGTACGGCCGTCGGCGAACGCCTCGGCTTCCCGGAGGGCACCCTCTTCACCCGGTTCTTCCGCCGGCGCACGGGCGAGACCCCGACGGCCTTCCGCCGCCGCGCGACGGGCGCGCGGACGTGAGCGCACGGCAAGGGGCGGGCCAGGCCGGGCCCGTACGGCAACGTCCCCGGAACCGGCGCCAAGTCCCGCCGCCCCGCCCGGCCGTCACCGGTTCGGGGTGTCCCGGGCGGTCGGGCGTGACCTTTCTGCGCGGCCGTACGTTGTTCCGGTCAGCACGCAGGTTCCCGGTTCCTCCGGACACGCGTCGACGAAGGGCCTGACCACCCCGCCTGGCGGTCAGGCCCTTCGTGACGTGGAGCATGCGCCCCGGGCGCGGCCCGTTCAGGCGGCCGCCGCCTCCCGTTCCCCGCCGTCGCGGTGGATCGGCGCGTCCGAGCCGGTCAGCGCGGCCCCCGTACCGCCGCGCCGGGCCGCGACGATCTCCGCCGCGATCGACAGCGCGGTCTCCTCGGGCGTACGGGCGCCGAGGTCGAGGCCGATCGGGGACCGCAGCCGGGACAGCTCACGGTCCGTCAGACCCGCTTCGCGCAGCCGCAGTTCGCGGTCCTCGTGGGTGCGGCGCGAGCCCATCGCGCCGACGAAGGCGACCGGCATCCGCAGGGCCTCCGTCAGCAGGGGGACGTCGAACTTGGCGTCGTGGGTGAGCACGCACAGCACCGTGCGCGGATCCGTCTCGGTACTCCGCAGATAGCGGTGCGGCCAGTCGACGACGATCTCCTCGGCGTCCGGGAACCGGGCGCGGGTGGCGAAGACGGGGCGTGCGTCGCACACGGTGACGCGGTAGCCGAGGAAGCCGCCCGCGCGGGCGAGCGCCGCGGCGAAGTCGATGGCACCGAAAATGATCATGCGGGGTGGTGGCACGCTCGCCTCGACCAGCAGCGTGAGACCGCCGGGGCAGCGCGAGCCGTCCTCCGACAGTTCGACCGTGCCGGTGCGCCCCGCGTCGAGCAGCGCCCGGGCCTCCCCGGCCGCCGTACGGTCCAGCTCCGCGGAACCGCCGAGCCCGCCCTCGTACGCCCCGTCGGGGCCCAAGTAGAGGGCTCCGCCGAGGAGTTCGGCCGGGCCGCGGGCGACCCGGGCCAGCGCCGCCGGCGCGCCCCGCAGGGCGGCCGACAGCGCGGACCGGAACACTGCCCGGGCCGGTGACTGCTCGCGGACCGGCGTGACCAGGATGTCGATGACGCCGCCGCAGGTCAGTCCGACGGCGAAGGCGTCCTCGTCGCTGTAGCCGAACCGCTCGATTGCGGGCTCGCCGTCCCGGAGTGCCTGCTCGCACAGTTCGTACACCGCGCCTTCGACGCAGCCGCCGGAGACCGAGCCGAGGGCTGTGCCCTCGCTGTCGACGGCGAGGGCGGCGCCGGGACCGCGCGGTGCGCTGCCGCCGACAGCGACGACCGTGGCGACGGCGAAGTCCCGGCCCTCCTCGGCCCAGCGGTCCAACTCCCGTGCCAGGTCAAGCATCGCGGGCTCCCGCGCCCGCTCCCGTGCCTCCCTGCAGCACGCGGTCGGGGCGGATGGGCAGGCTGCGGTGGCGTACGCCGGTGGCGTGCCACACGGCGTTGGCGACGGCAGCGGCGGCGCCCACGATGCCGATCTCGCCGATGCCCTTGATGCCGACGGGGTCGTCCGGGTCCGGGTCGTCGATCCAGTCCGCCTCGATCCGCGGTACGTCGGCGTGGGTGGCGACGTGGTAGCCCGCGAGGTCGGCGCCGTAGAGCCCGCCCGAGTTCTGGTCGCGCGTCGCCTCTTCGTGCAGGGCCATGGAGATGCCCCAGGTCATCCCGCCGACGAACTGGTTGCGTGCCGTCAGCGGGTTGACGATGCGGCCCGTCGCGAAGATGCCGAGCATGCGCCGTACGCGGACCTCGCCGGTGGTGATGTCCACGGCGGTCTCCGCGAACTGCGCCCCGAAGGAGTGCCGTTCCTTCTGTGCGAGCGCGCCGATGGCCTCGGAGGTGTCGGACCGTACGGTGATGCCCTCGGCCGGGATGTCGGAGCCCAGGGCGAGCCGCTCGCGCAGTTCGCCGGCCGCGACGTTGACCGCCCACGCCCAGGAGCGAGTGCCCATCGAACCGCCGGCGACCATGGCGGGCCCGAAGTCGCTGTTGCCGATGCGCACATGGACGCGTTCCGGTGCGACGCCGAGCGCGTCTGCGGCGACCAGCGTGAGCGCGGTACGTGCCCCGGTGCCGACGTCCGCCGCGGTGATCCGCACGGTGAACGTACCGTCCGCCTCCGCGGTGACGGCGGCCGTCGACGGCATGGCGTTCGACGGGAAGGAGGCGGCGGCCGTACCGGTGCCGATCAGCCAGCGGCCGTCACGGCGCACCCCGGGCCGCGGGTCGCGGTCCGCCCAGCCGAACCGGCGGGCGCCCTCCTCGAAGCACGTGAGGAGCCTGCGGGTGCTGAACGGCAGCCCGGACACCGGGCCCCGGTCGGGCTCGTTGCGGACGCGCAGCTCGATCGGGTCGATGCCGCACTTCTCGGCCAGCTCGTCGAGTGCCGACTCGATCGCGAACGAGCCGGGTGCCTCGCCCGGCGCGCGCATGAAGGTGGGGGTGGGCACGTTGAGCCGTACGACCCGGTTGGCGGTGTGGTGGCCGTCGGCGTCGTACATCACCCGGCCGACTCCGGCGCTGCCCTCGACGAACTCGTGCACGGTCGAGCTGAGGCTCGTGTTCCGGTGCGCCAGGGCGCGCAGCCGTCCTTCGGCGTCGGCGCCCAGCCGGATGTGCTGGCTGGTGGGGCTGCGGTAGCCGGTGAGGGAGAACATCTGACGGCGGGTCAGCACGACCCGGACCGGGCGCTGCAGCTCGGTCGCGGCCATCACGGCCCCCACCTGGTGTGCGCGCAGGCCCTTGCTCCCGAAGGCGCCGCCGACGTGTTCGGAGCGCACCCGCACCGAGGCCGGGTCGAGCGAGAACAGCTTCGCGAGCTCGTCCGCGACCCACATGCTGCCCTGGTTGGAGTCGACGAGTTCGAGCCGGCCCTCGTCCCAGCGGGCCGTGGCCGCGTGCGGCTCCATCGGGCTGTGGTGCTCTTCCGGAGTGGTGTACTCCTCGTCCACGACGACGGCGGACGCGCCGAGTTCGGCCTCCGGGTCGCCCTTGTCCGTCGTGCCGTCCACCTCGTACGCGTCGGGGTGCGCGGCGGAGAACGCGACGTCGTGCGGCTCGGTCTCGTAGCGCACGACGAGCGCCTCGGCGGCCTCGCGGGCCTGCTCGGAGGTCTCGGCGACGACCAGCGCCACCGGCCAGCCCATGCTGGGCACGCGGTCGTTCTGGAAGACGGCGGCCGTCGGGTCGGGCGCGCCGAGCATGCCCACGTAGTCGGTGTCGACGCGCGGGGCGTTGCCGTGGTGCAGGACGGTGAGGACGCCGGGCATCTCCAGGACGGGCGCGGCCTCCACCGAGCGGATGCGGCCGCGGGTGACGGTGGACAACACCAGCCAGCCGTGCGCGAGTTCGGTGAAGGGGAGCTCTCCGGCGTAGCGGGCCGCTCCGGTGACCTTGTCGCGGCCCTCGATGCGGGTGTGCGCGGTGCCGACGGACCGTACGGCGGCGGAGCTGGTCGTGGTCGTCGTCATCGGGCGTCCTCCTCGGCGAGTCGGGTCAGCTCGGCCACCACGAGGTTGCGCATGAGGTCCACCTTGTATCCGTTGTGCGGCAGGGGCCCGGCGGCGGCCAGTTCGGCGTTCGCGGCCGCGGCGAAGGTCTCCGCGTCGGCCGGCGCGCCGGTCAGCACGCGTTCGGCGGCCAGGGCCCGCCACGGCCGGGAGGCGACCGCACCGAAGGCCAGCCGTACGTCGTGCACGGTGCCGTCCCGTACCTCCAGCGCGGCGGCGATCGAGCCGATGGCGAAGGCGTACGAGGCGCGCTCGCGCACCTTCCGGTAGCGGGAGCGGGCGGCGACCGGTACGGGCGGCAGGGTGACGCCGGTGATCAGGGCGCCGGCCGGCAGCGCGGTCTCCAGGTGCGGGGTCTCCCCCACCGGCAGATAGAACTCGGCGAACGGCAACTCGCCCTGGCCGTCGGCCGTTTCGTAGTGCACGGCCGCGTCGAAGGCGGCGAGCGCCACACCCATGTCCGAGGGGTGCACTGCGACGCAGTGGTCGGAGGCGCCGAGGATGGCGTGGTTGTGGTGCTCGCCCTCGATGGCGGGGCAACCGCTGCCGGGGACGCGCTTGTTGCAGGGCTTGCTGACGTCGGCGAAGTAGCCGCAGCGGGTGCGCTGGAGCAGATTCCCGCCGACGGTGGCCATGTTGCGCAGCTGCCCGGAGGCGCCGGCGAGCACAGCCTGCGCCAGCGCCGGGTAGTTCCGGCGCACTTCGGGGTGCGCGGCAAGGTCGCTGTTGGTGACGGTCGCGCCGATGCGCAGTCCGCCGTCCTCCGTGGACTCGATGCGGTCCAGGGGGAGTTCGCGTACGTCGACGAGCCGCGCGGGCCGCTCGACGCCGGTCTTCATCAGGTCGACGAGGTTGGTGCCGCCGCCGAGGAAGCGTGCGTCCGGGTCGGCGTCGAGGAGCGCGACGGCTCCGGACACGTCGGCGGCACGCTGGTATCCGAACTCTTTCACGCTGCAGCCTCCGTGCTGTCGGTGGATTTCGCCTTGTCGGCTGCCTGTACGGCGGCGGCGCGGCCGACCGCTTCGACGATCGACACGTACGCGCCGCAGCGGCACAGGTTGCCGCTCATCCGCTCCCGGATCTCCTCGGCGGTCAGCGCCGGCGGCCCCGCCTCGGGCCGTACGTCGTCAGTCGCGGCGCTCGGCCAGCCCGCCGCGTGTTCCTCGATCACCGCGACGGCCGAGCAGATCTGGCCCGGCGTGCAGTAACCGCACTGGTAACCGTCCAGGTCGAGGAACGCCTGCTGTACGGGGTGCAGTTCCTCGCCCTCGGCCATGCCTTCGATGGTGGTGATCTCACGCCCCTCGGCGGCCACCGCGAGCTGCAGACAGGCCACGGACCTGCGGCCGTCGAGCAGGACGGTGCAGGCACCGCACTGCCCCTGGTCGCAGCCCTTCTTGGTGCCGGTCAGATCGAGCCGCTCGCGCAGGGCGTCGAGCAGGGTGGTGCGGTGGTCGACAGGCAGCGTGTGCTTCTCGCCGTTGATCTTCAAGGTCACGGCGCTGGACGTCGATTGGTCCATGATCGGCCTTCTTTCGGGTGTCCCGGGCACGCCGGACGGCGTTCCGGCAGACAGACGCGGGGGACGCGGCAGCGGGCGTATCAGGGGAAAGTCGCAGGAGAGCTCATCGGCACGATGTATCGGACAAACAGGGAGGCGGCGCTGTACGCGGCGGCGGGGGCTCGGGAACATGCCGGGTACGGAGGACGGCCCACCGGTCACGGACGTCCCCCACCACCCCCGTCGACCGCTAAGGTAGACCTAAGCGGACAGCTGTCCGCCCACAGGGAAACCTAGCGGACAGTTGTCCGCTTAACAAGCTCGTTCCGGCCAACACCCGGAAAGGAGGACGAGTGCAGGAGAAGAAGGACGCCCCGCAGAAGGACGCGCCGCTGCGCTCGGACGCGCAGCGCAACCGCGAGCGCATCCTGGAAGTGGCGCTGGCCGAGCTGACGCGCTCGGAGGACGTGCCGCTGAGCGCGATCGCGAAGAAGGCATGCGTCGGGCAGGGCACGTTCTACCGCAACTTCCCCGACCGCGAAGCACTCGTCCTCGAGGTCTACCGCTACGAGGTGCAGCAGGTCGCCGACACCGCGCACCAGTTGCTCAACACCCGCGAGCCGGACCGCGCGCTGCGCGAGTGGATGGACCGCCTCGCCCAGTTCGCCATGGCGAAGGCCGGGCTCGCGGACGCGATCCGCAAGGCCACCAGCGGCCCGGGCCACCCGGAGAAGCCCGGATTCGCCCCGGTGACCTCCGCCGCCGAACGCCTGCTCCGCGCCGGCGAGGAGGCCGGCACCATCCGCCCCGACGTGACGGCGGACGACTTCTTCCTGGCCATCGCGGGCATGTGGCAGGCCGTCTCCCAGGACGACTGCGGAGCCCGCCTCACCCGCCTCCTCGATCTCGTCATGGACGGCCTCCGCACGGGAGCCCCCAACCCCCGCTGACACCCGCCCCACCGGCGCCCGACCCCGCCCGGCCCGGGTGGCCGGGCGGGTCCTGCTGTATCCGGACCCGGACGGGTCAGCGGGTGGCGCCTGCCGTGGGCAGGTAGCGGGGCGCGCGCCAGGCGTCGAGGCGGTGTTCCACTGCGGCTCCCAGGGAGAGAAGTCGCGCGTCCTGATGGTTGCCGGCCATCAGGAGGACGCCGACCGGCAGTTCACCCACGGAGCCCGCGGGCACCGACAGGGACGGGTAGCCGGACACGGCCGCGGGCGTGGACGAGGGGATCACGTCGTTGTCGCCGCGCGCGCAGTCGGTCGTCCACGCGGGCGGGTTCGTCGGCGAGGCGATGGCGTCGAGCCGGTGCTTCGCCATGGTCTCGTCGATTGAGCGGCGGGAGAGGTCCTTCAGCTCCGCGCGCTTGGCCTTGTATCCGGGGTCGGTGGTGGGCGGCGCCTTCAGGGCCTGCTCGAACAGCTCCTGGCCCGCGAAGCAGGTCCGCTCCTCGGGGTGGGTGCGGTTGAGCTGGATCAGCGCTTCGAGGTTCCGGGGCCCCTCGCGGGTCGCCAGGTACTTGTCGATGTCCCGGTGGAACTCGCTGAGCAGCGCCGGGAATTCGAGGTCGGCGAGCCGCTTCTGGTACGGCGGGGTCACCTCGACGACCTCGGCGCCGGCCGCCCGCAGCTTCTTCGCCGTACGCGTCATCACCGCGTCGGTCTCCTTGCCGAGCGAGGGCAGCCGCCACAGACCGATCCGCTTGCCGTGCAGCTTGCCGGGTCCGTGCAGGCTGCCGGCGGCGCTCTTCCCCGCGGCCTCACCGCCGCCGATCGCCGAGAGGGTGAGCGCGGTGTCAGTCACGTTGCGGGCCATAGGTCCCGCGGTGTCCTGCTCGGCAGAGATCGGCACCACGCCGGACTGGCTCACGAGACCGAGGCTGGGCTTGTGGCCGACCACCCCGTTCATCCCGGCCGGGCACACGATGGAGCCGTCCGTCTCGGTGCCGATGGCCACTTGGGACAGCGACGCGGCGAGGGCCGCACCCGAACCGGCGGACGAGCCGCACGGATTGCGGTCCAGTACGTACGGATTATTGGTCTGCCCGCCCACCGCGGACCAGCCCGAAGTCGGCTTCGCCGCACGGAAGTTGGCCCACTCGGACAGATTGGCCTTGCCGAGGATCACCGCGCCCGCCTTCCGCAGCCGCGTCACCAAGGCCGCGTCGGTCTTCGGCGGCGCACCGGCCAGCGCCGTCGAACCGGCGGTCGTCGGCATGTCCCGGGTGTTCACGTTGTCCTTGAGCAGCACGGGGATGCCGTCGAGCGGGCCGCGCGTACGGCCGTGCCGGTGCCGGACGTCACTGGCCGCCGCCTGCCGCAGGGCCGAAGGGTCGGTACGCAGCACCGCGTTGATCTTGGGGTCGACGGCCTTGATCCGCCCCAGATAGGCGGCGGTCAGCTCGGACGCGGTCAGCGAACCGTCCGCCATGCGCGCCTGCAACTGCGGGATCGTCACGGTATCGAGGTCGACGCCCAGCCCCGACGACGAACCGGCCCCCGCCGTACCCCTGTTGCCGGATCCGGCGGCTTCCGCCCGCGGCTCCGGCACACTCGTCAACAGGGACCCCACCACCAGCGCGGCGGCCACCGCGGCAACGCATCTCTTCGTCATGAAGGCCACCGCACTACAGTCCAGGCCCCGTGCACAAGAGCGCCGTACGCCACATACGTACCGTAGGTACGCTGACGCCCCGTCAGGACAGCGCATACGCGCGGCAGTTGCTCACTCGCCGGGGGCACCGTCCGCGCCCATGCCGCGGAGCAGGAGGTCCAGGCCGCCGTGGAACTCCTCCTCCGCGCCGACGTTCCGGGCCTGCCGCGCGGTCTCGGCCATGTACGGGAAGTCGCCTGCGGGCAGCTCGGCGAGGGCGACCGTGCCCTCCCCCGAGAGGGGGCCGAGGTGTTCGAGCTGGATGGCCCCGATGACGTAACTGAGCAGCCCCCGCAGGGCGATGACCCGCTGCTCACCCTCGATGCCCGCCTCGGTGAGCACCGCGAGCACCGCTTCCGACCAGCGCAGTACGCCGGGTGAACGGTGCCGGTGGGTGAGGGTGAGCGGTACGGCCGAGGGGTGGGCGCCGACGGTGTCGCGCAGACGCGTGACGAGAAGCCGTACGCGGTCCCGCCACGGCGCCTCCGCGTCCGGCCCGGTGGTGTCCACGGAGCCCAGGACCCGTTCCACGACGAGCCGTTCGAGCTCGTCGCGGTCCCGTACGTACCGGTAGAGGGCCATCGTGGTCAGGCCGAGTTCCTTGGCGGCGGCGCGCATCGACAGCGCGGCGAGCCCGTCGCGGTCGATGACGGTCAGCGCGGCGGAGGCCACCTGGTCGGAAGTGAGGGAACGGGGACGTGGCATGGCGATTGACAGGGTACGTGCCGCACCCGAGCCTGTAGGTGTATGTCGTACACCTACGAGGGAGGCTCCGATGCCCGCACCCGCAAAGCACCTGGAACCCGGCACCGTCGTCCAGTCCCGCCAACTCGCCACGGTCACGGGCGATCCTGTGACCGTCCCCGCCGAAGGCCGCCTGACCCACCTGCAGTTCAGGCGCTTCGCGGGCTGTCCGGTGTGCAACATGCACCTGGCATCCGTCGCCCGCCGGCACGCGGAGATCGAGGCGGCGGGCGTACGCGAAGTCGTCGTCTTCCACGCGCCGGCCGATGAACTCGCCCCGCACACAGGCCATTTACCGTTCCCGGTCGTGCCCGATCCGGACAAGCGGCTGTACGCCGAGTTCGGCGTGGAGAGCTCCCCGCGCTCGCTGCTCTCCCCGCGCGCGTGGCCGGCGATCGCCGCCGCGGTGCTGCGCGGCGTGCGCGACCTCGCCCGCGGGCGCGCCCACCTGCCCGCGCGGCGCCCCACCGGGGGACGGCTCGGCCTCCCCGCGGACTTCCTGCTCGCGGCCGACGGGCGCATCCTCGCCCGCAAATACGGCGAGCACCTCTACGACCAGTGGCCGGTCGACGAACTGCTCGCCCTGGCAGCCCACTTGCAGCCCGTGGGGCAGCCCGGCGCGTAACAGTGGGGCGGCCCCGTACGGCGAACTTCACCGCGAGCGCGGGGCGTTCACCGTACGGGCCTCACCGCGCGGCGGCCGTCACCACCAGCGGACCGGCACCTCGTCGACGCCTCCGGTGACGCGGTCCTCGCGGAAACCGATCTCGTCCACCCCGGCGGCGAGGCGCAGCCCGGGGAAGCGGGCGAACAACGAAGTGAAGACGGTACGCAGTTCGGTCCTGGCGAGGCTGGCGCCGATGCAGAAGTGGGCGCCGTGGCCGAAGGCGAGGTGCACGTTGGGTTTGCGCTCCGGGTCGAACGTGTCGGGGTCGGTGAAGGCCGTCTCGTCCCGGTTGGCCGCCCCGGGCGGGATGAGGACGGCGTCGCCGCGCGGGATGACGGTGCCGCCGTCGAGGGTGATGTCCTCGTGCGCGTAGCGGAGGATGCCCAGCCCGCCGGGTGAGGCGAGGCGGAGCACTTCCTCGACCGTGCTGTTGACGCGGCCCTCGGTGTCGGCGACGAGCGCGTCGCGCCGCGAGAGGTCGGTGAGCAGCATCAGCACGCCGAGGTCGATGCGGTTGACGGTGGTCTCGTGCCCGGCGAAGAGCAGCCCGGCGGCGAGACGGGTGAACTCGTCGTGGGTGAAGGTCGGATCGTCGCGCTGGGCCTGCGCGAGGTCGGTGATGACGTCCTCCCCCGGCTCGCGCAGCTTGGCGGCGGCCAGGACGCCCATGTAGTGCCGGAACTCGTCCATGGCGTCCTGCGCGTCGCTGCCGGTGTCCATCCGGCCGACCCGGTCGGACAGGCCGTGGAAGTACGTACGGTCGCCGTACGGGATGCCCAGCAGTTCGCAGATGACCAGCACCGGCAGCGGGAACGACAGATGCTCGTGCAGGTCGACGGGCGCTTCCGGGTTCCGCGCGTGCGCCTCCTCCATGGCGTCCAGGCAGCCGTCGACCAGCTCCTGTACGTGCTCGGTCAGGCTGCGCATGCGGCGCGCGGAGAACGCCGGGGTGAGCAGCGTCCGCATGCGGGTGTGGTCGGCCTTCTCGGTCGCGTGGTCGCCGCTCGGGCCGCCCAGGATCGCGGCGTCGGAGACGGCCGCGGCCTCTTCCGGGGCCGGATGGGAGCGGCCCAGGCGGGTGTCGCCGAAGAGTTCACGGGCCTCCTGATAGCGCGTCACCAGCCAGGCGTCGTCGCCCGCGGGCGTGCGGACGGGCACCAGCGGGGCCGTACGGCGCAGCACCGCGTACAGGGGCGCGATCTCCAGTGCGTCGGGGCGCTCGAAGGGCAGTCGGGGCGCCTCGTGGAGAACGTCGGTCATCGTTCTTCCTCCTCGCTGTCGGTGATCCCGGCCCGCACGGTCCCGAGCCACTCCAGTTCGGCGCGGATCCGGCGGACCACTTCGTCCAGGGCGGTGCGGTGCCAGCTGCCTTCCTCCTGGGCGGCGCCGAGCGTGTCGATCCGCTCCTGCCGGCGCAGCAGGGCGCGGTGGCGCGCGTCCAGGACGTGCAGCTGCTCACCGGTGTCGAGCCAGCCGAAGTGGCCGAGCCGGGCGAGGAACTCCGCCTCGTCCCCTGCCAGTTCGTCCGGAAGCTCCGCGAGCATGTCGTGCAGCAGCTCACGGCCGACGTCGGTGAGGGTGTAGACGTGCCGGGGCGGGCGGCCGGGCAGCTCCTGGGGGTATTTCTCCACCGCGCCCGCCTCGGCGAACCGGCGCAGCGCCGGGTACAGCGAGTTGTTCGAGAGCGCGTATCCGGTGCGCTCCTCCACCCGTTTCCGCAACTCGTATCCGTGCGACGGCTGTTCCGCCAGATTCGCCAGCAGCACTACATCGACCCACACCTATGTCACGCTAACCTAGGGCACCGTGACACACCAGAGGGCACACGTGTCCCCGGACAAGTGCCGCTCTGTGAGCTGGAGTTACGCCCCCACCGGCAGTGACGGAGAGGCGCACGAGAAGGGCCGCGGGGTCGGAACCCCGCGGCCCTCAGAGCCCGCCCCGTCGGGGCCGTGCCGTCAGCGGACCTCCAGCAGGAGGTCGCCGCCTTCGACCTGCTGTACGGAGTTGATGGCCAGGCGGGTGACGGTGCCGCCCTGGGGTGCCGTGATGGCGGCTTCCATCTTCATCGCCTCGATGGTGGCCACGGTGTCGCCCGCCTCCACCTTGTCGCCCTCGGCCGCCGCCAGGGTGACGACGCCGGTGAACGGGGCAGGTACGTGGCCCGGGTTGGTCCTGTCGGCCTTCTCGGTGACGGGGATGTCGGAAGCCACGGAGGTGTCGCGTACCTGGAGGGGCCGCAGCTGGCCGTTCATGGTGGACATGACGGTGCGGATGCCGCGTTCGTCCGCCTCGCCGATGGCCTCCAGCTCGATGAGGAGCCGTACGCCGGGGTCCAGGTCCACGGCGTGCTCGCGGTCGGGGCGCAGCCCGTAGAAGAAGTCGGCGCTCTGCAGCACGCTGGTGTCGCCGTAGAACTCGCGGTGGGCTGTGAACTCCTTCGTCGGGCCGGGGAACAGCAGCCTGTTGAGGGCCGCCTGACGGTTCGTCCGCAGTTCCTCGCGGTCCTCGGCGGTCAGTTCCTGTACGGGCTTCGGCTCGCTGCGGCCCTGGAGGGCCTTGGTGCGGAACGGTTCGGGCCAGTCGCCGGGCGGGCGCCCCAGCTCGCCGCGGAGGAAGCCGATCACGGAGTCGGGGATGTCGAAGGCCGCCGGGTCGGACTCGAAGTCCTCCGGGGAGACGCCCGTTCCGACCAGGTGCAGCGCCAGGTCGCCGACCACCTTGGAGGAGGGGGTGACCTTCACCAGGTGGCCGAGGATGCGGTCGGCCGCCGCGTACATCGCCTCGATCTCCTCGAAGCGGTCGCCGAGGCCGAGTGCGACGGCCTGGGTGCGGAGGTTGGACAGCTGCCCGCCGGGGATCTCGTGGTGGTAGACGCGCCCGGTCGGCGCGCTGAGGCCGGCCTCGAAGGGCGCGTAGATCTTGCGGACGCTCTCCCAGTACGGCTCCAGTTCGCCGACTGCCTGCAGATCCAGGCCTGTTGGCCGCTCGGAGTGGTCGGTGGCGGCGACGATCGCGGACAGCGAGGGCTGCGAGGTGGTGCCGGCCATGGAGGCGACCGCGCCGTCCACCGCGTCGGCCCCGGCCTGGACCGCGGCGAGGTACGTGGCGAGCTGGCCGCCCGCGGTGTCGTGGGTGTGCAGGTGCACCGGCAGGTCGAACTCGGCCCGCAGCGCGGACACCAGCTTCGCCGCGGCCGGCGCGCGCAGCAGGCCCGCCATGTCCTTGACGGCGAGGACGTGCGCGCCGGCCTCGACGATCTGCTCGGCCAGCTTCAGGTAGTAGTCGAGGGTGTAGAGCCGCTCCGCCGGGTCCGACAGGTCGGAGGTGTAGCAGAGTGCCACTTCGGCGACGGCGCTGCCGGTCTCGCGGACGGCCTCGATGGCCGGGCGCATCTGGCTGACGTCGTTGAGCGCGTCGAAGATGCGGAAAATGTCGATACCGGTCTTTGTCGCCTCCTCGACGAAGGCGTGCGTCACCTCGGTCGGGTACGGCGTGTAGCCCACGGTGTTGCGGCCCCGCAGCAGCATCTGCAGACAGATGTTGGGCACGGCCTCGCGCAGTGCGGCCAGCCGCTCCCACGGGTCCTCGGCGAGGAAGCGCAGGGCGACGTCGTACGTGGCGCCGCCCCAGCACTCCAGGGACAGCAGTTCCGGCAGCGTGTGCGCGACGGTCGGCGCCACGGCCAGCAGGTCCTTGGTGCGGACGCGGGTGGCGAGCAGCGACTGGTGCGCGTCGCGGAAGGTGGTGTCGGTGACGCCGAGCGTCGGGGCGCCGCGCAGCCAGCCGGCGAAGCCCTCCGGGCCGAGTTCGGTGAGCTTCTGCTTGGAGCCGTCCGGCGGGGAAGTGCGGGGCAGCGGGGACAGCTTGGTGGTGGGGTCGATCAGCCGGGGCCGCTCGCCATTGGGCCTGTTGACGGTGACGTCGGCCAGGTAGCTGAGCAGCTTCGTACCGCGGTCGGCGGGGTGCCGGGCGGTCAGCAGGGCCGGGCGCTGCTCGATGAAGGACGTGGTGATGCGGCCCGCGCGGAAGTCCGGGTCGTCCAGCACCGCCTGCAGGAAGGGGATGTTGGTGGCGACGCCGCGGATGCGGAACTCGGCCACGGCGCGGCGGGCCCGGCCGATGGCGGTGTCCAGGTCGCGCCCCCGGCAGGTGAGCTTCACCAGCATCGAGTCGAAGTGCGCGCTGATCTCCGTACCGGCGCTGACCGTTCCGCCGTCGAGGCGGATGCCCGAGCCGCCCGGCGCCCGGTAGGCGCTGATCATGCCGGTGTCCGGGCGGAAGCCGTTGGAAGGGTCCTCGGTGGTGATGCGGCACTGCAGCGCGGCCCCGCGCAGGTACACGTCCTCCTGGCGCAGGCCGAGGTCGGCGAGCGTCTGGCCGGAGGCGATCCGCAACTGGGCCTGTACGAGGTCGACATCGGTGACCTCCTCGGTCACCGTGTGCTCGACCTGGATGCGCGGGTTCATCTCGATGAAGACGTGCCGGCCCTCGCGGTCGAGGAGGAACTCCACGGTGCCGGCGTTGCGGTAGCCGATCTGCCGGGCGAACTTCACCGCGTCGGCGCAGATCCGCTCGCGTACGTCCGGGTCGAGATTCGGCGCCGGGGCCAGTTCGACGACCTTCTGGTGGCGGCGCTGCAGCGAACAGTCCCGCTCGTACAGGTGGATGACGTTGCCGTCGGCGTCGGCGAGGACCTGCACCTCGATGTGGCGCGGCTCGACGACCGCCTGCTCCAGGAAGACCGTCGGGTCGCCGAAGGCGGACTCGGCCTCGCGCGAGGCGGCCTCGATGGACTCGCGCAGCGCCGACGGCTCCTCCACGCGCCGCATGCCGCGCCCGCCGCCGCCGGCGACGGCCTTCACGAACACGGGGAAGCCGAGCTCCTCGGCGGCGGCGGTGAGTTCGTCGATGTCGGTGGAGGGCTGCGAGGAGCCCAGCACCGGTACGCCGGCCTCGCGCGCCGCGGCCACGGCGCGCGCCTTGTTGCCGGTCAGCTCCAGGATGTCCGCGCTGGGGCCGACGAACGTGATGCCCGCTTCCTCGCAGGCGCGGGCGAGATCGGGGTTCTCGGAGAGGAATCCGTAACCGGGGTAGACCGCGTCCGCCTGCGCGGTGCGCGCCGCGTTCACGATCTCGTCGATGGAGAGGTAGGCCCGTACGGGATGTCCGGGCTCTCCGATCTGATAGGCCTCGTCGGCCTTCTGCCGGTGGAGTGAATTGCGGTCCTCGTGCGGGAAGACGGCGACCGTCCCCGCGCCGAGTTCATAGCCGGCGCGGAACGCGCGGATGGCGATCTCGCCACGGTTGGCGATCAATACCTTGCGAAACACGGCTCATCGCTCCTTAGACCCCAACGGCTGCCCGGCACGGTCCCGGCTCCTGCGGCAAGGAAGCAGGAGCCCGCCCGGGGAGGTGTGTGATCGGATCCCACTACCCTCGGTGCATCCGAACAAGTCGTCGTCGTACGTGCGGTTCGTCACTCGTGCGCTGCGCGGACCCGCGTCCACGGGCCGCCGCCGCGCACTTTACGGGGGTCAGGGGCGCGTACGGCTCACCTTGTCGCACGCGTCACACGGGGGCCGCCGCGGGCTGTCCCGGTACGGGCGGCGGCGCCCCGTTGGTCACGCTCAGCTCCCGGTACGCCGGGCCGCACGCCGTTCCGGACATCCCTCACTGAACGCGCCGGCACGGGGCCCGGGCGGGCGGCGCGGGTCCGGAATGCGGGCCGGGGATCCTGTGTTGGCAGGAGATGAGCAATTCGTCCGACGGCGCCGCGAGCGGCGCCCGCGCGTCCGTGCGCGAGCGGCTGGCGGCCGAACGGGCCGGGACACACGCGCAGATCACGGCGCTGAGCCGCGACTTCGACCAGATCGTCGAGGCGAACGAGCTGGTGGCCGTGGACGACGAGCACGACCCCGAGGGGTCGAGCACCGCCTTCGAGCGGGCCCACGTCGCCTCCCTGCTGGCGCGGGCGCGGGAACATCTCACCGAGCTGGACCGGGCACTGGAGCGGCTGGAGCGCGGCGACTACGGCCGGTGCGACGTGTGCGGCGGCCCGATCCCCGCGGAACGCCTGGAAGCCCGCCCGGCCGCGACGACGTGCGTCCCCTGCGCCGGAGCCGGGACCGGCACCGGCGCAGGGGCTCGCTGAGAGCCATCGGGCGGCAGGGCTGCCCGGCCGGTCAAGTACCAGGCGCACAGGGCGAGTTGGGCGCCCGTACGGGTCACGCCCCCGGTTACGTGTCCGTACCGGCCTCGTCCGCCCAGCGCTCGCTCCACGCGTTGAGCGGCTGGAGCGCGTCGACGAGGTCCACGCCCAGCGGCGTGAGGTGGTAGCCGTCGTCCTGCAGAGCGAGCAGGCGCGCGTCGGTGAGCTCGCCGAGCCGCGTACTGAGCACGCTGGACGACATGCGCGCGCATCTGCGCTGCAGTTCGCGGAAGCCGGCCGGACTCTGACTCAGCTCCCACAGGATGCGCAGCGCCCAGCGCCGCCCGAGCAGGTCGAGCGCGGCCATGACCGGCCGGCCCGACTCCGACCCCCGTACCGGTGCGCCCGGTCGCGGCTTCCTCGCTGCCATACCCCACTCCTTGCGCTTCGCCTTCCGAAGCATCATAGTGATGCGAAAATCGAAGCAGGAAGAGGCAGAAGCAGGAAGAGTCAGGGAGGCCGGCATGCCGCGCATCGAACCGCTCAGCCCGCCGTACACCGACGCCATCGACCGGGCGCTGCACCGGTGGATGCCGCCGGGCGTCGCCCACGAGCCCCTGGAGCTGTTCCGGGTGCTGCACCGTCACCCGGAGCTCGCCTCCCGGATGTTCGCCCTGGGATCCGGCCTGCTCGCCCACGGACTGCTCCCCGACGTCGACCGCGAGATCGTCATCGCCCGGGTGACGGCGCGCAGCGGCTGCGCCTACGAGTGGGGCGTGCACGCCGCCGTGTACGCCGACCACGTCGGCCTCACCCCCGCACAGGTGCGGGCGACCGCAGCCAACGAGCCTGCGGACGGGGCCCGTTGGCTGCCTCGGCACACGGCGCTGCTCGCCGCGGTCGACGAACTGCACGACACCTCGCGCCTCTCGCAGCCCGCCTGGGACGCGCTCCGCGCGCACTACGAGGAGGATCAGCTGATCGAGTTCCTCGTGCTGGCCGGCTGGTACCGCACCATCAGCTACCTGGCCAACGGGCTGCTCCTGGACGGGGAATCCTGGGCCGCGCCCTTCCCGGCCCACTGACCCGGCGTACGCCCGGGCTTCGGGCTCAGCGGTAGCCGCTCGCGTCGGCGGGCTTGCCCGGGTCCTGGACCTCGACCATGTACCGCCAGAAGTCGGGGCGGCTGCCGTCGGTGTCGGTGAATCCGTACTCCTGCGCGGCCTGCCCGCTGGACAGCGACTGCCCGTTCCAGCGCGCCACTTGGGGGTCGGCGGCCAGCGCGGCGACGGCCCGGCCGACGTACGACGGCGACTCGGACATGCAGAAGTGCGGTTCCGCCTCCACTGCGTCGCGCCACGTCGCCTCGGTCACGCCGAAGTGGTCGAGCATGATCTCCGAGCGCATCCATCCCGGCGTCAGCGCCACCGCCGTACCGCCGCGCGGCCCCAGTTCCCGGCCGAGCGCGAAGGCCATGCGGAGCACCGAGGCCTTGGCGAGGTCGTAGAAGAACGACACCCGGTAGGTGTCCTTGTTGTACTCGGCGGTGCCGTCGGTCATCTCGACCACCAGGCCGCCCGGGTGGCGCAGCAGCAGGGGCAGGGCGTGGTGGCTGGTGACCGCGTGCGTCTCCACGGCGAGCCGCAGCAGCCGCAGCCCGTCGTCCAAGTCGTGCTCCCACAGGGGCGCTTCCCAGTCGAAGAGGTTCTCGCTCCCCCAGATGTCGTTGACGAGGACATCCAGCCGGCCCTGCTCGGAGGCGATACGGTCCACCAGGCTGCGGACCTGTGAGGGCTCCAAGTGGTCGGTGGGGACGGCGATTCCGTGCCCGCCCGCCGCGGTCACCAGGTCGGCGGTGTCCTCGATGGTCTCCGGACGGTCGTACTCCGAGCGCTGCCCCCGGGTGCTGCGTCCGGTGACATAGACGGTGGCCCCGGCCGCGCCGAGTTCGACCGCGATTCCCCTGCCCGCCCCGCGTGTCGCCCCGGCGACGAGTGCGACCTTGCCCTCCAGTGCTCCGGCCATGTGTGCCCTTCCCTCTCCGCGTACCGCGCCACGTCGCCGCCCGGCCGGACGGCGACGACACGAGGATGGCGCAGATACCGGACAGGTCCCGTCGTGTTTTCCGGGGGTGTCGTCTTTCCAGGGGTGTCGTCTCTCCCGGGGCGTCGTCAGGATTCGCTGCCGGCGGGGCGGCGGGCGATCCAGAGCTGGCGCTTGGAGCGCACCACGAGGTCGTCGCGGTGGCGTACGTCCTGCGCACCGCCGTCGAGGAGCGTGTCCAGCGCGGCGAGATCGGCCGGGTCGACGCGGTCTTCGACGGCGCCACGGATGCGGACGAGGGTGCGGTGCGCGTACAGCCCGGCGCTCTCGGGCAAGGGGGCGCGCACTTCGAGCTGTTCGGTGCGCTCGTGCTCGACGGTGAACCCCGCCGTGGTCAGCAGCGCGCCCCAGTCGGCTCCCAGGTGGGGCACCTGTTCGGCGTGGAGCGCGCTGAGCGCGTCGCGGCAGCGGGCTTCCAGCCCCGGCCGGTCCGGTACGGCGTCGTCGGGCAGGAAGCGCGGCATCCCGTCCAGGTCGGCGACGGCCAGGACACCGCCGGGCCGCAGCCCGGCGAAGACGGCGTCGAGCGCCGCGGCGGGATCGTCCAGGTGATGCAGGGAGGCCGAGGCCCAGACGAGGTCCACGTCGGCGACGCCCGGCAGCCGCTCCCCCGCGTCGGCTTCCAGCGTCTGTACGCGCGCGGCGAGCTTCCGGTCGGCGGCGGTACGGGCCAGCTGCTCCAGCATGGCGGCGTCGCTGTCGACGGCGGTCACCCGGGCGGCGGGGAACCGCTCCAGCAGGGCGAAGGCACCGGTGCCGCTCCCGGCGCCCAGATCCACGATGTGCCGTACGTCGTCCCCGGCGCGTTCGACGACGCTGCGCAACACGGAGTCGAGGTAGGGCGCGAACAACTCGGCGTCGAGGTCGAGCAGTTCGGCCAGACCACCGTCCTGCGGGTCCGTGCCGTGGGCGTGTTCGCCGTGGGAGTGGTCGCCGTGCGAGTGGTCACCGTGGGAGTGGGAGTGGCTGCCGTGGGGTGCGGGTGCGGAGTGCGTCATGGATTCGACGGTACGTGCACCTTGCCCGTACAGCATAAGGTCTTGCTCATGACGCAAGACGCTTCCGATCTCGACAGCCTGGTACGCAAGAGGATCCGCGCGCTGCGGGCCGCCCACGGGTGGTCGCTCGACGACCTGGCCTCCCGCGCCCACCTCGGCCCGTCCACGCTCAGCCGCATCGAAACGGGCCACCGCAGAATCGCGCTCGACCAGCTCACGGCCATCGCCCGCGCCCTGGGCACCTCGCTGGACCAGCTCGTCGAGACCGACGTCGACGACGTCGTCCACAACGCCACCTACGACCCCGGACGGCAGATGAGCATGTGGGCACTGCGCGGCGAGCCGGGCGTCACGGTCGCCCGCATGCGGGTCACCGACCCCCCGCCCGAAGGCCCCACCGCGCTCAAAGCACACCCGGGGCGCGAGTGGTTCACGGTCCTGTCCGGCACAGCCGAACTACTCCTCGGCGAACGCCGGCTGCGCGTCGAACGGGGCCAGGCGGCCGAGTTCCCGACCATGCTCCCGCACGCGGTCGGTGCCGCCGGAGGCCGCCCGGCCGACCTGCTCGGCATCTTCGACCGCGAAGGCCGCCGGTCCCACCTGCGGGAGGGCGACTAACCGGTGGCCCGAGGGCCGGTGGTCCGAGGTCCGGTGGTCCGAGGTCCGGTGGTCCGACGAACAGTCAGGCCGGGGGCAGTCGGGTCGACGGGGGCGCCGGGCGGTCGGGTGCGGATGGCGGCTCGGGGGGTCAGGCCGCCAGACCGACGGGCCGACGGGCCGACGGGCCGACGGGCAGTCAGATCGACGGGGCCGCCAGGCCGTCAGTTCACCGGCCCGCGTTGTGCACGCAGACGAAGAGTACGGCGGGCTTCTCGGACACGACCGGGCCTCTCTTCTCGGGTTTTCTCGGGTTCCTCGGGGACGGTGCCGTACGCCGGGACCGGCGGGCGTCAGTCACGGGTGACATCAGCGGCCGCTGGCGTCAGTCGGCGGTGACGTGAAAGTATCAGCGCATGATGACGTCAGCCAAACCTGAAGCGACGCCGGAAGGCGTCGACCTGATCCGGGTCATCGCGGACCCGCTCAGGTTCCGGATCGTGACGCTGCTGGCCCACGAGACGCTGTGCACCACGCATCTCGTGGAGGAGACCGGCGCGCGGCAGACCAACCTCTCCAACCACCTGCGGGTGTTGCGGGAGGCGGGGGTCGTGGACACCGAGCCGTGCGGCCGCTTCACGTACTACCGGCTGCGGCCCGACGTCCTCACCGCGCTCGCCGGCTCCTTCACGGAGCTGGCCGGGACCGCCCGTACGACCATCGAGACAGACCGGAAGAGGCCCTGCCCGTGACCAGCACGGAATCCGACGCGCCCGCGAGAAGCGCTCCCGGCCGGGATCCGGCCGAGGCGGGAGTCGTCGGCAAGCTCTCCACGCTCGACCGCTTCCTGGCGGTGTGGATCCTCCTCGCCATGGCCCTCGGCCTCGGCCTGGGCCGCGCGATCCCCGGCCTCGGCGACGCGCTGAGCAAGGTCGAGATCGGCGGCATCTCGCTGCCGATCGCCCTCGGCCTGCTGGTCATGATGTATCCGGTGCTGGCCAAGGTCCGCTACGACAAGCTCGACACCGTCACTGGCGACCGGAAGCTGATGATCTCCTCACTGGTCATCAACTGGGTTCTGGGCCCTGCCGTGATGTTCGCGCTGGCCTGGATCTTCCTGCCGGATCTGCCGGAGTACCGCACCGGGTTGATCATCGTCGGACTCGCCCGCTGCATCGCCATGGTGATCATCTGGAACGACCTGGCCTGCGGCGACCGCGAGGCGGCGGCCGTCCTCGTGGCCCTCAACTCCGTCTTCCAGGTCATCGCCTTCGGCGCGCTCGGCTGGTTCTATCTCGACCTGCTGCCGCAGTGGCTGGGCCTCGGCAACGGCGAGGGGCTGGACGTCCCGGTGTGGCACATCGCCCTCAACGTGATCGTCTTCCTCGGCGTACCGCTGCTGGCCGGCTTCCTCACCCGCCGCATCGGCGAGCAGAAGCTGGGCCGCGAGCGGTACGAGAACCGTTTCCTGCCCCGCATCGGCCCGTTCGGCCTCTACGGGCTGCTGTTCACGATCGTGATCCTCTTCGCGCTGCAGGGGAAGACGATCACCTCGCAGCCGCTCGACGTCGCCCGTATCGCGCTGCCGCTGCTCGTGTACTTCGCCGTCATGTGGGCCGGTACGTTCCTGCTCGGCAAGGGCATCGGACTGCCCTACGACCGCACCGCGACCCTCGCCTTCACCGCGGCAGGCAACAACTTCGAACTCGCCATCGCGGTCGCCATCGCCACCTTCGGCGTCACCAGCGGCCAGGCCCTCTCCGGCGTGATCGGCCCCCTCATCGAGGTCCCGGTCCTGGTCGCCCTGGTCTACGTATCCCTCGCCTGGCAACGGAAGTTCACCCCCCAGCCCCTCACCGGCTGACGGGCCCGGCACTCCCCCACCCCCGAACCCAGCGCCCCAGCGGCGGCGTAGCCACCCGGCGACGCCGCCGCTGCGTGCGTGAGGCCCTCACCAGGGCCCACCCCTGTGAGGGGCACACCTTTTACCGGGGCGCGGGCCCTGTGCGGGGCAACCTCTCACGGGAGCGCGTGCGTTGAGTGCGTGGGGATAGACCTCGCGGGTGCGGTCCGGTGGGGGCTGCTGCAGGTCAACCTGTCACCCCAAGCTGCATCAGCCCCTTCGAGTTCGCGCACCAGACATCGGCCTGGCATCACCTTCCGCTCACACTTCGCCCCCACTCACCTCTTGACGTCGCCACACGTCGAGTTGTGCAATCGTTCCCGTAACCGATTGCACAGAGGAGTGTGTGTCATGAATCCCATGGATCTGCGCGGCCTGGTCCCGGCCCCGGTCACCGCGTTCACGCCGGACGGCGAGGTGGATCACGTGGCCAACGCCGAGCTGGCCCGTTGGCTGGTGGCGGTCGAGGGCGTGAAGGGGCTGGTGTGTCTCGGGCATGCCGGCGAGGGCACCTATCTGACAGCCGAGGAGCAGGTCGCGCTGATCCGCACCCTCGTGGAGGCGGTTGGCGACCAGGTGCCGATCATCGCGGGCATCACCGGCGAGGGCACGAGGACCGCAGCACTGGAGGCCCGGCGGGCAGCGGAGGCGGGAGCGATCGGCGCGCTCGTCTACCCCTCGCACGGCTGGCTGCGGTTCGGCTTCCAGCCCGGAGCGCCGCAGGAGCGCTACCAGGCCATCCATGAGGAGTCGGGCCTGCAGTGCATCCTCTTCCAGTACCCGGATGCCACCAAGGCCACCTACGACCTCCCCACCCAACTGGAGATCGCCGGACAGCCCGGAGTGGTGGCCACCAAGAACGGGGTGCGCAACATGCGCCGCTGGGACACCGAAATCCCAGTACTGCGGGAGAACTTCCCGGAACTGCAGATCCTCACCTGTCACGACGAGTACCTGCTGCACACCATGTTTGACGTGGACGGCGCCCTGGTTGGCTATGGCGGCCTGGCCCCCGAGCCGCTCGTAGAGCTGATCGCGGCGGGCAAGTCCAAGGACTATGCGAAGGCCCGCGAGGTCCACGACCGCCTTCTTCCGGTGACCAAGGCGGTCTACCACCGCGGCTCGCACATGGAGGGCACCGTCGCACTCAAGTTGGGCCTGGTCGCCCGGGGCGTACTCAAAGATGCCACTGTCCGTCCGCCGCTACAGCCGCTGGGCGAGGAGGCCGCCGCCGAAGTCGAGTTCGCTCTCAAGCAAGCGCGCCTCGTCTGAATTCACCGGGCGTGCGGCGCCGTCGGCGCCGCACGCCGCGCCTTGCTGCGCCAGCCGCGCCCCGCCCAGGGACGGCCTGCAGGGGGCGCCGACTCCAGCCACAGCGGCCCAGCGGTACGTACGCTGACTCCGTGGCTCGACCTCCCTCTCCCCACCTCAACGGCGAGGAACGACCCATGACGACTTCTGTAACAGACGGGAGCGGTGCGCCCACCGTCAATGCCCAACTGGTCGCCCGTCTAGAACGGATCCCGATCACGCGCCGGTTGCTGCTCATCCGCATCATCATCGGCAGCGCCACCTTCTTCGACGCCTACACCGTGCTGGCCATCGCCTACGCCATGCCACAGCTGGTGGACGAGTGGCATCTCAGCGCCGGCCAGGTCGGCATGATTCTCTCCGCCGGATATGTCGGGCAACTGGTAGGCGCGCTCCTCTTCGGCGCGCTCGCAGAGAGAATCGGGCGTCTGCACACCCTGCTGATCACCATCGTGCTGTTCGTCGCGATGGACATAGCCTGCCTGTTCGCCTGGAGCGGCAGCTCAATGATGGTCTTCCGCTTCCTTCAGGGCGTGGGCACGGGCGGTGAAGTCCCGGTGGCCAGCGCGTACATCAACGAGTTCATCGGGGCCCGCAAGCGTGGCCGGTTCTTCCTGCTGTACGAGGTCATCTTCCCGGCAGGGCTGATGTTCGCGGGCATCGCCGGCTACTTCCTGGTGCCCGTCTTCGGCTGGCGCGCACTGTTTGTCCTCGGCATCATTCCCTGCCTGCTGCTGCTTCCGCTGCGATTCGCGATGCCGGAGTCCCCGCGCTGGCTAGCGGCTAAGGGGCGCTTCGAGCAGGCCGAAAAGGTCGTGGCCAAGCTGGAGAACGATGCGATCAAGCAGGGTCTGCCCCTGGAGGAGCCGGTTACGCGTCCGGTGAGCCCCAAGGCCACGTCGCGTTCCACAGTTCGGGAGCTGTTCCAGGGCATCTACCTCAAACGCACGCTGGTCATCTGGGCACTGTGGTTTACCGCCTATCTGATCAACAACGGCCTGATGACCTGGCTGCCCACCCTTTACAAGCAGGTCTTCGACGTCTCGCTGAAGACCAGCCTGGCCTTCGGCTGGATCACCTCCGCAGTAGGCGTGATCGCTTCGGTCATGTGCGCACTGTTGATCGACAGGGTCGGGCGCAAGCGGTGGTACGCGGCGGCGTTCCTGACAGCTGTCGTGCCACTGGTTGCCCTGACGGCGCTGGGGGCGACGGGCGCGGTACAGGTTCTGATCTTCGCCACGCTGGCCTACGCGATCATCCAGACCATCACGTTCTCGCTGTACCTCTACTCCTCCGAGCTGTATCCCACCCGTCTGCGAGCGCTGGGCACCGGCTTCGGCAGCGCCTGGCTGAGGGCAGGATCCTCCGTCGGGCCCATCCTGGTGGGAGCGGTCGTCTCCGGACTGGGCATCCGCTATGTCTTTACCGTTTTCGCAGCCGTCGCTCTCCTCGGAGCCCTGGTCACCACCGTCTTTGCCATTGAGACCAAGGGCCGTGTCCTGGAAGAGCTCTCCCCCTGAACAGCAGCTGCCGATTCCGCCCCTGCCCCATCCGGTGACCACCCCCTGCACCGGATGGACGGGTGATCAGTGGCCAGGGGCGGGATCACAGCGTGCAGCGGTGCCGGAACAGGTCCCGATGCAATCGATTCCGTCAGTGTTGCACAATGGGTGGCGTCCAGCAGTCAGCACAGGAGGAATGGGGGCGGGATCATGAGCGGGCCGGAGCGTAAACAATCCAGGCAAGCAGTATCCGCAGAAGGCGCACGACCGACCATCATGCACGTGGCTGAGGCCGCTGGCGTGAGCCGCTCGACCGTCTCTCGCGCTCTCAATCGCGAACACCGCTTCTACCGCAGCCCCTCGGCCGCGCGCATTCGCGAAGTCGCCGCCGAGGTCGGCTACGCGCCAAACCCCGTGGCAGCCAATCTCCGGCGCCAGCAGACCAACACCCTCGGCGTGCTGGTGCCCCGCCTGACCGACACGGTGATGGCGACCCTGTACGAGGAGATCGCCTCCGCAGCCCTGGCACGCGGCTACCACGCCCTGGTGGCCACCACCCACGACGACCCTGAACGCGAGTCCGAGCACGGACGGATGCTCCTGGAACGCCGCGTCGACGGCCTGATTCTCACCACGGCCCGCACCGACGGCGGCTTCTGCCAGGAGTTGGCGGACAAGAGCATCCCGCACGTATCAGCTCTGCGTACCTACGGAACCAGCGCGGCCGCTGTTGGCGACGACCGCCTGGGCGGCTACCTGGCCACCCGCCACCTCATCGATCTCGGACACCGGCGCATTGCCCTGGTCAGCGGCCCCACCTATGCTTCCAGCGCTCTGGGGCGCCGAGCCGGCTACGAAGACGCCCTCGCGGAAGCGGGAATTGCCCTCACCGAGGCCCTCGTGCTTCCTTCCACCTTCAGCATGGAAAGCGGCGAGGAGGCAGGTCAGCATCTGCTCTCCCTCGCCACTCGCCCCACGGCCGTCTTCGCCGTCAACGACAACACCGCCATCGGTCTACTCGCCGCCGCCCAGCGCGCCGGAATGCGCACACCCGAAGACCTGTCCGTGGTCGGTTACAACGACATTCCTCTTGCCGCCCGGCTGCCGCGCCCCCTTACCAGCGTGCGTGTCCCTTTCGACACGATCGCCGCGGCGGCTGTCGACCAGCTCATCGACCTCATCGCCGGGGCCCCCGGCCGCATCCGAACGTACGCCCCCACCCTCATCCCGCGCAGCACCACGGCACGGCTCGTCAGCTCATGACCCTTGCAGGCAGGCTCAGTTCGCGCGACCTGGCAGTGTTGCAGCCTCAGCCGCGCTTCCCCAACGCCTCGCGCCGGCGGATCGCGAAGGCGGCCATGGAGAACCATGGGCGCCTCAGGAAGCCGTACTCCCCAGCCGCCTCCTGGGGAGTGGCTAGGGAGTCCGAGCCCCGCCTGGGAGTCTTCCCCGCCGGGCCTGCCGTTGGCGGGCAGCAACGGCTCGACCTTCTCCCACTGCGCGCCCGTCAACTCATGCCGTCGCACCATGCAACACGCCTGCCCAGCCCCAGAATTGATCCACCCACCCCAGCAAGAGCCATCAGAAACGACCTAGGTGGGCCGTTGCCCACACCGAGGCGGAGGGCGAGCCCCACAGCGCAAAACGGCCCCAACTCCCCCCACCACCCTCACCGTTTGCGTGGTCGCGGGTGGGGGTGGGGGCGCAGGGGGCGCCCCGGGACACTACAGCGTGATTTTCGGGCCGTGCACAGCCAATGAGGGCCCAGCCCGAACATGACCGGGGGCGCGGCCCGTAAATCATGCGTCCCGGGGTCCCCCGGAGCCACCACCCCCACCCCCGCACACCGGCAAACCCGCACCCCACCCCGCCCCCCAACCCCCGCCTCACACCGCCGTCGCCGCCGCGGCATCAGAGCGCTCCGCGCTCGACGCGGACTCCTCCCGGCGCCCCGGGAGGAACGCCGCGACGGCGAGGGCGAAGAGGGCGGCAAGGGCACCGATGGCCAGGACGACGCGGAAGCCGTCCTGGGAGGGGACCGAAGCGGAGCCGAGGGTGACGGTCATGCCGGCGAGGACGACGCCCGCGACCGCGCTGGAGAGCGACGTACCGATGGACCGCATCAGGGTGTTGAGGCTGTTGGCCGCCCCGGTCTCGGACACGGGCACGGCCGCCATGACGAGCGCGGGCATGGCGCCGTACGCGAGGCCGACCCCCGCGCCGATGACGCTGGAGGCGATCATGAGCTCCCAGACGCTGGACATCATCACGAGGCTCATGCCGTACCCGGCGGCCACCACGACCGCGCCGGTCATCAAGGTCACCTTGGGTCCCATGGTCCGGGAGATCCTCGCGGACACCGGCGCCATCGCCATCATCACCAGGCCGTTGGGCGCCATCACGAGGCCCGCGGCGAGGATCGTCTGGCCGAGCCCGTAGCCGGTGGACTCGGGCAGTTGCAGCAGTTGCGGGACGACCAGGGACATCGCGAACATCGCGAAGCCGAACACGACGGAGGCGATGTTGGTGAGCAGCACCTGACGTCGCGCGGTGGTGCGCAGATCGACGAGCGGCTGCCGCGTACGGAGTTCCCACCGGCCCCACACCAGCAGCACGACGAGTGCCGCGCCGAGCAGGCCCAGGGTGAGGCCGCTGGTCCAACCCCAGTCCGCGCCGCGGGAGATGGCGAGCAGGAGGCACAGCAGCGCGGCCGACAGGCCCGCCGCGCCGAGGAGGTCGAAGCGCCCGCCGGTACGGACCTCGGACTCGGGGACCATGGCGAGCACGAGAACGGCGGCTGCCGCGCCGAGCCCGGCGGAGGCCCAGAACAGCATGTGCCAGTCGGCCTTGTCGGCGATGAACGCGGCCGCGGGGAGGCCGAGCGCGCCGCCGACGCCGAGCGAGGCGCTCATCAACGCGGTGGCGCCGCCCAGCCGTTCGGGCGGCAGTTCGTCGCGCATGATGCTGATGCCGAGCGGGATGACGCCGGCGGCCAGGCCCTGCAGGGCCCGTCCCACGATCATCGGCGCGAGGGTGTCGGACAGGGCGCAGAGGACGGATCCGGCCACCAGCATTGCGAGGCTGAAGAGCAGCATGCGCCGCTTGCCGTACATGTCGCCGAGCCTGCCAACGGTCGGCGTCGCGACCGCGGCGGCCAGCAGTGTGGCGGTGATCGCCCAGGCGGCGTCGCCGGCCGGGGCGTGGAGGAGCTCGGGCAGCTTGGGCACGAGCGGTATCACCAGGGTCTGCATGAGCGAGACCACGATCCCGCCGAAGGCCAGCACCGGGACGACGGCGCGCGATGCCGTCCGCGCGGTGGCGCCCTCGCCGGGCGGGGTGGTGGGTGCGGTCATGGGGAGAGGGCTCCTGTCGTCGGAGGACGCCGGCTGTCGCCTGAGGGCGTCGAGGCGACCCTGATTAAGTCAGTCGCTTGACTGAAGAGACTAGCGGCCGTTTAACTGATCGGAGTCCGGCAGCGGAGAAGGAGGCGTGTGCGGTGAGTCACACGGACCGGCAGTGCGAAACGGCGCGGTGGTGACCGTGGCCGGCGGAACGGCGCGGGCCGAACGGGCCGGCGCGACACGGGAGTCGATCCTGTCCGCGGCGGAGCGGCTGTTCGCCGAGCACGGTGTGGCGGCGGTCTCCAACCGTCAGGTGAGCGAGGCCGCGGGACAGGGCAACAACACCGCCGTCGCCTACCACTTCGGCTCCAAGGCCGACCTGGTCCGCGCGATCGTGCGCAAGCACCACGAGCAGATCGAGCAGGTGCGCGGCCGGATGGTGGACGACGCCGGCGAGTCCGCCGACGTACGCGACTGGGTGGCGTGTCTCGTGCATCCCACGGCGCGGCATCTCGCCGAACTCGGCGCACCCACCTGGTTCGGCCGCTTCTCCGCGCAGCTCAGCACCGACCCCGCGTACCGGGAGATCATGGCGGACGAGTCGCTGAACTCGCCGTCGCTGGTCCGGGCGCTCGACGGCCTCAACAGGTGCCTTCCCGACCTCCCGCCCCAAGTGCGGGTCGAACGGGGGGACATGGTGCGTCAGCTGATGGTGCACATGATCGCCGAGAGGGAACGCGCGCTCGCCGGGAACGACCCCACTCCGCGCGACACGTGGCAGCAGGCCGCGACCGGGCTGACCGACGCGATCGCCGGCCTGTGGTTCGCGCCCGTCACAGAGCGGCCCTGAGGGCCGGGCCCCGCTCATCGATCCCGAACCGTCCGTATGTGTAAGGAGAACGCACGATGAAGGTCGCCGTCGAAGAGGACAAATGCTGTGGCGCGGGAGCGTGCGTGATGGCCTCCCCCGAGGTGTTCGACCAGCGGGACGAGGACGGCATCGTCGTCCTGCTGGAGGCGCAGCCCTCCCCTGACCTGCACGGAACCGTCCGTGAAGCCGCCGACATGTGCCCCACCCGGGCGATCGGCCTGACGGAGGACTGACCCGGCAGCCGGGCACCTCCGCACTGAACTCCCCCTGCGCAACCACCCTTTGAGGTGCGTGCCGCCCCGCACCCGTGCGGCGGCATGCCCTCCCCCGGAGAAACACAAAGGAAGAGGGACACCCATGTCCTCCCCCCACATCTCGTCCGGACCGCCCGAGGACCCGGAGGACCTCGGGTTCGACCCCGAGGCGCTGCGGGCCCGCTACCGGGCCGAACGGGACCGCAGGATCCGGCCGGAGGGCAGGGAGCAGTACCAGTCCGTCACCGGCCGGTTCGGCTACTACGACGAGGACCCGTACGCGGAGGGCGAGTCCGCCCGGGAGCCGCTGCACGACCGGGTCGAAGTGGCCGTCGTCGGGGGCGGGTTCGGCGGGCTGCTCGCGGGGGCGCGGCTGCGGCAGGCGGGTGTGGAGTCGGTCCGGGTGATCGAGAAGGGCGGCGACTTCGGCGGCACGTGGTACTGGAACCGGTATCCCGGCATCCACTGCGACATCGAGTCGTACATCTACATGCCGCTGCTCGAAGAGGTCGGCTACGTCCCCGAGTGGAAGTACGCGCCGGGCGAGGAGATCCGGCAGCACGCGCAGGCGATAGGCCGGACGTTCGGCCTGTACGGGGACGCCGTGTTCCGTACGCAGGTGACGGGGCTGCGCTGGGACGACGGCGCGGACGAGTGGCTGGTGAGCACCGACCGGGGCGACCGGATACGGGCGCGGTACGTGGTGACGGCCAGCGGCACGCTGAGCGAGGCGAAGCTGCCGGGCATCCCGGGCATCGAGAGCTTCCGGGGGCACACGTTCCACACCAGCCGCTGGGACTACGCGTACACCGGCGGCGACGCGGACGGCGGCCTCGACCGACTCGCGGACAAGCGCGTCGCGTTGATCGGTACGGGCGCGACGGCCATCCAGTGCGTACCGCATCTGGGGGCCGACGCACAGGAGCTGTACGTGTTCCAGCGCACGCCCTCCTCGGTGGACGTACGCGGCAACCGGCCCACGGACCCCGGCTGGGCCGCCTCGCTCTCCCCCGGCTGGACGCGGCGCCGCCGGGACAACTTCCTCGCGCTCGTCACCGGCGGGCAGGTGGACGAGGATCTGGTCGACGACGGCTGGACCAGCAGCGCACGGCTCCAGCAGAAGCTGATCCCGAGCGACAGTTACCGGGACGTGCCGCCCGAGGAGCGCGAACGGGCCTACGAGATCGCCGACTTCCAGAAGATGAACGAGATCCGGGAGCGCGTCGAGGACATCGTCACGGACGCGGAGACGGCGGAGAAGCTCAAGCCCTGGTACCGCTACATGTGCAAGCGGCCCACGTTCAGCGACAGTTACCTCCAGACCTTCAACCGGCCGAACGTCACGCTCGTCGACACGGCCGACAGTCACGGCGTCGAACAGATCACGGAGAACGCCGTCGTGGCGGGCGGCGTGGCGTACGAGGTCGACTGCATCATCTTCGGCACCGGCTTCGAGGTCGGCGTCTCCGGCATCACATCGGGCCGGCTGCCGGTGTACGGCCGCGGGGGCGTCTCCCTCACCGACACGTGGAAGCAGAGCGGGCCCCGTACGCTGCACGGCTTCTACAGCCACGGCTTCCCCAGCCTCTTCCAGCTCGGGCCGCTGCAGAACGCCGCGGCCGTCAACTTCGTGCACATCCTCGATGAGCAGGCGACCCACGTCGCCGAAGTGATCGCCGCGGCGCGGGCGAAGGAGGCCCGGTACGTGGAGCCCGCGCTGGAGGCCGAGGCGGCGTGGGTCGCGACGATCCGCGAGAAGGCCCCCGACCTGCACGCGTTCCAGGCCGAGTGCACGCCCGGCTACTACAACAACGAGGGCATGCCCCGGAAGCGCAGCGAGTCGTTCGGTGACGGGCCCGTCGCCTTCCACGCCCTGCTCCGCGACTGGCGCGAACAGGGCGGCATGGACGAGGTCCTGGTCACCGACGGACAGGGCGGAGCGTGACCATGACGGAGCAGCACAGCCGGTACGGCGGGCCCTCGTACGGGCCGACGGCGCACTCCCGTTGGGAGGCGAGCAGGCTCAACTCTCCCAATCCGCTGTGGGGTTCGAACGGCGTGTCCTTCGGGCCGGACGGGCGGCTGTACGTCGCCCAGTTCCTCGCGGGCCGGATCAGCGCCGTGGACACCGCCAGCGGCGACATCGAGACGGTCGTGCCGATGGACGGCCCCGTACAGTCCCCGGACGACCTCGCCTTCGGTGCCGACGGCTCCATGTACATCGCCGACCTCGTACCGGGGCTGGTGTGGCGGCGCAGTCCGCAGGGCGAGTACACCGTCGTCTCCGACGAGGTGAAGGTGCCCAACGGCATCACCTGCGTGGGCAATCGGCTGTTCGTCAACGAGATGCGGCCGGGCGGCCGGCTGCTGGAGCTGTATCCCGACGGCAGCGGCCCCCGTGTGCTCACCGACGGGCTGGCGCTGGGCAACGCGATGCAGCTCGGCCCCGACGGGCACCTGTACTACCCGCACATGATGACGGGTCAGGTATGGCGCATCGCCCCCGACGGCGGGGCGCCCGAACTCGTCGCGGAGGACGTGCACGAACCGGTCGCTGTGCGCTTCGACCGAGGCGGTGTCCTACAGGTGCTCTCGCGCGGCGAGGCCGGCATCGTCACCCGTATCGACCTGCACGGCAGCGGCTCCCGGACCCTCGTCACCAGCGGGCTCACCAGCCTGGACAACGCGGCGTTCGACGCGGAGAACAGGATGTTCGTCTCCAGCTTCGCCGACGGCGGTGTCACCGAACTGCACCCCGACGGCCGCACCCGCGACATCGTGCCGCGCGGCCTCGGCGGCCCGTACGGGGTGACCGTCGACCTGGCGGGCACGGTGTACGCGGCCGACCACTACCGCGTGGCGGGGCCGGCGCCCCGTACGGCGGACGGTCCCGCTGAAATGACCACCCACCTGCTGCGGCCGTTCGCCCACGGCATCGCCGCCGACGGTCAACTGCTGCATCTCACCTCGCAGTACGGCGAGGTGCGGACGTACGACCCCACGGACGGGACCACCCGCGTACGGGCGAGCGGTCTGCGCGAGCCCACCGGCCTCGCCACCGGCCCGGACGGCACGCTCGTCGTCGCCGAGGCGGGCGCAGGACGGGTGCTGGCACTCGACGCGGACGACACCGTCACCGTGCTCGCCGAAGGACTCGACCACCCCGTGGACGTGGCCCACGACGCCGACGGGCGCTGCTATGTGAGTGACGATCAGCTCGGGGCGCTGCTCAGGATCGACGAGGGGAAGGCCGTCACCGTCGCCGAAGGACTCGACGCGCCGCAGGGTCTGACAGTGCTCGGCGACGAAATCTTCACGGTGGAGACGAGTGCGCGGCGCCTGCGGGCCGTCTCCCTCACCACGGGCGAGCACAGAATCGACGCCGAGGACCTGGCGGTCGGCCTCCCGCCGGGGACCGCCGCCCGTACGCGCCCGGCGCTGTTCACCAACGGCATGCCGGGCGTGGCGAGTTCCTTCGCCGGCCTCACTGCGACCCCCGACGGCTCCCTACTCCTGTCGGCCAACGGCGAGGGAACGGTGCTGCGCCTGACGCCCCGGCGGTGAACTGCCCGGCTGTGAACTCCCCGGCTCACAGCGGGTGGCCGGTGTCCGCTGCGGGGAAGCCGGGGCCCGGGACGGTCCTCGGGCCGGGGACCGGTTCGGGGCCCGAACCGGGTTTCGAGGCGGGCCCCGGTGCCGGGGCGTTCACAGCTCCACCCCGGCCGCGTCGAGGAACGTGCTGAACCGGTCGCCGGTCTCGGCCGCTTCGGCCCAGGGCGAGGACGCGGCGACGACGCCGGCCCCCGCGTACAGCCGCAGGTCGCGTTCGCCCGCGTCGGCGCAGCGGTCGGCGACCACCCACTCGCCGTTGCCCTCGATGTCGCCCCAGCCGACGAAGCCGGTGAACAACCCCCGGTCGAACGGCTCCAGTTCGTGGATGAGGGCACGCGCGTCGGGGGTGGGCGTGCCGCAGACGGCGGGCGTCGGGTGCAGGGCCATGGCGAGTTCGAGCGCGGACGCGGCCGGCTCGGCGAGGTCGCCCGTGACGGTGGTCGACAGATGCCACATCGTCGACGTACGGACCAGGGTGGGCTCGGCGGGCACGTCGAGAGTCGTACAGAACGGTTCCAGGTTCCTGCGCACGGCGTGGACGACGAGGGCGTGTTCGTGCCGGGCCCTGGCCGACTCCAGCAGCCCGGCCGCACGCCGCGCATCCTCGCCGAGGTCGTCTCCGCGCGGTACGGAGCCGGCGAGCGGGTTCGCCACGAGCTGTCCACCGCTGCGGGCGACGAGGAGTTCGGGGCCGGCGCCGAACAGCGTCCGGCCGGGGGCCGAGGGGACGGCGAAGGTGTAGCCGTCGGGGTCGCGGCGGGCGAGCCGCTGGAGCAGCGCCGGCACGTCGACCGGGTTCTCCTGGGCGATCTCCAGGGTGCGGGCCAGTACGGCCTTGCTGAGCTCCCCGGCCCGCATGCGCTTGACAGCGGTGAGGACCGCATCCCGGTACTCGGAGGTCTCCGGCACCTCGCGGATGCGGGTCCCCCCGGTGGCGGGGCCCGGCACGGGCAGCACCGTCAGCGGGTCCTGCGCGAGCGGGGGCGCCGTCGCCACACTCTCCGGCACGGCGAGCGCCGCGGGTGCGGTGCTGTCGAAGGGAACGGCACCGATGACCATCGGATGTTCCTGACGTCCGGTCTCCCGCTGCTCGCACAGCGTGGCCTCGACCCTGTCCGCCAACGGGCGTGCGCCGTGCGGCACTCGGGCCGCGGTGCCGGTGGTCAGGAGGGTACGGGTCGGCCCGGCGAAGAACCGCGCGTGATCCCCGGGGACGTACGAGCCGAGCAGATCGGTCGCGGCACCCGCGTCCCGGTCCGGGTCGGGCAGGCGTGCGATACCGCCTGCGAGTTCGGTTGACTGTGTGGGCAACACGCACACCTCTCCCCAGGGAGATACAAACAATTAGGTAAGCCTTACCTTACCCGACTGTGTGTGGCTGCTTTCCCGGAGGCGCCGGAGGCGGCCCACGCAGCGATTTACCTGCCCAGTACGGGATTTCACGGCCCGCCGAGGGAGACAGGCCGGCAGCCGGCGGCGTCCGGCCCCGCCGCGGCGAGCCCTGACGTGACCCGGGTGGCGACCGTACGGGTGTGGTGGCGCGCCGATCCGGATCCGGCTCCATGCCGGATCCGCATGGAATCGCGCGTACCCGTATTGGACCGCATGACGAGCAGGGAGTGAAGCTGTCGCCGACACCATGGCCATGCCCCGGGAGGGGCCCGGTCACCTCTCCCCCGGTGCGCCCTGCGCGCCGGGGACGACCAGGAGGTTCGGCCCATGCAGCACGCCCGCGCCCGGCGCGCCGTCATCGGCGCGCTCACCGCGTTCACCCTCGTCCCGCTCGCGGCCTGCGGCCAGAGCGCGCCCCCGGCCGCGGAGACCCCGTCCGCCACGAAGACGACCGCCGGAGCGGCGAAGGGCGAACCGGCGAAGCAGCCCACCGCCCAATTCACGGCGCTGGAGCGGAAGTTCGACGCGCGGCTGGGCGTCTACGCCGTCGACACCGGTACCGGCCACGAAGTGACCCACAACGACAACGGACGGTTCGCGTACAACTCCACATTCAAGGCTCTCGCCGCAGGAGAGATCCTGCGGAAGTTCTCCCTGCGCGGGATGGACCGGAAGATCGAGTACCCCAAGGACGACCTGGTCGCCAACTCGCCCGTCACCGAGAAGCACGTGGCGACCGGCATGACCCTGCGCGACCTGTGCGACGCCGCCGTCCGCTACAGCGACAACACCGCCGCCAACCTGCTCTTCGACCAACTCGGCGGCCCCGAAGGCCTCGACGCGGCGCTGAAACGGATCGGCGACGACGTCACACAGATGAACCGCATCGAGCCGGAACTGAGCCGCTGGACCCCGGGCGAAACCCGCGACACGACCACACCCCGCGTGATGACGAAGGACCTGCGCGCGTACGTCCTCGGCGACGTCCTCCACAAGGCCGAACGTACGCAGCTCACGAAGTGGCTCCGCACCAACACCACGGGAGACGGACTCATCAGGGCGGGCGTGCCGAAGAGTTGGAAGGTCGGCGACAAGACGGGGTCGGGCAGCTACCACGGCGCGCGCAACGACATCGCCGTGCTGTGGCGCCCCGGCGGGGCACCCGTCGTCATGGCCGTCATGTCCAACCGCCCCGCGAAGAACGCCGAGTTCGACAACAAGCTGATCGCGGAAGCGGCGTCCGTGGTCGCCGGCTCGCTGAAGTGATCGGTCGACCCGGGGCCGGCACGTGGCACGACATGCCCGCCATCCCGGCGTACGGGGTGGCGGGCATGGCCGATGGAGCGGTGCAGACGGCCGCGTCAGGCGTCCTTGATCGCGGAGATGTCGAAGGTGAGCTTGATCTTGTCGGAGATGAGGACGCCGCCGGTCTCCAGCGTGGCGTTCCAGGTGAGGCCGAAGTCGGAGCGCAGGATCTCGGCCTTGCCCTCGAAGCCGACACGCTCGTTGCCGAACGGGTCCTTCGCGACGCCGTTGAACTCCAGGTCGATGGTGACCGGGCGGGTGGTGCCCATGATCGTCAGGTCGCCCGTGATGCGGTAGTCGTCCCCGCCCAGGGCCTCGGCGGCGGTCGAGCGGAACGTCATCGTCGGGTACGTCTCGACGTCGAAGAAGTCGGCGCTCTTGATGTGCCCGTCCCGGTCGGCCGAGTTGGTGTCGACGCTGTCCATCCGTACGTCGAGGGCAGCGGTGGAACGCGCCGGGTCGGCGCCGTCGAGATGCAGCGAGCCGGAGAAGTCGAGGAAGGCGCCCTTGACGTTCGTGACCATCGCGTGCCGCGCCACGAAGCCGAGCGCGGAGTGCGAGGGGTCGACGGTGTAGTCGCCGGTGAGCGCGGCGAGCTCGGGGTTCGCGGCAGCCGGAGCGGCCGAGGGGGCGGGAGCGGAGGCGGTGGCGGTGGCGGTGGCGGTGTTCTTGCGGCCGAAGAGACCCATGACTGACTCCTTGGGGACGTGGATGCGGCCCGACGCCGATCCTTGTTGAACGTTAAACAACATAGCCCACGAGATATTCCCCCGCATCCTGACTGCTCCGAAAGGCCCGCGCCGCGAGCCTCCGCATGCCCTCCCACCAGGCGGAAGGCACTCGGAGGGCACGCAGCACTGCCGCTAAGCGGAGACCTCCAGGCACTTCCCCGACCGGGTCGACGCGGCCAGCGAGAGCTCCGGCCAGTGGGCGGTGTCGCGGCGCAGTTGCCGGTCGTGGGAGGCGATCACGATCGCCGCCGGGGTCGCCTCCAGCGCCTCGGTGAGTTCGTCGACCAGGGCGATGGAGAGGTGGTTGGTCGGCTCGTCGAGCAGCAGAACGTGCGGACGGGAAGCCAGCGCCAACGCCAGGTCGAGCCGCCGCTGCTGTCCGAGGGACAGCTGCCGCACGGGCTTGTCCAGATCGTGCCGGGGCAGCAGCCCCAGTCCGCCCAGCCCCACGACCTTGTTCTCGTCGAGCCGCCCCGCGGTGACGAGCGCCGCCAGGTGCTCCTCGTACACCTCCCGCGCCCGGCCGCGCGCGGAGTGCGCCGACTCCTGACTCAGCAACGCGACCCGCGCGTGGCGCGCGTGACGCACGCGCCCCGTGTCGGCTTCCAGCTGCCCGGCCAGCACGGCGAGCAATGTGGTCTTGCCGGCCCCGTTCGGCCCGGTGACCACGAGACGCGACCCGGACTGCAGCGTCACGTCCGCGGGTTGGTGCAGGCGCCCACCGACCGCGACACCCTCGGCCCGTACGAGAGTGACCCCCGTACGCGCGGGCAGCTCGGGCGCGCCCAGACTCAACGGCGGCTCGGGCAGCGCCACTTCGTGCCGGGCCAGGTCCCCCCTCCGCCGGTGCACCGAGCGCACCAACCCCGGTGCGCGGGTGGCCCGTTGATGCTTCCCGGTGCCCTTGTCGGGCCGCCAGCCGGTGACCAACCGGCTCTGGGCCGCGGCGAGTTCACCCTCCAGCCGGGTGTGTTCGGCCTGCTGACGCTCGTACTCCTCCTCCCAGCGCTGCCGACTTGCGCGACGACCGGCGACGTACCCGTCGTAGCCGTCCCCGTACACCGCCGGACGGCCGTCCCGGCTCGGATCGAGGTCGAGGACCGTGGTGGCGACGTCCCGCAGTAGCGCCCGGTCGTGGCTGACCACCACCACTCCCCCGTCCCACTCCCGCAGCCGGCGGGTCAGATAGTCCAGGCCCGCCCGGTCGAGATGGTTGGTCGGCTCGTCCAGCAGCAGAAAGTCGTACGCCGCACCGAGCAGACACGCCAGCCGCGCCCGGTAACGCTGCCCGACCGACATCCGCGCCAGCGGCCGCGACCGGTCGCCCACCGCACCGAGCGCTTCGAGCGCGACATCGACACGCCGGTCCGCGTCCCACGCCTCCAACGCCTCGGCGGCTTCGAGCGCCGCCTGGTACGTCTCAGCCGCGCCGTCCCGCTCCTCAGCGAGCGCCTCCGCGCCGGCATCGAGTGCGGCCAACACGGCGCGCGCGTCGGCGAGTTGGGCATCGACGACGTCGCCGACCGTACGTCCGTCGTCGGCCGCCATCTCCTGTTCCGCGACCCCCAGCGTCCCGACCCGCTGCACGGATCCGGCATCGGGAGTCAGCGCCCCGGCGAGGGTGTGCAACAGCGTGGACTTCCCACGCCCGTTCTCCCCGACCACGCCCCAACGCGAGCCGGGCCCAACGGTCATGTCGACACCGGCGAGGACCGGCCGACCGCCACGGGCGAGGTGGACATCGGTGGCGATGAGCTGCGCACGGGCGCGCGCAGGCACAACAAGGCTGTTCATGACGCTCCAAACGGAGACGCTCAACCCGCACAAAGACGGGGAGCGATCTCTTCCTATAGGCGAGAGGACGGCCGAGAACCGGCCAATGAACACGACCCGCACCCCGCACCGCGGATACCTCACGCGGCACGGGCTACGGCAGTCGCCCTCACAGGAAGAAGTAGAAAGTCACGCGCAAACAGTAGCACGAGCCGAACCGCACCGTCTCGCCGCTCGCCCTCTCCCCCGGCGACACTCCTGCCGACCCGGCAGCCGGTGCGTCGTTCGGCGTCCTCGGGGGAATCTCTTGGTCGGGGGTGACGCGTCCGTGCTAAACCGGGCCGCCGGTTTCAGCTACCAGGAGGTCCCCATGCGCCGCCTTGCCGTCTTCCTCGCCTCGTCCGACGGGAACGATCCCGCGCACGCCGAACTGGCCGCGGCGGTGGGCACGGAGCTGGCCCGGCGCGGAATCGGCCTCGTCTACGGCGGCGGCCGCAAGGGGCTGATGGGAGCCGTGGCGGACGGCGCACTCAACGCCGGCGGCGAGGTCATCGGCGTCATGCCGCGCGACATGGTCGAGCGGGAGTGGGCGCACAAGGGCGTGACGGAGCTGCTCCTGTGCGACTCGATGCACGAGCGCAAGGCGATGATGGCCGAGCGTGCCGACGCCTTCGTCGCCCTGCCCGGTGGCCTCGGGACACTGGAGGAGATCTTCGAGGTGTGGTCGTGGCGCCAACTCGGCTTCCACACCAAGCCCGTCGGCTTCCTCGACGCCGGCGCCTTCTGGACGCCCACGCTCAAAGCGCTGCGCGGCATCGCCGCCTCCGGCTTCCTCCCCGCCTCCACCCTCGACGACCTCGCCATCGCCCCCGAACTCCCCGCCCTCCTGGAAGCGTTGGAGGAGCGTCTGCGCCGCGCCCCACAGCCGGCCCACGGAGGCTGAAACCGGTATGCACACGGCGTTCCCTGCTCTCCCGGGATCCATCGCATCGACGCCAATCCGCGAGGGCGAAGGGCCAGAACACGACAGGGAGCCGTCAAGAAGTCCGATCAACATTGCCGTGGTGAGCGCCGGTTGTTATCGGATCGCGTCGGCCCCGGCCGGGTCGGGTACGGCTTGCGGGCCGTTCTGCCGGGACGGCCGGAGCAGCAGGCGGCAGAAGAGCATCGGGAAGATCGTCGGGGCGAGACTCATCGGCCAGATAAGCGCCGTCAGCTCCGCGTGCCCGATCAGCAGGATCGCGCACCCTGTCACAAGGACCGCGCACGCCAGCGCCAGGACCAGGCGGCTCGCGCCCGCGAGGGACGGACGACGCGTCTCCGTCCTGCCCGCGAAGGCGAGGGCGGCCCCGCAGAAGGAGAGCACCGCCAGGAGCGGGGAGCAGTACGTCATCGCCCGGAGCAACTCGGTCATCGGGCCGCCGCCCGTCTCACCCGACGTCAGCGCGAGGACAGTGAACCCGACGTGCTGCAGCACGCAGAAGAGCTCGAGGACGCCGCAGCCTGTCAGGAATCGTCTGACGGTGGCCTCGGTCAGGTGGGTCTTCCCTCTGGTGGTCATCTGCATACCGTGCCTTATCCGCCGGGGGCGACGCCTGGGTGTTCGGTGCTCGCAAGTCGGGCCCTCCGACGTCCTGTCGGGATCGTGGCCGTGTGACGGGGTCTCAACTGGTCGTCCTGCGGGGGCTTCCGCGGAAGGCGACGGAGCTTCAGGACGCGAAGGCCGTGGCGGCCGTGTCGGGCTGACGGCGACACCCGTCGCGACATGGCCTTTTCGTTGCCAACGCGTCTCTCCCGTGACAGGCGGGGAACGGTGCGGACGATCTTTGTCACCGTTCGGGAACAGGGGTGAACCGGTGTGCGAGGGGCTCCGTACAGTCCGGTGCGGCATGACGATCACCGCAGTGATTAGGAACGACGGAAGGAACCCCACATGTCTGGCGGCAACCTGAACATCAGCCCGGACGACATCCGGGACGCGGCGACCTGGCTGCAGAACCAGAAGGAGCAGATGCAGCACAGCCTGCAGGAGGCCAACACCAAGATGGACGAGGTCGTTTCGGCGGCCTACGCGACGCCGGGTTCCGAGACCAAGTTCCGCCCGTTCTGGGAGGAATACAAGAGCGGGACCCACGACGCGATCGAGGGCCTGCACGGCGTCAGCGAGTTCCTGAAGCAGGTCGCCGACGCGTTCGTCGACACCGACGACCAGACGTCCGGCTCCATCGGCTGACGTGTCCCGCACTGTCCGGCCCCGCCCTTTCCGTGAGGGCGGGGCCGGACGGCGGAGCAGGAGGAGGAGAGACCGATGGGTCGCATCAGCGTTCCCGTACAGGACCTCAAGGACACGGCCAACGAGCTCAAGCACGTCGGGACCCTGATCGAGGACACCGCACGGCTCGCCAAGGTCGGGGGCAAGGACATCGTGGGCGACGACGCTCTCGCCGACGCGATCGACGGCTTCGACAAGGCCTGGTACGCGGGCCACGAACGCGTCAAGGACAACGTGAAGAAATTCTCCGAGACCACGGACACGGTCGCCGAGAACTTCACGAAGACGGACGACGACAGCGCCAACGCGCTGGAGGACTCCGGCAAGGACGCCTGACAACAGGCGTCGTACAGAAGGGAAAATGCGTCATGACGCATCCGGTCACGGACGGGCCGCCGGCCTCGCCCGTGGGCTACACACTGCGGTTCCCCGGGTCCTGGTGGCACCTCGATCTCGACCCGAACACCCGGGACGCGTCGATCCGCCGCCGTATCGAACATCAGGTGAAGGGCACGGGCCTGCCCCGCGAGCAGGTGGACCGACTGATCCGCAGTACGCGCGAGACAGCCCGGGACGCTGGCGCGCAGGGGGCACTGCAGGCGGCCGGGATGGTCCGGATCCTCAGCGAGGACCTGGTGTTGAGCGCCACGTCGGTTCTGCTGCGGGTGTCCATCCCCGAGGATGAGTCGGAGGATCTCGCGGACCTCGTCGTCTCGGCCGGCGTGCAGATCGGAATGGACGCGGAGGGCACGGGACTGCCCCCGGGAGAGGTGGAGGTCCTGGACCTGCCCGAGGTCGGTCCGGTCGGCCGGATCACCCGGGTGCAGGACCTGGATCACCGCGGCACGTCCGTCCGGACGGCCATGCGGCACACCCTGATTCCCATGCCGCACAGCAGGACCTATCTGGTGCTCGCCAATTCCACGCCCAACATCGAGCACATGGAGCATTTCTTCGACGTCTTCGACGCGATCGCCGAGTCGTTCCGCTTTGAAGACACGTCAGGCCGGACCCGTCCCTCGACGGCGACCGGCGCGGACAACGCAGCCCCCGCGGGCGAACGAGACAACGGGAAGTGAGGTCGCGGCCATGGTGCGGCCAGCGGTGTCCGAATGGGAAGACATCTTCGGGTTCTCGGACGACCCGACTCCGGGCGACGCGGACACGCTTCAGCAGCTTGCGCGGAACTACCGCTCCGTGGCGAACGACGCGGAGTCGGCTCTCCCCACTGTCACGGGACTGGAGTCCAAGGAAGTGGGCGAGGGCAAATCCATGGAGGCGCTCCGGGAGAAGCTCGGTGATCTCGCCAAACAGGTACGCAAGCTGAACAGTTCGTACGATCAGGCGGCCGACGCCCTCGACGCGTATCAGGGGCATCTGCGCGACGCGCAGAAAGACGCGGACGACGCCCTCGAGAAGGGCAGGATCGCGAAGGCGAAGCTGGCGGACGCCACCGCCGCGGCCCTCACTGCCAGCATGGAGATCGGCACGCTGGACGGCGCCGACCCGCCCCCGCCGGACGACAAGGCGGCGCGGGACAGTGCGCGGAAGGCGATGGAGAAGGCGCAGGACGCCAAGTCCAGTGCGCAGACCAACGCCGACAATGCACAGGCGGATCTCGACGCGGCCCGGATGCTCGCCGAGGACGCGCGGGAGCTGCGCGAGACGAAGGCCGCCACCGCCGCACAGGCCCTGGACGACGCGAAGGGCGAGGCGGTCGAGGGCTACAGCACGCTGGAGAAGATCGGCAAGAAGCTGGGCTTCATACTCGGCATCATCAGCGGCATCCTGGGCATCATCGCCTTCTTCATCCCCGGGCTCCAGGGGCTGGGCCTCGTCCTGTCCGTCGGCAGCTTCCTGACCGGAGCGGCGGCCCTCGGTGTGAACGTGGCCTATATGTCGGAAACAGGGGAATGGGATATCGCCGATATCGTCCTCAGTTCCGCGGGACTTCTCCTCGGCGGGTTCGGGCTCTTGAAGGCCTTCGGCAAGGGCATGGGCGGGCTCATCAAGTCGGTGCCGAAGGATTTGAAGGACCTCGGCGGGACGATCAAGTCCCTTCCGAAGGACATCCGTCTGAATGTCCCCGACGCCATCAAGGGAGACATGTCCACCATCTGGCGGGGCATGAACAAAATTCCGGGTTTCAGCGCGCTTCCCGACACCCTCAGCGCGGCCGGAAAGAACCTCAATACCGCGTTCCAGACCTGGAAGAATCCATCGAACGTGCTGGCGTCCATGATCAACCAATTCAAGGCAGTCAACACCATCAAACTGGGCGCCCCCGGAGCGAACGTCCGGGCGTGGTTCAACAACCCGGCCTTCGACGTGGTCGACCGGTATCTGGCGTTCCCGATCGGCCTGGCCGGGTTCGGCTACGGCATCAGCGGCTACGTCAGCGACTAGTCAGTCGGGCAGCGACTTCCCGCTCCTCCCCATGAGGACGAGGGCCGCACACAAGAGGGCTCCCGCCGAACGCATCGGCGGGAGCCCTCTGTTGTACGGGTCGGGGTCAGGCCCTCACGCGGGGGCGCCCGGCTCCGCGATGACCGTTTCCGGGACCTGGACGGTGCGCAGGACGCCGTCGGCCACGTGCAGGATCGCGCGGCCCGTACGGTCGCCGCCGAGGCGGCTGCGGGGGACCTTGACGCCGATGAGTTCGCCGTCGCTCATGTTCTGCGGCTTCAGCAGCAGACCGCAGCGGTTGCGGCGTGCCTCGGTGTGCCAGCCGGAGTAGCCGGAGGAGAGGCGGTCGGTCTGGCCGGCGATGACCAGGCCCCGGCCGTTCTGCGCACCGGTCTTGGCGATCTCCGTGAGGACGGGCTCGGCACGGGACTTGAGCAGCAGGTCCGCGTCGTCGAGGAGGACGACCGCACCCTCGGGCGCCTTGCCCAGCGCGTCCTCCAGGGCGTCGGGGGCGATGTCCGGCTCGTCGAACACGGCGAGCACGCCCGGCTGTCCGGCGAGGGCGCGCAGCGGCGAGCGGGCCGGGGCGCCGATGACGACCGGCGTGCCGGCCGACAGCAGCGACAGCGCCAGTGTCGAGAGGACGGTGCTGCGTCCCGAACGGGCGGGCCCGGCGACCATGAAGGTCGACGTGGCCGCGAAGTCCGGCCCGTACGCGGTGAGTTCGTCGCCGCCGACACCGGCCGGCGCCCACAGGGCGTGGGGGCGCGGCTGCGGCGCGTACTGCCAGGCCTCCTCGAAGGAGAGCCGGTCCGGCAGGGTGTCCACGCGGAACGGCCGTGGATACTCCGGCAGTCGGGCCACGCCTTCCCGGCACGCGGCGGCGATCTCCTGCAGGGCCGCGGCCTGCGCCTGGCCCTCGGGGTCCGGCGCGAGGAGAGCGATCTGCACCTCGGCCTTGTCGGCGGCGCGCAGTGCCCGGCCCGGGGGGATGTCGTCGGGCACGGCACGCTGCGTCACGCCGATCATCCCGTACTCGGACTTCTCGTTGAGCTTCAGTACGAGCTTGTCCTCGGTGGAGCTGTTGACCCGGCTGGAGAAGAGCGCGCGGTCGCCGCTCATCACCAGGTGGATGCCGGCGCTCGCACCGTCCCGGAGCAGGGCCAGCACGCCGTTCAGCAGATTGCCCGCGTCGTACTCGCCGAGGGTCTTGTCGAAGACCTCCCAGCGGTCGAGGAACACCACGATGTGCGGCGGCCGTTCCTCGGCCGGCAGGGCGCGGCGCAGCTCGGGCAGGTCGGCGCTGCCGCGTGCGGCGAGCAGCTCCTGGCGCCTGCCGAGTTCCTTCGTGAGCCGGGCCAGCAGCCGGGCGATGCGGTCGGGCTGGGTGCGCTGGGTGACGGCGCCGGTGTGCGGCATGCCCTCCAGGGCGAGCAGCGCGCCGTTGCCGCAGTCGATGCCGTACATGTGCAGCTGCGCCGGCGTGTAGGCGCGGGCCATGGTGCCGGCGATGGTGCGCAGCGTCTGCGACCTGCCCTGCCGGGGCGAGCCGATGAGGTGCAGGTGCCCGAGGGTCGCCGGGTCGATGGTGAGCGCGCGGCGTGCCTGCTCCGCGGGGAGGTCGACGACGCCGTACGCGACGGGCGCGAGGTCGTAGCCGTCGGAGGGCGGGGGTGCGGGCAGGTCGCCGAGCACCATCTTCTCCGGCAGCGGGGGCAGCCAGGGGCTGTGCTGCCGGGGGATGTTCATCTCGCGGTCCGCGCCGCGGATCGCCTCGACGAGGCCGGTGAGGTCGGTCTCGACCTCACCGCGGCCCTGGTCCGCGCCGCGGGGGCGCGGCGGGAGCGGTTCGCCGAGCCGGTCCCAGCCGACGGCGACGGCCCAGGGCTCGGGGAGCGTGGAGGCGGAGGCGCCGGGCCGGCGTCCGCCGACCCGCCCGGACTGGAACGGTACGAGCGAGGTCTGCCCGAGCCGTACGTACGCGCGGCCGGGGGTGCCCTGCGAAATCCCGGCGGCCTCCGGCGAGTTGAGCACGTCCTGGCTCTCGCCGGAGTCCGTCACGCGCAGCGCGATGCGCAGGTTGGTGTTGGCGCGGATCTCGGAGGAGACGACGCCGCTGGGGCGCTGTGTGGCGAGGATCAGGTGGATGCCGAGGCTGCGGCCCCGCTGTGCGATGTTGACGAGGCCCTTCACGAAGTCGGGCAGGTCGCGCACCATCGAGGCGAACTCGTCGATGACGATGAGGAGTCGGGGCATCGGCGGGCGGCCCGCCGGCTCCCGCTCCAGCAACTCCACATAGTCCTCGATGTCCTTGGCGCCGGCCGCGGCGAGGATGTGCTCGCGGCGGGTGAGTTCCGCCGTCAGCGACACCAGGGCGCGCTCGACGAGGTGCGCGTCGAGGTCGGTCACCATGCCGACGGTGTGCGGCAGATGCTCGCAGTCCTTGAAGGCGGAGCCGCCCTTGTAGTCCACGAGGACGAAGGTCATGGCGTCCGGCCGGTTGGCGACGGCGAGCGAGGCCACGAGGGTCTGGAGCAGTTCGGACTTGCCGGATCCCGTGGTGCCGGCGACCAGTCCGTGCGGGCCGTCGCGCCGCAGGTCGAGGTAGAACGGGCCGTCGAGGGAGACGCCCACGGCGGCGCGGGTCGAGCGGCCGCCGGCCATCCAGCGGGTGCGTACGTCGGAGGGCTGCGGCGGGTCCATGGCGAGGACGTCCAACAGCCGTGAGGAGGACGGCAGTACGGCGTTCTGTCCGTCCTGGCCGCCCGGGTCGCGCAGCGGTCCCATCGCGCGGGACAGCGAGCGGCACCAGTCGAGGGAGACCGCGTCGGGCCGGATGCCGCGTACGGTGCCGAATCCGGAGCGTCCCACCCGCAGGGTGCCGCCGGGCTCTTCGGCGACGACGGCCAGGCACTCCTCGGGCAGCAGCCGTTCGTCCTCGTCCAGGCAGATGGCGCGGACGCCGACGGCGGGACCGTCGCGCAGGATCTGCACCACGCCGGGGAGGGAGCGCAGGCGCCGGGCGCCGTCGAGGACCACGAGTACGTCGGGTCCCGCGGGCCGCTTGCGCTGTTCCGCCAGTTCGGCGCGTTCCGCGATGAGCGACAGGATTTCCGCGACGCGGCGGGCCGCGGTCTCCGTACCGATGCCGACGTGTGCCGGGGTGTCGCCGGTCTTCCTCCGTACGTGCGGCAGCCACCGCACCCACGACCAGCTGTCCTGCTCGGCGCCGCCGGCCGTGAGCAGGTGGATCTGGAGGTCCCGGGGGCTGTGCAGGACGGCGGCCTGGGCAACTGCCCAGCGGGCCACGGCCCGTGCGGCGGGCCCCTCGCCGGCGATGCCCAGCACGTGGTGCTTGCGCAGCGGCACGGTCACGGGGACGTCCAGCGCGGTCCAGGGGTCCTGCTGCCGGTGCTCGTCCTTGGTGGGGTCACGGAGTACGACGTCGGAGTCCTGGTCGGCGGTCCCGACGCGCAGTTCGAGGAAGTCGCCGTCCGAGGTGCGGCGCTCCCAGAGGCGGCGGCGCGGGCCGACGGCGATGAGTACGACCTCGGCCGGGTCGGGGAACCCGCTGCGCCGCGCGGACCGTTCGGCCTCCAGCGCGGCCTGCGCGTCGCCCTCGATGCGCTCCTTCTTCTCCTCGTGCGCGGCGACCGCCTCGGCGTGCGACTGGCGTCCGCCGCGGCGGTTCGTCAGGAAGTTGCCGATGACGGCCACCGGGGAGAGCAGCCCGAACAGCAGCATCTGCCAGCGTTGCCACAGCAGCGCGCCGGCAATCGCCATCACCAGCGGGACGATCGCCGCGATCCACGGCAGCGGCCGGGGCCTCGGCGCCTCGGGCGGTGCGGGGAGGGTGAAGCGGGTGGCGCGCTCGGCGGGCTGGAGCCGCGGGGGACGGTTGTAGTCCCAGCCGGTGCCGTCCTCGGAGGGCTGTACGGCGGCGTCCGGCTGCTGGGGCGGGGAGAGTTGGAGCAGGCACTCGCCGACGAGGAGCTGTGCCCCGGCCGGCCACGCGGTGTCCTCCTCGATCTCCTCCCGGTCCAGCTGCGGTGTGAGGCCGCCGGTCCGGGAGGCGTCGGGTACGACGTGGCACCGCCCGGCGGGCCCGACCCGCAGGATGGCGCTGGGCTGGTCGGGCAGGGTACTGAGCACCTGCGGGGTGCCGTCACGGCCGAGGCCGATCCGGTACTCACCCATGTCGAGCCGGTGCACGGCGCCGGCCCCCGGCCCACCCACCGCGCGGATCTCCACCAGGCCGGACGGCTCGGTGGACGAGTCGCCGGCCGGGCGGCCGAGGCCCACGACGGAGGCGTTGTGCAGCGGCGAGTCCCGCAGCGTCATGTCCGCGGGCAACAGCCGGTCCCCTGCGTACAGTCCGGATCCCTCCGGGGGCAGCGGGACACCGCCCGCCCGGGCCAGCGATGCCGCTACGGCACCCACGGGAGTGCCGGGGTCGGCATCGAGGTGGACGTCGAACGCGTCACCGCCTCCCTCGACCACGGTCAACATCAACGACACAGAACGTCCTCCAGCCGGGCGTGAATTGGGGGGCCACGGGAGCTCTTCCGCCACTCCCGGCCACTGCTGGGAGCTACGGGCCCCGGCCACGGATGGTTCACACAAAACACAGGTGAACCATCCGGGCTGCCGGTCCGTAGACGTCGTCGGGTGCGAAGGCGCCGCGGTGTGCCGCGGTTCCCGTGCCCGTTTCCGAACTTCCCGGTCTCCGGTCTCCGGTGGCCCGACAAGGAGTCAGCAGATGATGTGGTTCGTCGCTCTGGCAGTGGTGCTGGGGCTGGCGCTCGTCGGCGCCGTGGTCGCGCTGATCGTCACCGAGCGGCGGAACCGCCCGCCGAAGCCCGTCGCCCCGGCGCCCGCCGTCGTGGGACGGGAGTCGCTGGACGTCATCGACGCGGGCCTGAAGAGGCTGACGGGCGAGTGCGTACGGTCCGGCCGTTCCCTGCCCGACCTGTACGCCGTCGTCTACTCCGAGGAGCGGCTCGGCCTGCTGCTCGCGGGTGCCGAGAAGGACGCGCCGCGGCCCTGGACGGTGGAGGAGGACGGCGAACGCTGGTCCACCCCGCCGAAGGCGCTGGAGGGGCGCGGCATGGACGAGCAGGCGCTGCCGTACGCGCTGACCGTGACGGTGGGTCTGGGCGGGCCCGACCGGGTGCTGGTGGACCTGTCGCGGGCCGCGGCAACGATCTCGGTGGCTGGTCCCGACGAGGAAGTGCGCAGCTTCGCGCGGGCCGTCATCACGGAGGTGGTCACCGGGCCCGTGGGCGGTTCCGGCGAGGTCACCCTGGTGGGGTCGCTGGCCGGCGACACGAGGCTGAACGGCAACGGGATGTTCCCCTCGGGTCTGCACACGGCGGCCGACCTGGAGGAGGGCTTCGCCCGTACGGCCGGAGCGCGCGACACCCAGGCTCCCGAAGCGGCCGATGTCACCCAGGTGTTCCGGCTCATCGAGGGACACAGCCAGGCGTCGGTACCGGGCGAGGCGCCGCAGCTGTTCGTCATCGAGGCCACTCAACTGCCGCGCCGCAAGGAGGCGTTGGCCGGTCTGCGGCGCGGGGACGCGCTGCTCGTGCTCGGCGAGGCGCCCGCCGGGTGGCGCTGGCGGGCCGGTGAGGACGGTTCGCTCGACACCGGCCCGCTCGGGCTGGACATCAACAAGCATGCGGGGCGGATGTGATGACGCCCCGTCGGCATGCGGAGGGGTCAGGCCGCGTCCAGGCCCCGGTTGCTGAGGGCTTCGCGCAGGGCGCGGGCCGCGTAGTACGTACGTGACTTGACCGTTCCCGGAGGTACGCCCAGGGCCGCGGCGGTCTGGTTCACGCTGCGGCCCATGTAGTGCACGTGCAGGAGGATCTCCCGCTGGGGCGGGCGGAGGTCCCGGAGCGCTTCGACCACCACCTGGGAGGTGAGGAGCCGGTCCACACCGTCCGAGACGGGGAGATGGACGAGTTCCGGATCGCCGGTCTCGGGTGGCCGGGCCTGGCGGGCCCGGTGGCCGTCGATGACGAGATTGCGCAACACGGTGAACAGCCACGGGCGTACGGATTCCGCGGCCGGGTCGAGGTCCGCGGCATGGTGCCAGGCGCGGATGGCGACTTCCTGCAGCACGTCCTCGGCGCGGTGCCAGTCGCCTTCCAGGCGGCGTGCGGCGAACTGCAGCAAAGCGCTGCCGTGGCATTGGTAAAGAGTTCTCAGGAACTCCTCGGGCTCGGGCGCGGGTTCCTTCGTCCGTTGGCGCGGTATGTGGTTCTCGGGTGAAACCCTTGCCGACAAGGGCCCGTTCCTCTCGGGTCGTGGGGGGCGTTGGGTACGGCCGTCGGCGGTGGCGACCGCGTGCGGGGCGGCGAGACCGGCCGTCCGCACGGAGGGTTCATTTCTACCGGTGCCGTTGCATGGTGAACGCACCCGGGTCCGACTTCCGTTGCCTTCGGAAACGCCTGTAACCGCACGTACTGGGCATAATACGGCGGCGGTTGACGTCCCACGCCGCGCGCGAGCCCCCGTCCGCACTGCCCGTCCGCACGACGTGAGGCCGGGGCGTGCTTCCTCGCACGCCCCGGCCTCACCGGTTCTTCCCCGCCCTCGGGCGGTTCTGCCGGACGCCGGGCCGTACCCGGCGCCCCCGCTCATTCCGCTTCGCCTCCGGTCACTCCGGTTCGCCGCCGGAGAGCGTCTTCGCCTCGTCCGCGTTCAACGCCCGGTCGTAGACGTGCACATCGGCGATGTCGCCCTTCCAGAAGTCGACGGGCTTGCCGCTGCTCATCCCGCGCCCGATCACCAGCGGACCCTCGGGCTTGTTCTGGTTGGTGGCCTGCCTGCTGCCCGCGAGTTCACCGTCCACGTAGATCCGCATCTGCTTGTCCTGCTGGCTGTACGTGGCGGTCAGGTGGTACCAGCGGCCGGCTTCGGGCTTGCCGGCCTTGTCGGCCAGCGCGCGGGCCCCGCTGAAGCTGAACGCGAACCGCTCGTCGGCGCCCGAGTACTGCAGGAAGAAGGCGCTGACGCTCTTGCTGTCCTGGGAGACCGCGGTGCGGAAGTCCTTGAGGTCACCGGAGAGACGCACGCGGGCGGCGACCGAGTAGTCCTTGCCCGCGGTGTCGATGACCTTGTCACCGGCGTTCCCGTACGACTTCTTTCCGTTCAGCCGCAGGGCACCGCCGTTGGGCCCGTCGGTCCACTCCGTGCCGCCGCTGAACACCACGTCGTGCTCGCCGGCCCGGCCGGTGCCCGACTGGTGCAGCGGCCACCAGCCCGTCCCCTGCAGCCCCGGGGTGCCGTCCTTCTCGGGTTCGGTCTTGCCGCCGCCCGGCGCGGCGGACTCGGTGCCGGACGCCTTGTTCTCGCTCTCTCCGCCACCGATGACGATGTAGGTGACGACGAGGGCCAGCGCGACGGCCAGCACGGCGATCAGGGTGATGAGCGACCATCTGCGCGTCATGAGTCTCCCAGGAAGTGCGTGACAAAGGTTTCGCTAGTGATCACGCACGTGATCCGCATACGGTTCACCCCGCCCCGGAGCCCGTCGCCGCCAACCCGCGTCGGCGCGGCGGGGAGCAGACTCACCCCCTCACCGCGCCACCGTTCGGCACGGCTCAGTCCGTGGTCCGCTCCACGGGGATCCACAGTTCGGCCTCCGCCTGTGCCCCGTCCTCGGAGAGCCGGGTGCGCAGGATCTCCGGACCCGGCCTGCTCCGGTACGGGTTGGACGGGAACCACTGCGTGAACACGTCCCGCCACAGGTACTGCAGCGCCTGCGGGAACGGGCCCGAGCTCTCGAAGACGGCCCACGTTCCCGCCGGGACGGTGAGCGTGTCCAGGTCGTCCGACACCTGACGGCTCGTCACCACACCGTGGTAGTAGTCGAGTTCGGTGCCCTCGGCGCGGCTCGGGTCGAGGTCGTCGCTCACCGCGACGAGCCCCTCCGGCTCCTGGTCGGAGAGTGCGGTGATGCGCCGCACCGTCTCCTTCCCGAGACCCCGGACGAACTCGGCGATCGCCGGGTTCACCCCCTCGTGCACGAGCGGGACACGGGCCTTCTTGCCGGCCACGCGGAACTGTTCCCTGTCGATGACCCGGTACTTCATGCTGCTGTTCCCTTCCACGACAAGGCGGAAGGAGATCCGCTGCTGGGAGCTGAGCGCCGCACCGGTACGCCGGGCCTCGCCCGGTCCCACACCGTGCATGGCGCGGAACGCACGCGCGAACGCCTCCCCCGAGCCGTAGCCGTGGCGCACCGCGATGTCGAGCAACGTCCGCTCCCCCGCGAGGACTTCGGCCCCCGCGACGGTGAGCCGCCGGCGCCGGACGTACTCCGACAGGGAGACCCCGGCCAGCGCGGAGAACATGCGGCGGAAGTGATACTCCGACGTCATGGCGATCCGCGCCAGTTCGGCCACGTCGATCTGCTCGTCGAGATGCGACTCGACGTGCTCCAGGGCCTCGTTCAGCCGCTCCAGCACCCCGTTCTCCTTCCTCTGACGCCTCACACGCTAGGGACGCCGCACCCCGCGGGACCCGACATCCTGTGCCCGGTCCGGTCGGGTCGGGCGGTACGGGTCGGGCACGGGCGGTACGGGTCGGGGCGAGGTCACAGGGCACGAGGCCACAGAGCGCGAGGTCACCGGGGTGCGTCCGGCGTTCCGGCGACGTCCCGCGGCTCCAGGCCGGAGGCCCAGACGCGCCCGTGGACCGACAGGTCCCGCAGATGCGCGGTGACTTCCTGCGCCGTGTAGCCGGTGTCGTTCTCCACCCACCACGTCAGCACGCCGGTCAGTTCGCCGGTCCAGGCGCGGGCGATCACATCGAACGGGACGCGCGGCGTGACGCCGAGATGCGCGGCCCGCTCGCGGAAGACCTGCTCCACCCGCTCGCTGATGATCGTCGTGAACTCGCGCAGGGCGCGGCCGTCGCCCTCGCCCCGCAGGATGACCCGGTAGACGGGCTTCTCCTGCTCGGCGTGCTGGAAGATGTAGAGCACCGGCAGCCCGGTGAAGCCCTGCGTCTGCGCCTGTTCCATGGCCGGCAGCAGGCGCTCCCTGTCCTCGGTGAGGTCCCGGACGACGCCGACGAGCAGATCCTCCTTGTCGCGGTAGTGCGTGTAGAAGGTCGCGCGGGCGATGTCGGCGCGGTCGATGATCTCCTCGACCGTCAGCGCGTGGAATCCCTTCTCCAGGACGAGTTCGACCAGCGCTGAGCGCAGCGCGTGGCGGGTGCGGCGGACGCGGCGGTCTCCTGCGGACTTCATGGCCGGATTATTTCCTCTCGCTCCGGACCGTTGACCTGGCGGCTCCCCCAGACTACGTTTCCGAACACTCAATCCGTAAACAGACACAGTGTTCAGTAACTCGGTTGGAGCTCCCATGAACCTCGGCCGGTTCGTACGCCGGACCCGCGCCCACCAGCCCGACGCGGAAGCCGTCGTCTGCGGCGGGACGCGGCTGACGTACGCGATGCTCGACGACGACAGCGACCGGCTCGCCACCGCGCTGCGGGCGCTCGGGCTCCGCGAGGGCGACTGCGCGGCCACCCTCGCCGGCAACCGGGCGGAGCTGGTCGTCACCGAAGTCGCCCTCTACAAGGCCGGGTTGACCCGCGCACCGGTCAACGCCCGGCTCGGCGAGCAGGAAGTGGCGCACCTGCTGCGCGAGTCGGCGGCGCGCGTACTGCTCGTCGACGCGGCCCACTTGGCGGACGCCGCCTCCGCCGTACGGGGCAGCGACGTCACCACCGTCATCTGCTTCGACCCGCCCGGGGACGGGGAACACGACGCGGACCTACAGCCGCGGGGACTCCTCACCTATCGAGGCCTTCTCGACTCCACGCCCGCCGAGCCCGTCGACGTGGACTGCGCGGACGGGGCCGTCGCCGTACTGCACTTCACCTCCGGCTCCACCGGCAAGCTCAAGGCGGCGACGCAGACGTACGGCAACCGCCTCGCGCTGATGCGCAAGACCGTGATGAGTCCCGACACCCGTGTCGGGCCGGGCGACCGGCAGATACTCGCCGGGCCCGTCACACACGCCTCGGGCATGCCGCTGATGGGCATCTTCTTCGCCGGGGGCTGCGCGGTCGTCATGGAACGGTGGGACGCGGAGGCCTTCCTCTCCACCGTCGAACGGGAGCGGGCCACCCACGCGTTCGTCGTCCCGACCATGGTCAACACCGTTCTCGCGCTGCCCCACGCACGCGATTTCGACGTGTCCTCGCTGCGGCAGCTCATCTACGGGGCGGCGCCCATGTCACCCCAACGCATCAGGGAGGCCTGGGAGTTGTTCGGCCCGGTCCTCTCCCAGGGGTACGGCTGCGGCGAGACGACGTCGGGCGTGCTGTTCCTCTCCGCCGAGGACCACCGGCGGGCGCTGGAGGGAGTGGACGAGGAGCTGCTGCTCTCCTGCGGCCGGCCGCGGACCGAGGCGGACGTCGCCGTCGTCGGCGACGACGGGCGGCCGGTGGCCGACGGGGAGATCGGCGAGATCGCCGTACGCGGCCCTGACGTCGTGCCCGGCTACCTCAACGAACCGGACCTGACCGCCGCGTCGTTCCGCGACGGCTGGTTCCTCACGGGTGACCTCGCACGCAGGCGCTCCGACGGCTACGTCTTCATCGTCGACCGCAAGAAGGACATGATCATCTCGGGGGGCTTCAACATCTACGCGGTGGAGGTCGAATCGGTCCTCCACCAGCACCCCGACGTGTACGAGGCCGCCGTCGTCGGCGTGCCCGACGAGCAGTGGGGCGAAGCCGTCAAGGCGGTCGTCGTCCCGCGCGAGGGGGCCGCGCTCACCGAGAGCGCGCTGAGCGACTTCTGCGCCGAGCGGCTGGCCCGCATGAAGAAGCCCCGCTCCGTCGACTTCGTCGACGCGCTCCCCCACAACCCCAACGGCAAGATCGACCGCCGCGCCCTCCGGGACCCGTACTGGGCCGGCGCCGAACGCCGCGTCCACTGAGGCACGTTGCGCCCCGCCGAAGTGTCTTGCCCCGGCTGAGGCGCACGCGTCCGCCCGAAGCCCGTCGCGTACGCCGCACCCCGCGCACGCCGGCCCCGAGCTCCCCGAACAGGAACCCGCCATGACCTTCACCCTCGAACCCGTCCACGACGACAACCCGCGCCTCCAGGACCTGGTGACCCGCCTGCGCGGCTTCCTCCACGACGAACTCGTCCCGTACGAACGCGAACGCGGCATCACCCCCGAGTCGAAGCTGGAGCGGGCCACGCTCGAACACGTCTGGAAGCGCAGCCGCGAACTGGGCTTCTACGGCGTCAGCCTGCCCGCCGAACTGGGCGGCGAGGATCTGAGCCTGGTCGAACTGTGCGCACTGAAAGAGGAGTTGACGGCCTCCGGCGCAGCGCTCTCGCACTCCGTGCTGGGCGACATGGGCGGCCCCCTGCGGGCCGGCGCGATCGCCCGCTACGCCACCGCCGACCAGATGGAGCGGTATCTGATGCCGGTCATCCGGGGCGAGCGCGCCTGCTGCTTCTCCATCACGGAGGAGGACGCCGGCTCGGACGTACGCCGCATGTCCACCACCGCGACCGAGGACGGCGACTCGTACGTGCTGACCGGGCGCAAGGTGTTCAGCTCCGCCGCGCCGTTCGCCGACTTCGCGATCGTCGTCGCCCGCATGGCCGGGACCGAGGAGGTCTACAGCGCCTTCCTCGTCGACCTCGACAGCCCGGGCTGCGAGGTCCTCGACGGTGAAGTCCCCATGTCGGGGCAGCAGATGGAGGGCGACCTCGCCTTCGACGGCTGCCGCGTCCCCGCCGGGAACCTCCTCGGCGAGATCGGCCAGGGTCTGCGCATCGGCATCGGACGCATCACCCTCAACCGCCTCCTGCACTGCCCCTCCCTCATCGGCGCGGCCCGCCGCGCGTGGAACCTGTCGGTGGCGTACTCGAAGGACCGGGTCGCCTTCGGACAGCCGCTCCTCGGGCTCCAGGCCATCCAGCACAAGCTCGCCGAGATGGCCACCGACCTCTACGCGGCACACTCGACCGTCATGGCCACCGCGGCCCGGGGCGACCGCGGCGACAACATCTCGACCGAGGCCAACATGTGCAAGCTGCTCACCGCCGAGTCCTGCTTCCGCGTCGCCGACCAGGCCGTGCAGATCCACGGCAAGGCCGGGCTCACCCGCGGCCACGAGGTCGAGCGGATCTTCCGCAGCCTGCGCATGTTCCGCATCGTCACCGGCACCAGCGAGATCCACAAGAACGCCATCGCCAAGTCCCTGACGTGAACAGGCGTGCCGGGCACCGCAGTTGAACGGGTGTCGTACGCGGCGCTGAAGGTGGCCCCGGGCATTCCGCACGAGCCCGGCACGCCGCGGCCCGCGGCCGGCCCTCCTGCCGCTCCTCCCCACTCTCCCCGGGAGTCCCCATGACCAGCAGCCGCACCGAGCCGGCCCCCGCCCGCCCCGTGAACCCGGCCGGTACGGCCGTCGTCCGGCGCCGGGCGTGGCTGGTCACCGCCATGATCGTCGCCTTCATGGTGCTCAACTTCGCGGACAAGGCCGTACTCGGCCTCGCCGCCCACCCGATCATGGAAGAGCTGGACCTCAGCAAGAGCACGTACGGTGCGATATCCAGCTCCTTCTATCTGCTCTTCAGCCTCTCCGGGCTGGCCGTGGGCTTCGTGTCCACCCGTGTCTCCAGCCGGGTGCTCCTGTGCGTGCTGACCGCGCTGTGGGCGGTGGCCCAACTGCCCGTACTGATCGTGGCGACGGTGCCGACGCTCATCGCCGGGCGGGTCCTGCTCGGGGCCGCCGAAGGGCCCGCGGCGTCGATGTCCATGCACGCCCTCTACAAGTGGTTCCCCGCCGAACGGCGCGGCCTGCCCTCGGCGTTGCAGATCAGCGGCGCCGCGCTGGGCACGCTCATCTCCGCCCCGCTGCTCACGTGGATCATCACCGCGTACGGCTGGCGCTCGGCGTTCACCGTTCTCGCCGCGGCCGGCGCCGTCTGGTGCCTGCTGTGGCTGAAGGTCGGCCACGACGGCCCGTACGGCGAACAGCCCGCACGGCGTGGGAAGTCGACGAAGGATGACCACACGGCCGACGCGGGGCCCGGGCAACGGCTGCCGTACCGGCGGCTCCTGCTCAACGGAACGGTGCTGGGCGGCATTTCGAGCGCGTTCGCCGCCCACTGGGCCCTGTCGCTGAGCAGCGCCTGGCTGCCCGTCTATCTGAGCACCCAGCTCGGCATGTCCCCGGCCCGTACGGCGACCGCCATCAGCGTCATCTCCGGCTGCAGCCTGGCCCTGCTGCTGACCGTCTCCCCCGTCGTGGACGCCCTCAAGTCCCGTGGCGTCAGCAGCCGTTGGTCGAGCGGTGCGCTCCAGGGGGCGGCCGTCATCGTCGCCGGCTGCGCCATGGCCACGTTCCCCTTCGTCGAGGGGGCGGCGCGCCTCGTACTGATCGCCGTGGCCTTCGGCGCGCACGCCATCGCCATTCCGCTGCACTATGTGACCACGGCCGAGGTCACCCCGGCACGGCAGCGCGGCGCGGTCTTCGGCATCGTCGCCGCCACCGGCACCCTCCCCGGCCTGGTCGCCCCGTTCCTCAGCGGCCGCCTCATCGACGGCGCCGCGACCGAACAGACGGGCTACACCACGGCGTTCCTCATCACAGCGGCCATCATGCTGGCCTGCGGCGCCTACGCGACAACGGCCATAAGCCCAGAACAAGACGCCCACCGCCTCCACCCCCGATAAGGGCGCGGGGACCAGCCCCGACAAGGGGCGCGGGGAACTGCGCAAACCCCAGCGCCAACCGCAGCCGCCCACCACACCCACGGGGCACACGAGGCGGCGCAAACACGCCTACGCCCCGCGCAAAAGCTCCGCGATCCGCGCGAAACCACGCCGCTCCGCGTGCCCCAACGCCGTAACCCCGTCCTTATCCGCGATGCCCGCATCCGCCCCGTGGTCCAGCAGCAGCGCGACCACCTTCTGGTGGTCCCGCCCGCCGTCGCCGAGGATGACGGCCTCCAACAGGGCGGTCCAGCCAAGCCTGTTGACGTGGTCGACGTCGACATCGGTGCTGCGCAGCACCTCCCGCACGTACGCGACGTGCCCGTGCTCGCCCGCCGGAATCAGCGACGTACCGCCGTACCGGTTGGTGAGCGTGTAGTCCGGCTTCGCCGGAATCAGCACGCGCGCCATCGCGGCGCTGCCCGTCACCCCGGTGACGAGCCAGGCGCTGTCGTCGCGCTCGTCCCGCGCGTCCGGGTCGGCGTCCGCCTTCACCAGGGCGCGGGCCGCCTCCACGTGGTCGCCGAGGGAGGCGAGCAGCAGCGGCGTACGGCCCCGGCTGTCGCGTGTCTCCGTGTCGGCGCCGGACTTCAGCGCCGCCTCGACGGCCTCGCTGTCGCCCTTGCCCGCCGCGTCGAGCAGCTCCTTGTTCGCCGCGGCGGTCGCCGCCCGGGAGGACGACGACGAGGACGGCGACGAGGAGGACGACGGGGACGAGGTCGCGGAAGGGGACGACGGGGCGGACGACGAGGAGTGCGCCGCCCCACCCCCGCCGTCCCGGGCCGCGCAGCCCGCGAGGCTCACCGCTGCGAGTACGGCGGCGAGAGTCATACCTGCTGTCCTCCTGGCCATCGCCCGGTCCTCACGTGCCGGTCGCGTCACTTGCCGAGCGCGTCGGCGCCGGCCTGCGCGAACTTCTCGTCCAGGTCGCCGCTCGGCGCGCCCGCGACGCCGATGCCCGCGACCGGCGCGCCCTCGGCCTCCACCGGGGCGCCGCCCGCGAGGAACAGCGTGCCGGGGATGTCCTTCAGGTTCGGGGTCTTCTCCAGCCGCTCGGACAGTTCGGAGGTGGGCGCGTTCCAGGAGACCGCGGTGTAGCCCTTCTTCTCGGCCGACTCGTACGACTGCGGGCCGGCGCCGTCGCCGCGCAGTGTCACGAGGGTGTTGCCGTTGCGGTCGACGACGGCGACCGACACCTTCTGGTTCTCCTTCTTCGCGGCGTCGAGCGCGGCCTGCGCGGACTTGGCGGCCGCGGCGACCGTCAGGTGGCTGGAGGTGGTCAAGTCGCTGCTCTGCGCGGCCTGTTGGGCGCCGGCCGGCTGCGACGCGGCGGGTGACGCGCTGGCCGACATGGCGCCGAACGTGCCGACTCCGGCGAGGGCCACGGCGCCGACGGCCGTGCCCACGACGGTCCGGGTGCGGCGGGAGGTGTTCTTCGGGCGGGCGTTCCGCATGGTCGTACTCCTTAAAGAGGCGGTGAGCGGTGCGGACTCGGTTGCCGGCCCGCTGTGTGTCTCCCATCCTCCGGAGCCGGGAGCCCCCGCCGGGTCGCCGTACCGGCTGCCGTCGCGGCGCCCTACGGCTGACACGGGGGTAAACCGATCGGATGATGCCCGGCCCGTGGAGCCCGTGCTACGACTGCTGGAGAGGAACCTCCGCATACGCTCCGACCAGCGGAAACCGTACGCGCTCGACACACAGGAAAGGGGGTGGGCAGTGCCCGCGGAACCGGCCCCGCCCGGCCCGCACCCCGAGGTGCGGCGGCTGGCCCCCGTCATCAATGCGGCGTTCTTTCTGCTGCTCGGCGCCTCGCTGTGGCGGTATCTGCTGCGCCATCCCGACCAGCCGCGCATTCCCTGGATCATCGCGTTGAGCATCGTCCTCGCGCTGCTCCACCTCCTCGGCCCGGTGCTCGGACAGACGACGGGGCCGGAGGCCGGTCCGGGGCGCGGCAGCGTGCGGACCCTGCGTCAACGGGCCTGGCTGGCCGCGGTCGTGGGTGTCTGGGTGCTGCTCGTCCTGCTCGCGCCGAGCTTCGCCTGGTGTGCGGTGCCGCTCTTCTACACGGGGCTGCGGACGCTGCCGCCGCGCGCGGCCGTACCGCTCGTCGCCCTGCTGACCGTCTTCGTCGTCCTCGCCCAACTGCGGCTCGCCGGCGGCTTCGACCCGGATCTCGTGCTCGCGCCGCCCGCCGTCGCGGCGCTGGCCACGGCGGTGTTCCTGCACATGGAGCGGCAGGCCGTACGGCAGCGCGAGCTGATCGACGATCTGCTGCGTACCCGCCGCGAACTGGCCGCCACCGAACGGCGTGAGGGCGTCCTCGCCGAACGCCAGCGGCTCGCGATGGAGATCCACGACACCCTCGCCCAGGGCCTGTCCAGCCAGCAGATGCTGCTCCAGGCCGCGGACCGCACCTGGGACTCGGCGCCCGGTACAGCCCGCGAGCACGTCCGTACGGCCACCGCCATCGCCGGACGCGACCTCGCCGAGGCGCGCCGTTTCGTGCACGACCTCGCGCCGTCCGCGCTCGCCGACGGCACTCCGCTGGAGACGGCGCTGCGCGAACTGGCCGCGGGCGAACGGGAACAGGGCAGCGAAGTCCGCTTCCACCTGGAGGGCACGCCCGTTCCGCTGCCCGAGAGCGTCGCGGCGGCGCTGCTGCGCATCGCGCAGGGTGCCCTCGCGAACGTACGGGAGCACGCGGGCGCCCGCACCGCCGCGCTGACCCTCAGCTACCTCGGGGACCAGGTCGTCCTCGACGTGGCCGACGACGGGCACGGCTTCACCCCCTCCGACGTCCCCACCGGCAGCGCGCGCGGGCACGGACTGCCCGCCATGCGGGCGCGGCTGCGGCGCCTCGGCGGGACGTTCACCATCGAGTCCACGCCCGGAGAGGGCACCGTACTGTCCGCCGCCGTCCCCCTGGAGCCGACACCATGACGGAATCCGCCGCTGCCGCACCCGTACGGCTGCTGCTGTGCGACGACCACGCCGTCGTACGCGCCGGGCTGCTCGCACTGCTCGGCAGCGCACCCGGCGTCGAGGTCGTCGGCGAGGCGGGGACCGGCGAGGAGGCGGTCGCCATGGCCGCCAAACTCCGGCCCGACGTCGTCCTGATGGACCTCCAGCTCGGCGAGGGCATCGACGGCGTGGAGGCCACCCGGCGCATCGTCGCCGCCGGCCCCTCGGAGGCCGGGTCGGTGCCGCGGATCCTCGTGCTGACGACGTACGACACGGATGCGGACATCACCCGCGCCATCGAGGCGGGCGCGACCGGCTATCTGCTCAAGGCGGAGCGCCCCGAGGAGCTGTTCTCCGCGATCCGGGCCGCGGCGGAGGGACGTACGGCACTCTCGCCGCCCGTCGCGCAGTTCGTGATGGACCGGATGCGCGCCCCGCGGCCGACCCTCACCGACCGGGAACGCGACATCCTCGGCCAGCTCGCCCACGGCCTCGGCAACCGCGACATCGCCCGCGCCCTCTTCATCAGCGAGGCGACCGTCAAGACCCACCTGGGCCGCATCTACGACAAGCTCGGCGTCGAGACCCGCGCCGGCGCCGTCGCGGTGGCGAAGGAACAGCGGCTGCTGCCGTAGACGTCCCGAACTTCCGTACAGGACACGGATCGTGACGGTACGTCAGCTGTTGCGCGCTGCGACAGCCGCGGCCCGGCGGTCCGGGTCCGCTGCCAGGTCGAGGCCGGTCCAGGCCATCGCGAGGGCGCCGTCGAGCACCGCGTCGTCTCCCGCGGGGCTCGCGACCTCTTCGGCGAACTGCCGTGTGTGCGGCATCCCCTGGGCCCCCGCCACGCCCAGCCCGGGGTGGATGGCGGGCAGCGCGTGGGTGACGTTGCCCATGTCGGTGGAGCCGCCGGTGCCCTGGGGCAGCGGCCCCGGCCCGGGAACCTCCCGGCCCGCCGCGCGCAGATTGCGGGCGTAGCTCTCCATCAGCGCGGTGTCGTGGCGCAGTTCGAGGTAGTCGGGCTGGATTCCCCCGAGATCCATGGTGGTGCCGGTGGCGAGCGCGGCGCCGCGGAAGCAGTTCAGCACCCGCTCCTTGAGTTCCCCGAGTTCCGCGCCGGTGGGGGTGCGCACCTCGTACTCGAGGACCGTCCGCTCCGGGATGATGTTCGTCCGCTCCCCTCCGTGCCGGACGATGCCCGCGACCCGGTAGCCGTCGCGCAGTTGCTGGCGGAGCTGGCCCACGGCGACCTGCGCGACGACCGCGGCGTCGGCGGCGTTCAGCCCGCCCTCAGGTGCCGCGGCGGCGTGCGAGGAGCGGCCCGTGAAGGTCACCTCGAAGCGGGCCACCGCGTTGCTGGAGCCGCGCGGGTCGACCACGTCGACGGGCGCGGGGTGCACCATCATCGCCACCGTCACATCGTCGAAGGCGCCGCGCTCCAGCATCAGCACCTTGCCGCCGCCCTCCTCCTCGGCGGGCGTGCCCAACAGCTTGATGCGGAAGCCGAGTTCGTCTGCGGCGACCGTCAGCGCGATGGCCGCGCCCGCCCCGGCGGCGCAGATGATGTTGTGCCCGCAGGCGTGCCCGATGTCCGGCAGCGCGTCGTACTCCGCGCACACCCCGACCGTCAGGTCCCCGCTGCCGTACTCCGCGGTCAGCGCCGTGGGCAGCTCGCACGCCCCGCGCTGTACGGAGAAGCCCGCACCGTCGAGCAGGTCCGCGAGCCGGCCGGCGGCGCGGGTCTCCTCGAAGGAGGTCTCCGGGTCGGCGTGCAGATGGTGGCTGAGCTCCAGCAGCCGGTCCTTGTACTCGTCGAGCCGGGCGGCGACACGGTCGCGGAGTGACGGGTCGGCTGCGGGCATGAGGTCCTCCACTCGGACGGCAGCACAGGGTTAAGGAAACGGACCGTTCCCTTTTCGAGGAGGCCCATGTGTACCCGCTCTCCCGGCGTTTGACCAGGGTCCGGTCACGGTGGAACTCCCGGTGTCACGGACAGGTGACTTCTCCCGGGAAACTTGCCGTTCCCTCTTGACGTACCGGCCCGCGTGCCCCCGAATGGGTCCCCATGCCGAACAGCACAGGACGGCGGCCCGCCGGCCGGCCCCGCAGTGACGAGGTCCGTCAGCGGGTCATCGGCGCCGCCTCCGAACTGCTCGCCGAGAGCGGCTATCTCGGCATGACGATGGACGAGATAGCCGTCCGCGCCAACGTGTCCAAGAAGACCCTCTACCGGTGGTGGCCGCACAAAGCCGCGGTGACCGCCGAGGTGCTCGTCGCCCGCGCCGACGTCCGCACCGTGCCCGACCTCGGCGACACCCGTGCCGAACTCCTCGTCGTCTGCGACTACATCGACGACTTCACCCGTCACCACGACGCCTTCACCGTGCTGTGCCTGACCGAGGCGGCAGCCGAGGAGTCAGCGGTCCTGCAGTCGTTCCTCGACATCGTGCTGCACCGCCGGGACCACGCCCGGGCCGCCGTGCAGCGCGGCATCGCACGGGGCGATCTGCCCGCGGACGTGGACACCGACGCACTGCTGGACCTGTGGAACGGCTTCTTCGCCTACCGGAGGTCCTTCCGCCCGGCGCCCGTCGGCGACAGGACGGTCCGTCAGCTCATCGACCTCGCCCTGGCCGGACACGTGCCACGCCTGCCGGTCGGCGGTACGGACACCGGCCCGTCCCCCGCCTGACCTCCGCCTCCCTCCCTTTCCGAACTCTCCGTCCACCGTCCCGGACCGGGCACGCCGCGCCCGGCCCGTACCCCAGCACGCCTTGGAGACCGCCATGTCCCGAAGCGCCTCCCCGGGCAGTACGCCGACGTCCACCGCGTCCGTCGTCGGCTTCCTCGTCTTCATCGAACTGTGCAGCGGCATCCTCCAGGGAGCCGTGCCGGTCGTCCTGCCCCTCATCGGCAGCGAACTCCGCGTCAGCGCGGGCGACTTGAACTGGGTCAACAGTGTCTTCCTGCTCGTCGCGGGCATCTCCGTGCCGCTGCTCTCGCGCCTCGGCGACATCCACGGACACCGCCGGATGATCCGCATCACGATGGTCGCCGTCGCCGCGGGCTCGATCGTCGTCGCGACGGCCGACAGCTTCGCCGTGCTCCTCGTCGGGCGGGCCCTGCAGGGCCTGTTCGCCTGCTGGCTGCCGCTGGACTTCGCGATCGTGCGCGACCGCGTACAGCCCGAACGGGCCGGTGCCGCCATCGGCATGCTCGTCGGCGCGCTCACCCTGGGCGCGACGCTCGGGACGATGGGAGCGGGACTGCTCTCGCAGGCCGTCCAGGACATGCACGGGCTGCTGATGTTCCCGGCCGTCGCCATCCTGCTGTGCCTGCCCGTGGCCTTCCGGCTGATCCCCGAGTCCACCACCCGGGCCGTCTGCCGCATCGACTGGGCGGGTGCCGCCCTGCTCAGCACCGGACTCGCCGCCATCATGATCGGCATGGCGGGCGCGAACAGCGCGGGCCCCGCGCCCACCGCCGCGATTCTCGCCCTCGGCGCCGTCCTCATCGCCCTGTTCGTCCGCACCGAACTGCGGGCCCCGCAGCCCCTGGTGGACGTACGGCTGATGGCCGGGCGCAGCATGGCCCTGCTCTACGTCCTGAGCTTCCTCACGGGTTGCGTGCTCTACGGGGCGCAGACCGCCAACCCGTCCTTCTTCGCCACGCCCGCACGGCTCGGCTTCGGTTTCGGCATGGACACCCTCGGCGTCTCCCTGCTGAACGTCAGCGCCGCCGTGTCCATGGCGCTCGGCGGCACCTTCGCCGACCGTGCCGTGCGCCGGTTCGGCGACCGGCGCACGCTCGTCGGCGGATTCGGCCTCGTGGCCGCCGCGTATCTCGGGATGGCTCTCGTCCACAGCGCGCCGTGGCACATGGCCGTGCTCGGCGTCGTGTTCGGTACGGGGGTCGGCACCGCCATCGCGACCCTGCCGTCCCTGCTCATGCGCCATCTGCCCGCCGACCAGACGGGCATCGGCACCGGCATGTACAACACCCTCAAAACGCTGGCCGGTTCGGTGGCGGGCGCCGTCTTCGCCGCCATCATGAACCGCCTGCTGCTCGACGTACCCGGCGAACACATCGCCTCCGAGGGCGCGTACGTCACCGTGTGGCTCTGCTGCGGAGCGCTCGCGCTGCTGGGCGTCGGCATCGCGTGGCGGCTGGGCGCCGAACACGAGCAGCCCCCGACCCCCGCACAACCCCTCACCGCCACCAAGGACTGAACCGCCCACCCCGGCCCGCCCGGACCGAGCGCGCCGCTCCGTTCCCCGCCGCCCTCAACTCCCCCACCGGCAGGTGGATGCGTCACGCCCGGGATGTAGTTTATGGTTCAACTACAGCCCCGCAAGGGGCCTTGTACCGACGCCACCTACGGAACGGAGGTCGCAGCCGTGACCGCACCCGTCAAGCTCGCCGTCGTCTACTACTCCTCCACCGGCACGATCGCCGAGATCGCCCGCGAGATCGGCCAGGCCGCCGAGAAGGCCGGCGCCGAGGTCCGCCTCCTCAAGGCCGCCGAACTCGCGCCGCAGTCCGCCATCGACTCCAACGAGGCGTGGGCCGCCAACCAGGCCGCCACCGCCGGGCTTCCCGAGGCCGGCCCGGCCGACATCGAGTGGGCCGACGCGGTCGTCTTCGGCACGCCCACCCGCTTCGGTAACGTCGCCTCCCAGCTCAAGCAGTTCATCGACACGCTCGGCGGGCTGTGGGCGGAGGGCAAGCTGGCCGACAAGGTCTACAGCGGGTTCACGTCCTCGGCCACCACGCACGGCGGCCAGGAGTCCACGCTGCTCGCCCTGTACAACACCATCCACCACTTCGGCGGGCTCCTGGTCACCCCGGGCTACACCGACCCGTCGAAGTTCGCGGACGGCAACCCGTACGGCACCTCGCACGTGGACGCGCAGGGCAACAACCCGGTCGACGACCAGACCCGTACCGCCGCAGCCGTCCAGGCCGCGCGCGTCGTACGGCTCGCCGAGGCCCTCAAGAAGGGCTTCGAGGCCTGACACCTCAAACGGGCACGCCTCATACAGGCACGCCTTGAACGGGCACGCCCAGAGGCACGCCCCATACGACGGTGCGCTCACGTGACCCCTCACCGTGAGCGCACCGTTGGGCTCCCGAGCGCGGACCCGCCCGTACGCACGCCTCGTGCGCGTACGGCAAGTCCCGCTGCCCGCCGACCGCCTGACGTCACGTCAGGCCCGTACCGGCGGCAGGCAGTTCGAACGCCGCAGGCGTCAGTTGTTCGAGGACAGGGCCTCGACGAGCGAGCCTGTCGTGGCGTTCGGCAGCGAACGGGCCACGTCCGCGATGGCGACCATGCCGACGAGCCGGTCACCGTCGATCACCGGGAGCCGCCGCACCTTGTGCCGGGTCATCGTCGCGAGGATCTCCTCGGTGTCGTCGTCGGCGCCGATGGTGACCGCTTCCGTCTGATTGAGGCTGCCGGCGGGGAAGGTCCCCGGATCGCGGCCGGGAGCCAGGACCTTGACGACCAGATCGCGGTCGGTGACCACGCCCTTGATCTTGCTGTCCTTCCCGCAGATGGGCAGCGCCCCCACGCCCAGTTCCTTCATGAGCCGCGCCGCGTCCGCGGCCGTCTGGTCGCTCTGCACACAGTCGGCTCCGCTGGTCATGACGTCACGTGCGGTGGTCATCCGGTACTCCTCACTTCGGTCGGCTCGCTTACGGTCCGGCCGCCACGCCCCGCCGCGTTCTCCGCAGGGAACGCGCGCGTGCCTGGCCGGCCGGGTAGCACTGCCGCACCCGCCGAAACCCGCTCCCCGCTCCCGGCCCGTCGCCGGAGACCCTCGCCGGCAACGCGCCGGGGCGCTCTTCGCTGCCATCCGATATGTGCGCAAAGTACAGTTCTGCGCGTATCGTGCCCACCACCGGGAAGGGAACGTGCCATGGCAGGTGGGGACGACACCGAAATCGCCGAGCTGCTGACCGCGACGGCGCAGGAGTCGCCGGTCGAGTCCGTCGACATGATCACCCGGGACCTCGCATGGCGCTTCGGCGCGAGCACGGTGTCCTTCCTCATCGTCGACCTGACGGGGAAGGCGCTGGTACGGGTCAGCGCCGTCGGACCGGCCGGAGAGACCGGACAGAACGGGGAGGCGGAGCGGGTCGAGCTGCACGGCAGCGTCTACGACCAAGTGGTGCGCGCGCAGCGGCCGTTGCACGAATCGCTTCCGGACACCGGCATGCTGCGGCTGATCCTTCCCGTGACGAACCGCGGCGACCCCATCGGTCTGCTCGAACTGACCCTGCCGCCCGACCCCGGCGAGCAGGTGCTGGCCTCGCTGCGCGAGACGGCACGCGTCCTCGCGTACATCGTCATCGCCGACCAGCGCTTCACCGACCTCTACACCTGGGGCAAACGGACCGCCCGGCTCACCCTGCCCGCGGAGATCCAGCACCAGCTGCTGCCGCCGTCGATGTCGTGCGAGGTCGCCGAGTTCGCGCTGTCCGGCGCGCTGGAGCCCTCCGGCGAGATCAGCGGGGACACCTTCGACTACGCCCTGGACCGCGACTGCCTGCACCTGTCCGTCACCGACCCCATGGGCCACGACATCGACGCCGCGCTGCTGGCCACGGTGCTGGTCGGCGCGTTGCGCGGCGCACGGCGCGCCGGGGCCTCGCTGGAGGAACAGGCGCAGCAGGCCCACCGGGCGCTGTGCGCCAACGGCCGCGGACACGCGACAGGTCAACTGCTGCGCATCGGACTGCGCGAGGGCACGGCCGATTTCGTCAACGCCGGCCACCCCCTCCCGCTGCGCCTGCGGGGCGGGACGGTCGAGGAGATCGGCTGCGAGGCCGACCCGCCCTTCGGCTTCCCCTTCCCCCACGACTACCGCGTACAGCGCCTCGACCTGCGCTCCGGCGACCGGCTCGTCCTGCTCACCGACGGCATGCTCGAACGCGGCGCGGAGAGCGTGGACATGCCCGCCATGGTCGAACACACCCGCACCCTGCACCCGCGCGAAGCGGTGCGGGTCCTGACCAACGCCGTGGAGGAAGCCAGCGGAGGCCGGCTCCAGGACGACGCCACGGTAATCTGCCTCGACTGGCACGGCCCCCGAGCAGGCCGCCCTCCGTACACGGCGGGGTGAGCCCCACCGTCAAGCGGGGCCCGGGGGCAGCAGCCCTCCCACCCACCACCAGGCGGGACCCCGGAGCAGCAGCCCTCCCACCCACCGCCAGGTGGAGCCCCGGGGCGGCAGCCCTCACTCCCACCACCGGGTGGGACCCGGGAGCGGCAGCCTTCCCACCCATCACCAGCTGGGGCCCGGGGCGGCAGCCCCGGAAGAAACGGGTAGGGGCGGGTCCGGGGCCAACTCCTCACCGCGGCGCGTGCGTTGCATGCGGGGAGACGCGGCCTCGCGGCTGGCGATGCCCGACATCACCGCGCTGCACGTCCCCGCGGCCGAGGCGGGACGCCGCGCGGTGGAGCGCCTCCTGGCCCTGGCCGACGGCCGCCCGACGGGACCGCCCCACCATCTGCTGCCCGTGGAACTCCTGACCGCCCCCTCCACAGGCACCCCGCCCGCCCCGGGCGACGGTGCCTGATACGTACCCGCTTGCGCGGTCCTCCCGCTTTCGGGCCCGGAGGAGGACACTGAAGGTATGGCCCACCATGCCGCAGGTTCCGGAGCTCGCCGTCCGCGCAGTGCTGGACCGCTCGCGGCGTTGCTGACAGTTCTCGCGCTCGTCGTGGCGCTGCTCGTCGTGGCAGCGCCGGCGCAGGCCGCAGGCCCCTCCACGCCCGAGGAGATCGGCAAGGGACTGCGCTCCCAGCCGGTCTACGTGGACGAGGGGGCGCGCGACCGGCTCAGCACCTCCGAGCAGGACACGCTCTCCAAGAGCATCACCGCCAAGGGCGAGCCGGTCTTCATCGTCGTGCTCCCGGAGGACTCCGCCTACAACAAAAGCACCGTGATCTCCGACATCCGTGAGGCCACCGGCCGCGCCGGCGTCTACGGCGTACTTCTCGGCAACGACTTCGGCGCCAATTCCGACCGCGCGCTGATGCCCGGCAGCCAGGCGCAGAACCTCGCGCAGCAGGCCGACCGGCAGAGCGGGGCCGTCGGATACAGCGCGATGAGCACGTTCGCCGACAAGGCCTCCGACGCGATTGAGAACGGCGGCTCCGACGGCTCCGGCACCGGCCAGCAGAGCACCGGTACGGGCGGTCTCGTCCTCGGCATCCTGATGCTCGGCGGTCTGGCCCTCGCGGTGTTCTTCGTGGCCCGCAGCTCCGTCCGCGTCCGCAAGGAGGCCGCGGCCGACCTGCGGCGGGTGAAGGCCACCGTCGACGAGGACGTCACCTCGTACGGCGAGGAGCTGGACCGGCTGGACTTCGATCCGGCGGCGCCCGGCGGCTCCTCGGAGGAGGAGAACGAGGCGCTGGTCACCGAGTACGGCGAAGCCCTCGACGCCTACGAGGAGGCCAAGCGGGCGATGAACAAGGTGCGTTCGCCCCGCGACGTGGAGGCGGTGACCAGCGCCCTGGAGGGCGGCAGGTTCGCCGTGGCCACACTCCGCGCCCGCCGCGCGGGCAAGCCGCTGCCCGAGCGCCGCGCCCCCTGCTTCTTCGACCCGCGGCACGGTCCTTCGGTCGAGAACCGCCTCTGGCACCCGCAGGGCGGCGAAGCCCGCGACATCCCCGTCTGCGCCGCCGACGCGGCCCGCATCGACGACGGCGAACAGCCGGCCGCCCGCGAGGTCGAGACGGCGACGGGCCGGCGCCCCTACTGGGAGGCGGGCCCGGCGTACGGTCCGTGGGCCGGCGGCTTCTACGGCGGGTTCGGCGGCTCCCTGATGTCCGGCATGCTCATCGGCACGCTGCTCGGCTCCTCGATGGGAACGGGCGGCGCCTGGGCGGGAGACGGCGGCATGGGCGGCGACGGCTTCGGCGGCTCCGGCATGGACGGCGGCGGCGGGTTCGGCGGCGGCTTCGACGGAGGAGGCTTCGGCGGCGGCTTCTGACGGCCCGTCGTCCGGTCACCCGGCGGATGACGGACTGCGCGCCGGCCGGTAACCGAACCGGCCGGCGCGTCCGCGTCGCACGGCTCCCCGCACCGGAGGACCCGTCGTACGGAGGGCCCGCCGTGCCGATCGGCCCCCTCCGAGTGGACAGGCCGTCCCGGGCGCAGGGAAGTGGGAAGTGCGGCTCCGTCGCCCGGACGGGGCCGCTGACCCACGGAGGACCCCATGCAGCGCACCGCCGCGGCGACCACCTGGGCGGTCGCCGTCACCCTGCTCGCCACCGTCACCGCCGGCTGTTCGGACGGCTCGGGCGGCGAGCCGAGTCCCTCGCAGAGCGGACAGACCCGTACGGCCTCCCCGAGCAGCCCGCCGAAGGGGCCCGCCACCGTGGCGGTGAAGTCCACCGGTCTCGGCAAGGTCCTGGTGGACGCCGAGGGCCGCACGCTGTACCTCTTCGAGGCCGACACCTCCGCGAAGTCAACCTGCGACGGCGACTGCGCGACGGCGTGGCCTCCGCTCACGACCAAGGGAAAGCCCAAGGCCGGCAAGGGAGTCGAGGCCGGGAAGCTCGGCACGGGCGCCCGCTCCGACGGCACCAGGGGCGTCACGTACAACGGGCATCCGCTCTACCGCTACGAGAAGGACGAGAAGCCCGGGGACACCAAGGGCCAGAACGTCGACGCGTTCGGCGCCGAGTGGTACGTGCTCGGCCCCGACGGCAAGAAGGTCGAGGGCGGCGGGGGCGACAGCGGTGGCGACAGCGGCGGAAGCGGCGGCTACTGACGGACCGCCGGACACACCCCTGCGACGGCCGTCCTGCGTACGAACGTCAGCCGTGCGGCGGCCGGTTGGTGAGCCGGTGGTCGGCCAGGCTGAGCGCCTCGTCGACGACCCGGCGCAGATGGCCGTCGCGCAGTGAGTAGATGACCCGGCGGCCGTCCTTGCGGGTGTCCACCAGTCCGGCGAGCCGCAGCCGCGCCAGGTGCTGGCTGACAGCCGTACGGGCGGCCCCGCACTGCTCGGTCAGCGTGCTCACGTCGGCCTCCCCGTCACCCAGCGCGTGGAGCAGCGCGAGGCGGGTGCGGTCGCCGAGCAGGGCCAGCAACTCGGCGGCGAGGGCGAGGTGTTCCTCGCCGGGCGTGTGCGGGTGCGCCTCGTGCGCAGATGACAGGTGCATGCGTGCGCTCATACGCACATAATGGAGCCGGGGCGCGGCCGTGTCCACATCCGGGACGTCAGCGGGCCGCGCCGGAAGGAGCCCCGCATGAGCGACCGGCACACCGCCCAGTCCGGCCACATACAGCACGGGCACGATCAGCACGGGCACGCACAGCACGGGCACACGCCGCATGACCACGAGCGGCACGAGCAGCCCGACCACCACCACGGGCACGAGCACGGGCACCCTCCCGTGCGCCGGTGGGCGCGGTGGCGGCACCGGGCCGCGCATCTCGTGCGGCCGCACTCCCACGAGGCCGCCGACAAGACGGACTCCGCGCTGGAGTCCTCGGCGCGCGGCATGCGCGCGCTGTGGATCTCGCTGGGCGTACTGGGCCTGACAGCCTTCGCACAGGCGGCAGTTGTCGTCGCCTCGGGTTCGGTGGCGCTGCTCGGCGACACCGTGCACAACGCGGCGGACGCGCTGACCGCGGTGCCGCTCGGGATCGCGTTCGTCCTGGGCCGCCGCGCGGCCACCCGACGGTTCACGTACGGGTACGGCCGCGCCGAGGACGTGGCCGGTCTCGTCATCGTGCTGACGATCGCTGCGTCCGCGGGCTTCGCCGCCTGGGCCGCCGTCGGGCGGCTGGTCGAGCCGCGGGACATGGACCACGTGGGGGTGGTGGCGGCCGCGGCCGTGCTCGGCTTCCTCGGCAACGAGTGGGTGGCCCGCTACCGCATCCGTACGGGGCGGGAGATCGGTTCGGCGGCGCTCGTCGCCGACGGGCTGCACGCGCGTACCGACGGATTCACCTCTCTCGCCGTGCTGTTGGGCGCGGGCGGCGCGGCGCTGGGATGGCGGTGGGCCGACCCGGTGGTGGGGCTGCTGATCACGGCGGCGATCCTGCTGGTGCTGCGGGACGCGGCCCGCGAGGTGTTCCGGCGGGTCATGGACGCCGTGGACCCGGCGCTCGTGGAGGCGGCGGAGCGGGAGCTGCTGACGGTTCCCGGCGTACGGGAGATCGGCGAGCTGCGGCTGCGCTGGATCGGGCACCGGCTGCGCGCCGAGGTGGCGGTCGTGGTGGACGGGGAGTTGACCGTACGGGCGGCGCACCGGGTGGCAGTGGATGCCGAACACGCCCTGCTGCACGCGGTACCGAAGCTGACGGCGGCGCTGGTGCACGCCGATCCGGCACCCGTACCGGGCGAGGACGACCCGCATCTGACGCTCGCTCACCATGCGGCGTTCTAAGCTCTGTTGCGCTCCCGGGCGCCCCATCTGCCACTGTCAATCGATCCGGGTGGATTCCACCCCATCGGGTTAACTCTGCCTGTGGACAATCGTTCATTCGTTGTGCGCACCACTTCATGCGGTCCTTAATGGACAGCGAAGGCCGTTGCCCCAGACCCCGGTGACATCCCACCACTTGCCACCGGCCGGCTCTGTCAGCGGCCGTGACGACTCCACGGTGATGCCACGATGTCCCTGCACCTCCCGCCTCCCGTACGGACCCGGTTTCTCCGGATGTACCACGTCGACGAGCACGTCGTGCTCGAACTGCACGACGAGATCGACATCGCCGCCGCCCTTCAGGTCCGCCCTCATCTGGACGACGCCACCCGGCACGACCGCCCGTCGCTCGTCATCGACCTGACCCCCGTCACCTTCATCGACTGCGCGGGGCTTGGACTCCTCGCGCACGCGCACCAGCGCGTCACCGAACGACAGGGAAGAATCCGGCTCGTGTGCCCGCATCCGCGGGCCCTCTGGCTCCTGCGCACCACGGGCCTGCACCGCGTCGTGCCGCAGGCCCCGGACGTGGCGACAGCGCTCGGACGGGACGGCCGCGGCGCTCCGCCGCGCGCCGGCGTGTGACGCGCGTAGCCGGCCGCCCGGCGGCCCGACTGCCCGCCGTGAGCCAGGAGTTCAGACTCCGGCCTCTTCGCCGTCCGCCCACCGGATCCTGCCGTCGATCACATCGCGCGCCACCTCGGCGAGCACCCGGCGCCGCGAGCGCGCATGGCTGCGCAGCAGTACGAAGGCCTCGTCGGGCGAGATGGACTTCCGGGCCGCGAGCACGCCCTTGGCCTGCTCGATGACCGTACGGCTGTCGAGGGCCCGCTGCAGCTGCTCGGAGCGGGTCCTGCTCTGCTCCAACTCCCGCACCAGCAGCAGGGAGTTCGCGGTGAAGTCGGCGAGGGACTGCGCCAGCACGAGGGCGTAGTCGGACACGGCGCGCCCCGACCCGTACAGCAGCACCAGCGCCCCGAAGGCGACGTCGCCGTCGCGCAGCGGAAGGGCCGCGGCGCGCGCGAAGTCCAACTCCTGTGCCCACGGGACGTAGCGGGGCCAGCGCTCCTCCGCCGCGGGGTCCGTGAGGTCCGTGGCGGGCAGTGCGGCACCGCCGGCGCGGCACTCGTGGCCGGGGCCCTCGCCCCAGTCGGACGCGGCGAGTTCGAGGGCGCTCACTTCGGGTCCGGATCCGGCCACATGGGGCGGGCCGTCCTTGCCGGGGGCCGCCGTCACGCTCGCGGCGTCGGCGCCCAGCAGTTCGCCGCTGCGGTCCGCGAGGGTGGAGAGGATCCCCGGGACTTCGAGGGAGTTGTCCCGGGTGTCCGCCGCGAGCTCCACGAAGACGTCGGCCAGCCGTTGTTCCCGCGTCGTCATCACATTTCCTCAGGAGTGAGTGCTACGTCTCGTCACATCATGCGGGGTACAGCGGATTCCGGGGAGACCCCCTCGAAAGGGTGTCCGGATCAGTCCCGTACCGGTGCCGTGTCCAGCTGCGCCTCGGCCGACGCCTGGGCGGCGGCCGCCACCCGTGCGTCGGCGCGGCGGAACACGTCCTGCGCACCGGCCGCGGGCCAGTCGTGGGGCAGATGCCGTACGGGCAGGTACGGGTCGGAGCGTACGAGATGCAGCCATTCCGTCAGCAGGCGGAGTTTCACGGCCAGTTCGTCCAGGCCGGGGGCCGCGGCGCCGTCCGCGAAGGCGGACCAGCGGTCGCGGAAGGCGGCGTACCCGGCGGCCTGCGCGGTCAGGTCCCAGGTGTCGCGGACCATGCGGTCGACGTCGGTCGCGGGGTCGGCGGTGGAGCGGAACACCGTGACATGCGGGCCCAGTTCGGGGTCCGCGCCGATGGCGGAGATGTCGGCGTGGCCGGGCGCGATCCACAGGCCGCCGATGAGCGGCGCGAAGCCCGCCCAGGTCAGCTGGGACCGCAGGTCGTGGCGGCGGCGCTGGGCCGCCTCCGGGAGGGAGAACGCCAGCAGGGTCCAGGTGCCGTCCCAGTCGTCGTTGACGGCGCCCTGTTTCCAGATGCGGTCCTCGCCGTCGCGGAGGATGGCCGCGGCCCGGTCGGTGAGCCCGAAGTACACGCGCCGGCCCTCGCGTTGGCGGCGCAGCAGACCCCGGTCGGCCATCCGCGCCAGGGTGGAGCGGGTGGCGTGCTCGCCGACGCCGGTGCGGCCGAAGACCTCGATGATGCTGCCGGAGTAGACGCACAGCCCGGCACCCAGGACGAAGTTGCCGAGGAACGTGAGCATGAGGGACTGCGGCCGGAGCGCGCCTCCGCCGGCCGGTTCGCCCTCCCCGTCCCCGGGGATCTCCTGCCCGCCGGCTCTGCCGTGCCTGCCGTTCTCCGTCACCACGTTCCGCTCCCTCCGTCCGTCCTGCACACGTCCACCATGCCTGGTCCCGGCCGCCGTCCGGCCAGGCGGGCGCCCTCCCGAACATTGTGCACTCCATTGACCACGATGACAGATGTGCATAACGTCGTCGGTGCTCGCAGCGATCACCGGCACCGGCCGGTGCAACCGGCACAAGGAGCGTCACCCATGGATCTATCGGGCAAGGCTGTCGTCGTCACCGGCGCGGGGCGCGGACTCGGGCTCGCCTACGCCCGCGCGCTCGCCGCGGCCGGCGCCTCCGTCGTCGTCAACGACGTGGACAGCGAGGCCGCCGGCGCGGCCGTCAAGCAGATCACCGAGGCCGGCGGCACGGCCGTCGCCGACTCCTCCGCGGTCGGCACCAGCGAGAGCGCCGAGGCGCTGGTCGCCCGCTCCGTCGGCGAGTTCGGCCGGCTGGACGTGATGGTCACCAACGCGGGAGTGCTGCGCGACCGGGTGCTGTGGAAAATGTCCGACGAGGACTTCGACACCGTGCAACAGGTCCATCTGCGCGGCACGTTCACCTGCGCACGCGCCGCCGCCGTCCACATGCGGGAGCGGGGCGAGGGCGGCCGCATCATCGTCGCCGGGTCCCCCGCGGGCCAGCGCGGCAACTTCGGCCAGACCAACTACGCGGCGGCCAAGGCCGGCATCGCCGCCATGGTGCGCACCTGGGCGATGGAGCTGGCCCGCGCCGGGATCACCGCGAACGCCGTGGTGCCCAACGCGGCCACCGAGATGACCCGCACCATGCCGCTGTTCGCCCCGCACATCGACGCGTACGAGAGCGACGGCACACCCTTCCCCGACACGCTGCGCAAGGGCCTCGCGTTCGGCACCGCCGAGGACTGCGCGGGTCTCGTCGTCTTCCTCGCGTCCGAGGCGGCGAAGGACGTCACGGGACAGTGCGTCGGTATCGGCGGCGACAAGCTGTCGCTGTGGTCCCACCCGCAGGAGATCTCCGCCGCGTACACCGACGGCGGCTGGTCGGCCGAGGAAATAGCCGCGGCCTGGCCGGTGTCTGTGGGACAGCACCCGGAAACGTACGGCATACCCGCCCCGACGCTGTGACGGAGGCCCGCCCCATGAGCACCGGTATCGACATCGACGCCGTGACCGCGATCGACGTGCACACCCACGCGGAGGTCTCCTCGCGCGGACAGAGCTCCCTCTCGCCCGAGCTGGAGGCCGCCTCCGCCGAGTACTTCAAGGTGTCCGGCGCACAACGCAAGCCGACACTCCCGGAGATCGCGGCGTACTACCGCGAACGGAACATGGCAGCCGTCGTCTTCACCGTCGACGCCGAGGCCGCCACCGGCACACCGCCCGTCCCCAACGAGGAGATCGCCGAGGCGGCGGCCGAACACCCCGACGTCCTCATCCCCTTCGCCTCGGTCGACCCCGCGAAGGGCAAGGCCGGCGCACGCGAGATCACCCGCCTCGTACGGGACTTCGGAGTGCGCGGCTTCAAGTTCCACCCGAGCGTCCAGGCCTTCTACCCCAACGACCGGTCGGCGTACGTGCTCTACGAGGCCGCCCAGGAGGCCGGGGCGATCACCCTCTTCCACACCGGGCAGACGGGCATCGGCGCGGGCGCGCCGGGCGGCGGCGGCATCCGGCTGAAGTACTCCAACCCGCTGTACCTCGACGACGTGGCAGCGGACTTCCCCGACATGCCGATCATCATGGCCCACCCGTCCGTCCCCTGGCAGGACGAGGCGCTCTCCGTCGCCGTGCACAAACCGCAGGTGTACATCGACCTGTCGGGCTGGTCGCCGAAGTACTTCCCGCCGCAGCTCGTCCAGTACGCCAACTCGCTCCTCCAGGACAAGGTGCTGTTCGGCACGGACTATCCGCTGCTCACCCCCGACCGGTGGCTGTCCGACTTCGAGAAGCTCGACATCAAGGACTCCGTCCGGCCGAAGATCCTCAAGGAGAACGCGGCCCGCCTGCTCGGCCTCGCCAACCCCTGAGCGTCCCGGCCCCGGCATCCCGCGGTCCACACACAAGCAGTCAGCAGGCCGGCCGCCCGGCAGCCCCGGCACCGCGGCTTCCGGCGATGCGAAGGAGCGCCCATGCGCAACCACGGCATCGGTTCCTGGACCCTGCGACGGGCCCGCAAGACCCCGCACCGCACGGCCGTCGTACACCAGGACACCTCGTACACCTACGCGCAGCTGCACGACCGCACCACCCGCCTCGCCCACCATCTCCACGCGCTCGGCGTGCGGCGCGGCGACCGCGTCGCCTTCCTCGGGCCCAACCATCCCGCGTTCCTGGAAACCCTGTTCGCCGCGGGCCACTTGGGCGCCGTCTTCGTGCCGCTCAACACCCGGCTGGCCGGACCGGAGCTGACGCACTGCCTCACCGACTCCGGCGCCTCCGTCCTGATCCACACCCCCGCGCACGCCACCGCGGCGCAGGAGGCCGGCGCCGGGGTGCGGCATCTGCTGGAGACCGGCGAACCGTACGAGAAGGCCCTCGCCCTGGCCGGTACGGACCCGCTCGACGAGCCGGTCACGCACGGCGACCCGGCAATGATCATGTACACCTCGGGCACCACCGGCCGGGCCAAGGGCGCGACCCTCACCCACGGCAACCTCACCTGGAACAGCGTCAATGTGCTCGTCGACAGCGACGTCGCCGCCGACGAGGTGACCCTGCTGTCCGCGCCGCTGTTCCACACCGCCGCGCTCAACATGACCTGCCTGCCCACCGTTCTGAAGGGCGGCACCCTCGTCCTGGAGGAGTCCTTCGACCCGGTCCGCACCCTGGAGCTGGTCGAGGCGCATCGGGTCACGGTGATGTTCGGCGTGCCCGCGATGTTCCAACAGATCGCCACCACACCGCAGTTCGCCTCCGCCGACCTGTCCTCCGTACGCCGCATGATGTGCGGCGGCTCGCCCGTACCCGGCTCGCTGATCCGTACGTACGAGGAGCGCGGCCTCACCTTCATCCAGGGCTACGGCATGACCGAGGCCTCCCCCGGCGTACTGCTGCTCGACGCGGAACACGCCCTGGACAAGGCGGGCAGCGCCGGGCTGCCGCACTTCTTCACCGACGTACGGATCGTCGACGCGGACGGCCACGACGCACCGCGCGGCGAACTCCTCGCCGAGGGCCCGCATGTGATGACCGGTTACTGGGGCCTGCCCGAGGAGACGGCGGCGGCGTTCACGGACGGCTGGTTCCGTACCGGCGACGTCGCCCAGGCCGACGAGGACGGCTATGTCACGGTCGTCGACCGCGTCAAGGACATGATCATCTCCGGGGGCGAGAACATCTACCCCGCCGAGGTCGAGAACGCCCTGCACCGGCACCCCGCCGTCGCCGACTGCGCGGTCCTCGGCGTCCCCGACCCGGACTGGGGCGAAGTGGGCCGCGCCGTCGTCGTCCTCGCCGCCGGCGCGACGGCCGGCGCCGAGGAGATCCTGGCGTCCCTCGACGGGCAGCTCGCCCGCTACAAGATTCCCAAGTCCCTCGTCTTCACCGACGAGTTGCCCCGCAGCGCCGCAGGCAAGCTGCTGAAGTCCCGCATCCGCGCCGCCCACGGCACGGATTAGGGGCGCGGGGAACTGCGCAAAAAGGGGAGCGGGGAACTGCGCACACCACACGCGAACCGCACCCGCACCACACACGCAGGGTCACACGACGCGGCCCCGCACCGACCCGGAGGAAACGCATGACAGCCCACCGCACCGTCACCGGACTCGCCGAGCTCCAGGCCCTCGCGGGCGCCGACTTGGGCCACACCGACTGGATGGAGATCACCCAGGAGCGGATCGACACGTTCGCCGAAGCCACTGGCGACCACCAGTGGATCCACACCGACCCGGAACGCGCCGCGCAGGGCCCCTTCGGCGCCCCCATCGCGCACGGCTATCTGACGCTCTCGCTGATCATCCCGCTCTTCAACGAACTGCTGACCGTCGAGGGCCTCTCCATGAGCCTCAACTACGGCCTGGACAAGGTCCGTTTCCCCAGCCCCGTCCCCGTCGGCGCCAAGCTCCGGCTGCACGGCACCGTCGACTCCGTCACGGAGATCAAGGGAAACGGCGTGGAGATGCGACTCACCTTCACCGTGGAAGCAGAAGGCACCCAAAAGCCCGCCTGCGTAGCCACAACGGTCTACCGCCACTACGCGTGACCCATAAGGGGCGCGGGGAACTGCGCGAAAAGGGGCGCGGGGAACTGCGCAAACCACACGCGAACCGCAGCCGCCCAACAAGTCGACGGGGGCACACAAGTCGGCATGCGGCGACACCCGCCGCTCAAGCGGCGTCCCGCTCGCCACCAAACCGCTCACGATAACCAACAAGGTCATCCTCGGTAATCTTCTGAAAAAGGACCGGCGGCACAACAAACCCCGTCCCCGCCGGCACCGCATCCAGCGCCCGCGCCTCCGCGGCACTCACCCAACGCGCGTCATCCCCCGGAAGGGCAAACGCGCGGCGCATGGCGGCCGCGGAGGCCGGGATGAACGGCTCGGAGACGACGGCGTAGAGATGGATCAGGTTCATGGCGGTGCGCAGCGTGAGCGCCGCCGCCTCCTGGTCCGTCTTGATCTCCAGCCAGGGCGCCTTCTCCTCCAGGTACGTGTTGCCCGCGCTCCACAGCCCGCGCAGCGCGGCGGCGCCCTTGCGGAACCGCAGCCCGTCCATGTGCTCCTGATACTCCGTCAGCAGCTCGGCGGTCTCCCGGCCCAGCCGCTCCTCGGCCGGGCCCGGTGTGCCGCCGGCCGGCACCGTGTCGCCGAAGCGCTTGCGGGAGAAGGACAGGACGCGGTTCACGAAGTTCCCGAGCGTGTCGGCGAGGTCCTTGTTGACCAGGGAGGAGAAGAACTCCCAGGAGAAGGACGCGTCGTCGGACTCGGGGGCCGCGGCCATCAGGAAGTACCGCCAGTAGTCGGCGGGCAGCAGCTCCAGCGCGGCGTCGGTGAAGATGCCGCGCTGCTGCGACGTGGAGAACTTCCCGCCGTAGTAGTTCAGCCAGTTGAAGGACTTGACGACGTCGACCTTCTTCCACGGCTCGCGGGTCCCCAGTTCGGTCGCCGGGAACATCACGGTGTGGAAGGGCACGTTGTCCTTGGCCATGAACTCGGTGTAGCGCACCGTGTCGTCGGCCTCGTACCACCAGGACTTCCAGTCCCGGCTGTCCGGCTGCTCGTCCGCCCACTCCTTTGTCGCGCCGATGTACTCGATGGGCGCGTCGAACCAGACGTAGAACACCTTGCCCTCGGCGGCCAGTTCGGGCCAGGTGTCGGCGGGAACGGGCACTCCCCAGTCCAGGTCGCGGGTGATGGACCGGTCCTGGAGTCCCTCGGTGAGCCACTTGCGGGCGATGGAGGAGGAGAGCACGGGCCACTCGTCGGCGTGCGCGTCGACGAACGCCTCGACCTCACCGGCCAGTTGCGACTGGAGCAGGAAGAGGTGGGTGGTGGACCGCACTTCCAGTTCGGTGCTGCCGCTGATCGCCGAACGGGGCTCGATCAGGTCGGTGGGGTCGAGCACCCGGGTGCAGTTCTCGCACTGGTCGCCGCGGGCCTTGTCGTAACCGCAGTGCGGGCAGGTGCCGATGATGTAGCGGTCGGGCAGGAAACGCCCGTCCACCGCCGAGAACATCTGGCGTACGCCGCGCGCCTCGATGAAGCCGTTCTCGTGCAGCTTGCGGGCGAAATGCTGGGTGATCTCCACGTTCTGCGGCGAGGAGCTGCGGCCGAAGTGGTCGAAGGCGAGGCCGAATCCGTCGTAGATCGCACGCTGTACGGCGTGCTGCTCGGCGCAGAACTCGGCGACCGGCAGCCCGGCCTCCTTCGCCGCCAGCTCGGCGGGCGTACCGTGCTCGTCCGTCGCGCAGATGTAGAGCACCTCGTGTCCGCGCTGCCGCAGATACCGCGCGTACACGTCGGCCGGGAGCATCGACCCGACCATGTTCCCCAGGTGCTTGATCCCGTTGATGTACGGCAGCGCGCTGGTGATGAGGTGTCGAGCCATGCTCGGACGCTCCAAGGGTTCGGGCGGCCCTCCCGGGCGGGCCCGGAGCGCCGCGGCGGTGCGGTCGGCCGGACCGCGGCGGCACCGTCCGCGCCGCCCGCGGCCCCCTTCATCGTAACGATCACCCCGCGCCCGCCCGGAACGCTTTTCCGCCCGTACGGGCCCCGAACTCGGCGGCCCGTCACCGCGCCGCGACGGTCAGCCCGTCACCCGCCGAGCGCGTCCCGTACCGCCTCGTCCGTACGGGCAACCGTCGCCGTTCCGTCGTCCGCGGTGATGATGGGGCGCTGGATCAGCTTCGGATACTCCGCCAGGGCCTTGATCCACCGGTCGCGCTCGGCGGCCTCCCGCGGCCACTCCTTGAGGCCGAGCTCCTTCGCCGCGGCCTCCTGCGTCCGCACGATGTCCCACGGTTCGAGGTCCAGCCGCCCCAGTACGTCCCGCAGTTCGTCCTCGCTCGGCGGGTCGTCGAGGTAGCGGCGCACCGTGTAGTCGGCGCCCTCCTCGTCGAGCAGCGACACGGCGCTCCGGCACTTCGAACACGCGGGGTTGACCCAGATCTCCATGCGTACAGCCTAGACGGCGGGCGTCCGGGGCCGGTCAGAACGTACCGGCGTGCGCCATGTTCTCCATCGTGAGTGTGAGCGTCCTGCTCAGCGCGGCCTTGGTCCGCCGGGCCTGCGGGGTGTCGGCGTAGAGGGTGTTCACGTACAGCCCTGTGGTGTCCCGGTTGAAGAGGAGGCACAGGCCGTTGCTCTGCGGTACCCAGGTGTGTCCGCGCGCGTTCCACCCGGCGCCGGCCTCCCCTCCGGGCGAGTCCCGTGTGTCGACGTACGAGAAGAGGTTCACCGCGTACGGCCAGGAGCTGATCGCGGCGTACTCGGGGGCGAGCAGCTGCCACGCCTTCACGAAGGGCACGCCGGCGTGCCGCATCATCGTCCTGGCGGCGGTCCGTACGTTCCCGAGGGTCGCCTCGAAGTCCCCGGGGTCCAGGGCGAATTCGACCGGCATCGGGTTGACGAACCAGCCCAGGGCCCGCGTGTAGGGTCCGCGGCCGCGTTCGCTGACCGGGACGATGCCCCGGTAGACGTCCGGCCCGCCCTCCGCCCGCAGCGACACGCCGACGGCGGCCAGCGAGGCCAGGAAGAGGCTGGCGTCGGCCGTCTGGCAGCGTGCCTCCAGCGTCTCGGCGTCCTCTCGGGCGAGCAGCAGGTCCGTCTCGTTGACGGCGGGGTACATCCGGCCCTGCTCCAGGCCGAGGTCCAGCGGGAAGGGCGGGAAGAAGCCGCCGTTCCGCTCCATGAACCCCTTCCAGTGGTCCAGCCGGCTGTCGTCGGCGTCCAGCGCCTCGTTCCGCTCCCGCTGCGTACGGCTGAAGGCGAGATAGCTGCCCGCCTCCGGCAGTTCGGGCTCCTCGCCGCGCTCGTACGCCGCGTACGCGGTGACGATGTCCTGCACGGCCACCGGCGCCGACATGCCGTCGTACACGATGTGGTCGAAGGCGAGATACACGGTGCTCGCCTCGTCCCTGACCACCGCGCCCATCACGAACAGCGGGCCGGTGAGGGTGTCGATCTGCCGGAAGAACCGGTGCAGGCAGGACCGGAGTTCACCGGCGGACGCGAAGTAGCCGACGTCGGTCTGGTCGAGGGCGACGTCGTCCGGGTCGAGCGTGTCGCACGTCAGATCCCCGGCGAGCTGCTGGAAGGCGCAGCGCAGCACCTCGTGCCGCCGGACGAAGTGCAGCAGCGCCGCTTCCAGCGCCTTGCGGTCCAGCGTGCCCGGGAGTTCGAAGGTGACCGCCAGCCACGTCGCGACGGACTCGTCCGTACGCTGCGCCTCCCGCGCCGTGCTGAAGTGCTTCTCCTGGTTGTACGAGGTCACGCCGCCGCCCGGCTGCCCGGGCCCGCCGGCGGTCTGCTCTCCCGCGGACCGCATCGTCCAGGTGACGAAGTGCCCGGGGGTGGCGTCCAGTTCCTCGATGGGAAGCTGCAGCACCGGTGAACGTCCTTTCCCTGATGAGTGGTTGCCCTGCCGTGTGCGCCGCCGATTCAGAACGTGCCGCGGTGCACCATGGCGTCCACGGTCCGGTTCAGCGTGCGCACGAACGCGGTCTTGGTGTGCCGCGCCTCCGGTGTGTCGACATAGACGGAATTCACGTACAGGCCCGTGTCGTTGCGGTGGAACCAGAAGCAGATGCCGTTCGTGTGCGAGGCCCAGATGTGCTTCCTGGCGTTCCACTCGACGTGCCACGGCGCGCCCGGCGTTCTGCGGAAGTCGAGGTACGAGAAGAAGTTCACCGCGTACGGCCAGGTGCGCATCTGGTGGTACTCCCTGGGGGCCAGCAGCTGCCACGCCTTCACGAAGGGCACGTCGATGTTCTTCTGCATCTCGGTCGACGCGGTCCGTACGTTGGCCATCACGTCCGCGAACCCCTCGTCCTCCGCGACGGAGAACTCGATGGGCATCGTGTTGATGAACCAGCCCATGGTGTGCGCGTAGGCGCCGCGGCCGCGTTCGTTGACCGGCATGATCCCGCGGTAGACGTCGGGCCCGCCCTCCTTGCGGAGAGTCACGCCGACGGCGGCGAGGATGCCCGCGAAGAGGCCCGCCCCGTGCTCCCGGCAGCGGGACTCCAGCGCCTCCGTCTCGGGGACGGCGAGCAGGGGTTCCATCTCGTTGGCCGAGGGGTGCAGTCCGCCCTCCTCGATCCCCAGGTCCAGCGGGAACCGCGGGAAGAACTCGCCCCGCTCCATGAACTCCCGCCAGTGGTCCAGCCGGCTGTCGCCGGCCTCCATGTCCCGGTAGCCGTCCCGCTGTTCGCGGCTGAAGCGGAGGTAGCTGCCCACCTCGGGAAGCTCCGGCTGTTCGCCGCGGGACAGCGCCGCGTAGGCCGTGGCGATGTCGCGTACGGCTACGGGGGTGGAGATCCCGTCGGTGACCAGGTGGTCGCAGGCGAAGAACACCGTGGTCGTCTCGTCCCGCACCACGGCGCCCATGACGATCAACGGCCAGACCAGCGGGTCGATCCGCTGGAAGAAGCGGTGCAGATACGAGGTGACCTCGCCGGCGGTGCCGATCTCCCCCATGTCGACGAGCTTCAGGGCCACGTCGTCCGGTTCGAGCACGTCGCAGTTCAGGTCGTCGTCGGGCTGCCGGAACTCGCTGCGCAGCACCTCGTGCCGGCGGACGAAGAACAGCAGCGCGTCTTCCAACGCCTGCATGTCGAGGGGCCCTTGGAGGTCGAACGTTCCGGCCACGTACGCGGACACGTGCTCGTCGTCCGCGCTGCGGGCCTCCTGCGCGACGGCGAAGTGCTTCTCCTGGTTGTACGTCGTGGGGTCGTCCGGCTGCCCGTCGTCGGAGTCACGCATCGTCGTCGTGACGAGTCTCCACTCGAAGACGTGTCCGGGAGCGATGTCCACGTCGTCGATGGGCACCTGCAGCATGCTGACTCTCTCTGTTGTCGGGAGCCGTGCCGCACCCGGCCGGTGCGGTCATGGGCAGACGGCAGCGGTGACGAACGTGGTACGCGCGTCGGCTCACGGGCCCGCGCGCGTCACCACGTACCCACCTTCTTCACCCCAACGAGTCAACAGACGTGGGGAAACGGCCGCGATCGACGGATCACCGCACCCTCCGCCGAGAAGGGCAGGCCCGGACCGCGCCCCACCCGCACGTCAACGGCGCACCGCATGCGACAGGCAGCGGTGCGCCGTTGACGGACGATCACGGCGCGGCGTGCCGCCCGTGGCGTTGAGGATCTCGGGGTTCATCTCTTCGGCCGGGCTCGGTGCAGGGGGTGCGGGGCGGGGGGCCGGGTCAGGGGCGCAGGACGACCTTCACCGCTCCGTCGCACTTCTTCTGGAACATCTCGTACGCGCGCGGCGTCTCCTCCAGCGGCAGATGGTGTGTGGCGAAGTCGTCGACGCCCAGCACGTCCTCGTCGGTGAGCAGCGGCAGGATGTCGGGCGCCCAGTGGCGGACGTTGGCCTGGCCCATGCGCAGCCGTATCTGCTTGTCGAAGAGGGTGAGCAGCGGCATCGGGTCGGCCGCGCCGCCGTACACGCCGCTGACCGAGATGGTGCCGCCGCGCCGTACGAGGCCGATGGCCTGGTAGAGGGCGGAGAGCCGGTCGACGCCCGCGGTGGTGGCGGCCTTCTCGGCCAGTTTGCCGGGCAGCATCGCGCCGAGTGCCTGCATGAGTTTGCCGCCGGGGCTGCCGTGCGCCTCCAGCCCTACGGCGTCGATGACGGAGTCGGGGCCGCGCCCGTCGGTCAGGCCGCGTACGGCGGCGCCGAGGTCCTCGTGGTGGGTGAGGTCGAGCACCTCCACGCCCCGTGCCGCGGCCCGTTGCAGCCGTTCGGGGACGAGGTCGACGCCGATGACTCGGGCCACGCCGCGCTGCAGGGCGACGCGGCAGGACATGTCGCCGATCGGGCCGAGACCGAGCACCACGAGGGTTCCGCCGTCGGGAATCTCCGCGTACTCGACGGCCTGCCACGCGGTGGGCAGCACGTCGGAGAGGAACAGATAGCGGTCGTCCGCCGGACCCTCGGGCACCTTGAGGGGCCCGTAGTGCGCCTGCGGTACGCGGAGATATTCGGCCTGGGCGCCGGGTACGGCCCCGTACAGCTTGGTGTAGCCGAACAGCGGGGCGCCGCTGCCGTGTTCCCGCACCTGCGTGGTCTCGCACTGGGTCTGGAGGCCCCGGTCGCACATGAAGCAGGAGCCGCAGGCGATCTGGAAGGGGACCACGACGCGGTCTCCCGGCGCGAGGTGCGGCACGTCGCTGCCGACCTCCTCGACGACGCCCATGGGCTCGTGCCCCAGAATGTCACCCTCGGTCATCAGCGGCGTGAGCACCTCGTACAGGTGCAGGTCGGAGCCGCACAGCCCGGTCGAGGTGATCCGGATGACCGCGTCCGTGGGGTCGCGGAGCTCGGGGTCGGGGACCTCCTCGACCCGTACGTCGCGCTTTCCGTGCCAGACGGCTGCCTTCACTGGTGTCACCTCCGGTCGGGACCCCGCCGGGTACCCACGAGCCGCAGGTCATACGTACGGACCCGGCGGCCGCCCGCGTCCCGGCCGTGCACCCCGTCACCCTCGGTGCACGCGGAAGCGGAGCGTGAAGTGGTCGAGGGTTGCGGGCACGGCCCGTGTCGGGTGGAGGGTCGGCGTGGAGGCGAGCGAGTACGTGTGCCGGTGCAGGAGCGCGGCGAGCAGGCTGCTGACGGTGAGGAGCACCAGGTTCTCGCCGGGGCAGCCCGCCGGGCCCGAACTGAAGGGCACCAGCGCGGGGTTGGTCCGCGCCTCGCCGTCCCGCCAGATGTGGGGCACGAAGCTGTCGCTGTGCGGGGCGGCGGGCTCGGCCCGGTGCAGGTAGGGGGTGTAGAGGATGAACGTCGTGCCGGCGGGCAGCGGTTCGCCTCCCCACCAGGTCTCCTCGGTGCTCTCGCGCAGCAGCAGCGGCGTGGTCGGGAAGAGCCGCACCGACTCCAGGGCGCAGGCCCGCAGGAACGGCAGCTCCTGCGGGGTGCCCGGCTCGTACCCGGCGAGTTCGCCGCGCGCGAGCGCCGCCTGGTCCGGGTGCGAGGCCAGCAGTGCGAGGGCGCGCAGGGTGGCGATGCCGGCCGCGTCGTACGCGAACAGCCAGTGCGGCACCTGGCCGACGGGGTCGGTGCCGGGTTCGGCGGGCATCCGTGCCACCTCCGCCGCGAGGCTGCCGGACTCGGCGCGCCCGAGGTGGTGGCGCAGCCGGTCCATGAAGGCGCCCCGCAGCTCGTGGCGGCGGGAGCTGAGGACGGACCAGTTGGCGGCGGAGCGCAGCCGGTCCAGCTGCGCGGTGAGGACCGTGTCGTCGCGTGCGCCGTCGCCGAGCACGATGCGGCGTACGAGGCGCCACCACGCGGCGTGGAACTCCTCCCAGGCCAGCTCGCCCGACTGCTCGGCGCCGTGCAGGAGTTGGTCCGCTTCCTCGGCGGCCTTGCGGGCCACGTCGCCGGCCATCCGGTGCAGCGGGTGCGGGGTCTGCAGCACGCCTTCGTGGAAGGCGCGGCGCCGTTCCCTGTCCCGGCCCGAGCTGATCAGGACGCCGTGCGGCTGGAACTGCGCCAGGGAGCCGATCTTCTCCTGGCTGGCGGGGGTGAAGGGCTCCGGGGTCTCGGTGAGGATCCGGTGCGCGTCGGCGGGGTCGAGGACGAGGGCGGCCGGGCGGCCGCGTGCGGTGATGTAGAGCGGCCCGGGCCCGTGCCGGTCCCGCAGCGTCCGGGCGAGGTCGATGCCGCGCCGGTCCCACTGGGTGCGCTCGACCAGGTGCATGCCGCGGGGGCGCCGGACGATGACGCCGCCGGCGAGTACGGGGAGCAGCACGTGCGAGGCGACCGACGCGATCTCGGTGGCGCTCGCCTTCGACGGGGTGCCGGACATCCGTTCCGCCGCGTTCATGGTCCGCATGACAACTCCTGCCGGTGGGGGTGAACCAGCGCGGTACCCGCCCCACAAACCCCCAAACGGGATCAATCAGACGCCGGGCGGCACCCCGGCCGGCCCCGTTTCCCGCTGTGACCTCCGGGGCTCCCGGGAAAACAGGAAGAGCAGGTTTGGGAAACGTGCACCGGGGACTCGGTGCGGTCAGCGCATCACCGTTCAGGAGAGGAAGTGAGGTACTGCGACCGACCAGTTGTAGTGAGGAGAGGGATCCGGCCGCGGACACACGGTGCTCCGCGGCCGGAACTCGCTCCGGACGACGGCCCGTTCAGCGGTCGCCCCGGTGGTCGTCTCAGTGGTCGTCGTCGAGTCAGTGGTCGTCGTCGAGGAGGAGGCGCCGGGCGAGGATGTCGTCGGCGACCTGGACGAGGGGCCTGCCCCGCTCGAACGCGTGGGCCCGGATGCGCAGTTGCGCCTCGACGGGCGCCACTCCGAGCTGGGCCGCGACCATGCCGACGGCCTGGTGGAACGCCGAACGGCGGGTGAGCCGCGGCGGCAGCAGGCCCGGCACGCCCTCGCCGCGCCCTTCATGCCCGTCGCATCCGTCGCGCTCGTCGCGTCCGTCGCGCCCGTCGCTGAGGAGCCGCAGGGCCAGTCCGGCGGCGAGGTGACGTGCCGCGTGCAGCCGCTCGGCGTCGGGCAGTCCCGTCGTGGCGCGGTGACCGGTGAGGGCGCCGAGGCAGACGCCGCCGACGAGCAGCGGGAACGCGAGAACGGCGCGGACGTCCAGGGCGAGCAGGTCCAGGGGCAGCGGCACCCAGCGTGAGCACCGTACGAGATCGGACACCAGGACCAGGGCGCTGCGCACGGCGGCCTCCCGGGTGGGTCCCTGGCCGTGCACGTACTGCAAGTCCTCCAGCGCGGCGGTGCGTTCGTCGCTGTACTGGACGAGTTCGGTGGAGCCACCCGGGAGGACGAGGCTCAGCGCGAGCCCGTCGAGCTCCAGCGCCGCGAGGGGTGGCGGCCAGACCGTGTCGGCTTCTCCGGAGCCCCGACTGCTGTCGAGGGTGTGCAGAAAGGCGTCAACAGCGGCGCGCGGCACGGCTACTGCGCCCCTGATCCCTGTCGGACAGGTCCCTGGTGTGCTGTCACAGTCCTCCCCCACTCGCCGGGCGCATCCGCTCCTGGACACGCCTGCCTGCAAGTAGGGACCGTTGGCAGCCGGTGGCTGCGGTTTCCGTCTGGTGGGCCCCTCCACCACGCGGCGAACACTTCGCCCGCCGCGTTTCCCGACTGTACTCCCCACCGGCGACGCTCCGACACCCCGCGCCTACGCGTTGTTCGACAGGGTGTCAGTTCGCGTACGCAGGCGCCCCGTTGGGAATGAGCCCGGGCCGCCGTCCCCGCGGGGACGGCGGCCCGGGCCGGAGTATCCCGGCACGCGGTCCGGGAGTACCGGATCAGTCCACCGCGTAGTCCGCGCCCCTCACCCGGGGGCGAGCGGACCTGGCACCGGGCCGGTCACGGAGTGCACCGGCGAGCGCCGCACAGCAGATGATCGCGGCGAGCACCGCCACGACCGTGGCGAGGACGGGAGGCCCGCCCGCGCCGTCCAGTGCGCGGGTGACCTCCGGCGCCCGGAGTACGTCGCCCAGCAGGTGCCCCGCCGCCAGCATGCCGGGCACCAGCACCCCCGCGACGAGCGCGGGAACGCTGCTCCTGACGCACAGCAGGACCGCCAGCAGCGCGCACAACACGGCCGCACCGGCGGTCAGTCCGTACGCGAGGGACGACGGCGCGCCTCCGAACGGGAAGTGCGCCAGCCCGCACAGCAGGAGGGCCACCGCGGCGGGCCAGCGCAGCCACGCGATCGGAATGACGTCCCCTTCCGCCTCGCGCCCGTCCGGCATGGAAACGGCCGCAGAGGTGAAGTCCTCTGCGGCCGTTGCCGGTTGGCGGGAGTCGGTACTGGCGCCGTCACCGGTGCCGGTACTCGTGGTGCCGCCGCGTTCCTCTTCGAGCCGGGCGATGAGTTCGACCAGATCCTCCACGGGACGACTGGTCGCCGCCGCCTGTACCGCCTGTTCTCCCGCGTGCGCCACGTGCGGGGCGCGGTGCAGGAGCGACATCAGCCGGCTGACTTCCTCGACGGGCCGGTGCTCGGCCGCCGCGCGGATCGCCTCGTCCGCGCTGCCCCCGTGCTCCGGGAGCCGGGCGAGCAGCGCCACCAGTTCGGTGACTTCCTCCACGGGCCGGTCGACGGCTGCCATGCGCAGTGCCTCGAGAGCGACGCGCGCGCCGTCCGGCGACTGTTCCAGCAGGGTGATGAGACGGGTGACCGCGTCCAGCGGCCGGGAGACGACGGCGGTGCGCAGCAGCCCGTCGACGGGGTCGGCGTAGGGGCCCTGGAGGCGCCCCTCCGGCGGGAGTTCACCGTCCGGGGACGGGGACGGTCCGGGGGCCGGGCCGGGCGGCGATTCGGGCGATGTGCCCTGCGACGCGGACGAGGGGGTCTCCCCCGGAGGCGCCGACGATGTCGGGGGGTGAGGGGTTTCCTCGGACGGTATTTCAGGTCTCGCAGAGACTGGGTCGAGCGTCATGTTCCTCTCCACTCCAGGGGCACTGGGCCTCGGTTGGGCCGCCTGACAGTCGTGCGCCCGGACGGTGTTCATTCGTATCCCGGCCCCTCGCGCCTCGCGAGTCGGATCCGCCGCCCGCGGGACCCGCCCCCGAACCCCTTGCGGGGCCCGTGCGGCGCGCCCGTCGGGGCCCGTACGGGACACGCCGCCGGCCCGCACCCGTACGTCCGGCCGCTCCCCTCAACGGGTGACGCCGCCGGCTGACCGGCCGTCACGCGGTGACGAGGCGGTCCAGGAGCGCGTCGAGTCCGGCGGTGAGCTCGTCGGAGGCGTCGTGCTCGCCGGCGAGGGCCGGAGCGGCGGCCCGCAGCAGGGGCAGTTCGCGGGCGGGCATCCGGTGCAGGCCGAGCCGGAAGGAGGGGTCGGTCTCGTCGGGTTCGTCGTCCAGTGCCTGGAGTTCGACGAAGAGGGAGCCCAACAGCCAGGCGGTGAAGGCACGGTGGGCGGCAGCGGTGGCCTCCTCCGTCAACTCGGCCCGGGACAGCAGCTCCAGGATCCGCTCCTGGTGCCGCAGCACGGGCAGCGGCCGGCGTGCCAGCGGCACGGCGAGGAGCCGGGTGGCCAGCAGCGGCACGAGCTGCGGATGCCGCATCGCCGTCCGGCGGGTCTCCCGCGCGATGCGGTGCAGCCCGGCGCGCCACTCGGGCATCCGCGCGGCACGCTTCCGCCCCGGCCCGGCGGCCTTCCCGGAGCCCGCCCCGGGAGCCTTCCCCGGTTCCGGTCCGGCGGCCTCGTCCGGGTCGCCGGCCAGCTTCTCCTCCAGCTCGATGTAGAGGGCCTCGACGAGTCCGTCGAGGAGCGCGTCCTTGTTCTCCGCGTAGCGGTAGAGCGCCATCGCCTCGACGTCCAGCTCGGCCCCGAGCCGGCGCATGCTCAGCGCGGACAGGCCCTCCCTGTCGACGAGCTCGACGGCGGCGGCCAGCATCCGCTCCCTGCTCAGCCTTCCGTAGCGGCCGCGGTCCGCGGCCCGCCGGCCCTCACTCGCGGCTGCGTCGTCGTGCGGCATAGCCGCCTCCCATCGGGACTTCATGTCCGTTTTCTATGAGCTCTTGACGTTATGCGATTCTAGGCGGACTCTGTACGTATACGCCGTAAACGTACGGCATCAGGATACAGCGAATGGCGCTGTCGGGCCCCCGGCCCTGCGCCCCCTTTCCCCTCCCGCCACACCGGGCGGCCCCGGCCTCCTCAAGGACGGTCACCATGCGTATCAGCGTCATCGGCACCGGGTGCGCCGGCCTCGTACACGCCCTCTCCCTCGTCCGCGGCGGACACGAGGTCCTGGGTCTCGACAGGGACGGCGAACGCATCGCCGCCCTCACCCAGGGCCGCTCCCCCGTCCGCGAGCCCGGCCTCGACGAACTCCTCTGCCACGCCCTCGACTCGGGGCGGCTGCGCTTCACGACCTCGCTGAGCGAGGCCGCGTGGTTCGCCGGCATCCACTTCGTCTGTCCCGGCACGCCGCGGCAGCCCGGCCCGTACACCGCGGCCCTGCGGTACGTGGAGGGCGTCATCGACGCACTGGCCCCGCTGCTGCTGCCCGGAGACATCGTCGTCGGCAGGGCAGCCGTGCCCGCCGGTGCCACCACCCGGCTCACCCGGCAGCTGCGCGAGCTCGCCCCCGACGCCGAACTCGCCTGGAACCCGGACTTCCTGCGCGAGGGCTCGGCCGTGGCGGACGCCCAGCGTCCGGAACGGATCCTCCTGGGCGTCTCCTCGCAGTACGCCGAGGACGTGCTGCGCGAGGTGTACGCACCCGCCGCGCACGACGGCGTACGGATCGTCGTCACCGACCCGTCCACCGCCGAACTCGTCGAGGCGGCCGCCAACTCCTTTCTGGCCACGGAGATTTCGTTCGTCAACGCCATGGCCGAGGTGTGCGAGGCCTCCGGTGCCGACGCCGTCGCCCTCGCCGACGCCGTCGGCGCGGACGCCCGCATCGGCCGCCCCTTCCAGGAGCCCGGCCTCGGCTTCGGCCCCGGCCGTCTCCTCCACGACCTGCACGGCTTCACGGCCCGGGCCCGGGAGCTGGGCGCCGGTGACGCGGCGGACCTGCTGCGGCAGATCGACGGCATCAACACCCGGCAGCGCGCCCGCACCGTCACACTGGCCGAGCGGATGCTGGACGGTTCCTGCGCGGGCCGGCGTGTCGCCGTACTCGGCGCCGCGACCGAGCCCGGCAGCGACGACGTACGCAGCTCGCCGGCCCTCGTTGTCGCCGAAGCGATCCGGCAGCGGGGAGCACGGGTCATCGTCCACGACCCCGCCGCGCTGGAGGCCGCACGCGCCGTCGCTCCCGATCTCGAATACGCACCCGACCTCGAAAAGGCCTGCCAGGACGCGGACTTGGTGCTGCATCTGACGGCATGGCCCGTCTACGCGCGCACCGACCCGGCCGCCCTCGCCGCCCGCGTCCGCAGCCCCCGGCTCCTCGACGCCCGCAACACCCTGGACCCGCAGGCCTGGCGCCTGGCCGGCTGGACGGTGTGCGCGCCGGGCCGCCCCCTCCCCGCCGCCCTGTCCGACAGCGCCGCACAGCTCCCCGCCCCCGTGGCGGCCCCGAGCCCGGCGCCGGCCCCGGAACCGGCGGAGGAACGGGCACCCGCGCTTCTCGTGCTCGTGCCCGCACACAACGAAGAGGACTGCATAACCGACGCGCTGGCCGCTCTGGCACGGCAGACCGTACCGCCCGACGACGTGGTCGTCGTCGCGGACAACTGCACCGACCGGACAGCGGAGTTGGCCCGCGCCGCGGGTGCCCGCGTCTTCGAGACGCAGGGCAACACGCACAAGAAGGCCGGCGCGCTGAACCAGGCCCTCGCCGTCCACCTGCCGATGCTCGCGGACGGCGACTGCGTCCTCGTCACCGACGCCGACTGCCGGCTGGACGAGGGATTCGCCGAGCACGCCAGGCCGTACGTACAGGACCCCAGGTACGGCGCGGTGGGCGGCATCTTCCGGGGCGACGCCGGCGGCGGGTTCGTCGGCCACCTCCAGCGCAACGAATACGCCCGCTACCGGCGCGACGTGGAACGGCTGCGGGGCCGCTGCCTCGTGGTCACAGGGACGGCCGCCATGTTCCGCGCCGGCGTCCTCAAAGCGGTGGGAACGGCGCGGCTTTCGGGAGGGCTGCCTCCCGGGAACGGCCGCGGCGGCATCTACGACACGTCGGTGCTGACCGAGGACAACGAACTCTCCTTCGCCGTCCTGACACTCGGCTTCAAGATCATCTCCCCGAAGCAGTGCACCCTCGTCACGGAGGTCATGCCCACCTGGCGGGACCTGTGGAAGCAGCGGCTGCGGTGGAAGCGGGGAGCGGTCGAGAACTGCCTCCAGTACGGCCTGACCCGCGTCACCTGGAAGTACTGGGGCCGCCAACTCCTCGCCATGGCAGGGCTGATCGTCACCACGCTCTACCTGTCCACGATGGCCCTGGCGATCGCCACGGACACGCTGAACATCGCCCCCGTCTGGTTCGCCGTCTCCGGAATCTTCGTGGTGGAACGTGCCATCACCATCAGCCGGCTCGGATGGCGGCAGATGCTTCTCTCCGCCTGCATGTACGAACTCAGCGTCGACTTCTTCCTCCAGGCCTGCCACGCAAAGGCCTATACGGACACGCTGTTCGGAAGGAAAAAGTCATGGTGAACCACGGAATCCGGTACGCCGCGCTCGTCCTTTTCGCCGCAACCTCCTTCGCGGCAGCGGGAATCGTACTTCCGCAGGCCCTGGGGCAGGAGTCCGGAGAATGCACCGGACGGGTGGCCCTGACCTTCGACGACGGCCCGACCGCCGAAACCCGGGGCATCGTGGACACCCTCCGCGAGCACGGGGCGACCGGCACCTTCTACTTCACGGGAAAGTCCGCCGAGGCGGACCCGGCATCGGTGAAGTACGTGGCGGAACACGGAATGCAGACCGGGAATCACTCCTACTCCCACAGAGACCTGTCCGGGCTGAACAGCGCGCAGGTGCTCGCGGAGATCGTCGGCACCAACCAGATCATCGAGCGGCAGACCGGTGAGGCCCCCTCCACCTTCCGGCCTCCCTACGGGTCGCTGAACGGCAACGTCATCGAGCAGGCCCGGAAGACGGACATGATGCCCATGGTGTGGACCGTGGACACCCACGACTACGCGGGGGCCACCGCGAAGGAGATCGTCCGGCAGGCGCAGGTCTCCCGCGACGGCGACGTTCTCCTGATGCACGACGGGAACGGCACCACCACCGACGCGCTCCCGGAAATCCTGGAGGGGCTGAGCTCCCGTGGCCTGTGCACGGGTTCCATATCCGCAGTGAGCGAGAGAGGAGGTGAGAATCATGTATGACAACGCTGGACCGGCAATCGGTGCGGCCACCGGAGGTGGCGCACTCGCAGTAACCGGCATGGGCTTCGTCTGGATCACGCTTGCGGCATTCGCCGTTCTTGCGGTGGGCCTGGCCGTCACCCGCATCGCGCCGAAATTCCGTAAGCACTGAGCACTACGCACAATGGGAGTTGCTCACCCGCAGGGCCCGGAGACCGCCGTGAAAGGCAGCCCCGGGCCCTTTCCCTGCCCGCGGCCACGGGCCCGGCAAGCGGAGCGACCGTACCGCGCCTAGCATGCGAAACCGGACCGGACGATCTCCGCTGCCCGGATCTTGGGGCGCAGGCGAGGAGGCGGTCAATGTGACCCGACCGCACAGGCTGACGGCCGTTCTCCTCGTGCTGGTGGTCCCCTTGACGGCGCTCTATCTGACGGCGCCCGAACGACACACCTCCGCCTGGGCCGCCATCGGCGTCTGCGGGGTCGTCGCGATCCTCCACGGGGTACGGCTGCACCGGCCCGCGCACCGCTGGCCCTGGTTTCTGCTGGCCGCCGCGAACCTGACGTTCACCGCCGGGGACACCGCGTACAACGTCCTCAACAGCTTTCTGGGGCAGGCCAATCCGTTCCCCTCCGTGGCGGACGGCTTCTATCTGGTGACCTATCCGCTGTTCGCCGCCGGGCTCTTCGGCTTCGTGCGGTACAGAACGGCGGGGCGCGACCTCGCGGGGCTGCTCGACGCGCTCGTCCTCACCCTCGGCCTGGCCCTGCTGTCCTGGGTCTACCTCATCAACCCGGTCGCCCAGGCCGCGGAGATGACCTGGGTGCAGCGCACCATCTCGCTCGCCTATCCGCTGGGCGACGTCCTGATGCTGGCGATGCTGGCCCGGCTGCTCACCGCGGGCGGACTGCGCAGCCCCGCGGTCCGCTTCCTCACCGTCGGCACGCTCGGCATGCTGACCTCCGACGCCGTGTACGGCATGCTCCAGCTGCAGGGCACCTGGCAGGTCGGCACCCCGCTCGACCTGGGCTGGGTGGTCTTCTTCACCGCCTGGGGCATGGCGGCCCTGCACCCCTCGATGCGGCAGCTGACGGCGCCGGTGCCCCAGCACCGTACGGGCGTCACCCCCGTCCGGCTGGCGCTGCTGGCCGCGGCCTCGCTGGTGGCTCCCGGCGTACTGCTGTGGCAGGCGCTGCGCGGCGACGCACGCGACGCGTCGGTCATCGCCGGCTTCTCGGCCGCGCTGTTCCTGCTGGTGATGGTGCGGCTGACCGGCATCGTGGCGGCCCACCGCAGGATCCTGGCCCGCGAACGGGCCCTGCGGATGACGGCGGCGTCCCTGGTCGCGGCCGTCACCCCGCAGGACGTGGCCACCGCCGTACGGTCCGCGGTGACCGTCGTTCTCGGCAACGCGGAGCGGCACGACTCGGCCGTACTGGTCGTCGACGCGGACGGCGCCCTGCGCCACGTCGGCAGCCGTACCGGCGACCGCAGCCCGCGCGGCCCGTGGCCCGAGCAGTACCGGGGAGCCCGCTCGCCCTTCCTGACGCCCCGCCGCACCCGGGTGGTCAGCGCCGCGGGGCTGGGCCTGGACGGGGAGACGGCCCTGCTCTGCCCGCTGACACTGCGGGCCTGGCCGGACGGCGCACCGCAGGTCGGTGCGCTGGCGGTGGCCGGACCCGAGGCGCGTCTCGCGGAGCTGTGGGAGCCCTTCGAGGCGCTCGCCCACCAGACGGCTCTCGCGCTCGAACGGGTCGGTCTGAGCCGGGAGATGCTGCGCCGCAACAGCGAGGCGTACTTCCGCACCCTCGTGCACAACGCCTCCGACGTGATCCTGATCCTCGACGACGACGACACCGTCCGGTACGCCAGCCCCTCGGCCGGCGCCCTGCTCGGCGACCGGCCCGTGACCGGCGCGCCGCTGTCGGAGATCGTCGACCCCAGGGACCGGGAGCGGGTCGCGGCCGTACTGCACCGGATGCGGGAGGACGCCGGGCCCGACGGCAAGGACGACTGGCGTATCGAAGGGCCCGCGGGCAGGCCGCTCGACGTGGAGGCGCGCTGCAGCAACCTCCGGCACGACGAGACCGTGCACGGCCTGGTCCTCACGCTGCGGGACGTGACCGAACAGCGGCAGCTGGAGCGCGAACTCGTCCAGCGCGCCTTCCACGACGCGCTCACCGGGCTGCCGAACAGGGCGCTGCTCCTGGAGCGCATCGAGCACGCGCTGCTGCGCGGACGACGCGAGAACTCCCTCACCTGCGTGCTCTTCATCGACCTCGACGACTTCAAGATGATCAACGACACGATGGGGCACTCGGTCGGCGACGAGCTGCTGGTCGAGGTCGCACGGCGGCTGTCGGCCCCGCTGCGCGCGGGCGACACGGCGGCCCGGCTCGGCGGCGACGAGTTCGCCGTACTGGTGGAGGACGCCGCGGAGCCGGCCGACGCCGCCGCCCTCGCCGAACAGCTCGTGCGGGAATTCGACCGGGAGTTCCGGCTCCGTGACGGCGTGGTGTACGTGAACGCCAGCGTCGGCATCGCCACCAGCCGGGACAGCGCCGACGGCGAGGAGCTGCTGGGTCATGCGGACCTGGCGCTGTACGCGGCGAAGACCGCGGGCAAACGGCAGTGGCGGCACTACCAGCCGGTGCTGCACGCGGGGATGCTGGAGCGGCACGAGCTGCAGTCCGGGCTGGAGAACGCCCTGGCGACCGATGCGTTCGCGGTGCGCTACCAGCCCTTCGTGGAGCTGTCGGGCGGCGGCGTCGCCGGCTTCGAGGCGCTGGCCCGCTGGCCGCACGCGCGGCGGGGGCTGGTGCCGCCGGACGAGTTCATCGCGCTGGCCGAGGAGACCGGGCAGATCGTGCCGCTCGGCGCGTGGATGCTCCGCAACGCCGCCGCGGACGTGGCCGGTTGGCAGCGGGCCGCCGGGCCGGAATCCGATCCGCTGTACGTCAGCGTGAATGTGTCGGCCCGTCAGTTCTCCGATCCGGGCTTCCCCGACCTCGTACGGGAGGTGCTGGAGACGTCGGGGCTCGTCCCGCATTCGCTGGTGCTGGAGCTGACGGAATCCGTACTGCTGCGCGGGGACCAGCAGATCCGGACGACGATGGAGGCCCTCAAGGAGCTCGGTGTCCGCATGGCCATCGACGACTTCGGCACCGGCTTCTCCTCGCTCAGCTATCTGCGCGAGTTCCCCATCGACATCCTCAAGATTGACAAGTCGTTCATCGACGGGATCACCGTCGACGAACAGCAAGTGGCGCTCGTCTCGGGCATCGTCGGCATCGCGGACACGCTCGGTCTGCACGTCATCGCCGAGGGCATCGAGGACACCCGGCAGCGCGATCTGCTGCGGGCGATGGGCTGCCGGTTCGGCCAGGGCTATCTGTTCGCGCGGCCCCTGACGGCGGCTCAGGCGGCGCAGTCGCTGCGCGCGGGGCACAGCACCCACCTGCCGCAGCTGATCCGCGCCGCGCCGCAGCCCTCCCTCACGGTCGCCGGCCCGGACGCGGGGGGACATGGCCCGGACGCGGCGGCGCACGGCGCGGACGCAGGGGTGCACGGCCCGGGCCCGGGTGCGCACGGCCCGGGCCCGGGTGCGCACGGCCCGGACGCCGGCGTGCGCGCGAGAGCGGGGGCCGGGCACCCCGTACGGGCCGCGGCGTCCCCGCCGTCCGCAGGTGACGGAGCGCCCTCGGGGCAGGGGGACCCCGAGAGCCGGCACGATCCGCGCTGGGGCGACCTGGAGCGGCTGCGTCGGGCCAGCCCGATGTCGGACGCGGTCATCGACGAGGTGCGCGGCCGGCACATCCGGGTGGGCCGTCACTGGCTCGTCGACTTCGCGTCCTGCAACTACCTCGGCTTCGACCTCGACCCCGAGATCATGGACGCGGTCGAACCGCAGATCCGCCGCTGGGGCACCCATCCCAGCTGGTCGCGGCTGCTGGGCAGCCCCCGGCTGTACCCGGAGATCGAGGAGCGGCTGACCGAACTGCTGCGGGCGCCCGACACGTTGGTGCTGCCCACCATCACGCTCATCCACAACTCCGTCATCCCCGTCCTCGCCGGGGAGGGCCACGTCTTCGTGGAGGCCACCGCGCACCGCACCGTGTACGACGGCAGCATCGCCGCCCGTGCCCAGGGGGCGAGCGTGCACCGCTTCCACGCGGAGCGGCCCGGCGAACTGCAGGCCATGCTGGCGCGCGTGCCGGGCAGGAGTTCCCGCCTCGTCTGCCTAGACGGGGTCAACAGCATGACCGGGAACCTTCCCGATCTGCCCGAACTGGCCGCCGTCTGCCGGGACAACGGGGCGCTGCTGTACGTCGACGACGCGCACGGCTTCGGCGTGCTGGGCGAGCGGGCGGCGGACGAGCCGTGCCCGTACGGCACCCGCGGCAACAGCATCGTGCGGCACCTGGGCGAGACGTACGACGACATCGTCCTGGTCGGCGGCTTCTCCAAGGCGTACTCCTCGCTGCTGGCGTTCCTCGCGCTGCCGACCTGGCTCAAGGAGCATCTGAAGGTCGCCGCGGCGCCCTACCTCTACTCGGGACCGTCGCCGACGGCCTCCCTGGCCACGGTGCTGGCCGGTTTCGACGTCAACCAACAGCGCGGCGACACCCTCCGCGCTGATCTGCACCGCAAGACGGCGCGGCTGCTCGACGCGGTGCGGGAGCTGGGGGTCAGCACCCCGAACACGGCCGAACTGCCCATCGTCGAGCTGCCGTTGGCGGAGGACGCGAATCTGGAGGAGGTCGGGCAGTTCCTCTGGGAGCGGGGCATCTATGTGACGCTGGCCGCGTATCCGCTCGTCCCCCGGCACAGCGTCGGCTTCCGCGTGCAGCTGACGGCGGCCAACTCCGACGAGGACGTCGACCGGCTCATCACGGTGCTCACCGAACTGGACGCGCGGTCCGCGCTGCGGAAGCGGACCTGATGCCGCCGCCCGTACGCAACGACGACGCGGACTGGGACGCCTGGCCGGTGCGGGACTATCTGGCCGAGAACTACCGGGAGCTGCACCCCTCCGATGCCGCGGTCATCCGCCATCACACCGCGTTCTACCGGCAGTTGGGGCCGGACAGCGTCGGGAGGTCCCTGGAGTTCGGCGCGGGGCCCAACCTCTATCCGCTGATGCTCGCGGCGGCGGCCTCCCGGCACATCGACGCGGTCGAGGCCGGTGCGGGAAACGTCGCCTATCTGGCCGGGCAGCTCGACCCGGAACAGGGACCGGACATGTCCTGGCAGCCGTTCTACACGTACTGCCGCAGGCACAACCCCGCGCTGCCGCCCACACTTCCGCAGGCACTGGCCCGCGTACGGGTGGTGCACGGCGACATCCGCGGTGTGCCGGCCGGCCGCTACGGGCTGGCCTCGATGAACTTCGTCGCGGAGAGCGTCACGGAGGACGCGGACGAATTCGCCGCGCTGTGCCGGGTGTTCATCGAGTCCGTACGGCCGGGCGGGCATCTGGTCGCGGCCTTCATGGAGAACATGCCCTCCTACCGGATCGGCCGGGCCGGCCCGGCGCCCGGCTCGCGGCCACTGCGCTGGCCGGGCTTCCCGGTGGACGGGGAGGCGGTACGGGCGGCGTTCGCCCCGTACACCGACGGGCTGCGGATCGGCCGGATCGCCGCCGATCCGACGCTGCCGGACTACGGGGACACCGGCATGGTGGTGCTGGCCGGCCGGCGCGCCGCCTCCTGAAGGGTGAAGGCGGTGTTCACCAGCGCGATATGGCTGGACGCCTGGGGCGTGTTGCCCAGTTGACGGCCCGTCACCGGGTCCCACTGCTCGGAGAGCAGCCCCACGTCGCTGCGTACGGCGAGGACCCGCTCGAAGATCTCCCGCGCCTCCCCCAGCCGCCCGTCGAGGGCCAGCGCGTCCGCGTACCACAGGGTGCAGGCGACGACGGTGCCCTCCCTGCCGCGCATCCCGTCCACCGGATGCCTCCCGTCCGCGCCGTCGGCGCCCGCGTACCGCCGCAGGAAGCCGTGCTCCTCCAGGGAGCGCAGCGCCCCGACGGTGGACCGCACCCGCGGGTCGGCGGCGGGCAGGAACCCCACCTGGGGCATCAGCAGAGCGGAGGCGTCCAGTGCGGGATCCCCGTACGACTGCGTGAACGCCCCCAGGCCCGGGTCCCAGCCGGAGGCGCAGACATCGCGGTGCACTTCTTCGCGCAGGGCGCGCCAGCGGGCCGTCTCGTCGTAGAGCCCGCCCGCGCGCGCCATCCGCATCGCGCGGTCGGCGGCCACCCAGCACATGACCTTCGAGTGCACGAACTGCCGCCGGGGGCCGCGTACTTCCCACAGCCCCTCGTCGGGTTCGCGCCAGCGCGCCTCGACGTCGCTCATCAACTGCCGTACGAGGCTCCACGCGTGGCGCTCCAGGGGCACGCCGGCACGCAGCGACATGTAGAGGGTGTCCAGCACCTCGCCGTGCACGTCCAGTTGGAGCCGGTCCACCGCGGCGTTGCCGAACCGTACGGGCTGCGCCCCCTCGTAGCCGGGCAGCCAGGGCGCCGTGGTCTCGCGCAGCCGCCGCTGCCCGGCCGGGCCGTACACGCTCTGCAGTCCGGTCGGGCTGCCCGCGATGGCCCGCAGCAGCCAGTCGCGCCAGGCCAGCGCCTCGTCGCGGAAGCCGCTACGCAGCAGGCAGGAGAGGGTCAGCGTGGAGTCGCGCAGCCAGCAGTAGCGGTAGTCCCAGTTCCGTTCGCCGCCGGGGCACTCGGGCAGCGAGGTGGTGGCCGCGGCGACGATGCCGCCGGTGGGGGCGTACGTGAGCGCCTTGAGAGTGATGAGGGAGCGCACGACGGCCTCCCGCCAGGGTCCTTCGTACCGGCACTTGGCGGACCAGCCGCGCCAGAACTCCAGTGTCCCGTCGAGGGCTTGGGCCGGTTCCACCGGTTCGGGGGCCGGCAGGTGGGAGGGCGCCCACAGCAGGACGAAGGCGTAGGTCTCGCCCTGCGACACGGTGACGTCGCAGCGGATGTGGTCGTCGGCGGCGCGTGTCCGTACCCGTTCGTCGGCGGTGAGCCACACGGAGTCCGGGCCCGCCGTGGCGACGGAATACGCGCCGCTGGGGTGCACCCACGGCACGACGCGCCCCTGGTGGAAACGGAGCCGCAGGTCGCCGCGGACGGGGACGGCGCCGGAGAGCCCTTGCACGATGCGGACGAGGTACGGCAGCCGGGCGCGCGGCGGCATGAAGTCGGTGACGCGTACGGTGCCGGCGGAGGTCTCCCAGTCGGTGTCCAGCACCAGGGTCCCGCCGCGGTACGCGCGCCGCGTGCACGTGCGGCGCCCCACGGGGGCGAGCCGCCAGGACCCGTGTTCCTCCGTGCCGAGCAGCGCGGCGAAGCAGGCCGGGGAGTCGAAGCGGGGCAGACACAGCCAGTCGACCGACCCGTCGCGGCCCACCAGCGCGGCCGTCTCCAGGTCGCTGATGAGCGCGTAGTCCTCGATCAGTCCGGCCATGGCCCGGCCATGCTAGGCAGCCCGCCCGGCCCCCGCATGCGCGCCGCGCGGGGGCACCCCGTCCGGGCTCGGCGCCGGCCGGGTCCGGCCCGGCCGGCACGGCGGGCCGGCTCAGCGCCGCCTGTCGCCCCGACTGCCCGCGCACGGCGCGCTGTTGGCGGCGCGCGGCGCCTCGTCGACGGGGCGCGGAGGCCGTCCGCGGGCGGTCACGGTCACCCCGTGGGCGGTCTGCTGCCGTGCCTGGAGGGAGCCGCAGGGGCAGCGGACCCACACGGTGGCGCCGCCGCCGGTGGCGTGCCGGGAGACGGTGGAAACGGGCCGGTCGTCGGGGCGGCCGCAGTACGGGCATGCGGACATGACGGCTCCTCGGAGCAGTAGGGGTGGTTGCGGGGGTGAAGTACGGGATCCGGCGGGGCTTCCGTAGGGGATCCCGTGCGGGTACAGCCAGCATCGCCGCCTTCACCGTGCAGGTCCAGGTTCTCTTTCTGCAGACGACCGTGTACAACAGCTTCATGATTGACCTGCGCCGGCTGGCCGTTCTCCGCGCGGTCGCCCACTACGGAACCGTGACCGCCGCCGCCGAGGCGGTGCACATGACGCCGTCCGCGGCCTCCCAGCAACTGCGCCGCCTGGCACGGGAGTTGGACGTACAGCTGCTGGAGCCGAACGGGCGCCGCGTACGCCTGACGCCGTCCGCGCGCAGCCTGCTGCGGCACGCGGACCGGATGGAGACGTACTGGCAGGAGGCGGAGGCCGAGCTGCAGGCCGCCGCCTCGCCGAGGCTGCGCGGAGTGCTGCGCATGGCCGGCATGCCCACAGCCGTCTCCGCGCTGCTGGCCCCGCTCACCACCCGGCTGCGGCGGGACGAGCCCGAACTCACCGTGGCGCTCCGCGAGGCGGAGCCGCGCGAATGCTACGACCTGCTCTTCTCCGGCGAGACCGATCTCGCCGTGGTGGAGGCCACCGAGGAGAGTCCGCCGCTGAACGACGGCCGTTTCGACCAACAGCCGCTGCTGGACGACCCGTACGACCTCCTCACGCACGCCGAGCATCCGCTGGCGGGCCGGCCGGGTACGACGCTGGGCGACCTCGCGGGCGAGCAGTGGATCGTCGGCATGTGCGGCACGGCCTGCCGTCAACTGGTGCTGTCCGCCTGCAATGCCGCCGGCTTCACCCCCGAAGTGGCCCATCAGGCGCGGGAATGGACGCTGGTCGCGACGCTCGTCGCCCACAATCTGGGCATCGCCCTGGTGCCGCGGGTGACGCAACTGCCCCCGCTGCCCGAGACGGTGCGCACACCGCTGACCGGAGCGACCTGCCCTTCCCGGCGGTTCCTGTCGGTCATCCGCAGCGGCAGCGGAGACCACCCGGCACTCTCCACGGCCCGCTCCCTTCTGGACACGCTCGCCGCGGACGTACTGTCAACCCACGGTTGACGCTCGGGGCGTGTCAACCTACGGTTGACACATGACGAATCCGCGCGGCATGACGCCGTCACCACGCCTCGACGACCTGATCGACGCCATCAAGAAGGTGCACACCGACGCACTCGACCAGCTCTCCGACGCGGTCCTCGCCGCCGACCACCTCAGCGAGATCGCCGACCACCTCATCGGGCACTTCGTGGACCAGGCCCGCCGCTCGGGCGCCTCCTGGACGGACATCGGCAAGAGCATGGGCGTCACCCGGCAGGCGGCACAGAAGCGCTTCGTCGCGAAGGACCCCGGAGAGGCCCCGGACCTCGACCCCTCCCAGGGATTCAGCCGCTTCACCGAGCGCGCGCGGAACTCCCTGATGGCCGCGCACAACGAGGCCCACGCGGCGCGGCACACCGAGATGCGTACAGGACATCTGCTGCTCGGCCTGCTCAGCGAACCGGACGCGCTCGCCGCGCAGGCACTGCTCGCCCAGGGCGTCTCCCTGGAGTCCGTACGGGAGGCGGCAGGTGCCGCACTGCCGGAGGCCGCGGACGAGGTGCCCGAACTGATCCCCTACGACGCGGAGTCGAAGAAGGTCCTCGAACTCACCTTCCGGGAAGCGCTGCGCCTGGGGCACAACTACATCGGCACCGAGCACATCCTGCTGGCCCTCCTGGAGTTCGAGGACGGCACCGGCGTCCTCGGCGGCCTCGGCGTCGACAAGGAGGCCGCCTCGGCCACCATCGGCGAGGCGGTCGCCGCGATCGCCGCGGCGGCGGCACGGGAGAACGGGGACGGCGACGGGGGCTCCTGACGGGGCATCAGCGTCCTGCGTACGGACCCGGCACCCCGTCAGAAACGGCGGGGCGCACGGGTGTTGTCGGATAGTCGGCTCCGCACCGGCACCCCCCCCGCCTCACTCGAAGGGATTCCCCCCGGCGTGCCGTCCGGGGCCCGCGTTGACCAGTGTGGTCTGGTCGGCTTCCGGCAACGCACCAGGAGACGGACATGACGGAAACGGCCTTTCACGACAACGCGGTACCGGGGAACCCGGCCGGTGAACCCCTCCCCGAGCTGGACATCCCCGAGCCGGACAAGCAGAACCGGCTCACCGTCCTGCTGCGACTCCTGCTGCTGATCCCCCAGTTCATCGTCCTCTGGGTGCTGGGGATCATCGCCTTCTTCGTGACGGTCGCCGGCTGGTTCTCCGCCCTCGTACTGGGACGGCTGCCGGAACCCATCGAGCGCTACCTGACCAACTACCTCGGCTACACCACCCGCCTGGACGCGAGCTCGATGCTGGTGACGGACCGCTACCCGCCGTTCAGCTTCGGCGGCGCCCCGGACTACCCCGTACAGATCGAGCTGGTGCCGCACGTCCGGCTGAACCGGCTCGCCGTCCTCTTCCGCATCATCCTGATGATCCCCGCCGGGATCGTCACCTACGTCATCGGGACCGGCTGGTGGGTCGTCGCCTTCCTGACCTGGCTGGTCGTGCTCATCATGGGCCGCATGCCGCGCCCGCTGTTCGAGGCGACGGCGGCCGTCCTGCGCTACCGGATGCGCATGGGCGCGTACACGATGATGCTCACGTCCTCGTACCCCAAGCGGCTGTTCGGCGATCAGTCCGCCACCCCGGCCGGTACCGCACCGCGCTCCGCGACCCGCCCGCTCCTGCTGGAGACCGGCGGCAAGGTGCTGCTCGTCATCTTCATCGTGCTGGGCGTGCTCGCCGCCGTCGGCAACGGAGTCCAGTCCGGCACCGCCGACTACGACTACAAGAGCCCCGACACGGTCTCGACTCTGCGCTGACGGCACCGGTCCTGGCCCTGCGTGCCCGGCACCCGCCCGCCACCGAGCGCCCCTTTCCGGACAGCTTCTCCCTCCCCGTCGCCGGAGAGCCGTCGTCGTGACCGGCTACGGAGCGGTCCAACGCGCGGGGATCCGGGCGGGATTCGGGCGGCGGACACCACCGGGAGTGACCGGGTCTGTCTGAATTCCCTTCCGGGCAGATCGACTTGGTGACCGTTCAACCACAAACCGTGACCGATTCGGAGCCCCGCACTCTTCCGGGCCCCCCTTCGGTGATCTATGGTGAAACCCGGAACGCGCCACTTCACATCCCTTTGACGTGCGCTTTCCCCGGCCCCCCAGACCCCGGTGCCGTGACGACCATCCGGCACACAGGCCGGCTGGGCCGCCGCCACCGTGGGCAGTCCAGCCTCGCCCTCCCGGCGGCGATCAGGCGGGGCCCGCGAACACCCCGCCGCCGCAGGAGGGCTGGACGCGAGGGAAGGGGGGAGCCGCCCTCGCGCCCCGGACGGCCGCCTCCGATCCGCAGCGGAGGCGGCCGTCCTCGAACGTTCCCGCCGCCCGGGTCAGGCCTCCAGCCGCGCGGCCGCCGCGTCCCAACGGGCCGTTCCCGTACGCGGCTCGTAGTGCCCTACGTCCTGGGTCTTCGCGACCAGCGCCCGCATCCCGGCGAGGTCTCCCACCAGCCCGTGGGCCCGCGCCTGCAGCAGGATGTTGCCCAGTGCCGTGGACTCGGCCGGGCCCGCCGTGACGGGCAGGCCCGTCGCGTCGGCCGTCCACTGGCACAGCAGCTCGTTGCGGGAACCGCCGCCGACCATGTGCACCCGCCGGATGTCGCGCCCCGACAGCCGCGCCGCGTCCCGCAGCGTACGGCGGTGCGCCAGCGCGAGGCTCTCCAGGACGCAGCGCACCGTGCCGCCGCGCGTCGCGGGCGGACGCTGGCCCGTACGGACCAGGAAGTCCGCGATCCGGCCCTGCATGTCGCCCGGAGCGAGGAACACCGGGTCGTCCGGGTCCACCAGCGCGGCGAACGGCTCGGCGTCCGCGGCCTGTTGGAGCAGCGACGGCAGGTCCGTACGGTCGCCCTGCTGCTCCCAGCCGCGGCGGCACTCCTCCAGCAGCCACATCCCCATGATGTTGCGCAGATAGCGGACGGTGCCGTCGACGCCCCGCTCGTTGGTGAAGTTGGCGGCGCGGGACTCGGCGCTGCGTACCGGCGCGTCCAGCTCCAGACCCGCCAACGACCAGGTGCCGCACGAGATGTAGGCGGCGTCCTCGCCCTCGGCGGGCACCGCGGCCACCGCGGAGGCCGTGTCGTGCGAGGCGACCGTCGTCACCGGCGTCGACTCCGGCAGCCCCGTGGCCGCGGCCACGTGCGGCAGCAGCGTGCCCGCCGGATCGCCCGGCGCGCGCAGCGGCGGGAACAGCGAACGGTCCAGCCCCAGCCGGGAGATGAGCGCGTCCGACCACGTACCGCGCTCCGCGTCGAACAGCCCCGTCGTGGAGGCGTTGGTCTCCTCCGCGCCCACCGTGCCGGTCAGCCAGTGCACCAGCAGGTCCGGTACGAGCAGCAGCGTGCGGGCCGCCGGCCAGGAAGCGGACCGGCGGGCGGCGGCGAGCTGGAACACCGTGTTGAACGGGAGGTGTTGCAGCCCGGTCACCGCGTACAGCTCCTCCGGGCCGCACACGGCGTGCACTTCGGCGGCCGTACCGTCGGTGCGCGCGTCCCGGTAGTGGTACGGCTGGCCGAGCAGCGCCCCGTCGGCGTCCAGCAGGCCGTAGTCGACGGCCCATGTGTCGATGCCGACGGAGACCGGCGGCCGGCCCGAACGGGCCGTCTCCCGCAGCCCGTCGAGGATCCCCTGGTACAGGGCCGCCACATCCCAGTGCAGCCCGGTCGGCAGCCGGACGGGCGTGTTGGGGAAGCGGTGGGCCTCCCGCAGCTCCAGTGTGCCCGGGCCGACCGTACCGGCGATCACGCGCCCGCTGGTCGCGCCCAGGTCGACGGCGGCGAACGTGGCGCCGTCCCCGGCGTCAGCGTCAACTTGCGGCATTCCGGCCCCCGTTCAGCGCAGGAACGCGGCGGCGACGCCGGCGTCCACCGGCACGTGCAGGCCCGTCGTGTGCGTCAAGTCGCCGCCGGTCAGGGCGAAGACGGCGTTGGCGACGTGCTCCGGCAGCACCTCCCGCTTCAGCAGGGTGCGCTGGGCGTAGAACTCGCCGAGCTTCTCCTCCGGCACGCCGTACACGGCGGCGCGCTGCGCGCCCCAGCCGCCCGCGAAGATGCCCGAACCCCGCACCACACCATCGGGGTTGACGCCGTTGACGCGGATACCGTGCTCGCCGAGCTCGGCGGCCAGCAGCCGCACCTGATGCGCCTGGTCGGCCTTGGTCGCCGAGTACGCGATGTTGTTCGGGCCGGCGAACACCGCGTTCTTGGACGCGATGTAGACGATGTCGCCGCCCAGACCCTGCGCCTGCATGAGCCGCGCCGCCTCCCGGGACACCAGGAAGGAACCGCGCGCCATGATGTCGTGCTGCAGATCCCAGTCGGCCGCCGTGGTCTCCAGCAGCGGCTTCGACAGCGAGATGCCCGCGTTGTTGACGACGAGATCGACGCCGCCGAACGCGAGCGCGGCGGCGTCGACGGCCGCGGCGATCTGTTCCTCGCTGGTCACATCAGCCGTCACCGCGATCGCCCGGTCGGGGCCGCCGAGTTCGTCCGCGACGGCGGCGGCGTTCTCCGCGTTCATGTCGGCCACGACCACGCACGCGCCCTCCGCGGCGAGCCGCTGCGCGATGGCCTTGCCGATGCCGGAGCCCGCGCCGGTCACCAGCGCCACCCGGGTGGCGAGCGGCTTCGGCTTCGGCATGCGCCGCAGCTTGGCCTCCTCCAGCGCCCAGTACTCGATGCGGAACTTCTCCGCTTCCTCGATCGGCGCGTACGAGGAGACGGCCTCCGCGCCACGCATCACGTTGACCGCGTTGAGGTAGAACTCCCCCGCCACGCGCGCCGTCTGCTTGTCCTTGCCGAAGGAGAACATGCCCACGCCCGGCACCAGCACGATCGCCGGGTCGGCGCCGCGCATCGCCGGCGAACTGTCGTCGGCGTGCCGCGCGTAGTAGGCGGCGTACTCCTCGCGGTATGCGGCGTGCAGCTCCTTCAGCCGCGCGATCGCCTCTTCCAGCGGGGCGGCCGCCGGCAGGTCCAGCACCAGCGGCCGGACCTTCGTCCGCAGGAAGTGGTCCGGGCAGGAGGTGCCCAGCGCCGCCAGCCGCGGGTGCTCGGCCCGGGCCAGGAAGTCCAGTACGGGCTCGCTGTCGGTGAAGTGCCCCACCTGCGGCCGGTCGGTGGACGCCAGCCCCCGCAGCACCGGCGCCAGCGCCGCGGCCCGCGCCCGGCGCTCCGCCTCCGGCAGCGCGCCGTAACCGTCCAGCAGCGGGCCGAACGGCTCGGCCCTGCCCCGCTCTTCGAGGAACCTCTCCGCGGTACGGATCATGTGCAGGGAGTTGCGCTCGCACTCCTCGCTGGTCTCGCCCCACGCGGTGATGCCGTGCCCGCCCAGAACGCAGCCCACCGCCTGCGGGTTGGCCTCCTTCACCGCGGCGATGTCCAGCCCGAGCTGGAAACCGGGGCGCCGCCAGGGCACCCACACGACGGTGTCGCCGAAGCACTCGGCCGTCAGCTTCTCGCCGTCCGCCGCGCAGGCCAGCGCGATGCCCGAGTCCGGGTGCAGATGGTCCACGTGCGGCGCGTCGACCAGCCCGTGCATGGCCGTGTCGATGGACGGGGCCGCGCCGCCCTTGCCGTGCAGGCAGTAGTCGAAGGCGTCGACCATCTCGTCCTCGCGGTCCACGCCCGGGTACACGTCCCGCAGGGCCCGCAACCGGTCCAGCCGCAGCACGGCGAGCCCGGCCTCGGTGAGCGTGCCGAGATCGCCCCCGGAGCCCTTGACCCACATCAGCTCGGCGTCCCGGCCGGTGACGGGGTCGGTCTCCGTACCCTTCGCGGAGGCGTTGCCCCCGGCGTAGTTGGTGTTACGCGGATCGGAACCAAGAGTGCGCGCCCGCCCCAGAAGATCGGCGACGGCGGGGTGAACGGAGGACATGACGGATTCCTTCGGTGAGAGACGGGACGGGGTGACGGGGGGTCAGGAGGATGGAAGGCCAAACAGGGGCGCGGGCAACGGCACACGAATAAGGGGCGCGGGGAACTGCGCAAAAAGGGGCGCGGGGAACTGCGCAACCGCGCGGCACGCGCGGCCCGCGGGCGCGGCCCGCACGCAAGCCCGCACAGCGGCGCGAGACCCGCGGGGAACCGCACCCCGCACGGGGTTCGTTTCGCGGAACACAGCGCGCGGACACGCGCGTTACGCTCCCCAGCCGGCCTGCTCCCCGCCGACCCGCTCCTTCGCGATCCGCTCCTGGTTGCCGGAGGCGAGGTAGGCCCGCACCGGGTCGCGGCCGAGGCCCGACTCCTCGCGCACGTCGGCCAGCAGCGGCCGTACGTCCGTGTTGTACGCGTCCATCAGCGCCTCGTTGGCGCCGAGCACATCGCCCTCGTTCTGCGTGGTGCGCAGCGCGTCGCGGTCGACGAGGAGCGCCTTCGCCGTCGCCTCCTGCACGTTGAGCACGGAGCGGATGACCGCGGGGATCTTCGCCTCGATGTTGTGGCACTGGTCGAGCATGAACCGCACGTCGTTCGCGGGGTCCAGGCCGCCGTTCCTGACCACCTCGTGCATGATCCGGAACAGCTGGAACGGGTCGGCCGCGCCGGCCATCAGGTCGTCGTCGGCGAAGAAGCGGGAGTTGAAGTCGAAGGCGCCCAGCTTCTTCTCGCGCAGCAGCAGCGCCACGATGAACTCGATGTTCGTACCGGGCGCGTGGTGCCCCGTGTCGACGCACACCCGCGCCTTCTCGCCGAGCTTGAGGCAGTGCGCGTACGAAGTGCCCCAGTCCGGAACGTCGGTGGCGTAGAAGGCCGGCTCGAAGAACTTGTACTCCAGCACCATCCGCTGCTCGTCGCCCAGCCGCGCGTACACCTCGGACAGCGCCTCGGCGAGCCGGTCCTGCCGGGCCGTGATGTCGTCCTGGCCGGGGTAGTTGGTGCCGTCCGCGAACCACAGCTTGAGCGCGTCGGAGCCGGTGGCGTCCATGACGTCGACGCAGTGCAGCAGATGGTCCACGGCCTTGCGGCGCACCGCCGGGTCCGGGTGGGTCACCGAGCCGAGCTTGTAGTCGTCGTCCTGGAAGACGTTCGCGTTGATCATCCCCAGGCGCACTCCACGCTCGCGCGCGTACGCGGCGAGGGCGCCGTAGTCCTCGACGCGGTCCCACGGGATGTGCAGCGAGACGACCGGCGCGATGCCGGTGTACGCGTGCACCTGCGCGGCGTCCTCCAGCTTCTCGAACGGGTCGCGGGGGACGCCGGGCTGGGCGAACACCTTGAACCGGGTGCCGGAGTTCCCGTATCCCCAGGACGGCGTCTCGATCACCTGGGACTTCAGTGCTTCCTTCACGGCCGCACGGGTGGGCTCGGTCATGTCTCTCCCAACGTGAATCGATTCAAACAGACGCTAATGCGTGCCCGAGGGGCTGTCAACGGCCCCTCGGGCACGCGTACTTCATCCCTGGGCCGCGGCCCGCTCCGGCTGCGCGCCGCCCGCCTGCGGAACGGCCTTCCCGGACCGCTCGGACTCGATCAGCTCCAACGACTTCCCCGTGGTGTTCGGCATGAAGAAGCCGAGGACACCGCAGAAGAGCATGCAGGACGTCAGCACGATGGCGACGGGCACGATCCCGTTGGACGCGAGCACCGGCACGAAGAACGACCAGATCCCGAGGATCACCCGGGCCACTCCGAACGAGATGCCCTGCGCGGTCCCCCGCAGCATGGTCGGGAACAGTTCCTGGCTGACGGTCTTGTACACGCCCTCGCCGGCCATGGTCTGCCCGATGCCGAACAGCAGCACATTGAAGATGATCACCGGCACGGTGAACGGCAGGACCACGAACAGCCCGAAGGCGACGACCTGCATCACGGAACCGACGACCCACATCACCTTCCGGTGCCGGTGCCCCCGGTCGGAGAACCGCATGTAGATCGTGACCGTACCGACGATGGCCAGCGCGAAGCCGGCACAGGACAGCGCCACACTCGTGGCCTGACCGCCGGCGCCCAGCGTCCTGACCATGTACGGCGTGAAGATGCCGTTGGTCCCGGCGACGAGGTTCCACGTCAGATAGATGCCGGCGGTCCACAGCAGCGCCCGCAGATTCGGGCCGCTCAGCAGGTCCCGCAGCTTCGCTCGGGCGGCTTGGCCGGACTGCGAAGCGGTCTTCCACACGGCGGACTCGGTCATCCCGCGGCGCATCGCGTACGTCACGATCGCCACCAGGAAGAGGTGCAGGAAGACGATGCGGATGCCGAGCAGATCGAGCGGCGCCAGTGCCCAGGCCAGCAGCAGCACGATCACCGGCCCGAGATTCCAGGTCACTTGGGTGAGCCCGAGCAGTTTCCCGCGTGCCTTCGCCGGCGACAGTTCGCCGACGAGCGCCAGCGAGGTGGGCACGTCCGCGCCCACGGCGACGCCGACCATGAACGTGCCGACGAACAGCATCAGCGGGCTCACCGCGAACGCGATCAACAGGATCGCCGCCGCGTAGACCAGCAGGTCGTACTGGTAGATGCGCTTGCGCCCCAGCTTGTCGCCGAGCCGCCCGCCGATGAACGCGCCGATGGCGGCGCCGATCGCGTTGGGCCCGATGGCGGCGAGCGCGCCGACCCCGCCGTCGGAGAGGCCCAACTCCTTCTGGAACAGGGCCAGTCCGGACCCGAGCGCGACGATGGACCCGGCATCCAGGTACGAGGCCATCCCGGCCAGCGCTGTCCACTTCCACTGCTGCCGCGAGACCCCGCCGCCGTCGGGCGGCGCGGCCTGTGTGCTGTCCGCAGACATCACCGGGACTCCTTCGTCCAGTACGGAACACAACTTGAAACGTATAAAACATGAGGGCCTCGCGGCCCGTCGTCAAGAGGTGTGCGCGAACTCGCAGCGCGCATACGGAGGGTCGCCGAGTGCTTGCACCGAACGGGGTTGACGCCTCCGTTCCGGACACGGTCTACTCGGCGGGCGCCGTATATGAATCCTTTCATTTCCCTGGTGAGGAGCCGGATCCGTGCAACGCGTCTGCTTTCTGCTCAAAGTCCGCGAGGACCGGCTCGAGGAGTACCGGCGCCGGCACGAGTCGGTGTGGCCCGAGATGCAGGACGCCCTGTCCGCCGCGGGGTGGGGCAACTACTCGCTCTTCCTCCGCGAGGACGGCCTGCTCGTCGGCTACTTGGAGACCGAGGACTTCGCCGCGGCACAGGCCGCCATGGAGGCCACGGCCGTCAACGCGCGCTGGCAGGCGGAGATGGCGGAGTTCTTCGAGGGCCTCGACGGCGGCAGCCCGGACGCCGCGATGACCCCCTTGACGGAGGTCTTCCACCTCGCGTGACCCTGCGCGGGCGGCGACTCCGGGCGCCCGGGACCGAACCCGGGGAACGGGTCATGTTCAAAGCCCTAGCGTGACCGACATCGTGCGTCGTGGCGCTCGTTGAACGAGCGGTACGACGCACCACCCTCGGGGGCGGCTCCGCCGCTACTTCTTCCAGGGCCTCGGTTCGTAGAACTTGATGTTCTCGTTCGCGAAGAGGTGGACGTATCCGCAGTGTCGGCAGATCAGGCCGGTGGCGGCCTCGTTGGCCCAGCCGAGGTTCATCAACTCCATGCCGGCGCTGTTGAGTTGCACGGAGCGCTTGCGGAACTCCTCCCCCTGGCAGAACAGACAGCGGATCCACTTGTCCCCGATCGCGGCGAACACCGGCTTGGCCATGCCCCTCCCCTTTCCCGCGTCACCGCGCGGCACAAAAATGCGGTCGGCGCCGGGCCGTACCCGGCGCCGACCGCACCGACGTTAGCGGAAGCACCGCAGACGGGAGCGGCGGGGACACACAGTCGGCGGCCCCGGCCCGGGTCAGGCGTCGATGAGGGAGTCGTCTTCGGTACGGGCCCCGGGGAGATGGAGGCGGGCCGCGATCAGGGCCGCGTCGGCGTCGCTCGTACCGGTGGCCACGCACAGGCTGTACGCGACGTCGTCGAAGCGGCGGCGTACGTCGGGGCTGCCGTTGACCGCGAGCAGGGCCTGCAGCGACTCGTACTGGTCGACGAGGTTCCGCAGAATTGCGGGGTGAGCCATCAGCATGAGTGTCTCTCCTTCCCTCTCGGCGCAGCGGGTGCCTCCGCCGCCCTCACGTAAACACCTGCGCCACACGACGATTCCCGCACGCCGGGCCCAACGGGGGTGATTTCCCCCACCGTTGACCGGCCCGTCGCGCGCGATTCACCCACGTCACAGGCCCGGAGCCGTGCGTCACCGGCCCGCGAGCCGTACGCCCCGGGCCCGGAATCCCGTACGCCCCAGGCCCGAGGGCCGGAGCCCGTACGTCACCGGCCCGCGAGCCGTACCGACGTCTCCAGCAGCAGGGCGTGGACGAAGGCCTGGGGGAGGTTGCCGCGGAGTTGGCGCTGGGCGACGTCGTACTCCTCGGAGTACAGGCCGGGAGGCCCCGTGGCGGCGCGGTTGCGCTCGAACCAGCGGTGCGCCGCGATCTCGCGGCCCTGCTGGTGTTCGGCCAGGGCGACGATGAACCCGCAGAGCAGGAAGGCGCCTTCGGCTTCGGCCAGGGGACGTTCGTCGTGCCGGAAGCGGTAGGCGTGGAAGTCCTCGGTGAGGTGCCGCGTGTACGCGTCGAGCGTGGCCCGGGTGCGCGGGTCTCCGGGCGGAATCCCGCCGCGTACCGCAGGCAGCAGCAGCGCCCCGTCCAGCCGCGGGTCGCCGGGCGAGCGCTGCCAGTGGCCCGCGGGGTGCAGGCTGTGTGCGGCCGTGTCGGCGACGAGCCGGTCGGCGAGGGCGAGCCATTCGGCGGTGCGGGAGGCCGGCGCGGCGCCGCGGTCCACGGCCGCCGCGGCGGCCATCGCGCGCAGGCCGGCGACGCAGATGAGGCGGCTGTGCGCCCACAGCCTGTCATCCAACTCCCAGATGCCGGCGTCGAGTTCGGTGTGCCGCTGGGCGACGGCGTCGGCGGCGGTACGGGCGGCCTGCCAGCCCTCGGCGTCCAGTCGGCCGTGCCGGGCCGCGGCGGCCAGCAGCAACAGGGCCTCGCCGAACACGTCGAGCTGGAACTGTTTGGTGACCCTGTTGCCGACTTGGTCGAACCCGCCCGGGTAGCCGGGCAGTTGGAGTGGCCGCTGGTCGGGGATGCGGCCGCCGTCGACGGTGTACGCGGGGGACAGCCGGGGCCCGTCCTCGTGCAGCCGGGCGGTGACGAACCGTACGGCCTCGTCGAGGAGTTGGCAGTGTCCGGCGGCGGCCGCGGCCTGCCCGGCGAAGCACTGGTCGCGGATCCACACGTACCGGTAGTCGTAGTTGCGGCCCTCCTCGGCGCGTTCCGGGAGGCTGGTGGTGGCCGCCGCGACCATGCCGCCTCCCGAGCCGGTCAGCCCGCGCAGCACCGCGTACGCGTGGCGCGCGTCGCCGGGGGCGATGCTGTCCTCGACGGGCGGTACGGCATGTGCCCACGCGGACCGGGTGGACGCCCACAGCCGGCCGGCGTCCGGCGCCGGCCCGGTCAGGGGCCGGGCTGAGAGCTCCAGTACGAGGTCGTGACGGGCTCCCGCCTCCAGCGTGATCTCGAATTCGAGCCGGGCCCCGTCCGTGCCGGCCGGGCGGGCCCGCCCGCCACCGGTCCAGCGCAGCCGCAGGTCCCCGGCCCGCGCGGTCCACACGCCGTCCTCGTCGCTGCTCCACTCGGTGAACGGCTGCGTACCGAACCCGGTGCGCGGTTCCAGCGTCACCCGCAGCCGGGCGGGCGCGTCGCGGGCGACGAGGCGCCGCAGCACCACGGCGCGGTCCGGCTCGCCGGGGTACGCGAGGGCTTCGTGGCACTCGACGACGCCCTCCTCGGTGACCCAGCGGCCGCACCACACGAGCGAGCCCGGCTCGTACGAACCGCCCCACACGAACCGGCCGGCCGGTGTGACGGCGTAGGTGCCGGAGCCGCCGATGAGGGTGGAGAACACGGCGTCGGAGTCCCAGCGCGGGGCGCACATCCAGGCGAACTCGCCGCGCGGCCCGACGAGGGCGCCGCGTTCCCCGTCGGCGAGCAGCGCGTACTCGCGCAGCGGCTGCGGCATGCACGTGGCTTCCGGCGACAGGCTGTCGCTCATCGGCTGGTCCCCTCTTCTCGCGTGGCCGGCGTGTCCTGCCCCCGGAGCCGGCTCCGGCGCTCACCGGTTTCCCGCACTGCCGCTCTCACTCACGCCCGACCGGGCAACTCCTCGCCGCGGCGGGCCCGATGCGCCGGGCCGCGGGTCCCGGCGGCGCTCCCGCGTGTCCCCGCCCGGCGGCTTCCGTACGCCACCCGCCCGCCCGTACGCCGCCCACCCGTTCGCCGTCGGCACCCGTGCCGACAGCCCGCGTGCCGCCGCGGCTCACTGCTTCCGGTGGCGGACGGTGAAGAGGGCGCCGTCGGGGTCGCTGAGGGTGACGGCGTGTCCGTCGACCGGGGCGGGCTCGGTGAGGGCGCGGCCGCCGGCCGCTTCCGCGGCGGACGCGGCGGCGTCCGGGTCGGCGGCGTAGAAGGAGACGTTCCAGCGGGGCCGCACCCGGGGGTCCGGGGCCGTCTCGACGGCGCCGCCGCTCATGGTGGCGGCGAGGTGGCCGCCGGCCCGTACCTCGACGGTTCCGGCCGTGTCCGCCGCGAAGGTGACGTCGCAACTGCCCGTCCCCTGGCCCCAGTCGAGGACCTCTCCGTAGAAGATGGCGGCGGCGAAGGCGTCCCGGGTGCGCAGGTCGAGCCGTCCGGGAGGCGCCTGCTGCTCGGCGTGCCAGCTGGGCAGTACGGGCCCCTGCCACAGGCCGAACCGGGCCCCGTGCGGGTCGGCGGCCATCAGCGCACGTCCGCCGCCGAGGCGCAGCGGGCCGACGGCGACGGTCGCGGCGCGTTCCGCGATGCGGGAGGCCGCGGTGTCCACGTCGGGGACGGAGAAGTACGGGGTCCAGGCCACCGGGATGTTCAGGGCCCCGGCGATGGCGCCGAGCCCGGCGACCGGTACGCCGTCGCCGTCGTGGGCGACGGTGAAGTCGTCACCGAGGGAGCCGGGACGGAACGTCCAGCCCAGCACCTTGCCGTAGAACTGCTGTGCGCGGTCCAGGCCGTTGGTCGTCAGACTGACCCAGCAGGGGGCGCCGTGGACCGGCTCGATGTGCGCACACATGTCACTCGCCTCGCTGTTCAGGGGGCCGCGGCGGCTCAGAAAGGACCCTGTCTCACTGTGGCCCCACCCACGGGGTGCCTCGCCGCCGGAGCCCCAAACGTCACTCTGCCGAGGGGCATGATCACCCCGCGGAACGGCCGTACGGTGCGGCTCCGCACCCGGTCGGACGGCTCACGCGGCCTCGGGCGGCGGGTGCAGGGCGCCCTGGGAGTGGGCCTGTCCGAACTCGGTCAGCAGCCGTTCCGCGTCGGTGAGCAGCACCCCGTACGTGGGCCACGCGTCGGCGCCGTCGCAGGCGCGGCAGAGGGCGTGGTGGCGGGCCCGGCCGTCCCGCAGGGTGCGGCCGAGCGGTCCGTGGCCGTCGCCGTCCTCGGCGGCGGCGCCGACGGAGCCGGGGGCGCGGCAGACGACGTCGAGGAGCTCGGCGTACGCGCGGAGGAACTCGTCGGAGGGGGCCGCGGTGTCCTCGTCGTCGATGATGCGCAGCAACGCGTAGCAGATGCTGCGCAGTTGTTCGCCGGCGCGGGTGAGGGCGGCCACGAGGGTGCGGTATCCGGTGAAGCTCGTCGGGGTGCTGCCGGGGCGCAGCAGCCTGCGCGGGTTCCAGATGACGCTCTCGTAGCCGGACTCGACGGCCTGCCGGGCGGTGGCGGCGCTCTGGTCCAGCTGTCGTGCGCGCTGGAGCCAGTCGGCGACGGTGTCGCGTTCGGGCATGCCGTCGCGCAGCCCGTCCGCCATGTCGTCCAGCAGGGAACACAGCGTCTGCGAGACCTGGTTGAGGCCGCGCGCGGCGGCACGGTAGTGCAGCGGCGGCATGACGAACAGGGCGACGGCGAGGCCCACGGCGGCGCCCAGCAGCGCCATGAGGACGATCTGCCCGAGCATCGACTCCTGCGTGCCGGACACCGCGTGGTACGCGAAGACGGCGGCGACGGCCACCTGCATGCCCTGGCTGCCCAGCCGCTGCCAGCGGCCGATGACGAGGGCGACGCCGAGCATCACCGCGAAGGCGGCGGCGTTCTCGCCCAGGAGCGGCCCGGCCGCGCCGGCGGCCAGCACCCCGAGCACGACGGCGCCGACGTACCGTACGGACTGCAGCAGCGACCGGTACGCGGTGGACTGCACCACCAGCAGCGCGGTGAACGGGGCGTACGTCGGCTGCGGCGAGGCCGCCACGTAGGTGGCGAACCCCCAGGACAGGGTGCCGGCGAGTCCGCTCTTGAAGAGCAGGGCGAGGGTGTCCCGTTCGGGGCCGCTGTGCCCCTTCGCCCTGCGGAACGCGTCACGGACACGCCGGACGGCGCGGCGGAGCCGCCCCGGGGAGCGTGCTGTGTACTGCCGGCTGTCCGTCGTCTCGGCCGTCTCCCGGCCCATCACACACCGCCTTCGCCTCTCGGACCGACGGGTACGCCGCACGCCGCCGCACGCCGGCGACCGGACCCCGGACACGGATGCCATGCGGCCGGGCGCGTAAACACCGTCCGCCGGCGCGCGGTTGGCGCGCGGCGTTGTTTCCCGCGCGCTTCACCGGAGCGACACCCGGCGGTACGGCGGTGGCAGTCGGGGCGTCGGGAGGCGGCCGTGTCACATCCGCGGGGCGCGGTCCGTCGTGTCGGTGACGGCGCGATCCGGCGCCGAGGCGGTCAAGAGGGCGCGAACAAGAGGGAGATCAACGATGCAGGCACGCATACAGAATCCGGCCACTGTCCTGTCCGGGGTCATGGAGCCCATCCAGGAACTGGTGAAGGTCACGCGGAGCGGCGGCGTTCCGGAGACCACGCTGGAGCTGGTCCACATGCGCGCGAGTCAGATCAACGGCTGCAGCGCCTGCGTGGACTTCGGCGCCCGCACCGCGCTGAAGGCGGGCGAGACGGCCGAGCGGCTCATCGCCGTCTCGGCCTGGCGCGAGGCGCCGTACTTCACCGACGCGGAGCGCGCCGCGCTGGCGCTCACCGAAGCGGCGACGCGCCTCGCGGACAGTTCGGACCCGGTGCCGGACGCGGTCTGGGACGAGGCGGCGGAGCACTTCGACGAGAAGGGCCTCGCAGCGCTGGTCCTCATGATCGGCATGACGAACATGTTCAACCGGTTCAACGCCACGACCCGTCAGCCCGCAGGACAGAACTTCTGAGCCGTACTTCACACGCAGTACGACGGCGCGGTCACCGCTCAGTGCGGTGGCCGCGCCGTTCGCTGTCGCGGGCGGCTCACGCCGTGGCGTCGAGGGTCTCCAACGCCTGGACCAGCGGGGCCAGTACGGGATCGCGGGACGCCTCGTCGAGGGCCTCGCGGAGCGCCGCCGCGTTGGTGGGGCGGGCCTCGGCGAGGAGGGTGTGCCCGGCGTCCGAGACGTTGGTGTAGATGCCGCGCCGGTCGGTCGGGCACAGGTAGCGGGCCAGCAGGCCGCGGTCCTCGAGGCGGGTGACCAGGCGGGTCGTGGCGCTCTGGCTGAGCGTGAGCGCGTCCGCCACCTGCCGCATCTGCAGATGACCGCCGTCCCCGTCGTGCTGCCTGCTGAGGACGTCGAGCAGGGAGAACTCGCGTGCGCTCAGGCCGTGTCCGGCCTGGAGGGCGCGTTCGATGTGCGCCTCGATGCGGCCGTGCAGCAGGGACAGCGCGCACCAGCCCTGGGCCAGGGCGGCGGTGGACGGGACGGTCGCGGTCACAGGTCCTCCTCGGATTGCGAACCGGCTCTCTCTATAGTTGCACATGAGCACAGTCGCGCAGTGCTTATACCCGCGCTTGCATTTATCCCGCGTCTGCAATTATTGTCGTCGCTCGTAAGGCGCACGGTGCTCGTGAAGCACACCAGCACCTGTCAGACGCACTCGCGCCGGCACGGCGCACTCGCATTCCTCTGGAAGGTTCCGCTCATGCCTCTCGCGCTCCTGGCCCTGGCCATCGGGGCCTTCGGGATCGGCACCACCGAATTCGTGATCATGGGGGTACTCCCCGAGGTCGCGGGCGACTTCGGGGTCTCCATCCCCTCCGCAGGATGGCTGGTCACCGGCTACGCCCTCGGTGTCGTCGTCGGCGCGCCGCTGCTGACCGTCCTCGGCACCAAGGTGTCCCGCAAGAAGATGCTGCTGATGCTGATGGGCCTCTTCATCGCCGGCAATCTGCTCTCCGCCGTCGCCCCCGTCTTCGGCGTCATGCTCATCGGCCGCGTCGTCGCCTCGCTCGCGCACGGCGCGTTCTTCGGCATCGGCTCGGTCGTCGCGGCCGGACTGGTGGCACCCGAGAAGAAGGCCTCGGCGATCTCCATGATGTTCATGGGCCTGACCGTGGCCAACGTCATCGGCGTCCCGCTGGGCACGTACGTCGGGCAGGCCGCCGGCTGGCGCGCCACGTTCGCCGGTGTCGCGGCGCTCGGCGTCATCGGCTTCCTCGGCGTGGCGAAGCTCGTCCCCGAGACGGGAAAGCCCGAAGGCGTCCGTATCCGCACCGAGTTCGCGGCCTTCCGCAACGCGCAGGTGTGGCTCGCGATGGCGATGACCGTCCTCGGCTACGGCGGGGTGTTCGCCGCCATCACCTACATCAAGCCGATGATGACCGGCGTCGCCGGATTCGCCCCAACTTCCGTCACCTGGCTGCTGGTGCTGTTCGGCATCGGCATGGTGCTGGGCAACGTCCTGGGCGGCAAGTTCGCCGACCGCGCACTGATGCCCATGCTGTACGTGGCGCTCGGCGGACTCGTGCTGATGCTCGTGCTGTTCACCGTGACGGCGCACAACAAGCCGGCCGCCGCCGTCACGCTGATGCTCATCGGCGGGCTGGGCTTCTCCACCGTGCCGCCGCTGCAGAAGCGGATCCTGGACGAGGCGCCGGCCGCGCCGACCCTCGCCTCCGCCGCGAACATCGGCGCGTTCAACCTGGGCAACGCGCTGTCCGCCTGGCTCGGCGGCCTGGTCATCGCCGCGGGACTCGGCTACACCGCGCCCAACTGGGCCGGTGCGGTGCTCTCCGGCAGCGCCCTGCTGCTCGCGGCGCTCTCCGCGCACCTCGACCGCCGCGCCGCTCCCCCGCGACCCCGGCACCCCGGCACCGTCGCCGCGTCCTCGGCGGCACCAGCCGAGCAGACCCCGCCCGCCCGCACCTGACCCACACCCCGCGTAACCGGCCCCGCCCCGGTGTGGGCACGCGGTCCGCCCAGGGGCGGCTGCGTTGGATGTGCGGCTCCGCCGCGCGGGACGGGCACACCTCCGAGGTGTGGGCAGCTGGTCCGCCCAAGGGGCGGAACGGGTGGGCACACCGGACCGCCAGCCGCGAGGCCACGTCCCCACGCACGCAACGCCCGCGCCGCGGTGAGGGCTTGGCCCCGGCCCCGCCCCTACCCGTTTCTTCCGGGGCTGCCGCCCCGGACCCCAGCCCCGCCCTGCGGGCGGGGAAGAGGGGGAACCGGGGCTACGCCCCGAACCCCCGCCGGGGGGCGGAAGGAGCAACCGGGGCTGGCGCCCCGGGCCCCGCGCGGGGCTCCGCCCCTGCACCCCGCCGCGCTCCGCGCGGAAAGAACGGGGCTATGCCCCGGACCCCAACCCACCGGGGAGGGAGAGAGAAAGAGGGGCTCCCGCCCCGGCCCCCAGCCCCGCCCTGCGAGCGGGAAGAAGAGGGCTGCCACCCCGAACCCCAGGCGCGCCGAGCGCGGAAGGAGGGGCTGCCGCCCGAGCCGCGCTGCGCGCGAGGAGGGAGGGGCCTCCGGACCCCACCGCTCAGGCCGGGAGGAGGACCTGGGGCTACGCCCCAGACCCCGCGCTCCGCGCGAAAGACGCCGGGGCTCCGCCCCGGACTTCCGTACGGGGAACGCCGTACGCCCCGCCTGCCGCGAAGTGCGGCGACGGGGCGTACGCGCGATGTCCGTCAGACCGTGGCCGGTTCGCGCGGGGCCCCGTCCGCGGGGGCCGCTTCCTCGGGGGGCGGCTCCGCTCCGCGGAGGGGGACCTCCTTGATGAACCAGGCCGCGACGAAGCACAGCACCGTGAGACCCGCGGCCACCAGGAACACGGTGTGCGTGCCGGACGCGACGGCGTGCCGGTACAACTCACGGGCCGCGTCGGGGAGTTTCGCCAGCGAGGCCGCGTCGAGCTGCGCGGCGCCCTCGGTGGCCTTGCCGGCCGCGCCGCCCTGGCCGCCCATGGTCTCCTGCACCCGGCTGTTGAAGAGCGCGCCCATGACGGCGACGCCGAACGAGCCGCCGATGGTGCGGAAGAGGGTGGTCGTCGAGGAGGCGACGCCCATGTCCTTGAGCTCCACGCTGTTCTGCGCGATGAGCATGGTCAGCTGCATCAGGAAGCCCATGCCGGCGCCGAAGACGGCCATGTAGAGGCCGGAGGTGAAGCGGCTCGTGCCGACATCCATCTGCGCCAGCAGGAAGAGGCCCACGGGGATCAGCACGCCGCCGGCGATGGGATACATCCTGTACCGGCCGGTCTTCGTGGTGGCCGCGCCGACGATCAGCGAGACGACCATCATCGCCAGCAGCGTCGGGAGCAGCAGCAGGCCGGAGTTGGTGGCCGAGGCGCCCTGCACGGACTGCTGGTAGAGCGGCAGGAATGTCATCGAGCCGAACATCGCGAAGCCCAGCAGGAAGCCGATGCCGGTGATGAGGGAGAAGTTCCTGTTGCGGAACACGCCGAGCGGCAGCACCGGTTCGGCGGCACGGCGCTCGACGAAGAAGAAGCCGAGGAGGGAGGCCACGCCGACGGCGATGAGCCCCAGGATGACCGTCGAACTCCAGGCGTACTCGGTGCCGCCCCAGGTGGTGACGAGCACGGCCGCGGTGATGCCGACGGTCAGCAGCCCCGCGCCGAGGTAGTCGATCCGTCCCGTGGCCTTCCGCTTGGGCAGGTGCAGTACGGAGGTGACCATGACGAGCGCTATCGCGCCCAGCGGGAGGTTGATGTAGAACGCCCAGCGCCAGCCGAGGTGGTCGGTGAGGGTGCCGCCGACGAGCGGCCCGCCGATCATCGCGACGGCCATGACGCCGGCCATCATGCCCTGGTACTTGCCGCGCTCCCGCGGCGGGATCAGCTCGCCCATGATGGACATCGCGCCGACCATCAGGCCGCCCGCGCCCAGCCCCTGGAGTGCGCGGAAGCCGATGAGCTGCCCCATGTCCTGTGCCGCGCCGGAGGCGACGGAGCCCAGCAGGAAGATCACGATCGAGGTGAGGAAGGCGCCCTTCCTCCCGTACATGTCGCCGAGCTTGCCCCACAGCGGGGTGGAGGCGGCGGTGGCGAGCGTGTACGCGGTCACCACCCACGAGAGATGTTCCAGTCCCCCCAGCTCTCCCACGATCGTGGGCATCGCGGTGCCGACGATCATGTTGTCCAGCATGGCGAGCAGCACCGCGACCATGAGCGCGAACACGACCACGTACATGCTGCGCGGTTTGGGGCCGTCCCCGGCCTCCCCCGATATCGCCTGCTGTTCCTTCTGCACCATCTACCTCTCCCCCTGTCTTACTTGCCGACCGGCAAGTGCGTACGATGGAGACAGTAGAGCGACCACTAGCCGGTCGTCAAGCAAGTGCGGGAGGAGCCGTCATGGCCAGGGGAAACCACCGGGGCAACACACGTCAGCGCATCCAGGACGTGGCTCTGGAGATGTTCGCCGAGCGGGGGTACGAGAAGACCTCGCTGCGCGAGATCTCCGAGCACCTCGGGGTGACCAAGGCCGCGCTCTACTACCACTTCAAGACCAAGGAGGACATCCTCGCGGGCATCGCCGAGGACCTCACCCGGCCGGTCACCGAGCTCATCGAATGGGCCGAGGCCCAGCCGCGCACGCTGGAGACGAAGCTGGAGATCCTCCGCCGTTACGCGGCCGCGCTGGACGGGGCCGCGCCGCTGTTCCGCTTCATGCAGGAGAACCAGGCCGCCGTGCGCGAACTCCGCCTCGGCCAGGACATGAAGGACAAGATCGTCGCGCTGTCCGGGCTGCTCCGCGAGGAGGACGCCCCGATGGTCGACCAAGTGCGCGCCCTCACCTCGATGTTCACCATGCACGCCGGCATGTTCTTCGCCCACCACCAGCTGGAGGGCGAGTGGGAGGAGAAGCAGAAGGCGGTCATGGAGGTCGCGCAGGAACTCATCACCCGCGCCGAACTGGGCCGCGGCACAGGCGAGTCGGCGAGTACGGGCGAGTCGGCGAGCGCGGGCGGCGCATAGAGCGAGTCGGCGGGCACCGGCGACGGAACGGCCTGGCTCCGGTCCGCCGCGCGCGGCGGACGTGGCCGCAGACGGGCCGTACGGCGCGGCCGCGCTGTCCGGGAAACGCCTCCACGCCCCGCGCCCCACGCCGGAATACGGTGGAGCCCGGCAGGGATGCCGATACGGCCGGACGTCCCTTGGGGAAAAGGAACACGCTGTGGAGCTCCGCCATCTGAGGTGCTTTCTGGTGCTCGCCGATTCCGGGCAGTTCACCCGTGCGGCGCAGCAGCTGCGGATGGCGCGGTCCGGGGTGTCGGCCGCGGTGAGCCGGCTGGAGGAGGAACTGGCGGCGGAGTTGGTGGTCCGCACCCCGTCCGGGGTCACGCTGACCGCGGCCGGCCGGGCGATGCGCCCCTTCGCGGAACAGGCCGTACGGGCGGCCGCCGCGGGGCGCAGCGCGGTCGCCGACACGCAGGCGCTGCGGACGGGCACGTTCACGCTGGGCGTGCCCCGCATGCTCGGGCCGCACGGCGGGCTCGACCGGGCACTGCCGGAGTTCCGCGCGCTGCACCCCGGGATGGCGGTCCGCGTGCGCGACGGTCACTCCGGCGATCTGCTGGCGCTGCTGCGGGACGGTGAACTCGACCTGGCTGTCGTCTCCTTGCCGCCGGACGCCGTGACGGGCTGCGTGCTCGACGTACTGGAGACGCTGCCGCTGCGGCTGCTGTGCGCGGCGGGGCACCGTCTCGCGGACCGGCCGAGCGTGGCGCTGGCGGAGCTCGCCGGGGAACCGTTCATCGACTTCGGGACCGGCCTCGGCGTACGGCAGTGGACGGACGCGCTGTGCGAGCGGGCCGGCCTGCGCCGCACGCAGGCGTACGAGGTGAGCGACACGCGGTCAGCGCTCGATCTGGCGGTGCGCGGCATGGGCGTCACGCTCGGCCCGCCGCTGCCCGCGACGGAGGTGCCGGGTCTGGCCCGCGTACCGGTCCGGGAGGGCGACGACGCGTTCGCGATCCAGCTGGCGCACCGCGCGGAGGGGCCGCTGTCCCCGGCTGCCGCGGCCTTCCGCACCTGCCTGTCCGCCGAGGCCGGGGCGGCCGTCTGAGCCGGTCCGGTGAGACGGTCCGATCCGAGGGGCGCCGGGAGACCGGGGGACGTTTTCACTCGGCGCGAGACAGGGCACGCAAATAGGATGTGCGGGCGGATCGCCGCTGCGGGGCCACCCGGAGCGGTTCGGACACTTATACACCTCGGAGCGGCTCATGGCCCGGCGTCGTCCCCCGCGCCCGGTGAGCGCCGACGACCTGCTGGTCAGGCTGGGGCGGCTCACCGCGCAAGCGCGTGAGGGGATAGAACTGCAGCAGGCCCGGGTGGAGCTCGCCGAGGCGCTGCAGCGGGAGATGCTCCCAGTGGCCCTGCCGTCCGTGCCGGGCCTGCGGATCGCCGCGCGGTACGCGCCGGCCCGCGACGGGCTGGACATCGGGGGCGACTGGTACGACAGCTTCCGGCTCCCGGACGGTTCGCTCGGGATCTCCATCGGCGACGTTCAGGGGCACGACGTCGAGGCGGCGGCGTTCATGGGGCAGGTCCGCATAGGGCTGCGGGCCGTGGCCGCGACCGCCGTCGGCGCCGATCCGGGCGAGGTGCTGAGCCGGGCCAACGACCTGCTGCTGTCCACGGATTACGACCTCTTCGCGACCTGCGGCTTCTTCCGCTTCGACCCGGTCACGTGGGAGCTGCAGAGCGCCCGCGCCGGACATGTGGCCTCGGTGTGGGCCACTGCCGACGGGCGGGCGTCCATCGCCGAGGACGAGGGCGGGCTGCCGCTGGGCATCCAGGCCGCCGAGGAGTATCCGGTCACCCGCAGACGGCTGACCGCGGAGGGGGCGTTCGTACTGTTCACGGACGGCGTGGTGGAGGGCCCCGCGTTCCCCATCGAGGAGGGGCTGGAGCGGGTGGCGCGGGTGGCCCACGCCTCCGTCGCCGCCGGCGCGGACCCGGGAGACCTGGCGGCCGACGTGATGCAGGTCGCCGAGCTCACCGGCCACTCGGACGACGCGGCCGTGCTCGTCCTCCAGCACGACGGGTCTCCCCCGGCGGACGCCCCGCCGGACCGGGCCGGCTGACGCCCCGAGCCGTACGCCCGCGCGCGAGCGGCGGCTTCCGTACGGGCGGTCTGCGGCTTTCCGGGCAGTACGGCGACTTCCGGCCGGGCAGGGGATGACTTCCGGACGGATCCGGGGAACGCGCCGGGCGGCCGGATAATCCGAGCGCCGGACCAGCGCGTGTCAGCTCCGCCTCCGACCGCGGACGTTGTCTGATGGCTGCTGTGGTGCGCTCAGAACGACTCCGACATCTCTGCGCGACGGGACTCCGTATCCTCGTCGTCGCTCTCCTCTACTACGCCGCCGGGCGGATCGGCCTGGTCAAGCAGGTGCATGTGGAGAGCGCCGTGGTCACGCCGCTGTGGCCGGCCACGGGCGTCGCGCTGAGCTGCCTGCTGTACCAGGGGCTGCGGGTGTGGCCGGGAATCGCCATCGGCGCGCTGCTCGTCGTCATCACGCTCAGCCCCCTGCGCCCCTCCACGCTTCCCGTGGTGGCGGGCAACACCCTCTCACCGGTCTGCGCTTACCTGATGCTCCGTCAAGTGGGCTTCCGCAACGAGCTGGACCGGCTGCGGGACGGGCTGGCGCTGGTGTTCCTCGGTGCGCTGGGCGGCATGCTGATCAGCGCGACCGTCGGGCCCTGCCTGCTGCTGTTCACCGGCAAGATGCCGCCGGCGGAGTTCTGGCCGGTGTGGACGGCGTGGTGGGCCGGGGACGCGATGGGGGTGCTCGTCTTCACGCCGCTGCTGCTCGTGCTGACGCGGATCCGGATGCCGCAGTACTGGTACCGGTGGGCGGAGGCGGCGGCCCTCGCCGTCACCGCGCTCGTCGTCGCCCCCCTGGTCACCAGGGGCGCCCTCGACGTGCTGTTCCTCGTCTTCCCGCTGCTGATCTGGGCGGCACTGCGCTTCCAGCTCGCGGGCAGCGCCCCCTGCGCGGCACTCGTGTCCGTGGCGGCGACGGCGGCGGCGACCGACCAGGTCGGACCGTTCCAGAACCACTCACTGATACACGCCATGGTGAAGCTCCAGGCGCTCAACGGGTCGGCGGCGCTGACCGCGCTGCTGCTCGCGGCGATGGTCACGGAGCAGCGGAACGTCCGCCGCAAGATCGAGCAGGTGTGCCAGGAGCTGGCCGAAGTGGTGGACCACCTCGCTCCCGAGTCGTCGGCGAGGAGCCGCTGGCCGCTGCCGGACGCCAACAAGCGGCGGAACCCGTGACTCCCCTGCCCGTCGCCGCGGTCCACGCGTGACGGCGGGCCGCACCGGTACGCGAACGCTGCGAGCATGGCAGACGGTCCGGAACAGCCCGTGAGAGAGGACGCATGATGAGCAGTCACACGCGGAGCGACGGCGGCCCGGCGGAGCAGGACGGCAACGCCACGTACGGCAAGAAGGCGTTCAAGCGGTCCAAGAGCCACTTCGCCGACCGGATCACCGCGGACGGCCGGGACGGCTGGCCCGTCGAGCCGGGCCGCTACCGGCTCGTGGTCAGCAGGGCGTGCCCGTGGGCGAGCAGGGCGCTGGTGTCGCGGCGGCTGCTGGGCCTGGAGGACGCGGTCTCCCTCGCCGTCACCGATCCGCTGCAGGACGACCGGAGTTGGCGCTTCACGCTGGACCCCGGCGACCGTGACCCGGTGCTCGGCATCCGCTACCTCAGCGAGGCGTACGACGCCCGCGAGAAGGACTACCCCGGCGGGGTGAGCGTGCCCGCGATCGTGGACGTGCCCAGCGGGCAGCTGGTGACCAACGACTTCCAGCAGATCACCCTGGACTTCGCCACCGAGTGGACGGCACTGCACCGCACCGGCGCCCCCGACCTCTACCCGCGGGCGCACCGGGACGAGCTGGACGAGGTGATGGAGGGCGTGTTCCGGGACCTCAACAACGGGGTGTACCGGGCCGGGTTCGCCACGAGCCAGGACGAGTACGAGACGGCGTACGCGGACGTGTTCCGCCGTCTCGGCCTGCTCTCGGACCGGCTCGCGGACCGCCGCTACCTGGTGGGCGACTCCATTACGGAGGCCGACATCCGGCTGTTCACCACGCTGGTGCGGTTCGACGCCGTCTACCACGGCCACTTCAAGTGCAACCGCTCGAAGCTGGCCGAGGATCCGGTGCTGTGGGCGTACGTCCGCGACCTGTACCAGACTCCGGGCTTCGGCGACACGGTCGACTTCGACCACATCAAGCGGCACTACTACATGGTCCACACGGGCATCAATCCGACGGCGATCGTGCCGGCCGGCCCCGACCTGTCCGGCTGGCAGACGCCGCACCACCGCGAACAGCTGGGCGGCAGCCCGTTCGGCGACGGCACTCCCCCGGGGCCGGTGCCGCCCTCCGAAGCGGTACCGGCAGCGCACCGCCCCTGACGCGGCGTCAGGGTCACGCCGTGCGACGGCGCTCAGCCCGCGGCGAGGGGCCGTTCGGCGGCGAGGGCCATGTCCCACGCGTAGTGTGCCGCGCGCATCACCGTCTCGAAGTGCTCGCCGCTGAGCAGGATTTCGAGTCCCAGGACGAAGGCCCACATCAGGTCGGCGGTGTCCGAGGGCTCGGCGCCGTACGCCTCGTCGAGGGTCCGCGCGAGGTACGTGCTGTACGGGCGGGGGACGGCGAGGGTGCTCTCGTCCTTGAGGCGGAACGCCTCGTTGGCGCAGTGCAGGAACTCGCCGTACGTGGTGTCGTCGGTGAGCTGATTCAGCGTGCGCAGCTGGCAGCAGGCCGCCTTGACCTTGAGGGACCAGGCGTCGCACGGGCCGAAGTGCGCTTCCAGCGCCTCGGTCAGGTGGGCCTGACGGGAGAGGTCGTCCACAACGTCGATCATGTTCCATCGCTAACCGCTCGCACGGGTGACACCGGGGAGGCGCGCGGTTTTCCGAACTGGTGTCATCCGGGTGGCGGCCGGAGTGCAGGGCCGGACGGGCGGTCTTCCCGTACGAGTGGAACCGGACGCGGTCCCGCCTCCGTACGGGCGGAATCCCGTAACATCCCTGCTAATGTGTATACAGCTCGTATGCAGTCTATGTGTGCACTGCTCGTGTGCAGTTCTGCGGCGCGTCGGAGCGCCGGTGGGGAGAGAGGTTCGTGGAGTCGGGGCGGCAGAAGGCGTACACCTTCCTCAAGGAGACCGTGCTCACCGATCCCGCCATGCAGGGTGAGTTCCTCTCCGAGCAGATGATCGCCGACCGGATCGGCGTCTCCCGTACACCCATCCGCGAGGCACTGCTGCTGCTCGCCGCCGAGGATCTGGTGTCGCTGGTGCCCAAGCGCGGCGCCTACATCGCGCCGCTGTCGGGCCGGGAGATCGGCGAACTCATGGAGATGCGCGGCCTGTTGGAGCGGTACGCGGCGGAGCGTGCCGTCGCGAACGACTCCGTGCCCGCCGCCGGGATGGGCCGGGTCCTGGACGAACAGGCCGGCCTGCGCGGCGAGGAGAACGCCAAGGAGTTCATCGCCGCCGACCACCGCTTCCACGCCACGCTCGTGGCGTCGACGGGCAACGAGCTGATCACCAAGCAGTACGACGCACTGCGCAGCCGCCAGATCCGCGCGGGCGTGGTCGCCCTCTACCGGTCCGGCGGCCGGCAGGACGAGGTCATCGCCGAACACCGGCGCATCGTCGAGGCGTTGGAGTCGGGCGACGCGGCCGCCGCGTGCGCCGCGATCGACGCGCACATCACGGCGACCCGCCGCATCCTCGCCGAGGGCTGAGCGGGTCGGCCTGACGGCCGGACAGCCGGGCCGGGGGCCGAGCCGGGGCTCCCGCCCCCGCTGCCCGTACGACTCGACGCTGCCCGTACGGCTCGACTGCCGCGCGACCGGCCTGCCCGGACAGCCTCCGATCGGCCGGCCCGGCCGGGCTTTCCGTACGCCCGTCTGCCCGACGGCCCTGCTACAGCCGCCGGTTGTCCAGTACGGCGACGGCCTTGCGGGTGCGCTCGACCTCGTCCGTGTCGACGTCGGCGATCAGCAACTCCGGTGCCGTACCGGCCTGTTCCCTGATCCGGCCGTCCGGGCCCACCAGCACGCTGTGCCCGATCCCGGTGGGGGCCTTGGTCCGCTCCTCGATGTCCGCCTCCGGGTCCGGCGGCGCCTGCCCCGCGGCAGCCAGCCAGATCGTCGCGTCCAGCGCGCGGGCACGGGTCAGCAGCTCCCACTGGGCGAGCTTGCCGGGGCCCGCGCCCCAGGACGTCGGCAGCACGGACAGTACGGCGCCGTCATCCGCGTGCGCGCGGAACAGTTCGGGGAACCGTACGTCGTAGCAGGTGGCCAGGCCCACGCGGACGCCGGCGACCTCGATGGTGACCACCTGCGAGCCGGGGGCCACGGTGTCGGACTCGGAGAAGCCGAACGCGTCGTACAGGTGGATCTTGTCGTAGGAGGCGTCCACGCCGGGCCCGGTGGCGAGCAGCGTGTTGGCGACCCGGTCGTCGTCGGCGGGAGTGAACATCCCGGCCACGACGGTCAGTCCGTGCCGCCGGGCGATGTCCCGCACGCCGTCCGCCCACGGGCCGTCCAGCGGCTCGGCGACCGGCCCGAGCGGGATGCCGAAGCGGGCCATGGCCGCCTCGGGGAAGACCGCGAGCTGGGCGCCCTCACCGGCGGCCCGCTGCGCGAGCGCGTCCATGGAGCGCAGGTTCTCCTGCGGGTCGGTACCGGATGTGAACTGGCACAGTGCGGTGCGCAGCGTCGTCACAGCCACTCCCTTGTCTCTGTCGGATGGTGCGCGGCCCGTACGGTACGCCGCGGCGATCGCGTTCCTCGACACCGGCCGCGCGTCGCCGGTCGCGCGTCACCGGCCGTACGGATGTCGGGGGTTCGGCGTCAGCGGTACTGCTCGGCGGCTGCCGGCGTGGCGGCGGACGTCTGCGCGGCGGAGTCGTCGAGCAGCCGGGTGTACTCCTCGTCCTCGGCGTGGTCCGCGTCCCGGCCCAGCAGCACACCGGTGACCGTCAGCACGGCGGTCAGCACGATGTAACACGCGAGCGGAACCCAGGTACCGAAGGCGCCGAGCAGTGCCGTGAACACCAGCGGGGCGACGGCGCCGCCGATGACACCGGCCAGCGTGTAGGCGAGGGAGGAGCCGGTGTAGCGCAGGCGGGGGCTGAACTGCTCGGCGACGAAAGCGGCTTGCGGCCCGTACATCACGGAGTGGATGACGAGGGCGCCGATGACGCCGAGCACCAGCAGCGCCCACGAGCCGGTGTTGGCCAGCGGGAAGAACACGAACGGCCAGATGCCGGCGGCGACGGCGGCGCCCAGGTAGAGGCGGCGCCGGTTCCAGCGGTCGGAGAGCGCGCCGGCGAGCGGGATCAGGAAGATCTGCAGCGCGGAGCCGACGAGCACCGCGGTGAGGGCCTGGCCGCGTGCCATGCCGAGCTGTTCGGTGGCGTACGTGAGGACGAAGACCGTGAACATCGCGTAGAGCACGTCGGGGGCGACGCGGCACAGGATCGCGGCGATCAGCTGCCGCGGCTGGGTGGTGAACACCTCGCGGATGGGCGCCTCGGAGCGCTCCCCGCCGGCTTCCATCGCCTGGAAGACGGGCGTCTCCTCCAGGTGCACGCGCACCCACAGGCCGAAGGCGACGAGCACGCCGGAGAGCAGGAAGGCGATGCGCCAGCCGAACGAGAGGAACTGATCCTCCGTCAGCAGCGCGCCGAGCGCGGCCAGCGCGCCGTTGGCCATGAGATTGCCGGCGGGCGGGCCCACCTGGGCCGCCGAGGCCCAGAAGCCGCGTTGTCGCGCGTTGCCGAATTCGCTGGTGAGCAGGACGGCGCCGCCCCACTCACCGCCCACGCCGACGCCCTGCGCGAAGCGCAGCAGGACCAGCAGGACGGGAGCGATCGCGCCCACGCTGGAGTGCGTGGGCAGACAGCCGATCAGGAACGTGGCCGCGCCGACGAGGACGAGCGTGGCGACCAGGACGCGTTTGCGGCCGATAACGTCGCCGAGCCGTCCGAAGACGAAGCCGCCGAGCGGCCTGGAGACATAGCCGACGGCGTACGTGGAGAAGGCGAGCAGCGTTCCCGTGAGCGGGTCGTCGGAGGGGAAGAAGAGCTTCCCGAAGACCAGCGCGGACGCGGCGGAGTAGACGGCGAAGTCGTACCACTCCAGAGATGTGCCGGTCAGGCTGGCGGTGAACGCCTTGATCAAGGTCTTGCGGTCCGGGTTCGCCGGTGGGCTCTGCCCGCCCTCCGGCGCCGGGTGCGTCTGCTGGTCCTTCACGGGTGGCCCCCTCGTCGTCGGCCCTTCCTCTGCGGAGCATACTTGCTGTATACAGCTCGTATGCGCAAGCCTGGTGCGCGGAATTTACTTCCGCGCAACCCAGTCCGACCGGAAGGGACCCCCACCATGCCGAGCCTCTCGTTCGCCCTGCCCGACGGCACCAGCCGCACCGCGACCGTGACCCGCCTGCTGAACGCCGGGTACGCCGGCCGCAGCCAGGACGATGTCGCCGCGCACGTGGCGGAACTGTCGGAACTGGGCGTACCGGCCCCCGCCGTCATCCCGGCGCTGTACCCCGTCTCGCCCTACCTCGCACAGCAGACGGAGGCGGTCGCCGCACAGCACGGGAAGACCTCGGGCGAGGCCGAGTGGGCGCTCGTCGTCGACGACACCGGGGAGCTCCTGCTGACCGCCGCCTGCGACCACACCGACCGCGCCCTGGAGGCGCACGGGGTGGCCTGGAGCAAGAACGCGGGCCCCGACGTCCTCGCGGACCGGGCGTGGCGGCTCGACGACGTGGCCGGGCGGCTCGACAGCCTGACCCTGCGCGCGTGGGTGACCGGCGCCGACGGCGCGGAGCAGCTCATTCAGGACGGTACGGCGGGCGAGCTGCTCACGCCCGGCTACTGGGCCGATGTGCTGCGCGGGCGGGGCGAGTTGGAGCCGGGCACGGTCCTGATCTCGGGCACGATCCCGATGCGGCACGGCGTGGACCAGTTCGCCGGGCGGTGGCGGGTCGAGCTCGCCGACCCGGAGACCGGCAACGTGATCGCCCTGGCGTACGACGTGGTGCCGATGCCGGAACCGATCGGCTGACGACGCGGGGCTCCGGGCGTGGCGCCGGCGGCCGCGGGTCAGTCGCCGGTGTCCCCCGGGGCGTCGTACGTGTCCCCCGGCTTGTCGTAGAGGGCGTCCAGCAGACCGTCGAGCGCCGCCATGTCGGGGTGCCGGTGGGCGAAGCGGAGGCCGCGTTCGTGGTCGCGGATGCCGTCGCGGGCCTCGGCGGCCGCCGTCACGTCCACGGCCTCGGCGACGGGGGCCAGCGCCGTGCAGGCGGCCCGCGCGGAGGCGGCCATCCGCTGGAGCAGCGGCTCGTACGCGTCGAGCGCGGGGCGGACGGCCTCCTCGTACAGCTTCCGGAACTCCTCGTCGACGACGGCGAGATGCTCGCCGCGCCGGACGCGGGCGTCCTCGACGGCCTCCGCGGCGTCCGCCGGGGAGAGCCCCGTACGGGCCGCGACGCGGCGGATGAGCTCCTCGATGATGCCGTTCGGGCGCTCGGTCACGTCTCCTCCTCGGCAGCGGGGACGTCGTCCACCTGCAGCCAAGCAAGCCCGGGCGCCCACCGCAAGGGTGCCCGGGTCGGCGTCAGCTCCGTGTCACCTCGCCGTGGCCCCTCCAGGGGCGGGCGAGGGCCGTCAGGGCGAGGCCGGCGCCGGCGACGGAGACCAGCATGATGCAGGCCATCGGCCCCGAACTGTCGTCGCCGAACACCCCGACCAGGGGCGAGGCGACGGCACCGAACAGGAACTGGAGACCGCCCAGCAGGGCGGAGGCGGCACCGGGCGCGGCCCGCCCCAGGGTCTGGCCGAGGCTCATCGTCGCCGGGAAGATCACGCCGATGCCGCACAGGGTGACGAACAGCGACACCCAGGTACCGGCGACGGACTCCCCCACGGCGGCGAGCAGGACGAGTTGCAGCAGCGTGCCGAGGCCGGCGAGGCAGACGAGCGAGAAGAGGGTGAAGCCGGCGGCGCCGGATATCTACGAGGGCGCCCCGTTGACGGCGCCCGAGGTGGATCTGCTCATCCCGCTGCGGCACGCCACCGAACCGGTCATCGCCCGCCGGCTCGCCGACGACCTGGGCCTCTCCCGGGCCGGCATCAGCAAGGCGCTGGCCAAGCTGGAGAAGCGGGGCTTCATCGGCCGCTCTCCCAGCCCCGCCGACCGGCGGGCCGCGCTGGTCACGATCACCGAGGCGGGCAAGGAAGCCGTCGACGCGCTGTTCCCGCGTCAACTCGCCGCGGAGGCCGAGCTGTTGGACGGCCTCGGCGAGGACCGGCAGCGGGTGCTCGACGCGCTGTCCCGGCTCGTCGAGGTGATGGAGAGCCGCTGAGTCCCCGCTGGTAGGGCGCGGGGACGCGAACGCGGGGCGGATTCCCGGGTGTCAGGCGCGTACGGCGCCCGCGTGTTCAGGCGCGTACGGCGGAGGTGACGATTTCGCGGCTCTGCGGGGTCAGCGGGCCGCGTTGCCAGTCGCCGTACTGTGCCTCGACCTTGAGGCCCGCTCCGGTCAGGAACTCCGCGAGCGTGTCCGGGTCGAGGAAGCGCAGCGTGCTGGTGCTCACCAGCGGGCCGTCCCAGCCGGGTCCGGTGAACGTGCTGGAGAACCGTACGAGCCCGCCCCGCACCGGCAGTTCGGTTTCCTGGCTGACGCGCACCACGCCGCCGTCGGGGTCGGGCACTTCCCGCACGTCGTCCGGCCGCCAGCGCTCCCATTCCCGTACGTCCGGGTTCCGCGTCTCGAAAACGAACCGGCCGTCGGCGGTGAGCGCCGAGCGTACGGACGCGAGCGCGGCATGGAGCTGGTCGTCCCCGGTGAGCACCTGGAAGGCGTTGCCGGTCATGACGACCAGGTCGAACTCGCCGTCCCAGGAGGCCGATTCGAGGTCGCCGGGGACCCATTCCACGTCCGGCTGCCGCCGCCGCGCCACATCGAGCATCGCCGGCGCCGGGTCCAGCCCGCACAGCCGGCCAGTGTGGCCGGCCTTCCGGGCGAGGTGCAGCAGCTCGCCCGTTCCGCATCCGGCGTCGAGGACGGACTCCGCCCGCATCACCAGCGGCAGATAGAAGCCGAAGTCGTCCCGCCCGGCGCACACCGCGTCGTAGAGCGCGGCGAGCCGTGCGTCCGTGAAGAGGCGGTCCACCATCCTGTCTGTCTACCAGGATGCGCCAGTGGCCTCCACCGGTTAACTCCCGTCCACTGGCGGCCTGTTCGCGTACGGGCCCCGGCCGCGCGCCGTCAGCGGCGGTCGCGTGCCAGGAGGCTCGCCGCGTTCGCGCCGACGATCGCGGCGATCGCCAGCCATTCTGGGGCGCCGAGTGCCTGGTCCAGTACGAGCAGGCCCACCACTGCGGCGAGGACCGGGTTGAGGCTCATGAAGACGCCGAAGAAGCGGGCGGGGACGCGGCGCAGCGACAGCAGGTCGGAGAGGAAGGGGACGGCGGAGGAGAGGACACCGGCCGTGGCCGCGCACGCCAACGCGCCTGCGGACGGGGTGTGCTGGACGAGGACGACGATGCCGATCGGCAGGAACAGCAGGCCCGACACTCCGGCCGCGGCGGCCGAGCCCTCCGCGCCGGGGAGGCGGCGGCCGACCGTGCGGTTGAGCAGGATGTACGACGCCCAGCACAGGGCCGCCAGCAGTCCGAGGCCGATGCCCGCGTAGTCGGTGGTCGGCTGCGGGCGGGCCAGCACGACCACGCCGAGACCGGCGACCACCGCGCAGATCAGGTCGCGGGCCCGCCGCGAACCGACCAGCGCCACCGTCAGCGGGCCGAGGAACTCCAACGTCACGGCCAGGCCGAGGCCGATGCGGTCGATGGCGCTGTAGAGCGAGAGGTTCATCGTGCCGAACACGGCCGCCAGCAGCAGCACCGGCCACCACTGCGCCCAGGTGAAGGAGCGCAGGCGCGGCCGCCCCACGGCCAGCAGCACCACACACGCCACCCACTGCCGTACGGCCACCACTCCGGCGGGGCCGAGCACGGGGAAGGCCAGCGCGCCCACGGCCGCGCCGGTCTGGTTGGACAGGGCGCTGCCGGTCATCAGCGCGATGCCCGTCAACTGGCCGCGCCCGCCTTCGTGTTCAGGGGGGCCGTCATGTCCGGAGGAGCCGCTGCCGGAGGAGCCGCTGCCGGGGGTGCCGTGGTCGGTTGCTGTGGCCTGCCCCGCACCGGGCCGCCGCGTACGTGCCGTCGTCTGCATGCACCGAGCGTGCGGCGTTCCTGCGGGTGCGCAAAATGCATGGATCGCGTTATCGATACGCTGTGGTTATGGATGTGGAACTGCGACAGCTGCGCTGTCTCGTCGCGATCGCCGACACGGGCAGCTTCACGGACGCGGCGATCGAGCTGGGCATCTCCCAGGCCGCGGTGTCCCGTACGGTCGCCGCACTCGAAACGGCCCTCGGGGTGCGGCTGCTGCGCCGTACCAGCCGGCAGGTCGCGCCGACGTCGACCGGCACACAGGTGCTGGCGCGGGCGCGGCGGCTGCTGGCGGAGGCCGAGGACCTCGTCCGCGAGGCCACCTCGGGGCACTCGCGGCTGCGCATCGGGTACGCCTGGTCGGCGATGGGGCGGCACACGCTGGAGTTCCAGCGGCGCTGGCCCACGCGCTGTCCGGACGTCGAACTGGAGCTGATCCGCACCAACTCGCCCACCGGCGGGCTGGCCGAGGGCGCCTGCGACACGGCCGTCGTCCGTACGGCGCCCGAGCAGCAGCACATCGAGAGCGCGATCGTGGGCCTGGAGCGGCGCTACTGCGCCCTGGCCGCCAGTGATCCGTGGGCCCGCCGCCGCTCCCTCACCCTCGCGCAGCTCAGCGAGCGCACCGTGCTCATCGACCGGCGCACCGGCAGCACCACGACGGAACTGTGGCCGTCGGGGAACCAGCCGGCGATCGAGTACACGCAGGACGTCGACGACTGGCTGACCGTCATCGCGACGGGCCGCAGCGTCGGCATCACGGCGGAGAGCACCGTCGCCCAGTACCCGCGCCCCGGCGTGGTGTTCCGGCCGCTGCGCGACGCGCCGCCCATACCGGTGCGGCTCATCTGGTGGCGCGACGAACCGCACCCGGCCACGTCCGCCGCGGTCGCCCTGCTGACGGAGCTGTACGGGGCGGACGCCAACTGACCTGCGGGGCAGGCCGGTTGCGTACGGGGCACGTCAGCCCACCATGGCGCCCATGGCGGTGAGCACGCCCGGGGCGACGCGGTAGTACACCCATGTGCCGCGCCGGTCGGAGAGCACCAGGCCGGCGTCGCGGAGCTTCTTCAGATGGTGGGAGACGGTGGGCTGGGAGACGCCCAGGTCGCCCAGGTCGCACACGCACACCTCGCCGTCCCCGTGGGAGGCCACCCGGGAGAACAGCAGCACCCGCACCGGGTCGGAGAGCGCCTTGAACATCGCGGCCATGGTCTCCGCGTCCTGCTCCGACAGCTCCGGCGAGGTGATCGGCGGGCAGCAGGGCACGGCTGCCTCGTGGTCCGCGGTGCGCGCGGTCTCCGGTGATTCCTTCAGCTTCGACACTCTTCTATATTGACATCCTTCGATGCCGAGTGCCAGAGTGCGGGACACTGAATAGACAAACTTCGAAACAGGACGAGGGCGGCCCTCATGAGCGAGCACAGCACGAGTGAGCGCAGCGTGAGCGAGCACGGCATGGGCGAGCACGGCATGGGCGGGCAGGACCGGGCGCGGCTTCCGGTGGCCGTGATCGGCGCGGGTCCGGTGGGGCTGGCCGCGGCGGCGCACCTCCTGGAGCGCGGGCTGGAGCCGCTGGTCCTGGAGGCCGGTCCCGGCGCGGGCACGGCCGTACGGGAGTGGGGTCACGTACGGCTGTTCTCGCCCTGGCCGGAGGTGGTCGACCCGGCGGCGGAGAAGCTGCTCGCGCCGACGGGCTGGTCGCGCCCCGAGGGGCCGGCGTGCCCGACGGGCGCCGAGTGGGCCGAGCAGTATCTGCGGCCGCTGGCCGAAGTGCTGGGCGCCCGCGTTCAGTTCGGCGTCCGGGTGACCGGCGTGTCGCGTGCGGGGCGGGACCGTGTGGTCGACGCGGGGCGCGACAAGCGGCCGTTCACCCTGCACGTGACACGCGGGGACGGCGCGGAGGAGCGGCTCCTCGCGCGCGCCGTCATCGACGCCTCGGGCACCTGGTCCTCGCCCGCGCCGCTGGGCGGCGACGGGCTGCCGGCGCTCGGGGAGCAGGCCGCGGCCGGGCGGATCACGTACCGCGTGCCGGACCTGGCCGACCCCGCGGTGCGGGCCCGTTACGCGGGGCGGCGCACCGCCGTACTGGGCTCCGGCGCCTCGGCGTTCACCGCGCTGGCGGGCCTCGCCTCGCTCGCGGACGGGCACCCCGGCACGCACGCGGTGTGGGTGCTGCGGCGCGGTCTGGGCACGGACACCTTCGGCGGCGGCGAGGCCGACCAGCTGCCCGAACGCGGGGCGTTGGGGCTGCGCGCCAAGGCCGCGGTGGAGGCGGGGTACGCGAGCACCGTGCAGGGCTTCCGTACCGCGGCCGTCGAACGGGACGGGGAGCGGCTGGTGCTGGTCTCCGAGGACGGGCGGCGCGGCGAACCGGTCGACGAGGTCATCGCCCTCACCGGCTTCCGTCCCGACACGGCGGTGCTGGACGAGCTGCGGCTGGAGCTCGACACGCGGCTGCAGGCGCCCGTGCGGCTGGCGCCGCTGATCGACCCGAACGTGCACTCCTGCGGGACCGTCTACCCGCACGGCGCCCACGAGCTCGCCCACCCCGAACAGGACCTGTACGTGGCGGGCATGAAGAGCTACGGGCGGGCGCCGACCTTCCTCGCGCTCACCGGCTATGAGCAGGTGCGCTCGATCGCCGCCGCGCTCGCCGGTGACCAGGAGGCCGCCGCACGGGTCGAGTTGACGCTGCCGGAGACCGGAGTGTGCGGCGGAGCCGGGCTGTTCGACGAGCCCGGCGCCGCCGAGCAGGACGAGGGCGGCTGCTGCGGCCCGGGCCCGGGGGTGACGCAGCCCGCCAACGTGCCTGCCGGCGCCGGCTGTTGACCCGTAGGGCCGGGGTCAGCGGGGCCGTGGGGAGAGCGGCTCGGACGGCGGGGCCCGTACGGCGAGCCGGCGGCCGGCACGCCTCACGGACTCCCGCCGTGGGCCCGCCGCGACCGGCGGGAGGCGGGCGCGGCGGGGCCATGGCCAACCAGCCGCCCGTCAGCGCGCGTTCACGCCCGACACGGCTCCCGCTCAGCGCACGCGTTCGGGTCAGCGTGTGTCGCGGCGCAGGAAGTCCGACAGGCCCTCCAGGAGTCGGTCCACGTCGTCGGTGGTGGTGTACGGGGCGAGGCCGATGCGGAGTCCGCCCGTGTCGCCGAGGCCCAGATGGCGGGAGGCCTCCACGGCGTAGAAGCTGCCCGAGGGCGCGTCCACTCCGCGCGCCGCCAGATGCCGGTAGGCGTCCTCGGTGCTCGCGCCCTCCAGGGTCAGCAGCAGAGTCGGGGTGCGGTCGGCGGCCCGCGAGTGCAGGATCACGCGGTCGAAGCCGGCGAGTTCCTTCTCGATACGGCGGCGCAGCCCCTCCTCGTGCTCCTCGATGGCGGCGAACGCGGCCACCAGACGAGACCTGCGGCTGCCCTCCTCGCTGCCGCTGATCCCGGCGAGGAAGTCGACGGCCGCGCGGGTGCCGGCGAGGAGTTCGTACGGGAGAGTGCCGAACTCGAAACGTTCCGGCACGGCGTCGCTGGACGGCAGCAGCTTGTCCGGGCGCAGCGTCTCCAGCAGCGCGGGACGGCAGGCGAGGACGCCCATGTGCGGGCCGAGGAACTTGTACGGGGAGCACGAGAAGAAGTCGGCGCCCAGCCGGTCCGCCGCGACGGTGCCGTGCGCTGTGTAGTGCACCCCGTCCACGTACAGCAGGGCGCCGGCGGAGTGCACCCGCCGGGCGATGTCCGCGACGGGCGGGCGGGTGCCGATCAGGTTGGACGCGGCGGTGACAGCGACCAGCCGGGTGCGGGACGAGAGCAGCGCGCCGATGTGCTCGGACGTCAACTCGCCTGTCCCGGCGTTGAATCCGGCCCACCGCACGGTGGCGCCCGCCCGCTCGGCGGCCTGCACCCAGGGGCGGATGTTGGAGTCGTGATCCAGCCGGGTCACGATGATCTCGTCGCCGGGCGACCACGTACGGGACAGGGTGCGGGAGATGTCGTACGCCAGCTGGGTCGCGCTGCGGCCCAGCACGATGCCGCGCGGGTCCGCGCTCAGCAGGTCGGCCATGGCGCGCCGGGCCTCCAGGACGGACGCCTCCGCGTTGCGTTCGCCCTGGGTCTGCGTACCCCGGTTGGACAGCGGCTGGGCGAGGGTCTCGGCCATCGCTTCGATGACGGGCAGCGGCGTCTGCGTGCCGCCGGGTCCGTCGAAGTGGGCGCAGCCGGCCCGCAGTGCGGGGAAACGGGCACGCAGAGCGGCGATGTCGTACGTCACGGGCAACTCCTCCGGACCGGCGCAGAGATGTGCTGCGGTGACGAGATCTACCCCTCGTACGGCGCCGGTTCAAGACCGCCGACGAGTGCGCCGCCACGGTGTGCGGCGGCGCACCGTGCGCGCTTCAGTCGGCGTAGTCCGGGGCGACGCGGGCGGCGAGCCGCAGCATCGCGGGCCAGGCGAGCTCCACCGCGTCCTCGTTCTCCAGGTCGGTGGCGGCGCCCTCGTTGTTGAGCTGCTTCGCGGCGTACTCGCTGACCTTGTGCGGCGGGACCGTCAGCGGGCCGCCGCCGGACTGTGCCGAGATCTGTATCTCGCACGCCTTGTCGAGGTAGTACATCCGGAGAAAGGCGTGTGCCGCGGTGTGCCCGACGGTGAGCAGCCCGTGGTTGCGGAGGATCATCGCGTGCCGGCCGCCCAGGTCCTCGGTGAGCCGGGCCTGTTCGTCGAGGTTGAGGGCGACGCCCTCGTAGTCGTGGTAGGCGACGCGGCCGTAGAACTGCATGTTGATCTGGTTGAGCGGCAGCAGTCCGCCCTCCTGCGCGGCGACGGCGCAGCCGGCCTTGGTGTGGGTGCGCAGCACGCACTGCGCGTCGGGCCGCGCGGCGTGCACGGCGCTGTGGATGACGAACCCGGCCGGGTTGACCTTGTACGGGGTGGGCTCCACCGGGTTGCCCTGCATGTCGATCTTCACGAGGGAGGAGGCGGTGATCTCCTCGAACAGCAGCCCGTACGGGTTGATGAGGAAGTGGTGTTCGGGGCCGGGCAGCCGCAGGGATATGTGCGTGAAGATGAGGTCGGTCATGCGGAAGTGGGCGACCAGCCGGTAGACGGCGGCCAGTTCGCGCCGCAGCCGCAGCTCTTCCCCTTCCGGGGAGGGGGCCGCGTCGGGGGTCGGGGCCGGGCTGTCGTACGTCTGGGTCATGGGGTCTCCTCGAGCGCAGCGCCAGTGGTGCCGGACTCCCCCAGGATTGATCACCTGACGCCGGATGCCAACGGGTCGGAAGGCTTGCGGGGGCAGAATTCCGACCGGTCGGCATGTCCGTTTGCCGGGGCCTGACGGGTGCCGCGTACGTCAACTGCCCGGCGGGGAGGGCGGGTCCGGGCCTTCCCCGCCGCCTCTCACCCCTTGACGCTGCCGTCGGTCAGGCCGGTGCGCCAGAAGCGCTGGAGGACCAGCATGGCGACGGCCAGCGGGACGACGGACACGAACGCGCCGCCGATGGTGAGGGGATACAGCTCCGGGTACCGGTCCGCCGTCGAACGCCACGTCGCCAGCCCGAGGGTGATCGGATACTTCGTGTCGTCGGCGAGCATCACCAGCGGCAGGAAATAGTTGTTCCAGATGTGCACGAATTGGAAGAGCAGCACGGTCACCAGCGCGGGGCTCATGATGCGCAGCACCAGCGTGAAGAAGATCCGCCCCTCCCCCGCGCCGTCCATCCGGGCCGCCTCCAGCAGCGAGTCGGACACCGCCGACTCCGCGTAAATCCGGCACAGGTACACGCCGAACGGGCTGACCAGCGACGGCAGAAGGACCGCCCAGTAGGTGTTGGTGAGGCCGAGCTTGCCGAACAGCAGATAGAGCGGCAGCGCGAGGGCCGTAGACGGGAGCAGCACTCCGGCGAGGACGCTCTTGAAGACGGTTTCCCGGCCGCGGAAGCGGTACTTGGCCAGGGCGAAACCGGCCGCGCCCGCGAGCAGTGTGGCCAGTACGGCGCCGACTCCCGCGTACAGCGCCGAGTTGAGGGCCCAGCGCAGGTAGATGTGGCCGTCGTAGGCGAACAGGTTGCCGATGTTGTGCAGCCACTGCGGGCGGGAGAACCACAGGCCGAAGCTGCCGAAGAGGCGGTCGGAGTTCTTGGTGGAGGCCACCAGCAGCCAGTAGACCGGCAGCAGGAAGTAGCAGGCGGCCAGGGCGAGGAAGGCGGTCAGCAGGACGCGGCCGGGCCGCAGCCGGCGTTTCGGGCGGCCGGCGGCGGGAGGCCTGTCGCCGGAGGCGCTGTCCGTACGGCCGCGGCCTGCCGGGGGCGCCGTGGTGGTGGAGGTCATCGGCTGCTCTCCTTCGTACGGTCCCGCCGTCGGGCGCGCGTCTCCTTCTTCCGCGGGCCGTCCCCGCGGTTGACCATGCCGAGGAAGCCGAAGGAGAGGGCGCAGGCGACGAGCGCCAGGAGCACGGACTTGGCGGCGGCGAGGGAGATGTTGTTGTTGGCGAACGCGTCGTTGTAGGCGCTGAGGTTGGGCGTGTAGTCGGTGGTGATGCTGGAGGTCAGCGGCTTGAGGAGGAGCGGTTCGGAGAACAGCTGCAGGGTGCCGATGATGGAGAACACCGCGGTGAGCACGAGCGCCGGGCGGATCAGCGGGATCTTGATGCGCAGCGCCGTCTGCCAGGGACCCGCGCCGTCGATCTTCGCGGCCTCGTACAGGTCCTGCGGGATCGACTTCAGCTGGGCGACGATGACGAGCATGTTGTAGCCGGCGAACTCCCAGATGACGATGTTCGCCAGGGACCACAGCACGGTGTCGTACGAGAGGAAGTCCGGGGCCGCGCCGACGCGTCCGAGCAGGTCCGTGATGGGGCTGACGCCCGGGATGTAGAGGAAGCCCCACAGGATGGACGCGATGACGCCGGGCACGCCGTACGGGAGGAAGAACGAGGCGCGCAGCAGGCCCGCCCACCGGTCGCCGACGTGTTCCAGCAGGAGGGCCAGCACGGTGGCGAGGACGAGCATCAGCGGCACCTGGACGACGCCGAACAGCAGCACCCGTCCGAAGCCCTCCAGAAAGTCGGCCTCGCCCAGCGCCAGGGTGTAGTTCTCCAGCCCGGCGAAGCCGGTGGTGGCCCGGCCCAGGCCGAGCGGGCCGTGCCGTTCGGTGCTGAGGAAGGACTGGTAGAGGGCGTAGACGATGGGCGCGGCGAAGGTCAGCACGAAGAGGCCGACGAAGGGCCCGAGGAACCACCAGGCGGCGCGGTCGGGCCGGGTGCCGCGGCGGGCCGTCGGAGCGGGCTTCCCGGACGGGTCCTGTGAACGTGCCGTCTGTGTCCGGGTGTTGGCGGCGGTGTCCGTGGTGCTCATCGCGCGCTCCTTGCCTTGAGGCCCTTGGCCAGCAAATCGTCGACGACGCGTTCCTGGCAGTCGTGCAGCGCCTGGACGAGGGTGCCGCCCTGGGCGACGGCCCGTCCGAAGGTGTCGCTGATGTGGGCGAAGGTCTGGTCGACGGTCGGCGCCCACCGCCAGGAGGTGTCGACCTGCCGGTCGGAGGCGGCGAACACGTCGTTGTACCGCTGGCCGCCGAAGAACGGGTCGGCCTTGTCCAGTGCCGAGCCCTGCGCGGCGTCGCGTGCGGCGGGCCAGCCGTAGCCGGCCTGGACCAGGAGGTCGATGCTCTCCGGGTCGGTGTTGAGCCAGTGCGCGAACTCCAGGGCCTCGCGCGGGTGTTGGCTCCCCTGTAGGACGGCGGTGGAGGAGCCGCCCCAGTTGGCGGAGGTGGAGACGCCGGTCTCCCAGCGGGGCATGGGCGCCACCCGCCAGGTGCCCTTCGTACGGGGCGCGTTGCCGCGCAGCAGCGCGTCGCCCCACTGGGGGCCGACCCAGGTCGCCAACTGGCCGGTCTGCAGGGCCCGATACCAGCCGCTCTGCTGGTCGGCCATGGTCGATACGAGCCGGTCGCGCAGCATCCGGTCCCAGTATTCGGCGACTTCGAGCGAGGCGGGGTGGACGAGGTCGACGATCCACTCGTCGCCCTCGGTGCGGATCCAGCGGGCGCCGTGCTGCCACACCAGGGCGGTGAACCACTGGGACTGGTTGGGCGGGAAGGCGGTGATGAGGGAGCCGCCGCCGCGCCGCTTGATCTTCCGCGCGGCCTGCTCGAACTCGCCCCAGGTCTCCGGGACTTCGACGTCCCAGCGCTCGAAGAGGTCGCGGCGGTAGAACATGCCCATCGGCCCGGACGCCTGCGGCAGCGTGTAGACCTTGCCGCTGAACACGCCCTGGTCCCACTGCCAGGGCACGTACGCGTCACGCAGCTTGTCCGCGCCGTACGCGGAGAGGTCGGTGAGGCCCTGGACGAGCATGAAGTCGGCCAGTTCGTAGTACTCGACCTGCGCGAGGTCGGGCGGTGTCCCGGACTTCAGCGCGGCGTGCATCTTCTGGTAGCCGCCGTTGATGTTGGCGGGGATGATCTGCAGTTCGACTTCTATGTCGTCGTGGGTGCGGTTCCACAGGTCGACGGCCTTGTGCAGCGGGACCCACGTCCAGAAGACCAGTCTGACCTTCTCGCCCTTGCGGACGGTGGCCTGACGGGTCGTCCGGGCGGGACCCTGCGCCTCGCCGCAGCCCGCGAGGGCGGGTGCGGCGAGAGCGGAGGCGGCCGCGCCTTTGAGGACACCTCGGCGGGTCGGGGTCACCCCTCGGACCTCCCCGGGTTTCCGCGCAGGACGGCGACGCCGCGGGCGGGAAGCGTACGGGCGGCCGTCGGGGCCGCGTCCGGGTCGAGAGCGTCGGACAGCGCCTCGGGCAGGGTGACTTGGGCGCTCTCGTCGGTGTGGTTGAGCAGGAAGACGAAACGCCCGTCCTCGCTGCCGCGGACGGTGGCCTGGACACCCTCGGGCAGCCCGGGGAGCACCGGTTCGACGCCGGCCCGCGCCCGTACGGAGTCCGTCAACTGCCGCATGGCGGCGGGCTCCAGCCGGGTGCCCGCGTACCAGACGGTGCCGGCGCCGAAGGTGTGCCGGGTCACGGCGGGACGCCCTGCGAGGTCGGGGTGGCTGTCGTCGAACTCCGCGACGGTTTCGGCCCCTTCGGGCTCGATGGCCTCCGACCACAGGTCCGCGCTGCCGGCGAGCTCGCCGCGTACGCCCACTCGGACCCCGTCCTCCAGCGGCCAGAACTCCTCGACGCGCAGGCCCAGCAGTTCGCGCAGGGGCGCCGGGTAGCCGCCGAGGTGCACGCGGTCGCAGGCGTCGACGATGCCGGAGAAGAAGGCCACGAGGAGGTGCCCGCCGCCGCGTACGTACGCCGTCAGCCATTCCGCGTCGTCCTCGCTCAGCAGATACAGGTTGGGGACGACGACCAGCTTGTACGCGGACAGATCGCGGTCAGGCGGCAGGATGTCGCAGGCGACGCCCGCCTCGAACAGCGGCCGGTAGTGGGCGAGGGACAGCTGCGTCTGGCCGAGCGCGGTGGAGGGGTGCGAGTCGAGCTCCAGCGCCCACCAGCTGTTCCAGTCCACGAGCAGCGCGGTGTCGGCCTGCGAGCGGGTGCCGGCGAGCTCGGGTACGGAGCCCAGCTCCCGCCCCAGCTCGGAGACTTCGCGGAAGATGCGGGTGTCGGTACCGCCGTGCGGCAGCATCGCGGAGTGGAACTTCTCGGCGCCGCCGCGCGACTGGCGCCACTGGAAGTACAGGATGGCGTCGGCGCCCTGCGCCACGGCCTGCCAGCTCCACAGCCGCATCCGGCCGGGCTGCTTGGGGCTGTTGCGGGCCCGCCAGTTGACCGCGCCGGGCGCCTGTTCCAGCAGCATCCACGGCTGTCCGCCGCGGGCGGAGCGCATCAGGTCGAAGTTGTAGGCGGCCTGGATGTGGGTGAGCGGGTCGTACGGGTCCTGGTAGAAGTCCAGCGACATGACGTCCTGGTGGCCGGCCCATTCGAAGGCGTTCACCGGCTTGTGATTCGGCATCAGGTTGGTCGTGACGGGGATGCCGGGGGTGACGCGGTCGAGCACCTGCTTCTCGGTCAGATAGCACTGGAGCAGCGCGTCGTTGCCGAAGCGGCGGTAGTCGAGCTGGTGCGCCGGGTTGGGGAAGGTGGGGGCCTTCCGCGGCGGCAGCACCTCGTCGAAGGAGGTGTAGGCCTGCGCCCAGAAGGCCGTCGACCAGGCGTCGTTGAGGGCCTCGACGGTGCCGTACCGCTCGCGCAGCCAGCGCCGGAAGTCCTCGGCCGACACATCGCAGAAGCACTCGTACGTGTGGCAGCCGTACTCGTTGCCGACGTGCCACAGGGCGAGTGCGGGATGCTCGGCGTAGCGGGTCGCGAGCTTCTCGACGAGACGGGCGGCGTGCTCGCGGTAGACGGGTGAGGAGGGGCAGTAGTGCTGCCGTCCGCCGGGCCAGCTGCGGGTGCCGTCCGCGGCCTCGGGCAGCACCTCGGGGTGCCGGTGGGAGAGCCACGGGGGCGGTGAGGCGGTCATGGTGGCCAGGCACACCTGGATGCCGGCGGCGGCGAGCCGGTCCAGCACGCGGTCGAACCAGCCGAAGTCGTACTCACCCGGGCGGGGTTCGACCTTCGCCCAGGAGAAGATGCCAGCGGTGACCATGGAGACGCCGGCCTCCTGCATCAGCTTGGTGTCCTCGGCCCACACCTCCTCGGGCCACTGCTCGGGGTTGTAGTCGCCACCGAAGTGGATGCGGGACGTGCGGCCTGCGTCTCCAACTGCCATGTGCGGTGCGCTCCTTGACGACGCCGTACTCCGTTGTGACCGGCGAAAAATGATGAATTAACAATTAACCGGAGCGACGGCAATATAAGGAGGCCCGAGATCGGGGGTCAACCCCTTGAGGCGGGTGTTGCGCGGGGGTTCGGAAAGGGTCTCTCGCAGCGTTCTCCGTCACTACGACACCGGTGACGTTTGACGCGCGGAAACATGGGATGTTCCCATCATGGGCGTGATCGCGCCCGGTGGGGCGCGCCGGAGCGGGCCGGAGCGGGCCGGGGACCGGCCGGGGACCGGCCGGGGACCGGCCGGGGACCGGCCGGGGACCGGCCGGGGACGACGGGACAGGGAGAGACGCATGCCGTTGCGGGAGACGCCGCGGATGAATCTGGTGGGCTCCGTCATCGAGCAGATGGAGGAGCTCATCGCCGGGGGCGAGTGGCCCGTCGGCGAGAAGATCCCGCCCGAGCCGGTGCTCGTGGAGCAGCTCGGGGTCGGCCGGAACACCGTGCGCGAAGCCGTACGGGCCCTCGTGCACACCGAGATGCTGGAGCCGCGGCAGGGCGACGGCACGTACGTCCGCGCCTCCAGCGGATTCGGCGCCGCCGTGCAGCGCAGGCTGCGGCACGCGGAGGAGCTGGAGGCGTACGAGGTGCGCGCCTCGCTGGAACGGGACGCCGCGCGCTATGCCGCGCTGCGCCGTACCGACGAGGACCTGGCCGCGCTGCGCGCCGCGCTCGCCGCGCGCGACGGGGCGTGGAACGACCGGCGGGCGCACGACGGCGCCGACGTCGGGACGTTCATCGAGGCGGACATGGAGTTCCACCGGGCCGTCGCCGCCGCGGCGCACAACACCGTACTGGCCGATCTGTACGACCAGTTCAGCGACGGGCTGCGCGCCACGCTGCAGTCCGTCATCGGCGCGCCCGTGCCGGAGGCCGTACAGCACCAGTTCGACGCGCACGGCGCGATCGTCGCCGCCATCGAGGCCGGCGACCCGGACGCCGCCGAACAGGCCGCGCTCGCCCACCTCAACGAGGCGATGGACGCGCTCCGCGGGCTCGGCCCGGACACCCGCACAGGGGACGCAGAGGAACCCCGCACAGGGGACGCAGGAGAAGAGGGAAAGTGACCACACCGCAGACCGGCAGCGCGACCCCCGACGGGGACGCGCCGGCCGACCAGGACGCGATACCTGACCTGGAACGGCAGGCGCCGCCGCCCGCCGGCTCCGCGCCCCCGGGCGCCGTCACGGGGCGGCGCGCCTTGTGGCTCGGCGCGGGCATCGTGCTGCTCGCCCTCAACCTCCGGCCGGCGCTGGTAGCCGTGTCCCCGCTGATGCCGTCCATCCGTACCGACGGCATGTCCGCCACCGCGGCGTCCATGCTGACCTCGCTGCCGCTGCTGTGCTTCGGCCTGCTGGCGCCCGTCGCGCCGCGCGTGGGGCGGCGGTTCGGCATGGAGCGGTCGCTGCTCGGCGCCATGCTCCTCGTCGTCGTCGGCACCGCGGTACGGCTCGTGGACTCGACCCTCGCCCTGTTCGCGGGAAGTGTCGTCATCGGCGCGGGCATCGCGGTGGGCAACGTGCTGCTGCCCAGCCTCATCAAGCGGGACTTCCCGCACCGGGTCGGGCTGATGATGGGCCTGTTCTCCATGACGCTGTTCACCGGCGCGGCCGCCGCTGCCGGACTGACCGTGCCCCTGCAGAACGCCTCCGGCTTCGACTGGCGCACCATGCTGGCCCTTTGGGGCGTGCTCGCCGTCCTGGCGCTCGCGGTGTGGCTGCCGCAGCTGCGCTCCCGTACGCGCGTATCCGCGGACGCGGCCCGACAGGCGGCGCACCCGGTGCGCGGCCTGTGGCGGTCCCCGCTGGCCTGGCAGGTCACCGCCTACATGGGCCTGCAGTCCCTCTCGTACTACGCGGCGACCGCATGGCTGCCGAGCATGCTGGAGGACTCCGGGCTGAGCACCGGCACGGCCGGCTGGATGCTGTCCTTCTCCTCGCTGCTGGGCATCGCCGGCTCGTTCCTCGCGCCGGTCCTCTCCGAACGGCGCATGCGCCCGGCCACGGTCATGGTGCTCGGCACCGTGCTGGTCGCGGCCGGCTTCACCGGCATGCTCGTGGCCCCGGCGGGCGGCGCGTACCTGTGGATGCTGCTGCTCGGCCTCGGCCAGGGCGCGGCCATCAGCCTCGCGCTGCTGTTCATCGTCCAACGCGCCCCCGACACCCGGCACTCGGCGCAGCTCTCCAGCATGGCGCAGTGCTACGGGTACGTGCTCGCCGCGACCGGGCCCGCCGTGCTGGGCGCGGTGCACGACGCCGTGGGCAGCTGGACCGTTCCGCTCGTCGTACTGCTCGTCCTTCTCGTGCCGCAACTGCTCGCCGGTCTCGGCGCGGCGCGGAACCGTCATGTCGCGGGGTACGGCGTGGTGTGAGCACCGGCGCGGCGGAATACTGGCATCGTGCCCGGCGTCGGTATTCCGTAAAGAGCGCTGGGAGCTCTGCATGGCGTCTGTGGGCACTTCTCCGCATGTGCAGCCGGAAGAGAACGAGGCACCGAAGAGACAGAAGAGTCCGGGGTCGGTGGTCATCGACTGGGTGACGACCACCGACCACAAGAAAATCGGAACGCTGTATCTGACGACCTCGTTCATCTTCTTCCTCCTCGGCGGTGTCATGGCGCTGTTCATGCGCGCCGAACTCGCCCGCCCCGGCATTCAGATCCTCTCGAACGAACAGTTCAACCAGGCGTTCACCATGCACGGCACGGTGATGCTGCTGATGTTCGCCACCCCGCTCTTCATCGGTTTCGCCAACTGGGTCATGCCGTTGCAGATCGGTTCACCCGATGTGGCCTTTCCGCGGCTGAACATGCTGTCGTACTGGCTGTTCCTCTTCGGTTCGCTGATCGTGATGAGCGGCTTCATCACCCCCAACGGGGCCGCCGACTTCGGCTGGTTCGCCTACTCGCCGCTCACCGACGAAGCGCACTCACCGGGCGTCGGCGGCGACCTGTGGGTGATGGGCCTGGCGCTGTCCGGCTTCGGCACGATCCTCGGCAACGTCAACTTCATCACCACCATCATCTGCATGCGGGCCCCCGGCATGACGATGTTCCGCATGCCGATCTTCACCTGGAACGTGCTGCTCACCTCGGTGCTCGTGCTGTTCGCCTTCCCGGTGCTGGCCGCCTCGCTGTTCGCGCTGGAGGCGGACCGGAAGCTCGGCGCGCACGTCTTCGACGCGGCCAACGGCGGCGGCCTGCTGTGGCAGCACCTCTTCTGGTTCTTCGGCCATCCCGAGGTCTACATCATCGCGCTGCCGTTCTTCGGCATCGCCTCCGAAGTGATCCCGGTCTTCGCCCGGAAGCCCATCTTCGGCTACATCGGGCTGGTCGCCGCCACCATTTCCATCGCCGGGCTCTCGGTGACGGTCTGGGCGCACCACATGTTCGTCACGGGCGGCGTACTGCTGCCGTTCTTCTCGTTCATGACGTTCCTCATCGCGGTGCCGACAGGAGTGAAGTTCTTCAACTGGATCGGCACGATGTGGAAAGGGTCGCTGTCCTTCGAGACGCCGATGCTGTGGACCGTCGGATTCCTCGTGACGTTCCTCTTCGGCGGGCTGACGGGTGTCATTCTCGCCTCGCCGCCGATGGACTTCCACGTCTCCGACTCGTACTTCGTCGTCGCGCACTTCCACTACGTGGTGTTCGGTACGGTCGTCTTCGCGATGTTCTCCGGATTCCACTTCTGGTGGCCGAAGTTCACCGGAAAGCTGCTCGACGAACGGCTGGGGAAAATCACCTTCTGGACGCTGTTCGTCGGTTTCCACGGCACGTTCCTCGTACAGCACTGGCTGGGCGCGGAAGGCATGCCCCGCCGGTACGCCGACTATCTCGCCGCCGACGGCTTCACCGCGCTCAACACGATCTCGTCCATCAGCTCGTTCCTGCTCGGCCTGTCGATCCTGCCGTTCCTCTACAACGTCTGGAAGACCGCCAAGCACGGCAAGAACGTCGGCGTCGACGACCCCTGGGGCTACGGCCGTTCGCTGGAGTGGGCCACGTCGTGCCCGCCGCCTCGGCACAACTTCGTCACCCTGCCGCGGATCCGCTCCGAATCCCCCGCCTTCGACCTCAACTACCCGTCCGTCGCCGCCATCGAGCAACACGGCCACACCGGGGACAGCGTGACCGTGGCCCCGGCGAGCGGCAAGGAGTGACCCGTGGAGACCGGAGAGGACAACGCCCGCGGTCTCGCCCAGCTCGAGGGATACCTGCTGTGGAACGCGGAGGTCGCCGAAGCCCACCGGCAGGCACGCGCCTTCGCCGACCAGCTGCCGTGGCTGACCGCGGCGCAGCGGGCCGAAGTCGAACGCGTCTACACCGCCGACCGGCTGACGCTGGCCCGTACGACCCTGGCCCGCATCGCGGACCGCGCGAAGGAACTACGGGCCGAATACACCGACCGCTACCGGCAGTTGCGCCTCCGCTGCGTCGTGGCGGTGACCCTCACCACGGCGGGACTGGCCGGAATCACCGCGGCGGTGGTCACGGCGACGGCGCGCGGCTGAGCCCCGAACAGGGGCGCGGGGAACTGCGCGAACGACGACGCGGGACGCGAGTCAGCCCCGAAAAGGGGCGCGGGGAACTGCGCGAACCACAGCGCGATCCGCAGCCGCCCGACACACCCTCGGGGCACCCAACGCGGCACGGGCAAGGAGCCGCTAGACGCACACCGTGCCGACGACGACCGTCGCATACAGCTCGTCGTCGGCGACGACCCGCGCATCCAACCCGTGCCCCGCGAAAGCGGAAACCGCGTCGACCGCCTGGTGTTCGCTCGTCTCGACGAGGAGGCTGCCGCCGGGCGCCAGCCAGTCGCGCGCTTCGGCCGTCACCCGCCGCAGTACGTCGAGACCGTCCGCGCCTCCGTCGAGCGCCACCAGCGGCTCGTACACGCGGGCCTCCTGCGGCAGCAGGCCGACCGAACCGCTCGGCACGTACGGCACGTTGGCGACGAGTACGTCGATCCGGCCGCGCAGGCCGGCGGGCAGTGGCGCGAACAGGTCGCCCTCGTACACGCGGCCGCCGGCCGGGGCGAGGTTGCGGCGGGCGCAGGCCACCGCGGCGGGGTCGACGTCCGCCGCGTACAGCTCGGCACACCCGGGGGCCGCGGCGAGGACGGCCCCGACCGCGCCCGTACCGCAGCACAGGTCGACGGCGACGGCTGCGGGGGTGCGCGTGAGGGGGTCCCTTACGGGGGCTTCCCGTATGAGGGCCGCGGCCTCGCGGGCGAGGAGTTGGGTGCGCCGCCGGGGCACGAACACGCCCGGGTCCACGGCGATCCGCAGCCCGCAGAACTCCGCCCAGCCCAGGACGTGTTCGAGGGGCAGACCCGCGGCGCGGCGCTCCACCATCGCGTCGAGGGCGTCCTCGTCGGGGGCGGTGGCGCTGAGCAGTTCGGCCTCGTCCTCGGCGAACACGCAGCCCGCGGTGCGGAGTCGGGACACGAGCGCTGAACGGAGAACGGGTGAGGGGGAAACCGGCATGGAAGCCTTTCGGGATGCCATCGGCGCTCCCCGGCCGGCTATGCCGTGCGGACCGTGCGTCCGCGCGCGCGTCCGGGGAGAACCCTGCCTGATCGGGCGGTAACGGTTCTCACCTCCTCGGACGTCCCTGCGTGAGACGGTCACCCTACATCGGAGCGCGGGGCGGTGTGACCCTCCTGGCGATCACTGGTGGCGGCCGGAACGTGGCCCGCGACCGTACGGTCGTCGCGGTCGCTCCCCGTGTCCGTGCCACTCGGCGCCCCCTCCTGCTTCATGGCCTTCGCCTCGCTCTTGAGGATCCGCAGGGACTTGCCCAGCGAACGGGCCGTGTCCGGCAGCTTCTTGGAGCCGAACACCAGGACCAGCACCACGGCCACGATCAGCAGATGCCAGGGCTCCAGCCCATTGCGCAGGAACATCGGACGTCCTTCCCTTGTCGAGGGCCGGCGGCATCCCTTGACGACGGCCACCGGCGACTCTCGGCCACGTACATAGTTGCTATATTGCGCAACTATACAACTCCGTACACGGGTGAAGAGGCACATGACAGGCAGTCACAGGCGCGGCAGCCGAGGCAGGAGCGACGGGGCGGACGTACGCCGCCGTCGCGGGCGCCGCAGCCGCGGGCGGATCGCCGGGGCGACGGCGGTGTCGCTGCTCATCCTGGCCACGTCGGGCGCCGGCTGGGTCTACCTCCGGCTGAACGGCAACATCAGTACGTTCGGCACGGACGGCATCAGCGGCGACCGTCCGGACGACGGGGAGGGCGGCCAGAACGTTCTGGTCATCGGCTCCGACTCGCGCGCGGGCAACAACAGTTCGCTGGGCGGGGGCGAGGGATCGGTGGGCCGTTCCGACACCGCGTTCCTGCTGCACGTGTACGGCGACCGCAAGCACGCGGTGGCCGTCTCCTTCCCCCGCGACGCGCTGGTCGACATCCCGTCCTGCAAGGCGCCCGACGGCAGTTGGACCGCGCCGCAGAGCAACGAGATGTTCAACTCGGCCTTCACCGTGGGCAACACGGCCAAGGGCAATCCGGCCTGCACGCAGAACACCGTCGAGAAACTGACAGGCCTGCGCGTCGACCACACGGTCGTCGTCGACTTCAACGGCTTCGCCAAGATGACCTCCGCCGTCGGCGGCGTACCGGTCTGCCTGCCCAACGACATCTACCAGGGCGACATCAACCCGAACCGGGGCTCGCGCGGCGCGCGCGTCTTCACCAAGGGCAAGCAGGAGGTGTCGGGGCAGCAGGCACTGGATTACGTACGGCTGCGGCACGGCATCGGCGACGGCTCGGACATCGGCCGCATCCAGCGCCAACAGGCCTTCGTCTCCAGCCTGATCAAGAAGATCAAGGACGAGGGCTTCACCCCCACGAACCTGCTTCCGCTCGCGAACGCGGCCACCGAGTCGATGACCGTCGACGAAGGGCTGGGCTCCGCCGACAAGATGATGTCGTTCGCGATGTCGCTCAAGAACGTCGACCTGCACAACACCAAGTTCGTCACCGTCCCCTGGCGCTACCAGGGCGCACGGGTCGCCGTCGTGAAACCGCAGGCGGACGCGCTGTGGTCGGCGCTCAAGGCGGACCGCGCGCTGCCGTCGGATGCTCCGAGCGGCGGCGGCAAGTCGTCGTCCCCGTCCCCTGCTTCCCGGTCCGTCTCGGGGGACGGCATCACCGTGTCCGTCACCAACGGCACGTCGGTCACCGGCCTGGCCGCCCGCGCCTCCGACACCCTCACCCAGCGCGGCTTCACCGTGACGGGCACCGCCACGGCCCCCGACCAGAACACCCCCACCACCCACATCACTTACGGGCCCGGGGAGCACGCCCACGCCAAGACCCTCGCCCGCCTCTTCCCCGAAGCGGACCTCCACTCCGGCCCCGCCCCGGGCATCACCCTCACCCTCGGCCAGGACTACGCCAACTCCCCCACCGGCTCCACCCCCGACCCCCCGACCAAGAAACCCCGAGCGGCTTCGGACGACCTCTGCGAGGGGCTGTCGTACGGGTGAGGTGCGGCGGCCCGTACGGGGCGGGCCCGGGTGAGATCGCCTTCGGCGCGCATACCGCAGTATGCTGCACTCATGGCCTCCACGACGCGCATCACGGTCACTCTCCCGACCGAGCAGGTCGAGGAGCTCCGGAACCTGACGGACAACATCTCGGGCTATGTGTCCGAGGCAGTGGCCCGGCAGATCAGACACGAGCTGCTCGGCGAGGACCTCCGGCACCACCAGGAAGAGCACGGCGACTTCACCGAGGAGGAACTGGCGGCCGCCCGGGCCAGGATCGGCTCCGGCCCGCACCACCAGACGGATGCCGCGTGAGCACTCACGTCGAGACAGTGGTCCTCGACGCGGAGGGGCTCTCGGCCTGGGTCGCCCAGGACCGGAAGCTGCTCGCGATGCTGCACGTGTTCCACGCCATGGGGGCCGACGTGGTCGTCGGAGCCAACACCATCGTCGAGGTCAGCCACTCACGGGTAAATCTGCCGCGGCTGAACTGGGTGCTCTCCCGCGTCAAGGTGGAGGCGGTCACCGCGGAGGCGGCGAAGGCGGCAGCGGCTCTGCTGAAGGCGGCCGGGCTTCATGGCCACAAGTACGCGATCGACGCGACGGTGGCGGAAGCCGCCCTCCGCCAGCCCGGCCCCGTCGCGGTGCTCACCTCCGACGCGGACGACATGACCAAGCTCTGCGGAAACCGCGTACACGTGATCGGCCTCTGAACCGCCTCGCCCAGTCCACGGGCCAGTATCCGCAGCTCCTCAAACCTGTGACGCAACTGCCGCTCGGGGGCCGGCCGTACGCCGTCGGCTCGTAATTCGACATTCCTCTATATTGACGCGCTGCCGTCCGAGGGGCACGCTGCTTACATCGACAGATGTCGATACAGAGGAGCCCGGGCGCCGGCCCGGACCCGAGAGGGGGAAGTGCCATGAGCGATCAGTCCACCGATCTGCGGGAGGCCGTCCGCCGCAGCTATGCCGCGGCGGCGACGCAGGTCACCGATGGCGGCACGGCCTGTTGTGGCGAGCAGCGCGTGGAAACCGACGAGAACTTCGGCCGGACGCTCTATGCGGAGGGCGACCGCGAATCGCTGCCCGCCGAGGCCGTCGCCGCCTCGCTCGGCTGCGGCAACCCCACCGCCGTCGCCGAGCTGCACAAGGGCGAACGCGTACTGGACCTCGGCTCCGGCGGCGGCATCGACGTGCTGCTCTCCGCCCGCCGGGTCGGCGCCACCGGCAAGGCGTACGGGCTCGACATGACCGAGGAGATGCTGGCGCTCGCACTGGCCAATCAGAGGAAGGCCGGCGTGGCCAACGTCGAGTTCCTCAAGGGCACCATCGAGGACATCCCCCTGCCCGCGGACACGATCGATGTGGTCATCTCCAACTGCGTCATCAACCTCTCCACCGACAAGCCGCTGGTCTTCGCCGAGATACACCGTGTTCTGGTCCCCGGGGGCCGGATCGGCGTCTCCGACGTACTCGCCGAGGACGCCCTCACCCCGGCGGAGCGGGCCGAACGCGGCGGCTACGTCGGCTGCATCGCCGGGGCGCTCTCCTTCGCCGAGTACCGGCAGGGCCTGCGGGACGCCGGTTTCACCGACGTCGAGATCACGCCGACCCATGCAGTCGCGGACGGCATGCACGCCGCCCTCGTCCGCGCGGCGAAGCCCGCCGGCACGGCAGAGAGCGGCGCCGTGGCGGATGCGGCAGACGCCTGCTGCGGCGTTACCGCCTGCTGCACCTCCGCCGAAGAAGCCGTCGACCCGAACACAACCGTTGCCGGGGCCAAGTCCGCTTCCGGCTGCGGCTGTCAGCGCTGAGGACAGGGCCGTTGACGGTGTCCGGCCGCGCAGACGCGCGTGCCCGCTGCGTTCCGGCGAGGGTGACAACCGGTGTGCGGGCACCGTCAGTTGGTGTGCTGTGACGTGCGGCGGTCATGGTGGCGGCGGGCCCCAGTGAGGGCCGCTCCGTAGAGGGTGAGGATCAGGGCCAGGAGGGCGTAGTACGTCGCGGGGAGGGCGGTCATGCCGAGGAGGGTGCCCAGGGGTGAGAGGGGGAGGAGGATCCCTGTGGTGGCCAGGCCGGCCACCGCGAGGCGGATGGGGGTGGGGGTGCGGCGGTCCGCGGATTCGCGGACGGACCCCTGGGTGCCTCCCTTTGTGGCTCCGCGCATGAGGAGTCGGGCGCCGACCCCCCTGGCTCCGTGTTTCGGGGTTGAGGTGCCGGCCTCCACTGCACCGTGGTCGAGGGGGCCGGCCTCGGCCGTGCCGCGTGTGGTGCGGAGGAGGATCATGACCATGGCCTGGGTGAGGAGGTTCTCCGTGAACCAGCCTGCGTGGAAGGCGTGTTGGCCTCCCGTACCGGAGACGCCGTGCACGGCGAGCGCCAGGAGCGCGAACGTGGCCAGGTCGGCGGTGGCGTTCAGGAGGCCGAAGCCGGTGATGAAGCGCAGCAGGGCGCGCGGGTGGAGAACGGTGGGGCAGCGCAGGGCCGTGGGGGCCGGGCGGTCGAAGGCGAAGGCCAACTGGGCCGCGTCGAAGCACAGGTTCTGCACGAGGACCTGCGTGGGGAACATCGGCAGGAACGGCAGCAGCAGCCCGGCGACGAGCATCGCGATCACGTTGCCGACGTTGGAGGAGAGCGAGATCCGCAGATAGGTCGCGATGTTGGCGCTGCTGCGGCGGCCCGTGGTGACGGCCTCACCGATGGCCGTCAGGTCCTTCGCGGCGAGCACCACGTCGGCGGCATCGCGGGTGACGGGCGCGGCGCCGCGCGGCGCGAGGCCGATGTCGGCCGCCTGGACGGCGGGCAGGTCGTTGACGCCGTCGCCGAGGAAGCCCGTGGTGTGGCCCCGGGAGCGCAGGGCGGCGACGATACGGGCCTTGTGTTCCGGGGTGCAGCGGGCGAACAGCGTGGTACGGGCGGCGAGTTCGGCCAGCGCGGTGTCGCCGAGTGTGTCGATGTGGTCGCCGGTCACGGCGGCGTCGCCGTCACCCGCCTCCGATCCGACGTCCAACCCCAGGTCGCGGCATACCCGCGCCGCCGTGCCGGGGTGGTCGCCTGTGAGGACCTTGACCGTGATGCCGCGTTGGGCGAGGTCGGTGAGGGCTTCGGTGGCGGTGGGGGTGAGGGCGTCTCGGAGGCCGGTGAAGCCGCGGAAGGTGAGGCCGTGTTCGTCGGCGGGCCCGTACGGGGTGAGGCGCGCGGGGCGTTCGGCGAGGGCGACGGCGAGCAGGCGCAGCCCGTCGTCGGCCAGGGCGGTGGCGCGGCGGCGCAGCGTTTCCCGTGCGGCATCGTCGAGTTCGACCCGCTCGCCGTCGGCGCCCCGTACGTGCGTACAGCGGTCCAGTACGTCCTCCGCCGCGCCCTTCACGACGAGCGTGTGCCGGCCGGGGCGGTCCGGGCGGCTGACGACGGCGCACGAGCTGCGGCGTACGGGGTCGAAGGGCAGCGCGCTCACACCGTCGCACGCCCAGGGGTCGGAGTCGGGGGTCGCAGGCGCGCCGCCGGCGTCGACGGCGGAGAGGCCCGCCGAACCGGGGGAACCCCCAACCCCGTCAACGGAACCCGCCGCTTCACCGAGCGCGCCACCCGCGCCGACGGCAGCGGCGCCCGCCACGCCTGACGAACCGTCCAGCCCACCAACGGAATCGACCGTCCCATCGCCCGCCTCCCCCAACACCCCACCCGGCTCCGTAGCCGCCAGCAGCGCTTCGTCCAGGGCGTCCGGGGCGGGGAGTTCGGCGAGGTGGAGGGTCCAGAAGCTGTTGACCGCGGCCCAGTGGGCCACGTGCGGGTCGGGGCGGCCCAACGGGTCGAGGGAGCAGTCGAGGACGGGGGTGCCCTGGCTGAGGGTGCCGGTCTTGTCGGTGCACAGGACGTCGACCGCGCCGAGGTCGTGCAGCGCGGGCAGCCGTTTCACGATGACGTCGCCGCCGCGGGCGAGGAGCGCCGCGCCGCGGGCCAGTGCGGTGGTGACGACGACGGGCAGCATTTCGGGGGTGAGGCCGACGGCGACCGCGACGGCGAACGGCAGGGTTTCCAGGCCGCGTCCGCGCAGTGCGGCGTTGGCCAGCAGGACGAGGGGCGGGGTGAGCAGCATGAAGCGGATGAGGATCCAGGCGATGCCGTTCACCGACCGGTCGAAGGCGCCGGGCCGCAGGTGGCGTGCGGTGGTGTCGCGGTAGGCGCCGGCGAACCGGGTGTCCGCGCCGGTGGCGACGACGACGGCCGTACCGCTGCCGGAGGCGACACTGCTGCCCTGGAAACAGAGGTGCGGCTGGTCGAAGAGGCCGGTGTCCGGGTCGCCGGGTCCGTCGGCGGGGTGTTTGGCGACAGGCGCGGACTCCCCGGAGAGCGCGGCCTGTTCGACGCGCAGTCCGGTGGCGCGGAGCAGGCGTACGTCGGCCGGTACGAGGTCGCCGGGGCCGAGCCGGAGGACGTCGCCGGGTACGAGCTGGTCGACGGGGAGTTCGCGGGTCTCGGGCGGCATGCCCGGTGAGGTGCGCCGTTGCGCGGTGGCGGTGGTGGCGACGAGTTCGCGGAGGGCCGCCGTGGACCGGTCGGCGCGGTGTTCGCCGCCGGCGCGCAGTACGCAGCTGACGCCCACCAGTACGGCGATCACGCAGGCCGTCCCCCAGGAGGCGATGAGGGCGGAGACGAGGCCGAGGGCGAGCAGTACGGAGGTGAACGGGTCGCGCAGGCCGCGCAGAAGGCGGCGCGGCCAGCGGGCGGAACGCTGTGCGGGCAGCACGTTCTCGCCGTACCGGACGAGGCGTTCGTCGGCCTCGGTCTCGGTCAGTCCGCGCGGTCCGCTGTCGAGCCGGCGGAGGGTTTCGAGGAGCGATTCGCGCGCGGTGCGGTGTACGGGGCCGCGGTCGGGTGCGGGGGCGGGGGCGGGCGGTGCGCCGCCCGTACGGGTGCCGTCTGCCGTACGGGTGGTGCCGGTGACTGCCGTGCCCGTGTCAGGCGACGGTGCCACTGGCGCTCCCCCGCGACGGCGCGTGTGACGGGTCCGCGGGCTGTGCGGCGCGGTCGGTCATGCGGTCGACGAGCAGCTGCACCACGTTGACCACGTCCGGATCGTCGACGAGGTAGACGACACGGCGGCCCTCGCGGCGGGAGCGGACGAGTCCGGCGAGCTTCAGTTTCGCCAGGTGCTGGCTGACGGCGGGGAGCGCGCCGCCGACGCGTTCGGCGAGGTGGCTCACGTCGCTCTCGCCCCGCGCCAGGGCCCAGACGATGTGCAGCCGTGCCGGGGAGGCCAGCAGGCCGAAGGCCGCGGCGGTCTCCGCGAGTACCTCCGCCGGCGGGTCGCCGTAGTCGCTCGCGTCCACCGCGGCCCCTCACTCTCCCGTTCGTCCGTTTTCGCGGGACCCAGTGTAGGCGTGGGAGTTGAGCCCTTCGGGCGTCGGGAACGGTCATACACCTGCTAACTTCTACACTGTTGTAGATATCCGCCCGAGCGAACCGGGAGTACGCCATGGCCCTGTGGGACCGCCTCAAGGAATCCGCCCAGTCGATGCAGAGTCAACTGGAGGCGAAGAAGAACGACTTGAAGAGCGGCGCGTTCCGCGACTCCAGCATGGCCATGTGCGCCCTGGTCGCCGCCGCCGACGGCAGCATCGACCCGACGGAGCGGCAGCGGGTCGCGCAGCTGATCACCGCCAACGAGGTGCTGCAGAACTTCCCCGCCGACGATCTGCGGCAGCGCTTCGAGGAGTACCTGGGCAAGCTCATCGCCGACTACGACTTCGGCAAGGTGAGCGTCCTCCAGGAGGTCGCGAAGGTGAAGAAGAAGCCGACCGAGGCGCGCGCCGTGATCCAGATCGGCATCGTGATCGGCGGCGCGGACGGCGACTTCGACGCCACGGAGCGCGGCGTGGTCCGCGAGGCCTGCCACGCCCTCGACCTCCCGCCCGCCGAGTTCGACGTCTGACTCGACGGCTGGCGTACGACCGGGAAGCGGGCGACGACCGGGGCCCCGTGCACCCACCCGCAACGCCCCACCGCCCGGCCGGAGTTCCCGTACGTACGGACAGCCGTCGCCCGCCCCGGACCTGAAAGCCCCGGGGCGGGCCGGGCCCCGTCACCACACGGTGTAGCCGCCGTCCACGACCAGATCCGTGCCCGTGCAGTAGCTCGCGGCGTCGGAGGCCAGGAAGAGGACGGCGGGCGCGATCTCGCGCGGCGCGCCGACCCGGCCCTGCGGGGTGTTGTCCAGCCAGGCCCGGCGCCACTCCTCGTTGCCCATGCCGCGCTGGGTGAGCTCCGTGCCGACGTAGCCGGGCGAGACCGAGTTGACCCGTACGCCGCGGCCCGACCACTCCCCCGCCAGCGATTTCGTGAGGTGGATGACGCCGGCCTTGGACGCGTTGTAAGCGGACTGCGGCTGCGGGTGGTTGGCGATGTGGCCGCTCATGCTGCCGGTGTTGACGATGCTGCCCGAGCCCTGGCGGAGCATGATGCGGCCGGCGGCGCGACAGCAGTAGAACACTCCGTCGAGGTTGACCGACAGCACGCGCCGCCACTCGTCGTCGTCCAGGTCCTCGCTCGGCTTGTTCTGTACGACGCCCGCGTTGTTGACGGCGATGTCCAACGAGCCCGCTGTGGTGGCCACATGGGTGAAGGCGGCGTCGACGCTCGCCGAGTCGGTGACGTCGGCGGCGACGAACTCCACGCCCAGCCGGTCCGACGTCGCCTTGCCGGCGTCCTCGTTGCGGTCGCAGATGAACACCCGGGCCCCGGCATCGCGCAGCACGGTGACGATGGCCTCACCGATGCCCTGCGCGCCGCCGGTCACCAGCGCGGTCCTGCCGTCGAGCGTGAACAGGTCGTTCATGCGGTCTCCGTTGGTTGTCGTGCGGCCCGGGAGAATCGGACCGTACGGCGACCCTCCCCACGCGGCAGCCCCGACACGCGCCGGTACGTGGCCCGTTCACGGAGACCCCCGCGCCCCGGGCCCGGGGCCGTTACGCGTCGTCGGCCGCGTACACCCGCTCGCCGCCCACGTACGTCTGCAGCACGCGCGCCTCCGCGATCGACTCCGGCGGCCCCGCGAACAGGTCCCGGTCCAGCACGGTCAGGTCGGCGAGGTGACCGGCGCGGAGGGTGCCGGTGTCGTCGGCGTGGTTCACGTACGCGCTGCCCGCCGTGTACGCGGCGAGCGCCGAGCCGAGGTCGAGGCACTGTTCGGGCAGGAAAGCGGGAGCGTCGGCGCCGGGGATGCGGCGAGTGACGGCGACCTGCAGCGCGGCGAGCGGGTCGGGGCTGCTGACGGGCCAGTCGCTGCCGGCCGCGAGGGTCGCGCCGGTACGCAGCAGATCGCCGAACGGGTACTGCTGCGCGGTCCGTTCGGGCCCGAGGAAGGGGATGGTGAGGTCGTCCATCTGCGGTTCGTGGGCCGCCCACAGGGTCTGCATGTTCGCCGTCGCCCCGAGTCGGCGGAAGCGGGGTACGTCGTCGGGGTGGACGATCTGGAGATGGGCGAGGTGCGGGCGGGTGTCCGTCCAGCCGTTGGCACCGCGCGCGGCCTCGACCGCGTCGAGGGCTTCGCGGACCGCGCGGTCGCCGAGGGCGTGGAAGTGGACCTGGAAGCCCTCCGCGTCGAGGCGGGTGACGGCCTCGCACAGCGCGGCCGGCTCGACGAAGGAGATGCCGCTGTTGTCGGAGGCGCAGCCGCAGCCCGTGAGGTAGGGGCCGAGGAGTGCCGCGGTGTGGTTCTCCGCGATGCCGTCCTGCATGATCTTCACGGTGTGCACGCGCAGCCGGCCGCCTGCCAAGTCCTTCGCCTTGGCGGCGAGTTCCGGGATCTGCTCGGGGCCGCGGGCCCGGTCCCACCACAGCGCACCGTTCACGCGCGCGGTGAGCAGACCGTCGCGTACGGCCGCCGCGTACGCGGGTGACGGGTCGCTCATGCCGCCGAGCTTCCCGAGCAGCGCGTCCTGCCAGGAGGTCACCCCGTACGAGTGGAGCAGTTCCTGGGCGCGGAGCAGCCCCGCGGTCTGCTCGGCGAGGGTGGGTTCGGGGATCAGGGAGGCGACGAGGCTCATGGCGCCCTCCTGCAACGTGCCGGTGGGGACGCCGTGTTCGTCGCGTTCGACGCGGCCGTCGGCCGGGTCGGAGGTGCCGGCGGTGACGCCGGCCAGGTCGAGGGCGCGGGAGTTGGCCCAGCCGCCGTGGTGGTCGCGGTTGACGAGGTAGACGGGCCGGTCCGGCACGAGCGCGTCGAGGAACTCCCGGGTGGGGGTGCCTCCCGGGAACGCCTCCATGGACCAGCCGCCGCCGGTGATCCACGGCAGGTGCGGGTTCGCGTCGGCGTACGTACGGATGCGTTCGCGGTACGCGTCGGCGGTGACGGCGCCGGACAGATCGCACTGGCCCATCTCGACGCCGCCGCCGACAGGGTGGATGTGCGCGTCCTGGAACCCGGGGAGCAGCAACCGGCCGCGCAGGTCGACGACTTCGGTGCTCGGGCCGATGAGGTCGCGCACCTCGTCGTGGCCGACGGCGACGATGCGTTCGCCGCGTACGGCCAGGCTGCTCGCGCGGCTGCGGGCCGCGTCGGCGGTGTGCACCGGGCCGCCGGTGAGGACGAGGTCGGCGGGACGGTCGTGCTGCATGAGGGGACCTCCGGTAGGGGACTTTCCGAACGGGGCGTCGGGGGCGGGCAATTCAGCGGACAGGGCAGCGGCGGGGAGCGCCCGGACAGCTGACGCGGGCCCGAAAAAGGCTCACCGCCTCAGCCTCCCGCTTGAAGCTCAGCCCTCCCGTTTGAAGAACTCCGCGAGGAGGCGGGCCGTCGCGGCGGGGGCCTCTTCGGGGACGTAGTGGTCGCAGGGGAGGGCCTGGCCCGTCACGTCGTCGGCGTATTCGCGCCACGCTTCGAGAACGTCGTAGTGGCCGCCGACGAAGCCGTGTTCGCCCCACAGGGCCAGCAGCGGGCTCGTCACACGGTGGCCGCGCGCCGCGTCCGCGTCGTCGTGGATCAGGTCGATGCTCGCGGCGGCCCGGTAGTCCTCGCACGAGGCGTGGATGGCGGCCGGGTCGGAGAAGCAGCGCACGTACTCGTCCATCGCCTCGGGCGCGAAGGGGGTGCCGCCGTGGTGTCGGGAGCCCATCCGCGCGCGGATCCAGAACTCCGGGTCCTGGCCGATGAGATGTTCGGGGATGCCGTCGCCGGTGGCGAGGAAGTACCAGTGCCAGTAGCCGAGTCCGAAGGCCGCGTCCGCGTGCCGGAAGGCGTGCCGGGTCGGCACGATGTCGAGCACGGCCAGCGCCGAGACGGCCTCCGGGTGGTCGAGGGCGAGCCGGTGGGCGACGCGGCCGCCGCGGTCGTGTCCGGCGACGGCGAACCGTTCGAAGCCCAGTTCGCGCATCACCAGCAGCTGGTCGCGGGCCATGGCGCGCTTCGCGTACGGGGCGTGGTCCGCGTCCGACTCCGGCTTGTCGCTGTCGCCGTAGCCGCGCAGGTCGGCGAGGACCACGGTGTGCTCCGCGGCCAGCAGCGGCGCCACGTGGTGCCAGATGACATGGGTCTGCGGATAGCCGTGCAACAGCAGCACGGGCGGCCCGTCCCCCGCGACGCGCACGTTGATACGGACATCGCCGGCGGTCACGGTGCGGCGGGCGAACTCGGGCGGCAGCAGTTCCGTCATGCTCCGATCCCAGCACCGGCACCGCGCCCCGTCCAAGTCCCGTTACCGACAATCCTTATAGGCTGCGCTTATCGAGGCTGCGCTTGTCGAGCACCGGCTCGTCGAGGCCGCGCTCACCGAAGACTGCGCGGCACGCGGCGGCCGGTACGCGGCAGCCGGTACACGGCGGCGCGTGGGAAGGCGGGACCGTGGACGTCAGACAGCTGGAGTACTTCCTCGCCGTGGTGGACCACGGCGGCTTCAACCGCGCCGCCTCCGCGCTCTATCTCTCCCAGCCCTCGCTCTCCCAGTCGGTGCGCTCCCTCGAACGGGACCTGGGCAGCGAGCTGTTCCACCGCATCGGAAGGAGAGCAGTGCTCACCGAGGCGGGCACCGCTCTCATCGAGCCGGCGCGGACCGCCGTCCGCAGCCTGGAACTGGCCCGGGCGAGCGTCGAGTCGGTGCACGGACTGCGGAGCGGCCAGGTGGACATCGCCGTCATGCCCACCCAGTCCATCGAACCGCTCACCGGCATGATCCGCCGCTTCGCCGAACGGCACCCGCAGGTGACGCTCTCCGTCCAGGCGGCCTTCACCCCGCGGGACGTGACGGAGCGGGTGCGTACGGGGGTGGCCGAGCTGGGCCTCATCGCCTCGCCCACGCCGTTGGAGAGTGCCGAGGTGGCCGTCTATCCCGTGGTGGAGCAGCAGTTCGTGCTGCTCGCGCCGCCCGGCGGGCCCTTCCGGCGGGGCGAGACGGTGCGGCATGGGCAGTTGAGCGGGCAGCGGCTGATCGTCGGGCAGCACGGTACGGGCATGCGCAAGTTCGTGGACGATCTGCGGGCCTCCGGGGTGGACTGCTCCATCGCGGTGGAGACCGAACACCGGGTGGCGATCCTGCCGTTGGTGCTGGGCGGCGTGGGGCTGGCCGTGGTCACCGACTCCTGGCGGGAGTTCGCGGAGCAGGCGGGCGCCCTCGTGCTGACGGTCGAGCCGACGACAAGCCTGCACATCGCGCTGGTCACCCGGCACACCGCGCTCACCCCGGCGGCAACCGCGTTCCTCGCCTCCGCGAGGGAGCCCGCGTCGACCCGGGACCCGGACCCGGCCGACCTCCCGACTCCCTGAGCGCCTCCTCCCGAGCGCCGCCCACGGCTCTGAGCGATGCGGACCGGCGCACCGCCGCCCCGAGCAGGGCCGTTCCCCGCCACACCCGCACCGCCCGCTCCCTCCCCCGCCCCTTCGCCGCCGGCCGCCCGACCGCCCGATCACGGCCGCCCGACCGGCCGACCCGCTCCCCCACCGATAACCCCCGCCTATAAGCCACATGGGATCTGGGACTTGGACGCGGTCCACCGCGCATTGCTGCAATTCCCGTATGACGACGACCCACCGCATAGCCCTGATCCCCGGCGACGGCATCGGTACCGAGGTGCTGCCGCCCGCCTGCCGCGTGCTGGACACCGTCGGTGCCCGGCACGGGGTGTCCTTCTCGTACGAGAGTTTCGACTGGTCCTGTGAGCGCTATCTGCGCGAGGGCGCGATGATGCCCGAGGACGGGCTCGACCGGCTGCGCGGCTTCGATTCGGTGCTGCTGGGAGCCGTCGGCTATCCCGGCGTTCCGGATCATGTGTCGCTGTGGGGGCTGCTCATTCCGATCCGCCGCACGTTCCGCCAGTACGTCAACGTGCGGCCCATCCGCGTCTTCGACGGCATCGAGAGCCCGCTGCGGAACGCGGCGGCGGGCGAGGTCGACTTCGTCGTCGTACGGGAGAACGTCGAGGGCGAGTACAGCGAGATCGGCGGCCGGCTCAACCGCGGTTTCCCCGAGGAAATGGCCGTACAGGAGGCCGTGTTCACCCGGCAGGGCGTGACGCGGGTGGTGGATCACGCCTTCGGTCTCGCCGCACGGCGCGGCGGGCGGCTGACGTCCGCCACGAAGTCCAACGGCATCGTGCACACGATGCCGTTCTGGGACGAGCTGGTGGCCGAACGTGCGGCACACCACCCGGATGTGACGTGGGATCAGGAGCACATCGACGCGCTGGCCGCCAAGTTCGTGCTGGACCCGGCGCGGTTCGACGTGGTCGTGGGGTCCAATCTGTTCGGCGACATCCTCTCCGACCTGGCGGCCGCCGTGGCGGGCAGCATCGGCATCGCCCCGTCGGCGAACCTCAATCCGGAACGCGACCACCCGTCCATGTTCGAGCCGGTGCACGGTTCGGCGCCGGACATCGCCGGGCAGGGCGTCGCCAATCCGCTCGGCGCGATCTGGTCGGCGGCCATGATGCTCGACCACCTCGGCCACCCGGAGGCGGCGGCCGACGTCACCGCCGCGATGCGCACGGTCCTCGCCGAGACCCCGGTCCGCACACCCGACCTCGGCGGCTCCGCCACCACCACAACCTTCACCGACGAACTCCTCACCCGCCTCTGACCTATGACAGCCCGTCACCCTGCTCCGGCGCACCCCACCCGCACACGTGGAACCTCGCCGGCGCTACGCGCTCAGTTCGGCGATGAGGGTGCGGTAGGTGTCGAAGGCGGGCTTGGGGGTGTAGTCGTCGTGGAGGAGGCCGAAGCGGTCGAAGGTGCCGTCGCCGGCACTGTTCGCGTCGCGGAGACTGAACAGCGAGTAGCCGGTGAGGTGGAGGGATTCGCGGAGCCCGTGCAGGGTGCGGACGATCTCGTCGATGACGGCTGCCTGCCGCTGTTCGGTGCGCCCGGGGCCGGTGGGCCAGCCGTTCTCGCAGACGCGTACGGGTACGTCGGGCCCGATGCCCGCCTGCGCGAGGCTGTCCTCCCGGAACGCCCGGACGACCGCGGCCACCACCTCCGCCAGCTGCCCGTCGGGCACGGGCCGGAAGACGTCCGGGAAGAAGTCGAGCCCGACGTAGTCCAGCGCCCGGTGGAAGCGGTCGTCGGCGAGCGCGCCGAGGTCGCGCCAGAAGGTGTCGGCAGGGTCGAAGGCGAGGACGGCGTTGAAGCCGACGGCGACGTCGTGGCCGTGGGCGCGCGCCTCCTCCTTGGCGGCGATCACGCCCTCGACGAGGGCCTGGAGCACGTTGGGCGTGGACCCGTCGAGCACGGGGAGGTCGGCGTTCGGCTCCTCGCACAGCTGCAGTGACGCCAGCCTGTGCCCTTCCGTACGCACGGTCTCGCGGACGAAGTCCAGCCAGCCGTCGAGGGCGCCCGTCGGCTCACGGTAGTTGAGCACCAGGTCGAGCCGCCGCCCCTCACCCAGCAGCCGCTCCGGGCGGGCCGGGGTGGGCGGCGAGTCGGCGGGGACGGTGGCGGCGAACGGCCGGTACGCGCGCACCAGCAGCGGCGCCGCGGCCTGCCCCTGGAGCTGCCGCAGCGCGTCGGTGATCCGCTCCGGGTCGTCCGGCGTGACGGGGTGGACGGCGCCGGTGTCGGAGCCCAGGAGCGCGCCGGGATACACGCCGAAGGTGAAGGTCATACGGCCCACCCTAGCCGAAATTCTTGGGGTGACTCCAATTTTTCATCTCGCCCATTTTCCCGCCCGACCCCTCCCCCGGGAGCCCGAAGCCCCGAAGCCTCCCCGGCGTCGGGTCGCCACGCCCCACCCCTGACACCCCGTCACCTCCTTCTCGGGGAAGACTGGAAGGGAGCCCGGAAACGGAGGACGCATGCTTGCTTCGGGCGCGTAACGACGATACAAATCACATAGCTTTGTTGCAGCGTGCCGTTGGGGCTGACGGCGCGGCGCACCCCGTCTCGCGCGCCTCGGAGGGCACGATGAGCGACACCGGAACGGAACCCGAACTGTCCGAGCAGGCACCGGAGTTCATGCGCTCACTCCTCGGCGCCACCGCACTGGCCGCTGCCGGGGCGAACGTCATCATGGAGCTGGCGCAACTGCCCGTCGGTCACGGCGTCGCGCTCAGCAAGGTCGAGAGTGGCCGTGCCGATCTGCACCCCCTCAAGCGCGGCCGGACCACCCTCAGTTACATCATGATCGCGATGTTCGGCACCGACCACGAACGGGTCGTCATGCGCGAGGAGATCAACGGCCAGCACCGGCAGGTACGTTCGGAGCCCGGCGCGCCCGTCCGCTACAACGCGCTCGACCGGGACCTCCAACTGTGGGTCGCCGCCTGCCTGTACGTCGGCATGGACGACGTGGCGGAGATGATGTACGGGCCGCTGCCGCCAGGCGCGAAGGACCGCCTCTACCGCGAGTGCTCCCGCCTGGCCACCACCCTCCAGGTGCCCGCGGACATGTGGCCGGCGGACCGCGCCGCCTTCGAGGCGTACTGGAACGAGGGCCTGAAGAAGGTCGAGTTCGACGAGACCACCCGTACGTATCTGTACGACCAGATCGCCTCGTTCGGCATCCTCCCCTTCCCCCTGAACCGGCTCCTCGGCCCGCTGCACCGGCTCATCACGGCCGGCTTCCTCCGCCCGCCGTTCCGCGACGGCATGGGCCTGGCCTGGAACAGGCGCCGCGCGTTCGCGTTCCGCGCCCTGATGGGGACGGTCGCCCGTACGAGCCGCTTTCTGCCGCGCCCCGCCCGCGAGTTCCCCTGGAATCTGTGCCTGTGGGACGCGCGGCGGCGCATCCGCCGGGGCACACCGTTCGTGTGAGGAGCTGCGGGGTACAGATGCGCGTGAGGCGGCTCCGGGGGCAGCGGCGGCGCGCCGCCGGATCACACCGACCCGTCCATATGTCTTGACATGAAATGCGGCCGCCGCACAGACTCACTGACGCACCGCAGCAAGCACTGTCCAGTGAGAGGGATTTCCGTGCCCGTCCAGCCGCTGGCGCTCCACCATGTCACCGTGCTCGTCACCGATGTCGAGAAGTCCGCGGACTTCTACACGCGCCTGCTCGGCCTGGCGCGGCTCCCCGGACGCCCCTCGGACCTCGGGCCCGGCGCCTGGCTCGCGGCGGGAAACCAGCAGCTGCACCTGTCGCTCGGCACTCCGCCCGCTGCCGGCGGCCAGCATTTCGCGCTCCAGGTCGCCGACTTGGACGCGGCGTCCGACGAACTGCGCGGCGAGGGCGTCAAGGTGAGCGCGCCGGTGCGGATCGCCTCCGCGCGCCAGGCGTTCCTCTCCGACCCGGACGGCAACGCGATCGAACTGCACGAGGCGGGGGCCGCGACCTGAGCCGGCGGCCGGAGGCGAGAAGAGGGTACGGCGGCGGGGCGGCCCGTCACTTCCCGGCGTCCTGGACCTGATCGGCGCCCTGCCTCTGATCCTGCCCCGCGTCCTGGCCCTGACCGGCATCCTGGCCCTCGCCCTGGCCTGAGGTCTCCCCGTCGGGATCCTCCGTGCCGCCGTTGTCGTCCGGCTTTTCGACGTCGTTCTTCAGCCGGTCCGTGGTGTTGCCCAGCGTGGTCCCGCTCCCCGGCTCGTTCTTGACGACCGCGGAGATCGGCTTGCCCTGCTGCTGCTCGAAGACTCCGGCCCCCACGAACGGGATGACCAGACCGATCAGGAAGACCAGCAGCGTCAGCCGCACATCGGTCTGGACGAGCAGCACCGTCACCGCCATCAGGGCGCCCGTGCCGGTGAGTCCGGCGAACGTCCCCGTGTCGCCGTAGCGCGCGAGGAACCATGTCGCCGCGGCCCCGATCAGCGCCTCAACCATCCAGCTGAGCAGGATCTTCCCCATCGCGACCCCCGCAGACGCCCTACGCGGCACGGTACTCCGCGGCGCGGTGCCCGTACCCCGCCACGACCAGGGGACTTCACGGGGCGGCGGGCCCCGTCAGACGGTGGCGCCCGCCTTCCACGCGTACTCGAACTCGTGGAGTTCGAAGCCCTGTTGGAAGCGGGCCACGCCCTCGCCCGTACGACGCGCCCCGTGCCGCTCGTAGAAGGCGATGGCGCGGGTGTTGTCGCGCAGGACCTCCAGGAAGACGTCCCGGCCGGGGTGTTCGTCCGCGGCCCAGGCGAGCGAGTGCCGCAGCAGCAGTCCGCCGATGCCGCTGCCCGTACGTCCCGGCCGGGCGTGCAGGTTCTCCAGGAGGATCCGGCCGTCCTCGGCCGGCGCGAGATAGGCGAAGCCCTCGATCGTCTCCCCGTCCACCGCCAGGAACAGGCCCGCGCCGTCCTGCGGTTGGGCGAGCCGGCCCCGCCAGACGGCCAGCCGGTCCTCGTCGAGCGGCCCTTCGAGGAAACTCGGCGGCATCATTCCCGCGTACGCGGTGCGCCAGCTCTCGGCGTGCAACGCGGCGATCTGCTCCGCATCGTCCCGGGTACCTGTTCTGATCTGCATGCCGCCGAGCGTCTCCGATCACACGGACGTTGTCACTTTCACACGCCAACCATCGCTGCCGCCGCCCCGTAAGGCCCCGCGCCAGGCGTCCCGCCTCACGCGTCATGTGTCCCGCGTCAGGCGTCCTGCGGATACCAGCGGAGCTCGACGGTGTTCCCGTCCGGGTCCTCCACGTACAGCGACTGGGCATTGCCGCGTGCCCCGAACCGCTCGCCCGGCCCGTCGAGCACGGTGAACTCGCCGGAGTCGACGACCTTTTGCCAGTCCAGGGGCTCGACGACGAGACAGATGTGGTCGACGTTCGACCCGCTCGCCGCCTCCCCCTCCTGCCGCGCCGCACGATCGGGCTTCCGCTCCACAAGGTCGATGATCGTCGTATCGCTGATCCGCACGGACGCGAACGGCACCTTTCCCGCCCGCCACTCGTCGACCCGGACGGGCTCCAGCCCGAGCGGCCCGCAGTAGAACGCGAGAGCACGCTCGGTGTCGGCGACGTTGAGCACGAGATGGTCGAAGTCGATCACACGCATGAACTCTCCCCGGAAAATCGCCACTTCACAGGACCGGTCCCAGACCTTACCGGCGGCCTCCGACACTCGGCGCCGGCCGGCGCCGCGCCGCAGGTCACATGCCGTCCAGGGCCTTCTCCAGGCCGCGGAGGACCGCCGTGCGCCAGCCGCCGCCCATGATCGTGCGGGCCTTCTGCTGCAGCGGGTCGTCCGGGTCGAAGCCCTCGTGGGCGAGAAACAGGCGGGTGCCGGTGCCCTCCGGCTCCAGCGTCCAGGTGATCGTCCAGTCCACGTCGGCACCGCTCGAAGGGTCGGCGTCCTGCCAGCCGATGCGGAGCATCCGCCGCGGGGTGAAGCCGAGGACCTCCGCCCGGACGGCGCCGGAGAACCCGGTCGCGGGGACGGCCTGCGCCTGGAGGGTGTAGCGGTGGCCGGTCTCCAGGCGGAAGTCGCCGGGCATGAACCACCGCGCGATCAGCTCGGGTTCGGTCAGCGCGCGCCAGACCTTCTCCGGCGGGTGCGGCAGGAACTGGTCGACGTGGACGGCGGTCCGGTCGTCATCGGTCATGGTGCCTCGTCATCCTTCTCGCGCCCGGCGTCGCGGGGCGCACCGGTGCCGTACGTGTCGTGGGGGTCGTCGTCCATGTCGTCGAGCACGTCCCGGAGCCCGGTGAGCTTGCCGCGCCAGAACCGCTCGAAGGGGCTGAGCCAGTCGTGCACTCCCGACAGGGGTCCCGCCTCCAGCCGGTACAGCCGCTGCCGGCCGGCTTTGCGCTCGCTGACCAGGCCCGCGTCCCGCAGCACCCGCAGATGCTCGGAGAGGCTGGGCCGGGCCATGTCGAAGCGGCTCGCCAACTCGGCGACGGGCTGCGGCCCTTCGTCCCGCAGCCGGCGCAGCACCTCACGGCGTGCGGGGCTGGCGAGCGCGGCGAAGATCCGGTCGTGCTCGCGGTCGTGCGCGCTGTTCATGACCCTGAATATACGTAGGGGATTCCCTACCTGTCATCTGGATCTTGAGTCGGCGGCCACGGAGTGATTTGCCTCGTTCGCGGGGGTACGCGCCGCCTGTGGATACGTTGCCGGAGCTCCGGACGGCCGGCGATTTCGAACGAGAGGGTGAGCAGTGATGGCCATCGGTGCGCAGGACGCGGCAGCTGAGGTGTCCGTACAGCTCAGCGGGTGCGAGAAGGAAGACGCGCGGGCTCTGTTCACCGCGCTGGGCAGTGCGTTCGCCTGCGACAGGGAGCCGTCGGAGGTGGCGAGGGCCGCGGGCGGCGGGCATCCCACCGTGTGGTCGTCGGTCTTCGACGTCTCGCAGTCGCGCGGAGAGCCGGGCACCGCCGTGCTGCACGGCTCCATGACCGCGGACGTCCAGGGCACGCCGGGTTCCGTGGCCAAGCTGAAGAAGACGCTCGGCGAGGTGGTCTCGGTCCGCGTGGAGAGCCTGGCGGCCGGCGATCAGGAGCAGGAGGTCCGGCTGCGGCTGGAGAACCGCTGACCGTTCCCCGCCCCGGACCGGCGGCCGGCTGCACGGCAGGGTCCCGCACCGCTGCACCGCGGTGAGGGGCCCTGCCGTGTGGAACGGGGAGACGGGGCGCGTACGGTCAGCGCTCCCGGCCGGCGCCCGCCGTCGCGACGGGCCGGCCATCGGCCTCATCGGCCTGCTCGCCCGGCTGGTCCGTCTGCTCGCCGGACGCCATGTCCGGCGTCCCTTCCGTCTCCGTCGCCGGCCGCGCGGGCGACTGCGGCGGGGTCAGGCCCTGTTCGGCGGCCATCTCCTTGGCGATGCGGGGCGCGGTCCAGAGCGTCGGGAGCATGAGGAAGCCGACGGGGACCGCGGTGACGACGATGAAGGACTGCAGCGCGGTGATGCCGCCGTCGCCGACGACGATCAGTACGGCCGCCGCAGCACCCATCAGCAGGCCCCAGAACGCCCGTACGCCGACGGTCGGTTCGCCGGACTTCGTGCCCGCCGCGGCGATGCTGTACGACATCGAGTCGGTCGTCGTGACGACGAACGTGAGCGTGAGCAGCAGGAGGGCGATGCCGATGACGCCGCCGAAGGGGAACTGGTCGGCGATGGAGACGACCGCCGCGTTGATGCCGGAGGACTTCAGCGGCCCGGAGATGGAGCCGGGGTCCTGCTGCTCGAAGAAGATGCCGGTGCCGCCGAACACGGTGAACCAGACCATCGTCGCGACCGGCGCCACCAGCGAGGAGGAGACGACGAGGTCGCGCAGGGTGCGGCCGCGGGAGATCCGGGCCACGAAGATCGCCATGAGCGGGGCGTAGCCGAGGAACCAGCCGAAGTAGAAGACGGTCCACTGGTTGAGCCAGGCGTGGTCGGTGCGGTTGAGCGCGAGCGGAATGAAGTCCCGTGCGTACTGGCCGAATCCGCCGAGGAACGAGTCCATGACGAAGCCGACGGAGCCGAGCGCCAGGAAGGCGGCCATCAGGGCCACGGCGAGCCAGATGTTCAGCCGGCTGAAGAACTGGATGCCCCGGTCGATGCCGGTGATGACCGACAGTACGGCGATGGCGGTGAGCACGAGGATGACGGACAGCTGCACGGGGTAGCCGTCGGGGATTCCGAAGACGTGCGACAGCCCGTACGAGACCTGGAGTCCGAGGAAGCCGATCGGCCCCACCGTGCCGGCGACCACGGCGATGATGCAGATGATGTCGACGACGGCGCCCAGCTTGGAGTGCCGGATGCGCTCGCCCATCAGCGGGTGGAGCAGCGTACGGGGGCGCAGGGGCATGCCCTTGTCCCGGCCGCGCATCATGACGATGGTGCCGAGGGTGCCGAGGACGGCCCAGGCGAGGAAGCCCCAGTGGGCGAAGCTCTGCGCGAGCGCGTCGCTGCCCGCCTCCTGCGAGCCGGGGGTGACGCCCTTGTAGAGGGGCGGCGTTTCGGCGAAGTGCTGCACCGGTTCACCGGCGGCGAAGAAGACGCCGCCGCCCGCGAGCAGGGTGCACATGACCATGGCGAGCCACTGGAAGCGGCCGTACTCGGGGCGGTCCGTGCCGCCGAGCCGGACCTTGCCGTACCGGGAGAAGCCCAGGAAGAGGGCGACGCCGAACGTGGCGAGCAGCAGCACCTGCCACAGCGGGCCGAACCAGCGTGCCGCGGCGCCGGAGGCGGCGGTGACGGCCTCCCCTGTGGCGGTGGGTGCGACAAGGGCGGCGATGACGAACGCGGCGAGCAGTCCGCCGCCGACCGCCAGTACGGGCAGGTCGGTGCGGCGTCTGCCGTCCCCTGCGGGGGCGGGTGCCGGATCGTGTGCTTCGTCGTCGTCCGGGGCCTCCGCGTCGGTGACGGCGGGGGCTTCAGGGCTGGGCATGGTGTTCCTCGGGTCGTACGGGCGCGCCGCCGGCACAACCGCAGGGCACACCATCGAGCCCAGGACGTCGGCATGCGCACAGGGGCCGGTCCATGTCGCTGCGGTGCTTCGGTTCTGCGGACGGCCGCCGTGTGCGCTGGTCGGAGGGGAGCTTGCTAGGTGTGACCCGATTCGGTCAAATTTTCCCCAACTCTCCGCCCGTGCGGCCGGCCCGCCGCTCACCCCCTGCGAGCTGCCCTTTCGTCAGTCCGTGAGAGTGCCCTCTCAGGCGAACAGGTCGTCCGCGGGCGGGAGTCCGGCGGGGGCGTCGCGGCGGAGGTAGTGCTCCGTGGCGAGCAGACGGGCGCGGGTCTCCTCGGGGAGGGCCGTGAGCATCGAGACACCGGCGCCGCGTTCGATCTCGGAGACGTGCGCGTGCAGGGCGTCCCATTTGCGGTCCGCCCAGGCGGCGACGTCGAGGACGGTGCCGAGCTGCTCGTCGGGTACGCCGGGGACGGGTGTGCCGTGCGCGGCGCCGAACAGGCCGCGCCAGAGCGGTTCGGCGAGAGAACGGGGGAACGTCACCAGCTGGAGGGAGCGGGGCCGCCACGGCTCCCCCGCCTCCGGGTACAGCTGGTCGTGTCCGGCGGCCTCGACGGCGAGGGCCGTGACACGGTGCGCGTGAACGTGGTCCTCGTGCCCGTACCCGCCGTAGCCGTCGTACGTGATCACGACATCGGGCCGGAACTCCCTGATGTGGGCGACGAGTTGACCCACCGCCTCGTCCAGCGGGACGTCGAGGAAGCGCGGGGCGCCGGGCGCGGACTCCGGCACGCGCGCGTCGGCGTGGCCGAGGAGCCGCGGCTTCCCCGCGCCGAGGATCTCCAGGGAGCGCGCCAGTTCGCCGACCCGCCGGGTGCCCTCGGCCCAGGTGCAGGTGACGACGGCCGTTCTGGCCCCGGCTTCGGCGTAGCGCGCGAGGGTGCCGCCGGTCCACAGGGCCTCGTCGTCGGGGTGTGCGTGGACGCACATCAGGCTGGGCTCGGCCACGGTTCCTCCTCCTGGGAATACCTGCACGGCTCGTCGCGTCCGCACCTTAGCGGGACTTGAACGCATGCCCGGGTGGGCGGGGCCCGCCCCTTCCGGGGGACGTTCCGAACCCGCTATCGAAACGTTTGCGTTTCGATTCGGAGTGTCCTAGCCTCTACGAAGAGAACGAAACCGTTTCGGTTCTCTCGTCAGTTTCGCTTCTCCTCAGCACAGCCCTCTTCGCACACCCCCAGGTCAGCAAGGAAGAAATGCCCTCTGCCATGCCCGCTTCCGTACCTCCCCCGGCCGACGAGCCGCGCTGCGGCGCGCGCCGCACCCGGCTCACCGCGGAGCGCGAGAGCGAGCTGTTCACCGCCGTCCTGGACCTGGTCCGGGAGGACGGGTACGAGGCGATGACCATGGACGCCGTGGCCACGAGGTCGCGGTGCAGCAAGGCCACCCTCTACCGGCAGTGGCAGGGCAAGCCCGGCCTCGTGTCGGCGGCCCTGCGGCACATGCGGCCCTTCACCCTCGACGGCCTGGACACCGGATCCCTCCGCGGCGACCTGTACGAACTGGCGCGAAGAATCGGCGGGGTGAAGAAGGACATCGACCTGATGCGCGGCATCGTCCTCGCCATCCGCAAGGACGCGGAGCTCGAGAAGGCCATGCACGCGGCGCTCGTCCAGCCCGAGATCGACGTGATGAACGCGATGCTGGAACGGGCCGTCGCACGCGGGGAGACCGAGCCGGACAATCCGGCCGCCGCGTTCCTCCCGCACATGTTCAGCGGAGCCGTCTTCTCCCGGCCGATGCTGGAGGGACGCGAAGCGGACGCCGCATATCTGACGCGCTATCTGGACGCCGTCGTCCTGCCGGTGCTGCTGCGGAACACCGCCTCGTAACGCGCCACGGCCTCCCGGCCGTACGGAACGCCCCGCGACGACGCGGGGACGGACGTACGCCACGGGGCCGTACCGACACACCACCGCACCGGCGCGCCGGCGCGGAGCCGCTTCGTCACGGAACCGCGGCACCACAGAACCGCCGCGTCTCAGAAGCGCTGTAGCTCAGAACCGCGGCACCACAGAACCGAGTTGAACCGACGCGGACTGACCGACCGCCCGGCCCAGCGGGCCGCCACCACCCTCCGGGGCCGAACCAGAACGAGCAGGACTACGCATGTCAACGACTTCCCTCGACACCCGCGCCGACGGCGCTCCACCGCCCGGCCCGGCACCCGCCGCGAAGGCGGAGCCGGCCCCGCACCACGTGCCGCACCGCTGGTGGGTACTGGTCGTGATCGGCCTGGCCCAGCTGATGGTCGTCCTCGACGCCACCATCGTGAACATCGCGCTGCCCTCGGCACAGCAGGACCTGGGCTTCAGCAACGACGGCCGGCAGTGGGTCGTCACCGCCTACTCGCTCGCCTTCGGCAGCCTCCTGCTGCTCGGCGGGCGGCTGGCCGACCTGCTCGGACGCAAGACCACCCTCCTCATCGGCCTCATAGGCTTCGCCGGTTCCTCGGCGCTGGCCGGAGCAGCCGGTGACTTCTCGGTCCTGGTCGCGGGACGGGCACTGCAGGGCATCTTCGGTGCCGTGCTCGCGCCGTCCGCGCTGTCGCTGCTGACGACGACCTTCACCGACCCGAAGGAACGCGCCAAGGCCTTCGGCGTGTTCGGCGCCATCGCCGGTTCCGGCGGTGCGCTCGGGATGCTGCTGGGCGGTGTGCTCACCGAGCACCTCGACTGGCGCTGGACGCTGTACGTCAACCTCGTCATCGCCGCCGTCGCCATCGTCGGCACGCTGCTCTTCGTCCGCAGGCCCGCCGCCGCGCAGCGGCCCCGGCTGGACCTGCTGGGCACACTGCTGATCTCCGTCGGTCTGTTCTGCGTCGTCTTCGGCTTCTCCAACGCCGAGACGCACTCGTGGGGCAACTGGATGTGCTGGGTCTTCCTCGCGGCCGGTGCCGTGGTGATCCTGCTCTTCGGTGTGTGGCAGACCCGTGCGAAGAACCCGCTGCTGCCGCTGCGGGTGTTCGCCGACCGGAACCGCGGCGCGTCCTTCGCCTCGGTGTTCATCTCCGGCGCCGGCATGTTCGGCGTCTTCCTCTTCCTCACCTACTACCTGCAGCAGATCCAGGGCTACACGCCGGTCAAGACCGGCCTGTCGTTCCTGCCGATGATCGGCATGCTGATGGTGGTCGCGCAGATCGCCACGACCGTGCTCGTCCCGAAGATCGGCCCCAAGCCGATCGTCCCGGTCGGCATGGGCCTGGCGGCCGGCGGTCTGGCCCTGCTCACGCAGCTGGACCTGCACAGCTCGTACGCGCCGCACATCCTGCCGTCCCTGCTGCTGCTCGGCGCGGGACTCGGCCTGGTGATGCCGCCGGCGATGAGCCTCGCCACCCTCGGCGTCGCGCCGAAGGACCAGGGCGTGGCCTCGGCGGCCATCAACACCATGCAGCAGGTGGGCGGTTCGATCGGCACCGCGCTGTTCAGCACCGTGGCCTCCAGCGCCGTCACCAGCTACATGGACGGCCGCGCGCCGACGAAGCTCAACATGGCCAACGCGAGCCTGCACAGCTACTCCACCGCGTACTGGTGGGCGGCCGGGTTCTTCGTCGCCGGTCTCCTCGTCACGCTGTTCCTCTACCGGCGCGGCAAGCCGTACGCCCAGCAGGCCGCGGCTCAGCAGTCCGAGGAGTCCGCGGTGGCCGCTCCGGCTGTCGAGCAGACGGCCACGACGGCCGTGCCGGCGCAGGCCGGGCCTGTCCCGGCCGGTGCCTCCGGTCCCGGCATCCGCGGCCGGGTCGTGGACGAGGGCGGCGCGCCCGTGCCCGGCGCGGCGGTCACCCTCATCGACCCGACGGGCCGTCAGCTGGCCCGCGCCGCGACCGGCCAGGACGGCCGGTACGGGGTGGACGCGCCGGACGCCGGCAGCTACATCCTGGTCGGCTCCGCCACGGGGCGGCAGCCGCGGGTGGCCACGCTCAGCGTGGACGTGACGCCGCTGGACCACGACGTGGTGCTGGCCGGCAGCAGCGGGTTGAGCGGTACGGTCCTCGCCGGCTCCGAGCCGGTCGCGGGCGCGCTGGTCGTGGCCACCGACACCCGCGGCGAAGTCGCCCAGGCGGCCACGTCCGGCGACGACGGCGCGTACCGGCTGACCGAACTGGTCCCGGGCGGCTACACGTTGACGGCCAGCGCGGCCGGCTTCCAGCCCTTCACCAGCTCGGTGGAGGTCGCCGGCGGCGGCCTCACCCACCAGGACGCGCAGCTGCGCTCCGCGGCGGTGCTGCGCGGCACCGTACGGGGAGCGAACGGTTCGCCCCTGGAGGACGCCCGGGTCTCCCTCCTGGACGCGGCGGGCAACGTGATCGCGCTGCGCACGACGGGCAGCGACGGCGCGTACGCCTTCACCGACCTGGCGGAGGCGCAGTACACGGTGGTCGCCAGCGGCTACCCGCCGGCCGCCACGCCGCTCACGGTCACCGACCAGGGCGCGGACGCCTTCGACCTCGCCCTGGAACACACCGACTGACCCCACCGGTCACGAACAAAGGGGCGGCCCCGGCCATGGGAACACCATCGGCCGGAGCCGCCCCCGGGCTTTTCCCGGCGGCAATCGCCCCGCTTACTAGGTGATTTCGCGGACCACGTGGGAATCCCACGGACACCAGTGGCACCCGGGCAGGAACGCGCCGCATGCCTCGTCCAGATGATCCTCGACATACTGCATGTTCGCGTCGCAGACCTCGATCGCCATCTCGAAGAACCGGATGGTCGCCGGGTCGAGGTGGAAACTCCACGTCGGGTTGTACGGCTGCGTACGCTTTATGAGCCTGCCGTGCACGTGGACCTGGGTCTTCTCCTCACCGGAGACGATCCTGCGTGCATGCTTGATCAATTCTTCGTCCTGGACCTCGAAAACGAACTCCTGCCCCGGCTGCTGCATGAAAGCGAATCGTGCCGACATGTTTCCCCCTCCAAGTTCCGTTCGGAACCACTGAGTCGAAGCTATGTCGGCCGAACATGACGGGCCATCACCCGTACGGGTGAACAGAATTGATCAGAGCCTTTTGCGCCAGCCGAAAATGAGCCCGCCCCCGCAATTGACGGAACCACCCCCGCGTGGACGGAACACACAATTCTATTGCGCCGCCCCGACACGGCCTGCCCCACGCCGAGTTCGCATTTCTCCCGACGCACCGCTCCCCCACCCGCCGCCGACGGCACCCCGACGCATCCGGCCTCAACTCGCCGTCGCCGCACCGGCTTCGGGGCAATCAGCCTCCGGGGGCCTTGCCGCCGGGGGCGGGAGGGCTGAGGGTGGGCGGGTGTAGTCCGCCTATCGTGCAGGCGAGCCGGAAGAGGTCCCGTTGAAACCTCCTGTGTTCGAGTACCTGGCACCGCGAAGCCTCGATGAGGCGCTGGAGTTGACGGCCCGGGCGGGTGACGGGACGGTGCCGTTGGCCGGCGGGCAGAGCCTGTTGCCGCTGCTGAACCACCGCAGAGTCCGGCCCGCCACTGTCGTCGACCTCAACGGGCTGCCCGGCCTGGACACCGTGGAGTACACGGGCAGTTCGGTCCGCATCGGCGCGCTCGCCCGGCTGCGCGCTCTGGAGCGGGACACCGCGCTGGCCGCGGCCCTGCCGGTGCTGCGCGAGACCGTACGGCTCGTCGCGCACCCGCAGATCCGCAACCGCAGCACCCTCGGCGGATCGCTGTGCCATGCGGATCCGGCGGCCGAACTGCCCGCCCTGGCCGTCGCGTTGGACGCCCGGCTGCGGCTGCGCTCCGTCGACGGGGAACGCACCGTGGAGGCCCGGGACTTCTACCGGCCCGGTGGGGCGACCGCGCGGCGGCCCGGTGAGCTGCTGGTGTCGGTCGAGCTGCCGCTGCACGACGGGTTCCGGTTCTGCTTCACCGAGGTCACCCGCTCGGGGCAGGGCGGATTTCCGCTGGTGGGAGTCTGCGCCGGCGTCCGGTGCGACGCCACCGGCCGGGTGACCGAGGCACGCCTCGCCGGGGCGGGCGTCGCGGACCGGCCCCTTCGGCTCACCGCGACGGAAGAGGCCCTGACGGGACGGCAGTTCACCCCGCTGCAGGACGACGTGGACGAGGTGGTGACCGCGGCGCGGGGCGAGGCCGACCCGCCGCCGGGCCCGCACGGCAGCAGCGCCTACCGGACGGCCCTGCTGGGCACGGTCGTCCGCCGGGCGCTGGCCCGCCTGACCGGCGAAGGCGACGGCGACGACAGCGAAGGCCGCAAAGGCGACGGCGGAGGGGGCGCGGCATGACCGGGGCACAGATGCGCGAGATCGGCGTGACCGTCAACGGGCAGACGCATACGGCCCGTACGGAGGTGCGTACCCTCCTCAGCGACTTCCTGCGGCACGGGCTGGGCCTCACCGGCACCCATGTGGGCTGCGAGGAGGGGGTGTGCGGCGCGTGCACCGTTCTGCTCGACGGCGTACCCGTACGCGCGTGCCTGCTGCTGGCCGTCCAGGCCGACGGGCACAGCCTGGAGACCGTCGAAGGGCTCGCCGACGGCGGTGAACTCACCGGGCTGCAGGACGCGTTGCGGACCGAGCACGGACTGCAGTGCGGCTTCTGCACACCCGGCATCCTCATGAGCCTCACGGCAGCCGAACGCGAGGGGATGTCCGCGGCGGAGGCCGGTGGCGAGGTGCTGGCGGGCCACCGCTGCCGCTGCACGGGCTACGCCGGCATCCGCGCCGCGGTCGAACGCCGCTGGAAGGAGCGCGCACGGACCGAGGGAGGAACCCGGTGAACGCCCGGCAGACTGCGGGGAGTTCACGTCCCCGGTACATCGGCCGGCCCATGCCGCGTCCCCACGATCCACGGCTGCTGCGGGGCGACGGACGGTACGCCGACGACATCGACGACGCCGCCGCGCTGCACTGCGCCGTCCTGCGCAGCCCGGTCGCGCACGGCCGCATCACCCGCTTCGACGCGTCCGCGGCCCTCGCCGACGGGGACGTGCCGCTCGTCATCGGCCCGGACGACATCGAACGGCACGTGGGGACGCTGCCCACCATCTGGCACATCCCAGGGCAGCGACCCGGCATCCGTCCCGCCGTGCGCACCGTGCGCTACGTGGGCGAGCCGATCGGACTGGTGGTGGCGCGCAGCCGCGCCGCGGCCGAGGACGCCGCCGAACGTGTCGAGATCGCCGTCGAGCCACTGCCCGCCGTGGCCGGCGTCCCGGCAGCGCTCGCCGCGGGGGCACCGCTGCTGTACCCGGAGAACGGCACCAACATCGCGGGCGAACTGCGCCTGGGCGACCCGGAGTCGGAGGTGGAGGCCGCCATGGCCGGCGCCGCGCACATCGTCTCCCGCGAGTTCACCGTGCAGCGGGTGAGCTTCTGCTCCCTGGAGCCGCGCGGCCTCCTGGCCGAGTGGGTGCCGGCTGTGGGACAGCTGTCGGTGTGGAGCAGTACGCAGGTGCCGCACGCCGTACGGTTCGGGCTCGCCACGGCGCTGGGGCTGCGGGTGGACCAGATCCAGGTACGGGTGCCGGACGTCGGCGGCGCGTTCGGCGGCAAGTCCACGCTCTACATCGACGAACTGCTGGTGTGCCTCGCCGCGAAGCTCCTGGGCCGCCGCGTGAAGTGGACCGAGGACCGCACGGAGGCGCTCACCGCGAGCTACCAGGGGCGCGGCCAACGCTCCACCGCACGGCTGGCGTTGGACGATGAGGGGCGCTTCCTGGCGGTGGAGGCGCGGGTGTACGGGGACCTCGGCGCGTTCGCCACCCAGGGCGGCTCGGGCCCGTTCCAGGTGACGGGGCAGACACTGGAGGGCCCGTACCGGTTCGGGCGGGCCGGTGCGACCGTCACCGCCGTCTACACCAACACCGTGCCGACCGGGGCCTACCGCGGCTACGGCATGCAGGAGTCCGCCTGGATCCGGGAACGGCTCGTCGAGGAGGCCGCACGTGAACTGGGCCTGCCTTCAGCCGAGTTGCGCGAACGGAACCTCGTACGCGCCGCGGACATGCCGTACACGACGCGCTCCCAGCTCACGTACGACACCGGCGACTATCCGGCCGCCGTACGCCGCGTCACGGACCTCGTGGGGCGCGCCGCGCCGACGCCCGGTGGCGACGCGCCGCCGTCCGGCCGCGACGCGCCGGGGACGCGTGTCCGGCGCGGGATGGCGGTCACGCCGAGCGTCGAGATGACGGGCTTCGCGCCGACCGCGCTGCTGGAGATGGTCGGCACGGAGGCGAGCGGCTGGGAGGGCGGACGGATCCGTGTCAACGAGGACGGCACCGTCACCGTGTTCGCCGGGGTCGTCTCCATGGGGCAGGGCATCGAGACGGCGCTGACGCAGATCGTCGCCGAACAGCTCGGTGTCGCCATGGAGTTGGTGTCCGTGCAGCTCGGCGACACCGCCACCTGTCCGCACTCGGAGATGTCCTCCCAGGCCAGCCGTTCGGTGGTGCTCTCGGGCGGCGCGCTCCTGCAGGCGGGGGCCCGGATGCGGGAACGCATGGACGGGCTCGCCGCGCGCTATCTGGGCACGGCGACCGAGGACATCCGCCTCGCCGACGGCGTGTTCACCGCGGGCAAGACCGGCGGCACCGCCACCTGGCGGGAGATCGCGGAACGCGGCTGGCTGGGCTGGGGGCGCGCCGAGCACGACCGCATCCAGCTGGAGGAGACCGTCGACTTCGACACGCCGGCGCTCACGTTCGCCTACGCGGCGCACGCCGCGGCCGTGGCCGTCGACCTCGACACCGGAGCCGTCACCGTGGAGGGCTACTGGACGGTGAACGACAGCGGTGTGCTGGTCAACCCGCTCATCGCCGACGGGCAGATCACGGGCGCCGTCGCCCAGGGCCTCGGCCTCGCCCTCCTGGAGGAGTGCACCTTCGACCCGGTCACAGCCCAGCCGCTGGCCACCTCCCTGTGGGACTACGCGCTGCCCGGACCCGCCGATGTGCCCACGGTGGAGGTCGAACACACCGAGACCCGCAGCCAGTTCACGCCGGGCGGCTTCAAGGGCCTCGGTGAGGGCGGCTGCCTCCCGCCGCCGGTGACGGTCGCCAACGCCGTGGCGGACGCCGTACCCGAGATCGCCCCGCATCTGACCGCGACCCCGCTGACGCCGGAGCGCGTGTGGGAGCTGCTGTCCGCGGCGGGGCTCACCTGAGGGGTACGGGGCCGTCCCGCTGAAGCCCGCCCGCCGGGCTCGGGATCCGGCGGGCGGGAGGGTCAACGTGCTGATGGTCAGCGGGAGTTGGGGACCGTCGCGCAGTTGGACAGGGCCGGCTTGCCCGAGAGGCGGTCGGTCAGCCAGGAGATCGCGTCGCCCTGGTCGGTGAGGAGCGGCGCGAGATGGTTCGTGAGGATCTTGTCGCCGAGGTTCGGCAGCTTCAGCCCTTCGTACGTGACGTCGCCGCCCTTGCGGCACCAGTCCACGGCCAACTGGCGGGCCTGCGCGTGCGGAACGATGTCGTCCTCGATGCCGGTGGCCAGCCGTACCGGGCCCGCGGGCTTCAGCTTCCCGATGCGCTGCTTGTCGAGCACTGCCTGGGCGCGGGGCTCGGCGGCGATGATGTCGCCGAGGGACTTGCCGCTGTTGGTCCACTTGGTGCTCTTGGTGAAGCCGTAGCCGAGGATCGCGTCCCCGACGCACATGGTCGACGTGTCCTTCAATGCCTTCCGGCCTTCGGCGTTGACGTTCTCGTCGACGACGTCCTTCAGGTCCGGGTCCGACTGGGCGAATCCGTTGATCGACCAGCCCAGCGCGCCGGCCAGCGCGCTGCCGTCGATGCCCTTCATCACGGCGGTCAGATCGGCGGGCGGCGCCCCGGCGTACGTACCGGCCAGCTTGACGTCCGGCGCGTACGAGGGCTGCAGTTCGGCGGCCGAGGCACCGGCGCCGCCGCCCTGGCTGTAGCCGTACAGGCCGACCCGCGAGTCGTCCCTGATCGACGCCCCGGGTACGGAGCGCGCCGCGCGGACGGCGTCCAGCAGCGCGTGCCCCTCGTCGACGCGGTTGACGTACGTGTGCAGCCGGTCGGTCGCGCCCAGGCCGGCGTAGTCGGTGACGACCACTGCGGCGCCCTTGGCGAGAAGGCGATAGATCGACAGATTCTCGTAACCGACGGACGTGGTCTTGCCGTTGAGTGTCAGCGGGTGCTCCAGTGCCAGGGACGGGGCGCACTGGTCGCCCTGCCCCATCGTGCCGGAGGCGACCGCCACCAGAGGGCGGGGGCCGTCACCCTTCCACTTCGCGGAGGGCTCGATATAGGAGCCGGTCACCGCGACGGGCTTCCCGTTGGAGTCTGTCGACTTGTACATCAGCCGGGTCGCGGTACCCGGCATCGGACGCCCGTCCAGACCGGGAAGGCTCAGCCCGAGGGGCAGCGGCTCCTTGCGGATCAACTCGCCATTGGCGGCGGGCAGTTCGAACGGCGGATCGTAGAATGCGGGGATCGGCACCCCGCGCGACTCTCCCGCCTCCGGGTCGGCGTCGGGTTGACCGGCGTCAGGTTGACCGGCGGCGGGCTCCGCGGTGGAGGCCGGCGTCGTGGCGAAGGCCGACGACGCGGACAGCCCCACACAGGCGGCCGCGGCCACGACGGTGGCCAACAGCCGTACGCGGTCGGGTCTGTGGCGCGGGGCATGCGCGCGGTCGGTCTCGCTTTCCGACACGACGGCGATGGAACGCGAACGGGTTCTCGTGCGGCTCACGACTCACTCCTCGCTCTGCTCCGATGCAGGTGAGCGCAAGCTAGCAGCGGGGTCTTACCGTAGGTAACTCCCCAGTAAGTTACGTTGCGGTAACTATTGCCTCGGGCAACCGTACAGGGGCGGCTGCTCTCCAACTTCCGTCCAGATGCCCCGGCTCACACACCCCCGGCCCGCAACGGCAGTGAAGTGAAGGCGCGCAGCGTGTTGTTGAGGTGGCGGCGGGGCGGCGCCGTCGGCGTGAGCGTCGGTACGCGCGCGGCCAGCGCGGTGAGCAGTGTCTCCGCTTCCAGGCGCGCCACGTGCTGTCCCACGCACTGGTGGATGCCCATGCCGAAGCCCACATGCGCCGACGCGTCCCGGCCGAGGTCGAAGGTGTCGGGGTCCGCCCAATGACGCGGGTCGCGGTTGGCCGAGCCGAGCAGCATCAGGATCTTCCCGCCGCCGGGAACGGTGCACCCGCCGAGGTCGACATCCCGCACGGCGGTACGGAAGAAGGTCTGCACGGGCGACTGCCACCGCACCGCCTCGTCGAACGCCATCCGGGCGAGCCGGGGTTCGGCCCGCAGCCGCTGCCACTCGCCGGGGTGCGTGGCGAAGGCGTGCAGTACGGCGGCCAGCCCGTGCACCGTCGTGTCCACACCCGCCGTGAGCAACGACCGTACGACCAGCGGCGCCTGTTCGTACGTCAGCTCCCCGCGGTCCGCTGCCGCCCAGATCGCCGCCCCGAAACCGTCCCCGTCCAGCGCCTCCCGTGCGCACTGGGCGTTCACCCACGCCGCATGCTCTCCCGCGTGCGCGGCGCCCCGTTCGACGAGGCCGTTACGGGGGCCGAAGGCGTTGAACGCGAAGTCCCCGTACGGCAGCAGGTGTTCGCGCCCCTCAGGCCGCAGGCCGACCGCGTCCGGGAAGACCCGCAGGGGGAACGCCTCGGCGAGCGCCGGTACGGCGTCGAACTCCGGGCCCTGTGCCAGTACCGAGTCGACAAGCTCCTCGGCTGCCGCCGACCACCGTTCGCGCAGCCGCCGCAGCGCTCGCGGCCCGAGCAGGCCGGACAGCACCCGCCGCGGTGCGTCGTGCAGCGGCGGATCGGCTTCGAGCAGCAGACTCGGCGGCCGCCACGGCTGCTCCGTACGGAAGTCGGCGAGGCCGACGCCGGCGGAGGACCGGAGGTTCTGCCAGTCGGTGAGGGCCGCCCGTACCTCCGCGTACCGGGGCAGGGCGTGCACGTCGTACCGGCTCAGATACACAACCGGCCCGGCGGCGCGCAGTTCGGCCTGCAGCGGCAGCGGATCCGACAGGTGGCGGTCCGCGAACGGGTCGGCGTCGTGCACAGGTGAAGCGGATTTCCGTACGGCCGGCATCGGCATCAGGTCTCCCGGGGCAGTCAGAAGTCACAGCACGGTCAGAGGTCGCAGCGCGGTCAGAGGTCGCAGCACGGTCGGTCGGTGGCAGTGCGGTCAGTGGTCTCAGCGCAGTCGGTGGCAGCGCGGTCGAGGTCGCAGCGCAGTCGGTCGGTGGCAGCGCGGTCAGAGGTCTCAGCGCAGGCGATGGCAACGCGGCCGGTGGCAGCGCGGTCGGATCGCCACAGTCAGAGGTCGAGGACGAGGCGGTCGGTGCGGGAGCGGGAGACGCACACGAACATGCAGTCGCCGGCCTCCCGTTCACGGTCGGTGAGGACCGCGTCGCGGTGGTCGGGGCGGCCCGCGAGCACCCCGGTCTCGCAGGTCCCGCACGTGCCCTGCCTGCAGGACGAGAGAACGTCGACACCCGCGCCCCGTACGGCGTCCAGCACGGACACCTCCGGCGGCACCGTGACCGAGGTCCCGGTCCGGGCCAGCTCCACCTCGAACGGCGCGTGCCGTACGGGCGCCGCCGCGGGGGCCGCCGTGAACCGCTCCGTGCGCACGGAGTACGCGGGCCATCCCGCGGCGGCCCCGTCCAGGGCCGCCAGCAGCGGGGCGGGCCCGCAGCAGTACACCTTCGCGCCGGAGCCGGGCCCCGGTTCCGCGAGCCGGCCGGCCAGGTCGAGCAGCCCGTACTCGTCCTCCGGCACGACCCGCACCCGGCCGCCGTACGGGGCGAGTTCGTCCAGGAACGCCATGGAGCTGCGGGTCCGGCCCCCGTACAGCAGCTCCCAGTCGGCCTCCAGCAGGGCCGCCTGACGGATCATCGGCAGCAGCGGTGTGATGCCGATGCCGCCGGCGATGAAGAGATATGTCGAGGAGGGGACGAGGGGAAAGTGGTTGCGCGGCCCGCCGAGGCCGACCGTGTCGCCGGGGGCCAACCGGTCGTGTACGTACGCCGATCCGCCGCGGCCGTCCTGCTCGCGCAGCACGGCGATGCGGTACGTGTGCGCGTCCCAGCGGTCGCCGCACAGCGAGTACTGGCGCGTCTCCCCGTCCGTCAGGAAGAGGTCGATGTGCGCGCCGGGCGTCCAGTCGGGGAGCCGCTTCCCCTCCGGGTGGGCCAGGGTGAGCGCGACCACCCCGTCGGCCACGGTCTGCTTCTCCGCCACTCGCACCGCCGTGGCCTGCCGCGTGACTCTTGTGTCCGCCAACTGCCGCCTCCCCTCACCGGGTTGCCGGCTCCGTCACCGGCTGCTCCGCCGGAAGCATGCGGGGGTGCGCGGCCCGGCCGCGACGGGGTTCTCACTCAGTGGAAGGGGCCGTCGGCATTCGCCGCCGGAGTACGGGACGCGGCGAGTACGCGGGAGATGCCGCGCGCTGCGGCCGTCACCACGGGCACGACCGTACGGGCCGCCGTCCGCTGGTCGTTGGGCACGATCGCGGAGAGCGCGGCCACGACGGTGCCGCGGCCGTCCCGTACGGGGGCCGCGATGCCGAGCACGTTCTCGTGCACGTATCCGGGGCACATCGCGTAGCCCCGGCGGCGGATGTCGTCGAGCACGCCGCGCAGCCGCGCCGGATCGGTGGGGGTGTGCCGCGTACGGGCGGGCAGCGGAGCCCGCAACGTACGTTCCCGCAGGTCGTACGTGCCGTGGGCAAGCAGGACGAGTCCGCTGGAGGACACGTGCAGCGGCATCCTCCCCGCGATGCGGGTGTAGTTGAGCACGGCTCCCGGCGCGGAGAGCCGCTCCAGGAACAGCACGTCGTCGCCGTCCAGTACGCCCAACTGCACGTGGTGGCCGACGCTTTCGTGCACCCCCTCCATGAGGGGCATCGCCGCGTCCCGCAGCCCCAGCGTGGGCGAGGCCCGCATGGCCAGCTCCCACATGCGCACGCCGACCCGCACCCGCCGGTCCGGGCCGCGCGCCAGCAGTCCGTGCCCGACCAGTTCGGCCACCATCCTCGACGCCGTGGCCAGCGGCAGCCCCGAACGGCGGGCAACCTGCGACACGGTCAGACTCGTGTCCTCCGGCGTGAACACGTCGAAGATCCGCACAGCCCGCGACAACACGGACTCCCCACCACGGCCCGTCTCCCCACTCCCCGCACTCACCACCCCATCCTGCGGCACGCTGCCCCGCCCCTCCAGAGCCATGCGCCTGCCGTGGCGGCGCGGGACTTACCGGCCGTGCTTGCGTTTCCAGTCACACCAGAGCTGACGGAACCCCTGTTTCAGGTCGCCTGCTTCACGTACGGGGACGTCAACTTCCATGTACGCGCTGAGGAACTTCACGACGCGCTTGCCCAGGTAGTACCCGGCAGCCCCCGCACCCACGAAACCGCCCCAGCCGAGGGCCATGGGATCCAGGCCGAAGTGCGAGTACGAGCCCACGATGCCGCCGAGGACGGCACCGACAACGGTCATCACAAACCGCACCCCGTCGGAAACACTGCCGGACCCTGAGTACACGTCAGCCCGCCGCCCTCGTTCTTCTGGGCCTTCTCGCCGCCGCTGTCGGACTCCGAACGGGCCCGCGTGATCCGTCGGACGGTCAGGGCGCCGCCGACCACGAGGCCGATCGCAGCCGCAATGGGCCGTGGGACGTCACCTCCCGACATCGCCAGCACGCAGTTCGCAAGAACCAGCCCGGTCCAGACGCCGTACACGACCGCGACGAACGTCCGGACACGACGCTTATGACGCCATGCGACGTCTGCCCAGTCGAGCGCGTAGGCGAAGCACGCGAAGCCGAACACCAGGAAAAAGACGCCGAACAGCCCCAGGACGTCGGAAACAAATACGACGCCGCACACGACGACGGCCGCCAGATAGAGACGAAACTTCCCTTTGGCTGACATCTCATTCGAGCCGTCGAGACTCGCGTCACTCATGACTCACCGTCCTGCTGCGGATCGCTGCCGTCGTCGTCGCTGTAGCCGTACTCCGCGCGGAGCCGCTGAAGCCGCTTGTCTTCCGTGTCGCGTCGTGCGAACCGCCACGTGACCCACGCGGCGCCGCAACCGCTGACGGCCGGGGCCGCATGGGCCAGGGGGCCGGTATGTGGCCCATGGATCGGTCTCCGTTCGGTCTCGTCCTCGGCGATGAATCCGGGGGACCCTAGGAGACCGCGAAGCGACGCGGAAAATCGATCAAGGGATCTGTTGCACGACTCACGTACGCCGACCGACAACCGGCGGACTGTCACCGCAATGACGCCGATTCTGCCTATGCCGCCACCCCACGCACCAGACCCTCAACTCTCCCGCCAGGTAGACGTTTTACTCCCCCGTGAATCCCCCGGCAGGGGCCATTAGCAGAGCCTTTTCGCGAAGCACGGCTTGCCCATGATGGTGGCGAGGTGCCACACGATGAGAACGGTCATAATCACTGAGCCGATCAGGAAGCAGTAGCCGCCGGTCCGGGTGGTCAAGAAGCGGCCGACGAGGCCCAGTTCATCGTCCGGGGTTCGCGTGATGATCCGCGTGACGTTCCATGCGATGCACGCGCACGCGAACACGGCCGCAGCGGATACGGACAGTACGAAGACACCGAACAGCGCCTGCGTGACGCCTCCGGTAAGGGCTGCGCCAAGCACGAGGTACATGATCCGGGTCAGCGTGACCGTGACCTTGCCGGGCTTCTCATCACTGGCACCGGCACCGGGCCCCTGGATCGGGTGGTGGGACATCATGGTTCGGCGGTCCCCTCCGGTCCCGTCAACGTCAGGCCCGCCTTCCGGCGGCGCTCGCGGTGGATTCCGCAGATCTGCCAGAGATTGCTCACGGTCATCGCGCCGTAAAGGGCGGCCGCCAACACGGCCTTCCACGGAGCGCCGTTCACGGAGAATTCCACCACCAGGTAAACCGTGCAGAGCACGAGGATGACCGTGGACGTCCACAGCAACTGCAGTCTCCGGCGGGGCGACATGCGCCGCCAGAGTGGTGTTCTGCCCATGGTTGCGTCTCCGTCTGGTCCGGTCCTCGGTGATGAATCCGGGGGACCCTAGGAGACCGCGAAGAGGAGCGGAAAATCGATCAAGGGACCTGTTACACGGCTCACGTGGTTCAGCAGGCGGATACCCCTCACAACTCGTCCTCCGCGTCGTCGTTGTAGTACTCCGCGCGGAGCTGTGCGAGTCGCTTGTCTTCCGCGCCTCGCCGCGCGATCCGGCGGGCGGCCCATGCACCGCCTACGCCGCCGACGAGCAAAGCCCCACCGGACAGAACGTCGCCGCCTGTTGGGGACAGCCGGAGGACTGCCGACAGCCCCGGCCCAAGGAGTCCACCCAGGAGCACGCCCAGAACGCCGTACACGATCGTGATGCAGCCCGTCGCCTGTCTTTCCGAGAGGTCGCTCCGGCCGAAGGGGTCCTGGAAGAAGCCGTGCGGGGTACCTCCGCCACCGCCACTGTCACTCACAGCTCGCCCTCCCGGAGTTCCCGCTCTCTCAGCTCCCGTTTCATGCGCCGGATGGAGATGACGTTCGCGGTCGACGTCATGCCCAGGGACAGGAGCGGCAGCGCGAAGATCCATGGGCTGTCAGCGAAGAGCGCCGTCACCCCTCCGGTGACCATGAATGCCGCCGAGCTCAGCCCGAGCACCTGCGCGGTACGTATCCTCCGGCGGGTCGGCGGGCCCAGGGGATCCGTCACGAGAGACCTCCTGCACCCTCGGCTGCGCGCTTGCGCCGCTCACGCAGCACCATGACGAACCAGCAAACGAACAGGACGCAGGCTGCGGCACGACCGACCACCTGCAGCACCGAAGCGCCGTCAATGATGTCGAAGACAAACGCGGTCGCGGTCAAAACAATGAACGCTCCGTGTGCCCACTGCGCCCACCGCAGAGTGCGTGGGGAATGCCGCCCGTCATACACGCTCTGGCCACTCACTTTCGCGGTCGCGTTCGGTCTGGTCCTCGGCGATGAATCCGGGGGACCCTAGGAGGCCGCGAAGAGACGCGGAAAATCGATCAAGGGGCCTGTTGCGTGGCTCACGTGCGTCGGCCCTGCGCCGCCGGGATCAATTGGAGCGGCCTTTCCGCCCCTCCCCCGCCGCGAGCCGCGCTCCCCTGCTCTCGGCAATGCGCAGGGCGTCCTCGAGGGCCTCGCCGAATCGCGCGACAAGAAAACGTAGTTCGCGTGTCGACACCGTCGGCTCGTCGAGCATGTGCGCGCCGTGAGTGAGGAGTTCGGCGCCCATGGTCAGTTGCACGGCTTCCAATTCGTCGGCGAGGCGGGCGATGTACCCGCCGTCGCCGGCGGCCGACAAGTAGCACGGTTTGCCGTCCTGGCCGCTCCACGGGAGCAGCCGGAGTGGTGACGCGGCGCGCGCACCCTCCGACCGCTCACAGTCTTCCGCTCGCCATCCGTTCATGTCGGTTCTCCCTGTCCGGAATCGGTGATGCCGTCCAGGCTTCATGTGGGTCGGCGTATCCGGGAGTTGACTGACGGTGACTAGAATCGTTGTCAACGGTCACCACTCCGGAGAGGCAGCGATGGCCGACTTCGCAGAACGGGTCCGTGCCGCCCTCGCCGCACGCCGGCAGACGGTCCGCGGAACCGCCCGTGCCCTCAATTACGACCCGGCCTACCTGTCGCGGGTCCTCAACCGCAGGCAGCTCCCCTCCGCGCAACTCGTCGACGCACTCGACGAGTTCCTCGGCTGCGACGGCTCGCTGCGCGCCGACGTACGGCCGGAACCCCTCGCCGGGCCGGACCGCTCCGCACCGGGCAGCGAAGCCGACCTGGCGTATCTGCGGGAGACCGCCCGGCATCTCCTCGACCACGACAACCGTCACGGCGGCGACCATGTGGCTTCCGTTGCCGTGCAGGTGTGGCAGTCGGCGCAGCGGAAGCTCGACACGGGTGCGGTTCCCGAACGGCATCGGCGCTCGTACGCGTCGGCCGTCGCCGAGCTGGCCGAGATCGCCGGATGGCTCCTGTACGACGCGGACCGGCCGGAGGCGGCCCGTACGGCGACGCTGGAGGCGCACATGCTGGCCCGCGGGGCCGGGGACCGGCCCGCGCAATGGTTCGCGCTGACCAACCTCGCCATGCAGGACGTCGAATACCGCAGGCCGGCGGAAGCACTGCGCATCGCGGACGACCTGCTGTCCGGGCTGCGTGTGCCGCCCCGCGTCGCCCTCCTCGCCCGCGTGCGCCGGGCCAGGGCCCTCGCCCTCACCGGTGAGAGGCGGCGCGGGCGCGACGAACTCGCCGCCGCGCGCGGTGCGCTGGACGACTCGTACACGGCCCGCGACCCGGCTTGGACCCACTGGGTCGACGCGTGTGAACTCACGGGCCACGAAGGCGATCTGCTGCTCGACCTCGGTGAACCGGACGCCGCGCTGACCCGCTTCCGGCAGGGCTTCGACACGCTGGCGCAGTCCGCGGGGCCGAACGGCCGCAGACTGCTCTTCTACACCCTCGCCCTCGTGAAGGCCTCGGCCGCGTGCGGTGCGTGGCAGGAGTGCGAGGCGGCTCTCGCAGAGCTGCCCGCGCAGCTGGAGGAGGTGAGTTCCGGGCGGTTCCGGCGGAGGCTGGGGCCGGTGCTGCGGGACCTTTCGCGGGACCCCGGCGCGCCGGCCGGGGTCGTGTACGCGGCGTGCGATGTGGCACGCCTGGTCCGGGGTGCGCCGCCCTCCGGGGAGGGCGGGGACGGCTGACCGGGCCCGGCCCCGCGCGGGCGTGCGCGGGGCCGGAGTGGGGGTGGGTCAGAGGGAGTTGTGGAGGTGCTGGAGGTGGTTGATCTCCTTGGACTGGGACTTCGCGACGTCGGAGGCGAGCTTCTTGGCCGTCGCGTTGCGGCCCTTGCCGCTCTCCTCCTCGGCCATGTCGATCGCGCCCTTGTGGTGGTCCACCATCAGCTTCGTGAACCGGCGGTCGAACTCCTTGCCGTCGGCCGCCTTCAGGGCCTTCATGTCCTTGTCGGACAGCATCCCGGACATGCTGTGGTCCATTCCGCCGTGGCCGGCGGACGTGGGCTTGCCCCACGACTTGAGCCAGGACTTCATCGTCCTGATCTCCGGACCCTGCGCCTTCTCGATGTCCGCGGCCATCTTCCGGACCTCCTTGTCGGAGGCCCGGTCCGCGGCCAGTTCGGACATCTTCAGCGCCTGCTCGTGGTGCGGGATCATCATCTGCGCGAACATCACGTCCGCGTCGTTGAAGGCCCCCGGCGCCGGGGACTTGCCGGACTTCGGCTGCTGCGAGGAGCCGGAGCCGTGGCCGCTGTGGCCGCTCCCCTTCTCCGTACCGGACTGGGATCCGGACTGCGTGCCGGAGTCGCCGCATCCGGCGAGGACCAGCGCCCCCGCGGCAACGGCTCCCGCGACGGCGAGCAGGCGGCGGTGGGCAGACTTGTGGGCGGTCATGGTGAGACCTCGTTCTCTGTGCTGTCGGTGCTGTGGACGGTCGAAGCGCGCACGCGGAACGGACGCACGTGTGGCGTGCGAGGCGCGTGCGGGCAGCGCGCGGACACGCCCGTACGCAACGGGCGCCCGTACGCGAGGAGTTCGGCCTAAATCCGCAGGATCGACAGCTGAGCGAGGGTGGGCGGACGCGGCGGCGGGTCGGTACGCAGGAGGCGGACCGCGTACGCGAGCAGGTTCGTCGGCAGGCCGCGAAGCCGGACCAGGGCCGCACACAGCAGGCCGGCCAAGGCCCACACGCTGAGCACGGCCAGGCACAGGCCGGTCATGTCCATTCCCTCACCGGGCTCGTGCTGCGCGGCGACCCCGGCGGGGTCGTCGGCGACCGGGCCGGGCGGAACGTCCATGTGCGCGCCGCCGTCGAGCGCGTGGCCGGTGGAGGTGTGGGTTGCGGGGGCGTGACCCGCCATTGCGTTGCCCGCCGCCGAGTGACCGGCCGCGGCGTGTTCCCCAGGGGCGTACGCACCGGATCCCGCGTACGTACCGCTGGCCACGTGCGAACCGGACCCCGCGTGCGTACCGCTCCCCGCGTGCGAACCGGACCCCGCCTCCGCGCCGCTCGCCGCGTGCGCGCCCCCGTGGCTTCCGGAGCCCGAAGAGCCGTCGGGGTGGCCGAGGGTGTGCATCGTGAAGATGCCGAGGACGAGCGCGACAACCAGCAGGAGACGCCGCACGGCGCCGCCCTCCTGTGCGCTTCCGCTCATCCTCATTCCGGTACCTCCCGCCCCGACCCTACCTACCGGGGAGGGGTATCAGCACACACCCCCTCCCGGAACCGGAGCGAGTCCCCCGAGCGCCGCCGACCCGCAGACCCGCCGGACGGCACGGCCCACCAACGGACCAATCACACCGGTTCGGGGCCCGCCCGGCGGAACCTGTAGCACGTTCGTGAGCTACCGCACTACCGGAGGTTTCTGTGCGTCCTTCCCGTGTTTCGGCCGCGCTCGGCGCAGCCGCCGCGTCCCTGCTGCTGGCCGTCACCGGCGTGGCTCAGGCCACGCAGTCCGCGCCGCCCGCCAAGCCGTACGGCACCGTCATGGCGTCGCCCGGCGTGAACGCCCGTCAGTATCTGAGTACCGACTCCTCGGTGCGTGCCGTACTCAAGCACCGCCAGCAGGTGGGGCTGGACTGCAAGGTCCGCGCGCAGAGCGTCGAGGGCAACACCGTCTGGTACAAGCTGCGGGGCGGCCAGCGCTGGGTCCCGGCCCGGTACATCGCCAACACCGGCGAGGTGCCGCTGTGCAAGACCAAGCACCCCGCCAAGCTCTCGCAGAAGGAGAGGAAGCTGTCGGGTCTGGCCAAGGGCTGACCTCCGCCGCGGACCGCCGCCGCGGACCGCCGCGTTCCCGCCACGGGCCCGCGCGTCCGCCGCGGACCGCCGGGTGCGTGACGGCTCCGGCCACGGCTCCCTCGTCCCCGTCCCCTCCCCTCGGGACGGGGACGAGGGCTGTACGGGCCCCTCCCACGGGCGCCCCCTCTCACGGGTGGCCGCTCTCACGGGCCGCCCCTCTCACGGGCGGCCCCTCCCACGGGCGGCCCCTCTCACAGGCGGCCCCTCTCACGGGCGCCCCCTCTCGCGGGCGGCCCGTCACACTCCGGACCCCACCGGGGTGAACCGCACCGGCAGCGAGGCCGGGCCGCGGGTGAACACGCCGCGCTCGACCGGCACATGGTCCTCCTCCAGCCGCATGTCCGGCATGGTGTCGAGGAGTTGACCGACTCCGACCTCGACCTCCGTCTTGGCGAGCAGGGCACCGACACAGAAGTGCCGGCCGAGGGCGAAGGCGAGGTGTCCCGCGGCGGCGGAGAACGCCGTGTCGGCGTCCAGGTCGTCGCGGAACAGGTCGAACGTGTCGGGGTTGCGGAAGCGGCCGCCGTCCCGATTGGCCGCGCCGATGAGGCAGTTGACGGTCGCACCGGCCGGCACCACACCGCCGGAGAGCTTCACGTCCTCCGACGGCTCACGGTTGATCATGTGGACGGGCGGTGTGTAGCGGAGGGTCTCGGCGAGCGCTCTGCCGATGAGTTCTCGGTCGGCCCGTACGGCGGCGAGCTGCTCCGGGTGCTCCAGCAGGTTCCGCATGACGCTGGCGATGGCCTTGTCCGTGGTCTCCCCGCCCGCGGCGAACAGCAGGCTGATGAACGCCTTGATCTCCTCGTCGGTCATGCGCGTCCCGTCGATCTCCGCCTCGCACAGCGAGGACAGCAGGTCGTCGCCGGGGTGTGCGCGGCGGTCGCGGATGACGGGGATCATGTACGCGGCCAGCTCGTCGCGCGTACGGAGGCCGGCAGCGGCGACCTCCGGGTTCTGGGAGAGGTTGGAGAAGAACGCGACGATCGCCGTGTACCAGGCGTGGAAGCGCGGATGGTCCGCCTTGTCGAGGGCGAGCATGTCGACGATGACGTTGATGGGGAACCGGGTGGCGAAGTCGCCGACGAGGTCGGCGCGGCCCAAGTCCCGTACGTTGTCGAGGAGTTCGCGGGCGTTCCGTTCGATGACGGGCCGGAACCGCTCCTCCAGCATCCGCCCGCGGAAGGCGGGCGCCACCAGGGCCCGGCGTACGGCGTGTTCGCGGCCGCTCATCTGGACCATGGTGCGGCCGTGTACGGGCTCCAGCTGCCAGTCGTAGTTCCGCGTCGTGAACACCGGGTCGCGGAAGGCGCGTTGGACGTCCTCGTGCCGGGAGATCAGATAGCTCCCGGTGCCCTCGTGCCAGTGCAGCGGGTACTCCTCCCGCAGGACGCGGTAGGCGGCGTACGGATCCGTCATGAAATCCGTCGAGAGGATGTCGGGCGGGACGGGCCGCGGGGAGGCCGGTGTGGGGGCAGGGGTGGAGGCCATGACGCTCCTCGGCAACTGGAGAGCACGCAGGGGGCGTTGCTCTGACGCCCGCTTACGCTAGGGACCCCCGGCCCCCCGGTCCAGGGCGCGGGCCCGCCTCCGGCCACGCGCCCCTCGCCCCCTCACGCCCCTCGGCGTCCCGCGCCCCCGCGCCCCCTCCGCGCGGCACGGCGGGCCTGGCGGCGCGGCACGGTCAGGGGGCGTCGACGGACTCCCGGGCGTGGGGCTTGGCCGCGGCGACGAAGCCGCCGATCAGCGCACGCGTGCTGTCCCTGCGGGCCTCGAACGCGGCCCGGTCCGACACCTTGTGCATGCCGTCGATGGCCTGGAAAACCTCCTCGGCCTGCGCGACCAGACCGGAGTCGTCGGTGACCATCTGCACGCGGAACAGGGCCTCTTGGGCCTCGGCCCGCAGGTCGTACGAGCGGACGCGGGCCTCGGAGGACTGGTCGCGCAGGGTGTCGCTGTTCTCGCAGAACCAGCGGTGCACCATGCTGCGCCGGAAGTTGACGAGGGTCCCGGCGAAGCCGCTGTAGACGTCGAGGCGCTCCTGGCGGAGCCTCTCGTCCCGGGTGAACGTCTCGCTCCGGGCGGCGGCCCGCTGCTGGAAGCGGTGTGTGAGGCCGGCCCCGAGGAGGGTTCCGAGGACGGCGACGATGCTGGCGGCGAGGGCTTCCACGGGGTCAGTCGAGCACACGCGAGGGAACGGCCGCCAGCCGTCCCCGGTTTCGGCACGGAAGGGGAACCGACGGGTTCCGGTTGCCGTCTTGAGGGGTGGCGGGCCCGCATCAGCCCCGTTGCGGGGGCGGCGCCCGTACGAATCGGGGGATTCGCATGGTCAAGATCCGCTCTTGGGTGGCCGCGGGCGCGGTGGCCCTGTTCTTGTTCGGGGCGACGGCGTGCACCGACGACGTACCCGACCCCGTCCCTTCCATCACCACCTCGGTGCCGGACAGCTTCGACCCGGAGACGTTCGACCCGGACGACCTCGACACCGACGTCCCGCTGCCGGACGATCTCGACACGGACGTTCCGCTGCCGGACGACCTCGATACGGAAGTCCCGCTCTCCGACGACCTCGACACCGACACGTCGCTGCCGGACACCTTCGACCCGGACACCGCACTGCCCGACACCGGCGGCGTGGAGCCCACGCCGGACTACGAGCACGACTGCGGGATCTCCGGCAACCCGGACTGCAACATCACCGTCCCGCCGCCGGACATCGGCCCGTGGGACTGACGACGACCGGACCGTAGGGCCGGACCGTACGCACCACCGGATGCCGCGGGAGGCAGCGTCACGAGCGGGAGTTCTTGTCTACTGGGGCCATGATCTCAACCGGCAACTCCCTCCCCGTTCTTGACGGCGCCGCGCTCGACCGGCTGCTGCCTGTCGGAGACGCCGTCGCGGCGCTGCGCTCGGCCCTGACCGGCGGGCTCGACGTGACGGCCACGCCCGCGCGTACCCAAGTACCGCTCTCGGCAGGGCACTTGCTGCTCATGCCGGCCGAGCACGGTGCGTACGCGGGCGTGAAGGTGGCGGGTGTCGCGCCCGGCAATCCGGAGCGGGGGCTGCCCCGCATCACCGGTACGTATCTCCTGCTGGACGCCGCGTCGTTGCAGCCGCTGGCCGTCCTCGACGGTCCGGAGCTGACGTTGCGCCGTACGTCGGCCGTGTCCGCGCTGGCCGTCGACTGCCTGGCGGAGAAGGACGCGGACCGGCTGCTGCTCTACGGCACGGGGCCGCAGGCGTTCGCGCACGCGACGGCGATCCGCCACGTACGCGAGCCGGCCGTCGTCGACGTGGCGGGCCGGCGCCCGGAGGCTGTCGACGCGCTGGTGAACCAGTGCCGGGCGGCAGGACTTCCGGCCCGCGCCGCGGGACCGGAAGCGCTGGAAGAGGCGGGCATCGTCGCGTGCTGCACCTCCGCGCAGGAGCCGCTCTTCGACGGGCGGCGCCTCGCCCCGCAGGCGACGATCGTCGCCATGGGCTCGCACACGCCCACCGCACGGGAGGTCGACACGGCCACCGTCACCCGCTCCACGGTCGTCGTCGAGGACGCCGCCACGGCCCGGCGGGAGGCGGGCGACATCGTACTGCCCCTGGCAGAAGGCCTCCTGACGGAAGATCAGCTCCTGCCCCTGCAGGACATTGTCCGGGGTACGCACACCGCCGCCCCGGACCGCCCGCGCCTCTTCAAGTCGGTCGGCATGGCCTGGCAGGACCTCACCCTCGCCGCACAAGTGCACCGCGCCGCGTCGTAGCCGCGTTCGCCGCCTCGTAGCCGTGTTCGCCGCGTGCGGGTCGCGCGGATCCGGTCGCGACAGGACATCTCGTTCGGCTCGCCGCCCCCTCAAAAACACGTTGGGCGCACGGCTGATGCCCGGCACCATGGGGAAATGCACACCAGCGAGGACGAGCCCGCGGTGGCCGCCGCGCTGCGCGGCGCCGCGTCGGAAAAGTGGGCGGTCCGCGCCGCCGCCGGACGACTGCTGGCCGCGTGGGTGGAGCACGACGGGGTCTCGCCGGCCCTGGACCGGCTCCTGTTGGATGCCCACGACACGGGCGTCACCCAGGCGACGGCAGAGGCTCTGCTGGAACGGGGCGACCTCGCCGGCTTGCGCGCGGTGCTGTCCGCGCTGTCCCGGGCCGGGCAGTGGTGCACAGTCGATCAGCTCAGCGGCGCGGTGTACTTCCATCAGGATCGGATGCTCGCCCACGGCCGGGCGGACGAGTTCGCCGGGTTCCTCGCGACACTCGCCTCGGACGAGGACCCCGGCGTTCGCGCCGAGGCCGGCATGCTGCTGCATCCCCGGCAGACCCACGACTGAGACATGCGTCCCCTGCACCCCCGCGTACAGCGCTGGGAGTTGTTCCGTACTGGGGTGTTCTGCTGCGTACGCAGTACGGGAATCCGGTGGGGTCGGCCGGTGGAACGATATGCGGAAAGGGGGGCGTCCCGGCGCGGATTCTGGTTCTTCCGAGGTGTACCGTCGCCGGCGAATGCCCCTTTCCCGGCGTGCGTAACGTACTGCCGAACGCATACGCGCGTACGCCGGACTCGCGATCTGGAGGCCCGTCATGAGCCAGTACCTTCCGGAATTCGATGCCGCGTACGCGGGAGAGCCGATGATGGAGGGGCTCGACCACGTTCCGTGGAACATCGGTGAACCGCAGCCGCCCATCGCGCGGATCGTCGACTCCGGTGACGTGCGCGGTCCCGTACTGGACGCGGGCTGCGGCGTCGGGGAGACCACGCAGTACCTCGCGGCGCGCGGATTCGAGGCGGTGGGGGTGGACGCCTCGCCCCACGCGATCGAGCAGGCCCGGGAATCCGCCGGCTCGCGCGGAGGCGCCGTGGAGTTCGAGGTGGCGGACGTGACCGAACTCTCCGGATACGACGGCCGGTTCCGTACGGTCATCGACAGCACCCTTTTCCATTCCATGCCCGTCGAGGCCCGTCCCGCCTATCTCGCCGCCATTGCGCGGTCTTCCGCTCCCGGTGCCGTATTGCACGTACTGGTTTTCTCGAACGCGGCGCAATTCCCCACGGATCAGGGCCCCAACACCGTCGGCGAACAGGAACTCCGGGACGCCGTGGGCGCGTTCTGGACCGTGGACGACGTACAGCCCTCGCACATCACGGCCGTGCTGCCGGAGGAGATCCCCGTCCCGCACGAACGTGACGCGCGGGGCCGCGCCCTCCTCCCGGCGTTCCTGCTGCGGGCACACCTCCCCGGCTGACACCGTCACCCCGCGCCCCGAAAGGGGCGCGGGGAACTGCGCAACGATCAGGGGCGCGGGGAACTGCGCAAACCCCAGCGCGAGCCGCACCCGCCCAGCACCTCCCCGGGCGCACGAAACGGTGCATGCGGCTCGCCCCGGCGGGTTATCCGCGCGGCGTGACCCGTACGCGTGCGGGACCGGTGGCCTGGAGGGTGATGCCGGCGGACAGCGGCACCTCGTGGTCCACGGCCTCCAGGTCGTACGCACGCAGCAGCACGGCCAGGGCGAGGACGGACTCCAGCATCGAGAAGTGCTGGCCGATGCACGCGCGCGGGCCGCCGCCGAAGGGGAACCAGGCGTACCGGTGGCGTTCCGCCTCGCGGTCCGGGGTGAACCGGTCGGGTTCGAACCGGTCGGGGTCCTCCCACAGACCCGGGTGCCGGTGGGTGACCCAGGGGGCGACGACCACGTCGGCGCCCGCGGGAATGAGGTGGCCGTCGATCTCGCAGTCGGCGACGGCACGGCGGCCGATGACGGGCGCGGCCGGATAGAGCCGCATGGCCTCTTTCAGGCAGCGCGTCAGATAGGGCAGCCGCTCCATGTCGGCGGCGGTGGGGTCGCGGTCGCCGAGGACGCGGGCGATCTCCTGCTGGGCGGTGCGCTGTTGTTCGGGGTGCCGGGCCAGCAGGTGCAGGGTGAAGGCCATGGAGGTGGCGGTGGTCTCGTGGCCTGCGAGGAGGAAGATGAGGACCTGGTCGCGGAGTTCGTCCGCGTCCAGTGCGCGGTCCTCGTCGCTGCGGGCGCGGGCGAGCAGCGCGAGCAGGTCGTCGCCCTTGTCGCCGTCGGCGCGGCGTTCGGAGATGATGCGGTCGCACACCCCGTACACCTCGCGGGTCGCCGTCTCGGCGCGCCGGTTGGCGGGCAGCGGCCAGCTGCGGGGCGGGTTGAGCGGGGAGTAACCGCGGCGCAGGACATAGTCGTTGATGACGGGGAAGCAGCGGTGGATGACGTCGACGGCGGCCTCGACGTCGGTGCCGAAGAGGATGCGGGCGACGGTACGCAGCGCGAGCCGGCTCATGTCGCCCACGAGGTCGGTCGTGCCGTCCGGGGTGCGGCTCCAGCGGGCCGCGGCGGCCGAGGCCTCCTCCGCGACGGCCTCGGCGTAGCCGTCGACGCGGCGCTTGGTGAACAGGGGCTGTACGAGGCGCCGTTGGCGCATGTAGTCGCCGTCCTGCGCGGTGAGCAGGCCGTTGCCGAAGGACTCCCTGACCTCGCCGTAGAAGGGGTTGTCCTTGCGGAAGTTGGCGGCTTCGCCGGCGAGGACTCGCTGTGCGCCTGCCGCCGAGAACACTCCGTGGATGACGGTGCGCAGCCCCGGTGGTCCGCCCCACACGCGCACGATGTCCCCGTAGTCGTGCCGTGCGCGCAGGAAGGTATCGAGGGAGTCGCGCTGCAGCGCGAGCATCGAGCCCACGACGGGGAGGCCGGCGGGGCCCGGTATCTCGGTGATGGTCATGAGCGCGATTCTCTCCCGGTCGGCCTCAACGGGCCGTCCACCGTGCGCGGTTGAGCCGCGATACGGCCGGATCCCGACGGGCGGCGGGGCCCGGCACGGTGCTCCGGGGGGCCTGCGACGCCGCTCCGGGTCACCGCTTCCGGGGCTCCTTCCCCGTGCCTGAACCCGTGCCTGAGCCCGCGCCTGAGCCCGTGCCCGGAGCCGTACCCGTGCCCGTTCCGCTGTCCGTACGCGGGGCCGTCCCCGTACGCGTGCCGGTACCCGTACGCGTGCCGGTACCCGTACGCGTACCCGTCCCGTCCGCCGGCACCGACGGCGTACGGACCGCGGTCGCGGCCGCGTGCAACGAGTGCAGCGCGACGAGCAGTACGCCGACGTCGTCGAGGTAGACGGGGTCGGGGATCAGGTCGACGGGCGAGACGGTGTAGATCACGGCGGCCCAGAACAGCGCCTTGTGGCGGAGCGGGATCCCCGCGTCGAGCAGCAGTTTCCTGGCCCGCACCACGCGGACGAGGAGAACGGCCGCGAGAATCGCGACGAGCAGCGCGACGACTGCGGCGACCACGAGCCACGCCTTGGTGTCCATGGCGTCAACCCTGTACCCGGGACGGCCCGTTCGCCCGTATGACGCGCGGCCTCGCCCGTATGAAGTGCGGCTCCGACCGTACGGAACGCGGTCCGGGTCCCGCCCGCTGATGCGCGCGGGTCACGGGAGGAGCCAGCGCTGGTTGTCGCCTCCGTTCCACGGCCACTGGACGATCTGCGCGCCGCCGTCCAGGGAGGCGCCGGACACGTCGAGGACCTGGCCGGAGTGCTTGGCGGTGAAGCGGATGTACTTGTCGCCCGTGTCCTCCATGCGGAAGCGCTGGTTGTCGCCGCCGTTCCAGTCCCACTGCACGACGTGCGCGCCGTCCGCGCCGGACGCGCCGAACACGTCGAGGACCTTCCCGGAGTGCTTGGCGACCAGCCGTACGTACCCGTCGGGCAGCGGCTGGACGAGGAACTCCTGGTTGTCTCCGGTGTTGTTGCGCCACTGGATGAGGTCGGCGCCGTTGTCGTACGAGGCTCCCCGCACGTCGAGGACCTTGCCCGAGTGCCGGACCTGCACCGCCGTTCCCCGGTATCCCCAGCGCTGGCCGGCGTCGCCGGTCCACATCCGCTGCACGAGCGCGGCGCCGTCGTCGGCGGAGGCGCCGAGGACGTCGAGGACCTTCCCGGAGTGCCGTGCCGTCAGCCGTACGTCGTGGCCGCCGACGTCCTCCATCAGGAAGCGCTGGTGCTCACCGCCGTTCCACACCCACTGCTCGGCGGGCGTCCCGTCGTCGGCGGAGGCGCCGCGTATCTGGAGGACCTTGCCCGAGTGCCTGGCGACGGCACGCAACAGGCCGTCGCCCACGGCCTCCAGGCGGAAGCGCTGGTGGAAACCGCCGTGGAAGGGGCCCTGCGTGACGGCGGCCCCGTCGCCCGTCGACGCGCCGGCGACTTCGGCGACCTTGCTGACGTTGCGGTTGACGAGCGGGGTGTCCAGCCACAGCCCGAGGTGCGCGGGCGTGAACTGGCAGAAGGCGAACTCGTTTCCGCGCATGAGACACGTCGTGCCGCCGCCGGGCGCGCAGTTCTGACAGTTGCTGTTGGGCAGTTGGAACCGGCCCCACCTGCCGTCGCACGAACAGCCGCTGCTCGCGTACTCGTCCGGAGCGCCGAAGACGTGCCCGGTCTCGTGCGCGAACACCCGGTCCATATTGTCCGGGCCCCAGCCGTCCAGGGTGTAGTCCATGACCATGTACGGGCCGCCGATGAACGCGTAGGCGAAGTGGTTCAGCGGGTACTTGGAGAAGAACGCGACGTACGTCCAGCGGGTGCCGAGCGTGGTGCGCAGCTGCTCGGCGTACGCGGCGGCACCCGCGCCGCCCGCCGAGTGGCCGAGTGCGGCGAGCGCCGGGTCGCGCCAACGGGCCTCCAGATCCTCGGCGTCGGGATCGGCGGTCACGGTGACGGGCGCGAGGCGGATGTCGTAGTGGAACTCCAGCCGGGCCTGCGGGGCGACGCTCGCGTACCAGCCGAGGCCGTTCTGCACCTCGGCGACCACCTTGTTCTGCTCGGCGCCGCTGAACCGCAGCTCCTCCGTGGGCCCTTGGACGAGAACGATGCCGACGGCGACGCTGCCCTCCAGCCACGAACTGGTCGGCCCCGCGCCGGCGGGCACGGCGGCGAGCCCCTGCGGCGGGGGTACGACGGTCGTGCAGCCGGTCATGTCCCAGCTCTCGCCGGAGCGCGGCCGGGCGTCCTTGCGTGTGCGGTACGCCTCGGACTGGCGGAGCCGCAGTGCCGCGGCGCCCAGCCGCTCCGTGTCGTCCAGCCCTTCGAGTTCGACGGCGCTCAGGTCCGTGGCGGCGCGCAGCGCGCCGGCGGTCTCGGCCGCCGGCGCTGCGGGGTCGCGCTGTACGACGCCGACCCTGCCGTAGCGGTGCACGATCCGGTCCGCGCCGTCCGCCGTCGGCCCGACCGCCCTGCTTCCGAGCGTGATGCCCTCCAGGACCCGCAGATCACCAGCCATCGCCCTCCCCTTCCCTCCGCGGCCGCCCGGCCGCCTTCCGCAGTGAACTCACGTTCCCCGCCCCGGCCGGCCGGGCGCCTCGAACCCGCCCGCATCCCAGTCCAGCCCGTCCCCGGCCCGCGACTTCCGGCTGCGCCGGGCCAGCCACGCGGCAAGGAACTGCCGCTCCCGGGCGTCGAGTTCGACGGCGGGGCGGGTGTCGCTCCCGCGACAGGGGTCAGTCGTGGTTCCGTCCGCGCGGGCCTCGTCGTCGGCCTCGTCCCGCGCGTAGACGCGGGTCACGCCCGGGAGGGCCGCCAGTTCCGTCTCCTCGCCCGCCAGCACCACGGCCAGCCGTGGGGGCAGGACCTGCGTCACGCGGGCTGTGTCGCGGAGCGTGCGGAGCGCGGTGTCCGGGGTGGTGTCGTCGAGGACGACCAGGAACTCGGCTTCCTCCATGGGCACTCCCCTCCACCGCTGCCGGAAGCGCGCCGCGAGTCCGCGCCGGGAATCCGCCCGGGAATCGGAGTCTGCTCCCGCCGCACCGCCCCGGCAATCGGCCGATCGGCGCAGGCGGGGCGGCCGTCGCGGGCCGGGAGGGGCGGGGGCCTGGCGTGGGGCCGGTTGTATCGTGAGGTCCTGGTGAGGGCCCCGGTGAGGGCGGGCGGACAGACGGAGGCGCCGAGGCATGACGGACGACAGCCGCCCGGACGGCGCTGCCCCGGTGCCGGTGCCCGAGGCCCTCGCGTTTCTGGCCGGTACGTGGCACGTGGAGCGCGAGTTGCGCGACGGCGACCGTACGGGGCACTTCACCGGAACCGCGGAGTTCCGCCCGGAGAGCGACGGCAGCGACAACGGCGGAACCGGCAACAGCGACGGCGCCTGGCTGCACGTCGAGGACGGCGTCATGGACTGGGGCGAGGTGTCCCGCGAGGCGGGCCGTACGCTGCGGATGACGCCGCACGCCGACGGCACGGCGGACGTGTTCTTCGCCGACGGCCGGCCCTTCCACACGCTGGACCTGCGCGCCGGACGGTGGACGGCGGTCCACCCGTGCGCGGCGGACCACTACGAGGGCACGTTCACCGTCGTCTCGCCGGACGAGTGGCACCTGCGCTGGGACGTCCGCGGCCCCGCGAAGGACCAGCTCCTCGACTCGGTCTACACCCGCGTACGCAACTGACACCCGCGTACGGCACCGGCCCTCGCGTACGGACCTCACACCCACGTACGGCGCTGACCCCCGGTCGCGTTCGACCGTCTGCCGGCCGGCGACTTCGCTCCGGGGCCGGGCCGTGAACAGGGCGACACCCCGCGGGGGTTGCCCGACCGGCGGCAGCGGGCGGTGCTGCGGCTGCTCGCCGAGGAGCCGGCGTCCCGGGGCGCGCGCCCCCCGTCGTCGACCCCACCGCGGCGCCGGCACGGGCGGCCGTACGCGGGGCCATGGCGCCGGCCACTTCCTGAACGGCGCCGCTCTGTCGCCCCTCCCCTCCCGCGCGGACGGCGAAATACGGGGAGGGGAGGTCGCATCGGGCATTCCTGCGACACACTGCGGCGAAGGGGCCGCCCACGGCGGCCCGGGACGGCCGTGAGGGCCGCCGGGTTTACTTCTACAGTGATGTAGATTTAATGGCCCGGCTCACCGAACACAGCAGGAGGAGAACGTGGGAGTCTCACTCGCCAAGGGCGGCAACGTCTCGCTCAGCAAGGAAGCACCGGGCCTCAACGCGGTGCTGGTCGGACTCGGGTGGGACGTCCGTACGACCACCGGCGCCGACCACGACCTGGACGCCAGCGCGCTGTTGTGCGACGCGAACGGCAAGGTCCTCTCCGACCAGCACTTCGTCTTCTACAACAACCTCGTGAGCCCGGACACGTCCGTGGAGCACACCGGCGACAATCTCACCGGTGAGGGCGAGGGCGACGACGAGTCGGTCAAGGTGAATCTGGCCACCGTGCCCGCGCAGGTCGCGAAGATCGTCTTCCCGGTTTCCATCCACGAGGCCGAGCAGCGCGGCCAGAGCTTCGGCCAGGTCCGCAACGCCTTCATCCGTGTGGTGAACCAGGACGGCGGAGCCGAACTCGCCCGCTACGACCTGTCGGAGGACGCCGCGACCGAGACGGCGATGGTCTTCGGCGAGCTGTACCGGCACGGGGCCGAATGGAAGTTTCGCGCCGTCGGACAGGGTTACGCTTCCGGACTGGCCGGAATCGCGCAGGACTACGGCGTCAACGTCTGACACACCGTCCGCTCCGGCCGTACAGGCCCGGAAAGCACGACTGTTGGGGGACGCCAGCGACATGGGGGACGACGTGACCGGCACCGGCGGCATCGCGGCACGGGACATGCCGGACTTCGAGAGAGCGCTCAACACGGCGCTCAACTCGCCGCAGATCCACGACGCGCTGCAGCGCGTCCCCGAGGCGCCCGGCATCGCCGGACTGCGCACCCGGGCGCGGGACGCCGCCGACACGGTGAACCTTCCGGCCGGCGCCGCGTACGACGCGTACCTCGCGGCGCGGGAGGCGGCCCCCGCGCCGCGCCGCCCCCGGCCGAAGTCCGGCGGGCGGCTGCTTCCCGCGCTCGGCGTGCTCGTTCCCGCCGTGTCGGCGACCGCCGCGGTGGCCCTGCTGCTGCTCGGCCCGGGCCTCGGACTGACCGGTGCCCAGCCGGAGTTGGCCGATTCGCTGACGTCCATGGGCTGGGCCTGTGCCGGCCTCGCCGCACTGTCCGCCGCCGTCGGGCTCACCGCGGTCGTGGTGACGGCGCTGCGCAACCGCGCCGCACCGCCCGGCCGCCCTCCCGGCCCCCGCGATCCGGCCGTACGGCGTGCGCGCGAGGAGTGGATGACGTCGCTGCTGGACGACGGCATGCTGCCCTTCCTGCACGGCGTCATCCGGGAGGCGGCGATGGCGCCCGAAGAGCCCGACGAGGACCAGAGCGCCCAGCCGGGCTACACGGGCCCGGACTTCGCCAGCCCCGACTACGCGGGCCCCGAACTGGGCGGCCACACGAACGAACCGGCCGAACGCGACAGCTGAACGTACCGGCCGGACACGGCAATTGACCCGTACGGGCGGAGCGAGCGGCCCCGCCCGTACGCCCGCCGCGCTCGGTGCCCGCCGCCGCACCCGTACGCCCGCGGCGCGGGATGACGGCATGCGGAACGACCGGCATGCGGGACGGCCGGCGCACGGGAAGACCGGGAAGCCGACACACGGGGAGCCGGTCACCGGCCGGGCACGGTACGGAAATACGGTGGCACCTGTCGTGCCGCCGAACCGAACGGTCTGCCCATGAGCTTTGTCGTCGTCGCCCGCTACCGCACCGTCGCCGGCCGCGAGCAGGACGTACTGTCCCTGCTCGGCACCGCGGCCGAGGCGTCCCGCAAGGAACCGGCCTGCCGCCGCTACCGCGTACACCAGGGCACGGAGGACCCGCGGACCGTGCTGCTGTACGAGGAGTACGACAACGAGGACGGCTTCGCGGCCCACTGCGCCTCCCCGCACTTCAAGGACATCGTGCTCGACCAGGTGCTCCCGCTGCTGGAGGAGCGCGACGTGCTCCGCTGCGCCCCGCAGGGCGAGGAGCCGGACGAGTCCGGCGAGGGGGCCGCGGCGTGAAGACCACGGCAGCCGTCCTCCGCGAGACCGGCACCCCGCGCCCCTACCAGGACACCCGCCCCGTCACCGTGGAGGAACTCACCCTCGGCGGGCCCCGCGAGGGCGAGGTCCTGGTACGGATCGCCGCCGCCAGCCTGTGCCACTCCGACCTGTCCGTGGTCAACGGCGACCGCGTCCGGCCGATGCCCATGGCGCTCGGCCACGAGGCCGTCGGCGTCGTCGAGGAGACCGGCCCGGGCGTACGTCGCGTCGCCGAAGGCGACCACGTGTCCCTGGTGTTCGTGCCCAGCTGCGGCTTCTGCGAACGCTGCGCCGAGGGCCGCCCCGCCCTGTGCCCGGCGGCCGCCGCCGCCAACGGCTCCGGCGGCCTGCTGCACGGCCCGCCGCTGCTCACCGACTCGGCCGGCCGTACGGTCCACCACCAGCTCGGCGTCTCCGCCTTCGCCGAACGCGCCGTCGTCGCCCAGGAGTCGGTGGTGCCCATCCCCCGCGACGTTCCCTTCTCCGTCGCCTCGCTCTTCGGCTGCGCCGTCCTCACCGGCGCCGGCGCCGTCATCAACACCGCGGCGCTGCGCCCCGGTCAGTCCGCCGTGGTGTACGGGCTGGGCGGCGTGGGCCTGTCCGCCGTGCTCGGCGCCCGCGCCGCCGGGGCCTGGCCGGTCGTCGCCGTCGACCCCGTCGAGAGCAAGCGGCAGCGGGCGCTGCGGCTGGGCGCCTCGCACGCGTTCGCGCCCGAGGAGGCGGAGGAGGCCGTACGCGATCTGACCGCGGGCGGCGCCGAGTTGGCCGTGGAAGCGGTGGGCAGTCCCGCCGTCACCGCCGCCTGCCTGCGCGCAGTGGGCCGCGGCGGGCGCGCCGTATCGGTCGGACTGCCCGCGCCCGACCGTGCGTTGGAGGACGTTCCGGCGCTCGCCTTCGCCGGTGAGGGCAAGTCGCTGCTCGGCTCGTACATGGGCGACGCGGTCCCGCAGCGGGACATCCCCCGCTTCCTCGCCCTGTGGCGGTCGGGACAGATGCCCGTCGAGAAGATGCACACCGGAACGGTCCCCCTCACCGGCATCAACGACGCCCTCGAAGCCCTCGCCGACGGCACCGCAGTACGCCAACTCCTAGACACCACCGGCACACTCTGACGCATGAGCTGCGCGGCACTGCGCTGCGGGCGGCCCCCGCCGAGGTGTGGGCACGCGGTCCGCCCAGAGGGCGGCTGCATTGGATGTGCGGCTCCGCCGCGCGAGGCGGGCACACCCCGGTGTGGGCAGCTGGTCCGCCCAAGGGGCGGAACGGGTGGGCACACCGGACCGCACCTGCGCAGGAAACGCACCCCGCACCCAACGCAGGCGCCCCGCGCTGGGGGCGGGCACCGCCCGGTGTGGGCAGCGGTCCGCCCAGAGGGCGGAACGGGTGGGCACACCGGACCGCACCCGCGCAGGGAACGCAACCCCGCACCCATACACAGGCGCCCCGCAGGGACCCCGCCCGCCCACCCCGCAACCGGCGGTGATGTGATGACCCGAAGCGGCGCAAGGAGGCGGACCCCATGGACAACGGACCGGCAAAGAACGAACCGGAGGACAACGGCCCGTCACACGGTGCCAAGGCGGAACTGACCGCGGACCTCACCACGGCACTCCCCGCCGGCCGCGTACTGACCGACCCGGACTCCACGGCCCGGTACCGCCAGGACGAGGCCGAGTGGGCCCCGCACGGGCAGCCCCTCGCCGTGGTCCGCCCACAGTCCGCGGACGAGGTCCGGGATCTCGTGCGGTACTGCGTCGAACACCGCCTGCCCCTCGTACCGCGCGGCGCCGGAACGGGCCTGTCCGGCGGAGCCAACGCCGTGGACGGCTCGGTCGTCGTGTCCTTCGAGGACATGAACCGCGTCCTGGAGATCAACCCGGCCGAGCGGCTGGCCGTCGTACAACCCGGCGTCGTCAACGACGACTTGCGCGCCGCCTGCGCCGAGCACGGGCTCTGGTATCCGCCGGACCCGGCCAGCTCGCCGTGGTCGACGATCGGCGGCAACGTCGCGACGAACGCGGGCGGCATGTGCTGCGCCAAGTACGGCGTCACCCGCGACTACGTGCTCGGCGTCCGCATGGTCACCGGCGAGGGCGAGGACGTGACACTGGGCCGGCGGACCGCCAAGGGCGTCGCCGGGTACGACCTGTGCGGGCTGATGGTGGGCTCCGAGGGCACCCTCGGCGTCCTCACCGAGATCACCGTGCGCCTCCTCCCCCAGCGCCCGCCGGAACGCACGGTCGTCGGCTACTTCGACACGGTCGTCGCCGCGGGCGAGGCCGTCAGCGCCGTCGTCGCCGAAGGGGTCATCCCCTCCGCGCTCGAACTCGTCGACCGGCACTGCCTCGCCGCCGTCGACAAGTGGAAGAACATGGGCCTGTCGACGGACGCGGAGGTCGTCCTGCTGGGCCGCAGCGACGCGCTGGGCGAGGCCGGGGACGCCGAGGCGGCGCGGATGCTGGCCTGCTTCGAGGCGGCGGGCGCGACGTTCGCGGCACAGTCCTCCGACCAGTACGAGGCGGACGCGCTGTTCCAGGCGCGCCGCCTCGCGTACCCGGCGCTGGAACGGCTCGGACCCGTACTGACGGAGGACGTGTGCGTACCCCGCGCCCTCATCCCCGACATGCTGGCCCGCGTCGAGGAGATCGCCGCCCGCCACGACATCCTCGTCGCCAACATCGCGCACGCCGGCGACGGCAACCTGCACCCGCTCATCATCACGCAGCCCGGCGACGACGCCGCCCGCGCCCGCGCGCAGCTGGCCTTCGAGGAGATCCTCGACGCGGCGATCGCGCTGGGCGGCACCGTCACCGGCGAACACGGCGTCGGCGTCCTCAAGATGCGCGGCATGAACGAGGAACTCGGCCCGCAGGCCCTCGCGTTGCAGCGCTCCGTGAAGCAGGCCCTGGACCCGTACGGCATCCTCAACCCGGGCAAGGTCGTGGGCCCCGGCCCGGACTCCCGCACCGGGGCGCCCGCCTGACGGCGGCTCAGCAGAGGATGACTCAGGAGAAATACACCGACCGCACCTTGAGGTCGGCGCTGCCGTAGCCGGTGACGGGCCGGTGCGTGAAGGCGTCGCCGGTGCAGTCGGTGCCGGAGAACACCGTCGCGCTGGATGCCGTCCGGTTCCGCGTGGAGTCCGCCGGTTGCGCCCACGCCTGCCGCGCCTCGGGCAGGTTGATGCACTCGCCGCTCGGCGGGTTCTCCAGCACGCCCCGCTGCGCGCCCGCGACCCCGTGGTACGTGTAGAAGAACTGGCCCTCCGCCGCGGACGACGCGGTGGGCAGGCACAGCACGAGGGCGAGGGCGGCGAGCGGGACGGCGACGACGGAACGCAGACGCATGAGGTGATCCTTCCGAGGGGAACGGGCACTTGCCGTGATCACCTTAGAGCGGAGCGTGACTGGCAGAACGTTTCGCCGCGTACCGTCCCGTGTGTCGCGTCCCGCCGCGCGAACGGCCGCTCCGCCGTACGCCCCGCCACCCCTCCGCCCGTGCCCTGCCCGGCACTTGAGAGTCCTGCCCCCGGTCACTCCAGCGGCAGCCCGACGCCCCGTTCCGCCTCCGGCCGCGGCCCGGTGATGCGGCGCTCGGACTGGTCGATGGCCACGTCGTTGATGCTGGCCTCCCTGCGCCGCATCAGCCCCTCCGCGGTGAACTCCCACAGCTCGTTCCCGTAGCTGCGCCACCACTGGCCGCCCGCGTCCCGGCACTCGTACTGGAACCGCACCGCGATCCGGTCCCCGCCGAAGGTCCACAACTCCTTGCGCAGCGCGTAGTCCAGCTCCCGCTCCCACTTCTCCGTCAGGAACGCGACGATCTCCGCCCGCCCGGTGACGAACCGGTCGCGATTCCGCCACACCGAGTCCTCCGTGTACGCGAGAGCCACCCGCTCCGGCTCACGCGTATTCCACGCATCCTCGGCGGCCTGCACCTTCTGCACCGCACTCGCCTCATCAAACGGCGGAAAAGGGGGCCGTGCTGCCGTCATACATCCGCTCCTTCACTCAGGGCTGACCCGTGTCGTACCACACCCCAACCCGCCCACACGACAAGCCCGTTGCCGTACATACGAGGCGCCGAACAGGGGGGCGCGGGGAACGGCGCGAAATCAGGGGCGCGGGGAACGGCGCAAACCCACAGCGCCACCCGCACCCAAGCACGCCACGCACGAAGAGCGAAACCCGACAAGGGGCGCGGGGAACTGCGCAAACAGGGGCGCGGGGAACGGCGCAAAACCACGACGCCCCGTCAGATCCGATACCGCCGCAACGCCGGCCGCGCCACCGCAAGGCCCAGCATGGCGACAGCCACCAACACGCCGCCCGCCACCGTCGCCCCACGGGCCCCCACCGCCGAGCCCCCCACCCCGTGCAGCAGGTCGGCCAGCCGGGGCCCACCCGCGACGACCACGGTGAACACGCCCTGCATGCGGCCCCGCATCTCGTCCGTCGCCGCCGACTGCAGGATCGCGCCGCGGAACACCATGGACACCATGTCGGCCACGCCGCCGACGGCGAGGAACAGCGCCGCCAGCCACAGATTCCCGCTGAGCCCGAACGCGGCGATGGCCAGGCCCCATACGACCACGGAACCGATGACCATCCGACCGTGCGCGCGGGCACGCGAGAACGTGCCGGACAGCAGTCCCCCGGACACCGCGCCGATGGGGATGGCCGCGAACAGCAGGCCGAGCGCGAAGCCTTCGCCCCACGGCGCGTACGTGGTGGCCGCGAGCTGCGGGAACAGGGCCCGGGGCATACCGAACACCATCGCGATGATGTCGGCGACGAAGGACAGCAGCAGCACCTGGCTGGACGCCATGTAGCGGAATCCGGCGGCCACTTCACGCCATCCCGCACGCTGCCGCCGGGCCGCCCCCGTACCGGCGGTCTTGTTGAGCGGCGGCAGTGCGGGCAGCCGCCATACCGCCCAGACGGCGGCGCACAGGGCGAGGCTGTCGATCAGATACAGCTCGGGCAGCCCGATGACCGGGATGAGCGCCCCGGCGAGCAGCGGGCCGACGATCATGCCGGTCTGGGCGACGGTGGAGCCCAGCGCGTTGGCGGCGGGGAGTTCGGCCTCGGTGACGAGACGGGGTATGGAGGCCTGCCGGGTCGGGGAGTTCATGCCGAAGAAGGCCTGTTGGAGGGCGAGCAGCACCATCAGCAGGACGACGGACTCCGCCCCGGCGAGGGCCTGGATCCAGAACAGCAGCGAGGTGACGGCAATGCCCGCGTTGGTGACGAGGAGCAGTTTGCGCCGGTCCACGGTGTCGGCGACGGCGCCGCCCCACAGGGCGAAGACCACCAGCGGCACCAGCCCGGCGAAGCTGGCGTAGCCGACCCACGCCGAGGATCCGGTGATGTCGTAGATCTGCTTCGGTACGGCGACGGCCGTGAGCTGGCTGCCGACGGCGGTGATGGTGGTCGAGGTCCACAGCCGGCGGAAGGCGGGGTGCCGCAGCGGACGGGTGTCCATCGCCCAGCGCCGCCATCCGCGGCCGCGGCCTTGCACGGGCCCGTCCCCGTCCGGCACTTCTCCGCCCGGCGCCTCCCCGTCCGGCGGCCCGGCAGACTCCCCTTCCGGCGCCCCACCGCCCGGCACCGCACCGCCCGGCACCGCACCGTCGGGCACGGTCCCGTCCGGCGCCTTCCGGCCCTCCGGCACCGTCCCGTACGGCGCTTCCCCGTCCCCCACGGACGGACTGTCGTCGGCTGCTGGTCGCGAGTGGTCCACGGCGTTCCCGGTCCTCCCCGATTTCGTTGTACACGTATCCGGTCGGCCCCCATTCTCGCCATCGCGCCGCACGCGTCCGGAACCGGGACGTACCAGGTCCGGGCGTGATCTCATGGACCCGCACGTCCGCGAGGGGTGGCCCGCAGGTCTCCCCCGTTTTGCGAGGAGGTCGCGAGCATGTCGCAGGAAGTACGCGGGGTTGTCGCTCCGGGGAAGAACGAGCCGGTGCGGGTCGAGACCATCGTGATCCCGGACCCGGGGCCGGGCGAGGCTGTGGTGCAGGTGCAGGCCTGCGGCGTGTGCCACACCGATCTGCACTACAAGCAGGGCGGCATCAATGACGAGTTCCCCTTCCTCCTCGGCCATGAGGCCGCGGGAGTCGTGGAGTCGGTCGGCGAGGGCGTGGACGAGGTCGCCCCCGGCGACTTCGTGATCCTCAACTGGCGTGCGGTGTGCGGGCAGTGTCGTGCGTGTCTGCGCGGCCGCCCCTGGTACTGCTTCGACACCCACAACGCCGAGCAGAAGATGACGCTCACCGACGGGACGGAGCTGTCGCCGGCGCTGGGCATCGGCGCGTTCGCGGAGAAGACCCTGGTCGCCGCCGGACAGTGCACCAAGGTGGACCGGCAGGCGCCCGCGAAGGTGGCCGGGCTGCTGGGCTGCGGCGTGATGGCCGGTATCGGTGCCGCGATCAACACCGGCAGCGTGGGCCGCGGCGACTCCGTCGCGGTCATCGGCTGCGGCGGCGTCGGCGACGCGGCCATCGCCGGGGCCCGGCTGGCGGGCGCGGCGAAGATCATCGCGGTCGATGTGGAGGACCGGAAGCTGGAGACGGCGAAGAAGATGGGGGCCACGCACACCCTCAACTCCCGCTCCACCGACCCGATCGAGGGCATCCGGGAGCTGACCGGCGGCAACGGCGCCGACGTCGTGATCGAGGCGGTGGGCCGCCCCGAGACGTACGAACAGGCCTTCTACGCCCGCGACCTGGCCGGCACCGTCGTCCTTGTCGGCGTGCCCACGCCGGAGATGAAGCTGGAACTGCCGCTGCTGGACGTCTTCGGCCGCGGCGGCGCGCTCAAATCGTCCTGGTACGGGGACTGTCTGCCCTCACGGGACTTCCCGATGCTCATCGACCTGTATCTGCAAGGCCGCCTGGACCTGGGCGCGTTCGTCACCGAGACGATCGAACTCGACCAGGTGGAGAAGGCTTTCGAGCGGATGCACCAAGGCGATGTGCTGCGTTCGGTGGTGACGCTCTGATGGCGGCGCGCATCGACCACCTCGTCACCTCCGGCACCTTCAAGCTCGACGGCGGCGAGTGGGAGGTGGACAACAACGTCTGGATCGTCGGCGACGACCGCGAGGCCCTCGTCATCGACGCCGCGCACGACGCGGACGCCATCGCCGAGGCGCTCGGCGACCGCCATCTGCGGGCCATCGTGTGCACTCACGGGCACAACGACCACATCGACGCGGCGCCCGCGCTCGCGGACCGTACGGGCGCGCCGATCGTGCTGCACCCGGACGATCTGCCGCTGTGGCGGCAGACCCACCCCGACCGCGACCCGGACGGCGAGCTGAGCGAGGGTCAGGCGATCCCCGTCGCCGGTACGGTGCTCACCGTCCTGCACACGCCGGGCCACGCGCCGGGCGCGGTGTGTCTCCACGACGCGGGGCTGGGCACGGTGTTCAGCGGGGACACCCTCTTCCAGGGCGGCCCGGGCGCCACCGGCAAGTCGTTCTCGCACTTCCCGACCATCATCGAGTCGATCAAGACCCACCTGCTGACACTCCCCGAGGAGACAGTCGTACGCACCGGCCACGGCGACTCGACAACAATCGGCGCGGAGGCCCCACACCTACAGGAGTGGATCACCCGAGGCCACTGAAAAGCGCGAACCGCCGTTCCCCACGCCCCAACAGGGGCGCGGGGAACGGCGCAGATAAGGGGCGCGGGGAACTGCGCAAACCCCAGCGCAAACCGCACCCACCAGGGAAACGCAAGAAACAGCGCAAACAGGGGGCGCGGGGAACGGCGCAACCGCCCTCACGGCGCGGCGCCAACCCCCACCCGTCCCCCAACAAGCGCCGCAACCTCCTCCGCACAGCCCCAGGACAACGTCACACCCGACCCCCCGTGCCCATAGTTGTGCACGAGGAGCCCTCCCCGCCCCGTGGTGACCGCCTCCAGCCGTACACCCTCGGCCCGTACGGGCCGCAACGCCGCCCGGTGTTCGAGCACCGGCATGTCCGGCAGCCGCGCGTCGAGCCCGGCGCAGCGCGCGACGATCGCCGCGGCGGTCTCCGCACCGGGCTCGGTGTCCCACGCGCCCTCCTCGGCGGTGCCGCCGAGGATCAGGCTGTCCTCGTGCGGAATGATGTACGCCTCGCCGTCCGGGTGCCCGAAGTCGGCGACGACGCGGTCGATTCCGGGGTTCGCGACGCGCACCCACTGGCCGCGTACGGGGACGAGCCCGGGGTCGTCGGCGAGCTCCCTGGCCGCCATACCGGTGCAGTTGACGACCACGTCGGCCTCGGCCGCGGGCTCGTCCAGTGAACTGACGGTCCGGGTGAGCACGGTGCCACCCCCGTCAAGGAAGCGCCGCATCAGATAGGGCAGATGGACGGGCATGGTGAGGACGGGCTGTGTGAAGACGTACGCGCTGCCGTAGCCTGCCGGCAGCCGGTCCGCCGGGCAGCGGCCGAGGTCGGGCACGGCGCTCGCCCACCAGGGGTCGTCGAGCTCGGTGTCGCGCCAGAGTTGGAGCGAGTCGCGGATGCGTACGCCGGTGCGTTCCGGGTCGTGCGCCATCGCGTCGAAGTGCGTCTTGCTGACGCCGGTCCAGCGCAGCACCCGGTCCACGGGGAAGGCGCGGTAGGGGAACCAGGTGGCGCCGGCGACCGACGACGTGGTGCGTTCGGGCGGTTGGGCCGCCCAGACCGTGACGGGGAATCCCGCCTCCTGCAGGGCGATGCCGGTCGTGAGGCCGATGACCCCCGAGCCGACGACGATGACGTGCGGACCGTCCGACCGGTTCATGTTCACCCTTCCGTCCGTGCGTGTGCCATCAGGGCCGGCGGCTCTCCGTCGCCTTCGGCAGCGGGCCGCGCGCCGGCCCGGCCCCGCATGGCGATCCAGTAGGCGATGCCGGAGACGATCGCGCCGACGACCCACGACACGTCTCCCTGGTGCAGCATGCGGGCGACGGGCCCCTCGTACAGCGCGTTGCTCATGAACGGTATCTGTACGACGAATCCGATCGCGTACGCCGCCATTCCGGGCGCGCTGATCCGCCCGTAGATTCCCCTCGGTTTGAACATCTCCGCGACCTCGTACCGGCCGTGCCGTATCGCGTAGTAGTCGACCAGATTGATGGAGGTCCAGGGAATCATCAGGACCAGCGTGAGGACGAGGAACGTCTCGAAGGAGGAGAGGAGATGGTCCTTCGAGAGGAACGACATATAGGTGGCGAGCACGGCCACCGGGATGATGAAACACAGCCGCAGGACGAGTCCGGTGCGGAACTTCCGGTAGAACGTGCTCGCGAAGGAGAGCGCCGACATGTAACCGCCGTAGATGTTCAGCGCGTTGATGCTCAGCACGCCGAGGATCAGGGCCAGATACGTGAGGTCGGCGAACCAGCCCGCCACACCGTTCGCGACGGTGCCGATTCCGGCGATGGGGCCGCCGGGAAGCTGTTTCTGGAGTGTTGCGCCGAAGACCATCAGCCAGACCCCGCTGATTCCCACTCCGGCGTAGGTGTACCAGAAGACACTGGAGATGGAGGTCTTTTCGGGAAGGTAACGGGAGTAGTCCGCGACGTAGGGCGCGTAACCGAGCTGTGAGGTGGCCGATACGGACACCGCGAGCAGGAACGGGCCCAGCAGGAACCCCTTGTCCGCGTGGGGCGCCGCCGCGGCACCCGCGTGGTGGCCGAGGAACAGCGCCGCCGTGAGCACCAGGAAGACGGCGGCGACGAGCACCGTCAGATACTTCTCGAACTTGTGGATGAGGTTGTAGCCGAAGACCGCGACCAGCGCGCTCAGCGCGGAGAGCACGACGATGCTCGCCGATATGGGAAGACCCGTGAGCGCGGTGAGTGCCTGTGCGCCGAGAACCGCTCCGGCGGCGTAGAAACCGAGATACATGACGACGACGAAAACCAGCGGGAACGCGGCGCCGTAATAGCCGAATTGGGCTCTGCTCTGAATCATCTGGGGCAGTCCCAGATGGGGCCCCTGGGCCGAATGACCGGCCATCAGGAGAGTTCCCGCGGTCACGCCGATGAGGACCGCGACGATCGCCCACGGGAGGCTCATGCCGCTCGCCACGGTGGCGGCTCCGGCCGCGACGACGGGCAGTTCCATGTTGGCGCCGAACCAGACGAAGAGCAGGTCCGACGGTTTTCCGTGTCTGAGTGCGTGCGGTATGAACTCGATGCTGTGCTTCTCGACCAGAAAATTCGCGCGTTGCCCGCTTCCGGGACCGGCATCCATGGCCGGAAGCTAGCAGCCGGATTTCCTCAATACAATGCTTGACCTTCCTGGTTGGGGCGTGGTCCGCTGTGCGCAGACCCTGTCCGGGTGGAGGTTTTCCGAGGAGAGGATGGTGGCCGCGTGGCCGCAGGAGCTGACCCGGTATCGGAGAAAAACCTGGTGGGACTCGGCGACGCGCCGATTCCCCGCTGGCTGACACCGGATCGCACGGGCACGGTGCAGAGCGCCGAGCAACTTCCCTTCCCCGCCGAGGAGTACGCGCTGCGCCTGGCGAAGGTCCGCGAGCGGCTCGACGCCCTCGATGTGGCGGCCCTCATCGTGTTCCGGCCCTCGGCCGTGGAGTATCTGTGCGGGTATCACACGGCGGAGACCGCGCCGCAGCCCCTGCTCGTCACCCGCGACGCCACGTATCTGTACGTGCTCGACCTGGAGATCGGCCGTGCGCTGGCCAGTTCGACCGCGCAGCACGTGCTGTTCTGCAGCTACGCGAATACCCGCAGCAAGGCGGAGCTGATCGCCGAGCACGTGAGCCGTACGCTGCCGCAAGGTGCCCGGCTCGCCATCGAGTTCGGCGGCGCGAGCACCCCGCCGCAGATGATCGACCTGCTGGGCGGCGGCCATCTGACGCTCACTGACGGCGGGTTCCTCGTCGAGAACCTCAAACTCGTGCTGTCCCCCGCCGAGATCGCCCGCATGGAGGAGGCCGCGGCGGTCACCCAGCGTGGTGTCGACGCGGGCGTCGCCGCCGCAGGTGAGCAGGGAGCGAGCGACTCCTCGGTGGCCGCGGCGATCTCCTCGGCCCTGCTGTCCGGCGCCAACTCCGCCTCGGCGTGGGGCCCTCTGGTGGTGACCGAGCCGCGCAGCGGCATCCCGCACTCCTCGTGGAAGGGGGACACGCTCAGCGACACCACGACCTTCCTGGAGTTCGCCGGCACGTCCCACCGCTACCACACGCCGGTCATGCGGACCCTCGTACGCGGCCGTCCGACACCGGAGGTGGACCGCCTGGCGGGGCTGGCGAAGACGGCGCTCGCGGCCGTCCTCGACAACGCCCGCCCGGGCGTGCCCTGTTCGGACGTCGCCCGGCAGGCCCTCAAGGAGCTGGGGCCGCTGCGCGACGACGAGGTGTTCCACCACATGCTCGGCTACCCCGTGGGGCTCGCCCACCCGCCGCACTGGATGGACACGGGCAATTTCTACATCACGGCCGACAACCCGGAGCCGTTGCAGGCCGGCATGGCGTTCCACGTACCGGCGTCGTTCCGCTCGTTCGGCGTGCGCTGCGTCGGCCTCAGCCACACGTTCCTGGTCGAGGAGAACGGCACCCGCCCGCTGACCCACGGCGAGGCCGAGCTCATCAGGATCTGACCAGCACGGTCGGATCCGACCGACGAGCACAGGCCCCAACTACCCTCACCCGCCCGGCTGTTACCGCGCCGCGCCGTCGCCCTCCACCTCGCGTACGAGGTCCAGGGCGCGGCCGAGCGTGGTCAGCCGGGCGTCCAGGGTGTCGCCCGCGGGGTAGAGCCGTACGGTGTCGACACCAGCGTCCTGCCAGACCCGCAGCCGCTCGCGCACCATGTCCTCGGTGCCGATGAGCGTGGTGCCCAGCACCATCTCGTCGGTCACCAGCGCGGCCGCGCCGTCCCGGTCGCCGCCCTGCCAGCGCTCGCGGACGGCCGCCGCGGTGTCGGCCCAGCCCTGCCGGCTGTAGGCGTCGTTGTAGAAGTTGGTGGTGGCGGAGCCCATGCCGCCCAGGCTGAAGGCCAGTTCGCGCTTGCGTCCTGCCACCATCGCGCGCAGCGCGTCCTCGTCCTCCGCGAACGCCACCTCGGCGCCCTGGCAGATGTCGAAGCCGGCGCGGGTACGGCCCGCGGCGGCCAGGCCCGCGTCGAGATGGTCGAAGTAGGCCACCTGGGCGCCCTCGGGGACGAAGCTCGTACCCAGCCAGCCGTCGGCGATCTCCCCGGTGAGCCGGAGCATCTTCGGCGAGAGGGTGGCGAGATAGACGGGGATCTCGTGCTCGGCACGGATCCCCAGCCGCATCGGTTTGGCGTCCCCGCCGGGCAGCGGCAGCGTGAACTCCCGCCCGGAGTAGGTGAGTTTCTCCCCCGCGACGGCCTGCCGCACGATGTCGACGGTCTCCCGCATCCGCGTGAGCGGCCGGGCGAACGGCACCCCGTGCAGCCCCTCGATCACCTGCGGCCCGGACGGGCCGAGCCCCAGCAGGAAGCGGCCTTCGGAGATCTGCGACAGGGTGACGGCCGCGCGGGCGATGGCGGCGGGCGTACGGGTGGCGAGCTGGATGATGCCGGAGCCGAGCAGCATCCGGTCCGTACGGGCCGCGAGATAGCCGAGCGGTGACGGGGCCTCGGCTCCCCACGCCTCGGCCACCCAGCAGATGTCGAGGCCCAGCCGTTCGGCCTCGGTGACGAAGCCGACGGTCTCCTGCCAGTCGGGCCCGGAGGCCTCCACGGTGGTCGCGGTCCGCATCAGTCCGCCTTCTCCGCGCGCTGCTTGAGGGCTTCGAGGGTGCGGGTCATGCCCTGTTCGAACTCCCGCAGCCGCACGTGGACGATCTTCTGTTCCTTGTCCGGCATCCGGTCGATGGCGAGGCACAGCCCCGAGCGCGCCGGACCCATCCGCATCCACTGCCGCAGCACCGTGCCGCCGTCCTTCTCCTCCAGGGTGAACCGCCAGAGCGCCGTGGGGTGTTCGGCATCCTCCACAGCCCAGGCGAACGCCTGCGACGGTGCGCACTCCACGACGTACGAGGTGGTCTCCCACTTCCCCAGCGCCTCGTGCTCGCTGCACCCGAGAAAACGTGCCCCCACGGCGGGCCCGGTCGCGTCGTCGAGCCACTCCGCGGCCGCCAGTTCGGGGCTCAGCTCGGGCATCAGCGCGATGTCGGAGACCAGCTCCCACACCCGTCCCGGCGGGGCCGCGATCCACGTCTCCACCTCGACCGTCGGCTGGTCCACGTAGCGCGCACCGGTCCACTCCATCGGCTGCCTCCTCGCAAAGTCCGTGTCGACCACCAAAGTTGCGTAGATGGACTCACAAGTCAAGATCATGCACAGCAAGAACGCGCGCAGGCATCCTGGGGCCGATCGTGCGCAGGCATCCAGGGCCGAGGGTCAGCTGTTGAACCGCGCCTGGACGTCGGGCCGTTCCGCCAGCCGCTCGGGGTAGCCGGGTCCCTGCCGCGGCCGCGTGTTGTCCGCCGTCATCGGCTCCCCGCAGCCGGCGCACACGACCTGCCCCGCGCTCTCCTCGCCGCAGGTGTCGTGGTGGAAGACGACGGGCGGCCCCTCCTCACCGGCGAGCCAGCGGTCGCCCCACCGGTTCATCGCGACGAGCACCCCGAAGAAATCCCGCCCCTTCTCCGTCAACACGTAGTCGTAGCGCACCGGTTCGTGCTGGTACGGCTGCTTCTCCAGCAGCCCCTCGTCGACAAGTCGACGCAGCCGGTCGGAGAGGGTGTTCCGCGCGATGCGCAGCGACTCCTGGAACCCGTCGAACCGGCGCACCCCGTAGAACGCCTCCCGCAGCACCAGCGGCGTCCACCAGTCGCCGAGCAGGTCCATGGTCCGCGCGATCGAACACGGCCAGTGCGCAAAGGAAGTCCGCCTCATGACCGCCAGCATACGAGGGCGCACCCTGCGCCAACGTCTCCTCCAGGCTGGACAGTTCCACGGGCTACGCTGTCCGGATCGTCGGGGTCACGGAAGTGGACAGAGAGGCCACGGTGGTGCTCCGACTGCACCACAGCACCAGTTCCGAAGGGCTCCATGTCCGAGATATCCGCCAACTCCCCCACCCACGACGCCGGCAGCGACATGGCGCCCGACCCTGCCGTACGGCCCGGCGTCACCGAGGTCGAGACCCACGGCATCGCGCCGATCCCGCCCGAGGCGCAGACCTCCCGCCCGCTGGATCTGTTCCGGCTCGTCTTCGGCGGCGTCAACACCTTCGCCACGATCATCCTCGGCACCCTGCCCATCGCCTACGGCCTCGGCTTCTGGGCCGCCGCGACCGCGACCGTCGCCGGCGTCGTGACCGGTGCGCTGATCCTCATGCCGATGGCGCTGTTCGGACCGGCCAACCACACCAACAACGCGGTGTCCTCGGGCGCCCACTTCGGCGTGGTGGGCCGCTGCGTCGGCTCGTTCCTCTCGCTGCTGACCGCCATCACCTTCTTCTCCATCTCGGTCTGGGTCAGCGGCGACGCGATCGTCGCCGCCGCGAACCGGCTGTTCGGCGTGGACGGCGGCGACACGCTGCGGTCCGTCGCGTACGCGGTGATCGCCCTCGCGGTCCTGGCCGTCTGCCTGTACGGCTTCGCGTTCATGCTGCTCGTCAACAAGATCGCCGTGTTCGCCGGAACGGCCGTGATGCTGCTCGGAGTCGTCGCGTTCGCGGGCGACTTCGACCCCTCGTACGGCGGCACGGGCCACTACGCGCTCGGCGAGTTCTGGCCCACGTGGATGCTGGCCGCGCTCACCGCACTCGCCAACCCCGTGTCCTTCGGCGCCTTCCTCGGCGACTGGTCCCGCTACATCCCCGACCGCTACAGCGCGCGGCGGCTCATGGCCGCCCCGTTCCTCGCCCAGTGCGCCAGCCTGCTGCCGTTCCTGTTCGGCGTCGCCACCGCCACCCTCGTCGCCGACCCGAACGACTACGTGACGGGCCTCGCCCGCATCGCGCCGTTCTGGTACGCGCTGCCGCTCATCGCCATCGCCCTCATCGGCGGCCTCTCCACCGGCACCACGGCGCTGTACGGCACCGGGCTGGACTTCTCCTCGATCTTCACCCGCCTCAGCCGGGTACGGGCCACGGCCCTGATCGGCAGCCTGTCGGTGGCGTTCATCTTCGTCGGCAACTTCGTGTTCGACATCGTCTCCAGCATCAACGCCTTCGCCACCCTCATCGTCATGTGCACCTCCCCCTGGATGGCGATCATGATGATCGGCTACTTCGTCCGCCGCGGCTTCTACCTCCCCGACGACATCCAGGTCTTCAACCGCGGCGGGAAGGGCGGCGCCTACTGGTTCACCGGCGGCGTCAACTGGCGCGGCATGGCCGCCTGGATCCCCGCCGCCGGCTCCGGCCTGATGCTCGCCAACACCCCGCTCATCAGGGGCCCCTGGAGCGGCGTGGCCGGCGGCGTCGACATCAGCCTGCCCGTCACCCTGGCCGTGGCTGCGCTGCTCTACACCGCGCTGCTGTGGGCGTTCCCCGAACCCCGCGCCGTCTTCGGCCCCGCCGGCCCGCGCCTCGTCCCCGCCAAGGACTCCTCCGTCACCCCCATCACCCCCATCACTCCCGTCGCTCCCGTCACCCCGGCCCCGGAACACCGCTGAACTCCCGCCCCGGAACACCTCTGACCGGCGGCGCACACCCCCGGCGGACCCGCCGCGGCGAACCTCCGCGCACGACGCGTACGGAAAACCGCCGGGGGCACTGACAGGGAGGCGGCCATTCCGTGAGAGGTTGCGTCCAACAGCAGTGTCGGCGCTCGAACGGCGCAGGCCGCGCAAGATGTGCGGCTCCCCGCCCGCCATGCCCTGCTGAGAGGTCCACAGGAAGGGAACGAGAGTGAAGCCCTCGGCAGTCCGGCGCTGGCAAGAGCGTCTGCGCTTCGTCCAGGCCATCGTCCGAAAACCGAAGCAGACCGGCGCGCTCTCCCCGAGCTCGCGGAGCCTGGCCCGGGCCGTGGTCGCTCCACTCGCCGGCCACCGCGGGGCCACCGTCGTCGAGCTCGGCGCCGGAGCGGGCGCCCTCACCAGCGACATCCTGGAGCGGATCGGCCCCGAGGGACGGCTGATCTCCCTGGAGGTCGACCCGGACCTGGCCGGCTATCTGCGCCGCTGGAACCCGGAGGCCGAGGTGTGGGAGGCGGACGCCGCCGATCTGACCGAGGTCCTGGAGAAGGCCGGCGTGCAGGAGGTACGGGCCATCGTCAGCGCCCTCCCCTGGTCACTCCTCCCGCCGGACAAGCAGCGGCTGATCCTGGAGCAGACCCGCGCGGCGCTCGCCCCCGACGGCACGTTCGTCAGCATCACCACCGTCACCGCCGGCATGACCTCGGCGGGCCGGCTCTTCCCGACGCTGCTCCCCGAGTTCTTCACCCGCACCTCCCGCCGCTTCGTTCCCGGCAACCTCCCCCCGGCATACGTGAACATCGGCCACCGCCCCATCGCCCCCTCCCCCAACGGCGCCCCCACCGAACACCCCCAAGCCCACCCCGACGCCCTCCCCTGACAACCGCGCCCCGGCCGCGCGGCCGAACCCCGACCCCACGCAAGCCACGGCCTGAGCCCGGGACGCACCGGGTTCCCGCACGCAGCGGGGGGTGCAGGGGCGGAGCCCCGCCGGGGCCTGGGACGGAGCCCCGTCCCCCACGCGGTGCGCGACTGGGGCGCGGGGCGCAGCCCCATGGCGCCGTCCTCTTCTCCGCCTCGCCCGCAGGGCGGGGCCCGGGCGCAGCCCCTCTTCCGCGCACCGCGGTGGGGTCCGGGGCGGAGCCCCATTCTCTTCGCGCGCCAGCGCGGCGGGGCGCAGGGGCGGAGCCCCGCCGGGGTTCGGGGCGGAGCCCCGTTTTCTTTCGCGCGCCAGCGCGGGTGGGGCCCGGGGCGGGAGCCCCGGAAGAAACGGGTAGGGGCGGGTCCGGGGCCAAGCCCTCACCGCGGCGCGGACGTTGCGTGCGTGGGGACAGACCTCGCGGCTGGCGGTCCGGTGCGCCCACCCGTTCCGCCCCTTGGGCGGACCAGCTGCCCACACCTCGCGCGGACCGCGTGCCCACCCCGCGCGGCGGAGCCGCACATCCAACGCAGCCGCCCCTTGGCGGACCGCGTGCCCACACCGGGGCGCGGGCACGGGCCGCAACGGAAATTGCACCCGTTAGCATTGGCGCAACCCCACCCCGCATCACACCCCCGCGAGGAGCCCCCCGTGCGCGCCCACACCCAAGAGCAGGAGTGCGCCGGCCTGAGATGGCTCGTCGTCAGCGGCGACCGCGCGAACGCGTTCCGCGCCCTCGGCGCCGCCGCCCGCGACGACATCCACGCCGTCCAGCAGGACCTCCCGGAAACGGAGTCACTGCGCCGCTGGGCGGCGACCACACACGGCAGGGAGCGGCTCAAGGCGCTGCACCGCGCGACCGCCACGCAACACGCGCCGCAGCTCGCCGAGCTGAACGCACTGGCCGAGGGCGCCGGAGCGGACGCGGACCAGCTGCTGCTGGCCAACCTCCGCGGCGACCTCGGCGGCGACCTCAGCACCGGCGACGGTACGGGCTGCACGGATCTCGCCTGGCGCCGCGAACGCTCGTACGTGGCGCACAACGAGGACGGCGCCCCCGCGCTCGCCGGCCGGCTGTGCCTGCTGACGTTGCGCATCGAGGGCGAGGCTCCGGTGACCGTCCAGTGGTATCCGGGGTTCCTGCCCGCGAACACGTTCACCGTCACGGGGCACGGCCTGGTGTGGGGCATCAATCACGTACAGGCGACACGTCCGGCCGCCGCCGCGGGACGGCACTTCGTCGCCCGCGGGCTGCAGCAGGCGCCGACCCTCGACGCGGCGCTGGCCTACCTCCGGACGCACCCCTCCGCGGGCGGCTTCACGTACACGATCGGCGAGCAGGCCACGGGCCGCGTCGCCGTCGTGGAGGCCGTCGCGGGGCGGACTGCCGTCGTCGAGCCGGGCCCCGGCGACCCGCTGGAGTGGCACACCAACCACCTGCGCCGCCTCCCCGAGCTGGACACGCCCGGCACGCCGACCGCGCCCGACGCGACCGCCGGCGACGCCGCACAGGCCGGCCGCAGCCTGGGCCAGTACGAGGAGAGCGCGGCCCGCGGCACCGTGCTGGACCGGCTGGAGCCGCCGCGAGAGGAGCCGGACACCGGCTGGTTCACGCAGGCGCTGACCGGCGCACCGCTGCCGAGAGGCGTGCACCGCACCGCCGCGGGGTCCGACCCGCTGATGACGCTGTGCACCGCCGTCGCCGACCTCACCGCGGCACAGGTCACGTTCCGCGGCGCCGACGGCACGACCGCCGCGATGTCCCTGCGGGACTGCGCACACGGCGAACCCGCCAACTGAGCGGCGACCCCCGGCACCCCACAGCACCGCACCGCACGCACCGGCCCCGCACCCCAGCCCCCGCACCGCACACACCGACCCCGCGCCCAAGCCTCAGCCCCGGCCCCGCGCACCGGCCCCCGTCCCGACCCCCGGGAGAGAATCCCCGTCATGGCTTCCGCACCCCAGACCTACGACGAGCTGCTGGCCGAGCTGCGCACCCGCGGGTCCACACTCACCCCCTCCCAACGCCTGCTGGCCGACCGCCTCATGGCCGATCCCGAAGGCGTGGCCTTCATGACGGTCTCCGAACTGGCCTCCGCCGTCGGCGTCAACGAGGCCACCGTCGTCCGCTTCGCCGGCAGCCTGGGCCTCGACGGCTATCCGGGCCTCACCCGGCTGTGCCGCGAACGGCTGCGCGAGCAGGCCCAGTTGCTGCGCCGCTACGACAGCCTCGAACAGCTCGGCGCGGAGGGCGGCGACCCCCTGGAGCGGGCCGCGGCCCTGGACCGCGCCAACATCGCCCGCAGCTTCGCCCGGATCGACCCGGACGAGTGGAAGGCGGCCGTCGCCGCGCTCGCCGAGGCGCCGCGCGTGCACGTCATGGGCCTGCGCAAGTGCCATGCCCCCGCGTATCTGCTCGGCTATCTGCTGCGGATGCTGCGCGAGGAGGTGGAGACCCTGACCGCGGGCGCCGGAACGCTCACCGACGAGCTGCGCCGGATCCGCGAGGGCGACTGCTTCGTCGCCCTCTCCATCCACCGGTACGCGGCGGAGACGGTCCGCGCCGCCTCCTGGGCCCACGGCCGGGGTGCCCGCTGCGTGGCCCTCACCGACAACCCGTCCTCCCCGCTGGCCGCCTCGGCCGACCACGTCTTCTACGTCGACGCGGCCGGCCCCTCGGTGCTGCGCTCCCTCACCGCGTTCACCTCGCTCGTCCAGGCCCTCGCGGCCGGAGTCGCCGGATTGCGCGGTCACGACGTCCGCTCGACGCTCCATCAGGAGGAGGAACTGCTCCGCGAGTTCGGTACGTACGACAACGGGGACCGCTGACGCGCCCCGCCGCACAAGGCGCCCCGCCCACCCCGCGAGCCGCCCCTCAGCCGGCGCGGGTGAGGTCCGTGAGGGCGCCGCGCAGATGTGCCAGCGCGTCCCGGATCCAGGGCAGGGCCACGGGGTCGGCGCTGCTCAGGGCCGCCCGGCGTTCCTCGTCTCGCTCCCCGTACAGCAGGCTCGTCGCCACCCGCGCCCGCAGCCCCTCCTCCGTGTCGCCGAACGCCTCGCCCGCCAGCACGCCGACGCCGTACCGCTCCAGCAGCGCGGCGGCCAGTCCGGCCCCCGTCGTGATGCCCTGCCGGGCCAGTACGGGGCGGAGCGGCTCGAAGTCCGGGTAGAGGTAGAACCCGGCCTCGGGCGCCCAGCACACGGCGCCCGCCGCCGTGAACTCGGCGTGCACCGCGGCCGCGACGGCCGCGTGCAGCCCGCGCGCGCTCTCGACGTGGGCGCGTACCTCGGGCGGGTCCCGCAGGATATGCGCGGCCGCCGCCTGCATGGGCGCGGCGAGGCTGGACCACACCTCGCTGGCGACGCCCGTCAGATCCCGCAGCAGCCGCTCGCCCCAGTCGCCCGCGGGAACGCGTGCGAAGCCGACACGCCAGCCGCCGAGCGCCATCGACTTGCTCAACCCGCTGGTGACGACGGTCCGTTCGGGCAGATACGTGCGAGCGCTCGGCGCCTCGCCGGCGTGGCACAGCTCGGCGTAGATCTCGTCCGCGACCACGGCGAGCCCGTGCCGCTCGGCCAGCGCGCAGACCTCCCGCAGATGTTCCGCGCGCGCGACGGTCCCGGTGGGGTTGTCGGGCACGGTGAGTACGAGGATGCCGGGCTCCGCGCCCCCGGCCCGGGCCCGGCGCAGCGCGTCCTCCAGCAGCGCCGGATCGGGTACGCCACCGGCCTCCGCGGGCACCGGCACCGTGACGGTCCGCTTCCCGGCCAAGGCGCTCTGCGCCGCGTAGCTGACCCAGGCGGGACGGGGCAGCACCACGTCGCCGGGCAGGCACGTGAGCAGCGCGAACAGCAGCGCCTTGCTGCCGGGCGCGAAGAGCACCTGGTCCGCGTTGGTTTCCGCGCCGCGCCTGCTGAACCAGCCGGCTGCCGCCTCCCGCGCCTGCGGTGAACCGGCCACCGCGCCATAGCTGTTGAGCCCCGCGGCGTCCGCGAGCATCTCCGCGACCGGCTCGGGTACGGGCAGCCCCGCCTCGCCGAAGCCCAGGTGCAGCACCTTCTCGCCGGCTGCCCGCCGGGCCCGCAGCGTCTCGTCGATGGCCAAGGTCGCCGAATGCATGGTCACGGCGCCCCACTCTCCTCACGAAGGTCGGGAACAGCGCAGATGCAACCGCACCTGCCTTCGCCAGGCTAACTGCAACGAAATTTGCAGAGTCGCGCCGCCCCGCAATCCGCCCCCACGGCCAGGCCCGCGAGGGCGCTCAGCCGCCGCGGACCACCAGGGAGCGCAGCAGCTCCTCGGTCGCCTCCGTGACACGGTCGACGGCCTGGTCGAAGGCGGCGGAGTTGTGCGGCGCGGGCTGCCGGAAGCCCGAGATCTTGCGGACGTACTGCAGCGCGGCGGCACGCATGTCGTCCTCGGTCACATCGTCGGCGTAGGGCGGACGCAGAGTCTTGATGCTTCGGCACATGCCCTGACGGTACGGCGCGGCACGGCGCCCGGCGCGCCGTTCCCGCTCACTCGTTCGGCCTAACCCGGCCGCGCCCGGCATCCCCTTCCCCGGCGGGCACACCCTCGGCACACGGGGGACTCCGGAACGCTCCATCACGCGCGGTGGAGCGGTGCGGGGCGGCGCGCGGTTGCGACGTCGGCGCAGCCGGAGCGTGATGGGTGCTGCGGGTGCCAATCGACAGCGGCTCATGGCTGTCGGCGCTCAACGACAGAGGAGTGGTCTGCATGACAACCGACGGTGAGCTGCAGGGCCTCACGGTCTTCGACAGCGACGGCAGCAAGATCGGGAGTGTCGGTCAGGTGTATCTCGACGACCGCACCGGCCAGCCCGAATGGGTCACGGTCAAGACGGGCCTCTTCGGCTCCAAGGAGAGCTTCGTGCCGCTCGAGGCGGCGCGCCGTCAGGACGACGGGCTGCACATCCCGTACTCGAAGGAAACGGTGAAGGACGCGCCGCGGATGGAGGCGGGCGAGCATCTCGACCAGCCCGACGAGGCGCGGCTCTACAGCCACTATCAACTCTCCGGCTCCGGCAGCCGTGACATGGCGAGCGACACGTCGTCCGACCGGGGCGGCAGGGAGCAGACCTCCGGCATGGCCGGTACGACGGGCACGGCGGGGATGGCCGGTGCCGCCGGCACCGCCGGTCTGGCGGGCGGCGCGATGACCGGGGGCCGCGACACCACGGACCGCGACATGGCGGGCCGCGACACCGCGGGCATGCGGTCCGGCATGGACCGCGACACCGGGGACACCACCGGGCTCGGCCGCCGGAACACGGGGGCGGAGGCCGGTACCGAGGACGGCGAGAGCATGATCCGCTCCGAGGAGCAGCTGCGCGTCAGCACCGAGGAGCAGGAGACCGGCCGCGCCCGGCTGCGGAAGTACGTGGTCACGGAGCATGTGACGACGACGGTTCCGGTGACCCACGAAGAGGTCGAGGTGATCCGCGAGCCGATCAGCGAGAGCGACCGGACCTCGTACAACCGGCCCATCGGTGAGGGCGAGGTCGAGGTGACCCTGCACGGCGAGCAGGCGATGGTGCGGAAGGAATCCGTACCGGTCGAGCGGGTCAGGCTGCACACGGAGAAGGTCACCGAGCAGCAGGAAGTCTCGGCCGATGTCCAGAAGGAGCAGGTGGACTACGAGAACGACGCCGACGCGGAGCGGGGCGGCAAGCACGGCCGCGGCCGGAACAGCTGACCCTTCTCCCGCACTCCGGAATGGCAGGTGGCGCACGGCGTCACCTGCCATTTCCGTGCGCGCGCCCGCAGTCGGGGCCGACGGAAAATAAAGGTGCATCACCCACGCACCAGGGGTGTGCCGCGGGCCGGACAGCAGGGATCATGCTCCGGGCGGGGACCGCAGGCAGCCGACTGTGCGGAGGGTGTGGGCGTGGACTTCGAGTTGACCGGGGATCAGGAGACGATCCGGAGCGCCGTGCGCGAACTGGCGGCGCGCTTCCCCGACACATACTGGGCGGAGCAGGACGAACGGGCCGCGTTCCCGCACGAGTTCTACGAGGCGTTCGCGTCCGGCGGCTGGCTGGGGATGGCCGTGCCGGAGGAGTACGGGGGCGGCGGGCTCGGCATCCTGGAGGCGTCGCTGCTGCTGGAGGAGGTCGCCGCCTCGGGGGCGGGGATGAACGGGTGCAGCACCATGCATCTGACGATCTTCGGGCTCAACACCATTGTGAAACACGGGAGTCCTGAGCTGCGGAAGGAGATCCTGCCGCGTGCGGCCGACGGTTCGCTGCATGTGTGCTTCGGCGTCACCGAGCCCGACGCGGGCACCGACACCACCCGGATCTCGACGTTCGCGCGGCGCGACGGGGACTCGTACGTCATCGACGGGCGCAAGGTGTGGATCACCAAGGCGGGGCAGTCGCAGAAGATGGTGCTCATCGCCCGCACCACACCGCGCGAGGAGGCGGCGAAGCCCACCGACGGGATGTCGCTGTTCCTCGTCGACATCGAGTCGGACGCGGTGCAGTTGCGCGCGATTCCCAAGATGGGCCGCAACGCCGTCCCTTCGTACGAGGTGCTGATCGACGGGCTGCGGGTGCCGGTCTCCTGCCGGGTCGGCGAGGAGGGGCAGGGCTTCCGCTGTCTCCTGGACGGGCTCAATCCGGAGCGCATCCTGCTCGCGCACGAGGCGCTGGGGATCGGGCGTGCCGTGCTGGGGCGCGCGGCGCGGTACGCCGGTGAGCGGGTGGTCTTCGGCCGGCCCATCGGCGCGAACCAGGGCATCGCCTTCCCCCTCGCGGAGGCCGCGACGCGGCTGGACGCCGCGGAGCTGATGGCCCGTCAGGCGGCGTGGCGCTACGACCGGGGGCTGAGCTGCGGCAAGGAGGCCAACATGGCCAAGTGGCTCTGTGCGGACGCCGGTTACCAGGCGGCGGACGCGGCGGTGCAGACGCACGGCGGCATGGGATACGCACGGGAGTACCACGTGGAGCGGTACTTCAGGGAGGCCCGGCTGCTGCGGCTGGCCCCGGTCAGCCAGGAGATGGTCCTCAACTACGTCGCCACTCACGTGCTGGGGCTGCCGAAGTCCTACTGACCGGGGCCGCGTACCGCAGCATTGGGCCTCACTGCTGGGAGCCGATGCGTTCAGTGACCCAGTCGTGGAAGGCGCCGATGTGGTGTTCGCTCGGCACGAGGACGCCGCCCGCCTGATAGGCGCGGGAGGCCATGGCGGGCTGGGTGCGCTCGCAGGCGGCGAAGTCCTGCGTGTTGACCCGGTGGAACAGTTCCACCGACTTCTCCACCCCGGCGCCGGACTCGACGACCTCCGGGGCGTACAGCCAGTCGCACTCGACGACCGTACGGTCGTGGGCCATCGGGAACATGCGGTGCACGATCACGTGGTCGGGGACGAGGTTGACGAACACCTGCGGTTTGACCGTCATGGCGTAGTAGCGGCGGTCCTGGGTGTCCTCCAGGCCGGGGAGCCGGCCGAAGCCCTCGCTGCCGTCCACCGTGAAGCCCGCGGCCTCCTCGGCGAAGGCGGCGCCGTGCCCCACGTAGTACTGCGCGGCCAGGCCGTTCTCGAACTCCGGGAGTACCTCGGTCAGTTCGGGGTGGATGGTGGCGCAGTGGTAGCACTCCATGAAGTTCTCGACGATGAGTTTCCAGTTGGCCCGCACGTCATAGGTGACGCGCTTGCCCAGCGCCAGGCCCTCGGTGCGGTAGCGCTCGATGGAGGCGGTGTCGCCGAGCCGTTCCACGGCCGCGCCGGTCACCGTCTCCTCGAAGTCCGGGGGTTCGGGCGCGAGGCACACCCAGGCGTAGCCGAGCCACTCGCGCAGGTGAACGGGCCGCAGTCCGTATGCGGTGCGGTCCACGTCCGGCATGCCGTTGAGGTTGGGCGCGGCGACGAGCCGGCCGTCGAGGTCGTACGTCCAGGCGTGGTACGGACACTGGAGGTTGCGCCGCACCTCGCCGGTCTCCGCGGTGCACAGCCGGGCGCCGCGGTGCCGGCAGACGTTGAGGAAGGCCCGCAGTTCGTGCCGCCGGTTCCGGGTGATCAGGACGCTCTCCCGGCCGACCTGCACCGTGCGGAACGCCCCCGGTTTGTCCAGGTCGGCGGCGCGTACGGCGCAGAACCAGAGCGACTCGAAGATCTTCTCCTGTTCCTGCCGGAAGACGCCGGGGTCCGTGTAGAAGCGGCCGGGGAGGGTGGAGAGGAGGCTGGTCGCCTCGGGCGTCATCGTCATGGTGCGCTCCGTGCTTCCTGGGCCGCGAGGGCCGGACAGCGGGGGTCGAAGAGGCCGATGGGGGCGTTCCGGGGACGGAGAGGACGCGGGAGTCAGCGGCGGATCCGTGTCATCTTCGGGTCGACGAGGGGCTCTTCGGCGACGGTGGCCTGCACCTTCTCCCCGAAGTATTCGATGTGCACGGCCGTGCCGGGCACCGTGGCGCGGGCCGGCAGCCAGGCGTAGGCGATGCAGCGGCCGATCGTGTAGCCGTACGCGGCGCTGGTGACGCGGCCGACGGCCGAACCGTCCGCGTACACCGGCTCGTTGCCCATCACCACGGACGCCGGGTCGTCGACGGTGAGGCAGGTCAGCCGGCGCGCCGAGGTCTCCTGGCTGCGGCCCTCGATCGCGTCCCGGCCCACGAAGGAGCCCTTGCCGGGGCGTACGGCGAAGGCCAGCCCGGCCTCGTACGGATCGTGCTCGGTCGTCATGTCGGCGCCCCAGGCGCGGTAACCCTTCTCCAGCCGGAGGCTGTTGAAGGCGCTGCGGCCGCCGGCGGTGACGCCGAGGTCGCGGCCCGCCTCCCACAGCGTGTCCCACAGGCGCAGCCCCAGGTCGGCGGTGGTGTACAGCTCCCAGCCGAGCTCGCCGACATAGCTGACGCGCAGCGCGGTGACCGGCACATGGCCGATGTGGGTCTGCCGGGCCTTGAAGAAGCCGAGGCCCTCGTGCGAGAAGTCGTCCCGGGTGAGCGGCTGGACGAGGTCGCGGGCGAGCGGGCCCCACACGCCGACGCAGCAGGTGCCGGCGGTGATGTCGCGGACGCGGACGCCCGGCGGCGCGTTGCGCACCAGCCAGTCGAGGTCGGCGGGGCTGTTGGCGCCCAACTGGAAGCTGTCGGCGGCCAGTCGCGTCACGGTGAGGTCGCTGCGGATGCCGCCCGAGGGGTCGAGGAGCAGCGTGTACGTGACCGAACCGGGCTTCTTGGCAAGCTGGTTGGTGGTCATGAACTGCAGGAAGTCCAGCGCTCCGGGACCGCTGACCTCCAGCCGGCGCAGCGGCGTCATGTCGTACATCGCGACGCGTTCCCGCGTCGCCCTCGCCTCGGCGGCGGCGATCGGCGACCAGTAGCGGGCCGACCAGGCGTCCCGTTCGGGCAGTTCGATGCCCTCGGCGAGCGCGGCGTTGGCCTCGTACCAGTGCGGGCGTTCCCAGCCGCCCGACTCCAGGAAGTACGCGCCGAGTTCGCACTCGCGCGGATAGAACGGGCTGGTGCGCAGCGGGCGCGGGTGCTCCTTGGGCTGGAGCGGGTGGATGACGTCGTACACCTCGACGAAGTTCTGCGCGCCGCGGTCCTCGACGTACGCGGGTGAGCGCTGCGCGTCCTCGAAGCGGTGCAGATCGCACTCGTGAAGGTCGGTCCCGGTGTGCCCGTCGGTCATCAGCTCGGCGACGGCCTTGGCCGCGCCCGCGGCGTGGGTGATCCAGACGGCTTCGGCGAGCCAGAAGCCGCGCAGCGTACGGGACTCGCCGAGCACCGGCATGCCGTCGGGGGTGAAGGAGAAGACGCCGTTGAAGCCGTCCGCCACGCGGGAGTCGGCCAGCGCGGGCAGCAGTCCGACGCTGTCCTTCCAGCTCGGCGCGAAGTCCTCCTCGGTGAAGGGCAGCGAGGACGGCATGACCGGCGCCGCGTCGTAGGCGGGCACGGTGTGCGGGTCGACGGGCAGCGGCCGGTGCGCGTACGAGCCGATGCCCAGGCACTCGGCACCCGGCGTGAGGTGTTCGCGGAAGTACAGGTCGCGGTCCTGGAAGCGCAGGACGGGCCGCCGGGCCTCTTTCAGTCCGTCGCCCTTCCCGTCGAGCGCGGGCAGCGGCGCGGTCGTCGCGTACTGGTGCGCGAGCGGCAGCAGCGGGACGTCGACGCAGGCCATCGCGCCGATGACGGGCCCCCAGAACCCGGCCGCCGACACCACGTGGTCGGCGGGGAACGTGCCCCGGTCGGTGACGACTCCCGTGACCCGGCCGTCCTCCTGCTCGATGCCGGTGACGGTGTGCCGGCCCAGGAAGCGGGCGCCGTGCGCGGTGGCCCGCTCGATCTGCGCGCGGCACGCGGGTACGGCGCGGGCCAGCCCGTCGTCGGGGGTGAACAGGCCGCCCAGCACCGCGTTTTGGTCGAGCAGCGGCCACATCTCGGCGCACCGCTGCGGCGTGAGGAGCTCGGCGCGCCGGCCCCAGGAGGTCGCGAGTCCCGCCTTGCGGTGCAGGTCGGACCAGCGGGCCGGAGTGGTGGCGACCTCCAGGCCGCCGACGGGCAGGAAGCAGGAGTGGCCGTCGGCCTGCAGGGAGCGGAACTTCTCCACGGTGTACGCGGCGAAGTCCGTCAGCGTCTTGGAGGCGTTGGTCGAGAACACCAGGCCCGGCGCGTGCGAGGTCGAGCCGCCGGGGGCGGGCAGCGGACCCTGTTCGAGGACCGTCACCCGGTGCAGGCCGCGTGCGGTGAGTTCGTCCGCGAGGGAGCAGCCGACGATGCCGGCGCCGATGACGACCACGCGGGAGTGGCGTGCGGAAACAGCAGACATACCGCATCTCCTGCAGGAAACGGGGGAGTTCTGTCCTGTGCGGCGGTGCCATGTGCGGAGGAAGCCGGGGTACGGGTGACGCCTGTGTGCGGGTGAAGCCTGTGTGCAGGTAAAGCCTGGTGCGGATGGAGCCTGTGTGCGGTTGTGCGGCGGCACGGCTGCCGTGTGGGGCACGGCCCGGAGGGTCAGGGGACGACGACCGAGCGCAGTACCTCGCCTGTGTGCATCTTGGCGAAGGCGGACTCCACCTCGTGCAGGGTGATCTTCTCCGTGACGAACGCGCGGAGATCGAGCTTGCCGCGGAGATAGCGGTCGATGAGCACGGGGAAGTCCCTGCTGGGCAGGCAGTCCCCGTACCAGGAGGGCTTGATGGCCCCGCCGCGCGAGAAGAGTTCGAGCAGCGGGAGCTCGATGGTGGCTTCCGGTCCGGGCACGCCGACCTGGACCAGGACACCGGCGTGGTCCCGCATGGCCAGCGCCTGGCGGAACGTTTGTGCAGTGCCCACCGCGTCGATGACGACATCGGCCCCGTAGCCGCCGGTGAGCTCCCGTACGGTGTCGACCGGATCGCCGCCGAGTGCCGACACGGCACGCGAGTTGACGGTGTGTGTGGCGCCGAAGCGGGAGGTCACATCCAGCTTGCCGTCGTCGAGGTCGACGCCGATGACCCGCCGGGCCCCGGCGTGCGAGGCACCCGCGATGGCGGCGCAGCCCACCCCGCCGCAGCCGATCACGACGACGGTGTCGCCGCTGCCGACCTGCCCGGTGTGCGTTGCCGCGCCGTACCCGGCCATCACGCCGCAGCCGACGAGGCCCGCCGCCTCGGGGCGCGCCGCCGGGTCGACCTTGACCGCCTGACCCGCGGCGACCAGGGTCTTCTCGGCGAACGCGCCGATGCCCAGGGCCGGGGTGAGCGGGGTGCCGTCGAGCAGCGTCATCGGCTGGGCGGCCTGCGGCGAGGTGAAGCAGTACCAGGGGCGGCCACGGCGGCACGAGCGGCAACTCCCGCACGGCGCACGCCATGCGAGGACCACGAAGTCGCCGGGCCGCGGGTCCTCGACCCCGGGGCCGGTCTCCTCGACGATGCCGGCGGCCTCATGGCCGAGCAGAAAAGGGAAGTCGTCGCTGACGGCGCCTTCCTTGTAGTGCAGGTCGGTGTGGCAGACTCCGCACGCCTGCACGGAGACCAGGACCTCTCCGGGCCCGGGATCGGGCACCGTGATGGTCTGGACTTCGACCGGGGCTTCTCTCTTCGCAGCGATGACAGCACGAACGTCGTGTGGCATGTGCTCACCTCTCGCTGTTGCGCAATGCACTACTGGTTGCGCTATGAGAGACATCGTGAAGAGCACCCAGGGTCACCGTCAAGTGCTGTGGGTTAACCCGTCGTAAAAGCCAGGGCCGCTTTTGGCAAGCCCCCGGCACACATACGGCGCGGGACCGGATCACTCCGGCCCCGCGCTGTGTGACAGGTGCTCAATTCTCTTTTGCGACAGATGGGTTGCCCCAGGTCAGAAGGCGTACCCCATCCGCCGGGAGAGTTTCTCGGCGGCTGCCATCGTGCGCTTCGCCAAATGGGGCAGCCGCTCCTCGTCCAGACGGTACGCGGGGCCCGACACGCTGATGGCCCCGATCACGCCTCCGTCGTGCGCGTAGACGGGAGCGGCGACGGCGTGCAGGCCGACCTCCAGCTCCTCGACGGCGACGGCGAACCCTCGCTCGACGACGACAGCCAGCTCCTCCCGCAGGTCGGCGGCGGAGGTGACGGTCCGTTCGGTGAAGCGCGGCAGCTTCCGCGCGAGCACCCGGTCCTGGCCCGCAGCCGACTCGTACGCCAGCAGAGTCTTCCCGCTGGATGTGGCGTGCAGCGGGGTACGGCGTCCGAACCAGTTCTGCGCGGTGACCGATGAAGGCCCCCTGGCCTGCATGATGTTGACGGCCGCGTCGTCGTCGAGCACTGCGATGTTGGCAGTCTCGCCGAGCTCTTCGGCGAGTTCGCGGCAGACCGGCGCTCCGGCCTGCGAGATGTCGAGCCGCACCGCGGCGGCACCGGCGAGCCGCAGGATGCCGGCTCCCAAGTAGTACTTGCCGCGCTCCTGCTCCTGGGCAATGAGCCCGCGGTTCTCGAGTACACCGATCAGCCTGAAAGCCGTCGATTTGTGTACACCGAGCTCGTCGGCCACTTCCGTGACACCCGCCTCGCCCCGTTGGGCGAGGATCTCCAGCACACTTACCGCACGGTCCACCGACTGCACTGAACCTGCAGGTCCTCGCTGCGCCTTCTCCTCGGTGCCGTCCTCCGTCTTGTTCGTCATACGTCAGTTCTCACCACCCGGCGGCCTGGTGAGGGCCGATATCGCTGGGGACCGCTTGACGCAAGCCTCCCCTATATGGATTCTGTTGCGCATCGCGCATCGGTGCGCGTCATACGAAACTCAATGATACTGAGGAGTATGAGGGGGCCCAATGATTGCCGCTTGCCACCTCGACGACCTGCCCGAGGGCGAGTCCGTACGTATCGCCACAGAACCTCCGATCGCTGTCTTCCGCGCCGAGGGCGAGCTGTTCGCCATCGACGACACGTGCACCCACCAGGACGCCTCGCTCTCGGAGGGGTGGCTGGAAGGCTGTCTGGTCGAATGCCCGCTGCACGCGGCTTCATTCGATCTCCGTACCGGCGCCCCCACCTGCCTGCCTGCCCGCCGGTCTGTGCGCACCCACCCCGTGACCGTCGCGGACGGCATGGTCTACGTCCACCAGAGCGTCGCCGCCCAGGAAGGTTCAGCCGCATGAGGACCGTCACCATCGTCGGCGCCTCGCTGGCTGGACTATACGCCGCGACAGCGCTGCGCTCCCAGGGCTACGACGGCCGGCTGGTCATCGTCGGGGACGAACAGCACCGCCCCTACGACCGCCCCCCGCTCTCCAAGAACTTCCTCACCGGCGCCGCGACGGAGCACCAACTGGCCCTCGCGGACCAGGAGGAGACCGACGAGCTCCGTGTCGAATGGCGGCTCGGGACCCGTGCGACGGGGCTCGACCCCACCGGGCGCGCCGTGCTGCTCGACGGCGGCGGCTCCGTGACCACGGACGGCGTGGTCATCGCGACGGGTGCCACCCCGCGTACGCTCCCCGGGCCCCCGCTCGCCGGCGTACACACTCTGCGCACCCTCGACGACGCGCGGGCACTGCGGGCGAGCCTGTCCCGCGGACTGGCGCGCGTGGTCGTGATCGGCGCCGGCTTCATCGGCGCCGAAGTGGCCTCGTCCTGCTCGACGATGGGGCACCACGTGACGGTCGTCGAAGCGGCCGGGCAGCCGCTCGCGCCGCAGCTCGGCGAGGAGATGGCGGCACACTGCACCGCGATGCACGCCGACCACGGGGTGACGCTCCTGGCCGGTACGGGTGTCGCGGCGCTGCACGGCGACGGCAATCCGCCGGGCGAGGAGGGCGAGCGCGTCGGCTGGGTGGAGCTCGGCGACGGCCGCATGCTGCCCGCCGACGTGGTGGTCGTGGGTATCGGCGTACGGCCCAACACCGACTGGCTGGAGGGCTCCGGGCTGCTGGTCGAGGACGGTGTGGTGTGCGATGCCGGGTGTGTGACCGCGCTGCCGAACGTGGTGGCCGTCGGTGACGTGGCCCGTGTCGGCGGATCGCGGGCCGAGCACTGGACCAGCGCGTCCCAGCAGCCGGAGACCGCCGCGCGGAACCTGCTGGCCGGGGAGACGGTGACGGCGCATCAGGGCGTGCCGTACTTCTGGTCGGACCAGTACGGGGTGCGGATCCAGTTCGCCGGGCGGCGCCAAGCCGGCGACACGGTACGGGTCATGGAGGGTTCGCCGGACGACCGGAGCTTCCTCGCCGCCTACGAGCGCGACGGGCAGACGACGGCTGTGCTCGCTCTCAACCGCCCCCGGCCCTTCACCCGCCTCCGCCGCCAGCTGGGCCGTGCGGCGCAACCTGCCACGGCCTGACAGCTTCTGACGGGGCCTCGTGTTCTGACAGAGCCTCAACTCGCCGCGTCTGTACGTCGCGTCAGCCGGCCCGCCGGCTGACGTGCCGCTCACGCAGCCCCGCCTCGATCTCCTCCAGGGAGCGGCCCTTCGTCTCCGGGACGCACTGCACCGCGAACAGCGCCGTCAGCGCGCACAGACCCGCGTAGAGCCAGAACGTGCCGGAGGCGCCCATGGCCCGCAGCAGGGTGAGGAACGTGAGCGAGACGAGGAAGTTCATCGTCCAGTTCGAGGCCAGCGTCACGCTCATCGCCGTCCCGCGGACCTCGGTCGGGTACAGCTCGGCCGGGATCACGAAGACCACCACGCACAGCGCCGCCGCGGACGCCGCGATGTAGACGGCGACGCAGGCCACGGCCAGCGGGCCGCCGAGCGCGCCGCCGCCGGACACCGCCGTGGCGAGTACGGCGAGCGAGGCCGCCATCACCGAAGTGCCGCCGATGAGGAGGGACTTGCGGCCCACCCGGTCGACGAGGCTCATACCGACGAGCGTGAAGACCACGTTGACCACGCCGACCCCGACCGTCGCCAGTACGGAGCCCGAGGCGCCGATGCCGGCCTCCTCGAAGATGACCGGCGCGTAGTAGATGACCGTGTTGATGCCGCTGGCCTGGCCGAGGATCTGCAGGCCGACACCGGCCACCAGGGCGGGACGGAGCCAGCGGGCGCGCAGCGCCCCCAGTCCCGCGCGGCGGGGTTCGCGGGCCGCGCGGATCGCCGCGAGTTCCTCGTCCGCGTCGGTGCCGGGCCGCAGCCGTTCCAGTACGCGCCGGGCTTCCTCTTCCCTGCCGTGCCCGGCCAGCCAGCGCGGCGTCTCGGGGAGCTTCGCCATGCCGGCCAGCAGCACGAGGGACGGGATGACGGCGAGGGCGAACATCGCCCGCCAGTTGCCGCTGCCGCTGAAGGCGTAGCCGGCGGCGTAGGCGCCCACGATGCCGATGGTGATGAGCAGTTGGTTCACCGAGACGAGCCGGCCCCGCAGCCGGGGCGGGGCGGTCTCGGCGATGAAGACGGGGACGAGCGAGGAGGCGGCGCCGACCGCGATGCCCAGGACGACGCGGGCGCCGGTCAGCATCGGCGCGTTGACGGACAGCGCCGCGAGCACCGATCCGGCGGCGAACAGTACGGCGGCGGCCATGATGAGCCGGCGGCGGCCGAACCTGTCGGCCAGCGGACCCGAGCCGAAGGCTCCGATCATGGCGCCGACCAGGATCGAACTCACCACCACACCCGAGGTGAACGGGGTGAGGCCGAAGTCCTCCGTGAGGTGCGGCAGGGCTCCCGCGATCACGCCGGTGTCGTAGCCGAAGAGGAAGCCGCCGACGGCGGCGGCCAGCGTGATCCCGTACACGACGGGAGGCACGGGCGGCGGCGCCGCGCCGTCGCGGGCCCCGGTCGCGGTGCGTCGGGTGAGAGCCATGCGCGCACTCCTGTCCCTCGGTGAGGTGCCTCGGCGGGTTGTCTCCCTGAGTTCCCGTCGAGGTAATTGGTTCGAACCCTTTTGGCTTCGCGACCGACACTCTGCGCCAACATTGCCAGCATGACAAGAGGTGTTCCGAGCGCCGGACTTTACGATCGCCCCATTGGTTCGTACCCTTCTGAGGAGATCAGGGTGACGACGGTGTGGAGCGGAGCGGCATGGCGGAGCGGAAGCACGACCACGTGCGGGAGCTGCTGGAGCGGGAGGTCGCGGACGCGGCCCCGCACAGCCCGCTGCCGACCGAACGGGAACTGGCCGAGCGGTACGGGGTGAGCCGGTCCACCGTCCGGCAGGCACTCGCCGCGCTCCGCGACGCCGGGCGGGTGTACCGCGTACAGGGCGCCGGGACGTTCACCGCGGACACCGCGATCGCCAAGTCCCTCTCCCTCACGTCCTTCAGCGAGGACATGACGGAGCGCAACCTCACCCCGGGCAGCCGCATCCTCGCCGCCGAACTCCGGCCCGCGGGCGCCGAGACGGGGGCGCGGCTGCGGCTCAGCCCCGCCGACGAGGTCGTCGAACTGCGGCGGCTGCGGCTCGCCGACGGGGTGCCGATGTGCATGGAGACCGTACGGCTGCCGAGCGCACGCTTCCCCGGACTGCTCGACCACGGCCTCGACGGCTCGCTGTACGAACTGCTGCACGCCGAGTACGGCACCGTGCTCTCCCGCGCCGAGCAGGTGATCCGCTCGACCGTCCTCACCCCGGAACAGGCCGAGCTGCTCCAAGTGGCCCCGCACTCACCCGCGTTGGAGGTCGACCGCACGGGCCTGGACCAGCGCGACCGGCCCACGGAGCACACCCTCAGCCTCTACCGGGCCGACCGGTACGAGATCCGCTTCACCGCGCGCCGGGACCAGCCGTGACCGGGCCGTGGCTGCTCGGCGCCGACGTCGGCGGCACGAAGATCGCGACCGGACTCGTACGCCCGGACGGGACGCTGTACGCACGAACGACCGTACCCACACCGGCACATGAGGGACCGTCAGCGCTCCTGGACGCGATTGCCGCGGCGCTGGGCACCGTACGGGCCGCGGCTCCGGACGGGGTGACCCCGGCCGGGATCGGCGTGGGCACCGGCGGGGTGGTGGACCACGCCGCGGGGCGCATCGTGTCGGCCACCTCGCTCCTGGCGGGCTGGGCCGGCGTACCGGTCGCGGACGAGCTGGAGGCCAGGACGGGGCTGCCGGTCCGGGTCGACAACGACGCGAACGCACACGCCCTCGGCGAGCTGCGCTTCGGCGCGGCGGCCGGGCTCGGTTCGGTGCTGTTCGCCGCGGTCGGCACCGGCATCGGCGGCGCCGTCGCCCTGGGCGGCGAACTGCTGCGCGGGCCCTTCCACTGCGCGGGCGAGATCGGACACCTGCCCGTCGCCGAAGCCCGCGGTATCGCGTGCAGTTGCGGGCGTACGGGGCATGTCGAGGCCGTCGCCTCGGGGCCCGGCATGGCCCGTACGTACGCACGCTCCGGCGGTGCGCCCGGTGCGGACCTGCGCGCCGTCGTACGCCGCGCGGAAGCCGGGGAGGAGCCGGCGCGGCGCACAGTCGCGGAGGGCGCGCGGATCCTCGGCTCCACGCTCGGCGGGCTGGTCAACGCACTGGGCCCGCAGGCCGTCGTCGTGGGCGGCGGTGTCGCCGGTATCGGCCCGCTGTACTGGGACGCGCTGGAACCCGCGCTGCGGGGCGAATTGCTGCCGGCCTGCGAGCAGGTCGCCGTCACCCCGGCCCGGCTCGGCGACGGCGCGGCCGTCGTCGGCGCGGCCGCGCTGTGGGCGTGACCGCCCGTACCTCCGCGCGGGGCCGGCGCCCTCGCGCTGCCTCCATGCGGGGCACCCATGAGCGCTCAACCCGCCTTCTCTCGCGGGGAGTTGACCCCGCACCCGCTCGGGGGCCGCTCGGGGCACTCCCCCCGGTGCCGCCCCGGCAGACATGGACATTCGTCGACTTGGAGGATCCGGAAACCTGATGCGTGACAACGACACCCCCCACAGCCCCCGCCCCGGACCTGCCGCCGTCCCGGCGGACACATCGCCCGTGGAGCTGATACGCGGCGGCCTCGTCGTCTCCTGCCAGGCCGACCCCGGCACCCCGCTGGAGGGGCCGGCGCACATGGCGGCGATGGCCCGTGCCGCGGCGGAGGGCGGGGCCGTCGGCATCCGCGCCGAAGGGACCGACGACGTGGCGGCCGTACGGGAAGCGGTCACGCTCCCGCTGATCGGCCTGTGGAAGGTGGGGCGCGAGAGCGTCTACATCACGCCGACCGCCGAACACGCCCTCGCCGTACACCGGTCGGGGGCCGGCATCGTCGCCGTCGACGCCACGGCGAGGGAGCGTCCCGACGGACGTACCTTCCGCGACACGGTGCGTGCCGTGCACGGGGAGGGCGGACTGGTGATGGCCGACGTGTCCACGTACGAGGAGGGTCTGGCCGCCGCGGACGACGGCGCGGATCTCGTGGCGAGCACGCTGTCCGGCTACGCGGGCGGGCTCGCCGCCGGGGACGGCCCCGACGTGGAACTCGTCGCGCGGCTCGCGGCGCGGCTGGACGTGCCCGTCGTCGCCGAGGGACGCGTACACGCACCGGAACAGGCGCGCCGCCTGCTCGACAGCGGTGCCTGGTCGGTGGTGGTCGGCACGGCCATCACCGCGCCGACGTGGCTCACCCGGCAGTTCGCGTCGGCGCTGGCCTGAGGGCGGACCGGCTTTCCGGGCCGCTCCGACGGCGCGGCTGCGCGCACGGCCGGCCGGCCCGTACGGGCTCCGGGCCGGCGGGCCGTGCGCGGCCGGGTCAGGCCGGCGCCGGTTCCGCGGCGCCCTCCGGCACCGCGTCCCACTGGCTCTTGCCGGTCGGGTACCAGCGGCCGTCGCGCTGTTCGGCGAGGCCGTACCGCTCCAGGCCCGTCAGGTGCTTGCGGATGGTGGCGGCGGTGAAGCCGGCACTGTCGCTCAGCTCCCCGACCTCGGCGCCCTTCTGACGGTGCGTCTGCAGTTCGTCCCAGGTGCGCGCAGCGGGCCGACCGAGGCCGCCGTCACGCGCCGCCCGGGTGAAGACCGGCGCGTGTGCCTCCTCCGCGCCGCTTGTCCCCGGCGGGGCCGCGGGGGCTTTGGACGCGGGCGTCGGGGTCTTGGCGGCGGGGGTCTCGGCCGCGGAAGCCTTGGGCTCGGAAGTCTTGGACACGGGAGTCTTGGCCGCCGGGGCCGGGGCCGAAGCCGTCACAGGGGCCGGGGCCGTTGCCGCGGGTGCCTTGGTCACGGGGGTGGCGGCCCGGTCGTGCCGGGCCGGGCCGACGGGACGCGGGGTCCGGTTGACCGTACGGTGCTTGCGCCCCTTCTGCCGCTTGCTCATCGGGCCTCCTCAGGAGTCTCACTGGTGATCACACCGTGCCAACGAGACCGGGGCGTCCGGGGCGCTCCCCCAATCGGTGGTTGCGGCCCCCGCGGGCCGGTGCGGGCGCAGCAGCATCCAGAGGCTGCACAGCACCGTGACCGCCTGAGTACCGATCAGCAGGCCGTAGCCGGCGGCGAATCCGCGCCCGCTCAGCGCGATGGCCAGGCCCATGGCGGTGGGCATGAAAGCGGACACGAGATTGCCCGCGCCGTTGACGATGCCGTACGCCGTACCGACAGCGATTCCCCTGGTGTGGTGCTGCACGAGGGTGGGGATGGCCGGGCCCTGCAGCCCCCAGAAGCCGTTGGCGAGGATCAGCCCGGTGGCGGCGAGCCACACGGAGTCGGCGGAGATCACGAGGGCCACGCACGTACCCGTACCGACGCCGCCGACCGCGAAGAGCAGCGGCACCCGGTGCGCGGGCAGCCGGTCGATGACGAATCCGCCGAGGAAGCCGGAGGCGAGGCTCATCAGGAAGGGCAGGGCCGAGACGGCGCCCATCTGGGCGAGCGAGAAGTGCCGTTCGTCGATGAGGTAGCTCGGCAGCCAGGAGCTGCTGCCCCACAGATAGGCGAGGGTGGCGATCTCGATGAGGAGGATGCAGCCGAGCCGCGGGGTGCGCAGCGCGGCGCGGACGGTGGCCAGGTTCCGGGAGCGGGGTACGGGGCGTTCGGCGTCGGCCGGTGCGGCGGGCGCGACGGGGCCGCCCTGCCGTTCCCGCAGGCCGCCCTGCCGTTCACGGAGACAGAAGAAGATGAGGGGCAGGCCGACGCTGGCGTTGAGCAGCGCGAGGATGAGGAACGACGCGTGCCAGTCGTACTGGTGGACGAGATAGGTGACCAGCGGCAGCCCGACGGCCGTGCCGAGGGAGACGCCCATGGAGCTGACCGCGTTCGGCTTGCCGACCTCGTGCGGCGCGAAGCGGTCCTTGATGTACATCGTCTTCAGCGAGAACAGCGGCCCCTCGGCCGCGCCGAGCAGGAAGCGGCAGACCACGAGGGTGAGCGCGCCGAGCGCGTACGGCGAGACCAGCGTCAGCAGCGACCAGCTCAGCACGGACGCGAACAGGCCGCGCCGTACGCCGAGTACGGACTCGTAGAACGGGGTCAGCGCGAACGCGGCGATGCCGTAGCCGACGAGGAACACCGTCATCAGGGCGCCCTGCACGGCGCGGTCCCCGGTGATGCCGAAGTGGTCCGTGAAGCCCTTGTCCGTGATGAGGACGGAGACGTTGACCCGGTCCACGTACGAGATCAGCACGATGACGAGCAGGGCGAGGACACCGAGCCAGCGGTTCGGCACCGGCTTTCCCGTACGTGCCGGCGCGCTCGTACTCGTGCTGTCCGGGGCCGGTTCGCCCATCGTGTCCGCTCCTCCGCGTGTGCCCCGTCGTCGAGGAGCGACCCTAGGCAGAGTTACTTAAGCGGTCAATGGTTAATTGCTTAGGCTTTAACGACCCGCGTCCGGGCGGAGCAGGGTCCAGGGCAGCCCCGCGCAGTCCTCCCAGCCGGGTCCACTGGGCAGCCGCGTACCGGCGGAACGGTCCGCGGGCGCGAGGGAACCGGCAATGGCTGTCGGGGTGTTGGAGGCGATGACCCGGCCCGAGGCGTTGACCAGCAGCACCGGCGCTCCGTCGGCGGAGTCCAGCAGCGGCAGGACCGCGCGTTCGAAGTCGGTGGCGCGGATGTCCGCCGCGGCCACCCCGAAGAACCCGGCGTCGCCGGCCACCGGGGCCGCGAAGGTGAGGATGTACTCGTCGGTGCCCGCGTAGTCGACGTACGGGCCGACGACCGCGCGACGGCCCGAACTCCGGGGAATCTCGAACCACTCGGCGGCCGGATACTCGTACGCACCGACGCTGTCCGGGTCCAGGTCGACGCAGAGCGGGCACAGTTCCGCACCGCGCGCGGGCCTGCGCCACCACTCCAGCCAGCGCGGCGCGTCCCCGAGCACGCCCGGTGCGGCGATCACGCCGGTGCCCGCACGGAGACCGTCGTCGGCGTCCAACTGACGCAGCACGGTGGGCCGGATCCCGGCGAGGTCGGCCGTCGTCGGCGCCCGCCCCGCGGCGCGGGCGCGCGCGTGCACACCGGCGGCCAGCTCCCGCAGTTCCGCGATGCCCTCGAACACGGCCCGCAGAGTGGCCTCCACACCGGGCGCCGCACGGTCCACGGTCCTCTTCGTTCCGTCCACGGCTCACCCCTTACCCGAGCACCGGTGCGCCACCCCTGCGCGGGGAGCGTACAACGCGCGTTCCCCCGTCAGGTCTTGGCGAGTTGGAGGTGGAAGGCTATGAGGCGGGTGAGGGCGTGTTCTATGTGGGTCTCGGTGAGGGTGCGGGCGCGGGGGGCGTCGCCCGCCTCGATGGCGGCGAGCACCGCGCGGTGCTGCCGCACGGTGTCGGACTGGCCGACGGCCTCACCGAAGGGGATCCACAGCAGTTCGCCGATCTCGCCCTGGAGGTCGATCTCCTGACGGGTCAGCCGCGCCGACTGCGCCGCCGCGGCGGTCTCTATGCGGAACCTGCCGTCGGCCCTTCTGCGCTCGCCCGGTGTGCCGGCCGCGGCGAGTCTGTCCGTCAACTCCCGTAGCCGGGCCAGGTGTTCGGACGAGGCGCGGGCGGCGGCGAGCGCGGCTGCCGTACCCGAGACGGCCAGTTGCTGGTCGCCGATCTCGCGGAGCTCGTGAACGCCGGTGTCCCGCAGCAGCGTCCGCAGCCGTTCCACGGACGCGTCGACGGGCGCCCGTACGAAGCTGCCGCCGCCGCGGCCCCTGCGGGTCTCGATCAGGCCGCGCTGGCGGAGCAGGGCGAGCGCTTCGCGCAGGGTCACCGTCGACACCTGGAGGGCGCCCGCGAGGTCGAGTTCGCTGGGCAGCTGCTCGCCGTCGGCTATCAGGCCGAGGCCGACGGCCTCGCTGATCCTGCGGGCCACGACGTCCACGCGGCCGGCCTCTTCGAGCGGCGCGAAGACGAGGCTGCGTGCCGCGCCGGACACGCCGCTCCCGCTCACAGCGTGCTCCCGTGCGGAGCTTCCGGAGTCCGGGGAGTCAACCCGACCCGCCCCCTTGTCACTTGACATATGAAGTCATATGTTATCGCGCACTCGCCGTAGTACCAGTGGAGGCATCCCAGATGACCGACCCTGACTCCGCCCCTGACGCACACGGCACAGAGCACGGCACCGGGACCGGGACCGGGACCGGTGCAGAGAACGGCGCGGGCCACTCCCCCGTCACCGTCGAGTTCCTCTCCGACTGGCGGAACGCCGCCTACAACTGCTTCTCCTCCGGGCACAAATTCTGCCGGGAGGTCTGCCCCGTCATGCAGGTGACCCGCAACGAGTCGTGGACGCCGACCGCGTTCCACGCCGATGTGGTGGCCATGGAGCAGGGCGAGCTGTCCGTGGAGGACGTCGCCGAGGACTTCGTCAACTGCACCCAGTGCGGCGCGTGCGAACTCCGCTGCCCCAACACGCTGTTCACCGGCGACTTCTACCGCTTCCGCACCCGCACGGTCGACCTGGTGAAGCAGATGCGGGCGCTCGCCGTCGACAACGACGTGCACCAGCCCGGCTATCAGCGCTGGAATCTGCTGACCGACGAGCGCTCCCACGAGCCGGTGCTGGGCGATGTGCCGGTCAGCCAGGAGAACGTACGGGACTGGGCCGCGGGCCTGGACCTGCCGACCGGCGGCGAGACCGTGCTGTTCGTGGACTGCGAGGCGGCGTTCTACCGTACGTCGGTGCCGCGCGCGGTCGCGCAGATCCTCCAACAGGCGGGCGTGGACTTCGGGTTGATGCGGGAGCAGTGGTGCTGCGGCGGCCCGGCCGCCGAGATGGGCTACCGCGAGCAGTCCCGCCGGTTCGCCGAGCACAATCTCGCCGACTGGCGGGCGAGCGGCACCCGCCGGATCCTCGTGCTCGACCCGCACGACTACATCACCTTCACCGAGGACTATCCGGCCTATTTCGGCGAGGACTTCGACATCGAGATCGTGCTCGTGGTGGAGCTGCTGGCCGGGCTCATCGCGGACGGCCGGCTCACCCCGAGCGTCCCCGTGGAACGTGCCGTCACGTACCACGACCCGTGCCGGCTCAACAAGCGCAAGGGCGTGTGGGAGGAGCCCCGCGCGATCCTGAACGCCATCCCGGGGCTGGACTTCCAGGACGTGGACCGGGTGACCCAATGGTCGTACTGCTCGGGCGCCGGCGGCGGACTGCCCGTAGAGAAACCGGAGTTGACCGCGAAGATCAGCGGCAGCCGGATGGACAAGGCCTCCGAACTCGGCGTGGACACCCTGGTGTCGGCCTGCCCCTGGTCGGAGCGGCCCCTCGCGGAAGCCGGCGAGGCGCGGTCGATCGACGTGGTGGATCTGCACGAGCTGCTCGCCGAGTCGCTCGGCATCGAGGTGGGCGGGAGTACGGGAGCCGGTACGCGGGACGGCGCGGAAGGGGGCACGGGCCGATGACGACAACCGCGCCGCAGCTGTCCGACCGGGTGCTCGCCGAACTCACCGACGCGCTGGGCGGCGAGCACGTACTGACGTCGAAGACCGCCCGGATGAACCGGGCCCGCGTCCCCGCCCCGTTCCCCGTGCACCGCTGGCGCGAGCGGGTGCCGGATCTGGTGGTGCTGCCGGGCTCGTCGGAGGAGGTCGCGGAGGTCGTGCGGATCGCGAACGCGCACCGCGTCCCGATCGTCCCCCGCGACGGCGGTACGGGGCTGACCGACGGCGCCGTCCCGGAGCGGCGCGGCATCGTCGTCGACGTCAAGCGGATGAACGCCGTCAAGGAGATCGACACCGACAACCGCACCTGCACGGTGGGCGCGGGCATCAGCATGCTGAAGCTCAACGAGGTGCTGGCGCCGTACGGGCTGATCTATCCCGACGACCCGGCGTCGTACCCCTGTTCGCTGGTCGGCGGGCGGATCGGCACGAGCGGCTGGTCGCTGGTCGGCTCGCGGTACGGGCACTCGCGGGACCTGGTGCTCAGCTTCGAATTCGTGCTGCCCACGGGCAAGTTGATCCGTGTCGGGGACGGCGGCGGACGCAAGGTGTCGAAGAGCTCCAGCGGCTATCAGCTGAAGCATCTGTTCATGGGGCACCAGGGCACGCTGGGCATCGCCACCGAGGCGACGCTGAAGCTGTATCCGAAGCCGGAGGCGGAGTTCTCGCCGTTCTGGGCGTTCCCGGACTACGACAGCGCGCACACGTGCGTGCAGCGGCTCGCGCAGGCCGGTGTGGCGACGTTCGCCGGGGCCGTGCTGTTCGACGAGTGGAAGGTCGCGTATCTGCGGCGGGACGACGAGGCGTACATCCCGCAGCCTGCCGACGTACGCGCCCTCGTGTGCGCCGTCGCGTACGGCAACGAGGACGAAGTCCTCGCCGGCGGGCGGCGGTTCATGCGGATCGCGAAGGACTCGGGCGCCCGCTATCTGGGCGACGAGATCTCGCACGGCGACTGGGCGGCCCGCCACGACCGGTACGCGACGCCGCTGCACGGGCGGACCCGCGAGGGCCAGGTCGCGCCGATGAGCTGGCACTGCGAGGACGCGGCGATCAACTGGACGGAGCTGCCCGCCGTACGGCGCGAGTGGCACGCCATCGTCGAGCGGCTGCGCGAGCGGCACGGGATCTTCGACGACTGGGGCATGTTCTGCTACACGAGCGCCGACACCGGCGTCGACTATCTGACGGAGATCGACGTCGGCATCTGGGAGCAGGAGCTGGACGACACGGCGTGGGCGGCGTGGGTCGACGCCAAGCGGGACATCGCCGCGGTGTCGCTGGCGCACGGCGGTTCGATCAGCGCCTGTCACGGCTCGTGCCGGGAGGGCGAGGTGGACCTCGTACCGCTCGAACTCGGCGGCGGCTACGACGTGATGCTGGACGTGAAGCGCGCCCTGGACCCGAACAACGTGATGAACCCGGGCAAGTACGGGCTGCAGCGGGCGTACGAGGGTGAGCGCGCGGGCGAGGGCGGGCGCACGGGCGAGGGGGACGGCCGATGAGCGGCTACCGGTACGAGGAGGAGCACACGCCGCCGCCCCCGCGCCGCGCGAGCGAGGTCGCGGTGGAGCGCTTCCCGCACATTTTCGAGGTCGATCCGCGGCTGATGACCGTGCATGTGGCGCAGCAGCTCTTCCCCAACTGGGACACGCTGCGGATCGCCGCCTCGCGCGCGGACCATCTGGAGTGGATGCACCGGCACTGGACGGACAAGGTGCTCTCGGGGCAGGCCCTGCTGGACGAAATCGACGCGCTGGACGAACTCGACCCGCTGGACGAACTGGGCGGGCCGAACGGGCAGGACGAGCTGAACGGGCCGCCCCGTGACGGGCGTTGAGCGTCCGGCCGGCGACGGGGCGGCGCGGCGGGACGCCGACGGGGAGCAGCTCGCCGCGCTGGGCTACACGTCGGAGTTCCGTCGGGACATGAGCCTGTGGGCGAACTTCTCCCTCGGCTTCACGTACCTCTCCCCCGTCGTCGGCATCTACACGCTGTTCGCCAGCTCCCTCGCGCTCGGCGGCCCGCCGATGATCTGGAGCCTGCTGCTGGTGGGCGCCGGACAGCTGCTGGTGGCCCTGGTGTTCGGGGAGATCGTGTCGCAGTACCCGGTCGCGGGCGGGCTGTACCCGTGGGCGCGCCGGCTGTGGGGCCGCAAGTGGGCGTGGCTGACGGGGTGGGTGTACGCGATCGCGCTGCTGGTGACCATCGCCAGCGTCACGTACGGCTCCGGCCCGTACCTCGCCGCGCTACTGGGCCTCGACCCGTCGGTGAACACCACGATCCTCTGCGCGCTGGTGATGATCGCGCTGGCCACGCTCATCAACCTGGGCGGCACGAAGGTGCTGGCCCTCGCCGCCGTCATCGGCTTCTCCACGGAGATCCTGGGCGCGCTGGCCGTGGGCGGCTGGCTGCTGATCTCCGAGCGGCACCACGGGCTCGGAGTGCTCTTCGACAGCGCGGGAACGGCGGGCGACGGCTCGTACTTGAGCGCCTTCCTCGCGGCGAGCCTCATCGGGATCTTCCAGTACTACGGCTTCGAGGCGTGCGGCGACGTGGCGGAGGAAGTGCCCGACGCGGGCCGCCGCATCCCCCGCGCCATGCGGATGACGCTGTACGTCGGCGGCGCCGCGGCGACCTTCGTGTGCCTCGCCCTGGTGCTGTCCGTACGGGACTTCGGCGCCGTCGTGTCCGGCGACGACACCGACCCGGTGTCGCACGCGCTCAACGCCGCGTTCGGCGAGTGGGGCGCCCGCGCGGTGCTCGGCGTGGTGCTGGTGTCGTTCCTGTCCTGCGCGCTGAGCCTGCAGGCCGCGGCGAGCCGGCTGATGTACTCCTACGCCCGGGACCGGATGCTGCCGGGCAGCGGGTGGCTGTCCACGTTCTCGCCCGTACGCGGCGTCCCGCCGTACACACTGCTGCTGGCCGCGCTCGTACCGGCGTTGGTGGTGCTCGCGTCGCGGGTGTCGACGGACGCCATCACGAAGATCATCTCCTTCGCGGTGCTCGGCATCTACCTCGGCTTCCAGATGGTCGTCCTCGCGGCACTGCGCGCACGCCTCAAGGGCTGGGCGCCGTCCGGGAGTTTCACCCTCGGCCGCTGGGGCCTGCCCGTGAACACCGCGGCCCTGGCGTACGGGGTGGCCGCCATGGTCAACCTGGTCTGGCCCCGCACCCCGGGCGCCGCCTGGTACGACAACTACCTCACGCTCCTGTCCGGCATCGTGGTCATCGCCGCGGGCCTCCTCGTGATGACCCTCCTCCGCCCGTACCGCCACGGGAGCACCGCGTCAGGCGACGCAGTCCGGCCGACGTCGGAGCCCAAATCCTCCTGACTCGCAGCCCGTTCGGAGCCTCGCCCGCTCAACTCCCGCGTACCACACAGTCCTCGTCCTGCTTCTTCCCCAGCGGCCACGCCAGGCCGACATACCCCAGCCGGCTGGAACCCGCCTTCTCGTCCGGCTGCAGCTTCACCACCGCCAGGGGCTTGTTGTACGGATTGCCCACCGGGGTCAGGCAGATGCGGCCACTGGTGCCGTCGACGCGGTTCTTGGCCTGCATGGTGGCCCAGCGGTTCCCCACCTGCTCGGGGGTCGGGGCCTCCTCGCCGGGGAGCTTGGCACCGCGGATGGCCTCGACCGCCGTACGGACGCCGTCGTGGACCATCATGGTGCGGGAGTCGGCCCTGTCCATGGGGCCGATACTGCCCGCCTTCCGGGCGTTCTCGTTCAGCGCGGCCAGCTCGTTCAGCGGGTCGCGCAGGGAGGCGGGGGCCTGTGCCGCGTCCGGCCGGCGCTTGGTCCGCTTCTCCTCGGCGTCCTGCCACTTCCGCACCTCGGTGCGCCAGGCAGCGGGGTGGGCGGGCGCCGCGTACTGCACGGTCATCTTCGGTGCCCTGGCGTCGTCCAGGAGCTGCGCCCAGTCGTCGTCGGACATCTTGTTCTTCAGCGACGCCGCGTCCGAGCCGGACACCACCGTGAACTGCGTGTCCTCGCACCTGTCCTGGGCCAGGCGCTTCAGGAACAGCCGCAGATGGGTGGAACGCCCCGCGAAGTAGACGGTGTTCGCGCCGGAGCTGCAGATCGTGTCGACCGTCGGGCGGAACTGGTTGTCGACGTCGCCCTCTTCGGCGATGCCGGGAGAGGAGAAGGTCATCGTGTCGGGGCCGTCCGGCCCCGTCTCGTCCTTCTCCAGCTCCTGGAAGGCGTCGGCGAGGGAGTCGACGTACGGATCGGACCTGGTGTCCCGTACGACCACCGTCTGCTCGTTCCTGCGGCTGCCGTTGAAGTCCGCGAGCGCGCGGGCCTGGTCGTCGTTCGTGGGGAGGATGCGGGCCAGCCCCTTGAACCTGCGCTCCTTGCCCTCCTCGTTGGCGAGCGAGCCCGCCGAAGCGCGCGCCACCAGCACCGGCACCTGCTGCTCGGTGAGGCTGCGTATCGCCGCCCGTGTGGAGTCGAGGGACAGGTTGAAGCCGGTCACCGCGCCCAGCCTGTCCTGCGTGGAGTGGGACATCCGGACGAGCTCGGGGACCACCTCGTCCTGCTCCTCGTAGTCCTTGCCGGGGTTGGCGAGGACCAGCCGCACCTTCGGCGCGCCCTCCTCGCGGTTGGCCCGGTACTGCGCGATGTAGGCGCCCTGCAGTTCGCTGCGCAACTGCTGCTTCTCGGCCGTCGACTCCGGCTGCAGCGGGAGCATCATCGCCACGGTGACGTACGTCTTGCCGAGCCTGCCGTTCTCCTCCTTGATCCGGTCGACGACGGGGCTGATCTCCTTGACGCCCCAGTCGTAGCCGGAGCCGTTGATGCCGACGCATTCGTCGCCGGACTCGGTCACGCCGTCGGCGCAGCTTCGCGACTCCTCGAGGAGTTCCTTCACGCCGATGTATCCGCCGACGAGGACGACGACCACCACGGCGCAGGTGATGATCCGCCTCAGCAGCGTCTCCCACGTCTTCTCGTACAGCCAGTTGCCGAAGGTCCGGGACATCTGCTCAGCTCCCCCAACTGATATGGGACGTACAGGCGCAGGGCTGCAACGGGCGCCTGCCGCCGGCGCGTTTGCCCCACTCCCTGGCCCGGTTCGCGAGCACGGGTGCGGCATCGGGGTACGCGAGCGCCAGATCGCCGAGCAGATCCTCCATCTTCTCGGCGGCCGCGGCGTCCGCCGGCCGGGTGCGCTCCTCGCACAGCCACACGGCGTGCAGCAGCTGGTCCAATTGCCGCTCGAGTGTGGTGCCCACGATCTCCGCCACGTTCATCCGGGCATGCCGTACGTCGGGGCCGTCCAGTAACGGGGCCTGGGCGATCGCCAGCAGCTGCTCGCACCACTCCTCGGCCCTCGTGCCGCTCGCCGGGAACTCCGCGGCCAGGTGCCGTATCGCGCGCTCGGGGCCGCCGCCCGCGACCAGGTCGTGGTTGAGGCCGTGCGCGGCGGCGGTGCCGAAGGCGCGGTCCGGGGCCTCGGAGTGGACGCGGTAGTGCGCGTACAGCAGGCTGTGGTTGCGGTGCCAGTCGGTGTGGCCAGGCCCGTACAGGCGGCTCATCAGCAGCTGCCGCAGGCCGAAGTCGCCGATGAAGTGCCGCTCGCAGGCAGGCCAGCCGCTCTCCAGCAGATACTGCTGCACCTGGTCCGCGGTGAGTCCGTCGGCCAGCTGTGCCGGCTCGTCGCTGCGCAGCAGCGTGCGGGCGCAGTCTCCGCTGTGGGCGACCGACAGCTGCGTGAGCAGGTCGAGCCAGTGGCCGGTGTGTCCGACGGGCAGCCGCTCCGGCAGCTGCCGCAGCACCAACTCCTCCAGCAGCACGTCCCGTACCGCCGCGGGGACACCGTCGAGGAGGACCCGGTGGTCCAGCAGGTCCCGGTCGTTGTCCAGCCGGGGCAGCTGAGCGGCCGCCTCCGCCAGCCGCTGCACCATCCGGGGCCGGTGGCCGGAAAGCCGCCGCACCGCGGCCTGGGACCGGAGCAGCAGACCCGCGTTGTCCGCCACGCCCGCCTGATCGAGCACCTGCTGTTTCACCTGTACGGAAGTGAGCGACGGCATGCGCAGCAGCAGCACGGCCTGCCCGAGCTGTCCGCGCGCGGGCGTCTGCTCCCAACTCCCGGGCGGCGCCTGCTCGTCCGGCCGGTAGACCGCGAGCTCCTCGGTGCGCTGCTCCCCCGCCAGAAACAGCGGCTCGGCCATCCGCTCGGTTGCCACGAGCACCGTGCGGCCCCGGTGGCCCTCGGCCCGGTCGTCGAGGGCGGCCGCCAACAGCATTCGTCCCACCGGCCAGTTGGAGTGCTGCAGCAGGATGGCGGGACGGCCGACGCGCCGGAGTCTGCCGCCGGTACCGGAGTAGGCAGCGTCGACGTCCTCCCGCAGGGCGCGGAAGAGGAAGCCCTCGGCGAACCGGCGTCCCTCCTCGTCCCTGCGGAAGCTCTTGGCGAGCAGCCGCAGCCCGGTGGCGGCGACTCCGGCAGCACCCGGATAGCTCCTGTACGTGCCCTGCACCGGCTCGTCGCCCTTTGCCGCCAGCATCTCCAGGAACTCGGTCAGCGCCGCGCCCACCAGCGGCATCGCCGCCGGCGGGGCGACGATCCCCGCCAGCGCGACCAGATACCCCTGCGCCAGGTTCCTGACCATCCTGGCGCCCCACGTCTGCGGGGCGTGCAGCAGCCGGCGGTACCGGGTGAGCTCCTCGTCCAACTCCTGCTGCCGCAGGCCCTGACCGGCCGCCACCGCGGCCATCCCGGCGAAGAACCGGGGAGTGGGCACCGCCCCGCCCGGACCGTCCCACTCCTCCATCCGCTGCGCGACGTCGTACAGCGTCTCCGTCGCGGCGGACCGGCAGGAGGGGCGCTCGCCGGCCTCCCGCTCGTACTGCGGGTCGGCGCAGTTCACCAGGACCACCGGCGCCTTCCCGGCGAACCGGTCGCGCAGCTCCTCCAGCAGTTGCTGCTTGCCCATGCCGGGGCCGCCGGTGAGCAGCACGACGGGGAGGTCGGGGCCGTACGGCTGCGCGCTCATGTGGCCGTGGGCGTTGCGGTCCAGCAGTCGCGGGAAGAAGCGCTCGTCGCCGATCAGCTCCTCGAAACCCAGCGTGGTCGCCATCGGTTCACCCCCGTACCGTGCCTCGTGCCGCGGTTGTCGCACGGCACGAGGTCAACGTCGCGGTGAGTGTAATGGCGTTGCGGGCGGATTCCAGGTCAACTTTCGGAATTCCGCGACGAGTTGGGACGGGGTCAGTACGGTTCCTCGGGGTCCGGGGTGTCGCGTACGGAGTTGACCGTCACACCCGGGCCCAGCCGTCCCTCCGCCACCCTCAGGGCGATGAGGGCCGGGGTGCCGGCCGCCGTGGCGGTCAGCGCGCGCGTCAGGGCTGGGCCAAACTCGCCCGTCTCCGTGACCGTTTCGCCGTGGGCGGCGAAGGAGCGGGCGTACGCGGCGAAGTCGGGGTTGACCAGGCGGGTGCCGCTGACGCGGCCCGGGTAGTGGCGTTCCTGGTGCTGGCGGATCGTGCCGTAGCCGCCGTTGTCGAGGACGAGGATCAGCGGCGCGGCGCCTTCGGCGACGGCGGTGGCGAGCTCCTGGCCGTTCATGAGGAAGCAGCCGTCCCCCGCGACGGACACGACCTGGCGGCCCGGGAACAGTGTGGTGGCGGCGACGGCCGCGGGGATGCCGTAGCCCATCGAGCCGTTGCGCGGGCCGAGTTGGCGCATGCCGTCGCGGTAGGTGAGGAAGCGCTGCGCCCATTTGGCGTGGTTGCCCGCGCCGAACGTGACGACGGCGTCGGCGTCCAGCCGGGAGTCCAGGGCCGCGAAGACGGCGCCCAGGTCGAGGGGGTCGGGGTCGTGCAGCGGGGCGCGGAAGTCGCGGTACGCGGCCCGGTCCCGTTCGGTGCGCTCCGCCCAGCGCGCCGCCCCGGCGGGCTTCAGCGCCCGTACGGCGTCGGCGAACGCCTCGGGCGCGGCGGTCAGGGCGAGTTCGGGCGTGTAGAGGGCGCCGCGCGGCAGGGGTTCGGGGAGTGCCTGTACGAGCCGCGGCCCGTCCCTGCCGGGCCGCCCGAGCAGGGTGAAGCCGTCCGTGTTCACGTCGGAGGGGCCGGTGCCGACGCAGATGAGCAGGTCCGTCTCGCGCATCCGCGCGGCGAGCGCGTCGGAGCGGCCGTAGCCCAAGTGGCCGACGTACACCTCGCAGTCGGACGGTACGAGGTCCTGGCAGCGGAAGTCGACGGCGACGGGCAGCGACCACTCCTCCGCCCAGGCACGGACACCGGCGCGGGCACGGTCCGTCCAGCGGCCGCCGCCGAGCAGCACCAACGGGCGTTCGGCAGCCGCCAGAAGCGAACCGAGCCGGTCCAACTGGCCGTCGGACACGGCCCCTTCGGCAATGGGCAGCGGCGGCGCGTCGGGCACCCGGACGAGGTCGGTGAGCATGTCCTCGGGCAGCCCGAGCACGACGGGCCCTGGCCGCCCCGAGGCGGCGACGGCGTAGGCGCGGGCGACCTGTTCGGGTATCCGCTCGGCGTCCTCGATGGTCTCGACGAGCTTCGCGGTCGCGCCGAACGTGCCCCGCAGGTCCAGCTCCTGGAAGGAGTTGCGCCCGGTGTGGCCGCGCGGCACCAGCCCGACGAAGAGCACCAGCGGGGTGCCGTCCTGGTCGGCCGTGTGCAGGGCCACCAGCGCGTTGGCGGCGCCCGGGCCGCGCGTCGTGAAGCACACGCCGGGTCGCCCCGTGAGCTTGCCGTACGCCTCGGCCATGTAGGCCGCGCCGCCCTCCTGACGGCAGACGACCATCCGTACGGGCGCGTCGTGCAGGGCGTCCAGCACCGCCAGATAGCTCTCGCCCGGCACGCCGTACACCAACTCGGTGCCGTGCCGCAGAAGTTGAGCGGTCAGCACCTGGCCGCCGGTACGGGGCGCGGGGTCGTGCGGGGTGCCGGAGTCGGTCGGGCTGCCCGGATCAGTGGGGGTGGCGGGAGGGAGCGGAGTCATACGGTCGCCTTCGCGGAGTCGGAGCCCGGGTCCGAGTCGGAGCCGGAGCCGGAGTGTGCGGTGCCGGTACGGTCGCCGGGGCCGGTGCCGGTGCCGCGGCGCAGCAGCCGTCCGGCGGCGTACGAACCGGCCGCCGTACAGGCGGAGATGAGGATCAGCAGCAGGACGACGCTCCACGAGCCGCCGCCGGAGAGGTCGAGCAGCGAGGCCGCCACCAGGGGCACGAAGCCGGACAGCACACCGGCGATGTTGTACGACATGGCGACCGCGCTGTAGCGGAACGTCTCGGGGAACAGGCCGGAGACGACGGCCCCGATCGGCGCGTACGGAATGGACAGCGCGGCGATGGCGAGGGTGACGCCGAGGATCACCAGCCCTGTCCGCGCGGTGTCGATGAGCCAGAACGCGGGGAACGCGGCGAGGACGGAGACGCAGGCGCCCACGGTACACACCTTCCAGGCGCCCACCCGGTCCGCGATGCGGCCCGCCACCACCAGGACGACGATCTCGGCGACCGCTCCGACGAGCGTGGCGTTGAGCATCACCGACTTGTCGACACCCAACTCCCCCGTCCCGTACGAGATGATGAAGGTGGTCATCAGGAAGAAACCGCCGATGCCGAGCAGTGCCGCGCCCACCGCCACGAGCATCCGGCCCCAGCTGCGGCGGAACGCCTCGAAGAGCGGCACGGGCGGCGGCCCGTTCCGTTCGCTGTCCTCCAGCATCGCCTTGAAGACCGGGGACTCCTCGACGCGCAGCCGCAGATAGAGCGCGACGAGCAGCAGCACGAAGGCGGCGAGGAACGGCACCCGCCAGCCCCACGAGTGGAACGCGCCGTCCCCCAGTACGCCCGCCAGCGCGAAGGCACCACTGGAGAGCAACGTGCCGACAGGCGAGCCGAGTTGGGGCACCGTGGAGTAGCTGCCGTGCTTCTCGCGCGGGGTGTGTTCCAGGGTGAGCAGCATCGCGCCGCTCCACTCGCCGCCGACCGACACGCCCTGGAGGAAGCGGAGCGCCGCGAGCAGCACCGGCGCCCAGATGCCGAGGGTGGCGTAGCCGGGCAGCAGCCCGATACAGCCCGTGGAGACGCCCATCAGGACCACGGTGATGATCAGCGCGGTCTTCCGGCCGTACCGGTCACCGACGTGCCCGAAAATGGCGGCGCCGACAGGCCGGGCGATGAAGCCGACGGCGAAGGTCATGAACGACGCGATGGTGCCGACGGCCGGGTCCAGGCCGGGAAAGAACAGCTTGTTGAAGACGAGGGCGGCGGCGGTGCCGAAGAGGAAGTAGTCGTACCACTCCAGTGCGGTGCCGATGAAGGCGGCGGAGAGGAGGCGGCGGATGTCGGCGGGGGCGGCGCCTTCCTTGGCGGGGCCGTGCGCTGGGGCCCCGCTCTGTGGTGGGGTTCCTGGTGCTGGTGGGGTTGGTTCGTGGCTCATGCGGTTCTCCTGGGGACGGGGGCGGGGCCTGGCGGGGCGGCCCCTCAACTGCGGCGCGTGCGTTGCGCTGTGGGGTGCGTTGGCCTCGCGGCTGGCGGTCCGGTGTGCCCACCCGTTCCGCCCCTTGGGCGGACCAGCTGCCCACACCTCGCGCGGAGCGCGTGCCCGGGGTCAGGCCAAATGGTGAAGTTGGGCCAGGGGTAGGTCAGTTGCCGGGGCGGTGGCGGTGGGGTGGCCGTCTACGAGGACGGGGCCCGGCTCGCGCGGCACCTCGACGCGCGGGGTGGCGGTGTTGTGCCGCATGTCGGCGCGGGTGAGGCCACGCGTGCCCCGTACCGCCGCATAGCTCAGCCCCTCCGGCAGCGCGCGCCGCGCCGCGGAGTCCTCCAGGGCCTCCCCCGCGACGAAGACCCGGGAGAGCCGGGCCGGCGCGTCACCGAGCGCCCCGTAGTACGGGCGGTACGAGCGCGGCTGCGTGAGCCTCGTGGAGCCGGACCCGGAACCGGTGTTGCCCCAGGCCACGAAGCCGCCCTTCACGACGAGTTCGGGCTTCGTGCCGAACCAGGCGGGGTGCCACAGCACGAGGTCGGCGAGCCGCCCCGGCTGCACGGTGCCGACCTCGTGCGCGAGGCCGTGCGCCACCGCGGGGTTCAGCGTGATCTTGGCGAGGTAGCGCAACACCCGCTCGTTCGCGGGGTGTTCGACGCCGCTCTCCCCCGTCCGCAGGGCCTGTACGTGGGCAAGCTGCCACGTACGGCGCACCGTCTCGGCGATCCGGCCCATGCCCATGGAGTCGGAGTTGACGATGCTGATCGCGCCGAGGTCGTGCAGGGAGTTCTCGGCGGCGATGGCGTGCCCGCGGATGCGGCTGCGGGAGATGGCGACATCGCTCTCGCTGTGGTGGTTCTGCCGGTGCACGGTCATCGTCATCGGGAACAGCTCGTCGACGGTGTTCACGGTGTACGGCACGGTCGGCGTGGTGGAGGACGGCAGGATGTGCGGCTCGGAGAGGATCTCCAGCAGGTCGGGGTGCCCGCCGCCGCCCTCCACGTGGTACGCGTGCACCGTACGGCCGCGCGTCGCGCCGACGGTGTCGGCGAGGTAGCCCGACTCGTTCATCGAGTCCGTGTGCAACGCGACGGGCAGATCGGCGTGTTCGGCCGTACCGAGGCAGGTGTCGACGATGCGCGGCGTAGCCCCGAAATCCTCGTGGATCTTGAAGCCGCCGGCCCCCGCGAGCACCACGTCGTCGAGCAGCGCGCGCGAACTGGACGAACCACGCGCCAGGAACGCCACGTTGAGCGGCGTACCGCGCCAGGCGCTCATCAACGTACGGAGGTTGTGCGCCGGATTGCAGCCGATCTCCCACATCCCGCCGAGGCCCATGCCGACGACGGTCGTCACACCGGAGGAGAGCGCGGCGGGCGCGATCTCCGGGGAGGACAGGTGCACATGGCTGTCGACGATGCCCGGGGTGGCGATGAGCCCTTCGCCGGGGACCATCGAGGTGTGCGAGTCCACGGCGAAGTCGACGGACAGCACATCCGGGTTGCCGACGCCTCCGACGGCGACGACGCGGCCGTCCTTCACCCCGATGTCGGTCTTGCGCACGCCGAGCACCGGGTCCAGCAGCAGCACGCTGGACACGACCATGTCGAGGGCCGAGGCGCGGTCCGAACGGGGCGACGCGAGCAGCCCGTCCCGTACGGTCTTGCCGCAGCCGCCGAGGAGTTCGTCCCCTGCCGTCCCGTCGTCGGCCTCCACCTCCACCCACAGTCCGGTGTCGCCGAGCCGCACCCGGTCGCCCGTGGTCGGCCCGTACAGCGCGTTGTACGTACGGCGGTCGACGTCCGTCATGCGAGCTCCTCCCCCTCTGCCGTGACTCCGGGCGGCCCGGCCCGCAGGCCCGCGTTCTCGTGCCGGGCCGCCACCAGGTCCACCTCGCGCTCCGTGCCGGGTGCGAAGACCAGCGCTGTGCCCGCCGCCACGTCCAGCCGCATGCCGGCCGCCGCCGAACGGTCGAACTCCAGCGCCGTGTTGGCCTCGGCCAGCGGATAGTGCGAGGAGACGTACACCGGGCGGTCGCCCGTGTTGCGTACGGTGAGCCGCATCCGCCGGCGGCCCTCGTTGATGCGTACGGGCTCCGTACCGGTACGCACCTCACCCGGCGCCGGGCCCTCACTCGACGCGGAGCCGGACACGGAGCCCGACGCGGCACCGGACACGGCGATCGGCGTATCCACCGCGACGAGCGCCGTCCCGCTGGGGAACATGGCCTCCACCTGGACGGTGGGCACCATCGCCGGTACGCCTTCCAGCACGTCCCGTTCGGTGAGCACGGAACGCCCCACGGCGATGACGTCGTCCATGCTCATCCCGTCCCAGGCGGCCTCCAGCACCTCGTCGCAGATGAGCGCGATGGCTTCGGGCGCGTTCAGCCGCCGCCCGCGTGCCCTGCGCCGCCGGGCCAGTTCGGCCGCGGTGAACAGCTGGAGTCGTTCGTTCTCGCGGGGAGTCAGATGCACTGTGGGAACCTCCCGGGTGTCCCGCCGGAGCAGGGTCCGTCCTGCGTCGCCCCCAGGATTCCCGGCGTTCGCCCACCCGCCAACGTTGAAATATCGCGGGTCCGTTGACCAGGATTGTGCAGATGCACCCTGCCCTCTCCGTCCTGCCGCCCTCGTCGCCCCGCGTGGCGGAACTCGCCGTCGAGTGCCTGGAGGACATCGGCGGCGTCATCGACGACTGGCTGGAGGCGGTGCGCCCCGTACGGGCCCACTACGCCGACGACGTCCCCGACGACGACTTCCGCACGACGGCACGGCAGGCGTTCGAACTGCTGCTGCGTACGGTCGCGGACCTGCCCGTACCCGACGAACTGGCCGCCGTCTCCGAGCGGATCGGGGAACGCAGGGCCCGCCAGGGCGTGCCGATGGACTCGCTGCTGGCGGCGGCCAGGCTGGACTTCCGCGTGGTGTGGGCCGCGCTGGTGGCACGCGCAGACGACGGCGACAAGGTGCTGCTGGTGGCGTCCGCGTACCACGTGTGGGAGGCCGTGGAACGGCACGTCACCGGGATCATGACGGGCTACCAGCGCACGGTGCTGATGGGGCGGCAGCGGGAGGACGAACGGCGCCTGTGGTGCGCGCGCTTGCTGGAGACCGGCGGCCACAACCCGACCGTGGTCCGCGACGCCGGGCTGGCACTCGGCTTCCGGCAGGGCGCGGAGTTCCTGTGCGCGGCTGCGCTGCCGGAGGCGGGTGCCGCGCTGCGAGACGCCGCGACGGCGCTGCGTACGGCCGGCGCCGCCGTGCAGCAGCAGACCGTCTCCACCGACGCGCTGCTCGTCGTGGAGCTGGGCCGCCGCATGGCGCCCGACGCGGTCCTCGACCGGCTCGCCGGGATCCCCTGCGGGGTGTCACCCGCGGTGTCGGGCCTGGCCGCGGTGCCGCGCGCGGCCGAACTGGCCACGGCGACGGCACACGCCCTCCCCGAGGGCACGGCGCAGCCCTGCCGGCTGGAGGACTCCTGGCTGGACGTCCTGGTGCACCGCGCCGACTCCTTCGGCCGGCACCTCGCGGACGACATGCTCGCCGGGCTGTTCGCGCCGGGCGTGCCGGAGGCCGAGTCGGCGCGGCTGCTGGAGACGGTACGGGTGCACCTCGCCGGGTCCGGGTCGATCGCCGACACCGCCGAGGCGCTCTACTGCCACCGCAACACGGTCCAGCACCGGTTCACCCGGTTCTCAGCGCTCACCGGGCGCGACGTACGCAGGCCCGGCGACGCCACCCTGGTCACGCTCGCCCTGCGGGTCCACGACCGGAGCGCGGAACGGGGCTGACGGAACGGGCCTGACGGAACGCGCCTGACGTACCGCGCCTGACGCCCCGTCAGAGTGCCCCTCACGTACGGCCCGCCGGCTCCTCCGCCGTGAGCGGCAGCGAGATGGCGACGCGGAAACCGCCGGCCGGCCGGGGCCCCGACTCGATGGTGCCGCCCGCCAGCCGGACCCGTTCGCCGAGCCCGATGAGCCCGTGCCCGCCGCTGGGCAGCAGCGGCCCGTCGCCGTCCGCCGCGCTCCCGCCGGGCCGGGGGCGGGAGTTGACGACGCTGACGCTCAGGCCGCCGGCGCCGTAGTCGAGCCGGACCTCCGTGGCCGCGCCCGCCGCGTGCTTGTGCACATTGGTCAGCGCTTCCTGCACGACGCGGTACGCGGCGCGCTCCGCGGCGTCCGGCAGCGGACGCCGCTCCCCCTCGACCGTCAGCTCGACGGGCAGCCCCGCGCTGCGGGAGGAGTCCACCAGCGCGGGGATCTGGTCCAGCCCCGGCTGGGGCCGCTGGTCCTCGGCCCGCTCCCCGTACGCGCCCTCGCCGAACCCCGTGCCGCCGGCCGCACCGTCACCGGAGGCGCCGGACGCAGCGCCGCCGTCACGGGGGCCGCCGTCCTCGTCGGGCGTGCGCCGCAGGACGCCGATCATCTCCCGCAGCTCGTTCAGCGCCTGCCGTCCGGCAGTCCGGATGGTGACCGCGGCCTGCGCCGTCGTGTCCGGGTCGTGGGCCATCGCCTCCAGCGCGTTGGCGTGCACGACCATGAGGCTCACCTGGTGGGAGACCACGTCGTGCATCTCCCCCGCGATACGTGTGCGTTCCTCGACCCGGGCCGCCTCGGCGATCAGCAGCTGCTCCCGCTCGGCGCGTTCGGCACGCTCCACGAGGCCCGCCATCACGGCGCGGCGCGCCCCCACGTACAGCCCGACGAGCAGCGGCGTCAGCACCTGGAGCGGGAAGTTGAACAGGAGCCACCGCATCAGCTCGGACAGGCCGAGGTGCGGCAGGCTGCTCCACGGCGCGAGCACGACCAGGCCGACGGCGGCGGTGCCCCAGGTGAGGAGGCGGTTGCGCGGCCCCCGGTAGGCGCCCACCGCGTAGAAGGCGAACAGGGTGGTGAACACCGCCGCGTGAGCCACATATCCGGCGAGCGCCACGAGGGCCGCCACCTCCGGGAAGCGGCGCCGGACGAGCAGCGGCAGGGGGACGAGCGCCGCGAGGACGTGGTTCATCCACGGTGTGTCCGCCGGGCCGAGCAGCGGGTTCTGGAGACTGCTGGTGAGGGACAGGAACAGCGAGAGCGCCGTCACCAGGATGTCCGCCACCACCGGCCGCCGAAGCCACCGCCAGGCCTTCAGCACCACCGCCGGCACCTCGCCCCGGACTCCTGCCGGCACCTCGCCCCGGCGGTCGTCCGCCGCTTCCCCCGAGTTCCCCGCGTCCCCCGCTGTCACGTCCCGCTCCGTTCCGGCGCTGCCCGTCCGGCTGCTGTTGCTGGTCACCCCTCGAGGGTAGGCAACGGTTCCGTGGCGGCTGCACGCGCGTGGCGGGCACGTCCGCACAGCGGTCCCCGTATTCCGCTCTCCGAATCTCGGACCGCCTTTCATGAACGGCGTTTTGCAATGTCACGTAGTTCTCGCTGCAACGGGTTCGGAGACCGGGATCAGGGTGATCTCGTGGGTCGGGCACACCTTTTCCCGCCACCTCTGGAGTTCCGCCATGACCGATCCCGCTGCGTCCGCCGCCCCACCCGCACGGTTCGCCTACTGGGTGCCCAACGTCAGCGGCGGCCTGGTCACCAGCACCATCGAAAAGCGCACCGACTGGAGTTACGAGTACAACCGCGAACTGGCCGTCCTCGCCGAGAACAACGGCTTCGAATACGCCCTCAGCCAAGTGCGGTACATGGCCAGTTACGGCGCCGAGTACCAGCACGAGTCGACGAGCTTCAGCCTCGCGCTGCTGCTGGCCACGCAGCGGCTGAAGGTCATCGCCGCCGTGCACCCCGGCCTGTGGCACCCCGGCGTGCTGGCCAAACTGGGCGCGACGGCCGACCAGTTGTCGGACGGACGGTTCGCCGTGAACGTCGTCAGCGGCTGGTTCAAGGGCGAGTTCACCGCGCTGGGCGAGCCGTGGCTGGAGCACGACGAGCGCTACCGGCGCGCCGAGGAATTCATCGGGGCGCTCCGCGAGATCTGGACGAAGGATCACGCCGAAGTGGCCGGTGACTTCTACCGGATCCGCGATTTCTCCCTCAAGCCGAAGCCGCTCAATACGCCGGAGCGCCCGCATCCGGAGATCTTCCAGGGCGGAAACTCCACCGCGGCCCGGGAGATGGCGGGCCGGGTGTCCGACTGGTATTTCAGCAACGGAAAGGACTTCGACGGCGTCACCGAACAGATCCGGGACGTACGCGCCGCCGCCGCGGCCGCGGGCCGTACCCCGCCGGGATTCGGCCTCAACGGATTCCTCATCGCCCGCGACACGGAGGCCGAGGCCCGCGACGTCCTGCGGGAGATCGTCGCCAAGGCGGACACCGAGGCGGTGCACGGATTCGAGGCCGCCGTGCAGCAGGCCGGCAAGTCGGCGTCCGACGGCAAGGGCATGTGGCAGGACTCCTCGTTCGAGGACCTCGTCCAGTACAACGACGGCTTCCGTACGGGCCTCATCGGCACCCCGGAGCAGATCGCCGAGCGGATCGTCGCGTACAAGCGGCTCGGCGTCGACCTCTTCCTGCTGGGCTTCCTGCACTACCACGAGGAGGTCGAGTACTTCGGCCGCCGCGTGCTGCCCCTGGTGCGCGAGCTGGAGGCCCAGCAGGCCGCGACCGCCGGCGCCGCCGCACCCGCCCGCGTCTGACAGCCCCGCGACCTCCCCCGTCCCCCGCATAGACAGCAACGCCCACAGCAAGGAGCACCGTCATGAGCGTCACCACATCCACCGACTGGTCATCCCGCCCCGCGCCCGCCGACGCCGAGGGCTGGGTCGAGCGCGCCGCCGAGGTGTCCGCCGTCCTCGCCACCGACGCCGCGTCCCGCGACCGGGCCGGCCGCACCCCGTACGACGAGGTGCGGCTCCTCAAGGACTCGGGCCTGGTCACGCTGCTCGGCCCGGTGGAGCACGGCGGCGGGGGCCAGGACTGGCCCACCGCGTACCGCGTCGTCCGCGAAGTCGCCAAGGCCGACGGCTCCATCGGCCAGCTGCTCGGCTACCACTACCTGTGGAACTGGGCGGCCCGGCTCGTCGGCACCCGCGAACAGTGGGAGGCGGTCGAGGCCCAGGCGGCCCGCGAGCGCTGGTTCTTCGGCGGGGCCGTCAACCCGCGCGACAACGACGTGTCCGTCCGCGACGACGGCGACGAGCTCGTCTTCACCGGCCGCAAGTCCTTCTCGACGGGCAGCAAGGTCTCCGATGTGACCGTCCTGGAGGGCGTGTTCGAGGGCGCCGACCCGGCAGAGCCCGGCAATCACGTGTTCGCCATCGTGCCGTCCGACAGCGCGGGGCTGACCTTCCACGACGACTGGGACAACATCGGCCAGCGCCTCACCGAGAGCGGCAGCGTCACCCTCGACGGCGTACGTACGCCGTGGGCCTCGGCCGCGGGCTTTGTCGACAAGACGTTCCAGCCGCGTGTCTACAACACCCTCAACGTGCCCGTGATCCAGCTGGTGTTCGCGCACTTCTACCTGGGCATCGCCCGCGGCGCCCTGGAGACGGCCAACACCTACACCCGCAACCGGTCGCGGTCGTGGCTGCACGGCGGGTACGAGCGGGCCGTCGACGAGCCGTACGTCATCGACATCTACGGCGATCTGACGGCCAAGCTGTGGGCCGCCGAGGCGCTCGCCGACAAGGTGGCCGAGGAGGGGCAGCGGCTACACGACGACCCGGACGCGGTGACGGAGCAGGACCGCGGCGAGCTCGAGGTGCGGGTCGCCGCGGTGAAGGCGAGGGCGACGGACGTGGCGCTGGAGACCGCGAACCGGGTCTTCGAGGTCACCGGCGCACGGGCCACCGCCACCACCGAGGGACTCGACCGCTTCTGGCGGAACATCCGTACGCACACGCTGCACGACCCGGTCGCGTACAAGCGCCGGGAAGTCGGCCGCTACGTCCTCACCGGTGAACTGCCGCAGCCCACCTGGTACTCCTGACAGCACCCGGCCCGCGCCCGCCTGCCCCGCACCGCCCGAACGCCCGTCGTCCGCCGCTCATCCGCTGCGGTCGATGAGGAACGGGATCAGCGCCAGCATGTCCCGTACGGCCGTCGGCGCCAGTGGCAGTTCGGCCAGGCAGGCGCGGGCCGCGTCGAGTTGGGCGCGGGCCTCGCGCAGTGCGGCGGTCCGCCCGCCCGCCTCCTCGACGAGCCCCGCGGCGGTACGGGCGCCGGCCGCGTCCAGCGGCCGCGGGCCGGTCAGCAGCGCGGCCAGGTGGTACGCGGCGGGCCCCTCGCCGGCGAGCGCGGTGAGCAGCGGGTAGGTTTTCTTGCCCTGCCGCAGGTCGTTGTGCACGGGCTTGCCGGTGGCGGCCGGGTCGCCCCAGATGCCGAGCAGGTCGTCCACCACCTGGAAGGCGACGCCGAGATGGCGGCCCGCACGGTCCAGCCCGTCCACGAGCATCCCCGGCGCGCCGGCCAGCACGGCGCCCAGCGCGAGGGAACAGCCCAGCAGCGCACCGGTCTTGGCCTCCGCCATGGCGCGGTACTCGTCGGGCTCTACGGCGTCCGGGCCCGTCCAGGGGCGGTTCTCGTACCGCAGATCGTCGGCCTGTCCGCGCACGAGGTCGCCGAGCGCACCCGCCAGGTGCCGGACCGCGGTGCCGCCGTGCGCGTGCGGCGTCTCCGCGAGGATCTCCACGGCGAGCGCGAAGAGCGCGTCCCCGGTGAGCACGGCGGGTCCCGTGCCGTACGCCTTCCACACGGTCTGCCGCTGCCGGCGCGTCTCGTCGCCGTCCATGATGTCGTCGTGCAACAGCGAGAAGGTGTGCACGAGTTCGACGGCGACGGCCCCGGCCGCCGCGGTCTCGCCGGGCGCCCCGGCGGCCTCGGCGCCCAGGACGGCGAGCGCCTGCCGTACGCCCTTGCCCGTGCCCTGCGCGGACGGTTCCGGGCTGCCGCCGACCTCGCACCAGCCGAGCGAGAAGCCCGCCATCTCCCCGGTCCACGGGTGCAACCGCCTTACAGCGGAGGCGAGTTGGGGCCGCACCAGTTCCCGGCACCGCTCCAGCACGGCGTACGCGTCGGGCCCGCGGTCACCGCCCTTGAGGTCACTGCCGCCGTACTGGCCGTCGGGGTACTGCTCTTCGATGTGCTCGCCGCCGTACTCGTCGTCCGCCTGCATCGTGTCGCCGGCCGCAGCGTACGCGGTCCGGTCCGTCCCGGACAGCGCCGTCATCGCAGGACCTCCGCGCCCCGCCCGGCCACCGCGCCGACGACGGCGCGGGCATCGAACTCCCCGCCGCCCTCAGGCTGTTCACGACCGCCGGACTGTCCGTCACCGTCGGCGAGCCCCAGCTCCTCCCGGGCCTTGTCGACCATCGCGCACGCGTGCCGCAGCCCGATCGCCTCCAGGGCGACGCGCAGTTCCGCCAGGTCGGCGGCCGTCCGCGCCGCGTCCCTGCCCAGCCGGGCCCGGGACTTGGTGAGACCCAGCCGGGACAGCGCCTCGCCGCGCGGTTCGCCCATCGCGCGGAATTCGGCGAGCGCCCCCTCGTAAACGGTCTGCGCCTCCGCGTAACGCCCGGCGCGGTAGAGGACGTTGCCGCGCATCTTGTGGTTGTAGGCCAGCGCGCTGGACAGGTCCATCGCCCGGCACAGCTCCTCCGCCTCGGACAGCAGCCCGAGCGCGCGCTCCGGGTCGTCGCCGCGTACGGAGAGGATGTCGGCGACGCCGCGCAGCGCCCACGCCCGGCCGCGCCAGTCGTCGGCGTCGCCGGATATCTGCGCCGCCTCGTCGAACATGGCGAGCGCGAGGTCGTACGAGCCGGTGTTGCGGTGCATCTGCGCGATGCCCTCCAGCGCCCACACGGTGTGCCGGGCCTCGCCGCGCCGCCGTGCCTCGGCCAGCAGTTGCTCGTGCAGTTCGCCCACGGCGCGGTAGTCGCCCTGGATGCGGCCGGTCTCCGCCATGCCGGCGAGGGAGTAGCCGCGGGCGACGATGTCCTCGCCCTGTTCGGCCAGTTCGGCCGCCAGGCCGAGGAGCCGGAAGGCCAGCCGCAGCGCGCCCCGCTGCCGCGCCAGCGTGCCGCCGCTCCACACCGCCCAGGCCATCGCGCCCGTGTCCCCGGCGTCCCGCGCCGCGCGGTAACTGGCCTTCCAGGCGCGGTCCGCCTCCTCGACATGGCCGAGCCTGCGGTGCGCCTCGGCGACGGCGAGCCCGCAGCGGGCGGCCTCCCGCCGGTCCCCGGCCCGCTCTGCCTCGCGTACCTGCTCGATCCCGTGAGCGAGTACGTCCTCCACCGAGGAGTTCACCGACAGCGTGCCGAGGGAGCCCTGGTATTCGGGGGCGAATGCCTTGCTGTACATGCGTACCTCTCTGTCTCCGTGCCCGGCCGGACCGCGCCGCTTCACTATACACACGACGTATACACGCAGTGCATAGTTCCCTGGAGTCCACCCCGGATCTCCCGGAGCACGTCCGTGGTCCCTGCGTGTACGCGCCGCGTGCGGAGGTCAGCCCGCGCGGCGAAAGCCACCGTTCTCCGTCAATGACGCACCGTGTGCCTCAGGGGTTGCCTGCTCCCCCAGAAGAATCCGAGTGCACAGGACGCCGGGCCCGGCGGCAGGAAGGATGGGACGTAGCCCCGCAGAGCGGGCAGTCGCACGCGTCACCGATCCGGAGGTCCCGATGAGCCGCTCCGACGCAACACCCGACACCGCCGGCACGTACGACGTGATCGTCCTCGGCGCGGGCCCGGTCGGTGAGAACGTCGCCGACCGCGCCCACGCCGCCGGACTCAGCGCCGTGATCGTCGAACGGGAACTCGTCGGCGGCGAATGCTCGTACTGGGCCTGCATGCCCAGCAAGGCCCTGCTCCGCCCGGTCGCCGCGCTGGCCGACGTGCGCCGCGTCGCCGGTGCCGCGCAGGCCGTCACCGGCAGGATCGACGCGCAGGCCGTGCTGGAGCGGAGGGACGGCTTCGCCTCCCACTGGAAGGACGAGGGCCAGGTCGACTGGCTCACCTCGGCGGGCATCGACCTCGTACGCGGTCACGGCCGGATCGACGGCCCGCGCCGCGTCGTCGTCACCGGCCCCGACGGCAGCCGCACAGCCCTGGAGGCGAGGCACGCCGTCGCCGTCTGCACGGGCAGCCGGGCCGCGCTCCCCGGTACGCCCGGCATCGACAGCGCGCAGCCGTGGACCAGCCGCGAGGCGACCTCCGCGAAGGAGGTGCCGGGCCGGCTGGCCGTCGTCGGCGGCGGCGTGGTCGGCGTGGAGATGGCCACCGCCTGGCGGGCACTCGGCGCCGAGGTCACGCTGCTGGTCCGCGGCGAGCGGCTGCTGCCGAAGATGGAGCCGTTCGCGGGCAAGCTCGTCGCCTCGTCCCTCGTGGAGGCCGGGGCGAACGTCCTGACCGGCGTGTCGGTGGAGCGCCTGGACCGCCCCCTGCCGGACCGCCCGCTCACCCTCTCCCTCAGCAACGGCCGTGAACTCGTCGCCGACGAGGTGCTGTTCGCGACGGGCCGGGCACCCCGCACCGACGACATCGGCCTGGACACGGTCGGTCTGGACGTCGGCACCTGGCTCACGGTGGACGACAGCTGCCGCGTCGACGGCGTCAAGGGCGGCTGGCTGTACGCGGTCGGCGACGCCAACGGCCGCGCCCTGCTGACCCACCAGGGCAAGTACCAGGCGCGCATCGCCGGCGCCGCGATCGCGGCGCGCGCCGCTGGCGTGCCGCTGCTGGAGACCGACCGCTGGGGCGCGCACGCCGCCACCGCCGACCACGACGCGGTGCCCCAAGTGGTGTTCACCGACCCGGAGGTGGCCGCCGCCGGACTCACCGCGGAGGAGGCCGAGGCGCGCGGCCTGCGCGTCCGCGTCGTCGACCAGGACCTCGGCGGCGTCGCGGGCGCGGCCCTGTACGGCGACGGCTACCGGGGCCGCGCCCGCATGGTCGTCGACCTCGACCGCGGGACCGTCGTCGGCGTCACCTTCGCAGGACCCGGCGTGAGCGAGCTCCTGCACTCGGCGACCACCGCCATCGCCGGCGAGATCACCCTCGACCGCCTCTGGCACGCGGTCCCCGCGTACCCCACGATCAGCGAGGTCTGGCTCCGCCTCCTGGAGGCGTACCGGGGCTGAACCCCCGTGTCCCGCGCCCCCGTCCGGCCCCGTACCGGGCGGGGGCGCGGTGCGGGCGGGACGCCCGTGGTGCGGCCCGGATGCCCGCGGGCCACCCTGGAAGTCAGCCCGGACACCGCCGGACCGTCCGGGCGGACGACCCGGTGAGGAGGCCACAGGCCATGGTGGGCACGGAAACAGTCGCCGAGGGAACCGTGAGCGACCTCGTCCGCGCGGCGTCGGCGGCCCCCTCCCTGCACAACTCCCAGCCGTGGCGGTTCCGGTACGCGCGCGGCACCCGCACCCTGTCGCTGCGCGCCGACCCGGAACGGCTGCTGCCGCACACCGACCCCGAGGGCCGCGGCCTCCATCTCGGCTGCGGCGCCGCCCTGTTCAACCTGCGCGTGGCCGCCGTCGACGCGGGGCACCACCCGGAGACGGTGCTCTTCCCCGAGCCGGACGACCCGGACCTGCTCGCCACCGTGCGGCTCGGCGGCCGCGTGGAGGCAGGTGAGACGCGTGGCCTCGGCGCGCTCCGGACCGCCGTGTACGAGCGGCACACCAGCCGCCACCCGTTCTCGCCCCACGGGCTCCCCGCCGCGGCGCAGGCCGCGCTGCGCGACGCGGCGCAGCGCGAGGGCGCCGGGCTGTCGTTCCCCGTGGGCTGGCACCTCCGGCTCGTCCTGGACCTCGCCCAGGAGGCGGAGACCCGCAACCTCTCCGACAGCGGCAGCGAGGCGGAGCTGGCCTCCTGGACACACGCCGCTCCCGCCCCCGGCGAGGAGCGGGGCCCGGCACCGGACGAGGGGGTGCCGGAGTCCGCGTACGGGCCCCGGCGGGGCGGCGGCAAGGCGCCCGTACGGGACTTCGCGGGCGGTCACGCCGTACCGGGCCGCGAGACGGCCGAGTTCGAGGAGACACCGCATCTCGCGCTGCTGAGCACCACCCGCGACAAGCGGGAGGACTGGCTGCGCGCGGGTCAGGCGATGCAGCGGGTGCTGCTGCTCGCCTGTACGAAGGGGCTGTCCAGCTCGTTCGTCGCGCAGGCCCTGGAGTGGCCCGACCTGCGCTGGCCGCTGCGCGAACCGCTGTCCGCGTACGGGCACATCCAGATGGTGCTGCGCTTCGGGTACGGGCCCACCGGGACGGAGACGCCGCGCCGCCCCGTGGAGGAGGTGCTCACGGTCGCACCGTGAGCACCTCGCGTACGGGGCCCGCTCGCGTACGGGGCCCGGATCCTCAGGCGTGCCGCGGGGTGAGCTCCGCCATCTTCGAGAAGCCGTCGCCCGGGATCTCGACGTTGATGATGTCGGGAGTGGTGGCGATGTACTCCGGGATGCTCGCCATGGCGGCCTGGAAGTGCGCGGAGTTCACGTGCTCCTCGCCGGCCTGCGGGGAGGCGAAGCCCTCCAGCAGCACGAACTGGTTCGGGTCGTCCACGCTCCGCGACCACTCGAAGAACACGTTGCCGGGCTCGTTCCGGGTGGCCCGCGTGAAGTCCTCGACGTGCGCGAGCCAGTTGTCGCTGTGCTCGGGACGAACGGTGAACTTGACGGTAATGAAGATCACGACGGCTCCTTGTCGGCCTGGCTGTTCGTGGTGGACGTCAGCCATGGTGGCCTCCGCGCGCGGCATCCGGCGCATGCGGCGCGGCGGATTCCGGCGCTGCCGGAAAATCCGTGCGGCGGCACCCGGAGCGCGCCGTCACGCGTGCCGCGCCGCGGCCTCCGACAGGGCCGCGACCAGCTGCGGGCCGCGCGCGTGGAACTCGCCGGTGGGGACGGAGACGGACAGCGCCCGCGCGCTCTCCCCCTCGCCGTCCCCGGACAGCGGCACGGCCACGCAGGTCAGCGCGAGGTCGAACTCGCCGACGGAGACGGCCACTCCGTCCCGCCGCACCCGTACCGCCTCGCGCTCGAAGCGCGCCGCGTCCGTGATGGTGCGTTCGGTCATCCGCGGCAGCCCGTGCGCGTCGAGGTAGCGGCGCCGCGCGGCACCCGGCAGCGAGGCGAGCAGCACCTTCCCGTGCGCGGTCGCGTGCGCGCGCAGGTCCCGGCCCACCGCGAACGGGTCGCTGCCCTCCACGGCCGGCGCGGTGCTGTCGAGTACGGCGACCTCGCCGCCGCTGTAGGTGCTGAAGTACGCCTCGGCGCCCGTCGTGTGCCGCACCCGCGCGAGCAGTTCCCGTACGTCCTGGCCCACGGACATGTGCCGCTGGTAGGCGCGGTGCAGCGCCGGCACGCGCGGCCCGAGGATGTAGCCGCCGTCGGTCCGGGCGAGATGCCCGCGCTCGGTCAGCGCGCCGAGCACGCTGTACGCGGTCGACAGGGCGCAGCCCAGCTGCCGGGCGAGCGCCTTGGCGGTGACCGGGCGCGGCGAGTGGGCCACGGCGTCGAGGGCGTCCAGGGCGCGGTCGACGGACTGCGGCCCTGTGGCGGGGGTGGACACGGCCGGTTCCTTCCACAAGGGCGAACGGTTCGGACAGGGGCGAGAAACTCGCAGGTTACTGCGTTCTCCCGGGGGATGACCCCCGTACCCCCAGCCGGAAATGCAGGCCCAGGCAGGGCGGCAGGCCCGGACATCACGCGGTGAACCCGAGTAAACGGTCGCACATCTCCGGCCGGTGGCCGCCGCCGGCGAGTGGCGGCCCGGGACGCACGACGGCCGGCGGAGCCCCCTCGGGTCTCCGCCGGCCGCTCCGGTCTCTGCGCCGGCTTCCACGCCGGCTCCCGCGCCGGGCTGCCGTCACTTGCCGACGGCGCGGGCCAGTTGCTGCTTGGTCATCTTCGAGCGGCCCTCGACGCCCCGCTGCTTCGCCTCGTTGTAGAGCTGCTCGCGGGTGGGGCCCTGCGGGCCCTTCCTGTTGCCGGACCGTTCGCCTCCGCGCTTCGGCGCGGGCTTGTCCTGGACGGACGTCTTGCCGGCCTGCCGGGCCTCCCCCTTCTGCGCCCGCTCCTTGTTCACCGTGCGGGATGCGATCTCCTCGGCCCGCCCCTCGGAGGCGCCGCGCTTCTTCTGCCCCTCCTTGATGTGCTCGTACTGCCGCTCACGCTTGGCATTCGCTCCTGCGGGCATCGTCTCTTCCTCCACTGTCGTAGGGACTCGTCCCATGGTTGGACGGCTGCCGCCGCTCAGCCACTCGGCACCGCAGCGCGGGCGCCGGGTACCCGGCGCCCGCGTACGGACACCCGCCCGGAACCGCGCCACCCGGCCAGTCAACGCCCCTGCGCCTCCCGCGCGTTGAGCCGTTCGCGCTGCGGCAGCACCGTGTACTTCGGGTCCTCGGCGGAGGCGATGCCCGCGTGGAACACACCCAGCCGGGTGCACGCCGACGCGGCGAGCAGCGCGGCCCCGCTGACGGCGGCACCCGTACGGCTGCGCCCGCCGCACAGGGCCGCGCCCCCGGCGCCCGCGGCCGACAGCCACCGTGCTGCCCGCATGAGACGCCCGGCCCTGCCCTCCTCGTACACCTCGGCGACCACTCCGAGGCGCCGTTCCATCGCGCGTGCCGTCGCGTTCTCCAGCGCGGCCCCGAACAGGGCCGCACCGCGCGCCGGCGCGTTCTCCGAAAGCGGGGAGGCGAGCAGCGCCAGCCCCGAGGCCGCCTGCGCCGCCGACCCGGTGAACACGTACGGCAGTTCGCGGTGTCCGTCGTGCCAGGCCGGTACGGCGGTGTCGGCGGCCAGCACCGCGGTGTACGCGGCGACCGCCGGGCCGAGCAGCGCGGCCCCTCCCGTGGCGGCGGCGCCGGCACGCGGCAGCCGACCGGAGAGGTCGGCGAGGGCGGCGGCGCCTGCCGCGGGACCGTACGCGGCGAGCAGCCACGAGCCGACGCTCATCGGCGAGGTCGGCTTGATCACCCGCAGCATGTTGGCGAACCGCGAGGGCCTGCCCAGGTCGTGGATGAGCGCGGCCGTGGACCCGGCGACGGCGGCGGTGGAGGAGATCTTGAGCGCCCTCGCCATGGCGGGCCGCCCGGTGAGCTGCGCCCCCGCGGCGAGCACGGACCCGGCTCCGGCGAGCCCGCCGAGGAAGAAGTACCCGGCGATGTTCAGCGGCTGCCAGGCGGGCACGTTGAGCACGGGCCTGCCGTAGTACGAGGTGAACTCGGCCTCGGGTACGACGAGTTGCTCGCCCTTGCCGCGGCCGGAGCGCCGCTTGCCCCGGCGGTGCTTCCCCGGCCCGTGCCCGCCGTTCGCGCCGGGGCGGTCCGGTCCGGCGGCCGCGGGCCGGATGCCCGGCACGTCCGGCGTCCCGTGCCGGCCCGTCACCGCAGCCCCCTGGACGGCAGTCCCCGTCCCGCGCCCCGGCGCCCTGTGCCGCTCGCCGCGACGGCCGCGGCGATGCCGCCCAGCAGAGTCAGCGCCGCCGCCCCCGCGTGCTTCCACATCGCCGGCAGATCGCGGGTGGTGACGACCGGGTCGGGCGGCAGGCCGTACACCTCGGGGTCGTCCAGCAGCAGGAAGAACGCGCCGTCACCGCCGACGCCGTCGTCCGGGTCGTGCCCGTACAGCCGCGCGCCCTCCACGCCGGCCCGCCGCAGCTGTCCGACCCGCTCCTCGGCCTCCTCACGCAGCTCGTCCAGCGGGCCGAAGCGGATGGACTCGGTGGGGCACGCCTTCGCGCACGCCGGCTCCCGCCCCTGGCCGAGCCGGTCGTAGCACATCGTGCACTTGAACGCCCGCCCGTCGTGCGGGCGTTGCTCGATGACGCCGTACGGGCAGGCGGGCACGCAGTAGCCGCAGCCGTTGCAGATGTCCTCCTGGACGACGACCGTGCCGAACTCCGTACGGAAGAGGGACCCGGTCGGGCACACGTCCAGGCAGGCCGCGTGCGTGCAGTGCTTGCACACGTCGGACGACATCAGCCAGCGCATCTCCCCCGGCTCCGCCGCCCCGTCCCCCGACCCCTCCGAGGCGAGGGCGAGGACATCCGTACCGCTGTGATCCACCGGGACGCTCTGCTCAATAAAAGCACTCTGCTCGATAAAGGCCACGTGCCGCCAAGTCGACGCACCGAGCCCCTGGCTGTTGTCGTAGCTCATCCCGGTCAGCTCCAGGCCGTCCTCCGGGATCGCGTTCCACTCCTTGCAGGCGACTTCGCAGGCCTTGCAGCCGATGCAGACCGAGGTGTCGGTGAAGAAGCCGACGCGCGCCGGGTGTTCGCCGGATGTTCCGTGCCCGGCGTCGCCCGCCGGATCGTCCTCGGGTCCCGCGAGCAGATTGCGGCCGACGAGGGAGCTCATCCGCGGACCTCCGTTCCGGTGTCTTCGGTGATGCCCGCGCGTTCCCGGTACGCGGCGAGCAGTTCGGTCAGCGCGGAGCCGCGCGGCCGGCGTCCGGGCACGATGTCCGCGGTCAGCGCCTTGACTTCCTGGATGTGCACGTTCGGGTCGAGCGCGATGGACGTCAGCTCGTTCGCCGAGTCGCCGCGTACGTAGCCGTTTCCGCCCCAGTGGTACGGCAGGCCGATCTGGTGCACCCATCCGCCGCCCACCCGCAGCGGCGCCATCCGTTCGGTGACCAGCACGCGCGCCTCGACGGCGCCGCGCGCGGTGACGACGGTGGCCCAGCCGGTGTGCTCCAGACCGCGCTCGGCGGCCAGCCGGGGCGAGACCTCGCAGAAGAACTCCGGCTGCAGTTCCGCCAGATACGGCGACCAGCGGGTCATGCCGCCCGCCGTGAAGTGCTCGGTGAGCCGGTAGGTGGTGACGACGTACGGGTAGACGCCGGAGCCCGGATCCCGCGCGCCGGGGTGGTAGCGGTTGCCCTCGCGGGCGAACATCTGGCGTACGGGGCTGCGTTGCTGTCCCGTGTGGAGGGGGTTGCGGACGGGCGAGTCCTGCGGCTCGTAGTGCGTGGGCATCGGCCCGTCGACCAGTCCGGCGGGTGCGTACAGCCAGCCCTTGCCGTCGGCCTGCATGATGAACGGGTCGGTGCCCGCGAGCGCCTCGGGTCCCGTCGCGTCGGGGCCGGGCCGGTAGGACGGCGGCCGGTCCGCGATGAAGTCGGGGATGTCGTGCCCGGTCCAGCGCGCGGCCGAACTGTCCCACCACACAAGGGACTTGCGGTCGCTCCACGGCGCGCCGTCCGGGTCGGCGGAGGCGCGGTTGTAGAGGATGCGCCGGTTGGCGGGCCACGACCAGGCCCATTCGGCGGCGATCCAGTCCTGCTCGGTGTGCGGCTTCTTGCGTGCCGCCTGGTTGACGCCGTCCGCGTACACGCCGCAGTAGATCCAGCAGCCGCACTGTGTGGAGCCGTCGTCCTTGAGCTGCTGGTAGCGGGTGAGCGGACTGCCGTCCGGGCCACGCCCGTTGATCTCCGCCAGCACCGCCTCGGCGACCGGCTCCTCCAGCGGCCCCTCCACGGGGTAGTCCCACGTCAGATCCAGAACTGGCCGGTCCCTGGGGTCAGTTGAACCGTGCAGCCGCTCCCGGATGCGCCTGCCCAGGTGGTACATGAACCACAGGTCGCTGCGCGCCTCGCCGTCCGGCTCCTTCGCCGGCCAGTGCCACTGCAGCATGCGGTTGGTGTTCGTGAACGAGCCGGCCTTCTCGGTGTGCGAGGCCGCGGGGAAGAAGAACACCTCCGTACCGATGTCCTCCGTACGCATCTCGCCCGTGTCGGTCTCGGGCCCGTCCCGCCACCAGGTCGCCGACTCGATGAGCGAGAAGTCGCGGACCACGAGCCAGTCCAGGTTCGCCATCCCCCGGCGCTGCAGACGGGAGTTGGCGGAGCCGACGGCCGGGTTCTCGCCGAGCAGGAAGTAGCCCTTGCACTCGCCGTCCAGCTGCGAGAGGACCGTGTCGTACGTACTGTGCGAGCCGGTCAGACGCGGCAGATGGCCGAAGCAGTAGTCGTTGTCCTCGGTGGCGGCCTCGCCCCAGTAGGACTTCAGCAGACTGACCAGGTAGGAACGCATGTTGCCCCAGTAGCCCTTGTCCGTCCGCACGGCCTGCACGAAGGTGTCGAGGTCCTCGTGCTTGTGCGCGTGCGGCATGGGGATGTAGCCGGGCAGCAGGTTGAACAGCGTCGGGATGTCGCTGGAGCCCTGGATGCTGGCGTGCCCGCGCAGCGCCTGGATGCCGCCGCCGGGCCGGCCGATGTTGCCCAGCAGCAGCTGGAGTACGCAGGCGGTACGGATGTACTGCGCGCCCACGGTGTGCTGGGTCCAGCCCACCGCGTACGCGAACGCCGAGGTGCGCTCCCGGCCGGAGTTGGCGGTGAGCGCGCGGCACACCTTCAGGAACGTGTCCCGGGGGATGCCGCAGGTCTCCTCGACCATCTCGGGCGTGTAGCGCGCGTAGTGCCGCTTGAGGATCTGGTAGACGCAGCGCGGGTGTTGGAGCGTCCGGTCGTGCCGCCGCTCCCCGGAGATGGCGGGCCCGCCCGAGCCGTGCGACTCGGCGTGCCCGGTGGTGGGCGGCGCGTGCCGGGTGCGCTCCTCGTACAGTTCGTCGCGCTCCCCCGCCGCCGCCTGCACCAGGCCGCCCTCGTACTGCCAGGACTCGACGTCGTAGTGCCCGGTCTCCTCGTTGAGCCCGGAGAACACCCCGTCGAGGTCCTCGGTGTCCTGGAACTCCTCGCTGACGATCGTCGACGCGTTCGTGTAGTCCAGCACGTACTCGCGGAAGTCCGAGCCGGTGCTCAGCACGTGGTGGATGATGCCGCCGAGGAAGGCGATGTCGGTGCCGGCCCGGATGGGCACGTGCAGATCGGCGAGCGCGCTGGTCCGGGTGAACCGCGGGTCCACATGGATCACTTGGGCGCCGCGGGCCTTCGCCTCCATCACCCACTGGAAGCCGACCGGATGGGCCTCGGCGAAGTTGGAGCCCTCGATGACGATGCAGTCGGCGTGCTGAAGATCCTGCAGAAAGGTGGTCGCGCCGCCGCGCCCGAAGGACGTGCCGAGCCCGGCGACGGTCGAACTGTGGCACACCCGGGCCTGGTTCTCGATCTGCACCATGCCCAGCGCCGTGAACAGCTTCTTGATGAGGTAGTTCTCCTCGTTGTCGAGGGCGGCACCCCGAGCGCCGCGAGCCCCATCGTGCGGTTGACCCGCACCCCGTCCAGCTCGTCCTGCCAGCCCTCCCGCCGGGCGCTCAGCACCCGGTCGGCGACCATGTCCATCGCCGTGTCCAGGTCGAGCCGCTCCCAGTCCCTGCCGTACGGACGCCGGTACAGCACCTCGTGACGGCGCGCATCGCCCGTGGTGAGCTGCAGCGTCGCCGCGCCCTTCGGGCACAGCCTGCCGCGGCTGACAGGAGAGTCCGGGTCCCCCTCGATCTGCACGACCTCGTCGTCCTTGACGTACACCTGCTGCCCGCAGCCGACGGCGCAGTACGGACAGACCGACTGCACGACCCGGTCCGCCGAATCCGTACGCGGCCTCCCGCCGGAGTTCCCCGAGGCGGCAGCGGCGCCGCGGCCCAGCGGATCGTCACCGGTCAGCTGCCGGTAGACGGGCCAGTCCCGGATCCAGGTTCGGACGCCCATTTCGCCGCCTCCCAGCGAGCGCGCGGTGACATGTGCGCGGGACCGGTTCCCCGCTCCCGGCGGCCGACACCTGTCAGGCGGCGGCCGGCTCGTCGTCGGGTGCGGCGTACGGCACGGGCGTGCCCTTGTCGGCGGCCTCGATCTCCTCGCGGATCCGCCGGCAGGACTTGCTGATCAGACGCGACACGTGCATCTGGGAGATGCCCAGCTGGTCGGCGATCCGGGACTGCGTCATCTCGCAGAAGAACCGCAGATAGAGGATCCGCCGCTCCCGCTCCGGCAGATGGCACAGGCACGGCTTCACCGCTTCGCGGTCCACCACCTGTTCGTAGCCGGGTTCTTCGCTGCCGAGGGTGTCCAGCAGCGTGGCGCCGCCCTCCCCGCCCTCGGAACCGCCGGCCATCTCGGCCTCCAGCGACAGCGAGCTGTAGCTGCGCAGCGCCTCCATGCCGAGCTGCACGTCCTCCTCGGCCAGGCCGGTCTGCGCGGCCAGTTCGGACACCGTGGGCGAACGCTCGTCGATGCCGTCGCTCAGCTCCCGGATCCCCGCCCGCACCCTGATGCGCAGCTCCTGTACGCGGCGGGGCACGTGCAGATCCCAGGAGTTGTCGCGGAAGTGCCGCTTGAGTTCACCGGTGATGGTGGGCACGGCGTACGACTCGAAGGCGTAGCCGCGCGACGGGTCGAAACGGCTGACGGCCTTGACCAGGCCCAGCGCGGCGACCTGCTCCAGATCCTCGACGGCCACCCCGCGGTTGCGGAACTTACGGGCCAGCCGCTGTGCCATCGGCAGCCAGGCCGCCGCGACCTCCTGCTGCAGGGCCCGTTTCTCGGGGCCGTCGGGCAGGGTGGCGAGCCGCTGCATGGCGGCAGCCGTGTCGGGGGCGTCGTCGTGGGGGTGACGTGAGCGCTTTTTCGTGCGAGCGGTGTCCATGAGCGTGGCTCTTTCCAGGTCGCCGGCGGGTGGGGCCGGACCGGCGTCGACGGAGGCACTGCGCCCGGCCGTTCAACGGGGGAGAGACCGGGGCCGGAACTCTTGTCCGACGTCTTTCCAACGTGGCAGCTCTCCCGCGGAACGGCATCCGGGCCCGTCGCGCCCCGTCACCGCTTGCGCGGGCAGCCCTTGCGGGAGCGGTCGTTCAGGGCGTGCTCGACGCGCCAGGCGACGCTCGGACGGCCGTGCGCGTCGCCCATCACGCCGACCAGCCCGCCGAGGACTCCGGCGTTCTTCAGGAACTGCGTCTTGTGCTGCGCGCGGACGGCGGGGTCCTCGTTCTGCCACCAGGCGTGGCCCGCGTACGTGGTGGGCACGAGCGACGCGGCCAGCGCGAGCGCGGAGAGCCGCGGGGCCTTGCCGAGGGCGAGCATGCAGCCGGCGGCGAGCTGCACGGCGGCGTTCGCGCGGACGATGATCACGGGGTCCTCGGGGAGGCCCGGGACCATCTCCTGGATCCGCCGCAGGGTGGGGATGGCGAGCTCGGCGGCCGGTTCGGGGTTCTTCAGTACGTCGTAGCCGCTGATGATGAAGACGGAGCCCGTGAGCGGACGGGCGGCCAGGCTGAGAAGTCGCATGGGGGACATGCTCGGCGACGCCCGGCGTGCCCGCGCGCCGAGTACGGGCGGGGCGCGGCGGGCGGCTGACAGCACTGGGCCGAGGGGAGGTCTCCCCTCGGCCCGGTGCTTCGTGGTGCCCTGTGCGCTACTTCGTGTCGGGCGGCGGCGGGGGTGCCGGGGCGCCGGCGGGCGGGCTGATCTTCGCGTACGCGGTGCCGGTTCCGGCCGGGGCCGCGGCCGGCTCCGCCCCGTCCTCGTCCTCGTCGCGCGGGAGCAGCGCGTCGCGGCGCGCTCCGGGGTCCCAGCCGGTGTCGACGACCCGCTTCTGCATGAGGATCGCCGCGGCCAGCACCACCGCGCCGGTGATCAGCATCAGGACGACGCCGCCCGCGCCGCCGGCCTTCGCCGCATAGCCGATGAGCGTGCCGAACCAGCCGAAGTCGGCGTCGCCGAAGGTGGTGTTCTCCTCGCCGAAGGCGCCCAGCACCTTCAGCAGCAGCGCCGGCAGGAAGGTGATCAGCACACCGTTGAGGAACGCGCCGACGGCGGCGCCGCGCCGGCCGCCCGTCGCGTTCCCGTATACGCCGGCCGCGCCGCCGGTGAAGAAGTGCGGGACGAGGCCGGGCAGCACGAGCGCCAGCCCGAAGAGCGGGCCGAACACGGCGGACAGCAGTCCGAGGCTGACCAGGCCGCCGATGAAGCTGGAGATGAAGCCGATCAGCACGGCGTTCTGCGCGTACGGGAAGACGATCGGCGCGTCCAGCGAGGGGACGGCGCCGGGCACGATCTTCGCGGCGATGCCCTGGAAGGCGGGGACGAGTTCGCCGAGGATCGTGCGGACACCGAACAGGATGACGGCGACGGCGATACCGAACTGCAGGCCCTGCATGACGGACGTCATCAGGTAGTTGCCGATGTCGGTCGCCGGGGTGCCGCCGTCCACCGCGAACGCCTTGAACGCCACCGCCTTGCCCGCCTTCCCGAGGAAGATCAGGGCGAGGATGAAGTAGATCAGCACCATGGACAGCGCGGTGGCGACCATCGAGTCGCGCAGGAAGCGCAGTCCCTCGGGCAGCTTCATGTCCTCGGTGCTGCGGCTGCGTTTGCCGACGACCTGGCCCGCCGCGCCGGACAGGATGTATCCCGCGGTGCCGAAGTGCCCGATGGCGACGGTGTTGTTGCCGGTGATGCGTTTCGTCCAGGGGTGCGCGAACGCCGGCATGGACACCAGCATGATGCCGAGCAGCACACCTCCGACGATCACCACGATCACCGACGACTGGCCCGCGATGGCCAGCACGATCGTCAGCAGGGTGGACATGAACAGCATGTGATGGCCGGTCAGGAACACGTACCGGAGCGGCGTGAAGCGGGCCAGCACCAAGCTGATCGCGAAGCCCACGATCATCAGCCAGGCGACCCGGGCGCCGTACTTCTCCTGGGCGATGCCCACGATCGCCTCGTTGGTGGGGATCACTCCGTGTGCGCCGGTCGCGCCCTGCACCATCTCGCCCAGCGGGGCGAGGGCGGCGACGACCAGTCCGGCGCCCGCGGTGATCAGCAGCAGTCCCAGACATGCCTTGATGGCGCCGCCGATGACCTGCCCGGCGGACTTCTTCAGCGCGATCAGACCGGCGGCCGTGATGAGGCCGATCAGATACGCGGGTTGACTGAGCACCTCGTTGACGAGGAACTCGGCGATCGACGCGAGCCAGCCCATGGTGACTTGAGGTTCCCTTCGTCAGACGTCGTAGGTGTCGCGCAGCACGGCGTCGGTCTGGGCGGTGCTCGTGAAGTCGTCGACGACCTTCACGGGCACGCCCACGTCGCCGAGCGTCCGGGCGATCTCGCGGGAGGTGAGGATGGCGACGGCCTCGGAGGCCTTGCCCTTCGCGGAGATCGTGTCGGTGGCCTCCACCGTCACGTACTTCGACCAGCCCCAGCGGTCCAGGACCTGTTCGAGGGTGTTCTTGAGGAAGAGGCTGGTGCCGACGCCGTTGCCGCACACGGTGAGGATCTTGTGCATGCCGTGGCCGCCCCCGCCGGACGCCTTGCCCGCGGACGCCTTGCTCGCGGAGGCGGACGCCTTGCTCGCGCCCTCTGTGCCGGCGCCCTCCTTGCTCGCGCCCGCGGAAGCGGCGGCCTTGTTCGCGTCCTTCCGCTCCTCCGCCTGCTGCCGGCCCTCCAGTACGGCGTGCAGCGCCTCCGGCGTCGGCGCGTCCTCCAGCGACTGCGCCGTGTCGGGGTCGGCGAGCAGCCGGGCGAGGGCCGCCATCGCCGCCGTGTGGTCGCCGGCGTCCTGCGCGGCGAGGGCGACGACGAGGTGCACCGGGTCGTTCGACTCGTGGCCGAACTCCACCGGTTCCACCAGCCGCACCCAGGACATGCCGGAGTGCAGCACCGCGGGTGAGGGGCGGGCGTGGGCGAACGCGAAACCGGGCGCGACGACGATGTACGGCCCGTTGTCCTCGACGTTCCGGAGCATCTCGGCCGTGTACTCGTCCGTGCTGCTGCCCGTCGCGACCAGCAGGTCGCCCGCGGTGCGCACGGCCTCGCGCCAGTCGGCGCACGGCACGTCCAGCCGGACGGCCTCGACGGGGAGGAGCTCGCTCAGTGTCGCCATGGGAAGGATCTTGACATGTTTCCGGCCATCCAGCCGCCGGGAGGTGCCCGCAAGGCCGGTCCGACGGTCCGTCAGTGGTACAGCACTTCTTGGATCTTGGGGTCGTGGAGGGTGCGCTTGTCGTACCAGTAGTAGCCGGTGTCGATGACCTTCGGGAGCTTCTCGCCCTTCCTGGCCTTCAGTGCGGCGGCCACGACCTGCTCCCCGATGGCGATGGGGTTCTGGGTGATCGCGCCGGTCATGCTGCCGTCCTCGATCGCGTTGATCTGCCCCTGCCCGGAGTCGAATCCGACGGTCTTGATGCCTTCGCGGCCGCTCTCCTTGACGCCCTGGATGACGCCCATCGCGGAGCCCTCGTTGGCGCCGTAGATGCCCTTGACGTCGGGGTTGGCGGCGATGATGGCCTTCGTGATGTCGGCGGACTTCGTCTGGTCGCCGCCGCCGTACTGGACGGGCAGCAGCCGCACTCCGGGCGCGTGTTTCCTCATCCACTGCGTGAAGCCGTCGCGTCTGTCGATGCCCGAGCCGCTGGTCTGGCTGTGCACGACCAGGGCGACCTTGCCCTTGCCGCCGACGGCCTTCGCCATGTGCCGGGCGGCCTCGGCGGCTGCCGCCTTGTTGTCGGTGGCGGCCGTGGTGACGGGGATGTCGCTCTCCACGCCGGAGTCGAAGGCGACGACGGGTGTGTCGCGGCGTTCGGCCTTCCGCAGCATGGGTCTGACGGCCTGTGAGTCCAGCGCCGCGAGACCGATGGCATCCGGTTTCCGGCCCACGCTGTTCTCCAGCATGGTCACCTGCGCCTCGACCTCGGTCTCCGTGGCGGGCCCCTGGAAGCTGATGGTCGCGCCGCGCTTCTTCGCCTCCTTCTCCGCGCCCTCCTTGACGGCCTGCCAGAACTGCTGCTGGAAGCCCTTGGAGACGATGGCCACGTACGGCTTGCCGTCGGCCCCGTTCCCCTGGCCGCCGCAGCCGCTCAGCGCGAGCGTCGCGGAGACCAGGACCGCCGCGCCCGTGACGGCGGATCGCCTTGACTGCATCTGCTTCCCACTCCCTTGTCGCGCCTGGGCTGCCTGGTCGCGCGGTGCTGTCTTGTCGCGCGGTGCTGTCGGCGGTGGCGCGGTGTCAGCGTGTGCGTTTCCTGGCCTGGTCCGCGTAGACGGCGAGGACGATGACGCAGCCGAGGATGACGTTCTGCCACTCCTGCGGCACCGAGGTGATCTGCAGCCCGTTGTTGAGCACGGAGATGATGAGGGCGCCGATGACCGTGCCGACGAGGGAGCCCTTGCCCCCGGACAGCGACGTACCGCCGATCACCACCGCGGCGATGGCCTGGAGTTCGTACCCCATGCCGGTGGCGGGCTGGGCCGAACCGAGCCGGGCGGAGATGAGCACGCCGGCGAGGCCGATGAACAGGCCGGACACCACGTACACGGCGATCTTCCACTTGCGGACGTCGACGCCGGAGAGCGCGGTGGCCTCCTCGTTGCTGCCGATGGAGTACGTATAGCGGCCCAGCACCGTCCTGTTGAGGACGATGCCGGCGAGTACGGCGGCCGCGGCGAGGATCAGCACCGCGTTGGGGAAGTCGGCGCCGGGGATGATGCTGCCCGTCGATATGCCGGCGTAGCCGGAGTCCTCGGAGAAGTAGATGGGGGCGCTGCCGGAGATCACCAGGGCGAGTCCCTGCGCGACGAGCATCATGGCCAACGTCGCGATGAACGGCGGCAGTTTGAGCACCGTCACGTTCACCCCGTTGACCAGTCCGACCAGCCCGCCGAAGAGCAGGGTGCCCAGCACACCGAGTGGTACGGGCAGTCCCCATTCGACGATCAGCACACCCGACATGACGGCGCACAGGGCCATGCCGGTGCCCACGGACAGGTCGATGCCGCCCGACACGATGACGAAGGTGGCACCGAGCGCGAGGGCGCCGATGACGACCGTGGAGAACAGAATCGACGTGATGTTGCTGTAGTTGAGGAAGTTCGGGCTGGCCGCCGAGAAGAAGACGAAGACGGCGATGAGGCTCGCGAAGGCCAGCAGCTGCTGGAACCTGTTCATCACCGTTCCGCGGACCCCGGTGCCCGCGGAGTCGTTCCGCTCCTGCCGCTGCGGAGCGGTGGTGGAGGCTGTCATCTCTCTCCTGCCGTCGGATGGCTGGGACCTGCGGTGTTGGTGGGACCTGCGGTGGTGGCGCCGGGGCCGTACTGCCGCCGGGTGGTGGGGAGTTCAGGGCCCGTCGGCGGGGCGCAGGGTCGCGTGGTGCATGACCCGCTCCTGGGTGGCCTCCGCCGCCGTGAGCCGGCCGGTGACGCGGCCCTCGCTCATCACCACGACCCGGTGCGCCATGCGCAGCACCTCGGGCAGCTCGGAGGAGATCATGATGATGGACTTGCCCTGCGCGGCAAGGTCGTTGAGGAGCTGATAGATCTCCTCCTTGGCGCCCACGTCGATCCCGCGGGTCGGTTCGTCGACAATGAGGACATCGCAGTCCTTGACCAGCCAGCGGGCGAGCACGACCTTCTGCTGGTTGCCGCCGGACAGATGCTTCACCGGCTGGTCCACGGACGGCGTACGGATCCGCAGCGACTTCACCTGCTCTTCCGAACGCGCCCTCATCTCCCGGTCCTTCACGAAGCCGAGGGACTGGAACAGCTCCCCCACCGAGCCGATGCCGATGTTGGCGTTGACGTCCCGCTCCAGCATCAGGCCCAGGTTCTTCCGGTCCTCGGAGAGATAGCCGACGCGGTGCCGTGCCGCGTCCGCCGGGGTACGGATGGAGACCTGGCGGCCGTGCAGGGTGACGGTTCCGGCGGTGACGGGGTCGGCGCCGACGAGGGCGCGGGCGAGCTCCGTACGGCCCGCGCCCATCAGTCCGGCGAGGCCCAGTATCTCGCCCTTCTTCAGGTCCAGGCTGACGTCGCGGAGCAGGGCCTTCGTCGTCAGACCGGTCACCGACAGGACGGTCTCGCGGTCCTCGCGGACGCCCTCCGGGCGGGCCCCGGTGGCGAGTTCGCGTCCGACCATGCGCGCGATGACGTCCTGCATCGAGGTCGCGGCGGTCTCCAGCGTGTCGACAAAGCGCCCGTCCCTGATGACGGTGATGCGGTCGGTGAGCGCCTTGAGCTCGTCCATCCGGTGCGAGATGTAGATGACGCCGGTGTCCTCGCCGCGGAACCTGCGGATGAGCCCGTGCAGCACCTCCACCTCTGCGTCGTTCAGCGCCGCGGTGGGCTCGTCCATGATGAGGATCCGCGCGTCGTACGACAGCGCCTTGGCGATCTCGACCATCTGCTGCTGGGCGACGGTGAGTTCGCCGACCCGCCAACGGGGGTCGAGCGGCAGCCCCAGGCGGTCGATCAACTCCCGCGCCTTTTCGTTCAGTTCACGGTCGCGCAGCAGGAGGCGGCCGCGGGGTTCGCGGCCGATGAAGACGTTCTGCGCGACCGTGAGGTCGGGCATCAGGTTGAACTCCTGGTGGATGACGCTGATACCCAGCTCCTGGGCGTGCCGCGGTCCGCGGATCCGGACCGGGCTGCCGTCGAGGACGAACTCGCCCTCGTCCGGAGCGTAGATGCCGGACAGCAGCTTCATCAGCGTCGACTTGCCGGCACCGTTCTCCCCGACGAGCGCGAGGACTTCGCCGTGCCGCAGGTCGAGATGCATGTCCTGGAGCGCCTGCACCCCCGGGAAGCGCTTGGCGGCACCCCGCACCCGCAGCAACACCCCTCCGCCCCCGGCCACCGCACCGTGACCGTCCGCCGCGTCTGCCATGCTTCAGCGCCTCCCGGGCCGTACGGACAAGGACAACGACAGGAACAGCGACCGGCTCCACGTCGAAGAAATCGATTTCGAAGCGCGCTGCGAAGAACGTAAGGAGGCGTTGCCCAGCCGTCAATGACCTTCGCAGCGACGGCTGTTCGGGCCCCGCCGCGGGCCGCGCTCCCGCGCGAGGTGTGGGCAGCTGGTCCGCCCGAGAGGGCGGAACGGGTGGGCACACCGGACCGCACCCGCGAGGTCAACGTCCCCCGCGCACCCAACGCACGCGCCCCCATGAGGGCTTGGCCCCAGACCCGCCCCTACCCGTTTCTTCCGGGGCTGCCGCCCCGGACCCCAGCCGCGCTCCGCGCGAAAGAACGGGGGCCGCGCCCCCCTGCACCCCACCGAGGTGTGGGCACGCGGTCCGCCAAGGGGCGGAACGGGTGGGCACACCGGACCGCACCCGCGCAGGGAACGCACCCCGCCCCCAACACACGCGCCCCGGCAAGGGGTTGAGCCCCGGACCCCACCCGAGGTGGGTGGAGAGAGAACCGGGGCTCCGCTTCAAGCCCCAGCCGCGCTCCGCGCGAAGAACCGGGGCCCACCCCGGAAGGCGGAACGCCCGGCCGACCACAAGGGGCGCACCCCTCCCCGAAGAGGGGAACGCGAAGGGGCTGGTCGCTGAGACGTTTCGGTAGCAGACTCCGGAGTTCGCGCACGAGCCGAGCCACCCCCCGCGCACTGACCGACCGAAGGGACGGCGTGCCATGACAGGCAACAGGGCAGTCGCGTATCTCAAACCGGGAGCCGTGGAGGTCAGGACCATCGACCACCCGACACTCGAGCTGAAGGACGGGCCGGGTGTCGCCCAGGACAACGTGGGGCGCACGTGCCGGCACGGAGTGATCCTCAAGGTGCTCGCCACCAACATCTGCGGCAGTGACCAGCACATGGTGCGCGGCCGGACCACCGCGCCGGAGGGCCTGGTGCTCGGGCACGAGATCACCGGTGAGGTCGTGGAACGCGGCCCGGACGTGGAGTTCGTCGAGGACGGCGACATCGTCTCGGTGCCGTTCAACATCGCGTGCGGCCGCTGCCGGAACTGCAAGGAGCGGCGTACCGGCATCTGTCTGAACGTCAATCCGGCCCGCCCCGGGGCGGCTTACGGATATGTCGACATGGGTGGCTGGGTGGGCGGCCAGGCCGAGTACGTCATGGTGCCGTACGCGGACTTCAATCTGCTCCGCTTCCCCGACCGGGAAGCCGCACGGGAGAAGCTGCTCGACCTGACGATGCTCTCCGACATCTTCCCGACCGGCTTCCACGGCGCGGTGACGGCCGGTACCCAGGTCGGCTCCACGGTGTACGTCGCCGGCGCGGGCCCGGTCGGGCTCGCCGCCGCCGCTTCCGCGCAGCTGCTGGGCGCGGCGGTCGTGATCGTCGGGGATCTGAACGCCGAACGCCTCGCGCAGGCCCGGAGTTTCGGCTGCGAGACGATCGACCTGACCAAGGGTGAGGCCGGCGAACAGATCGCGGAGATCCTGGGCGTACCGGAGGTGGACGCGGCAGTCGACGCGGTCGGCTTCGAGGCGCGGGCACACGGACGGGACGCTCCGGAAGCCCCGGCGACCGTCCTCAACTCGCTGATGGGGATCACCCGTGCGGGCGGCGCACTGGGCATTCCGGGGCTGTACGTCACCGACGACCCCGGCGGTGTCGACAAGGACGCACGGGCGGGAACGCTGAAGGTGCGGCTGGGGCTCGGCTGGGCCCGGAGCCACACGTTCACCACGGGACAGTGCCCGGTCATGCAGTACCACCGGGGTCTGTCGATGGCGATCCTGCACGAGAAGGTGCACATCGCGAAGGCCGTCAACGCCACGGTGATCGGCCTGGAGGACGCGCCGCGCGGCTACGCGGAGTTCGACCAGGGCGCGAGCCGCAAGTACGTGCTGAACCCGCACGGCGCGCTGGACGGGGCACGGGCCGTCTGACCCCTCCCTGTCCGTCCCCGCGCCGGAGGCCGGCGGCATTCCGCACCCCCAGTGCGAGTCGCCGGCCTCCGGTCCGCGTTGGCGCTCCACGAGAGCGCCGTAGGCGCGGCTGTGTGTGCCCCGTACGGCGAGTGAGCGGGTGCGGGTCACGTACGGGTTCGCGCAGTTCCCCGCGCCCCTGTCGGGGCGCGGGTCTTCCCACCAGGCGAAAAGGGCGGAACGCGATCTTCTCAACGGGCCGTGGGCGTGAGAGACATGAGGCGGAGCCGTTCCGCCGGGCGGCTCGCTGAACGCCCTGCGCCCATGAGGGAGAGCCCGTATGACCGAACTCGTACGCCGTGTTCCGCGCCCCCGGGACCTCGCACCGCTGCTGCGGCTCAAGCGGCGGGAGTCCGGCGCGACGCGCCGCAGGCTCGCTGGGGCGCACACGATCCAGGACCTGCGGCGCATCGCCCAACGGCGCACTCCGGCCGGGCCGTTCCACTACGTCGACGGTGCGGCCGACGAGGAGATCGGCATCCGGCGGGCCCGACAGGCCTTCGCCGACCTGGAGTTCCAGCCGGGCATCCTGCGGGACGTGGCGAAGGCCGACATGTCGGTGAACGTACTCGGGGAGCGTTCGGCGCTGCCGTTCGGCATGGCGCCGACCGGCTTCACCCGCATGATGCACGCGGAGGGCGAGCGTGCCGTCGTCTCGTCCGCGGCGCGCGCGGGCGTACCGTACACGCTGTCGACCATGGGCACGACGTCGATCGAGGACGTCGCGGAGGCCTCTCCGCAGGCCCGCAAGTGGTTCCAGCTGTACCTGTGGAAGGACCGCGAACGCTCCCTCGAACTGGTCGCGAACGCGAAGGCGGCGGGCTACGAGGCGCTGCTGGTCACCGTGGACGTGCCGGTCGGCGGCAACCGGCTGCGCGACGTACGGCTGGGCATGACGATCCCGCCGCAGCTCACGCTGAAGACGTTCCTCGACGCCTCGTACCGCTGGGAGTGGTGGTTCAACTTCCTGACCACCGAACCGCTTTCGTTCGCGTTCGACAAGAGCGGCGAGGGCGCGCTGGAGGACGTGATCGGCAAGCTGTACGACCCGACCGTCACCTTCGAGGACCTCGCCTGGATCCGCGAGGCCTGGGACGGGCCGATGCTCGTCAAGGGCATCCAGACCGTACGCGACGCCCAACGGGCCGTGGACCACGGCGCAGACGGCGTCATCGTCTCCAACCACGGCGGCCGCCAACTCGACCGCGCGCCAGTGCCGTTGCACCTCCTCCCCCAGGTCGTCGACGCCATCGGCGAGACCAGCACGGTCATGCTCGACACCGGCATCCTCAACGGCGGCGACATCATTGCAGCCCACGCCCTCGGCGCCGACTTCGCCCTCATCGGCCGCGCCTACCTCTACGGCCTGATGGCCGGCGGCGAGGCGGGCGTAGACCGCGCCGTGGAAATCCTCACCGCCGAGGCCGAACGCACCATGAAACTCCTCGGCGTCACCACGATGGACGAACTCACCCCGGACCACGTGAAGTTGATGACCCGCAGGACTCCACTACCCCTCGGCGACAACTAGGGCGTACGGGCCGCCGGTTCGCATGACGCGCGTCCGGGCCAGGACGGGCCTAACCGCCCACGGTCAGTGATCACCGACAGGGCGACGAAGAGCCTGAGCTTGGGAATCACAGACGATCCAGCTTCGCTGGACTTGATGCTCAGCAACAACGCCTGCTGCAGGGGGCGCTGGACTGGCTCATTTCGCCGCTGTTGACCGCGACTGACTGGCCCACCTGGCATGCATCCGGCACGACTGTGGCACGTGGGCTGCCTCTCTCCTGGCGAACTTGTGGCGAGATACCAGGGAACCGGCTTGGGAGGGTCATCGCGGCTACGCGTCCCCCTCTGGGGAGCCGTCATCGCTACTGCGGGGGAAGAAGCATCGTGCGATCTGGGAAGCGATCCACTGCCCGGCGCCTTGCGCTGCGGCTCCGGCGCATATGGCCAGAGCTAGACGGTCCCACTGCATGCCCCACCGGATGCCGAAGGCCTGAATGGCCATCCCCCCGCAGGAAACGCCGATGGAGGAGACAACGATTTCCCGGGGCGTCTGCTGGCGATGGTGGTTCTTGACCTGCTGTGCGGCCCACCATTCGGCCAGCCACGAAGACAGCCGTGTCTTCTTGGGGTTCACGATGCGGTCTCCGTCCGATCAGTCCGGGCTTCCCCTGTCGATTGGCCTGGGGACGGTAGGTGATGGCGGTGACCTGCGGAAAATCGATCATGGGATGCGCTGAGGCCGGTGGAGCTGCTTCGAGGCGAGAGATCGGGGCCGCTGAGCTGCCTGCGGCTCGGGCAGCACTTCACCTGCCCGGAATTGTCCGAGCGTGGCCCCCGATCTCAGAGGACCGACCACAAGGCAGAGGGTCTGGTTGTTCAGTGCGGGATGCCGTCGATGATGTCGCGGGCACCCTGGCGCAGGAGTTCGGCGCTTACGCGGGAGCCGAGGGTGCCGGGGTCGTTGTCGGTCTCGCCCCAGATGTGGGCGTGGGCGAATTTGGAGCCGTCGCGGGAGAAGACCATGCCGCGTAGGGAGAGTTGGCCGTCCGGTTCGGTGGTGCAGTAGCCGGCGATGGGGCTGTTGCAGTGGCCGCGCAGGCCGTGCAGCATCACCCGCTCCGCCGTCGCCTCGGTCTGGGTGCGTTCGTGATTGAGCTGCTCCAGCAACCCGGCCACAGGGGCGTCGTCACGGCGACACTCCAGCGCGAGCACGCCGGAGCCGACCGCGGGCAGGATCTCGTGCGGGGAGAACTCGTACACGATCCTGTCGGTGAGGCCGATGCGCTCCAGCCCGGCCCGCGCCACGATCATCGCGTGGGCGTCGAGGTCGCCCTTCTTTCCGTCCAGCTTCTCCAGACGGGTGCCGATGGCGCCGCGCACCCGGATGACGTTCAAGTCAGGGCGTACCGCGAGGATCTGCGCCTTGCGCCGTACCGAGGTGGTCGCCACCGCCGCGCCCGACGGCAGATCGGTCAGCGACCACGCGGACGAGCCGTCGGGCACGACCATCACGTCGCGGACGTCGTCGCGCGGCAGCATCGCGGCGAAGACCAGACCCTGCGGCATCGGCTGATCGCCGGGCACGTCCTTGAGACAGTGGATGGCCATGTCGATCACGCCGCGCTGCAGCTGCTGGTCGATGGCCTTGACGAATAGTCCCTTGCCGCCCAACTGGGCAAGGTCACCATGCCATTTGTCGGCCTCGGTCGTGGTGGCCACGACCTCCACCTGCAGCCCAGGGCCGAGCTTCTGGAGCAGGGCGGTGACGAGCTCGGTCTGGGCGAGCGCCATCGGGCTGGAGCGGGTGCCGATGCGCAGGGTGCGGTCGGCGGGGAATTCAGTCACAGCTAAGCCTCTCGGTTTCCAGGTAGTGGCGGCGGTCGGTGTGCGTGAGGACGGGGCGAGGCGGGCGGCGGCCCGCTGGTGCAGCACGAGCGGACCGGGAACTCCCGGCGCCAGGCGGCCAGTTCGCTCTCCTGAAGCTGGATACGGATGCCCGGCCCCGGACGGGGCCCGCGAAGGCGAGCCGCGGCCGGCGGGCGGCTGTGCGCGGTACGACCCCACGGCCAGCAGCCGCCCGGCAGTCACCACAAGCCCCAGTTCTTCGTGGACCTGGCGGCGAGCGGCTCGGCACGGCGACTCCCCCGGTTCAACGAGCCTGCCAGGCAATTGGCCACCCACAACCGGGGACCGGACGTGATGCCGAACAGCTCGCCGCGTCGCCACGCCGCCCGAGCAGCGGCCGGGTTCATCGCGCACGAAGCCAGCCAATCCAGACCATCGCTGCTCATGCCGCACGGTGCACGGGCCGGGCCGCAGCGAGTGCCTGCCGCAGCCGTGCCGGCGAGATCAACGGCGGTTCGGGGCACGGCCGGGGCGGCACTTCCCACCGCACGGGCCACATGTCCGAGATGGGGCTGTCCGGCAGGCCGATATAGACGCCGGCCCCGAGCCCCAGCGTGCCCGGCTCACACCACTGCACAAGCGAAAAACCGAAGCCGGCGCGCGGCTGCCGGCGATCCGCTGAATGGACGCGAGGTGTGGCAGAGCCGCGCGGCGCCCGGGGAGGATGGGCCCGCCCGGCCGGACAGGCGATCGCGCCCCCGGCCGCTTGTCTTTCGCCTGGGACAGGAGCTGCCGTGCCCCTTTCTGAGGCCGCCTTCGCTCTGCGGCCATATACCGAGCAGTGCCGCAGTATCGCCGCGGAGGGCGCCCACGCGATTATCGGTGTCTCTCCGGGAAACAGTCATTTCTCCGCCCAGCGCCTTGTCGCCCTGGCGCATTGGAGTCAGGCCCGCTTCGATCAAGTCGACCTCGTCTACACCGACCTGCACGTGGCCGAGATGCATGAGGCTCTGGGCTACGGTTCCGTCGAGGCACGCCGCAAGGCGGCGAAACAGCTGCGCGGGGTGCGAGCCAAAGTCCATAGAGCCGTCCAGTCGGCCGATCCGGGCGGCCGACGCATCAGGGCCCGACCCATCTCCGAATTCACCGCTCTCCCTGCCTACCGTCAGCTCCACCAGCAAACTCGCGACGCCCTCGCGGCGGACCGGGACGTACGGGCATGTTGCGACCGGCTGATGGAAAGGTTCCTCGCGTCCCGGATCGCGCCGCGCGGGACCATCACGGTTCGGCAGCGGCAGGCGTGCTTGGACTACGTCTGCGCCGAGGTGCCCCTGTTCCTCGACACACCAGCGCTCCTCGGTGTGCCCTCTTCGCTCAACTGCTACCACGAGGCTCTGCCACTGGCCGAGCTTCTGTACGCACGCGGCCCCGGACTCCGCGCCTCGCGCAATCAGGGCCACGGCATCCTCACCCCCGTGCAAGGAGCACCATGACGGCCACGCCCGCCGCAGCCCTGCTCAGCTTCCCCTTCGACTGCAACGGCCTCGCCCTTCCAGCGCCGGTCGAGACGCTGCACGAGCAACCGGTGACGAAGGTTCGTACCATCGCCGGTGCCGAAGCCTGGCTGGTCTCCTCCCACCACCTGTGCAAGCAGGTCTTGGAGGACTCCCGGTTCTCCCTCAAGGACACCGCGGCACCCGGCGCCCCGCGACAGTACGCCCTGACCATCCCGCCGCACGTGGTCAACAACATGGGCAACATCACCGGCGCCGGGCTCCGCCAGTGCGTGATGAAGGCGCTCAACCCCAAAGCCCCAGGACTCCAGGAGTGGATGCGCCGGACGGCCGGGCAGCTCCTGGACGACCTCGTCACCGAGGGGGCGCCCGCTGACCTGCGCAACGGGTTCGCCGAACCGTACTCGGCGCAAATGCACTGCCACATCCTCGGCCTCCCCACACAGGACGCTCCGAGGCTCCTGCGCAGCCTGGACATCGCGTTCATGAACTCGCCCCGGCCGATCGAGGCGGCCCGCCTCAACTGGGACCGCGACATCGCCCACCTGACGGGGCGTTTGGACGACCCGGCCACCACCGGCCTCCTGGCCGACCTCGTGACCCTGCGCCGTGACCCGGACTACGCCCATCTCACCGACGAGATGCTCGCCACCGTCGGCATCACCCTCTTCGGTGCCGGCACCATCTCCACCTCCGCCTTCCTCACCATGGCCGTCGTCGCCCTCATGACCCGCCCGGACGTCCGCCAGGCCCTCACCCACGAGTCCGTCGCCGACGCGCTGGAGGAGCTGCTGCGCATCAACCTCTCCATCGGCGACGGGCTGCCCCGCATCGCACTGGAGGACGTCCGGCTGGGAGACACCCTCATCAAGGCCGGCGAGCTGGTCCTGGTCCTCGTCGAAGGCGCCAACCACGACCCCCAGCACTTCGGAGACCCCCACACCTTCCGTGCCGCACGCCCCAACGCCGCCGACCATCTCTCCTTCGGCGGCGGTGCGCATTACTGCCCCGCCACCGCCCTCGCGAGGAAGCACGCCGAAATCGCCCTGGAAACGCTGCTGGAGCGCCTGCCCGACGTACGCCTGGCGGTGCCGGAGGAACAGCTCGTATGGCGCACGAACTTCATGAAACGTCTGCCCGAACGCCTGCCTGTCGCGTGGTAGCCGCACGATATTCAGCGACGTCGCAGACCACCCCTGCGCTCGGGCCGCAGCGGCCGGCCGTCGTCCGCTTCGCCCGCCCCAGTGGGTCAACCCATGGACCCGAAGGAAAACTGGGCCTTGTACTGCGGTGATGGCCTCTCCGGTGCGCAGAACAAGTCCTACGTGGAGTCCCGGGAATGCTCGCGGTTCGTACTCTTGGACGCGTGCCCGCCAACACCAAGACCTGGTGCTCACCTGCGCCTTCACCGAACTACTGGCCGACGGGGTACGCGGCGTGATCTCCTTCGCCGCCCCCGTGCCATGCCGCAACGCCGCGGGAGAACTGATCGCCGTGGGGCACGTCGGCACGATCTGCCAGGCAGCGAACGCGGTCTACACCGGCCGGGCCACACCCCGGACCTTGCAACTACTGCCGGACGGCACGGTGTTGCACGGCCGGGCCGCACAGTTCCCGTGCGTCTCGATCAGCACTGACGCTGTGGCTATGGGGCAGGTGAGGTCTGAGTTCGAGTTTGCGAGCGACTTCGGGTTCCGGGGTCGGATTCCGAGCTGAGGGTGAGGCTGAGTGCTCCGGCCAGCAGGTAGAGGGCGACGAAGGTCCAAATGATGGCTGTCATGTGGGCGGTGCCGCCCAGCAGGCCGACGAGGGCGGGGCCGACGAAGGCGGAAAGCCCGGCGGCGAGGCTGTAGACGGCGAGTGCGTTGGGGCTGTCGGAGGTGCGGACCATGCTGGGCATGAGGGCGGTCAGGGGTACGAAACCGGCGAGGCCGATGCCGAAGACGGCCCAGCACAGCAGTGTCACGGTGAAGTTCGGGCCGACCGCCTGCGGCACGTAGTAGAGGAGCAGCATGCCCACCGCGCACATGACGCAGCCGAACCAGGTGACGGTGCGCCGCCAGCCCAGCCGGTCTCCGACGATGCCGAACAGCAGGTTGGCGAAGATGTTCGCGGTGTAGACGCAGGTGACCAGGAGCAGGTAAGTGCCCTGGGAGAAGCCGATGGTGCGGGTGAAGTAGATCGGGGCGATGACGAACAGGGCGAAGTTCGGCGCGGTGTTGACGAGGCGGACGAAGGCGCCGACGCAGATGCGGGGATCGCGCAGGATGGTGACGCCCCGGGCGAGTTCACGCAGCGAGGAGCCGTCTTCCGCTCCGGTGGGGCCGGAGTGGTCGAGGTCGCGGATGCCGAGCAGGGCGCAGGCCGCGCCGAGTACGACGAGTGCGGTGGCGACCCAGAAGGTGGCGTATTCACCGATCAGCGGGATGGTCGCGCTGGCGACCAGGGAGCCGAGGGTGGGCAGACCGGCGCCGAAGACGAACCAGAACCACCCCACGGAGGTGCCGCGTTGGTGTGCGGGCGTGGCGCGGGTGAGCCAGACGAGGAAGGCGAAGGCGAAGAACGGATAGCCGATGCCGCGGAGTCCGTAGAGGACGGCCACCAGGGTTCCCGAATGGCTGGGTATCGCGAGCGTGAGGAGCAGGGCTTCGAGGAGGGTCCAGGTGACGGCGCCGATCAGCATGACCCGGCGGGGGCCGAGGACGGCCGAGAGGGCTCCGGCGAGCCAGGAGCCGACGGCGACGAAGATGCCGTAGACGCTGATGGTGGTGGCGACGTGTCCCGGAGGGAAGCCCTGGTCCTCCAGGAAGGGTGAGAGGTAGTTGCTCTCGACCCCGTCGCCGATCATGAAGAGCAGGACACCGACGTAGCCGAGCAGGAGCGGGGCAGGAAGTCCCAGCTTCTCCAGCACACGGGATGAAGGCGCAACTGTCTTGCCGGCAGGGTTCGATGACATGGTGCTTCCTTCGACGTTGAAGGGAAGGGCGGTGCGTGGGGTCGGCTGCGGCTCGCGCCGTGCGATGTCGCCTCCGGCGGCCTGGAGCATCGGCAGCAGTAGTGCTGCTGCCCGTGGAAGCCGGTGGAAGCCGGTGGAGGAGAGTACGGGCGGGTGTGCGGTCAGCTCCTGGTGAGCGGCGTGCCGGGGCGCCGGTTCGAGACCGTTGGGGCCAGGGCTGTGGTGGCGTCGATGTCCCAGCCGATGGCCGTGGCTGCAAGCAGTGCCGCGCCGACGGCGGTGACTTCGGGTTCGGAGATGACCGTCACGGGGTCGCCCGTCACGGCCCGTTTGATGTCGATCCATCCGGCCGAGCGGGCCCAGCCGCCTGCCGTGTAGACCTTGGCGTCGGGGGAACCGAGAGCGGCGACCGTTCGCACTGCCTGCCCGCCCCGCTTGGCCAGTGCCCAGAGTACGGCGGAGGCACGGGAGACGGGGGCTGTGGGGGCGTCCGCGGTGTAGGCGGGTTCGGCGCCGCCCGCGGCGCCGGGCAGGAACGTGTCGGTCAGCAGGTGTTCGTCGGGAACCAGGTCGCCGGAGATGAGGCGCTGCAGGGCCTCGGCGACCGCGGGGTCCTGAGAGGCCCATTCGACGTTCCGGGCCAGTTCTTCCACGCGCAGGACCGTCGTGCCGGTGTTGCGGATTCCCGGGGCTGTATCGGTTCCCGCAGCCGGACGCCCAAGTGTGCCGGGCGACTGGGTGACGACGACTTCGGCGGTTCCCATGGAGTCCAGCACGGCGCCGGGGTGGAGCCGGTCGACGCCCCAGCCGCCCACCGGATGGTCGTGGCCGCCGGCGACGACCACAGCGTCAGGGGCCAGCACCCCGGCTCTGCCCAGGCGTTCGGAGCGCAGCGGGCCGACGAGCGCACCGGTGGGCAGTACGTCGGGCAACAACTCCTGTGTCCCCAGGGTGAGTTGTACGCGTTCGTCGATCCAGCACCGGCCGGCGGTCCGCCAGGCCGCGGTGCGGGCGGCCAGGGTGTCACTGAGGAAGGGAGAGGCGGACCAGCGGCAGGAGGCGTAGTCGGTCAGGGACAGCCACGCTGCCGCCCGGTCCGCCCCGGCCTGGCGGCGGGCCCACGCCCAGCCGACGAGAGTGCGGGCCGGGTCGGGGGCCGTACCGGTGTCGTCGGCGGGCGCGAGGTGGGGCCGCAGTTCCTCGAACAGCGCGGGGCGCCGCGGGTCGAACCAGGCCAGAGCAGGCGTGAGCGGCCGGAGCGCGTCGTCGACGAGCACCCCGTCCTCCCCCACGCCCGCCACGCAGATCGCCCGTACCGCCAGCCGGCCTCCGCAGACCTCCAGGACCAAGTCCTCGATGAGGTCGAAGAGTTCGGCGGCGTCGACGGAGGGGGCGGCGTCACGGCGGGGCGTCGCGCGACGGGCCCGGGCCACGACGCGCCCCGCGGTGTCCAGCGCCGCGACCTTGGTGTTGGTGCTGCCGATGTCGACGCCGAGTACGGCGTCCACCCGTGCCGACGGTGTTCCCACGTGCCGTTCTCCTTTGACCGACGCTGGCGGTGGCTGTCCCCGGTGCGGATCAGTCCGTGAAGCTGACGCTGCGGGTCAGGGAGGCGACCTCGGCCATGACCTTGTCGGCCTCTTCGCGTTCGCGCTGCCAGATGTTACGGCCGACGATGACGCCGCGCGCACCGGCCCGGATGGTCTCGCCGATGGCGTCGACGGTCTCGGCGGGCTCGCCGCTGAGCGGGCCGCCGGCGATCACGAGCGGGACCTGAAGCTCGTCGACGAGGCGGCGGGTGCGCTCCTCGCCCGGGAACGCGATCTTGATGATGTGGGCGCCGAGGTCGTAGGCGATGCGGGCGACCTTCTCCTCTTCCACGATGACCTCTTCGGTGCGGGGCGCACCCATGAGGACGGGCTCGAGGACCAGCGGGATGTCCCAGGCGTCGCAGGCGGTGACGACCTGGCCGACGCGGGTGCACATGGCCGCGCGCTCGGCCCGGGACATGTTCCAGGGGAAGAGCATCTTGACCGCGTCGACGCCCATGCGCACGGCCTCTTCGACGGTGGTGATGAGGCTGTGCGAGCCGCCGCCGTCGAGGTTGTCGAACTCGTAGTAGGTGTCGATGGTCAGCACGCGGGTCAGGTGCGGGTTGCGGGCGAAGAAGCCCTCGGTCTGCTTGACCTGGCCGGGGGTCATCATGAAACCGGTGACGTCGCTGTTCGCCCAGTCGGCGAAGGGGGCCGAGGGGGTCTCCAGGCCCTTGATGCGGTTGAAGATCAGGCCGTGGTCGACGGGCATGATGATCGCGGCACGGTCGCTGGGGAGGGTACGGCGCATCCGGTATTCCATGGACATTGGCTGTCTCGGCCTTTCGTCGAACGCCTCGCAGGCATCTCCGCGACACCCGGACGGCTACTGGTACGTCTTGTACGTACAGTCTGTACTAGGTGAACACTAGGCAGTAGCGTGTGAGGGCGTCAACACCTGCGAAGGGAACAGCCCCGTGAAACGCCACCTGTTGAATCAGCCGGAGAACGCCGTCGCAGAGGCCCTGGAGGGCTTCGCGCTCACGCATCCTTCGGCCGTCACCTACGACCGCGAGGCCGGGATCGTCACCCGGGCGACACCGGCCCGGAACAAGGTCGGCCTGGTCTCGGGCGGCGGATCCGGACACGAGCCGCTGCATGCCGGGTTCGTGGGCACCGGCATGCTCGATGTCGCCGTGCCGGGAGCGCTCTTCGCCAGCCCGACCGCGCTGCAGGTGCAGCAGGGCACCGTGGCGGCCGACTCCGGCCGCGGTGTGCTGCAGATCGTGAAGAACTACACCGGCGACGTGCTCAACTTCCAGATCGCCGGCGAGCTGGCGGGCGACGACGCCGTGAAGACGGAGAGCGTCCTGGTCGACGACGACCTGGCCACCGACACCGAGGAGGACGGGCCGGGCCGCCGCGGCACCGCGGCCGTGCTGGCGGTGGAGAAGATCTGCGGCGCGAGCGCGGAGGCCGGCGCGGACCTCGCCGACGTCGCCGAGCTGGGGCGCCGGGTGGCCCGCAACGCCCGTACGCTCAGCCTGGCGCTGGAGGCCGGCACCCACCCCGGGGAGACCGAGCCGGCCTTCACGCTGCCCGAGGACGAGGTCGAACTGGGCGTGGGCATCCACGGTGAACGCGGTACGGGCCGGGTGCCGTTCGCCTCGGCCGACGCCCTCACCGACCAGCTCATCGATCCGCTCGTCGCCGAACTCGGCCTGCAGCGGGGCGCGTCGGTCATCGCCATCGTCAACGGCCTCGGCGGCGCCTACCCGATGGAGCTGAGCATCGGCGCCCGCGCCCTGCACCGCCGCCTCGACGGCCTCGGCATCACCGTCGCCCGCTCCCTGGTCGGCAGCTACGTCACCTCCCTCGACATGCACGGCCTGTCCGTCACCCTGCTGCCCGCCGACTCCGACCTGCTCCCGCTGTGGGACGCCCCCGTGCGCACCCCCGCCCTGACCTGGTGAAGGACTCCCCCATGGACACCACTTTGACTCCTGATCTCGGCCGCCACTGGGTCGAGGCCCTCTTCGAGGCGATCCTCGACCGCGGCGCCTCGCTCGGTGACCTCGACCGGCAGTCCGGCGACGGCGACTTCGGCACCAACATCACCTCGGCGCTGGACCGCGCCCGCGCGGACATCGACGCCAACCCGCCGCAGGACTACGCGGGTTGGCTCACCGCCGTCTCCCGCGGCTTCCTCGGCACCGGCGGGACCAGCGGCCCGCTCTTCGGGATGTTCTTCCGGGAGCTCGCCCGCTGCGCCGCGGACGGGCAGCCCACCCTCGCCGAGTTCTCCCGGGGGCTGACGGCCGGGCTCGCGACCGTGCAGCGCTACGGCAAGGCCGAGGTCGGCCACAAGACCATGGTCGACGCGATCGCTCCGGCCGCGGCCACCCTGGAATCCCTCGACCTCGCCGCCGTCGCACCGGCCGACGCCCTCACCCAGGCCGCGCAGGCGGCGGTGGACGGCGCCCGCAGCACGGCCGAGCTCGTCGCCCGCCGCGGCCGCGCCAGCTACGTCGGGGAGGTCGCCCGCGGCGTCCTCGACCCCGGCGCGGCGGCCGCGGCGATCGTCGTACAGGCTGCCGCTGCCGCCCAGTCCGGCACCAAGGCCGACACCGACTGGGTGAGCAGCTGAGGGGACAGCCAAGCTGACGTCTCGTGGGCAGGGGCGCGGCGGGGCGCAGTCCAGTTGTGGGATGCGCCGTCAGCCGCCCCCTGCCGTGTCCCGCGGGGCGGTCCCGGCACTCATAAACGGTCGAACTGTTCGTCCGTACAGTACGGACGAATTACGATGGCTCCCATGCTTTGGTCACCGCCATCGCCGGCTCAGCGGAGGGAGCACGCAGCGTGACGACAACCGCGGTCATCGACCGCCAGTCCTCGATGCCGTACTACCAGCAGCTCGTCAGCGTGCTCGAACAGCGCCTCGGCACGGGCACGATCGCGGCCGGGGACCGGCTCCCGAGCGAGAACGAGCTGTGCACCGAGTTCGGCCTCTCCCGGGCGACCGTGCGGCAGGCACTGCGGGAGCTGGAGACCCGGGGCCTGGTCTCGCGCGTCGCGCGCCGCGGCGTCTTCGCCACCGAACCCGCCACCGAGCGGGGCTGGGTCATCCAGGAACGCGAGGGCTTCCTGGAGAACGCCATCGGCCATCAGAACGCCTCGGTCACCACCAAGGTCCTCAGCCACGGCCCCGCCCTGCTGCCCGCATCGGTCTGCCGCGACCTGCACGTGCAGGAGAACACCGCCGGCTTCGAGCTGATCCGGCTGCGCCTCCTCAACGGCGCCCCCGCGCTCTACAGCATCAACTACAGTCCCCCGGCCCTGGTCCCCGTGGTCGCCGGCATGCAGGAAGTGCTCGACGGACGGGCCTCGTTCAGCGAGGCGCTCGCCGGCGCCGGGTACGTCCTGGGCGGCGCCCACCGCGCGATCCGGGCCGTGGCACCGTCCCGCGAGATCGCCGAGGCCCTCGAAGTGAGCCCGACGGCGCCGACGTTGCACATCCGCTCCACGTCCTGGACGCCGCAGGAGGAGCGCTTCGACGTGTACGACACGTGGGTGCGCAGCGACGTCGTCCCGCTGGAGGTCAACGTCGACGCCACCTCCCCCGCCGGGAACTGACGCGGCCCGCGCCACACGTCGTCTGCCGCGCACACCTGTGAGTTGGCCCCGTCCGGAACACCGGGCGGGGCCAACTCACAGGCGCGAGCCTGCGGTTGATCAAGGTCCTGTACTGCCCGCGGGGGTCTCCATCAGCGGCTTGCCCTCCTCGACCGCGTGCTGGGAGGCGTCGGGGATCTGCAGCCGGCGGACACCGACTGCCGCCAGGACGTACATCGCGGCGAAGATGACCGTGACCCCGCCCGGGCCGAGCAGGCCGAGGAACGCGGAGACCACCAGCGGTCCCACGAACGTGGCAGCGCCCGCACCGAGGTTGAGGACCGCGATCGCGTTCCCCTTCTGTCCGGGCGCCATCAGCGACATGAGAACCGAGATGGGCGTGAAGCCGGCGAGTGTCACGCCGAAGAACGCGGCACAGAGCACCGCGACCCAGTACTCGTCGCTCACGTACCGCGGCACGAAGTACAGGCACAGGGCGCTGATCGCCGAGGCGACACAGCCGAACCAGCGCAGCGTGCGGTGCCAGCCCAGGCGGTCGCTGAGGACGCCGAAGAACAGGTTGGCGAAGATGTTCGCCGCGCCCAGGATGAACACCAGCCGCAGCCACCTCGCGGTGCCGAAGCCGAGGTCGTCGGCGAAGACCGTCGGCAGGAACACCAGGAACCCGAACTGCGGCGCGGTGTTGGCGACCCGCACCAGACAGCCGATGGCGATCCGGGGCTGCGAGAACGCGATGGCCACGCTGTTGAAGATGCTGCGCCCGGTGGAGACCTCGGGCGGCGCGAGGCGGTCACCGCCGCTCGCGCCCCGGATGCCGGCCAGGGCCGCGATGCCACCGACGATCACCAGCGCGAGGGACAGCCACAGCGTCTGGTACTCGTTCAGCGGGGGCTGCACCCCGCTGGCCAACAGCGAGCCCAGAGTGGGCAGTCCGCCGGTGAAAGCGAAGTAGAACCAGCCCACTGCCGAACCCAGCCGGTGGGCCGGACTGGCAGCCAGGATCCACACCAGGAACCCGTACGCGAAGAACGGGTAGCCGAAACCGCGCAGGCCATAAGTGACCAGCAGCAGCGTGTAGTTCTCCGACGGCAGGGCGACGCCCAGGAAGACGACTTCCAGTACGCCCCAGATGGCCAGCCCCAGCAGCATGACCCGCCGCGGCCCCCATACGTCGGAGAGCGCGCCGGACAGCCACGAGCCGGCCGTGACCATCGCGCCGTACACCGTGATGATCACAGCGGCCCCGGTGGGCCCGCCGGCGCCGTGTTCCGCGAGGTAGGGCGAGATGTAACCGGACTCGACGCCGTCCCCGATCATGAACAGCAGGAGGCCGACAAACCCCCAGACCAGCGGGCGCGGCAGGCCGAGGCGGTCTATGACCCCGCGCCGGCCGTCAACTTCGGTCGTGGCTGCAGACATTCGGAAATTCCAATCGTGAACTGCGCGGCGTCACTGCTGCGGCAGGATGTGGACCTTGCGCGCGCTGTCGGAGCGCGCCGTCTCGAGCGCCTCGGCGTACTCGGCGAGCCCGAAGGTGTGCGTCACCATGCGCGTGGCGAGGTCGGGGAGCCCGGCGATGGCGTGGACTCCCTCCGCGAAGGAAGCGGCGAGGGACTGGGATCCCACCAGCGTCAGCTCACGGTCGAACAGGTCATAGGGATGCAGGTCGATCGCGGCCTCGGGGCTCACGACTCCCATCTGCAGGAGCGTTCCGCGCTTGTCGAGGCGCGCGAGCGCATCGGACACCGCCGAGGGGTGGCCACTGGCCTCGATGACGAGGTCGACGTCGCGGGCGCCGGGGCGTTCGCCCGGCCCGTGTACGACGTCCGCTCCGAACTCGACCGCCGCGTCCCGCCGGACCGCGCTGGGCTCGACGACGCCGACCGAGGCCGCTTTCTGGGCGCGGGCGTAGGCGACGGCCAGCAGCCCGATGGACCCCGCGCCGTAGACGAGGACCCGCCGGCCGGTCAGCGGACCAATGCGCGATGCGGCGTGCAGGACGCAGGCGAACGGCTCGATCAGAGCGCCGGTGCCGGCATCCAGCGCGTCGGGCAGGTCGTGGACGACCTTCTCGGGCACCCGCACCAGTTCGGCACACGCCCCGTCCGCAGCCACCCCGATCGGTACCAGGTTCGGGCAGAGATTCACGGCTCCGGCGAGGCACTGCGTACACGAGCCGCATGCCACGTTCGGGTCCACGCACACCCGCCGGCCGGGGGCGAAAGCTGTCACGTCGGAACCCACCGACACCACGGTTCCGGCGAACTCGTGACCGGGGACCACCGGAAAGCGCCCCGTCGGATAGTCCCCCACGGCCAGGTGCAGGTCGGTTCCGCAGATACCCACCGCCTCGGGCGCGATCACCACGTCCGAGCGGCCCGGCTCGGGATCGGGCACTTCACGGACCTCCGCCGCTCCGCGCCCGTCCAGGACTACAGCACGCATCCTCGCGTCCTTTCCTCGTCCCGGCCGGGCGCGGATGCCCGGCCGGGGAGTCAGCTGGCCCAACCGGCGGCCGCCCAGCGCTTACGGCACGAAGGTAAGACGATTGGTAGACCCTGTCCATACATTGCGGTCTGTACGTACAAGAAAGTTCGATGTGAATCCTGCGTCGATACCCGCGATGCGCGAGCGTGTACGGCGGGTGTTCGCCGAAAGGCGGTGGTCCCAGGGCGTCTCTCGCACGCGCTGGGCCCGTTCACCCCTGCAGGGATGAACGGGCCCAGGTGCCGTGGTGTTGACGGTGTATCAGGCGGGTGCGGCGCTCTCCTTCTCCTCGGTACGGGCGCCGGGGACGGGAGTGCGTGCGCGGCGGTACTGCGGGTCGTCGGGACTCTTGAGTACGTGGGTCATGGCGGCTGCCGCGAGGTAGAGCAGGGTGAAGATCCACACCAGACCGTGTACTCCCACCAGCGGGCGGAAGACGGTGACCAGGGCCGGGCCGACGAAGGCGGCCAGCCCCGCGCCGAGGCTGTAGATGGCGAAGGCGCTGCCCCGGTCCTCGGGGCGGCTCATGGAGAGCAGCAGGGCCGGGATGGGGGTGAAGCCGGAGAGGATGAAGCCCCACAGCATCGCGCACACGGCGGCGACCAGGAAGTTGTCGCGGATCGCCAGGGGGCCGTAGTAGAGGGTGAGGGTCGCCACGGCGCAGCCGACGCAGCCGAACCACATGACGGTGCGGCGCCAGCCGACGCGGTCGCCGAGGGCTCCGAAGATCAGCCCGGCGGGCAGGTTCGCCGCGTACATGAGGGTGACCATCAGCAGGTACTGCGACAGGGACAGCCCGATGGTCTTGGTGAAGAAGGCGGGCAGGAAGACGAAGAACCCGTACTGCGGCGCGGTGTTGATGATGCGGACGATGCCGGCGACCGCGGTCTTCGGACTGCGCCACAGGATGTCGATGCCGCTGATCATCTGGCCCTTGAAGGTGGCGTTCTCCACCATCGGCTTGCTGCCCGTGGGTTCCTTCAGCCCGATGCCGCAGATCAGGGCACCGGCCACCACGAGGGCAAGGGCCACCCACAGCGTGCCGTACTGGCCGACCACGGGGATGGATCCGCTGGCCACGAGGGAGCCGAAGGTGGGCAGGCCGCCGGTGAAGCCGAACCAGAACCAGCCGATGGCCGTGCCCACGCGCTCCACGGGTGCGACGGCGATGACCCAGATCAGGAAGCTGAAGGCGAAGAGGGGATAGCCGAACCCGCGGACGGCGTAACTCAGCATGACGACGGTGTAGTTGTCCGTCGGCAGCGCCACCGTGAGGAAGACCAGCTGGAAGACGGCCCAGATGCCGGCGCCGAGCCACATGACGCGCTTGGGTCCCCACAGGGCGGAGAGGGTGCCGGAGAACCAGGCGGCGATGGCGGCGGCCACGCCGTAGGCGGTGATGACCGAGGCCGCCTGGCCGTCGGTGAAGCCGCGGTCGGACAGGAACGGTGAGAGGTAGTTGGACTCGACCCCGTCGCCGATCATGAAGAGCAACAGGCCGATGTAGCCCCACATGAGGGGGCGGGGCATTCCCAGCCGGGTGGTCCAGTGGGGACGGACACCGGGAGATGCGTCAGTGGATGGTGCGGCAGGTGGTGTTGGAGTGCTGGACATGGCGGTCCTAAGCGGCTCGGAGGGGGTGGTGAGGGTGTGCCGGGGGACCCCGTGGCAGGCGCGGTGCGGACAGTGCGCGTACGACGGGGGCCGGGGCAGCGGGTAAGGCGGGGCCGGTCACCAGCAGACGTAGCCGCCGTCGACGATCAGGTCGGCGCCGGTGCAGTACGCCGCGGCGTCGGAGGCGAGGAACACGGCGGGCCCGACCAGGTCCACCACCTCGGCGTTCCGCCCCAGCGGGGTGTCCTCCGCGTACCGGGCCAGCCGTTCGGCGACCTCGGGGCGGGCGTTCATGGGGGTGTAGGTGTTGCCGGGGCTGATCGCGTTGACGCGGATGCCCCGGTCCGCCCATTCCGTGGCGAGGCTCTTCGTCAGATGGACGACGCCCGCCTTGGAGGAGTTGTAATGCGCCTGCAGCAGACCGCGGTTGGCGATGGTCGCGGACATCGAGGCGACGTTGACGATGGAGCCGCCGCCGTGCTCCAGCATCACGCGGGCCTCCGCCTGGGCGCTGAGGAAGACGCCGGTGAGATTGACGTCCACGACGCGGCGGAACTCCTCGGCACTCATCTCCTCGGCGGCTGTCGCTCCGGCGACACCGGCGCAGTTGACGGCGGCCCGGAGGGGGCCGAGTTCGTCCACGGACCGCTGGACGGCGGCTGACAGGGCGTCGGCGTCGGTGGTGTCGCCGCTGACGGCCACCGCGCGGCGCCCGGTGGCGAGGATCTCCTCGGTGGTCTCCTTGGCGGCGTCCTGGTTGCGGTCGAAACAGGCGACGTCCGCGCCGCAGGCGGCGAGGCCCAGGGCGATTCCGCGGCCGATGCCGCTGCCGGCGCCGGTGACGAAGGCCGGCTTGCCGTGCAGGGAGAAGAGGTCGGGGCTGAAGGTGTTCATGAGCGGTTCTCTTTCGTACGGAGTGGGTCGGACGGGCGCGTTCCTCAGCTCATGAACATGCCGCCGTCGATGTTGAGGGTCTGCCCGGTGACGTACTCGGCCGCGTCGCTGGCCAGGAAGAGCAGCACGTTGGCGATGTCGTCCGGGGTGCCGGGACGTCCGGCGGGGATGCCCTCGACCCACTCGGCCATCAGCTCACCCGGCTTGTAGTCACCCAGCAGGGCGCCCCAGTGCCGGTCGTTGTAGTCCCACATCTCGCTGCCGACGATGCCGGGCGCGTACGCGTTGACGGTGATGCCTTCGGGCGCCAGCTCCTTGGCGAGGCTCTGGGTGATCCCCATGACGCCGAACTTCGATGCCGCGTAGTGCGGGGTGTAGACGAAGCCCTGACGGGACTGTCCGGAGGCGGCGTTGAGGATCCGGCCGCGTACGCCGTGCCGGCGCATGGCGGCGGTGGCTTCCTGGGCGCACAGGAACACGCCCTTGGTGTTGACCGCCATCACGCGGTCCCAGTCCTGCTCGGACAGGTCGGCGAGCCTGCTGATGCTGATCACGCCGGCGTTCTGCACGGAGACGTGCACCGCGCCGAACTCCCGCTCCGCGGCGGCGTACAGGGCCTTCACCTGTGCGGCGTCGGTCACGTCGGTGGGTACGGCGAGCGCTGTGCCGCCGTCCTTGCGTATGAGGTCGGCGGTCTCGTGCACGGCCTCGTCCAGGTCGGCGACGACGACTCGCGCGCCCTCGCCGGCGAAACGTGTCGCGATGCCGCGGCCGATGCCGCGGGCCGCGCCGGTGACCACGACGGTCTTTCCGGCATAGCGCTGTTCAGTCATGGGTCCTCCAACTTCGTTGTTGTAAGGGGGTTTTCCGCTGTTGAGGGAGTTGCCGGGTCAGGCGGCGTCGCCGGACCCGCTTGCGCGGGAGCGGGCGACCGCGTCGCGCCAGCCCCGCATCCGCGCCTCGCGCCACTGCGCGTCGTGGGTGGGGGCGAAGGGCGTACGGGGCGGGCAGAGCGCGTCGAGATCGCCCGCGCTCCACAGCCCCAGCGCCGTACCCGCGAGCTGCGCGGCGCCCAGCGCCGACGTCTCGGGGCGTCCGGCGCGCTGCACCGTGCGACCGATCAGGTCCGCCTGGAAGGACATCAGCAGGTCGTTGCCGGTCGCGCCGCCGTCGGCGCGCAGCTCGGAGACCGGCCCCAGCGCGGTGTCGAACCGGCTGAGGGTGTCGGCGACTTGGTACGCGACGGATTCCACGGCAGCGCGTGCGACCTGGGCGGGTCCGCTGTCCAGGCCGAGCCCTACGAGCAGGGCACGCGCCGAGCGGTCCCAGTAGGGCGCGCCGAGCCCGGAGAACGCGGGGACGAGGAACAGGTCGCCGGCGGCGGCCTGTTCCGCCAGGCGTGCCACGCCCGCACTGTCGGTCCCCAGCAGCGTCGCCGCCCAGCGCACGGCCGTGCCGGCGGCGGCGATGTTGGCCTCCAGGGCCTGTTCCGGTTTCTCACCGGCGCGCTGCCAGGCGAGGGTGCGGCTGACTCCCTCGGGCGTGGTGGCGCCGGGCGGGCACAGCACCATGAGCGAGGAACCGCTGCCGTACGTCGCCTTGACCACGCCCGCGTGGCCGTGGCTCTGGGCGAACAGTGCCGCGTGCGAGTCGCCGAGCACCGCGCCCACCGGGAGGCCGTCGGGCAGCCCGGGTACGTCACGGACGCGGCCCAACTCGCCGGTGGAGGGCACCACATGGGGCAGTGCCGCGCGGGGGACGCCGAACAGCTCCAGCAGTTCCTCGTCCCAGTCGGCCGTGTCCAGTGCGAGCAGCTGCGTACGGGCGGCGCACCCCGCTTCGATGGCGCCGCCGCCCTCGGGTCCCGCGGTGCCGCCGGTGAGGCGGTGGAGCAGCCAGGAGTCGACGGTGCCGATGCGGATGCGGCCGGCGCGGGCCAGCGCACGGTCGGGGTCGAGGTCGTCGAGCAGCCGGGCGGCCTTGGTCGCCGAGAACATCGGGTCGACCGGCAGCCCGGTCCGCTCGGTGATCAGCTCGGCCTGCGGGCCGGCGGCCAGTGCACGGCAGCGTTCGACGGTGCGCCGGTCCTGCCAGCTGACGAGCGGGCTCAGCGGCTCACCGGTGACCGGGTCCCAGGCCAGGACCGCCTCGCGCTGGGCGCTGAGGGAGAGCCCGGCGAGCGGTCCGGCCGAGGGGTCCGCGGCCAGGTCGGCGATGGTTCCGAGGATGCCGCGCCAGATCTCCTCCGGGTCCTGCTCGACGTGGTCGGGCAACGGGTAGTGCTGGTCGAGCGCGCGGTGGGCGGTCGCCGTCACCGAGCCGTCCTCGGCCACCAGGAGCGCCTTGGTGCCGCTGGTGCCCTGGTCGAGGGCGAGCAGCGCTCCCCTGCCGTGGGACGGCGCGCCGCTCATGCGAGGGCCGCCGCGGTCTGGTCGGTGCCGGTCTCCAGCAGCTCGTCCGCCGCCCGCAGCACTCCCTCGGCGGTGATGCCGAAGTACTCGGCGAGGAAGGCCGCGCTGCCGGTGGGGGTGAACTCGTCGCCGACGCCCAGAAGCCGCATGGGCACCGGGTGGTGCGCGACGACGGTCTCGGCCACGGCGCTGCCCAGGCCGCCGTGCACGTTGTGCTCCTCGATGGTGATGATCCGGCCGGTCTCACGGGCGGCGGCCAGTACGGCGTCCTGGTCGAGAGGCTTGATGGTGGACAGGTTCAGCACGCGGGCCCGTACACCTGCCGCCGCCAGTTTGTCCGCTGCTTCCAGCGCGGTGGGCACGGTGGTGCCCGCGCACACGAGGGTCAGGTCGTCGCCGTCCCGCAGCCGCGCGGCCTGCCCGGCGCGGAAGGGAACGTACGGCTGGGTCTCGGGCACCTTGGTGCGGCCGATGCGCAGGTACACGGGGCCGTCGTACTCGTGCGCCCACAGCAGCGCCTCACGGGTCTCGGCCGGCCCCGAGGGCACCAGCACCGTCAGCTCCGGAAGGGTGCGCAGCCAGGCCAGGTCCTCCACACCGTGGTGCGTCGGACCGAGCTGGCCGTAGGCGAATCCGGGGCTCATGGAACACAGCTTCACATTGGTGCGCGAGTAGGCGACATCGGCCTTGATCTGTTCCAGGGCGCGGCCGGTGAGGAAGGGGGCAGCAGCGCACACGTACGGGATGCGTCCGCCGTTGGCCAGGCCGGCGCCCGCGCCGACCATGGTCTGCTCGGCGATGCCGACGTTCACCAGCTGCTGCGGGAAGCGGGCGGCGAAGTCCTTGAGGTTGCTGGAGCCGACCGAGTCGTTGCACACGGCGACGGTCCGCGGGTCGCTCTCGGCGAGTTCCTGGAGGGTCTGCGCGAACGCCTTGCGGCAGTCGTGCAGTTCGGCGGCGGCGTTCGCGGTGGTCATCAGGCAAGCTCCTGAAGTGCTGCGGTGGTCTGTTCGGCGGTGGGGACCTTGTGGTGCCACTCGACGCGGTCCTCGATGAAGGACACGCCCTTGCCCTTGAGGGTGTCGGCGATGAGGCAGGTGGGGCGGCCCGGCTCGGCGGGGCCTGCGGAGAGCGCCTGGTAGAGGGCCTCGTGGTCGTGGCCGTCGACGTGGCGGACGGCGAAGCCGAATGCGGCCCACTTGTCGGCCAGCGGCTCAAGACCGGCGGTCTCCTCGGTGCCCGCGCCCTGCTGGAAGCGGTTGCGGTCGACGATGACGGTGAGCCGGTCGAGCCCGTACTGGGCGGCGGTCAGCGCGGCCTCCCAGTTGCTGCCCTCCTGGAGTTCGCCGTCGCCGGTGAGGACGAAGGTGCGGCGCGCGGAGCCGTCCAGCTTGGCGGCGAGCGCGGTGCCCACGGCGACCGGCACGCCGTGTCCGAGCGGCCCGGTGTTCGTCTCCACGCCCGGCACCTTGCGCCGGTTGGGGTGTCCGTTGAGCGCGGACAGCGGCTCCATGTAGGTGTCCAGCTCGGCGTCGGCGAAGAACCCGGCGTGCGCCAGCGTGGAGTAGAGGATCCCGGAGGCGTGCCCCTTGCTCTGGATGTAGCGGTCGCGTTCGGCCCACTCGGGCTGCTCGGGGTCCACGTCGAGGACGGCCAGGTAGAGCACGGTGAGGATGTCGGCCGCCGAGAGGTCGCCGCCGATGTGGCCCTGCCCCGCCCCGCTGATCATCTTCAGGTCGCGGCGCCGGACGGCGTCGGCCTCCGCGTGCAGGGCATGGGCCCGTTCCGCGGCCGGGGCGGCGCGCAGCGCGGCGCGGCGCTCACGCAGCCGGGAAGCGGCGCCCGGCTCGGCAACAAGTCCGCCCGGTTCGACAAGTGGCATGTGAATACCTATTCAGCTCGGAATTTCTATTCAGCAGCAGTAAAACCGCAGCCCCGGCGGCCGTCAACCCCCCTTCCTCGGCGCAGACATCGCGCGCTCCCGCCGCCGTGTCCACACCGCTGCTGCCGTACCGTTGCCCGGACGACACCCGAGCCCACGAGGCCGGGCGGTGCCGAAGGGGAGATGGATGACCTCGCGCGAAGAGCTGCGGATCATGACCCGCGTAGCGCGCATGTACTACTCGGAGCAGGTGCGCCAGCCCGAGATCGCCGCGCGCCTGGACCTGTCGCAGGCGAAGGTCTCGCGGCTGCTGAAGAAGGCGCAGCAGGAGGGCATCGTGCGCATCACGGTGGCCGCGGCGCCGGGCACCAACCCCGAACTCGAACACCGCCTGCAGGAGTCCTACGGCCTGCGCCTCGCCCTGGTCATCGACACCGACCCGGAGGACGAGAAGACCCTGATGGCCGATCTGGGCGCGGCCGCTGCCTACTACCTGCAGACCACGCTGCGCTCCGGCGACGCGGTGGGCATCTCCTCCTGGAGTGCCTCCCTGCTGGCCACCGTCGAGGCGATGCAGCCGGTGCCGGGCCTCAGCGGCGTCCGCGTGGTCCAGGCGGTCGGCGGCCTCGGTGACCCGTCGACCGCCGGGCACGCCTCCCGGCTCACCGGCACCCTCGCCGACCTGGTCGGCGGCGAGGCCGTCTACCTTCCCGCACCGGGACTGGCCGGCTCCCCCGAGAGCGCCCGGGCACTGCGCGAGGACCCGTTCGTCGCCGAGTCCCTCGCCGTACTCGACGAACTCACCCTCGCCCTCGTCGGCATCGGCGAGGTGGAACCCTCCAGCACTCTCGCCCGCAGCGGAAACGCCTTCTCCCGCGAGGAGTTGGGCTTTCTGGAGCAGCAGGGAGCCGTGGGCGATGTGTGCCTGCGCTTCTACGACGCGGCCGGCACGCCGTTGCGCACCGAGCTCGACGACAGGGCGGTCGGCATCAGTGCCGACCAGCTGAAATCCGTACACCGGACCGTCGGTGTGGCGGGCGGCCGACGCAAGGAAGCCGCCATCCGCGGGGCGCTGCGCGGCGGCCTGGTCCACGTCCTGGTGACCGACCGCGCCACAGCGGAGAACCTGCTCGGCCAGTAGCGGCCGGACGCACCGCCACCGACCCGGAACGCCGCGAACGTGCCCCGCCCCGCGCATATGTGACCGCCACTCAGGTCGGCGGCGGCCCGACGCGAGCCAGCAACTCGGCCTCGTACCGCACCTGTTCCTCGGTCATCCCCAAGGCGGTGCCACGGCGAGTGGGCCGCTGGCGCGGCATCTGGGTGCGATCGCGTGGGGTATCCGCGGGGCCCGCACGCGGCCCGTGGTGCTTCAGGGTGGGCCCGGGTGGGCCGGGCGGCCGCGCGCGATCGGCCGCGGGGGCTGCGGGAGGCGGTGGAGATCCTGAGCGGATGCGTTTGCGCCTGACGGCCGCGCCCCGTTTCGCGCAGTTCCCCGCGCCCCTTATCTTGCGCAGTTCCCCGCGCCCCCTTCTTCGCACCGTTGTCCGGGTCCCTCTAACAGGTCCGTGGGCCTGGCGGGACTCGGGGCTTCTGGTAGATTGGTCTAAACCACTGTTGAGGACTCGAGATCGGCAGGACCGCGTGGAAGTTGTCATCGTTCCCAACGCCGTCGCTGGCGGCGAACTCATCGCCGAGTCCCTTGCCGGGCTGCTGCGGCGCAAGCCCGAGGCACTGCTCGGCGTGGCCACGGGCTCGACCCCGCTGCCGGTCTACGAAGCGCTGGCCGGCAAGGTCCGCAGCGGCACGGTCGACGCGTCGCGTGCGCGCGTGTGCCAGCTCGACGAGTACGTCGGCCTGCCCGCCGGGCACCCCGAGTCGTACCGCTCGGTGGTGCTGCGCGAGGTCGTGGAGCCGCTCGGGCTCACCGAGGAGCGGTTCATGGGTCCGGACGGCTCGGCCGAGGATGTGCAGGCGGCCTGCGACGCGTACGACTCGGCGCTGGCCGAAGCGGGCGGCGTGGACGTGCAGTTGCTCGGCATCGGCACCGACGGGCACATCGGCTTCAACGAGCCGTGCTCCTCGCTCTCCTCCCGTACCCGGATCAAGACGCTGACCGAGCAGACGCGGGTGGACAACGCGCGCTTCTTCGACAGCCTCGACGACGTGCCGCACCACGTGATCACGCAGGGCATCGGCACGATCCTGGAGGCCCGGCACCTGGTGCTGCTGGCCACCGGCGAGGCGAAGGCGGAGGCCGTGGCGCAGGCCGTCGAGGGCCCGCTCGCCGCGCTCGTCCCGGCCTCGGCGCTGCAACTGCACCGGCACGCCACGGTAGTTGTGGACGAGGCGGCGGCGTCCAAGCTGAAGCTCGCCGACTACTTCCGGGCCACCTACGCCGCCAAGCCCGCCTGGCAGGGCATCTGACGGACCATCGGCGGACGCGTCGTCCGCCGCGAAGAGGCCGCCGCGAAGGGGCCGCCGGGCACTCGCCCGGCGGCCCCTTCGGCTTTCCGCGCCTGTCCATACGGCCCGCCCGTACGGCCGCCCCGCTCAGGTCTCCGTGGCCCGTTCGCGGGTGAAGTCCTCCAGGGTGCGGGGCGGTTGGCCGCCGTAGCGGAGGATCGTGCCGGTGACCTCGTACAGCTCGTGGTGGCTGCCGATGGTACGGAAGAGCTCCCACAGCTTGTCGAGGTGGGCGACGGCGTGGGCGTCCTGGTAGAGGTCCATGGCGCGCCGGCGCCACTCCTCCGGGGGCGCGTCGGTGTACTTCAGGCCCTGTCCCGTGGCCCGGCCGTACGTCTCGGCGACCTCTCCGACGGTGCGGATCTCGCCGCAGAGCAGCACCACCGGCGGTGCGGCGGGGGCCGGTTCCGCGAGCAGTCCCGCGGCGACGCGTGCCACGTCGGAGCCGGCGACCAGCGGCAGTACGGTGTCCTGCGGGCCGAGCGGGACGGTGAGTTCGCGGCCCGCGCCGGCCCGTACCAGGAAGTCCAGGTTCTCGAAGAACACCCCGGCACGCAGGTGCACCGCGCCGACGCCGGCCCAGTCGAAGACCTGCTCGGACACCCAGTGCAGACGCATCCGGGGCGTGCCGGCCTCCGGGTCGGCGGCGAGCTGCGACACCTCGACGACGCGTTCCAGCCCCTCTTCGCGGGCCGCGGCGGCGAAGGCTCCGGTGGCTTCCAGCAGTCCGTCGGTGACGGGATACGTGAAGTAGGCCCGGCGGACGCCCCGTACGGCCGCGCGGACGTCGGTGATCTCCCGCAGGTCGCCGGTCACGACCTCGGCGCCGAGTGCGCGCAGCTCTTCGGCCCGGGCGTCGTCGGTGTGCACGAACGCCCTTACTGGCTCGCCCCGTTGGCGCAGCAGCTCCACCACGTGCCGCCCGGTGGAGCCCTGTTGGCCGCCCGCGGCACCGGTGACGAGGACGGGTGCGGTCATGGCGGTCACCTCTCCTGGCCGTGTGCGGGCTGCGGAAGGGTGACGGTGAAGGCGCCGAGCTCCTGCAGGGTGTGCAGGAACGGGCCGGCGGCGAACGCCTCGGCGGGTGCGAGCACGCCGCTCTTCGACGGGCCCCGCCCGTCCGTGAGCCGCACCGCGCCCTCGACCGAGGCCAGCGCCCCGGCCCGCCACAGATCGTTGCCCGTCAACTGGCCCGCGCCGCCCCCGCCTTGGGAGCCGGACCGGCCGGCGATGGCCTGCACGGCGATGGTGAAGTCCGTACGGGCCCGCTCCGCGGGTCCGGCGTCCTCCGCCTCGAAGACGCCCTCCTCCTCGAACGTACCGGCCGTCAGCAGCAGTTCCACGTTCCGGGCCGGCACGTGCCGGGGAATGGTGACGGCCTCGCAGGACGGCAACGGCTTGATCATGGTGCGCGGGCCGAGCGGCGGCGGGAAGGCGAACACCACATTGGTGGGTTCGAGGTACTCCACCCGCTGCGCGCCGTCAGTGAAGGTGATCCGTTCCGTCTCGGCGAACAGCTGGGCCGCGGTCTTCTTGGCGCCGGGAGTGAGCCGCCAGCCGCTGACCGCGTACGCGACGACGATCCGTTCCAGCGCGCCGAGTCCGTCGGTGACGGCGGAGGCGAGGAGGTCGCCGAGGCCGCCGTAGAAGCTCAGCCCGGGGACCATCACAGCCCCGGTGCGCTGCGCGGTCGCCTGCTGGGTGTCGAAGACGTGCTTGACGTGGTGGGCCTCGATGGCGTGGTCGATGTAGTGGCAGCCGGACTCGGCCGCCGCGGCGGCGACCGGCGCGCCCGTGACGGAGAACGGGCCCGCGCAGTGGATCAACACGGCGGCGTGCGCGGTGAGTTCGCGGAGCCCCGCCGTGTCGTCGACGGACACGGTGTGCGTACGGATCCGGTCGGGCGCGTCGAGTTCCGCCGCGAGCGAGCCCAGGGCCGCGCCGTCGCGGCCGGCGAGGACGACATCCCGGCCGCGGGCGAGGAGTTCGGCCGTGACGAGCCGGCCCGTGTGGCCGTACGCGCCGTAGACGGCGATGCGCGGTGCCGTCACGGCCGGACTCCGTGCGGCAGTTTGTGCTGCGCGTGCTTGTGGGCCTTCGGCGGTTTCGGCGCCTTCGGGAGCTTCGCCGGCTTGCCCATGTGGGCGTGCTGTGCCGGTGCCGACCGGCCACGGGCGCGGAGCAGCCGCGGCACGACCGTGCCCAGCAGCAGCCCGGTCAGCGGCACGATGAGGTCGGTCCAAGGGCCGTGGATGGGCTTGAACTCGGCGCTGCCGTCCTTCACTTCGATGAATCCGAGCGGCTTGGCGCCCGCGCCGCCCCCTCCCCCGCCGCCTTCGCCGGTCTTGGCCGCGGACTCCTCGCGGCCGGTTCCGGCGCCGAAGCCGAAGCCCGTACGGGCCACGGGGATGAGGGTGACGCCGTCGCAGTGCACGGGTTCGCCGTACACGGAGGTCACCGAGGCCCTGCCGCCGAGCCGGTCGGCGAGGCGTTCCAGCAGGCTCGCGGCGGCGTCCGCTGCGGCCCCCGCGGGTGCCCGTACGGCCGCCGCGGTCTCTGTGCCGTGCTCTTCCTTCGTGCCCTTCTCGTTCGCGGGCACACTGTCCTGAGCCTTCTTCGAAACGGTCATGGGTGTCCTGTCCGTCCTGGTAGGGGGACGACGGAGAGCGGTGGAGGGCCCAGTGTCGCAGTGCCCGTCCCGGGGCTGAACGCCCCGCGCGTGCCTGCCGGTTCGAACGGTCCCCGTGCCGGGGCGGGGGTCAGCCGCCGTACGTAGGCGGCACGCGCAGCCAGGTACCCAGGACACGGATGTGCCGGATGTGCCGCGGGCCCACGACCCGTGCTGCCGCGGCGAGTTCGCCCCGGGACAGCGGCGTCGGGGTCATACGGCGCGTTCCGCGTCGGTGGTCGTCAGCCGTGCGTAGGCGGCCGGGTCGCGGCGGCGGATGCGCAGCGCGCGCAGGACGCCGACGGCGAACAGCACGGGAAGGGGCGCCACCAGCGCCGCGTTGACGCCCGGCGAGGCGGCGGTCAGCAGGTCGAGGTTGGCGCACACGAGCACGATGAGCACCGCCAGTCCGGCGCAGGCCACGAGCGGCGCCGCCGTCACCCGCCAGTGGGGCATGCCGCGCCGGTCGCGGCGGAAGAAGCCGTACACGGCGAGCGCGGTGAGCGCCTGCAGCAGCATCACGCCGAGGATGCCGGAGCCGTTGGTCCACAGGAAGGTCACCGCGTACGGGTCGGTGCCGGCGGCCAGTGTCACCAGGACCACCACGAGCGCGAGGGCCGACTGGAGGACGACCGCCGCCGCGGGCGAGTCCGTACGGGCCGTGACCGTGCCGAGGCGGCGCGGCAGCAGCCCCTCGCGCCCGAGGGCGTAGAAGTAGCGTGCCGCGCCGTTGTGGAAGGCGAGGGTGGCGGCGAAGGCGCTGGTGATGAGCAGGACATGCATCGCGTCGGAGGCCCAGGCGCCGGTGAACCGCTCGGTGGCGGTGAACACCATGGCGTCGCCGCCCCCGGCGTTCGCGACGGACTGCGCGCGGTCCGCGCCGTACGCCGTGATGACCGTCCAGACGGTGAACGTGTAGAAGAGCGCGAGGAATCCGACCGCGATGCACGTGGCGCGCGGCACGGTGCGTTCCGGGCGGCGGGCCTCCTCGGCGTAGATCGCGGTGGCCTCGAAACCGATGAACGCGCCGATGGCGAGGACGAACATGCCGCCCACGCCCGGGTTCAGCAGGTGGGAGGGCGAGAGCACGCCGAGGTCGGGGCCGTGCGGGCCGCCGCCGTGCGCGAACACGCCCGCCTCGAACACCAGCAGTACGAGCACTTCCAGCGCCAGTGCCACACCGAGCACCTTCGCACTGAGGGTCACCTGGAGGTAGCCGAGGACACCGATGGCCGCGACGCCCGCCAGCGCCCAGATCCACCAGGGGGCGCTCACCCCGGCGACCTCCTGGAGGCCGGACTCGGTGAACCAGCCGAAGGCGACGAGCAGTCCCACCTCGATGGCGTTGTACGAGAACAGCGCCACGTAGGCCGCGCCCGTACCGGCGGGACGGCCCAGACCGCGGCCGACGTACGCGTAGAACGCGCCGGCGTTGCGCACGTATCTGCTCATCGCGGTAAACCCGGCGGCGAACACGAGCAGCAGCAGGCCCGACACCAGATAGCCCAGCGGCGCGGCCTCCCCTGCCATGCCGATGGCCAGCGGGGCGACGCCCGACATCACGGTGAGCGGAGCCGCGGCGGCGACGACGAAGAACACGAGGTCGCCGGTGCCGATGGCGCCGCGCCGCAGCGCCGCCGGTTCACCGGAGGGGCCGCCGCCCGGAGACGGGGAGGTGGTGGTCGCGGCGGACCCGGACTGCTCCGGCTCGGTCACGTGTGCGTCCTCCCTGGTCGGGGCTGCGCAGGACCGTAACCTGACGCGGCTGGGCGTGTGAAGGGCGCACGGGAGTACGCGCCCGCGGTCGTCGGCGCCTCAACTCCCGTGACATGACCGGACGTTCGGGGACAGACTGGGGCGGAGCGCCCGGGTACCGGGCGCCAGGGGAGGGAGACCGGCATGACTGTCGAGTACATCCGTTACCGCATCCCCGGGGACCGGACCGCCGAGTTCGAGGCGGCGTACGCCCGCGCCGCCGCCGCGCTGGAGCGGGCACCGCAGTGCGTCGACTACGAACTGGCGCGCTGCGAGGAGGAACCCGTCTGCCACACCCTGCGGATCACCTGGACCTCGACCCGCGACCACCTGGAGGGCTTCCGCACCAGCGAGCCGTTCCGGGCCTTCTTCACGGAGATCCGGCCGTACGTCGAGTACATCGAGGAGATGCGGCACTACGCGCCGACCGCCGTCCGCGGTACGGGCGGTTCGGTGCCCACGCTGTACGAATGGGCGGGCGGGGAAAGGGCGTTGGCGCGCCTGACGGAGGCGTTCTATCTGCACGTACGGAAGGACGAGCTGCTCGCCCCGCTGTTCGCGGAGATGTCCCCCGACCATCCGGAGCACGTCGCGGTGTGGCTGGGCGAGGTGTTCGGCGGTCCTGCCCGCTACACGGAGGAGCACGGCGGCTATCCGCACATGGTCACCCGCCATCTGGGCCGGGCGATCACGGAGCCGCAGCGCCGCCGCTGGGCCGCGCTGCTGATGGACGCGGCGGACGAGGCGGAGCTGCCGGACGATCCGGAGTTCCGGTCGGCCTTCGCCGCGTATATCGAGTGGGGGACGCGGCTGGCGCTGGCCAATTCCCGGCCGGGCGCGGAACCGCCCGCCCGGGCACCGGTCCCGCGCTGGGGCTGGGGCGTGGCGCCGCCGTACGCGCCCCGCTCCGCGGCGGACAAGCCCTGACACACGAAACCGCGCCGGGACGGAAGTCCCGGCGCGGCATCAGGGGCGCGGCCTCAGGGGCTCGGCATCAGGGGCGCGGTCTCAGGGGCGCGGGGAACCGCGCGGATAAGGGGCGCGGGGAACTGCGCACACCACAGCGCAAGCCGCACCACCCGCCCCTGACGGAACACAGCCGCACCCGGGACGCGCGAACCGCGTCAGCGGCGCCCGCTCTTGGCCCGGTCGACGGCTCCGACGCCCACCGCGGCGAGGACGACCTGGATCAACAGCTCGATCCAGTCGATGCCCCTGGTGTCCGCGACACCGAGCCCTACGGCGATCGCGGTCCCGACCAGAGCGGCGACGATGCCCACGACGACGGTCAGGATCACGCCGATGCGCTGCCGCCCCGGCAGCACGAGCTTGCCGAGGAGGCCGATGACGATACCGATGATGATCGCGCTGATGATGCCCGTGATCTCCATGACTGCCTCTCTTCGTGTTGTTCCTCCCCCTCATGGTTGCTCACGGATACGCAGATCGCCTGATTGCGTGCCGCCCGGTGGGTGCCGTTGGATACGGCTCACCCCTGGAGTGGGGGAACAGCACAAATGAATACTGTGGGGGGACATATGACTGTGCGTCTCAGACGGCTCACCGGGGCGGCCGTGGTGCCCGTGTGCGCGGCACTGTGCGCCGGAGCCCTGTTGGCGGCGCCCGCCCAAGCGGCGCCGGACGAGGGCAAACCGGGCCAGGGGAAGAGGGCCTCCGTCGAACGGCTGAGTGTGACGGCGGACGGGGCGCAGGCGGACGGCCCGTCGTCGGACGCCGCGCTCAGCGCTGACGGACGGTACGCGGCGTTCTCGTCGAAGGCGCCGAACATGGGCGCCGACTTCTTCCACACGCTGCTGCTCAAGGACCTGCGGACCGGCGAGCTCGGCACGGTCCCCCTCGCAGCCGGCTACTACGGCGACACGGTGGCGCTGAGCGCCGACGGCCGCCGGCTCGGATACAGCGCGGGCGCCCGCTACCCGAATCCGTACGTGCTCGACCGCGTCACCGGTACGACGCAGCGGCTCAACCCCGCCGATCCGCCCGGCGGTTCGGAGATCAGCAGGCTCGTCTCGCTCAGCGCCGACGGTGGGCACGCCGCCTACACGGCCACGAACCGGCACCCCAACTCGCCGGTCGCGCTGTACGTACGGAATCTCGTCACCGGCACCGACGTCCTGGTCAACCCGCCGGACGCGCAAGGCTCGTACGACAGGCCCACCGGCGGCTCGCTCACCGCGGACGGCGGAACGGTGCTGTACGGCGTGGTGAAGCGGGACGGCGGCCCGTCCCCGGTGTTCACGCGTGACACCACGACCGGCACGGTGGAACGGGTCGACGTCGCACCCGACGGCTCCCCCGCCGACGCCTCGTCCTCGCCCGTGCAGCTGACCGCCAACGGCCGCTACGCGGTGTTCAATTCGGCGGCCGGCAACCTGGTGGCGGACGCACCGTCCGGCTGGAACGCGTACGTACGGGACCTGCGTACGGGCGAGACCCGGCGGGTCGGCGAGGCCGGTGCGGCGGCCCGTGCGGTCAGCGGCGACGGCAGGAAGGTGCTGCTGCGCGAGGCGGACGGGCTGCGGCTGCTGGATCTGCGCAACGGCAAGCGGACACCCGTCGGCCCCGCCGAAGCGCAGGCCGGGACCGGCTCCTTGGACACGCGTGGCCGCTCGGCCGTCTTCAGCACCCCTGACGCGACGCTGGTCCCCGACGACACGAACGCGGAGTCCGACGTGTTCCTGCGCCGCAAGTGAACCCCGACGGCCGGGCCGCGGGCGGAACGCACCCCCGCGGCCCGGCCGTCCGGCAGGACGTGGCGTTCAGGCGGCAGGGGCATCGCCGGAGAAGTAGCGGCGGGGCACGTGGACGAGCATCTCGTCGATCTGCTCCTCCGTGACGCCCTGTTGGCGTACGTAGGGCAGCACGTCGTTGTGGATGTGCAGGTAGTTCCACTGCGGCAGCGCGGCCTCGGCGAGGCCCGGTTCCAGCCAGTCGTTGTAGCAGGACGCGTCCTGGGAGAGCACCATCTGACCGGCGTGGCCGCGGCGGCACATCTCCACCAGCGTGTCGGCGCGCGCTTCGAAGGTGGTGTCGACGTTGATGCCGAACCGGTCCATGCCGAGCACGAATCCGGCCTCGGCGAGCTCCGACAGATGGTCCACGTCCGTGGTGTCGCCGCTGTGCCCGAGCACGATCCGGCCCGGCGGTACGCCCTCCTCCTCGCACAGGACGCGCCGCACTTCGAGCCCGGCGCGGGTGCCCGGGTGGGTGTGCACGGTGATGGGCGTACCGGTACGGCGGTGGGCCGCCGCCACGGCGCGCATGACACGTTCCACGCCGGGCCGCAGCCCCTCGCTGTCGATGGCGCACTTGAGCAGCCCGGCCCGTACGCCGGTGTCCCCGATGCCCTCCTCGATGTCGCGGACGAACAAGTCGACCATGGGCTCGGGCTGTTCGGCGCCGAGCACCTCGTCGAGCGCGGGGCCGCGGTGCTTGAACCAGAACGGCAGGTCGTTGTAGGTGTACAGGCCGGTCGCCGCCACGATGTTGAGCTCCGGCACCTGCTCGGCGACGCGCTGGACGCGCGGAACGCACCGGCCGAGTCCGACGACGGTGGGGTCGACGACGGTGGTGATCCCCTGCGCGGCGAGTTCCTTGAGTCTGCCCACCGCGTCGGCGACGCGCTGTTCCTCGCTCCCCCACTCCTCGGGGTAGTTGGCCTGCATGTCGGCGCTCAGCACGAAGATGTGCTCGTGCATGTACGTACGGCCGAGTTCCTCGGCGCCGACGGGCCCTCGGACGGTTTCCACCTGGCGCATTGAATCTCTCCTCCCACGCACCGGCGGTCACAAGCGGAACCACCTTCGGCACAGGTGACAGTGACGTCAATATTGCGCTCGGGCCACGGGCGTGTTTCCTTGCCGGTTGCAGGTACCGAGCAGAGAGGCTCCAGCATGGTCAGTGTTCTCGACCCGGTCCGGCACCACGCCGACACCTCGCCCGATACCCCCGCACTGCGCGGCCCCGGCGGCCCGTGGACATACCGTCAACTGCTCACCTCCGCCCGGCAGTACGCGGGCGCGCTGCGTTCCGCCGGCCTGTCCACGGGCGACCGCGTTCTGCTGGTGGCCCCGTCCACACCGGAGTTCGTGGTGGCCTATCTGGGCATCCAGGCGGCCGGCTGCGTCACGGTGCCGGTCAACACCATGTCGACGGAAGCGGAGCTCGACCATTTCCTCGGCGACGCGGGCTGCAAGCTCGCCGTCGTGTGGCACGAACTGTCCGGCGCCACCGAGGAGTCGGCGACCCGGTACGGCATCCCCGCGTGGACGCTGCACCCGGGCGCGGACGCCGGGAGCACGTACGGACAGGGCGCCGCGGACGCCGCACTGCCCGCGGTCGTCGAGCGGGATCCCGGCGACACGGCGGCGATCCTCTACACGTCGGGCACCACGGGCCGCCCCAAGGGTGCCCAGCTGACCGTCGGCAATCTGCTGGCCGGCGGCGAAATCGGCGCCTCCGTCAGCAGGGTGACGAGTTCCGACCGGATGGGTACGGCGCTGCCGCTGTTCCACGTGTTCGGCCAGGCGGTCGTGATGATGGCGGCCTTCACCGGCGGCGGTTCGCTGTCCCTGCTGCCCCGCTTCGAACCGGCGGCGCTGCTGGAGATGCTGCGGCGCGACCGGCTCACCGTCATGGCGGGCGTGCCGACCATGTGGAACGCCGTGCTGCACACGCCCAGTTCGGCGGTCGGCGACGGAAGCGACACCGAAGGCTTCGGACAGCTGCGGATCGCCATCTCCGGCGGCGCCTCCCTTCCCGAAGAGACGGCCCGCGCCTTCGAGGCGCGGTTCGGCTGCTCCCTCCTGGAGGGGTACGGGCTCACCGAGACCTGCGGCTTCGGTACGTTCAACGATCCGGACCGCGGCCCGGTGAGCGGCTGGACCGGGCGGGCCGTACCGCGGCTGGAGGTGCGGGTCCGCGACGAGCACGGGGCGCCGTGTCCGCCCGGCACGGTCGGCGAGGTGTTCCTGCGCGGCGCGACGGTGATGAAGGGGTACTGGCAGCGGCCCGGTGCCACGGAGGGGGTGCTGTCAGGGGACGGCTGGTTCCGTACGGGTGACCTCGGCGAACTCTCCGCGGAGGGCGACCTCCGCATCGTGGACCGGCTCAAGGACCTGATCATCCGCGGCGGTTACAACGTGTACCCCCGGGAGGTCGAGGAGGTGCTGTACGAGCACCCCGACATCGTGGAGGCCGCGGTCGTCGGGGTCCCCGACAGCCACTACGGGGAGGAGATCGCCGCCGTCGTGGCGGTCAGGGCCGGCGCGGAACTGGACGCGGCGGCGGTCACCGCGTGGGCCAGGGAACGGCTCTCCGCGTACAAGATCCCCCGAGTGGTCCGGTTCACCGACGCACTCCCGAAGGGACCGAGCGGCAAGATCCTCAAACGCTCCCTGGACCGCGAGGCGCTTGTACGGGCCCCGGCCCCCTGAGCCCCGACAGGGGCGCGGGGAACTGCGCAAACCCCAGCGGAACCGCACCCGCCCTCTCCCGGACCACACGAAGCGGCACACGCGGATCGGCACACGCGGAGCGCCCCCGCACAGGCCGCGTCAAGACGGGACCCGTACTCGTCAACGGCACGTCAGCGGACGGTCCCCCACGCGCTGCTCAGGCATAACGTCGGCTGAGCCAACTGCGCACCGCGTCAGGAAGGACCCGCACCATGAGTGCAGACCCGCTCCAGGAAGACCCCGAGCCCGGTGAACGCGCCCCGGCCGGGCCGCTGTTCGTACCGGTACGGGCGGGCGCGGCGGGCGACGCCGTCCGCCTGTTCCGTACGCCGCTGGGCGAGCGCACCGCCGTCGGCTTCACGTCCGTACAGCGGCTCACGGCAGCACTCGGGCCGCGGCAGCGGTGGACGCGGATCTCGGAACCGGCGCTGCGCGCACTGGTCGCGCCGCTGGGGGACGTGTGCCTGACGGTCGATCCGCGGTTCACCGCGCCGTCGCCGTCCGGGGTGGGCGCGTTGCGTGCCGCGGCGGAACGCTCGGCGGACGCCGTCGCGGCCGGTCTCGGCCTGCGTACGGTCTGAGGGGCGGCCGTCATGACCACAATTCCCCTCGGTACGGCCGGAGTCGGGACCACGGACGCGGAACTGCCCCTGTGGCCCGCGTCCACCGGACATGCCACCGCACACGGCGGACTGCGCGTCGGCGGTGTGGCGCTGACCGAGCTCGCCGGGCGCTTCGGCACGCCCTGCTATCTCCTCGACGAGGACGAGGTGCGCGGCAGGTGCCGCACCTACCGGCACGCCTTTCCCGAGGCGGAAGTGCTGTACGCGGCCAAGGCGTTCCTGTGCCGGGCCGTCGCGCGCTGGGTCGCGGAGGAGGGGCTGGGGCTCGACGTGTGCTCGGCCGGTGAACTGGAGACGGCGACCGCCGCGGGGTTCCCGATGGACCGGGTGCTGCTGCACGGCAACGCCAAGAGCCCGGAGGATCTGCGCGCCGCCATAAGGCACGGGGTGGGCCGGATCGTCATCGACAGCACCTCGGAGATCGCCAGGATCGCCGCGGGCACCCCGCCGGGGCAGCGGCAGAAGGTGCTGCTGCGGGTGGTGCCGGGGATCGCGGCGGGCGGGCACGAGAAGGTGCGTACGGGCGTCGACGGGCAGAAGTTCGGCCTGTCGGTGGCGGACGGCTCGGCGCAGCACGCCGTCGCCCGCATCCTGGACCAATCCCGTCTCGAACTGGCCGGGCTGCACTGCCACTTGGGGTCCCAGATCACCTCCGCGCAGCCGTATCTGCGGGCCGTGCGGCGGCTGGTGGGGCTGCGGGCGCGGATACGGGAGACGCACGGTGTCACGCTGCCGCAGCTGGACATCGGCGGCGGGCACGGCATCGCGTACCGCGTGGGCGATCCGGCGCTGGATGTGACGGCACTGGCCGCGAAGGTGCGGGCCGAACTCGTCGAGAGCTGCGCGGCGAACGGGATGCCCGTACCGCGCCTGGTGATCGAGCCGGGCCGGGCCCTCACGGGTCCCGCCGGAGTGGTGCTGTACCGGGTGCTGTCGGTGAAGCGGAGCGGCGGTTCGGTGTTCGTCGCCGTGGACGGCGGCATGAGCGACAATCCGCGTCCCGCGCTGTACGGGGTGCGGTACGAACCGCGCCTGGTGGGGCGGGAGACGGCCGCGCGGCGGGAGCGGGTGACGGTGGTCGGCCGGCACTGCGAGGCGGGCGACGTGCTGGCCGAGGACGTGCCGCTGCCGGGCGACGTACGGCCGGGTGATCTGCTGGCGGTGCCGGTCGCGGGCGCGTACCAGGTGTCGATGGCGTCCGGCTACAACCAGGTCGGCCGGCCTCCGGTGGTCGCCGTCGGGGACGGCTGTGCGCGGCTGTTGGTGCGCCCGGAGTCGCAGGCGGATCTGCGGGTGCGGGATGTGAGCGGGTAGCGGGCCGTGCCGCCCCTGTCGGGCCTCCGGGCCCGGTCCTGCCGCGGTGCGGACAGGGCCGGGCCCGGAGGGTGCTCGCCGGTGCTCACCGGTTCCGGTGCGTACCGGTTCCGGTGTTCACCGGTGCCGGTGGTTACCGTGCCAGCGGCGCGGTGACCCACTGCCGGGCCACGTAGCCGTCGGCGTCGACGACGTCGATGAGCTTGCGGGCCACGAGGTAGGCCTCGTTGCCCTCGATCTCGTAGCCGACCTCCATGCTGTCGGGCACGTCACGGACCTCGCCGCGGATGCCGTCGGAGTTGGTGCGGATGTCGAGTTCGGCCACCACCCGCTGCTGTGCGGCGGTGAGCGCCTCGGCGGGCGGGGTCATCGGCGGGGTCGCCGGCGGCTCGCCCGCGCCACCCGGCTCGGAAACGTTCGACCGCATGTCGTTGCTGGTGCGCACGGCCTCGCGGGTGGAGATGTTGGCGGAGACGACGGTGCCGTCGTTGTCGACGGACACCCGGATCTCGCCGCGTCCCGGGGTGATGACCGGCAGACCGTCGAAGGTCTGACGGAACGTCACCAGGGTTTCCAGGCTCTGCGGCTGCTCGGCCTCGCCGTCCTTGGCGCCACAGCACTGCATGAGCTCGTGGACGCTTTCCAGCACCATGTCGCCGTCATGCTGCCGGCCGGCGAAGTCGCGGGCGATCTCGACCGCGCGGTCGTTGCTGATCGGCTCGGTGTTGCCGTGGTTGGCGTCGGCGAGCTTCAGATGGCGGTTCGCCTGCGGCCCTGTGGCGATGTGCCGGTCGTCGTGTTCGGCGCTGACGACGCCGAGCGCGTCGACGCGTACCTCGGACAGCGCGCGCTCGCCGATCCCGGCCGTCTCGCCCAGCTTCGCCATTTCCTCACTGGGCGTACGGGGCAGGAGCTGCACGACGGAGGGGCGGTCGGGTACGCGCATGGACGGTGCGCGGTCCATGTCGGCGGCGGCGTTGTACCAGCGCCACGCGTACCAGTCGTCCGGCACGTGGTCGGCGGACATCAGCCGCTCGGTGTTGAGCCGGTTCACGGCCTCGTCGCGGGTGGCGCCGCAGGCGGCGACGGACGGGGCCTGCTTGGTGTAGATGCGCCAACTGGCGTCCAGCCAGGCGGTGCTGAAGGTCTTGTTCTTCCGCCACTCCTCCCAGAAGAACTTGCCGTAGTTCGGGTCGTCGATGCTGACGGTCTCGAAGCCGAACAGCATCCGGAAGCCGAGGTTCGACCCGCCCCAGGTGCGCGTGGGGGTGTGCCCCGCGAGGACCCGGCAGGACAGACAGGTCGAGAAGAAGACGTAGTTGACCTTCTCGTTGCCCAGCCGCATGGTGGTCGACCGCGCTTCGGTGCGGTTGTCCCAGCTGGCACCCATGGGGGCGACGAAGGTGCCGTCGTTCAGCATGGTGCCGTGGCCCGAGTGGTAGGCCGCCATGACGGCGTCCATGCCGTAGCGTCCCTGCCAGTTGTCGTACGTCTCCTCGTACGCCCACACGGCGACGCCGGAGTCGGCGAACCAGAAGTTCCGGTCGTCGAACTGCACCAGGTAGGCGAGCCAGCCGGTGGCGTCCTCGTGCGTATAGCGCAGTGAACTCGCACTCGCGAACGTCTCGATGCTGAAGGCACCCCACTTGCCGGCGGTGCCGTCGCGGGTCAGGTCCCCTTCGGGCTTCTGGACATCGAGTGGTGAGGGGCCCCTGTCGTGGTAGATCATGCGCATGTGACTCTCCCCCTGAGGTGTGGAGAACCGGTGGGTCCCCATGCCCACCGAGCGGGGGCGTAGCGTGTCACCGGCCCAGATACCCGACAAGGGCGACTTCCGGCGCTCTTCCCCCAACTCTGGTGAAACGTCCGCCTCATCCGTACGAGATCCCCGCGGGCCGGCGCGGGTCCGTGCCACGTCGGAGGCTCGCGGGGGCGTTCGCCGGTCGCGGCAACTCCCGTTCGCGGATGGCCGGTTCCGCAAATCGGCGGTAAAGATCGCGTCATCACTGAGGCTTGACTCACCGGGAAACTAGTTGCCTTGGGATACCACCTTGTAGCGTGCGGCACAGGAGCGCGGCGTTCCGGTTTTCCGGCGCCGCGCCCCTTTCCCTGACCGCACCAACAGCACGGAGGTGCCCGTGACGGACCAGCAGTGGGACATCGTGACCGGAGTGGGAGTGACGGCTCTGGCGGTCGCCGCGGGCAGAGCGATCGAGTCGGGCCGGCCCGATGCCCTGATGAACGATCCGTACGCGGCGCGCTTCGTCACCGAGGCCCAGGCGGACGCCCCCTTCCCCGCACTGCCCGGGGACCTCGACGGCTCCGGCGCCGGGGACGAGGAGTCCGATCCGACCGGCATATGGTCGATGACCTCGGAATACATGGGTGTCCGGTCCCGGGTCTTCGACGACTTCCTCTCCGGTGCCGCGGCCGAGGGCGTCGCCCAGGTGGTGATCCTCGCCTCGGGTCTGGACACCCGCGGCTTCCGGCTGGCGTGGCCGGCCGGCACCCGCTGCTTCGAACTGGACCAGCCGGCCGTGCTCGACTTCAAGCTGCGCGTCCTGAAGGAAGAGGGCGCGGAGCCCTCCTGCGACCACCACCCCGTCGCCGTCGACCTGCGGGACGACTGGGCGGCCGCACTGGAGGCCGCGGGCTTCGACCGCACCCGGCCCACGGCCTGGCTGGCGGAGGGACTCCTCCCCTATCTGCCGCCGGAGGCCGAGACCCGGCTGTTCTCCGAGATCACCCGGCTGTCCGCGCCGGGCAGCCGGTTCGCCGTGGAGCAGATCAACGACATGACCGCCTCGCTCGAGGACCCGATGATCCAGGAGAGCCAGGAGGCCCTCGGCGTGGACCTCCCGTCGCTGTTCCCGGACGGCGAACGGGAGCCCGTGGACACCCAGCTGACCGCACTCGGCTGGGCGCTGCGGCACGTACAGGCCGAGGAGTCCGCCACCGCGTACGACCGGACCCTGGAGTCGGCGCCGCTCTTCGCCCGGCACATCGTGCACACCTTCGGCGTCCTGTCCTGACCTCCGCCGCACCGGCCCGGGAGCGCCGCGCGTCCGCCCTGGTGCGGCGCGCGGCGCTTCGGGACGCCTGAGCCCCGCGCGGCTCTCCCGGCCCCTCTGTTTCATGTCGCACGCTCCGGAAACCCGGGCGCTGCCGTACGCCAAGGAACCGAGGTGAGCCGCCGGCCGGGACGAACCCGGCCGGCGGTCAGGGAGGTGGCAGCGCATGACCACCGGACAGCCGGGCCCGGGGGGCTCCGGCGAGGACCCGCTGGAGGAGTTCCTCGCCCGCTTCCTCGGGGCGAAGGCCCCCGGGAAGCCCCGCCCCGACACGCACTACTTCGACTTCCTGCGGCTGATGAGCGAACCGGCGCGGCGTCTCGTGTCCAGCGCCGCCAGCTACGCGGCGCAGCACGGCAGCCCGGACCTGGGTACCGAGCATCTGCTGCGGACGGCGCTCATCACCGAGCCGACCCGCGGCATGGTCGCCGGCGCGGGCGCCGATCCGGACGCCATGGCCGCCGAGATCGACCGGCGGATGCCGCCGGAGGGGAAGCCGAGCTCGGCACTGAACATCAGCCCCGCCGTGAAGCGGGCCCTGCTGGACGCGCACGAGTGCGCGCGGGCGAACCGCGCCCCGTACATCGGGCCCGAGCATCTGCTGACGGCCCTGACCGGCAACCCGGACTCGGCCGCCGGGCAGATCCTGGACGCCGCGCACTTCGACCCGGGGGCCGGACGGTCCTCGTGGACGCAGCGGGGCAACGGCTCGGGATCCCATCAGGGCACGGGCCAGGAGCAGCCGGGCGCGCCCCAGGGCAGCGAGCTGCGGACGCCCCAACTCGACAAGTACGGGACGGACTTGACGGAGCGGGCCCGCGAGGGCCGGATCGACCCGGTGATCGGCCGGGAGGAGGAGATCGAGCAGACCGTCGAGGTGCTGGCCCGCCGCGGCAAGAACAACCCCGTACTGATCGGCGAGGCCGGCGTCGGCAAGACCGCGGTGGTGGAGGGCCTCGCGCAGCGCATCGCGGACGGCGACGTACCGGACAATCTGCTGGGCCGGCACGTCGTCCAGCTCGATCTGACCGGCGTCGTCGCCGGCACCCGCTACCGGGGCGACTTCGAGGAGCGGATGAACGCGATCGTCGAGGAGATCCGGCGGCACTCCGACCAACTGATCGTGTTCATCGACGAGTTGCACACAGTCGTCGGCGCCGGCGGCGGCAGCGAGGGCGGCTCGATGGACGCGGGCAACATCCTCAAGCCCGCGCTGGCCCGCGGCGAACTCCACGTGATCGGCGCGACCACGATGGAGGAGCACCGCCGGTACATCGAGAAGGACGCGGCCCTGGCCCGCCGATTCCAGCCGATCATGGTGCCGGAGCCGTCCGTCGCGGAGGCGGAGGAGATCCTGCGCGGGCTGCGCGACCGGTACGAGGCGCACCACCAGGTGCGCTACACCGACGAGGCGCTGACCGCCGCTGCCGAGATGTCGGAACGCTATCTGACCGGGCGCTATCTGCCGGACAAGGCCATCGACTTGATCGACCAGGCCGGCGCCCGCGTACGGCTGCGGAACACCACACGGGACTCCGGCGTACGCGCCATGGAGCGCGAGGCCGAACAGCTGGAGCGGGACAAGGCGCAGGCCGTCGCCGACGAGGACTACGAACAGGCGCAGCGGCTCCGCGACAGGCTGGCGGACCTGGCGCGGCAGATCACCGAACAGCAGGGCGGCCAGAACCCGCTGCCGGTATCGGAACGCACCGCGGAGGTGACCGTCGCGGACATCGCCGACGTCGTGTCCCGGCAGACCGGCATCCCCGTCAGCAACCTCACGCAGGAGGAACGGGAGCGGCTGCTCGGCCTGGAGGAGCATCTGCGCGAACGGGTCGTCGGCCAGGACGAGGCCGTCACCGCCGTCGCGGACGCGGTGCTGCGCTCGCGCGCCGGACTGTCCAGCGGGGAACGGCCGATCGGCAGCTTCCTCTTCCTGGGGCCGACCGGCGTCGGCAAGACCGAACTCGCCCGCGCCCTGGCCGAGTCGCTGTTCGGCAGCGACGACCGCATGGTGCGCCTCGACATGAGCGAGTTCCAGGAACGGCACACCGTCTCCCGCCTGGTGGGCGCCCCGCCCGGCTACGTCGGACACGACGAGGCGGGGCAGCTCACGGAGACGGTGCGCCGCACCCCGTATTCGCTGCTGCTGCTCGACGAGGTGGAGAAGGCCCACCCGGACGTCTTCAACATGCTGCTCCAGGTGCTGGACGACGGGCGGCTGACGGACGCTCAGGGCCGCACGGTCGACTTCACGCACACGGTGATCGTGATGACCAGCAACCTCGGCTCGGAGGCCATCACCGGCCGGGGCACGTCGCTGGGCTTCGGCGGCGGCGCGGACGACGAGGCCGACGAGAAGGAGCGCCGGGAGCGCGTACTGCGGCCGCTGCGGGAGCACTTCAAGCCGGAGTTCCTCAACCGCATCGACGAGATCGTCATCTTCCGCAGGCTGACGGACGAACAGCTGCGGCGGATCACCGACATGCTGCTGGACGAGACCCGGCGGCGCCTCGCCGAGCAGGACGTGGAACTCACCTTCACGGACGCCGCCGTGGACTGGCTGGCCCACCGCGGCTACCAGCCCGAGTACGGGGCCCGTCCGCTGCGCCGCACCATCCAGCGCGAGGTCGACAACCGGCTGTCGCGAATGCTCCTGCGCAACGAACTCCCCGCGCACTCGGAGATGGTGGCGGACGTGGCCGACGACGAACTCACCTTCACACCCGCCGGCGGCGCGGGCAGCTCCCCGGCAGAACCGACCACCCCATAGGGGGGCGCGGGGAACGGCGCGGTCTTCAAGGGGCGCGGGGAACGGCGCGACATATGGGGCGCGGGGAACTGCGCAGAGGGGCGAAGCCCCGACAAGGGGCGCGGGGAACTGCGCGAACCCCGACGAGGGCCGCGGCCACCACGCAATCGCGCGGGGCAACCAAGCCGACAACGGCACTACCGCGCGGAGCCCTCCCGCAACCGCCGACACCGCTCCATACACCCCGAAAGCGCCATCTCGAACGCCGCGTCCGCCCGCGCCGGCCCCGTCCCGGCGAGGGCGGACGCGAGGTTCGGGGTGGCCGACTCGTCGGGAAGTTCCCACATCTGCTCCGGCGCCGCCATGTCGAGCGCCGAGCCGAGCACGACGTTCTCCACCGCGGTCAGCACACTCATCACGGAGCCGCTCGGGAAACCCGCGCCGAGCAGTATCTCCACGGCCCGTTCGTACTGGGACAGCACCTTCGGCGTGCGCACCGGTGAGGTGGTGAGCAGCGGGATCGCACGGTGGTGCGCGGCGAACGCGGCGCGGTAGGACCGGGCCCAGCCCTCCAGCGCCGTGTCCCACGGAGCCGCGTCGAGCGTCGCGGTGTCGATGCCTTCGCTGATGCGCTCGCGGAGCAGCTCGATGATGCCGGCGCGGCCCTCGACGTGGTGGTAGACGGAGCCGGTCTGCACGCCGAGCCGGCGGGCGACGGCGGGGACGCTGAAGTCTCCGGTGGCGTCGACCAGTTCCAGCGCGACGGCACCGATCCGCTCGCGGTCCAGCAGGGCCTTACGCGGCCGTCCCATCGTTCACTCCCACCGTTCCTATGGTGATTGGCCGGGGTTGGCCAATGCTGGCATTCCGGGTAGCGGGGGTTGCTGGCCGGGGATGCTGGGCCCCCGAACGGTCTTGGGGCCTGCGGACGGGTGCTTTCCGGGCCGGGCGGCCTGCGTCTGACGCGCTGCCGCACCCGGTGGTGCGGCAGCGCTGCGCGGGGTCCTGGCCGGAGCTGCCTGCCGCGCGCGGAGCGGGGGGCGGTGACTCGGCGGTGTGGGGGCGGTTGGCCCGGCACGATCCTCTGGTCGTGCGGCCCCCACCGCTGCCCGCGCACGTATCGTCGCGGGGGCGGTGGGGGTTTGGCGGGCTCCGTCATTCCTGCGCCGGGCCGTGCATCCCAGGCCCCGCCTGCCGATCACGACCGCGGCGGCATGATGCCCCGTGATGGCGGTCGTGTCGGAAGTCTGTGTGGTGTGCTCCTGCAGGGGGCGTAGCCAGTGCTGCGCACCCCAGCTGCTGCTGTACGCGGGGTCGACCGCGATCACCGAGAGCCCGGCGTGGTGTGCCATGCCGGTGAGGCGGTCGCGGAACCGGGCGGTCGGGATGCCCGCCACCGTGCGGCGGAAGGACTTGCCGCGTCTGCCGCGGCCGAGTTTCTCCCGGCCGGTGGCGCGGGCGTCGGCGAAGTCCAGGTTCTCGATCACGATCGCCGCGCAGCCGTGGAGGTGGGCGAGGCCGATCAGTTGGGTGACGGCTTCGCGGAGGCGGGCATCACGGGTGGAGGAGGGCAGCCCGTCCAGCTCCAGCGGGAGAGTGTGAGGGCTGCCGGCGGGGTTGCCGTAAATGTCGAGGCGCCAGACGGCGAGGTGGCCGGCGTTCAAGTCGACGGCGAGGACGGGGTGTTGCCGCAGCGCCTGCAGCGTCGGCGCCGGGCCCTTCACCGTCGCCCACGAGGCATCGATGTACCACCTGCCGCGCTCAGGGGCGTAGTGGATGTCGTAGCGCACCGATCCGCCCGCGGCGATCCGGTCCGCCCACTCCCGACCCTGGTGGGTGAACTGAGCCCGGGCGTCCAGGACGTAGCGGCCGCGCGGGGCATTCGCGAACCGGGCGCGCAGCGGTTCGGGCAGCACCATCGCGACGGTGCCGTCGACCGGGTCGACGTTGAGGGTGTAGTTGCCGAAGGGGGCTCCGGCCTCGCCGTCGGCGGTCAGAAACCAACGGCGCGCCTGCCACCGCTCCCGCCAGGCAGCGTATTCGGCCTGCCAGGTCTCCTCCGTCAGCGGCCTGGGTCCCGCGGCCGTCTCGTAGAGGTGGTGGCGGGTATTCAGTAGGTGGCGCCCGCCGCGGGTGATGCGCACCGCACCATCGGCCCACTCCCGCAACGCGTTGCGCAGCCGGGCCTGAAGGATCTGCAGGCGCTGCTGCTTGGCGTAGCGCTCGGCCCGGTCGGCATAGCCGCGCACCATCCGCCGCCCTTGCCGCACGGCAGTTCCGGCCGGGACGGCGAGGCGGGCCTGGATGGCTTTGACCGCGCGGCGCAGCGAGGCGATGTGGTCGTGCAACGCCCGCCGGGCCAGCCGGTATTGGTCCTCTGAGGTGCGGGTGATACTCCCGGCCCAGCGCGAGGAGGAGTGGCGGGTGAGGGCCTTCTTCCGCTCCGCCCGCCGGTTCTGCGCCGCCGGGACGTCACCGATCCGCACCCGGGCCGCCACATCCGCCCCCGCCAGCGCCCCCAGATGCTCCCCCGCTGCCTGCAGCACCACCTCGTCGACGGCGGACAGCCGCAGCCGGGTACGGATACGGCAACCGGCGGGCGGCGCGACCACGAACGGATCCGCCAACGAACGCCAGGGACGCACCGGGCGCCTCATCCCGCCCCGCACCGCTGCGGCCATCACCCGCCACCCCGCTCCTCGACCGTTCATCCGTCGATCACACCAACGAGCCACCCCGCCCGACGTCACACCCGAACCCCGAAAAAACCTTCCCAACACCCCACCCCGGCACGGAGGTTGTCCGATATGACCCACCGTGACCAACGACCCCGGGAGCCGTTGCCAACCCGTTCGAGGTCTTCCGTGATCGTACGGGCGGGGGATACATTGCCGAAACCGAAAGGCTTTAGGTTTACGCGTTCCGGTCCCGGCAGCCAGTCCCACCCCTTCGCTGCGCCGGGCCCGTGCTCCCCTCCCGCCGCAGAAGGGCACCGCCTCATGACCGCAGAGCCCACGACGTACGACCCAGGCGCCGGCGGCAGCCCGGCCGCCGCGCCTCCGGGAAGTCCCGCCCCCGACGGGGATGCCGGCGCCTCCGGGCTGCGACGGGGCACGCTCGGCGTCGCCGACATCGCCTTCTTCGTCGTCTCCGCCGCAGCGCCGCTGACCGTCATGGCGGGCGTCGCCCCGCTGGCCATCGGCATGGGCGGCATCGGCGCGCCCGTCGGCTATCTGCTCGCCGGCGCGACCCTCGCCCTCTTCGCCGTCGGCTTCACGACCATGTCCCGGCACGTGCGCAACGGCGGCGGTTTCTACGCGTACATCGCCCGCGGCCTCGGCCGGCCCGCGGGGCTGGGCGCCGCACTGCTGGCGCTCCTCGCGTACAACGGCATGCAGATCGGTGTGTACGGACTGCTCGCGACCGGCACGCAGGACGCCGTGCGGGCGCTGTGGGGCGTGCACATACCGTGGCAGGCCATCGCGCTCGGCGGGGTCGTCGTCATCTGGTATCTCGGCTTCCGCAGCATCGACTTCGGCGCGAAAGTCCTCGGCATCCTGCTCGTCGCCGAGACCGGGATCCTGGTGCTGCTCGCCGGCGGCGTGCTGCTGGACGGCGGCGCCGACGGGCTCGCCCTGGACTCGTTCACCCCGGGGAACGTCCTGGTGCCGGGCACGGGAGCGGTGCTGGCGTTCGCGTTCGCCGCGTTCACCGGCTTCGAGTCCACGGCCATCTACCGGCGCGAGGCCCGCAGGCCGAGCCGCACGATCCCGCGCGCCACCTACATCGCGGTCGCCTTCCTCGGGCTCTTCTACGCGTTCGCCGTCTGGATCGTCATCCAGGCGTACGGGACGGACGTCATGCGGGCGGTCGCCGCGGACCCGGCAGGACTGTTCTTCGACGCGACGACCGAGTATGTCGGCGGCTGGGCCGCCGACTTGATGCACATCTTCATCGTGACCAGCATCATCGCCTCGCAGTTGGCCTTCCACAACGCCATCAACCGCTACGGCCTGGCCCTCTCCCACGAGGGCGTGCTGCCGCGCGCCGTGGGCCGGGTGCACCCGCGCCACCAGTCGCCGTACGTCGCGGGGATCCTCCAGAGCGTCCTCGCCGTGCTCGTCGTGACGGGCTTCGCGCTGGCGGGGGCCGATCCGTACCGGCAGCTGCTGCTGTGGGTGAACACCCCGGGAATGGTCGGCCTGTTGGTGCTCCAGGCGGTCACCGCCGTCGCCGTCGTGCGGTACTTCCGGCGGGTCCAGCACCACGAGGGCGCCTGGCGTACCCGTGTCGCCCCCGTGGCGGCCATCGTGCTGATGGCCGGTGCGCTGTGGCTCGTCGTCAGCAAGATAGGGCTGATGACGGGGGCGCCGTTCGCCACGAACGCCGCGCTGGTGCTGACCGTTCCGGCCGCGTTCCTGGTCGGCATGGCGTACGCGCGACGGCTGCGCAGGCACCGCCCCGGCGTCTACGCGGCCTTCGCGGAGGAGCCGGTGGGCGCGGAGGATGCGGACGACCCGGAGGGCGCGGAGAGCGCGGACGAGGAGGCCGCTGCCGGTCACCGGGGCGCGGGTCCGGCTGGGAGCCACGCTGACGAGCCGGCCGGGAGCCCCGCCGGAGAGCCTGCCGGGGCTGCCGGGGAGCGTGCCGCGCCGGCCCGGGAGTGACCGTCCCCCTGAGAACGACCACCGCCGGGAGCCGTCCGTGACGCGGCGCTCGGCCCCGCAACAAAGCCCCCACGAAGGAGAGTTCACGTGTCCGCTGCCGACATCATTCTGACCGGCGCCCACATCCGTACCCTCGATCCGGGCCGCCCCACGGCGGGCGCCGTCGCCGTGCGCGACGGGCGGATCGCCGCGGTGGGCGACGCGGCGGACGTACGGGACTGGCGCGGACCGCACACCGACGTGCTGGACCTCGGCGGGGCCACCCTCACCCCGGGGCTGACCGACAGCCACAGCCACCCGGTGTGGGGAGCCGAAATGGCCACAGGCGCCGACCTGTCGGGCTGCCGCGACCTGGCGGACCTGCGCGCCGCGCTGGACCGGGCCGTACGGGCGGCCGCGCCCGGGGAGTGGGTGCTGGGCTGGGGGCTCGACCACAACGTGTTCGGCGGGGCGCCCGTGCACCGCGACCTGATCGAGGAAGTCCTGGGCGGCGCACCGGCGTTCCTCCGCCTCTACGACGGCCACTCCGCGCTCGTCAGCGGCGCCGCGCTGAAGGCCGCCGGCATCGAGGGGCCGCGCCGCTTCGAGCAGCACGCCGAAGTGGTCTGCGACCCGGACGGCAGGCCCACGGGTCATCTCGTCGAGCACGCCGCCATGGACCTGTTCGACGGCGTTCTCCCCCGCCCCGCCGACACCGAACGCGCGGAACGACTGCGGGCCGTCCTGGCCGGCATGGCCGCGAATGGGCTGACGGGCACTCATGTCATGGATATGGACGACACGTTCGTGCCGGCGCTGCTGGCCGGCATGGAGGAGGACGGGGAGCTGCCGGTACGGCTGCGACTCGCGCCCTGGTGCATGCCCGGCGACGGTGAGAAGGAACTCGACCACCTCGTCGAGCTGCAGGAGCTCGGCGGCCGGCACTGGCGGGTCGGCGGGGTGAAGTTCTTCATGGACGGCACGGTGGAGGGCGGCACCGCGTGGCTGGAGCACGCCGACTGCCACGGCCAGGGCACGGACGCGTTCTGGCCGGACCCGGCCGAATACACCCGCGCCGTACGGCACTTGGCGGCCGCCGGCGTCCGTACCGCCACGCATGCCATCGGTGACGCGGCCGTCCGGCACGTCCTGGACACCGTGGCCGGGCTCGGCGCGGACCAGCGCGGCCGGCACCGCATCGAGCACATCGAGACCCTCCCGTCCGACCAGATAGCCCGCTTCGGCCAGTTGGGCGTCGCCGCGTCCATGCAGCCCACGCACACCGCGTACACCCGCGCCGACCACACGGACGAATGGTCGAAGCGCGTCGGCGACGAGCGGGCCGCGCGGGCGTGGCGCTGCCGTGACCTGCGGGACAGCGGCGCGGTGCTGGCGCTCGGCTCGGACTGGCCGATCGCGCACCACGACCCGCGCTCCGTGCTGGCCGCCGCGCGGCTGCGGCGGCTGCCGGGTGCGGTGTCCACCGAGCCGGTGACGCCCGGTCAGGCGCTCACCGGGCTGATGGCGCTGGAGGGCGTCACCTCGCACGCGGCGCTCGCAGCGGGCGAGGCCGCGGAGGCGGGCCGCATCGCGCCGGGCTACCGCGCGGACCTCACGGCCCTCGCCGTCGACCCCGTCACAGCCCCACCCGACGAACTCGGCGACGCGCCGGTCCGCCTCACGATGACGGGCGGGCACGTGGTGCACCGCGGCTGACCTGCCTCGCGCACGAGGGGGCCCGCCCCGGGTGAGGGGGCGGCCAGGCCGCGGCTCCGCAACGCGGGATGAGCCCCGCCCCCGGTGTGGGCCGGCGTCCGCCGAGGTGTGGGCAGCTGGTCCGCCCTTGGGGGCGGGACGGGTGGGCACACCGGACCGGCACCCGCCAGGTCTGTCCCCCGCGCACCCAACGTCCGCGCCGCGGTGAGGGGTTGGCCCCAGACCCGCCCCTACCCGTTTCTTCCGGGGCTGCCGCCCCGGACCCCAGCCCTGCCCTGCGGGCAGGGAAGAGGGGGAACCGGGGTCCCGCCCCGGACCCCGCCACCGCGCTCCGCGCGAAACAACGGGGCGCAGCCCCCGGACGCGGGAGGAACGGGCTGCGCCCGGACTCCGGTGTGCCCACCCTCCCCCAGCCACCGCTGGGAGGTGCCCCCTCCACCCCAAGGGCGGACCAGCTGCCCCACCCGGAGGCGCGGGTCCGCGGGCCCGTGGGGGTCTTGACCGCGGCCGACAGGGCGCCTAGCTTCGGGGCGCAGCGCAGACATCAGACGTCTGATGCCCCCGCAGGGAGGTGGACCGTGCCGCTGTCCGAGGAGATCGCCGAGCGTCTGCTGACGTCGGTCATCGACGGTCACTTCCCGCCGGGTGCGGCGCTGCCGCCGGAGGGGGTGCTGGCGGAGGAGTACGGGGCGAGCCGGCTCACCGTCCGCGAAGCGGTGAAGGTGCTGCGCTCGCAGAACGTCGTCCGTATCCACCGCGGCCGCGGCACCTACGTGAACGCGCCCGACCAGTGGACCGCGCTGGAGCCGATGATCCGGGCCGCCGCGACCTCACCGGCCGCCACCTCCCCCACCGGCGGCTCCCCCGCCGGCGGTTCGGTCTCCGAGAAGCTCATCGAGGCCCGCGAACTCATCGAGGTCGGCGCGGCCCGGCTCGCCGCGTCCCGTCGTGGGGAGGCCGACCTCGCCGAACTCGCCACCGCACTCGACGAGATGAGAGCCGCGGCGGACGCCGCCGACACCGACGCCTTCGTCCACGCCGACATCGCCTTCCACGAAGTGATCATGCGCGCTTCGGGAAACGCCTTCGTGCCGCTGCTCTTCGAACCGTTCGGCCGGCTGCTGATCGACGCCCGCCGGGAGACCTCCGCCGTACCGGAGATCCGCCGCAACGCCCTCGCCCACCACGAGGCCCTCCTGGACGCCCTGCGCGCGGGAGAGCCCGACCGCGCGGGCCGCGCCATGGAGGGGCACATCGCCCAGACCGCCGACGATCTGCGTACCCACGTCCTCGGAGCGGACGACGGAACCGAAGGGACCTGACCGGCCCCGCCCCTCTTCCGCCCGCCCCTGATCCGTTCCCGCCCGTACGCGCCCACTCCGTACGGGCCGTCCTCCCTGCCGCGCACAGGAACCCGCACAGAAACCCGCACACAGGAAGCAGCGTCGCCATGCCGCAAACCCCCGTTCCCGAGAGCGAGTTGCTCGCCGGACTGCCGCCCGTACGGGAGGTGGCGGCCGCCGAGGTCGCCGCCGCCGTCGCCGGCGGGCCCCGCCTCGTACTCCTCGACGACGACCCGACCGGCACCCAGACCATCGCCGACATCCCGGTCCTCACCTCCTGGGCCGTGGACGACCTGCGCTGGGCGCTGCGCCAGGACAGCAACGCGTTCTTCGTCCTCACCAACACCCGCAGCCTCGCGGCCGACGACGCCGCCGAACGCAACCGGCAGATCGTACGGGCGCTCGCCGAGGCCGCCCGCGCAGAAGGCACCGAGTACGTCCTCACCAGCCGCAGCGACTCCACGCTCCGCGGTCACTTCCCGCTCGAAATGGACGTGCTTGCCGAGGAGTTGACGGCGGTCGGCGCCGGGGAGACCGACGGTGTGGTGCTGGTGCCGGCCTATATCGAGGCGGGCCGGTACACGGTCGACTCGGTGCACTGGATGCGCACAGCGGACGGCATGCTGCCCGTCGGCGAGAGCGAGTTCGCGCGGGACGCGACCTTCGGCTATTCCGCCTCCCGGCTCCCCGAGTGGGTCGAGGAGAAGACCGGCGGACGCGTCTCCGCCACGGACGTCCTGCGCATCACCCTCGACGACCTGCGCACCGGCGGGCCCGACCACGTCGCGGACCTGCTCGGCAGGCTGACGGGCGGGCGTACGGCGGTCGTTGACGCCGTGTGCGACGACGACCTGCGGGTGCTGGCGCTGGCCCTGGCGCGGACGGAACAGCGCGGGGTGCGGCTGCTGTACCGGTGCGGGCCCTCGTTCGTACGGGCCCGCACCGGACAGCCCGCCCATCCGCCGCTCACCGCCGCCACCCTCGGGGCGCGGTCCGAACGGCACGGGCTGGTCGTCGTCGGGTCTCATGTCGGCCTGACCACACGGCAGTTGGACCGGTTGCGGGAACGGGGCGGCATCGCCGAGTACGAGCTGGATGTGCACGCGCTGCTGGACCCGCGGCGGCGCGACGCGCACATCGCGGACGTGGCGCGGGCCTGCGCCGACGCGATGGCGTCACGCGACGCCGTCATCCGTACGAGCCGCACCGTCGTCACCGGCAAGGACGCCGACGACTCGCTCTCCATCGCCCGCAGCGTGTCCTCGGCGCTGGTCGAGACGGTCCGCGCGGTCACCGCGGCGCGCACGCCCGCGTTCGTCGTCGCCAAAGGCGGCATCACGTCCAGCGACACGGCGACGGAGGGCCTGGAGATCCGGCGGGTGTGGGCCCGCGGGACGCTCCTCCCCGGCATCGTGTCCCTGTGGGAGCCGGTAGACGGGCGCGTGCCGGGGGTGCCGTATGTGGTCTTCGCGGGGAATGTGGGGGACGACTCGGCGCTGGTCGCTGCGCTTGCGGTGCTTCGCGGGTCTTGAGGGCCAAGTCCTCGGGGCGGCGCGGGCGTTGTGTGCGGGGCCCCGTTCTTTCCCGCGGCGAGCGGCCCAGCGCCCTTCCCTTCGCGCGCAGCGCGTGGCGCGCAGCGCCCTGCTTTCGCGCGCAGCGCGTGGGGCGGAACCCCCAGTTCCCCGCGGCGTGTGGGGCGGAGCCCCCTTCCTTCGCGCGCAGCGCGTGGGGCGGAGCCCCTTTTTTCGCGCGGCGAGCGGCCCAGTCCCCTTCCCTTTGCGCACAGCGCGCAGCGCGTGGCGGCCTTCTTTCGCGCGCAGCGCGGTGGGGGCCGGGGCCGGGCCCCGGGAGAAACGGGTAAGGGCGGGGCCGGGGCTCAACCCCTCACGGCGGCGCGTGCGTTGCGTGCGCGGGACAGATCTCGCGGGTGCGGTCCGGTGTGCCCACCCGTTCCGCCCCTTGGCGGACCGCCTGCCCACACCTTGGCGGATGGCTGCCTACACCTTGTTAAGGAGAGTTATGTCTGACTCAAGTGCACTGCCTCGTACCGCCGTTGTTGGGTTGGGGGCCATGGGGTTGCCTATGGCCTCGTGGTTGGGGGTGGGTGGGTTTTCACTTGGCGTGTTCGATGTCGACCCCGCTCGGCGTGCGCAACTCGCCGACAGTGCGGGGGCGGTGAGCGCCGCCACCCCCGCGGAGGCCGCGCGCGACGCGGACGTCGTCGTACTCGCGGTGCGCGACCAGGAGCAGGTGGATGCCGCCCTGTTCGGCGAGGGCGGCGCCGCTGCCGCGCTCAGCGAGGGGGCCGTGGTCGTGCTCACCAGCACCGTCGGCCCGGACGCGGCCCGGGCCACCGCCGCCGCACTCGCCCCGTACGGGGTGTCCCTCGTGGACGCGCCGGTCAGCGGCGGGCCGGCCCGCGCCGGCAGCGGCGATCTGCTGATCGTCGTGGGCGCCGAGGAGGGTCCGCTGGCGGCGGCCCGCCCCGTACTGGACCGGCTGGCCTCCACGCTCACCGTCATCGGCGGCGCGCCCGGCGACGGCCAGTCGCTGAAGGCGGTCAATCAGCTGCTGGCGGGTGTGCACATTGCCGCGGCGGCGGAAGCGGTGGCGCTGGCGCGGGAGTTGGGGCTCGATCCGCAGACCGTCATCGACAGTCTGGGGCAGGGTGCGGCGGGTTCGTTCATGTTCTCGGACCGCGGTCCGCGGATGGCGCAGGCGTACCGCGACGAGGAGGTCGAGGTCCGGTCGCGGCTGGACATCTTCGTCAAGGACATGGGCATCGTCACGGGTGTCGCGAAGGGTGCGCACGTGCCGGTGCCGTTGGCTGCTGCGGCGGAGCAGTTGTATGTGCTTGGTGAGCGGGCGGGGTTGGGGGCGTGTGATGACTCCAGCGTGGTGACGTTGCTTTCGCCTGTGGGCCGGGAGGCGCGGGAGGCGCGGGGCTGACGCGGAGCCGTACGGGGGCGCGGGCGTTGCGCGGGTGGGGACAGACCTCGCGGCTGGCGGTCCGGTGTGCCCACCCGTTCCGCCCCTTGGGCGGACCAGCTGCCCACACCTCGGCGGGACGCCGGTCCACACCTCGCGGTTAGCCCTCCTGGCGGTCCGCTGCGTCTAGGACCGCGTCGAGGAGGCCCGGGAAGCGGGTGTCGAGGTCGGCGCGGCGGAGGCAGTTGAGTTTTGACGTGCCGCGGTAGCACTGGTTGATGACGCCGGCCTCGCGGAGCACGCGGAAGTGGTGGGTGCTGGTGGAGGGGGAGACGGGGATGTCGACCTGGGAGCAGGTGGCGCCCTTGCCCTCCCCCTCGCCGTAGGCGGAGAGCTTGCACACGGCGAGCAGCCGCATGGGGTCGGCGAGTGCGTGCAGCACCGCCTCCAGCCGGATCTCGTCCCGCGCCGGGTGCGGGAGTTCACGTACAGCGGTCGTCGTCGGCACGGCTGCGGCTCACTCTCCCTCTGCTTTCCCTGACTTGCCCTGACTGTCCCTCAGTGCGGCGGCTTGCCCCTCCGCTGCGGGCTCCATCTTACGAGAACCATCGTAGTTTGACACGCGCCGTACTACGAGGGTTATCGTACTTCCCGTTCCGCCCTACCCGGACCATGGATTGGAGCGCGCCGTGAGCGCACTGTTCGAGCCCCTGACGCTGCGGTCGGTGACCGTCCCGAATCGCGTGTGGATGGCCCCCATGTGCCAGTACTCCGCCGCGCCGGACGGCCCCGAACAGGGCGCACCGACGGACTGGCACCTGGCACACCTCGGCGCGCGTGCCGTCGGCGGTGTGGGCCTGGCCCTCGTCGAGGCGACCGGCATACGCCCCGACGGCCGGATCAGCCCGTACGACCTGGGGCTGTGGAACGACCGCCAGCAGGAGGCCTTCTCCCGCATCACCCGCTTCCTGTCCGAGCACGGCACCGTGCCGGGCATTCAGCTCGCGCACGCCGGCCGCAAGGCGTCGACCGAGCGCACCTGGGTGCGCCGCGGCGCGCCGATCGCCGCCGGGGACGAGCACGGCTGGCAGCCGGTCGGCCCGAGCCCGCTGCCCTTCGACGGGGCCTCGACGACGCCGGACGAGCTGACGAAGGACGACATCCAGGTCCTGGTGCGGCAGTTCGCGGACGCCGCGCAGCGCTCGTACGCCGCCGGCTTCAAGACCGTCGAGATCCACGGCGCGCACGGCTACCTCATCAACGAGTTCCTCTCGCCGTTCACCAACCACCGCACCGACGAGTACGGCGGCTCCTTCGAGGGCCGTACGCGCTTCGCGCTGGAGGTCGTCGACGCGGTGCGCGCCGTGTGGCCGGAGGAACTGCCGCTGCTGTTCCGCATCTCCGCGACCGACTGGCTGAGCGAGAACCCGGAGGACGGCCGCGAGGGCTGGACCGCCGAGGACACGGTCCGCATCGCCAAGGAGCTGCAGGCCCGCGGCGTCGACCTGCTCGACACCTCCACCGGCGGCAACGCCCCCGACGCGAAGATCGTCCCGGCCCCCGGCTTCCAGGTGCCGTTCGCCGAGCGGGTGCGGAACGAGACGGGCCTCGCGGTCGGCGCCGTCGGCGAGATCACCGAGGCCCGCCAGGCCGAGGAGATCCTCACCTCGGGCCGCGCCGACGCGGTGCTGCTCGGCCGCGAGCTGCTGCGCCGTCCGTACTGGACGAACGAGGCGGCCCGCGAACTGGGCGCCGAGGCCCGCTGGCCCGACCCGTACCACCGCGCGGTCTGAGACCGCACGGCCTGGAAGCCGACGGCCTGAACTCCCGTACGCCGGCGGCCCGTTCACCGCGAGCGGCCCGCCGGCGTACGGCCCGGGTCTCCGCGCGTGCGCTCCTCCCCCTGCGCCGGGAGCGCACGCGCGGACGTGCGTCCGCGGGCTTGTGGACGGTGGCCGTAGCGGCGTTGTCATCTCCGCTTGCTAGCGTCTGTCGCGGCCGTCCGACCGTGATCGAGGAGCTTCCGCCGTGATACGCGCCCGCAGTCCCCGCGTCGCCCTGGCCACCGCCAGACCGAGGCCGGACATCAGCACCGACCACGACCTGCCGCTGCTGCGGGACGCCGTCACCGGCGCCGGAGCCGAGACGACCGTCGCGTTCTGGGACGACCCGGACGTGGACTGGGCCGGTTTCGACCTGGTCGTGGTGCGGTCCACCTGGGACTACGTACTGCGCGCCGGGGAGTTCCTGGACTGGGCCGACCGGTGCGGCGAGCGGACCGTGCTCGCCAACCCGCCGTCGGTGCTGCGCTGGAACGCCGACAAGCGCTACCTCGGCGAGCTCGCCGCACACGGCGTGCCCACCGTGCCGACGCGGTACACCGCGCCCGGCGAGCCGGTGGAACTGCCGCTCGACCACGAGTACGTGATCAAGCCGACCACCGGGGCCGGCGCCCGGTACGCGGGCCGCTACCGGCCCGACGGCAAGGACGACGCGCTGCTCCACGTACAGCGCATGCACGCCGAGGGCATGACGGCCATGGTGCAGCCGTACCTGCGGCAGATCGACACCACGGGCGAGCGGGCGCTGGTCTTCTACGGCGGCCGGTTCGTGCACGCCATCCGGAAGAACGCCGTGCTCGCCCCGGACGTCGCCTACGACGAGAAGAAGAACGCCCATCCCGGGAAGCAGCCGTGGACCCCCACCGCGGCGGAACTGGCCGTCGCCGAACAGGCCCTGGCAGCCGCCCCGGACGCGGACCGGCTGCTGTACGGGCGGGTCGACCTCGCCGATGACGACCTGGGGGAACCGCAGGTCATGGAGCTCGAACTGATCGAGCCGAACCTCTTTCTGACAGTGAACGACGACGCGCTGCCCACGGTGGCCAAGGCGATCGTGCGTGCCGCGGAGGCCCCCGTACGGGGCGAAGCCCGCTGAGCACCCCGCCCCGCCGACCGGCCCGCACGGGCGGCGGGGCACCATGTGATCCACACTTCGCACACCAGTGTCCGGGCAGCGGGGACGTCGTTGGGCCCGTCATGGGCCATGCACCTCCGCTCCGACGCGGGCCCACGGGCCCGTGTCCGCCGCTCCCGGACGGAAGGAGGTCCGGATGACGGCGCGGCCGGTGACGATGCTGCGCGACCGCCTCGGCGGATGGCTCGGGCGCAGGTATCTCGCCCGGGTGGGGCGGCGGGGCATCGACGCCTCGACCCTCGCACTGGTGCCGGAGGAGGTTCTCGCGCATTTCCGGCGCGACGGCCTCGACCCCGTGCACGGTGCCGCCGGGGACGCGGCCGCGGAGCCCATGACGAAGGTGTCCCTGCCGTTCGGCGTGGACGCCTGGCTGGTGACGGGGTACGACGAGGTGCGCCAAGTCCTCGCGGCCCCGCGGTCGTTCAGCAACGACTTCACGACCCTCGCGGGCACCCCCGAGGCCGTGCAGAAGCCCAACCCGGGCGGGCTCGGCTTCAGCGACCCGCCCGCGCACAGCAGGCTGCGGCGCATCCTCACCCCCGAGTTCACCGTGCGGCGGCTGCAGCGCCTCGCGCCGTGGATCGACGACATCGTGACGCAGCAGCTCGACGCCATGGAGGCCGACGCCAGGGCCGGCCGGCCCGTCGACCTGGTGTCCTCGTTCGCCTGGCCCATCCCGTCCCTGACCATCTGCGAACTGCTGGGCGTGCCGTACGAGGACCGCGAGGAGTTCCAGCGCCTCAGCACCCAGCGCTTCGACCTGCTGGACGGGGTGGACGCCGCGTTCGGCGCCATGTCGTCCTCGTCGGACTATCTGTACGAAGTGGTCCAGCGGCAGCGGAAGTCCCCCGGCGACGGGCTGCTCGGCATGATCGTGCGGACGCACGGCGACGAGGTCGACGACCACGAACTCGCCGGCCTCGCCGACGGCGTCCTCACCGGCGGCCTGGAGACCAGCGCCAGCATGCTCGCCCTCGGCTCGCTCGTGCTGCTCCGCAACCCGGAGGCGTTCCGCACCCTGCGCGACGAGGACGGCGCGGCCGACGACATGGTCGAGGAACTGCTGCGCTATCTGTCCGTGGTGCAGATGGCCTTCCCCCGGTTCGCCGTCGAGGACCTCGACATCGGCGGCAACCGCGTCGAGACCGGCGACATCGTGCTCTGCTCCCTGCTGCGCGCCAACCGGGACGCGGGACTCGCCGGCGGCCCCGGCGCCCCCATGGGCGAGTTCGACCGCAACCGGGGCAAGCTGCCGCACCTCGCGTTCGGGCACGGCATCCACCGCTGCATCGGCGCCGAGCTGGCCCGCATGGAGCTGCGCGCCGCCTACCCGGCACTGGTCAGGCGGTTCCCCGACATGCGGCTCGCCGCCGGCCCCGAGTCGCTGAACTTCCGCAAGCTGTCCATCGTGTACGGCCTCGACGCGCTCCCCGTCACCCTCCGCTGACCCTCGGCACCTCTCTGCCCCGTCACCCTCCGCCGGCCTTCGACCCGTTTCCCGTCGCGCTCCGCTGACGGCTCGGCGCCTTCCTGCCCCCCGCTCCGGGAATCACGCCCGTCCGACCGGGGCACTCGGCGAGGACGCCCGGCCCCGCAGGGCACAGGCTGGGCGGGGCAAGCGTCGAAGGAGGTGCGTCCGTGGCCGGCACCGGCGGCAAGCAGGCGCGGGGAACCGCGGCCCAGCAGCTGATCGCGTCCCATCTCGTCGAGGGGACGGCGGAGCCCGGCGAGGAGATCGGGCTGCGCGTCGACCAGACCCTCACCCAGGACGCCACCGGCACCCTGGTGATGCAGGAGCTGGAAGGGCTCGGCCTGGACCGGGTACGCACCGAGGTCAGCGTGCAGTACGTGGACCACAACATCCTCCAGGCCGACGAGCGCAACGCGGAGGACCACACGTTCCTGCGGTCCGCCGCCCGCCGCTTCGGCGTCTGGTACTCCAAGCCCGGCAACGGCGTCTCGCACCCCACCCACATGCAGCGGTTCGGCCTCCCCGGCCGCACCCTCGCGGGATCCGACTCGCACACCTGCGCCGCCGGCTCCCTCGGGATGCTGGCCATCGGCGTCGGCGGCCTGGAAGTCGCGCTGGCCATGGCGGGCCGCCCGCTGTACGTACGGATGCCGCACCTCTGGGGCATCCGGCTGACCGGTGAACTGCCGCCGTGGGTCAGCGCCAAGGACGTCATCCTGGAACTCCTGCGCCGGCACGGGGTGAACGGCGGCGTGAACCGGATCCTGGAGTACCACGGCCCGGGGCTGGACTCCCTGACCGCCATGGACCGGCACGTCATCGCCAACATGGGGGCCGAACTCGGCGCCACGGCAAGCGTGTTCCCCGCCGACGACGCGGTGCGCGCCTTCCTGCGCACCGAGGGCCGCGAAGACGACTTCACCCCGCTCGCCGCCGAACCCGACGCCGTGTACGACCTGGACGAGGAGATCGACCTCGGCACCCTGGAGCCGCTGATCGCCAAGCCCTCGTCGCCGGGCAACGTGGTGCCCGTACGGGATGTCGCCGGCGAACCCGTCGACCAGGCCGTCATCGGTTCGTCCGCCAACCCCGGGCTGCGGGACTTCGCCGTCGCCGCCGCCATGGTGCGCGGCCGGACCACCGCCGACGGGGTCAGCTTCGACATCAACCCGACCTCCCGCGAGATCCTCCAGGACCTCACCCGCTCCGGCGGCACCTTCGACCTCGTCGGCGCCGGCGCGCGGCTGCACCAGAGCGGCTGCCTGGGCTGCATCGGCATGGGCCAGGCACCCGCTGCGGGCCGCAACTCGCTGCGTACGTTCCCCCGCAACTTCCGCGGCCGCTCCGGCACCGAGGACGACGCGGTGTGGCTGTGCTCCCCGGAGACCGCGGCGGCCTCCGCGCTGACCGGCGTCATCACCGACCCCCGCGACTGGGCCGCCGACGCCGGCATGGACCCGCCGGCCCTGGAGCTGCCGGACCGGGCGAGCGTCAACACCGGCATGCTGGAGGCTCCCCCGCCGCCCGAGGAGGCCGCGGGCGTACGGCTGGAGCGCGGGCCCAATGTGTCGGCGCTGCCCGAACTGGACGCGCTGCCCGACGAGTTGGAGGGACCCGTCCTGCTGAAGGCCGGGGACAACGTCTCCACCGACGACATCTCCCCGGCCGGTGCGCGGGCCCTCCCGTACCGGTCGAACATTCCGAAGCTCGCCGAGTTCACCTTCACCCGCCTCGACCCGGACTATCCGAGCCGTGCCGCGGCGCACGACGGGCCGCACTTCGTCGTCGGCGGCGACAACTACGGGCAGGGCTCGTCCCGCGAACACGCCGCGATCACCCCGCGGCACCTGGGGCTGCGGGCCGTACTCGCCAAATCGTTCGCGCGCATCCACTGGCAGAACCTCGCCAACTTCGGTGTGCTGGCCCTGGAGTTCGAGAACGCGGACGACTGGGAGCGGATCGACGCCGGTGACACGCTGCGGCTCGAAGGGCTGCACGCGGCGCTCGACGGTTCCGCCTCCGTCGACGGCTCCGGCGACGACGGTGGGGCGCTGCGCGTACGGAACGTGACGCGGAACGAGGAGTACGCCGTACGGCACCGGCTCTCGCCGCGGCAGCGTGAGGCCGTGCTCGCGGGCGGCATCATCCCCGCGCTGGCGTCCGAGACCGTGTCCGCGTCCGGCCGGGAAGGCACCGGCGGCCCCGACGGCCGCTCCGCGACACCCCGTTGACCCGCACGACCGCTCACCGAGGAGGCATCCCGATGGCCATCGCCACCGTCAACCCCACCACCGGAGAGACGCTCCGGACCTTCGACGCGCTCACCGACGCGCAGGTCGAGGAGCGCGTCGCACGCGCCCACGAGGCGTTCCACCGGCACCGCAGGACGGGCTTCGCGCACCGTGCGGGGCTCATGCACCGCGCCGCGGAACTCCTGGACGAGGACCAGGAGGAGATCGCCCGCACCATGACCACCGAGATGGGCAAGACCCTCAAGGCGGCCCGCGCGGAAGCGGCCAAGTGCGCGAAGGCGATGCGGTGGTACGCGGACCGCGCGGAGGGTCTGCTCGCCGACGAACACCCCGACCCGCTGGACGTGCAGGACAGCGGCGGCGCCCGCGCGTACGTACGCTACCGGCCGCTCGGCGTGGTGCTCGCCGTCATGCCGTGGAACTTCCCGCTCTGGCAGGTCGTCCGGTTCGCCGCGCCGGCGCTGATGGCGGGCAACACGGGGCTGCTGAAGCACGCGTCGAACGTGCCGCAGACCGCGCTGTACGTCGAGGACCTGTTCCGCAGGGCCGGGTTCGAGGAGGGCTGTTTCCAGACCCTGCTGATCGGTTCGGGCGCGGTGGAGAACATCCTGCGCGACCGCCGGGTCGCCGCGGCGACCCTCACCGGCAGTGAGCCCGCGGGGCGTTCGGTCGCCTCCACGGCGAGCGACGAGATCAAGAAGACGGTGCTGGAGCTGGGCGGCAGCGACCCCTACCTCGTGATGCCGTCCGCGGACGTCGCGCGCGCCGCGGAGGTCGCGGTCACCGCGCGGGTGCAGAACAACGGGCAGTCGTGCATTGCCGCGAAGCGGTTCATCGTGCACGAGGACGTGTACGAGGAGTTCGCGCGGCGCTTCACCGAGGGCATGAAGGCGCTGGTCGTCGGCGATCCGATGGCCGACTCCACGGACGTCGGCCCGCTCTCCAGCGAACAGGGGCGGGCCGATGTCGAGGAGCTCGTCGAGGACGCGAAGAAGCTCGGCGCGGACGTGCTGTGCGGGGGCGGGCGGCCCGCGGACCGCGGAGCGGGGTGGTTCTACGAGCCGACGGTCCTCGCGGGGATCACCCGCGACATGCGGATCCACCAGGAGGAGGCGTTCGGGCCCGTCGCGTCGCTGTTCCGCGTCGCGTCTCTCGACGAGGCGATCGAGCTGGCCAACGACACGCCGTTCGGGCTGAGTTCGAACGTGTGGACGCGGGAGCCCGCGGAGCAGGCGCAGTGCGTGGCCGACGTGCAGGCGGGCGGCGTCTACTTCAACGGCATGACGGCCTCCCACCCGGGCATGCCCTTCGGCGGCGTCAAACGCTCCGGCTACGGCCGCGAGCTGGCCGGCCACGGCATCCGCGAATTCTGCAACGTGACCACGGTGTGGCTCGCCCCGTAAGCCCGTGGGGCGCGCCCCTCACGTGACGGCCGCACCCCACGGCGCCTCCACCCCGCGCGGGGCACGCCCCCGCTCCGATCCGCCGCAGCGGCGGGCGAGTTGCGCGGGGCCGCTCGGCGGTGAACGCGCGTCGCGCCCACACCGCCGGGCAGCCCCGCGGGCCTACTCGCCGTCGCGGCGGAGAAGGAGTACGGAGCGCTCTCAGTGTGGGAGTTGCGTCGCGTTGTTGCGTAGGTCGTGGATGGTCGGGGACGTGGAGTGGGGTAGCAGGTTTTGGGGGTCGGGTGGGGTGTGGAGGTGGACTTGGACGTGGTCCGCGAAGCGGTAGGGGCGGTGGGCCAGGAGGCCGCCCAAGTGGCGTCGCAGGCGGGAGAGTTCGGCGCGGACCGTCACCGTACGGGCCGCGTCCCCGAACAGGTCGAGGGCCAGCTGCGCCGCCGTACGCCCCTCGGGGTGCGCCGCGAGCAGCAGCAGGAGTTCCGCGTGACGGGGGCTCAGGTCGCGGGACCAGCCCGCGTGTTCGCCGGTGACGGTGAGGGTCCACGTACGCGGGCCGCTGAGGTCCAGGACGGCGCGGCCGGGCGCCGGCACCTCGCCGGCTTCCGCGCCGGGCCGGATGAGCCACCCGCCGGGCAGCGGTTCGAGCGCGCAGAGGCCGAGGGAGGGGATCCACACGCGTTCCGCGCGGGGCTCCTTGGGCAGCGGTACGCGGTCGAGCGGCGGCATGCCGGAGACGGCCGCCGTCCAGCCGTGCCCGTCCACGACGAGGGCCCGCCCCGGCATGCGGCTGAGGAGCGGCGCGGCGAGGGAGCGGAGCCGTTCGAGGCCGGCCTGGTGCGCGGTGCGCAGTTCGGATTCCATGAGCCGGGTCACGGCGGTGACGAGCGCGAGGGTGGCGGGGTGCGCGGTGGCGGTCGGCCCGCTGACGTCGACGGCGCCGAGGAGCCGGCCGTCCTTGGGGTCGTGGACGGGCGCCGCCGCGCACGTCCAGGGGTGGTGGGTGCGGACGAAGTGCTCGGCGGAGTACACCTGGACGGGCCGCCGGGCGACCAGCGCGGTGCCGATGGCGTTGGTGCCGACGAGGTCCTCGGCCCAGCCGGCTCCCTCGGCGAAGCCGAGTCCGTCGGCGCGGCGGCGTACGGCGGTGTTGCCGTCGCGCCACAGCACGTGCCCTTCCGCGTCGGTGACGACGGTGATGGAGCAGCCGGGGTCGGCGACGGGCAACAGGCTGTCGCGCGCGGTCTGCAGGACGTCGACGAGGGGTGACACGCGGCGGCGGCGCTCCAGTTCGTCGACGGGCAGCGGCCGGGTGTCCGCGCCGCGGTCGGGGTCGAGTCCGGCGCGCAGCATGCGGCGCCAGGAGTCCCCGATCACCTGCCGGGGCGGTACGGGCGGGCGCTGTCCGGAGAGTGCCGCCTCGTGGGCGTGCGCGAGGAGCCGCGCGTAGCGGCGCGGGTCGTCGCCGGGTCCGGGCGTACCGCTCTCGTCGTGCGGCGCCGCAGGAAGGGGTACGGCGCGGCGGCCCGTACCCGCGCCGTGCGCGCCCGCCTCCCGCGTCGTCTCCGGCGTGTACGTCTCCTGCGTCCCGTGTGTCTCGCGCACGCTCGGCTCCCGGTCTCGTCCGGCGCGGGAACCCCGTCGTCCCGCCCCAGGGCCGATGGTGCGCGTCCCGGCGCGGGCGGTAAAGGCCCGCGCCGGGCGGGCGGCCGCGGAGGCCGCCGTGCGCTGACCGCGTGCGCCGTCCACACGCGGTCAGCGTGCTCGGGCGAGGGCCCGTTCGACGGCGGCCCTGACCTGGCGCGGTGCCTCCATGTGCACCATGTGCCCGGCCCCTTCGGCGTACTGGATCACGGTGTTCCCCGGTGGCACGGACGCCCCGTTGGCGGCGGGGAGGATCCGGTCCTGGCTGCCCCAGACGACTTCGACGGGGACGTCGGTTCCCGTCAGCAGCGCTGCCGCGTCGAGGGCTTGTACGTTCCCGTCGCCCTCGCCGCCGAGGAGCGTGCGCAGCAGGGTTTCCAGCGCCTCCCCCACGCCGTCGAGGCGTTTGTACCTGAGCAGGTCGTCGGCGAGCTGTCGGGTCGCGAGCTGCTCGTCGGCGAACAACTGGGCGAGGTGCGGCCGCAGTTCGCGGCGGGACGTGGCGTGCGCGAAGCCGCGGAGGTAGCCGCCGTTGACCTCGGTGCCGTAGCCGGCGGGGGCCAGCAGGGTGAGCGACCGTACGCGTGCGGGGGCCGCTGCCGCCGCGGCAGTGACGACGGCGCCGCCGAGCGAGTGGCCGACGAGGTGGGCCCGTTCGACGCCGAGCGTGTCGAGCAGGCCGAGGACGGCGCGGGCGAGCGTGCCGAGGCTGCCGTCGCCCACGTCCTTGCCCGAGGTGCCGTGCCCGGGCAGGTCGAGGGCGACGGTCGTGGCGTGTGCGGCGAGGGGTTCCTGGACGAACAGCCAGGAGTCCTTGTCGCCGCCGTAGCCGTGCACGAGCAGAACGGTCTCCTCGCCGTCGCCGAGGCGGGTGTAGGCGAGGGTGCGGCCGTCCACGTCGGCGAACTGCTCCGGGTCGGGGGCCTGTTCACCGCCGCCGGTGTCCGCCGCGGCGAACTCCTCGCGTACGCGCGCCGCGTAGGCGTCGACTTCCTCGTCGGGCACGTCGGCGGGGGCCAGTACGGCGAGCGGGGCGCCGACGGCGACCTGCGTTCCGGGTCCTGCGACGATGCGGCGCAGCAGCCCCTCCTCGGGGGCCTCCAGCACCCCGGCGATCTTGTCGGTGTCGATCTCGGCGAGGTCGTCGCCCTTGGCGATCTCGGTGCCTTCGGGGACGTACCACTCGAGCACTTTTCCGCTCTCCATGGACAGCCCCCACTTGGGCATCACGACCGCGCGCAGCCGCGCGCCGTCGGACTCGTCGGCGGACTCGTTGCCTGTCATGCGGGGACGGCTCCTTTCCCGGCGGGGGCGCTGTCGGTGACGGCCTGCACGGCGTTGACGACGCGTCGGGCGTCGGGAACGTAGAGGTCTTCGAGGACCGGGCTGAACGGCACCGGCGTGTGCGGTGGGGTGACCGTCTGTACGGGCGCCCGGAGCGCGGAGAACGCCTCGCGTGCGGCGAGCGCGGCGATGTCGGCGGCGAAGCCGCAGCGGGGTGACGACTCGTCGACGACGACGAGCCGGCCGGTGTTCTCGATGCTCTCGACGATCGTCTCGGTGTCGAGGGGGCTGGTGGTGCGCGGGTCGACGACCTCGCAGGAGATGCCGGCGGCGGCGAGTTCGGCCGCGGCCTCCTCGGCGACGCGCACCATCCGGCCGAGCGCGACGACGGTCACGTCGCTGCCGTCGCGCACGATGTCGGCCTCGCCGAAGGGCAGCGTGTAGCTCTCCTCGGGGACGTCGCCGACGGTGTCGTACATGGCTTTGTGCTCGCAGAAGATGACGGGGTCGTCGTCGCGGATGGACTGGAGCATGAGCCCCTTGGCCGCGTACGGGGAGGATGGCACGGCGACCTTGAGACCCGGGATGTGGGTGAACACCGGGTACAGGGCCTGCGAGTGCTGTGCGGCGGCGCGCAGTCCGGCGCCGTACATGGCGCGGATGACGACGGGGGTGACGGCCTTCCCGCCGAACATGTAGCGGAACTTGGCGGCCTGGTTGAAGATCTGGTCCAGGCAGACGCCGAGGAAGTCGATGAACATGAGCTCGACGACGGGCCGCATGCCGCGGGTGGCCGCGCCGATCGCCGCGCCGATGAACGCCGATTCGGTGATGGGGGTGTCCAGGACGCGTCCGGGGAAGCGGTCGTAGAGCCCCTTGGTCACGCCGAGGACGCCGCCCCAGGCGTCGCTCGCGCCGGGCGCGCCCGCGCCGCCGGCGTTGTCCTCGCCGATGACGAGGACGTTCGGGTCGCGTTCCATCTCCTGCGCGAGTGCCTCGCCCAGCGCCTCGCGGTAACTGATGCTGCGTGCCACGGAGTTCGCCTCCTTGCGGTCTGCGGATGCGCGGTATGCGGGTGCGCGGTCAGCGCGTGCGCCTACGGTCTGCGGATGCGGTCTGCGGGTGCCGGGGTTCAGTACGTGACGTAGACGTCGGTCTCCAGGTCCGCCGCGGTGGGCAGCGGGGCCGCTTTGGCCTCGGCGACGGCCTCGTCGACGAGCCGGGCCGTCTCCTCGTCGACGCGGTCCATCGCGGACACGTCCAGCAGGCCCTCGCCGGTGGCGCGTTCGCGGAAGCGGGTGAGGCAGTCGGTGGTGCGCTTGGCGGTGGCGACCTCGTCGGCGCGGTAGGCCTGCTGGTCGCCCTCGAAGTGGCCGTAGTAGCGGGTGAGTTCGACTTCGAGGAGGGTGGGTCCGCCGCCGGTACGGGCGCGTTCGACGGCCTCGCCCGCGGCGTCGTACACGGCGAAGAAGTCGAAGCCGTCGACGGTCACGCCGGGCATGCCGAAGCCTGCGGCACGGTCCGCGATGTGCTCCGCGGACACCGACCAGGAGGCGGCGGTGGCCTCGGCGTACCCGTTGTTCTCGGCGACGAAGACGGCGGGCAGCTGCCACACGGAGGCGAGGTTCAGCGCCTCCAGGGTGGTGCCCTGGTTGGAGGCGCCGTCGCCGAAGAAGGCGACGCCCACTCCCCCGTCGCCGCGCACCTTCGCGGCGAGCGCGGCCCCGCAGATCAGCGGCGGCCCGCCACCCACGATGCCGTTGGCGCCGAGCATGCCCTTGCTCAGGTCGGCGATGTGCATGGAGCCGCCCTTGCCGCGGCAACAGCCCGTCGTACGGCCGTAGATCTCGGCCATCATGGCCTTCACGTCCACACCCTTGGCGATGCAGTGGCCGTGGCCGCGGTGGGTGCTGGCGATGCTGTCGCGGTCGTCGTCCAGGTGGGCGCAGACCCCGGCGGCCGACGCCTCCTCGCCCGCGTACAGGTGGACGAAGCCGGGGATGTCGCCGCTCGCGAACTCGTCGTGCAGCCGGTCCTCGAAGACACGGATCGTCCGCATGGTCCGGTAGGCGTCCAGCAGTGCCGCTTCGGTCAGCTTCATGGGCGGCCCTTCCGTGAGGGTTTCCGGGCGATGTCAGCCCCGCCGCACGCGGGTCCCGTTGTGCGTGTCCCGCTGCTCCGGTCCGTTGCGCTGGTCCCGTCGCGTGCACGTGAACGGGGCTGCTGCCATGCGACCGCGCGGCGCCGCGCCGGGCCAGAGTTGCGGAGAGTTGCAGTGCGGGAAACGGCGGATGACGGGCGGTGCCGCCGGGCCGTACGGGAAGCGGCGGCCTGGTGCGTCAACAGGGAGCGCGACCAGGGGAGTTGGGCCGCACGGCGCGGAGTGGGAGGCGCGTTGCGGGGCCGGCGAGCGGGCCGCGCGCTCGGCCGTCCGGGTGATTCCGGGGGCCGGGCGGCCGCCGCCGGGTGAGGACTCCCCGGTTCACGGCCCGCGCTGTGGTCTCGTAACGCCATGTCTCACAGCAATTCAGCCGACAGTTACGCGGCGATGACCGCCGTACTCTCCGAGACCTTCGGGCTGAGCGAGGAGTATCTCCGTTCGGGGACCACGCTGGCCTCCCTCGATCTCGACTCGCTCTCCGTGGCCGAGCTGACCGTGGTCATGGAGGAGAGAGCAGGCGTACGGATCGACGACCTCGACCCGTCGACGACTCTCGACGAGGTCGCCCAGCTCCTGGACGAGGCCCTCATCGACGACGATCCGGCGGACGAGCCGGTGTAGGCCCCCCGTTCGTACGACGGAGGGCCCGCACCGGCGTCCCGTTACGGCTGTCAGGCGCCCGTCCAGTGCGGGGCCCGCTTCTCCGCGAAGGCGCGCGGCCCCTCCTCCGCGTCGGCGGAGCGGAGCATCGCGGCGTACCGCGGCAGGCCGCCGTCCCGCATCCGGGCGTACCCGTCGGCGATCCCCAACTGCTCCGTCTCGCGCAGCACTTCCTTCACCGCGGCGAGGGCCAGCGGCGCGCCTTCGCACATGGTGTGGGCAAGGGCGAGGGCCCGTTCCAGAGCCGACTCGGTCCCGTCGGCGACCTCCGTCACCAGCCCCCAGCGCGCGGCCTCCGCCGCGCCCATCCGGCGCCCCGTCAGCAGCAGCTCCGTCGCCACGGCGCGCGGCAGCCTGCGCGGCAGCCGCAGCACTCCCCCGGAGTCGGCGATCATGCCGACCTTCACCTCGGGCAGCGCGAACTCGGCGTGCGCGTCGGCGACGATCAGGTCGGCGGCCAGGGCGAGTTCGAAGCCGCCGCCGAGGGCGAGCCCGTTCACCGCGGCGATCACCGGCTTGTCGAGCGTGAACAGTTCCGTCAGCCCGGCGAAGCCGCCCGGGCCGTGGTCCGCGTCGATGGCCTCGCCCTCCGCGGCGGCCTTCAGGTCCCAGCCCGCGGAGAAGAACCGGTCCCCTCCGCCGGTGAGCACCGCGGCGCGCAGCGTGTCGTCGCGGCGCAGCCGGTCGAAGGCCTCGTACAGGGCGTGACTCGTGGGCGCGTCCACGGCATTGGCCTTCGGCCTGTCCAACGTGACGACCAGCACGCCGTCGCGGACTTCCTGCCGTACGGGGCCGTCCTCGCTTACTGGACTGTTCTCGCGTACCGGACTGTCCTCGCGTGCGGCCCCGTCTTCACGAACCGGATGCATGGGGCTCCTCTCCTACTGTGGCGCGGCGCGCCTGATGAGTACGTCCGCGGCGACGGCGCCCCGTCCTTCGGGCAGCACCAGCAGCGGGTTGACGTCGAGTTCGGTGACCGCGTCGTGGTCGCGTACGTACGTGGCGACGGCGTGTACGGCGTCGACGGCGGCCGGTATGTCGCCGGCGGGGCGGCCCCGGAAGCCGCGCAGCACCGGCCAGATCCGCAGGGACGCGAGCGCCGTCTCGATCTCCGTACGGTCCGCGGGCAGCAGCAACGTGGCCGTGTCCCGGACGAGTTCGACGAGGACGCCGCCCGCGCCGAGGGTCAGCGCGGGCCCGAACCGGGCGTGCCGGTGCACGCCCACGATGAGTTCGGCGACGGCGTCCGGGACCATCTCCTCGATCAGGAACCGGTCGGCGAGCCCGGACATCGCCGACACGGCCTCGTCCACGGCCTGTTCGCTGTCGAGCCCGAGGCGGACACCGCCCGCGTCGCTCTTGTGGGCGAGTCCGGGGGCGAGGGCCTTGGCGACGACGGGGAAGCCGATACGGCGTGCGGCCCGCGCCGCCTCGCCAGGCGGAACGGCGGCCCCTTCGGGGATGCGCGCGCCGTATCCGGCGAGCTCCAGCTTCCCGGCCCGCTCGTCGAGCACCTCGCCCCCGGCTGCCGTGCGTTCGGGTACTGCGTCGAGCGGGAGCCGCCCCTGCGGGGCGTGCCGTGCGGCGCCGATGCGCCGGGCCGCGGCGATGGCCCGTACGCAGTCCGCCATGCCCTGCATGGGTGCGATGCCCGCCGCGAGCAGCTCCCGGGCCTCCGGTTCCGGCACCCCCTCGGGCAGTGAACTGACCACGCACGCGGGCGCTTTGGTGTCGTCCTGTGCCGCGGTGAAGGCGCGCAGCGTCGTGGTCCACGGGTCGCCGTCGCACCGGTCGGCGCGCGGCATGTCGAGCAGCAGCACGTTCATGTCGCAGCCCGCGCCGAGCAGCGCCGTGAAGCACTCGCGCTGCGCGGCGAAGTCGCCCCAGATGAACGTGTGATAGTCGAGCGGGTTGCGGACGTGCACCCGGTCGCCCAGCACGTCGTGCAGCCGGGCCGCGGATTTCTCGGGCAGTGGCGGCAGTTCGACGCCGTGCCGCTGTGCCGTGTCGGCCAGCAGGGCCGCCTCGCCGCCGGAGCAGCTGGCGGAAGTGATGCGCGCGCCCTCCGGGGCGCAGCCGCCCAACGGGCCATGGACGTGCAGCAGTTTGAGCGTCTCCACGAAGGTGCTCACCTCGTCCACCCGTGCCACGCCCGTCCTGCGGAACAGCGCGTCGCACAGCACGTCCGATCCGGCGAGGGAACTGGTGTGACTCATGGTGGTCTGCGCGCCGAGCTCCGAACTGCCCGTCTTGAGCGCCACGACGGGCACGCCGCGGCGCAGCGCGGACAGCGCGGCGCGGGAGAACGCGGGGGCGTCCGCGATCCCTTCGAGGTGCAGCCCGATGGCGGTGACCCGCGGGTCCTCCAGCAGCGCCTCGACGAGCTCCGGTATCCCCGTCACGGCCCCGTTCCCCGCTGTGATCATGTAGGCGAGCGGGAGGGCGCGGCGCTGCATGGTGAGGTTCTGGCCGATGTTGCCGCTCTGCGTGATGACGGCGACGCCGCTGTCCGTACGGGCGCCGCCGTGCTGGTCGGCCCAGAGTGCCGTGCCGTCCAGGTAGTTGAGGACGCCGATGCAGTTCGGGCCGATCACCGGCATGTCCCCCGCGGCATCCCGCAGCCGGTCCTCCAGCGCGGCGCCGCGCGGCCCGTCCTCCGCGAAGCCCGACGCGTGGCACACCGCTCCCCCGGCTCCACGGGCCGCGAGTTCGGCGAGGACGGAGACGGTGGCCTCACCGGGTACGGCGAGGAACGCGGCGTCCGGCGCCGCCGGCAGCGCGGCCGTGTCCGGGTAGCAGGGCAGCCCCTCGATGTGCTCCCGCTTCGGATTGACGGGCCACAGCTCGCCCTCGTAGCCGACGGCACGGCACTGGCGTACGGCCTCGGCAGCGGACTCGCCGCCGTACAGGGCGATGTGACGGGGTGACAGCATCCGCGCCAGGTGGTGGGCGCCCGCCATCAGGAGCCCAGGGGGCGCAGCAGGGAGCGCGAGATGATGTGCCGCTGGATCTCGCTGGTGCCGTCCCAGATGCGTTCGACGCGGGCGTCGCGCCAGTAGCGTTCGATGGGCAGCTCCTCCATGAGGCCCATGCCGCCGAAGGTCTGCAGCGCCTGGTCGGTGATGCGGCCGAGCGCCTCGGACGCGTACAGCTTGGCCATCGCCGCGTCCCGGTCGGTCATGGTGCCCTGGTCCTGCTTCCAGGCGGCGCGCAGCGTGAGCAGTTCGGCGGCCTCCAGCTCCGTCGCCATGTCCGCGAGCGGGAAGCTGACGCCCTGGAAACGTCCGATGGGCTGCCCGAACTGCTCGCGTTCCGCCGCCCATTCGAGGGTCAGGTCGAGAACGCGGCGGGCCCGCCCGATGCTGGTCGCGGCGACCTGGAGGCGGCTGGCGCCCAGCCACTCCCCCATCAGCTCGAAGCCGCGCCCCTCCTCGCCGAGCCGCTGCGCGACGGGCAACCGTACGTCGGTGAAGGTCAGTTCGCACTGGTGGTAGCCGCGGTGCGACACGCAGCCGGAGCCGCGCCGCACCTCGACGCCCGGCGCGTCGAGGTCCACGAGGAAGGCGGTGATCAGGTTCTTGGTGCCGCGCTGCGTCTCCTCCGTGCCGGTGGCCGCGAACACGATGGCGAAGTCCGCCATGTCGGCGTGCGAGATGAAGTGCTTGGTCCCGCTGAGGAGATACGCGTCACCGTCGCGTACGGCACGGGTGCGCATCGACCGTACGTCGGAGCCCGCGCCCGGCTCGGTCATGGCGAGGCAGTCGTGCCGTTCGCCGCGGACCGTCGGGTACAGGTACCGGGTGCGCTGCTCGCCCTCGCACGCCTCCAGGATGTTGCTGGGGCGGGCGACGAGCATCTGCAGAGCGAAACTGGTCTTGCCCAGCTCCCGTTCGACGAGCGTCATGCTGACCGCGTCGAGTCCACCACCGCCGATCTCCTCGGGCATGTTCGCCGCGTACAGCCCGGCGGCGAGGGCCTTCTCGCGGATGCCGCGGGCCAGTTCGGGCGGTACGTCGTCGAGTTTCTCCACCTCGTCGGCGTGCGGGTCCAGTTCGGTCGTCACGAACTTGCCGACCGTGTCCACGATCATGCGCTGCTCGTCGGTGAGCTCGAACTCCATGGTCTTCTCTCCTCAGTTCGTGCGGGGGCTTGTACGGGGGGCCGTCCGGCGGCTGCGGTCGGCGGGGATGCCCATGGGCCGGCCCGCGCTCTCCGGCATGTCCAGGACGTCGTGCGCGGTCTGGATCGCGGCGAGCCGGTGCAGCAGCGTGTCCGGCAGCGGGCAGGCGCGCCCCTTTGCCGTGTCGACGTGCAGCAGCATCTGTTCGGCCGTGGCCAGCAGGGTGCCGTCGGCCGCGTGCCACATCTCGTGGAAGACGTGCACCCGCTTCGCGTCGTGGTCGAGGAGCCGGAGCGTGAGCCGCAGCGGCTCGCCCTCGGCCACTTCGCGCTTGTTGTGGAGGTGGGTCTCCACCGTGTAGAGCGAGCCGCCGTTCGCCCGGTACTCCTCGTCGATGCCGAGGTAGCGGAAGAACGCGTCGGAGTTGTCGCCGAAGACGAGCAAGTAGCACGACTCGCTCATGTGCCCGTTGTAGTCCACCCATTCCGGCTTCACCGGTGTCGCGTGCAGGGCGAGCGGCGCCGGTACGGGCGCCTCGTCGTCCCATGCCCGCCGGCCCGTCCCCTCGTACGGGGTGACCACGCGTGCCGCGTTCTCTGCCATCTGCCCACCTGAGCTGTCGTCGCCCGGCGGCAAGCCGCCGGGCTGGTGTCGCGTACCTCTGTCGCGTTTCGCCGTCGCACAATGTGCGTCGCTTGTTCGCGATGCGCGACGCTACGGGGGCGGGCTTCGGCGCGTCAAGACGCGTGCCGGACCCGTACCGGACCTCCGGCGCACGCGCGGACCTGCGGGTACGTGGGGGCGGGCCGCGAGCCGCGGCTAGGCTGCCGGGAGCGGAACGGCACGGCGGAACAGCACGGCGGAGGGAACGGAATGGACGCGGCACACGCCCCGGACGAGCAGGACAGGGCGCGGCCCGGCGGGGGCCGGGTGCAGTCACTGGAGCGGGCGATCGCCCTGCTCAACGCCGTCTCGGACAGTGCGCCCGAAGGCCGCCCCGTGGCCGAACTCGCCGCGTCCTGCGGCCTGAACAGGGCCACCGCGTGGCGGCTCCTCGCCACGCTCGAACACCACGCGCTGGTCGAGCGCGACCCCGTGGCCAACCGCTACACGATCGGTTCCGCGATCAGCCGGATGGCCTCGACGGCGGGCGTGGAGGGTCTGATCCGCCGCTCGCACGACGTACTGCAGCGGCTGTGCCGGGAGACCGGCGAGACCGCGAACCTCGCCGTCGCGCAGCGGCTCGGCCTCACGTACGTGGACGAAGTCGTGCCGCCCACCGTGCTCAGCGCCCGCTGGCTGGGCCGCCAAGTCCCCGTCCACGCCTCCTCCGCCGGCAAGGCGCTGCTGGCGTGGCAGTCGTCCGACGAGGTGGACGCGCTGCTCTCCGGGCCGCTCGCCGAGTACACGGAGACCACCCGCACCGACCGGCAGGCCCTGCACGCGGAACTCGCCAAGGTCCGCGCACAGGGCTACAGCGTCAGCGTCGGCGAACTGGAGCCGCAGCTGTACGGAGTGGCCGCGCCGGTCCTCGACGCCGGTGACCGGCCGGTCGCCGTGGTCAGCGTGTGGGGCCCGCGCGACCGCGTACCGGAGTCCCGCTTCGCGGAGTTGGGCGCGCAGGCGCAGCAGGCCGCCACCGACATCCGGGCCCGCATCACCCCGGGCGCGGAGCCGCCGGCGGCGGGGTGAGACCGCGCGGCGCGGGCTTTTCGGGACCGCGGGTCGGTGAGGGGCTTGGGTCCTTGGAGGTCAGCTGCCGGTGACGGCGCGGTCGAGGGCGTGGCTGTCCTCGTACATGTGGTACCGCACGACGAGCCCTTCCTCGACGGTGAGGTGCAGCGCGAACTGCCCTTCGAAGGGGCGGCCGTTGGACCGTACCGTGTAGGCGAACCGGCCCAGCGCGACACCGTCCGCGCCCTCCACGACCAGCTTCGTCAGCTCGAACGACCGGGGCGCCAGATGGTCGCGCAGCATCGCGAAGAACTCGGCGACCTCAGCGCGGGTGGAGCGGCGGCCGGTCCACGGCACGGCCTCGGAGCCCGGCACGTAGTGGTCGACGGCGTCGGCGAACATGTCGCTGATGTCCTCGCCGGCGCCCAGCCTGCGGAAGAAGGTCTCGATGGTGTGGCGGGTGGACTTCTCCTCGGTCATGGTGCCAACTCCCGTTCCCGCGTCGCCTGTGGTCTCGCCGCGCCGGGTGCCCGGCGGCCGGCGGTTCCAAATCCGCGCGAGGCGCCCCACCGGGACGGCGGCGAGTCGGACCGGGGCTCAGCGCAGCACGCTCAGCGTCGCACGCTCAGCGTCGCACGTTCAGCGTCGTACGTTCAGCGTCGTACGAGGCCGAGTTCGAGGCCCTCGGGCATCAGGGTGAGGCGTTCGGCGACGCGCAGCCCGTAGCCGGGATCGGGGATCAGGTCGTACCGGCGCAGCAGCAGACCCAGCACCAACGTGGCCTCGTGCAGGGCGAATTGACGCCCGATGCACGCGCGCGCTCCCGTACCGAACGGCTTGTAGACGTGCGCGGGACGGGCCCGTACGGCGGCCGGCGCGAACCGGTCCGGGTCGAACGTCTCCGCGTCCTCGCCCCACGCGGCCGGATCGCGGTGCAGCATCAGCGTCAGCACGAGCGCCCACGCGCCCCGCCGCATCGGATGCTCGCCGCCGAGCGTCGTGTCGGCGACGGCCTCGCGGGCGAACGCGGGGGCCGTCGGCCACAGGCGCAGCGCCTCGTCGAGCACACGGCGTACGTAACGGAGCTTGGCGACCTGCGCGTACCCCGGCTCCTCCGTGCCCCACACGCGGTCCACTTCCTCGCGGGCGCGGGCCAGTACGTCGGGGTTGCGCGAGAGGTAGTGCAGGGCGAACGACAGGGCGCCCGAGGTGGTTTCGTGCCCGGCGACGAGGAACGTGATGACCTGGCGGCGGATGTTCTCCGTACTCATCCGCTCCCCCGTCTCCGGGTGCGCGGTCTCCAGCATCCGGTCCAGCAGATCGCCCTGCCTGCCGGAGTCGCCCGCGCCGCGACGGGCCTCGATCACCTCGTCGACGGCCTGGTTGAGGTACGCCATGTCCGCCGCGTTCCGCCGGGTGGCGCCGCGCAGCAGTACGGGAGCCAGCAGCGGCGGCACAGTGTTGCGGCGCTGCGCGAAGGACAGCGTGCCGACCATGGCGGTCACGAACGGGTGCGGCCGGGCGCGCTCGAAGGACCCGAAGTCGTGCCCGAACCCGGTACGCGCGATGGTCTCCAGCGTCAGCTTCGTCATGTCACCCGGCACGTCGACGCGGGCGCCCGCGGCCTCCCGCTCGTCCCAGTGCGCCATCAGCCGGCGCGCCACGTCGAGCATCAGCGGGTGGTAACCCTCCATGGCCGCGCGGCTGAAACCCGGCGCCAGAATGTCGTGCGCCAGCTGCCAGTTGGGCTCGTGGTTGTACGCCGTGAACAGGCCGTCCCCGGCGACCGGCCGCAGATTGGCCACCCCCAGCCCCACGTGCTTCGCGAACCGCGACTCGTCGGCAAGCTCCGCCGCCGCCTCCGCGCCCCACACGAACACGATCTCCTTGCCGAACCCCTTCCGCCGGAACACGGGCCCCAGCTTCCGGGCCAGCCGCATCGAATCCTGCACAGGCGTCCGGACATTCGCCCCCACAACGTCCCCAACCACCGGCACCCGGTACGGCGGATGCGGGATGCGATGCAGCTCCGGCCAGCCGTGCTCCGCGCTGCGGAAGCCCTTGGGGAGGGTGGGGGCGGCGGGGTCCGCGGGGGCGCGGTCGGCGGGGGCGTCGCTGCGGTCGGCGGGCGGGTCGGTGCGGGTGGGGGCGACGCCCTCGGCGGGGGCGGACCCGTTGGCGGTCGCCGGCCCGCCGGCCTCGCTCCCCGCCGTCGTCGCCGCGCTACCCCTCGCCCCGCCGGTCCCGCCACTCATCTGCCGTACCCCGCCCGTCCGTTGAAGGCCCCCAGCACGCCGCCGCACACCGACCGACGCCTGTTACACATGGATTCAATAGCGCTCCCAAGTCTGCGACCCCTATTGAACCCACGTCAACCAATCCGCCCCGGGGTTCGAGTCGGGGGTGGTGCGTCGTACCGCTCGTTCAACGAGCATTACGACGCACCACCCCGCCTACGGAGAGCCCCGGCACCAGCCCCGCGGGGGTCACGTACGGTGTGGCGCATGGTCGTTGGGGAGGGAGAGCGGGTCGCGGCGGGGCGGAAGCGGCGGCGGTTGAGTACCGGGGAGCGGCGGGAAGAGCTGCTGGCGGTGGGCGCGAAGCTGTTCGCGCAGGGGCCGTACGACGACGTGTTGGTCGAGCGGGTCGCGGAGATTGCCGGGGTGTCCCGGGGGTTGATGTACCACTACTTCCCCACGAAGCGGGACTTCTTCGCCGCGGTCGTGCAGCGCGAGAGCGAGCGGATGCTGCGGCTGACGGCCGCCGTCCCGGGCGTACCGCTGCGGGAGCAGATCGGCGCGGGGCTGGACACGTTCCTCACGTACGTGGAGACGCACGCGCAGGGGTTCCGGGCCTTTCACGGGGCGGCCGCGGCGGGCGATCCGGCGGTGCGGACGGTGTACCGGGAGGGGCTGGCCGCGCAGGAGCGGCAGATCCTCGACGCGCTCGCGGCCGACCCGGAGTTCGCGGCGCGCGGCGAGAGCACGGCGACGCTGCGGCTCGCGGTACGTGGGTGGTTGGCGTTTCTGGTGTCGGTGTGTCTGGAGTGGCTGGACGAGCCGGACATGCCGCGCGCACAGGTACGGGACCTGTGCGCACGGGCCCTCCTCGGAGCGGTGGCCCCGCAGGGGCGCGACTGACCCATGCGGCGTGGGCGCCGCGCACGGTAACGCGACGCCCAGCCCTGCCGGTTCACCGTCACGCGGCGCCCCGCCTCACTCCGACGCCATCGCCCCTCCCCGGCGCTCCGCGGAGCCGGCGCGCAGCCGCCCCGCCGTGCCGAGGACGAGCAGGATCAGGACCGTGCCCAGGGTGAACACCTCGAAGGTGGTGCGGGAGACGCCCCACGTGCCGCGGAAGTCGTACGCCACGCCGAGCAGCCACTCCAGCGTGCCGGGGAACAGCGCCGACCAGGATCCGACGAGGATCCAGGCGTAGACGAGGACCGCGCTTCCGTAGAAGCCCGCGTCGCCGAACGGCACCCGGTAGGGCCGTACGGTCGACCGGTCGCGGCGGCGGAGCGCCACCAGCGCGGGCACGACCACGAGGTAGGAGAGCAGGAGGGTGGTGACGGCGACGGTGAGGACCACGCCGAAGACCGCGCCCGCTCCCCCGCCTCCCGCGAGGTTCATCGCGGCGAGCATGAACACGGTCGCGGTCACGCCGGACAGCAGGTTCATGCGTACGGGGGTGCCGAGCCGTTCGTGGAAGGCGCCGAGGCCGCGGCTGAAGAAGCCGCCGTCGGCCGCGACCATCGCCTGCATCCGGTCGCTGACGATCATCCAGGCGCTGCCCTGGGTGAGCAGCGCGAACACGAACATGACCGCGGCGGTGGTGAGCAGCGGGCCGCCCCAGCCGCCGTACACGCCGAACACCAGCCGGGCCGCGTCCATGAAGCCGCCGATGCCGGTGACCTTTCCGGGCGGGGTGACGGCGAGGATCGCAGCGACGGGCAGCAGATAGCAGCAGGCGGCGACGAACGCCGAGACGCCGACGGAGACGGGGATGTCGCGCTGCGGATCGTGCATTTCGTCGCCGGCCGCGTTCGGCGCCTCGAAGCCGACGAACGCGAACAGCAGGACGGGTACGAGCGCGAGGAAGCCCGCCGTGGTCGGCGCGAGGTGCGCGCCGCCGAGCCCGGCGAAGCCGTGCTGCATCCCGTACGCGAGGGCTGTGGCCGTGAATCCGGCCATGGAGCCGACCTTCACGACCGCACCCGCCGTCGTGATCCACTTTCCGCGGCGCAGGGACACGACCGCGGTGAGGATCGACGCCCAGATGAACAGCAGCTTGAACGTGTAGTCGGCGACGGTGCCGTGGCCGAGCGGGGAGATGAAGCCGTCCCAGGTCTCGGCGGCGAGGAAGACGAGCGAACCGCCCAGCCACACGGGGTTGGTGACCCAGTAGAAGAGGGTGGTCAGCGCGGCGGCGAAGCGGCCGAAGGCGAGCTTCACCCAGACGTACGGGCCGCCCTCCTGCGGGTACGCGGCGCCGGTCTCGGCGAACAGCAGCGCGTACGGCAGCAGGAACAGCACCGCGATGACGGCGGTCCAGGTGACGGCCTCGCCGCCGCCGGTGGCGATCTGGCCGAGCACGTCGAAGGAGATGACGGCGGCGATGCCCATCGCCATGATGTCGAAGCGGCGGAGGCTGCGCTTCAGTTGGGGAACCGGTGGGGAGTCCGGGTCCGTACCGGGTGCTCCGGGGGCGCCGGCCGGGGGTTCGGCCGGCACCCCGCTCCCGGTTCTGCCTGGTGGAGCGGGGTTGGCTGGCACGAGGGCCTCCAGAGTGCGTCAGCGGCGGATCTCGCCGGTGGGCAGGGTGCGTTCGAGGACGGAGCGGAGGGCCGCGCCGATCTCCTTGGCCTCGCCGTCGCCGAGGATCAGCGGCGGCGACAGCACAATGCTGTGCGCGGAGTCCCGCACGATCACGCCCGACTCGCGGCGGATCACGTCGTGCGGCATCTGCTCGGGGCGTACGGGCAGCGGGGTGCGGCTCTCCTTGTCGGTGACCAGCTCGACGGCGAGCATCATCCCCACCGACCGCACCTCGCCGACGATGTCCAAGTCACCCAGCTGCGCCTCCAGTTCACGGTGCAGCGCGGCACCGCCCGTGACCGCGCGGGCCAGCAGCCCCTCGCGTTCGATGACGTCGAGGTTGGCGAGGGCCACGGCGGCGGCGACGGGGTGCCCGTTGTACGTGTAGCCCATCGGGAAGCCGTGGTCGGCCAGCAGCCGCTCCGCGACGTGGTCGCCGACGAGCAGCGCGCCGAGGGGGATGTAGCCGGAGGTGATGCCCTTGGCGGTGACGATGATGTCGGGGGTGACGCCGAAGTGCTGCGCGGCGAACCATTCGCCGGTCCGCCCGTACGCGGTGACGACCTCGTCGAAGATGAGCAGGATGCCGTGCCGGTCCAGGACCTCGCGCACGCGCGGCCAGTAGTCGTCCGGCGGGACGAGCATGCCGCCGACGCCCATGATGGGCTCGCCGATCATCGCGGCGATGTTGCCGGGGCCGATCTCCGCGATGCGCTCCTCCAGTTCGCGGATGAGGAAGTCGCAGGGGTCCTCGCCGCCGTACAGCTCGGTGCGGTACGGCCACGGCGGGGTGAGGTGGCTGACGTGCGGCATCATCGGCGCGAAGCCCTCGTGGTACACCGGGAATCCGGTGGCGGAGCCGCCGCCGTAGGCCACGCCGTGGTACGCCTTGTCGCGGGCCAGGATCCACGTGCGGTCGGTCTCGCCGCGCCGGTGGTGGTAGTAGCGGGCCATCTTGATGGCCGCCTCGTTGCCCTCGGAGCCGCCGGACGTGAAGTAGACGTGCCCCATGCCCTCGGGCGCCAACTCCGTGAGGCGCACGGCGAGTTCGACGGCGCGGTCGTTGGAGAACTCCCAGAAGCTGGTGAAGTACTCCAGCCTGCCCATCTGTTCGGCCGCGGCGCGGGCGATCTCCTCGCGCCCGTGCCCGATCTGGGCGAGCCACAGGCCGCCGGTGGCGTCGAGGTACGAGTTGCCCTCGGCGTCGGTGAGCCGGCAGCCGGAGCCCTCGGTCATCACGACCCGCTCCTCGGCGGTGCCGGGCAGATAGGGGTGGATGATCCGCGCACGGTCGGCGGCGGCGAGCTGCGCCGCGGTGGAGAGATCGGGGGTCATTCGGGGTTCCTTTCTGAGCAAATGTCGGTCATGCGGGTGCAGTTGAGTCGTACGGAGTACGTGCCGGCGTTGGTTACGGGGACGTCAGGGAGACCGCCGCCAGGGCGAGGGCCTTGGCGGTGTCGGTGAGGTCGGTGACGGTGACGTACTCGTCGACGGTGTGCAGCGTCGCCGAGCCGTCGGGCCGGGTCGCGGTGGGGCCGAGGCACACCGCGGGGGTGCCGGCCAGCCGGGTGAGGGTGGCCGCGTCGGTCCACGAGGGCTCGCCCAGGGGCTTCGAGACGCGGCCGGCCCCCGCCGCCGCGACCGCCATGCGGCGTACCAGTTCGTGCTCCAACGGCACCTCGGCCGGCGGAAGTTCGGTCTCCCAGCGGAAGGTCGGCGGGTGCGCGGCGAGCCAGCCGTCGCCGGCGACGGCCGCCCGTACCTCCTCCTCGATCTCGCGGCGTACGGCCGAGGCGAAGCCGTCCGCGTCCGCCTGGACGGGCAGATACGTGACGTCCAGATCGACGGAGCAGGACGCCGGATACGTCACCCACCACTCCCCGCCGCGGATCATCGTGGGCACGAGGGACGGCACCGGCAGCAGCGGGTGGGCGTGCTCGGGGTCGTCCGCCCAGCGTTCGCGGAGCGCGCGGAGGGCCGCGAGGACGGGGACGGTCTGCTCGATGGCGTTGACGGCGCCGCCGTGGCGCCAGTCGCCCGGCGGGTATTCGGCGTGCCCGGGGCGGCCCTCGACGGTGACCGTGCCGCCGAGGATGCCGCGTTGGGAGACGACGGTGTCGAGGTCGGTGGGCTCCGGTACGACGGCGGCGTCGGCCCGTACGCCGTGTGCCACGGAGGCGAGCGTGCCGGCGCCGTTCCACTCTTCGTCGGTCACGGTGTTGAGCAGCAGGTCACCGTCGAGGGCGATGCCGAGGGAGGTCAGCGCCTCCACCGCGATGACGGCGGCGGCGATGCCGCCCTTCATGTCGCAGGTGCCGCGCCCGTACAGCCGGCCGTCGCGCACCTCGGCGCGGAACGGGTCGCTCGTCCACGCCGTACGGGGTTCCGCGGAGACCACGTCGATGTGCCCGTTGAACAGCAGGCTCGGCCCGCGGCCCGTGCCGGGGATCCGCGCGGCGAGCTGGGGCCGCCCGTCGAAGCCGAGCCCCGGCGGCGTCTGCGGCGACGCGGGCAGATCGCCCGGGCGCGGCGTGAACACGTCGACGGTGGCTCCGGCGGCGCGCAGCCGCCCGGCCAGATACTCCTGGAGGTCCGCCTCGTCGCGCGGCTTCTCGTCCGCGTCGCCGCGCACGGTGGTGTCGAACGAGACGAGCGCGGCGGTGAGTTCGACCAGCTCGTCGGTGCGGCGCGCGATCTCGTCGGTGATCCGCCGCGCGGTGTCCGGTGGCCGGTCCGCCATGGGGTGCGCGCCCATCAGTAGCTGATCCAGGTCGTCTTGAGGCCGGTGTACTTGTCGAAGGAGTGCGCGGAGAGGTCCCGGCCGTAGCCGGACTGTTTGAACCCGCCGAAGGGGGTGCGCGGGTCGAGGGCGTCGACGGTGTTCACGGAGACCGTTCCGGCGTGCAGCGCGTCGGCGACGCGGTGGGCGCGGGACAGGTCGCGGGTCCACACGGAGGCGGCCAGCCCGTACGCGGAGTCGTTGGCGATCTGTACGGCCTCGCTCTCGTCGGTGAACGGCAGCACCGTGAGGACGGGCCCGAACAGCTCGTGCTGCGCCATCCGGTCACGGGCCGTCAGCCCTGTGACGACGGCCGGCTCCACGTACGCGCCCTCCCGCGCGGGGCGGGTCCCGCCGTGCACGGTGCCGCCGCGCTGCCGTGCGCCGTCCAGTTCGGCGGTGAGCCGGTCGACCTGCGCGGCGTCCACGAGGGGGCCGAAGGCGGTGTCCGGGTCGAGCGGGTCGCCGGGGGCGATGGCCGCGGCGTGCCGGACGACCTCGGCGGTGAACTCCTCGGCGATGTCCGCCTGTACGAGCAGCCGGGTGTTGGCCGAGCAGATCTGCCCGCCGTTGTACGTGAAGCCCCAGGCGGCACGCTCGGCGGCGGCCTCCAGGTCGGCATCGGCGAAGATCACGTTGGGGCTCTTGCCGCCGCATTCGGGCCATACGGCCTTGAGGTTGGACTCGCCCGCGTAGCCGAGGAACAGCTTGCCGACGTCCGTCGACCCCGTGAAGGCCAGTACGTCCACGTCGGGGTGCAGGCCCAGCGCGCGCCCGGCCGTCTCCCCGTACCCGGGCACGACGTTCAGCACCCCGTCGGGGATGCCTGCCTCCAGGGCCAGTTCGGCCAGGCGCAGCGCGGAGAGGGGTGACTGTTCGGCGGGCTTGAGGACGACGCTGTTGCCGGCGGCGAGGGCGGGCGCGAGCTTCCAGGAGGCCATGTCGAGGGGGAAGTTCCACGGCACGACGGCGCCGACGACACCGAGCGGGACCCGCCGCACGAGGGCGAGTTCACCCGGCGGCAGGGGCGCGGTCTCGCCGTACATCTTGTCGGCGGCCTCCGCGTGCCAGGCGAAGCAGGCGGCGGCGCCCGGCACGTCCGCGCCGTACGTCTCCGAGATGGGCTTGCCCATGTCGAGGGTGTCGTACAGGGCGAGTTCGGGCCCGTTCGCCTCGATGAGCGCGGCGAGCCGCAGCAGCCGCGCCTTGCGCTCGGCGGGCGCGAGCCGCGACCAGCGGCCGTCGTCGAAGGCGGTGCGCGCGGCCCGTACGGCGGCGTCGACGTCGGCGGTGTCGCAGGCGGCGACCTCGGCGGTGGTCTTGCCGGTGGCGGGGTCGACGGTCGGGAAGAGGGCGCCGGAGACGGCGGTACGGGGCGCGCCGTCGATGAACGCGCGGGTACGGGGGCTCAGTTGGGCTGCGGACTGCTGCCAGTCCGCCAGGGTGCGGCGTGTCATGCTGCGGCTCCGGTACGGGGCGGGGTGGGCGTCTTGGGTGCGGTGGAGGTGCGGCGGCGCGCGGAACGGCGCACCGCGAACAGGTAGGCGGGCAGGGAGAAGAGGAGTCCGGCGAGCCACCCCAGGTCGGTGCCGCCGAGCGCGGCGGCGACGGGGCCCGTGTACATCGTCTGCGCCATGAAGGGGAACTCCACGGCGACACCGAGCAGATACACGGTCAGCGCCGGCCAATTGACGCGGCCGTAGCGGCCTCCGTCGCGGGCGAAGAAGTCCGCGACGTCGTAGTGGCCGCGCCGGACGAGGTAGAAGTCGGCGAGGTTGATGGCCGTCCAGGGGACGAGCAGGTACTGCAGGACGTAGAGGAAGTTGAGGTAGCTGTCCATGAAGCTGCCCGCGAAGGCCAGCGCGAGGACGGCGGACAGCGCGCAGAGCCCGGCCCCCAGCAGCGCGCGGCCGAGGCTGCGCGGGAACCAGCGGGTGGCGAAGGTCTGCACGGTGGTGACGACGCACAGGACGGCGCCGTACAGGTTCATCGAGTTGGTCAGCATCGTCACCAACGCGAAGCACCAGAGCGTGAGTTGGGCGAGCGGACCGCCCAGCAGCTGGCTCTGCGCGGCGACCGGATCGGTGCCCGTCATGGCGAGTCCGACGGCCGCGCCGACGGTCATCGGCAGCAGGCTCCCGAGGACCGTGCCCCAGTAGGTGCACCAGAAGGTGGAGCGGACGCCGGCCGTGGAGGACGGCATGTAGCGGGAGTAGTCCGAGACGTAGGGCGCGTAGGCGATCTGCCACAGCGCGCCGACCGACACCATTCCGAGGAACCCGCCGAGGCTGAACCCGCCGCGGGTGAGGAAGTCGTGCGGCAGCCCGCCGAACAGCAGCCATGCCGCGCCGGCGATCTGCACGGCGCCGAACAGCCAGCTGGAGACGGCGCCGACGCGGTGCATCAGCCGGTATCCGACCACGGCGACGGCGAGGCTGACGGCGGCGCCGAGCGCGATCCCCGCGTCCAGGGACACGGCCGGGACGACCTCGCGCAGCGACTGGGCGCCGACGACGAGGTTCGACGCGAAGAAGCCCTGGTACATCACGATCACCGCGAGGACCACGACGAGCGCGCCCACGGTGCCGAACTGGCCCCGGCTCTGGATCATTTGGGGTACGCCCAGCCTCGGCCCCTGCGCGGAGTGCCCCGCCATCAGGACGCCGCCGCCGAGGTGCCCGACGAGCAGCGCCGCGAGGCTCCACCAGAAGGACAGCCCGAAGGCGGAGGGCCCGAGCGCTCCCGTGACGAGGGTGAGCGGGCCCAGGTTCGCCGAGAACCAGATGGTGAACAGGTCCCGGGTCCGTCCGTGCCGCTCGCTCTCCGGGACGACGTCGATGGTGCGCTGCTCCACCACGCCGCCGGGGGCCGGTGGTGGTGCCGGAGTCTCGCTCATGCCACACCCTTCGCCAGTTCTTTGAGCCGAGATTCAAACAACGGCGACAGGGGTCGTCAATGGGGTGGACGGAAAGAACTTGCTTTCCTTGATGCCGGTAACAGAGAATTAACCGCATGGGGAGACCGAAGAACCAAGGCGCCAGGCGCGAGGCCCTCGTCGACGCGGCGGGGCGCGCGATCTCGGTGCGCGGGCTGGCCGGGCTGCGCATCAAGGACATCGCGGCGGAGGCCGGGGTGTCCGCGGGCTCGGTGCTGTACTACTACCCGGAGCTCGACGAACTCGTTCTGGAGGTCCACCGGGGCGCGGTGGACCGCTTCCTGGCGGACCGTCACGCGTGCACGGACGGCGTGGCGGACCCCGTGGAGCGGCTGCGCGCCGCCGTCGGGTCGGGCCTGCCGTCGGGCCCGGATGACGCCGGGCACGGTCTGCTGTACGAGCTGCACAGCCGCGCGGACCGCAGCGCGGGGCACGCGGCGCTGATGGCCTCGCTCTTCGCGCGGGAGGTCGCGCTCTACACGACGGTGCTGGAAGTGGGCGCGGCGACGGGCGAGTTCACGCTGGCCGCGGCGGTGGGCGAGGTCGCCCGCAATCTTGTGGCGCTGGAGGACGGGTACGGGTTGCACATCGTCAGCCGTAATCCGGAGATTACGCCGGGGGCGGCCCGCGACCTGCTTCTTGGCTTCGCCCGCGCCGCGACGGGGTGTGCGCGGCTCTGAGGGCAGGAGCTTGCGCCGTTCCCCGCGCCCCTTGGTTGCGCCGTTCCCCGCGCCCCTTACCGGTACCCGCTGTGCCTCGGCGGGTGTCTGGCCGCTGCGGTGCCGCTGGGGTTTGCGCCGTTCCCCGCGCCCCTTATTCCGCGTCGTCGTCCGGGACTCGGTAGCCGGCTACGGACGGCCAGCGGACTGTGAGGACGACGGACTCCTCCTCCGCCGTCCACGAGTGGTCGACGCCCTTGCCCCACACCACGTAGTCGCCCTGTTCGCTGAGGACCACGTCGCCGTCCGGGAACTCCATCCGGAACCGGCCGCTGATCAGCACCAGGAGGGCCGTACGGACCTCTCCCGTGGCCCACTGGGCACGCGTGTCGCCGGGCGGGTGGACACCCCACTTGATCTCGACGTCCTCGCTGTGCCGGGGGTCGTCCACGTCCTTGAAGTGGCCGAGCAGCCAGCCCCGGTCCAGCGCCGCGTCCTTCGCGGCCCTGCCCACGTACACGTTGTCGTTCATGCCAACGGACGCTAGCAGGCACGCGGTACGCCCCAGCCGCGCGGTCACGCCGGGTGACCGCGGTCACGTCGCATTCCCGGTCACATCGCGTTCGCGGTCACGTCGCGTTCGCGGTCATGTCAGATCGTCGATGATCTCCTTGGCCGCCCGCTCCCCCTCCACGGCGCCGCCGTTCATGAAGCCCTGGAAGTCGTACGAGGTGTGCTCGCCGCCGAGGTGGATGTTGCCCTGCCGGGTCCCCTCGTAGCCCGCGTAACGGTGCAGATAGCCGACGGGCCAGTACGAATAGGCCCCGTACGCATACGGGTTGAGGTGCCACGCGGACAGCTGGGCGCGGCCCGTCCAGGCGGCGCGGGTGCCGGGGAAGAAGCGGTCCGTCTCCATGAGGCGCCGCTCGGCGAGGGCGCGGACGTACGGGTCGGACTCGGTGGCGAAGGGCGCGCCCGGGGTGAGGGACCGGGCGAGGGATCCCGCGCCGTACTGGATGAGGATGCCGCCGGTGCCGGGCTGGGCCTTCGTGGTGTCCCAGGTCTGCTGTACGTCGAGGTCGGTGAAGCAGTCGCCGGCGCTGACGCCGGGCCAGGGGCCGCTGCCGCGCCAAGGGCGGGACGCGCACTGCATGTTGAGCTTGGTGCAGTGGCCCATGCGGGCGTCCCGCAGCAGGGCCGTCATCCGCGGGTCGAAGCCGGCGCCGGAGAGGTCGAGGCGCTGCAGCACGCCCAGCGGCACGGTCAGGACGGTGTGGTCGGCGGTGACGGTCCGGGTCGCGCCGCCCTCGGTGAAGGTGAGGGCCTGGGTGCCGTCGGGCCGGGCGCGCACGGCGTCCAGGGACCAGCCGTGGCGCACGGTGCCGGCGGGCATTGACGCGGCGATGGCGTGCGGGAGTTGATCGTTGCCGCCGGTGATGTGGTACCGCTCGTCGGACTCTCCCCACACGCTGAAGTGGCCGGGCCGGGGCTGGTAGCCCATGAGCAGGACGAGCGCGAGGGCGGACTGTTCGGCGGTGTCGGCGCCGTACTCGACGGTGTAGGCGACGTCGATGAACCGGCCCAGCGGGGAGGCCGTTCCGCCCGGGACGCGGGATTCGATCCACTCCCGCAGCGGCATGTTGTCGAGCACAGTGCCGGCCGGGGTGGTCTTCTTCCACGTCACCTCGCCGGCGCCCTTGAGGTCGCGGTGCAGCGCCTGGAAGACGTCCTTGAAGTCCTCGTCGGCCTTCTCCCGCGGGTAGTAGGCGCCGCCGAACCAGAGTGTCTCCTCGGCCCCCTTGGGCCCGGCGGCGGCGAAGTCCTGCACGGGGAGGCGGAATCTGCGGCAGAGTTCGAGGATCTTCTTGTGACTGGTGTCGATCAGTTCGCCGCCGATCTCGGACGTCTGGCCGTCCGCCCAGTGGTCCCGCTGGGTCCACATGCGGCCGCCGGTCCGCTCCGGGTCCGCCTCGTAGAGGGTGCAGCGCAGCCCGGCGTCCTGGAGGGTGAGCGCGGTGGTCAGGCCCGCGATGCCGGCGCCGACGACGGCGATACGGGGTGCGGCGCCGGACGGCCCCGACCGTACGGACGCCGCCGCCGGCGCGGCACCCGCCGCGGCGGCGGGTCCGGCCGCTCCGACGGCGATCCCCAACGCGGCGGCCCGGCGCAGCAGTTGACGGCGGTCGAGGGAACGTACGGCGTCCGGGGGCAGCCGCAGGTCCGCGGCAGCACGGTGCTCGGCGGCCATCCGGCGCAGCGCGCGCATCATCGGCGTACGTGCCATGGGGGTCTCCTCGGGGAAGGGGCAGGGGGCAACGGGGCCGGGAACAGGGGGTGTTCAGCCGGGGCCGGTGGGGCGGAGGCGTCAGCCGGGGCCGGCGGATACGGCGCCCGGCGACGGGTCGCCGTCCGGAGCGGCACCGGACCCCGCCCCACCGTCACCGTCGGAACCGGAACCGGACTCAGGATCGGAACCGGCCTCCGACTCGGAATCGGCGCCGGGCCCCGGCCCGGCCTCGCGTTCCGCCGCGTCCTCCAGGACGATGCGGCCGATCACCTCGTAGCGTGCGGGGCGCCGGGCGCGGAGGTAGAGGGCCAGTCCGAGTCCGCCGAAGAAGACCAGCCCGACGATCCACGGGATGAGCGGGAAGAAGGGGGAGCCGGCGGCGTCCCCGGCGGCGGTCCGCATGTTGACGAGCAGCAGCACCACGACGGCGATCATGCCGATGCCGCCCAGCAGCGGCGCCGTGAACGTGCGGAACCAGTGCCGGTCCTCGGGATGGTTGCGGGCGAAGTAGCCGATGACGGCGAAGGAGCAGAGGGTCTGGACGATGAGGATCGCCATCGTGCCGAGGATGGCGAGCAGTGTGTAGAGGTGCACGTACGGGTCCTGCCCGGTGATCCAGAAGCCGCCGACGAGGAGCGTGGCGATGCCGGTCTGGACGTACGAGGCGAGGTACGGGGAGCCGTGCCGGGCGTGCGTGCGGCCCAGCGCCGGGTGCAGGAAGCCCTCCCGGCCGATGGCGTACAGATAGCGCGAGGCGCACTGGTGGAAGGCCATGCCGCAGGCGAACGAGCCGGTGAGCAGCAGCCATTGGAAGGCGTCGACGGCCCAGCCGCCGATGAAGGTGTCCGTGGGCGCGAAGAACAGGTCGAGCGGGTTCGCCGACTGCGAGATCTTCTCGGACTGTGCCAGGCCGTTGCCTGCGATGGTCATCCAGGAGACGGCGATGTAGAACAGGCCGACGCCGACGACGGAGATGATCGTGGCGCGCGGGATGACCCGCTTGGGGTCGCGGGACTCCTCCCCGTACATGGCGGTCGACTCGAAGCCGACCCACGACCAGAACGCGAAGAACAGGCCGAGTCCGGCGGAGGTGCCGGTGAAGGCGTTGAGCGGGTTGACCGGTTCGGCGGGGATGCCGTCGGGGCCGCCGCCGTGCACGGCGACCGCCACCGCGACGGCGGCCAGTACGGCGATCTCGGCGACGAGCATGACGCCGAGGGCCTTCGCCGTGAGGTGGATGTCGAAGTGGGCGAGGACGGCGGTGACGGCGAGCATGGCCGCCGCGTACACCACCCACGGGACGTCCAGGCCGAGTTGGTCGGACACGGTGGTCTTCGCGAAGTACGAGAAGACGCCGACGATCGACGCCTCGAAGACGATGTACGCGAGCACGGCGAGCATCCCCGAGGCCATGCCGGCGATCCGGCCGAGGCCGTGCGAGATGAAGCCGTAGAACGCGCCGGCGGCGGTGATGCGGCGGGCCATCGCCACGTAGCCGACCGAGAAGATGGTGAGGACGGCCGTCGCGAAGAGGTAACCGGCGGGCGCGCCCGTGCCGTTGCCGGAGCCGACCGCGATGGGGAGGTTGCCGGTCATCGCGGTGATGGGGGCCGCGGTGGCGACGGCCATGAAGACGACGCCGACGAGCCCGACGGACCCGGCCTTGAGCCGGTGCACCTCCGGACGCGCGTCCTGCTGGCCCTCTGGTGTACCCGTGTCGCTCATGCCACCCCTCGCCTGTGGTCCGGCCTGCGGTTCGGTGAAGGCGTCAGCCTCGCCGCAGGAAGGTGCAGCCCACAACCGTCGTGGGGGCACGTCTTGCCGGGCGCGGGCCGACGGTGTGTCGGGGAGCACGCGGGACAATCCGGGCACGGACGGTCCGGCCGGACCACTTCGGCGGATCCCCTCGTCGGATCACCTCGGCGGATCACCTCGCCCACCGAGACCTCGGAGACCTCCGAGACCTCCGAGACCTCCGAGACCTCCGAGACCTCCGCGACCTCCGAGACCTCCGAGACCTCCGCGAGACGTGCAACAGGCCTGGCTGTGGGTAGCGTTCGCCGCTATGGCAGCGGAAACGGGCAGGGCCCCGGCGGAGCGCCGCGGGCCCGCGGAGAGCACCGGGAGCGGGCACGGAGCGGGGGAACGGGACGACGCGGAGGTGACCGTGCGCGGCGCCCTCGCGCTGCCCTCACTGCGGCGCGGCCTGCCGGAGGTGCTGGTCGGCGAGGACGATCTGGAACGGACCGTCCGCTGGGTGCACGCCGGCGAGGTGCCGAACATCGCCTCGCTGCTGAAGGGCGGCGAGCTGCTCCTGACGACGGGGCTCGGGCTCGGCGTACGCCCCGCGGAGCAGCGCGCGTTCGTCCGCAGGCTCGCGGACCGCGGCATCGCCGCGCTCGTCGTGGAACTCGGCGCCCGCTTCGACGCGTTGCCGCCCGCTCTCGTCGACAGCGCCCGCGCGCACGGACTGCCGCTGATCCAGCTGCACCGCGAAGTGCCGTACGTGGCCGTCACCGAGGAGATCCACACCGAGATCGTCAGCCGGCACTACACACGGCTGCGCCGCGCCGACGACGTGCTGCGCCGCTGTACGCAGACGCTGGTGCGGGGCGGCGGAGCGCCCGAAGTGCTGGAGCTGCTGGCGGAGTTCACCGGCAGCCCGGTCTGTCTGGAGGACCCCGAAGGGCGTCCCCTGTACGCGGCGGAGCCCGGCGGACGGGCGGCGGACGAGGCCGGGCCGCTCCGGGTGTGGGAGGGGCTGCGCGGCACCGGGGTGCGGCTCGACGTGCCCGGCGGCGGGCACGGCCCGGACGCGGTGCGCGCCCGGATCGTCCTGCTGCCGGCGCACGGCGCCCCCTCCTCCGAACACCGGATGGTCGCCGAACGGGCCGCCAATCTGCTCGCCGTCGTCATGCTCCAGTCCCGGCAGGAGGACATGCTCGCGGCGCGCGGCCGGGGCGACTTCCTCGCCGGCCTCGCGGAGGGCCGCATCACGGCGGAGGAGGCCCCGGGGCAGGCCGCGCTGCTCGGCTTCCGGCCCGGCGCGGGCCCCGACCGGGTGCTGCCCGTCGTACTGCGGCTGCCCTCCGGGCCTCCCGCCTCGGGCAGTTGGGGCGTGCTCGCCCGGGCCCTGCGCGAGGGGCTCACCGCGCGCTGCGGCCGGCCGCTGCTGCCGGGCGTGCGGCCCCTGGAGGGGCAGATCGTGCTGCTGGCGGGCCTGCGGGACGGTGCGGAGCGCGAGGCCGTGGCCGACGAGGTGGCAACCGCGCTGCGCGACGCCGTCGTCCGGGCCGGGCTGGTGCGTGCGGCAGGACCGGAGCCGCTGGTCGTCGTCGGCCCGCCGGGCGACTGGGCCGCGGCGGGGCCGGGCCTGCGGCATGCGGCGGAGGCCGCGGAGGCGGCGCGGGGACTGCCGGGCGCGCTCTGGTACGACGCGCACGGTCTCGACGTCGAGCTGCTGCTGTGGCGGATGCGGGAACGCGAACAGGACGGCCTGGCCGCCTTCGTGGACCGGGCCATCGGCCCGCTCCTCGACCACGACCGGACCGCGCGCCAGCCGCTGCTGCCCACCCTGGAGGCCTACCTCTCGCATGCGGGCGGCAAGGCGGAGACGGCCCGCGACCTGCGGCTCAACCGGCAGACCCTGTACGACAGGCTGTCCCGCATCGCACAGCTCCTCGCCGTCACCCTCGACGACCCGCAGACCGGCCTCGCACTACGGCTCGCCCTCAAGGCCCGGCGCCACACAGGCGGTTGAGCTCCAAAGGCCCCTCGCACCACCAGAGGCGCGATATCAGGGGCACGGGGAACTGCGCAAAGAAGGGGCGCGGGGAACTGCGCAAGGGGCGAAGCCCCGAAAGGGGCGCGGGGAACTGCGCGAACCACAGCGCGGGCCGCAGCCGCCCCGCACCCGCAGCAGGGCGCACAAGGCGGCGCCCCCACACCGAGGTCACTCGCACCGAAGCACCGTATGGACCGGCGCCCGCAGCGAAACGCGCCGCGTGCTCCCGTAGCCGAGCCGCAGCAGCATCTGCGGATGCCGCGGGCCGCCTCCGGGGCGGCGCAGCGATGCCCGCAGGTCGGGCCACTCCAGCGCCTGGTGGAACAGGGAGGCGCGCAGTCCGTCGGCGGTGGCCGTCAACAGCACGTGTTCCAGGGCCTGTCCGGCCCGCAGCCAGTCCACCGGCCGGTCGTGCTCGGTGGCCAGCGCCGCGACCAGCGGCCGCTCCTCGAACGGTTCGGCCTCCGCCTGCCGTGGCGGCTCCGCCGCGGTGAAGTCCCGTACCGGCAGGCGGCCTCCGGCGTCGGCCGGGCCGAGGGTCTCCGGCGGCAGCCCGAACCTGCCGCCGTGCGCGCCCTGTTCCACCCACCGGCGGCTCTCCCCGCTGCGCTCCGGGTCGGCCGCCGTACGCTGCTCGCCCGCCGCCGTCACGGCCAGCAGTCGTGCGGTCTCGCGCGGCGGTGTGAACGTGAGCGCCGCGCCCTCCACCCGCGCCGCTTCGGCCAGTCCGGTCCGTACGGACGCCGGGACGGGGGTGCCGGAGAAGGGCCGTCTGCTGGAGTGCCGGCGCCACAGCGCCTCGTACAGGCCGGGCCGGTAGGCGGCCGAGCGCCGCGCCGTCCGCGGGGCGAGCCGGACTGTGGCGAGTACGGGGCCGTGCGGGTCGGCGCGCTGCTCGCGGGGCAGCAGCCGTACCACCGGCGCGAAGCCCGCCCGGTGCGCTGCGACGCGCAGGTTGAACAGGGCGGCGCCGACCGACACGTGCAGCGCCCGGCCCGACGGGTCGGTGGCGGGCAGCGCCCGGCCCCGGGCCGCGTACACGCGCAGCGTCCGGCTCTCGTCGTCGAAGCGGAACGACCACGGCTGGGTGTTGTGGACGGACGGGGCCGCCGCCGCGGCCGCCACGAGGGCGGACACGGCGGCCGCGTCCAGCGGCCTGTCGGCGGGTGCGGCAGGCGCGGGCATGGAGGCTCTCCTGTCGGTGGGCGCGGACGGTCGACTCAATGTTCCGTCCACCCGCCGCCCACCGGAGGGGACCAACGTCACCCGTCGCCGGGACTTCCGTCCCGCGGGACAGCGCCCCAGCGACCCGGCCGGCCCGGCCCGGAGCCGGACGCCCCTCAGGAGCCGGACGCCGCTCAGGAGCCGGCGAACGCGTTCAGCAGCGGCTCGCCCGCGGCGTGACGCCGCACCTGCTCGACGACGAGACGTTCCGCGCGCGGCCCGAACGCGTCGGAACCGCCCGCCACATGCGGGGTGACGAGCACTCCGGGCGCCTCGCGCAGGGGGTGGTCCGCGGGCAGCGGCTCGGGGTCTGTGACGTCGAGCGCGGCGCGCAGCCGGCCCGTCCGGGTCTCCGCGAGCAGGGCCTCCGTGTCGAGGGTGCGGCCCCGTCCGACGTTGACGACGAGGGCGCCGTCGGGCAGCGCCGCCAGGGCCTCCTTGCCGAACAGGCCCACCGTGCCCGGGTTCTCGGGCAGCACCAGCACCGCGATGTCCGCATCGGCGAGCAGCCGCGGCAGTTCGTCAATGGGGTGTACGTCCTGCTCGGGACGCGCCCGCCGGGCGATCCGTACGACCTCGGCCTCGCACGCCACGAGCCGCTGTTCCAGCGCGGCGCCGATCGACCCGTACCCCACGACAGCAACACGGCAGTCGGCCAGTGAGCGGGTGAAGTGCGGCTGCCAGCGGCCCTCGTGCTGGTCCGTCACCCACTGCGGGATGTCGCGCTGCGCGGCGAGGATCAGCCCGAGCGCGTGCTCGGCGGCACTGGCGTCGTGCAGGCCGCGGCCGTTGTGCAGGCTCACGCCCGCGGGCAGCTTCGGCTGGAGCTTCTCCACGCCCGCGCTCAGCGACTGCACGGCACGCAGCGCGGGCAGCCGCGGCAGCAGCCGGTCGGCGTCCGGCACGGCGTACGGCATGACCCACAGGCCGACCCGTTCCAGCGCCTCCTCCGGCAGGGTGTCCGGGTCGGTGAGCCCGTCCCACACGTGGACGCGGACGCCGTCCGGCCACGGCCCGTGCCGCTCGTCGAGTCCGGCCCAGGGAACGAGCACGTCCAAGGCCCCCTCCGCGACCGCGTTCTCCCCGTACGGGCTGCTGTCCGTCATCGCACGCCTGCCTCTCCTCAACCGGTCGCCGGCGTCGCCGTCGGCCATTGACCGGACCGGCGCACGCTCGTAACGTCTTCCCGCCCAGTGAAACACTTTCCATGTCACGGAAATAAGGGGGTCAGGGAATGACAGAGCCGTCATCGCCCACCCGGACCGCAGCCGCAGCGGGAGGCTTCTGGTCCTCGTCCCGCGCGCGCTACTTGATGCCGATCGCGTTCGTCACGTACTCGCTCGCCTACCTCGACAAGTCCAACTACTCCATCGCCTCGGCGGGCGGCATGGCCGAGGAACTGCACCTCTCGGCCGGCCTCGACTCGCTCATCGCGGCCTCGTTCTTCCTCGGCTACTTCCTCTTCCAGATACCCGGCACCATCTACGCCGAGCAGCGCAGCGCCCGCCGCCTCGTCGCCTGGTCCACCGTCGCGTGGGGCTTTCTCGCCGTACTCCAGGGCCTGTTGAGCAGCCCGGGCCAGCTGATCGCGGTGCGCTTCGCACTCGGCGTCGTCGAGGGCGCGGTGCTGCCGTCGATGGTGATGCTGCTGGGCCGCTGGTTCACCAAGGGCGAGCGCGGACGCGCCAACACCCTGCTGATCCTGGGCAATCCGGTCACCGTGATGTGGCTGTCCGCCGTCTCCGGCTGGCTCGTGTCGGCCTCCGACTGGCGGGTCATGTTCATCGTCGAGGGCGCCCCGTCCATCGTGTGGGGGCTGCTCTGCCTGCGCCTCATCAAGGACCGCCCGGCCGATGCCGGCTGGCTGGGCACGGCCGAACGTACGGACCTGGAGAGCGCCCTGGAGGCCGAACGGGCCGCGCAGGGACGCGCGTTGGGCAAGCCCCGCGACGAGTACCGGAAGGTGCTGCGGTCCCGCCCGGTGCTGCTGATGTCGGCCCAGTACTTCTTCTGGTCCTTCGGCATGTACGGCTTCGTCTTCTGGCTGCCCGCCATCGTCAAGCAGGGCTCCGGTTCCGGCATCGGCGCCACGGGCATGCTGTCCGCCGTCCCGTACGCCTTCGCCGCCGTCGCCATGCTGGTCAACTCCCGCCTCTCCGACCGTGCCGGGCGGCGCAGGGCCGCCGTGTGGCCGTGGCTGGGCGCGGGCGGGCTCGCCCTCTTCGCCTCGTACGCGGCCGGCGCGAACTTCCCGCTCGCCTTCGTCCTGCTGGTGATCGCCGGCCTGTGCATGTACGCCCCGTACGGCCCGTACTTCGCGCTCGTCGCCGAACTCGCCCCGGCCGGTGTCGCCGGCGCGGCCATCGCCTGCGTCAACTCCTTCGGCGCGCTCGGCTCGTTCGCCGGCACCTACCTCGTCGGCTGGATCCGCGGCACCCCGCTGGGCTCCGCCGGCGCCTTCGCCCTCATGGCGGTCTGCGCGCTCGCCGCGGCCGGACTGACCCTGACCGTACGGGAACCGCGCGCCCCGCTGCCGACGGCCGCGGATACGGTGGAACCGGCAGACACGACGGAATTCCCGGCAGACACCGGGGAACCGGCAGACGAGGGAACGGCGAGCGGATCCGGGGCCGCGGCACAGGCACCGGCCGGGACCGGCGCGAGCGCCTCGACCGGCGCCAAAGGGAGCGAAGTGCGGTGAGCGGAGCGACCGGTGACGACATGCTCGGCAGGGGGCTGCGGCTGCTCACCGTGCTGGCCGACCACCCCTCGGGCCTCGGCGTCAGCGCCGTGGCCCGGGCCGCCGCGCTGCCCGTGAGCAGCGCGCACCGGCTGCTGGGACGGCTCGCGGAGGAACGCTTCGTGGCGTACGACGAGGACACCCGCCGCTACGCGCTCGGCGTCCGCGTCCTCGAACTCTCCCGCGCCTTCCAGCGCTCCCCCACCGGCTATTCGGCCGCGTCCGGGCCGATGCGGCAGCTCGCCTCCCGCACGGGACTGCCCGCCATCGCGGGCATCCTCGACGGCAGCGACGTACTGCTCGTACTGACCGTGCAGGGCACCCAGCACCTCCAGCTGCGCAGCGCCGAGGGCACCCGCAACCCGTGGCACGCCACCGCGCTCGGCAAGGCGCTCGCCGCGGCCCTCCCCGAACACGAGCGGGAGGCCCTGCTCAAGGGGCCGCTCCCGCGGGCCACTCCGCGTACGCTCACCGACCCGGACGCGCTCCGCGCCGACCTGGCGCGCATCCGCGAACGGGGCTGGGCCGAGGTGACGGAGGAGAACGAGGCCGGGGTCCGCGCCATCGCCGTCCCCGTCCCCGCCGACCCCGACCGGGGCCGCCCGCACCTCGCGGTCTCCCTCGGCGCGACGGTCGTCCTCACCACGGACGACGAACTGCACACGCACGTTCCCGCGCTGGTCGCCTGCGCGGAGCACATGGCTGCCCGGCTCGACTGAATGCGACGGCGTACAAGGGGTACCCGGACGTCTCAAGGCACCCTCGTACGTGAGGAGGCGCCCATGAGCAGCGACAGTGCCATGGACAAGATCAAGGGCAAGGTCAAGGAGATGGCCGGCAAGGCCACCGGGAACGACCGGATGCGGGCCGAGGGCCGTACGGACCGTGCCAAGGGCACGGCCAAGCAGGCCCCCGAACAGGCCCGCGGGATCAAGGACTCCCTCACCGGCGGACGCTCCCGCCGCGAGCCCTGACCCACCGCGACACGGAGCCCCCCGCCCCCTCCCCCGGGCGGGGGGCTCTGTGCGCGGTGCGGGCCGACCCCGCCAAGGTGTGGGCAGCTGGTCCGCCCAAGGGGCGGAGGGGGCACCTCCCAGCGGTAGCTGGGGGAGGGTGGGCACACCGGACCGCACCCGCGCAGAGAACGCACCCCGCACGCAAAGCAGGCGCAGCCGTTGCGTACAGGGCGCGGACCCCTTCGCGGGTGCGGTCCTGCGCTGTGCCCACCCTGCGCCCCCGGCGCAGACTGCCCACAGCGCAGTTGCGACTCGGCGCACGTCCACGGCAAGGTCAACGAATGCCCACACTCCTGATCGTGCACCACACCCCCTCCCCCAACCTGGAAGCAATGTTCGACGCCGTCGTCAACGGCGCCACCACGGACGAGATCGAGGGAGTAGAGGTCGTACGGCGCCCGGCACTCGGCGCGACCGCCTCCGACGTCCTCGCCGCCGACGGCTTCCTGCTGGGCACCCCCGCGAACCTCGGCTATATGTCGGGCGCCCTCAAGCACTTCTTCGACCAGGTCTACTACCCGTGCCGGGACGCGACGCAGGGCCGCCCGTTCGGCTACTACGTGCACGGCGGCAACGACGTGACCGGCACCGTACGCGGCATCGAATCCATCACGACAGGCCTCGGCTGGACGCAGGCCGCGGAGCCCGTCACCCTCACCGGCACCCCCGACAAGGCGGGCCTGCAAGCCTGTTGGGAACTCGGCGCGACGCTCGCCGCGGGCCTCATGGACTGACCCTGCCCGGCTGCGGCCCGGAGGCGCCGGGCCGCGCGGGCGACTTCGTCAGAGCAACCGCCGCGTCACAGCGTCCGGGTCATGAACGCGCTGTTCGGGTCGGGCCGGTAGTCGGCGAACGGCTCGCAGTAGCCGAAGCCGAACTTCTCGTACAGCTTCCGCGCCGGCAGGAAGAACTCGTCCGAGCCGGTCTCCAGACTCACCCGCGTACAACCGGCGCTCCGCGCCTCGTCGAGGATGTGCTCCAGCAGCAGGGACGCGACGCCGCCGCGGGCACGCCGCGGCGCGGTGCGCATCGACTTCAGCTCCGCGTGGTCCGGGTCCAGCCGCTTGAGCGCGCCGCAGCCGACCACGGTGCCCCCGTCCAGGACGGACCAGAACGTGACGTCCGGCTTGCGGAGCCCGTCCAGGTCCAGGGCGTGCTTGCTCTCCGGAGGGGAGACGGAGCGCATCTGCCGCACGTGCTCGGCGAGGAATGCGGCGATTTCCGGCCCGGACAGGTCGTCCACCACGATCTTCACGTCGCGCTCCTCGTCTGCGGGCCCCGGTGGTGTCCACGGTGGTCCCGCCCCTGCCCCGGGCACGTACAGCCCGGAACGTCACCCGTTTTGTGCGATGACCCTGCCATGTACGCACACCCGCCCCACGGGGGCAACTCCCTTTCGCGCGCGCTCCGCCGGCTGCCCCGCCCCCTGTGATGGGATGCGGATCATGGCCTCTCGCGTGCTGTACCTGTTCGGCTCCGCCGCCCCGCCCGTTCTCGACCTGCCCGGCGTCGTACGGGACGCACAGCAGCGGGGCTGGGAGGTGTGCGTCGGCCTGACCCCCGCCGCCGCGCTCTGGCTGGAGGATCAACTGGCCGCACTGGAGGACCAGACGGGCCGCCCCGTACGCAGCGCGCTGCGCATGCCCGGCGAGACGGACCCGTGGCCGCCGGCCGACGCGGCGGTACTCGCCCCGGCGACGCTCAACACGGTCAACGCCGCGGCCCTCGGCCTCACCCACGGCTTCGTGACCGGCTACATCGCCGAAGCCATCGGCAAACGCCGGCCGTTGACCGTCATGCCCTGCGTCAACGCGGCCTACGCCACGCACCCCCAGTTCCCCCGCAGCATCGACACCCTCCGCGCCGCGGGAGTCCAAGTCCTCTACGGCGAGGGCGGCTTCCGCCCCCGGCCCCCGGGCCAGAACCCCCGCGAGGACTACCCCTGGCACCTGGCCCTGGACGCGGCCGGCGCCGCCCGCGCTTGAGGTCCGGCCCCGGACAGCAGCCGAGCGCCTCCCGGGCCAACGGGGTTGGGCCGGGAGGCGCGGGGCTGTTGCCGTGGGGGATGGGGTCAGCGGATGTGGTGGCCCGATATGGCGCGGGCTATGACCAGGCGTTGGATCTCGCTGGTGCCTTCGAAGATGGTGTAGATCTTGCTGTCGCGGTACATGCGCTCGACGGGGTGCTCGCGGCTGTAGCCCGCGCCGCCGAGGACCTGGATGGCCTTCTCCGTTGCGCTGACGGCGAGTTCGCCCGCGCGGAGCTTGGACATGGAGCCCTGTCCCGCGTCGAACTGCTTGTCGTTGCGGGCCATCCACGCGGCCTGCCAGATCAGCAGCCGTACGGACTCGATCTCAGTACGGAGGTCGGCGAGGGCGAAGGCGATGGCCTGGTTCTCGATGATGGGGCGGCCGAACGCGACGCGTTCGCGGGCGTAGTCGAGGGCGTACTCGTACGCGGCCCGTGCGATGCCCAGCGCCTGCGCGCCGACGGTGGGGCGGCTGACCTCGAACGTCGCCATCGCCGCCTGGCCCTTGGCCTTGCCGCCCTCGCGGGCGCGGGCGAGCCGCGCGTCGAGCTTCTCCTTTCCGCCGAGCAGGCAACTGCCCGGCACCCGCACCTCGTCGAGGAAGACGTCCGCGGTGTGCGAGGCCTTCAGACCCAGCTTCTTGATCTTGCGGTTGCCCTCCAGGCCCGGCGTGCCCGGCGGCACGATGAAGGCGGCCTGGCCGCGGGAGCCCAGCTCGGGGTCGACGGAGGCGACGACGACGTGGATGTTGGCGATGCCGCCGTTGGTGATCCACGCCTTCTGGCCGTGCAACACCCACTCGTCCTTGGCCTCGTCGTAACGGGCCCGCGTACGCATCGCCGACACGTCGGAACCGGCCTCGGGTTCGGACACGCAGAACGCCGCCAGCTTCGGGTCCGTCTCGTCGCCGAAGCACTGCGGCACCCATTCGGCGAGCTGGTCCGGCGTACCGGCCGAGAAGATCCCGGCGACGGCGAGCGAGGTGCCGAACAGGGACATGCCGATACCGGCGTCGCCCCAGAACAGCTCCTCGTTGGCGATCTGCAGGGAGAGTCCGCTGGGGTCGCCGAACATGTCGGCCAGCGACTCGAATCCGTACAGGCCGATCTTCGCGGCCTCCTGGATGACGGGCCAGGGCGTCTCCTCCCGCTCGTCCCATTCGGCCGCGGCGGGGCGTACGACGTCGGCGGCGAAGCCGTGCACCCAGTCGCGCAGGTCCCGCTGGTCCTCGGAGAGTTCGAGTGAGAATCCGGACATGTGGCAGCGCTCCTCAGACCTTCGGGAGGTCGAAGTACCGGGTGAGCCCGGAGGCCAGCGCGACGTCGCCGGCGACCTTGAGCTTGCGGGTCATGAACATCGTGACGGGGTTGGCGTTGCCGGAGACCAGCTTGAGGAACTCGGCGTCGGCCATCACCAGCGTCACGCGCGGCTCGCCGTCGCTGCGGCCCTCCCGTACGGTGCACTCGCCCTCGGATATCCGGGTCTCGTACACCGCTTCGCTCTCGCCGGTCACCTTCCAGCGGATCAGCGCTTCCAGCGAGCCCGCGGCGTCCGGGCGGAACTGGCGCTCCATCCGCCCGAACACCTCGCCCAGCACGCGCTCGCGCAACTCGCCCTGCATGACGCGGGACAGGTCCTTCGCGGAGACCTTCTTCACGATCCGCGCGAACTCCTCCGGGGAGACGGACGCGAAGTCCAGCTCGGCCAGCTCTTCTGCCAGGTCAGCCATCAACTGCTCCTTCGGCGGTTGCGCCGTGGCCCCTTGGCGTTGGGCGGTGGGCAACCTTCTTACTGAGAAGTAAACTTACTAGAGGGTAAGATAATCGCGCACGGACGGGACAGGCAAGAGTGGACGCTCACGGCGAGGACAGGAACGGGCCGACGGGGAACGGGCGGGCCGGGGACGGGCCGCCCGGAGACGAGCCGGCCGGGAACGGGCCGACGGGGAACGGGCCGCCCGGGAACGGCGGGGCGCGTCGGCGGCGGATGCCGCGCAGGGAGCGGGAGCGGCAGATCGTCGACGTCGCGGTACGGGTCTTCGCGCAGCGCGGCTACCACGCCGCGTCCGTCGACGAGATCGCCGAACTGGCGGGCATCTCCAAGCCGATGGTGTACCTGTACCTCGACTCGAAGGAGGGGCTGTTCCTCACCTGCGTACGCCGCGAGGCGGGGCGGCTCACGGCCGCCTTCCAGGACGCCGCGCGCGAGGCGGACGCGGCGGCGCCCGAACTGCGGCTGCGCGCCGGGCTGTCCGCGTTCTTCGCGTTCGTCACGGAGCACCGCGACGCGTGGGTGGTGCTGCACCGGCAGGCCGCGCGGCTGAGCGACGCCGCGACGGAGGAACTCGGCAGCGCGCGGCGCGCCGTGATGGGCGAGGTGGCGGGGCTCGTACGGGACAGCGTGCCGGCGCGTACGGGCACGGTCGAACTGGACGCGACCGAAACGGACTTCGTCGCCCACGCGCTGGTCGGCGCCGCCGACACCCTCACCGACTGGATGGACAACCACCCCCGGGAAACCCCGGACCGCGTCACACTCCGCCTCATGAACATGCTCTGGATAGGCATGCGCAACGTCCTCCGGGGCGAAACCTGGCCGTCCTGACGGCCGGGGTTCCCCGCGAAGCCGCCAGTCCCCTGCTGCGCATGGGTCGCGCCGATACCTGCGGTCCCGCTGTGGTGTGCGCAGTTCCCCGCGCCCCTACAGGCGGGCGGTCGCGTTCCGGACGAAAGGCGTCAAGTGGCGGCGGGGTGGAGCGCGGGAGCGAAATTCGTGGGTGCGGGGGATTGATTTCGGCTTACGCATAAGTAAGTTGACCCGAGAGTAAGTTCCCGGGCCCGCGGCCCGGCACCGCATCGGCATCAGGAGTGGCACCCATGGCATCGGCCGGGCGACGCGTCGCCATCGTCGGAGGCAATCGCATCCCCTTCGCCCGTTCCGACGGGCCCTACGCCACCGCGTCCAACCAGGAGATGCTCACCAGCGCGCTGGCCGGGCTGACCGGCCGGTTCGGACTGGACGGGCAGCGCGTGGACGAGTTCGTCGCCGGCGCCGTGCTCAAGCACAGCCGCGACTTCAACCTCGCACGCGAAACGGTGCTCGGCAGCCCCCTCGACCCGCGTACTCCCGCGTACGACATCCAACAGGCCTGCGGTACGGGCCTGGAGGCGGTCATCCTCGTCGCCAACAAGATCGCCCTCGGCCAGATCGAGGCCGGCATCGCGGGCGGCGTCGACACGGCGAGCGACGCACCGCTCGGCGTCAACGACGAGCTGCGCAAGGCCCTGCTGGCCGCGCGCCGCGCCAAGAGCCTCCCGCAGCGCCTCGCCGCGCTCGCCAGGGTGCGGCCGGCACACCTCGTACCGGACATCCCGCGCAACGCCGAGCCCCGCACCGGACTGTCCATGGGCGAGCACGCGGCACGTACGGCACGCGAGTGGGGCGTCACGCGCGAGGCGCAGGACGGGCTGGCGGCGGCCAGTCACCGTAAGCTGGCCGCGGCGTACGAACGGGGCTTCCTCGACGATCTGTTGACAGCCTTCCGGGGCCTGGAGCGGGATCAGAACCTGCGTCCTGACAGCTCTCCGGGAAAGCTCGCCCGGCTCAGGCCGGTGTTCGGCGCCCGCGAGGAGGGCGCCACCATGACCGCCGGCAACTCCACGCCGCTGACCGACGGCGCCTCCACGGTGCTGCTCGCGAGCGAGGAGTGGGCCGCGGAGCGCGACCTGCCCGTCCTCGCGTATCTGACCGCCTCCCGCACGGCGGCGGTCGACTACGTGGACGGTCCCGACGGGCTGCTGATGGCGCCCGCGTACGCGGTGCCGAAGCTGCTCGACGACGCGGGCCTCCAGCTCGGCGACCTCGATCTGTACGAGATCCACGAGGCGTTCGCCTCCCAGGTGCTGGCCACCCTCGCCGCCTGGGAGGACCCGGACTTCTGCGAACGGCGGCTCGGCCGGGAGAAGCCGCTGGGCCCCGTGGACCGGGACCGGCTCAACGTCGCCGGGTCCTCGCTGGCCACCGGCCACCCCTTCGCGGCCACCGGCGGCAGGATCGTCGCCACCCTCGCGAAGCTGCTGCACGAGCGGGCACGGCGGCGGGACGACACCGAGGGCGACGGCGGCCCCGTACGCGGCCTGGTATCGGTCTGCGCGGCGGGCGGCCAGGGCGTGACCGCTCTCCTGGAAACCCCTTGAGACACCCCAACTCCGGTACGGAACACCGGAGTTGGGGTCACGCACTCCTTGACACCCCGCCCGCCGGGCACCGCACCGTTCCCGTACCACTCCCTCTCCCAGCGCGAGCCGTGAACAGGAGCCGAAAATGGGCGTACGGAAGGACCTCAAGACCGCGCAGCGGCGCACCGACCTGGCCGGTCGGGTCTCCGTCGAACTGACCCGGGAGGAGGGGGTCGTACGGGAAGTGCACACATCCGTCCTCGTGAAGCCGGAGGGTTCGGGCTCCCTCGCCGACATCCCGTTCACCAACGCGTCGGAGGCGCCGACGGACGTGGTCATGCGCCGCAAGGAGGGCGACGTCTGGCGTCCCGTCACCGCGGCGGCCTTCGCACAGGAAGTCACCTCCGCGGCGAAGGGCCTCATCGCGGCCGGGCTCGAACCGGGCGGCCGGGTGGGCCTCATGTGTCGCACCCGGTACGAGTGGTGCGTCCTGGACTTCGCGATCTGGGCGGCGGGCGGCCAGAGCGTGCCCGTCTACCCGACCTCGTCCGCCGGCCAGATCAGCTGGATCCTCGGCGACTCGGGCACCCGCTTCATGCTCGTGGAGAACGCCGAGAACGCGCGGACCGTCCGGGAGGGCAGCGCCGCCCTTCCGGAACAGCCGCGGCTGTGGGAGATCGACGGCGGCGCGCTCGCCGAACTGACCGCGCTGGGCCGGGACATACCGGATGAGGACGTCACCAAGCGGCGCGCCGCCCTCACTCCGGACACGGTCGCCACGCTCTGCTACACGTCCGGGACGACGGGCCGCCCCAAGGGCTGCGTCCTCACGCACGGCAACCTCCAGGCGGAGGCCGGCAACACCATCGAGCTGCTGCACCCGGTCTTCACCGAGATCACCGGACAGACGGCGTCCACACTGCTGTTCCTCCCGCTCGCGCACGTACTGGGCCGCACCATCCAGATCTCCTGCATGCGTGCCCGCATCGAGTTCGGCCACTGCCCCAGCATCAAACCCGACGAGCTGCGGCCCGAACTCAAGAGCTACAGGCCGACGTTCATCGTCGGCGTGCCGTACCTCTTCGAGAAGATCCACGACACCGGCCGGGCCATGGCGGAGAAGATGGGCCGCGGCTCCTCCTTCGAGCGGGCCGACGGGATCGCCGTACGGTACGGGCAGAAGCTCCTGGACCGGCTCGACGGCAAGGGCCCGGGGCCGAGCGCCGGCCTCTCCCTCGCCCACGGCCTGTACGACCTGCTGGTGTACCGGCGGATCCGCAACGAGCTGGGCGGACGCCTGCGGTACGCGATCTCCGGCGGCTCTCCGCTGGACAGCAGGCTCAATCTGTTCTTCCTGGCCAGCGGCATCATCATCTACGAGGGCTACGGGCTGACGGAGACGTCGGCCGCCGCCGTCCTCAGCCCGCCGCTGCGGCCCCGGCCCGGCACCGTGGGCCAGCCCGTCCCCGGTACGACGGTGCGGATCGCCGACGACGGAGAGGTGCTGCTGAAGGGCGGGGTGGTGTTCACCGCGTACTGGAACAACACCGCCGCGACCGAAGAGGTCCTGGACGACGGGTGGTTCGCGACGGGCGACCTCGGGGAACTCGACGACGAGGGCTATCTGCGCATCGTCGGCCGCAAGAAGGACATCCTCATCACCAGCGGCGGCAAGAACGTCTCCCCCGCGCAGCTGGAGGACCAGCTGCGCAGCAGGCCGCCCGTGGGCCAGTGCATGGTCGTCGGCGACGGCAAGCGGTACGTGTCCGCGATCATCACCCTCGAACCGGACGCCGTGGAGCACTGGCTGGCCGTCCGCAAGCGCCCCGCGGACACACCGACGGCCGAACTGTGCACGGACCCGGAGATGATCGCCGACGTGCAGAAGGCCGTCGACTACGCGAACCAGTCCGTGTCGGCCGCCGAGTCGATACGCAAATTCCGCCTCGTTCCCGGCGAGTTCACCGAGGACAACGGGCTGCTCACGCCCTCACTGAAGATCAAGCGCACGGCCGTGGCCGACGCGTACGCCGACGAGATCGAGGCCCTGTACGCGAGCTGAGGCACCGTCACACGAACAAGGGAGTCGGCACTGCAATGGCGCACTACGACTACGACGTGATCGTGATCGGATCCGGCTTCGGCGGCGCGGTGTCCGCGCTGCGGCTGTCGGAGAAGGGCTACCGGGTCGGGGTGCTGGAGGCCGGCCGCCGCTTCACCCGCGACACCCTGCCCAGGAACTCCTGGGACCTGCGGAAATACCTGTGGGCACCGCGTCTTGGCCTGTACGGGATCCAGCGCATCCACACGATGAGCAATGTCATGATCCTGGCAGGCGCGGGGGTGGGCGGCGGTTCGCTGAACTACGCCAACACGCTGTACGTACCGCCGCCCGCCTTCTTCCAGGACCCCCAGTGGGGCCATATCACCGACTGGCAGGAGGAGTTGAAGCCGTACTACGACCAGGCGCAGCGGATGCTCGGCGTACGGCTCAACCCGACCACCACCGAAGCGGACCGCTATCTGCGGGACACCGCGGAGAGGATGGGCGTCGGCGACAGCTTCCATCTCACCCCGGTCGGCGTGTTCTTCGGCGACGGGAAGGACGCGGGCGGCGCGGTGGAGGGGCAGGCCGGTGAGGCCGTGCCCGACCCGTACTTCGGCGGCGCGGGCCCCTCCCGCACGGCGTGCACCGAGTGCGGGAGCTGCATGACGGGCTGCCGGCTCGGGGCGAAGAACACCCTCAACGAGAACTATCTGTATCTGGCGGAGCGGGCCGGCACCGTCATCCACCCGCTCACCACGGTCACCGGCCTGGAGGAGCACGGCTCCGAAGGCCGGGACGGCTTCACCGTCACCACCGTGCCGACGGACAAACGGCGCCGGGGACGGGAGAGAACGCTGCGCTGCCGCAAGGTGATCGTGGCGGCCGGTACGTACGGTACGCAGACGCTGCTGCACCGGATGCGGGACGAGGGCTGGCTGCCGCGGCTGTCGCCGAAGCTCGGCGAGCTGACCCGTACCAACTCCGAGGCGCTGGTGGGCGCGGTGACCTTCCCGCACCGCTACCGCAAACGGGCCGGCAAGGGCGCGGAGCTCGACTTCACCAAGGGCGTCGCCATCTCCTCGTCCATCCACCCGGACGAGAACACGCACATCGAGAACGTGCGGTACGGCAAGGGGTCCAATCTGATGGCCCTCATCTGCGTGCCCCAGTACAAGGTGGACGGCAAGCTGCCCAAGTGGATGGCGGCGGCAGGGGCGTTCCTGCGGCATCCGGTGCTGGTGGCGCGGGTGGCGACCACGTACCGCTGGTCGGAGCGGACCATCATCGGGCTCGTCATGCAGTCCCTGGACAATTCGCTGACCACGTTCCGCAAGGAAAAGGGCCTGGGCAAGGGCCTTCTGTCGGCCCGTCAGGGGCACGGCGCGCCGAACCCGGTGCACATCCCGGAGGGCGCGGAGGCGGTGCGGCACCTCGCGGACCGCATCAACGGCTTCGCCGGCACGAACCTCGGGGAGCTCTCCAACCGGCCGCTCACCGCGCACTTCCTGGGCGGCTGCCCCATCGCGTCGGACGCCGACCACGGCGTCATCGACCCCTACCACCGCCTCTACGGCCACCCCGGCATCTCCGTCGTCGACGGCTCCGCCGTCTCCGCCAACCTCGGCGTCAACCCCTCCCTCACCATCACCGCACAGGCCGAACGCGCCCTGTCCCTGTGGCCCAACAACGGCGAGGCCGACACGCGGCCCGCGCAGGACGCGGAGTACGTACGCCTCGACCCCGTCCCGCCCCGCCAACCGGCCGTCCCCGAGGGCGCGTTCGGGCAGCTGCTGCTCCCCGTACCGAAGGTGCCGCGGCGGGGGTCCGAGGGCGTGTGATCCGGATGCGCCGTGACGGGGCGTCGGCGGGTGCGGTTTCGCCGGGGGTTCGCGCAGTTCCCCGCGCCCCTTATAGGGGTCAGGTCTGTCGGGCGGTGTAGAGGTCGCGCAGCAGGCAGATCTCCGCGCCGTGGTGGAACACCTCGCGCTGGATGTGCAGCACCAGCGCGGCCATCGGCCGCTCCCCGTACGGCTCTTCGGCCGCCCCGCACGGCTCGGCGAGCCCCGCCTCACCGAGCCCGCGCACCCCGTCGGTCCAGCGCGCGTACGCCTCGCCGAGCCGCGTCAGGGCCTCGGCCGCCGTGGTGGCGTACACGGCGCTCTGGTAGTCGACGGGCGGCCCGCCGAAGTGGCCGGCGTTGCGGATGCCGAACACGCCCACCTCGAGGTGCGCCATCCGCCACGCGATGGTGGTGAACGGCGCGGGCACCGGCTCCGGATGGGCGAAGTCCACCAGAAGCTCCCCTGCCCCGGCGGCCATCGGCGTCTTCGCCTCCGCCCGGGGCCGCAGGCTCCAGCAGCCGGGCACGGGCTCCCAGAAATACTCGTCGTCGGTGAGCCCTTCGAGGCGGGGCCACAGCAGATGCTCCCAGTACCACTCCAACTGGTCCCGCAGCCGCGCGTTCCAGCCGAGCGCTTCGGTGTTCACGGTGCCGACCGGGTTGCCGGGGTCTGAAGCCATGCGCCCACGCTAGGCCGTCCCGGGTGGGCGGGACGGCCTTACGCGCGGAACGGGCCGGGTCAGAACGGGTAGTGGGGCTGTTCCGTGTGGAGGGTGAGCCAGCGGGTGTCGGTGAAGGACTCGATGCCCCAGCGGCCGCCGAACCGCCCGTAGCCGGAGGCCTTCACGCCGCCGAACGGCACCTGGGGTTCGTCGGCGACCGACTGGTCGTTGACGTGCACGATGCCGGTCCGTACGCGGCGGGCGACGCGCAGCCCGTGCGTGCCGTTCTCGGTGAGGATGCCGCAAGTGAGGCCGTGGTCGGTGTCGTTGACGAGGCGGACGGCCTCGTCGTCGTCGGAGAACGGGACGACCGTGCACACGGGCCCGAAGGCCTCCCCGTAGTAGAGGTCCATCTCCTTGGTGACACCGGTGAGGACGGTTGCCGGGTAGACCGCGCCGTCCGGTTCGCCGCCGCCCGTCAGGGCCTTGGCGCCCTTGCCGGTGGCGTCCTTCACGAGTGCGGCGACGCGCTGCGCGGCGGACGCGTTGACGAGCGGGCCGATCACGGTGTCCGGGTCGGTGGGCGCGCCCTGCGGCAGCGCGGCGACCTTCGCGGTGAAGCGTGCCGTGAACTCCTCGGCCAGCGACTCGTGGACGAGGATCCGGTCGCCGGACATGCAGATCTGGCCGGCGTTCATGAACACGCCGAAGGCGGCGGCGTCCACGGCGTGATCCAGGTCGGCGTCGTCGAGGACGACGATGGAGTTCTTGCCGCCGAGTTCGAGGACGGCGGGCTTCAGATGCTGCGAGGCGAGGTTGCCGATGACGCGGCCGACGCCGGTGGACCCGGTGAAGTTGACGGCCCGTACGCGCGGATCGCCGACGAGGGTCTCGGCGACGGTTGCCGCATCGTCCGGGGCGTTGCTGACGACGTTGAGCACGCCGGCCGGCAGCCCGGCCTCGTGCAGCACATCGGCGAGGAAGTAGCCGCAGGCCAGCGGCGCGTCCTCGCTGGGCTTCACCACGACGGTGTTCCCCGCGGCCAGCGGCGCGGCGACGGCGCGGATGCCGAGGATGAGCGGCGCGTTCCACGGGGCGAACGCGGCGACCACGCCGACGGGTTCACGTACGGCGAGGCTCAGCGTGCCGTCCTCGGACGGGGTGAGCACCTCGCCGCGCGGCGCGGACACGGCGGCGGCCGCCTCGCGCAGGATGCCGGCGGCGAGCGCCACGTTGAACAGCGCCCAGGGGCGGGTGCCGCCGGCTTCCGCCGCCATGAGCGCGGCGGCGTCCTCGCCGCGCCCGTCGAGGAGGTCGGCGGCCTTCAGCAGGATCGCCCTGCGGGCCCCGGGCCCGGTGGCGGCCCACGCCTCACGCGCTTCCTCCGCGGCGTCGACCGCCTTCGTGACATCGGCCGCTCCGGCGGCGGCGACGGTGGCGTACACGTCACCGGTGTACGGGTTGACGTCCTCGGTCGTGCGCGCGGACTCCGCGTCCACGTGCGCTCCGCCGATGAACAGCTTCCGCTGTACGGTCACTTCTTCTCCTTTTGAGCGTGTTGTTCCACCCTCACACGGCGCTGGTCTCCCGCGCGGAAGGGGTGGCTCCGGAACCGTCGCGGGTGCCGCGCCGGGCCCGGACCGCCAGGGGGACGAGGGCGATGGTGAAGGCGCCGAGCAGACCGGCGGCGGCGAAGGCGGTGAAGCCCCAGCCGGCCGTGCCGTTGGCGAGGACCGCGCCGCCCAGCCACGGCCCCACGATGGCGCCCGCGCGGCCGACTCCGGTCACCCAGCCGAGTCCGGCGGCCCGTTCGGCCACCGGGTAGGTCGCGTTGCTCGCCGCGTACACCATCACCTGCGCGCTGAACAGCCACACTCCGGTGATGAACACGACGGCGTAGGTCAGGCCGACGGGCATCTGTTCGCGCAGCAGCAGCGCCCCGCCGGCGGTCAGGACGAACCAGATCGCGGAGACCCGTACGGCGCCGAACCGGTCGGCGGTACGGCCGGCGACGAGCATGCCGAGGATGCCGCCCGCGTTGATGACGAGCAGGAAGCTGACCGACGAGGTGAGCCCGTAGCCGGAGGCGCGCATCAGCTGCGGCAGCCACGTGCTGACTCCGTACACGAGCAGCAGTCCGCAGAAGGACGCCGCCCACAGCAGCGGGGTCGCCCAGCGGGTCTCGCCGCGGAACAGGCCGAGCACCGCGGCGACGGTGCCCTTCGCGCTACCCTCGGGGGCCTCGGCGGGGGCCGGGCGGGACAGTCCGTACCGGTCGGCGACGGCGTACGCGGCGTCCGTGCGCCCGCGCGCGAGGAGCACGGTGGGCGATTCGGGCAGCAGCTTCAGCAGCAGCGGTACGGCGATGACCGCGGGGAGTACGCCGGCCCAGAACACCCAGCGCCAGCCGGCGGAGGGGCCGAGCAGCATGCCGATGCCCGTGGCCGCCATACCGCCCGCGTGGTACGAGGTCATGAGCAGTCCGGTGGCGAGCGCGGCCCGCTTCGGCGGGGCGAACTCGGCGACCATGGCGAGGCAGATGGGCATCAGGCCGCCCAGTCCGAGTCCGGCGAGGAAGCGTCCGCCGCCGAACACGGCCGCGGACGGCGCGAGGGCGCACACGGCGGATCCGGCGGAGAAGAGCAGCACGCTCCACACGAGGATGGGCCGGCGGCCGAGCCAGTCGGTGAGAGTGCCGCCGGCGAGCGCGCCGATCAGCATGCCGAAGGTGGTCCAGCTGCCGACGGTGCCGGCGGAGGACTCGGTGAGTCCGAGGTGCGGGTCCTCCAGGAGGTGCGGCATGACGGCGCCGTAGATGTTGACGTCCATGCCGTCGAAGAAGACGGCCAGCCAGCAGAGCGCCAGGACGGGGCCGACGGTACGGAAGCTGCGCGCGGCGGGCGGGATGGACGGTCTCGCGTCGTTGGGAGACATGGAGCGGTATTCCGTTCTGCGCGGGGGCGGTCGGGCTGTCAGTCGAGGGGGAGGCCCGTGTAGTTCTCGGCAAGGTCGGCGGCGGCGTGCCGGGACGTGGCGATGCGCTCCAGCTGGGCGACGCTGAGCCGGTCGTCGAAGGGAGTGGCGTCGGGGTGCCGGTGCAGCATGGTCGTCATGAAGTAGCTGAACCGTTCGGCCTGCCAGACCCGCCGCAGACAGGTCGCGGAGTACGCGTCGAGCAGCTCGTCGGAGCCGGTCCGCTGCCGGTGTACGAGGGCGCGGGCGAAGGTGACGGCGTCGCTGACGGCGAGGTTGAGGCCCTTGGCGCCGGTGGGCGGCACGATGTGCGCGGCGTCGCCGGCGAGGAACAGGCTGCCGTGCCGCATGGGCTCGTGCACGTAGGAGCGCATGGGTGTGACGGAAGTCGACGTGATGGGGCCGCGTTTGAGGCTCCAGCCGTCGTCGGTGGCGAGCCGGCGGTCCAGTTCGTCCCAGATCTCGTTGTCGCTCCAGTCCTTCGGGTCGGTGTCCGAGGGCACTTGGAGGTAGAGCCGGGAGACCTGGTGGCTGCGCATGCTGAGCAGGGCGAAGCCGCGGTCGCTGCGGTTGTAGACGAGTTCGTCGTGGGAGGGCGGCACGTCGGCGAGGATGCCGAGCCAGCCGAACGGATACTCGCGCTCGAACACGCGCGACAGCTCCGCCGGGACGGCCTCGCGGGAGACGCCCCAGAATCCGTCGCAGCCGACGACGTAGTCGCACTCCAGGGTCTGTTCGGTGCCCTCGTGGGTGAAGTCGACGCGGGGCCGGTCGGATTCCGCGTCGCGCACGGCGTGCGCCTTCGCCTCGAACAGCACCGGTACGCCGTCCTGCGCGTGCAGCGCGACGAGGTCTTTGACGACCTCGGTCTGCGCGTAGACCATCACGGACCTGCCGCCGGTCAGGCCGGGGAAGTCGATGCGGTGCCGGCGGCCGTGGAAGCGCAGCTCGATGCCGTCGTGCGGGATGCCCTCGCGGTCCATCCGCTCCGCGGCGCCGCATTCGCGCAGCACGTCGACGGTGCCCTGTTCGAGGATCCCGGCCCGCTGCCGCTGCTCGACGTACGCACGGTCGCGTGCCTCGAGGACGGTGCAGTCGATGCCCGCGGTGTGCAGCATGCGCGCGAGCAGGAGTCCGGCGGGACCGGCCCCGATGATGCCGACGGTGGTGCGCATCGGTCTTCCCTTCGTGCGTGTGCGCCGTACGGCGCTTTTCCCTTTGTCGCGCTGTCCGGCCCTGGCGTTGCCGGGCTTGTCGTCCGGTCTCGGCGTCATCCGGTCTGGCGTTGTTTTCGGTGGGGCTCTTCACACAGGCCTGTTCGCCTGGTGAACTTTCGTTCATAATGTTCTTGGCGGGAGTCTCCGGCTGCCGGGAGCCGGTGTCAACGGTCTTGCGGGGTCCGGTTTTCCGGCGCCCCTGCCGGCCGGCAGCGGAGGCGTGCCCCGGGGCGAGCGAGGAGATGCGGAACGGATGACGGCACAGCAGGGGCGGAACGGCCGCGGCAAGGCGTCCGGCGCGGCGGACTCCGGTACGGCAGAAGATCCCGCGGCGGAGAGCGCGGCGGTGTCCGTACGCCCGCTGGAGCGCGGGCTCGCGGTGCTACGCACCATGTCCTGGCCGGGCTGGGAGAGCGCGCGCCCCGGGGAACTGGCCCGCGAGACGGGCCTGGCCCGCTCGACGGTGGACCGGATCGTCGCGACCCTGGACCGGCTCGGCTGCCTCCGCTTCGACGGGCGGCAGGCGGAGCTCGCCGTGCCGCTGATGGAGCTGGGCAACGCGTATCTCGCGGCGAGCGGCCTCCCGGACGCGCTCGCCGCCGATGTGGAGGAACTCGCCGACCGGTTCGACGAGTCGGTGTCCCTCGCCGTGCCGGACGGTGACGGGGTGCGGTTCATCGCGCAGGCGACACGGCGGCGTTCGATGTCGCTCGCGTTCCGCATCGGCGACGCGCTGCCGGCCGAACGGTGCGGCCCCGGCGCGGTGTTCGCCGCCACCTGGGGTACGCCGGAGTGGGCGGCGTGGCGGGCCCGGCACGCGGCGGACCCGCACGACACGGGGTTTCCCGCGGTGCCGGCCCGTCAGGAGCCGGAGTGCGAGCAGGACTTCGCACGCCGCGCCGCGCACGCCCGCAGCGAGGGCTGGGCGCCGGACGACCAGCTGATCGAGCCGGGCCTGGTGGCGGTCGCCGTGCCGGTGCACGCCCCGGACCGCACCGTGGCGTGCGCCCTGAGCACGGTCAGCCATACGAGCAGGCACTCGGCGGAAGGCCTGGCCGAGGCGGTACTGCCGGCGCTGCGACGCGCCGCGGCGACGATGGAACGCACCCTCGCGGAGCGGGCGGGCGAACAGGCCGACAGGGCAGGCGACTTGGACTCCGCACAAAGCCTCCCCCTGGACGGAAAGGCCGAGTTGGGGGCCGGGTTCCTGCAGTCGCTCGCCCGTGGACTCGCGGTCCTGCGCGCGCTGGGCGCCGCGCGGGGCGGCGGGATGCCACTGACGGCCGTGGCGGAGGCCACGGGGCTGCCGCGGGCCACGGCACGCCGAGCCCTGCACGCGCTGCGGGGGCTGGGCTATGTCGCCTCCGACGACGGCCTGTTCCGGCCCCTCCCCCGGGTGCTGGAGCTCGGCTACGCCCATCTGACGGGCCTGCCGTTCCCCGACATCGTGCAGCCGCACCTGCGCGAACTGGTCACCCGCGTCCACGAGTCGGCCTCCGTGACGGTCCTCGACGGGACGGACATCCTGTACGTGGCGCGGGTGCCCACGATCCGCATCATGAGCGCCAACATCACGCTCGGCACCCGCTTTCCGGCGTACCCGACCGCCATGGGCCGCGTGCTGCTCGCCGGGCTGCCGCCCGCGGAGAGCGCCCGCCTCCTGAAGGAGTCGGAGCCGCGGCCCGTGACCCGGCACACCGTGACGTCGCTGCCGGAGCTGCGCCGCATCGTGGCGGACACCGCGGCGGCCGGACACGCCGCCGTGGACGAGGAGTTGGAGGAGGGCCTGCGCTCGGTCGCCGTCCCCCTGCACGGCGCGGACGGCCACGTGGTGGCCGCGCTCAACGTCGCCGGCCACTCCGGAACGGCCCCCCTGGACACGACCCGCGAAGCGCTCCTTCCCGCGCTTCGTGAGACGGCCACGGCGATCGAGACCGACCTCCGGACGGCGTCCCGCCATCACCGTCTGCGGATCCCCTGACGGGGGCGCGCCCCCTGTGCGGGGCAACCCCCCTCAGCGGGGCGCGGGCCCTGTGCGGGGCAGCCCCTTAGCGGGGCGTGGCTGCGCCTGCTTTAGGTGCGGGGGACGTTGACCTCGCGGGTGCGGTCCGGTGTGCCCACCCGTTCCGCCCCCAGGGCGGACCAGCTGCCCACACCGGGGTGGGGCACCGGGCCCACACCGGGGTGGGGCGTTGGTCCGACAGCGCAGAGCGGGCCGGCTGCCCACGCCGGGGCGGGAGGCGGGCCCCACAGCGCAAAGCGGGCCCCAGCCCCCCTCCCACCCCCACCTTTGCGTGACCGCGGGTGGGGGTGGGGGCGCAGGGGGCGCCCCGGGACAATAAAGCGTGATTTTCGGGCCGTGCACAGCCAATGACCGGCCGGCCCGAACATGACCGGGGGCGCGGCCCGTAAATCATGCGTCCCGGGGTCCCCCGGAGCCACCACCCCCACCCCCGCACACCGCAAACCGCCCCCACCGCCGCACCCCAACCCCACCGCAACCATTGACAAGCTTGTGCAACACTGCGAATCATGACGCCCGTTGCCCCACCAACCCGCCCCACCCGCACCGCGAGGGGAGTGTCATGACGGCCACGCTCACCGATGTCGCCAAGCGCGCCGAGGTCGCACTCTCCACCGCTTCCCGCGCGTTCAGCGAACCCCGCAGACTCGGCCCCGAGACCTTGCGCAAAGTCCTCACCGTTGCACAAGAGTTGGGCTACGAGCCCCCCGCACCCCGCGCCGCCGAACAGCGCGCCGAGACCGCGACGACCGCGACGGCCACCGTCGCGGTCGTCGTCCCGGACATCGCCAACCCCGTGTTCGGCGCGTTCGTCCAGGCCGCGCAGAACGAGGGCTGGTACCGGCGGCAGACCGTCGTGCTCGCCGCCACGGACTTCAGCCCGGACCGCGAGCGCGAAGTGCTCACGCATCTGCGTGACCAGGCGGACGGCCTCGTGGTGTGCTCGCCCCGGCTCGACGCCGACGAGGTGCTCGCCCTGTGCGGCCGTACGCCCGCCGTCCTCGTGAACCGCGAGACCGGCGGCGCCGACTGCGTGATCACCGACGCGGCGGACGGGCTGCGCCAGACGGCCGACTATCTCGCGGCGCTCGGGCACCGGAGAGTCGCGTACGTACAGGGCACCCCGCACTCGTGGTCCAACGCGCACCGTGTGGAGCTGCTGCACGCCCAGGCGGAGCGCTCGGGGCTCGAACTGGAGCTGCTGGGCTGGCAGTCGGAGACCGTGGCCGGCGGTACGGCCGCGGCGGCCGGGGTGCTGGCCTCCGGCGCGTCCGCCGTCATCACGCACAACGACCTGGTCGCGCTCGGCGTGATCTCCGGGGCGCGGGCGCTGGGCGTGAGCGTCCCGGACGACCTGAGTGTTGTCGGCGTGGACGACATCCCGTTCGCCGAGGTCTCGCATCCGGCGCTGACCAGCATCGCGGTGCCGATGGGCCGCGCCGGCTCGCTCAGCCTCGACTTGCTGGGCCGCTCACTGTCCGGCGACCGGCACACTCCGCGCACGCTGCGGCTGCCGACGCAGCTCGTCGTCCGCGGCTCGACGGGGCCCGCAGCGCCTCAACTTCCGCAACAGACCCGCGTATCCGCAGGAAGGAAGTGACGTGCAGAACGCACAAGGGAGTCCAGCGACAGACGGCGGCGGCATACGAACCAACGGCGGCGAAAGCTCCGATCCCCTCCACGTGGTGGTCACCGACTCGAATCTCGCCCCGCTGCGCGAGGAGTTCGAGGCCGCACTGCCCGCGGGCACCGCGACAAGCTGGCCGGACACGCGGGACACCGCGGCGGTCGAGGCCGCACTGGAGGACGCGGATGTCCTCGTGTCGAGCGTGTGCACGGCCGCAACGGCCGCCGCGGGCAAGGGACTCCGGCTGGTGCACGCCGCAGGCGCCGGCACCGACAAGATCGACGTCGCCGCGCTGCCCGCCGGCACGCAGGTCGCCAACACCTTCCACCACGAGGACTCGATCGCCGAGTACGCGCTGTCCGCCGCCGTGCTGCTGCGCCGCGGCTTCCTGCGGCAGGACGCGGCGCTGCGGCGCGGCGAGTGGGACTCTCCCGCGTACGACCCGAGTTCGCCGTGGCGGAATTCGCTGGCGGGGGCAACGGTCGGGTTCGTGGGCTTCGGGCACATCGGTGCCCGCGCCTGGGAACGGTTCCACGCGTTCGGCGCGCGGGGCGTGGCCGTCACAGGCCGCGGCGGCACCGACGCCGAGGCGCACGGCCTGGACTGGTCCGGCACGACGGACGACCTCGGAGCGCTGCTGGAGTCCTCCGACGTGGTGCTGGTCTCCGCGCCGCTCACCCCGGCGACCACGGGCCTGCTCGGCGCACCCGAACTCGCCCTGATGAAGCCGGACTCCGTACTCGTGAACGTCGGCCGGGGCCCGCTCGTCGACGAGGACGCGCTGTACGCGGCGCTCCGCGACCGCACGCTCGGCGCCGCCGCGATCGACGTCTGGTACGGCTACCCGGCCACAGGTCACACGGCAGCCCCCAGCCGGCACCCCTTCGACCAGTTGGACAACGTCCTGATGACACCGCACTCCTCCGGGCTCACCCGGCAGACCTTCACGGGCCGTGCCGCCGACATCGCGGCGAACATCACCCGGCTCGCCGCCGGCCGGCAGCCGCACAACGTGGTGGCGGTGGCCCGATGACCGGCCAGGACACGATCGTCTCGGCCGAGGTGCTGGTCACCAGCCCGGGCCGGAACTTCGTCACCCTCAAGATCACCACAGCGGACGGTGTCGTCGGCTGGGGCGACGCCACCCTCAACGGGCGTGAACTCGCCGTCGCCTCCTACCTCCGCGACCACCTCGCGCCACTGCTGACCGGCCGCGACCCGGCCCGTATCGAGGACACCTGGCAGTACCTCTACCGGGGCGCGTACTGGCGGCGCGGGCCCGTCACCATGACGGCGATCGGCGCGGTCGACCTCGCCCTGTGGGACATCAAGGGCAAGGTCACCGGGCAGCCCGTCTATCAACTGCTGGGCGGCGGCGTACGGGACCGCATCCTGTCCTACACGCACGCGACCGGCTGGGACGTACCGCAGCTCCTGGACTCCATCGACGCACAGCGCGAGCGGGGCTTCCGGGCCGTACGGGCACAGTCCGGGGTGCCGGGCCTGGACAAGGTGTACGGGGTGAGCAAGGGCGCGAAGGGCTACGAGCCGGCGGGCCGCGGAGCAGCGCCCGTCGAGGAGACGTGGGACACCGACGCGTATCTGCGGCACGCCCCGCACGTACTGGCCGCCGCGCGTGAACACGTGGGCCCCGAGCTGAAGTTGCTGCACGACGTGCACCACCGGCTGACCCCGAACGAAGCGGCGCGGCTGGGCCGCGATCTGGAGGACGTGCGGCTGTTCTGGCTGGAGGACGTCACCCCGGCGGAGAACCAGCAGGTGCTGCGGCACGTACGGCAGCACACCACCGTGCCGCTCGCGATCGGCGAAGTGTTCAACACGGTCTGGGACTTCCAGTCCCTCATCACCGAGCAGCTCATCGACTACGTCCGTGCGTGTGTCTCGCACGCCGGCGGCATCAGCAACCTGCGGCGCATCGCGGCCCTCGCGGACGTGTGGCAGATCCGGCTCGGCCCGCACGGTCCTTCGGACGTGTCGCCGGTCGCGCTCGCCGCGTCGCTGCACACCGGGCTGGCCACGCCGAACTTCGCGATCCAGGAGTACATGGGCTACGAGCCGCTGGTGCACGAGGTGTTCCGGCACGCCTGGAGCTTCGAGGACGGCCATCTGCACCCCGGGGACGCGCCCGGCCTCGGTATCGAGGTCGACGAGGAACTGGCCGCGCGCCACCCGTACGAACCCGCCTACCTGCCCGTGGCGCGCCGCCGCGACGGCTCGATGACGGACTGGTGACCGCGACCGTGCGACAGACCCAGCAGACTCAGCACGCTCAGCAGCAGGCAGGGCAGCAGGCCGCCCTCCCCCGCCTCGGTGCCGTCACCGTGCCACCGTCGGCACTCACCCAGCCGCACGTCCCGGAGCGCACCGGCATCGTGCACCTCGGCCTCGGCAATTTCCACCGCGCCCACCAGGCCGTCTACACGGCCGAGGCACTCGCGCACGAGGACGGCCCCTGGGGAGTTCTGGGAGTCGCCAACCGCTCGGCCGGTATCGCGACAGCGCTGCGCGAACAGGACATGCGCTATGCGGTGGTCGAGATCTCCCCCGAGAACACCCGCGTCTCCGTTCCGGCCGTGCACACGGACGCGCTCGTCGCCGCACAACAGCCGGACGCCGTACTGGACGCGATCGCGGCCCCGGACACGGCGATCGTCTCCCTCACGGTGACCGAGCACGGCTACACGTACTCGCCGCGCACCCACGGACTCGACCTCGACTCCCCTGCCGTGCAGGCGGATCTGCGCGGCGACGGGCCGCCCGGCACCACCATCGGGCAGATCGTCCGCGGTATGCAGCGCCGACTGCGCTCCCACGCACGGCCGGTCACCGTGCTCAGCTGCGACAACCTGATGAGCAACGGAGCTCAAACACGCCGTCTGGTACGGGAGTTCACGGCCGCACTGCCCAGGGCCGAAAGGGATGAACTGGCACGCTGGCTGGACAGCGAGGTCACGTTCCCCAACTCCATGGTCGACCGGATCGTGCCCGCCACCACGGACGCCTACCGCGACGCCGTCGCGGAACACCTGGGCGTACGGGACGCGGTGCCGGTGCCCGCGGAACCGTTCACCATGTGGGTCATGGAGGACCGGTTCGCCGCGGGCCGGCCCCCATGGGAGCACGGCGGCGCGGTGTTCACCGACGACGTCGAACCGTACGAACTGCTCAAGCTCCGCCTGCTGAACGGCACGCACTCGCTCATCGCCTACCTGGGCGCACTGGACGGCTGCGGCACCATCCCGGAGTCGGTCCACCGTCCGTTCGTCGCGGACGCGGCACGCCAGGTCCTGTACGGCGACTACCTGCCGACGCTCACCGTGCCGGACGGCGTCGAACTCGACGCGTACGTACAGCAGTTGTTCGGCCGCTGGGCCAACACGGCGCTCGGGCACCGCACCCGGCAGGTCGGCTCGGACGGTTCGGTCAAGCTCCGGCAGCGCGTACCGGAACCGGCACTGCTCCACCTCCGCAACGGGCGGATGCCGCACCATCTGGCGCTCACCGTGGCCGCGTACCTGTGCTGTGTGGCGCCGCCGGACGGCTTCGAACCCGGCCCGCACGCGGCCCAGATGGAAGATCCGGCACGCACCGCACTGGCGGCGACAGCGGGCCGCGACATCCGCACACACGTGGACGCGGCGCTCAGCACCGGACTGCTCGGCGACGAACTGCCGCACCGCCCCGAGTTCACGGCCCGCGTGGCCGAACTCGCAGACGTCATCGTGCGCCACGGCCCCGCAGCCGCGGCAGCCGAGGCCGCCCAGGCATCCGAAACGGGGTCGCAACCGGCCCACTGACCCAGCCCCTCCCCGGCAAGCTCCCCTCCCCTCACAAGGACGTGAGACTGTGACAGCTCCCGCCACCACCCGAGCCGCCGTCCTGCACGCCGCCGGTGAACTCCGCGTGGAAGACGTGCCGTTGAGGGCCCTCGGCCCGGACGACGTCCTCGTCGCCGTCGACGCCGTGGGTGTCTGCGGCTCCGACATGCACTACTTCCACGACGGCAGGAACGGCCAGAACGTCCTGCGCACGCCCACCGTCCTCGGCCACGAGGCGTCCGGCACCGTCACCGCCACCGGCCCCGGGGTGTCCCTGGACGTCGGTACGCGCGTCGCCGTGGAACCGGCCGTGGGCTGCGGCACCTGCGCCGTCTGCCGCTCCGGGCGCTACAACCTGTGCCCGGACGGCACGTGCTACGGCTCGCCGCCCACCCACGGGGCGTTCTCCGAGTACGTCATCGCCCCCAGCCGCGCCGTACATCCGCTGCCGGACTCCGTGTCCCTCGAACTCGGCTCCCTCATCGAGCCGTTGGCGGTCGCGGTATGGGCGGTCCGCCGGGCCGAAGTGAGCTTCGGCGACCGTGTGCTGGTCACCGGCGCGGGGCCGATCGGCATCCTCGTCACCCAGGTGGCCCGCGCGGCCGGCGCCACCGAAGTCATCGTCACCGACGTCAACGACGCGCGGCTGGCACGCGCCCGCGAACTGGGCGCGACCGACGTGGTCAACACGGCCGATCACGACCTCGAACTCACGGGCATGGACCGCCTCCTGGAGTGCTCGGCCCACCCGGCCGCGCTCTGGCAGGGCCTGCGCACACTGCGGCCCGCGGCCCGCGCCACCGTCGTCGGCCAGGCCCCGCCCACGGTGGACGGGCTCCCCCTGGCCCACCTCCAGCGCTGGGAGATCGACCTGGTCACCGCGTTCCGCTACGCGCACGCGTTCCCCGCTGCGCTGGCGCTTGCCGCGGACGGCCGTGTGGACCTTGCCGGCGTCCTCACCGGCCGTTTTCCGCTCTCCCGCACGGTGGAGGCGCTGCGCGCGCCCGCGGAGGACCCCACCCACCTCAAGGTCATCGTCCGCCCCTCCGACGCAACGACCTGACACCGAGGTGTGGGCAGTCGTTCCGCAGGGGCGGAACGGGTGGGCACACCGGAACCGCCAGCCGCGAGGCCACGTCCCCACGCACCCAACGCCCGCGGCACAGCCGCACACCGCGCAGCGTCCCCGCACCGAGGTGCGCCTGCTTTGCGCGCGGAGGACAAATCTGGCGTGTGCGGTCCGTGTGCCCGCCCTCCCCCAGCTACCGCTGGGAGGTGCCCCCTCCGCCCCCAGGGCGGACCAGCCGCCCACACCGCGTCCCAACACCTTCAAGGAGGAATGTGTCATGGACAGCACAGGTACATCCACCCAACCCCCACCCGTCCCCGACTCCCACACCCCCGCCGACCCCCGCGCCGTACGCCGCGCCGCCTGGGCCGGCCTCATCGGAACCGCTCTGGAGCAGTACGACTTCGTCATCTACGGCACGGCCTCCGCGCTCATCTTCAGCGAGCTGTTCTTCCCCAATGTCTCGCCGGCCGTAGGCATGCTGGCCAGCTTCAGCACGTACGCGGTCGGCTTCGCCGCGCGCCCGCTCGGCGGGCTGTTCTTCTCCCGCTTCGGCGACCGGCTGGGCCGCAAGTGGGTGCTGGTCACCACGTTGCTGCTGATGGGCGGTTCGACCCTGGCGATCGGCCTGCTCCCGACGTTCGGCCAAGTAGGGCTGCTGGCACCCGTACTGCTGCTGATATGCCGAATGGCGCAAGGCTTCGGCGCCGGCGCCGAACAGTCCGGCGGTGCCACGCTGCTCACGGAGACGGCGTCGCTGGGCCGCCGCGGCAGACTGTCGTCCCTCGTGATGACCGGCGCGGCGCTCGGTACGGCGCTGGGCGCGGTCGCCTGGGTGCTGGCCCAACTCCTGCCCGAGGAGCAGCTGATGAGCTGGGGCTGGCGGCTCGTGTTCGGCAGCAGCCTCTTCGTCACGGTCATCGCGATGGTCATCCGGCGCAGGCTGCACGAGAGCCCGGTCTTCCAGGAGCTCAAGGAGCAGCAGGAGGAGCCCAAGTCGCCGGTGAAGGAGGTGTTCCGGCACGGGAGGAGGCCGCTGCTGCTGGTGCTCTTCATGAACATCGGGGCCAGCGCGCAGTCGTACACGTACCAGGTCTTCATGGCGTCGTATCTGGTGTCGTCCGTGGGCGTCGACAAGGATCTCGTGCCGAAGGTGCTGCTGATCGGCGCGCTGTGCGGCGGTGTCGCGGCGTTCGGTTTCGGCGTGCTGTCCGACCGGCTCGGGCGCAGGCCGGTGTACTCCGCGATCCTGGCGGCCATGGTGCTGATGCCGGGCCCGGCCTTCATCGCGATGAACACCGGCTCGACCGTCGCGATCGTCGTGGTGATCGTGCTGGGCTTCGTCACGGCCTGTCACGGCTGCGTGGGCGTGCAGATGAGCTATTTCCCCGAACTGTTCGGCACCCGCTACCGGTACGCGGGCGTCACTCTGGGCCGCGAGTTCTCCTCCGCGCTCGGCGGGGGTGTCGCGCCGCTGCTGTGCTCGGCGCTGCTGACGGCATTCTCCGGCTCCTGGATCCCGGTGGCCGCCTACATGTCGCTGATCACCGCGGTCAGCCTGGTCGCGACGCGGATGAGCCCGGAGACCCTGGACCGCGACCTGACGACCGCGGACGACGCGGGCGCGCTGTCCGCCATCACGGCGGACAGCACTGCCAAAGCAGCGACGGGCTCCTGACGCAGGGTCACCGGGCCGTACCGAGGTACCCGTTCCGCGCGGCCGGGCCGACCGGCCCGGCCGCGTGCGCACCGTCTGCCCAATCTCCGTCCGGTGCGCTAGAACGGCGCGGAGCACACCCGCGGGGCGCGCCGCGGACCGAAGGCGTGCCCGACTCGCGGGCCGATACGAGGAGTTGAACGCTGTGTCCGACCCGGCCACGCCGCTGACCCGCGACATCCCGACGGTCCCCGTCACACCAGGCGTTCCCGCGCCCGCGACGGGGGCGCTCGGCACCGGCGCGTGTCCGCGATGTCCGGCGTCCACGCTGTGAGCGGGGCCGGTGGGGCTGTCCTGCTGGTACTCGGCATACTCGCGGGGGCCGGCAGCCAGCGGGTGACGGGGCTCGGGTTCGCGCTGGTGAGCGCGCCGTTGATGGCGCTGGTGGTGGGCCCGTACGACGGGGTGCTGCTGGCGAATCTACTCGGCGTCGGCGTGGCCGCGAGTACGCTCGCCGCGACGTGGCGTGCGGTGGAGGTACGGCGGGCGCTGTCGCTGGCGCTGCCGGCGCTCGCGACGGTGCCGCTCGGCGCGTTCACCGCGCAGACGCTGCCGGAGCCGCTGCTGATGACGGTCGTGGGCGGGGTGACCGTACTGGCCCTGTGCACGGTCGTGTTCAGCGGACGGCTGCGCATCCCGGGCGGTCCGATGGGCACGATTACCGCGGGCGGGGCCAGCGGCTTCATGAACGCCGCGGCCGGCGCCGGCGGCCCGCCGCTCGCCCTGTACGCGGTCGGCACCGACTGGGAGCACCACCGCTTCGTGCCCACCACCCAACTGTGCATGCTGATGGTGAGCACGGCCTCGGTGACGGTGAAGGGCCTGCCGAGCCTCCCGGGTCTCGAACTGGCCCTGGCCTTCGTCGCGTTGGCAGCAGGCATCGCCGCAGGCCACGTACTCGCGGCCCGCATCCCGACGTCCGCGGCCCGTAAGGCAGTAATCGCCATAGCCCTGGCAGGCTCCACCCTGACCACACTAAAGGGCGTCCTGGCCTGGTAGCCCCCACCCAGGTGTGGGCAGTCGTTCCGCAGGGGCGGAACGGGTGGGCACACCGGAACCGCACCCGCGCAGGGAACGCACCCCGCACGCAACGCCCGCGCCCCGCAAGGGGGTTGGCCCGTCAACCGTGGGCGCACCGCGCCCCGCGTCACGTCATCGCGTCAACCCCCGTAAGCGCCCGCCCAATAATCAGCTTCTGCACCTGACTCGTCCCCTCATAAAGCGTCAACACCCGCGCATCCCGCAGATACTTCCCCACCGGATACTCGTCGATGAAGCCGTAACCCCCGAACGCCTGCAGACAGTTGTTGCTGACCCGCACAGCCGCCTCACTCGCGTGGTACTTCGCGATGGACGCCTCCGTCGCGTACTCCTTCGGGGAGACGCCCGCGTCGGCCATCCGCGCGACCTGGTGGGTGAGCAGCCGCGCGGCCCGTACGTCCACGGCGGAGTCCGCGAGCAGCTCCTGCACCAGCTGGAACGAGGCGATCGGTTTCCCGAACTGCTCGCGTTCGCCCGCATATTGGACGGCCGCGTCGAGCGCGCCCTGGGCGAGTCCGACGGAGCCGGCGGCCACCGAGATCCGGCCGCGCGACAGTGCGCCGAGGGCGATGCCGAGGCCGCGGCCGGTCTCGCCGAGGCGGGCGGAGTCGGGCACCCGTACGCCCTCGTAGGTGAGTTCGGCGGTGGCCTGGCCGCGCAGGCCGAGCTTGCCCTTGATCTCGGTGGCGGTGAAGCCGGCGCTGTCCGTGGGCACGAGGAAGGCGGTGATGCCGTCCTCGCCGGTGCGGGCGAAGGTGAGCGCGACGTCGGCGACGTTGCCGTTGGTGATGAACATCTTGCCGCCGTCGAGGATCCAGTCGTCCCCGTCACGGCGGGCGCGGGTGCTGAGCGACCCGGCGTCGGAGCCGGTGCCCGGTTCGGTCAGCGCGAAGCACCCGAGCGCGTCGCCGCTGGTCAACTGCGGCAGCCAGTAAGCCTTCTGCGCGTCCGTGCCGTACGCGTTGATGGTCTTGGTGACCAGGCCCAGGGAGACCGAGACGATGCCCCGCACGGAGGAGTCGCCGCGCCCCAGCTCCTCCGTGGCGAGGATGTACGACAGCATGTCGGCCTCCACCCCGCCGTACTCCTCGGGGAGTGTGAGGCCGAGGAAGCCGAGTTCGCCTAGGCGCTTCACGATGCCGGGGTCGACCTGTTCGGCCCGGTCCCAGTCGCGGATGTGCGGCACGATCTCCGCGTCGACGAAGTCCCGCGCCATGTCGCGGACGTCGCGCTGGGTCTCGGTGAGCCCGAAGTCCCGTATGTCCATGGGGTGTTCCACTCCTCGTGTGCTGAGTTCCTCGTGTGCCCGGGCCGTACGGGCGGGTCAGTGCCGTACGGCGACCCGGCGTCAGGCCAGGTCCGGCATCGGCGCGGTCAGGGGCAGCCCGAGCCGGGCGCGTTCGGTGACCCACCGGGTGGGGCGGTAGCGGGGGTCGCCGGTCGTGGCGTACAGGTTCTGGTGCAGCGTCAGCATCCGTGCCGGGCCCACCCGTTGGCCCCAGGCGAGCGGCCCGTACGGGTAACCGAGGCCCGCGGTGACCGCGAGGTCGATGCCCTCGGGTGTCGCGATGCCGCGCTCGGCGATGGACGCGGCCACCGACACGACGGACGCCAGCAGCCGCTGCGCGACGGACCCCGGGCCGTCCCGTACGACGGTGACCGCCGCTCCGCCCCGCGCGAGGACGGCCGCGGCATCACGCCGTACGTCCCCGTCCGTCGCCGGTGTCACGGCGAACACCCGGCGCCCCGTGCCCGGTTCGGCCTCCGCCGACAGGGGGTCGACGCCCACGGTGCGCTCCGGTGGCAGCCCCTCCGAGGCGACGGCGTCGGCGACGGTGCCGCCCCACACGGGCGCGAGCACCAGCGCCTCCGCACTTCCCTGCGGGGCGAACTGGACGCCCTCCGCGCGCAGTACGTGCCGCAGCCGCTCGGCGTCCGGCCCGTCGCCGGCCACCGTGACGGCCCGCCCGGCGTCGCCCGTCACGGCCGGTTCGGCGGGCACGTCCTGCCGCCCGTCAGCGTCGTACGCGTACCAGCCGCGGCCCGTCTTGCGGCCGTGCAGGCCCGCGGTGACGCGGTTCGCGGTCAGCGAGGAGGGCCGCAGCCGGTCGGAGTGCCGGAAGCCCCGCCACACGGTGTCGGTGACGGAGGCCGTCACGTCGAGCCCGGTGAGGTCCATCAGCTCGAACGGGCCCATGCGCAGCCCCAGTACGTCGCGGGCGACCCGGTCGATCGACGCGGCATCGGCCGTGTTCTCCTCCAGCAGGGCGAGGGCCTCCGTGACGAGTCCGCGGCCCGCGTGGTTCACGAGGAAGCCCGGCGTGTCGGCGACGGTCACGGCCCGGTGCCCGCACCCCTCCACGAACTCGGCGAGCAGGTGCGGCAGTTCGGCCCGGGTGTCCGCTCCCGGCACCACCTCGACGATCTTCATCAGCGGGACGGGATTGAAGAAGTGCAGGCCCGCGAGCCGCCCCGGATCGGCCAGCCGTGCGCCGATCTCCGTCACCGACAGCGAGGACGTGTTGGTGGCGAACAGGGTCCGCACCGGCAGCACTTTCTCCAGCCCGGTGAAGACCTCCGCCTTGGTGTCCAGGTCCTCCCGTACGGCCTCGATCACCAGCTCCGGCGCTGACTCCCCCGCCGCGTACGGCGAGTCCAGCGGCACCAGCCGGGTCCGCGCGGCCTCCGCCTCCGGCGCGGTCATCCGGCCCTTCGCCACGGCCCGCTCCAGCATGCCCGCGACGAAGTCGCACGCCTCGCCGACCGACTCGGGGCGCGCGTCGGCCAGTTCGACGGTGTGCCCGCCCGTCACGGCCCACTGGGCGATCCCCCGCCCCATCACGCCCGCCCCGACAACCCTGACCCGCATAAGGCCTCCCGCCCTCTCAACCAGACACCGTCAAGAAACCGCGCCCCGACAGAGACACGGGGAACCGCGCACCAATAGGGGCGCGGGGAACTGCGCAAACCCACAGCGTGAGCTGCACGCCCCGACAGGGGCGCGGGGAACTGCGCAATCCACACGCGGACCGCACCCGCCCACCCGTGGCAAGGGGCACACGACGCGGCACACACGACACACCTACCGCAGGTAGACCCGTTCCGGATCCACCGACTCCCGCAGCAACCGCAGTTCGTCCGCGCCCGGCGCGCCCACCGCGCGAACCGTGTCCGCGACGGCAAGCTCCCACCCGGTCGCTTCCCGTACCTCGTCGGCGGTCACGCCGGGCTGCACGGCGACCAGCCGCAGCTCCTCCCCCACCCCCTCGCGGGCGAGGACGCCGAGCTCCGTGATGACGCGGGTGACGCCGGCCCCCAGGGGGCTGATGCCGTCCTCCAGCGCCCGGTCGGGCCCCGGCGACGTACAGAAGTCGAGCTGTCCGGTGAGGGATCGCGGGGTGTGCCGGCGCATGACGACGAACACTTCCCGCGAGTTGGCCATCACCTCGGCGGCGCCGCCGGAGCCGGGCAGCCGGACGTCGGGGCGTTCCCAGTCGCCGATGACGGAGGTGTTGAGGTTCCCCCACCGGTCGATCTGCGCCGCGCCGAGGAAGCCGACGTCGATGTGCCCGCCCTGGAGCACGGAGCCGAACAGCGTCGGCATGGACAGCACCGCCTCGGCGCCGGTGATCAGGACCGCGTCGGCGATGGTCTCCGGCAGCCGCTCCGGGTGGGCGCCGCACACCCCGGACTCGTACACGATCTCCAGCCCGGGCGCGACGGTCAGATGCGCGAGGGAAGCGGCCAGCGTCGGCAGCCCGATCCCGGCGAACACCGTGCGCCGGCCCGCGAGTTCGCGGGAGGCCACGACGGACAGCAGCTCGGACGAGGTGACCGAGCCCCCGGCCGCGCCCTCGACCGCCCCGGCCCCGTCCCCGGCCGCACCCCCGCCGGGACCCACAGCCGGACTCGCCCCCGTACGCGCCTCCGCGCTCATATCCGCCTCCCGTAGTTCACCGGCAGGCTCATCGCCTCGCCGACGGCCAGCCGCTCCCATTCCGCCTCGCCGAGCTTGTCCACGTACGCGGCGTGGTCCTCCGTCCCGTACACCCACTCCGCCAGCCACGCGTCCAGCCGCTCCTTGTCGCGGCTGATGCCCGACCAGGCGCGGTAGAAGGCGTTGTCGCGGTCGTAGTAGCCCTGCGCGAAGGACGGATGGGCGCCGCGCGGGCAGGCCACCACGGCGTCCACGGCGTGCGCGGGGATCACCGTACGGTTCGGGTCGGAGCGCACGACGTCGTCGTCGACGATCTCCTCGACGGTCACCACGGCCCGCCGCGCCGCGAACACGGCCTCGGCCTGTACGCCGGTGAGGCCCCAGATCTGCGTGTTGCCGCGCCGGTCGGCGCGCTGCGCGTGCACGATCGTCACGTCGGGGGTGACGGGCGGCACCACGTAGATCTGCTCCTCGCCGCCGTCAGGGCCCGGATAGGGCGAAGTGACCTTCCGCAGCGCCGGGTTGACCTGCGGCAGATCGCTGCCGCCGTACGAGCGGAGCGGGTAGAAGGGCAGCCGCTGCGCCCCGGCGAGGTAGCGGCACAGCAGCCCGTAGTGGCTGTACTCCTCGAACTCCAGCGGTTCCGGATCCGCCCGCTCCACTCTGCGGCGCAGCTCACCGAGCGCACCCGCCGAGGAGTTGCCGACGAAGGACGAGACCAGCCGGCGTACGCAGCCGGCCGCCAGCATCTGGTCGACGACGATGTCGGCGGTCATCCGGACCACGGTCAGGTCGCGGCGGCCCTGCCGGATGATCTCGTGGCCCGCGGCGACGGGGATGAGGTGGGTGAAGCCCTCCAGGGCAACGGTGTCACCGTCCCGCACGTACGCGGCCACGGCGTCCCGCATGGTCATCGTTTTGTCCACAGCCGCACGCTGTCAGCACCCATTGATCCGGGTCCAATACCGAATTAGGGTCAGTTTGAGACGCCCGGCAGCTCAATCGGCTCCCGCCGGGCCTCTTTCACATCCAGACCGGCTCGACGAGGAGCGGACCTGCCGTGGAACTGCGCCATCTGTCCTCCTTCGTCGCCGTAGCCGAGGAGCTGCACTTCGGGCGCGCGGCGAAGCGGCTGCACATGGCGCAGCCGCCGCTCAGCCAGCAGATCCGGCAGCTGGAACGGGGCCTGGGAGTGCAGCTCTTCGAGCGCAGCACCCGGTCCGTACGGCTGACGAGCGCCGGCGAGGCCTTCCTCCAGCCGGTGCGTACGGTCCTGGAGGACCTGGAGATCGCCACCCGCGTCGCGCAGGCCGCGGGCCGCGGCGAGTACGGGCGGGTCAGCGTCGGCTTCGCCGGGGCCTCCAGCCACACCACGCTCCCGCTGCTCACCCGCGCCGTACGGGCCGCGCACCCGGGCATCGAACTCGTCATGCAGGGCCAGACGTACGCGAACAGGGCGCTGGCCCGGGTCGCGGACGGCTCCCTCGACCTCGGCTTCGTCCGCATGCCGGCGCCCCAACCGGGCGTCGCGACACGGGTGATCGACCAGGAGGAGCTGGTCTGCGCGCTGCCCGCCGATCACCGGCTGGCGCAGCGCGACCGGATAGCCGTAGCCGACCTGGCGGGCGAGCCGTTCGTCAGCTTCCCGTCCAACGCCGGTTCCAGCCTGCGCGACTGCATGCTCCAGGCGTGCGAGGACGCGGGACACAGCGCCCGCATCGTGCAGGAGGCGCCCGACTCGTACACGATCCTCGCGCTGGTCGCGATGGGCGTCGGCGTGACGCTCACCCTCACCTCCTGTATGCACATCCAGCAGACGGGCCTCGTCTACCGGCCGCTGTCCGGCCCGCCGGTCGTGCAGGAGGCCGCGCTGGCCTGGCGTACGGACAACCCGTCCGCCGCACTGCGCGCCGTCCTCGCCGTCGCCGAGGAGGCCCTGCCGACGCCCGAGAACTGAACTGCCGCGCTCCGTACGCCACTTGCCGGGATGCGGCTTGGCGGGATGCGGCTTGGCGGGATGCGACTTGCCGGCGGGCTCGCGGGCCGACGGACTCGCGGGTCGGCCGCTCCCCGGCGTGCGCCGCAGTGCCCGTCCGCTCGCAGTCCGGGAGCCCGCGGGAAGGGCGTTCACGGGCCGGGCGGTCGCGGTCCGGGCGCTCGCAGTCCGGGCTCCCGCGGTCCAGGCTCTTGAGGTCGGGGCGCTGGGGGTCCGGGCGCTCGCGGGATGCGTCCCCATGCTCGTCCGCCGCGCGGCCCGGGCGCTTCCGGAACGCGTCCCGGCACCGTCCGCGCGCGATCGCCCCCGCACTCGCCCCCCCCCGCTCGTCTCAGTGCGATACGGAACCGGTATTGGACCCACCGCACCGTACGGTGCCAGGGTCGGCGCGTCAGCAACCCCGCCGTCGAAGGGCTCCGACCGTGGACTCGGGCGACATCGTCATCAGCCACCCGCTGCGCACCCCCATCGGCCGGTTCGGCGGCGCCCTCTCCGGACAGCGCCCGGCCGCGCTCGCCGCCCTGGTGATCGCCGGGATCGTGGAACGCGCGGGGCTCGACGGGCACCAGGTGGACGAGGTCATCCTCGGCCAGGCGTACCCGAGTTCGGACGCCCCGGCCATCGGCCGGGTGGCCGCGCTGGACGCCGGGCTGCCGCAGACGGTCACGGGCACGCAGGTCGACCGCCGGTGCGGGTCCGGACTCCAGGCGGTGCTGGACGCGGCGATGCAGATCAGGTCCGGGTTCAGCGAAGTCGTCATCGCGGGCGGCGTCGAGGTGATGAGCGCCGCGCCCTACTACACGCACGAGGGCCGCTGGGGCATCAAGGGCCCCGGCCTCCAGCTGCACGACTCCCTCGCCCGCGGCCGCGTCACGGCCGGCGGCATGCACCACCCGGTGCCCGGCGGCATGCTCGAGACGGCGGAGAACCTGCGCCGTACGTACGCGATCTCGCGCGCCGACCAGGACGCGCTGGCCCTGCGCTCGCAGCGGCGGGCCGGACAGGCCCTGGAAGAAGGCCGGTTCGCGGAGGAGACGCTGCCGGTCACCGTCCACGGCCGCAAGGCGGACACCGTCGTGGACACCGACGAACACCCGCGACCCGGCACCACGGCCGAGCAACTCGCCGCGCTGCGCCCCGTACTGGGCAAGGAGGACCCGGAGGCGACGGTCACCGCGGGAAACGCCAGCGGCCAGAACGACGCCGCCGCGGCCTGCCTCGTCACCAGCGCGGAGACGGCCCGCCGCCTGGGCCTCACACCCCTGCTGCGGCTGGTGTCCTTCGCCCGGGCCGGTGTGCCCGCCGCGACGATGGGCCTGGGCCCGGTGGGCGCCACCCGCTGGGCGCTGGACCGGGTCGGACTGTCCGTCGCCGACCTCGACCTCATCGAGCTCAACGAGGCCTTCGCCGCCCAAGTCCTCGCCTGCACACGGGAACTGGGCCTCACCGACGACGACCACGAGAAGCGCGTCAACGTGAACGGCTCCGGCATCTCCCTCGGCCACCCGGTCGGCGCCACCGGCGCCCGAATCCTCACCACCCTCGCCCACGAAGTACGACGCCGAGAGGCCCGCTACGCCCTGGAAACCATGTGCATCGGCGGCGGCCAGGGCCTGGCCGCAATCTTCGAACGAGCAGAAAACTGACAACGAGCACCGAGACCCGGGGGCGCGGAGAACGGCGCAAATAAGGGGCGCGGGGAACGGCGCAAACCCGAGCGCAACCGCACCCGCCCGCTGATCCTGCACGCCGGCGACGAACTCGTGATGCGCTGCGCCCTCGGCGGCCTGCCGGGATAACAGCCGGCCCGGGCCCGAGGCCCCGTCGGGCGGGGCCGCACCCCGGGGAAATCCGGCGACATGGCACGGCTCCCATGCGAAGCTCCCCGCATGTTGGACCACTTCGGCATCCCGGTACGGAATGTGGCCGCCGCTGCGGCCTTCTACGACATCGCCCTGGCACCGCTGGGCGCCAAACGCGTGAAGGAGTTCGGCGAGCTCGTCTGTTTCGGCACCACGGCCCACACCCTCTGGCTGGTCCCGGCCACAGAGGAGGACAGCCGCCCCGAGCTCCATGTCGCTTTCGCGGCACCCGACCGCGAGACGGTCGACGCGTTCTACGAGGCCGCGGTGGGCGCCGGATACGAGTCCCTGCACGCGCCGGCCGTGCACCCCGAGTATCACGAGACGTACTACGGCGCGTTCGTCCGCGACCCGGACGGCAACAACGTGGAAGCGGTCTGCCACACACCCCCTCAAACCACGTAACGCCACCAATCGGACCCGGGCCCCGAGAAAGGGGCGCGGGGAACTGCGCAGAGGGGCGAAGCCCCGAGAAAAAGGGGCGCGGGGAACTGCGCAGAGGGGCGAAGCCCCGAGACAAGGGGCGCGGGGAACTGCGCAAACCCAAAGCGCAACCGCAACCGCGCCCCTCAAGTCTCGTAACGCCACAAGTCGCGTCCGGCCTCAACCGCACGCGCCAGCAACGCCGCCGCCTCGTCCACGGCCGCGGTAAGCGCATCGGGGCCCGGGCCGAGACCCGCCAACACCCCGTCGACAGCGCGCAGCCCCGCCCGGTCGACGAGCTGCTTCTCGTTGGTGACCCACTCGCCGCGCGCCGCGAGCACCGCGTGCGCGGCCTGGCAGGCGGCGGTGGCGATCGCGCCCGCCGTGTCGGAGAGACGGCCGCGTTCGGCGTGGGCCGCCCGCGCGTAGTCGAGGGTGAAGCGGGCGTTCCCCCACCACACGTCCGTGGCGGTGCGGCGCAGCGCCTCCGGGTAGTCGGGGCGGGGCATCTCCCCGTACAGCACGCGGTTCACGGCGAGTTCGGCCACCACGAGGTACGTGGGGATGCCGGCGAGGTGGAACATCAGCCGTTCGATGCCGAACCGCCCCTCGCGGGCCTCCGCCAACTGGTGCTCCACGTCGGCGAGATCGCGGTAGTGGACGTCGATGTGCCGTCCGTCTGCCGTGAGCCACGCGCCGCCGTTGAACACGCCTCCGCCCCACTCGCCGATCCCGGAGACCTCGCCCTCCCAGCCGACGGCGCGCAGCGCGTCGGGCGAAAAGCCGTCGCGGTAGTAGACGGCGAAGTCCCAGTCGCTGTCCGGCCGGTGAGTGCCGGCGGCGCGTGACCCGCCGAGCGTCACGGCCTCCACTCCGGGGAGGGCCGCGAGGCGGTCCACGACGTGGTACGGGAAGTCGTGGTCGTCGTAGGCGTTCATCACCGCGAGCATAGGCCGCCCCGGCACTCGGCGGCCCGAGGGGCCGCACGGCGCGCGAGGGTCTCGCCCCGGCACGGGGCCGCGCACACGCACAGCACCCGGAGGACCCCGCCCGACAGCAAGAGTTCCCGGCGCACAGCCCCCGGAGGGCCCCGCGCGGCACGCGAGGATTCCGCTCCGCCGCACGGCGCCGCCCGGAGGGCCCACGCGGCGCGGGAAAGTTCCCGCGCCGACAAGCAGCACCCGGAGGGCCCACGCGACACGCGAGGGTTCCGCCCCGCCGCACGACGCCCGTAGGGCCCGCGCGGCGCGGCAGGGTTCCGCTCGCACCACGCCGCCCCGCGGCGTCCCGCGCGGCGCGGGAGCCTACACCCGCGGCACCCGCCCGTCCCCCGTATCGCGCGCATCGTGAGTGCTCCTCACCGGGCAACTGCCCCGCCCTGTACTCCTGTTCGGCGAGGCACGGCGTGCGGTCGCCCCGGTCACCCCCTGCGGCCGCACACCCCTCACCGGTAGGTCCCGAACACGTACGCCCCGGATACGCCCCCACACACGTACGCCCCACGGGCACGCAGCACAGGAGGCAGCAGTGACGCACCGCCGGAAGAGCAAGAGGCCCTATGTCATGGCCGGAGCCAGCGCTGCCGCACTCGCGGCGGCGGTGATCATGCTGCCGTATGCGAATGCCGGGCCCGGCGGCCCCGGGCCGGACCGCCGGACCCTCACAGTGCGGGATGCTGCCACCCTCGGCAGCGGGCTCACCTCGGAGCTCGGTGCCAAGGGTGCGGGCTGGTACTTCGACGGTGACCGCGGCCGGCTGGTGATGAACGTCCTCGACGACGAGGCGGCCGACCGGGTACGCGAACAGGGCGGCACCGCACGCGTCGTCCGCAACAGCAAGGCCGAGCTGACGTCCGCCGCCGGCACCCTCTCCGCGAAGGCGGCCGTACCCGGCACCGCCTGGTCGGCCGACCCGAGAACCAACAAGGTCGTCGTGCTCGCCGACCGTACGGTGGACGGGGCCGGAATGGCCGAACTGCGCCGCACCACAGACCGGTTGGCGGAAACCGTCACGGTCAAACGCTCCCGGGGCGAGTTCCGCCCCTTCCACGACAACGGCGGCCAGGGCGACGGCGGCAGCCAGAGCGGCGGGCAGGACGGCAGCGGGGGCCAGGGCGGAAGCGGCTCCCAGGGCAGTGGCGGCCACGGCGCCGGCACTCCCGCCGCGGGCGAGGGCCCGGCAGGCGGTGACGCCGTCTTCGGCGGCGGCGCGCGCTGTTCACTCGGCTTCAACGTGTCCCTCGACGGCGCCCCCGCCTTCCTCACCGCGGGACACTGCGGCAACGCCTCCGCCGCCTGGACGTCCGACGAGCAGGGGCAGACGCCGCTGGGCACCGTCGCCGAATCCCGGTTCCCCGAGAGCGACTTCGCGCTCGTACGGTACGACGACCCGGCCGCGGCCCCGCCCAGCGCCGTCACCGTGGGCGACGCACAGCAGGAGATCACCCGCGCCGAGGAGGCGGCCGTCGGTATGAAGGTGCAGCGCAGCGGCAGCACCACCGGAGTGTCGGACGGCACCGTCACCGGGCTGAACGCCACCGTCAACTACGGCAACGGCGACATCGTCGACGGCCTCATACAGACCGACGTGTGCGCCGAACCGGGCGACAGCGGCGGCGCGATGTTCTCCGGCGACGCGGCGGTCGGCCTCACGTCCGGCGGCAGCGGCGACTGCACCCAGGGCGGCGAGACGTTCTTCCAGCCGGTCACCACGGCCCTCGAAGCGACCGACGCACAGCTCGGCACCAGCGGCCAGTGACCAGTGACTGGGCGCCCCGGGTACGGGGAACTTCCCCTCCCGTACCCGGGGCCAGGTGTGACAGGCGCGGCGGTCAGCCGACCTGGACGTCCGTACAGGCGTAGAAGGCGTTGGAGGTGTCGGCGATGTTCCACACCGCGAGCACCTTCTGCTTGCCGGACAGGTCACCGAAGTTGACCGAGTGGGTGACGGTCTCGCCCGGCTTCGCGCCGTTGTCGTTGAACTCGGCGATCTTCTTGCCGCCGGCGAAGTACTGCCAGGTGCTGGTGGCGTGACGTGCCGTCAGCTTCCACTGGAAGTTCGCCGTCTTGCCGACGGGGGTGACCTTCCAGCCCTTGCTGTCGTCGTCGAGCTCCTTGTAGCCCTCGTTGCCGCCGCTGCAGCTCGTCAGGCCCTTGGGCCCTTCGACGGACTGCGGTTCGTACTTGATGGAGCCGCACTCGACGGTGCCTGCGGCGCACTGGGCCTGACGGCTGGGCGGGTTCGACACGTACCCGTGCGCGCTGGCCTGCGCTGCGGGGAGGGTGAGGACGAGAACCGGGGCCATGCCGGCCCCGAGGAGAGCGGCGATCCTGCGCTTCTTGTGCATGCCAACTCCTTCACGGTGAGCCGCCCGGGGAGGGGCGTCTCGTGTATGGGGGGTGTGCTGCGTCACCGCGGGAACGACATCGCGGGGACGAGCGGTGGAGCCGTGCGTGAAGCCGTACGTGAAGCCGTGCGGAAGAAGGTGCCGCAGCGCCGCGAGGGCACCGTGCGCCGACTGGTCCAGACTTTAGCGCTCCCCCGGAATTGGTCAAGACCAGCGGCAGACACGGGAGTTGGCACGCGTCGCAGGAACGGGCGGGGCCGCAGGTCGCACAGGGCCGGTACGCGGAAGGACCGGTACGCGAAGGCGCGGAGCCGCGCCGGGTCGCACCGCGGCGGACCCCGGAAGGCCGGACCCGCGGCGGTCACGGAGAAGCAGCGGTCACACGGGAACAGCGTCACAGGGGAACGGCGTCACACGGGAACGGCATCACAGGGGAACGGCGTAACGCCGGGGCCGCGTCACGCCGGCACGGCGTCCCAGCGGGGCCGGGTCCACTCCAGGGTCTCGCGGTACGCGGCGTACCCGGCCTCGTACAGCGCGCGGTGCCGCGGATCCGGCTCGATCACCTCGTGCCCGGCGTGCCAGCGCTCCTCGTCCACGGGGTCGCCCAGGAAGCTCCGCGCGACGAGGGCCGCACCCTTCGCGCCGACCTCGGCCTCCGCGGGGATCCGTACGGGCCGGCCGAGGATGTCGGCGAAGGTGCGCATCCAGCCGCGGGAGCGCGTTCCCCCGCCGCACGCGGCGAGTTGGCCGGAGAGACCCGCGGCCTCCAGGCAGTGCCGCGCCGCGTAGCCGACGCCCTCGCACATGGCGCGCACCAGGTCGGCGGGTCCGTGCGCGAGGCTGATGCCGTCGAATCCGGCCCGGGCGCCCGGCGCGACGAACGGCGCCCGCTCCCCCGCCTCGGAGAGGAACGGCAGCGCGGTGACGCCGGAGGCACCCGCGGGGCTCCGCTCCAACAACCCTTCCAGGTCGGCCGTTTCGGCCCCCACGGTGGCCAGCGCCCAGTCGATGCCGGCCGTACCGGTCATGGCGGGCATGGCCCGCAGCCACCTGCCGGTGTCGGGGGTGCACAGCCACATGCCGGCGGGTTCGGCGCCCGGTCCGCGCGCGGCGGCGCCCGGTATCCGGTCCGTGAGCACCTGGCAGGCCAGGGTCGTACCGACGGTGAGTAGCCCCTCGCCCACCTCCCGCACTCCGCTGCCGAGGGCGCAGGCGGGCAGGTCGTACGGGCCTGCGGTGAGCGGCAACCCGGCGGGCAGGCCGAGGAGTTCGGCACCGCGCGGGCCGAGGGCGAGGACGGTGCCGGGCGCGGCGGGCTCGGGCAGCAGCCGCGCCAGGTCGGCGATGCCGCAGGCGTCGAGGGCCGCGGCCGAGTAGGTGCGCGTCGCGGGGTCGAGGAAGGGGAGGGTGGCGTCGGAGGCGTCGACTCCCGTGGTGCCGGTGAGGTGCTGGGCGACAGCGTCCACGCAGTATCCGGCGACGGCGGCGCGCTCCAGACTGTCCGGTTCGTGTTCCTTCAGCCAGCGCAGCAGCGGGGCGTGACAGCCGGGGAACATGCCGGATCCGGTGTGCCCGTACACCTGTTGGACGGTGCCGTCCTGCTGCCAGGCGGCGACGGTGTCCGCGGCGCGGCCGTCCATCCAGGAGATCATCGGGCGTACGGGACGCCCTTCGGCGTCCCGCAGCCACAGCCCGTCGCCCTGTCCGGTGAGGGCCAACGCGACCGGGTCACAGGGGAGTTGCCCCGCGACCTCGCGGACGACTTCGCCGACGGTGCGCAGGACTTCACCGAGGTCCTGCTCGACGATGCCGCCGGGGGCGCGGGCGAGGGTGGAGCGGCGGGCCGCGGAGTGCAGGGCGTGTCCGTCGCGGTCGAAGGCCACGGCTTTCGTGACGGAGGTGCCGATATCGACGCCGAGAATGACCGTCATGTCCTGTTTCTCCGTTTCGCCGTAGCCTCGTTGCCACACAGATGCTGTTAGATTTAACGTAGTTGACGTGAAGAGGCAAGGGAAGGACAGGCCACGATGACCGCCCGGCTGCTGCTCGTACGCCATGGACAGACGACATGGCACGCCGAGAACCGCTATGCGGGGATCACCGACGTCCCGCTCACCGACGAGGGCGCACGGCAGGCGCGCGAGCTGGCCGCCTGGACGGTGCGCAGGGGCGGCGTGGACGCGCTGGCCTGCTCCCCGCTCAGCCGCGCCCGGCTCACCGCGCAGCCGGTCGCCGAGGCGCTCGGTCTGGAGCCCGAAGTGGCCGAGGGGCTGCGGGAGGTGGACTTCGGCTGGGGCGAGGGCCGTACGACGGCGGAGATGGCGGCGGAGGACCCGGAGGTGCTGCGGGCGTTCCGGGAGGACGCGGAGCTCGGCGCGTTCCCCGGCGCCGAGCCGGTACGGGACGCGGCGGCCCGGGTGTGCGGAGCCCTGCGCGAGCTGGCCGGCGGCCACCCGGACCGTACGGTGCTGGTCGTCGCGCACAACTCCGCGCTGCGCATCGGCCTGTGCGCACTGCTGGGCATCCCCCTCGGCCGGTACCGGCTGGTGCTGCCCCGGCTGGACAACGCCGCGGTCACCGAGCTGGAGCTGGACAAGGAGGAGGGCGGCCGCGCCGCGCTGCGCTCCCTCAACGTGCCGACGGGGAGCGCTTCATGACGGCCCGTCAGGCGTCCGGTACGGACCGGTCCGCGCCCGCCGGTTCGGCGCGCTCGCAGGAGCAGCGCCGCCAGGCCATCTCCGAACACGTCCTGGACCAGGGCACGGTGACCGTCACCGAGCTCGCGTCGCTGACCGGCGTCAGCGTGATGACCGTCCACCGCGATCTGGACGAGCTGTCCCGGCGCGGGGTGCTGCGGCGCTTCCGCGGCGGGGTGTCGGCGCTGCCGTCCAGCGTCTTCGAGAGCAACCTCGACTACCGGCTCGGCGTGCACATCACCGAGAAGGAAGCCATCGCGCGGGAGGCCGCGCGGCTGGTGGAGCCCGGCATGTCGGTGATGATCGACGACTCGACGACCGCGCTCGCACTGGCCCGACTGCTGCCCGGTACAGGCCCGTTGACGGTGCTGACGAACGCGCGCCGGGTGGTCGACGTGTTCGCCGGGCACGAGGAGATCCGGCTGATCGCCCTGGGCGGCGAGTATTCGCACACGCACGACTCCTATCTGGGCGTGCCCTGCGTGGAGGCGGTCGAGGCGATGGCCGTGGACCTGGTGCTGGTGAGCACCTCGGCCATGAACGCGCGCATGACCTACCACCAGGAGCAGGACGTGGTGCTGGTCAAGCGGGCCATGCTGGGCGCCGGTACGCGCACGGCGCTGCTGATGGACCACTCGAAGACGGCCCGTACGGCGCTCCACCGGCTGTGCCCCGTCGCCGACTTCGACCATGTCGTGGTCGACGACCGGATCGACGAACCCCTGCTGACCGAGCTGCGCGAGCAGACGGACGTACGGATCGCACCCGGCGCGTGAGCCCCACCGTATAAACCCCTGCGTGTGAAGTTCACAGACACGATGAGCCTCACCGCACACGAGAAGGGAATCGCCGCAGCATGAGCCCCTCGTCCCCCGCCCCCTCCGGCACCCCGGTCGTCGCCGGCATCGACGTCGCCACGGCCCACGTACGGGTGCTGTGCGCCGACGCGCACGGCCGTGTCCTCGCGGAGGGCGGCGCCGAACTCCCGCAGCCCGTACGGAACGAGGGCGGCCGCAGCGAACAGGACGCCGCTACGTGGTGGCCCGCCGCCGCGAAGGCGCTGCGCCAGGCGACGTCCGCACTGCCCGGACAGGGCCGGGAAGTCGTCGCGGTGGCCTGCTCGGCGACCTCCGGCACGCTGGTGCTCACGGACCCGGACGGACGCCCGCTCGGCCCGGCGCTCATGTACGACGACCGGCGCGGTGCTCAACTCAACGCCCGCGCACAGGAGTCCGGCGCGGAACGCTGGGCCGCGCTGGGGCTGACGGTCGGCCCGACGGCGGCCCTGGGCCGGGTCGCCTGGTACGCGCGGGAGTCCGGCGCGGCCCCCGGCCGGCGGGTACTGCACACCCCCGACGTCCTCGGCCGCGCACTGACGGGCGGACCGGTCGCGACGGACTGGAGCCACGCGCTCAAGACGGGCTACGACCCGCTGCGCGGCGAGTGGCCCGGCGAGGTCCTCGACGCGCTGGGCATCCCCGCGGAGTGGCTGCCCGCCGTACAGGCCCCCGGTACCGAGTGCGGCACGGTCAGCGCGGAGGCCGCTGCCGAGACGGGCCTGCCCGAGGGCTGCTCGGTACGGCTCGGCATGACCGACGGCTGTACGGGCCAGCTCGCCACCGGCGCTGTACGGCCGGGGCAGTTCGTGGGCGTGCTCGGCACCACGTACGTACTGAAGGGCGTCGCCCGCGAGTTGCCCGTCGACCCGGCGGGCGCCGTCTACAGCCACCGGCACCCGGACGGCTGGTGGCTGCCGGGCGGCGCGTCCAACATCGGCGGCGAAGCCCTCGCCGACGTGCCCCGCGACCGGCTGGCAGCCCTCGACGCGGCGGCGGCCCGCCGCGGCCCCGCCTCCCATGTGCACTATCCGCTGCGCCGCGAGGGCGAGCGCTTCCCCTTCCTCAGCGGCGAGGCCCGCGGCTTCACCCTGGGTGAGCCCGCCGACGAGGCGGACCGGCACCGTGCCGCGCTGGAGGGCGTCGCCTTCGTGGAACGCCTCGCGCTGGAGCGCGTACGGGAGTTGGGCATCCCCGTCACGGGCCCGCTGCACGCGGCGGGCGGCGGCAGCCGCAGCCCGCTCTGGACCCGCATCCGCGCCACGGTCCTCGGCCTACCCCTACGGGTCGCGCCGCGCGCCGAAACCGCGTTCGGCGCCGCACTCCTCGCCGCCGCCGACACCCTGCACGGCTCCCTGGCGGAGGCGGCGGAGGCCATGACGGGCAACGGCGACCAGATCACCCCCGTGGAGACAGAACGCGCCGCCCTCGACGCCTCCTACACCCGCTTCACCACCGAACTCCGCGACCGAGGCTGGCTGCAGGGCTGAACCAGGGGCCGGGGGGAGCGCCAATAAGGGGCGCGGGGAACGGCGCAAAGAAGGGGCGCGGGGAACTGCGCAGGCAGCAGGGGCGCAGCCCCGCCTCCCTCCCCGCGCGGAGCGCGGAAAAGGGGCCCGGGCACCCCCGAAAGAAACGGGTAGGGGCGGGACCGGGGCACCCGCCACACAGGGCGCACCCCGCAAGGCCCCCGTCCCCACCCGATACCGAAGCGAGACCTCCCCCACCCTGGACCGACGGCCCCACCCACGCCACACTCCGTGTCCGACTCACCACGGACCCCGGACGCCCGGGGAGGGCCCGGGCACCCGGGGAGGGGACGGACTCGTGCGGCACACACGACAGCGGCACACACGGCAGAGGCACACACGGCAGAGGCACACACGGCAATGGGCACTGCTCGCAGCGGCATTCACCCTCACCGCCGCACTGACCGGCTGCGGCACGTCCGCCACGGGTAACGGACCCGGCACGGCGACACTGCGGCTCGTCGTAGCCGAGCACGGCGACCGCTCCGGGAACAGCTCGAAACGCTACTGGGACCGGATCGCCGGGGAGTTCACCCACCGGCACCCGGGCATCACCGTCGACATCGACATCTACGACCGGGACGAGGTCGACGAGAAGGTCGCCGCCATGGTCGCCGACGGACGGGCCCCCGACCTCGCCCAAATCGGCGGCTCCTACGCCCCGTACGCCACCCGCGGCAAGCTCTACAGCGCCACCGAGGTGCTCTCCACCCCCACCCAGGCGTCGTTCGTGCCCTCCCTAGCGGACGCCGGAACGGTACGGCGCGTGCAGTACGGGCTCCCGTTCGCCGCGGCCACCCGCGCGCTCTTCTACAACAAGAAGCTGTTCGCCCGCGCGGGCCTCACCTCCCCGCCCCGCACCTGGGACGAACTGCACGACGACGCGCAGGCGTTGCGCGCCTCGGGCGTACGTACGCCGTTCAGCCTGCCGCTCGGCTCCGAGGACGCCCAGGCCGAGGCGCTCAGCTGGATCCTCGCGGGCGGCGGCAGCGGCTACACCGACGACGCCGGCGGCTACACCATCGACACCAAGCAGAACCGCACCACGTTCGCGTGGCTGCGCGACAAGCTGGTCGGCGAGGGCCTCACCTGCGAGGCGCCCGCCGCGACGGACCGCGAGGAGGCGTACGGCGACTTCGTGCACGGCAAGGCGGCCATGGTCAACGGCCACCCCACGCTCATGGAACGCGCCCTGGAGAACGGCGTCGACTTCGGCACGGCGCCCCTGCCGGGCCGCACGGGCCCCGCGGCGGAAACGGCGGGCGTCACGGACTGGCTGGTCGCCTTCAAACAGCGCGGCCACCGCGAACAGGTGCGCTCTTTCCTGGACTTCGTCTACCGCGAGAGCCATGTGCGCGACTACGCCGAGCAGTACGACCTGCTGCCCGTCACAGTCCCCGCCTCCGACGCGATGCGCGCCGCGCCCGAACAGCGCGCGATGCGGCCCTTCCTCGACTCCCTGGACTCCGCGGTCTTCTACCCCCTGGGCAGCCCCTCCTGGCCCTCGGTCTCCCGCGAACTCCGCCTCACGATAGGCGAAGCGGTAACCCCCACCGGCAACCCCGCCAAGGCCCTGGCTCAAATCCAACACAAAGCAACCCAAGCCGAATCCAAGACAGCACCGTCCCCCTGACCACCCCGAAGCGCGGGGGCACAGCCCCGCCTCCCTCCCGCGCGAAGCGCGGGCCGCCGGACGCCGGGCTCAGCCCAACAGGCCGCAACACCCGGGACGCAGGAGCGCTCCCCTCCCCGCGCGAAGCGCAGGGGCGCCGCTGCGCGGGGCGGCGGTGCGCCGCTGCGCGGGGGCGCAGCCCAACGGGCTGCAAGGCCCGGGCGCAGGAGCGCTCCCCACCCCGCACGAAGCGCAGGCGCAGGGCGCAGGGGCACGGCCCTCCCCGTCCCGCGGGGCGCGGGGCGCAGCCCAACGGGGCCGCAAGGCCCGGGCGCCGCCCCGCCTTACCCTCCCGCGCGAAGCGCGAATATGGGCCCCGGGGACCCCCGGAGAAACGGGTAAGGGCGGGACCGGGGCACCCAACAGGCGCGAACCCGCACCCCAACAGACCGCAACGCCAGAGGCGCAACCCCACCTCCCTTCCCACCCGGAGCGCGGGCCGCAGGGGCGCAGCCCCGCCTCCCTTCCCGCGCGAAGCGCGAAAACGGGGCCCGGGCACCCCCGGAAGAAACGGGTAGGGGCGGGACCGGGGCACCCCAACAGGCGCAAGCCGACAGCCCAGCCGGGGGCAAAGGGGCACCACCCCGGGGCGCGGGGCACAGCCCGCCAAAGGGACCAGGGAGCAGGGGACCAGGGACCGACGGGACCCGGACCCAAGGGGACCAGGGCCCAAGCGCCGGGGCCCAACACGCCGCGCCCCGAGCCGGCGTCAAGAACGCGCCCCGTCACCGCCCGCCCCCAACACCGCCCCCAACGAATACCGCACAGGAATCTCCAGCTGCCCATACCCGCAAGAGCCCGCCGCCCGGTCGAACCGCCACCGCCGAAAGACCACCGTGTGCCGGAACCGCCCACCCTGCACATGGTCGAAGGCGACCTCACACACCCGCGAGGGCGTCAACGGCACCCACCCCTGGTCCTTGCCCGCGTTCCAGCGGTGCGGCGCCCCGGGCAGCCGCGCCGTCTCGTGGGCCGCCGAGTCCCGCCACGCCGCCCAGGGGTGTTCCTCGACCCGAGCCACCAACGGCCGCAGCTCGTCGAGCAGTTCACGCCGCCGCCGGTCACTGAACGCGCCGCATGCTCCGACGTACTGCAGCGTGCCCTCGTCGTCGTACAGCCCCAGCAGCAGCGAGCCGACGCCTTCACCCGTCCGGTGCGGCCGCAGACCGGCCACCACACAGTCCGCCGTGCGTTCGTGCTTGACCTTCACCATGGCCCGCTCGCCCGGCCGGTACGGCAGCCCGAGCGGTTTCGCCACGACCCCGTCGAGCCCCGCCCCTTCGAACCGGCCGAACCACTCGCGCGCCACCTCGATGTCCCGCGTCGCGGGCGCGAGGAACACCGGATCACCGGAACCGCTCATGACGTCCTCCAGCGCGGCCCGCCGTTCGCTCAACGGGCGCTCCAGCAGGCTCTCCTGACCGGACGCCAGCAGGTCGAAGGCGACGTACGACGCCGGAAGGGCGGACGCAAGCTTCCGTACGCGGGATTCCGCGGGGTGGATCCGCTCCTGCAGCGCGTCGAAGTCCAGCCGCCCGTCGCGCGCGACGACGATCTCGCCGTCCAGGACACAGCGTTCGGGGAGCCGTTCCCGGAGCGCGGCGACGAGTTCGGGGAAGTAGCGCGTGAGCGATTTCGTGCTGCGGCTGCCGAGTTCCACCTCGTCGCCGTCCTTGAAGACCAGTCCGCGGAAGCCGTCCCATTTGGCCTCGTACTGCATGCCGTCGGGGATCCGCGCCGCGGCCCGGGCGAGCATCGGTTTCACGGGCGGCATCACGGGAAGATCCATGTTCGCGATTCTGCGTCCCCTGCCCGCGGACCGCCCGCCGGAGCGGGCCCGCTAGGGTACGGGGGAACGCATGTGCCACAGGGGGAAGCGGAGTTTCGTGGAGACCGACGGGGACCGGCTGGTGGCCGGAAGGTACCGGCTCACCGAGCGCATCGGCCGCGGCGGCATGGGCACTGTATGGCTCGCCGAGGACGGCCTGCTCGACCGCCTCGTCGCGGTCAAGAAGCTGCGCCTGCCACCGCAGTTGGAGGACGACGAGCGGTCGCGGATGCTGGAGCGCACCCGCCGCGAGGCACGCAGCGCGGCCCGCATCAGCCATCCGAACGTCATCGTCGTGCACGACGTCGTCGAGGACGCCGGGCTGCCGTGCATCGTCATGGAGTACGTGCCGGCCCGTTCGCTGAGCGACGTCATCAAGGAGGACGGTCCGCTCTCCCCGCAGGCCGCGGCCCGTACGGCGCTGGCGATGACCGCCGCGCTGCGCGCCGCGCACGAGGCGGGCGTGCTGCACCGCGACGTGAAACCCGCCAACGTGCTGATGTCCGACGACGGACGGCGCACCGTCCTCACGGACTTCGGCATCGCGGCCGCTTCCGGCACGGCCACACTCACCCGCACCGGTGAGTTCGTCGGCTCCATGGCGTACACCGCGCCGGAGCGTTTCCGCGGCGGCGATTCGAGCCCCTCGACCGACGTGTGGGCGCTGGGCGCCACGCTGTACGAGGCGGTGGAGGGCCGGTCGCCCTTCCAGCGGGACACCTGGGTGGAGACCGCGTACGCCGCGGCGGGCGAGCCCCCGCACCCCATGCGGCGCGCCGGCCGGCTGGCGCCGGTGCTGGAGCGGCTGCTGTCCAAGGATCCCGCCGGCCGTCCCGCGCTGGACGAGGCCGAGCGGCTGCTGCGCCAGTCGGAGGAGCACGGCCCGGACGCGGAGCAGACGGAGCGTCAGCGTCCGCGCCCCGCTCCGCTGGAGACCACGGCCGGCGCCACCGCGGTACGGCACACCCCCGGTCCCGAGCCCGCCCCGCGTCCCGGGTACGAAGCCGACACCCGCTCGGGTGCCGTACCGGAACCGCCGCGCCGCCGCCGGGGCGCCCGCGTGCTGGCCTGGACAGCCGCGGCGCTGATCGTGACCGGCTCGGCAGCGGCCGGCGGCTGGTGGCTGGCCCGCGACGACACGGCACGCGCCGACTCCCCGTCCGCCAACTCCTCGCCGTCGCCGGACGCTTCGGCCTCGCCCCGCCCGGCGACGCCCGCGGGCTATCACCGGGTGAAGGACCCGCTGGGCTTCTCCGTGGACGTCCCCGACGGCTGGAAGCGGCAGCAGAACGCGGCGGGCACCGACGTCGACTTCATCTCCCCGTCCGGCAGGACCGGACTGAAGTTCAGCGTGCTGGACTTCGCGGACACCAGCCCCCTGCGGCACTGGCGCCAACTGGAGCCGGAGGTGCGGAAGTTGTCGCCCGGGTACGAGCGGCTCCGCATGAACTCCACCCGCTACCAGGGCCGGCCCGCCGCGCTGTGGGAGTACAAGTGGCAGGGCAGGGTGCGGGATTACCGCGCGATAGACCTCGGCTGGGGCAAGGCGGGAGAGCGGCAGTACGCCGTCTATCTGTCCGCGCCGGAGGAGGCGTGGGCCGCGTCCAAGCCGTTCTTCGACACGGCCACCGCGTCCTTCCGCGCCACCGGCGACTGAGCCCCGCCACCCGAAGACCGAGCCCCGCCCTCCGACGACTGAGCCCCGCCCTCCGCGGACCGGGCACACCGCCGGGCCGGCACCCGGGTCAGCTCCCCGCGGAGCCCTCCCCGCCGGCGTCGGTCCAGTGCTGCCGGCCCACGCTGATCAGCCGCATCTGACGGCGCGCCGTACGGGCCACGCTCTCCTCGTCGGGCCCCTCCCCCTGTGCCGCCTCCAGGAACGCGGAGGCGGTCATCACCATGTGGTCGACGTACAGTTCGCCGAGCATCCGCATGTCCTCCGCGCTCCACCCCTGTGACGCCTTGTCGGAGGCCAGCGCCTGCACCACCTCGCCCGCGAATCGGTCCAGTTCGACACCGATCGCCGCCCGTACGGCCGGCACCCCGCCGTGCCGCTCGCGCGCGAAGAAGCGGATGTGGGCCGGGTGGTCGCGTACGTACGCGGCGATGCTGCCGACCGACTCGTCTATCCGCTCCCCGTCCTCGCCCCCTTCGGCGAGCACGGCCCGGATCACCGCGTGCAGGCTGCCGAGGGACTCCTCGACGAGGGCCACTCCGAGGTCGCTCATATCGCGGAAGTGCCGGTAGAACGCGGCCGGGGCGATGCCCACGGCGCGGGTGAGCTCGCGCAGTCCGAGGCTGCTCAGGCTCTGGTGCTCCAGCAGTTCGAGGCCCGCGTCCAGCAGGGCACGGCGGGTTCTGGCTTTCTGCGTCTCGCGGAGTGTGGGGGTGCTGCTCATGAACTCCAGTAAACAGTTGTGCACCCGGCCCTCGCAATGGTGTAGCCTCGATCTCAGTGAACAGTTGTCACACCAACTGTTCACTGAGATCCGATCATTGGCCCCATCGGACCGCACTGGGAGACCCCACCGGACCGAGTGGGGGGAAAGGCCAGAAATGATCTTCCTCGTTGCCGCGTTTCTGCTGCTGGGGGTATTCGTGGGCACCGCAGCCCACCTGCCCCTCCCGGCGACCGCCCTCGCGGCCACGGTCATCGGAGCCTGGCTGCTCGTCTTCGCCATCCGCGAGCGCAAGCACCGGCAAGGGAGCTGACCATGAACGCGATGAACACCCTGACCCATCCGGGCACTTCGGACAACCGCGACACGGGTGAGCCGCACGGCAGCGACGCCGTGCGGGAACAGACCCGGACAGAGCGGAAGCCCCGGGGCCTGCGCGACACCGACGGCATGGCCGTCGCCTCGTTCGTGCTCGGCCTCGCCGGCCTGCTGGTCTTCAACCTCGTGCTGGGCCCGTGCGCACTCGTGCTCGGCGGCCTGGCCCTCAGCCGCGGCACCGCACGCCGCGGCCGCGCGCTGCTGGGCATGGCCCTCGGCGCGGCCGACCTGATCGTCCTCGCGGCCGTCGTGACCGCGAGCGGCAGCTCGGTCTGGAGCGTCACCGGCTGACCACGCGTCACCCGGAGCACACAACGGGCGCGGCCGGTCCCCCACTCGGGGAACCGGCCGCGCCCTGTCGTCCGTACGGGAGCCGTACGCGCCGGAACCTGCCCGGCCCGCGGCCCGCGCTCCGGGTCAGCCGCGTACTGCGGCGTCCTCCTTCGGACGCTCCTGCTCACCGGCCGGCACGCCCGCGCCCTCGCGCGGCCGGGGCAGCACCGCGTGCAGCGCCGCGGCGATCAGGATCGTCGCCAGCCAGCCGAGCCCGTTCCGCCCGATCCACGTCGTGGCCAGCGGCCCCGTGAACCAGTCGACCGTCGTGCAGCAGATGCCGAACACCAGCGCCACCGCCCAGGCCGTCATGGCCTGCCAGCAGAAGCCGCCCACGTACCAGTAGCGGCTGGTGCGGCTGGTGTCCATCAGCCCCTCCGGGTCGTACGGCACGTCCATGTGCCGCCGCCGGAACATGTCCACCCCGTACACGCCGACCCAGGCGGAGAAGGACACGGCGAGCAGCGTGAGGAAGGTGATGAAGGAGCCGTAGAAGCTCTTCGCGACGATCATCAGCAGCAGCCCGCCGACCAGGCTGATCACGGCGTTGATACTGACGGCGTACGCACGGCGCAGCTTGACGCCCATCGTCTGCGCGGTGAAGCCGGCGGAGTACATGGAGAGGCTGTTGATCAGCAGCATGCCGACCAGCGCGGTGATCAGGTACGGCACGGAGAGCCACATCGGCAGCGCGTCGCCGAGAAAGGAGACCGGGTCCTTGGCCTCGGCCAGGTCCGGAATGCCCACGGCCATCACGCCGCCCATCATCACCATCGGCACCATGACGAGCCCGGCACCGGAGACGGTGGCCGTGACGATCCGCCCGCCGCGCGCACTGTGCGGCAGATAGCGGGCGAAGTCCGGTCCGGTGGGGATCCAGCTGATGCCGCCGGCCGCGATGGTGCCGATACCGGCGATCATCAGCGCGGTGCTGCCGGCCGGCTTCCCGAAGACCGAGCCCCAGTCCGTCGAGCCGATCAGATAGACCAGCACGAGCACGCTGAACAGCCCGAAGAGGTACGTCGACCACCGGTTGCAGAGGTTGAGCACCTTCCGGCCCATCCCGCTCACCAGGAAGGTGGTGCCGACGAAGGCCAGCAGCGTCACGATGACCAGCGGGGTGCTGCTCTCGATCCCGAACAGCAGCTTGAGCACGGTCAGTACGGCGTACGCGCCGGTGACCGCGTTGATGGTCTCCCAGCCGAAGCGGGCGACCCAGAGGATCATGCCGGGGAAGTAGTTGCCGCGGACGCCGAAGGCGGCCCGCGAGAGCATGGCGCCGGGGGCTCCGCCCCACTTGCCGGAGACGGACAGCACCCCGCAGATCCCGAACGAGATCGACGCGGCGAGCGCGGCGACGATCAGGACCTGCCAGAAGTTCAGCTTGTTGAAGACGACCAGGCCCGCGCCCATCGTCAGCAGCAGCACGCTGATATTGGCGGCGACCCAGGTGGGGAACAGCTCGCGGACCCGGCCGCGGCGTTCCTCGTCGGGCACCGGTTCGATGCCGCGGGTCTCGATGGTTTCGTCCGGCATTGCGGGCGCGTCGGTGGCGTCTGCCATGGAAGGGGCTCCGTGCGGTGGTTACAGGCGCTGAGATGCGTCTTTACGCGACATGGGCATGCCCCTGATCGAGGAGCGAGTGGGACTCTACGCGCGTTGAGGGACGCCCTTCCATCGTACATTGATCCAGTGGCGCCCCTCCCGTTTTTGGAGCTTCGTCCAAGTGCGCAGGGCAGGACCGGTCGGCTCCGCGGAGACGACCGGAACCGCCGTGCGCAGCCCTCTGTTTGCCCCGCGGGCGCCCGGCTACCCGGGGCGCCGTGAGGGACATCGAGATCACCCGGCCGGAGAAGGTCCTCTTCCCCGACGACGGCATCACCAAGGACGAACTCGCCAAGCACTACCGGCGGGTGGCGAGCCGCGCCGTACCCACGCTGCGCGGCCGGCCGCTGATGATGGAGCGGCACCCGGACGGCATCGGCGGCGAACCGCTGATGCAGAAGAACGTGCCCGACTACTTCCCCGACTGGATCCGCACCGCCACCCTCCCCAAGGAGGGCGGCAAGGTGCACCACGTGATCTGCGAGAACGCGGACACCCTGGTGTATCTCGCGGGCCAGGCGTGCATCACGCTGCACCGCTGGCTCTCCCGCGAGGACAAGCCCGAGCACCCCGATGTCCTCGTCTTCGACCTCGACCCGAGCGGCAAGGCCGGCTTCGACGACGTGCGCTACGCGGCACGCTGCGTCGGCGGACTGCTGGAGGAAGTCGAGCTGCCGACCCGGCTGATGACGACCGGCTCGCGCGGACTGCACGTCCTGGCGCCGCTCGACCGCGGCGCCGACTTCGACACGGTCCGGGAATTCGCCCGGCAGGTGTCCACCGTGCTCGTCGAGCGGGAGTCCGACCGGCTGACGGACGAGCCGCGCAAGAACAAGCGCGGCGACCGCGTCTATCTGGACATCCAGCGCAACGCCTACGCGCAGACCGCCGTCTCCCCCTATTCCGTACGCGCGAAGCCGGGCGCTCCCGTCGCCACCCCGGTCTCCTGGGGCGAGCTGGACGACTCCGCTCTCGCCCCGGACCGCTGGACGGTGCGGAACATCGAGGACCGGCTGCGGGAGACCGACCCCTGGGCACGCGCCGACACCCGCGGCCGCTCGGTCCGCGCCGCGCACAAACGGCTGGACACCCGGGTGAAGCGGCGCGGCTGACCCACCGGCCCGCCGCCGGTCAAGGAAGCGGATTCGAGGGGGACTTGGGGCACCCGTGACGGGTGCCTTCCGCTGTGATTCGATGCTCTGTCATGACCATCGAACGGCGGGGAATTCTCAGAGGTGCGGTGGCCGTCTCCACGGCGGGCCTGCTCGGCACGGGGGCCGTGGCGGCATGGACGGCGACGGCGAAGCCGCTTCCGGGCCCGGAGCAGTGGCTGTCGGGCCTGCCCGACAGCACGCGCCTGCAGCAGCTGACGCTCCCGGGCACGCACGACTCCGGGGCGCGGCACGGGGGCCCGTGGACGGAGTGCCAGAACACCTCGCTCGACGCCCAACTGGCAAGCGGCATCCGCTTCCTGGACATCCGCTGCCGCGCCTTCGAGGGCGCGTTCACCATCCACCACGGCGCCTTCTACCAGCACCTCAACTTCGACGACGTACTCCGCTCGTGCCAGGGCTTCCTGCGCGCCCACCCGTCGGAGACGGTGCTGATGCGCGTCAAGCAGGAGTACTCGGACGAGAGCCCGGCACGCTTCCGCGAACTGTTCGACGGTTATCTGGACGGCAAGGGCTGGCGCTCGCTGTTCCACCTCGGCACGGCGCTCCCCGCGTTGGGGACCGCACGCGGCAAGGTGGTACTGCTGGGCGACTCCGACGGCCTGCCCGGTGTGCGCTACGGCAACGCCGAACTCTTCGACATCCAGGACGAGTTCATGGCCCAGCCGGGGCACAAGCTGGAGCTCGTCGAGGCCCAGTTCCGCAACGCCGTGAAGACGCCGGGAAAGCTGTTCACCAACTACGTGAGCACGGCGGCCCTGTGGCCCCCGCACGCCACGTCCGACTGGCTCAACCCGCGGGTGAAGCGGCTGCTGGGCAGCGAGGCCAACCGGGAGTGGCGCGGCCTGGGCATCGTGCCGATGGACTTCCCCAACGAGCACGGCATGGCCGCGGCCCTCATCCGGCACAACGCCGCACTCGCGGCCTGACACGACTCGCGGCCCGACACCGCTCGCGGCCCGGCACACGAACGTCCCGCCCCTCCGGGGGAGGTGAGGGGCGGGACGAGTCCGGTGGACGCCCTGCGGTCAGACGGTGGTGGGCACCATCACGACGGGGCAGTGCGCGTGGTGCAGCACGGCGTGCGCGGTCGGCCCGATACTCATGCTCATGCCGAGCTTGTGCTGACGCCGGCGCGCGGTGAGCACCAGTACGTCCGCCGCGCGGCTCGCCTCGATCAGTGCCCCCGCCGCCGAACCCGGCTGGGCCTCTTCGGACACGCTGACGCCGGGGTGGCTCTTGGCGAACGGGGCGAGCTCCCTGCGCATCTCCGCGCGCGCGGCCTCGGCGCCCTCGGAGTCCTCGTGCGGGGGCCGCTGGAGCACGCCCGGCATCCGCGGCGGCGCCCACGAGTGCAGCACCCGCAGCTTGGCGTCGGCGCGTTCGGCCTCCTCGAAGGCGTACCGCACCGCTTCCTTGTCCTTGTCCGACGCATAGCCGACGAGGACGGTGCCGCGGTGCGCTTCCTGACCCCCGGAGTGGTCGGCGCGCACGACCATCAGCGGCCCCTCGCAGTGTGCGGCGACGCGCAGGCTGACCGAGCCGACCAGCAGCCCGGCGAACCCGCCGTACCCGCGGGTGCCGACGACGGTCAGCGCCGCGGTACGGGTGGCCCGCACCAGCGCGTCGGCCGCCGACACCTGGACCTGGGTGGAGGGCACGATGCGCAGGTCCGGAGCGTACTGCCGGGCACGCTCAGCCGCCTCGTCGACGATCCTCGCCGCCTGCTGGAGCATCCGCTCCTGGTCGGACTCGGTGATGGGAACAGCGGAGCGCTTCGGCCACACCCCGCCGCACAGGATCTGGAGTTCGGTGCCGCGCCGGTGCGCCTCCTGCGCCGCCCTGTCGAGTGCCCGCAGCGACTGCTCGGACCCGTCGACACCGACGACGACGCTGCCCTTTGCGGCCGGGGCCGCGGACTGCTCGTTCATGTCAGCCAACTCTCCTTCGTCTCGCCCGGATCGCCCCGGGTTCCCGTGGGCCTGCCGCTCACTCCTGCTCCCGCCCCGCCGACTGCTCGGGGGTCGCGCCCGCTCCGCCCGAGTGCCGTACGGAGCACACGAGGGAATTGTCCTCGACGTCGGCGACGATGGTGTCCCCTTCGCCCACTTCGTCGCTGAGCAGCAACGACGCGATGCGGTTGTCGAGTTCGGTCTGGATGGTGCGGCGCAGCGGGCGGGCGCCGAACTCCGGCTGGTGCCCGTGCACGATGAGCAGCTTCCTTGCCGCCTCCGTCACCTCCAGGCCGATGTCCTGGGCGCGCAGCCTGCGGACGCTGCGGTCCAGCATCATGTCGAAGATGCTGCCGAGGTCCTTCTCGCCCAGCCCGTGGAAGATGATGATGTCGTCGATCCGGTTGAGGAACTCCGGCAGGAACCGGCCGTGCAGATCCTCCATCAGCTGTCCCCGGATGTCGTCGACGCTGCCCTGGTGGGCGAGGATCCGCTGGGCGCCGATGTTGCTGGTCATGATGACGACGGCGTGCCGGAAGTCGACGGTGCGGCCCCGTGCGTCGGTGAGCCGGCCGTCGTCGAGCACCTGGAGCAGCGAGTTGAAGACGTCCGGGTGCGCCTTCTCGATCTCGTCGAAGAGCAGCACACTGTACGGCTGGCGGCGCACCTTCTCGGTGAGCTGCCCGGCCTCCTCGTGGCCGACATAGCCGGGAGGGGCGCCGACGAGGCGGGAGACGGTGTGCTTCTCCTGGAACTCGCTCATGTCGAAGCGCACGAGGCGGTTCTCGTCGCCGAACAGCAACTCGGCCAGTGCCTTGGCGAGTTCGGTCTTGCCGACGCCGGTCGGGCCGAGGAAGAGGAAGGAGCCGACGGGCCGGTTGTCGTCGCCCATGCCGGCGCGGTTGCGGCGTACGGCCTGGGAGACGGCGGTGACGGCCTCGTCCTGGCCGACGACGCGGCTGTGCAGTTCGGACTCCAGCTTCAGCAGCCGGGCCCGCTCGCTCTCGGTGAGCTGTGCGACGGGGATGCCCGTACGGCGGGAGAGCACGTCGGCGACGTCGTCGACGGTCACCGACATCACGCCCTCGCGACGCTCCTCGACCCCGGCGAGTTCGGCCTCGACCTCGGCGATCTGCTTCTTGATCTCGGAGGCCTTCTCGAAGTCCTCGCGGGAGACGGCCTGTTCCTTCTCGCGGTCGAGCCGTTCGATGCGGTCCTCGCGGGAGACGACCTCGGTGGACCGGCCCAGGGACCGCAGCCGCACCCGGGCGCCGGCGGTGTCCATCAGGTCGATGGCCTTGTCGGGCAGGAAGCGGTCGCTGATGTAGCGGTCGGAGAGCTCGGCGGCGGCGCGCAGCGCCTCGTCGGTGAAGCGGACCTGGTGGTGCGCCTCGTACGAGTCGCGGAGCCCGTCGAGGATCTGCACGGTCTCCTCGACGGTGGGTTCGGGGATCATGACGGGCTGGAAGCGGCGTTCGAGCGCGGCGTCCTTCTCCACGTGCTGCCGGTATTCGTCGAGCGTCGTGGCGCCGATGACGTGCAGTTCGCCGCGGGCGAGCGCGGGCTTGAGGATGTTGCCCGCGTCCATCGAGCCGTCGCCGCCGGACCCGGCGCCGACGACGGTGTGCAGTTCGTCGATGAACAGGATCGTCGAGTCGGTGGCGTTCCTGACCTCGTCGATGACGCTCTTCAGCCGCTCCTCGAACTCGCCGCGGTACTTGGATCCCGCGACGAGTCCGGTGAGGTCGAGGGCGACGACCCTCTTGCCCTCGAGGGTCTGCGGCACCTCCCCGGCGATGACGCGCTGCGCGAGGCCCTCGACGATGGCGGTCTTGCCGACGCCGGGTTCGCCGATGAGCACCGGGTTGTTCTTGGTGCGCCGGGAGAGGATCTCGACGGTCTGCTCGACCTCTTCGGCCCGGCCCACGACGACGTCGAGTTTCCCGGCCTTCGCCTCCTCCGTGAGGTCGCGGCCGTACTCGTCGAGGGTCGGTGTGGCCGAGGCGGAGCCCCCGCCGGCCCCGCCTCCCTGGCCTCCCGTACCGCCCTCGCCGCGGGCCGCGCCGGAGGCGTCGCGGAGCACCCGGTCCGGGTCGGCGCCGAAGGAGTCCAGGGCCCTGCGCGCCGCCGAGCCCGGGTCCTCCAGCAGCGCGGCGAGGATGTGCTCGGGGCCGATGTAGGAGACGCCCGCCGCCTGGGAGTGGGCGTGCGCGGACTTCAGCACCCGTTTGGCGGCGGGGGTGAGACCGGGCTCCGCCGACGGCGTGCCGCTCTCGCCGGGCAGGGCCTTGGCGAGAGCTTCGGCGAACGCGTCGGGGTCGGTGCCCGCCCGGTCCAGCAGGCTGCGGGCCGGCTCCACCTGGGTGCACGCCCAGAGCAGGTGCGCGGTGTCCAGGTCGGGACTGCCGTCCTGCTGGGCCCTGTTGGACGCCTGCGCGATCAGTTCCCTGGACGCGTCGGTCAGCAGGCGTCCGATCGGTACCCGCTGCATCGCGGGCGGCGACGACATGGGGGACATCCCGAAGAACCGGTTGAGCAGGTCGGAGAACGGGTCGGACGCGGAGCCGTACGGGGGCATCGACATGTGGAGACTCTCCGGCGAAGGGCACCCATCGGGGTCGTACGGGCCCACTACACCAGCAGCCGAAATAACCCGCAATTGCTCAGGAAAGGGGCTATTGCGCCTGGAATGCGGGGTGCTGCTCCAGGTTCCGCAGATGCGCGCCGACGTGCGGACCCGGCGCGGCGGACCCTCCCGTACCGGCCCTGCCGCCGGCCGCGCAGTGGGCCCACAGCCGGATGTCGGCGGTGGTCAGGTCGGAGCCGAAGAGGTGGGTACGGGCGCCGAGGCGGGCCTCGGCGAAGGCGAGGGCCTCCTCGGGCCGCAGGTCGAGCAGCTCCTCGAACGCGTCGATGTCCGGGCCCAGCCGGGCCGGACAGAGGTCGGGGGCCACGGGCGGGCGGAAGCGCAGGACGAGGTCCCGGACGATGTCCGGGGTGTGGTTGCTGACGATGCGGCCCGTCCAGTCGTCGCTGAGTACGGGAGCGATGAAGGGGCCGGGGTGCCGGTGCCGGGTCGCCTCGTACAGGCCGTGCAGCGCCGGGTGGCCCCGGCCGTCTCCGGGGGCCGGGGGCAGCGGCACCACGGGGAGGACGGCGGCGAGGCCCAGCAGCCGGTGGACGACGGCGACGGTCGCGGAATCCGGACAGCCGTCGGCGAGATGCAGCCGGTAGCGGTGCGGGGCGGCGGGGAATCCGCTGCCGGGGCTGCGGCCGATCCGGCCGCGCAGGGCCTCGGCGGGGCGGGACGGAGCGGAGGGCAGGGGCAGGGTCGCGGACATGGCTCTCCTCGGGTGCGAACGGGGCTGGAGCACTGGTCGCCGCGGTGCGGCGGACGTCAGTGGCTCGCGCTGCACACCCGGAGCAGGTCGATGTGCCGGCGGCAGGTCAGAAGCCAGCCGCGGCGGACCACCGGGGAGAGGGAGGAGCGGAGGAGAGAAAGGGTGGAGAAGCGGGCCGGACAACCGGCCGCGGGTCCTGCGCCGTTCATGACACCCACCCCCTCACGGGGATTGTGCTGCGGCGCGGAGGGAGGCGTCAACGGCGCATGGGCCGGATCGTCACTGCGGAAGGTCTGTTCACCGCTGACCGCGGCGTGGAATCTCGCCGCGCTGCCAGTCGTCCGCGACATCGCGGAGCCATGCCGGCTTGTCGGCTATCTCCAGCAGCAGGAGGAGCCGCGTGAGCGGATCGTCCCACGTCGTCTCCGCCGGCCCGTCGAGCGCGTCGAACGCTTCGGGGACGGTGGGTCGTTCGGTGCCTTGTGCGGTCACGGGGGCTCCAGGACGCGAGGTGGGAAGGATCACTGACTCCGCTGTCTCGCCTACGAGTTGGGGCCGTTGCTCTGGCGGGGTCATTCTGGCGGATGCGTTCTTACGGATGCAAGCACATCTGCAATTGCATCCGTAAGAACGCGTCACGTGAGAAGGTGGTCAGCCATCGGGGCCGGAACACCCCTGTACGGCCTGCAAGTTGCGGACGGTGACGGAGAGGGCATATGCACATCGACAACGGCGTGGAGGCCACCCGACTGCGCGGCGTGACCTGGCGCAAGAGCGCGCGCAGCAACCCCAACGGGAACTGCGTCGAGCTGGCCGGGCTGCCCGACGGCGGATTCGCCGTGCGCAACTCCCGCCACCCTTCGGGCCCCGCGCTCGTTTACACGGCAGCCGAGATGGCGGCGTTCCTCCAGGGTGCGAAGGACGGCGACTTCGACGATCTCGTGCCCGCGGAGTGAACAGTTGACGGGTAATGACGCCGTACGGCGGTAACTGCGCACATCCCGGCCATACTTGGCGCCACACTTGGCCCTGGCACATGGCCGGGGTATGTGCACTCTGCATGACTGTACGAGCGGCTCGACGGGTGGGACACTGAGCGCCCGACTGGCTACTCAGGGGAGCAAGGGCAGGCGTGATGTCAGCACAGCCGCAGCGCGAATCGGTCAGGCGTTTCCTCGACCACCCGCGGGGCGGGCCGACGATTCTGCGTATCGTGCTCGGTACGCAGCTGAGGCGGCTCCGCGAGGACCGCGGTATCTCGCCCACGGCGGCGGGTGACGCGATCCGCGGCTCGCACGCGAAGATCAGCCGACTGGAGCTCGGCCGGGTCGGCTGCAAGGAGCGGGACGTCGCAGACCTGCTCTCGCTGTACGGAGTGCACGACGAGGACGAGCGCGAGGCCTATCTCGCGCTGGCCAGGCAGTCCGGCACGCCCGGCTGGTGGCAGAAGTACAGCGACGTGATGGCGCCGTGGTTCGACAGGCTCCTGGGCCTGGAAGAGGCCGCGGCCATCATCCGTACGTACGAGGTGCAGTTCGTACCCGGTCTGCTGCAGACCCCCGACTACGCCCGCGCCGTCGTCCAGTTGGGCAACCCGCGCGCCTCCGTGAAGGAGATCGAGCGCCGCGTCAGTCTGCGGATGGAGCGGCAGCACATGCTCACCGCTCCGCACTCCCCCAAGCTGTGGGCGGTCGTTGACGAAGCCGCGCTGAAGCGTCCCCTGGGCACGACGGACGTGATGCGCGGCCAGGTCAGGCATCTGCTGGACATGGCGGAGAACTCCAATGTCACCATCCAGATCGCGCCGTTCGAGCTCGGCGGGCTCGCCGCCGCCGGCGGCCCCGTGACGATCCTGCGGTTCCTGGAGCCGGACCTGCCCGACGTGGTCTACCTGGAGCAGCTCACCAGCTCGCTCTACCTCGAGAAGCGCGAAGAGGTGGAGAACTACATGGTGGTCATGGACCGGCTGTGCGCCACGGCGGAACCGCCGGACAAGTCGGTCAGGTTCCTGAGGTCACTGCTGGAGGACACGCCCGAGCCGGCGTGACCGGCCCGGGCGCCGCCCGCTGTTCCGTTCCGGAAGCTCCGGACCCCGCTCGTCCGGAAGCCGCGGACCCCGCGCGCTCACAGCTCGCGGGGTCCTTTCGTGCGCTCAGCTCTTGCGGGCCACTCCGCCGAACTCCCACCACTCCTCGGTGAGCTGACGGGGGCCCAGGTCGCTCTCACGGTGCCAGTCGTCGATCCAGCCGAGGCCCGGCTCCAGCACGTCCAGCCCCTCGAAGTAGCGGGCGACCTCGAACTCCTCGCGCACCCGGCCCCAGTTGCCGTGGGTGCTCTCGTCCATGAACTCCGTGACCGAGTCCCGGACTTCCTTGTGGGGGCTCACCAGCTGGTTGACGACCACGTAGCTGCCCGACGGGATGCGGTCCAGGACCCGCTCCAGCAGCTCGACGGGGCCGCCGCGGTCCGAGTCGTCGGGGATGCAGTGCATCACGGAGACGAACAGCACCGCGACGGGCTCCGACAGGTCGATGAGCCGCTGGACCTCCGGGTTGCCGAAGATCCCCTCGGTGTCCCGCATGTCGGCCGTGATGACCGTGGTGTTGTCGTTCTCCTGCAGCAGGGCGCGGCCGTGCGCGAGCACGATGGGGTCGTTGTCCACGTAGACGACGCGCGAGGCGGGGTCCACACGCTGCGCGACCTGGTGCACGTTGTCCTGGGTGGGCAGGCCTGACCCGTGGTCGAGGAACTGCCGCACGCCGTGGTCCTCGGCCAGCACGCGCACCACGCGCTGCAGGAACCGGCGGTTGTTCAGCGCGAGCGGCCGGGTGCTGGGCACCACTTTGTCCAACTCGGCGACCGCTGCCCGGTCCACCTCGTAGTTGTCCCTGCCGCCGAGGTAGTAGTCGTACATCCGCGCGACGCTCGGGACATTCATGTCCACCCCTTGCCCCGCCGCGAACTGGGTCTCCCGGTCGTCCCGCATCCGTGCCTCACCGTCTCACCGCGTGTGTTCCGTCGCGCTGAAGCATCCCACGGTCAGGTCACATGAATCCACGTCAAGTGCACTACGGGATAAGGAAATTCGGGCTCACCGGCGCACGCCGCCGGCGCCTCAGGTGGTGCCGCGCAGCTCCGCCCAGACGACCCTGCCCAGCGGTCCGCCGTCCCCCAGCACGCCCCACTGCTCCGCCAGCGCGCTGACCAGGTGCAGTCCGCGGCCGTCGGTGTCGTCCCCGGCGGCCTCGCGGGGCGTGACCTCGCCGCTCCCGCCGCCCTCGTCGGTGACCTCTATGCGCAGCATCTCCCCGTCGGCGTGCAGCCGGCAGCGGACCTGGCCGCTCTCGGTGTGCACCACGGCGTTGGTGAAGAACTCGGAGATCACCAGCTGTGCCGTGTGCCCGAGCTCCTCGGGGAGATTCCAGCGTCTCAGCTGCCCGCACACCCGCTCCCGCGCCTGGGCGACGGCCGAGGCATGCGCGGGGAGCTCAAAGTCCTCCCGGCGCACATCTGGCCCCCGCTCGGGAGCGGGGCCGTGCTCGGACGAGGACGACGAGAACTGAGTCACAGCACTCACTATGCTCGCCGCACATCACACATGGCAAGGCTAGTTCTGCAATTCGCAGAATCGGAGCCGCACTCTGGCCGCCACAATACGTGCATGGCACACTGCTCCCCCGGGAGAGCAGCAGAGGAGGAAGCCGTGGCGGAAAGCCGGTCCGCGCCGACCGTGGGACAGATGGTCCTCGGGCTCCGGCTCCGCGACCTGCGCGAGAAGGCCGGGTGTTCCTTCACGGACGCGGCGCACGCGCTCAGCGTCAACACGACGACGGTGCGGCGCATGGAGAAGGCCGAGGTCGGCCTCAAGCCGCCGTACGTCGAGAAGCTGCTGCGCACCTACGGCGTGCCCGCGCAGGAGGCGGACGCCTTCATGACGCTGGTCGACGAGGCGAACCGGCCCGGCTGGTGGCACAACTTCCGCGACGTACTGCCCCCCTGGTTCAGCCTCTACGTCAGCCTGGAGGGCGAGGCCAGCCTGATCCGCGCGTACGAGCCGCACTGCGTGCCCGGGCTGCTGCAGACCGCCGACTACGCGCGCGCTCTGCTGCGCACCGGCTTCCCCGGCGCGGACAAGCGGGAGCTGGACCGCCGGGTCGCGCTGCGGATGGAGCGCCAGTCGCTGCTGGAACGTTCGAATCCGCCGAAGCTGTGGGCGGTGCTGGACGAACAGGTCCTGCGCCGGCACATCGGCGAGCCGGCGATCATGCGCGGCCAGCTGGACCGGCTCGCCGAGGTGTGCGCGCTGCCCCATGTGACGCTGCAGATCATCCCGTTCACGGCGGGTGCGCATCCCGGCATGTTCGGACCGTTCCAGCTCTTCCGGTTCGACATCCCCGAACTTCCGGACATCGTCTACTCCGAGAGTCTGACGGGTGCCGTCTATCACGACGAACGTCCGGACACAGCGGCCTATCTGGAAGTCCTCGACCGCATGGGGACACAGGCCGCGCCCGCACAGCACACCGAGGCCCTCCTCGGTGAGATCCGCAAGGAGTTCTGAGCACATGGACCAGCACACCGGCCACGTCTACAACGGCATGCCCGCGGCCGAACTCGGCACGGACGGCTGGCGGAAGCCGTGGAGCGGCCCCAACGGCGGCAACTGCGTGGAAGCGCTGCGGCTCGCCGACGGCCGGGTGGCCCTGCGCCAGTCCACCGATCCGGACGGCCCCGCGCTGATCTACACCTCGCGCGAGATCGAGACCTTCATCCACGGGGCCAAGCACGGGGCAGCGGACTTCCTGCTGCACGGGAGCGGCCGATGACGGAGCAGTGCCAGGCGCCGGCGGACATCTCACCGGCCCGTGAGGCGGACCGCGCCAACCGCGACTTCCTGCGGCGCGCGGTCCGCTGGCTGACCGCGGAGGCGGGCGTACGGCAGTTCCTCGGCTTCCGCTCGGGCGCGTCCGCCGAGCCGGATCTGCGGGAGCTCGCCGGCGCCGCCGCGCCCGACGCGCGGGTCGCGTATCTGCGGCGCGAGGTGACCTGCCCGGAGAGCGTCCTGGACGCGCCGGAGCTGAGCGACGCGCTGGACCTCGGGCGGCCCGTCGCGCTGGCGGTCAACGCGCTGTTCCCCTTCGTGCCGGACGGGCGCGACCCGTACGGGATTCTCCGGGAGCTGCTCAACGCGCTGCCCGCGGACAGTTATCTGGTGCTCACCCATGGTGGCCGGGCCGAGGTGGCGCGGTTCTTCGAGGGGCTGGAGCCGGTGGAGCCGGGCATCGTCGTGCCGCAGCACTGGCGGGCGGACGCCGTGCCGCCGCGGCAGCTGGGCGACAGCGACATTCCGGGTTACGCGGGGGTCGCCCGCAAGCCCTGATCCGACGACGGTGTGCACACCTCTTCCCGGTGCGGCTGGGGCTGTTGATACTGAGCGGACTGCTCAGTGACTGGCCCTGCCAGTTGTTCCCCGGAGCGGGCCCCGGAGCGAGAGAGGCGCGTGTCGTCGCATGTACCAGCCGGATCTCTCCCCTGTCGGGGACAGTCTGGGACTGTCCTCCCTCGTGGCGGCGCTGCCGCTGCTGACCCTGTTCGTCCTGCTGGGCGGGCTGCGCTGGAAGGCGCACTGGGCCGGTCTCGCGGCGCTCGGCGTGTCCCTGGCCGTCGCGGTCGCCGCGTACGGGATGCCGGTGGATCTCGCGCTGCTGGCCGGTACGGAGGGTGCCGCCTTCGGGCTCTTCCCGATCATGTGGATCGTGCTGGCCGCGCTCTGGGTGTATCAACTGACCGTCGTCAGCGGCCGGTTCGAGGATCTGCGGCGGGCCTTCAACCTGGTCAGCGACGACCCCCGGGTGCAGGCGCTGATCATCGCGTTCTGCTTCGGCGCGCTGCTGGAGGCGCTGGCCGGCTTCGGCGCGCCCGTCGCCATCACCGGCGTGATGCTGATGGCGCTCGGCTTCTCCCCGGTGCGCGCCGCGGTGACCGTGCTGGTGGCCAACACCGCGCCGGTGGCCTTCGGCGCCATCGCCACTCCCATCATCACCGCAGGCAGCCTCACCAGGATTCCGTACGAGGACATCGGCGCCTACGTGGGCCGGCAGACGCCGCTGCTCGCACTGTTCGTGCCGTTGGTGCTGGTCGCCCTCGTCGACGGGATCCGCGGGATACGGCAGACGTGGCCGGTGGCGCTGGTGTGCGGCGGCGCGTTCGCCGTGGCGCAGTTCGTCAGCTCCAACTACGTGTCGGTGGAGCTCACCGACATCATCGCCTCCCTCGTCGGCCTGGCGGCCGTGGTGCTGTTCCTGCGCGTGTGGCAGCCGCAGGAGAGCGAGCGGGTGCGGGGCGCGCTGCGGGCCGCGGCGGCGGCCGAGGCGGCCGGGTCTTCTGGAGAGACCCCTGCCGGAGGAGCCGCCGGGGCCGGGGCTCCCGCGGGCGGGTCCTCCGCGGGTGCGGCGCCCGAGGGGAGCGTGCGTACGGACTCCGAGGGGGCCCAGCCGGCCGACAGGGCACGGATTCTGATGGCCTTTCTGCCGTACCTCGTCATCATCGCGGTGTTCTCGGTGGCCAAACTGTGGGACCCCGCAAAGGAGTTCCTGGCCGGCACCGACGTCGAGGTGCACTGGCCGGGGCTGGACGGTCAAGTCCGCACGGCCGACGGGGAGATGGCGAGCACGACCGTCTACCTCTTCCCGTGGCTCTCCTCCCCCGGCTCACTCCTGCTGCTCTGCGGGATCGCCGTGGCCGCCGTGTACCGGGTGCGGCCCGTGGCCGCGGTACGCGAATTCGCCGCCACCGTCGTCCAGTTGCGCTGGGCCCTGCTGACGGTCGGCTCCGTACTGGCCCTGGCGTACGTGATGAACCTGTCCGGGCAGACCATCACCATCGGCACGTGGATCGCCGGTACGGGCGCGGCGTTCGCCTTCCTGTCGCCGATCCTCGGCTGGCTGGGCACCGCCGTCACCGGCTCGGACACCTCGGCCAACGCGCTGTTCGCGACCCTCCAGCAGACCGCGGCGGGCAAGGCGGGGCTGGACCCGACGCTGCTGGTCGCCGGCAACACCTCGGGCGGCGTCGTGGGCAAGATGATCAGCCCGCAGAACCTCACCATCGCAGCCGGCGCCGTCGGCCTCCTGGGGCGCGAGGCGGTGCTGTTCCGCAGCGTGTTCAAGTGGAGCGTGCTCCTGCTGCTCGTGGTGTGTGTGCTGGTGTTTCTCCAGTCGCACGTCCTCGCCTGGATGCTGCCCTGACGATTGACAGCGCCGCTGACCACTGCGAGGTTCCAGACACGGAAAGCTCTCGGAAGTCCTCCTGGCCGGCCAGGTGCCCACGGCGGCGCGCCCGCACTTCGCGGACGCAGCGCCGCCATCCGGAACACGCGTTTGGCGAGCAGAGGACGATCCACCATGTCGTCAGCCATCGAAGACCCCACGGCCGGTGCAGGCGAGAGCACCAGCATCCCGCCGGCAGGTGCCGACTTCGGCGAGATCCCCGGCTCCGAGGCCGCCGAGACCGCCGATTTCACGCTCCCCGGGCAACAGAGCTCCGGCCGCCAGGGCCAGCAGAGCCCAGGCCAGCACAGTACGAACCAGCCGTCGGCCGTCCGGCAGACGCGACAGGACGGCAGCCTGGAGGAGCCGGGCGCCGGACACAACGGCACGTTGCAGGGCCTGCCCGGCGACGAACGCGCACTCGCCTCGGAGTCCGAGGCGGCCGCGTACCAGCTCACCTACGGGCGCTACCGCAGCGGCGGCACCACCGGCTATCAGCTGGAGCTGCGCGTCGACACCGACGGGTACCGTCCGCTGCGCAAGCTCAGCGCCGACTTCTTCGCGATCAGCGGCGGGACGACGAGCTACTACGGCTCGTTCGTGGTCAACACCGTGACGATCAGTCAGACCGCGGCGTACACCGTCATCCGCGGCGTCGGCGCGTTCACCTGGGCGGCCAGCTATCCGATCGTCGAGGTCAGCATTCCGCGGCTGGCGGTCACACAGCCGCACGCCGCCGCGACGCTCACGTTCTACAAGTCGGCGACCGAGAAGGGCGCGAGCTATCTGTGCCCCTTCACCTCGCCGTACTACCGCACAGTGACGTGGGAGCAGGACTCGGTCGCCGGCAAGGTGCCGTTCGTGTCGTACAACACCGGTTCCCTGCCGCAGCCTCCCGGCTCCCCCGCCCGCATCCTGACCGTGCCCGGCGCCTTCGCGGAGAACGGTGTGGAGCTCCAGGTCTCCGGTGCGGCCAACGTGCTGGCCGACAACGCCAACGGCTGGACGGACAGCGAGCTGCACGGCGCCATGCAGACCAACTTCAGCCTGTGGAAGGACATTCCGCAGTGGAAGGTGTGGCTGCTGGTCGCCAGCAAGTACGAGGGCCTGGCAGGCGTGCGCGGCATCATGTTCGACTCGAGCGACGCCTACCAGCGGCAGGGCTGCGCGGTCTTCTACGACATGATCGGCGGCAATGACGCGGTACGGCAGCGGTCGGCGCTCCGTACGTACGTGCACGAACTGGGCCACGCCTTCAACCTGTTGCACTCGTGGCAGAAGAACCTGGCCACTCCCCCGGCCCCGCTGGGACCCAACCAGGGCTTCGCCGACCTGTCGTGGATGAACTATCCGCAGAACTACAACCCGGGCGGCGGCGCACCCTCCGGCGAGACGGCGTACTGGGCGAACTTCCCGTTCCAGTTCACCAACAACGAGCTCCAGCACCTGCGGCACGGGTTCTACAAGAACGTGGTCATGGGTGCCAACGCCTTCACCAAGGGCGCGGCGGACATCGACGCCGAGCAGTTCGACGAGCCGGTACGGGACCAGTCCGGGCTGCGGCTGGAGCTGCGCGGCAAGCGGGCCTACGAGTTCGGCGAGCCGCCTGTCATCGAACTCAAGCTGGAGACCACGGATCTGCGGGGCACGCAGACGCACAGCTATCTGCACCCGCACAACGACCTGGTGAGCATCGCGATCCGGCAGCCCTCGGGCCGTACGGTCGTCTTCCGGCCGCTGTTGCGGCGCTGTGTCGACGAGACGCGCAGCGTCCGGCTGGACCGCGGCAAGCCGGCGATCTACACCAGCGCGTACATCGGGTACGGCAAGGAAGGGCACTACTTCCAGCAGCCCGGCACGTACGAACTGCGGGCCATGTACCTGGCCTCCGACGGTTCGCGTGTGGTCTCGCCGGTCATGCGCACCACGGTGCGGCACCCGATGAGCCGTGCGGACGAGCAGCTGGGCGAACTGATGATGGGTGAGGAGCAGGGGCAGCTGTTCACGCTGCTGGGCTCCGACTCGCCGCATCTGAAGGCCGGCAACGACGCGCTGCAGCAGGTCATCGAGCAGCACGGCAAGCACCAGTTCGCGGTGTTCGCGCGGATGGTGAAGGGGCTCAACGCGGAGCACGAGTTCAAGAGCCTGAGCCCGGAGAAGGACGCGCTGGCGGTGCGTCCGGCCGACACGAAGGAGAGTGTCCAGCAGCTGAAGCCGGTCGTCGACGCTTCCATGCAGGGGACGGGCGTGGACAACGTGACGCTGAACATGGTGACGCGCAGGCTGGCGCGCGCCGAGGCGAAGCAGGGCGACCTGGAGCAGGCCACGTCGGTGCTGGACCGGATGGTCGGGCACTTCGAGGAGCAGCGGCTCAACCAGCACGTCGTGGACACCATCCGCGACGAGGCCGAGACGGAGAAGGCCAAGCTGACCACGGAGTACGGCAGCTGACCCGGCACGCCCGGCTGCCCTGAGAGCAGCACGCCGCGCCGGTCCCTCACGGTCTGAGGGACCGGCGCAGCACCTTGCCCAGATGGTTGCGGGGCAGCGGGGTGGTGCGGAACTCGACGATGCGGGGCACCTTGTAGGCCGTCAGATGGCGGGCGCAGTGGGCGAGGAGGCCGGGGACGGTGAGGGTGGCTCCGTCCCGTACGACCACGCACGCCTTGACGGTCTCCCCGCGGTACGGGTCGGGGGCCGCGACGACGGCGGCCTCGGCGACCGCGGGATGCGCCTGGAGCACCTCCTCGATCTCGGAGGGGAAGACGGAGAAGCCGCTGGCGTTGATGACGTCCCGTTTGCGGTCGATGACGGTGACGAAGCCGTCCGGGCCCATGACGGCGATGTCGCCGGTGAGCAGCCAGCCGTCGCGCAGGACGCGCGCGGTGTCGGCGGGGTCGCCCCAGTAGCCGGCGAAGAGCTGCGGGCCGCGTACGGCCAGTTCGCCGGCCTCGCCGCGGGGCAGCGTCCGGGCGGGGTCGTGTTCGTCGACGACACGTACGTCGGTGCCGGGGAGCGGGATGCCGACGGTGCCGGGACGGGCGTTGGCGTTCAGCGGGTTGGCGAGGACGACGGGGGACGCCTCCGTCAGTCCGTACCCCTCGACGAGGTGGCCGCCGGTGGCCGTACGGAACCGGTCGACGGTCTCGGGCGGCAGCCGCATGGCGCCGGACAGACAGCTGCGGAGTGTGCCGAGGGCCTCCAGCTCTTCGGGGGTGCGCTCCAGCAACCGGTCGTAGAGGGGCGGCACTCCGGGCAGCAGGGTGGGTTTCCAGCGGCGCGCGGCGCGCAGCAGCAGCCGGGCGTCGAAGACGGGCAGCAGGACGGTACGGGCGCCGGCGAGCAGTCCGACGTTCAGGCCGAGGGTGAGCCCGTAGATGTGGAACAGCGGCAGCACGCTGATGCCCGTCTCGCGGCCCTCGCGCAAGTCGGGGTACCAGGCGCGCAGTTGGTGGGCGTTGGCGACGAGGCCGCGGTGTGTGAGGACGGCGCCCTTGGGGGTGCCCGTGGTGCCGCCGGTGTACTGCAGGAGGGCGGCGCCGGCCGGGTCGAGGCGCGGGCGGGGCGCGCGGCGCGGCGGGTGCCGGGAGAGCAGCCGCCGGTACTCCTCCGTGTGCGCGCCGGGCGGCAGGCCGGGGTCGAGGCGGGCGCGCAGTGCCCGCGCGCGGGTCAGCGGTGCGCGCAGGAAGAGCCGCAGCCACCACGGGAGTTCGTGTGCGAGGGCTGTGGTGACGACGTGCCGCAGTGCGGTGTCGTCGCGCACGGCGGTGACGGCCGGACAGCCGCCGTCGTGCACCACGGCGACGGTGGCGCCGGAGTCGGCGAGTATGTGGCGCAGTTCGCTCTCCGTGTAGAGCGGGTTGACGGGTACGGCGATGGCTCCGGCGCGCAGAGTGCCGTACAGGGCTGCCACGAACTGCGGGCAGTTCGGCAGGATCAGCGCGACCCTGTCACCGTTCCGCACCCCGAGCGCGTACAGGGCCGCGGCGAATCTGTCGGCGGTGCGGCGCAGTCGGCGGTAGCGGGTGCGGCGGCCGAAGAAGACGAGGGCGGTACGGCGGGGTCTGCGTGCGGCCGCCTCGTCGAGCAGCGCGGTGAGCGGAACGGCGGGTATCCGCAGGTGCCGTGGGACGCCGGGCGCGTAGAAGCGGTGCCAGGGGCGGTCGCTGTCCGTCCGGTACGTCCGTGTCCGCACTCCGCCCTCGTCTCCGCAGGGGATCGGCCTCAGGACGTACCGTGCTCGACTGCGCGCGCCGGCGTCTTGTTCTCCGCGGACAGCCCGGCTGTGCGGATGTGATAAACAGTCACAACTTAACTCGTCGGTAATGCAGGGGAAACGGCATTCTCCCGGCGGTATCTTCCCACGCATCAGGAGAGCTCCCCCGTATCGGAAGGAGCGTCAGAACCGGTGAGTGACAGTCATCTTCCCTATGATCCCTTCACCGATTTCCCCCCGGAACTCCCCGGCCAGCTGCGGCCGTACCTGTCCGATCTCGTCGACGACGTCGTGGCGGAGATCCAGCAGGGCATCCCCGAGTACGCACGCCCCCAGGACGACACGTACATGCGCACCCTGCGTACGGGTGCCGAACAGGCGCTGGGGCTGCTGCTCGACAGGATGACCAAACCGCAGGAGGGCTGGGAGGCGGTGGCGCAGACCTATCACAGCATCGGCCGCGGCGAGGCGAACGAGGGCCGCAGTCTCGACGCCTTCCAGCAGGCCATGCGGATGGGTGCGCGGATCGCCTGGCGGCGCATCAACTCGCTCGCCGACGAACAGGTGCTGCCGCGGGGCGTACTGGTGTCGCTCGGCGAGGCGATGCTCGTGCACCTCGACGAGATCATCGAGGCGACGGCGAGCGGCTATACGGAGGCCCGGCTGCGCGCGGCAGGTGAACTGCAGCGCAGACGCGACCGGTTGCTCGACCTGCTGACGGCCGATCCGCCCGCGTCCTGCGAGGCGATCTCCGACCTGGCGCGCGCCGCGCAGTGGACGGTGCCGCGCAGGCTGGCGGTGGTGCTGGTGGACGCGCCCCCGGGCGAGAACGGCGCGGAGCCGGAGCGGCCCATCACCCCGCCCGACGTCCTCGTACGGACGGACCGCCTGCCGGTGTGCATGGTGGTGCCGGACCCGGACGGACCGGGGCGCGCGCGGTCGGTCTCGCTGGCGCTGCGCGGACAGCGGGCGGTGATCGGGCCGACGGTCGGCGTCTCGGACGGCAGCAGGTCGGCGCGGCTGGCGGCGGAGGCCCTGGAGCTGGCGCAGCGGGGCATCATTCCGCGCCGGGAGGTGATCCGCTGCGAGGACCACCTGTCGACGCTGCTGCTGTTCCAGGACGAGACGCTGCTGGACGTGCTGGCGGAGCGGCACATGGGCCCGCTGGAGCAGGTGCGCGCGCCGCACCGGCACCGGCTGGCGGAGACGCTGCTCGCCTGGCTGCGCAGCGGCCACAACACGATCGAGGTGGCGAAGCGACTGGCCGTCCACCCGCAGACGGTGCGCTACCGGCTGCGTCAGCTCGACGAGCTGCTCGGCGACCGGCTGCAGGACCCGGACACGCTGTTCGAGATGGAACTGGTGCTGCGGGCACGGCAGCTGGCCCGTCAGGGGCAGGAGCTGTCCGGACCTTCCGCCGCCGGCCCGGCGGCCGCGCTGAGACCGACGGGGACGTAGTCGCCCGGTCCGGGGCGTTGACAGCCGCGGCCGTACCGAACCAGGATAAGCAAGCGCTTAGTCCTCGACCGGGATCGGATCACCGCCATGGCCTCACGCTCGCTCCTGCTCTCCCGCCGTGACCTCGATTTCCTGCTCCACCAGTGGCTGGACACCGGGGAGCTGCTGCGCAGGCCGCGCTTCGCCGAGCACAGCAGGGAGACGGTCGACGCCGTGCTCGACCTGAGCGAGCAGCTGGCCGAGCGGCACTTCGCCCCGCACAACAAGAAGAACGACCAGGAGGAGCCGTCCTTCGACGGGGAGCGGGTGCACACCATCCCCGAGGTGAAGGAGGCCCTGGAGGCGTTCGCCAAATCGGACCTGCTGACCGCGTCCATGGACGCCGAACTCGGCGGCGCGCAGCTGCCGCAGACCGTGGCGACGGCCTGCTTCGGCTTCTTCCAGGCGGCCAACGTGGGCACCTCGTCGTACCCGTTCCTGACCCTGGGGAACGCGCGGCTGCTGTGTGCCCACGGGTCGGCCGAACAGATCGACACCTTCGTCCGGCCCATGCTGGAGGGGCGGTTCTTCGGCACGATGTGCCTGTCCGAACCGCAGGCCGGCTCGTCCCTCGCGGACGTCGCCACCCGCGCCGAAGCACAGGACGACGGTACGTACCGGCTGTTCGGCAGCAAGATGTGGATCTCCGGCGGGGACCACGAACTGTCCGAGAACATCGTCCACCTGGTGCTCGCCCGCATCCCCGGAGGCCCGCCCGGGGTGAAGGGCCTCTCGCTCTTCATCGTGCCCAAGTACCTGGTACGGCCGGACGGTTCGACGGGCGAGCGCAACGACGTCGTCCCCGCGGGCCTCAACCACAAGATGGGCTACCGCGGCACCACCAACGCACTGCTCAACTTCGGCGAGGGCCAGCACACCATCGACGGTGCGCCCGGCGCCGTCGGCTATCTGGTGGGCGAACAGCACCGCGGACTCGCGTACATGTTCCACATGATGAACGGCGCCCGCATCGGCGTCGGCGCGGGCGCCATGGCACTCGGCTACACCGGCTACCTGAAGTCCCTGGAGTACGCCCGGGAACGCCCGCAGGGTCGGCCGGTCGCCACCAAGGACCCCTCGTCCGGCCAGGTGCCGATCGTCGAACACGCCGACGTGCGCCGCATGCTGCTCGCGCAGAAGTCGTACGTGGAGGGCGCGCTCGGCCTGCTGCTGTACTGCTCGCGGCTGGTCGACGAACAGCGCACCGCCGAGTCGGAGGAGGACCGGGAGCGGGCCGGACTGCTGCTGGACGTGCTCACCCCGATCGCCAAGAGCTGGCCGTCCCAGTGGTGCCTGGAGGCCAACAACCTCGCCATCCAGGTGCACGGCGGCTACGGCTACACCCGTGAGTACGACGTGGAGCAGCACTACCGCGACAACCGGCTGAACCCCATCCACGAGGGCACCCACGGCATCCAGGCCATGGACCTGCTCGGCAGGAAGGCCGTCATGGGCGGCGGCGCAGGACTGCTGGCGCTCGGCGAGGCCGTCGGCGAGACGGTGGAGCGGGCCTCCGCCGCCGGCAGCGAGGCCGCCGAACTCGCCGCCACACTGCGGGACACCTGGAACCGGGTGACAGCGGTGACGGCCAAACTGTGGGAGACCGGCGACCCGGAGACGGCCCTGGCCAACGCGTCGGTGTACCTGGAGGCCGTCGGACACACCGTCCTCGCCTGGATCTGGCTGGGCCAGTTCCTCGCGACCGGCGACGAACAGGACGCCTTCCACCAGGGCAAGAGGCAGGCGGCGCGGTACTTCTTCCGGCACGAACTGCCCCGGACCGGGCCGCAGTTCGACCTGCTGGCCAGCCGGGACGTGACCACCCTGGAGACGGACCCCGACTGGCTGTGACCCCACCCGGCCGCGGCTCAGGAGCTGCTCGTCTGCTCCTTACAGCCGCCGACACGGTCCCCGGTGAGCGCCGCGCCCTCCACGCTGTTGCGGTCCTCGACGACCTTCTTCGCCTCGGCGCCGCGCTCACCGGGCCACACCGTGGCGTTCACCGAATGACCGGGCACCAGGCTCATCTTGGCGCCGGGCAGCGCCGTCGCCACGACCTGCGCCTGCGGCTCGTTGGCGGGGTTGTACGTGATGCGGGTGCGGCCGTCGGGCGACTGCGCGGCGGCCGGCACCGGGCCCTCGACGATGCGGAACCCGTTCTTGCGCAGGCCGTCCTCCAGCCGCTGTGCGCGCGCCCCAGTGCCCGCCACCTGTACGGGAACGGTCGAGGGCGGCAGGGACACGGCCCGTACGCCGGGCGGCGGCCGGTGGTGCGGATTGGCCGTCAGCGACCGGTCCTCGCGCAGGTCGCGGAAGAGCTCCGCGGCGCGTTTCCTGTCCCACTTGAGGGAGGACCCCCACCCCGGCACGCGCAGGTCGAAGTCCGCCATCGGCACAGTGGCGAACTCCGTCCGACGGGCCGTCAGCCCGTGCAGCTCGCTGCCCAGTTCGGCCATCCTCGCGGCGGTCAGCGTGCCGTCGGTACGTACGGACTTGCGCAGGGCGTTCACCGTACGGGCCATCGCCGCCGGGTCGGACTGTGCGCGGTCTCCGGTGAGCGCGGTCAGCATGGAGGTCAGCACGTACTGCTGACGCCGGTTGCGCCCCAGGTCACCGGGCGGGGACACATGGCGGGCACGCACGTACCGGAGCGCCTTCTTGCCGTCCAGGTCGTGATGCCCCGCCTTCAGGTCCAGCCCGGAGTTGAAGTCCCACAGCGGCTGGTCGGTGCACACTTCGGCACCGCCCATGTCGTCCACCGCGCGGACGAAGCGCGAGAAGTCCACCTGCGCGTAATGGTCGACGTGCACACCGGTGTTCAGTTCCACCGTGCGCTTCGCCAGCTCGGGCCCGCCGTGCTTGAACGCCGCGTTGATCTTTCCGCGTTCCGGCGCTCCCTTCTGCCGGGCGAAGGGCACGTACGAGTCGCGCGGGATGCTCACGCCGGACACCCGCTTACGGTCGCCGGACAGATGCAGCAGCATCATCGTGTCCGTGCAGTTGCACTCTTTCCCGTTGACGTGCAGCCGGTCCTTCTCCGCGCCGGACATGCCGCGCCGCTGGTCGATGCCCGTCAGCAGGATGTTGACGCCCTTGTCGTCAGCGGAACCGGACCCCGCACCGTTCCCCTCCCCCGAGCCCGGCAGCAGGCCGCACGACGGCACGGCGCCGCACAGCAGCGCACCGCCGACCGCTGTCGCGCACAGCCCGCGGCGCAGCCGTGCCCTTCCGGAGAACACGGACAGCCCGGGGAACACGCGCAGTCTGGAGAACGCGGACGTCCTGGGAAACGCGGACAAGAACAACACCTCCGGCGGAACAGTCCGTTCGGAGGCTAGAGGCGGTGCACGGTCACGTACGGCTCATCGGCGGCCGGCCCCGCCGTGTCCACCCGTCAGGCCCAATCCCCCTGCTGGTCGCCCTGTGGCACCTCGTGCTCGGGGCGCCGTTCCAGCGGGCGGGTCGCGGGCCCCTGTATGACCTCGCCCTCCGTGCCGAAGCGCGAACCGTGGCAGGGGCACTCCCAGGCGCCCTCCTCGTCGTTGAACCGCACCAGGCAGCCCAGATGGGTGCAGCGCGGCGACACGGCGCGGAGCTCGCCCTCGGGCGTACGGTGCACCGCCGAGCGCCGCCCCTCGATGCGGACGATCGCCCCCGTGCCCGGCGCGATCTCGTCCACGCTGTCCACGTACGACGAGCGCAGTCTGTCCGCCACGAAGCGCCGTGCGACGGCCGACTGGAACCGCAGCATCGCCGGCGCCTCCCGCGGGCTCAGCCGGCGCGGCTCGTACAGCCGGGCCCAGGAAGGGAGTTCACCGCCGGTGATGTGCGCGGCCAGCAGCTGCCCCGACAGCACACCGCTCGCCATGCCCCAGCCGCCGAACCCGGTGGCCACCCACGTGTGCTGGGCCGCGGGGTGGAAGCGGCCGATGTACGGGACGCCGTCCGTGGTGTCGTTGTCCTGGGTGGCCCAGCGGTGCACCATGCGCGCGTCGGGGAAGCGCTCGTACATCCACGCCGCGAGCCGCTCGTACCGCGCGCCCACGGAACCTATGCCCGTGGTGCCCGGCGTGAACTTCTCGCCGGTCACGATGAGCAGCCGCTGCCCGTCCCGGAAGGGGTACGGCGCGGTGCGCACCGAGCGGGTGCGGCGCTCCGGGGTGAGGTAGCAGCCGCCCGGATCCTGCTCCTCCGGCAGCAGCGCGGAGACGACCAGCTCCCTGCGGGGTTCGAGCCGGGAGAACATCAACGCCCGGTCGAAGACCGGGTAGTGGGTGGCCACGACTACGTCGCGCGCGACGACCTCCGCGTCGTTCTCCGTGCTGACGCGGCACGGGTCGCCCGCGTCCAGCCCGGTGACACGCGTGCGTTCGTGGATGACACCGCCGCGCCGGCACAGGTCGGCGGCGAGGGCGAGGAGGTACTTGCGGGGGTGGAACTGGGCCTGCCCTGCCACCCGTACCGCCGCGTGCACCGGGAACGGGAGGCCGGTGCGGGTGACGTACGAGGCGGGCAGGCCGGCCTCCTGGGCCGCCTCCGCCTCGGCGCGGATCTCCGCGGCGTGCCGGGACGACTCGACGAACGTGTAGCCCGGAACGCGCTCCAGTTCGCAGTCGGCGCCCAACTGCCGCGCCGTGTCCGCGAGATGCTCGACGGCCTGCTGCTGGGACAGCGCGTACTGGCGGGCCGCCTCGGGCCCCTGGGCATCGCGCAGTCTGGCGTAGATCAGCCCGTGCAGGACCGACACCTTCGCGCTCGTGTGGCCGGTCACCCCGGCGGCGATCCTGTCGGACTCCAGAACGGCCACCGTCTGGCCCGCACAGGTGAGTTCCCACGCGACCGACAGTCCGGCCATACCGCCGCCCACGACGACCGTGTCCACCTCCAGGCGGCTGCCCGGCGCGAGGGGCGGATGGGGCGACCCCGCCGCGGAGAGCATCCAGTACGACTCGTAGCCGACGGGCAGTGTCGTCACGACCGCGCTCCCTCCTCGGCCTCCCCCACGCGGTGACACACGCCGACGGACCGGTCTCTTGTTCGTCTCCACTCTGTCGTTCCCTTTTGCACGCGAGTCATCCACATTCCGCATGGGCCGGTGAGCGGGGGATTTCGCCCGGCGGCCCGGAGTTTCCCCCGATCCGCCCCGCGCGGCGTACCGGCGGCGCTACCGTGGCTGCCCGCGGGGATCAGTCGGTTGAAGTGTGCCGGGAGGGATCCCAGATGCGTGAGGAAACAGAGCTGACGCCTGCTCAGCGACTCCAGGGACTGCTGGCCAGGTCCCGCAATCCGTTCGACGTGTCCGACGCCATGCTGGAACGCCTGGAGCGGTCCGTCGTGCACGAGGTCGCGCCCGACCACGGGCAGCCGCAGTACGCACGGCCCTGGGACACCGGGGAGGCGTGGTGGGGCTGCTTCCGCCACGTCTTCCTGCTCAGGGACGGCAGCAGCGAACTGCTGTGGGAGCTGTGCTACGAGGACCAGGACGGCGACGGACAGCTGGTGTCCGAGGTGTACGAACGCGAGCACGAGATGCGGCAGTCCGAGCGGCGCGTTCACGGCGGCGTCGGGTCCGGCGGTGAAGTCCTCGCGGACGGCGGCACGCACGGGGAGCTGTACGGCGGCGCCCGCGACGACACGTACGGCGAGGACGCCGGCGCCGCCGGGGAGGCGGACATACAGGGGGAGCCCGAAGTGCCAGGCGGTGCGGCCCCGTTCGGGCTCGTACCGCAGGCGGCCTGGCTGCCCCGGCAGCGCGGCTACGTACAGCACGACTCCCCCGACCACGCCCGCCGGCTGCTGCGCCGCGCGGAGAACGAGGACCGCCCCGGCGAGGACGTACTGCGCCTGCTGTCCGGCGCACAGGGGCACGAGATCGTGCACGTGCCCCGGCCGCACGCGCTGGTCCGCGAGTGGCACATCTGGTGCTCGCTGTACCAGCACGCCTTCCTGCTCGCCGACGGCAGCGAACTCAGCCTGTACGAGCTGGAGCACGATCTGACGGGTTCGGGGCGGCTGGTGTGCGAGGTGTACCTGGACGAGGCACACGCCGACCGGGCCGCACACCGGCACGCCCGTGAACACGGATTCGAACTGTGACCTTGTGACCTTCGGAGGGGTGCGCCTATCGTGGGCGCGCTCGGCAGCAACTCCCCGCAGTGTGTGTCCACTTACGCAGTGTCTCCACTCGACCGGAGGAACGGCTATGTCCGCACGGGGCCGCCACCGCCGCCACAAACCCGGCTCCGTCGCCCGGGCCTCGCTCCGCGTCACCGTCGGCGGGGCGGGCATCGCCATCCCGCTGGCGAGCGTGAACTTCGCGCACGCCGCGCCGGAGGACACCTGGAACAAGGTCGCGGCCTGTGAGAGCAGCGGCTCCTGGAACGTCAACACGGGCAACGGGTACTACGGCGGGCTGCAGTTCACCCAGAGCACGTGGCAGGCGTACGGCGGGACGGCCCACGCGCCGCGCGCCGACCTGGCGACGCGGGACGAACAGATAGCCGTCGCCGAGAAGGTGTTACGGGCCCAGGGCCCCGGCGCCTGGCCCCAGTGCGGCCCCCGGGCCGGACTGTCGCGCACGGCGGCGGACCCCGGCCCGGCCCCCGCCGCACGCCCGGCCGCACAGGAGCGGGAACGCGCACAACGGGACGACGGCGACAGGGACAACGTCAGCCGGGACAGCGGCAACAGGAATGCCGGCGGTGACAGCGGTGACGAGGCGCGGAAGCGCGCCGAGCGGGCCCGGCAGGCCAAGGCCGACCGGGCGAAACAGCCGACGACGTACGAAGTGGTCGGCGGCGACAGTCTGTCCAGCATCGCGCAGCGGCGGGACGTGTCCGACGGCTGGCGAGGGCTGTACGAGCGCAACCGGCCGGTCGTCGGACGCGACCCCGACCTGATCCGCCCCGGACAGCAGCTCGACCTCCGCGGGAAGGCCGCCCGGAGCGAGGCGAAGGCGCCGTCCCGGGCGAAACAGCCGTCGACGTCCCGTTCGGCACCGGAGAAGAAGCGGACCGCACCGGAGAAGAAGCGGGCAACGCCGGAGAAGAAGCGGGCCGCGTCACAGGGCACCGCCGGCAAGCCGGCCTCGTACACGACGCCCGTCCAGGGCGCGGACACGGGGACGGGCTACCGGGTACCGGGCAGCAGCTGGTCCTCGGGCTACCACACGGGCGTGGACTTCCCCGTCGCCACGGGCACGGCCGTACGGGCGGTCAGCGGGGGCACCGTGGTGTCGGCGGGATGGGCCGACGCGTACGGCTATCAGGTGGTGCTGCGGCACACCGACGGCAAGTACAGCCAGTACGCGCACCTTTCGGCCATCGCGGTACGGGAGGGCGCGCAGGTCGGCAGCGGGCAACGGCTGGGCCGATCCGGCGCGACGGGCAATGTGACCGGCCCCCACCTGCACTTCGAGATCCGTACGGGGCCGGCCTTCGGCACGGACATCAACCCCCTCGCCTACCTGCGCGAGCGCGGCGTCTCCCTCTGAGGGGTTCCCGTCAGAGGGCGCTCCCGTCTGCCGGCGGTCAGCGTCGGCGGCGCATGCGCATCCGGATGACCAGCAGGTCGGCCACGGCGAACGCCGTCAGTGCGCCGCAGAGCACGGTCAGCAGGAGCAGCGTGTCGCTGGTGGGGACGTTGTCGGGGCCGGCCCGCACCGTCCAGTACCAGAGCAGCCCGGTGCCGAGGGCGAACAGGGGCGTGAACAGCAGGGAGAGGGCCAGCCGCAGCCGGAGGTCGCTCCGGGCGGTGAGCGGCTCGGTCCCGGAACGTTCCACGGGAGCCGGACGCGGCCCCTGTGTGCCCGGCTCCCCCGGCCGGCGGGCGTGTGCCCACGAGTGACGCGTCCACCAGTGGGACGCCTGCGGGTGATGCATCTGCGGGTGACTGGACATGATGCGGTCACCTCCTCCCGCACTTCCAGTGTCCCTCAGCCGGCGCCTTCGGCGCGGCCCGTCACAGCTCCGCGTGCTCGAGGGTCCGGTCGCACCAGCGGGTGAGAAGGGGCCGGTCATGGCCGACGGCGAGGAGTGCCGCGCCGGTCGCGTCCCGGTACGCCTCGACCGCGGCGACCAGGGAGGCCGTCGTCGACGCGTCCAGCATCGCCGTCATCTCGTCGCACACCAGGACCCGCGGCCGCAGCACCAGCGCGCGGGCGAGGCACGCCCGCTGCAGCTGTCCGTCGCTCACCTCGTGCGGTCTGCGGGTGAGCAGGTCGCCGCCCAGGCCGACGGTCTCCGCCAACTCGCCGACCCTGTCCGGGATTCCTGCGGCCGGCTGCCGTGTCGCCCGCAGCGGCTCCGCGATCAGGTCGGCCAGGACGAGCCGCGGGTCGGCGGCCATCCGCGGCTGCTGGAAGACGACGCCGACGGCGGTGCGCTGCGCGCGGGGCGCACGGTGCCGCCAGCCGCGTACGGGTTCGCCGGCGATGCGGACGCTGCCCGCCGCGGGGCGGTGCAGCAGCGCCGCGACCTTCGCGAGGGTCGACTTGCCGCAGCCGCTCGGACCGAGCAGCCCCACCGCCTCCCCCTCGCGCACGGTCAGGGAGACGCCCCGCAGCACAGGGGTGCCCTTGTCGTATCCGGCGGTGATGTCGTGCAGCTCAAGCACGGTCGGCGCCCCCGTGGTCCGCGCCCGGCCCGCCCGGCACCCCGACCGGCGCTCCGAGCGGATGGTGGCAGGCGGCGCCGTCACCGAGCTCCGGCACGGCGTCGCACTCGTTGCTCGCACGCTCGCAGCGCGGCGCGAAGGCGCACCCCTCGGGCAGGGCACCCAGCTCCGGCGGCATGCCGGGGATGGGCCGGAAGGCACGCTCGGGCAGCGCCTCCAGCAGCCCGCGCGCGTACGGGTGGCGTGGTCCCGGTTCGCCGAAGAAGCCCTGTGCCCCGGTGAGTTCGACGATCCGTCCGGCGTACATGACGGCGACCCGGTCGGCTATGCGCTCGGCGGCGGCGAGGTCGTGGGTGATGATGAGCAGCCCGCGGCCCTCGCCGGTGTGGGAGCGCAGTTCGTCGACGGTGCGCTCGACGAGGTCCCGGTCCAGGCCCGTCGTCGGTTCGTCGGCGATGAGCAGGGGCGCCTCGCCGACGAGTGCCATCGCGGTCGCGGCGCGCTGGGCGAGGCCGCCGGACAACTCGTGCGGGTAGCGGTCCAGATGGCCGGCCGGGAAGGCCGCGCGTTCCGCTGCCTCGACGGTGGCCCGGTCGAGCCCGTCGCGGCCGGTGCCGGTCAGCTCCCGTACGGTCTCGGCCAGTTGGGACCGTATGGTCCGCACGGGCGTCAGATGGGCGGCCGGGCTCTGCGGTACGAGGCCCACCTGCCGGCCGCGCACCGTACGGGCGAGGGTGCGCTCGTCGGCGGTCAGCAGGTCGAGGGGGCCGGACCCGCCGTCGCCCGCGAGGGCCGTGCCGCGCGTCTCCGCGTTGGCGGGGAGCAGCCCGAGCAGCGCGGAGGCGAGCACGGACTTGCCGCAGCCGCTCTCCCCCACGAGCGCGAGACACTCGCCGGCCGCGAGGTCGAACGACACGTCGGTGACGGCGGCGACGGACGCGCCGTGCCGCATCCGGAACCGTACGGACAGCTCCCGCACGGACAGCAGCGGTGGTGCGGGGGCGCTCACAGCATCAGCTCCGATCGGCGGCGCGGGTTGATCCGCTCCCGCCAGGCTCCGGCCAGTCCGGCGACGGCGAGGGTGGGGACGATGATGAACAGCCCGGGGAAGAGCGTGGGCCACCAGTCGCCCGCCAGCAGGGTGCTGCGTGCGTCCTGGACCATGTTGCCCAGGCTGGCCCGGTGGGTGGGCAGTCCGAGGCCGAGGAACGACAGTGCGGACTCGTGCCACACGGCGTGCGGCACCATCAGTACGGCGGCGAGTCCGGCCTGCGGCAGCACGCCGGGTACGAGATGCCGAATGGTGACCCGCCAGCGGGAGGCTCCTCCGGAGACGGCGGCGTCGACGTACGGGCGTGCGCGCAGCGACAGCACTTCGGCCCGCACGATGCGCGCGGTGGAGAGCCAGTGGGTGAGCCCCACGGACACGATGACCGGCCACACTCCGGGCCGGAACATGGCCACGATGAAGATGCCCAGCAGCAGGTGCGGTACGGAGGAGAACACGTCCACGACGCGCATCACCATCCGGTCGGCACGTCCGCCCAGCGCGCCCGCGCACGCGCCGACCGCCGTCCCGATGACGGTGGCCGCCAGGGCTGCCACGACGCCGACGAGCAGGGAGACGCGCAGCCCGTAGACGCAGCGCAGCAGGACGTCGCGCCCGTTGTCGTCGGTGCCGAACAGATGGGCCGTCGAGGGGTGTTGCAGTTTGGCCGCCAGGTCGACGGCCTGTTCGTCCAGTGGGAAGAACAGCGGTACGAGCAGCACGGTGGCCACGACCGCGGCGACGAGTACGCCGGACGCCCACACGCGCAGGGCGCGCGGGGAGCGGCGCCCCCCGGCGCCGCTCCCGGTCGCGCGCGTGCGCCGGCCGGCCCGCACAGGCCGAACTGTCCTGTCGTTCGGTGCAGTTCTGACGTTCCGTGCAGTGCTGCCGTTCTGTGCGCTGCCGTTCTGTGTGGCCGTCACATCTCCTCCAGCGGTACGCGCGGGTCGGCCAGTCCGTACAGCAGGTCGGACAGCAGATTGCCGGCGAGGACGGCTGCCGTGGCGAGGGTGGTGAGCGCGGCCAGCAGCGGGAAGTCCACCGAGGTCGCGGCCTCGACCGTCGCGGAGGCGATGCCGGGCCAGCTGAAGACGGTCTCCACGAGCAGCGCGCCGGTGATGAGTTCGGGCACGCGGGAGCCGACCAGGGTCAGTACGGGCAGCAGTCCGAACCGCAGGGCGTGCCCCAACAGCACGGTGCGCTCCCGCAGTCCGCGCGCGCGGGCGCCGCGTACGGCGTCCTCTTCGAGCGCGTCGGCGACGCCCTGCCGTACGTACAGCAGGAACCACGGCAGCTGAGACACCGCCAGCACCGTTGCGGGCAGGGCGAGATGACGTACGAGTGCGCCCGCCGTGACGACGTCGCTGCCCGTGTCGGTGAGGCCCCCGGCGGGCAGGACGCCCAGTTTCAGCGCGAACAGCCAGACGGCGAGCAGGCCGAGCCAGAACGGTGGCGCGGCCTCCAGCGTGTAGGCGGCCGAGGTGACGGTGCGGTCGAACCAGCCGCCCTGCCGGCGTGCGGCGAGGATCCCGAGCACGGTGCCGGCCAGCACGGCGAGCGTGAACCCGACGGCGCACAACAGCACGGACCAGCCGAGCCGTTCGCCGATGACCTGCGACACGGGCTGCCGCAGTGCGGTGGAGTCGCCGAGGTCGCCCTGCAGTGCGTTGAGCGCCCAGTGCCACCAGCGTTCCGGGAACGGGCCGTCGACGTGGAGGTTCTCCCGCAGCTGGTCCAGGGTCCGCTGGGAGGCGTTCAGTCCGGCCGAACCGGCGTACTGCTGCACGGGGTCGAAGGGCGAGGCGGCCGCGATGGCGAACACGCCGAAGGTGACGGCGGCGAGCACGGGGACGGCGGCCAGCAGCCGGCGGCCCACGAGCCGGGCCGCCGGGACCCACAGGGAGCGGCGGCCCGCGCGCGGGTCGCCACGGGGCGGTGCGGGTGCTGCGGTGGTCACTTGGACGGCTGCCAGTCCTGCACGTTCCACCAGGGGCCGGCGCCGATGCCGTGGTCGTGCGGCTCGGTCTGGGTGGTGAGGTCCTTCCAGCCGTCGTCGACGACGTACACGTGGTCGATGTGGTCGAGGAAGGTGTAACCGGGGTCCTTCTCCAGTTCCTTCTGGACCGTGTCGTACGCCTTCTTGCGCACGTCCTTGTCGCCGGTCCTGCGGCCCTCGTCGAGTGCCTTGTCGACGGCCTTGTTGTCGTACTGCGCCATGTTGTTCCAGCCGTCGCCGGCCTGGGACGAGTGCAGCGCCGGGTAGAGGTCGAAGTCCGGGTCGGCGGGGAAGCCGTTGCCGGCCAGCAGGGCGTCGTGCTTGAGCTTCGGCTGGATGACCTCGCGGCTGCCGGCCTGCACCTTGACGTCGATGCCGGCCTTCTTCGCGTCGGACGCGTAGGCGAGCGCGTGGTCCTGGCGGAGCTTGTCGCCGGAGAAGTACCAGAGGGTGAACGAGGCGCGCCTGCCGTCCTTTTCGCGGATGCCGTCCTTGCCGGGCTTCCATCCGGCCCTGTCCAGGATCTTCTTGGCGGCGGACAGGTCGTGCTCGCGCTCGGTGCCCTTCGCGAACCAGGGGCTGTCGGTGGCCAGTGGCCCGTACGCGGGCTTGCCGGCGCCGTTGAGGATGGACTTCACCATGGCCCCGCGGTCGACGGCGACGTCGAGGGCGCGGCGTACGTCCTTGTCCCCGGTGACCTTGTTGCCGGACGGCAGGGTGACGGCGCGGTAGTCGGCGGTCTTGGCGCGCAGGGTGCGCTTTCCGCTGTCGCTCCGGAACGGCTCGGCCAGGTTGGGCGGCAGGATGGCGCCGTCCAGGTCGCCGGAGCGCAGCCGGGTGGCGCGCACGTCGTCGTCCTCGATGACCGCGACGGTGAACTTCTTCACCGCGGGTTCGCCACCCCAGTAGTGCGGGTTGGCCTTGAGGCTCAGCTTCTCGCCCTTGCGCCAGTTGGTGAGGACGTACGGGCCCGTGCCGACCGGCTTGGTGTTGTACGGGCCGGTGTTGACGTTCTGGCCGCCGGCGTCCTCGTGGGAGGCGATGGGCAGGACGGTGCGCTCGGCGAAGGGCGCGTAGGGGTACTTGAGCTTGAAGACGACCTTGTGGTCGCCGTCGGCGCGCACGCTGTCCAGTGCGTCGAGTTCGCTCTTGGAGGCGTTGTTGGTCTTCTTGTCGAGGATGGTGCGGTAGGTGAACACCACGTCCTCGGCGGTGAACGGCTTGCCGTCGCTGAACTTCACACCCTTGCGCAGCGTGTACGTGTAGGTGGTGCCGCCGTCGCCGACCTCGGGGAGCTTCGTGGCGAGCGCGGGTCTCAGTCTCATCCGCGCGTCGTGGGTGAGCAGCCCGTCGAATATCTTCGAGTTGCCCTCCTTGCCGTACCCGAGCAACGGGCTGAGGGTTTCCGGTTCCTGGGCCACGCCCACCGTCACGGCGTCCTTGCCGCCGCTGCCTCCCGCGCCCTCACCGCCGGGTGCCGAACAGGCCGCGGCGCCGGTCAGCACCGCCGCTGTCGTCGCCGTCGCCGTCAGCGTCCGTACCGTCCGGGCAGCCATGCGTTCCCGTCCTCTCCCACTCTGCTGAACATCAAGCGTTCTTGCGCCCTGCTGAACATCAAATGTTCTTGCGAACGGCTCGCAATTAAACCGCACGGGGGTGCCGCCCCGTCCACCCGGCCCGGGTCCCGGCGGACGGGTGGCCGGGAAGGTCGGGCAGTGACTGAAGTGACGGTTTTCTGGGCTTCCGTGCTGTTTTCCCGTTACCGGCCCGGGTACCTCGGCGGCGTCGCCCCCGGGAGGCGGACCCGTACGCAGGACCCGAGGCACGACCGAGGAGGGACCTCAAGTGGCAGACAGCGACGGCGATGTGGTGACCCTGCTGCTCAAGCAGCACGAACTCATCCGTGAGCTGTTCGGCGAGGTGACACGTCAGGAGGGTGAGGCACGCCGCGACGCCTTCGAGCGTCTGGTGCGGACGCTCACCGTCCACGAGACCGCCGAGGAGGAGATCATCCACCCGTACGCGCGGCGCCATCTGGAGAAGGGCGAGCACGTGGTCGGGCAGCGGCTCGAAGAGGAGAAGCAGGTCAAGGAGGCGCTGAGCGCGCTGGAGCGGATGGACCCGCACGACCCGGACTTCACGACCCGGCTGGAGGCGCTGCGGCAGGACGTGGAGGCGCACTCGGCCGCGGAGGAACGGGACGAGTTCCACTGCCTGCAGCAGATCACCGACAACCGTGACCGCCGGGCGCTCGCCGCGGGCATCAAGGCGGCGGAGAAGATCGCGCCGACCCATCCGCGGCCGGGCACCGAGTCCGGCGTGAAGAACGCGGCGCTCGGCCCGCTCACCGCGGTCGCCGACCGTACGCGCGACGCGATACGCGGCGCGGTGCGCTGACCCGGACAGCACCTCCCCGCACGACCGGGCCCAACCCGCGCCGTACGACGCGGGTTGGGCCCTTCGTACAACGCCGCCGGGGTGCCCCGGGCGGGCCGGCGGAAAGGACCGGGCCGTCCGGGGCACCCCGGAGCTCCTCGCAGCACACGCTTGCGACGCCTTCGCCGCGGCACCCGCCCTGCTGGTGCGGGTACGCGGGCCGCGGCCAGGAGAGGGGTGCAGGTCCTCTCCGGCCGCTCCCAGCTGCCGTGCGCCTGCTCGCAGTTGCTCCGAGGGCGCCGGGGAGGCCCACTCTGGGTCTCCCCTCGTGTGCGGTGTGTCAGGAGGGCCGGGTTTCACACTGTCCCCGGCGTAAACAACACAGACCCCGGTCACTCAGAGCAGCGAAGTCACCGTGAGGACCGCCCCGGTGGCGGCGGCGCGCAACACGGAGGGCGCATTCGGGTCGCGGGACCGGCGCGCCGCACTCCGCGCGCGGGTGGACTGCCCCCGGCCGTACTGCCCGCGGGCGGCGGCCAGTTGCCGCGCTCCGCGTACGCCGGGCGCGGCCGGGCAGGGGACACCGTGGACGGGACCGGGCGCATGCCGGGGTGCTATGCCCGGAACCTCCCGCACCGGAGGACAAGATCCGGCCGCAGACTTCCGGATTCCTTCCTTCTGCCGCAGCCGGGTCAGTAGCCTCATGCCCGAAGGGGAGCCGCCGCGAGCTGAACGAAGCCTGGAGAGCACTGGATGGAACGTCCCGCCTGGGCCCCACAGGGCATAGACCTGAACGTGCCGAGCGTGTCCCGGATGTACGACTTCTACCTCGGCGGGTCGCACAACTTCGAGGTGGACAGGGACGCGGCACGCAGTGCGATCGCGGCCTGGCCCGGACTGCCGAAGATCATGCAGGCGAACCGCGCCTTCATGCGGCGCGCCATCCGGTACGCCGTCGGCGAGGGCATCACGCAGTTCCTGGACATCGGTTCGGGCATCCCCACCTTCGGCAACGTCCACGAAGTGGCGCAGGCTCTCGATCCGTCGGCACGCGTCGTGTACGTCGACAACGATCCGGTGGCCGTCGCGCACAGCCGCGCGGTGCTGGAGGGTGACGAGCGGACGGACATCGTGTCGGCCGACTTCCGCTCCCCGCAGGACATCCTGTGCAGTCCGGAGGTCCGCAGGGTGCTCGATCTGGAGCAGCCGGTGGCCGTCATGGTGGTCGCCCTGCTGCACTTCGTGGAGGACAAGGACGACCCGGGGAAAGCTCTCAAGGAGCTGTCCGACGCGTGTGTGCCCGGCAGTCTGCTGGTGCTCAGCCACGCGTCGACGGAGCACGGTCCGGGCCGGGACGGAGGAACCGGGATCCAGCGGGTCTACCGCAAGGCGAGCGCGCCGCTGGTCATGCGCTCGTACGCGGACATCGAGAAGTTCTTCGAGGGGTTCCCCCTCGTCGAACCCGGCGTCGTGCCGCTTCCGCAGTGGCGGCCTGACGGCTCACCACACGTGGAGGATCCCGTGGTCTTCAGCGGCTGCGCCGGCGTGGGACGCAAGACGGCACAGGGGCCCGTGGGGTGAACTCCGGCCCGAACGAGCACTCCAGGCTCGACAAGACCCCCGCACCGCACGACGGGCTGCGCCGCTTCGCGACCATCTGGAGCCGCGCCGTCTACCCGGCGACGCAGACGTCGATGAGCCGGGCCGAACTCGCGGACTATCTCTACCCGTTGGCCTGCCGGCTGAGCGAGGCGCTGCACTCCCAGCCGTTCTCCCCCGCGGCCGGACGGGACGTGGGCCACGCGCTCGTGGAGGCGCACTGCACGAGCCCGGACGCGCTGCCGCACCTGCTCGGCGTCATCGAGTCGTACCTCGTGCTGTACGGCACCGCGCCGGACAGTGAGCGGGCGTTGCCCTCCGACGAGGCGCGCGCCCGCTGTTCCCGTCTGCAGCACGCCATTTCGGCCGGCTTCTCCCGTGCGCTGCGCGACCGTACGCTCGCCGAGCAGGAGTCGCTCTCGCGTGCCGCGCTGGCCGCGCAGAGCGCCGTCGAGGAGGCGCTGCACGCGAGCGAGACGCGGTTCCGCGCGGTATTCAAGGACGCCACGATCGGCATCGGCATCGCGGACATGGACGGCCGCATCCTGGACGCGAACGGGGCGCTGGCCCGGATGTTCGGGCGTTCCGAGGAGGAGATGCGCCGCCGCAACGTGCACGACTGGGTGCACCCCGACGACTCTCCCGAAGTGTGGCGGCTGCACCGCGAACTGGTCCGCGGTGAACGGGACCATCTGCGCGTCGACAAGCCGTACCAGCGGCCCGACGGCACCGTGCTGTGGACCAATCTGACGATGTCCCTGCTGCGGGACGCCGAGGGTGCGCCGCGCTATCAGCTGGCGCTCATGGAGGACATCACCGAGCGCAGGCTGCTGCATCTGCGGCTGCGCTACGAGGCCACACACGACGAGCTGACGGGCCTGCCCAACCGCACGCTGTTCGCCGAACGCCTGGACCGCATCCTGGCGTCGGGCAGCGGTGTCAGCCGGTTCGGGCTGTGCTACCTGGACATCGACGGCTTCAAGGCGGTGAACGACAGCCTGGGGCACGCCGTGGGCGACCAGTTGCTCATTTCGGTCGCCGAGCGGCTGCAGTCCTGTGCGTCGGCGCCGGGTCATCTGGTGGCCCGGATCGGCGGGGACGAGTTCGTGGCGCTCATCGCCGACCCCGCCGGCAGCGAGGAGGTCACCGATCTGGCCCGGCAGGCCCTCGCGGCGCTGGCAACGCCGATAACGGTCGACGGGCGCGACCTGTCCGTACGGGCCAGCATCGGCATCGTCGAGGGCGCCAGCGGGGAGCTCCGTCCCGAAGAGGTGTTGCGCAGCGCGGACATCACGATGTACCGGGCGAAGGACGGCGGCGGGAACCGCTACGAGCTGGCCGACCCCGACTCGGACGCGCGTGCCATAGACCGGCACAGTCTGACCAACCATCTGCCGGCGGCGCTGGAGCGGGGCGAGTTCTTCCTGGAGTACCAGCCGCTGATCCGGATGAGCGACGGCACGGTGGACGGCGCCGAGGCCCTGGTGCGCTGGAAGCACCCGGTGCACGGCAGGCTCGGCCCGGACCGGTTCATCCCGCTCGCCGAACACACCGGTCTCATCGTGCCGTTGGGCCGGTGGGTGCTGGAGCAGGCCGTACGGCAGGCGTGCGCGTGGCACGATCAGGAGCACGGTCCGGGCGGGGCCGCGCGGCGTCCTCTGCGCATGAACGTCAACCTGTCGCCGCGTCAGCTGCACCATCCGGATCTGGTGCAGGACACCGTGGCCGTGCTGGAGGCGGCCGGTGTGCCGCCGTCCTCGCTCTGCCTGGAGGTCACCGAGAGCGCGCTGATAGGCGCCGACGAGGACGAGCTGAAGCCGCTGCGCCAACTGGCCGAACTGGGCGTGGACATCGCCCTCGACGACTTCGGCACCGGCTACTCCAACCTCGCCAACCTGCGGCGGCTGCCGGCGACCACCCTGAAGCTCGACCGGTCCTTCACCCAGGGGCTGCAGCAGCATCCGGCCGACCCGGTGGACGTGACGTTCGTGGAGGGCATCGTGTCGCTGGCGCACGCCCTCGGCCTCGCGGTCACCGTGGAGGGCGTCGAGACGGAGCACCAGGCGGACCAGCTGCGCGAGTTGGGCTGTGACACGGCTCAGGGCTGGTTCTACGCACGGCCGGTGTGCGCGGGGGAGTTCGCCGACGAGTGGGCGGCGCGGCCGGCCTGAGGAGGGCCCGGCGCCCCGGGCCGCCCCTCGAACCGCCGCCCGTGGCGTGTCAGACGTGCTTGCCGATCCACTGGAGCAGGTCCGTCTGGACCTCGTCCCGGTTGGTCTCGTTGAGGATCTCGTGCCGGGCGCCCGTGTAGGCGCGCCAGGACAGCTCGCGCAGGCCCAGGTAGCGGAAGTCCTCCAGGAGTTCGTACACGAGCGTCATGCCCTGGTTGCACGGGTCCTGGTCGCCGACGGCGATGTGCACGGGCAGGTCGCGGGGGATCCGTTCCAGCTGCGCGGGATCGTTGATCTTGCGGGAGCCGCGTACCCAGTCGAGCGACAGGCCCGCGCTGAACGGGAAGCCGCACGCCTCGTCGTGGACGTACGTGTCGACCTCGTCGCCGTCCCGCGAGAGCCATTCGAAGCCGGTGCGGTGCTCGTACGGGTCGTTGAAGGCGCCGAACAGTTCGGGCACGAAGTCCGACAGTGCTTCCCTGCCGCTCTTCGCGATCTCCCCCTCCAGCCGCCGGATGTCGGTCTCGGCCTCGCTGCCGGGCAGCGAGCGGAAGGTGCCGGACAGTACGAGGGCTGCCAGCCCGCTCCCGTACTCCTGCGCGTAGTCACGGGCCAGCTGTGAGCCCATGCTGTGACCGAGGAGCACCAGCGGGGTACCGGCGGGCAGTTCGGCCCGTACGCGGTCGCCCACGGCCTTCAGGTCGGCGACCGTGGCGCGCCAGCCCTCCTCGCCGACGACGCCGTACCCGCCCGTGTGCTGAGCCGTACGGCCGTGGCCGCGGTTGTCGGAGGCCGCGACGGCGTAGCCGTGACCGGTGAGGAAGCGCGCGAACCGGTCGTAGCGCAGGCCGTGTTCGGCGGCGCCGTGTGCGATCTGCACGAGGGCGCGTGGGGCTCCCCCGGGGAGCCATGTGTACGTGCCGACCTGTGTGCCGTCCGCCGCTGTGGTGAAGTCCTGCCGAACGCCGCTGTCCGCCGCCACTTCGCCCGCCTCTCTCTTGTGCCCCGGTTCTCTTGTGCCCGGTGCCGCGCCTCGTGCTGTGGGCCGGCACCGTGCGTTGATCCGCAGCCGGTAACCGTAGCGGTGCGCACGGTCCGCGTGAAGCAGGTGCCCGCCCGCCGTGGCGGTCCCGCCGGTGACGTTCCGGCCGTCGTGAGCGCTCGGTTCACGCCAAGCGCGACCCGGCCGGCCGCCGCCCGTGCGCCCGTGCAGATGGCCCGTGCGCCTGCAACGGGGGCGGGTGCGTACCGGTGGACGGCGTACAGTCGCGCCTCCTCCGGGAGGCTCGTTCACTGTTCACCCACATGAAGACACCGGCTTTCACACCTCGCGAGGAGATGAAGTGTGGGCGACCCCGCGTCGGCCGCCGGGAGACGGTGCGGCCGGGACGGGAGGAGGCCACGGGGCCGCAGGGGCGCGGCACGTCCGGCGACGCCGGCTTCCCGTGGCCGGCGCCCGGGTATTTCTCTCTTCGCACGGGTGGATGTGCGGTAGCCACCCGACTGCCAGTCGGCGGGTGCGGGGGTACGGTCGGGCCGGCGCTCCCGTAGCCGGGACGGTGAAGCGCCAGGGGCCCGCTGCCGGGGCCCGAGGGCCGACGGTAGCGCCAATTCCCCTTCAGCGTCCGGCAGTACGGCGAGTCGTCGCGGTTCCCCCGCAGCGCGTAAGCGGAGGCACGGAACGATACGAGAGCCGCGCACGCGGGCGCTTGGTTGATCGCAACGGCGCACAACTCGGCGTCGCACGCCCTCACTTCGACGGCGCCGTGCGCCGCCTCCCGCCCGCCGGCGACGGCCCCGCCTGCGAGAACTCCCCCGCCGGCAGCCCGAACTCCGCGCTGCGGCAAGGCCCTCACTGCCATACCCCACCGCACGCCACAGACACCAAGAGCCTTCAACGGCTCCACACGGCTACTCTCACCACTCGGGTGTCGAACAGGGCGGAATGTCCGCACGAACTCCACATCCTCGTGCGGTAGTTCGGCTATGCCAGTGGGTAATGCTGCTCGGGTACCGAACGGGGTCAGGTCGGCGACAACGCCAACTCCCGCCCTCACACAAGCGGGTCGTGATTGCAAGAAGAGAGAGCGAATCAGCCAAAGCCCCAAGGTGATCTTGAAGTAACGGCAGGCTCGGTCCATATTTGCTCACGGCCAGACCAGGGACGGGACCGCAACCGAGAAAGGCCCCCCACAGGGCGGCCAAGCGGAAGCAACCGCGGAGGAGGGCTCGTCATGGATCGCTACTTCACGGACCATCGGCACAAGCAGCTGCGCACCGTCGTACGTGACTTCGCCGAGCGCGAGGTCAGGCCACGGATACCGGAGATGGAGGCGACCCGGGCCGCCTCCCTCGGGCTCTCCCGGCTGATCGCCCGTCAGGGGTGGATCGGCGCCACTGTCCCGAGCGCATACGGAGGCATGGGCGCAGGCCATCTGGCCAAGACCGTCATCATCGAGGAACTCTCCCGGGTGAGCGGCGCGATGGGCGCCATGGTGCAGGCCTCACAGCTCGGCGTCGCAAAGATCATTCACTTTGGCAACGAGGAGCAGAAGAAGACCTGGCTCCCCGCAATTGCCTCCGGCGACTGCCTCCCGACCATAGCGGTGACAGAACCCGGCTCCGGCGGCCACGTCCTCGGCATGACGAGCTCAGCCGTCAGAGACGGCGACAGCTACATCCTCAACGGCAGCAAGACCTACGTCGGCAACAGCCATGTCGGCGATCTGCACGGCGTCGTCGTGCGCACCGGAGAGGGCTCCGGCGGGCTCTCCGCTTTCCTCGTGGAGGCCGGGCGGCCCGGCTGCCATCTCGCCGAACAGCGCCCTTCCATGGGCCTGCACGGCTTCAGCTTCGGTGAGCTCGTCTTCGACAACTGCCGGGTCCCCGCGGCGAACATGCTGGGCGGCGAGGGAGACGGACTGCCTGTCGCCTACTCGTCCAGCGTGCTCTACGGCCGTGCCAACCTGGCAGCGGTCTCGCTCGGCATCCACCAGGCCATTCTGGACGAGACGACGACGTTCTGTGCGGAAAGGCAGCGATACGGCGCACCGTTGGCCGACCTGGGAGCCGTGAAGCTGAAGCTCGGCCAGATGCAGTCCCGGCTGATGACGGCCCGGCTCGCCCTGTACCACGCGGTGCGTCTGCTCGACGAGGGACAGCCCTGCGACGCGGAACTGATGAACGCCAAGCTTGTGAACGTCGAGTACGCCCTCGACTCGGCGCGCGAAGCGATGGAAGTTCACGCCGCCTGCGGCCTGTTCACCGACCGGCCCGTGGAGCGCTACCTGCGCGACGCGCACCACATCTTCGCGCCGGCCGGCACCTCCGACGTACAGAAACTGCGGCTGGGCGAGGTGGCCCTCGGCAGGGCCAAGGGCTCGTGGTCGCACCGGCTCTCGGAGCTGGTGCAGACGGAGGAGCCCAGCCCCGTACTGTCCTGACGGCAACTGCCGGGGTCCGGACAGCACTCGGCCCCGCCGGACCCTGGGGATCCGGCGGGGTCTGCTGCGGTGACCCCGCACCCGGCGTACGTGCGTACGCGGCGCTCCCGCGTACGCCGGGCGTCAGGAGCCTTCGCGCTCCCGGCGGTGGATGCGGTCCACCATGTCGGCGGCCATTGACTTGATGGTCTCCAGGCCCTGCCGGCCCCACGGCCGCGCCTCCTGGTCGACCACGCAGACGGTGCCCAGCGCCATCCCGGTGTGGTCGATCAGCGGGGCACCCATGTAGGAGCGGATGCCGATCTCGTCCACCACGGGATTCCCGGCGAACCGCGGATAGTCGCAGACGTCCTCCAGCACGAGGGCCTTGCGCCGTACCACGACGTGCGGGCAGTACCCGTGGTCCCGGGCCATCACCCGGCCCGGCTGGGCGGCCGAGGGAGCCGTCGGGTCCAGCTCCACCGCCTGGTCGGAACCGGGCGTGTAGAGCCCGGCGAAATACTGCCGCCGCTCGTCGATGAAGTTCACCATGGCGTACGGCGCTCCGGTGATCCGCGCCAGCTCGCGCGCGAACTCGTCGAACTCCGCGACCGGCGCGTCGCCGATCCCCAAGTCCCGCAGCCGCACGACCCGGTTGGGCGCCTCGGTGTCCTCGGGAGTGAGCAACAGGTGGCTGGTGGGGTCAAATGACATCGGTGCCATGGGCGCTCCTTGAATCGAGCAGATGCTGTACGAGGGAAACCAGGACCTGAGTGCCGGAGCTGCCGTGCCGGGCGTCGCAGAGCACCACCGGCACCTCAGGTTTCAGATCTATGGCGGCCCGCACCTCGTCCGGGTCGTACCGGAAGGAGTCGTCGAACTCGTTGACCGCCACGATGAAGCCGATACCGCGGCGCTCGAAGAAATCGACGGCGGCAAAACAGTGTTCGAGGCGCCGGGTGTCGGCGAGCACCACGGCCCCCAGCGCGCCCGCGGACAGTTCGTCCCACATGAACCAGAAGCGCTCCTGTCCGGGCGTGCCGAACAGATAGAGCACGTGGTCCGCACTGAGACTGATCCGTCCGAAGTCCATGGCGACGGTGGTGGTGGACTTGTCCTCCACTCCCTCCAGGCTGTCCGTCGCCGCGCTGACCTGGGTCAGCAACTCCTCTGTGCTCAACGGCTCGATCTCGCTGACGGCGCCCACGAACGTGGTCTTGCCGACCCCGAAGCCCCCCGCGATGAGGATCTTCAGCGCGGTCGGAAAGGGATCGGCGCCGTGCGGCTGCGAGTGCCGCGGTTCCAGGGGGACGCCCCCGGTGCTGCGCAGCGTCTCAGAGTCGTTTACGGAGCCCATCCAGCACCGCCTCCAGCAGGTCTCGGTCATTCGGATTCGGCCCCAGCGGCGCGCGCGGTGCCCTTGCGGCGACGGCCCCGCAGTCGACCAGGTCCGAGAGCAGCACCTTGGTCACCACAGCGGGCTGACGTATCTGTGCGGCGAGTTCGGCAACCGACACCGGCGGGCCGCCGCACAGGCCCAGCACGTGGTTGTGGTCCGGGCCCAGGTAGCCCTGCGGCCGGCTGCCGGTTGCCATCACGAGCGTCAACAAGTCGAATTTCGCCGTGGGTTCGGTCCGCCCGTTGCTGACGGTGTACGGACGGACCAGACGCCCCGCGGCGTCGTCGAGCCACGGACCTTCGACGGGACCCTCTGCGGGGTCGGATCGCATGGGCAGGGACCTCAGTGTCCCGCCGGCTGCCGGGCCGGCGTCGCGAGGTACGGCCGCACACTCTTCACCAGCATCGCCATCTCGTACCCCAGCACGGCAGCGTCGGCCTCACGCCCGGCGATCACGGCCAGGCAGGCGCCCTGCCCGGCCGTGGAGACGAAGAGGAGCGAGCTGTCGAGCTCGACCACCACTTGACGCACCTCGCCGCCCTCGCCCAGCCGTACTCCCGCGCTGCGCGCCAGGGAGTACAGCCCCGAGGCGAGGGCCGCCATGTGGTCGGCGGTGTCGGGCTCCAGGCCGTGCGCGGACTTCACCAGTCCGTCCGAGGACAGCAGGAGCGCGCTGCTCGTGTGCGGCACACGCTGGACGAGTCCGGACAGCAGCCAGGAAAGGTCGGTCGGCTGCCCGATGGGTGCTTCGCTCACCATGATCGCGTTCTTCTCCTTGGGGACGGGGCCGCACTACTGGGCCGGCCGGGCACCGGGCTCCGAGCCGGCTCCCTGGCCCTCGTTGCCATCGGTCTCCTCGGCGAGGCTGGTGCCACGCCGGAAGGCCGCCATCAGTCCGGGGTCGTGCCCCTGGTCCGCGTCGTCCGCCGAGCCGCCGTCGCTGCCGGCGTGCGGGGGCGTACGGGGCGCGTCGCGCAGCTCGGGCACGAGGTGCTCCTGGCGCCTGCGCTTGGGAAGCAGGGGCCGTTCGCTGTTGGGCACTTCGGCCGCCGGCCCGGCTGCCGCCTCGGGAGGTTCGCTGTCGGCCCGCACGAAGGCGCGGGGGCGGTCCTGCCCGTTCCGCGGCTCACCGTGCTGCGGCTCGCCCTGCGGCACGTGGCCGTGCTGCGAATCGGCGTGCTGCGACTGCCCGTTGGCCACGTGCCCGTTCGAGGGCACCGCGTTCCACTCCGGCGCGGACTGGCGCTGCTGCACCGGTATGGACGGAGCCGCGGGCGGAACCTGCGCCGGGGCCTGCCGGCCGCCGCCCGCCGCGGGGGTGGGGATGTCGCGCTCGGCCCGGACCCGGGCGGCCTGCGCGGCGGCGCCTGCGGCCGTGGCCTGAGCCTGCGATCCGCCCGCCGGCTGGACCGCGGCGCGGGGCGCGGACTCGTTGCCGTGCTCGGGCTCCTCGCCGAGCAGCCCGCCGGGCAGGACGAGGACGGCCTGGATGCCGCCGTAGATGTTGCTCTGCAGCTGGACCACGACGCCGTGCCTGCGGGCCAGCGCGGAGACCACGAACAGGCCGATGCGGCCGTCCTGGAGGAGCTCGCCGACGTCGATCCGCTCGGGGTCGGAGAGCACGGCGTTCATGCGGTTCTGCTCGGCGGCGGTCATGCCGAGGCCGCGGTCCTCGACCTCGATCGCCAGACCGGCCGTCACATACTGGGCGCGCATCAGGACCTGGGTCTGCGGCGCGGAGAAGATGGTGGCGTTCTCCACGAGCTCGGCGAGCAGGTGGATGACGTCGGCGACGGCGTGCCCGCGCAGCGTGCCCTCGACCGGCGGCACCAGCTTGACCCGGGGGTACTGCTCGACCTCGGCGATGGCGGAGCGCAGCACCTCGGTCATGGTGACCGGGCGGCTCCACTGCCGGCGGGAGACGGCGCCGCCGAGGACGGCGAGGTTCTCCGCGTGCCGGCGGATGCGGGTGGCGAGGTGGTCGACGTGGAACAGGCCCTTGAGCAGGTCCGGGTCCTCGACCTCGTTCTCCAGCTCGTCGAGCAGCTCGATCTCGCGGTGCACCAGGGACTGCAGCCTGCGGGCGAGGTTGACGAAGACCTCGACCTTCTCCTCGCTGCCGCTGGAGCTGCTGCGCATCAGGGCCGCGGTCTCGGTGACGGCGGTCTCGGCGGCGCGCTGCGAGAGGGTGAGCTCGTGGGCGAGCAGTTCGAGTGCGTCCGCGTCGGCCGAGGGCTCGGGCAGCGGGGGCTGGGGGCGGTTACGGGGCCGCTCTCCCTGCTCGAACCCGCGGACCAGCGTACGGATTTCGGTCTGGCCGCGGTCCACGGTGCGGCGCAGCTGCGCGTACCGCTCCACCGTGCTGCGGGCCTCCGAGGTGGCGAACAGCGCCGCGGCGACGACGGCCCCGCACACGAGCAGCAGGGCTGCGCCGAGTATGACCCACAGGGTGGCGCCGTCGGCGCCGGGAGCGGGGGCCCCCGCGGCGTCGACGGCTCCCCTGGCCGTCATCACATAGGCCACGACGGCGGCGGCGACCACGGCGACCGCCCCCGCGGGCAGCACCGCGAGCCGCACCATGCGGTGGCGCACCACCGTGTCGCTCGGGCTCTCGGGGACGGGCGCCCTGCCGTGCCGCCGCCGCGTACCGTTCGCACCGTTCACGGTGGGCGGGGCGGGCGTCTCCGCGGGGCGGGGCCCGGGGGGACGCGCGGGAGCGGACGTTCCCCTTCCTGTCTGCACCGCATGGCTCGGGGGTTCAGGCATCGGAATCCTCGGTCGAGTTGGGCGGGTTGACGAAGGCGACGGGCGCGCGCACGGCATGCCGTCCGGGCTCAGCGCGTGGCCACGCTATGCCTCGGGACAGCCGGGCGCAGACGCGGATGACATATTCGCCACCCCTCGCCAGCTCCCATCGAGTGAACCCACCGCTCGTGTGTTCGACAGCTTCACGCGGGGGCAACTCCCGGGCGGAGTACGGAAGTTATCACTCCGCGGGAGTGCGTTTGTCCCCGCGTTCACCTTGCCGGGACCCCCGGGAAACGGTGTTCGCGCTGTACAGACCGGTGCCGGACGGGGCTGTCGGTGATCGCGAGAACGACCGAAACGGAACGTGGGGCCCCGGATGACGGCGGGAGAAACACCGGCACTTCCGTGCCTTCGGCAGGATCCCGGCACATACCGGCTCGGCATATGCGCAAGCGTCACGCCCGAGGTGCGACGTCGTACGCCACGGCGCGGGGTGGTACGCCACCGGGTGCGCGTCACGGCCGCGCGCCCCACGCATGCCACCCCGCCCGGCTCCGTACATCCGACCCGGACGGCCTTGCTGATTCTCAATTCAGTACGGCCGTGATCAGGGGCGATATTGACATGCTGTTCGGCGCCTCACGATACTGACTGGAGATTCAGTTGCCGTAGCGTTCCAGCACCCTGGAGGGTCCGTGCCCGTCGTCAGTTCCGCGTCAGCAGCCCGCGCCGCGCCCCGTACGGGCGGGGAGGCGCTCGTGCGGGCCCTCGCCGCGCACGGCGTCGAGCAGGCCTTCGGCATCCCCGGCACGCACAATCTGGAGATCTACCGCCACCTCGCGGCGCACGGCATCCGGCACACCGCCCCGCGCCACGAACAGGGCGCCGGCTACGCGGCCGACGGATACGCGCGGCTCACCGGCCGCCCCGGCGTCGCCGTCACCACCACGGGTCCGGCCCTGCTCAACATCGCGGCAGCGGTGGGCCAGGCGTACTCGGACAGCGTGCCGCTGCTCGTGATCTCACCCGGCATGCCCCTGCGCCACCCCGTGCTGCCGACCGGCCTGCTGCACGAGATGCGCAGCCAGACCGAAGCGCTGCGCGGGGTCGCCGCGTTCAGCCACCGGGTGTCCACCGTGGCGGAGATCGGGCCCGCCGTGGCCCGCGCCTTCGCCCTGTTCGGCGGCGGACGGCCGCGCCCCGCGCACATCGAGATCCCGCTCGACCTGCTGGAGGCGGCGGAGCCCACGGGCCCCGTACCCGTCGCTCCCCCGCTCCCGCCGGCCCGCCCGGGACCGGACGCCGTCGCACGGGCCGCCGACACGCTGGCCGCCGCGGGCCGTCCGGCGCTGGTGCTCGGCGGCGGCGCGCGCGGCGCGGCGGCCGAAGTGCGGGCGCTGGCCGAGCAGTTGGGCGCCCCCGTCGTCACCACGGCGAACGGCAAGGGCGTCCTCGACGAGCGCCACCCGCTCTCCCTCGGCGTCTCCCTGCACAGCCCCGCCGTACGCGACTGGCTGGCGGACCGCGACGCGGTCCTCGCCGTCGGCACGGAACTCGCCGAGGCCGACACCTGGGTGGACCGGCTCACCCTGCGCGGCGCGCTGCTCCGCGTCGACGTGGACCGCGACCAGATGTACGCGGGACAGCCCGCCGATCTGCCGCTCGTCGGCGACGCGCAGCAGACCCTCGCAGCACTGCGCGACGCGGCCGGCGCGCTGCGCTCCCCCGCGGGCCCGGACACCGAGGCGCTGCGCGCCGTGCACGCCGAAGTCGCCCGCGTACGGGCCGGCCGGGACGCGGAGACCGCCGCGCGGGACAGCCGCTGGCTGCCTCAACTGGCCGCGCTGCGCGCCGTACTGGACGACGACGCGGTCGTCACCTCGGACAGCGCACAGTGCTGCTACTACGGCGCGCTCCCCCACCTGCCCCTCGGCCCCGAGGGCCGCTATCTGCACCCGACGGGCTTCGGCACGCTCGGCTACGCACTGCCGGCCGCCGTGGGCGCCAAGGCCGCGGCACCGCACCGGCAGGTCGTCGCCCTCAGCGGCGACGGCGGACTGCAGTTCAGCGTGCAGGAGCTCGGTACGGCCGCCGCGCTCGGACTGCCGCTGCCCGTCGTGGTGTTCGACAACGGCGGCTACGGGGAAATCCGCGACGGCATGCTCGCCCGGGGCGACACCCCGGAGGCCGTGGACCTGCCGGCCGTCGATCTGCCCGCGCTGGCCCGCGCGTACGGCGGTCACGGCAGCCACGCGGACACCGCCGGGGAGCTCGCCGCCTGCCTGCGCCGGGCGCTCGTCACCCCGGGCCCCACCGTCATCACCGTCCCCGAGACCGCCACACCTCGGACCGCCCCACAGGACACCCGGCACGGCGGCACCGCCGCCGGTACCCGTCAGGAGACCACCGCATGACCACCGCACCGCTCCTCTCCACCACCTGGACCGACCCGGTCACCGGCCGCCGCGGCCACCTCGTCGTCGACCGCCTGGTACGCGGCGTCGCCAGCGGCGGGCTGCGCATGCGGGCCGGCTGCACGCTGGACGAAGTCGCAGGCCTCGCGCGCGGGATGACGGCCAAGGAAGCCCTGCACTACGACCCGGAGGCCCGCTACATACCGCTCGGCGGCGCGAAGGGCGGCATCGACTGCGACCCGCACGACCCGGAGGCGTACGGCGTGCTGGTGCGCTTCCTGCGCGCGATGCGGCCGTACGTGGAGAACTTCTGGACCGTCGGCGAGGACCTGGGACTCACCCAGGACCTCGTCGACAAGGCGGCAGCCGAGGCCGGACTGGTCTCCTCCATCCAGGCCGTGTACCCGCTGCTGGACGACGAGGCGGCAGCCCGGCAGCGGCTCGACGACGCGTTCCGGGTCGAGGTCGACGGCCTCGGGCTCGACGAACTGGTCGGCGGCTGCGGCGTCGCGGAAGCCGTACTGGCCACGCTCGACCGGGCCGGCGTCGAACGCGCGGGCGCGCGCGTCGCGTTGCAGGGGCTCGGCACCATGGGCGGCGCGACGGCGCGCTTCCTGGCCCGGGCGGGGCTCAGGGTCGTGGCGGTTGCCGACGTGAAGGGCACCATGGCGAACCCGGCCGGGCTGGACGTCGAGGCGCTGCTCGCCGCGCGGGACGGGCACGGCGCGGTGGACAGGTCGGCCCTGCGGGACGGCGACACCCAACTGCCGGGCGACGCCTGGCTGTCGGCGGAAGCGGACGTGCTGGTGCCGGCCGCCGTGTCGTACGCGATCGACGCGGACAACCAGCGCGAGGTGACCGCGCGCTGGATCGTGGAGGCCGCGAACATGCCGGTGCTGCCCGAGGCGGAGACGCTGCTGACGGCGCGCGGCGTGACCGTGCTGCCGGACGTGGTCGTCAACTCCGGTACCAACGCGTGGTGGTGGTGGACGCTGTTCGGCGATGTCACCGCCGACGCGGACGACGCGTTCGCGCACACGCGGCGGGCGATGCGGAAGCTGATCGACGCGATGCTGGCACGGGCGGAGGCGGACGGCTCCACGCCGCGCGCGGCGGCCCAGGCCCTCGCCGCGGACCGCGTGCCGCTGCTGGAGGCCCGCTTCGGCACGTACCGCTAGCCGCGGGGGCGACGCCACGCTGAACTCCGGCCCGGCACCTGCTCTCCCCGAGCGGGCGCCGGGCCACACGCATGCGCCCACGCACGCTGCGCCAACGCCCGGGCCGCGTCCCGCTGTCACCGCCGGGCGGTAGCCGTGGGGCTGGCCGCCGCTGCGGCGGGAAGGGGTGCACGGTGTGTCAGTCCTCGGGATCCGCAGGCTCCGGCGGGCCGGAAAGGTGCGGGGTGTGGAACGGACAGGGCCCCGGAACGGAAGCCGTTCCGGGGCCCTGTCGTGTGGGTCTCAGGCGCCGAAGCGGCCGGTGAGGCCGTTCACGTCGCCGGCGACGCCGCTGACGCTGTCGGTCACGCCACCGACGCCGGCGGTCACGCCGCTGACGCTGTCGGTCACGCCGCCCACGCCGGACAGCACGCCGCCCGCGGCGCCGACGGCGGAGCCGACGCCGCCGCCGATGCCGCCGGCCACGTTGTCCAGGTCGGCGTCGGTGAGCTCAGCGGTCTCGATACGAGTCTCGTTGATCATGGGGGGATCCATTCCTCAGTGTGAACCAACTGGCCGGAACCACCAGTTGTGATCGAATCTGATCACGTCGGCAGGATCGGTGGCCACTTGGGACCGGGCTCTTCGCGAGATCCTCACAAGATCTGAAGAGTTGAGTGCGAACCAAGCGGGAACCGACGGCGTCTCCCGCACGAGGGACTACTCCGTACCGGACCCTGTACCGGACCCCGTACCGGCTTCCCTCCGGCGCGCGGCTGCCCGCGTCTTGCGGCCCAGGGCGTAGAACAGCAGCCCCACCGCCAGGAACAGCGCGAGCGGCAGCACTTGGCTGAGGGTGTAGGCGAGACGCTGCCCCTCGAAGCCGGCCGGAAGCGAGTCGGCGGGGTCGCCGTCCGTGCCGAACCAGCCCACCCCGAAACCGGGCCAGAGCAGCACGATCACGGTGAAGAAGACAAAGCCTGTCGCCAGGGCCGTGACCACCCACGCACCCACGCGTCCGCCCGGTACCGCGTAAGGGCGCGGCGTGTCGGGGAACTTGCGCCGCAGCACCACCAGCGACGGGAACGTCAGCACGTACGAGATGAAGGTCGTGCAGATCGTCAGCGAGATGCCGGCGGCGAAGTACTTCTCCGCGTCGCCGCTGGTGAGGTTCAGCGTGACGACGAACAGGATCGAAGCGAGCACGGCGGACAGCAGGTTGACCCGCACCGGGGTGCCGTGCCGTTCGGAGATCTTGCCGAGCCACGCGGGCCCCGCACCGTCCGCACAGGCGACGGCCTGTGCGCGGTGTGCGCCCATCGCCCAGGTGACGCCGCTGGTGAGCAGCGCGACGATCAGCCCGGCCGCCGCGATGCCCCCGAACACCGCGCCGGCGCCGGTCAGAGTGACGGTCCCGTCGGCCGCGATGTGGCCGCCGTACACCGTGAAGGCCGCCTTGCACGCGTCGATGAACCCGCCGAGGCTGCCGATCGCCTCGGACGGCAGGACGAACAGGATGCCCAGGATGGGGCCGCCGTAGAGCAGGAACGACGCGCAGCCGGCGCGCAGAATGGCCAGCGGGATGTCCTTCTTGGGGTTCTTGACCTCCTCCGCCGCCGTGCTGGGCAGTTCGAAGCCGACGTAGTTGAAGATGAGCACGGGGACGAGCGCCACGAACCCGCCGTACGTGGGCACGAACTCGCCCGCGGGCAGCGAGTGCACACCGTTCCGCACCGCGTACACGACGACCGAGACGAGGAAGAAGCCGAGCAGCACGATCCGTGCGACAGCGCCGGCGATGGGCACCCACTTGCCGACCCGTACGGACTGCACGACGCACAGTGCGCCCAGCCAGATGAAGGCGAGCCCCGCCACGTACCGCGTCGCACCCGGCAGCGCCGTGAAGAACTGCTCCCACGTGGTGAGGGCGACGATGCACAGACTGCCGCCCACCCAGACGGGGTTGGTGATCCAGTAGAGGATCTGGTTGACCCCGGCGGCCATCCTGCCGAAGGCGAGCCGCGTCCAGACGTACGGTCCGCCCTGCACGGGAAACGCGGAACCCAGTTCGGAGACCAGCAGCCCGTACGGCAGGAAGAACACGAGCGCGAGGATCAGCATCCAGGTGAGCCCCTGCGGGCCCTCCGCGGCGACCGAGCCGATGGTGTCGATGCCGACGAGGGTGCACAGCAGGAAGAAGAAGACGTCGGTGCGCCGCAGATCCTTGCGGAGGCTGCCGCGCTGCTCGCTCCAGCCCCGGTCGAGATCGGGCGCGCCGCCGGGCTCCTCCGGCGCCGCGGTACGCCGCGGGCGCGCCTTCTGCTCCGGTATCGCTGTCGTCGGCTCTCCGGCAGGATGTACGGCCGTCACAAACGCGCTCCTTCTTCGGCTGTCGGGTGCGCCGCCGGGGCGCGGCCCCGGTCGGACTGTCGATCCGCTGCTGCCCGGTTACTTACCGGTCAAACAGTTACTACTGATCGGCGGATCAATAGCGCTCGACCTTTCACCAGCAAGGAGAGCCCGTCAAGAGGCCGTTGCACGGCCGTGACCAGCGCAGCCACGGGTCCGGTGTGTAGGGTGACGGCGTGGCAAGGGTGCGGTTGAGCGTGGCGGAGCGGCGCGAGGAACTCCTGCGGGCTGCTGTACGACAGTTGGAGGAACGCGGCGTCGCGGCACTGCGCATCGCCGACGTCGCGAAGGAGCTCGGCATCAGCAACGCCCTGGTGCTGTACCACTTCGACACCAAGGAGAAGCTGGTCTCCGCGGCCTTCACGCACGCCGCCGAGAGCGACCTGGCCACCCTGCGCACCCTCCTCGACCGGCGCGGCAGCGCCCTCAAACGGCTGCGTGCCGCGGTGCGTTGGTACGCGCCGACCGGCCAGGCCAAGGGCTGGCGGCTGTGGATCGAGGGCTGGGCGGCATCCCTGCGCGAGCCCGAGCTGCGCGCGGTCAGCGAGAAGCTGGACAAACAGTGGAAGTCGGCACTGGCCGAGGTGATCGCGCAGGGTGTGGCGGACGGCGAGTTCCAGTGCGCCGACCCGCGGGGCGCGGCCTGGCGGCTCACGGCACTGCTGGACGGTCTGGCCGTCCAGATGACCGCGTACCCGCGCGCTCTGGGCCGGCGCCGGATGGAGGGCTGGGTCGACGAGGCGCTCATGCGCGAACTCGGCCTGGACGGGCCCACAGGGTAGGCGGCGGCCCGTACAGGGTACTGATTGCCTACGGCACCCATGTCGTATGGTCGACAGGGACGGATCCCCCGCACGAGGAGCGCCCGTGACCCAGCAGCAGTCCGCCGAACCCACGCTCACCGGCGTACGCAACTTCCGCGACGTCGGAGGGCTGCCGACCTCCGACGGGCGCCGCCTGCGGCACGGTGTGCTGTACCGCAGCGGCCACCTCGCCCACGCGAGCGAGGAGGACGCCGCCTTTCTCGGCGAGCTCGGACTGCACACGGTCTTCGACTTCCGGAACTCCGCCGACCAGGCCCTGGAGGGGCCCGACGTGGAGATTCCCGGCGTGCGGAACGTCAACATCCCGCTGACCGACCCGGCCGACGGTGCGGAGTTCTGGCGGATGGTGCGCGAGGGCGAGCTGGACCAGCTGCGCGCCGCCCTGTCCGACGGCCAGGCCGCGGACCGGATGATCTCCTCGTACCGGGGCATCATCCGGCACCGCACCGCCGAGCACAGCCGGCTGCTGCACGCGCTCGCCGAGGACAGCGTGCCGGCGCTGATGCACTGTGCGGCGGGCAAGGACCGTGCGGGCCTGTCGGTCGCCGTCACTCTCCTCGCCGTCGGCGTGGACCGGGAGGCCATCGAGACGGACTATCTCGCCTCCAACTCCCCGCACCGCCGCTACAAGGTGCACCGCAGTTCGTCCTCGCAGGCCGGCATGTCGCCCGAGGTGCTGGAGCTCCTGGCGCCGCTGTTCGACGCGCGGACCACCTACCTGGACGCCGCCTTCACCGCCATCCAGGAGACCTGGGGCGGAGTCGAGACGTATCTGACGGACGGCCTGCAGCTCAGCACGGCGACGCGGGAACAGCTGCGCGACCGCCTGCTGGAGGACTGAGCTCCGGCCGGCGGGCCGGCGTCACTGCCGGCCCGCCGGGTCTTGCTGCCGCGCCGGGGGATGCGGCTGCGGCCGCGCTGTGGGTCTGCGCAGTTCTCCGCGCCCCTGTACGGCGCAGCCGCGCCGCTAGCGGGCGGCCATCGCCTGTTTCACGAGGGTCCGGCCGAAGTCCCAGATCAGGCCGCCGCCCTGGTGTGCGTCGTCCATCACCTCGGTGAAGGCGTCCACGAACCGGTCGACCTCCCGCTCACCGATGATCAGCGGCGGGATGAGCTTGATGACCTCCAGTTCGTCGCCGGAGACCTGGGTGAGGATGCGGTACCTGTGGAACAGCGGCGCCACGACGAGCTGCGCGAACAGGCCCTTCCGCGCGGTCTGGAGCATCGTCCAGCGGCCGCGCAGCGCAAGGGACTTGGGCCGGCCGAACTCGATGCCGACCATCAGCCCCCTGCCCCGCACCTCGTGCAGCAGTTCGTACTGGGGGACGAGCGCCGAGAGCCGGTCCCGCAGCAGATCGCCGGTGCGCCGGGCGTGCGCCGTGAGGTCCTCGTCCTCCATGACGGCGAGTGTCGCCAGACCGGCGGCCATGGCCTGCGCGTTGGCGCCGAAGCTCGCGGAGTGCACGAGCACCTTGTCCATCGAGGAGTAGACCTTCTTGAAGATCCAGTCCTTGCCGAGTGTCGCGCCGACGGGCACATAGCCCCCCGACAGCGCCTTGGCCACACAGACCAGGTCGGGGTCGACTCCGTCCTCCCACTGGTAGGCGAAGAAGTCGCCGGTGCGGCCCAGCCCGGTCTGCACCTCGTCGACGACGAGCAGCGCACCGTGCCGGTGCAGCAGCTCGCGTGCCTCCCGCAGATAGCCGGGCGGCGCGGCGTGCACACCCTTCCCCTGGACGGGTTCCACGATCAGCGCCGCCACGTCGCCGCTCCGCAACTCCCGCCGCAGCGCGTCCAGATCGCCCAGCGGTACGGGAGTGTCGGGCAGCAGCGGCCCGAATCCCTTACGGAAACCGTCCTCCCCGTTGACCGACAGCGAGCCGGTGGTCAGACCGTGGAAGGAGTGGTCGCAGTGCAGTACGCGCGACCGTCCTGTGGCCCGGCGGGCGAACTTGAGCGCGGTCTCCACGGCCTCCGTGCCGCTGTTGCCGAAGAAGACCCGGTCCAGTTCCGGCGTGTGGGAGAGCAGCTTCTCGGCGAGGAGCCCGGGCAGCGGCGGACAGTCGAACCGCGTCAGGTCGGCCAGTTGGGCGTCGAGCACGTCGTGCAGGGCGCGCCGTACGACGGGATGGTGGCGCCCGAGTCCCATGACGCCGAAACCGGCGAGCATGTCGAGATAGTCGTTGCCCTCGGTGTCGTAGAAGTAGGCGCCCTCGGCGCGCTCGTAGACCTTGTCGAAGCCGATGGTGTGCAGCATGCGCGGCAGTTGGTGATTGAGATGGCGCGTGTGCAGGTCGTACCGCTCGCCGCCCCGTTCGGTGAGCAGTTTCGCCAGATCGAAGTCGGTCACGCGGTGCTCTCCTCACTGGCCTCGACGGCCCGCGTACGGTCGACGGTCCGCGTACGTCCGATGGTGCGTTCGGCGGGCCGCGTACGCAGGAGGGTCGCCGCGACGCGCCCCGCGACCTCCGCCGGGGTGAGGCCGAGGTCGGCGAGCAGTTCGCTCCGTTTGGCGTGCGGCTGGAAGGCCGCGGGGATGCCGAGCGAGCACAGCGGCATGTGCACCCCGGCGTCGCGCAGCGCCTGGTCGACGGCCGAACCGACGCCGCCCGTACGGCAGTTGTCCTCCACCACCGCGACGGCGCCGAAGCCGGAGGCGAGCGGCGGCAGTTGTTCGTCGACGGGCTTCACCCAGCACGGATCGACGACTGTCGCGCCGATTCCGCGTCCCGCGAGCAGGGCTGCGGCCTCCATGCAGACCTGTGTCATGGCACCGACGGCGACGATCAGGACGTCGCGGTCGACGTCCTCGTACAGCACATCCATGCCGCCGATGCGCCGCAGTGCCGGAATCTCCTGTCCGACGGTCTCCTTGGGGAAGCGCACCACTGTCGGCGCGTCGTCGACGGTGACGGCTTCGCGCAGTTGCTGCCGGAGCCGGTCGGCGTCGCGCGGGGCCGCGATGCGCAGTCCGGGGACGACCTGGAGCATGGACAGGTCCCACATGCCGTGGTGGGAGGGCCCGTCGGGTCCGGTGATGCCGGCCCGGTCGAGGACGAACGTGACGCCGCAGCGGTGCAGCGCGACATCCATCAGCACCTGGTCGAAGGCCCGGCCGAGGAACGTGGCGTACACGGCGACGACCGGGTGCAGCCCTCCGGCCGCCATGCCGGCGGCGCTGACGGCCGCGTGCTGTTCGGAGATGCCGACGTCGTACACGCGGTCCGGGAAGGACTCCGCGAAGCGCGTCAGTCCGACCGGGTCGAGCATGGCCGCCGTGACGGCGACGATGTCGTCCCGCTCCGCGCCGAGCCGCACCATCTCGCCGCCGAACACCGAGGTCCAGGACGGCCCGTGAGAACCGCCCACCGGTTCGCAGGTGGCCGGGTCCATCCGGCCCACCGTGTGGAACCGGTCGGTGTCGTCCGCGAGCGCGGGCCCGTATCCGCGGCCCTTCTCGGTGCGGCAGTGCACCAGGACAGGACCGCGGAACCGTTTGGCGCGGCACAGCGCCGACTCGACGGCTGCGACATCGTGCCCGTCGACAGGGCCGATGTACTTCAGGCCGAGGTCCTCGAACATGCCGCGCTGCGGCGCGACCGCGTCCTTGAGTCCCTTCTTGGCGCCGTGCAGCGCCTCGTAGAGCGGCGGGCCGACCACCGGGGTGCGCTGCAGCAGCCGTTTGCCCCACGACAGGGTGCGCTCGTAGGCGTCGGTGGTGCGCAGCGTGGCCAGATGGTCGGCGAGACCGCCGATGGTGGGCGCGTACGAGCGCCCGTTGTCGTTGACGACGATGACCAGCGGCCGGTCCTTGGCCGCCGTGATGTTGTTCAGCGCCTCCCAGGCCATGCCGCCGGTCAGCGCCCCGTCGCCGGTGACCGCGACGACGTGCCGGCGGCTGCCGCGCAGCGCGCCGGCCTTGGCGAGACCGTCGGCCCAGCCGAGCACGGTCGAGGCGTGACTGTTCTCGATCACGTCGTGCTCGGACTCGTCCCGCGACGGATAGCCGGACAGGCCCCCCTTGCCCTTGAGCTTGGAGAAGTCCTGCCGCCCCGTGAGCAGTTTGTGCACGTAGCTCTGGTGCCCCGTGTCCCACAGGATGCGGTCGGCGGGCGAGTCGAACACCCGGTGCAGTGCGAGGGTCAGTTCGACCACACCCAGGTTGGGCCCGAGATGACCCCCGGTACGGGACACCGCGTGCACGAGGAACTCGCGGATCTCCGCGGCCAGTTCCGCCAGTTCGCCGGGGGTCAGCGCGTCGAGATCGCGCGGCCCGTTGATCTTCTCCAGCAAGGACATGAGCGTCCCCCTCTTCTCGGCTCGGCCTCGCCCGCTCGTTTCCCGAACAGCAGCTCTCTCCGGACAGCTGCCCTCTCCGGACAGCCGCCTACGCCGTCGTGGTCACTTGCCGCCGCTGATGACGGTCTCCCGGGCGGCCCGCAGGGACTCCTTGAGGGAACCCATGGTCGCCAGGACAGCGGTCGGCTCGTAGCCGCAGTGCGCCATGCAGTTGGCGCACCGGGGGTCCTTGCCGCGCCCGTACTTGCTCCAGTCGGTGTCCTCGATCAGTTCCTTGTACGTGGCCACGTAGCCGTCGCTCATCAGGTAGCAGGGCCGCTGCCAGCCGAAGAGCGAGTAGTTGGGGATGGCCCAGGCCGTGCACGCGAAGTCCGCCTTGCCCTCGAGGAAGTCGAGGAAGAGCGGGCTGTGGTTGAGGCGCCAGCGGGCGCGGTTGCCGCCCGCGAAGGACTTCTTGAACAGCTCCCTGGTCTGCTCGACGCCGAGGAAGTGCTCCTGGTCGGGCGCCTTCTCGTAGGCGTAGGCGGGCGAGATCATCATCTCGTCCACCTTCAGCTCGTCATTGAGGTAGTTGAGGACGTCGATGACGGTCTGCGGGGTGTCGGTGTTGAAGAAGGTGGAGTTGGTGGTGACGCGGAAGCCGCGCCGCTTGGCCTCCTTCATCGCCTCCACCGCCTCGTCGAAGACGCCTTCCTTGGCGACGGACTCGTCGTGCCGCTCGCGCAGTCCGTCGATGTGCACGGCGAAGGCGAAGTAGGGCGACGGCGTGAACTCGTCCATCTTCTTGCGCATCAGCATCGCGTTGGTGCACAGGAAGACGTACTTCTTCCTGGCGACGAGCTGCCGCACGATCTCGCCGATCTTCGGGTGCATCAGCGGTTCGCCGCCGGCGATGGAGACCATCGGCGCGCCGGACTCGAGGACGGCGCCGACCGCTTGTGCGACCGGCATCCGCTGCTTGAGCACCCCCGCGGGATGCTGGATCTTGCCGCAGCCCTCACACGAGAGGTTGCAGGCGTACAGCGGCTCCAACTCCACGATGAGCGGGAACTTCTCGCGGCGCTTGAGCTTCTGCTGGAACAGGTAACTGCCGATGCGGATCGTCTGGCGCAGAGGCATGGCCATGTCGAGTTCTACCTCCGTGGGAGCAGAATTGCGTGCTGCCAATTGATGAATGCCGGTACAGCACTACGAAGCACGTTGAATGCTGATATTCCACCGCGAAAGGTGCCAAACCGGATCAGTTCGTGCCCTGGAGCGTCCACCACCACCCGTACGGCCGCAACCGGGCGGCCGACGGCGGTACACGTTGCGGTCTCCAGGACGGCGGCCGACTCCATGTCGACCGCGAGGGCGCCGGTCGTCTCCCGCAGGGAGGCGCGTTCGGCGTCCCGGACAATGTGTCCCGACCCCGCGAGCAGGCCGGTGTGCACGGTGCGGGCACTCTTGTGCCCGGCGAGCGCCCGCATGAGCACGCCGGTACCGGCGCACTCCGTACGGACATCCGCGGCCGCCTCTCCCCCGTCGTCGCCGAGGGTGGCCTCCGCGACGACGAGGTCACCGGGGCGCATGCCGGGGACGAGCCCCGCGCAGAAGCCGGTGGCCAGGACGGAGGTCCGCCCCGGCTCCGGCTCCGTACACAAGGCGCGTGAGACCGCGTCGCGCGCCGCGTCCGGGCCCATGCCCGTCCGCAGCACCGTGACAGGTCCCGGTGCGGAGCGGCCCGCCCGCCGTGCCGGGGCCCCGCGCAGCGCGAACCGCTCGATGCCCAGCGCGCAGGCGAGGAGCAGCGGTGCCCCGGCGGCGGACGGGCCGCTCACCGGAGTTCACCCCGCGCGGGCGGCCCCGGGTACGGCACCCGCCCCCGTGACCGCTTTCTTCCGGCGCCGGCCGGCCCCCCGTGACGGCGCATCAGGCGCCCTTGCGGGGCAGCCCGTCGCCGTGGAGATAACGGCCCAGCGCGGTGACGGGGAAGACCATCCGGTACAGGTGGTAGTTGATGGAGAAGTCCCAGGGGAAGCCGGTCCCGGTGAACCAGGGCTCGTCCCAGGAGCCGTCCTCCTGCTGGGTCCCGGCGAGCCACTCGATGCCGCGGGACACCGCTTCGGAGTCCCGCTCCCCCGCCGCGAGCAGCGCGAGCAGCGCCCACGCGGTCTGCGAGGCGGTGGACGAGCCGTTCGCCGCCCATTCGGAGTCGATGTAGGAGCGCAGGTCCTCGCCCCAGCCGCCGTCCTCGTTCTGCACGTTCGCCAGCCAGTCGACCGCGCGCCGCAGTGCCGGATGGGAGACGGGCAGTCCCGCGGCGACCAGCGCGGGCACCACGGACCCGGTGCCGTACAGGTAGTTGACGCCCCAGCGGCCGAACCAGGAGCCGTTGCTCTCCTGTTCGGCCAGCAGCCAGGCGACGGCCTCGCGGGTGCGCGGGTCGTTCTGCATGCCCTCGGCTGCGAGCATCTCGACGACGTGCCCGGTGACGTCCGCCGACGGCGGGTCGATGACCTCGCCGAAGTCGCAGAACGGCAGCCGGTTGGGGAACGGGCTGGTGTTGTCGACGTCGAAGGCGCCCCAGGGGCCGCCCTCGGACTGCATGCCCAGCGTCCAGCGGGCCGCGCGCGCGACGGCCTCGTCCACCCGGCCGGTGTCGGGGTGCTGTACGCGGCGCAGCGCGAGGGCGACCTCGGCGGTGTCGTCGATGTCGGGGTAGTTGTCGTTGTGGAACTCGAACGCCCAGCCGCCGGGCGGCAGTTCCGGCCTGCGCACGGACCAGTCGCCGGGGCGGTCGATCTGTTCGCCGAGCATCCATTCGGCGGCCTTCACCAGTGCCGGATGGTCGCGCGGCACGCCGGCGTCGGCGAGTCCGATGACGGCGAGGCAGGTGTCCCACACCGGGGACTGGCAGGCCTCGATCATGCGGCTCTCGTGCTTCTCGTCCCACACGGTGTACCGGTCGAGGGACTCCAGCCCGGCCCGCATGACGGGGTGGTCGAGGTCGTAGCCGAGCAGCCGCAGCGCGATCAGCGAGTAGACGGCGGGCGGCTGGATGCCGCCCCAGCAGCCGTCGTTCTCCTGCCGTTCGATGATCCAGCGCGCCGCGTCCTTGAGCGCGGACCTGCGCAGCGAACGGACGGCGACCTTGCGGTACTTGTGCAGCATCCGGTCGAGCCGCTGGAAGACGCCGTCCCAGCTGTTGACCGGGGCGAACCGCTGCGGCGGGTTGGGCCGCACCGGGTCGCGGTGCAGTTCGTCGAGGAGGAACGGCGCGGGATGTACGGGCCGCAGCGCGGAGACCACGGTGAGCGGCACGATCGTCTGCCGCGCCCAGCACCCGAAGTCGTAGATGTTGAGCGGGAACCACTTCGGGAAGTAGATGATCTCCGGCGGCAGTTCGGGCAGATCGTCCCACTTCCACCAGCCGAACAGGGCGAGCCAGATACGAGTGAAGACCCGGCTGGACGCGACACCGCCGCGCTCGCGGACGAACGCGGCGGCGCGGGCCATGTGCGGCGCGTCGGGCGCGTCCCCGGCGAGCCGCAGCGCGACGTACGCCTCGATGGTGGTGGACAGATCGCCCGGGCCCCCGAAGAAGGTGGCCCAGGTGCCGTCCTCGCGCTGCTGTGACCGTACGAACCGGGCGGCCGCCTGCGTGGTCTCCTCGTCGCGGATGCCGAGGAACTCGCGCAGCAGCAAGTCCTCGGCGTCCATGGTGACGTTGGTCTCCAGGTCGCCTTTCCACCAGCCCTGACCGTCCTGCCGGGCGAGCAGGTTCTCGACGGCGCGGTCCGTGGTCCGCTCCGCGAGGGTGGTCAGGCCCTCAGGGGTGCCGAGGAGAGCACCGGAGGCGGCCGCTCCGGCGCCCCCGTCGGTCGTGGCTGTCATCTCTTCCCCTTTCCGACGTGTCCGACGTACTCGAAGTGTCTGGATTCAGCGAGTCTGCCCCCATGCGGGCGGTCCGGCCAGCCCCCTGCCGTACAGCGTTACGGCGTGTTGCCCTACGGCGTCAGTTCTGCCGCACCACGACGAAGTCGGCCAGCGCGACGAGTTGGTCCCGCACCCGGCCCGGCATGTCGACGGTGTCCAGCGCGGCGATGGCGGTGGTGTGCTGCCGTTCCGCCTCCTGCGAGGTCCACTCGCGGCCGCCGGCCTCCTCGATGAGCGCGGCGCGGGTGGCGAACTCCGCCTCGTCGAAGTCCTCGAACTCGGCCTGGGTCTTCTTCGCGTCGGTGGTCATCAGCTCGGCCAGCTTCTGCGCGGCGGGCCCCTGTCCGTCGAGCGCGGCGACGACCGGCAGGGACTTCTTGCGCTGCCGCAGGTCGCTCCACGCCATCTTGCCGGTGGCCTCCGGGTCGCCCCAGATGCCGAGCAGATCGTCGACCGCCTGGAAGGCGAGGCCGAGGTGGTAGCCGTACGACTCGAGCGCGTCGGCCGTACGGTCGTCGGCACCGCCGAGGACGGCACCGATGGACACGGCGCAGGCGAGCAGCGCGCCCGTCTTGTTGCCCTCCATCTCCAGGCACTCGCTGACGGTGACGCGTTCGCGGTGCTCGTAGGAGATGTCCTGCGCCTGCCCGTCGATGAGCCGGCGGGTCGCGGTGGTCAGCCTGCGGGTGGCGCGGCCGGCCTCCACGGTGCCGAGCTCCAGGAGGAGTTCGTTGGCGAGGGCGAAGAGCGCGTCGCCGACGAGGATGGCCTGCGCGGGGCCGTGCACCTTCCAGACGGTGTCCCGGTGCCTGCGTTGTTCGTCACCGTCCATCAAGTCGTCGTGCAGCAGCGAGAAGTTGTGCACCAGCTCGACGGCGACGGCACCGGGGATGCCGGTCTCCGGCGCCGCGCCGGCGGCTTCGGCGGAGAGCAGGGCGAGCGCCGGGCGGACGGCCTTGCCGCCGTCGCCCTCGGAGGGCCTGCCGTGCTCGTCGATCCAGCCGAAGTGGTACGCGGCGACGGTGTCCATCGGGGGCGCCAGCCGGTCGACTGCGGACCGCAGCACCGGCATGGCGAGCGTACGGCCGCGGTCCAGCAGCGTCCGTACGCTCGCGGTGTCGACGGTGCGCTGGTTCGCCGGGATCACAGGGTCTCCTCTGCGTTCTGTGCTGGCTGCCTCTAGCGGGCTGTCGATGGTCATGCCATCGCCCTTCCTTCCGTGCCGGGCACCGGGTCGTCGTCGTACGGGCGGCCCACGGCGACGAGGGCCTCCCTTGCGGCGGACGCCCCACTGCGAACAGCGCTTTCCATGGTTGCCGGCCAGCCAGTATCGGTCCAAGCTCCCGCGAGGAAGACACCGGGCACCCCGGTACGGGCGCCGGGGCGCAGCCGTCCGACGCCGGGCGCCGGGTCGAAGGTCGCGGTGCGCTCGCGGGTGACGAAGAAATCGCGGACGACGGCGTCGCGTGCGGCGGGCAACAGCCGTGCCAGTTCCGGAAGATAGCGCTCGCGGAGCGCGGCGACCGGCTGGTCGATCTCCTCGCCCGCCGCGGACTGGGACAGCGCGAGATACTGCCCGTCGGTGAGCCCGGAGGGCTCCGTACGGTCGAACACCCACTGGACGGGGCTGCCGAGCGCGGCGAAGAAGGGCCGGCGCAGCACCTTGCGGTCGTAGACCACGTGGATGTTGAGGATCGGTGCGGTGCCGATGTCCAGCAGCCGGTCCGGGTGCTCCAGCGCGCCGTCGGGCAGCAGGCCGTGGGCCTCCGTCTGCGGGACGGCGAGCACGACGGCGTCCGTCTCCAACTGCTCGGCGGGTCCCGTCCCGTTCTCCAGGGAGACCTGCCAACCGCCGCCCGGCAGCGGGGAGATGGAGCGTGCGCGGGTGCGCAGCAGGGTGCGTACGCCGGCCTTGTCGAGGGCTGTGCGGGCGAGCGTGTCGTGCAGCTCGCCGAGCGGCACGCTGGAGACGCCGATGTCGGCGGCGCCGGGGTCGGACAGCAGCCCCGTCTTGAACACCATGGCGGCGAGCCCCATGGAGGCGTGCGGGGCGCGCGCGTTGAGCGTCGCGGTGCCGACGAGGTCCCACAGGGCCTCGATGGCGCGGTCGGACTGTCCGTTGCGGTGCAGCCAGGTGGCGAAGTCGATGCCGTCGAGCGCGGGGTCGGCCGGGTCGATGTTCTGCAGCGCGAGCGCGGCACGCCCCACGGCGACGCGTTCGGACAGCGACAGGTGCGGATAGGTGGCGAGGCTGCCGAGCAGGTGCAGCGGGACGGGCAGCGCGGTGCGCCGCAGCCTGCCCAGCCGCGGCCGGTCCGGGGCCACGTCGAGGACCGGTACGTCCAGCCTCCGCTGGAGCGGGGCGAGTCCGGCGCCGCCGACCCGGTCGAGGAACCATTCGTACGCGGTGCAGCACCGCAGGTGCACATGCTGGCCGTTGTCGATGGTCAGGTCGCCCGCCGGGGAGTTGCGCCGGAAGGAGAAGGCGAGGCCGCCGAGCCGCGGCCGGGTCTCGGCGAGGGTGACGGACACACCGGCGTCGGCGAGCCGCAGGGCCGCCGTGGTGCCGGCGAGTCCTCCGCCGATGACCAACGCGCCCGTGCGCCCCCCGGGTTGAGCCTCAGACAAGGTCACGGCACCACGCTCCGGCGGGCCGCCTGCCGCGCGTCCAGGCCTGAGAGGCCGCGCGCCGCGACGTACGCCTTCTCGCGGGCGGGGAGGCTGACGCGCTGCCGCAGCACCGCGTACGGGTCGGCGGCGATCCTGCTGAGCAGCCGGTGGTAGATGCCCGCCATCGCGGCGACGCAGGCGCCGGATCGGCGGTCGAGCATGGGCAGCAGCTGGAATCCCTCGGCGAACAGGGCGCGGGCGCGCCGTACTTCGAATTGCACCAGGCCGGTGAAGTCCGCTCCGGCCTGCGGCACGCCACCGGCGAACCCGGTGGCACAGCCGAATTTCTCAAGGTCCTCCGTCGGCAGATACGTACGTCCGTTGTCGGCGTCTTCCCGAACATCCCGGAGAATATTGGTGAGTTGGAGGGCGAGTCCCAATGTATCGGCGTATTCAGGGGCGCGCGAAGCATCGCGCACGCCCGGTAGCGTACCGAATACACCGAGCGAGAGGCGGCCGATCGCGCCGGCCACACACCGGCAGTAGTCCTGCAGGTCCTCCCAGGTCGCGTACGTGGCGCCGTGCACGTCGAGCAGCACGCCGTCGATGAGTTCGTCGAGCCCGCCGAGCGGGATCGGGAAGTGCCCCGCCGCATGACTGAGGGCGACAGCGACCGGGTCGGTGTCGCCCTCGGTGACATCGCCGGCGCGGATGCGGACGAGGAGCGCGCGCGTCTCCTCCAGGCGCGCCTCCTTGGCGGCCTGCTCCAGCGCGCCGTCACCGATGTCGTCGACGCGGCGGGAGAAGGCGTACAGCGCCGACATGGCCTGCCGCTTGGCGGTGGGCAGGAGCCGGATGCCGTAGGCGAAATTGCGGGCCTGCTGACCGGTGACGGTCTCGCAGTAGCTGTACGCGGCTGTCACCGAGGGAGGCAGCTGCGCCGCCGGCCGGGGTCTGTCCACTTCTCAGTCACCCCTCTCTGCGCAGGGTCGCGACCACCTCGCGCACCAGGGCGCGCTTGGTGGGCCGGGGAGTTCCGGTCAGTACGTCGAATCCGGCGTCCCGCAGGGCGCGCACGGCGGCGCGGCCGCCGCCGGTGAACCCGGCGAGCAGCAGCCGGAGTCGTCCGCCGACGCTGTGCGCCAGCGGAGTTCCGTGGTGCAGCAGCCGCAGCGCCTGGTCCGCCTCGTACGCGACGAGCGCGCGCAGCGAGGCACCGGCGTACGGTGCCGCGAGATCGGCCTCGGACACCCGGAATCTCTCCATGTCCTCGGCCGGCAGGTAGATGCGGTCCCGGACGAGGTCCTCGGCCACGTCCTGGAGGTGCTCGACGATCTGCAGTCCGGTACAGACGGCGTCGGAGTGGCGCACGCGTTCCGGTGTGGTGGTGCCGGTGATGGCCAGAACCAGACGCCCGACCGGGTTGGCGGACAGCTCGCAGTAGGCGAACAGGTCGTCGCGGCCGGCGTAGCGGCGGACCTTCTGGTCCTGCCGGTTGGCCTCGATGAGCCCGAGGAACGGTTCGGGAGTGAGGGCGGCCCGGCGCACGGTGGGCACCAGCGCGGTGAGCAGCGGGTGTTCGGGCGGACGTGCGCCGTGTTCCGCGGCGTCGAACGTACGGCGCAGCTCCGTCTCGAAGGCGTCGAGGACGGCGAGCCGGTCGCCGGCCCGCTCCGGTGGGACGCCGAGCAGTGCGGCGTCGCGCCCGCCGGGAGGCAGGTCGCCGTCGCCGATGTCGTCGACAAGGCGCGCGTAGCCGTAGACCGCCATCAGGTCGTCGCGCCAGGCCCGGGGCAGGAAGCGCGGTGCGACAGGGAAGTTCTCCCGCGCGGCCTTGGCAAGAAGTGCGCGCGCGTCCGCATCCGCCTCCGCGGTCACCACGTGCTGCCAGTAGCCATTGCCGTCACAACTCCGTTTCTACACTGTCACCCCATAACAGCCTATTTCGGACACGCCGCACGAAGTAGGCTTACGGTTCCCCCCAGCGACAAGGCAGCACACGGGCCGCATCCGCTGACATCTCCCCGTCCAGTACGCGCACAGCCTACGCCGTAGGCCATGACGCCGTACGGGCAGGGAGAGTTGAAATCTGGTCAAGGTGCGGTAAGCCCGGCAATGGTCACGGACAGGGCGTGTTCCACCATCACGTCGATCTGATCACCGGCGAAAGCGGAGAGCGGGCCGTCGAGAAGGAGCACCGACATTCCGTGCACCGCGGCCCAGGCGGTGACCTCCGCGCCGGGCCGGCGCGCGGGCGGCATGGCGCCGGATTCGACGAGCGCGTCCAGCGCCTCGATCAGCAACACGAAGGAGTTGTCCGCCCATTCGGCGCCCCCGGGGAGTGCCCCGTCCCCGCCGAGCTCGGACCCCTCGGCCAGCGGCGTACGGCAGAAGGCGACGCGGAAGAGCCCCGGCTCCGCGCGGGCGAAGGCGACGTAGCCCCGCCCGATGGCGCGCAGCCGCTCGGCCGCCGCCTCGCGCGCGCCGCGGTTCCCGCGGGAGCGGCCGGCCCGGCCCCCCGTACGCCGCGCGGCTTCTGACGCGGCGTCGGCCGCCTCCATGGAGCGCACCAGCCACTGCTGCCCGCACTCCTTCACGGCGCCCAGCAGGTCGGCCTGCCCGGCGAAGTGCCGGTAGGCGGCCGTGGGCGACACTCCCACCCGGCGCGCCGCGGCGCGGAGCACGACCGCCTCGGGGCCGCCCTCGCGGGCCAGCACGACGGCGGCCTCGACCAGCGCGTTGCGCAGATCGCCGTGGTGATAGCCCTCCTTGGTGCGCCGCCCCGCGCCGTCACCCGCGTCCACGCCCGCTCCCTTACTCGTCGCCATACCTTCATCCTGCCCGATGTTGACAGGATTAACATCCCCTGGAACAGTCCAAGTTGACGCTGTTCACATTGGATCGCGTCCACGCACTCTTCCAGGGGGGACGACGTGCTCACGCGTATCGCTGAACTGGCCCTGCACCGGGCCCGCACCCTGCTTCTCCTCACCCTCGCCGCCGTGTTCGCCATGGCGGCCGTCGGCTTCGGCGCCTTCGACAAGCTCCAGGGCGGCGGCTTCGAGGACCCCTCCGCGCCCTCGACCCGCGCCGAGGCCCTCATCGACCGCGAGTTCGGCGGCGAGAGCGACCTCGTCCTGCTGGTCGCCGCCGACGGCGGCCGCGACCTGGGCTCCCCCGCCGTCGACCGGGCGGGCCGGGACCTCACGGCGGAGCTGAGGAAGGACTCCCGGCTGGAGCACGTCACTTCCTACTGGGACACCGGCAGTTCGGCCCTCACCTCGCGGGACGGCACCCAGGCCCTGATCGTCGCGCACGTCAACGGCGACACTCCCGCCGTCGCCGAGGAGATCAGCGACGAACAGGGCGGCGACCGCGGCGCGGTCACCGTACGGGCCGGCGGCCCCGCGGCACTCGACATGGACGTGACCGAGCAGGTCACAGAGGACCTCGCCGTCGCCGAGATGATCGCCGTCCCGGTCACCCTCGTGCTGCTCGTCCTCGCCTTCGGCAGCCTCGTCGCCGCGCTGCTGCCCCTGGCCATCGGACTGATCGCCATCCTCGGCACCTTCGCCGAGCTCTATGTGCTCGGCAGCGTCACCGACGTGTCCGTCTTCGCCATCAACCTCACCACCGCACTCGGCCTCGGACTCGGCATCGACTACGGGCTGCTGCTGGTCAGCAGGTTCCGCGAGCGCCTCGCCGAGGGCGACGAAGTCCCCGACGCGCTGCGCACCACCGTGCGCACCGCCGGCCGCACCATCGCCTTCTCCGCCGCCACCGTGATCGCCGCGCTCGCCGCACTGCTGGTCTTCCCGCTCTACTTCCTGCGCTCGTTCGCCTACGCAGGCATCGGCGTCGTCGCCATCGCCGCCCTGTCCGCGCTCCTCGTGGTCCCCGCGCTGCTGGCGCTGCTCGGCCACCGCGTCAACGCGGGCAAACTCCCGTGGGCCAAGGCCGTACGCCGCGCCGACGCACCGCTGTGGGGCCGTCTCGCGAGCATCGTCATGCGCCGCCCGGCGCTGACCGCGCTGCCGGTGCTCGCCCTGCTGCTGCTCGCCGCGAGCCCGCTGCTCGGCGTCACCTTCGGCACACCCGACGAGCGGGTACTGCCCGAGGAGCGGGAGAGCCGCCAGGTCGCGACCGCGCTGCGGGACGGCTTCAGCGGCAGCGACACGGACGCGCTCCAGCTGGTCACGACGGGACCGGCGGGCCCCGCCGCGGTCGGCCCGTACGCGGACCGGCTCTCCCGGCTCGACGGCGTGACCCGCGTACAGGCCACGACCGGCACGTACACCGACGGACAGCGCACACCGGCCGGACCGGCGAACACCGCGCTCGGCAACGGCGACGCGCAGCGGCTCACCGTCACCGCGTCCGCCGCGCCCAAGTCGGAGACGGCGCAGGAGCTGGTGCGCACGGTCCGCGCGCTGCCGCCGCCCGGGGGCACCGACGTGCTCGTCGGCGGTACGGACGCCCGGCTCGTCGACTCCAAGCAGTCCATCGGGGACCGGCTGCCGCTCGCCATCGGCATGGTCGCGGTGACCACGTTCATCCTGCTGTTCCTCTTCACCGGCAGCGTCACCCAGCCGCTGCGCGCACTCGTACTGAACGCGGTCAGCCTGTCCGCGTCGATCGGCATCATGGTGTGGATCTTCCAGGACGGCCATCTGGCCTCGCTGCTGGGCTTCACGCCGATGCCGATGGACACCTCGATGACGGTGCTGATGTTCTGCATCGCCTTCGGACTGTCCATGGACTACGAGGTGTTCGTCACCAGCCGGATGAAGGAGCTCCACGACGCCGGGGCGGACCACCGCACCGCCGTCGTCCAGGGCCTCTCGCACACCGGACGGATCGTCACCATGGCGGCCGGGCTGCTCGCGGTGAGCTTCTTCGCCTTCGGCACCAGCGGCGTCAGCTTCCTGCAGATGTTCGGCCTCGGCAGCGGCCTCGCCATCCTCATCGACGCGGTCGCCGTACGCGGCGTCCTGGTCCCCGCGGCCATGCGGCTGCTGGGCCGGCGCGCCTGGTACGCGCCGAAGGCGCTGCGGCGGCTGCACAGCACGGTGGGTCTGGCCGAGAAGACGCCGGAGGAACGCACCTCCGCCGGGGTGTGAACCCGCCTGCCGGAGTCTGAACTCCCGTACGCAGAACGGCTGCCCCGGCGCTGAGCGCCGGGGCAGCCGTCGTACGTCAGGCGCGGGCTACTTGCCCGTGAACTTCTCGTACTCCTTGAGGACTTCCTCCGTCGGGCCGTCCTGCACCAGCTCGCCCTTCTCCAGCCACAGCACCCGCTCGCACGTGTCACGGATGGACTTGTTGTTGTGGCTGACGAGGAAGACGGTGCCGGCCTCCTTGCGGAGCTCCCGGATGCGCGCCTCGGAACGCTTCTGGAACTTCTTGTCGCCGGTGGCCAGCGCCTCGTCGATCATCAGCACGTCGTGGTCCTTGGCCGCCGCGATCGAGAAGCGCAGCCGCGCCGCCATGCCGGACGAGTACGTCCGCATGGGCAGGGTGCTGAAGTCGCCCTTCTCGTTGATCCCGGAGAACTGGATGATGTCGGCGGCGCGCTCGTTGATCTCCTCGCGGGACATGCCCATCGCGAGACCGCCGAGCACCACGTTCCGCTCGCCCGTCAGGTCGTTCATCAGCGCCGCGTTGACACCCAGCAGCGAGGGCTGCCCGTTGGTGTAGACGAGCCCCGACTCCGGCGGCAGCAGCCCCGCGATGGCGCGCAGCAGCGTCGACTTGCCGGAGCCGTTGGTGCCGATCAGGCCGATGGCCTGGCCCTTGTACGCCGTGAAGCTGACGCCCTTGACCGCGTGCACCTCGCGCACACCGCCGCCCGGCTTCCGCTTCACAATGCGGTTGAGCGCGGCGGTCGCGCTGCCCTTGCCCTTCGCCCCGCCGTACACGCGGTAGACGATGTGCAGGTCCTCCGCGATGACGGTCGGCACCCACGGACCGGCCGGCGTCTCCCCGGCAGCCGGCCGCGGCGCGTCCTCGGCCTTCTTCGTGTCCTCAGCCACGGCCATAACGCTCCTCCGCCTTCCAGAAGAAAACAAATCCGCCGATGCCGAAGATCAGCGCCCAGCCGACCGCCAGCGTCCACACGTGCGGCGGGAGGTCGCCCCGCTGGTATCCGTGGATGAAGGCGAAGCGCATCAGGTCCATGTACACGGCGGTCGGGTTGGCCTGCACGAGGTCGGTCAGCCAGTCCGGGGCGTGGGCCCGCACCGTCAGCATGTAGTGCAGCGGGAACATCACGCCGGACGCGTACATCCACGTACGCGTGACGAAGGGCATCAGCTGCGCCAGGTCGGGAGTCTTGCTCCCCATCCTGGCCATGATCAGTGCCAGCCCCGTGTTGAACAGGAACTGCATGGCCAGCGCCGGGACCATCAACAGCCAGGACCACATGGGGAAATGGCCGAAGCAGAGGAGGATGACGACCAGGACGATCATCGAGTACAGCAGCTGCTGGAGCTGCTGCAGGCAGATGGAGATGGGCAGCGAGGCCCGGGGGAAGTGCAGGGCCCGCACGAGGCCCTGGTTCCCGGAGATGGCGCGCACACCGTTCAGCACCGAGGTCTGGGTGAAGGTGAAGATGAAGACGCCCGTGACCAGGAACGGCACATAGTTTTCCTTGCCGCCCGGGACACCGGCCCGGCCCCCGAGGAGCAGGCCGAAGATGAAGTAGTAGACCGCCGCGTTCAACAGCGGGGTGGCGACCTGCCAGAGCTGGCCCAGCTTGGCCTGGCTGTACTGCGCCGTCAGCTTCGCCCGGGAGAAGGCGAGGATGAAGTGGCGACGGTCCCACAGCTGTCGTACGTATTCGGTCAGTGTCGGCCGCGCTCCGCTGACCGACAGGCCGTACTTGGCCGCGAGTTCGGCCGGTGCCAGCCGGTCGTCCGATGACGGCGGCGGCGCCACGCCGACCGCACCGCCGTTCGTTGTCTCGCTCACGTTGGAAACTTTCGTCCTCACACTGCGCAGGTGGGCTGTGTCAGTTGTGCCGTCGGATCTGGACCGATGCTCTCAGATCCGAGCCTGTCAGATGACCGGAGGCCGACCGAGCCGGGTCAGCCGCCATACCGTACGCCACCGCATCGGCCTGCGCGGTCCACAGGGTGTCGTCCAGCCCTCCTTGAAACCGCCCAGCCACGCGCGCAGCGCGGGCCGCGACGGACGGCGGGCCAGCGTGAGCAGAAGCCACACACCCAAGTACACCGGGACCAGCGGCGCGGGCAGGTTGCGGCGGGCGAGCCAGACGCGGTTGCGGGCCACCATGCGGTGGTAGACCGCGTGCCGGCTCGGCGCCGTCGTCGGGTGGTTGAGCACCATGTCCGCGCGGTAGTCGATGGCCCAGCCCGCGTTGAGCGCGCGCCAGGCCAGATCGGTCTCCTCGTGCGCGTAGAAGAAGTCCTCCGGCAGCCCGCCGACCTCCGCGAACACCTTCGTGCGCACCGCGTTGGCGCCGCCCAGGAAGGTGGTCACGCGGGAGGAGCGCAGCGGGTCGGAGGCCCGCAGCCGCGGCACGTGCCGGCGCTGCGTCTCGCCCGTGTCCGGGTCCGCGATGCGGAAGCTGATGATGCCCAGCTCCGGGTCCGCCTCGAAGGCCGCCCGGACCAGCTCCGCCGTGTCGTTGCCCGGCAGCAGCCCGTCGTCGTCGAGGAAGAGCAGCCCGTCGACCTCGGCGCCCGAGGGGCCGAACGCCTCGATGCCGACATTGCGGCCGCCGGGGATCCCGAGATTTTCCGCAAGTTCGACCGTCCGTACACCTTCGGGCAACGCGGGCAACGGCGCGCCGTTACCCACCACGACGACCTCGACCGGGTCGCCGTCCTGCTTGGCCACGGAGTCGAGCAGCGCACGGAGTTCCTCGGGGCGGTTGCCCATGGTCAGGATGACCGCGCCCAGCTTCATGGCCGTACCGGGCCCCGAGCCCCCGGCGCCGGCGGCCATCGCCGCCTTCTCGGCCTGTGCCGCGCGGAGCGCCTGCTGCGCCCTCGCGGCGTCGTCGCCGTCCATCTTCCGTACTTCCTCCCTCACTTGAGCCTGCTCGAGACGAGTACGGACACCAGGTGCAGCAGCGTCTGCAGGACCGCGATGCCCGCGAGGACCGCGACGCCGAGGCGCGAGAAGAACAGATCGCCGCGGACCGTGTCGAGCACGGACAGCAGCAGGATCAGCAGCGAGGCCTCGATGCCGAGGATCAGCCGGTGGAACTGCAGCGCCGCGGCGGCCTTGCGGGCCAGCGCCATACCCGACGAACGCGGTACGGCCGCCGCCTCCTTGACCGGCGGCAGCCCGCCCTGGTGCCGGGCGACCCCGACGAGGTCGGTCTCGGCCTTGATGAGGACGGCGCCGAGGGCCGCCAGGGTTCCGAGGAAGGCCCACATCCAGTCGATGCGCCCCTCGCCCCACAGGTCGGCGGCCCGCATTCCGAAGCCCAGCAGGACCGCGGCGTCGCACAGGTAGGCGGCGACCCGGTCCAGGTAGACCCCGGACAGCGAGAACTGCTTCTTCCAGCGGGCGACTTCGCCGTCGACACAGTCGAGCAGCAGATACAGCTGCACCGCCAGCACGCCGAGCACGGCGCCCCAGATGCCGGGTACCAGCAGGGCCGGCGCCGCCAGGGCGCCGGCCACCGTCATCAGGTACGTCAGCTGGTTGGCCGTGACCCGCGTGTTCACCAGGTGCCGGTCGACACGCAGCGAGAGTTCGCGCATGTAGAGACGTCCGGCCCAGTGCTCACCGCTGCGCCTGTCCTTCACGCCCTCGGGGTGAACGACAGGGCGGAGTTCAGCTACTGACGGCTTGTGCATAGTCGGCGTACGCGTCCCTGATCTGGTCTGCGGACAGGTCGAGGTGTTCCAGGATCGTGTACCGGCCGGGGCGGGTCTGCGGCGCGTACTCCACCACCTTGACGAACTCCTCGACGGAGAAGCCCATGTCGGTGGGCAGCACCGGCAGCCCGTGCCGGCGCAGCACCTGCGCCATCAGGAGCGAGGTCTCCCTGTCGCCGCGCAGATGCGTGGCGAACGCCGCCGCCATGCCGCACTGTTCGCCGTGGCTGGCCGCACGCTTCGGGAAGAGCAGGTCGAAGGCGTGGTTGATCTCGTGGCAGGCGCCGGAGGCCGGACGGCTGTCGCCGGCCACCGACATGGAGATGCCGGTGAGCACCAGACCCTCGGCCAGCACCTGGAGGAACGCGTCGTCGCCGACGCCTCCCGGGTGCCGCAGCACGGCCTCGCCGGCCTGCCGGGCGAGGGCGGCGGCCAGGCCGTCGATGTCCTCGCCGCGCACCTCGTGCGCCAGCTCCCAGTCCTTGACCGCGGAGATGTTGGAGATCGCGTCGCCGATGCCGGAGCGCACGAAGCGCACCGGCGCCTCGCGGATCACATCGAGGTCGATGACGACCGCTATCGGGTTCGGCACCCCGTACGAGCCGCGGCCCGCGTCGTTGTCCAGGGTGGCGACCGGCGAACACAGGCCGTCGTGCGAGAGGTTGGTCGCGACGGCGACCAGCGGCAGGCCGATGCGCGCCGCGGCGAACTTCGCACAGTCGATGATCTTTCCGCCGCCGAGGCCCACGACCGCGTCGTAGCGCCCGGACTTCATGGCGTCGGCGAGCTTGATGGCGTCGTCGATGGTGCCGCCGCCGACCTCGTACCAGTCGGCGTTGGGCAGCTCCGGGGAGAACCGCTCGCGCAGCGCGGCACCGGAGCCGCCGCTGATCGCGAAGGCCAGCTTGCCGTTGGAAGAGATCCGCTGATCAGCCAGCAGGCCCGCCAGGTCGTCCAGGGCGCCGCGGCTGATGTCGACGACAACCGGGGACGGGATGAGGCGGGTCAGTACTGGCATGCGATCTCACGGCCCTTCGCGAGGTCGTCGTGGTTGTCGATCTCGACCCAGGAGACGTCGCCGATGGGCGCCGTGTCGATCTTGAAGCCGCGGTTCACGAGCTCCTGGTAGCCGTTCTCGTAGAACTCCTGCGGGTCCCGCTCGAAGACGGCCTGCAGGGCGTCGGCCAGCTCCTCGGCGGCCTCGGCCTCGATGAGGGTGACGCCGATGTACTCGCCGTCGGCCTCGGACGGGTCCATCTTCTTCGTGATCCGGGTCATGCCCTTCTCACCCTCGACGACGACCTTCATCTCCTCGTCGGCGAGGTCCTTCACGGCGTCCACCGCGAGGATGATCTTCTGGCCCTTGCCGCGCTCGGCGAGCAGAGTCTTCTCGACGGAGACCGGGTGCACGGTGTCGCCGTTGGCCAGCAGCGCGCCGTTCTTGATGACCTCACGGGCGCACCACAGGGAGTAGGCGTTGTTCCACTCCTCGGCCTTGTCGTTGTCGACGAGCGTGAGCTTGACGCCGTGCTTCTGCTCCAGCGCCTCCTTCCGCTCGTACACGGCCTCCTTGCGGTAGCCGACGACGACGGCGACATCGGTCAGACCGACCTCGGCGAAGTTGCTGAGCGCGATGTCGAGGACCGTGGTGGCCTCCTCGCCCTCCTGCTCGGGGCCCACCGGCACCAGGGCCTTGGGAAGGGTGTCGGTGTAGGGGCGCAGACGCCGTCCGGCGCCGGCGGCCAGCACGAGGCCGATCATTGGGGTTCTCCTGTTTCGTCGTGTACGGCGGGTGCTTGCGAGGACACCCAGAAGCGGATGCTCTCGAAGAGCACCGCGGCCGCGATGACCACGGCGAATGCGGTCAGCGCGATGGTGAAAATCTGCCCGGGGCCGCTCTCGCCGCCGAGCCACAGGGCAGCGGCGGCAGTGACCACCAGGGTCCGTCCTTCGTGCCCCCCGATCGCCTGCACCAGCCGGTGCGGAGGCGCTCCGGTGCCGCCGCGGATGCGGTACACCGTGTCGTAGTGATGGTAGGCGACCGCCGCCACCAGCCCGAACGCGGCGGGAACCGCGCCACCTGCCCCGGAACGGGCGGCGATGACCAGAATGACGGTGTATTCGGCCGCCCGGAAGAGGGGCGGAACGAGCCAGTCCAGCGAGCCCTTGAGGGGGCGCGCGACGGCCAGCCCGGACAGCACGGCCCAGCCGAGCGCGGCCAGACACAGCCAGGGGGTGCCGACGGGGGCCCAGTACGCGGTGGCGAGCAGCCCCGCGGCGCCCAGCAGCGCCACGGCGGGCGCGCCGAAGCGCGGCAGCCGGACACGGTGGAAGGCGCCGGAGAAGCCCTGCGCGAGGGGACCGGAGTCGGCGAGGTCGGCGAGCGCGACGGCCGCCCGGTCCGTACGCCGGGCCCGCCGGGTCAGCGAGCGCAGCAGCCGGCCCGCCGTGGTGTAGCAGCCGGCCAGGGCGCAGCCGATGAGCAGCACAGTGAAGGTGACGCGCGGCGTGGTGCAGGCGGTGAGCACGGCGATCAGCGCCCAGCGCTCCCCGATCGGCAGCACGATCATGCGGCGCAGCCACACGGTCCAGCCGACACGGTCCAGCCGCCGGGAGAGCGCCGCCGTGGGGCTGCCCTCCTGAGAGTTCGCTGCCGCGGTGGCGTCGTGGTTCGCCTCGTTGAAGGAGAAGTCGACGATGTGCCGTACGGACTGCAGCACCATCGCGCCGAGGGCCAGCGCCCACGCGTCGTCGCCCGTGCGGGAGGCGCCGAGGGCGAGGCCCGCGTAGAAGGAGTACTCCTTGGCGCGGTCGAAGGTGGCGTCCAGCCAGGCGCCGAGGGTGGAGTACTGGAGGTCGTAGCGGGCCAGCTGTCCGTCCGCCGCGTCCAGCACGAAGGAGGCGAGGAGCAGCACGCCGGCCGCGATGAAGCCGCCGCGCGTGCCGGTCGCGGCGCAGGCCGCGGCGATCAGGGAGACCAGCAACGAGGCCGTGGTGACCTGATTCGGCGTCAGGCCGCGCCGGGCGCACCAGCGGGCGACGTACTTGGAGTAGGGGCTGACGCAGAAGGTGGTGAAGAACCCGTCGCGGGACTTCACGGCGGAGCGCAGCCGTACGGACTCGTCGTCGACGGCGGCGGTCGCCGCCTCGGCCTCGGCGCGCGCCGCGTCGTCGGCCGGTACGGCGGCGACGAGCACGCCGAGTTCGGGCCGCTGCACGGTGACGCCCGCGGCGTCGAGGGCGGCGGTGACCGCGTCGGGCAGTACGGCGTGACCGGCCTCGCACACCGGGGCTGCCGTACGCGCCGCCGCGGCGGGGGCCGTCGCGGGGTCGTCGGAGCGGTCGAGCTCGTCGAGCGAGACGGAGAGGTCCTCGGTGGCGGCGGTGGCCGCGCCGCGGCCGGCGGCCCGCGCGGAGGTCGCGCCGCTGGGGGTACGCCCTGCCGCGGTCCGCTCGGGCTCGCCGGCGGCGGCGGACACGGCGCGGGTCAGCGCGGCGCGCGCCTCCGGCTGCGCGGTGACCGCGCCGGGAGCGGCGGCGGCGGGGAACCGGGGGTCGGTCAGGGAGAGCCGGAGGCTGTGCACATGGCCGGTGAAGCGGGGGTCGACGAGGGCGACCCGCTCGCGCGCCGGTACTCCTGCGAGCAGACCCGGCACCTCGGCGGCCTCCGCCGCCACACACACGTCGAACCCGAGCGACCGCAGGTCGCCCTCCAGTGGCGACCCGGCGACCGGCGGACCGGTGAGAATGGCGGTCGACAGAACGAACTCACTCCTTGGAAGCTTCGCGCGTCCGCGGAACCGGGCCTGGGGAAAGGGCCGGGCAGCGGATCAGAACACACCGTCACCCGGTCGGGTGGGGGTGCGTCGGCTGAGGCTATCCGATCGACGGAGCGAGCTTTCACTACGCGTTCACCGGATCAGTGTTGCTCGGCCGGAGCACAGCATGGTCGATCATGGCCATGGCGCACAAACCTGCAATCCGCCGGTGCCGTGCGCGGCGCCGGATAGGGTGCCGATATGACGTGGTTGATCACAGGTGGGGCGGGTTACATCGGCGCGCATGTGACGCGGGCGATGGTCGAGGCCGGTGAACGGGCCGTCGTGCTGGACGACTTCTCCAGCGGCGTACCGGAACGGCTGGAGCGGCTGAGGGGATTGGGGGCGCATGAGGGAGATGTCACGCTGGTCCGCGGCTCGGTGGGGGACCGCGAGCTGCTGGACCGTACGTTCGCCGCGCACGAGATCGACGGAGTGATCCATCTCGCGGCGAAGAAGCAGGTCGGCGAATCCGTCGAACAGCCGCTGCGGTACTACGAGGAGAACGTGCACGGTCTGACCGTGCTGCTGGGGGCGGTCGTGGCCGCGGGCGTACGGCGGTTCGTCTTCTCGTCGTCCGCCGCCGTCTACGGCATGCCGGATGTGGACCTCGTCACGGAGGACACCCCCTGTGTGCCGATGAACCCGTACGGCGAGACGAAGCTCGCCGGCGAGTGGCTGGTCAGGGCAGCGGGGCGGGCGCACGGGCTGAGCACGTCCTGTCTGCGCTACTTCAACGTGGCGGGCGCGGCCGAGCCGGAGCTGTCCGACACCGGGGTGTTCAACATCATCCCGATGTTCTTCGACGCGCTGACCCGTGGCGTACCGCCGCGGATCTTCGGTGACGACTATTCGACACCGGACGGCACCTGTGTCCGGGACTACATCCATGTGCAGGACCTCGCCGAGGCGCACGTGGCCGCCGCGCGGCGGCTCGACGGCGCGGGCACGTCCGGCGACCTGACGTTCAACATCGGCACCGGGACCGGCGTCTCCGTACGGGAGATGGCGGACCTCGTCGCGGAGATCAGCGGAAAGCGGGAGCCGGCGGCGGAGGTCTCGCCGCGCCGCGCGGGCGACCCGGCGCGGGTCGTGGCCTCCGCCGAGCTCACCGCGAAGGAGCTCGGCTGGAGCGCCCGGCACGACGTGCGCGACATGGTGGCCTCGGCCTGGGAGGGCTGGGTCCGGCGGCACCCGGAAGCGGACTGACGGACTGTGGAATCCCCTGACCTGCGGGGACGAAACCGCAGGTCAGGGGAATGACAACGGTATTCGGCTTCGCGTTGCCAGATACCGCCGGGCCCTAGTTCACTGATCTCGTCGGACGCGGTCGGGACGAGGGAGGGGCAACAGCGATGGGTGCCGGACACGATCACGGCGGACCGCCGCCCGCGGGCGGCGGAACCGCTGCCGCCGCGTACCGCACGCGGCTGCGCACCGCGCTGTGCATCACCCTCGGGGTCCTCGTGCTCCAGGTGGTCGGCGGCGTCCTCGCGGACTCGCTGGCGCTGCTCGCCGACGCGGGGCACATGGCCACCGACGCGCTGGGGCTGGGCATGGCGCTGCTGGCGATCCACTTCGCCAACCGTCCCGCCACCGAGCGCCGCACCTTCGGCTTCGCCCGCGCGGAGATCCTCGCCGCGCTCGCCAACTGCCTGCTGCTGCTCGGCGTCGGCGGCTACATCCTCTTCGAGGCCGTGGACCGCTTCCTGCATCCCGCGGAGACCGACGGCAAGCTGGCGATCGCGTTCGCCGCTGTCGGCATGGTCGCCAACATCGTGTCCCTGTCGCTGCTGATGCGCGGGCAGAAGGACAGCCTCAATGTGCGCGGGGCGTTCCTGGAGGTGCTGGCCGACACCCTCGGATCGCTGGCGGTGCTGGTCTCCGCGACCATCGTGCTGGCCACCGGCTGGCAGCAGGCCGACCCGATCGCCTCTCTCGTTATCGGCTTGATGATCGTGCCGCGTACGGTACGGCTGGCGCGCGAGGCCCTGGACGTCCTGCTGGAGTCCGCGCCGAAGGACGTCGATCTGAGCGAAGTCCGGTCGCACATCCTTGCCGTCGACGGGGTGCAGGATCTGCACGATCTGCATGTCTGGACGATCACTTCGGGCATGCCGGTGCTCTCCGCGCACGTCGTCGTCGCACGTGAGGCGCTCAACTCCCGCGGCCAGGAACGGATATTGCACGAGCTGCAGGACTGCCTCGGCGGCCATTTCGACGTCGAGCACTGCACGTTCCAGTTGGAGCCGCACGGACATGCGGCGCATGAAGCGAAACTGTGCCACTGAGGTACGGCAGACTGGGGAGCATCCGGCCCTCCCCGACTGAAGGATGCACATGGCGAACAGCGCAGCGGCCCCGATCATGCTCGAACTTGTCGACGAGGACGGCAGGACGATCGGCACCGCCGAGAAGCTCTCCGCCCATGTCGCCCCGGGCAGGCTGCACCGCGCCTTCTCCGTCTTCCTCTTCGACACGGAGGGACGGCTGTTGCTCCAGCGGCGCGCCCTGGGCAAGTACCACTCCCCCGGCGTCTGGTCGAACACCTGCTGCGGGCATCCGTATCCGGGGGAGCCGCCGTTCGTGGCCGCCGCGCGGCGCACGGGCGAGGAGCTGGGGGTGACGCCGGCGCTGCTGCGCGAGGCGGGCACGGTGCGCTACAACCACCCGGACCCGGAGTCGGGGCTGGTGGAGCAGGAGTACAACCATCTGTTCGCGGGCCTGGTGACGGCTCCGCTGCGCAGTGACCCCGAGGAGATCGCCGAGACGGCGTTCGTGACGCCGGGTGAGCTGAAGGAGCGTCAGCGGGAGAGCACGTTCTCCGCGTGGTTCGACACGGTGCTGGACGCGGCGCGCCCTGTGGCGCGCGAGGTGACGGGCAGCGCGGCAGGCTGGTGAGCCGCGCCGGCCGTTGAGCGGGGAGAGTTGCGCGGACGGGTCGTACGGGCGGGTCAGGCGGACGGGGTCATGCGGGCAAGGGGCCCGACAGGGGCAGTGCGGCCCAGATCACCTTGCCTCCCGCGCCGGTCGGTTCGACGTCGCACACGCCGCCCGACTCGATCGTGAGCGTCTTCACCAGCAGCAGGCCGCGGCCTCCGGTCTCCTCCTGGTCCGGGTCGGAGATCAGCGCCTTCGGCCGGTACGGATGGCTGTCCTCGACGGACACCTTCAGCCAGCCGCCGGCCAGCGACACCTCGACCCCGATCTCCGGTGACAGCAGTGCCGCGTGCCGCACGGCGTTGGTGACGAGCTCGGAGAGGATCAACAGGGCGTTGTGCAGCACGTCGTCGGGCAGCAGGTCGCCCTGACGGCGCAGCAGATCCTTGACGACATGGCGCAGTTCGGGCACCGAGCGGTCGTTCGCGGGCGCCGTGAATCTCCACGCGCCCTCCTGCGCGCGCTGCGGCTGTGCGGCCTGGGGCTGGGCGGCGTGTGCGGCCTGGGGCTGTGTCGTCTGGGACTGGGCGGTCTGGGACTGGGCGGCTTGAATGCGTGGAGCGGTCTCCAGCAAGCCGGTACGTTCCTGCACCGGTCTGACCGCAGGGGTCACCACCGGTGTGGCCACCGGCGCCTGTCCGCCCGCGTCCGGCGGGAAACTCCCGCGGCTCTCCATGTCTCCTGGCACCCCGCTCTCTCGGTGTACTTGCATCTGTACGTGCACCGAGTGTTGTGTTGCGAAGCCCCTGGTCCGGTCCTCTGACTGCAAGTCGGCACTTATCGATGGCATTTGACAACAGATTTACGCACCGATCAGTTCTGTGACTGATCTTGCATCGCTGTTGTCACTCTCGAAGCACCCTCGCTGGATACGATCCGGCCATGGAGCCCGACCTGCTCAGTGAGCCGCCGGCCGACGGTATCGCCACCGTCACCATCCGGAACCCCGCCAAGCGGAACGCGATGACACCGGACATGTGGCGCCGGCTGCCCGTGCTGCTCAAGGAGCTCGCCGCGGACACCTCCGTACACGTGCTCGTGCTCGCCGGGGACGGCGGCACCTTCTGCGCGGGCGCCGACATCTCCTCGCTGCGCGAGTCGACGGGCCCCTCGCAGGGCCTGGCGGTCGCGGCGGAGGAGGCCCTGGCGGCCTTCCCCAAGCCGACACTGGCCGCCGTACGCGGGCACTGCGTCGGCGGCGGCTGCCAGCTGGCCGTCGCCTGCGACCTCCGGTTCGCCTCCGAGGACGCGCTGTTCGGCATCACCCCGGCCAAGCTCGGCATCGTCTATCCGCGCTCGTCCACCGAGCGGCTGGTACGGCTGACGGGCCCGGCGACGGCCAAATTCCTGCTCTTCTCCGGCGAACTCACCGGCGCGGACCGGGCCCTGCGCACCGGACTCGTCGACGAGGTGCACCCGGAGGACCAACTCGACGCCAGGGTCGCGGAGTTCGCGCACACCCTCACGCAGCGGTCCCGGCTGACGCAGGCGGCGGCGAAGGAGTTCGCCGACGGACGGGCCGACGCCGGGCGCACCGCGCACTGGGAGCGCGAGGCCGCGGCGTCCGGCGAGGCGGCGGAGGGAATCGCCGCCTTTCTGGAACGCCGGGGTCCGCGGTTCCCCTGGACGACCTGAACTGCTGTGGACCGCCTCTTCAGACCCGGATTACCGAGGGGTAGCGTTCGGGCATGACGACTCTCCCGGAGCGCGCCGGGCGCCGGTGCCACAACGTGATCAATCCCCTCCACTCCACGGTCTACTTCTCCCCCGAGCTGGGCAAGGAGCTGGCCCCCTACGGCATCGAGGACCGGAGCGCCGTCTACCTGGCGGGCCGGGCGGCGCCGCTGGGCGCGGTCGGCCCGGGCGCGGTGACCGCGACCTTCTACAACTTCAGTCACGCCATGGTGGCCAGCGCCCTGCCGGGCGTGTGGGAGCACGCCTCCCCCGACACCGTGATCGCGGCACGGCTGCGCGCGGTGGACGCGACGCTGCGCCGTCTCCTGGGCGAGGAGCACCTCTCCTCCCCCGAACTCGCCGAGGCCGCCCGGCTCGCGCTGCGCGCGGCGGAGGGCTGCGACCGCCCCGGGCGCCCGCTGTACGCCGCCAACGCCGACCTCCCCGTACCGGACGCGCCGCACCTCGCCCTGTGGCACGCCGCGACACTGCTGCGCGAGTACCGCGGCGACGCGCACATCGCGGCGCTCCAGCGCGCCCGGCTCGACCCGCTGGAGGCGCTGGCCAGCCACACCGCGAGCGGCCGCGGCATGGCGCCCAAGTGGGTGCTGGAGACCCGCGGTTACAACCAGCAGGACTGGGCCGCGGCACAGCAGCGGCTCCGGGACCGCGGGCTGCTCGACGAGGCGGGCGAGCTCACCGAGGCCGGTGCGGCGCTGCGCAAGGAGCTGGAGGACGAGACGGACCGGATGGACACGGCACCGTACGAGCACCTCGGCGCGGAGGGCGTCGCGCGGCTGACCGAGCTGGGCACGCGCTTCACGGGCGCCGTGCTGGAGGCGGGCGCGTTCCCCGCCGACCTCTTCGGCAAGGGCTGAGGCCGGCGAGGGCTGAGTTCCGCTCCGCCGGGTACGGGAACCTCACCCGCGGGACCACCACAGCACGCCGGAACGGTGGTGGTCCCCCGGGTGTCGGCGCCACCTGCCAGAATGCAGGCGCACGGGGGACAACCAGCACCGAGAAGGCGGAACGAACCATCGTGACGACGACCATCGAAGGCAGGATCGCCGAGGAGCTCGGCGTACGCGAGCGGCAGGTCAAGGCCGCGGTCGAGCTGCTCGACGGCGGGTCGACCGTGCCCTTCATCGCGCGCTACCGCAAGGAGGCGACCGAGACTCTCGACGACGCCCAGCTGCGTACTCTCGAGGAACGGCTGCGCTATCTGCGGGAGCTGGAGGAGCGCCGCGACGCGATCCTGGAGTCCGTGCGGTCGCAGGGCAAGCTCGACACGGAGCTGGAGGCCCGGATCCGGGCGGCCGATTCCAAGGCCCGCCTCGAGGACATCTACCTCCCGTACAAGCCCAAGCGCCGGACGAAGGCGCAGATCGCCCGCGAGGCCGGTCTGGAGCCGCTGGCCGAGGGCCTGTTGAGCGATCCGTCCGTCGAACCGCAGGCCGCTGCCGCCGCGTTCGTCGACGCGGACAAGGACGTCAAGGACGCTGCCGCCGCGCTGGAGGGCGCCCGCGCCATCCTCGCCGAGCGGTTCAGTGAGGACGCCGACCTGATCGGCGAGCTGCGCGAGCGCATGTGGACGCGCGGCCGGCTCGCGGCGAAGGTGCGGGACGGCAAGGAGGAGCAGGGCGCCAAGTTCAAGGACTACTTCGAGTTCGCCGAGCCCTTCACCGCGCTGCCCTCGCACCGCGTGCTGGCGATGCTCCGCGGCGAGAAGGAGGAGGTCCTCGACCTCACGCTGGAGCCGGAGCCCCCGGAGGACGTGACCGAGGGCGTCCCGTCGGCGTACGAGCAGTCCGTGGCCCGGCACTTCGGCGTCAGCGACCAGGGCAGGCCCGCCGACGCGTGGCTGGCGGAGACGGTGCGCTGGGCGTGGCGCACGCGGATCCTCGTGCACCTCGGTATCGACCTGCGGCTGAGGCTGCGCACCACGGCCGAGGACGAGGCCGTGGACGTCTTCGCGTCGAACCTGCGCGATCTGCTGCTCGCGGCCCCCGCCGGTACGCGCGCGACGCTCGGCCTCGACCCGGGCCTGCGTACGGGCGTGAAGGTGGCCGTCATCGACGCGACGGGCAAGGTCGCCGCGACGGACACCATCTACCCGCACGCGCCGGCGAAGAAGTGGGACGACGCGCTGGTGAAGCTGGCCGCGCTGGCGAAGGAGCACCAGGTCGAGCTGATCGCCATCGGCAACGGCACGGCCTCCCGGGAGACGGACAAGCTCGCGGGTGAACTCATCGCGAAGCAGCCCGAGTTGAAGCTGACGAAGGTGATGGTCTCGGAGGCCGGCGCGTCCGTGTACTCCGCCTCCGCCTACGCCTCGCAGGAGCTGCCGGAGCTGGACGTGTCGCTGCGCGGCGCGGTGTCGATCGCGCGGCGCCTCCAGGACCCGCTGGCCGAACTGGTGAAGATCGACCCGAAGTCGATCGGCGTCGGGCAGTACCAGCACGATCTGGCCGAGGTGAAGCTGTCGCGTTCGCTGGACGCGGTGGTCGAGGACTGCGTGAACGGCGTGGGGGTCGACGTCAACACCGCGTCGGCGCCGCTGCTTTCGCGGGTCTCCGGCATCGGTTCGGTGCTCGCGGAGAACATCGTCGCGCACCGCGACAGCAACGGCCCGTTCGGCAACCGCAAGGAGCTCAAGGACGTCGCGCGGCTGGGCCCGAAGGCCTTCGAGCAGTGCGCGGGCTTCCTGCGCATCCGCGGCGACGACCCGCTGGACGCGTCCAGCGTGCACCCCGAGTCGTACCCGGTGGTGCGGGAGATGGTGCGGGCCGCGAACACCGAGGTGCCGTCCCTCATCGGCAACACGGCGGTGCTGCGCACCCTGAAGCCGCAGGACTTCGTCGACGACACGTACGGGCTGCCGACGGTCAGCGACATCCTCAAGGAACTGGAGAAGCCGGGGCGCGACCCGCGGCCGGGCTTCAAGACGGCCAGCTTCAAGGAGGGCGTCGAGAAGCTCGCCGACCTGACGCCCGGCATGACCCTGGAGGGCGTCGTCACGAACGTCGCGGCGTTCGGCGCCTTCGTGGACGTCGGCGTCCACCAGGACGGCCTGGTGCACGTGTCCGCGATGTCCAAGCAGTTCGTCAACGACCCGCGGGACGTGGCGAAGCCGGGCGACATCGTGAAGGTGAAGGTGCTGGACGTCGACGAGGGCCGGAAGCGGATCTCGCTGACGATGCGGCTGGACGACGAGGCGGGCGCCGAGCCCGGGGCCGGGGCCTCCGGTGAGGGGCGCCGTGCTCGGGGTGGCGGTGGCCAGCGTGGGGGCGGTGCGCGTGGGGGCGGTGCGCCGCGGCAGCGTGGTGGCGGGTCCGGGGCGTCCGGTGGGTCCGGAGCGGCCGGTGGGTCCGGAGCGGCCGGTGGGTCCGGTGGCAAGGGCGCCAAGGGTGGCTCGGGCAAGGATGCCCAGGGTGGTCAGCGGCGGGACAAGTCGCCGGGGAACAGTGAGATGGCTGATGCGTTGCGGCGGGCGGGGCTTGCCTGACGGCTGCGTGTTGCGCGTGTATGCGTGAGGGCGCCCGTCCTGTGCCGTGTGTTGGTGCGGGGCGGGCGCGTTTGCGTGTGCGTCTGCGCGTGCGTTGGGTGCGGGGTGCGGTTCCCTGCGCGGGTGCGGTCCGGTGTGCCCACCCGTTCCGCCCTCTGGGCGGACCGCCGCCCACACCTCGGTATTTCGTTTGCCTGGTCCCTGCGCGGGGCGTAGCTTCTCAGTGGTTCTGTTGTCTGCGTCTGGAAGTCCATTGCGCATCTGAGGTCCGAGACACCGTGTGCCCTACGGCAGTGCGTGCCGCACTGTGCCGTGCCGCGAGTGTGACCTCATGAGGCGAGCGGCTTCCGTCCTCTCCCCTTCCGCCCCTGCCGGGGGCGCGGTGTCTCCACGTGTAGCTGGTCTGTCACATCCACCACGTACACGGGGAGGCCCCATGTCCACGTCCTTTTCTCCCGCCCCCTTCATCACCTGCCGCGGGCTCACCTTCGGCTGGCCGGACGGCACCGGCGTCTTCGACGGCTTCGAGATGACCGCCGGCCCGGGCCGTACCGGTCTGATCGGTCTCAACGGCACAGGAAAATCCACCCTGTTGAAGCTGATCGCCGGAGAACTCACCCCGTCCGACGGCTCGGTCCGGGTCACCGGCGAGGTCGGCTATCTGCCGCAGAACCTCACCCTCGACACGGGGCTGCGCGTCGACGAGGCGCTGGGAGTGGCCCGTACGCGGGCCGCGCTGCACGCCATCGAGGCGGGCGACGTGTCCGAGGAGAACTTCGCGGCGGTCGGCGACGACTGGAACGTGGAGGAGCGCAGCCGCGCCACTCTCGACCAGCTGGGCCTCGGCCACGTCTCCCTGGACCGCACCATCGGCGAGGTGTCCGGCGGCGAGTCGGTGCTGCTGCGGCTGGCTGCCCTGCTGCTGCGCCGTCCCGACGTACTGCTGCTCGACGAGCCGACGAACAACCTCGATCTGTACGCGCGGCAGCGGCTGTACGACGCCGTGTCCGCGTGGACCGGCATGCTCGTGGTCGTCAGCCACGACCGTGAACTGCTGGAGCGCGTCGACCAGATCGCCGATCTGCGGGGCGGCACGGTGCGCTGGTTCGGCGGCACTCTCTCCGCGTACGAGGAGGCCGTCGCCGTCGAACAGGCCGCGGCGGAGCGGATGGTGCGGGTGGCCGAGGCCGATATGAAGAAGCAGAAACGCGATCTGCAGGAAGCACAGCAGAAGCTGGCCGCACGGGCCCGCTTCGGGAAGAAGACCGAGGCCAGCAGGAGCCAGCCGAAGATCGTCATGGGCGGCAAGAAGCGCGCGGCGCAGGTCTCGGCAGGCAAGCACCGCATCATGCACGAGGAACGCCTGGAGGAGGCGAAGGAGCGGCTCGGCGAGGCGGAGGAACACGTCCGGCAGGACGACGAGATCCGCGTCGACCTCCCCTCGACCGCTGTGCCGCCGGCCCGGCAGGTGCTCACGCTGCGCGGGGTGGAGCTGCTGTACGGGGCGCGGGCCACGCTCGATGTGCACGGTCCCGAGCGGATCGCGCTGGTCGGCCGGAACGGCTCGGGCAAGTCGACGCTGCTGCGGACGATCGCGGGCGAAGTGGAGCCCGTTGCCGGGGAGTTGCTGGCCCATGTGCCGCTGCGCCACCTGCCGCAGCGGCTGGATCTGCTGGACGACGAGTTGTCGCTCGTACGGAACATGGCACGGTTCGCGCCGGGTGCGAACGGTCAGCGGGTGCGGGCGCAGCTGGCCCGCTTCCTGTTCCGGGGCGCGCGTGCCGATCAGATGGTGGGCACGCTCTCGGGCGGGGAGCGGTTCCGGGCGACGCTGGCCGCACTGATGCTGGCGGAGCCGGCGCCGCAGCTGCTGATGCTGGACGAGCCGACGAACAACCTCGATCTGGCGAGCGTGCGTCAGCTGCGGTCGGCGCTGGCGTCGTACCGGGGCGCGCTGATCGTGGCCTCGCACGACATGCCGTTCCTGCGGGGTATCGGGGTGACGCGGTGGTTGCGGCTGGACGGTGAGCTTGCCGAGTTCGACGGCGACGAGACGCTGGGCTGAGTGCGCCCTTTCGTGTGCGGCAGGTGGGGCGGGGCGCTGCGGATCCGTTGTGGGTTTGCGCAGTTCCCCGCGCCCCTTGTTCGCGCCGTTCCCCGCGCCCCTGACTGGGAGCGGGCGGGTGCGGTTCCGCTGTGGTTTGCGCAGTTCCCCGCGCCCCTTATCTGCGCTGTTCCCCGCGTCCCTTAGTCGGGTGCGGGTGTCGTAGTCACTCGTACGCTGCTGGTCGTGCGGGCGACCACGAACGCCTGGCCGCGCGCCGCCTTCCCGTCGAGGGCGAGGGTGTGCGTGCCGGCGTCCAGCGTGTCGTCCAGGATTTCGTGGGCGTGCGTGCGGTGGAACCGGTCCAGCCGGTACGCGGTGATCCGTACCCGGCACGCGGCGCCGACCTCCACGGTCACCTTCCCGTCCGTCGCCGTCAGGTCCGCCAGCTGCCGCTGCGCGAACCCGCCCGGTTCCAGGGCCTGTTCGATCTGCGCCGCCAGGACCGGGACGACGGGCGCGAGCCCGGACACGAAGACGGCGCGGGACCCGGCGGACGCGCAGGCGGCCCGTACGGCCTGCCGGTCCTCCTCGGGGATGCCGCGGCCGAAGGCGACCGCATCGTAGCCGCGCAGTTCCTCCGGCAGGGCGCCGGCCGCGTCGTGGGTGGTCTCGGCGGCGATGCCCATCTGCCGCAGCGCCTTGGCCAGTTGGGCGAGGACGGCGGCGCGGGCGCCGACCAGCAGCACCCTGCGCGGCGCGGCGTCCGTACCGCCCGTACCGAGGGCCTCCCGCAGTGCCGCGCGGTACTCGTCGCCGCGGAAGCGGAAGGGGCCGATGCCGGGGTAGCCGTCCCGTTCCGGGTCGGCGACGACGTCCGTCTGCCAGGCGAAGTCCCGCCAGATGACGTCCTGTCCGTCCTGTTCGAGCACGGCCGTGACGGCGCCGCAGTCGAGTCCCTCGCACTCGGGACAGCCGTAGAGGACGTACCGCCCGTCCGGCAGTGGCGGCTCGGTCTCCAGGAGCAGCCGGCGTACGTGCGTCGTGAACACCGTGGGGCCCAGATCTGCGGCGAGCGGGGAGACGCCGTCGACATCGTCGAGCCGCAGCAGCAGCGGACGGCCGTCGACGATGAAGTCGAGGAACTCGCGGTGCGCGTCGTACTCGCCGCCGGGCAGCACTCCCCCGGTGCGCACGGCCGGGGCGAGCGCGAAGGACGCGTACTCACCGGGCCGTTCCGGCGGTCCCGTGCGCGGTTCCCCCGCCGGTCCGCCGCTCGGGCCGGGGGGCCGGGGGTCGTCCCCCGAGAAGACGCGGTCGGCATGCATGGTCCGAGTATTCCCATGAGCGGCCGGTTCTGTGCCCGGCGGCGTGTATTCCGGATCTCTGTGCGGTTAGCGTCGTGTGCATGGTTGAGACGATCGTGGTGGGCGGCGGAGTCATCGGGCTGACGACGGCAGTTCTGCTCGCGGAGCGCGGGGATCCCGTACGGGTGTGGAGCCGCGACCCGGCGGCCGACACCACCTCGTCGGTGGCGGGCGGGCTGATCTGGCCGTACCGGATCGAGCCGCGGGAGCGGGCACTGGACTGGGCGGTGCGCTCGTTCCCCGTCTTCGCGGAGCTGGCGACCCAACCGGAGCGCACCGGTGTGCAGTTGATGCGCGGCACGATGCAGGAGGACGGCGGGACGCCGCCGGAGTGGACGGCGCTGGTCGGCAGCCCGCCGCGCACCCCGCTCGTCGACATGCGGACATATCTGCCCTATCTGCGGGACCGGCTCGAAGTCGCGGGCGGCACGTACGAGCAGCGCACCCTCGGGTCGCTCACCGAGGCGGCGGGAGAGGCCCGCACCGTGGTCAACTGCACCGGGCTGGGCGCCCGCGAGCTGGTCCCCGACCCGGAGATGCGGGCGGTGCGCGGGCAGCTCGTGATCGTGGAGAACCCCGGTCTCGAGGAGTGGTACGTGGCCAAGGACGAGGGTCCCGGCGAGAGCACGTACATCCTGCCGCAGCCCTTCGGGGCGATCCTCGGCGGCACCGCGCACGAGGGCATGGAGATGCGGCAGCCCGACGCGGCCGTCGCGGAGGGCATCCTGCGCCGCTGCACCCGCATCCGGCCGGAGCTGGCGCAGGCGCGGGTGCGGGAACACCGGGTGGGGCTGCGTCCGTACCGCTCCAGCGTCCGGCTGGAGGCGGTGCCGCAGCCGGGCGGCGGGCTCCTGGTGCACAACTACGGGCACGGCGGGGCGGGGGTCACGGTTTCGTGGGCCTGCGCGGAGGACGCGGTGCGGTTTGTGCCGCGGGCGGAGGCCGAGGCGGTCTGAGCTTTCGCGGGACCGGGGGGGCTGCGGTTCGCGTGTGGTTCGCGCAGTTCCCCGCGCCCCTTATTCGCGCCGTTCCCCGCGCCCCTTTCGGGGCGCGGGAACGCTCAGGCGCAGGTCTTTGCCGGGGTGGCTGGGGTCAGTTTGTATTGGGCGTTCTCGTCCAGGAGGAGGGGGATCAGGTTGCGTTGGGACTGGCGGAGGGGGACGAGGGCTCCGTCGTTGGCGGCCGGCTCGGAGCGGACGCCGTGCAGGGCGAGTTCGTCGCGTACGTCGTCGTACTGGGCGGCGGTCAGCCGGTAGCCGCAGGGCGGGTCCTGGAGGATCTGGTCCTTCGCGGGCGCGTCGTTGTCGGCGCCGCCCAGATAGACCGGGCCGCGGTCGGCGAGTCCCTTGGTGCGGGCCGCCGTGGTGGCCGCCTCGATGCGGGCGCGGTGCCCGTTCGCGAAGTCGAACGCTCCCTTGAGGCCCGCGAGTTGCGAGTCGACGCGGCGCTTGTTGTTGACTGCCGGGTCGGCCTTCTCCTCGTCGGTGAGGGGGTCGGTGCGGGTCTCGACGAGCTGCCCGACGGAGTGCTTGACGCCGACGGTGTTGCGCATGATCCGTTCCTGGCCGTCACCGGCGACCTGCTTGATGGGCTCGCCCGTCTGCGGGTCCGTCCAGATGCCGTAGATGCCGGTGCTGAAGCCCGCCTTCTCGGCGTACGGGCGGACGAACTGCTCGGACAGCGCCTCCGATTCGCGGTGCACGCCGTCGGCGGTGTTGAGGTTCCGCGGCCACAGTGACAGCAGGTCCTTCACGTAGTACGGCTTCTGCGCGCCGTACTCGTGCAGGTCGTAGACGGTGTCGGGGCGGTAGTCGCGGAAGAGTTTCGCGAAGGTGCGGGCCTCGCGGGTCTTCAGGGCGATGTGGTCGCGGTTGATGTCGACGCCGTCGGCGTTCTCGCGGGTGTCCGCGGCGCGCCCGTCGGGGTTCGCGGTGGGCACGACGAGCACGCTGGTGTGCGACAGGAACCGCTGGGTTTTCGCGTCCCGGGCGAGCGCGAGGTCCCGCACCGTGGACAGACACGCCTCGCGGCCAGAGGGTTCGTCACCGTGCTGGGAACAGGTGAGCAGGACGGAGTTGCCGCCGCGTACCCGGTCGGCGGTGGGCGGTGCGGTGGCGCCGATCCGGACGAGTTGCAGCGGGCGGCCCTGCCCGGTGGTGCCGACGGTGTCCACTGCGGTCCGCCCGCTGGCGCGGTCGACGGCGGTGAGGAACTTCTGCTCGTCGGGCTGGGAGGTCCACTCCTTGCCGCCGCTGCGCTCGAATCCCGTACGGGGCCCCTCGTCCTGGGTGCCGGCCGCGCCGGCGGGAGCGGCGAGGGCGAGCGGCACGAGGACGGCGCCCGCGGCGCCGAGGACGGCAGTTCTCCACGAAGTGCGGTTGTACCGCGCAGGTTTCGGCATGCGGAGGACGCTATCCACGGCGACTCCGGCGGGGAAGAGCGCGGAACGGATCTTCACTTCTCGGGCCGGCGCCACGAAACCGGCTGATGACAGTCCCGTGCTGCCGCCTGATGACAGTTCCATGAAGGGATGCACTGTGGACATGTCAGGCGATGCAGGAGTACATAACCTTCGTGGCAGGTGACACCTGACATCTTGTGAGGCACCGCGACACCGCGGTGCCGTAAGGGGGTTGGATTCGTGAGGTACAGATACGCGGCACCGGTCGCGGCCGCCGCCGCGCTGATGCTGGCGGTACCGGCGTCGGCGGCGCAGCCGTCCCCGGGCGCTCCGGGTGCGGGAGATCCCTACTACCCGGACTACGGCAACGGCGGGTACGACGTCTCGCACTACGATCTGCGGCTCCGCTACCAGCCGAAGACCGACAGGCTGGAGGGGACCGCGACGCTGCTGGCGACCACCACGCAGGAACTGTCCCGGTTCAACCTGGACTTCGCGCTCGACGTGAGCGAGATACGGGTCAACGGGCAGAAGGCGTCGTTCCGTACGTCCGGCGCGCACGAGCTGGAGGTGACGCCCGCGGCGCCGCTCGCGAAGGGGCAGCGCGCGACCGTCGTCGTGCGGTACGCGGGCACGCCGTCCAAGGTGAAGGTGAACGGGCTGACCTCCTGGCACCGCACCAAGGACGGCGGGGTGGCCGCCAACGAGCCGGAGGCGGCGTGGTGGTGGTTCCCCAGCAACGACCATCCGTCGGACAAGGCGACGTACGACGTGAGTGCCGCCGTACCGGACGGCAATCAGGTCATCAGCAACGGCACGCTCCGCTCGAAGCGTTCGGAGGCGGGCTGGACCCGCTGGCAGTGGCGGTCCGCGTCACCGCAGGCGACATACCTGGCGACGCTCGCCGCGGGCAAGTTCGACATCTCCGAGGGCAAGACCGACAGCGGCGTGCCGGTCCTGAACGCCTACAGCAAGGACCTCGGCGAGAACGAGGGCGCGGCCCGCGCGAGCATCGACCGCTCGGGCGAGGTCACCGACTATCTGGAGAAGTACCTGGGCAAGTACCCCTTCGAGTCCGTGGGCGGCTATGTGCCCAACGTGGACGCCGGGTTCGCGCTGGAGACGCAGACCCGGCCGTTCTACGGGACGGGCGCGTTCAGCCGGGGAGCCAACGTGTCGGTCGTCGTCCACGAGCTGGCGCACCAGTGGTACGGCGACAGCGTGTCGGTGCGCGGCTGGAAGGACATCTGGCTCAACGAGGGTTTCGCGTCGTACGCCGAGTGGCTGTGGTCCGAGGACCAGGGCGAGGGCACGGCGCAGGAGTTGGCGGACTACACGTACGCGCAGCACCCCGCCGACGATCCGTTCTGGAAGGTGGCGCCGTCCGACCCCGGTCCGGAGAACCAGTTCCACGCGGCCGTCTACGACCGCGGTGCCATGGCGCTCCAGGCGCTGCGGAACCGGATCGGCGACAAGGACTTCTTCGAGATCCTGAAGGGCTGGCCCGCACGGCACGCCGGCGGGAACGCGACGGTCGGCGAGTTCATCGCGTACGCGGAGCAGGTGTCCGGTGAGCAGCTGGACGGTCTGTTCGACACGTGGCTGAACCAGAAGGCACGGCCGGCGTCGCCCGCGGCGCAGGCCGCCGGCTTCGGCAAGAGCGAGAGCGAGAGCAAGGCGGAGCGGCCGAAGTCCTGGACGGCGATCCAGGACGCGCACCGGACGCACAAGCACTGAACGAGCGCCGTACCGCCGCCCGTTGACCACGGGCGGCGGCACGGCGGTGCGTCAGAGCCCCCGCGGAGGCGACCCTCCACAGGGCAGCCCTCACGGTGTGCCGAGGGGCTCGCGGGCGGCCGGGTCGGTGCCGGGCTTGTGGGTGTTCCAGTACGCGATGAACATCGCCAGTGCGAGGCGCAGCGGCGGCGGCACCAGCGTGATGAGGACGCGCGTGAGGCGGGCGAAGCGACGCAGGGCGCGTTCCTGCCGGGCGGTGAACTCCAGCCCGAAGCGTTCGCGGAGCACGGGCGGCAGGGAGCCGACGGTGACCAGCAGCGCGTAGTGCGCGGCGACGGCGGCGAAGGGCCGCCACAGGAGCTTCGGCATCCACCACACCGGGGGCTTCTGCGGCCGGGAGAGTTCGTCGAGCACGTCCCGCACTGACTGGTTCATCTCCAGTCTGTCCGCGACCATCCCGTCGTAGTAGGTCTCGAACGCGGCCCAGTCCGCGGGCAGATGGTGGTCCTTGAGCCCCCAGACGCGGCCCACGTCGCGCATCTCCCGGTAGTAGTCCTCGCGTTGGGCCGGAGTCAGTCCCTTGCCGAACAGCCGGTGCGCGTCGACGGCTCCCTTCACGAGGGTCGCGTGCACCCAGTGGTACGCCTCCGGGTTCAGCGCGTGGTAGCGGCGGCCCTGGCCGTCCACGCCCTTCATCGGCTTGTGCAGCCGCAGCAGGCGCTCGGCCTCGGCGGTGGCGGCGCGCTGCCCTCCGTAGACGACCGTGCTGAGCGAGCTCAGGGTGCGCCACAGCCGCTGCCAGGGCTCGGCGCGGAAGTCCGAGTGCTCCTCGACCCCGGCGCCCACCACGGGGTGTGCGACCTGGAGCAGCAGCAGCCGGGGCGAGATCAGCGTGCAGCGGGCGTCGCCGAAGAAGCGCCAGGCCGTGCCGCCGCGCCGGGGCGCGCGGACGGCCGACGCCTGGGTACGGTCCGCGCCGCGGGCCGTGCGGGGTGCCGGTGTCGTCGTCATCCCGGGCCTCCGTTCCTCTCCGTCTGCCGGGGAATTCCTGCCAGTTGAATCTCTGTCAGGAGTGTTGACGCCGCCAGAGAAACAAGTCAATAGTCTGTGTAACTTTGATTCACCCTGCTCGTGAATCACCCGGCCGGGTCCAGCGCACTCACTCGATGAAGAGGAGCCGTCATATGGCCATGGGGACACAGGAGTTGACGGAGACGGAGGCCGCCGCGAGAGCGGGCGGACCGCCCGAGGGGCGCATCCGCTGGAAGCGCACCGCGTGCATGCTGGTGCCCGGGGTGCTGTGCATCGGCGCCGTCGGCGTGGCACTGGCGCAGGGTGCGGTGGCCGCCTCGTTCGCCGTCTCCGGGAAGAACGTGAAGGCCAGCGTCAAGGAGCTGAACGGCTCCGGCATCACCGCCTTCCCCACCTCCACCAGCGGCAAGGGCGGCAAGGCCCACCCGGTGATGCTGGCCACCGTCAAGGAGGGCCGGGCCAAGGGCGTCTGCGCGTCGATGGTGCAGAAGGTGCCGGTCCTCGGGAACATCTCGATCGTCGTACGGGCCGCCGAGAGCAAGCCGGCCCAGGCGAACAACGTCATCGTCAACGCCGACGCGCTGCTCGACGGCGAGGGCGAGGTCTCCGGGGCGCAGGTCGGCAAGGACGCCTCCAGCCTCTCGGGCATCCCCGGAAGCGCGGGCCCGCAGGGCCTGTTCGGCATCCAGGCGGACCACGCCGTCGCCAAGAACATCAAGGGCACCGCCTGGGCCGCGAACGGGGGTTCGCTCAAGGCGAGCGGACTCAAGGTGGAAATGCGCCAAGACGGCGCCGAGTGCTACTGATCTGCCGGAGAGGAACGACCCGTGCTCACCTTCGTCTTCGGCTTCCTGGCCGAACTGCGGCGGGAGACCGGCTCCTGGCTGGACCGCGTTCTCCCCTTCCCCCACCTGCGCGGGCCCGCGCGCCGCTGGCGCCGCAGCCGCCCGCTGTGGCCCGGGCTGCTCACCGTTGTCGCGGGCTGTGTGCTGATCGCGCCGCCCATGGCGCCGCTGCCGCTGATGCTCCAGGTCGGCATCGGTGCGATGTCGGGCGTCGGGATCGGCGCCGTACTGATCGCCGGCGGCATCTGCTTCGTCGTCGCGCCCAGCCAGCGGCTGTTCGCCTCGGTGGTCACCGCCATCGCCTCCATCACCTCACTCGCCACCAGCAACCTCGGGGCGCTGGGCGTCGGTTGCGGCCTGGGCCTGCTCGGCTCGTCGCTCGCCTTCGGCTGGACCCCGGACCCGCCCGGCGCCGCGGCAGCGCAGCCGCCAGCGGACCGCGGTACGGGCACGGCCCTGGCGGACGAGGCGGACGAGGCTGACGAACCGGACGAGGCGGATGAGCCGGACGGCGCGCACACCACGGAGTCCGGGTCCGTACGGGACGAGGCAGCCGTACACACGGCGGGCTCCGCGACGCCGGACGGGCCCGAACCGGTCGGCGCCGTACAGGAGTCGGGGGTGAACCGCCCAAAAGCGCGCGGGGGCAGCGGTAGGCGGGGTATGACGGCGCTGTCCCTCGGCATGCCCCTCGTGCTGGCCGTCGGCCTCACCGCCGCGCTGCCCGCGCACACCGCGACCGCCGACTCCTGCTCGGACCGCCCCACTTGGCCGCTCACCGACGTCCCCCTCCCCGGCCTGTCCGGCGACTGCGAGGACAGCGGTACGGGCGGCGGATCCGGCGACAACGGCGGGGGCGGCAAGGGCGGATCCGCCGGCCTGCCGCTGCCCGGCACCGGGTCCGGCAAGGGCCGCGACGGGGAGGAGAAGCCCGGCAAGGACGCCTCCGACAGCCACGACAGCACCGACAAGGACGACCCCCGACAGGGCCCGGCCCGCTGGCAGGTGCCGTGCGGGCCTGACGTCGAGACGGGCGGCGCGAAGAACCCGCCGACCGGCGAACCCCCGTCCGGGGGAGGCAAACCGCAGGACCCCGAAGTCGCCGAGCGGGGCGAGATCAACGATGACGACGACTACACGCCGCGCCGCCCGCCGCTGGTCCTCGGCGACCAGCCGGGCCCGGGCCGCGCGCAGTATCCGGTCTCCCCGCGCTATCCGGAGGTACGGGCCGACCGGCTCACCGCGTACAACGCCGTCATCCACGGGTCGACCTATCTGAAGACCGCCAAGGGGCGGATCAAAGTGCTGTGGGTGCACGCAGACCGGCTCGTCGCCAAGAACTACCACCTCGAAGTGCGCGGTTCCGACGGCACCAAGCACGTTCTCGACACTCAGCTCGACATTCCCAACGTCGATGTCTACGCGACCTATCTGAACGGTTCCGTCGAGATTCCCAAGCTGAATGTGAACACCCCGAAGATCTGCATCGGCGCGAACGCCCTCCCGGCGAATCTGCCCGTCGCGGCCCAGCTCCCCGTCCTGACCATGGACCCGGTACGGGCAGGTCAGGTGCTGGTCGACGCCGGCCGGGTCGGATTCTCCGGGATGAAGACGCGCCCCGAAAAGAAGTGAGCAGCCGAGCGGACACCTCCGCCAGGGAAGGGAGCCGACCCGATGGGCCGCTACAGCCGGATGCGCCGGATCCAGCGGATGGACCCGGAACGCGACTACGAGGAGATCTTCCGCATGATCTCCCTCTACGAGTTCCCCTGGGACTATCAGCAGGGCGTGAGCATCGCCTTCCTGCGCGACTACGGCATTCCCCGGATATCGGAACTCCTCGACCGGACCCAGGAGTTCGAGAAGGCGGGACAGAAGCGGTACGACGACACGCTGCTCTTCGCCTACGAGATGTCCATCGACGGCTTCGGCTCCGAGCGCGGCCGGGACGCGGCCCGGCATCTGAACCGGATCCACGGGAAGTACCGGATACCCAACGAGGACTTCCTGTACGTGCTGGCCACCACCGTCGTCGGGCCGAAGCGCTGGCTGGACAGGTTCGGCTGGCGGCCGCTGTGCGCCAACGAGAAGGCCGCCATCGCGCTCGTCGGTCACAGGATGGCCCTCTCCATGGACATTCACGGCGCACCGCGCACGATGGAAGGGTTCGAGCGGCTCCTCGACGACTACGAGGCGGAGATGTTCGCCTATCACCCGGCCAACAGGCGCGTCGCCACCGCGACGTTCCGCGTGATGGCCCACTGGTATCCGGCGCCGCTGCGCCCGCTCGTGGGCAGGTTCTCGCTGGCCCTGCTCGACGAGCCGCTGCTGCGCGCGCTCGGCTTCCCCGTACAGCCCGCCTGGCTGCGCTCCGCGGCGGCTGCCGCGCTGCGGCTGCGTTCCGCGCTCGTACGGCTGGGGCCCGCGCGTCCGAAGCGGCGGCCCGCCCAACTGAAGCTGCGGTCCTACCCGTTCGGCTACACGCTCGACGATCTCGGGCCCGCCTGGGCGCACAACCGTCCGCTCAAGCCGCTTCCGGAAGAGGAGCCGGACGGCACCGCTTCCGCATCCCGCGAGGCATCCCGCACGGCATCCCCGGAGGCGGCTTTCCCCAAGGCAGCGTTCCCCAAGGCCGCGTCCTCCGAGGCCGCGTCCACCGAAGGAGAGGCCACATGACCACGACCGGGTCCACGAGCGGCGGCACCTTCACCTCCCTCTCCCCCGTCACCGGCGGGCAGTTGGGCGACTATCCCGTGCACGGCGCGGAGGACGTCCAGGAGGCGGTGGCCGCCGCGCGCGCTGCGACGGCCGGCTGGGCCGCCGCCGGATGGAAGGGGCGGAAGGCGGCGCTGCTGTCCTTCAAGCGGGCGCTGGCGTCCCGGATGGACGAGTTCGCGCGGACCGTCTCCGACGAGACCGGCAAGCCGGAGCACGACGCGCGGGCCGAGGTGCTGCTGGCCGTCGTGCACCTGGACTGGGCGGCGCGGAACGCTCAACGTGTGCTGCGCAGGCGGCGGGTGGCGTCGGGGGCGCTGTCCGTGCACCAGCGGGCCCTGGTGGCGTACCGGCCGCTGGGCGTCGTCGGGGTCATCGGGCCGTGGAACTATCCGCTCTACACCCCCATGGGCTCCGTCGGCTACGCGCTGGCGGCCGGCAACGGCGTGGTCTTCAAACCGTCCGAACTCACCCCGGGCGTCGGCGTGTTGCTGGCCCGGGTGTGGCGGGAGACGGTGCCGGAGCACGCCGGTCTGCTGCGGACCGTCACCGGCATGGGCCCCACGGGCGAAGCGCTGGCCCGCTCGGGCGTCGACAAGGTGGCCTTCACCGGCTCGCCCGGCACGGCCCGCAAGGTGGCGGCGGTCTGCGCGGAGTCGCTCACGCCGATGGTCGCGGAGGGCGGTGGCAAGGACGCGGTCCTGGTCGGCGCGGACGCGGATCTGGACGAGGCCGCCGACGCGGTGGTGTGGGGCGCGATGTCCAACGCCGGGCAGACATGCGCGGGCGTGGAGCGCGTGTACGCCGTCGCCTCCGTACACGCGGAGCTGTGCGAGCGCATCGTACGGCGCGCCCGTGACCTGCGTACCGGGAACGATCCGCGTCCGGGGGCCGATCCGCGTCCCGCCGGCGAGCAGAGCGGCGAAGTGCCGGGCCACTACGGCCCGTTGACGCTGCCCTCGCAGGTCGGCACGGTCGAGTACCACGTCAAGGAGGCGGTGAGCGCGGGCGCGCGGGCGCCGCTGGGCGGCCCGGAGTCCGTACGGCCGCCGTACGTGCATCCCATCGTGCTGGTGGACGTGCCGGAGGACTCCCCCGCGATGCGCGAGGAGACCTTCGGCCCGGTGGTGGCCGTGAACGCCGTACGGGACCTGGACGAGGCGGTGTCGCGCGCCAACGCGTCGCGCTACGCGCTGGGCGCCGCGGTGTTCACCGGGACCCGGAAAGAGGGCGTCGCCGTGGCCGAACGGCTGCGCGCGGGCATGGTGTCGGTGGGTTCCGTACTCGGTTTCGCGGCGATCCCGGCACTGCCGTTCGGCGGCTCGGGAGAGTCCGGCTACGGGCGCGTCCACGGCGACGAGGGCCTGCGGTCGTTCGCGGCGCCGCGGTCGCTGACGGTGCGCCGGATGCGGCCCCTCGTGGACCTCACCTCGTACGCCACACCGCCCGCGACGGCGGCCCGCGCGGTGGAGCTGGCGCGCCGCCTGCACACGCGCCGCTGACGGACGTGGCCGGCCGCCGCGGCCGGCCCTGTCACCGGCGCAGGCCCGGTCACTGGTGCAGGAGCGGTCACTGGTGCAGGAGCGGTGCCAGATAGCGGCGGACGAACGTACGGGCCTGGTCCGCGTCGTCGAGCTCGAACACGCTGACCGGGTTCAGCAGGAAGGACACCGTGATCCGCACCATCAGCTCCGCGACGGGGGTCGGGTCGCTCTCGGTGAGCCCCTCCTCCCGCTGCGCCCGCCGCAGCCGTGTCGCCAGATACTCCCGCATGGCGACGAAGGTCGGCCCGGACTCGACGGTGAGGAACGGCAGCATCGTCTCCGGCTCCAGGTGCAGCAGGCCGCCGATGAGCGGATGGTCGCGGAAGTGCCGCAGCAGGAGGACGAAGCCCTCCTCCATCCGCTGTTCCATGGTGGGCAGTCCGGCGACCGCGGCGTCCACCTCGGCGGTGAAGCGCCGGTATTCGCGCATCAGGCACTCCTGGACGAGCTCGTCCTTGTTGCCGATGCGGCGGTACACGGTGACCCGGGAGACCCGGGCCCGCTTGGCGACGTCGTCCACGGTGGACCGGCGCAGTCCGAAGGTCATGAACTGCTCGCGCGCGGCGTCCAGGATCTTCTCGCGCAGCTCGTCCCCTTCGGGCGCCGGCGCGAGCGCCCGCGCGAAGAGCGACCCGTCGCCGCCAATCTGACTGTCCTGAACCGCCATCGGCCCTCCCGAACTCTTCCCACAACTCAACCACACACCCGAAGCTACATGGATACTATCTCCATCACTTTGTTTCTCACCCCAGTGCAGGAGGCTGCAGTGCCGATCGCCCTCACTCCCGAGCAGCACGAATTCGCCGCCGCCGTACAGGACTTCGCCCGCCGCGAGTGCGGCACCCGCGCCCAGCGCGACGCGCTCACCGCCGAGGCGGGCGGTCCGCACAGCCCGGAGCTCTACCGCAAGCTCGCCGCGCTCGGCTGGCTCGGCGTGTGCCTGCCCGAGGAGTTCGGCGGCGGGGGCGGCGGCATGACCGACGCCTGCCTCTTCCTGGAGGAGACAGCCCGCGGCCTCGTCCCCGCGGGCGGCTTCGTCACCTCCGTCATCACCGCCAAGGCGTACGACCGGTTCGGCAGCCCCGCGCAGCGGAAGGAGGCCGTCGGCGGCGCCGTCGCGGGGCAGGTGCTGTCCATCGCCATGTCCGAGCCGGAGGCCGGCTCCGACGTCGCCGCGCTGCGCTGCGCCGCCGTGCGCCGCGAGGACGGCGGCTGGACCGTCGACGGGCACAAGACCTGGATCTCCAACGCCCATATCGCGAGCCACATTCTGCTCGTCGCCCGCACCGACTCCTCGGGCGGGAAGCACGAGGGGCTGACGATGTTCCACGTGCCGGCCGACACCCCCGGACTGGACATCCGCGGCATCGGCACCATGGCCGGACGCGAGGTGAACGACGTGTACCTCACCGGCGTGCGGCTGCCCGTCGACACCGTCGTCGGCACCGTCGGCGAGGGCTGGAACCAGCTGATGGCGGGCCTCAACGCCGAACGCCTCTTCCTCGCCGCGAACATGCTCGGCCTCACCCGCCGCATCTTCGACGACACCGTCGAATACGTCCGCAACCGCGAGCAGTTCGGCCGCCCCGTCGGCTCCTTCCAGGCTCTCCGGCACCGCCTCGCCGACCTGGCCACCGAGCTGGAGTGCGCCCGGCTGCTCGTGTACGACGTCGCTGCCCGGTGCGACGCGGAGCCGGAGAAGCTGTTCCCCCGCGAGGCGTCCATGGCGAAGCTCAAGGCCACCGAACTCGCCAAGCAGGCGGCCCTGGAGGGCATGCAGATGATGGGCGGCTACGGATACGCCACCGAGTACGACATGGAGCGGCACCTGCGGCAGGCCGTCGTCTCCACGGTGTACGGCGGCACGAGTGAGATCCAGCGCGACATCATCGGCAAGACGTACGGGCTCTGACGGTCCGGCCGCCTGTCCGGGTGCTCCGCGCCGTTCCCCGCGCCCCTTGTCGCGCAGTTCCCCGCGCCCCTGATTCGCGCCGTTCCCCGCGCCCCTCACCCGTCTCTTCGTCCGGCCCGGTGTGCGTACGTCGCATCGGGCCGGACGCCTGCCCGGACCTGCGCCGGGGCGCCGTTCCGGGATCCCACCCACCCCACCGCCCACGCGTGTACCTCAACTCACATATATTGGTCAGGCGTTCATCGGACCCTGCGGCCCTTCCTCCCCCCCCCTGCCCGGACCTGACCGTCCCCGAGGACCCTGATTGATGACCCCCGACATATCCGCGCCGCGCCAGCCCCCGCCCACCGGCCCGGCCGGCGGGCGGTCCCCGAGGCCCGCGACCGCGGCCGCCGTCGCGCTGCTCGCCACCCTGGCGGTGACGGCCACCGCGTGTCTCGTCACCGTCTCCAGTGCGCCGCTCGCCCAGCGCGCAACCCTGGCCTGGTACGGCTCCGTTACCGCCGTACTGCTCTGCGCGGCCGTCACCACCGCCGCCTACCACCATTACGGGGCGCGCCGGCTGCGTACTCTCCTCGCCGCCAAGGACGCCGAGATCGCCTCCCGGGACGCGGCGGCCGCCGAACGGGAGGCGGCCGGCGAGCGGTTCGCCCGTACCACCGTGCCGTTCGTCGTGGAGCGGCTGCGCCAGGGCGCCTCCGCCGAGACCGCGCTCGCCGCGGCGCCGCCCACCGAGAACGGCGCCCAGCGCGGCGTACTGACCACCCTCGCCACCGAAGTGCACCGCGGCGAGGGGCTGCGCGCCTCCGCGATGTCCGCCTGCGCCAACGCGGCGGGCCGGGTCCAGGCCCTCGCCACGAGCATGGCCGCCGACCTGCGCGACATGGAGCACCGGCACGCCGACGAGGACGTGCTCGGCGACCTGCTGCACCTCGACCACCGCACCGCGCAGGCGGGCCGGCTGGCGGACAGCATCGCCGTGCTGACCGGGGCCCGTTCGGGGCGGCGCTGGGCGAAACCCATCGTCATGGAGAGCATCCTGCGCGGCGCGCTGGGCCGGATCAGCGGCTATCAGCGCGTACGGCTGCACTCCACCAGCACGGCCGCCGTCGCGGGGCACGCCGCCGAGGGCGTCATGCACCTGCTGGCCGAACTGATGGACAACGCCGCGAACTTCTCCCCTCCGACGTCCGAAGTGCACGTGTACGTCGAGGAGGTGACGGCCGGTGTGGTCGTCACCGTCGAGGACGGCGGCCTGGTGATGGGCGAAGTCGCGCTGCGCCGCGCCCAGCAGGCCGTGTCCGGCGAGGCGTTCGACCTGTCCGCGCTCTCGGGCTCCCGGCTCGGCCTCGCGGTCGTCGGCCGCCTCGCACGCAAGCACGGCCTGTCCGTGTCGTTCCGGCCGTCCGCACACGGCGGTACGGGGGTGGTCGTGATGCTCCCGCAGGAGCTGATCACCGAGATCCGCAGGCCGGACCGTACGCCGGCGCCCGACACCGGTTCGGACACCGGCCGGGGGAACGGCTCGCGCACCGGCTCCGGCACCGCGGACGGTCAACGCCCCGACAGCGCACGGGAGAACGCGGCCATTCCGCTGCCGCCGCAGACCCCGCCGCCCCGGCCGAAGTCCACATCCGAGGGCACGTCCGAGGGCAGGGCCGAGGCCACGTCCGACGCTGAACCGGCCCCGGAGGGGCGGCAGAAGCCCGCGGAGCAACCGCGGTCCGCCGAGCACACGGCCACCGCCGACAGCACCGCCGAAGCGACCCGCCCGGCGCCCGGGGACCCGGCGCCCGCGACGTCCGGCGCCCCGGCCCGAGAGGCCCGGGACGCCCAAGAGGCCGCCCCCGAGCCGGAGTACGGCGAGAGCGGGCTGCCGAAGCGGCGCCGCGGCCAGACCCTCGCCTCGGCACAGCGGCAGCGCGCCGCCGGGGACGGCGGCCGCCCGGCGGCACCCCGCCGTACGCCGGAGCAGTCCGGTTCCCGCCTCGGCGCGTTCCGCCAGGCCGTACAGGGCGCGCAGCAGGCCCGTACGGGTCTGGCCCGGGACGGCGGCGATGGCGACGGCGCGGCGGGGACGGACGCGCAGGACGCGCCGCACACCGCGGATGCCGCGGACCCACCGGCCAGGGACGCCCCCGCGGAGCGCCCCGACTCCCCCACGACCGCCTCGCCCCGCCCGGAGGACACCCCCGAATGATCACCGACAGCAAGCTCGACTGGCTGCTGGAGAACCTGCTGGAGCGGACGCCCGGCACCCGGCACGCCCTCGTGCTGTCCCGCGACGGACTGAAGCTGTGCCGTACGCCCGAACTCACCGAGGACCAGGCCGACCAGCTGGCCGCGATCTCCGCGGGCATCCAGAGCCTGTCGCACGGCGCGTCCGTGGAGTTCGGCCACGGCGACGGCGGAGTGCGGCAGGCCATGGCCGAGTTCTACGGCGGCATCCTGTTCGTCGTGGAGGCCGGGGCCGGCGCGCATCTGGCGGCCGTCGCGGACGAGGACTCCGACGTCGGCCTGATCGGGCACAACATGAACGAGCTCGTGGAGCAGTTGAGCGAGCATCTCAGCGCGCCGCCGCGGGGCGACGGCGCCGGCGGCGGCGCGGCATGACGCGCCCGGGCCGGGACGACGACCCGGACCGGCTGTACACCCTCACCGGGGGCCGCAGCCGGTCCGACGCGGACACCTTCGACCTGGTCACGCTCGTGGTCGGCGAGTGTGACCCGGCCCCCGGAATGCAGTCGGAGCACGCGGCCATCCTGCGCATCTGCCGGCACCCGACGGCGGTCGTGGAACTCGCCTCCGACCTGGGCCTGCCGGTGAGCATCGTCCGCATCCTGCTGGGCGATCTGCACGCCACGGGCCGGATCACCGCCCGCCATCCGCGCGTTGCCGAGGCGGCCGACAGCCTCCCCGATCCCGACGTCCTGAAGCAGGTGCTCGTTGGACTCCGCAACATCTGAATCCGAAGCCGCCCCCGTACCGGCGTCCGGACACGCCGACGACCGCCCGCCGTTGACCGACGCCGCCGTCAACGGCCTGAAGATCGTGATCGTCGGGGGCTTCGGCGTCGGCAAGACCACGATGGTCCGCTCCGTCAGCGACATCCGTCCGCTGAGCACGGAGGAGACGATGACCCGCGCGGGCGAGGGCATCGACGATCTGACCGATGTGTGGGGCAAGTCGACGACCACCATCGCCTTCGACTTCGGCCGGATCAGCCTCAGCGAGGAGACCATCCTCTATCTGTTCGGCGCGCCGGGTCAGGAGCGCTTCTGGTTCCTGTGGGACCGGCTGTTCAGCGGCTCGCTCGGCGCGGTCGTCCTCGTCGACACGCGGCGGCTCATCGACTCCTGGTACGCCATCGACCGGCTGGAGCAGCACGGCACGCCGTTCATCGTCGCGCACAACGACTTCGGCGGCCCCCGGCACACGCCCGCGCAGATCCGCGAGGCGCTGGACCTCTCCGACGACGTCCCCCTCGTCAGCTGCGACGCGCGCTCCCGGCCCTCCAGCAGGGACGTGCTGATCGCGCTCGTGGACCATCTGTACGCCCTCTCGACCGCCGCCGCGGGAACCGCCGGCACAGCCTCCCCGGCAGCGGGGCCGCCGGCAGAGCCGCCGCTGCGGGGGGCCACCCCCGCGGTCGCCCCCACCGCCGGCACAGCCGCCGGCTCCACCGCCGAAAAAACTGCATCCTCCGCGTCCGCCGACCGGGAGACCACACCGTGACAACGCCCCGCCCGCAGCCCGCCGTCGACGTCTCGCAGACAGCGCAGGATCCACAAGAGGGACACGAGGCGCAGGCCGCGCCCCCGGGCTGCCCCGCGCACGCCGGTTTCGAGGGCGCCGAGCCGATGAGCGGCCCGCGCTTCCAGAACGACCGCGCCGACCTCTACCGCGACCTGCGCCGCGAGCACGGCGCCCTCGCCCCGGTGACGCTGCCGGGCGACGTACCGGGCTGGCTGGTCCTCGGCTACCGGGAGCTGCTCCAGATCACCAGCAACCCGCAGCTGTTCAGCAGGGATTCGGACCTGTGGAACCAGTGGCCGCGGATCCCCGCCGACTGGCCGCTGATGCCGATGGTCGGCCGCCAGCCGTCGATCCTGTACGAGGTGGGCGAGCGGCACGCCAGGCGGTCCGCGCTGGTCAGCGACTCGCTGGAAGCCGTCGACCCGTTCGAACTGCGCCATCACGCCGAGTACTTCGCCGACCGGCTCATCGACGCGTTCTGCGGCCGCGGCGACGCCGACCTGATCGGCGAGTACGCCAAGCTGCTGCCGGCGCTGGTGCTCGGCCGGCTGTACGGCTTCCCTGACGAGGAGACGCCGGCCCTGGTCCGCGCCGTCAACGACATGATCGACGGCGGCGCCGACGCGCTGGCGGGCCGGGACCACAACATGGCCGCCATGCGGCAGTTGCTCGACACACGGCGGGAGCAGCCCGGCGCCGACGTGGCGACCCGCATGCTGCTGCACGAGCACTCCGGGGAGTTCTCCGCCGAGGAGATCCTCGAGGACATGATGGTCAACATGGCGGCCGGTCATCAGCCGACCTCCGACTGGATCGGCAACTCGCTGCGGCTGATGCTCACCGACGACCGGTTCTCCGCGTCCCTGACCGGCGGCCGGCACAGTGTCGGCGAGGCCATGAACGAGGTGCTGTGGGAGGACACCCCCACCCAGAACATCGCGGGCCGCTGGGCCACCCGTGACACGCAGCTCGCGGGCCGCCGCATCCAGCAGGGCGACCTGCTCGTCCTCAGCTTCGCCGCGGCCAACGCCGACCCCCAAGTGCGCCCCGACCAGTCCGCGTTCACCGGCGGCAACAACGCGTTCTTCTCCTTCGGCCACGGCGAGCACCGCTGCCCCTACCCGGCGCAGGACATCGCCGAGGGCATCGCCCGTACGGGCATCGAGGTGCTGCTGGACCGGATACCCGACGTGGACCTGGGCGTGGCGCCCGGCGCACTCGTGTGGCGCGCCTCGCCCTGGCTGCGTGGACTGGAGTCGCTGCCCGTCGAGTTCACCCCGACCGCCGCCGTGGGAGGACGTTCATGACCGGATGCCCCGTGACCGGGCAGGCCGCAACCGTGCCCGACGAGGACCGCATCGTGCTCGACCCGCTCGTCCGCGACCTCGTCGGCGAGGGCGCCCGGCTGCGCGCCGCGGGCCCCCTCGCGGCCGTCGAACTCCCGGGCGGGGTCACGGTGTGGGCGGTGACCCGGCACGCGGAGGCACGCCGGCTGCTCACCGACTCCCGGCTGGTGAAGGACATCGGCCGCTGGGACGCCTGGAACCGCGGCGAGATCCCCAGGACGTGGCCGCTGATCGGGCTCGCCGACCCGGGCCCCTCCATGCTCACCTTCGACGGCCCGGAGCACCGCAGGCTCCGCACGCTGGCCGCGCAGGCGCTGACTCCGCGCCGGGTGGAGCAACTGCGGCCGCGCATCGAGGAGATCACCGCCGAGCTGCTGGACGCGCTCGCGGCGGAGGCGGCTTCGAGCGGCGGGCACGTCGACCTCAAGAGCAGCTTCGCCTACCGGCTTCCCATGAACGTCATCAGCGAGCTGATGGGCATCGACACGGCGGACCATCCGCGGCTGCGGGAGCTGTACGACGGCTTCTTCTCCAGCGTCACCCCGCCGGAGAAGGTCCCGGATATCATCGCCGAACTGTTCGGGTTCTTCACGGACGTCGTACGGCGGAAGAAGAGCGCGCCCGGCGACGATCTGACCAGCGCGCTGCTCGAAGCCGCCGAGGACGGCGACCAGTTGACCGAGGAGGAGGTCGTCGCCACCCTCCAGGTGATGATCGCCGCCGGTCACGAGACGACGATCAGCCTCATCGTGAACGCCGTCGTCGCGCTGCTGACCCATCCGGAGCAACTCGCCCTGGTCCGCTCCGGCGAGGTGGACTGGGACGCGGCCATCGAGGAGACGCTGCGCTGGAACGCGCCCACGACCCATGTGCTGATCCGCTTCGCGACGGAGGACGTCGAGGTCGGGGACGCGGTCGTCGGCAAGGGCGAGGCACTGATCGTCGCGTACGGGGCGATCGGCAGGGACGAGGAGCAACACGGCGCGGACGCCGAGGAGTTCGACGTCACCCGCTCCCCCAACCGGCATCTGTCCTTCGGCCACGGCCCGCACGTCTGCCCCGGCGCGCCCCTCTCGCGGCTGGAGGCGCGCGCCGCGCTGCCCGCGCTCTTCGACCGGTTCCCCGGGCTGTCCCTGGCGGTCCCGGCCCCGGAGCTGCGCAACAAACCGGCCATCACCCAGAACGAGCTGTACGCGCTCCCGGTGCGGCTGGGCTGATCGCCCCGCGTACATACGCCGTGTGCCCGGCCGGTCCGTGACGGACCGGCCGGGCACACGGCGGAGAGCCTGCCGGGCGTACGGCAGGAGGGGGTCAGCGCTCCAGCGGTTCCTTCTCGCCGTCGGCGATCTCCCGGACCCGGCCGCGTACGAAGTACCAGCCCACGACCAGGGCCACGGCGATGAACGGGATCAGCATGACCGTCTTGCGGCCGACCTCCGGATCGGCCCACATCAGCGCGATGATGCCGAGCAGGAAAGCGATCGTGACGATCTCGGTGACCGGGGAGAACGGCAGCCTGAAGTGCGGCCGCTCCAGCAGGCCGGCCTTGGCCCGGCGGACGAACACCAGGTGACAGAGCATGATCGTGCACCAGACGGCGATGATGCCGAGCGAGGCGATGTTGAGGACGATCTCGAACGCCTTGCCGGGCACGACGTAGTTGAGGCCGACGCCGAGCACGCACACCGCGGAGGTGAGCAGGATGCCGCCGTACGGCACCTGGCTGCGGTTCATGCGCGCGGTGAACTTCGGCGCCGAACCGGCCATCGCCATCGACCGCAGGATCCGGCCCGTGGAGTACAGGCCGGAGTTGAGGCTGGACATGGCGGCGGTGAGCACCACGAGGTTCATCACGTCGCCCGCGCCCGGCACGCCGACCTTGGAGAGGACCGTCACGAACGGGCTCTGCCCGTCGGTGTACTCGCCCCACGGCAGCAGCAGCGCGAGCAGCAGCACCGAGCCGACGTAGAAGATGCCGACCCGCCACATGATCGCGTTGACGGCCTTCGGCACGACCTTCTCGGGTTGGGCGGTCTCGCCCGCGGTGACGCCGACGAGCTCGACGCAGGAGTATGCGAAGACCACGCCCTGCATGACGATCACGACCGGCATGACGCCCTTGGGGAAGAACCCGCCGTGGTCGGTGAGCATGTGGACGCCGGGTGTCTCGCCGCCCACCGGGTGCGCGGTGACGATCAGGGCGATGCCGATCAGCATGAAGATCACCAGGGCGGCGACCTTGACGATGGAGAACCAGAACTCCAGCTCACCGAAGATCTTCACGGAGATCATGTTGATCGCGAGCACGACGGCGAGCGCGATCAGCGCCAGTGTCCACTGCGGGATGTCCGTGAACAGACTCCAGTAGTGGGTGTAGAGCGCGATGGCCGTGATGTCCGCGATCCCGGTCGTCGACCAGTTGAGGAAGTACATCCAGCCGGCCGCGTAGGCGCCCTTCTCGCCGAGGAACTCCCGCGCGTACGACACGAAGGAACCGGACGAGGGCCGGTGCAGCACCAGCTCGCCGAGGGCCTTGACGACGAAGAAGGCGAAGAGGCCGCACACGGCGTACGCGACGGCGAGCGCCGGCCCCGCGGAGGCGAGTCTTCCGCCCGCCCCGAGGAACAGCCCGGTGCCGATCGCGCCGCCGATCGCGATCATGTTGATGTGGCGGGCTTTCAGGTCCTTGCTGTAGCCGGTGTCGCCGGCGTCCTTCGGGACCTGCGAGGTTCCCGACGCCGACCCGCCGGATGGCGGCGGGACATCGGCCTGGAGAGTCTCTTTGCTCACAGCTGGTTCAACTCACTCTGGAGGGGCCTGGACTCGGCCGTTACCTCCCGTAAGGGCGGCGTAGACCGAGCGGACACCTTTCCGTGCGTTGACCAACTACGCGGTGGCGTACATCACATCGCGGCTCATCTCACATACCGGAACGCCCCGCCATCGACCCCGCGTCACCGCACACCACCCCCGTGTCACGACGGGCCGGCTCCTTCCGCGTACAAGCCGTCGATGACGGGCGAGTATTTGTCGCGGATGACGCGGCGGCGGAGCTTCAGGGACGGGGTGAGCTCGCCGGTCTCCGGGCCCCACTCCTCGGCGAGGAGGCGGTACCGCTTGACCTGTTCGGTGCGGTTGAGGCGGGAGTTGGCGGCCTCGACGGCGCGGGTGACCTCCTCCCGTACGGCGGGGTGCTCCGCGAGCCCCTCCGGGCCCGCCTCGACGCCCCGGGCGCGCGCCCACGCGGGGGCCATCTCGCCGTCCAGCACCAGGAGGGCGACCAGATACGAGCGGCCGTCGCCGTGCACCAGGGCCTGGCCGATGAGGGGGTGCTCCTTGAGGGTGTTCTCGACCAGCGCGGGCGAGACGTTCTTGCCCGAGGAGGTCACGATCATTTCCTTCTTGCGGTCGGTCAGCCAGAGGTAGCCGTCCTCGTCGATCCGCCCGATGTCGCCCGTCGGGAACCAGCCCTCGGCGTTTGTGCCGGGCGCCAGCGAACCGTCGCCGAGCAGATAGCCCTCGAAGACGGTCCGGCCGCGCACCTCGATCTCGCCGTCGTCCGCCGTACGGATCTCCAGACCGTCGATCGGGCGGCCGACCGAGCCGAGCCGGAACGCCTGCGGGCTGTTCGTCGTGGTGACGCCGACCGTCTCCGTCAGCCCCCACGCATCCATGATCACGATGCCGAAGCCCGCCCAGAACCGCACCACGTCCTGCGGCATCGGCGCCGACGCGCTCGCCGTCCACACGAGACGGTCGAACCCGGCCATGGCCAGCAGCGGTTCGAGGACCTCGCGCCGCGCCCTGCGGTAGGCCTCCTCGATCTCCGCGGGCGGCTCCTCGCCGCGTTCGCGGTAGCCGACGTGGGTACGGGCCGTCTCGCTGGCCTCCTCGACCGCCGCCTGCCGGTCCGAGGGCAGCATCGCGAGACCGGCCCGTACGGAGGCGGCCAGCTTCTCCCACACCCGGGGCACGCCGAAGAACTGCGCGGGGTGCAGCTCCCTGGCCGTCTCCGCGACCTGCGCCGGATCGGCGCAAAGATGGATGTGGGAGGCGCGGAAGACGGAGAGGTAGATGCCGAGCATGCGCTCGGCGATGTGCGCGAACGGCAGGTAGCAGATGTGCTCGACGTGGTCGGGGAGTTCGACGGCGGCGTCCAGGGAGATGCCGTTGAGCACGACGTTGCGGTGGCTGACCACGACGCCCTTGGGGTCGCCTGTGGTGCCGGACGTGTAGACGACCGTGACCGGGTCGGTGGCCCGGATGCCGCGCCAGGTCTTCTCGAAGGACTCCGCGTCGTACGGCCGGGCGATCCCCGCGTACGGGGTGTGCCCTCCGACCGCGTCCGGCTCGACGACCACCAGCCGCTCCAGCCGGCCCTCGTGCTCCAGCATCGGCTCCCAGCGCGCCACTTCGCCCGCGCCCTCGATCACCGCGATACGGGCGCGGCTGTGCCGGACGATGTGGGCGATCTGCTCCGGCGCGGCGGTGCCGTACACCGTGACGGGCACCGCGCCCAGGTGCACGAGGGCGAGGTCGGACAGCCAGTGCTCGGGGCGATTGCCCATCATCAGCAGCACGTGCTCGCCGCTCTCGACGCCCAGCGCCGTGTAGCCGGCGGCCAGTTCGGCGACGCGCTCGCGCACCTCGGCCCAGCTGAGCGTCGACCAGCCGGCCGCGTCCTGCGTACGCCAGGAGAGCGCGGGGAGCTCGCCGTGGTCCTCGGCGTTGCGCAGCAGGAGTGCGGGGACGGTGAGTTCGGCCGGGTCTTCCCCGGGCAGTCGCAGAATCGTGGTCATGGCGGCCTCCGGACGAGGGGCGGGCTGGTGCCGTGCACGGTGGAGCTGCAGATGCGGGAAGCCGGGCGACCGGACGGGGCCGGGGACTTCCCCCGGGAGCATTGGATTACAAGAATGGTGCGACAGCAATACTGTTGAACACGATTCGATGCGCCGGAGAGGCCGAGCGAGAGGGAGCCGCAGCCGATGGAGCAGCAGCAGGGGGAACAGCAGGAGGAGCGGGAGTCGCTGACGGTGGACCAGCTCGCGGCGCGGGCCGGGGTCACCGTCCGGACGGTCCGCTTCTACAGCACCCGCGGCCTGCTGCCGCCGCCCGACATCGGCCCGCGCCGGGTGGGCAGGTACGGCCCGGACCATCTGTCCCGGCTGGCGCTCATCGAGGAGCTCCAGAACCAGGGCATGACGCTGTCCGCCATCGAGCGCTATCTCCAGCGGCTGCCGGACGACATGACGCCGCACGATCTGGCCATCCACCGTGCCCTGGTGGCCTCCTGGATGCCGGACACCGTGGACGAGGCGACCCGTACGCAGCTGGAGCGCCGCGTCGGGCGGGAGCTGACCGACGAGGACCTCAAGCGGCTGGAGGCGATGAGCGTCCTCGCCGCTACCGAGGACCCGGAGGTCTTCCGGATCGACCCGAGCCTGGTGCACCTCGGGGTACGGCTGCTGGACGTGCCCATCTCGCAGGAGACGCTGCTGGCGGCGCGCGAGGTGATGATGGAGCACACGCGGTCGGCGGCGCGGGAGTTGAGCCGGCTGTTCAAGGACGAGGTGTGGGAGCCGTACCGGGACGGGGAGGCCGACCCGGAGCAGGTCGAGCAGATGAAGGCCCTCTCGGCCCATATGCAGCCGATGGTGCTGCAGGCCCTGGTGACCGCCTTCCAGCGGTCCCTGAATGAGGAACTCCGGGGCGCCTTCCCCGAGGAGAAGGCGCCCCGGCTCACGGGCTGACGCACGCCCGGCGGCGGCCCGGCGGCTCCGGTACCCGGGCCGCCCTCCGCCCGGCCCGGGCCCCGACTCCCGCCGCACCGCGGGCAGTTCCGTACGGGCCGCCGGGTGTGCGCCCCGGCGGCCCGCACATCCGAACGGCGGCCCGCGTCGGACCGGCTTCGGCCCCGTGTCCTCAGACGTCGCGGAAGGTCTCGCCCTGGCGGGCCTTCTCCTCCAGCAGCGCCGGGACGGCGAACCGGTCGCCGTACCGGTCCTGGAGCTCACGGGCGCGGGCGATGAAGCCCTGGAGGCCGCCCTCGCCGCCGGTGATGCTCTCGTAGCCGTTGATGTACTGGATGACGCCGCCGGTCCACGGCGGGAAGCCGATGCCCATGATGGAACCGATGTTGGCGTCGGCGACCGAGGTGAGCACGCCCTCCTCGAAGAGCCGGACGGTGTCCAGCGCCTCGGAGAACAGCATCCGCTCCTGCATGTCGGCGAACGGGATACCCGGGTCCTCACTCTTGGCGAAGTGCTCGCGCAGGCCCGGCCACAGCTTGCCGCGCTTGCCGTCCTCGCCGTAGTCGTAGAAGCCCGCGCCGCCGCTGCGGCCCGTCCTGCCGAACTCGTCGACCATCCGGTCGATGACGCCGTCCGCCGGGTGCGCCGGCCACGCGACGCCCTCCGCCTCCAGCGCCCGCCGCGTCTCGTCGCGGATCTTGCGCGGCAGGGTGAGGGTCAGCTCGTCCATCAGGGAGAGCACCTTCGCCGGGTAACCGGCCTGGCCCGCCGCCTGTTCGACCGTGGCGGGCTCGACGCCCTCACCGACGAGCGCCACGCCCTCGTTGATGAAGTGGCCGATGACGCGCGAAGTGAAGAAGCCGCGCGAGTCGTTGACCACGATCGGGGTCTTCTTGATCTGCTGCACCAGGTCGAAGGCCCGGGCCAGCGCCTCCTCGCCGGTCTTCTCCCCCTTGATGATCTCCACCAGCGGCATCTTGTCGACCGGCGAGAAGAAGTGCAGACCGATGAAGTCCCCGTCCCGCTTGACCCCTTCGGCGAGCGTGGTGATCGGCAGGGTGGAGGTGTTGGAGCAGAGCAGCGCGTCCGGCGCGACGACGTCCTCGATCTCCTGGAAGACCTTGTGCTTGAGCGAGGGGTCCTCGAACACCGCCTCGATCACGGCGTCACAGCCCGCCACACCCTGCGGGTCGGAGGTCGCGGTGATGCGCGCGAGCAGTGCGTCCTTCTTCTCCTGCGTGGTGCGGCCGCGCTGCAGCGCCTTGTCGAGCAGGCCCTCCGAGTACGCCTTGCCCTTGTCCGCGGCCTCCTGCGAGACGTCCTTGAGGACGACGTCGATCCCGGCCTTCGCGCAGGAGTACGCGATGCCGGCGCCCATCATGCCGGCGCCGAGCACCGCCACCTTCTCCACCTTGCGCTGCGGCACGCCCTGCGGGCGGCTGCGCCCCGCGTTCACCGCCTGCATGTCGAAGAAGAACGCCTGGATCATGTTCTTCGAGATCTGGCCCGTGACCAGCTCCACGAAGTACCGCGCCTCGATGACCTGCGCGGTCTCGAAGTCGACCTGGGCGCCCTCGACGGCGGCGGCGAGGATGTTGCGCTGCGCCGGGTACGGCGCGCCGCCGGTCTGCTTCTTCAGGCTCGGCGCGAAAGCGGGCAGCGTACCGGCCAGCTTCGGGCTCGCCGGAGTGCCGCCGGGGATCTTGTAGCCCTTGACGTCCCAGGGCTGCTGCGACTCGGGGTTCGCGTCGATGAAGGCGCGGGCCGCGGCCAGCATCTCCTCGCGGGTGTCCACGACTTCGTGGACGAGACCGATCTCCTTGGCCTTCGCCGGGAAGTACTGCTTGCCCTCCAGCAGCACCTTCATCAGCGCGTCGGCGATGCCGAGCAGCCGCACCGTACGGGCGACGCCGCCGCCCGCGGGCAGCAGGCCGAGCGAGGACTCGGGGCAGCCGATCTTGCTGCCCTTGGCGTCCAGCGCGACGCGGTGGTGACAGGCGAGGGCGATCTCCAGACCGCCGCCCAGCGCGGCGCCGTTCATGGCGGCGACGACGGGCTTGCCGAGGGTCTCGATGCGGCGCAGATCGCGCTTGATGCCCATGCCGGCCTCGAAGACCTGCTCGGCCTGCTCGGGGCGGGCGGCGATGAGGTCGTTGAGGTCGCCGCCGGCGAAGAAGGTCTTCTTCGCGGAGGTGACGATGATGCCGCGGATGGAGTCCCGCTCGGCCTCGGCCCGGTCGGCGATGGCGGAGAGCGAGGACTTGAACGCCGCGTTCATGGTGTTGGCGGACTGGTTCGGATCGTCGAGCGTGAGGGTGACGACGCCGGTGTCGTCCTGGTCCCAGCGGATGGTCGTGGACTCGGGCATGAGGGGTTCTCCAAGAGGTCTTTCAGGGCGAGTGGACGCGGCTTCGGCCGTGCGGGCCCGGGGCCCGGGCCGTGCGGCCTACAGGCGTTCGACGACGGTGGCGATCCCCATGCCGCCGCCCACGCACAGCGTGGCCAGCCCGTACCGCTGGTCGCGCCGCTCCAACTCGTCGACGAGGGTGCCGAGGATCATCGCGCCGGTCGCGCCCAGCGGATGACCCATCGCGATGGCGCCGCCGTTGACGTTGACCTTCTCCAGCGGAAGGCCCATGTCCTTGACGAACCGCAGCACGACCGCGGCGAACGCCTCGTTGATCTCGACGAGGTCCATGTCGTCGACGGTCAGCCCGGCCTTGGCGAGTGCCTTGCGGGAGGCCGGCGCGGGACCGGTGAGCATGATGGTCGGGTCGGCGCCGGAGACGGCCGCCGAGACGATCCGGGCGCGCGGCCGCATCCCGTACCGCTCCCCCGCCGCGCCGCTGCCGATGGCGACCAGCGACGAACCGTCCACGATGCCCGAGGAGTTGCCCGCGTGGTGGACGTGGTCGATCTCCTCGACCCAGTGGTACTTCTGCAGCACCGTCGCGTCGAAGCCGCCCATCTCGCCGATGCCGGCGAAGGAGGGCTTCAGGCCGGCGAGGGAGTCCGCCGTCGTACCGGGACGGATGTGCTCGTCGCGGTCGAGCACGGTCAGACCGTTGCGGTCGGTGACCGGGACGACGGAACGCTCGAAACGGCCGGCCTTCCACGCCTCGGTGGCCAGCTCCTGGGAGCGCGCCGCGAACTCGTCGACGTCGCGGCGGGAGAAGCCCTCGATGGTCGCGATCAGGTCGGCGCCGATGCCCTGCGGTGCGAAGCCGGTCTCGAAGCTGGTCATCGGGTCCATCGCCCAGGCGCCGCCGTCGGTGCCGAGCGGCACCCGCGACATGGACTCGACGCCGCCCGCGAAGACCATGTCCTCCCAGCCCGAACGGACCTTGGCAGCGGCCAGGTTGACCGCTTCGAGGCCGGAGGCGCAGAAGCGGTTCTCCTGGACGCCGGCCACCGTGTCCGGCAGCCCGGCGGCGATCGCGGCGATCTTCGCGATGTCGGAGCCCTGATCGCCGATGGGGCCGACGACGCCGAGGACGATGTCGTCGATGGCGGCCGGGTCCAGATCGGGGAACCGGCGGCGCATTTCGTGGATGAGCCCGACGACGAGGTCGATGGGCTTGGTGCCGTGCAGGGCGCCGTTGGCCTTGCCGCGCCCGCGCGGGGTGCGGATGGCGTCGTAGACGTACGCTTCGGTGCTCACGGTCAGCAGCCTTTCGGGGTGCGGGGATTCGTACGGAGCCGGCGGGGCGGCCGGGGCCGCGGGGTCAGCCGAGCAGCGAACGGCCGATGATCTCCTTCATGATCTCGGTCGTGCCGCCGTAGATGGTCTGGATCCGCCCGTCGGTGAAGGCGCGGGCGACCCTGTACTCGTTCATGTACCCGTATCCGCCGTGCAGCTGGAGGCAGCGGTCGGCGACGCGCTTCTGCAGCTCCGTCGCCCACCACTTGGCCATCGAGGCGTGCACGGCGTCGAGTTCGCCCTTGGCGTGCTCCTCGATGCAGCGGTCGAGGAAGCTGCGGGTGACGGCGCACTCGGTGGCCATCTCGGCGATCTCGAAGCGGATGTGCTGCAGCTTGGCGAGCGGACGGCCGAACGCTTCGCGCTCCTTGACGTAGTCCTTCGTGAGCTCCAGGACATCCTCGGCCGCGGCGATGGCCGCCACCGCGATGGCCATCCGCTCCTGCGCCAGATTGGTCATCAGATGGAGGAAGGCGCCGTCCAGTTGGCCCAGGAGGTTCTCCTTGGGCACCTTGACGTCGTTGAAGAACAGCTCCGCCGTGTCCTGCGACTTCTGGCCGATCTTGTCGAGGTTGCGGCCGCGCTCGAAGCCTTCCGCGCCCCGCTCGACGACGATCAGGCTCAGCCCCTTGGCGCCGCCGTCCGGCGTCGTCTTGGCGACGACGATCACCAGGTCGGCGAGGATGCCGTTGGAGATGAAGGTCTTCGCGCCGTTCAGCAGCCAGTGGTCGCCCTTGTCCTCCGCCGTCGTACGGATGCCCTGCAGATCGGAACCGGCGCCGGGCTCCGTCATGGCGATCGCCGTGATCGTCTCTCCGGTGCAGAACCCGGGCAGCCAGCGGCGCTTCTGCTCCTCGGTGCCCAGGCCGGTCAGATAGGGGCCGATGATGTCGTTGTGCAGGCCGACGGCGAGCCCGGAGGCGCCCGCACGGGCGAACTCCTCGTGCAGCACGGCCGCGTAGCGGAAGTCCTCGACACCTCCGCCGCCGTACTCCTCGGGCACGGCCGTGCCCAGCAGCCCCTGCCGGCCGGCGGCGCGCCAGGCGTCACGGGAGACGATGCCGTCCTTCTCCCACTGCTCGGCGTACGGCTCGACCTCCTTGGCGAGGAAGGTGCGGACGGTCTGCCGGAAGGCCTCGTGGTCCTCCGTGAAGATCTGACGCTTCATGTGACGGGTGCTCTCCTTCGGGGACAGAGCTGTAACGGCATGGCTCAGAGCCAGCCCTTGACCTTCTCGATCAGCGCTGCGGGATTGTCGTCGACGGGAGTGACGTTGAGCATGGTGACGCCGGCCTCGCGGAACGCCTCGATGCGCTCGCGGACATAGCCCTCGGGCCCGCAGAGCGAGACCAGTTCGCAGAACTCGTCGGGGACGGCGGCCTCGGCCTCCTTCTTCTTCCCCGCGAGATACAGGTCCTGGACCTTCTCGGCGGCCTCCTCGTATCCGTAGGCGCGGGCGACGTCGTTGTAGAAGTTCTTGCCCTTGGCTCCCATGCCGCCGATGTAGAGGGCGATCATGGGGCGCATGAAGTCCCGGCAGGCCTCGGTGCCTTCGCCGACGGCGATGATGGTGCCCGCGGAGATCTCCAGCGGGCCGCGCTCCGGACCGCGCTTCGCCGCACCCTCCGCCAGCGGGGTGCCCCACACGTCGTTCGCCTTCTCCGGGATGAAGAGGTGCGGCAGCCAGCCGTCGGCGATCTCGGCGGTCATCCGCACATTGGCGGGCCCCAACGAGGCGATGTACAGCGGGATCTCGTCGCGCACCGGCTGGGTGAGCATCTTCAGCGGCTTGCCCAGCTTGCCGCCCTTCTCGGCGGGCAGCGGCATGTCGGTGATGCCGTGGTGGTCGATGCGCTCGCGCCGCCAGATGCGACGGCACAGCTCGACCGTCTCGCGGGTGCGGCCCAGCGGCTTGTCGTACGCCTTGCCGTGCCAGCCCTCCACGACCTGCGGTCCGGAAGCGCCGAGGCCGACGATCGCGCGGCCGTCGGAGAGGGCGTCGAGTCCGGCGCCGGTCTGGGCGATGAGGGCGGGAGTGCGCGAATAGACGTTGAGGATGGCGGAGCCGATCTGCACCCGTTCGGTGCGGGCGGCCAAGTAGCCCATGACGGTGGGCGAGTCGAAGCCGTATGCCTCGGCGACCCAGACCGCGTCCAGGCCCGCGGACTCCAGCCGGGCGATCCGGTCGGCGGCCTCGCGGGGATTCTCCGCGTACTGCAGCGAGGTGGAGATCTTCATGCGTCGGCGTCCTCGGATTTCTGGTCGGCGGTGGCGGGGTGCTCGGCGGAGGCGGGGTCGAGAACCGGCAGATTCCAGTCGCGCGCGACCTCCGCGCCGTCGGCGCCGGGCAGCGCCGGGGGCCGGGTGACGGCACCGGGGGTGACGGAGAAGCGGGGGGCGGGAGCCGGCTGGGTGATGCCGCCGTGGTCGGTGAAGGTGCCGCGCGCTGCGAGATGCGGATGGTGCGGGGCCTCGCGCAGGGAGAGGACCGGGGCGACGCAGGCGTCGGAGTCCTGGAAGATCTCCGTCCACTCGTCACGCGTACGGGACGCGAAGCGCTCGGCGATCGCGGTGCGCAACTCGCCCCACGCCGCGAGGTCGTCACGGCCGGGCGCCGTCTCCCCGATGCCGAGCAGCCGGACGAACTCGGCGTAGAACTGCGGCTCCAGCGCGCCGACCGCCATGTACCCGCCGTCGGACGTCTCGTACGTGCCGTAGAAGGGGCTGCCGCCGTCCAGCAGATTGGCGCCGCGCCGGTCCTGCCAGCCGCCGGCGGTCATCATGCCGTGGATCATCGCGGTGAGATGGCTGGTGCCGTCGACGATGGCGGCGTCGACGACCTGTCCCTCCCCGCCGTCGGTGCGGGCGTGCTGGAGGGCGGCGAGGATGCCGATGACGAGGTAGAGCGAACCGCCCGCGTAGTCACCGAGCAGGTTCGCGGGAACGGAGGGCGGGGCGCCGGGCGCGCCGATCATGCCGAGCGCGCCGGTCAGCGCGATGTAGCCGATGTCGTGTCCGGCGCGCTGGGCGAGCGGGCCCTCCTGGCCCCAGCCGGTCATACGGCCGTAGACCAGCTGCGGATTGCGGGCGAGACAGTCGTCGGGGCCGACCCCCAGCCGCTCGGCGACGCCGGGCCGGTAACCCTCGATCAGGACATCGGCACGCTCGACGAGTTCGAGAACGGTGTCCCGCTGGGCAGGATCCTTGAGATCGAGGACGACGGACCGCTTGTTGCGGTTGGTGACGTCGTACGCGGGGTCGATCCCGAGCACCGGTTTGCCGGGACGGTCGACGCGGACGACGTCGGCGCCCAGGTCGGCGAGGACCATGGCCGCGAAGGGGCCGGGGCCGATGCCCGCCAGCTCCACCACCCGCACGCCGTGCAGCGGGCCGCCGTTTCCGTGCCCCTGCGCACTCGTCCCCGTCGTCGGTGATGCCGCCGTTGCCATCGAGCCCCCAGCCGTGTGACACAACTGATGTAACACCAAGGATGCTAAGAACGCGTTTCACTTTCCACAAGCCCCTCCGTCCGGGCCGCTTGCCGCGTTCCGGAGTGGCGTCCGCCACAACACACCCCCGCGACGGGGCACTTGGGGCAGGACGAGTGCCGTGTCCGGAATCCGCCGACCCGGGGCCGGGCGGACGGCGCAGCCTGACGACATGGACACACGCACCCCACACGAGCGCAGGGCGTCGACAAGGCACTGGCCGGCATCTTCGCCGACCCGCTTGTGGCGGCCGTGCACGTGCGGGCCGTCGGCTTCGGCTGCTTCCACCTGGAGACGCGGCGCCGCTGACCGTCGGCGCCGCGGCACCGGCGGTCAGGGTATGGACTCTCCCGCGGAGCCGTGACCGGTCTCCGATGCGGCCCGCTGGCGGGGGAGTTCGGGCCAGCGGCCGCCGTTGCGCCAGTAGCCCTGGATCTCCTCCAGCTGACGGCCCTTGGTCTCCGGCGCGGTGACCGCGGTGAACAACAGGGCCAGCAGCGCCAGGACGCCCAGCCCGGCGAAGGTCACGGAAGCCCCCGCCCAGGACATCAGAGAGGGGAAGAACTGGGCGATGAGCATGTTCGCCACGAGGTCGGCGGTGAGCATCACGGACGCGCCGACCGCCCGGTACCGCGCGGGGAACGGCTCGCTGGCGTAGACCCAGATGAGCGAGCCGAAGCCGAAGTTGTACGCCGCGGTGAACAGCAGCACGGCGGTGAAGCCGAGCCAGGTCGCGGATCCGCTGACCGCGCCGGTGCCGAAGACGGCCGTGAGCACGGCGAGCATCGCCAGCATCGTGGCGATCCCGGACAGCAGCACCCGGCGCCTGCCGAGGCGGTCGATGATGAGCACGGCCAGCACCGCGGCGGCGAGCCCGGCCAGTTGGACGAAGGCGGGCAGCAGGAAGCTCTGCCCGGCGCCGGTGAAGCCCATCTCCCGGAAGATGGCCGGGCTGTAGTAGGTGACGGCGTTGATACCGGTGATCTGGCAGAAGAAGCCGAGCCCGACGACGAAGACCGCGGCGCGCGCGTACGGCCTGCGCAGCAGCGCGAGGGCTGATCCGCCGCTCTCCTCGCCCAGCGCCGAGGCGATCGCCGCGACCTCCGCGCGCGGCTCCACGTCGGGGTCGGTTCTGGCGAGCACCCGTTCCGCCTCGCTCGTACGGCCCTTGAGCACGTACCAGCGGGGAGTGTCGGGCAGTCGCAGCAGGGGGACGACGAGGAGCGCGGCCGGGACGGCGGACAGGCCGAGCATCCAGCGCCAGTGACCGCCGTCGGACAGGCCCCAGTTGACGAAGTAGGTGAGGGTGATGCCGGCGACCGTCGCCACCTGGTAGGCGGCCACCGAGGCGCCGCGGATCCGGGCCGGGGTCGACTCGGCGATGTAGAGCGGCGCGGCGACGATCGAGATGCCGATGGCGACACCGAGCAGGAACCGCACGAGATCGAGGACGAGCACGTTCGGCGCGACCGCGGAGAGCGCGACGAAGACGGCGTAGGACCCGGCCACGGTGAGCATGGCGGCCCGGCGACCGAAGGCGTCGGCGAACTTGCCGCCGACGAGGGCTCCGAGGATCGAGCCCAGCACGAGAATGCTGTTGACCAGGCCCTGTTCGGTGGAGCTGAGGCCGAAGTCCTTGCTGAGGAAGACCAGGGCTCCGGAGATGCTGCCCGTGTCGTATCCGTAGATGACGCCGACGACGGCGCCGGTGAGGGCGAAGAGGCGGCCGGTCCGGTAGTCCCCGGATGCCGGCGGCGCTGCTGGCATTGCTGTGGTCATGGGGGGCTCTCAGGCGTGGATCAGTGCTGCGGCTGATGGAGTCGACTGATTGATCACGTCACTATTCGCTCGGCTTAACGCAGCTGTCAACACCCCTCTTCCGGGCTCCGCGCAGGCATCGGGCCATGAGAAATCGCCCTCAATCGCCATGAACCGTCCGCACCGCAGCGGAAATCGCTCACCCGCACGAGGGATGGACCGCCTCGGGAATCTGCGTACTATTGATTGCAGCGAAGCAGATCGAAGCATTTCCCGTCACTGCCGAGGAGGCCCCGTGAGCGAGACCGTGCACATGGAGGAGGAGCTGCGCAGCCAGCCGGAGACCTGGCGCGAGGCGGCCGGGATGGCGGCGGCCGCGCCGCTGCCCGGTCCGGGCCGGCGCGTCGCGGTCGTCGGCTGCGGCACCTCGTGGTTCATGGCGCAGGCGTACGCATCGCTGCGCGAGACCGCCGGGCTCGGCGTGACCGACGCGTTCGCCGCGTCGGAGGCCGCGCTGGGCGCCGCCCGCGGCTATGACGACGTCGTCGCCATCACCCGCTCCGGCACGACGACCGAGGTGCTGCGGCTGCTCGGAGAGCTCCGGGGCCGGATCCCGACGGTGACCGTGCTCGGCGATCCGGACACGCCCGCGACGGAACTGTCCGGATCGGTCGTCGCGTTGCCCTTCGCCGACGAGAAGTCCGTCGTCCAGACCCGCTTCGCCACCACGGCACTCGCCCTGCTCCGCGCCCACCTCGGCGAGGACCTCACGGCAGCGGCGCGGGACGCCGAGGAGGCGCTGACCCGCCCCGTGGAGCAGGCGTGGGTGGACGCCGAGCAGTTCACCTTCCTCGGCACGGGATGGACGGTCGGTCTGGCCAATGAGGCGGCGCTCAAGATGCGGGAGGCCTCGCAGAGCTGGACCGAGTCCTACCCGGCCATGGAGTACCGGCACGGTCCGATATCCATCGCCGCCCCCGGCCGTGTCACCTGGGCCTTCGGCCGCGTCCCCGAGGGGCTGGCGGAGGAAGTGGCCCGCACCGGGGCGCAGTTCGTCCGGCACGACCGCGATCCGATGGCCGATCTGGTGCTGGTCCAGCGGGTCGCCCTGGAGCGGGCCCGCGCCCGCGGACTGGACCCCGACAGCCCGCGCAGCCTGACCCGTTCGGTGATGCTCGACGGCTCCTGACGCCCCGCTCCCCCGCCTCATCCGCCCCTCGCACAAGGGAGTTCACGGCTCATGCCCCTTGTTCCCACCGCATCCGTCGTCGACGCGGCCCGGACCGCAGGCTCCGGGGCCGCCGCCTTCAACGTCATCCATCTGGAGACCGCCGAGGCGCTGGTCTCGGCCGCCGAGCGCACCAACAGTCCCGTCATCCTCCAGCTCAGCGAGAACTGCCTCGCCTATCACGGCAGTCTGCTGCCCCTCACCCGCGCCACCCTCGCGCTCGCCGAGGAGTCCACCGCCGAGGTCGCGGTCCACCTCGATCACCTCACCGACGCGGCGCTGGTCCGTGAGGGCGTGGCGGCCGGTGCCCGCTCGGTGATGTTCGACGCCTCCGCCCTGCCCTACGAGGAGAACGTCGCCGCCACGGCGGAGCTCACCTCCTGGTGCCACGAGCACGGCGTCTACGTCGAGGCCGAGCTCGGCGAAGTCGGCGGGAAGGACGGCGTCCACGCACCCGGCGCCCGTACGGACCCGGCGGAGGCGCTCGCTTTCGTGGCGGCGACGGGCGTGGACGCGCTCGCCGTCGCGGTCGGCTCCTCACATGCGATGCGGGAGCGGACCGCGGTCCTCGACAAGGAGCTGATCCGCGCGCTGCGCCGGCAACTGCCCGTTCCCCTGGTGCTGCACGGCTCGTCCGGGGTGCCCGACGACGAGCTGCGTGCCGCGATAGCCGCGGGCATGACGAAGATCAATATCTCCACGCATCTGGTGTCGGTCTTCACCCGGGAGATACGCGGGATCCTCACCGAGGATCCGCTGCTGATCGACTCGCGCAAGTATGTGGGCCCGGCGCGCGAAGCGGTGGCGCGGGAGGCGGCGCGGCTGCTGGGGGTGGTCGGGGCGCCGGGCCTCGCCGGATAGGCTCCGGGCAGGATCAACGGACACGGGAGAAGACGACGTGCTGCACTTCCCGGGGGACAGCCCCCGGCCCTCCGGCCGGGCGAGCAGGCCGGCACACCGGACCGGCACGCCGGCGCGGGGAGCAGTCCAGTGAAGCGCCACGAGCGGATGAACGCGCTGCTCGAACTCCTCGGGGAGCGGGGGCGGGTCGAGGTCGAGGAGGCCGCCACCACCCTGGAGGTCTCGGCGGCCACCATGCGCCGCGACATGGACGCGCTCGCCGAGCAGCAGCTGCTCACGCGCACCCGGGGCGGGGCGGTGCTCAGTTCCGTCACCTATGACCTGCCCCTGCGCTACAAGCGCGGCCATCACTCCGCGGAGAAGGAGGCCATCGCCCAGGCGGCGGCCAGGATGGTGGAGCGGGGCGACGCGGTCGGCCTCTCCGGCGGGACCACGACCACGGAGATCGCCCGGGCGCTGGCCACCCGCCCCGAGTTCGCCGAGCCGGCGCCCGAGCCCCATCTGACGGTGGTGACCAACTCCCTCAACATCGCCAACGAGCTGGCGGTGCGCCCGCAGATCAAGATCGTGCTGACCGGCGGGGTGGCGCACTCCCGCTCGTTCGAACTCATCGGCCCCTACAGCGAACTGGTGCTGCAGCAGATCTCCATGGACATCACCTTCATCGGTGCCAACGGCATGGACCCCGCGATGGGGGCGACCGTCCACGACGAAGCGGAGGCGCGGATCAACCGGCTGATGGCCGAACGCGCCGCCCGCTCCGTGGTGGTGGCGGACTCCTCGAAGGTCGGCACCCGCTGTTTCGCCCGTGTCGGCGATGCCGATGTGTTCTCCACCTTCATCACCGACAGCGGTATACGGGAGCCGGCCCGCAGGGAGTTCACGGAACGCGGTCTGCGGGTGGTGACGGCGAAGCCGTCTCCGGAGGACGACTGACGGCCAGATGGTCCTCCGTGCCGGTGTCGGCGTTCCGGTTGACGAGCCGGTTGAGGCGGACGGGCACGTTGAAGCCGACGAGCACGATCACGACCGCTGTCAGACCACAGGTGAGCAGGGCCAGGGCCTGGCCGAGCGGCATGCCCTTGGCCAGGCTCGCCCCCAGCACCGGGGCGACGGCCCCGCCCAGCGCGCCGACGTTGTAGACGAAGCCGAGTGACGCCGCCCGGGTCTCCACGGGGAAGTGCCCGGCGATGTACTTCGGCAGGATCCCGGAGATGCCCTGGCTCAGCGCCAGCAGTCCGAACAGGAGGAGCCCCAGGCCGACCAGACTGTCGCGCACCCCGAAGACGGGGAAGATGAACGCGAGCGAGGCCAGCAGAGTCCAGGCGTACGCCCGCCGGGTGCCGAACCGGTCCCCCACGAACCCGGCCAGCCAGCAGCCGAACATGGTGCCGAAGCCCGCGTAGTACATGACGTCGGCGACTTCCCCCGGCGCATAGCCCAGTTCGGTCTTCAGATACGTCGGCAGGAGCGACTGGATGGGCCACGAGTAGAGGAAAGCGCAGAAGACCGTGACCATCAGCGCCACATACAGCATCCAGTGCCGCCGGCCGCCCAGTTGTGCGGCGAAGGCGACCAGACATCCGGTGGCGACGAGCGCCAGCGGCCAGATCATCCCCGCGCCCAGCGGGGTGAAGACCACGAACAGCGCGACCGTGGCAGCCGCCGCCAGAAGGCAGTTGACCGTCGCCCTGCGCCGCCCGGCGAACAGCTCGCGGAACGGGTTGGGGCGGACGGGGGCCTCCGCCATCTCGGCGTTCCAGTCGTCCGCTTCGGGCAGTGCACGGCGTACCCACAGCGCCACCAGAACCGGCAGCACACCGATCCAGAACATCCACCGCCAGCCGAGCGCAGGCACGACCCACTGGTAGACCTCGGCGGCGAGCACCGTCCCCGCCGCGTAGCCGGAGATGAGGAAGCCGGAGGCGCGGTTGCGTACGCGGGTGGGCCAGCTCTCCAGCACATAGGTGGCGCTGGCGCTGTACTCCCCCGCCATGCCCATCCCGATGGCGAGGCGGGCGGCGAACAGGCTGTGGTAGTTCCAGGCGAAGCCGCAGGCGAACGTGCCGAGCGAGTAGAGGAGGATGCTGGCGACCATCGCGGGCTTGCGGCCGTACCGGTCACCGAGCGCGCCCAGCACGGCCCCGCCCAGCCAGCGGGTGATGAACGCGCCGGAGACGAGGCTCGCGGCCTCCACGGTGCTGAGCCCGAACTCGTCGGCGATCTCGGTGAGGACGAGGGTGATGAGGACGAAGTCGAAGCCGTCGAGCAGATAGCCGAGCCAGGCGGCGAACATCGCCTTCCAGTGGGAGACCGAGACCTCCCGGTACCACGGTATGGCGGAGCCCCGGGACGGGCGGGCGGCGTTCACAGGAGTCCCGCCTCCTCGAGGAGTTCGCCCACCCGCTTCACCGAGCTGTCGTCGAGCGGCACCTGGGGAGCGGCGGTGGTGCCCTCGGCGATCGTGCCCAGCAGCCGCAGGGCCGCCTTGAAGCCGCCGATGGCGGACGAGTTGCGGCCCATGACGTCCTCGGGCCCCGTGTCGACGAGGGCGAACAGCGCGGCGAGCCGGTCCTGTTCGGCTGCTGCCTCGTCCCAGCGGCCGGCGCGTGCGTGCTGGTAGAGCCGCACATAGCCGTCCGGGTCGACGTTGCCGAGGCCGGGCACCACGCCGTGCGCACCGGCCAGCAGGGCGCCGTCGACGGCGAGTTCGGAGCCCGTCAGCACGGAGAAGCTCTCCAGCAGGCCCCGTCCGCGCAGCGTCACGAGCAGCCGCCGCAGCGCCCCGTCGTCCCCGCTGCTGTCCTTGAGGCCGGCCAGTGTGCCGTCCTGGGCGAGCTCCAGCACCGTGTCGCCGGGCAGCTTGCTGTGGACGGACACCGGGATGTCGTACGCGAAGAGCGGCAGCGGGACGGCGGCGCGCAGCCGGCGGAAGTGGGCGGCGATCTCGACGGGGTGGGTGCGGGTGTAGAACGGCGCGGTGGCGACCAGCGCGTCGGCGCCCTCCTCGGCCGCGGCGCGGGCGTGGTCGAGCACCCGCGCCGTGGTCATGTCGATGACGCCTGCCAGTACGGGCACCCGTCCGTCCGCCGCTTCGACGACCGTGCGCAGCACGGTGCGCCGCTGGGCGTCGTCGAGGTAGGCGGTCTCGCCGCTGGAGCCGAGGGCGAACAGCCCGGCGACACCGGCGTCGGTCAGTCGTTCGACGAGTGCGCTCAGGGAGCGGGTGTCGACGTCCCCCTCGGCCGTCAGCGGAGTGCACAACGGCGGGACGACGCCGGTGAACGGGACAGGAAGCTGACGCGGCATTGCGGCTCCAAGAGAGGGCGAAACAGCATGAGTTGGACATGGGACGTCCTATGTCCAACGGTGAATCTGCCCGTGGCCGGCAGACCTGTCAAGGGTTGGATTCCGTCGCGGAGTCAACAGACGGGAAGTGAACAGACGGTTGCGGAGGGCGGATTCACCCCCGCACGGCCTCCGCACGGGGCCACCTCTCAGCGGCGGCCCGCGGGAAGCGCTCGCGCGGTCGCAGCGCCCGCGCGGCCCCGTTCTCCGGCGGCGGCCTTCACCCGAATCTCACCCGTCAGGTGTCAGAATGCCCGATATGGAGCGAGCTTCAGTACAGGCGGTGACCAGTCCGGACGGCACGGCCGCAGAAGGAGCGGGCAGTACGGGCGGCGGCAGCACACAGCACACCGGCGCGCGGCACAGTGACACGGCGGGCACGAGCGCGGAGGGTGGCGGCACGGCACACGCGTGGCGTGCGCTCGGCGGGGAGGAAATGCTGCTGGAGCGCGTCCTGCACACGTACAGGGAGGGGACGCTGCCCGCACGGCTGCCGGTGAGAGAGCTGGCCCGTTCCACCGTGGCCGCATGTGCTCTGGCGGCGGCCGAACTGTCCGCCGTCCGCGCGTCCAGCAGTCGTGTTCCGGCGGTCCGTGTGGACGACGGTGCTGTCGCCGCCGCGTTCACCAGTGAACGGCACCTGCTCATCGACGGGCGCGCTCCCGTGAACTTCGCGCCCCTGTCGCGCTTCTGGCGCACCGCCGACGGCTGGGTGCGCACACACGCCAACTACCCGCATCACAGGGCCCGGATGCTCGCCGCCCTGTCACTGCCCGAACGGGGCGAGGACAGCGACACGCTGTCCCGGAAGGTCGGCGCACTGCTGGCGGAACGCCGGGCCGAAGAGGTACAGGAGTCCGTACAGGCGGCAAGAGGGCTCGCCGTCGCCGTACGGTCACCGGAGGACTGGACACGTCATCCGCACGGCGCGGCGGTCGCGAAGCGGCCGCTGCTCTCCGTCGACGCGCTCGACTGTGCGCCGCCGCTGCCCTGGGCGCCGGATGCCGGCAAGGCAGGGCTGCCGCTCGCCGGTGTACGGGTGCTGGACCTCACGCGGGTCATCTCCGGCCCCGTGGCCACCCGCACGCTGGCGCTGCTGGGTGCCGATGTGCTGCGCGTCGACTCGCCCACGCTGCCGGAGTTCCCGCACGCGCACGCCGACACGGGGTTCGGGAAGCGGTCGGCCGGACTGGACCTCGACAGCCGTTCCGGGCAGGCGGCGTTCGAGGAGCTGCTGTCCTCCGCTCACGTGGTGCTCACCGGCTACCGTCCGGGGGCACTCGACCGGTTCGGCCTGGCTCCGGAGTCACTGACGGACCGTCGGCCGGGCCTGGTCGTCGGACAGTTGAGCGCGTGGGGCTGCCACGGGCCGTGGCACCGCAGGCGCGGTTTCGACAGCATCGTCCAGGCGGCGACGGGCATCGCGCTCACCGAACAGGGCGCGGACGGCTCCCCGGGAGCACTGCCCGCGCAGGCCCTGGACCACGGCACCGGCTATCTGCTGGCCGCCGCTGTGCTGCGGTCGCTGACGGACCAGCAGCAGGGCCGGCCCGGTTCGCGTGTCGTACGGCTCTCCCTCGCACAGACGGCGCACTGGCTGCAGCACGTCCTCCCACACGGCGAACAGCACAACGAACAGCAGACCAGCACACAGCTCCGCGCAGACAGCGGCCCGCAGGACGGCAGGACTGACGACGAGCAGCAGGGCGACACGTACGATCCGGCGGACTGGCTGACGGAGAGCGACAGTGCGCTGGGCCGACTGCGGCACGCCCGGTCGCCCGTCGGCTTCGAGGGCGGCCCCGTCAACTGGCAGCGGCCTCCCGGCCTTCCGGCCACGGACGCCCCCGTGTGGTGAGGGGCCCGGGCTATTCGGAGCCGTGCCACCGCTGGTGGGGCAGGTGCGAGGACGGTGCCGTACGGTCGCCGTCCGTCTTGCGGGCCTTGCGTTCGTCCCGCAGGCGCTTCTTCTCGGCGCGGGTGGGCTTGCGTTCGCTGGCCACACCGCCCCACACGGCGACACCTGTGACGACGACACGCGGTGCGCCGGGGACGCCCGTTCCGCCGGCGTCGGCGTCGAAGCCGCCCATGATGCCGATGCCGCGGACCTCCAGCTCGACCTCCGGGGGCACGATCACATTGATGCCGCCCATGAACACGAAGCACCGGATCTCGACCACCTGTTGCTCGAACCGCGCCTCACGCAGGTCGAGTTCGCCGCCTCCCATGACGGCGATGCCTGTGAAGACGCGGGGCGCCGTCCAGTGGCCCTTGCGGCCGAAGCCGCCGAGCAGGGCGATGCCCCAGCGGGAGGTCGCCGTGCCGCCGATGCGGTCCTTCCAGGAGCCGCGGAGGGCGGGCGCGGACTCCGGTCCGCTCGCGGGCCCTTCGTCCGCGACGGCGGGCAGGTCCCGCACGAGCGGCAGCAACTCCCCGCGCGTCCGGGCCCGGTAGGCGCTGTCGAGGCGTTCCTGGAACTCCTCGAGGCCGAGCCTGCCCTCGCTCACCGCGTCCTTCAGCACTTCGGCGACCTGTTCGCGCTCCGCGTCCGAGGCCCGCATGTCCCGTACGGGTAAGTCCTCCGTCATGGCGGCAGCCTACGCCGCCCCCACGGCGAACGGGCCCGCCGCGCGGGCCCGTTGCGGCGCTCCCGTCCCGTGCGTCCCGCGGGCCCCGTCAGGCGGCGGACAGCATGCGTTCGGCGAGTACGACGGCCCCGAAGCCGAGCACGAGCACGCCCGTCGCCACCCTGGTGCGTCCGCGGCGGCTGAGCACGATGGCCGTACCGGAGAGCACGAGCGCCATGCCGTAGAAGCCGACGGTGAGCACCGAGGGAGCGGTGCCCAGCCGGATGACGAGCGCGACGGCCACCGCCGTCATCACGACGGCCGAGACGACTATCCGTACGCGCCGGGCCTGTCGCGGTGTGAGACCGGGTCGGTCCGCAGGGCTGTCGTCCGTGCGGTTGTCATCGGATGTGGCGTCGTCGGATGTGGCGTCGTCGGGTGTGACGTCGACGGCTGTGGCGTCGGGTCTGTCGTCCGCGTCGGTGAGTTCGTCGGTGTCGGTGTGGTCCTCGGTGCCGAGGTCGTCGGTGTCGGTTCCGGTACGGTTTCCGGCGCCGGAGTGAGCGGTGGTGTCCGGTTTCGGGACGGAGTTGGCTTCGGGCATGCCCCGGAGAGTATCCGTCCGGGACGGAAAGTGCCGGAGCCGTCCTGTGCGACGGCTGCGCGGGCGGCGCGGGCGAGAGTGCGCCGGCCCGCCCGGTCGGCGGCCGGGAGGGGCGGCAGCACGGTGACCTCCGCGACGAGCCCGCGTGCCGCGACCACCCTGCGCAGGGAGGCCGCGAGGGTGTCCGCACCGACGAACGCCGGTGTGACAGTGGGCAGTCCGGAGCCGCGGACGTAGCGGACCGCGACCGGCCGTACGGGCACTCCCGCGTCCAGTGCCGCCTGGAACAGCGCGGGCCGGAAGGCACCCTGCCCTCTGCCGCACCAGGTGCTGCCCTCGGGGAAGACCACGACGGACGTCCCGTCGCGCAGCTGTGCCGCAATCCGGTCGACGGTCGCGGGCAGGGTGCGCAGCCGCTCCCGGTCGATGAAGACGGTCCCGCCGCGTGCCGCCAGCCGGCCGAGCACGGGGTAGGCGGCGACCTCCGTCTTGGCCACCATGTGTGCGGGCCGTACGGCGGCCAGCAGGGGCACGTCGAGCCAGGAGATGTGGTTGGCGACGAGCAGTTCGGGCCCCTCGTCCCTCCCGCACACCCACGTGATCCGCACCCGTACGCCGGCCGCACGGACCACTGTGCGCGCCCACGCCCGTACGGCCCGGTCGTACCGGCGGCCGACTGGTGCGCACACGATGCCCGTCAGCAGGACGGCCGTCAGGGCCGCCCAGCGGGCCGCACGCAGTACGGGCCCGGCCTCGGACCTGCCGCCGGGCGGCGGCAGGCAGCGCTCCGTCGTGCAGGGCGAACCGGGCATCCAGGCGTGCGTGCCCTCCCCCGCGGCGGGGCCGGACATCAGGCGGACGCGGGGGCGAGGGACAGGAAGTGCCGCAGGTAGCGCGGGTCGGTGTCGCGCAGCGACAGCAGTACGTACAGGTCGGCGACGCCGAACTCCGGGTCGTGTGCGGGCGCCCCGCAGATCTGCGCGCCGAGCCGCAGGTAGCCGCGGAGCAGCGGCGGCAGGGTGTAGCGGGGGACGGTGACGGTCCGGGTGACGTCCGCGGGCGGGTGCCAGCGGTGCAGCGGCTGGACGCGGTGCTGTTCGGGTGCGAGGTGCCGTGCTGCGACGGTCTGCCAGATGTGTGCGGCCAGTTGTCCGCCGTCGGCGAGCGGTATGGAGCAGCATCCTGCCAGCCAGTTGTGGCCGGTCTTCTCCAGGTAGCGGGCGATGCCGGCCCACATGAGCCCGATGACGGCGCCGTCCCTGTGGTCGGGGTGCACGCAGGAGCGGCCGACCTCGACCAGGTCGTCCCGCAGCGGGGCGAGGCTGCCGAGGTCGAACTCGCTCTCCGCGTAGAGCCGTCCGGCGGCCCTGGCGCGGTCGGGAGGCAGCAGCCGGTAGGTGCCGACGACGTGTCCCGTACGGTCGTCGCGGACGAGCAGGTGGTCGCAGTGGACGTCGAACGGGTCGATGTCCAGGCCGGGTTCGGGGCTGTGCAGGCGGGCGCCCATGCCGTCGGCGAAGACGGTGTGGCGCAGTCGCTGTGCCGCGCGCACCTCGTCCTCGTCGCGGGCGAGGGACACCGTGTAGCGGGGCGCCGGGGCGGTGGGCCGGGCGGGTGCGGGAGCGTGGCCGATGGACACGGGATGTTCTCCTGAACGGCGGGGACGGACTGTCACTGCCTGGATGTCCGTCCCGGCTGGACTGGAGTTGACGCTGTCGGAGAGCGCGGATGTGCGCTCCCTTAACGTCTGCGTCCCCTGTGGCCGGATCTCGCGGTGTCCCCGGGGCCCGTACCGGTCCGTGCGGTGCCCCGGCCGCCGCCCGGCCCGGGGTTCACTCGGCTCCGGCCCACTCCTTCAGCGCGGCGCGGCTGTCGAAGGCGCCGGCGTTCTTGTCGATCGGGTGGTTCGTGTACTGGTGGAACTTCCAGGGGTGCTGGATGCCGGGGTGACCGGGATTGCCGTTGTAGCGGGCGATCCACAGGCCGTCGCCGGCGAAGGACGTGGTGTCCCTGTTCAGCCAGAAGTTCACGTTGCAGTACAGCAGGACCTTGTGCGAAGGGCGCTGCTCCTGCACGTACTTGATCCAGGAGTCCTTCTGTCCGTTGCTGACGGAGCCGTCCTCCCAGTCGAGGACGAGCATGTCGCCGGCCACCAGATTGACCTTCGAGAGGAAGTAGTCGGCCTGTGTCTTCATGTCGCCGGAGCGGGCGAAATGGTAGAAGCCGGTGGCCAGTCCGGCGTCCCGTGCGGTCTTGCGCTGGCCGACCCATTTCGGGTTGGTGTACGACTTCCCCTCAGTGATCTTGATGAAGACGAAGTCGAGTCCCTTCGTGCTGTAGTTCTCCGGCTGGTACGAAGCGACATCGATACCCCAGATCATGACCTTCCCCGCTTCCCTCTCTCGGCTCCCGGACCCACCCGGTGCTTCTCGTACGGCTACCGGACCGATACCCCGTGCGGGTCCGCGGGTACCGAAGACCGCGCACATGTCCTCTCCGCACTCTCCCCTCGCGCACCGCCAGTTGGCACAATCCCACGCAGACCGGCGACCGGCCTGCTCCACCTCGACCCCCTGAGGGAACCTCGAACGGAAGGTGGCAACCGTGCGGTTCAGCTACGCAATGCTTCCCGACTACCCGCTGCAGCAGTCCCTGGCGTCCATCAGGCTCGCGGACGAGCTCGGATTCCACGCCTGCTACGCGGCGGACGAGACGTGGCACAAGGACATGTGGCTGCTGTTCGCGGCGGCCGCGGGACAGACGGAGCGGATCCGCTTCGGCCCGAGCGTCACTCCGGTGACGCTCCGCGAACCGAGTCTCATCGCGCAGGCGCTGGCGACCCTGGACGAACTGTCGGACGGGCGGGCCGAAGGAGTGCTGTCCAGCGGCAACTTCGGACTCCTCGCGCAGTACGGCATCGACTGGGCGCGCAACCGGCCACTGTCCCGCACCAAGGAGGCACTGGCCGTCGTGCGCACACTGCTCGACGAGGGGACCATCACGCGCCAGGGCGAATTCTTCTCGTACGACGGCCTGTTCACGTTCGCCCGGCCCGTGCAGGAGCGGCTGCCGCTCAAACTGGGCGCGATGCGCGGCCCGAAGTCCTTCGAGGCGGCGGGCGAACTGTCCGACGGCTGCCACCACGCGCTGAGTTACACGCCCGAGGCGTACGACTACGCCGTGCGGCACATCCGCGCGGGCGCCGAGCGGGCCGGGAAGGACTGGCGCGACCTCGACATCGGGGCGTGGGTGGTGTTCGCGACGGGCCGGGACGGCGCGAAGGCGAAGGAGGCGGCACGCAGCATGGTCGGCATCTACGCCTCGTCCATGCCGGCCGAACAGCTGCTGCGCAACGGCGTCGACCCGTCCGAACTCAAGCCCGTCATCGACGCGATCGGCGCGGGCGACCTGGCCCGCGGCGTCGAGCTGACCACGCCGGAGATCGCCAAGCGGCTGTCCGTCGCGGGGACTCCCGAGGAGTGCGCGGAGAAGATCCGCCGCGACATCGCCCCCAGCGGCGTCAACCACATGATCTGCGCGATCACCGACCGCGATCTGGTGCGTACGTTCACCGGCCGCGACCTGGAGGGCGCGGCGGACGTCAACACGCAGCTGCGGCTGATCCACGACGAGGTGATGCCGGCCTTCGCGTGAGGGCCGCGGCCGGCAGGACTGCTAGCAGCTCTGCCGCCAGACACCGAGGGGCAGCCGCTTGCGCAGGGAGCTCAGCCCGAGCTTGCGGGACGTGGGGCAGAACTCCGCCGCGGGTACGGCGTATTCGACGTGGAACACGGCCTTCTCCCGTTCGATGAACGGGGTGAGGGCCGCGCACTCGCCGAATTCGGCGCACTCCTCGTTGACGGCGAAGTCGAAGTCGCCGACGAGCTGCGGGATCTGGTCGAGGTCGTTCTTCAGACCGATGGCCAGACCCCGCTGGTGCGCGAGCCGGGCCAGCATCCGGTTGTAGGCGAGCTGGTGCGCGGCGGTGAGCGGGAAGCCGGTGCGGTTGCGGTAGGCGTCGAGCAGGTCGGGTTCCACGGCGTCGAAGCCCTTCTTGACGCACATGTCCATCCGGGCCGCCATGAGCGGCCGGAGCGTGCCGCGGCGGCGGATGTCCAGCCAGCGTTCGCCGGCCCAGCCGTTGCCGCGGCCCCGCAGCTCCCGGGGGAACTTGTGGGCGTCGGGCCGGTAGCTCTCCCAGGCGCCGGTGTTCAGATAGCAGATGACCTTGCGCCCGCGCGCGTGCAGCCTGTCCACGGTGCGGGCGGTGTTCTCGAAGCCGTCGATGTCGTAGACGGGGACGTCCACGCTCATGTCGATCCGGCCCGACAGCTGCCACTGCCAGTCCGTTCCGGGGCGCGGCTGCCAGCGCGGACCCGGACGTCTCTCCTGCCGGTCGTCCTCGTCGGGCTGCAGTGCGGTGCAGCCCGTCAGCAGAGAGACCAGAACGAGGAGGAGTACGCCTACACGCCGAGCGGTGCGTGCTGCCACGGGTTCGCCCCCTCTCCGGGGACGGCGCAGTGCACTGTCGCGCCGCGGTCCCCCGCCAGCAGGGACACCTCGGTGCCGTGCCCCTGCGGCACGGCGTACACCAAGTGGCAGGACACGCCCGTGCGGTGGGCCGGCGGACTGCCTGCACTGTCCTGCGCCCACGGCGGTACGGCGCCGGCCGGCCGGTAGGTCTGCCAGGTGCCCTCGAACGTGACCACACAGTCGGCGATCTCCGCGTACCCGGGGTCCGGGGGCGTGCCCGGGTTGAGGACCACGGTGCGCGCGCCCAGCAGCCGGGCGGCGCGCGCCAGGCGTGCGTACCGGGGCAGCAGCGCTCCCCCGGCCGGCGTCTGGTCGAAGAACACGCCGTCGGTGCCGTACCAGCGCCGGTGGCGTGCGACGTCCCGCAGGACAGCACGCCGTTGACGCCGGCCGTAATCCGTGTCCACGTAGCCGAGCAGGGGCACACCCTTCTCACGCAACTGCCGTGCCGCGACCCGGAGTTCCGGGTCGGGTCGCGGGCCGGGGCCGTTCGCGCTGTTGAGCACCACGCCGTACAGCCGGTCGGCGGCGCGCAGCAGTGCGCGCCACGCGTCCGGACCGACGGCAGGATGGACGTACATCGGTACCAGCAGCCGCCGTTGGGAGCCGCTCACGTGCGGGTGGTTCACCGGGCCGCATCCAGCAGCACCTTGGCGGTGTCGGACTCCCACAGGTCGGCCAGGGAGCGCTGCAGCCCGTGCACCGGTTCCCAGCCGAGCGCCGTACGCGCCGCCGTGATGTCGGCGCACTGCCAGGAGACGGCGGCGGAGCGTGCGGAGCCCTCACCGCGCTCCAGCACGCGCCCCGTGTAACCGGAGGCGCGCACCAGGCCGTCGGCCACCTCGCGCACCGGACGGACTGTGCCGCTGCCGATGTTGAGCACCGGCGGCACGCGGGTCGCCTTGCCGGGCTTGCCGAGGGCGGCCAGCGCGGCGGCCTCGGCGACATCGCGCACGTCGACGAAGTCCCGGTACGAGGAGAGGTCGCCGACCTGCACGACGTTTCCCGGCTCATCGGGCCCGCCGCCCAGCGCGAGGGCGCGGCGCAGTGAGCCGGCCAGCCGGCCGGGCAGCGACTCGCCGGGCGCGCCGGGGCCGACGGGGTTGAACACCCGCAGTACGACGGCCTGCAGGCCGGATCCGGTGACGGCCAGAGTGCCCGCCAGTTTGGTCGCGCCGTACATGCTCAGCGGCGCCGCGGGGGCGTCCTCCCGCACCGGTTCCCGCGCCTCGTTCGCCCCGTACTCGGCGGCCGAGCCGAGGTGCACGAGCCGTGCGGTGGGCGCGGCGCGGCGCAGCGCCTCGCACAGTACGGCGGGTCCGCGGGCGTTCACGGAGGCGAGGGTGGCCGCGCTGCCGCCCACCACACCGGCGCAGTTGACGACCACGTCGGGGCCGATGGCCCGCAGCGGACGCGCGAGTTGCGCGGGGTCGGCGGTCGCCAGGTCGACGTGCAGGGAGGCACCCGGCGAGCGGCCGCCGAGGACCGCCCGCACGCCGTGCACGTCCCGCAGGACGCGCACGACGTGCCCGCCCAGATAGCCGCTTGTTCCCAGTACGAGAATGCGCACGGTACCGCTCACGCTCCCTTGATCAGTTGATCGCGCAGGGTGGTGAATTCGGCGTTCGCCCGGTCGTAGTCGTCCGGGCGGCCGATGTCGAGCCAGTAGCCGTCGAAGTCGTAGGCGTTCGGCGGTGTGCCGGCGCCCAGCAGATCGAGCACCAACTCGTCGAAGCCCAGCGGAAGTCCGGGCGTGTAGCGCGCCAGCGCGTCGCGGGAGACGCCGTAGACGCCCATGGACACCCGGTAGTCGATGTTCGGCTTCTCGGTGAAGCCGGTCACCCGACCGTCCTCAGTGGTGAGCACGCCGAAGTCTATGTTCACCTGGCGGGCGTAGGTGGCGATGCTCAGCGGCGCCTTCGATTCCTCGTGGCTGCGCAGCACGTCGCCGAAGTCGAGGTCGGTCAGCACGTCGCCGTTCATGGCGAGGAAGTGCTCGGGCAGCCGGTCGAGCATGGTCAGCAGCGGCCCCATGGTGCCGAGCGGGCTGTCCTCCGTCGCGTAGCCGACGCGCAGGCCCCACTGGGAGCCGTTGCCGACGTAGGCGCGGATGATGTGGCCGAGGTGGCCGATGGCCAGCGTGACACTGGTGAACCCGGCGCCGGCGAGCTGCCGCAGCACGATCTCGAGGATGGCGTGCTGGTCGCCGATGGGGACGAGGGGCTTGGGCAGCGCGGTGGTGTAGGGGCGCAGACGTACGCCCTTGCCGCCGGCGAGGATGACTGCGTGCATGCGGAGTGCCGTCCTTCGGAAGATGTCGGTGAGGTGGCGGTGCGCGGAACTGTCAGACGGTGCGGATCTGTCGGACGTGCGGAACTGTCGGACGTGCGGAACTGTCGGACGTGCAGGGCAGTCGGACGGTGCGGAACTGTCAGACGTTGTAGATGCCGGTCTTGTAGCGCGCGAGGTTGGCCGGGTCGCGGAAGAACGCGATGGTGGCGAGCAGACCCTCCTCGAGGCTGTGCGCGGGTGCCCAGCCGGTCGCGGCGCGCAGCCTGCTCGCGTCGCACACCAGCCGCATCACTTCGGAGTCGGCGGGACGGATGCGCTGGGTGTCCTCGCGCACGTCGACGTCCGTCTCCATGAGCTTGCCGACGAGTGCCACCAGGTCGCCGACTGAAATCTCGCCGCCGGTACCGGCGTTGAACGTGCTCCCCGTGACCTGCTCGGCGGGCGCGGTGCCGACGGCGAGGAACGCCGCGGCCGTGTCCTTGACGAAGCAGAAGTCGCGGGTGGGCCGCAGGTCGCCGAGGGTGACGGTGGTCTCCCCCGCGGCCAGTTGACCGATGACGGTGGGGATGACGGCCCGCATGGACTGCCGCGGCCCGAAGGTGTTGAAGGGCCGCAGGGTGACCACGGGTGTACCGAAGCTGGCGTGGTAGCTGTCGGCCAGCCTGTCTCCGCCCGCCTTCGAAGCGGCGTACGGCGACTGGGTGTTGATGGGGTGGTCCTCGGAGATCGGCACGGTCTGCGCGGTGCCGTACGTCTCGCTGGTCGAGGTGTGCACCAGTCGCGGGATGTCCAGATGGCGCACGGCCTCCAGGACGTTGAGCGTCCCGGTGACGTTGGTCTCGATGTAGCTGTGCGGCGCGCGGTACGAGTACGGGATCGCGATCAGCGCGGCCAGGTGGTAGACGGCCTCGGTGCCCTTGACGAGCCCGGTGACGGAGCCGGGGTCGCGCACGTCGCCCAGCACGACCTCCACCTGGTCCATGACGTCGGCGGGCAGGTTCTCCAGCCAGCCGTACGAGGAGAAGGAGTTGTACTGCACCATGGCGCGGACCGTGTGGCCGCGGGCGACCAGCGCCTCGACCAGGTGCGAGCCGATGAACCCTTCGGCGCCGGTGACGGCGACGGTGCCGCTGCCCGGGGCGGGTGCGGTGGCGGGAACGGTGGATGCGGTCATGCGGGGTTGCTCCGTTTCTGGCTGTTTTCCGGACGGCTTCCGGACGGCGTCCGGACAGCGGTGTGCGGGTCTGCGTGTGGTGCGGAATGGTGCGGCGGTGCGTACGGCGGGTCAGCGGTGCGTGGTGACCCGGCCGAGCAGGAAGGCGGCGGTCACGGCCAGCACGGCCGATGCGGCGCCGCAGACGGCGAGTTGGGCGAGGGCCGGTACGAGGGTGTCCCGTACGAGGAGCGCCGCCTGGCTCCCGGCGGCGGCCAGGACCAGCAGCGCGGGCCACCAGGCGCCGCCGAGGGCCTGCAGCAGCAGACCCGTCCACAGCGCGGCGCCCAGCGCCAGCACTCCCGCTGCTCCGGTGGTGCCCAACTGCGGCGCGTCCGGCCACAGAAGTGTTCCGGCGGCCAACAGGACGGCGAGCGCGACGAGATAGCCGCCCAGGCACAGCGCGAGGACGCCGGCGGCACGCAGCCGCAGTCCGTACGAGGAGCGGCTGCGGGCCAGTGCGGACAGTGCCGTGCCGCGGCAGCGGTACAGCAGCCATTCGGCGACGCCCATGCTGAGCGTCAGCGCCACCACGACGGGCCCGGCCACTCCCGCCGACGTGCCGTACTGCAACACCTCGCCGAGCGTCGCGGCTGCCGTCAGGACGGCGCAGCCGATGCCGAACAGCCCGTACGGCAGGGACGCGACGAGCCGCACACGGTCCGTGCCGGACTGTGCGCCGGCTGCCTTGTCCTGTGCCGCGCGACGGCCGGACGGGGCTCCGGTCTGCCGGGCCTTCCGCGCCCGGCGTGCACGTTTGCCGCGCCGCCGCACGCTCCCTGACGGTCCGTCGGTGTGCGCCTCGCCGTCTGCTGCCGTGCCCGCGTTCCGTGGCGCTGCGGTCTCCCGTACGGCGGCGGTCACCACTGCGGTCAGGGTGCACAGCAGCAGCACGCCGCGTACGGCGGGCGGCATTCCGGTCACCGGCAGCAGGGCAGCACCGGCGGTCATGGGCAGCAGCGTGTACAGCAGCAGCCGTTCCCGGCCGAGTACCAACAGGGCTGTCGCGGCGGCCAGATAGCAGACCTGCCCGGCGGCGAAGCCGAGCGCGCCGGCGGGACCGCCGCCCGCGGGCAGCAGCAGTGTGCTGCCGAACGCGAGGAGCACGCCGAACGAGCCGCCCCACCGCAGGCACCGGCCCGCCGCCGTGCGGCCGCCCGCGGCGAGCACGCTGTAGGCGCGGTGCGCGAGGGCCTGGTTCCAGCCCCATGCGACGAGCGCGGACAGTACGAGCGCGGCGGTGCCGGGAGGCAGCCCCCAGATGCCCGCCGTGCCGGGGGCGCCCGTGAGGAAGGGTGCGGCCAGCGCGTAGGCGAGTCCGGGGAGGGTGAAGACGAATCCGCGCAGCAGACACGTGAACACGCTGATCCGCCACGGTCCCGCGCCGCGCTGTCCCTCGGGGTGGGTGCGCGGCACGCGCGCCCACAGTTCCTCGGCGACCTCGAACACGTCGTTCAGGCCGTACCGTCGTGCGATCTGCTCGCCGGTGAGCCCGTCGGCCTCCAGTACGGCTGCTATCTGGTCGGGGTGGACGGCCTGCGCGCACAAGTCGGCGTGCTGGCGGGCGAGTTCGTCCAGCGGTCCGCTGCCGGGCACCGGGCGTACGCGCAGTGCCATGGTGGCCGTCGGGTCGCCGGGTGCCGGTTCCGGGGCGCCGGGTACGAGGCGCAGGGTGCCGCTCATCGCGCACCGCCGGCGTACTGCCGCAGCGCCATGGTCTCCGTGACGCCGTACTGCTCGCCGGCCAGGGTCGTCTCCTGCCGTACGGTGCCGAGTTCGTGGTAGATGTCGCGGAAGGCGGTGATGGTCTGCCGCAGGGTGAACTGTTCGATGACGCGCAGCCGCGCCTCCTCGCCCATGCGGGCGCGCAGGGGGGCATTGCCGAGCAGCGTCAGGGCGGCCTCCGCCATGCGTTCCGGGTCGCGGGGCGGGACGACGAGGCCCGCGTCGCCGACGGCTTCGCGTACTCCGCCGACGTCCGTGGAGACGGTGGGCCGTCCGCACGACATGGCTTCGATCAGGGTGAAGGGGAAGCCCTCGCTGATGCTGGACAGCATGACGACGGAACCCGCCGCGTAGGCGTCACGGATGTCCTCGACGCGCCCCTCGAAGGTGACGGCGTCGCCGGCGCCCAGGCTGTCGGCGAGCTTCCGGCAGTCGTCGCGGTAGTTCTCCGCACCGCGCGCGGTGCCGCCGAACAGCCGCAGCCGGGCGGCGGGTTCGCGCTGCCGCACGAGGGCGAAGGCGCGGATGAGGGTTTCCAGGTCCTTGATGGGGTCGATGCGTCCGGCCCAGCTGAGCACGGGCCCCTCGGGCTCGGGTCCCGCGGGCGGGAAGGCGGCGGGGTCGACGCCGTTGTAGACGGTGCGGATGCGGTCGGCGGGGGTGCCGCCGTGCTCCTCCCAGCGCCGGTTGTAGCGGTTTCCGGGGGTGACGAGCGCGGCGGTGCGGTAGGTCTCGTGGGCCAGTTCGCGGAAGAAGCCGAGCATCAGCGCCTTGACCGGCCAGCCGTACGGCTCGGCGCGGAAGCCGAGATAGCGCTCCCGCAGATAGACGCCGTGCTCCGTGAGCAGCAGCGGCGTGCCGTGCTGCTGGTACGCCAACAGGCCGGGCAGGGCCGCCAGTCCGCCGCTGACGGCGTGCACGACTCCGTCGGCGGGCGGCTCGGCCGCGAGCGGGCGGAGGGCGTGCTCCAGCAGGTCCGTCGCCTGCAGTGCGTCGAGCAGGGTGGGGCGCGCCGCCGCGGTCGGGAGGTCCGGACTGTTCCACACGCGCACCAGCAGCCGTGCGGCCTCTTCGGTGCGCAGCGCGGCCGACAGCGTGCGGCCGGGCCCGTAGGAGGCGAGCTGGTGGAACGCCGCCGGGAACGCCTCGTGGCCCGCGGGGTCGATGACGGCGTGCAGGAAGCGTTCGTAGCGGGCGAGGAAGCGGCGCAGCGGGCGGCCGCGCAGGGCGCGCCCCTCGGGCGGCGGGCCCCACATCGGCAGCACTTCGAGGTCGCGCACGTTGGCGGGCAGGGTCCAGGCGAGCGGTTCGCGCCCGGTGCCGGTGACGGCCAGGACGCGGAACGGGATGTCCGGCATGCCGCGCACCAGTTGGTCGCACCAGACGCTGACCCCGCCGGGGCCGTGCGGGTAGGTGCCCTCGGTGAGCAGGGTCACCGAGGGGGAGCCGGGCTCGTGCCCGACAGCGAGTTCGTCCATGACGATGGTCGTGTCTCCGGGAGAGAGGGTGGGGTGCGGGCGGCCGTGCGGAACGAGGTGGTTCAGCGCGCGGTGCCGGCACCGCCCGTCTGCGGGAGCGTGAAGACGCTCTGCTCTCCGGCGGCCGTGCGTGCCGTCCATCCGGACTGCCGTCCGGCGTACGCGCTGCCGAACTGTGCGCTGCCGCCGCCCTGCTGGAGGGTGGTGCCCGTCGGTACGGTGGCGGGCGCCTGTGCGCCCTCGGGTGCGCTGACGGTGACGGTGTCGCCGATGCGGTAGGCGGTGACCTCTCCCGCGTCGAGCGCCTTGTCCCAGGCGGCGCGCCGCCGCAGCTCGTCCCCGGTGTCCTTCATGCGCATGTTGACCAGGGGCGCGCTGTCGTCGAACAGGGCCGCGTAGTCGTCCAGGACCTTCTCCACGACCGGGTAGGCGATCCGGTCCTCGGCGAGGTTCGACTGGTGGATGAAGTGCGGCCGCGGGTCGTTGCCCAGGGCGTGCCGGAGGGCGATGCGGGACTCCAGCGGCACGATGTACGAGGTGTAGCCGGTGGCGGGGTCCAGCGGTTCCTTCAGGCACGTCGTGTTGGTGGAGGTCTCGCAGTGGCCGCTGCCGCCGTCGGCCTTCGTGCCGTAGATCCAGTTGTACTCGTCGACCTGTTCGGAGGCGCGGCCCGCGTTGTAGAAGACGTTCATCGGGTAGCGCGGGACGGTCAGCGCCTGCCCGACGGTGCGCTGTCCGTACTCGCGGGAGGTGTCGCTGGCGAGCGACGTCACTCCGGTGTCGACGAGCGCGGGGGCGAGCTCCGGGTTGTCGGTGGGCTGCTGGGGCGTGGTGACGAGGCCGGAGTGTTCGCCGGTGACGAGTTCCTGTGCGTCCAGGGCGAGTTCGTTGCGCTTGGCCCAGTCCAGGTTGTCGCGGATCTGTGCGGCGATGACAGTTTTGCTGACCCAGACGGTGTTGCCCAGTCCGTCGGTGGCGCACTTCCAGGGCACGACGCTGGTGTCCTGCTCGCAGCCGAGGAAGGGGTGGTTGTAGGTGTGGTTGATCCAGCGGAAGTCGCGCTGATCGGCGAGCAGCCGGTCGGCCAGCGGGTCCTTCCCGCCGTTCTCGTCGCGGAAGGCCTCGCTGCCGCCCGCGTTGTAGGCGAAGTCGAGGGGGAAGCCGTGCGAGCGCGACCAGTCACGGGCGTACGCGGCGTCGGCGTCCGTCATCCGGATGGGGTCGCTCTCCACGCCGTTGCCGGCTTCTCCGCAGTCCACGTCGCCGGGGGTGCAGTTGAGTTCGCTGTCCCAGCGGTCGTCGGCGGCCAGTACGTCGTCGACGTGGACGGCGAAGTAGTTCCGGGCCGCGCCGAGATGGACACCCTGGGTCGCCCAGTCGACGATCCCGCGGGCCAGCTGCCGGAAGCTGCTCTGCCACTTGTTGTAGACGAAACTGACGACCAGTTCGCGGCGGCCGTCGTGTGCGTACTCGCCCACCAGTGAGCCGCGCCCGCCGCCGGGCAGCGGCGCTTCGACGTAGGTGGTGTACGCGGCGCCCTCGGCCTGCTTCTCCAGGGGCACCGCGATGTGGCCGTAACTCTCGCTCACCTGAGGGTCGTTGTCGTCGAACGGCACCTTGCCGTCGAGATAGCCGAACGGTCCCGCGGTGCCCTCCGCCGTGACCTGTGCCGTGCTGCCGTCGAGGGTGCCGGAGTGCCCCACGGTCTCGGTGGTCTGCAGTCCGACCGCGGGACGGGCGTACGTGTAGGCGTCGACCTGCGGGATGGCGAAGCGCTTCTCGTACGCGGCGAGCGCGTCCGCCTCGGCGGAGCCCGCGCCGAACGGTGCGTCGTCGGGCAGCACGACAGCCTGGAACTTGGCGCGCGGGCGGCCGTCGACAGTGTCGCTGAGGAACTCCGCGTCGAGCACGGGACGGTCGTCGTCCGCAAGCTTGACGGTGGTGTACGGGGTGCCGGAACCGCGCAGTTCGTCGGCGATCGCGGTGGTGGCGGGGCCGCCGTCGTCGACGACGAGCACGCGCAGGTCGATGCGCGGCGGTCCGTCGGCGGCCAGGGCCGGCACGGCGCCCGCAACGGACAGCGGCACGATGAGCAGAGCCGCTGCGGCACAGGCCACGGCGGCGCGGGTCGGTCGACCCATGAGTCTTCTCCCCCCGGGACAGCGCGCGGATGGGCGCGACAGTCCGGACACGGCAGTTGCGGCGGATACAGCACGGTGGTGCACAGAAGCGCGGCGCTGCGCTCGGCGGAACTGTCACGCGTCGGCGGGGATCCGGCCGCGGACACCGGCCGGTACGGGGCTCCCCCACCCCCTACCGACAGGCACTGCAGTCGTACGACGGTTTCCGGAGGAGCCGGAGCGTCTCCGGAAGCCCTCCATATCTTGCGGCATGTCCGGACCTTACGGACGCCATACGCTTCAGATTTCCGGCCGAACAGGCGTGTCGATGACCGGATTTGATCGCTCACGGACGCCTTCCGTCCGCTTCGCCCCACCGTCGGACACCTCGGACAACGGGCAGGTCAGACCCGTGGGAACCGCACCACTGGTGCGCGTCTCCCCCACCCGGCCGCCTGCCACCAACGGTCCCGGACGCGCTCACACGGCAGTGAAAATTCCGTGAAGACGGCTGAATCCCCACCGTCCGGCATGCGAGACATCCTCCGTTCCGCACTTCGGCGCGTCGCCCTGTGCCCTGCGGCGTCCGGGGCGGAGGATCGGAGAGGCGGCCCGGGAACACACCGTGCCCGGCATCCGTCCCCCTCAGACGTACCGCACACCCGAGACAGAGAGAGGGTCAGCATGGCCACCACGCGCACAGCGCACACCGTATGGAGCGGCAACCTCATGGAGGGGACGGGCACCGTCACCTTCGACTCCTCCGGTATCGGCGACTTCGCCGTCTCGTGGCCCGCCCGGGCCGAGGAGCCGGAGGGCAAGACGAGCCCCGAGGAGCTGATCGCCGGTGCGCACTCCAGCTGCTTCTCCATGGCGCTCTCCAACGGCCTGAACAGCGCGGGCACTCCGCCCACCCGGCTGACCACGCAGGCCCAGGTCACCTTCCAGCCGGGCACCGGCATCACCGGCATCCACCTCACCGTCGAGGGCGAGGTCCCCGGGCTGGAGGACGCGGACTTCCGGGCCGCCGCCGAGGACGCCAAGGCCAACTGCCCGGTCAGCCAGGCCCTCACCGGCACCACCATCACGCTGGACGCCAAGCTCGCCTGACACGGGCCGCGGGCGACGAGGAGGAGCGAAGCCGTGCCGGAACTCCCCGAGGTGGAGGCCTTGCGGGCCTTCCTGGACGGGCGGCTGTCGGGCCGCACTGTGGAGCGGGTACTGCCGGTGGCGGTCAGCGTGCTGAAGACGTTCGACCCGCCGCCGGACGCGCTGCACGGCCGGACGGTCACCGGTGTCGCGCGGCACGGCAAGTTCCTCGACATCACGACGGGCGGCGACGTCACGGCGGGCGGCCCGGCCGGAGCCCCGGAGGGCGACCCTCTGCACCTGGTCGTCCATCTGGCCCGGGCGGGCTGGCTCCGCTGGCAGGACGCGCTGCCCCAGGCCCCGCCGCGGCCCGGCAAGGGGCCGCTCGCCCTGCGCGTCGCCCTGGGCGAGGGGCGCGGGGACGGCTTCGACCTGACGGAGGCCGGTACGCAGAAGCGGCTCGCCGTGTACTGCGTGACCGGCCCCGCACAGGTGCCGGGCATCGCACGGCTGGGCCCCGACCCGCTCGCCGCGGACTTCACCCCCGAGGTGTTCGCGGGACTGCTGCACGGCCAACGCCACCGCATCAAGGGCCTGTTGCGCGATCAGAGCGTCATCGCGGGCATCGGCAACGCGTACTCCGACGAGATTCTCCACGCGGCACGCATGTCGCCGTTCCGGATGGCGGGCGACCTGACGGACGGCGAACTGGCAGCCCTGTACGACGCCACCACCGCCACCCTGCACGCCGCCGTCGAGCGGGCACACGGGCTGGCGGCAGGAGAGCTGAAGGCCGGCAAACGGTCGGGTATGCGGGTGCACGGCCGCACCGGCGAACCGTGCCCGGTGTGCGGCGACACCATCCGCGAGGTGTCGTTCAGCGACTCGTCCCTGCAGTACTGCCCCACCTGCCAGACAGGCGGCAGGCCCCTCGCGGACCGGCGGATGTCCCGTCTGCTCAAATAGCCCGCATGGCTGAAACCGACACCGCCCGTACCGCGGAGGACGCAGCACAGGAACGCCCCTACGACATCGTGCTGTTCGGTGCGACCGGCTTCGCCGGCGAGCTGACGGCGGACTATCTGGCCGCCCACGCACCCGCCGGCTGCCGCTGGGCCGTGGCCGGGCGCGACCGTCACAAGCTGGAGCGGCTGCGCAACCGCCTCGCCGCGGACAGGCCCGAGCTCGCCTCGCTCCCCCTGCTGCACGCCGACGTGCGCGACCCCGGCTCGCTGCGCGAACTGGCCGCCCAGGCCCGCGTGGTGGCCACGACCGTCGGTCCGTACATCCGCTACGGCCTGCCCCTCGTGGCCGCGTGCGCCGAGGAGGGCACCGACTATGTGGACCTCACGGGCGAACCGGAATTCATCGACCTCGTCTACCTGCGCCACCACGCGCGCGCCCGCGAGACCGGCGCCCGTCTGGTGCACGCCTGCGGCTTCGACTCGGTGCCGCACGACCTCGGCGCACGCTTCACCGTCGAACAGCTGCCGGAGGGTGTGCCCCTGCGTGTCGACGGCTACGTCCGCACCAACGCGGCCTTCTCCGGCGGCACGTTCGACAGCGCGCTGACCGCCTTCTCACGGGCCGACCGGATGATCCGGACCGCCCGTGAACGGCGCCGCGCCGAGCCGCGCCCCGCGGGCCGTACGGTGAGCACCCCGCTGGACCGGGTGCGCCGCTCCCGGGACACCGACAGCTGGGCGGTGCCGCTGCCCACCGTGGACCCGCAGATCGTGGGCCGTTCGGCGGCGGCGCTGGAGCGGTACGGACCCGACTTCCGGTACCGCCACTACGCGGCCCTCACCAGCCTGCCCCTGGTCGCGGGCGGACTCGTGGGTGCCGGCGCGGTGTTCGCGCTCGCGCAGGTCCCGGCCACCCGCCGGCTGCTGGCCTCCCGCGTCAGCCCCGGCCAGGGGCCCGACGCGGAGCGCCGCGCGAAGAGCTGGTTCTCGGTCCGCTTCGTCGGTACGGGAGGCGGCCGCCGTGTGGTCACCGAGGTGTCCGGCGGCGACCCCGGGTACGACGAGACGGCCAAGATGCTCGCCGAGTCGGCGCTGTGCCTGGCCTCCGACTCGCTCCCCCGTACGGCGGGCCAGGTGACGACCGCCGCCGCGATGGGCGAGGCGCTCACGGAGCGGCTCGTGCGGGCCGGTCTCTCCTTCCGGGTGCTGGAGGACTCCGCCGCCGTCTGACGGGGCCGCCCCTCGAAGAGGGGTGCCCCCGAGGAGCCCCCGAGGAACCGCCTGAGGGGTCGTCAGACACTCCCGGCAGAGGCCGTGTTGCGCCCCCATGTGCAGCCATCCGTTCACTCTCCCGGCGCCATTTCCCCGCAGGACCGCTGACAGCGGTGACTGCGGTGGAAGCACTGCATCAAGCCGCGAGGACAGCGATGCGGAGGCGGAACGCCATGGCACGTCAAACGACGCGCAGAACGGTACTGCTGGGGGCGGCTGTGCCCCTGATCGCAGTGACGGGATGTCAAGTACGGACGGGGCTGGCCGATTCGGCGGCCGCTCGGTCCCCGTTCACCGGACAGGACGGCAAGGGCGGCCACGTGCTCGCCGTCAAGATCGACAACATTCCCTCGGCCCGCCCGCACACCGGGCTCGAACAGGCCGACATCATCTATGCCGAGCAGGTGGAGGCGGGGCTGAGCCGTCTGATGGCGGTCTACTCGTCACAGCTCCCGAAGTCCGTCGGCCCGGTGCGCAGCGCACGCGAGTCGGACCTCGAACTGCTGCGCCAGTTCGGCAAACCGGCGCTCGCCTACTCCGGCGTGCAGTCGAAGCTCCAGCCGGCGCTGGACAAGGCACCCCTGACGCCCCTCGTTCCGGAGCACACGAAGGGCGTCTACGAGCGCCGTTCGGACCGGGTGTCCCCGCACAATCTCTTCCTCCGCCCGGAGAACGCCGTACGGGCCGCGCCGGGCACCGCCGCGCCGGCCGACATCGGCTTCCGCTTCGGTGCCGCGCCGGCGGGCGGTACGCCGACGACGCACCAGAGCGTCCGCTTCCCCGACGCGCGCTTCGACTTCGACTGGTCGCCGCGGGAGAAGCGCTGGCTCGTGTCGATGGACGGCGAACCGGCGCGCAGTTCGGAGGGCAACAGGCTCGGCGCGCCGACCGTCGTCCTGCAGCACGTGACGGTCCGCGACTCCTCCCTGCACGACGTGAACGGTGAGATCTCGCCGTACACCGAGTCGGTGGGCGCGGGCACCGCGACAGTTCTGCGGGACGGCAAGGCACACACCGCGCACTGGTCGCGGCCCTCCCCCGCCACCGGCACCTCGTTCACCACGCCGAAGGGCGAGCGCATGACCTTCGCGCCGGGGCAGGTCTGGGTGGTGCTGGCCCCCAAGCGGTGACACGTTCGCCGTCGGTGACACGCCGCCGTTCGGTGGCACAGGGCCGCCGGAGCCGCACGTACGGGACCACATGTGCATCACAGGTCCCGTACGGCGACTCCGGCGGCTTCTGCAAACTCCGGGCAAATTCCACAACGTCCGGCACGGAAAGCCCTGTTGACTCATTGTCAGCTCAGTCGCAGGGCTGACATTCTCTCCTCGCCGTCACCGCCGCCTGGCAGCCCGAGGAGTGCGCATGACAGACACCACCTCCCGCAGAACCGTGCTCCGGGCCGGAGCGGGAGCCGGGCTCGCGGGCTGGGCGGCGGCCCACGCGGACACCGCACAGGCCCGCCCTCAGCAGGGCGCACAGGAGCCGGACGCGTCGCGGGAGGTCGGCCCGTACCTCGTGGGCCGGGGCGTCGCCGACGCCACGGGCGAGGTGGCCGAGGTCGGCATGATGGGCTACGGGCGCGTCGACCAGCAGGCCGAGGGGCTGCACATACGGCTGCGCGCGCGGGCGTTCGCCATCGTGGATCAGCACAGCGTGGATCAGCACAGCGCCGAACAGCACAGCGCCGAACGGGACAGCGGCGAGCGGGACAGCGCCCCACAGGACGGCAGCGACCGGGTTCTGCTGATCGTCGTCGACTCCCCGATGATCTTCGAGAGCGTACGGCAGGAAGTGCTGCGACGGCTGACGGACCGTTATGGCGGCCTGTACACCTCCCGGAACGTGCTCATCAGCGCCACCCACACACACGCGGGCCCCGGCGGCTACTCCCACCATCTGCTCTACAACCTCACCACCCTCGGCTTCCACCGCGGCACCTTCGACGCCATCGCCGACGGCATCACGGAGGCCGTCACCCGCGCACACGACGACCTCGCGCCCTCCGGACTCACCCTCACCCACAGCGAGTTGCACGGCGCCAGCGTGAACCGCTCGCGTACGGCCTTCGCCCGCAATCCGGCCGACATCCGGCAGCACTTCCCCGACGCCGTCGACCCGCAGACCACCGTGCTGCGCATCGAACGGCAGGGGCGCGCGGTGGGCGCCGTCAACTGGTTCCCTGTGCACGGCACCAGCATGTCCGGCGACAACCACCTCATCAGCTCCGACAACAAGGGCTACGCCGCGCTGCACTGGGAGCGCGAGGTCGAGCACGTCGACTATCTCGATGACGCGGACGGTGCGGGCCCCGCCTTCATCGCCGCCTTCGCCCAGACGAATTCGGGCGACATGTCGCCCAACCTGGACCTCCAACCGCCCACCACCCCGCAGGACTTCGCGCACACGCGGACCAGCGGACTGCGGCAATACAGTGCTGCGGCCGGACAGCTCGACCAGCGCGGTACCGAGGTCACCGGAGGGGTGGACGCGCGGCTCGTCTACATCGACCTGTCCGACGTCACCGTCCGGCCGGAGTTCACGGGCGACGGGCGCACCCACGGCACCTCAAAACCGGCCATCGGCGCGTCCATGGCGGCGGGCAGTCTGGAGGACGGTCCCGCGTTCCCCGGGTTCAAAGAGGGCGATAACCCGCTGTGGGACACCGTCTCCGACTCGGTGCTCTACAAGGCCTCGCCCGAACTGCGCGCCGCGCAGGCCCCCAAGGGCATCTTCGTGCCCGTGGGCGAGATGAACCACCTCTACCCGTGGGTGCAGGAACAGGTGCCCGTCCAGCTGCTGCGCATCGGCGGGCTGTACCTCGTGGGCATCCCCGGTGAGGTCACCATCGGCGCCGGGCTGCGGCTGCGCCGTACCGTCGCCCGCATCACAGGCGCCCCGCTGCGCGACGTACTGGTCGCCGGATACGCCAACGCCTACTTCCACTACGTGACCACGCCCGAGGAGTACGACGCGCAGCAGTACGAGGGCGGCAGCACCCTGTTCGGCCGCTGGCAGCTGCCGGCGCTCCAGCAGACGGCCGCGCAGCTCGCGGAGGCCATGCGGGACGGGCGGGAGCTGCCGCCGGGCCCAGTGGCGCCGGATATCGCGGACAAGACGCTGTCGTTGCAGCCCGGCGTGGTGCTCGACGCGCCGCCCCCGGGACGGCAGTTCGGCGACGTACTGACACAGCCGCGTGCCGCGTACAGACCGGGCGAGCGGGTCACCGCGGTGTTCGCCGGCGCCCATCCGGGCAGCGCGCCGCACCGCGGCGGCACCTTCCTTCAGGTCGAACGGCGCGAGGGCGACGGCAGTTGGCGGCGGATCGCGGACGACGGCGACTGGGCGACGGCCTTCCGCTGGAAGCGCGACGGCGTCGCCGCCTCCCGCGTGACCCTCACCTGGGACGTCCCCGAGGACACGGCGCCCGGCACGTACCGGATCGTCTACACGGGGCACGCGAAACGGATCGCCGGCGAGGCCCGCGCCGTGTCGGGCACGACGCGCGGCTTCACGGTGCGCGGGAACGCCGCCCGCTGACCGGAGGCCGCGCCCTGCCGCTGCCGCGTGCTCCGGCGCCGGTAACGTCGAAGCTGCCGGTAACGTCGGGCGGGGCCCGGACCGGGTCCTGTGCCGAAGCCCGTACCGGGGCCGGAGTGAAGGTGGTTGAGGGATGCGGCTGACCGTGCTGGGCGGCGGAGGATTCCGGGTGCCGCTGGTGTACCGGGCACTGCTGGAGGACAGCGAGCGGGGCCGCGGCGCCTGCACGGAGCTCGTGCTGTACGACACCGACGCGGCGCGCCTCGACACCGTCCGCGCGGTGCTCGCCCACCAGTCGGCGCGCAGCAGCGCGGACCGTCCGCACGCGGCAGGCCCCTCCGTACGCACCACCACCGACCTGGACGAGGCCCTGCGCGGCGCGGACTTCGTGTTCTCCGCGATCCGCGTCGGCGGGCTGGAGGGCCGCGTCCGTGACGAACGGATCCCCCTCGCGGAGGGCGTGCTGGGGCAGGAGACCACGGGTGCGGGCGGCGTGCTGTACGGGCTGCGCACCCTGCCGGTCGCCATGGAGATCGCGCACCGTGTGGCCGCCGTGGCGCCCGACGCGTGGGTCATCAACTTCACCAATCCCGCGGGCATGGTCACCGAGGCGATGAGCCGCGTGCTGGGCGACCGCGTCATCGGCATCTGCGACTCGCCCGTCGGACTGTGCCGCCGTGCCGCACGCGCGGTGGGCGCCGACCCCGACCGGGCCTCCTACGACTATGTGGGCCTCAATCACCTGGGCTGGCTGCGCCGGCTCACCGTCGACGGGCACGACATGCTGCCCGGGCTCCTCGCCGACAGCGACCGGTTGACGTCCTTCGAGGAGGGCAAACTGTTCGGCGCCGACTGGCTGCGCACGCTGGGCGCCGTGCCGAACGAGTATCTGCACTACTACTACTTCCAGCGGGAGGCCGTCGCCGCCGTGCGCGAAGCGGACGCCACCCGCGGGGAGTTCCTGCACACACAGCAGGCACGGTTCTACGCCGGACCGCACGGTGACGTGCCGGAGGCGGCGTTCGCGGCGTGGGAGGGCGTACGGCGCGAGCGCGAAGAGACGTACATGGCGGAGAACCGTCAGGCCACCGGCGGCTGGGAGCGCGACAGCTGTGACCTGGACGGCGGCGGCTACGACAGGGTGGCGCTGGCCCTCATGCGTGCCGTGCACCACAACGAGCGCACCACCCTCATCCTCAACGTCCCCAACCGCGGCGCCGTACCGGGCCTCGACGACGACGCGGTGGTCGAGGTGCCCTGCCTGGCCGACGCCGGGGGCGCCCGTCCGCTGGCGGCCGGGCGCGTCGCACCGGACCAGCTGGGCCTGATGCTCTCCCTCAAGGCGGTGGAGCGCGCCGCCATCGAGGCGGCCGGGACGGGGTCGCGCAGTGCGGCGGTCCGGGCCCTCGCCCTGCATCCGCTGGTCGACTCCGTGCACACTGCCGAGCGCGTCCTGGCGGCGGCAGGCCCCCTCTGACACCCGCCCGCCGGCGTGCGCGGGCGCCCGCCTAGAATCGCCTCTCGGCCGCGTCGGCGCGCCCACGCACCGAGCGCACAGCCGCCGTCAGCCGACGTACGGTCCCGTCTCTGCCCGACCGTACGGAAGCACAGCTCTGCCATGCCCACGCAGCACGCCCCCACCCCGCAGGCGCCCGACGCCGCGGGCCACCGTCTCGCCGAGCCCGACGCCTACGCCCGCAAGGCGGTCCTCGCCTCGGCGGTCGGCTACGGGCTGGAGGGCTTCGACCTCCTCATCCTCAGCTTCGCGCTGTCCGCCGTCGCCTCCGGACTGCACCTGAGCACCGCGCAGTCCGGTTCGCTGACGACACTCACGCTCGTCGGCTGTGTCGTCGGCGGGCTGCTGTTCGGCATGCTCGCCGACCGGCTCGGGCGGATACGCGTGCTCACCTGGTCCATCGTCGTCTTCGCCGTCTTCACGGGACTCACCGCGCTCGCGCAGGGCTACGCGGATCTCGCCGTGTACCGGTTCGCGGCCGGCATGGGCATCGGCGGCGAGTTCGGCATCGGCATGGCGCTGGCCACCGAGGCGTTCCCCAGCCGCAAGCGGGCGCGCGGCTCCTCGTACGTCGGGCTCGGCTGGCAGGCGGGCGTGCTCGCCGCGGCACTGGTGTCCGCGCCCGTGCTCGAATCGTGGGGCTGGCGCGGCCTGTTCGCGCTGGGCGTGCTGCCCGCGGTGTGCGCGTTCCTCTTCCGGCGGACCATGCACGAACCGGCTGCCTTCGCCGAGAGCGCGTCCCGCGGCCGCTCCGCCTCGGCGCCGCTGCGGGAACTCGTGGCCACACCGGCCGCCCGGCGCGCGTCGCTGGGAGTGCTGGTCCTCACCTCGGTGCAGAACTTCGGCTACTTCGGCATCATGACGTGGCTGCCGACCTATCTGTCCAAGAATCTCGGCTACAGCCTCACGCAGTCCGGTACCTGGACGGCCGTCACCGTGCTCGGCATGGCCGCCGGCATCCTCGCCTTCGGACAGCTCGCCGACCGCCTCGGCCGCCGCCCCACTTTCTGGCTCTTCCAGGCGGGCGCGGTGCTCTCCGTCCTCGCCTACAGCCAGCTGACGGGCCCCGCCGCGCTGCTCGTCGGCGGGGCCGTGATGGGCGCGTTCGTCAACGGCATGACGGGCGGCTACGGGGCGCTCATCGCCGAGCTCTACCCGACGTACGCGCGCGCCACCGCACAGAACGTGCTGTTCAACCTCGGCCGCGCGGTCGGCGGTCTGGCGCCACTGGTTGTCGCTCTGGTGGCCGGCACGTACGGCTTCCCGAAGGCGATCGGGCTGCTGGCCTTCATCTACGTGCTCGACATGGCGGCCATGCTGCTCATCCCCGAGCGCAAGGGCGCGGAGCTCGACCAGCAGCTGTGAACCGACGGCCGTGCGGTCCGCCGGTTCAGGCGGCCGCGGTCCATTCGTCGACGACTGTCAGCACGTCCTTCAACGAGGCGACCGTGGCGTCCGGTTCGGCCGAGTTGGCACCCCGCTCGTCGTCCGGGATCGCACTGTGCGGTACCCAGACCGTGCGCATGCCGGTCTCGCGCGCCCCGTAGATGTCCTCGAACAGCCGGTCCCCGACGAACGCGCAGGACTGTGGGTCGGTGGCGCCCAGCCGCTCCATCGCCAGCCGGAAGATGTCCGGATGGGGCTTCGTCCACGGCACGTCGCTGGAGTACACGGAGGCGTCGATCAGGTCGAGCACGCCGTCCCGTTCGAAGATCTCGTGATGCCAGTCGGCCTCCCACAGCGTGTTGGACAGGATGCCGACGCGCAGACCGCGCTCACGCAGACCGCGCAGCAGTCCGGCCCCGTCGGCGTCCAGATAGGTGTGCGCTTCCCAGGCACGCCGGTACGCCGCGAGCACATCCGCGTCCGGTACGACGCCGGCCGCGCGGAACACCTCGTCGAGCGTGCCGGAGCACTGGGTCTCCCGGCAGCGGGCGGCCAGTTCACGTTCGGCCTCGAACAGCCGCTCCCCTGTGCGTACCGCGTCGTCGGGCGCCGCGGCCCGTGCGGTCTCCTCCCAGATGCCGGGCACGTCCACGGTGTGCCACGGGGTGAGCGTTCCCGCCCAGTCGAAGATGACGTGCTGTACGTGCGGTGCGGACATGCGGGATCTCTCTCCTGCGTGCGTGGTGTGTGCGGTGCTGAAAGGCGACGCGGGCGGTACGCGGGTGTCATGTCCTGTCGCGGCTCACGGCCGTGAGGAACTCCCGCAGCGCGGCGGTGAATTCGTCCGGCCGTTCCAGGTTCGGCATGTGCCCGGCCCCCTCGATCACGACGAGGGTGGAGTCCGGCAGCTGTGCGTGCAGGAACTCCGCCTCGGCGACCGGCGTGTACGTGTCGTCGGCGCCGACCGCCACCAGGGCCGGCACCCGTGCCTGCGCCAAACCGGCGCAGTAGTCGGGCCGTTCGGCCCGGCCGCGCAGTGCCGCGGCCGCTCCCTCGGGTGCCGTCGTGCGCATCATGGTGAGCACGGCGTCGGCGACGTCCGGCAGTCCGGTGACGTTGTACGGGGCGAGCATCTTGCCGATCACTTCGGAGGCGTAGCCGCCCATGCCGTCGGCGAGCAGCCGGCCCGCCATCGCGTTGCGCACCGCCTTGCCCTCGTCCGTCTCGGCGCGCGGCGACGTGTCGGCGAGCAGCAGTCCGGTGACCCGTTCCGGGAACAGCCGGTGGAACTCCATGACGATCTGTCCGCCCATGGACAGCCCGCCGAGCACGGCCTGCCGGACGTCCAGGTGGTCCATCAGGGCCGCCACGTCGCGGGCGAAGGTGTCGAACGCGGTGACGCCGGGCACGACGTCGCTGGCGCCGTAGCCGCGCAGGTCGGGGGTGATGACGCGGTATCCCTCGCGGGCCAGTTCGACAGCCTGCGGGGCCCACATGCTCCGGTTGAACGGATGTCCGTGGACGAGTACGACGGGGAGTCCGCCGGCGGGCCCCCGCACGGTGTAACCGACCGTGATGCCGTTCAGCACAGCTGAGTTCATACCCGAACCCTAGGTGTGCGTCGGCCACAGCTGTACCGGATATCGCGGTGGCCGGACTCCCCGTCGTAGCTGTCATACGGACTGCCGGTGCCTGTCCCACGGACTGCCGTCCGGCTACGGGACGAGCAGCACTTTGCCGGTGGTGTTCCGGTTCTCCAGGTCCGTGTGCGCGGTGGCCGCGCGCGACAGCGGGTACGTCTGGATGCCGGGAGTCAGGCTGCCGTCGGCGGCCGCCGCGAGGGCCCTGCGCTGGAGGGCGGGGGCGTCCTCGGGGTGGTCGAGCATCCGCAGCAGCGCGCTCGTCGAGGTGATCCGGCGGCTCTTCAACTCCTCGGGGCCGGGCTCGAATCCCGTCCCCGAGGTGCTGCCGATGGTCACGTACCGGCCGCCGTCGGCCAGCAGTCCGAACGCCGCCCTGCCCTTGTCGCCGCTGACACCGTCGAGCACGACTGTGGCCCGGTTTCCGCCGAGGGCCGCGCGGACCGACTGCTCCCAGTGCGGCTCGTCGTAGTCCACGGCGATCTGGGCGCCGAGCGCGCGGACGGCCTCCGTCTTGACGGGTCCGCCCGCGGCTACGACGACCCGTGCGCCGGCATTGCGCGCGTACTGCACGGCCAGCCGGCCGATGCCGCCCGCGGCCGAGGTGATCACCACAGTGTCGTCGGCGGTGAGCCGGGCGACGTCCAGCAGCCCGAGCGCCGTGGCCCCGGTCATGACCATGGCGGCGGCCGTCTCGTGGGACAGGCCCTCGGGGACGGGGTGCAGCGAGTCGGCGGCGGCGAGCGCCAGTTCGGCGTAGCCGCCGGTCGTGGCGGCGGTGGTCACCACGTCGCGTCCGGTCCATGAGGGGTCGGTTCCGGGGCCGACGGAGTCGACGGTGCCCGCCACTTCGACGCCGAGGACAGCGGGGAGCTCGGGCGGCGGCGGGGCGAAGCCGCTGACGGTTCCCGTCCGCATCACGGTGTCCACGTAGTGCACCCCGGTCGCCTTGACGACGATGCGCACCTGGCCGGGACCCGGTTCGGGATCGGGCACCGTTTCGTACCTGAGGTTCTCGGCGGGTCCGTGAGTGTGCAGAACAACGGCGTGCATGAGCGCTCCCTGGGGACGTGCCGGACTGACACTCGAAGCCTCTTACTTAAACAACACTTCAAGTCAACCGGACCGAGCCTCCGAGCGGCTGATGACAACGATTTTCATCTGACGGCTTTCGTGGCTAGGCTGCCGCCATGACTGCGACCGACGACAAACGGCTGCCCGTCACCGTGCTCTCCGGTTTCCTCGGAGCGGGCAAGACGACGCTGCTCAACCACGTGCTCCACAACCGCAGCGGCCTGCGCGTCGCGGTCATCGTGAACGACATGAGCGAGGTCAACATCGACGCGGCACTGGTCCGCGGCGGCGAGGCGGCACTGTCGCGCACGGAGGAGCGGCTGGTCGAGATGACCAACGGGTGCATCTGCTGCACCCTGCGCGACGACCTGCTGGAAGAGGTCGAACGGCTGGCGCGCGAGGGCCGGTTCGACTATCTCCTCATCGAGTCGAGCGGCATCTCGGAGCCGATGCCGGTCGCGGCGACGTTCGCGTTCCCGCAGGACGACGGCGCCACTCTCGGCGAGCTCGCGGAGCTCGACACGATGGTGACCGTGGTGGACGCGGCGAACTTCCTGCCGGAGCTCGCGGGCGGCGACGAGCTGGCGGCCCGCGGCCTCGACCAGTACGAGGACGACGAGCGCACCGTCAGCGATCTCCTCATGGACCAGGTCGAGTTCGCCGACGTGATCGTGCTGAACAAGCTCGACCTGGTCGACGAGGAGCAGCAGGCGCGCCTGGAGGCGGCGCTGTCCCGGCTGAACCCGGCGGCGCGCGTGGTGCCCGTCCTGCACGGCCGCGTCGACCCCGCCGACGTACTGGGCACCGGCAGCTTCGACCTGGAACGCGCACAGCAGGCGCCGGGCTGGGTCATGGAGCTCAACGGCGACCACACGCCGGAGACCGAGGAGTACGGCATCTCCGGCACGGTCTTCCGGTCGCCGCTCCCGTTCCACCCGGGCCGGCTCTGGGAGTTCGTGAGCGAGGGCCTCGACAGCGGCGCGTACGGGGAGGTGCTGCGCTCGAAGGGCTTCTTCCGGCTGGCGTCGCGCCCCGGCGTGACGGGGCTGTGGTCCCAGGCGGGCGCGGTCGCCCGCTTCGAACCGTCGGAGGCGCACGGCCCAGGCGCGGACCACGGACAGGAGCTCGTGTTCATCGGCACGGGCCTGCGGTCCGACGCACTGCGCGAGGCCCTGGAGCGGTGCCTCCTGTCCCCCGGGGAGCCGGCTCCACCGGCGGCCGACGACCCGTTTCCCGCGTGGGACACGTACGGACTCGACGAGGCCTGCGACCACGAGCCCGCACTGCAGGGCTGACGCGGCGCACGGCTGACGTCGCGCAGGGCTGATGTCGCGCAGGACTGCCGACCGTGACGCAGGGCTGACCGCCCCGCGGAGAAGACCGATCACCCCTCGCGGCGCGCGGACTTGGCCTCGATCCGGCGCGCGTCGGGCCAGCGCACCTCGGTGGCCCAGCCGCGCTTCTCGAAGAGGCGGATGAGCCGGGCGCTGGAGTCGATCTGTCCGCGCAGCACGCCGTGCCGGGCCGACGTCGGGTCCGCGTGGTGCAGGTTGTGCCAGGACTCCCCGCCGGAGAAGGGCGCGAGCCACCACACGTTGCCCGACCTGTCGCGCGACCGGAAGGGCCGCGAACCGCTCACATGGCAGATGGAGTTGACGGACCAGGTGACGTGGTGCAGCAGCCCGACCCGTACGAGGCCCGCCCAGAAGAACGCCGACCAGGCGGCACCCGCGTCCCACAGACCGTCGCCCCACAGACCGCCCGCGACGGCCGGCGCCGCGTACGAACAGAGCACGATCAGCCCCTGCCACTGTCCGACCCGCACCAGGTCACGGTCGGCGAGGAGATCGGGCACGTAGCGCTGCTGGTTGGTCTTCTCGTTGTGGAAGGTCCATCCGACGTGCGCCCACACCATGCCCTTCAGCACCGCCGGTACGGAGGTGCCGAACCGCCACGGTGAGTGCGGGTCGCCGGGGCGGTCGGCGTACTGGTGGTGACGTCGGTGGTCGGCGCACCAGGTGACCGGGTCGCCCTGGACGGCCATCGTGCCGGCCACGGCGAGGGCCACCTTCAGCGGCCGTGCGGCCCGGAACGCCCTGTGGGTGAACAGCCGGTGGAATCCGACGGTGACGCCGTGCATGGTGACCGCGTACAGCACGGCGCCGATCACCACGTCGTGCCAGGTGATGCCCCAGCCCCACAGGGCGACGGCGGACACGAGGACCGCGGCGAACGGCACGCCGACGAACACGCCGACCACCACACGGTCCGCGGTCCCCATCGGCTCGCCCCACGCGGCGTCCTGATTGCCGGCCGGCGCTGCTCCGGTCTGTGCCATACGGCCCTCCTCGGTCGGTGCGAGTGCGCCGGACACTACGGACGGCTCCGCACCGCCTCTACGCAACACCCGCACACCTGCGCCCCCTTGCCTCCTCACCGCACTGACAAGGCCCCTCCCGTACGCGGCACCGGGAGCCGTCCTGCCGGTCACAGTGAGCCCCGTCTCCTTCTTTTGCACATAGTTGCAAAAGGGTGTGGCGGCCCGCTACAACTGACCCGACGACACCGCCAAGGGAGGCGCCGCATGAGCCCCGACAGCCCGTATCCGCACCTGCTCAGCCCCCTCGACGTGGGCCCCTTCACCCTGCCCAACCGGGTCCTGATGGGCTCGATGCACGTCGGGCTCGAAGAGGCCGAGCGCGGATTCGAGCGGATGGCGGCCTTCTACGCGGCGCGCGCCCGCGGCGGCGTGGGCCTCATCGTGACCGGCGGCTTCGCGCCCAACGCGGAGGGCGCGGTCATGGACGGCGCGGCCAAACTGACCACCGAGGCCGAGGCCGGACAGCACACCGCGGTGACCGAGGCCGTGCACCGCGAGGGCGGCAGGATCGCCCTCCAGGTCCTGCACAGCGGCCGCTACGCGTTCTCCGAGAGCCTGGTCGCTCCGAGCGCGCTGCAGGCTCCCATCAACCCGTTCACCCCGCACGCGCTCACCGACGACGAAGTCGAGCAGACCGTCGAGGACTTCGTCCGCACCGCGGAACTCGCCCAGCGGGCGGGCTACGACGGCGTCGAGATCATGGGCTCCGAGGGCTACCTCATCAACGAGTTCATCTCCGCCACGACCAACCAGCGCACCGACCGCTGGGGCGGCACGTACGAGAACCGGACCCGCTTCCCGCGCGAGATCGTGCGCCGCGTACGCGAGCGCGTGGGCCCCTCGTTCCTCGTCATCTACCGGCTCTCCATGCTCGATCTGGTGCCGGGCGGCTCCACGCTGGACGAGGTCGTCACGCTCGCCAAGGACATCGAGGCGGCCGGCGCGAACGTCCTCAACACCGGCATCGGCTGGCACGAGGCCCGCGTGCCGACCATCGCCACCTCCGTGCCGCGCGGCGCGTACACCTGGGTGACGCGGCGCCTGATGGGCTCCGTCAGCGTCCCTCTGGTCGCCGTGAACCGCATCAACACCCCCGAGAAGGCCGAGGAGTTGCTGGCCGAGGGGCACGCGGACATGGTGTCGATGGCCCGCCCCCTGCTCGCCGACCCGGAGTTCGTCGCCAAGGCACAGCAGAACCGCAGCGCGGCCGTCAACACCTGCATCGGCTGCAACCAGGCCTGCCTGGACCACACGTTCGCCGGGAAGATCACCTCCTGCCTGGTCAACCCGCGCGCGTGTCACGAGACCGAACTGGTCCTCTCCCCCACCCGCCGCGCCAAACGCGTCGCCGTCGTCGGCGCCGGGCCCGCGGGTCTGGCCTGCGCCGTCTCCGCCGCCGAACGCGGCCACGCCGTCGCCCTGTTCGACGCGGCCGACGAGATCGGCGGCCAGCTGAACCTGGCCCGCCGCGTGCCCGGCAAGGAGGAGTTCGACGAGACACTGCGTTACTTCCGCACGCGCCTGACGGAACTCGGCGTGGACGTACGGCTCGGCACCCGCGTCACGCCGGAGGACCTCACGGAGGAGGCGTACGACGAGACCGTCATCGCCACCGGCGTCACCCCGCGCACCCCCGCCATCCCCGGCGTGGAACACCCCAGCGTGGTCAGCTACTTCGACGTGCTGCGGCACGGCGCCGAGGCCGGCGAACGGGTGGCCGTCGTCGGCGCGGGCGGCATCGGCTTCGACATCGCCGCCTATCTGACCGATCCGGGCGACCGCGCGAGCCTCGACACGGAGACGTTCGCGCGCAACTGGGGCATCGACCTCACCCACTCCTCCCCCGGCGGCCTCCGCGCCCCCGAACGCGCCACGCCGGCCCGCACCGTACAGCTGCTCCAGCGCAAGACGAGCAAGGTCGGCGCGGGTCTGGGCAAGACCACCGGCTGGATCCACCGCAACGAACTGCGGCACCGCGGCGTCACGATGACCAACGGCGTGACGTACGACCGGGTGGACGACGACGGACTGCACGTCACCGTCGACGGCGAACAGCAGGTGCTCCCCGTCGACACGGTCGTCCTGTGCACCGGGCAGGAGCCGCGGCGCGACCTGTACGACGCGCTGGTGGCGACGGGCCGCGAAGGCGTCCACCTGATCGGCGGGGCCGACGTCGCGGCGGAGCTCGACGCCAAACGGGCCATCCTCCAGGGCACGGAACTCGCCGCGGCACTGTGACGGTCTCCGTCAGCGCGGTCCTGTGCGATGCGGCCGGGTGCGGTGCGGTCCGGTGCGCCGGGCCGTACCGGCCGGTCCGTCCCTAGGATGCTGGCATGTCACTGCCGCACGCGATCCTCACAGCCCTGCTCGAGAAGCCGTCGTCGGGGCTGGAGCTGACACGGCGGTTCGACAAGTCCATCGGCTACTTCTGGTCCGCCACCCACCAGCAGATCTACCGCGAGCTGAACAGGCTGGAACAGGCCGGACACGTCCGCACGCTGCCCACCGAACGGCCGGCACGCGGACAGAAGAAGGAGTACGAGGTGCTGCCCGCCGGACAGCAGGAGCTCGCACGCTGGACGGCCGAACGGCAGGACCCCAAGCCCGTACGGGACGCCCTCCTGCTGCGCATGCGGGCCGCCGCGGTCGTCGGCACCGACGGCCTGGAGGCCGAACTGCGACGCCATTTGGAACTGCACCGGCAGCAGCTGGCCGAGTACACGGCCATCGAACAGCGCGACTTCCCCGCCGGGCGCGACGGTACGGAGGGAGACCGGCTGCGGCACCTCGTCCTGCGCGGCGGGATCGACATGGAACGGTTCTGGGAGGCCTGGCTCACCGACGCGCTGACGGAGCTTCAGGACCTGCGCGGCAGCGGCTGAACGGCGACCGTCCGGCCCCCGGGGCACATACACGCACAACAGTGTGAGCAACAGCACAGCTCCGCCGGACCGGGGAATCCGGCAGGCTGCCGTCGTGCCGTACGGCCGCATCGGCGGTTCCGGCTGCACGCTGAGGGGGACACACGCCGCCAGCAAGGATCGGGAAGCCATGCCCAAAGCCATTGCCTTCACGGAGTACGGTCCCGCCGACGTGCTCCACCCCGTCGACACCGACCAGCCGCAGCCCGGCCCGGGCCAGGTGCGGATCGCCGTCCGTACGGCCGGAGTCAACCCGATCGACTGCAAGATCCGCAGCGGTGCCATGCAGCGGGCGTACCCGGTGGAGTTCCCCTCCGTGCCGGGCAGGGAGGCCGCCGGCGTCGTCGAGGAGCTCGGCGAAGGCGTCACCGAGCTGCTGACCGGCGACGAGGTGCTCGGCCCCACCCTCACCGGGGCGTACGCGGAGAGCGCGCTCGCCGACGCGAACTCCCTCGTGATCCGGCCCGGTTCGCTCTCCTGGGAGGAGGCGGCCGCGATCCCCGTCGCGGCCCGCACCTCCTACCGCATCCTCGACATGCTGAATCTGCACCCCGGCCAGACCGTCCTGCTGCACGGCGCGGCGGGCGGAGTGGGCACCGTGGCCGTCCAGTTCGCACGCGCGCGCGGGCTGCGCGTCATCGGGACCGCCAGCGCCGCGAACCACGACTATCTCCGCTCCCTCGGCGCCGTACCCGTCGAGTACGGGGACGGGCTCACCGAGCGGGTGCGCGCGGCGGCCCCCGAGGGCGTGGACGGCGTGCTCGACCTGGCGGGCAAGGGCAACGTGCTGCCGCTCTCCGTCGAACTGACGGGCAGCGCCGACCGGGTGGTCACCATCGCCGACCCGCTGGCCGAGCAGTACGGCGTCCGCTTCTCCGGCGGCGAGGGCGAGATCGACCAGACCCGCCGGGCGCTCACGGCCGCCCTCTCCCTGCAGACCGCCGGCACGCTCCAGGTGCCGGTCCACCGCACGTACCCGCTCGCGGAGGCGGCCGAGGCACACCGCGAGAGCGAACAGGGCCATCTGGCCGGAAAGATCGTCCTGACGGTCTGAGACCACCGCTCCCGGCAGCCCACCCCGAGAGGCCGCCGGGAGCGGTTCACACGGCGCACGGTCCGGTGCACCGGGCCGTCCAGCGCGCGGCACCCACATCGGCGTACAGTCCGGCACCCGCACCGCGGGACCGCGTGCGGCAGAAAGGCGAGCCGGTCCACGCCCGCACCGGCCTCGCGTACCGGCCTCCCGTACCGCGGCGGAACACGGCCGGACAGCACGCCGGACAGCAGGCGGGGGCGCGCACCGCCCCGTTCGGCAGCCGGCACGCCCACGTCTGCTTTCAACACGTTCAACATCCCTCACCCGCACACAGGATGTCGCTGCGGCCCCGCGCCGGGGCCCAATGGACGTACCCGCTCCGGTTCCACGGACCCTCCGGCCGTACCGCCGGAGCGGGCCGCGGCACCGCGGGAGGGCGGCGATGGACACCTCACAGCACAGCAGTCTGCGCGAGCTGGCGGGAGTCCGGGCCGCCCGGGAGCACGGGCTGACCCTCCACCCGCTCTTCCGACGACTGGCCGACAACCGGACGCCGGCCACCGAACGGCTCGCGGTGCTGCGCCCCCTCGCGCCCCTCGCGATGGGCTTCACGGACGTCGCCCGCTGGGTGCTGCCCTTCACCCGGCCGCGCGGCGCCCTCGAACTCGCCGCCACCGCACGGGCGGAGGAGAACGCGGCACACGCGTCCCTCTATCTGTACGACTGGCGTGTGCTCGGTTTCGACGAGGTGCCGGGCTGGGACGCGGCCGGCGCCCTCTCGTGGACGCTCCGCGACCCGCACACGCTCCCCGCACGCCGGTGCCTCGCCCAACTGGCCCGCATCCCCCGCACGGACCACGGGGACCCCGCCCTGCGGCTCCTCCAGTGCGCGGTCCTCCAGGACGCCTGCGCCGTCTTCTGCACACACTGCGCACCCCTCGCACAGGCGCACTATCCGGAACTGCTGTACGCGGGACGCCACCATCTGGAACAGGAGACCACGCACACCGCCGCCGAACAGGCCGTCCAGGACGTGCCCCTGACGCTGTGGCAGACCGCGCGCGGGACGCTGCTCGTACACCGCCTCTTCGACCGGTTCGAGGACCTGTTCACCGGTCTGCTGTCCTGGCTCGACGGTACGAACGGCAGCGCAGGCCCGCCGGTGACCGGCGGGCCTGCGGGCTGGACGTCCTCCTGGACACTGCAGCGGTGCTACGCGGACCCGGCGATGGCGCCACTGCGCTGGCAGCACCTGTCCGGCCTGGCCGGCGCCGCACTGCCCGTACCGTGCCCGGGACCGCCCGACACGGAACCGTCCGACCCGGACACCGCCGAACTCGCCCGCCTGTACCGCGGCATGACGGAGCGCCGGCTGTGACGATCCCCGGCAGTGAGCGGTCGGCCGGACTGACCGGTCCGTCGGACTGTGTCCGGTCAGCCTGTGCGACGGCCCATCAGATCCGCGAAGGACTCCGGATCGCTGTCGAAGGTCCGGAAAGCATCGCGGAACTCCCACTGCCCGCCCTCGCTCCGTACGAACTCCGCGACGGTCGCCGCCGTCGCGCCGGAGGCCGCCCCGAAGTCGTTCCGCGTCAACTCGGTGATCCCCTCCAGGATGCGCACCTGCGTGTTCGTCACCTCACCGAAGGTCTTGCGGCCCTCGCGCTGCTGGATGGCGACACCGACGACAACGCGCGCGTACGACTCCGCCAGCCGGTCCAGCTCCAGCGTCATCACCTCGTCCGCACCGAACCCCTGCCCGGTGCGGCTGTCCCTGTTGAGGGTGATGGTGCCGTCGGGCGCACGGGAGTCGAAGTGCACCAAGTACACCGGCTCACCGTACGGATCGGCCGCGTCGTACGTCCCGGCGACGATGTCGAGATCGTTGGTCGGCTGCCCCGCGGGGCTCGGGTCCCACTTGAGTGACACCTCGACCTTCCCGATGCCCTTGTTGACCGTGCTCACTACCGGCTCCCCTCCTGCCGCGTTCACCCTCTTCCACGGCCAACTCTATTCCCTGCGCGCCCCGTTGCCCCGGCTGCCATGCGCGAATCCGGACGGCGGCCGCCCCGGAAGACGGCCAGATCAGGGGGTGGCGGGGTCGGGAGGCGGGTCGCAGGCGGGGCTCAGTCGCAGGCGGGGCTCAAAGGGGCAGGCAGCTCAGCAGGCGGCGGTCAGGGCGCTGCCACGTCGCCGTCGACGTACACCCAGGCGCCGTCGTGGCGTGCGAACCGGCTGTGCTCCTCCAGCACTCCCGTGGAGCCGCCCTCGGTGTAGTGCGCGCGGAACGTCACCGTGCCGGTGCTGTGGAACGCGCTGCCGCCGTCGGTCGCCACGATCTCCAGGCCCGTCCAGCGGGTCCCGCCGTCCAGGCCGAGGCGCGGCGGACGCGTGTCGGGGTGCCACGTACGCAGCAGATAGGCCTCGTCGTGCACGGCGAAGGCGCAGTAGCGCGAGCGCATCAGTGCTTCGGGCGAGGCGGCCGCCGACTCACCGGAGTGCAGCCTGCCGCAGCACTCCCCGTACGGGGAGGCCGAGCCGCACGGGCACGGCGCGGCGGCGTCGGGGGCCGAGGGGACGGCCCGGGACGGCGTACGGGAAGGGCCCTTCCGGGAGGTTCCCTTCTGGGAGGGGCCGGAACGGGAACGGGGGCGGGGCCTGCGCGACGACATGCCCCCATGATCCCCGAAGGCCCCGCACACAGCGGACGGGGCCCGCACCGTGAGGTGCGGGCCCCGTCTCAGGGCTGTGCCGAGCGTCAGGCAGGCAGAATGTTCTCGGCCTGCGGGCCCTTCTGGCCCTGCGTGACGTCGAAGGTCACCTTCTGGCCCTCGTGGAGCTCACGGAAGCCAGAGGTGGCGATGTTCGAGTAGTGGGCGAAGACGTCCGCGCCGCCACCCTCCTGCTCGATGAAGCCGAAGCCCTTTTCCGAGTTGAACCACTTCACGGTGCCGTTAGCCATAACGTTCCTCCATATCGGGGGTCGTGCGAAGCCCGCACCCTGCGGACTTCAGGTCGCTGCAATGCCCCCATCCGGAAGGACCGGAAAAACAAAAACGCGCCTGATGATCATCTCGTCAGGCGCTCACTAAGTTCCGTGGGTACCAAAACCGCAACGTCACCTACCGTAGCACGCTCATGCCGCAGCACGAGTGACGCGCGACACGGAAGTTGCCCGGCACCGGCATCTCCCGCCCCACGAACACCCTGCGCACCGCGACACCGAGCACCAGTTCGGCTTACCCGGCCCCGCCCACGCGCGAGATCTTGACAGCATGCTGTCGCTTCGACAGCATGCTGCATATGGAGCCCCGCGAGCACGGCCACGCGCACGCACCGGAGACAGTCCGCACCGTCTATGCGGCGGTGTACGACACCTGGGCCGACTGGGAAGCCGGTCACGCCCTCGCCCACATCAACGGCCCGCAGTGGCAGCGCCGCCCCGGCCGCTACCGGGTCCGCACCCTCGGCGCGGACCAGAGCCCCGTGACGACTGCCGGCGGCGTACGGATCACGCCCGACGTCACCCTGGCCGACGTCTCGCCGCAGGACGCGGCGCTGCTGATCCTGCCGGGCGCCGGGCTGTGGGACGCCGAGGGCGACCCGCTGGCCGAGTTCGCCGTCCTGGCACGGGACTTCCGCGCCGCGGGCGTGCCGGTCGCGGCGATCTGCGGGGCGACGGCGGGCCTCGCCCGCGCGGGCCTGCTGGACGAGCGCCCGCACACCAGCGGCGCCGCGGAGTACCTCGCCGCCACCGGATACCGGGGCGGCGCCCACTACCGCGAGGCGGACGCCGTCACCGGCGACGGTGTGATCACGGCGGGTCCGACCGCGCCGGTCGGCTTCGCCCGCGAGGTCTTCGCCGAGCTCGATCTCTACGAACCGCACGTGCTCGACGCCTGGTACCGGCTGCACGCCCACTCCGACCCGAGCGCCTACCCGGTGCTGATGGCTGCCGCGTGAGCGAGGAGCACAAGACCCCGGATCTGCTCTCCGGTACGGCCCTCGCCGTGTTCCGGCTGAACGGCCAGTTCCTCGAGGCCTCCGAACGCATGGCGCGGCCCGCGGGACTCACCGCCGCGTGGTGGCAGGTCCTCGGCGCGGTCCTGCACGGACCGCAACCCGTCTCCGGAATCGCCCGCACGATGGGCATCACCCGGCAGAGCGTGCAACGCATCGCGGACCTGCTGACCACAAAGGGCCTCGCCGAGTACGTACCGAACCCGGCACACCGCACCGCCAAACTGCTCCGCCCCACGGACGCGGGCCGGGCCGCCGTACGCCGCATCATCCCCGCCCACGCGGAACTGGCCGAAGCCCTCCTCGCCGAACTCGGCGAGGAGGGCTTCACCGACACGTTGCGCACCCTGGAACGCCTCTCGAAGGCGATGGACGCGATCCGCGAACAGAGCGACACCGCTTCCTGACACGCCACCGCCACCCGGCCGCCCGGCCACCCGGCCACACGCAGAACGGCCGTTCATGAACGGCACGTTGCCCCGCATTGCGATCACATGGCGCACCCCCGCGCGCCCTTCCACCAGCACGGCGCGCCTGCCTAATGTCGAACCAGTCAGTCACGTTGGCCGTGTGCCCGAGTGGTTGAGGGGCTCGCCTGCAAAGCGAGTTACGCGGGTTCGATTCCCGCCACGGCCTCTTTCAGGACAGCCGCGCCGGTTCGCCGGTGCGGCTGTTTGCGTGGGGCGCGGTGCGGGCGGGTCAGCTGTCGGCGGGGTGGGGGTCGTTTGTGGCGGTGGCCGGGGTGGGGGCGGTCCAGCTGGCCAGGAGGCGGAGGGATTCGGCCGAGGTGGAGCCGGGTTCCGCGTGGTAGGTGAGGAGCCGCTGGCCGGGGTCGCCGGGGAGAGAGAGCATCTCGTACGCGAGGGTCAGCGGGCCGACGACGGGGTGGTGGAGTTCCTTGACGCCGAAGCTCTTCTCGCGGACGTCGTGCGCGGCCCACAGGCGGCGGAAGTCGTCGCTCTTGACGGAGAGTTCGCCGACGAGGGAGCAGAGCCGGGCGTCCTCCGGGTAGCGGCCCGCGTCCCAGCGGAGGCTGGCGACGACGTCGGCGGCCTTGGCCTCCCAGTCGGCGTAGAGGTCGCGGGCGTCCGGGTCGAGGAAGACGTGCCAGGCGAGGTTGCGCTGTTCCGGGGGCAGCGCGGCGAGGTCGCCCATGAGGGCGCAGGCGAGGCGGTTCCAGCCGATGATGTCGAGCCGGCGGCCCACCACGTAGGCGGGGATGCCGTCCATGGCGTCGAGCAGGTGCTGGAGTGCGGGCCGTACGCGCTGCGGGCGCTGCGTGGCGCGGCGGCGCCGGGAGACGGGGCGTACGAGGTGGGTCAGGTGGTCGCGCTCGGTCTGGTTGAGCCGGAGCGCGTTGCTGATGGCGTCGAGCACGGCGGTGGAGACGTTCTGGCCGCGCCCTTGTTCGAGCCGGGTGTAGTACGCGACGCTCACTCCGGCGAGCTGGGCCAGCTCCTCGCGCCGCAGCCCCGGTACGCGGCGGCGGCCGCCGTGCTCGGGCAGGCCCACGTCCCCGGGCTGCAGCCGTCCGCGGCGGGAACGGAGGAACTCGCTCAGTTCGGTGCGCTGGTCCATGCCTTCCATGATGCGGGCACGGGGCAGGGGGCCGGACACCGTGTGGGTGGTACTGCCAGTGGTAGGCACGGCAGTCGTACGTTCAAGGGGGATCTGGCTGGCACGGCCGCTGACCGGCACGGTTGCCCGTATGACGCACAACTCTGTCCCCGCTTACGCAGCACCCGCACCGAAGGCTCCGCTGGAGCGCACCACCATCGAGCGCCGGGCGCTGGGTGAGCACGACATCCTCATCGACATCAAGTACGCAGGCATCTGCCACTCCGACATCCACACTGTGCGCGCCGAATGGGGCGACGACGCGCAGTTCCCGATCGTGCCGGGGCACGAGATCGCGGGCGTCGTCTCCGAGATCGGATCCGGCGTCACGGCGTACGCGGTGGGCGACCGGGTCGGCGTCGGCTGCTTCGTCGACTCGTGCCGCGAGTGCGACAACTGCCGCGCCGGTCTTCAGCAGTACTGCACCGGCGAGACCGGCATGATCGCCACCTACGCGGGCACCGGCCGGGACGGCGAGCCGACGCAGGGCGGCTACTCCACGCACATCGTCGTGGACGAGAACTACGTGCTGGGCATCCCCGAGGGGGTCGGGCTGGACGCCGCCGCGCCGCTGCTGTGCGCGGGCGTCACGGTCTACTCGCCGCTGGCCCACTGGGGCGCGGGCCCGGGCAAGCGGGTCGCCGTCGTCGGCCTGGGCGGTCTCGGCCACATGGCCGTGAAGATCGCGCACGCGATGGGCGCCGAGGTCACGGTGCTCAGCCAGTCGCTGCGCAAGAAGGACGACGGGTTCCGGCTCGGCGCGGACGACTACCGCGCCACCTCCGACCCGGCCACCTTCGAGGAGCTGGCAGGCCGCTTCGACCTGATCCTCAACACGGTCTCCGCGGACCTCGACATGAGCGCCTACTTCGGGCTGCTGCGCACCGACGGCACGCTCGTGCAGCTCGGTGTGCCGGAGAACCCGCTGCCGGTCGTCCCGTTCTCCCTGATCGGCGGCCGCCGTTCGTTCGCCGGGTCGCTCATCGGCGGCATCCCGGAGACGCAGGAGATGCTGGACTTCTGCGCCCGGCACGGCATCGGCTCGGACATCGAGGTGATCGACGCCGCGCAGATCAACGAGGCGTACGAGCGGGTACTCGCCAGCGACGTGCGCTACCGGTTCGTCATCGACACGGCGACCATCTGACGCCGGTCAGCAGGTGACCCGACGCACCATCTGACGCGGTCAGCATGTGCACCGGTCCGCACTCTGACGCGGTCAGCATGTGACCCGGCCCGCAGTCCGACGCGGGTCAGCGTGTGACGCGGTTCGGCCGTCGTCGTGGAGCTCAGTGCTCCGCGGCGGCGGCCTTTCTGCGTTCCAGGACGTCCGCCGCGCGCAGGCACCACGCGCGGGTCTCGGTCTCGTAGCGGTGGCCGCGGTCGCAGGTCAGATAGGGGCCGACACGGTCGCCGGCACGGAGGAACTCGTCCTCGTCCAGGTCGCCGCGCAGATGCCGGAGGATCTTCTCGAAGAGCTCCACCTTCGCGCCGGCCACCTCGCCCCGCTCCCGCAGCTGCTCGATGACGGGGCCGGCGCCGACGTGGTCGACGGCGTACACCTTGACCAGCAGGTCGTCCCGGACGAACGACGGTTTGGCAGAGCCGGCCGCGAAGCGTTCCAGTTCGGCGAGTCCGTCGTCGGTGACGGTGAACAGCCGCTTGTTGGGACGGCCCTCCTGCACGACTTCCCTGCCCCGCACCAGGCTGTCCTTCTCCAGTTTGGAGAGCTCCAGATAGAGCTGCTGGGGCTGCGCGTGCCAGAAGTTGGCGACGCCGATGTCGAAGTCCTTGGCCAGTTCGTAGCCGCTGCGCTCCCCGTCGAGGAGCGCGGTCAGCACCGCGTGGCGCAGCGCCATGCCCCAACTCCCTGTCCGTGCCGTGTCCGTCAGCTGTGCGAGTCCATCTTAGTCACAGTCTTGAGTAGTCATAATATTGACTATGAAGTGGCGGGGCGCCCACACTGCGGAGCAGTAGCCCGACGCACTCCAACTGCCCTGCGGGGCACGACGTCTGGAGCACACCATGGCCCGGAAGAACGCCTATCTCGGCGGCTTCGCACCTGTGCGCGAGGAGGTCACCGCCTTCGGTCTGCCGGTGACCGGGCGCATCCCCGACGAGCTCAACGGCCGCTATCTGCGCAACGGTCCGAACCCGATGAACGCCGACGACGCCCGCCTGCACCTGTTCCTCGGCGAGGGCATGGTGCACGGCGTACGACTGCGGGAGGGCCGCGCGGAGTGGTACCGCAACCGCTGGGTGCGCTCCGACGACGTGGCCACCGCGCTCGGCGAACAGCCGCGCGGCGGCGCCCCCGTGAACCTCGCCGACTTCGCGAGCAACACCCACGTGATCGGCCACGCGGGCCGCACGCTCGCGCTGGTGGAGTCCGGGCCGCGGCCGTACGAGCTGACGTACGAGCTGGACACCGTGGGGCGCTGCGACTTCGGCGGCACGCTGCCCGCCGGCTTCACCGCGCACCCGAAGCTCGACCCGGAGACGGGCGAACTGCACGCGGTCACCTATCAGTTCGGCGACGCGACCGTGCGCTATCTCGTCGTGTCGCCCGAGGGCCTTGTCACGCGCGCGGTCGACATCCCGGCGCCGCACCTGCCGATGATGCACGACTTCGCCCTCACCGGACGGTACGCGGTGCTGTACGACCTGCCCGTCACCTTCAGCGAGGAATCCGTACAGGCGGGTGCGCAGTTGCCGTACGCATGGGAGGAGGGCCGCGGGGCGCGGATCGGGCTGCTGCCGCGGAACGGCACACAGGTGCGCTGGTTCGAGATCGACCCGTGCTGGATCTTCCACACGCTGAACGCGTACGACGACGGGGACACGGTCGTCATCGACGCCGTGCGCTACCGGCACATGATGCGCGGCGCCCAGTTGGAGGACAGTCCGCTGCCCACCCTGGAACGCTGGACGCTCGACACGGTGACCGGCAAGGCCACCCAGTCGCGCATCGACGACAGGCCGCAGGAGTTCCCCGTCGTCAGCCCGCGGCAGGTCGGCGCGGCGCACCGCTACGGCTACGCGGCGGTCACCCCGGACCTGAACGCGCATCTGGGCACCGAGGAGGAGCTGGAGTCGCTGCCGGACTCGGCGTTCGGCAACACGCTGCTCAAGCACGACCTCGTGAACGGCACTGTCGGGGAGCAGCAGTTCGCGCGCGGCGCGTACGCCGGTGAGCCCTTCTTCGTGCCGGCGGAGTCCGGCACGGCGGAGGACGACGGGTACGTCCTCTCGCTCGTGCACGACCCGGAGCGCGGCGCGAGCGATCTGGTGATCCTCTCCGCGCGGGACTTCACGGCGGCACCGCTCGCGCGGGTGCACCTCCCCGCCCGGGTACCGCTGGGCTTCCACGGCAGCTGGATCCCGGACGAGGCGTGACTGCGGCCCGGCCGGGCGCGACAGATGGACGAGCGGGCGTCGGTCTGCGCGCAGAAAGGCGTCAACCTGCGCACCGAACGGGCGTCAGCCTGCGCGCAGTTCGCGGTCGACGGCGCGCAGCAGGGTGAGCAGCATGCGGTTGAGCGGTACGTCGATTCCGTGCCGTTCGGCCGCGCGCACGACGGCCCCGGTGATGTGCTCGTGTTCCAGGGGCCGGCCGGACAGCCGGTCGTACAGCATGGACGTGCCGCCGTCGGACGGTACGGAGGTGTTCTGCCGGAGCGCGCGCTGCACGTCCTCCTCGCCGACGTCGGCGCCTTCGGCGCGGGCGACGACGGCGGCCTCGCGCAGGATGTCACCGGCGAGCGCCAGCATGTCGGGCTCGCGGAACAGGTGCATGCGCTGCTGCAGCAGGGCGGTGACCGGGTTCGCGGCGAGGTTGGTGAACATCTTGCGCCAGGCCGCGGTGGTGAAGTCGGCGACGGGCCGTACGTCGAGCCGGCTGCCCTCCAGCAGGGTGCGCAGCCGTTCGCCCGTGTCCCCCTCGGGGACGTGGAGCTGGTTGGCGGTGTGGTGCACGATGCGGCCGGGCGCGGTGCGTTCGACCGCCATGTAGGCGAGGGTCGGCAGGACCGGGGTGCCGGACGGCAGCAGCGGGGCGACACGGTCCGCGTGGTCGACGCCGTTCTGCACGACGGCGACGGACGTGTCAGGGCCGCACAGGGCGGTCAGCCACTCGGCGGCGCCCGCGGTGTCCTGGGCCTTGGTGGTGAGGAACACCCAGTCGACGGGCGTCACTTCGAGGGGCTTGGCCGCGAACCGGACGCCGGCGTGCAGGACTTCGCCGTCCGTACGGACTGTCAGCTCGTCGATGGGGGTGCGCACGCACAGGGTGACGTCGTGCCCGCTCTCGTGCGCGAAGGCGGCGAGGAGCCCGCCGATCGCTCCGCCACCGATGACCGCTATCCGGGCGGGGGAGGTGGTTGCAGGGTGCATGCGGGAATCCTATGGGCCCTGTACGGCAGGGGGAACGACGCTTCGGCAGCCCGTCCGCACAGCGGGGCCGCGACTCCGAACGGGTGATCCTGAGCGACGGCTGCAACCCCGCTCCGTGCACGCGTCGTGACAGAGGGCAGCACATCAGCTGCTTCCGCCGGTCGCGGCGGAGCGAGAGGAGACGGTTCCCATGACGGAGTGCCACGTCCCGACGAAACGATTCGCTACGGAGTACGCGTCCGCCCCCGAACGTGCTCCGGGGCTGCGCGCCCGCGACGCCCACCGGCTCACGCTGCAGACGAAGCTCACCGAGTTCGGCATCCCGCCGGCCCCCGAAGACCGCGGCGCGCTGCGGCAGTTGGCGGAGCTGGACGAGGGGTCGATCGACGCCGTGGTCCGCTGGCTGACCTGCGCGGCCACGACGGCGGCGACAGCGCGCGCCGCCCGCGCCGCCGTCGCGGCGCCGTACTCCTCCGCGCCGGAACCGGAGTGGCAGCCGCCGGCCGAACCGTGCCCCGTGCCCGACCGGCGCCCTGTGCCCGAGCCGTGCCCGGTGGCCGAGCGGCAGCCGGTGCCGGACCCGGAACCGGGCACCGACCCGCGGCTGGTCGCCTGGTGAGCGCGGAACACGGCCCGGCAGGCCGGTGCCCGTCCCGGCGCCGGCCCGGCCCGTACGCGGGACGGACCTGCCGTCCGGCGCTCGACGCGCGGCGCCCGGCGTACGGAACCCGCTGTCCGCCGCTCAGGGTTCGACGACGTCCGCGGCCGGGCCGTCGGTGAGCGGGCTCTCCAGGGCCGGGCCGCCCACGGCGTCGCCCTCCCAGGTGAGGGCCTTCCAGCCCTGGTCCGGTGCGCCGTCGAGGACGACGACGCCGGTGTTGCTCAGCGGGTGCGTCGCCGCGAACTCCACGTCCAGGTTCTGCGCGCGGGCCGCCGTCCACATACGGATCACCGCGCCGTGGCTGACGAGCGCCACGGTCTCCTCGTCCGTCGCCGCGGCCTCCGCGACCACCGCGTCGAAGCGGGCCAGCGCCTCGTCGCCGCTCTCGCCGCCGGGCATCCGCAGCTGCGTGTTCCCCTCCGACCAGGCGAAGGCCGTCGTCATGTAGGTCTGTGCGGCCTCGTCGTCGGTGCGCATCTCCATGTCGCCCGCCGACAGTTCCCTGATGCCCGCACGGACCGCGACCTCCAGCCCGAGCGCGGACGCCAGGGGCGCGGCGGTCAGCTGGGTGCGGACCAGCGTGGACGCGTACAGGGCGCCGATCCGCTCGTCGGCCAGCGCCGCGGGGAGGGCCGCGGCCTGCTGCTCGCCCAGCTCGGTCAGGCCGGGGCCCGGCGTCCCGGTGTCGAGCGCGTGGACGAGGTTGGAGGGGGTCTGGCCGTGGCGGATCAACAGCAGGCGCATGGTGCGGGAAGGACTCCGGTCTCATAGGGGACGGGCGCGTACGGGTGTACGACACCGCCCTGTCGACTCTAACCGGAGGTCACAGCGGACCTCCCCCACCGCCCGCGCCCCTCAGAAGAACCCCGTCAGCGGTGGCCCTTCGCCGTTCAGCAGGAAGTCGCCGACCACTCGCGCCTTGTGCGGAACGGGGTTGTGGCTCGCGAGGGTGCGGGCGTTGCGCCAGTGCCGGTCGAGGTTGAGGCCGCCGCGCGTGGCGGAGGCGCCGCCCACGTCGTACAGCCGCTCGGCGGCCCGCAGCGAGGCCTGCGCGGCGATCACCTGTGCCTGGGAGACCTCGACGGACGCGGCGCGCAGCCCGTCGTCCTCGCCGGCGATCCCGTCGGCGGCCGTCACGGCGATCGCGTCGTCGATGGCGGAGGCGGCGCGCAGTACCGCCGCCTCCGCTCCGTAGCCGAGCGCCGCGATCTCCCCGACGGCGTGCTGCACCAGCGGGTCCTGCACGGCGGTGTCGACTCCCGCGTGCTGTACGGCCCGTGCGCGGTCGCGCGCGTACGCCGTCGCGTCGCGCAGGGCGTCCTTGGCGATGCCCACCTGGACGGCCGCGAGATAGAGCTGGTGGTACGGGCCGAGATGGGTGCGCCGGTCCCGTACGGTCCACTCGACCGTCACCTCTTCCTCGGCGACCGGCACCGCGTCGAGCACGGTGGTGCCGCTGGCGGTGGTGCGCTGGCCCATGCCGTCCCAGTCGTCGAGCAGCCGCACCCCGTCGCGGTCGACGGGCAGGACGACGCGCACTCTGCGGTCCTCCTCGTCGACGGCCGCGACGACGACGAAGTCCGCGAACAGGCTGCCGGTGCTGTAGAACTTGGTGCCGTTCAGCCGGTAGCCGGGCGCTCCCCCGGTCCCGGCCGACGGGTCGCGCGTCAGCAGGGTTTCGATCTGGCCCGGGTGCTTGGTGCCGGTCTCCCCCGTGGCGTTGCCGAACAGGGCGCCGCGCAGCACCACTTCGTACCGGCGCCGCCTCTCCTCCTCGCCGGCGCCGCCGATGAGTTTCTCGACGTAGCCGAAGTGCGGGCGCAGCGCCTGCGCGACGTTGGAATCGGCCTCCGCGAGGTCGACGACGAGCTGGAACAGGTCGCGCAGGCGGGCGCCGGGGCCGCCGTACCGCTGCGGTACGCGGAGGGCGCCGAGGCCGCTGTTGCGTACGCGTTCCACGGAGCCGTACGGGAGTTCGCGCTCGGCCTCCCGCTGGGCCGCGCCGTCGGCGAGCCGGGCGGTGAGGCGCGGTACGCGGGCGAGCAGTTCGTGCAGTGCGGGGGTGTGCCGGCCCGGGGTGCCGTTCCCGGCGGGTGCCTGTGTGGTGAGCGGCATGGCGGTCATCCCTTCTCGCTGCCGGCCGCGGCTCCGGCCCCGGCCACGGCGGTCTCCGGCGCGCGGTCGGGCTGCGGGAGGCCCAAGTGGTCGCGGAGTGTGCTGCCTTCGTAGTCCTCGCGGAAGGCGCCGCGGGCGCGCAGCAGCGGCACCACGTGGTCGACGAAGGCGTCCAGGCCGTCCGGCAGCGCGTCCGGCACCAGCGTGAAGCCGCTCACGAGGCCGGCCTCCCACCAGCCGGTCAGGTCGTCGGCGAGCTGTTCGGGGGTGCCGGTGACGACGCGGTGGCCGCCGAGGGTGCGCGCTGCGAGCCCGGCGAGGGACAGCCCTTCGCGTCGGGCGAGGCCGGTGAGGGCGTGGAAGAACCCGGTGGGCAGCCGGTCCGGCGGCGGTCCCGCGAGCTGAGCGTCCGTCAGTGGCGCGTCGGGGTCGGTGTGTTCGGGGTCGAGGCCCAGGGTCCGCGCGGTACGGGCCAGTTGGCGTGCTCCGTCCCGTACGCCGTCCTCCAGGCGGGCGAGGCGGGCGCGTGCTTCGGCCTCCGTACCGCCGAGGACGGGGACGACGCCGGGCAGCAGCCGGATGTCATCCAACGACCGTCCGGCGCGGGCCGCGTGGGCGCCGAGCCGGGTGCGGTAGTCGCGTGCGGCGTGCTCGTCGAGCAGCGGCGCGTAGACCGCCTCGGCCCACTTGCCGGCCAGCGCGATGCCCCGTTCGGAGGCGCCGGCCTGGAGCTGTACGGGGCGGCCCTGCGGGGAGCGGGGCAGGTTGAGGGCGCCGTCGACGCGGAAGAACTCCCCGTCGTGCGCGGCCGGACGGATACGGGACGGGTCGGTGAACTCGCCGCTCTCCACGTCCGCGAGGAGTGCGCCCTCGTCCCAGGAGTCCCAGAGACGGTGTACGAGTCCGGTGAACTCATCAGCCCTGCGGTAGCGCTCCCCCGGCTCGTACGCCGCGTCGCGGCCGAAGTTGCGGCCCGCCTCGGGGAGGAAGGTGGCGACGGCGTTCCAGCCGGCCCGGCCCTCGGAGGCGTGGTCGAGGGAGAGGATCCTGCGGGCCAGGTTCCAGGGCTCGTTGAAGCTGGTGGAGGCGGTGACGACGAGTCCGGTGCGCTCGGTGGCCGCGGCGAGGTAGGAGAGCAGGACGGAGGGTTCCAGCGCCTGACCGGGGCCGTCGCCGACCCCGTCGAGCAGTGCGGGGATGTCGGCGAGGAACACCCCGTCCAGGGCGCCGCGTTCGGCGGTGCGGGCGACGGCGGCGTGCCGGTCCGGGTCGACGTACGCGCCGGGTTCCTGCCCGGGGAGGGTCCAGCCGCCCGGGTGGTGCCCCGTGCCGGTGATGTTGACGAGGAAGCTGAGCTTCCGCGGGGGTGTGGCGGGCATCAGGCGGCGGCCTCCGTCCGTACAACCGGTGCAGTGCGGGCCGGGCGGTGCAGGCCGAAGTGCGAGCGCAGCGTGGCCCCTTCGTACTCGGTGCGGAACAGGCCGCGGCGGCGCAGCTCGGGCAGGACGTGCTCGCAGAACGCGGTGAGCCCGGAAGGCACCACGTCCGGCATGAGGTTGAAGCCGTCGGCGGCGCCCGCGGTGAACCACTCCTCGATGCTGTCGGCGATCTCCTGCGGTCCGCCGACGAGGAGCCGGTGCCCCGAGCTGCCGCCGAGCCGGCCGATGAGCTGCCGCGGGGTGAGGCGTTCACGGCGGGCCAGTGCAGTGGCGGTGGCGTAGAAGCCGTGCGAGGCGCGCTGTTCGTGGACGGGCCCGAGGAGGTGCCAGGGCAGTTCGGCGTCCGGGTCGAGGTCGGCGGGGTCGAGCCCGAGCATCCCGGCGAGTCTGCTCAAGCCGAGGTCGAGCGGGACGAGGGAGGTGAGCTGGTGCCACCGTTCCAGTGCCTCGTCCCGGGAGCCGGCCACGACCGTGGACAGGCCGGGCAGCACCCGGACTTGGGACGGATCGCGGCCGAGCTCTTCGGCGCGGGCACGCAGCGAGCGCGCGTACTCCACGCCCTCCTCAATCGTCTGCGCGGCGCTGAAGACGGCTTCCGCGTGCCGTGCGGCGAGTTCGCGTCCGCCCGCCGAGCCGCCGGCCTGCACAAGGACGGGCCTGCCCTGCGGCGGGCGCGGTGTGTTGAGGGGGCCGCGTACGCGGAAGAACTCGCCGTCGTGGTCGACGGGACGGATGCGGCCGGTGTCGGCGAAGCGGCGGCCCCGTACGTCGCCGACGAGCGCGTCGTCGTCCCAGCTGTCGAAGAGCGCGGTGACGACCTCGGCGAACTCGCCCGCGCGGCCGTACCGTTCGTCCCGGTCCGGCTCCCGGTCGAGGCCGAAGTTGCGGGCCGGTGCGGGGCCCGCGGTGGTGACGATGTTGAGTCCGGCGCGGCCGCGGGAGAGATGGTCGAGCGCGGCGAAGCGGCGGGCGATGTTGTACGGCTCGTTGTACGTGCTGGACACGGTGCCGATGAGGCCGATCCTGCTGGTACGGGCGGCGACGGCGCCGAGGATGACCGTCGGCTCCAGCGCGTACTCGGGGCGCTGCCGGATGTCCGGCCCCAGGACCGGGGTGTCGGCGAGGAACAGCGCGTCCAGCTTCGCCGCCTCGGCGATGCGCGCCGCGGTGATGTAGTGGCCGATCGAGAAGGCGGCGTACGGGTCGCCGTCGGGGGCGCGCCAGGCGCTGTTGAACAGGCCGGACTGCAGCACGTTGACGTTGAGTTGGAGCCGTCGGCCGGGTGTCCCTGTCATCGCTGCGCTCCGTCCTTTCCGTGCGAGGTTCCGTGCGAGGTTCCGTGCGGGATGGTGTGGCGGGCCGGACGGGTCTCGGCGTCCTGCTCGCGCTCGATGTACGCGTCGAGCCGCGGGTCGGAGAAGGCGCGCCGCAGACTGCGGACGGCGCCGTCACCGGCGTGTGCGTCGGCGACGACGAGCTGGATGGCGAACCGCGGGTCCGCGGGGGGCGTCACCAGCCGCTGCCGCGCGGGGATCTTGGCGACGCGGAACTTGTAGGCGTAGTTGACCGCCGCGTCGACGTCGGCGAGGGAGCGGGAGACCGCGTCCAGGCCGACGGGGTGCCAGGTGAGGTGCCTGGGGTTCTTCTCGATGTCGTCGGTCTGCGCGGTGAGCGGATCGATGTCCTTGTCGAGGGTGATCAGACCGAGGCGCTGGAGTACGAGCAGCGCCTGGGTCTGGTTGGCCGGGTCGTTCGGCAGGGTGACGGTGGCACCGTCGGGCAGATCCCGCAGGCTGCGGTGCTTGGCCGAGTAGAGGGCGAACGCCTGCGTGAAGACGGGTTCGACGGCCCGCACCTTGTAGCCCTCGTTGGCTTTGATGACCTTGAGCCATTCGGCGTGCTGGGTGATGTTGGCGGCCAGATCGCCGTCCTGTGTCGACCCGTTGACCTGGTTGGCGTCGTTGACGGGCACGGGGACGACGCGGATGCCGTACCGCTGGTCGAGGTGACGTGCGACGTACTTGACGACGCCGCTCTGCGGGATGCTGCCCTGGTTGTAGCCGACCCGCAGGGTGTTGCCGAGCGGCTTCTCCGCGGGCCCGCCGGCGAGCCGTACGGCGGCGAAGCCGGTGGTGAGCAGCACGACGGCAGCGGCGGCCGCGGTCAGCGCGATACGGCGGGGCCGACGGTTCTTCAGCTCGAAGCCGTGGTCGTGCGGAAAAGACATGGTGGTCCTCACGGGGCGTACGGGCGCGGCGAGTTGGCGTACTGCGCCGCGGGGCGGGCGGACCGGTGGGCGGCGCGCGAGGGGGCAGTGGCTTCAGTGGGTGAGGCGGCGTACGACGCGGTCCCCGGTGAACTGCACGGCCAGCACCAGCAGTACGAGGGTGACGATGGTCGCGGCCATCACCGTCCCGTCGAAGCGCTCATAGCCGTAACTGATGGCCAGATAGCCGATGCCGCCCGCGCCGATGGTGCCCGCGATGGCGGAGAACTCCAGCATGCCGACCACCGCGATGGTGAGGCTGCCCACCAGCGCCGGCAGCGCCTCTGTGAGCTGCACGGATCCGATCACCTGGAGGCGTGAACCCCCGGCGGCGCGGCCCGCGTCGGAGGCTTCCGGCGGTACGTCGCGCAGGGCCCGTTCCACGAGGCGCGCGAAGTACGGGATGCCGGCGAGGGCCATGGGGACGATGGCGGCGGCCACGCCGATGGTGGTGCCGGTCAGCAGCCGGGTGAAGGGGATGACGGCGGCCATCAGGATCACGAACGGCAGGGACCGGCCGAGGCTGACGACCCAGCTGACGGCGGCCTGCGGTCCGGGGCGCGGAAAGAGGCCGCCCGGCGCGAGGTTGTGCAGCAGGACGCCGAGCGGGGTGCCCGCGACGAGGACGATCAGCATCACGACGCCGACCATCTGCAGCGTCTCGGCGAGTGCGGGCAGCAGCAGCGGCCACAGCTCCCCGAGGGGGCGCCCGGCGGCGAGCTGCGTCCCACCGGTGGCGGCCGTGGTGTGCAGGTCTGCGGCGTACAGGGTGGCGGCGCTCATGCGGCGGCCTCCGACGCGGCGGCGGCCGGCAACTTGCCGCCGGCCAGGGCCCGTTCCGGCGTGTGCGCGTCCCCGTGGGCTGCCGCTTCCGGCGCGGCCCGTTCCGTGTCCAGCCCCCAGCCGTGCAGGGCCCGTTCGAGGCGTGCCGTGTCGTGTTCCGGTACGGCGACGAGGGCGCGGCCCGCGGCCCGTCCTCCGAGGCCCTCCACCGTCGCGGACAACAGCCGTACGGACAGGCCGTGTTCGGCGCCGAGCCGGGACAGCCAGTCCAGCGGCGCGTCCGGGTCCCGGTACGTGACGCGGCGCAGGGCGAGCCCCTCGGCGGGCGCGGCGGGCGGCCGGTCGGGGAACAGTTCCCTGCCGAGCGCCGAATGCGGGTCGGACACCAGGCCGGCCACGGGGCCCGATTCGGCGACGCGGCCCTCGCGCAGCAGCACGGCGGTGTCCGCGATCTCCCGTACGACGTCCATCTCGTGGGTGATGAGCAGCACGGCCAGGCCGAGGTCGTCGCTGAGTTCGCGGAGCAGCGCCAGTACGGACCGGGTGGTCTCCGGGTCGAGACCCGAGGTGGCCTCGTCCGACACCAGCGCGGTGGGCCGGAGCGCCAACGCGCGGGCGATGCCGACCCGTTGGCGCTGCCCGCCGGACAGCTGCCGCGGATAGTGGTCCGCCTTGCCGGCCAGGCCCACCCGTTCCAGCAGCTCCGCGACGCGTGCCCGCACCTGCCGGTCGGTGACGCCGAGGAAATGGAGCGGCAGGGCGACGTTCTCGGCTGCCGTACGGCGATTGAGGAGGTTGGCGGACTGGAAGACGGTGCCGATCGCCCGCCGTGCGTGCCGCAGTTCGCGTTCGGGGAAGTCCGTCACGTCGATGCCGGCGAGATGCACCCGCCCGCCCGTGGGGCGTTCGAGGAGGTTGACGCAGCGGGCCAGGGTGCTCTTGCCGGCGCCGCTGCGGCCGACGACGGCTCCGATGGTGCCCGCCTCGATCTCCAGATCGACGCGGTCCAGGACACGGTGTTCGGCCGCGCCCGTATGGAAGGTCTTGCTGAGCTGCTCGGCTCGTATCACGGAGGCTCCATGACGCTCGGGGTGACGCTCAGGGGAAGAGACGGCGAGAGTCAGGGCGCCGGACAGCCCGCGCTGGTGATCACCATGTGATCCACGGCGCGACGGCGGGTCAGGGAGCGGCTCCTCAGCATGGCCACGATGCTCACCCTCCACGTCACCGCAGGTCAATGGCTTACGGGGCACCGCAGCACGGCTGTAGGACGCCGGTCACACGCCCGCAATGCCCGTTCATGGAACGGGGCTCGGCGAGGGCGCGGCACGCGGACCGCTTGACGACGGCGCGAGGCACGCGGCGCTCTCGCGCTGAGCGCGCGTGCGGCCGGTGCCGCGTTGTGTGCCCCGCGCGTTTGCCGGGCGGCTGCGGTTCGCGTGGTGTTCGCGCAGTTCCCCGCGCCCCTATCGGGGGCGGCTTGACGCCGGCCCAACTGCCCGGGACGCAGCACCCGGTGCGCCTCCCGCAGCGCCTGTACGGGGTCGGCCAGGTGGTAGAGCATCCACAGGGCGGCAGCGCCGTCGAACCGGCCGTCGCGGAACGGCAGTCGGAGCGCGTCCGCGCACACCGCGGGGCGGGGCGCGTCGGCGAGGCGCCGGGCCCGGTCGACGACCACGGCGCCGACGCCCTCGTCGGCCGGCAGCGCGGCGAGCGTGCCGTTGCCGCCGCCGATGTCGACGGCTCCGGGGCCGGCTCCGGGGGCCTTGCCGGGGCGGCTCATGGACCGGGTCTGTCCGCGACCGCCGCTCTCCGCACGCGCGACGCGGCGGCTTGACCGTAACGGGTCCCGTACGGCGGGGAGTTACTCCCCCAGCGCCGCGGCGAGGCGGTCGAGGGACGGGAGGGCGCGGTTGATCGCGGCGCGGTCGGCGGACGAGAGCGTGGCGAGCGCGTCGTCGAGGGTCTGGCTGCTGGCGCGGTCGTAGCGCTCCAGGAGTTCGAGAGCGGCGGGTGTCGCCGAGAGGCCGACGGCGCGCAGGTCGGTCTCCGAGGCGTGCCGTTCGACGAGGCCCTGCGCGGTCATCGCGCGGACGAGATTGCTGACCGTCGACGGGGACACCCGCAGCTGTGCCGCCACGGCGCGGGTGCCGAGCGGGCCCTCGGCGGAGAGCACCCGCAGCAGTTCGATGTGCGCCTCGGGCAGGTCCGGGAGGTCCTCGGCGGCGCGGGTCGCGCGCAGCACGGCCCGGCGCAGGGGGCCGAGCAGGCGGGAGAGGTCGGCGGCGGTGTCCATGGGGCGATTCTGTCATCGTGATCGTTTTGTCACGCAGTTGTTTTGTCTCACATCTATTTTGCTGCACACTTGTTTTGCTGCAAACTATGTTTGTGGCAAAATGAAAGTGCGGTCGCAGCCGGCGGCCGCACACAGCACAGAAGGAGGCACCCCATGACCGTCATGACCCCCACCACCGTGGCGAACCCCGTTCCCCCGCAGGACCTCTCCGGCCTCGCCGGGAAGCGGTTCATCTACACGTACGCCAACGGCTGGCAGTACGAGATGTACGTGAAGAACGCCCGCACCATCGACTACCGGATCCACACCGGCATGGTCGGCGGGCGCTGGGTCAAGAACCAGGCGATCGACCTGGTCCGGCTCGACGAGGATGTCTACAAGGTGTCGTGGACCGAGCCGACCGGCACCTCGGTCAGCGTGAACGTCTCCCCCGCCAAGCGGCAGCTGCACGGCGTGATCTTCTTCCCGCACTGGGTCGAGGAGCACCCCGAGCGCACCGTCTGCTTCCAGAACGACCACCTGGCCGAGATGGCCGCGTACCGCGACGCGGGCCCCACCTACCCGCTGTACGTCGTCCCGGAGTTCGCGAAGATCACCCTGTTCGAGCACGTCGGCGAGGACGACGAGAACGTCGTCGCCACGGGCCCCGCCGACCTCCCGGCAGACTTCGCAAACCGCACCAACTGAGCGGCCCCGTACACCCGTACGCCTGTCGTGCGCTGAGCGGTCGTAGGGTGAAGCGCGGCCGGGCGGGGTGCCGTTCGTACGGGGCACAGTTCGTACGCCGGAACGGCAACCCGCCCCGGCGTACGGCCTGTTCGTGGAGTGAGGGGACTGGATGCGGTACATCGTCATCGGGGCGGGAGCTGTCGGCGGCGCCGTCGGGGGGCGGCTGCACGAGAGCGGGCACGAGGTGGTGCTGGTCGCGCGGGGCGCGCACGCGCAGGCGCTGCGGGACGGCGGACTCTCACTGACGACGCCCGACGGGACGCTCCGGTTGGACGTGCCCGTCGCCGAACGGCCCGAAGAGGTCGCACTGCGCGAGGGCGACGTGCTCGTCCTCGCGGTCAAGACGCAGGACAGCGTGGCCGCGCTGGACGCCTGGGCGTGCCGCCCGGTGGCCGGCGGCGGCACGGCGGCCGAACGGCTGCCGCTGGTGTGCGCGCAGAACGGCGTGGAGAACGAACGGCTGGCGCTGCGCCGCTTCCGCCACGTGTACGGGGCGTGCGTGTGGCTGCCCGCGACGTATCTCACGCCGGGCGCGATCGTCGCCCCCTGCGCCCCGTACACCGGCGCGCTCCTCCTCGGCCGCCACCCGGCAGCGGGCGGCGACGGGAACGGGGACGGCGACGACGGGACCGTGCAGGAGATCGCCGCCGGGCTGCGGAAGTCGCGGCTGATGGCGCCCGTCGTGCCGGACGTGATGCGCTGGAAGTACGGCAAGCTGGTCGGCAATCTCGTCAACGCCGTCGAGGCCGTGTGCGGCCCGGACGCCGGACCGGGCGCGGCCGGCTTGACCGCGCGCGCCCAGGCGGAGGCGGCCGCCGTCCTCTCCGCGGCGGGCATTGCATGGACAAGTCCGGACGAAATGGCTGAACTGCGCGGCGATTCCATCGACGTTCAGCCCCTGGAGGACGCCGGTCCGCGGCTCAGCTCCTCCGCGCAGAGCCTCGTCCGCGGCGCGGGCTCCATCGAGACCGACTATCTGAACGGGGAGATCGTGCTGCTGGCCCGCGAGTGCGGTGTGCCGGCCCCGGTCAACGAGACGCTCCAGCACGCCGCGAACGAGAGTGCCCGTACGGGCCGCGCACCGGGCGGTGTGACGCCCGAACAGATCCTCGCGCTCGCCGACGGCGAGGCGGCCACCACTCCCTGAACGCCTGCCCCTCCCCCTCCGCCGGGGTGCCGCCCGTCACAGAAACGTGACGGGCGGCACCCCGGCGACACGTGTCATGCACGCGGACTGGCAGGATCCGCGTAAGACACAGGTGTAGAGCGGCGTCCGCGCCCGGCGGACGCCGGCACGACCGACAGACACGAAGACCGACAGACACGAAGGGGGAATCGTGGCGCGGGCCGAAAAGGCGAAGCAGGCCGCGAGGACGGCCGCACGGGACGTCGCGGAAGGAGCCGATCCGCGGGCCGCCGCGGAGGAGGAACTCCGGCGGCGCACCGGCAGGGACGCGGGACGGCAGCAGCCGGAGGACGAGGGAATGGACCCCTCCGACTTTCCCGCGGCCCGTGAACAGGGCGGCAGCATCGACACGTTCATGGCGGAACAGACCGTCCCCCTGGACGAGGCCGGCGAGGAGCTCAACCGCAGCGACCAGCGGCGGGAGGACGGGCAGATGGTGCACGCCATCTGCCCGATGGTGATCCCGAAGGGCCGCTCGTTCGTCCGAATGCTGCCCGTGCTGTCGCTGCTGGTCATCGGCGCGATCGGCGGGTCCGTCGTGGGCGCGACGGGCAGCGACGTGGTCACCAATCCGCTGTTCGGCGTGCACTACTGGGTGTTGTCCGTGCTGGCGGTGGCCTTCGTGTGGTGGCGGCAGGGCATGGTGATGGTGCCGGACGGCTGCCAGGCGCTGATCACACGCTTCGGGAAGCTGGAGCAGGTCGTCGGCCCCGGCCGGGTGATCCTGCTCAACCCGTGGAAGCGGGTCTCGTACATCGTCAACACCACCCGCGAGTACCCCTTCAACGCGCCCGTGCGGGAAGCCCCGACGAAGGGCGGCGTGAAGGCGTCCATCGATCTGTTCATCCAGTTCCGGATCAGTGACCCGGTCGAGTTCGTGTACACGCTGGGCGCGGTGCGCGGCTTCCAGGAGAAGCTGAACAACGCGGTGAGCGAGACGATCCGCAGCCTCATCTACGAGCAGCAGGCCGCCGCGATCTACGACATGGTCGGTGAGGACACGAGCCGGCTGCTGGAACAGCTCAACAGCCAGTTCCGCCCGGCGGTCGAGCTGACCAACGCCAACATCACGCACGCCGAACCGTCCGACCGCAGCTACCGGATGGACCTGGCGGCCCCGGAGATGGTGCGGGTCGCGAAGGAGGCGTACACCCACGAGTACGCGCTGCAGCTGCGCAAGGAGCAGGACGAGGGCGACCTGACGAAGGAGCTCGCGTCCCAGCACGAGGAACTCTCCGCGATCCAGGCGGACATCGCGCAGTACCAGGCGCAGATGGACACCGCCGTCGAGCGGGAGACGAACCGCGCGGAGGCGCTGGCCCGGCAGCGGTACGTACAGGCCGAGTCGGAGGCGAACGCCAACGCGGCACTGCTGGAGGCGCAGTCGCTGGACATCCGCGCGGTGACGGCGGCCGAGGCGCCGGAGATCCTCGAATACCGGTACCAGCAGCAGGTGCTGGACACCCTGGAGCAGGTCGCCGACCATCTGCCGCGGCTGGTGCGGATCGGCGGCTCCGGCGAGAACGGCGCCGCCGGCGTCGACTTCCTGGCGCTGGCCCGCGAGTTGGTGGGCGAGCACGGCACGGAGCTGTTCAGCGAGGCGGACATGGCGGCGGTACGGGACCGGCTGCCGGAGGTGTCGGCGCGGATCGCCGAGCGCGAGCCGCAGATCAGCGCCCTGCTGGAGGCGGAGCGGCCGACCGTTCCCGCCACGCGGGACACGGCGGAGAACGCGGAGGCCGGCGGTGTGCCCGGCGGCGCCCGCGGTGAGGACGACGAGAACGAGGAGGCCGGTCAGTGAGCAGCACCCGTATGAGGTCGGTCATCTCGGAGAAGGTCGCGCCCTGGAGCGACGTGGCCCAGCTGCTGCGGGCCGGCGAGTCCGGGAAGCTCGTCCCGGTCATCATCCCCAAGCACCGGCGCAGGGTCTGGTGGATGCTGCCGCTGTGGCTCGGCGTGTTCGCGCTGCTGTGCGGCGTGCTGCTGAACGCCGGGCCCGACGACGGTCTGACGGCCGCCGTACAGGGCACGTTGGCGGTGGTCGCCTGGTGCGCCGGGATCGTGCTGCTGGCGGTCGGCGCGCTGTGGTGGTGGCGGTCGTCCATCATCGAGATCGAGCAGGGCACGGTCGGGATCCTCACCCACTACGGGGCGATCTCCCGCACCCTCGACCCGGGCCGGCACTACCTGTGGCACCCCTGGTCCCGGGTGGACTTCGTGGTGGACGTCGCCACCGAGAACCCGTACTCGGCGCCGGTGGTGGCCTGCCCGACGCGGGAGAGCGTGCCGCTGCGCTCCATCGAGTTCTTCCTCAAGTTCCGCATCACGGACGCGGTCCAGTTCGTACGGACCATCGGCGCGGGCAACTTCGACCTGGTGCTGTCCAGCGCCGTGCAGGACGCCATCCGGCAGCGGGGCCGCCTCGTGCAGACGGAGCGCGCGTACGACCTGCGCGGCTCGGACGTGGCCGACATGCAGGACCTGCTGAACCGTCAGCTCGAACGGTACGGGGTGCGCGTCACCGGCTCCAACATCCCCGATGTGCAACTGCCCGCGCAGTACCAGCAGCACCTGGCGACGCAGGAGCGGGTCGCGAAGGAGCGCACCGCGTACGAGCAGGAGTGGGGCCTCACGCGCAAGCGCCGCATCGACGGTCTGACGATGGACATCGAGCGGGCGAAGAAGGTGCGGGACGCCCGCATCGTCGAGGTGAAGGCCGCGCTCAACAAGGCCCGTGAGGACGTCGCCCAGCTGCTGGAGCGGCAGGAGACGCAGGCGCAGCGGGTGCGGTTCGAGATCGAGACCCGCGGCCGCAGTGGGCTGATCTCCGCGGAGAACGAGGCCCGCGCGCAGCGTGCGCTGGCGCAGGCGTACCGCGACAACCGTGCGGTGCTGCAGTACGAACTGGCCCGCAAGCGGCTGGACGTCGGCGCGGCGCTCGCGGGCAAGGCCCCGCAGCCGGTCGTCGTCCGTACCGACGGCGGACCGGGCGGCAGCGACACCTCCGCGCTCTCCACCCTGCTGGCCGCGCAACTCCTGCCGGGCATCACGTCCGGCGGCTCCGGCGCGGTCTCCATGGACGGCGAGCAGGCGCGGCGCGCCGCGGAGCGGCTGGTCAACGGCAACGCCGACGCGCAGGCATGACGCCGCGGGCCGTACGGGCGGGGGCGACCCCGCCCGTACGGCCCGCGTTTCGGCGTCTGCCGACGCGTTTCAGCGTTTGGCGACGGCTCAGAGCTTGCTGACGACTCCGCGCCAGGTCCAGCCCGCCGTGAGGACCGCGTCCCGCAGCGGGTCCTTCAGCTCGGCGCTGTCGAAGCGGAAGGTCTCCTCCACCTCGAAGCCGCCTTCTTTCCCGCGCCCGACGGTCCACCGCACGGACTTCTGGTTCACCGGGCCGCGTCCGTACTCCTTCGACACCGGTACGCCCTCGACCCAGTCGACCTTCCACTGTTCGTCGAGCGCGCGGACCACGTGCTCCTTCGGCAGGAACCGCATCCGGATCCGGATCCGGCGGCTCAGCTGCGAACGGGCGAAGAAGGACTGCCAGGCCGGCTCCATGAGCCGCCACTCGGCCACCAGATCGACGCCTTCCGGCGCACCGTCCCGTACGACGTACGGCACGTCCGGCCCGTTCAGCCCGAGCAGCGCGGCCCGCAGATCCGCCACGGACTGCGCCGGAACGTCGCTCCCGGGCCGCTTGGTGCCGGTCAGTTTGTCGAAGATGCCCATGGAATCCGCTCGCTTGTCTCCAGCTCCCCGCGTCGGCTCAGAGCTTGCCGGCCACCACTCCGCGCCAGGTCCATCCGGCCTTGAGAACCGCGTTCTGCAGGGGGTCCTTCATCTCCGAGCTGTCGAAGCGGAACGTCTCGGTCACTTCGAGCCCGCCGCCCTTCCCGCGGCCGATCGACCATTCCCGGGAGAACGTCTTCGCCGGCCCGCGGCTGTACCTCTTCGACATCGGCTTGCCCCCGGTCCAGCCGATCTCCCACTGCTCCTCGACGACCCGGACCTCGTGGCTCTCCGGAACGAATCGCATCCGGATCTCCAGGGCGCGGCCCAACTGGGAGCTGGCGAAGACGCCCTGCCACGCCGGTTCCTCGAGCCGCCACTCCGCGACGAGATCGACGCCTTCCGGCGCGCCGTCGCGTACGAGATAGGGCACGTCCGGCCCGTTCAGGCCCAGCAGCGTGGCCTGCAGATCCGCGCGAGGCTGCGCCGGGACATCCCTGCCGGGTCGTTTCGTGCCGTTGAATCTGTCGAAGAAGCCCATCGGATCAACCTAATCGAGTGTCTGGTCGTCGGAACACGTCCTCCCGCCGCACTGGGACGTGTCAGGAGGCCGCCTCGCCCTCCGGGCGGACAGTGCGTACGAATTCCCGGAAATCCACCAGAACGGTGTCATGTTGGGCCGTGGTCGCGGTCAGGGACAGCCGGATCACCGCGCGGCTGCCGGGGTCGGCGTCCGGCATGGAGAGATACACCTGGGACTGGACGAGGTCCCGGTGCTCACCGCCGGCGCCGGAAGAGAAGGTCAACTCCTGCGTCAGGCCGGGCGCTTCGGCGGAACCGACCTCGTTGCGGCCGGCGACCGCCACCGACTCGGCGACCTCGCGCATACGGTCCACCGATTCGTCGGCGATATCGGCCAGCGTGGTGGCGTGCGGCCGGCTTTCGCCGTCGATGGTGATGTTGGCGGTGAACCCGGCCTCCGGCTGAGGGTGCAGTGCGACGAAGGCCACACCTGGAGCACCCACTTCCTCGGGAGGCGCCGGACGCCAGCCTTCCGGCAACCGGAATTCGATGGGCACCGGCAATGTCGTGGGCATCCCGGCCCCTCCTCTCGTCACGTGGCAGCTTGAATCAGCGCGTCAGCACAGTACGTCAGAACAGGCCGACGACCGCGTCCTTGGCCGACCCGGCGGCGTCTCCGATACCGCCCGCCACATCGCCCACCGCGTCGGCCGCGTCGCCCGCGGTGTCGGCCACCTTGCCCGGGTCGATGGTGAACTCCATGCCGATGGCACCGCCAAGGCCGGGGGCCACGCCTCCCTTGGCGCCGATATGGAACTTGCCGTCCTCTTTCTTCCCGAAGGTGAAGTCGGCCTCCGCGCCCGCGCCGGCCCAGCCCTCGGCCGTCACTCCGGCGCCGATCCCGCCGGCCTCCGCACCGCCGGTGACGCTGCCTTTCGCTCCGGCGAACGCCTCGGCGCCGGAGTGGAACCCGTCGGCACCGATCCCCGCGTTGAGCCCGGCCTCACCACCGGCGAATCCGGTCGCCCGCCCGTAAGCAGAGGCGACGTCGGTGCCGGCGCGCCCCTCGGCCATGGCCCGTCCGCCCGCGGACACTTCGGCGTTGCCGGAGATGCCCTCGTCGGTCATGCCGGCACTCGCGGTGCCGCGCGCACCCGCGTAGGCATCGGCGATCCCCGACAGTTTCATCGATCCGTTGGTCATCGAGCCCTGTGCCGTCGCGTGGCCGAGGTCGGCGTAGGCCTTGAGCATGCCCTGCTTGCCGTAGCCGAGGCCGGTGGCGGAGGCGCCGACGTCGGGGCCGTTGGCCTTGGCGTCGCCCTCGCGCTTCCAGCCGTCGGTCTGCGTCTTGACCTGGGAGTCGGGGACTCCGGCCTTGGCCAGGTCGCCCTCGGCGTGCGCGTTGAAGCCGCCGAAGCCGCTGCCGTCCAGTGAGACGTCGGCCACCGCGCGGGACAGCGCACGCTTCACGCTCTGGTCGGCCTCGTCGACCGCCCGCACCGCTTTGGCGATCTTGCTGGTCCACTGCCGCTCGGCCTCCGCGGTGGCCTCCGCGTAGCCGGGGTCGTGGCGGGCGGCCTGCTTCTCGTCCTCGGAGAGCTTGTCGAAGCCGACGTACTTCGCCCTGCCGGCGTCGTCGACCTTGTAGTCCTTCTCCTCCGCGTCGGCGACGAGGTCCTTGACCTCTTTCTGCAGCCGCGTCAGCTCGGTGTGCCCCTCGCGCAGGATCTGCGCGACGGCCAGCGCCTCCTTCTTCGCCGCCTCGTACTCGTAGGCGGTCGCCTGGGAGGTGTTCTGGTGCGCGCCGAAGGCCAGACCCTGCCAGTTCCCGTTGTCCAGCGCGCGCGGTACGTGCGTCGTGTAGTCGCCCTTCAGCTCACCGAAGCGCTCGCCCATGGTCTTCCAGGCCTTGGAGACGTCCGACAGCGACGACAGATCAGCGGTCAGCACGTTCTGGTAGCTCAGTGGCACGTCAAGTCCCCCGGAATCACATGCGGTTGAGGCGGCTGGGGTACAGCGGCGGCTGTCCCGGCCCCGTCGGGCCGAACTGCGAGCCGGTGGTGAGGTCCTGGCCCTGGAAGAGGGTGTTCGTGCCGCGCAGGGCCTTCAACTCGCCCTGCAGCTTGCCCATGAGCCGGCCCACCTGGCCCTGCCACACGGGCATCGCCTCGGACAGGCCCGCCTCCGTGGCCCAGCCGGAGAGCTTTTCCAGACCGGTGTCCGGCTTCAGCACACCCGCTCCGGGCGCCGTCACGCCGGGGGCCGTGGGGCCCACGAGCGGAGGCCGCACCGAACCGCCGCCGTCCGCCATCCGGCCCGCGGCCTGGGTGTCGGGCAGAAGGTGCTTCTCCATGAACGACGCGGCGCGCTTCTTGTCGCCCGCGGAGCTCGCGAGGTTCCCCTGGCCGCCGGCACCGCCGCCGCCCGGTCCGCCGCCGCCGTCGGCCTGGGCCAGGTTCATCTGCGGATCCGCGAATTCGCCGGAACTCATGGCCGGTTCCCTCCCGTTGGCACTTCCCCGTCCTCGGCGCCGGACACGGTGCCGAGCTGGTGCCCGGAAGGCACCTTACCGCGATCTGATCTGCGCTTTCGTCGGCGTGCACAACCGGCCGACGTTGATGTGTACAGACCCATCGGCCCACACCGTACGCGCTCGCGGGGCCCGTTCGTACGGCAGGTGGCCGGATCCCGCCCACAAATCGGACGAACAGCCTCCGAACGGGGGTGCACGGGTAGGCTGCGGCGGTGATCAGCACTGGGGTACGGGCGCGGCGCGCCCTCATCGGCGGCCTGGCCGCGGTCCTGACCGGAACGCTCCTCGCGGGCTGCGAGGGCGGCGGCCCGCTCGGCGACGCCAAGCAGTCGGATCCGCCCGCCCCTTCGGCGGGGTCCGGGACCGGTACGGGCCCGCTCGGCAATCCGGACGGTACGAAGCCGGGACTGGGGGCCGTCACCTCCGCGCAGGACAAGGCGAAGGCCAGGAAGCTGATCGGCACGGTGGCGGTCAAGGGCCGCGGGCCGAAGACCGGTTACGAGCGGGACGCGTTCGGCTACGCCTGGATGGACACCGCCGACGGGGTGCCACTGGCCCGGAACGGCTGCGACACGCGGAACGACCTGCTGAAGCGGGACGGCAAGGACCTCTCGTACCGCTCGGGCTCCGACTGCGTCGTCACGGAGATGACGCTGGACGACCCGTACACGGGCCGCACGCTGGACTGGCGCAAGCAGCAGGCCACGGCGGTGCAGATCGACCATGTGATCCCGCTGTCGTACAGCTGGCAGTTGGGGTCGGCGCGCTGGCCCGAGGACCGGCGGAAGCAGCTCGCCAACGACCCGCTCAATCTGCTGCCCGTCGACGGCCCGGCCAACAACGCCAAGCGCGACTCCGGACCCGCGTCGTGGCTGCCGCCGAGCAAGCGGATCCGCTGCGCGTACGTGACGCGGTTCGCGCAGGTCGCCGTCAAGTACGAATTGCCGGTCACCGGCGCGGACAAGCGGATGATGCTTGCGCAGTGCGGGGGGCGCTGAGCGCGCCGTCGCCGCCCCCCCCCGGAGTCGGATTGGCGGGTGCGGTTCGCGTTCTGGCCGTTCGCGCAGTTCCCCGCGCCCCTTATCGGCGCGCAGTTCCCCGCGCCCCTGGGGGCGCGTCGTCGGGCCCTTCGCGGGGCAAGGGACATCCGACACGGCTCGTTCCGCTTCCGGAGGCTTCCTGTGACCAGTACGCACACGCGGGCCGGCGCTCCCCCGCGCCGGGCCCTGGTGGCCGGCTCGGTGGGCAACTTCATCGAGTGGTACGAGTTCGGCGTCTACGGCTACTTCGCCACCGTCCTCGCCGCGAACTTCTTCACCCCGGACGGCGGCAGCGAGGTGGAGGGGCTCGTCAAGACGTATGCCGCGTTCGCGCTCGCGTTCTTCTTCCGGCCCGTCGGCGCGGCCCTGTTCGGCCGGCTCGGCGACCGGATCGGCCGCCGGCCGACCCTGATCCTGGTGCTGCTGATGATGACGGCCGCCACCACGCTGATCGGGGCACTGCCCACGTACGCGACGGCCGGTGCGGCCGCACCGTGGCTGCTGACCGCGCTGCGCGTGATTCAAGGGCTGTCCGCCGGCGGGGAGTTCGGCGGAGCCGTGGCGGTGATGACGGAGTTCGCGCCGACGGGGAAGCGCGGACTGTACGGAGCCTGGCAGTCGTTCACGGTGGGGCTGGGGCTGCTGGCCGGCGCCGGGGTCGCGGCTGTGCTGGCGACAGTCCTCGACGAGGGCACGCTGAACGGCTGGGGATGGCGGCTGCCGTTCCTGCTGACGCTGCCGCTCGGACTGGTCGCCCTGTGGGTGCGGCTCAAGCTCGACGAGACCCCCAACTTCGCCCGTACGCAGGGGCGTGAGGCCGCGGAACCCGACGCGCCGGAGCCGGAGGCGGTCACAGTGCCGTCCCGGGGCGAGACCCTGCGGGCGATCGTGCTGGGCGCCGGACGGATCATGGGCTGGTCGGCGGCGGGCTACACGTTCCTCGTCGTCATGCCGTCGTATCTGCAGTCCACGCTGGACGCCACGTTCCAGCAGGCGCTGATCGCGACGGCGCTCGCGAACGCCGGGTTCGCGGCCGTGATCCTGCCCGCCGGCTGGCTGAGCGACCGGATCGGACGGCGAGCGGTGATGCTGACGGGGGCCGTACTGGTGGCGGTGCTGTCCCTGCCGCTCCTCAACCTGCTGCAGGATCCGGACGCTTCGCGGGCCGCGCAGGGGGGCGCGGTGTTCACCGCCGGAGTAGTGGTCGGCCTGATGGCGGGCCCGGGCCCCGCGATGCTCGCGGAGATGTTCCCGACGACGGTGCGCTACACAGGCCTCGGCCTCGCGTACGCGCTGTCCAACGCGGTGTTCTCCGGCTGCGCGGGACTCCTCATCACGGAGGCCGTGAACCGTACGGGCAACACCGACATCCCCGCGTACTATGCGGCCGTGGCCTGCGCACTCAGCGCTCTGGCGCTGCTGTCGCTGCGCGGCGACGACCACCGCCGGGCACTGCGCGACTGACACCGGCGCGGGCCGGCGAGCTGAAGTGACGGGAAGGGAACGGCTGTTGCGCGTGATCGGCCTGATGTCGGGCACCTCCTACGACGGCATCGACGCCGCGGCGGCCGACCTCGTACGCGACGGCGACACGCTGACCCTCTCCCCGCTGGGCATGCTGACCGAGCAGTACGACGAAGACCTGCGCACGACGCTGGCCGACGCACTGCCCCCGGCCGCCACGACCCTGCACGACGTGTGCCGGCTGGACACGCGCATCGGGCAGGCCTTCGCGCGCGCCGCGGCCCGCGCCGACCGTGAACTGTGCGACGGGCGTGCCGACTTGGCGGTCTCCCACGGCCAGACGGTCTACCACTGGGTCGAGGACGGGCAGGTGCACGGCACGCTCCAGCTCGGCGAGCCGGCGTGGATCGCCGAGGCCACCGGGCTGCCCGTGGTGTCGGGCCTGCGCACCCGCGACGTGGCGGCGGGCGGCCAGGGCGCGCCACTGGTCAGCATCGTCGACCTGCTGTGGCTGCGCGGCCGCCCCGGCACACCCGTCGCCCTCAACCTCGGGGGCATCGCCAACGTGACGGCCGTACGCGACGACTCGCCCCTCGCCTTCGACACGGGCCCCGCCAACGCGCTGCTCGACGCGGCCGTCACCTGGCTCACCGACGGCCGCCTCCACTACGACAGGGACGGCGCCCTCGCGACGCGCGGAACGGTGCACGAACCGCTGCTCCGGGCCCTGCTGGACGAGCCGTACTACGCGCGGCCCGCGCCCAAGACGACCGGCAAGGAACTCTTCCATCTGCCCTATCTGCGGGCGGCACTCGACGGTTTCCGGCTGCCCGTGGAGGACGTCGTCGCGACGGTCACGAAGCTCACCGCCGTCACCGTCGCGGACGCCGTACGCGGGCTCGCCGCGACGGAGGTCGTCGCCTCCGGCGGCGGCATCCGCAACCCGGCCCTGATGGCCGTGCTGCGCGCCGAGTTGGGCGCGGACCTGCCCCTGCACACGTCGGACGCGCTCGGTCTGCCCTCGGCGGCCAAGGAGTCGTACGCGTTCGCCGTCCTCGGCTGGCTGACGGCCCACGGCCTGCCCGGGACGGTCCCCTCGTGCACGGGTGCCGGGCATGCTTCCGTACTGGGGGCCCTCACGCCGGGACGCGACGGTCTGCGTCTGCCTCCGCAGGACGACGCAAGACCCCCGGCACAGCTGCACATCAGTCACGTTCATGGGGGTGGTGCGTCGTAACGCTCGTTCAACGAGCATTTCGACGCACCAACCCCCTCGCCACCGCTACCTACTGCTGGCCCGCGAAGCGTGGGCGTTCCGGCGGGGTGAAGGCGGCCGCGTCGGCGTCGGTGAGCCGGTCAGGGGCGAAGCCCTCCAGCAGCGCGTCCCGTTCCCCGTACAGGATCTCCCTCGCGGCGAGGCGGCCCACCAGGGGTGCGAGGGTGATGCCGCTGTGGGTGGCCACGGTGTAGACCCGTCCCCGCAGGCCGGGTTCCCCGGTGCGGAGGAAGCCCGCCACCGTCAATCCGTCAGCCGGCATGGAGCGTTGACCGACCCTCATCGAGTCCACGCGGACTCCCTCCGCCCCGTGGAGGAGGTCCCCGAGGCGGGCCAGGAGCTCCGCGGCGAGGGGTCCGTCCGGCGCCGGCGGAGCGGCGGGGTCGGCGTGCACGTCGAGGTCGAGGCCCTGGAGGACGAGGCGGCCGCCGCCGTCCGGGCGGACGTTCAGCCGGGGCGTGGTCAGTACGGAGCGCAGCCGTGCCGCGGCGGGTGTGGTGTGGCCGAGGAGGCCGACGGTCGCGGAGCCGGCCGTGTCGGCGGCGGCCATCGGTACGGGCGTCCCGGTGAGGGACGTGGTGTCCGCGGTCCAGCGTCCGGTCGCCGTCACCACGCGGTCGGCGCGGTCCGTCGTGCCGTCGGCGAGCCGCAGCCGTACGCCTCCGGGCCCGGCGTCGAGGCCCACCACCTCGGCGGGGCACCGGAGTTCGGCGCCGTGGTCGCGGGCCTCGCCCCACAGTCGCGCGAGCAGCAGGTGCGGCAGGACGTACCCCTCGTCGGGGAAGAGCGCGATGTCCCGGACGCCGTCGGGCACCCGCAGGTCGGGCACCTGCCGCACGGCCTCGTCGGGGGTGATCCACCGCCACGGGTAGCCGCGGTCCGTCAACTCCTGGAGCGCTGACGCCAGTCGGGCGGTGCCGTCGGCGTCGGCGGCCCATTCGAGGTTGCCGCCGGGGAAGAACCAGCGGGGCGTGGGCCCCTCCGTGCGGGCCAGCTCGTGGTGTTCGGCGACGCCGGCGGTGTTGAGCGCGTGGTAGCGGAACGGGTTCTTGGCATGGGAGTTGACCCAGGCGAACGTCGTACCGGTGGTGCCGGCGGCGGGCGCGGACCGCTCGTACAGGGTGACTTGCGCGCCGTCGGCGGCGAGCGAGCGGGCTGTGGCGGCGCCGAGGACGCCGCCTCCGATCACGGCGACGGACGGGCGGCCGGCGGCGGGGCGGCGGCCTGCGGGGCGGGTGGTGGCGGTCATGCGGAGGTGCTCCGTTCCAGTGCGGGGTGGTCGTCCCCGGTGGGGGCTGCGGTGGGCCGGGGCCCGGCAGTGGCGGCGCACACCAGCAGTACCAGCACCGAGGCGGCGATTCCGTAGACGGCGTACGGCACGGTGGTGCCGGCGAGTTGGGCCGTGCCGCAGCCGACGAGCCCGGCGAGCATGGTGGCGAGGGCTGCGCGCGGGGTGAGCCGGAAGCGGCGGCGCAGCGCGTAGCCGAGGAAAACGGGTGCGGCGAGGGCCGCCGCCGAGTAGGCGTAGGTGGCGACGAGCCAGGTGAGCGCGCTGGGGAAGGCGATGGCCAGCGCGGCGGCGACGACGGTCACGGCGACGGTGCACAGCCGGGACAGGCTGACGAGTCTCCGGTCGGCGGCGCGGCCCCCGGCGACGTTGCGGTAGAGGTCGCGGACGACGTTGGTGACGACGGACTGCAGGGCGCTGCCGGACGTGGAGACGATGGTGGCGACGAGGAACGCGCCGTACGTGACGAGCAGCAGCGGCGGAAGCTGCGTGATGAGCCAGCCCGCCGCGTCCTCGGGGTTGTCGAGTCCGGGATGCCGGGCGCGTACGGAGAGGCCGATGGCCGCCGCGTAGACGCCGCCGACGAGGACGGTGAGCCCGCTGAGGACGATGCCGCGGCGTGCGTCGGAGAGCTTCGCCGTGGCGAAGATGCGCTGGTAGTAGAGCTGGTTGGTGAGGGTGCCGGGGAGGATCGCGGCGAGCCACAGCCACAGTTGCGCGCTGCCGGCGGCGAAGATGCCGCTCGGCTGCCAGAGCCGTTCGGGGACGTGTCCGGTGATGCCGCTCCAGCCGCCGGCGGCGTGCACGGCGTAGCCGGCCACGACGAGCGACATCACGATCTTGAAGATGCCGAAGACGAAGTCCGTCCAGGCGACGGACGTCAGCCCGCCGGGCAGCACGAAGAGCAGGGACGCGGCGGCGATGACGGCGATGAGCAGCGCCGGCGAGAGGCCGGTGAGCTGCCCGAACAGCTGGGAGAACGCCACGAATTGGGTCGCGAGCCAGCCGAACGGGACGACGAGCGAGCAGAGTCCGGCGAGAGCGACGACAGTGCGGTTGTGCCCGAAGAGCCGCGTGATGACGTCCGGAACGGTGGAGAAGCGCTGCCGGCGCAGCCAGCGCGCGAGGAAGGCGAGGCCGAAGAAGCCGAGGACGACGCAGAGTTCGTACGCGAAGACGGACCAGCCCGAGGCGTACGCGATGCCGACGTGGGCGATGAGGACACCGCCGCCGGACGCGGTGGCGAACTGCGTGATGACCACGACGACCAGCGGCAGCGACTCGTTGGCGGACAGCCAGTCCGTGGAGTCCTTGGCGCGACGCCCGAAGTAGACGGAGAGCAGGGCGCCGGCAGCGATGATCAGCAGGCCCGCGACGACGATGGCGGCGATCTGGGCGGTGGAGTGATGAGGCGTGTGAGGCATGGAGTCACACTCCGCGGGAGGGGGAAGGGGGTGGGGCTCGTTGGTGTGTGGGGGGTGCAGTTGCGGTGTGCGTGGTCGCTGTGCGCTGTGCGGGATGCGTTGTGTTGGGGGTGTGTTGCGGTGTGCGGGGGTGGGGCCGGTGGCTCCGGGGGACCCCGGGGCGCATGATTTACGGGCCGCGCTCCCCGTCACGTACGGGCTGGGGAGCCATTGGCTGTGCACGGCCCGAAAATCACGCTGTAGTGCCCCGGGGCGCCCCCTGCGCCCCCACCCCCACCCGCGACCACGCAAACGGTGAGGGAGAGGAGGGGGTGGGCCAGCCCCCGCCCCGGTGTGGGCAGCTGGTCCGCCCTGGGGGCGGAACGGGTGGGCACACCGGACCGCACCCGCGCAGGGAACGCACCCCGCACCCACCGCACGCGCCCCGGTGAGGGGCACACAACGGCGTGGGATCACGCAACCGTTGAGGTGGGAGGGGTGGGGTGCCCACTTCGCTTCTGGGCTCAGGTGCTGAAGCGGCTCGGGGCCAGGAAGGCGAGGTCGGGCCCCGTCGGCTTGCCGTCCGTCAGCTGCTCGGCGACCAAGTCGCCGAACGCGGGGGCGAGCTTGAAGCCGTGGCCCGAAAAGCCCGCCAGGAGTGTCGCGTTGGCGGCACCGGGGAGCCGCCCGACGAGGGCGTGCTCGTCGGAGGTGAAGGCTTCCGCGAAGACGCCGATCCGCACCGGGTGTGGCACCAGCCCCGGCAGCAGCGCGTCGACGGCCGCGGACGCGGCCCGCGCGGAGCCGGCGTCGGCGGTACGGGGCAGCGCGTCCGGTCCCGCGAGGTCGGGCCAGCCGAGATGGTGCGGGACGATCTTCACGGAGGTGCCGTCGAGGACGGGGAAGCAGGAGAACCCGGCGTCGGTGTGCCGCCTGACGGCCACGGGCAGCCGGTCCGTACTGTGCGCCGGCACGTCGCGCGCCGCGAACCAGTAGGCGGTGATCTGCCGTGCCGCCAGGGGCAGTTGGGCCAGGCGGGCGAAGGAGCGCGCCCACGGTCCGGGGCAGAGCACGACGTGGTCCACGTCGTACGGGCCGCCCTCGGCGGTGATCCGCCAGCCGTCGCCGCGTTCCGTGAGGTCGGCGACGGGGTGGTACGGCAGCAGCCGGGCGCCGTGTGCCGCGGCGCGGTGCAGCGCGGCCTGTACGGAGGGTTCGGGGCGGAGCACGCCGGCCTGCGGGTCGAGGACGGCGATCTCGCCGTCGTCCAGCCGGTGCTGCGGGTAGCGGCGGCGGGCCTCCGCGGTGTCCAGCACCTCGTGCGGCAGGCCGTGTTCCTCGGCACTGCGGCGTACGGCGCGCAGGTCGGGATGGTCCTCGGGGCCGAGGGTGAGGCCGCCGCACAGGGTCAACAGGTCGCGTTCCGCGTCCTGTTCGAGGTCGCGCCACAGGGCGTACGCGTGGCGGAGCAGCGGAACGTAGGCGGAACCCTCCTTGTAGGCGGTGCGGAAGATGCGGGACTCGCCGGCGGAGGCGCCGCGGTCGTGTCCCGGGCCGTAGGCGTCGAAGGCGAGGACGTCGGCGCCGCGCGCGGCGAGCCGCCAGGCGGTCATGGCGCCGACGACTCCGGTGCCGACGACGGCGACGCGCGGGGCCGGGCCTCCGGGCGCGGCTGCTCGGGGTGCGGAAACGGGCATGGTGGGACCGTTCCTTCCGTTGCGGGGACCCGGGGGCGGCGGCCGCTCAGGGGCCGCCCGGCAGATCCAGCACCGACTGCTCGACGTAGAACTCGGTGACGCCCGGGCGCATCAAGTGCCACATGGCTTCGGCGAGTCGTCCGTCGGCGAGCCAGGTCAGCCTCCGGAGCCGGAGCACGGGGGTGCCTGCCGGGGTGTCCAGCAGGGCGGCCGTGTCCTCGTCGAGGACGTCCGGCTCCACGTACATCCGGGAGGTGCTGACCGGGACGCCGGTGCGGTGGAAGTAGTGCAGGACAGTGAGCTGTTCGAGGTCCTCGCCGAGCAGGCGGGGAGCCAGTGCGAAGGGGACGGCGGTGAGTTCGGCGGCGAGGGGCGCACCCCGCTCGTCGTACTTGGTGCGGCGCAGTTCGCTGACGGGGGTACCGGGGTCGATGCCGGGCAGGGTGACCCCGGCGTCGGACGCGGGGACGACCCGGGCCGACCGGACAGTGTGCGGCCCGTGCACCTCGGGACCGGTCTGCCGCATGTCGGTGAACCGCAGCAGGTTCTCCCGGCGGGCGCCGTCGGCGACGAAGGTCCCCCGTCGCCTGTAGCGCACCACCAGTCCGGCGCGGGCGAGTTCGTGCAGGGCGCGCTGCGCGGTGGCGCGGCTGACCCCGTACCGCTCCTGCAGCTCGGCCTCGGTGGGGATCCGGGAGCCGGGCGGCAGTTCGCCCGTGTGGATCCGCGCCTCGATCTCGGCCCGGATCCGCTGGTACTTGGGTACGGCCATTTCTTTGATCCAACCATTCGCCAATTGACCGGTCAATAGCTGCGGCACGCTTCGCGCTCCGCGAGTGGCCGCGTGTGCCGACTCGTGTGCCCCGCCCGGGTGTTGGGCGGCCGCGGCTCATGCTGTGCCCGGCGCCGCGCGGTTCCCCGCACCCCTTCGGGGCGCGGTTCCGTCCGGGTACGTGCCTGTCAGGCCATGCCGCCGCAGTCGCGCAGGACGCGCGCCGCATTGTCGTGCAGGACCTGGCGCAGCCAGTCGTCCCCCAGGTCCAGCCGGTCCAGCGCGGCGAGCTGATCGGCGTACGGGTAGGGGATGTTGGGGAAGTCCGAGCCGAGGACGATGCGGTCCGCGAGGGCCTTGAGCTGGGTGCGCAGCTCCGGCGGGAAGGGCGCGATGCGCTCCGTGTAGTCGGTGAAGACCATCGTCGTGTCCAGCAGGATGTTCGGGTACCGGTCGGCGAGTTCCAGGAACTCCGCGTAGTCCGGCATCCCCATGTGGGCGATCACCAGCACGAGATCCGGATGCCGGCGCAGCACGTCCTCGATGGGGCCCGCGCCGGTCACCCGGCCGGGCTCGGGCCCGTGGCCGCAGTGGCAGACGACGGGCACGCGCGCGTCTTCGAGCATGCCCCACACCGGGTCCAGCAGCGGGTCCCTCGGGTCGTAACCGCCCACCTGCACATGGGACTTGAAGACGCGCGCGCCGTCGCGCAGCGCCTCCCCCACGTAGTCGCCTGCGCCCGGTTCGGGGAAGAACGTGCCCGAGGGGATGCAGCCCTCCGTGGCGGCGGCGAAGTCCCGCGCCCAGCCGTTGAGCCAGGTCGCCATGCCTGGCTTGTGCGGGTACGACAGGGCGGTGAAACGGCCGACGCCCAACTGCCGCAGCCGTCGGACGCGTTCCTCGTCGGGCAGCCGGTAGTGGACGGGCCAGCCGACGCCGAACCGTTCCTCGGCGGCGTCGAAGTACTGCCACACCTTGCGCATGACCCGGTCGGGCATGAAGTGCACGTGCAGATCGATGAGTTCGTCGAGGCCCAGCGCGTCACGGAACGCCGGCACCCCCTCGTCGGTCAGCTCCACGCCCCGCCCTCCGTTCCCTGGCCCTTCCCCACACCCCCACCCCAGCACGCTCCCCGCGGCGCGAAAAGCCCCCGGTGGGGATGGGGAGGGGACTGTGGGGCGGGGCGCCGGGCAAGAGGCTGGGGTGAGACGGGGCTAGGCCTCGGGGCGGGGCCGGGCGAGCCGGCCGGTGAGGAGTCAGATTGCGCGAGACGGGCGGCCGCCGGGGGGCGGCAGCCGCCGGGGCCGCGGGGCGGGCGGACAGGGGGCGGGAGCCGCCGGGGGCGCGAGCCGTTCGGGGCGGGGTCGGGGCGCGGGGCCGAGGCCGCTCCGGGGTGGGGCTGTGGTCTTGTGTGCCGGGTGGGGGGTGCTTAGCGTTCCGGCTCAGGGCAGCCGCCGCGTCGCCGAGTGAGGTCTCCATGCCGTTGAACGGACACGTCTCCTTCTGGTACCGCCAGACCGGCTTCCCCGTGCGCCGCCCGCCCCTGGACGGGGACCTCGACTGCGACGTGTGCGTCGTCGGCGGCGGCTTCACGGGGCTGTGGACCGCGTACTACCTGAAGAAGGCCGACCCGACGCTCGACATCGCCGTCGTGGAGCGGGAGTTCGCGGGGTTCGGCGCGTCCGGGCGGAACGCCGGCTGGCTCAGCAGCAAGATCGCGGGCTCCGCCGGCACGTACGCGCGGGCACGCGGCCGGGATGCCGTGCTGCGCATGCAGCGGGCCATGGAGGAGACCGTCGACGAGGTGATCTCCGTGGCCGCCGCGGAGTCGGTCGACGCGGACATCGTCAAGAGCGGCTACCTCACTGTCGCGCACCGTCCCGCCCAACTCCCGCGGCTGCGCGCCGCGTACGAGTCGGCCGCGCGCTGGGGCGTGCACGACCAGAAATGGCTCGACGCCGGCGAACTCGCCGGACGCGTACGGCTGGACGGCGCCCTCGCCGCCATCCACAACCCGCACTGCGCCCGCGTCCAGCCCGCCCGGCTGGTACGCGGCCTGGCCGCCGCCGTGGAGGCGCTCGGCGTGCGCGTCGTGGAGTCCACGCCCGTGACCGCGATCGCGCCGGGCCGCGCCGTCACCCCCTTCGGCACGGTGCGCGCGCCCCGGATCCTGCGCGCCACCGAGGGGTTCACCAGCAGTCTGGACGGCGAGCGCCGCACCTGGCTGCCGATGAACTCCTCGATGATCGTGACGGAGCCGCTCTCCGCGGAGCAGTGGGAAAGCATCGGCTGGCAGGGCCAGGAGCTGCTGAGCGACATCACCCACGCGTACACGTACGGGCAGCGCACGGCGGACGGCCGTATCGCGGTCGGCGGACGCGGAGTTCCGTACCGGTTCGGCTCCCGCACCGACCGTTCAGGCCGCACCAGTGCCCGGACGGTGCAAGCGCTGCGGGACATCCTCACCGGGTTCTTCCCGGTGACCGCCGGGGTGCGCGTCGACCACGCCTGGTCGGGCGTGCTGGCGGTGCCCCGCGACTGGTGCGCCTCCGTCGACTTCGACCCCGGGACCGGACTCGGCTGGGCCGGCGGCTACGTCGGGCACGGTGTGGCGGCCACGAACCTCGCGGGGCGCACGTTGCGCGATCTCGTGCTGGGCCGGGACACGGAGCTGACGGGGCTGCCCTGGGTGGGCCACCGCACCCGCGCCTGGGAGCCCGAACCGGCCCGCTGGCTGGGCGTGCACGGCATGTACGCGGCGTACCGCGCCGCCGACCGCGCCGAGGCGGCCCGCCGCACCACGACCTCCCCCATCGCCCGCGTCGCCGACCGCATCTCGGGCCGGTGACCGGCGGGCGGTGAACGGCGCCGGTGACCGGCAAGCGGTGAGAGGCCCCGCGGGTCAGTCCGTACGGGCCTCCGCTCGCTCCTTGGTGCCGTTCTGCGCCGGGAGGCTCGCCGGCGCCGGGGACGCGGCGCGGGCTGAACGGCGCCCGGGGCACCACCAGTTGGCGCGGCCCGTCAGGCGCATCACCGCGGGGACGAGGAGGCCGCGCACCAGGGTGGCGTCGACGAGGACGGCCAGGGCGAGGCCCACGCCGAGCTCCTTGAGCATCAGCACCCGCGAGGTGGCGAGGGCGCCCATGGCGACGGCCACCGCCAGGGCCGCCGCGGTGAACAGCCGGCCGGTGCGGGCGATGCCGTGTACGACGGCATACGTGTTGTCGCCGGTCTCCCTGTAGGCCTCCTGGATGCGGGAGACGAGGAAGAGTTCGTAGTCCACAGCGAGCCCGAAGGCGACGCAGAACAGCAGTATCGGGATGGTCATGTCGAGCCTGCCCGACGCGGTGAAGTCGCCCACCAGCGCGTACAGATTGCCGTCCTGGAAGATGTGCACGACCGCGCCGAAGGCCGCGGTGAGGCTGAGCGCGCCCACGGCGACGACCTTGAGCGGCACGAGGACGCTGCGGGTGAACAGGAAGACCAGCAGCGCCGTCCCCGCCGCGGCGAGGCCCGCCGCCCAGGGCAGCCGCGCGGTCAACGCGTCGCGGGAGTCGGCCACTTCGGCGGCACGCCCGGCGACGTACGCGGGGCCGGGCGCGTCCGCGTCCCGTACGTGCCGCACCAGTCCGGCGGCCTCGGGGGACTGCGGGTCGGCACGCGTGGTGACGGCGAGGACCGTACCGCGGCCGGAACCTGCGGCGGCGGCACGGGAGTCGGGACCCGGCGCCACACGGCGCCCGTCCCGGTACGTTCCCGTCGCGGCGCGCACGCCCGACGCGTCCGGCAGCGCGGACAGCCGCCGCGCGTACCCGTCGACGGCCGCCGGGTCCTCACGTGTCGCCGCCCCGCGCGCCGCGGCCGCCTCCGGGAGGGTGACGGTCAGCGTGCCGTCCGGGGAGGCGGCGAAGTCGCGCTGGAGGGCGTCCGCCGTGGAGTGCGCCTGTGAGGTCGCGGGGAGGATCTTCGCGTCGGGCAGCCCGAGTTGTACGTGCCCGAACGGCACGACCATCGCCGCGAGCAGCAGCGCGCAGCCCAGTCCGTACGGCACGGGCCGGCGGGTGACGGCCTCCGCCGTGCGCCGCCACAGCGGGCTGTCGCCGCCGACGGTGGGCCGCGGGGCCCAGCGCAGCCGGGCGAGCGGGTCGAGCCGCCCGACGCGGTCCCCGAGCAGGACGAGGCAGGCGGGCAGCACGGTCAGCGCGGCCACGGCGGACAGGGAGACGACGAGCATGCCAGCGTACGCCATGGACCGCAGGAAGGGGAAGGGGAAGAGCAGCAGCGCGGCGAGCGCGGCCGTCACGATGCAGGCGGAGACGGCGACCGTACGTCCCGCGGTGCGCAGGCTCCGCTGGACGGCGAGCGGCGGCGGCAGCCCGCGGGCGGTCTCCTCGCGGAAGCGGGAGACGAGGAACAGGGCGTAGTCGACGGCGAGTCCGAAGCCGAGCGCCCCGATGAGGTTCACGGCGAACACGGACACGTCGGTGAGCTCGGTGAGCGGGCGCAGCACGGCCGCGGCCCCCACGACGGAGATCCCGCCGAGCAGGACGGGCAGCGCCGCGGCGACCACGGAGCGGAAGGCGAGGGCGAGGAGGACGAACGTGAGGGGGCCCGCGATGAGTTCGGCGCGCAGCAGGTCGTGCCGCGCCTGCCGGGAGGCGTCCGCGGTGATCCACGCGGCTCCGGTGGCGCGGACGGTGACCGCGCCCCGCTCTCCGGTGTAGTGCGGGACGAGCCGTTCGGCGGTGTGTGCCGAGTCATTGTCGTCGCCGTGCAGCCGGGCGAGGATCAGCGCGCTGCGGCCGTCCTCCGCGAGCAGCGCGGGGTCGCGCCCCGCCCAGTACGACCGCACGCTGTCCACGCCCTGTTCGGCGGCGAGCCGGCGGGCGAGCCGTTCGCCGTCCCGGGCCGCGGCCGGTGCCGTCGCCGCCCGCGCGGACCCCGGCCCGGCGGCGGACGGGCGTACGAGCAGGGCGAGTTCGGCCCGGTCGGCGCCGTACGGGGCGGCCGCCGCCTCGTCCCGCTCGGCGCGGGTGCCCGTCGCGGCGTACCCGCCGGCGGCCAGCCGGTCGCCGAGACCGGCGGCGACGCCCGCGCACAGGACGCACAGCAGCGCGGTCAGCACCAGGACCGGTACGGGGCGGCGTACCGGCCACGACGTGCGGGCCCGGTCCCGGCCCGGCACGGTACGGCGCGGCTGTCCTGTCACGGCGCGGCGAAGCTGCCTTGTCACGGCGCTGCGAGGCTGCTCTGTCACGGCGCGGCGAGGATGAGGACGGCGTTCTGGCCGCCGAAACCGAGGGAGTTGGAGACGACGGCCTCCATCTCCCGGGGGCGGGGCACCTTGGCGACGACGTCGAGCCCGAGCTCGGGGTCGGGCCGGTCGAGGTTGGCGGTGGGCGGGATGAGCTGGTGTTCCAGGGTGAGGACGCTGATGACGGCCTCGATGGCGCCGGCCCCTCCGATGGCGTGTCCGAGGATGCTCTTGTTGGCGGTCACCGGGGGCGGGGTGCCGAAGACCCGGTGCAGGGCGCGGGCTTCGACGGAGTCGTTGGTGCGGGTGGCGGTGCCGTGCGCGTTGACGTGCGCGATGTCGCGGGGGGACATCCCGGCGTCCTGGAAGGCGGCGGTGGTGGCCCGTTCCAGTCCCGCACCCTCCGGGTGCGGCGAGGTCGGGTGGTGGGCGTCGGCGGAGAGCCCGTAGCCGGCGAGGTGGGCGCGGACGGGGGCGCGGCGTGCGCGGGCGTGTTCGGCGCGTTCCAGCACGAGCAGTCCGGCGCCCTCGCCGAGGACGAAGCCGTCGCGGTCGGCGTCGAACGGCCGGGAGGCGCCCTCCGGATCGTGCCCGCGGGTGGACAGCGCCGTCATCCGGGAGAAGGCGAGACTGGTCATCGGGCTGGAGCGGGGCGACTCGCTGCCGCCGGCGAGCACGATGTCGCAGGCGCCCGCCTCGAGGAGGGCCTTGGCCGTGCCGATGGCCGTGGCGCCGGAGGCGCAGGCCGTGCTGACGGCCAGGTTCGGGCCGCGGGCGCCGAGGGCGATACCCACTTCGCCCGCGGCCATGTTGGGGACACTGCGCGGCAGGGCGAGCGGGGAGACCCGGCGCAGCGCGCCCGACTCGACGTGCCGGAACTCCGGATGCCAGGTCTCCATGCTGGTCGAGCCGACGCCGATGAGGACGCCGACGCGGTCGCCGTTCCAGCTGTCCGGGTCGAGGCCGGCGTCGGTGACGGCCTGCCGGGCTGCGCAGACGGCGAGTTGGACGAAGCGGTCCATCCGCCACGCGCCGCGGCCCGCCGCGGCGACCGGGTCGAAGTCGTCGAGGTGGCAGGAGAAGTCGACCGGCATGCCCGCGAGGGCCGGGTCGGTGCGGCAGACGGAGCGGCCGGCACACAGGGTCTCCCAGTTCTGCCGGGTGCCGGTGCCGGCGGGGGTCACCAGGCCGAGCCCGGTGACGGCGATCCCCTCCCGCTTCACCGCGCGCCCTGCCCTGCCGTGGTCGCCGCTCCCTGGCTGCCGTCGAGGCCGTGACTGCCGTCGAGCGCGCCGTCGTCCCCGCCGGAACCGAAGCTCCGCTCCAGCCAGACGGCGACCTCGGCGAGGGTGCTGTCCGGCCCGGGACCGTCCGGGCCCTCCAACTCCACCGGCTGCTCGTACTCGTTCTCCAGGATCGTGACCAGCTCCAGCAGGGCCAGTGAATCCAGCCCCACTCCGCTGAGCGTCGACTGCGGTGTCAACTCCTCTTCGGGAACGTTGAATTGCCCGGTGAGCTGTTCTACGAGTACGCGGTACATGTCCGGCATCGGCGAATCCCACATTTCAGCTGCTCGGCGAATTTCTGCGCCGGAAACTATCAGCGCACGCGGACCCTGTGAGCAGGACACGCACCCCGGTGCGCCGGTCATACGAAGCCCATGATGCGGACAGCGGGAAATGCAATCATGGGAATTTTCCCGGGCCCGGCGCGTCGCTCACGGAAATGCGTCCGGCAGCGCGGACGGTATATTCCGGCCGCCCGTTCCGACGGTGCAATTCCGGCCTCGAAGACGATCTTCCGGCCCAACCGCCGTACGCCAGAAGGAGATTCCGCATATGCGCCAGGCCGGTGTGCCCAGCGGTGCGTCCGACACGACGGTGATGACGGGCGCCACCGGCTTCCTCGGATCGCACCTTCTCGCGCGGCTGTTGCGCTCGGACGCCACCGGGCGCGTGGTGTGCCTCGTACGGCAGGAACCGCCCGTCGCCTCGGCCCGGCTGCGGGCCGCGCTGCGTGCGACAGGCGTGCCGGTCACGGACGCGCAGGCGGAGCGGATCGTGCCGGTCCGGGCCGACCTCACCCATCACCGACTCGGTCTGGACCGCGGCACGTACGAGGATCTGGCGGCCCGCACCTCCGCCGTCTGGCACGCGGCGGCCGTCATCCGGCTGGAGGCGGGTCCCGCGGAGCTGGACCGCGTCAACGTCGACGGGACCCGGCACGTCCTCGACTTCGCGGCGGCCTCGGCACACCGCCCGCGCGTGCTGCACGTCAGCACGGCGTACGTGGCGGGCAGCCGCCGGCACGGCCATGTCGCGGAGGGCGAACTCGACGGCTCGGCGGGCTTTCTGACGGAGTACGAGCGGTCCAAGTTCCGCGCGGAGGAGCTGGTCCGCGAGTGCTCGGCGCGCAGCGGTACGCGGGTGACGGTGTTCCGGCCCAGCGTGCTCTGCGACGACCGGCCGGCCCGGTCCGGCGGCCCGTACGGTCCGCACACGGTGCTGGCTGCCCGGCTGGCGCGGCTCGGCCGCTGGCTGTCGGGCCCGACCGCCGGGCGGCTCGGCCTGTCGTCCGGCGGGGTGACCGTGGCGCACGTGCCGGGCGACCCGGAGGCGAGGCTGAACGTGCTGCCGGTGCAGAGCGCCGCCGACACGATGACGCACCTCGCCCGGCGGCAGGAGGGAGACGGGGTGACGACGTATCACGTGGTGCATCCCCACGAGACGCCCGTGCAGAGCCTGCTCGACGCGATGACGTACCACGCGCCGTGGCTGCGGGTCCGGATCGCGCCCGAAGGGGGCGTCCCGCAGGGCGAGTTGGAGGACCTGCTGATCCGGCAGAGCGCGGGCGTGTCCGCGTACGCGCGCCTGCACCGCACCTACGACAGGTCACGGAGCACGGCGCTCGCGGCGCCGGAGCCGCCCGCGCTGGACTCCGCCTACCTGCGCGCCAGCTTCGCGCCACCGGTCGCGGGCTGACGGGGCCCGGACGGCGCGCACACCCGGCGGACATCACACGGCGGGGCGCGGGGGCGCGGCCCGTGCCCCGCCCCTGCCGTGTCCACAGCGGTGACCGGTATGCGGACACCTGTGCGGTTGCCTCAGGCACGTTGCTTACCATTCCGCGGAACATCTGGTTCCGTTCCGCATCGGAAGGCCCCCGTGAGCTCCACCCCTCCCCCGTCCGCCGCGCCCGAGGAGATATCACCTCCCGCGGCGTCGTCCCCCGAGGCGGCCTCCCCGGAGACGGCGTCCGGCACGGTACTGATCCGTTCCGCTGCCGACGTCTCCGATCTGGTCAACTCGGGGACGGCGCGCGGCCGGCACGCCCGCATGATCGTGATCATCGCGCTCGGCGGGATCTTCCTCGACGCGTACGACCTGAGCTCCCTGGCGTACGGGCTGCCGGACATCACGAAACAGTTCGGCCTCAGCTCCGCCATGGCGGGCATGGTCACCGCGTCGATCAGCGTCGGCTCGCTGGTGGGCGCCCTCATCGGCGGCTGGCTGGTCGACCGCATCGGCCGCTACCGGGTGTTCATGGCGAACATGCTGTTCTTCGTCGTCACCGCGCTGGTCTGCGCGGTGGCGCAGGACGTGTGGACGCTCACCGCGGCGCGCTTCGTGATGGGCATCGGCGTCGGCATGGACATCCCGGTCGCCATCGCGTTCCTCGCCGAGTTCTCCCGGCTGCGCGGCAAGGGCAGCAAGGGCTCGCGCACGGCCGCCTGGTCGCCCGCCTGGTACGCCGCCACCAGCGGCTGCTACCTCGTGATCATGCTGCTGTACTTCCTGCTGCCGGAAGCCCAGTTGGGCTGGCTGTGGCGGTTCACCGTCGGCTTCGGCGCGGTGCCCGCGCTGATCGTGCTGCTGCTGCGCCGGCGCTATATGAACGAGTCCCCCACCTGGGCCGCCGACCAGGGCGATCTGGAGGGCGCGGCGAAGATCCTGCGGCAGTCGTACGGTGTGGACGCGCGCGTCGCCGACGATGTCCCCGCCCGGGCGGCCCGCCCGCCGCGCCCCGGACTGGCCGCGTACGCCCGGCTGTTCGCCCGGCCCTACCGGGCCCGCACCGTCCAGTCGGTGACGGTCGGCGTGGCCGAGACCTTCGGCTACAACGCGGTCGCGTTCGGGCTGCCGATCATCATCGCCACGCTGATGACGCAGGGTCCGCTGACCACGATCGCCTCCTCCTTCGCGCTGAACCTCGTCTTCGCGCTGACCGGCGGGCTGCTCGGCATCCGCTGGGCGTCGACAAAGGGCGCCTGGCCGATGATGACGCTGGGCTTCGCGATCCAGCTCGTCGCCATCGCGGTGCTCGGGTTCATCGGGGAACCGTCCGGCACGGCGGTCGTGACCGCGGGGATCCTGATGCTCGGCGCCTTCATGTTCGCGCAGGGCTTCGGCCCCGGCGCGCACATCATGAGCTACGCCTCGCTGGGCTTCCCGACGTCGATGCGCGGGGTGAGCATCGGCTTCAACCAGGCGGTGCTGCGGCTCGGTTCGACGCTGGCGCTGTTCTTCTTCCCCGTCCTCAGCAGCGGTCTGGGCACGGACGTGTACTGGGTCATCCTGGTGGCTCCCGTCCTCGGCCTGGTCGCGCTGCTCGTGAAGCGCTGGGAGCCGGTCGGCTTCGACGCGGACGCGGAGGAACGGGAGCTCAGGGCGCCGGAGACGGCCCGGAGCTGACCCCAGGAAAGGCCGCCGGATCCCGTCAGCACGCTGCCCTTGTCCTCCACCCGGAAGTGGAGGACAAGGGCAGTCGCATGCGGTCTCTGCCGGTTGGCCGGCCTCCTCCTTACGTCTCGGCCCCGGTCCGCCGCGTCGTGGCCGCGCAGGCGAGCCCGAGGCAGAAGGTGACGGCACCGATGACGATGTTGTTCCAGATCACCCCGGTGTCGGGCGCGGTGCCGACGATCCAGGGCGAGAGCGCCATCCACACGCCCATGGCGCACATCGCCCAGCTCAGCCCGTACATGCGTGCCGGGGAGAGAGTGAAGCCGAGTGCCATGAGGGCGATGGCCGCCCCGATGATGAAGTTGTGCGTCACGAGGTCGGGCTGACTGCCCGTGAAGTGCACAACCCAGGGGGAAATGGCGCAGTACAGGCCGATGAGGAACACCGGTCCGTCCACGAACGCCACATCCCGGCCGCCCAGCATGCGCGCATACCGGGCCTGCATTTCTGATACGTCGGGGTGACCTGCGAGATCGCCCCTGTGGTGAGAGACGTCGGCCATGCGACTCGCCCCCTTCGGACGGAGAAAGAACGCTCTGAGGCCTTCGTCCTTATTGTCCTCCCGAAGGCGGTGAACCGGTAGAGCTGCGGGACTCCTGTGCTTTCTGGTTCCGGGTACGCAGTGGTCCGGCCTCGGCGGAGTGCCGGTAGCCGTACCAGGCGTAGACGAGCAGCCCGAGCACCATCCAGGCGGAGAACCGCAGCCAGGTCACCGGGTCGAGATTGCCGATCAGCCACAGCGAGAACGCCACCCCGACGAGCGGCACGAACGGCACCAGCGGCGTACGGAACGACCGGGGCAGGTCGGGCCGCGTACGGCGGAGCACGACGACGGCGACCGCGACGACGATGAACGCCGCCAGGATGCCGATGTTCGTCAGATCGGCCGCCTCCCGGATGGGGAGGAAGCCCGCGATGACGGCGGAGCCGATGCCGACCGGCCAGATGACCCGGGTCGGTACGTGCCGCCGCGGGTGGTTCCGGGCGAACCAGCGCGGCAGCAGCCCGTCCCGGCTCATCGAGTACCAGACGCGGGAAACCGCCAGCATGTTGGCGAAGGCGGAAGTCGTGATGCCGATGACGGCGCCGATCGCGACGACCATGCCGAGCCCGGCAAGCCCCACATCGGCCAGCGCGGTGGAGAACGGGCTCCGTACGTCGATCTCCCGGTAGTCCTGCATGCCCAGCAGCACGGCACACACCAGCAGATAGATCACCGCGGCGATGCCGAGGGAGATCACGATCGCCTTCGGCAGCACCTTCTTCGCCTCGGCGCTCTCCTCCGCCGCCGCGCTCATCGCGTCGTAGCCGTAGACCGCGAAGAACGTCGTGGCGGCGCCCGTCACCGCGCCGCCGATGCCGAACGGCAGGAAGGGCGTGTAGTTCCCGGCGGAGATGTGGAAGGCGCCGGCGACGACGACCAGCGCCACGATGCCGATCTTGATGACGACCAGGATCGTCTCGAACCGGGCCGACTCCTTCGTACCGCGGGACAGCACGAACGCCAGCAGCAGACACAGCAGTCCGGCGAAGAGATCGACCCGGTGGCCCGGGCCGGTGCCGGGCGCGCCGAGCATCCACGCGGGCAGGTCGATGCCCACCTGGAGCAGGATGTACGAGAGATAGCCGGACACCGAGATGGCGACGACCGCGACGATCGCCGTGTATTCCAGCAGCAGATCCCAGCCGATGGCCCAGCCGACGATCTCGCCGAGCGCGGCGTACGAGTACGTGTAGGCGGATCCGGCCTTCGGGATGGTGCCGGCGAACTCCGCGTAGCACAGGGCCGCCGCGCTGCTGGCGATGATCGCCAGCGCGAAGGAGAGCATCACGCCGGGCCCGGCGTCCTCGTGGGCGACGACTCCGGCGAGCGAGAACACCCCGGCGCCGACGAGTCCGCCGAGGCTGAGCGCGACGAGCTGCCACAGGCCCATGGTGCGGCGCAGCCCGCCGGTCTCCTCCTCCTCGGAGGAGTCCACGGGCTTCAGGCGGAACACCCCGGACCGGGACAGCAGTCCGCCCGGGCGGTCCTCGGGCCCTGCAGGCGCTGCGGAACCGCGGTCTGTCGGTTGCGTACGGGACATCGGGCCCCCTCAGAGGACGAACCCGTGCGGGAACGGGTCGGCGGGGTCGAGGAGTTGGTTCGCCGTACCGGTGATCCACGCCCGTCCGGAGAACTCGGGCAGCACCGCGCCCGGCACGCCCGTGCTGTCGTCGGTCCCGGTGAGGCGGCCGGTGAAGCGGGTGCCGATGAACGACTCGTTCACGAACTCGGTGTGCAGCGGCAGTTCGCCCCGCGCGTGCAGCTGCGCCATGCGCGCGCAGGTGCCGGTGCCGCACGGCGAACGGTCGAACCAGCCGGGGTGGATGGCCATGGCGTTGCGCGAGTGCTTCGCGTCGGAGCCCGGCGCGATGAACTGCACGTGCTTGCAGCCGTTGATGAGCGGATCGCCGGGATGCGCGGGGCGGTTCTGCTCGTTGACGGCCTCCATGATCGCGAGACCCGCCTTGAGGATCTCGTCCTTGCGGCCCCGGTCGTACGGCAGCCCGGTCCGGTCCAGATCGACGATGGCGTAGAAGTTGCCGCCGTACGCCATGTCGTACGGGATCGCGCCCAGTCCCGGAACGTCCACGGACGCGTCCAACTGGAGCGCGAACGCGGGCACGTTGCGCAGGGTGACCTCTTCGGCGACGCCGTCCCGTACGCGCACCCGGGCCTCCACGAGACCGGCCGGCGTGTCGAGACGGACGGTGGTCTCCGGCTCGGACACCTCGACCATGCCCGTCTCCACCAGCACCGTCGCCACGCCCACCGTGCCGTGCCCGCACATCGGAAGGAAGCCGCTCACCTCGATGTAGAGCACGCCGAAGTCCGCGTCGGGGCGGGTCGGCGGCTGCAGGATCGCGCCGCTCATGGCGGGGTGCCCGCGCGGCTCGTCGACGAGGAACCGCCGCAGCTCGTCGAGGTGTTCGACGGCGTACCGGCGTCGCTCCGCCATCGTGGCGCCCGGAACCGGCGCCACTCCCCCGGTGACGACACGGGTGGGCATGCCCTCGGTGTGCGAGTCGACACAGCTGATCGTCCGCAGCGAGCGCATCAGAGCACCGCCGCCGAACGCTTCGTGAGCGCGGCGACGGCACGGTCCATGTCCGCGTCCACTTGGGCGAGTTGGTCCGGTGACAGCGGGCCGCGCGGCGGCCTGCACGGTCCGCCCGTGCGGCCGACTCTCTCCATGCCGCGCTTGATGGCCTGTACGAACTCGGTACGCGAATCCCAGCGGAACGCGGCCACGAGCGGCTCGTACAGCGCCCTCGCCTCCTCCAGCCGGCCGTCCAGCGCCAGCCGGTACAGCTCCGCCGACTCGGCCGGGAACACGTTCGGGAAACCGGCGAACCAGCCGCGGGCGCCCATCAGCAGACTCTCCAGCACGACGTCGTCCGCGCCGCTGATCACGTCCACGCCCGGCGCGCGCTCCCGGATCTCCAGCACGCGGCGGACGTCGCCCGAGAACTCCTTCACCGCGACGACGTTGTCGATCGCGGCGATCTCCGCGAGCACGCCGGGCGTCATGTCGACCTTGGTGTCGATGGGGTTGTTGTACGCCATGACCGGCAGCCCGACGGCGGCGACGGCCTCGAAGTGCGCGATCACCTCCCGGGGGTTGGCGCGGTACATGGTCGGCGGCAGACACAGCACGCCGTCCGCCCCGTCCTCGGCCGCCGCCTCCGCCCAGCGCACCGCCTGATGCGAACCGACGCCGTGCACCCCGACGATGACGCTGCCCGCGCCGTCCACCGCGTCGATCGCGGTACGGGCCACGGTGCGGCGCTCCTCGTCCGTCAACGACGAGTACTCCCCCAACGACCCGTTCGGCCCGACCCCGTCACACCCGTTCGCCACGACCCACCGGCAGTGCGCGGCGTACGCGTCGTAATCGACAGCGAGACCGGCGGGAGCGCCGGCGTCCTCCCGATACGGAAGAGCGGTCGCCACAACGACCCCACCAAGGGGATGATCACTACTACTCATGCTCAGCGCTCCTTCACTAGAGAACCACGAGGTGTGGGCGGCGTTCCGCCCAGAGGGCGGAACGGGCGGGCACACCGGACCGCACCCGCGCAGGGTTCGCACCCCGCACCCAACAGAGGCGCACGCCGTGAGGGGCCGTCACGTCGGCGGCTCCGCCGCCAGTTCGGCCAGGCGTATCGGGTGGGCCAACGGCCGCTGGTGCGGGCCGGGCGGGGCCGGCGCGCCGAGGTGGGTCGAGAGTTCGGCGACCGTCGGCCCGCACACACGCCCCTGACACACCCCCATCCCCGCCCGGGAAGCCAGCTTCGTGACCCGCGCATCCGCACCCCCCGGCGCGGCGACAGCCGCACAAAGCGCCCCGTAGGACGTCCCCTCACAGCGGCAGACGACCGTGTCGGACCGCAGCCAGCCCGGCCACGCCGAACCCGTCGGGTGCGCCGCGGCCAGCCGGCGGCCGAACGCGCGCCCCTGATCGCGGCTGCGCCGCAACGCCCGCAACGCCCGCAGCCGCGAAGCCGACGCGTCGCCGCCGCCCGCGATCCACCCCGCGAGCGCGCCCTCCGCGCGAGCGGCCGGCGCGCCGGCGATGCCGGTGATCTCGCCCGCCGCGTACACGCCGGGGCAGCTCGTGCGCTGGTCGTCGTCGACGGCGACGAACACGTCGGCCGGCCCCGACGCGCCCGCCCCGTCGCCGCCCCGCAGCGCGCAGCCCGCCGCGACGGGCAGTTCCAGCTGCGGGGTGAAGCCGTGGCCGACGCACACCGCGTCGGCGGGGACGGTCCGTTCGGTGCCGGGGATCACCGACCAGTCGGCGCGCAGCCGCGCGGTGACCGCCTCTTCCACCTGCCCGTCGCCGCGCGCCTCGATCACGGCGCGCCCCGTACGGACCGGGACGCGGTGGCGGGCCAACAGGGCGGCGTAGCCGAGGAGTTCGGTCCCCTTGCCGAGCTGCGCGGCGAGCTCCCAGCCGCGGCGGCCCCAGCCTCGGGCGAGCGTGGCGGGCGTGTTGGCCTCCAGAAGTTCCGTGACGCTCGCCCCGGCCTCCAGCAGGGACGCCGCGACGGGCAGCAGGAACGGGCCCGTACCGGCGACGATCACCCTGTCGCCGATCACCACCCGCTCGCCCTTCGCGAGGGCCTGCGCCGCGCCCGCGGTGAACACGCCGGGCAGGTCCCAGCCCGGGAACGGCAGCACCCGGTCGTGGGCGCCCGCGGCGAGGACCAGCGCGTCGGGGTGCAGCACCTGCCGTTCCCGGCCCGTTCCGTCGGCCGGGCCCCGCAGCAGGTGGACGAGCGGCGGGCCCGCGGGCTCCCCCTCCTGTGTGCGTTCCAGTGCCCAGACGGCCGTCTCGGGACGCCAGTCGCAGCGCGGATGGCCGAGCACCCGCTGCCGCCGCCGGTCGAACGCGTCCCAGCCGTGGTGCAGTTCACCGGGCCGCTCCGCCTCGTACGCGGCGGGCAGCATGCGGTGGAACTGGCCGCCGGGGCGGGGCGCCGAGTCCACGAGCGTCACCCGCGCGCCGGCCGCGAGCGCGGCGTCGGCTGCCGCCAGCCCGCCGGGGCCCGCACCGACGACAAGTACGTGACGTGCCGTCATATCTCCTCCTGCGGCAGGGTTTCCGATGCCGTGGACTGCGTTTCCGGTGCCCGGGACCGGGTTTCCGGCGCCCGCGACTGCGTGGTGAGCACGTCCCCGTCGCGGGCCGGCCTGCGGCAAGCGCGCACGTCGCGCTCGGCGTTGACGGTGACGAGGCAGTCGGAGCAGGCGCCGATTCCGCAGAACACGCCGCGCGGGGCGCCGGAGGGGCCGCGCCGCCAGGAGAGCCGCCCCGAGGCGAGCAGCACCCCGGCGAGGCTCTGGCCCTCGATGCCGGACAGGGGCTCGCCGTCGACGGTGACGGTGAGGGGCCGGTCGCGCCGCCGGACGCGGTCGGCGCCGGAGCCGACGATCCTCGGACTCATGTGTGCGCTCCTCTCTCGGGTACGTGCGGCTACGCGGGGTCCCAACTGCCCACCACGGCGGGCCTGTCGGCGCGGAACGGCGCCGTGTCGATCTCCGGTGCGCGCTCCAGGAGCAGGTCGGCCAGGAGGCGCGCGGTGCCCACGGAGAGGCCGATGCCGGCCCCTTCGTGTCCGGTGGCGTGCCACAGTCCGGCGAGCCGCGGATCGCCGCCGATGACGGGCAGATGGTCGGGTACGTACGGCCGGAATCCGCCGTACGCGCGCATCACCGGGACGCCGGACAGACTGGGGAACAGCCGCAGCGCCTTGCGCGCGACGGCGGACAGCACGCCGGGGCGGAGCCGCTCGTCGAAGCCGACGCGGCGGCGGGAGGAGCCGATGAGGACGCTGCCGCCGTGCGTCGACTCGACCACGGCCGAGGTCTGCAAGTCCTCCGCGCTGCTGCCGACCGCGCCCACGTAGTCGGCGTCGTAGACCTTGTGGAAGACGGTGGGCGGCAGGGGGGTGGTGACGAGGACGTCGCCGCGCCGGGGCTGTACGTCGACGGGTGCGCCGAGCCGCGCGGACAGTTCGCCCGCCCAGGGGCCCGCGGCGTTCACGAAGGCGTCCGCTTCCAGGCGTTCGCCGCCCGCCAGCCGGACGGCGGCGAGCCGTCCGCCGCGCAGGTCCGCGCCGGTCACCTCGCGGCCGGTACGCAGCCGGGCGCCGCCGGCGAGGGCGTCGCCGAGCAGTGCCGCGGCCGCTCCCGCGGGCTGCACCTGGGCGTCCTCGGGGTAGTACAGCGCGGCCGAGTGGTCCTTGGTGACGAAGGGCTCGGCCTCCGCCACCTCGGCGGGGCCCAATGCGTCGGCCTGCACGCCCGCTTCGCGCTGGCCGGCACCGAAGGCGGTGAGCGCGTCGGCGCCCTCGTCGGTGGTGGCGAGGACGAGACCGCCCTTGGGGTCCCACTCCGCCTGCCGGACGCGGCGTGCGTGTTCCGGCCCCCGCCCGGCGGCCGCGGCGAGCACCTCGGGCCACAACCTGCGGGAGAGCTGGGCCAGTTGGAGCTCCGCTCCGGGGCCCTTGTCGGAGACGAGGACGTTCCCCTCGCCGTGCGAGGTGGTCGCGGAGGCGGCGCCGTGCCGGTCGACGAGGACCACGTCGGCCCCGGCCCGGGTGAGTTCACTCGCGCAGGCGGCGCCGATGATTCCGGCGCCGAGGATCGCCACGCGCATTCCGTTCATGGAACCCCCTGCGTTCTCTTTACCGAACGCCCAGAGGTTATGAGCGGCCCTGAACCGTGTCAACGGTCACACCGTCATTCGCTCTGCCGAACACCTGGGCCCCGCAGGCGAGTTGCGGCGCAAGCGTGCCGGTCAGTGCCGGAGGAGGGGCTGCTCCCCCTGTCCGGGGCGGTAGTGCAGCAGCAGCACCGAGCGCACGGTGCCGTCCAGCGCCTCGTACGCGTGCGGCCGCGTGGCGTCGAACGCGACGTAGTCGCCGGGGCCCAGCTCCACCTCCTGCCCGTCCACGGTCACGCCGAGCCGGCCCTCCTGCACCACCGTGTGCTCGCGGCCGACGTGCCCGAGGGAGTCCTGCCGGCAGTCGGCGCGCACCTGTTGGTCGTAGACCTCGACGATGAGGTCGCCCGCCTCGATACGCTGCAGCGGACGCAGATCCACCCCCTCGCCGCTGAGCACCTCGACCTCCGCGCCGCGGACCACGGTCAGATCGTCGACGGCCCGCCGCTCCAACAGGTCGGAGATCGGCATCTCCAGCGCGCGGGACAGGCTGAACACGGTCTCGATCGTGGGGTTCCCGGTGCCCGACTCCAGCTGCGACAGTGTCGCCTTGCTGATCCGCGACATCCGCGCCAGCTCCGAGAGCGACAGTTCCTTCCGGGTCCGCGCCTTGCGCAGATTGGCCGCCAACATGTCCCGGATCGGGCCGTCTTGGGGACTCACGGACACTCCTCCCACCCAGATGTTCCGTTCGCTATAACGTACACCGCGCCACTGTCGACCGTTCGTTGTACCGAACGGCCGAGGATGCCCCCGCCTGCCGCCGGCACCCGCTCCGTACGGGCGCGCCGGGCCGCCGTTGTCGGAGGGCCCGGCTAGCGTGTGCCGCAACCGCCGCGGCCGCGGGAGCCGACGGGCGGCACCGGCAGAGAGGCGACGCCCATGGCCACCGCAGACGACGTCCGGACGGCCGCGCTCGCGCTGCCGGAGACGGCGGAGAAGCTCGCGTGGGGGATGCCGACGTTCCGGGTGGGCGGGAAGATCTTCGCGTCGCTGGACGACGACGATGCGGCGGTCGGCGTCAAGTGCCCCAGGGAGGAGCGCGACGAGCTGATCCTCGCCGAGCCGGAGAAGTTCTTCGTCCGCGAGGGGCACGACGACAACTTCGCGTGGGTGCGGGTGCGGCTCGCGGCCCTGGAGGATCTCGCGGAACTGCGCGCGATCCTCGCCGACTCCTGGCGCCAGGCCGCACCCCGCAAGGTGGCGCACGCACACCCCGAGGTGGGCGGCGCGGGCGCGTGAGCCGGGAAGCGCCCCGGTGTGACGGAGCAGTGCAGTCGGCGGGCGGGAAGGGCGCCGTACGACTCCGAGTCGTTCACGCCATGTCCCTGATCTTTACATCACATTCTCGTGCGAGCCCTGTGTCACTGGCTACACTCGCGCCCCATGCGGACCACGAATCGGGGTAACTGGCCTCCGCCACAGCGGAATTGCCAGATATTCGTCGACCCAGCAGGCCGACGCAGAAAGATCTTCCGGTGGGCGGCCCTGGTGATCGGATGCGCATGCGCCGGGTATCTGCTCCTCACCGCCGTCGTGCTGGGAGGCATGGAGCAGCCCGCGGGGAAGGCGCCGCCCACGACGACGGCCCCTGGCGGGGCCCCTGACCGGTGAGCCCACGGCATGCGCGGCATCCCGTACCGCGCGCGCACTGGCTGCTTCTGCTCATCCTGCTTCCCGCCGTGGCCGCCGCACTGCTCTTCGAGGGCTGGACCACCCACGAAGTCGACGCGGCCACGACCAAACAGACCTGTACGTCCCCCATCCCCAAGTCCGCGGACACCGGTGAACCGGTGCTGCGGCTCGACGGCAGCTCGGTGGAGACCGCCGGGATGCCCGCCCGTACCGTCGCGCTGACCTTCGACGGCGGGCCCGACCCGGTGTGGACCCCGCGCATGCTCGACCTGCTGCGCTCACACCGCGCGCACGCCACGTTCTTCCTCAACGGCAGCCGTGCGGCCCGCTATCCGGATCTGGTGCGCCGGATCCGGGCCGAGGGCCACGAGATCGGCTCGAACACGTACACCGGCGCCGACCTGGGCACGTCCTCCCGCCTCCGCTCCCGTATGGAGCTGTCCCTGACCCAGACGGCTCTGGCGGGCACGGCGGGGGTGCACACCCGGATGCTGCGCATGCCGCACACCACGGCCGTGGACACGATGTGCGGGCCCGAGTGGCACGCGGCCGAACGCGCCGCAGCGGAGGGCTACTTGCTGGTCGCGGCCGACCATCCGCGCCGCAGGGCAGCGCAGGGCCTGATCCGCCAGTACAACAGCACCGGCAGCGGCTTCCGTGCCGCACAGCGGATGCTCGGGCATCCGGCCGTCGACAAATTCACCACCGTGACGGGCGGCCTGGGGCGGCCCTCGGTGGACACCCCCGTGTCCACCGTGCGCCGCGTCCAGGGCAAGGCGCTGGTGTGGGCGCAGTCCGCCGGGCACACTTTCGCGCACACCATGGCCTGGGTGCTGGGCATCGCCGGGGCGTTGGGCGTGCTGCGGCTGATGCTGCTCGTCGTGTTCGCCCGTGCCCACGTACGCCGCACGCACCGGTTCCGGCCGGGCGCGCCCTGGTTGCGGGAGGTCACCGATCCGGTGACGGTGCTCGTGCCCGCGTACAACGAGGAGGCGGGCATCGAGGCCACGGTGCGCTCGCTGCTGGCCTCCACGCACGGCGCGCTGCAGATCGTCGTGATCGACGACGGTTCCACGGATGCCACGGCGCAGATCGCCGGGCGGATCCCGGACGGGCGGGTGACGGTCGTCCGGCAGGTCAACGCGGGCAAGGCGGCCGCGCTCAACACCGGCCTGGGCCACGCCCGTCACGACATCGTGGTGATGGTCGACGCCGACACGGTCTTCGACCCGCACGCGCTGTACCGGCTCGTGCAGCCGCTCGCCCATCCGGCCGTCGGCGCGGTCAGCGGCAACACGAAGGTCGGCAACCGGCGCCGGCTGCTGGGCAAGTGGCAGCACCTGGAGTACGTCCTCGGCTTCAACCTCGACCGGCGCATGTTCGAGGTGCTGGAGTGCATGACGACGGTGCCGGGCGCCATCGGCGCGTTCCGCAGGGACGCGCTGATGGGCGTGGGCGGCGTCAGCGAGGACACCCTCGCCGAGGACACCGACCTGACGATGGCCCTGTGGCGGGCCGGCTGGCGGGTCGTGTACGAGGAGTCGGCGCTGGCGTGGACCGAAGTGCCGGAGACGCTGGGCCAGTTGTGGCGCCAGCGGTACCGGTGGTGCTACGGCACGCTCCAGTCCATGTGGAAGCACCGCTCGGCCGTGACGGAGCTGGGCCCTGCGGGCCGGTTCGGCCGGCGGGGGCTGACGTACCTCGCGCTGTTCCAGGTCGCGCTGCCGCTGCTGGCGCCGGTCGTGGACGTGTTCGCCGTGTACGGCGTGCTGTTCCTCGGCTCGGGGCAGGCCGTCGCGGTGTGGCTCAGCTTCCTCCTCGTCCAGCTGGTCACGGCCGGCTACGGCCTGCGGCTGGACCGGGAGCCGCTGCGGGCGCTGTGGTGGATGCCGCTCCAGCTGTTCGTTTACCGGCAGTTGATGTATCTGGTGGTGATCCAGTCCGTCGTCACGGCGCTGCTCGGCACCCGTCTGCGGTGGCAGCGCATGCGGCACTCCGGCCATGCGGCCGAACAACTCCTCCGTCAGCCGTTCCGGCACCAGGGCCCCGTCGAGGGTTCCGGTGCCGAGGGGCGGGTGCTCGGAGGTTCTGTTGCGGGAGGTCCTGTGGGGGGTCCTTTCGTCGATGATCCTGTCGTCGAAGCGAGCAAGGGACGTGGACCATGACCACATGGCCGCCCGGCTGGTCAGCGGAGGACCGGCACGGCACCCGAACACCCCACACCACCCCCGTCGCCGGGCCGCCCCGGCACGTCGGGGACGGCCCTCCCCCGGAGGCGCCCCGGCAGCCCGGTGCGTACGGGGCCCCCGAGGCGTACCGCCATCCCGGCACGCACCAGCCCGAGCCGTACGGTCCCGACGTGCCGCCGCCCGACGCGTCTCAGCAGCCCGTCGCGTACGCGGCCCCCGAGGCGTACCGGCCCGCGCCGCCTCCGCCGCCCGTCCGGCGGACGCGGAAGGGCGCCAGGCGCCGCCCGCGGCCCCGGCGTTGGGGCCGGAGGATCCTGACCGTCGTGCTCTGCGCGCTCCTCGCCTCGGGGGCCGGCACCTTCGTGTGGGCGGACACCCGGCTCAACCGGACCGTCGACCTGACCGCCGTCCCCGGCCGGGACACCCTCCCGGGCAAGGGCACCAACTATCTGATCGTGGGCTCCGACAGCCGCTCGGGACTGTCCCAGCGGGCCCGGAAGGACCTGCACACCGGCTCGGCCGGGGGCCGGCGCACGGACTCGATGATCCTGCTGCACACGGGCGCGCACGGGGCCACGATGATGAGTCTGCCGCGCGACTCATGGGTGACCGTCCCGCGCTATCTGCGCACCCAGACGGGCAAGCGGTACGGCCCGGCGCCCAACAAGCTGAACGCCGCGTTCGCCATCGGCGGGCCCGAGCTCCTCGTTCGTACCGTCGAGCACAACACGCGGCTGCGCATCGACCACTACGCGGAAGTCGGCTTCGCCGGCTTCGTGAACATCGTCGACTCCGTCGGCGGCGTACGGATGTGCCTGGACCGCGACATCCGGGACCGTAAGTCCGGCACCGATCTGCGGCGGGGCTGCCAGCGGCTGAACGGCGCCCAGTCCCTCGCCTTCGTCCGCCAGCGCCACCAGGAGGCCGACGGCGATCTGGGCCGCACCCGGAACCAGCAGCGGCTGCTGTCCGCGCTGGCCCAACAGGCCGCGGCCCCGGGCACGATGCTCGATCCGTCGAAGCTGTACACGACGGCGGGCGCGGGCCTCGACACGCTCATCGTCGACAAGGACATGAGCCTGCACACCCTCACGTCGCTCTTCCGCGCCATGGAGAGCGTCGCGGGCGGCACCAGCCGCCGGATCAACGTCCCCGTCACGGGCCGCGGGCTGCAGACCGACAAGGGCAGCGCGGTCCAGTGGGACAGGCCGCGTGCCGAACGGCTCTTCGCCCAACTCCGCGAGGACCGGCCGGTGTCCACCTCGCGCTGAGCGGTACGCGGGGACGCCCGCGGGAACCGCCCGCCTCGTGTGTACCGCGCTCGGGGCGGGCGGGTGCGGTTCGTCCTGTGGCCGGGTTCTCGCGCAGTTCCCCGCGCCCCTTGTGGTGCGCCGTTCCCCGCGCGCCCTTGGGGTGCGCAATCCCCGGTGAACTCTTGCCAAATGCTCGGCGTGACTGATCTCATGAGCGCGGATTGCAGACCATCGGATTGTCAACAATCCACCGGAGCCCGCGAAATCGTGCGCCCCGGTTCCCTCCCCCAGCCGCGCATCTTCCTTGCCGGTCCCCAGAGTTCAGCGGAGGTAGCACCCCGCGATGAGTCCTGTCCCACCCGCGCGGCCCGACGCCGCGCAACCCCCGGCGGGCGAACCCGCCGTCGACAAGAAGACCCTGCACCGTGTCGTGGCCGCCTCGGCCATCGGCAACGCCATCGAGTGGTTCGACTACGGCATCTACGGCTTCCTCGCCGTCTACGTCGGCCACGCGTTCTTCCCCGCGGGCGACACCTTCACCCAGACCCTGTCCACCTTCGGCGTGCTGGCCGCGTCGTTCGCGGTGCGCCCGTTCGGCGGGCTGGTCTTCGGGCCGCTCGGCGACCGCATCGGCCGGCAGCGGGTGCTCGTACTGACACTGCTGCTGATGTCGGTGTCCACCTTCCTGATCGGCGTGCTGCCCACGTACGCGACGATCGGCGTCTGGTCCCCGCTGCTGCTGGTGCTCGCGCGCCTCCTGCAGGGCTTCTCCACGGGCGGCGAGTACGGCGGCGCCGCGACGTTCATGGCGGAGTACGCGCCGGACCACAGGCGCGGTTTCTACGGCAGCTTCCTGGAGTTCGGCACCCTCGTCGGGCTGACGAGCGGCGCCGCGCTGGCCACGTTCATGACGGTCTTCGTCGACGAGGCGACCGTCTCCGCGTGGGCCTGGCGGGTGCCGTTCCTGCTGGCGCTCCCGCTCGGCGCCGTCGGGCTCTACCTGCGCATGCGCCTCGAAGACACCCCGGTCTTCCGGGAGATGGCGGCCACCGGCGACACCACGAAGGTGCCGCTGCGCGAGACGCTGCGGCACTGGCGGCCCATCCTCATCCTGATGGGCTTCACGCTGCTGCTGAACGTCACCGACTACGGGCTGCTCACGTATATGCCCACCTATCTCAAGTCCGTGCTGGGCGTGAGCGATGTGGCCGGTGACGTCATCCCGATGGTGGTGATGGTCGCCATGATGGCGGTGATCACCCCGATCGGCGCGCTCACCGACCGGGTCGGCCGCAAGCCCGTGATCCTCACGTCCTGTATCGGCTCGATCGTGCTGTCCGTGCCGATGGTCTGGCTCATCGGACAGGGCAGCGTGATCACGACGGCGCTCGGCGTCGGCATGCTGGGCCTGCTGCTGGTGATGCTCCAGGCCGCCGTCGCCTCCACGCTGCCCGCGCTGTTCCCCGCCCATGTGCGCTACAGCGCCTTCGCGATCGGCTACAACACCGCGACGTCGGTGTTCGGCGGCACCACGCCGCTGATGGTCACGGCCCTCATCGCCGCCACGCACGACCACCTGATCCTCGGCTACTACATGGCGGGCGCGGCCGTCGTCGCCCTGATCCCGCTGCTGTGCATGCGGGAGACGGCGGGCCGCTCCCTCCGCGCCGAGCCCCGCGGCACGCCCGCGACAACGGCCCCCACGTCAGAACCCGCCCACACCTGAGCCCCTGAGCCCCGCGCACCCCGGCCCCGTACGGAACTCCCGCACGGGGCCGGGCCGTTGAGGGGGGCCCGGGGCTCGGGGCCTGAGGTCGGAGCCCCGAGAGATTCGGGGTCCGGGGCGGAGCCCCTTACGGGGCGCGGGCGTTGGGTGCGGGGGACGTTCCCTGCGCGGGTGCGGTCCGGTGTGCCCACCCGTTCCGCCCCCTAGGGCGGACCAGCTGCCCACACCTTGGCGGGGTGCAGGGGCGGAGCCCCGTTGGAGCCGGGGCTCGGGGGCGGAGCCCCCGAGGGGGTCCGGGGGCTTGCCCCCGGTTTCGGGAAGGGGTGGGTCAGGGGCCCGGAGTCCGGGGCGGAGCCCCGCGGGGTCCGGGGGCGGAGCCCCTCAGGGGGCCGGGGTCTCACCGGATTCGGGTAGGGGCGGGTCAGGGGCGGGGGGCCTCGTGCAGCGCGTCGCGGAGCACTTCCGCGAGGTGGCGGGGGCGGTGGTCGGAGAGTTGGCTGATCTGCGTACGGCAGCTGAAGCCGTCCGCCAGCACCACCGTCTCGGGCGCGGCCTCCCGCAGCGCGGGCAACAGCACCTGCTCCCCCACCTGCACCGACACGTCGTAATGCCCGCGCTCGAAGCCGAAGTTGCCGGCCAGGCCGCAGCAGCCCGAGTCGAGCCGCCCGCTGTCGACGCCCGTACGGGCCAGCACCCGGTCGTCGGCGGCGCTGCCGAGCGTGGCGTGCTGATGGCAGTGGGTCTGCGTCATGGCCGGGGCGTCCAGCCGTCCGAACTCCGTGCCGGGGGCGCGCTGGTCGAGGAGTTCGGCGAGGGTGACGGTCTGGTCCGCGGCCCGCTGCGCCCGTTCGTCGCCGGCCATCAGCTCGGTGCCGTCGCTGCGGAACAGCGAGGTGCAGCTGGGCTCCAGGCCGACCAGCGGGATGCCCTGCCGGAGGTACGGGTCGACCGCTTCCAGCGTACGGTCCAGCACCCGGCGGGCCGTCCCGAGCTGGCCCGTCGTGAGCCAGGTGAGGCCGCAGCACAGCCGGTCGGGCGGCAACAGCACCTCGAAGCCCGCGTGTTCGAGGACCTCCACCGCGGCCTGCCCCACCTCGGGGCTGAAGAACTCGGTGAACGTATCGGGCCACAGCAGCACCTGCTGCCGCCCCTCCCCGACCTCCGGAGCAGCGGTCTCCGGAGCAGCGGCCTCCCGTACAGCGGGCTGCGCGGCGCGCGAGGTGCGGTTCGTAAACCAGCTGCGGAAGCGGCGCGGCGCGAACTCCGGGATCGGCCGCTGGGGCGCGATGCCGCCGGCCTTCTTGAGCACGGCGGCGGCCGCCTTGTTGCGGGTCACGGCGTTCACCAACCGGGGCGCACGGCCCGCCAGTTGGGACCACAGCGGCAGCCAGCCGAGCGAGTAGTGCGTGACGGGGCGGAGCTTCCCGCGGTAGTGCTGGTGCAGGAACTCCGCTTTGTACGTGGCCATGTCGACGCCGGTCGGGCAGTCGCTCTTGCAGCCCTTGCAGGACAGGCACAGGTCCAGGGCCTCGCGCGCCTCCTCGGACTTCCAGCCGTCGGTGACGACGTCGCCCTGCACCATCTCGTACAGCACCCGGGCGCGCCCGCGTGTGGAGTCCTTCTCGTCGCCGGTGGCGCGGTAGCTGGGGCACATCACGCCGCCGGACGACGTACGGCACTTGGCGATGCCGACGCAGCGGCGCAGGGCGCGGCTGAAGTCGCCGTCGTCCTCGGCGAGCGCGAGGGTGGTGGCCATCGGCAGTTGGGGCCGGTGCCCGGGCCGGATGCGGAGGCGTTCGTCGGCGGGCCGCGGGTGGACGAGGATGCCGGGGTTGAGCCGGTTGCCGGGGTCCCAGGCGTGTTTGAAGGCGGCGAAGGCGTCCATCGCCTCGGGGCTGTGCACGAGCGGCAGGAACTCGGCGCGGGCCTGCCCGTCGCCGTGTTCGCCGGAGAGGGTGCCGCCGTGCCGGCCGACGAGTTCGGCGGCGTCGGCCATGAACGCGCGGAAGGTCCGGACGCCTTCGGGTGTCTCGTGGTCGAAGTCGATGCGGATGTGGACGCAGCCCTCGCCGAAGTGCCCGTAGGGGGTGCCCTGCAGGCCGTGCGCGGCCAGCAGGCGTTCCAGGTCGCGGAGGTAGTCGCCGAGGTGTTCCACGGGGACGGCGGAGTCCTCCCAGCCCGGCCAGGCCTCGGAGCCGTCGGGGGCGCGGGTGGCGAGGCCGGAGCTGTCCTCGCGTATCCGCCACAGCGCGGCCTGTTCGGCGCTCTCCTGCACGAGCCGTACGCCGACGGCCCCGGTGTCGCGCTGGAGCGCGGCGGCCCGCTCCTCCTCGGCGCGCGGGTCAGGTTCGGCGTCGTCGTGCCCGAACTCGCAGAGCAGCCAGCCCTTTCCGGCGGGCAGCAGCTTCTCGGGCTCGGCGTCGGGGACGTTGCGGCGCAGCGCGGCGACCTGGTCGCCGCCGAGGCCCTCGCAGGCGATGGGCTCGTGCGCCAGGACGTGCCGGGCCGCGTCGCCGGCGGCGGGCAGGTCGGCGAAGCCGAGCGCGACGAGGGTGCGGCGGGCGGGCAGCGGGACGAGCCGTACGGTGGCCGCGAGGACGACGGCGCAGGTGCCCTCGGTGCCGACGAGCCCCGCGGCCAGGTCGAAGCCGCGCTCGGGCAGCAGGTGTTCCAGGCTGTAGCCGGACACCTGGCGGCGGAACCGGCCGAACTCGGTGCGCAGCAGCGCCAGATGGCCGTCGCGCAGCTCGCGCAGCCGCTCGTGGATCTCGCCGCGCCGGCCGCCCTCGTCGATGATCTGCTGCAGCTCGTCCGCGGTGCGGGAGCGCAGCGTCATGCGGGTGCCGTCGTAGGTGAGGACGTCGAGTTCGACGACGTTGTCGGCGGTGCGGCCCCAGGCGACGGAGTGGGTGCCGCAGGCGTTGTTGCCGATCATTCCGCCGATGGTGCAGCGGGCGTGGGTGGAGGGGTCGGGGCCGAAGCGCAGCCCGTGCGGGCGGCAGGCGCGCTGGAGGTCGTCGAGGACGACGCCCGGTTCGACTCGGGCCGTACGCGCCTCCGGGTCGATGTGGAGGATGCCGCCGAGGTGCCGGGAGGTGTCGATGACGACGCCGTCGCCGACGGCCTGGCCCGCGATGGAGGTGCCGGCGCCGCGCAGGGTGACGGCGACGCCGAGGCGGTGACAGGCCGTCAGCGCCGCGGCGAGCTCGTCGGTGCGGGAGGGGAGGACAACGGCGGCGGGGACCTGCCGGTAGGTGGAGGCGTCCTGCGCGTACTCGGCGCGGCGGCGCCGTCCGAAGGCCACCTCGCCGTGCGGGACGGCGGCACGCAGGTCCGCCTCCAGCCGCGTGAGGGTCTGCGGGTCCGGCGTATCGGTACGCGGCGCGGCGGCCGTGGCCATCAGGGCTCAACTCCTCGTAAGGGGACGGAACTTCAAGGGCGCGAAAAGCGCCCCGTAAGGGGCGCGGGGAACTGCGCGAACCCACAGCGGCGCGGAGGCCGCCGACGCACCGCACGGGGCACCCCGTAGGGCGCCCCGCGGCAGCGGCGGACGAACAGGGCGAGGGCGGGCTACGCCCCGAAGACCGCGTCCACGGTCTCGCGCCAGAGGAGAATCGCCTCGTCGATCTGGTCCTCGTTCACGACGAGCGGCGGCAGCATCCGTACGACGTTGCCGTGCGCGCCGCAGGGCAGCAGCAGGAGCTTCCGCTCGGCCGCGGCGGCGAGCAGCTCGGCCGCGGTCGCGCCGTCGGGCTTGCCCTCGCCGTCGACGATCTCCGAGGCGAGCATCAGGCCCAGGCCGCGGACGTTGCCGATGCCGCCGACGCCCTCGGCCGCGGGGTGTGCGGCGGCGACCTCGCGCAGGCCGGCGACGAGTTGGGCCCCGCGCTCGGCGGAGTTCTCGACGAGCTTCTCCTCCTGGATGACGTCGAGGGTGGCGAGGGCGGCGGCGCAGGAGACGGCGTTCCCGCCGTAGGTGCCGCCCTGCGAGCCCGGCCAGGCCTTCGCCATGAGCGCCTCCGGAGCGGCGATCGCCGACAGCGGGAACCCGCTGGCCAGGCCCTTCGCCGTGACCAGGATGTCCGGCCGCACGCCGAAGTGGTCGTGGCCCCAGAAGCGTCCCGTACGGCCGAAGCCGGCCTGTACCTCGTCCAGGATGAGCAGGATGCCGTGCCGGTCGGCGCGCTCCCGCAGGCCCTGGAGGAACGCGGCGTTCGCCGGGACGAAGCCGCCGTCGCCGAGCACCGGCTCGATGATGAACGCGGCCGTGTCCGCGGGCGCGCTGACGGTGGCGAGGAGCTGGTCCAGCTCGCGCAGGGCGAACTCGGTGACCGTCTCCTCGTCCCAGCCGTAGTAATAGGTGTTCGGGAACGGCGCGATGGCCACGCCCGGCATCAGCGGGGCGAAGCCGGAGCGGACCTTGGCGGCGGACGTGGTCAGGGAGGCGGCGCCGATCGTCCGGCCGTGGAAGGAGCCCTGGAACACCACGACGTTGGGCCGTCCGGTCGCCTGCTTGGCGAGCCGCATCGCCGACTCGACGGCCTCACTGCCGGAGTTGGCGAAGAACAGCGAGTCGAGGCCCTCGGGGAGCACGTCGCCGAGCCGCTCGGTGAGGGTGAGCAGCGGCTGGTGCATCACCGTCGTGTACTGGCCGTGCACGAGCTTGCCCACCTGCTCCTGGGCCGCCGCCGTCACCTTCGGGTGGCAGTGGCCCGTGGAGGTGACGCCGATGCCGGCGGTGAAGTCCAAGTAGGCCTGGCCGGACTCGTCGTAGAGGTGGACACCCTCGCCGCGGACGGCCGTGACCGGTGTGGCCTGCTTGAGGGCGGGGGACAGACTGCTCATGAACGGCTCCTCATTCGGACGGTGCGGTGGCGGGCCCTGCGGGGGCGGGAACGGCGCGGAAACCGCGGTGGCGCCGCACCCGCCGACGCGCCGCGAGGGGCAGCCGCGTACCGCGTTCTCCGGCGCGCCCCGCGGGGCTCGTCGTAGGATTGTCAACAACCTGCACTCATGCAAGCATGCAATCCCGACGCTGTCCATGAGCGAGTTGAGCTGGGAGTACACGTGAGCGCTGGCACGGAACACGAGCAGGCCGTCGTCGATGCCGTACCGGACGGGCTGTTCATCGGCGGGAGTTGGCGCCCGGCCGCCTCCGGCGCGGCCTTCCCCGTCGAGGACCCGTCGCTGGCCCGGGAGCTGCGCACGGTCGCCGACGCCGGCGCGGAGGACGCGCGCGCCGCGGGCGAGGCGGCGGCCGCGGCCCAGCAGGAGTGGGCGGCCCGCGCGCCGCGCGAGCGCAGCGAAATCCTGCGCCGCGCCTACGAGTTGCTGCACGCCCGCAGCGACGAGCTGGCGCTGCTGATGACGCTGGAGATGGGCAAGCCGCTCGCCGAGGCGAAGGGCGAGGTGGCGTACGCGGCGGAGTTCTTCCGCTGGTTCGCCGAGGAGGCCGTCCGTATCGACGGCGGATACCAGACCTCGCCCGACGGCAAGGACCGCTTCGTCGTCATGCAGCGCCCCGTCGGCCCCGTCCTGCTCATCACCCCGTGGAACTTCCCGCTCGCCATGGGCACCCGGAAGATCGGCCCGGCCATCGCCGCGGGCTGCACCATGGTGATCAAGCCCGCCGAGCAGACGCCGCTGTCCATGCTGGCGCTGGCGCAGGTCCTCACCGAGGCCGGCCTGCCCGAGGGCGTGCTCAACGTGCTGACCACCAGCCGTCCCGGCGAGGTCGTCGAACCGCTGCTGCGCGGCGGCCACATCCGCAAACTGTCCTTCACCGGCTCCACCCAGATCGGCAAGCTGCTGCTGGAGCAGAGCGCGGAGCAGGTGCTGCGGGTCTCCCTCGAACTGGGCGGCAACGCCCCGTTCCTCGTCTGCGCCGACGCCGATCTGGACAAGGCCGTCGAGGGCGCCATGGCCGCCAAGATGCGCAACATCGGCGAGGCCTGCACCGCCGCCAACCGGATGTACGTGCACGAGAGCGTGGCCGCCGAGTTCTCCGAGCGGCTCGCGGCGCGCATGGGCGCGCTGACCGTGGGCCGCGGCACCGAGCCCGGCACCGACGTGGGCCCGCTCATCGACGAGGCCGGCCGCGGCAAGGTCGACGAGCTCGTCGCCGACGCGGTCTCGCGCGGCGCGAAGGCACTCGTCGGCGGCGAACACGCCCCCGGCGACGGCTACTTCTACAAGCCGACCGTGCTCACCGGCGTGCCCGACGACGCCGCCATGCTGCACCAGGAGATCTTCGGCCCGGTCGCGCCGATCCTCACCTTCCGTGACGACGACGAGGCCGTCGCCGCCGCCAACGACACCGAATACGGCCTGGTCTCCTACCTGTTCACGGAGAACCTCGACCGCGCCTTCCGGCTCTCCGAGCGGCTGGAGACCGGCATGGTCGGCCTCAACAAGGGCGTCGTGTCCAACCCGGCGGCCCCCTTCGGCGGCATCAAGCACTCCGGCCTCGGCCGTGAGGGCGGCCGGATCGGCATCGACGAGTTCCTGGAGACCCGCTACCTGGCGATGCCGCTCGGCTGACGCCCGCGCCCGCCGCCCCGCTCCCCCACCCGTACGGAACGAACCGGAGAATCCCTGAGATGGACCGCTTCATAGAGCTCTCGCTGCCCAAGCGCGGCGTCTCCTGCACCGCCAAGCTCCTGGCCGACAAGGCCCCCATCACCTGCGCGGCGGTGTGGAACGCGCTGCCGCTCGGCGGCGACGTCTACCACGCGAAGTACGCGCGCAACGAGATCTACACCCTGGTGCCGACGTTCGCCCCGGAGGAGCCCCCGCTGGAGAACCCCACGATCACGCCCATCCCCGGCGACCTCTGCTACTTCACCTTCACCGACACGCAGTTGAACACCTCGTCGTACGGCTACGAGGCGGCCGCCGAGCAGCAGGGCGCGGAGGCCGCGCACGCCCAGCGGACCACCGTCGTCGACCTCGCGCTGTTCTACGAGCGGAACAACCTGCTCATCAACGGCGACGCCGGCTGGGTGCCCGGCATCGTCTGGGGCACCGTCGTGGACGGCCTCGACCGGATGGCCGACGCCTGCCAGGACCTGTGGCGGGCCGGAGCGCTGGGCGAGTCCCTCACCTTCCGCCGCGCCTGACACGGCAGTTCGCAGAAGGAGGGGCGGGCCGGGAAGTTCCGGCCCGCCCCTCCTTCGCGTACGCGGGTCAGCCGACCGGGGCGGTCGACACCGTGCCCTCCCGGACCAGCGCCTGCTGCACCAGGTGCGAGGCCTTCAGCACCAGCGCGTCCCCGTGCCGGGCCGCCACGAACTGCGCGCCCACCGGCAGCCCCTCGTCCGTCGTGCCGCAGGGCACCGTGGAGGCGGGCTGCTGCGTCAGGTTGAAGGGGTAGCTGAACGGCGTCCAGCCCGTCCACCGCTCCAGTCCGCTGCCCTCGGGCACCTCGCGGCCCGCCTCGAAGGCCGTGCCCGGCAGGGTCGGCGTGAGCAGCAGGTCGTACGTCTCGTGGAACGCGCCCATCCGTACGCCCAGCGCCATCCGCTCGTCGACGGCGCCCAGGTAGTCCAGCGCGCTCTTCGCCGCGCCCTGCCGGCACACCTCCTGCAACCCCGGGTCGAGCTGCGCGAACTGCTCCGGCGTCAGGTGCTCGACGACCTTCGCCGCGCCCGCGAACCACAGCGTGTGGTACGCCTCCACGGGGTCGGGGAAGTCCAGCTCGACCTCCTCGATCTCGGCGCCCAGTTCCCGCAGCAGCTTGGCCACCCGCCGCACGCGCACCGCGACCTGCGGATCGACGTCGGCTCCCGCGAGGGTCTCGGCGTACGCGACGCGCAGCCCGGACAGCGAGCCGTCGCCCGCCTCGACGGCGGCCCGGAAACTGCCCTCCGGCGGCGCCAGTTGCGACCAGTCGCGGCTGTCGGCGCCGCAGACGACGTCCATGAGCAGCGCCGCGTCCGCGACGGTCCGCGTCATCGGCCCGGCGTGCGCCAGCGTCCCGAACGGGCTGGCCGGGAAGAGGGGGATGCGCCCGTAGGTGGGCTTCATGCCGAAGATCCCGCAGAAAGAGGCGGGGATGCGGACCGAGCCGCCGCCGTCGGTGCCCACCGACAGCGGGCCCATGCCGGCGGCAACCGCCGCCGCGCTGCCGCCGGACGAGCCGCCCGATGTCCGGGTGCTGTCCCACGGGTTGCGGGTCACACCGGTCAGCGGGTTGTCGGTGACGCCCTTCCAGCCGAACTCCGGCGTGGTCGTCTTGCCGGTGAACACCGCGCCGTGCTCCCGCAGCCGCGCCACGCACGGCGCGTCGGCCTCCCACTCCTGGTCGGCGCCGATGCTGAGGGAGCCGCGCAGGGTGGGCCAGCCGCGGGTGTAGAACAGGTCCTTGATCGAGGTCGGTACGCCGTCGAGCAGCCCCTCGGGCGCGCCGCGCCGCCACCGCTCCTCACTCGCCTTCGCCTGTTCCAGCGCGGCCGCGCGGTCGACGACGCAGAACGCGTTGAGCTCCGGGTCGGCCTCGTCGATGCGGTCGAGCACCGCCTCGGTGGCCGCGACGGGCGACACCTCGCCGGACGCGTACGAGGCGAGCAGTTCGGTGGCGGTCAGCGCGGTGAGGCCGGCCGGTGCGGCGGACCGCCCGGTCGCGTCCTGCGGCTTGTCCTGCAGTTCGGTCATCGGGTGCCTTCCTCTGTTGCGGCCGCGTCCGGCGCGGCGACCGGAACGTATCCCAGCTTCTTGTCCACCACGTTGCGCATCGGCCGACCGTCCCGCCGGCGCGCGAAGTTGTCGGTGAAGACCTCGGCGAGGTCCTCCAGCCAGCCGTCGGTGTCGGCCGACATGTGGGGAGACACCAGCAGGTTGGGCGCGTCCCACAGCGGGCTGTCGGCGGGCAGCGGCTCCTCGCGGAAGACGTCGAGCGCTGCGCCGCCCAACTGGCCGTCCTCCAGGGCCGCCAGAAGGTCCTTCTCCACGACGATGGGGCCGCGGCCGACGTTGAGGAAGCGCGCGCCGCGCTTCATGCGGGCGAAGGCCGCCGCGTCGAACATGTCCTCCGTCTGCGGTGTCAGCGGCGCCGCGCTCACCACCCAGTCGGCGTCCGGGAGCAGCCCGTCGAGCTCGTCGAAGGCGTGTACGCGGCCCACCTCGGGGTCGTTGTCGCGTGCCGTGCGGCCGACCAGGGAGACCCGCAGGCCGAGCGCCGTCAGAGTGCGCGCGGTGGCCCGGCCGATGGGGCCGCCGCCGACGACGACGGCGCGCGTCCCGGCGACACGCCCGGTGACCCGGTGCTGCCAGACGCGGTTCAGCTGCCGGCTGTGCGTACCGGCGAAGTCCTTTGCCAGCGCGATGATCTGGCCCGCCACATATTCGGCGATGGGCTGCTCGAAGACACCGCGCGCGTTGGTGACGACCGCGTCCGAGGCGGTCAGCGCGGGGAACATGAGCCGGTCCACGCCGGCGCTCGCGGTGTGCACCCAGCTCGGGCCGCCGCGTTCGGGCCAGGCGGCGGGCAGCGCGTCGGTGCCGAAGTCCCACACCAGCAGGACGTCGGCGCCGGGCAGCTCACCGGCGAGTTCCGCCTCGGAGATGATCCTCAACTCGGCCTGCCCGGCGAGGGGTTCGAGGCCCGGTGGTGACTCGTCGGCGAGCACGAGGACACGCGGGGGCGGGGTGTTCGACATGGTCGGTCGTCCTTCGCGTCGCAGTGCGGTGATCCGCCGGAGCGCGCCCGGAAGGGCCGGCCGGAGCCGTGTGCCGGGAGCGCCGGGAGTCACCGAAATTACCGCCCTCACCAGGGGATTGACACGCTAGGCAAGCGATCTTTAGATTGTCAACAATCTACTTGGCCGGACCCGTCACCGGGAGGCCGGCCGTCGGATTCTCCCCGTCGGCCGCGTGTTGCAGGGCATGCCCAAGGTCCCCCTCGCAGGTGACGGCCGCGTCTCCATGTCCACCACGGCGTACGGGCCGCGCGCAGGCCCGCGCGCGTGTGTCACGAAGGGGCCCTGCATTGGACATCACCAGCCTTGGCGGACCGCTGCCGCAACGCGGCGTCGGCGTCGTCGCGCCGTTCGACTTCGCCCTCGACCGTGAACTGTGGCGCTGGGTCCCCGAGGAGGTCTCGCTCCACATCACCCGCACTCCGTTCGTCCCGGTCGAGGTCAGCCTCGACATGGCCCGGCTCGTCAGCGAGCACGAGACGCTGCGCGCCGCCGTGTCCGCGCTGCACGCGGTCAAGCCGCAGTCCCTGGCGTACGCCTGCACCTCGGGCAGCTTCGTCGGCGGCCTCGCCGGGGAGAGCGCGATGTGCGCGGAGATGAGCCGCACCGCGGGCGGACTGCCTGCCGTCACCACCTCCGGCGCGCTGCTGGAGGCCCTCGCGGAGCTGGACGTCCGGCGCGTCGCCGTGATCACCCCGTACACCAGGTCGGTGACCGACTCGCTGGCGGACTTCCTCGGCGCGGCGGGCGTCGAGGTGACGGGGCGTGAATATCTGGGCCTGACAGGGGAGATCTGGCAGGTGCCCTACCGGGACGTGGCCGGCATGGCCCGCCGTGCCGAACTCGACGGCGCGGAGGCGCTGTTCGTCAGCTGCACCAACCTGCCCACGTACGACATCATCCCGCAGCTGGAGGCGGAGCTGCGGATTCCGGTGATCTCGGCGAACCAGGTGACGATGTGGTCGGCGCTGCGGCACGCCGGCGTCCGCCCGGTCGGCGCCTACCAGGCGCTCACCGACCCGCAGGCCCGCGCCGCGCTGAAGCCGGGCGAGGACGCGGCCCGGGAGGCGTACGAGGAGTGCGAGGTGGACGCGGGCCAGGGCGACGGCCTCCCCGCGCTTCCGGAGGACCCCGGCGGCGACGGGCTCAACTGACCCTCCGTTCCCGCATGTTGCCGGCCGGCGCCCCCGGGCCTCCGGAGCGCCGGCCGGATTGCCGAATGTCAACAATCTGCTTCGTGGCCCCTCGGCGGCGATTAGACTGCCCCGTACGAAAGGAAACTGAACTGATGACCGACCGGACCGTATGCGTGGGCTTCCTCTACCCGGGCTTCTCGGCCGAGGACGACTACCCCCTGCTGGAGCGCAAGCTCGGCGGCGGGGTGCGGCTGCCCCTGGTGCACACCGACATGGGCGAGGACGCCCACCGGGTGGACGCACTGCTGGAGATGGGCTCCACGCACCGGCTGGCCGACGGGCTGACCGAGCTGTCCCGCTCCGCCCCGGACGCGGTCGTCTGGGCCTGCACCAGCGCGAGTTTCATCTACGGCCCGGAAGGCGCCCGCCGCCAGGTCGAGGAGCTCGCCGAGGCCGCGGGCCTGCCCGTCTCCGCCGTCTCCTCCACGTCGTTCGCCTTCGCGCACGCCGTCGAGGCGCTCGGCGTGCGCAAGCTCGCCATCGCCGCCACCTACCCCGACGATGTGGCGGGGTACTTCGTGCGGTTCCTGGAGGCGTCGGGCGCCGAAGTCGTCCAGGTCTCCGGCCGCGGGATCATCACCGCGGCCGAGGTCGGTACGCTGGAGCGCGAGCAGGTGCTGGAGCTGGCCCGGTCGAACGACCACCCCGAGGCGGATGCGATCCTGCTCCCGGACACCGCGCTGCACACCATCGCCTGGCTCGACGAGCTGGAGGAGACGGTCGGCAAGCCGGTCCTGACGGCGAACCAGGTCTCGGCCTGGGAGGGCCTGCGCCTCGCGGGCGACACGCAGCCGCGGGACGGTCTCGGTTCGCTCTTCCGGCTCGTACGGCACCCGCACCCGACGGCCGCCGCGGTGTAATCCGCACGACGGCCCCGACAAAGGACGAACTCAATATGGCGGAAGCGAGAAACCTGCAGCCGGTGAAGAGAGAGCCGGCCGCGATAGCGATCGCCTCCCGGCTGACCGACGCCATCATGGACGGCACCCTCCCGCCCGGCCACCAGCTGGGCGAGGCCGAACTGGCGAGCCAGCTCGGCGTCAGCCGGGGTCCGCTGCGCGAGGCCATGCAGCGCCTCGTCCAGCAGGGCATCGCGGTCAGCGAGCCGCACCGCGGGGTCTTCGTCACCCGGCTCGACGAGGACGATGTCCGCGACATCTACTTCGCCCGCACCGCCATGGAGTCCGCGGCCTGCCGCCTCGTCCTGCGCCAGAGCCCGCAGCGTACGGCGGACCGCCTGGCCAAGGTGCACCGCGCCATGGCCACGGCGGCCCGCCGCAAGAACATGACCGCGCTGAGCGCCGCCGACATGGAGCTGCACCAGACCCTCGTCGAGGAGTCCGGCAGCCACCGGCTGCGGCGCATCGCGGAGACCCTGTTCGTCGAGACCCGGATGTGCCTCTCCGCGCTCACCGACCGGCATCCGGATCCGGCCGCGATGGTCGAGGAGCACGCCGCGCTCATCGAGGCCCTCCGCGCCGAGGACGAGGAACGGCTGCTGGCCCTGCTCGACGAGCACATGCAGGACGCGGTCCGCCGCCTCACCGGCCAGAACGACGACGGCGCCGCCCCCGTCCCCGCCTGACGCCCCGTCCGTCGCGCGCGCCCGCCACGCCGCCGTCGACTCGTACAGCCCCACCTCCACCCGGCCGGAACGGCCCGGGGCGACGGAGTTGCGACCCGAGCCGGGGGCCGGTGTCGGAAAGGGGGCGGCACGAGATATCTTGATATCGAGACGACGTAGACGTGAAGCGGAGTACCGGTGACTGACTCGACCATCATGTACACGCAGACTGACGAGGCCCCGGCCCTGGCGACGTATTCGTACTTGCCCGTGGTGCGGGCGTACGCCTCGACGGCCGGGGTTACCGTGGAGAGCCGCGACATCTCGCTGGCCGGGCGCATCATCGCCCTCTTCCCGGAACGCCTGCGGGAGGACCAGCGCGTCGAGGACGCCCTCGCCGAGCTCGGCGAACTCGCCAAGACGCCCGGCGCGAACATCATCAAGCTGCCGAACATCTCGGCCTCGATCCCCCAGCTCAAGGCGGCCATCGCCGAGCTGCAGGAGAAGGGCTACGCGCTGCCGGACTACCCGGACGAGCCGTCGACCGACGAGGAGCGCGCCGTCCGCGCCCAGTACGACAAGGTCAAGGGCAGCGCCGTGAACCCCGTACTGCGCGAGGGCAACTCGGACCGCCGCGCCCCCGCCTCGGTGAAGAACTACGTCAGGGCGAACCCGCACCGCATGGGCGCCTGGACCCCCGAGTCCAGGACCAACGTCGCGCACATGAACGCCGACGACTTCCGTTCCACCGAGAAGTCCGTGATCGTTCCCGCCGACGGTTCGCTGCGCATCGAGCTGGCCGGTGACGACGGCAGCACCACCGTGCTCCGCGAGTCGGTGCCGGTGCTGGCGGGCGAGGTCGTGGACGCGTCTGTCATGCGCGTCGCCGCGCTGCGCGCGTTCCTCACGGAGCAGGTCGCCCGCGCCAAGGCCGAGGGCGTGCTGTTCTCCGTGCACCTGAAGGCCACGATGATGAAGGTCTCCGACCCGATCATCTTCGGCCACGTGGTGCGCGCCTTCTTCCCGAAGACCTTCGCCAAGTACGGCGAGACGCTGGCCTCCGCGGGTCTGACCCCGAACGACGGCCTCGGCGGCATCTACAAGGGCCTGGAGTCGCTGCCCGAGGGCGCCGACATCAAGGCCTCGTTCGACGCCGAGCTCAACGAGGGCCCCGACCTGGCCATGGTCGACTCGCACAAGGGCATCTCCAACCTGCACGTGCCGAGCGACGTGATCGTCGACGCCTCCATGCCGGCGATGATCCGCACCTCCGGCCACATGTGGAACAAGGACGACCAGGAGCAGGACACCCTGGCCGTCATCCCGGACAGCAGCTACGCCGGCATCTACCAGGTCGTCATCGACGACTGCCGCGCGAACGGCGCGTACGACCCGTCCACGATGGGTTCCGTGCCGAACGTCGGTCTGATGGCGCAGAAGGCCGAGGAGTACGGCAGCCACGACAAGACCTTCGAGATCCCCGCCGCCGGTACGGTGCGGGTCCTCGACGGCGCCGGCGAGGCCGTGCTGGAGCAGGCCGTCAGCCCGGGCGACATCTTCCGCATGTGCCAGACCAAGGACGTGCCGATCCGCGACTGGGTCAAGCTCGCCGTCACCCGCGCCCGCGCGACCGGCGACCCGGCCGTCTTCTGGCTCGACGAGGGCCGCGCCCACGACGCGAACCTCATCACGAAGGTCGAGCAGTACCTCCCGGAGCACGACACCGAGGGCCTGCAGATCGAGATCATGTCGCCCGAGGACGCGATCGCGTTCTCCCTGGAGCGCATCCGCCGCGGCGAGAACACCATCTCCGTCACCGGCAACGTGCTGCGCGACTACCTGACCGACCTGTTCCCGATCCTCGAACTCGGCACGAGCGCCAAGATGCTCTCGGTCGTCCCGCTGATCAACGGCGGCGGCCTGTTCGAGACCGGCGCCGGCGGCTCCGCGCCGAAGCACGTCCAGCAGCTGGTGAAGGAGAACTACCTCCGCTGGGACAGCCTGGGCGAGTTCCTCGCGCTGGCGACCAGCTTCGAGCACCTGGCGCAGACCACGGACAACGCGCGTGCGCAGATCCTCGCGGACACGCTCGACCGTGCGACCGGCACGTTCCTCCAGGAGAACAAGTCGCCGAGCCGCAAGCTGGGCAGCATCGACAACCGCGGCAGCCACTTCTACCTGGCGCTCTACTGGGCGCAGGAGCTGGCGGGCCAGACGGAGGACGCGGCGCTCGCCGAGTCGTTCGCGGCGCTCGCCGCCTCGCTGGCCGAGCAGGAGCAGACCATCGTCGACGAACTGCTCGCGGTGCAGGGCCACCCGGCCGACATCGGCGGCTACTACAAGCCGGACGACACCAAGGCCGGTGCCGTGATGCGCCCGTCGAAGACCCTCAACGAGGCGCTCGCCACCCTCGACAAGCGCTGAGCGGGGGCGGCACAGCCGCACCATAAGCACCACAGCAAGGCCCCCGGGGCCGTCCCAGCGACGGACCCGGGGGCCTTCGCCGTACGTTGCTGACAGCTCGTCAACTACCCCTGGTAACAAGGGAGTCGGCGTCCAGGCCCGGGCCCGCGAGTACCCGGCGTGCGAACGGCGGGTGAACATCCTGAAAATGAACTGCCGCCGCCCCCACGGGGGTTCGACCCCGTACGTGTTCCCGGGACTGCGCACGGTGATCATGGCGACCCCTGTGTGCCGGTCTGCACCGGTGTGCGACGGCGGGCACTCCCCCGCGCGGGCACCCGAGGGCCGTGTGCGTACCAAGATCAGGTGCGGCTAAGCTGCCCGGGACTCGGAGAGTTGGGGCATCACACCAGGTCATCCACGACTTGTCACCGCCCCGGGTCCGTGCGCAGAACGACCGGACAGCGCTGTCGGCGAACGCCGCGAACCTCCTTGTCGTACCTGCTCTCTCGACGATTTGAGGATGCTGATGGTTCGTGCCGCATCGTCACCCGGAGGCCGGCGACCGGCCTCCGTCGCGGCGTGGTCGGTGCCCGCCGGTGTCACCGCCGCGGCCGGGGTGATAGCCGCCACGCTCGCGCCCGCGGAGGCGCGGGCCGCGGTCATCTGGTGCGCGGTGGTGGCGACCGTCGCCGTGGCCCTCCTCACCGCCGAAGTGGCGCGCCGCGGGCGGGCGTTGGACGCGCTGCGCGCGGAGAGCACGGAGCGGGAGTCCGCACTGCGCCGGCAGCTGGAGCGGCAGGAGGACGTGACCGTCCGGCTGACGCAGGAGCAGCTGCCCGAGGCGGTGAACAGGCTCCAGGAGGGCGAGTTCGCCGAGGACGTCCTGATGTCGATGGCGGACGAGGGCGAGGGGCTCAGCCCCGAGTTCCTGACCGCCCATCAGGAGCTGCTGCGTGCCGTCGTGGAGGCCGTGCAGGCCGAGGAGAGCATGCGCGACTCGGCGCAGCGCGGTGTCGTCAACATCGCCCGCCGGGTGCAGGCCATCGTCCACCAACAGGCCACCGACCTGCGGGCGATGGAGGACCGGCACGGGCAGGAGCCGGAGTTCTTCGCCGACCTGCTGCGCCTCGACCACGGCACGGCGCTGATCGGCCGGCTCGCCGACAGCATCGCCGTGCTCGGCGGGGCCCGTCCGGGACGCCAGTGGGGCAAGGCCGTACCGCTCTACAGCGTGCTGCGCGGCGCCATGTCGCGGATCCTCGACTACCAGCGGGTGGAGCTGCATTCGGTCGCGGAGGTCGCCGTGGTCGGCCCCGCCGTCGAGCCGCTCATCCACGCGCTCGCCGAGCTGCTGGACAACGCCACCCGTTACTCGCCGCCGAAGACGCGCGTCCATCTGACCGCGGGCGAGGTCCACATGGGCATCGCCATCGAGATCGAGGACGGCGGCGTCGGCCTGAGCGAGGAGGCGCGGGCGCGCGCCGAGCGGATGCTCAAGGAGGCGCGGGCCGGCATCGACCTGAACGACCTGGGTGAATCGCCGCGTCTGGGGCTCGCCGTGGTCGGCCGGCTGGCCCAGGCGTACGACCTGCAGGTCTCGCTGCCGCCGTCCGCGTACGGCGGTGTGCGTGCGGTGCTGTGCATCCCGAAGAACCTCATCACCACCGCACCCGCCACAGGAAAGGCGCACGGTATCGGCACCTCCTCCGGGCCGCGGCCGGCCGGGGAACCCGCCGGCCAGCACGGCCCGTCCGTACAGAACGGCCCGTCCTCGCAGGAGGGCAGCCAGGCCCCCGCTACGGCGCCGGTGCCGGGGCCGCGGACCGCTCCGGACGCGGCCGATACCGCCGACTCCCCCGCCCCGGCGGGCAGTCCGGCCCCGACCGGGCCCGTACGGGCCGAGGAGGACGAGGCGCCCGCTGTGGCCGAGCGGACCGCCAACGGGCTGCCGCAGCGGCGCCGGCGCCGCCCGGACGCCGCGGCCGGCACGGGCCCCTCACCGTCCCGCACGTCCACGCCGCGCCCCCCGCAGCCGGGTCCGGCGGCCACGGCGTCCGAAGAACCCGCGCCCGGCGTGTGGATGGCCGAGTTCCAGAGCGGGCTCTCCGGGGGGCAGCCGAAGCCGGCGCCCGGCCGCGGGAGCAGCGACACGTCAGACAAGGGTGAATGACCGATGGATCAGCACGCGGACATGGACTGGATGCTCAAGGACCTCGCGGAGAGCGTCCCGCAGACCCGGCACATCGTGGTGCTGTCCTCGGACGGCTTGTGCATGGCCCGGTACGACACGGACATGGACGCCGCCGACCGGCTGGCCGCGATCGGGTCGGGCCTGCAGAGCCTCTCCGTGGCGGTCGCGTCCGAATTCCCGCACAGCGAGGGCCGGATGCGGATGGTCGTGATCGAGGTGAGCGGCGGCTTCATGTATCTGATGGCGGCCGGCGCCGGCGCGCACCTGGCGGTGCTGGCCGACGAGGGAGTCGACGCCGGGCTCGTCGGGCAGTGCATGCGCGACCTGGTGGCCCGTATCGGCGCGCACCTGACCACCCCGCCGCGTGCCGACGGACAGGTGACATGAGCGAAACCGGTCAGGAGTGGGACGAGGGCAGCCCCGAGCGGCTCTACGTGATCACCGGAGGCCGGGGGGACGTGTCGGAGGAGGCCGGACTGGATCTGGTCACCCTGATCGTCGCCCGCGAGGAGCCGCAGGTGGGCATGCAGCCCGAACTCGCCTCCATACTGCGGGTCTGCCGCTCCCCGCTGTCCGTCGCCGAGGTCTCGGCGCATCTGGTCCTGCCCCCCAGCGTGCTCAGCGTGCTGCTCGCCGATCTGCTGGCCGACGGACGGGTCGAGGCCCGCGCGCCCGCGGCCCCGTCGACCCCCGACATCGCACTGATTGAGGCGGTAATCCATGGACTCCAGAAGCTCTGAGCCGGCCGTGGGGCCGCGGAGCGAGGACCGGCTGCCGTCGTCGGCTGCCTCCGCGGTCAAGATCGTGATCGTGGGCGGGTTCGGCGTCGGCAAGACCACGCTCGTCCGGTCGGTGAGCGACATCCGGCCCCTGACGACCGAGGAGACGATGACGCAGGCCGGCGCCGGCGTCGACGACATCGCGGGCGTGGAGCGCAAGACCGCGACCACGGTGGCGATGGACTTCGGGCGGATCAGCCTGAACGAGGAGCTGGTGCTCTATCTGTTCGGCACGCCCGGACAGCAGCGCTTCTGGTTCCTGTGGAACGGCCTGTTCGAGGGGGCGTTGGGCGCGGTCGTGCTGGTCGACACCCGGCGCCTGGAGGTCAGTTTCGACGTGATCGGGCGGCTGGAGGAGTCCGGTGTGCCCTTCGTGATCGCGGTCAACGCCTTCCCGGACTCCGGCTCGTACCCCACCGAGGAGCTGCGCGCCGCGCTGGACCTCCCCGAGAAGGTGCCGATCGTGGTGTGCGACGCCCGCCGGCGCGAGTCCAGCCGGGACGTCCTGATCGCCCTCATGCGCTATCTGCGCTCGTTCGCCCTCACCACGGAGCCGATGTGACCGCCCCCTCCTCCGAGCACGACCCCGCCGTCCCGCCGCCCGGCTGCCCCGCGCACGGCATGGCTCCGGACGCCCTGCGGCGGCTGTACGGGAGCGCGGCCGAGGCCGATCCGATGCGCCTGTACGAGGAGTTGCGCGCCGAGCACGGCCCGGTCGCGCCGGTGCTGGTGCACGGCGACCTGCCGGCGTGGCTGGTGCTGGGCCACCGGGAGAACCTGGAGGTCGTACGCACCCCGAGCGTCTTCTCGCGGGACTCGCGGCGCTGGCGCGAGATGCGGCGGGGCGAGGTCGGGGCCGATCATCCGCTGGCGCCTGTGACCACGTGGCAGCCGTTGTGCGTGTTCGCCGACGGGGAGCAGCACGAGCGGCTGCGCGGAGCGGTGACCGACAGCCTGGGACGGTTCGAGGCGCGGGGCATCCGGCGCCATGTCACCCGTTTCGCCCGGCAGTTGGTCGACGAGTTCGCCGGGTCGGGACGCGCCGATCTGGTGGGCCAGTTCGCCGCACAGCTGCCGCTGCGCGTGATGACGCAGCTCTTCGGGATGCCGGACGCGTACGGTCCCGCGCTGGTCGAGGCCGTCCAGGACGTGCTCAACGGCACGGACACCGCGCCGGCGAGCAACGACTACATCACCAGGACGCTCCAGGAGCTGGTGGAGAGCAAGCGTGCCCAGCCGGGGCACGACTTCCCCTCCAAGCTGATCGAGCACCCCGCCGGCCTGGGCGACGACGAGGTCCGCGAACATCTGCGGCTCATCCTCACCGCCGCGAACGAGACGACGGTCAACCTGATCGCGAACGCCCTGCGGATGGTGCTCACCGACCACCGCTTCCGCGCGAACCTGGCGGGCGGTCACATGACGCTCCCGGACGCCCTGGAGCAGGTCATGTGGGACGAGCCGCCGATGATGACGCTGCTCGGCCGGTGGGCCACGAGCGACACGCAGCTCGGCGAACAGTCCATCAAGGCCGGGGACATGCTGCTGCTCGGGCTCGCCGCGGGGAACACCGATCCGGCGATCCGTCCGGACCTCTCGGCCCCCGTGCACGGCAACCGTTCGCATCTCGCCTTCAGCGGCGGCCCGCACGAGTGCCCGGGCCAGCACCTCGGCCGGGCCATCGCGGACACCGCCATCGACACGCTGCTCACGCGGCTGCCCGATCTCCAGCTGGCCGTGCGGGAGGACGAACTGGAGTGGACGTCCTCGCTCATGTACCGCCATCTGGCCGCGCTGCCCGTGGAGTTCACGCCGCCGCGCCGCACCCGGGCCGCCGCGCAGCCGGCGGACGGCGCGGCTCCGGCGGCGGTGGGCCGGGCCGCGCTGCCGCCGCCCCGGCCGCATCCGTCCACGGCGCCCGCACCGGCGGCCGGCGCGGCGGAGGCGCCGGGCCCCCGGTGGAAGCAGTGGGTACGGCGGCTGGGCAACTGACATCCCTCCCGCCGGCCCCGAGGTGACGGGCCCCTCCCGCCGGACTGCCCGGCGGGAGGGGCCCGTTGCGGTGTGCGGGCGTCCCCTGTGTGCGGTCCCGGCCGCGCCCCGCGTCAATGGCATATGCCACACGATGAGCTGCACCGTTCCGTCTTCAACTGGTGCCGATGTGGGCAGTGTTGCTTCGGAATGCAGACGGGTTGTGTGGTGCGGTGGCTCGCGAGGGTCCGCCGTACGGGAAGGACTCCGCGTACACCTGACGGCCGACACGCACGCGCAGCGCCGCGCGTGCCACGCAACTCCGTTGCGGGAGGTACCTCTCCCCTGACCTCCCGCGCTCATCACCGATCCCACGCCGCGCGCTGAATCCCCCCTGCGCGAACGCGGCCTGTCCCCGTGGAGCCAGTAATGGACATGAGCATGCCCACGTTCTGGAGCGATCCCGACCCCGCCCCCCGTGACGCGTCACTCCCCCTCCTTCTCGCCCGTCAGGCGGCCCGCACCCCCGACAGCCCCGCCGTACGCGACGGGGACCGGTGCCACTCCTACCGCGAACTCGACGAGCACTCGGACGTGTTGGCCCGCTCCCTCACGGCCACGGGTGTCCGGCCCGGGGACACCGTCGGCGTGCTCGGCGTGCGCTCCTGGGAGGCGACGGTCACCGCCGCCGGCATCCTCAAGGCGGGCGCGGTCTGCCTGCCCGTCGACGCCCAGTACCCCGCGGCCCGTTCCGCCCAGATGCTCGCCGACGGCGACGCACGGCTGACCGTCGTCCTCCCCGGGCACTCCGCCGCGCTCCCCGAAAGTGACCCGCCGGCCGAATGGCGCGCGTACGACGAGCTGTTGGCCGCCGCGCCCGACGGTCCGGCCGGTCGCGTCCCCGGCCCCGGGGACGGAGCGGACCGTACGAGCGAGACCGGCCGTACGGGAGAAGACGTCGCCTACGTGCTGTTCACGTCCGGCACCACCGGCCGGCCCAAGCCGGTGGCCTTCCCGCACCGCGCCGTGACCCGGCTGGCGGACGGCGGCACCCCCTGGTGCGCCGGGGACGGCAAGCGCGTCCTGCAGACGTTCGGGCTCTCCTTCGACGGCTCGCTCTTCGAGACGTGGGCGACCCTCCTCAACGGCGGCTGCCTCGTCGTGGCGGGCCGGGACGTCCTGCTCGACACGGACGCGCTGGGGCGGATGCTCGACGCCGAGCGGATCACCCATGTCTTCATGACCACCAGCCTCTTCCACCACACGGTGCGCGGCCGGGCCGGAATCTTCGGCGCCCTGGACATGGTGCTGATCGGCGGCGAGGCGATGGACACCGCGCTGACGAAGGCCGTACTGGACGCCGGGGGCCCGCGCCACCTCATCAACGGCTACGGGCCCACCGAGGGCGGCATCATGGTGACCGCGCAGGACGTGACCCGCGTCGCGACCGACGCGACGTCCGTCTCCATCGGCCGCCCCGTGGCCCGCAGCAGCTGCCACCTGCTGCGGCCCGACGGCAGCCCGGTCGCGGCCGGCGAGGAGGGCGAGATATTCATCGGCGGCGACGGTGTGGCGCTGGGCTACCGGGGCCGCCCCGAGGAGACGGAGCGCGCCTTCGTCACCCGTACCGTCGCCGGCGGGGAAACCGTCCGCCTGTACCGCAGCGGCGACCGCGCCCGGCAGCACGCCGACGGATCGCTGGAGTTCCTCGGACGCGTCGACCGGCAGGTCAAGATCCGCGGGTTCCGGGTCGAACTGGAGGCCCTGGAGGCCCTGTTGCGCGCCCACCCCGACGTGGCCGAGGCGGCCGTCCTCGTGCGCGGCAACGACGGGATCGGCAAGGGCCTGAGCGCGTACGTCACCTCCGCCGACCCGGCGCGCCCCGCGGACCCCGAGGTGCTCCGCCGGCACCTCAGCGGCCGGCTGCCGGCCCACGCGATCCCCGCGCCCCTCACCCCGCTGGACCGCTTCCCCCTCACGGACAACGGGAAGATCGACTACCTGATGCTGGGCACGTCCGCGCCCACGCCCGGAACCGCGGCCGGTCAACCGGACGGCGCGGGCCGCGACGACGTGCTGGCCGGCATCTGGTCCGAGGCGCTCGGCACGCCGGTCACCGACGCCACCGACTTCTTCGCCGAGGGCGGCAACTCCCTCCTCGCCGCGCAGGTCGTCAGCCGTACGGTCGGCGCGCTCGGCCTGCCCCCCGAACGGTTCGCGCCCCTGCTGCGCCGCATGCTGAACGCGCCCACCCTCACGGCGTACCGCGCCGCGGCCCACGCGGGACCGGCATCGTACGGCGACACCGAACCCGCCCCGGGGCAGCCGGACTTCGAGGCCGAGGCACGCCTGGGCCTCGACCTTCCCCCGGCCGGTACGGGCCCCGTCCCCACGCCCACGCGGGCCCGGCACATCCTGCTCACCGGCGCCACCGGGTTCGTCGGCGCGTTCCTGCTGGACCGCCTGCTCCGCGACACCGGCGCCACCGTGCACTGCCCCGTACGCGCCGCCGGGCCCGGACAGGCGGAGCGGCGCGTCCACGACGCACTGCGCCACTACGGCCTGCCGCTCCCCGCACCGGGACGGATCCGGGCGCTCCCCGCCGACCTGGCCCAGGAGGGACTCGGCCTGGCACAGGGCGACTTCGACGAGCTCGCGGACACCGTCGACCTCGTCCTGCACAACGCCGCACAGGTCAACTTCCTCTATCCGTACCGCGAGTTGCGGGACGCCAACGTGGAGGCGGTCCGCACCCTCATCGGTCTCGCCGGACGGCGCCGCGTCCCCCTGCACTACGTCTCGACGACGGCGCTGCTGGCGGGCAGCGGCGTGGGCGGGGTGCGGCGCGTCGACGAGTCCACTCCGCTCAGCCACCCCGAACTGATCAGCATGGGCTACCCGGAGACCAAGTGGGTGGCCGAACGCCTGCTGGGGAACGCCGCGTCGGCGGGCCTGCCGGTCACCGTCCACCGGCCGTACGAGATCACCGGCGACAGCCGTACCGGCGCCTGGAACACGGACAGCGCCATCTGCACGGTCTTCGACGCGATCGTCCGGCTCGGCGCGGCCCCCGACGTCCCCCTCCCCCTCGACCTGGTGCCCGTCGACCACGTCACCGGCGCGATCGTCGGCATCGCCACTCAACTCCCGCACCTGGGCGGCGTCATCCATCTGACCAACCCCCGGCCCGCGGTGCTGGGCGACATGGCCGACCGGCTGCGCGCCGCAGGGCACCCCGTCGAGAACGTCAGCTACAAGGAGTGGGTCGACGCCCTCCTGGAGCATCTGCGGGACCACCCCACGGCGCCGATCGCCCCGTTCGCCCCGCTCTTCATCACCCGCGCCAACGAGGCGGACTTCAGCGTGAAGGAGATGTACTTCGACGGGGTCTTCCCCGAGGTGGCGCGCGTACGCACCGACCAGGTCTGGCCCGCCTGGGCCCGCACCTGCCCCCCGGTGGACGCCCCCCTCCTCGACCACTACATCACCGCCCTCACCCACAAGGGCCTCCTCAACACCCCCACCCCCGCAACGGTCTGACCCCACCCCACCTCCGGGCCCGGCCGTCCCACTGACGGCGGGGCCCGGAGCCGTGCGCTCCGGCGGCGTCAGCGGCCCGCGCGCTTCCAGGCGTCGACGAACTCGCGGTAGAGGAAACGCTGGAACGGCTGGGCGCCGGAGAAGCTGAACTGCTTTCCCAGCACACGCGCGCTGAGCCAGAGGCCGTTCACCACGGGGACCCCCGACGCCACCTGGGCCACCGACTCGACGGAGGCGGCGAGTTCGGTCTCCACCGCGGACATCGCGACGCGGCGCAGCCCGAGACGTTCCAGCAAGTGCCGCTTCACCGCCTCGATGTCGCGGGCGAGCCGGAGGCAGTCTTCGTCCGTCACACACAGTTCGACAGCCCGCCGCAGGGACTCGGACCGGTCGCGGTAGTCCTGTACGCGGTCCACGACGAAGGCGATCCAGTCCGGATCGCTGAGCCGGCAGGTGTCCCCGGGCTTCCAGAGCCTCCCGCCGAGCAACGGGAGTTCCAGCTGAAGCAGCTGGACCCGGTGGGCACCGTCCTGCCCCGCGGCCTCCCGGAGCGTGCCGTGAATGCCGCGCACGGCCTGGATGACGTCGAGCACGACGTCGTCGGACACGCCGTCCCGGGTCAGTTCGAAGGTGAGGGAGAAGTCGCGGCGCAGCGGATGGGACTGGTACGAGGTGCCGCACGCCTCGGACCGCGCCTGGTACTTCATGCCGCGGGCGAGGGTCGCCATCAGGTACTTCCCCTGCCCGGGCACGGCGATCCCCTCCAACGGGCCGGCCAGCGTGACGGCGGCGGCGCGCGCCCATTCGCCGAACGCGTCCTCCTCGACGCCGTCCCGCGTGGGGATGCGGTCGCGGTGATGGCCGGCCGTGGACCGGACGCGTCTCTCCTGGAAGGCGCTCCACTCGTACATCCGCCCGGACAGTGCCGCCTGGCCGCCAGAATTGACATTGTCGATGGCGAAAGCCTGTTTCACGAACCGGAGCACGCTGGAATTTCCGTGCACACTCTCCAGATCCTGGACGACCGCGGCTTCGAGTTCCTGCGCGAGGCGTCGCTCGGCCGGGTCCAGCTGGAGCGAGTGCACAAGCCCGGCGCGCATCAATTCGCGCAGGAGGAGCGGGCGTTCACCGAAATCATCGGGGCGCGGATTGTGCAGCACCGGGTGCGCCACATGGACCGTGGACATGAATATCAGCGACTGGACGACTTCGACGAAGGACTGCTGGGCGAACGGGTCCGCGGGCTTCCCCCTGTGGTTCTGTGCCAGCAGGAAATCCTCGGCGCTGATGAGTGAGGTGATGTCCAGCACGACGCCGGTGCTACGTCGTTGCACAGTGAGTCACTTCCAGGAACCAGGACACTACCTCCGTTCGCCCCATGACCGTGGACGCGAAGGTCGGCTCCGCCGCACTCAGGAGTTCGGGTCCCGGAGAGAGAGGATTCTCGTTCTCGTCACAACTGCGGAGTCCGGCGGCGGCACCCAGACAGAGTCCGGCCAGCCCGTCCCAGACTTTCTGTTCACGACGCCAGAACAAGTCGAATCCGGGCAGCGCCGGTTCGGTCACCGGGGAGATGTCGACCGCGGTGCGCACCATGTCGAGCGTCTGCGACGTCGTCCGTTTCTTCACTTCGTAGCCGCACTGCTCCGCCTCCTCGTCGAAGGGGCGGCCGGCCTCGTCTCCACTGCGCGTCGCGGAGAGCCGCTTCGTCGCGGCGCCCGGGGACGGGACCGTGTCACGGCCCCGGTTGACCGTGATCGCTCCGGCCGGGGCGTCGGCGGTGACCGAGAGCGGCGTCCGACCGGTGCCCAACTCGGGTGCCAGGACGAACGCTTCGGCCGGCTGCCAGTCCTCCAGCAGGCACACCACCGAGCAGAATTCGCTGCTGTCGGGCCGTATGAATTGTGCCGTCCCGTCGATCGGGTCGATCACCCATACCCGGCCGTCCCCGGAGAGCACTTCCTCACGCGTTCCGGTGCGGGCGTCCTCCTCGGCGATGATCGTGGATTGCGGATCGCGGCAGCGGATCTCGTCGACGATGAGCCGCTGCACTTCCACGTCCGCTTCCGTCAGGAGAGTCCGGTCCGCCTTGCGGTGCACGGGGAGCTCGGAGATCCGGCTGCGGTAGTGCGAGAAGACCGGGATGAGCTGTTTCTCGAGTTCGGCCCAGAGCGCGGTGATGGGCACGGCGCGGTCCCCCTATACCGTGTGCATTGACTGCGGCGCCAAGTCTTCCACTCGCACGGGCCGCCGTATAGCGGGCCACATGGCAGCAGAACCACTGGTGCGGTACAACCGCACCCTTTACGCGCCATGAAGGAAGTTTTTCGAAAGGCATAGGCCTTGTGCCTATTCAGCGCGGCAGCCTGTTTGTTGCGGGCCGTCCGGGCCGGTGTGGTGCATTTTCCTCACGTCTCACCAACGGCCGGCGCGCGCAGAGGACACGCCCCGTCCCGGTGCGGGAGCCGTACGGGGGCGGGGCGTTGGGTGGGGTGGCGGTGAGGAGGGGTCAGACGATGTCCTCGCCGATGAGGTCGAGTTCGCGGTCGTCGCCTGCCGCCTTGGGGGCCCGGTAGGCGCCGCGGCCTGCCAGCTTCCACCAGACCGTGGCGAGCAGGAGGACCGCGGCGAGGGCGACCGGGGCGTAGTTGAAGGAGCCGCCCGTCACGGGGCTGGTCTGCGGGAGGCAGAAGAGGACCGTCACGAAGAGCACCCAGGTGACGGCGATCCAGCCGATGGGGACGCTCCAGCGGCCCAGGTGCCACTTGCCGCGGCGGAACTTGTCGCGGTGCCGCAGCCGCAGGTAGATGGGGACGGCGTAGGCGGGGGTGATGCCGATGACGTTGATGGCGGTGACGGCGCCGTACGCGGTGTCGCTGTAGAGCGACGGCAGGGCGAGGACCGCGGCGACGGCTACGGAGAGCCACACGGCGCGGCCCGGTGTGCCGGTGACGGGGCTGACGCGGCGCCACTGTGCGGAGAACGGCAGGGCGCCGTCGCGGGAGAAGGCGAACACCATGCGGCTGGCAGCGGCGACTTCGGCGTTGCCGCAGAAGAGCTGGGCCACGATCACGACGAGCAGGAGGAGTTTGGCGCCGGTGACGCCGAGGTTGTCGAGGAAGATCTGAGCGGGTGGCACGCCGGTGGCGCTGTTGGCGGTGCCCGCGTAGTCCTGGATGGCGAAGGTGAGCCCGGCGAGCAGGACGAAGCCGGCGACCCAGGACCAGCCGATGGCGTGCACGATGCCGCGCGCCGCGCTGACTTCGGCGCCGGTGGTCTCCTCGGACAGGTGGGCGCTGGCGTCGTAGCCGCAGAAGGTGTACTGCGCGAGCAGCAGGCCGATCATGACGACGTACAGGTGGCTGGACCAGCCGGTGTGGTTGGCGAACTCGCCGAACACGAAGGCGGGCGAGCGGTGTTCGGAGGGGACGAGGGCGAGCACCGACACGATGACGGTGACGCCGGCGATGTGCCACCAGACGCTGAGCGAGTTGAGGATGCTGACCAGCCGCACGCTGAACAGGTTGAGGCCCGCGTGCAGCAGGAGGATGCACAGGTAGACCGTCATGAGGATGCCGGGGGTGGGTTCGATGCCCCACTGGAGGTGCATCAGCGCGCCGGTGAACAGGGCGGCGCCGTAGTCGATCCCGGCGATGGCGCCGAGCAGTCCGAGGAGGTTCAGCCAGCCGGTGTACCAGCCCCAGCGGCGCCCGCCGAGCTGGTCCGCCATGTAGTAGAGGGCGCCGGACGTGGGGTACGCGCTGGTGACCTCGGCGAGCCCGGCGCCGACGAACATCACCATCAGTCCGACGACGACCCAGCCCCACAGCATGACCGCGGGGCCGCCGGTGAGCAGGCCGAAGCCGTACAGGGTCATACAGCCGGACAGCACGGAGATGACGGAGAAGCTGATGGCGAAGTTGCCGAACGGGCCCATCCGGCGGATGAGGACGGGCTGGTAGCCGAGGTCCCGCAGTTTTGCGTCGTCGTCGGGAGCGGGGGCGGGGGCGGCGCGGTGGGACGCGGGGGCGGTGGGGGCTGTGCGCGGGGGAGGCAGCACGGAACTCCTCGGTGACGGGCGGGGAGAGACGGGGTGTCAGCCGTGGGAGGCCAGGGACTGGGTACGGGCTCTGAGGAACTCCCTCTTGGCGGCGCCGGGCCGGGTCGGACTGTCGCTCATGTACTCCCAGGGTTGCCGGGTGTAGTACGGGCCGAGCGCGGTGAACACGCGTGCCGCCTCGTCGAGCCAGTGGGCCGCCCAGACGGCGTGTGCAAGGTAGTTGAGGTCCATGACGGACTGTTCGGCGGGTCCCGTACGGGCGAACCAGCCCATCAGCGCGCTGCGGGTGTCCAGGGCGATGGGTTCGTCCGCCCACCGGCGGCGCAGCCATCCGTCCGTACTGCCGGCCGCGACCTGCCGGCGGAACTGTTCGGCGTACGCGTACAGCGGCAGCACCAGCAGCGGGGAGCCGACGGGCGCCCAGGAGGACACCCAGCGCATGAAGTCGATGGCCGCGGCGTGCGAGGTGTCGGTGCCGGCGGCGCAGGCGTTGAGGAAGTGCAGCATGCGGTGGTGGGCTTCGCGGTTGTAACGGTCGCGTTCGCACACCCGGTACAGCAGTCCCCACGGACCGGCGGGCAGCATGGGCTCGTTGGCCTGCTGGCGGTGTTCCGGGCGGCGCTGGTGCACGTCGACCTGTGCGAGGGCGAGGAGGCAGACCCAGGGCACCGGGTCGGCGGGCAGCAGCCGGGCCGCCGCGATCGCCGCCTCACGGGCCTCGTTCTCCAGATCGCGGGCGCTGTGGTGCTGTTCGCGGTGTGCCCGCAGTGCGCGTTCCACGCTGACGCGGGCCCGCATGACGTGCGCGTTCGGGTCCCGCGGCTCCTCGGCGAGCCACGCCTGGACGACCTGGGAGCGGGCGGCGAGGACACCGAGGACCTGCGTACGGGACGTCCGCAGGGCCCAGTCGTCGCCGGTGTCGTGCAGCAGGGACTGCATGACTCTCCAGCGTCCCGCTTTGATCTCCTCCAGCGCGCCGCGCAGCGGGGTGTCGAATCCGGCCGGACTGTAGACGGGCCGGAAGCCGCCGGGCTCGTGCCGGGTCCCCCTCGGGGGCATCAGTGCAGCCGAGTGGACCGGAGGTGCGGGGGCACGGATCGGCGTGGTGGTACGGGTGGTTCGGCGTGCGTCATCACGAACAGTCCTCAACGGCAGGCAAGCTGGCGGGCGAGCAGACAGGCGGTGCGCAGGAGGTGCCGGCCCGGCGGAGGGTCGGGTACGCCGGACGGAGGGACAGGCTCCCGTTGTGTAAGGACAACCTAACTCCCTGGAGTCGCCTGGTTCCAGAGGGGCTGGTGATGTTCTTGAACAGTGGAGCCGTTCCGCGCCCGGCCTGTCCAAGTCGCCCTTTTCCGCGCGGATTTCGGCCTTCAGGTTCGGAACGGGCCCCGGGGCGCCCCGAGTCGGCCCCGGAAGAGCCGCATCGGCCGGAGGCAGCCGTGTCGGCCCCGGAGCGGGTCAGCCCTGGAGCAGTCCCAGGCGTACGGGCCCGCCCTCCGGGTCGTAGCCGGACAGCAGCCGCCACGGCACACGGAACACCCGGCCCGGGGCCGCGGTGAGCGCTGACCGGTGGCTGCCGAGCAGCCGTCCGTCCTGCCGGAGCGCCACGCGTGGGCGGCGTACGGTCTCGTCCGCCCACGCGAGCAGGTGCCCGCGCGGGGGCGCGGGGGCGCCGGCCGTGAGCTGTCCGGGCGCGACCCAGCGGAAGGGCGGGTCAGCACGCAGCGGGACGCCGACTGCCGCCGTCCCTTCACTTGTTGACAACATGTCAGTAGCTTCCGGCGGGCTGCCGGCCAGCCACCGTTCCACCTGTCCGGCCACGTGCCGGCCGTCGAGTGCCGCGATGTCGGCGGTGTCCACGGGGTGCAACACGTTCCCCGCTGCGAACACTCCGGGGCGCGAGGTGTGCAGCGCGGTGTCGACGAGCGGCCCCTTGGTGCCGGGGTCCATGTCGAGGCCCGCGCTGCGGGCGAGTTCGTGGTCGGGGATCCAGTCGCCGGTGAGGACGAGGGTGTCGCAGTCGACAGTGCGGCGCGCCCCGGTGCCGGTGTGCTCGATCTCCACGGAGGACAGCCGGCCGCGCCCGGTGATCCGGGTGACGCGCGTACGGGTGGCCACGGGCACCTTCAGCAGCGTGCGGCCCGCGAACGTGAACGGGGCCGGGGAGTCGGCCACCGGATGCGCCGTCGTCATCAGTGCCGTACGGCAGCCCGCTTCGCGCAGGGTGAGCACCGCCGACCAGCTGACGGGTTCGGCGCCGACGATCACGGCGCGCCGGCCGGGGCGCCGGCCGTGCAGATGCACCAGGTTCTGCAACTGGCCCGTGGTGTAGACCCCTTGGGGCCGGTCGCCGGGGATGAGGCGTGCCGCGCGGGGCCGTTCGCGTGCCCCGGTGGCGAGGACGACGGCCCGGCCCTCGACCCGCAGCCGTCCCTCGGGCGTGGTGACGTCGAGCGTGCGCTCCCCGCTCCAGCCGGTGACGGTCGCGGAGGTACGGATGCGGGCTCCGGCGCGTACGGCACGGTCGGCGAGGCGGCGGGCGTAAGCGGGGCCGGACAGGAAACGTCCGAGGTCACGGATGCCGTACCCGGGGTGGTGGCTGTGCCGGGGAATGCCGCCGGCCTCCGCCTCCCGGTCCAGCACGAGCACGCGCCCCGGCCCCAGCCGCGCGGCGAGCCGCGCCGCGGCGGTCAGCCCGGCAGGCCCCGCGCCGACGACGACGGCCTCGTAAATGACCTGCTGCGGCCCGGAGTTCGGTTCGTTCGGCGGGGTCATGCGGGGCCCTCCGGGGTGGGGCGGTCGGTAGGAACGGGACGGCCGGAACGGCCGGAACAGTCGGCGTGCCCGGCGCCCTCCGCGCGGCCGACGCGCGGGGCAGGCTCACCGCGCTCACCGCTCCCAGCGCGAGCGGAAGGCTCGGGGCCGATCGCGCCGTCGGCGCCCTCCACGCGAGCGGAACGCTCGCAACCCTCCGCGCCGTCGGCGCGCATCGCGTCGAGCAGCGCCTCGACCGTCGCGCCGCAGTAGAAGCCCTGGCAGCGGCCGTTCGTGGCGCGTGTTCTGCGGCGCAGGCCGTCCAGGTCCGCCGGGGGCAGGGGCGCGGCGCAGGCGTCGCGGATCTCGCCTTCCGTGACGCGTTCGCAGAAACAGACGACGCGGCCGTACGCGCTGTCGGCCGCGATGAGCGCGTCGTCCTCGTACGGACGGGTGCCCGTCTCGCCGAGGTCCGGCATCCGCGGCGGGTCCGGCAGGGCGGCGCGGACCGTCAACTCCAGTCCGGCGTCGGCGAGTTGCTCCCGCACGTGTTCGGCGATGGCGAGGGAGGCACTGAGCCCGGTGGAGCGGATGCCGCCCGCGACGAGGTAACGCCGTTCCGGGTCGGCGGCGATGAGATAGTCGCTCTGGCCGATGGCGGCGCGGACTCCGGCGTAGCTCGCGGTGACCTCTTCCTCCAGCAGGCGCGGCATGAGGCGGGCGCCGTGGGAAAGGAGGAAGTCGAAGCCGGGCGCGGAGGTTCCGGTGTCGCCGGGGTCGTCGAGATCCTCGGCGGTCGGCCCGAGCATGACGTTGCCGTAGATGGTGGGGCTGATGAGTACGCCCTTGCCGCGGGCCGTGGGCACGGGCAGCACGATGCAGTCGACGAGTTTGCGGGCGAACTTGTCGTAGACGAGGAGTTCGCCGCGGCGCGGCACGACGGTGAAGCGGTCGTACCCGAAGAGCCGGTCGAGCCTGTCGGCGGCGAGCCCGGCGGCGTTCACGACCCACCGGGCGTGGACATCCCCGCGCGGAGTCCGCAGCACTGTCACGCCGTCACCGGCATCCACGCCCGTCACCCGGCGACCCAACAGCACGTCGGTGCCCCGCGCTTGGGCGTCGGTGGCCAGGGCGAGGACCGTCGTCCAGGGGCAGATGACCGACTCGTCGGGGACGGTCAGCCCGCCGAGCGCTCCGGGGCCGAGCGAGGGAACGCGCCGGTAGACCTCCTCGGCGGGTACGGGTTCGCAGTCCGTGTAGCCGTTCTTCTCGGCCTTCTCCCGCAGTCCCGGCAGCGCGGCGAGCTGTTCGTCGGTCCAGGCGACGAGGAGTGCTCCGGTGCGCTCGACGGGGATGCCGGTGTCCTGCGCGTACCGGGACAGCAGCGTGTAGCCGCGGCGTACGAGCCGGGATTCGAGCGTGCCCGGTGTGGCGTCGAAACCGGTGTGCAGGATCGCCGTGTTGGCCTTGCTGGTGCCGTTGCCCACGTCGTCCTGCGCGTCGAGCAGCGCCACGCGCAGTTCGTACGCGGCGAGTTCGCGGGCGATCGCGGACCCGACGACACCGGCCCCGATGACGGCGACGTCGTACGGGTCGGTCGCGTCGTACGTCTGCGGCGGGCTGTGCTGCGTCATGGTGCTGCGGGCTCCTGCGGGGTGAGGGCGGCGGAGGTCACGGCGTGCCGCCAGCGGGCGAGATGGTCCGCGGCACGCTCCGCCGGCCAGCTCGGCTCCACCGTACGGCCCGGCGCCCAGGCCGGAACGGCCTCCTCCGGCTTCATGCCCGGATGCACGGCGAGCCGGGCGAAGGCGACGGCGCCGAGCGCCGTCGCGTGCGCCGACGGGTAGACGTCGACGGGGACTTGGGAGAGGTCCGCCTGGGCCTGCACCAGGGTGCGGCTGCGGGTGAGGCCCCCGTCGACGCGCAGCCGTGTCAGCGGTGTGCCCAGGTCGTCGTCGACGAGCGCGGTCAGTTCGGCGACCTGTGCGGCGATGCCCTGGAGTACGGCGAGGACGAGGTGTTCCCGCCGGGTGGAGAGCGTCATGCCGGTGAAGGCGGCCGTCGCGTCGGGCCGCCACCAGGGCGCGGCGAGCCCGGCCAGGGCCGGCACGCACAGCACTCCCGCGGCGTCCGAGGCCGCCACCCGGTCCATGTCGGCGGGTTCGTCGATGAGGCCGAGGTCCTGGAGCCAGCGGACGGCGGAGGACGCCGTGTAGACCTGTCCGTCGACGCAGTACGCGGTCTCCCCGCGTACCCGCCAGGCCACGGACGAGGTCAGTCCGGAGCCGGAACGCAGCGCCTTTCTGCCGGTGTTGGCGAGCAGGAACGCGCCCGTACCGTACGTGCACTTGGCCGTGCCGGGCGCCGTACAGCCCTCCGCGAGCAGCGCCGCCTGCTGGTCGACGGCGAGTCCGGCGACGGGCACCGGGGGGCCGAAGGCGGTCGTGGTGCCCACCGTCGCGTCGCAGTCCACGAGTTCGGGCAGCGCGTCGACGTCCAGCCCGAACAGGCCGGCGAGTCCGGGGTCCCAGGCGGCGGTGTCCAGGTCGAGCAGCAGTGAACGGCTCGCGGTGGAGACGTCGGTGACGTACGCGCCGGTCAGCTGGTGCAGCAGCCACGTGTCGGTGGTGGTGACGACGCCGTCGCGGGTCAGGTTCTCCCGGATCCAGGCCATCTTGGGCGCGGAGAAGTAGGGGTCGAGGACCAGCCCCGTACGCTGCGCGACCCGTTCCCGTTCGGCGGCCAGCGCAGTGCAGATGCCCTCGGCGCGCCGGTCCTGCCACACGACGGCGGGTGTCAGGGGGCGTCCGGTGTGCCGGTCCCAGGCGAGGACGGTCTCCCCCTGGTTGGCGAGCGCGACGGCGCCCAGGGTGGGCCGGCCGGCGCTCTCCAGTGCGCGGCGGCCCGCGGTGAGGACGGAGTCCAGCAGCTGCTGCGGGTCCTGTTCGACGCCGCCGCCGGTCAAGTACGCGGGTGTGACGGGCACTTCGGTGACGGCGAGCACGTTGTCGTCGGCGTCGACCACGACGGCCTTTGTCGCGGATGTGCCCTGGTCGAGGGCGAGTACGACGGTCACAGGTCGTCGGCCCCCGCTCCGGGCTCGCTGGTCAGCTGTGTACGGCGGGTCACCCAGACGACGGCGAACACGACGGCGCCGACGACGAGGGTGCCCAGCGCGTACAGCTGGGCCTCGCGGAAGTCGCCCGGGATGGTGAAGATGCACAGTTCGACGACGAGCCACAGTGCGGCGCCCGCCACGACGGGCTTCTCCCACTTGCCGAGCCGGAAGTCGTCCTCGCGCGGGGTGTACTTGCGGCGGGTGGCGATGAACAGGGCGACGGTGCCGGCGTAGAGGATCGCGGGCATCAGCGTGCCGGCGCTGAGGAGCTGGGGCAGCGCGTCGGGGTTGGTGCCGAACCCGGCGACGATGGCGATCGATGTGAGCGCGACGGTGACGGTCGCCCAGGCGGGGCCGCCGGTGGGGCGCGGCACGCGGCTGAGGACGCCGGAGAACGGCAGCCGTCCGTCACGTGCCATGGCGTGCACGAGGCGGCTGTTGCTCACCATGATGACCATGCCGCAGGCGAAGATGGCGATGCTCACGACGACCAGCATCACCGAAGCGGCGGTGTGCCCCAGCGTGCGCTCGATGATGTCGGCGACGGGTGCCGAACTGTCCGTCAGCGCGGCCACGTTGCCGCCCGCGCCGACCGTGATCACGATCAGGAAGAGCATGCCGATGACGCCGCTGAGCACGATGGCGCGGACCATCGCGCGGGGCACGACCTGCTTCGGATTGTGCGTCTCCTCGGCCAGGTTGGCCGCGGACTCCCAGCCGACGAGGGTGAACGCGCCGAGCAGCGCGGAGAGCATGAACGGGCCGAGGAAGCCGTAGTAGCCCGCGTCGGGCGCCGCGCCGTGCGAGGCGAGGTTGCCCCAGTCGCCCTTGTCGGTGAGGACGACGGCCCCGGCGATCAGCAGCGTCAGCCCGATCATGGCGATGACCTCGGCGCCCACCGCCATGTTGTTGATCCGGGTGGTCAGCGGCGTGGACCAGATGATCAGCGTCATCTGGAGCAGCAGCACGATGACCGTACCGACCGCGCCTGCCGTCGCCGTGTACTCGATGCCCAGCAGCGGGAACAGGGCGACCTGCGTCAGCCCGTAGTCGACGGCCACGACGACGATCGACAGGAACGCGAACGACACCCATCCGAACCACCAGCCCAGCACGGGCGACGCCAGGCGGCTGGCCCACTGGTAGCTGTAGCCGGACAGCGGGATGCGGCTGGCGAGCATCCCGTACACAAGGGCGACCAGCGCGGTGCCGACGGTGACCACCGGCCAGGTCCAGATGCCGGCGGGTCCGCCGTAGCCGAGGACCGTGCCGTACGTCGTGAACAGTCCCGTCGTGATCGATATGAACGAGAAGGCCACGGCGAACGATTCGAATCTGCTGAGCGTACGGGCGAACTGCCGCTGATAGCCGGCGTGCCGCACGCTCGCTTCCGCGTCGGACGAGCCGGGGTCGGCCGCCGGCTCGACCGCTGTGTCCGTACCGCTGGGCGGCTGCTCCATCGAGTGCTCCTTACCGGGGGTGGGAACCGGGTGCGGGCCGGCCTGCGACGCTATCCGACGATGATCACATCCCGCAGCCCGCCAGGGGCCGGAAGTTGGCGATCAGACCGGCCCAACGCCCGTTTTCCGAGGCTGCGTTGGCCGTACACCGTCGGTCGTACGCCGTCGGGGGTGACTCCCGTCGGGCCATCGGGGCCACCCGGACCGTACGTACGGGCCGCGCCGTTGACCGGGGACCCGGGCAGCAGGACGTTCCAGGTGACGCGCCGCGAACGCGGGACAACGGGGTTCCGCGGAACCGGCGTGCAGTGACTGGGGGCAGACTCATGGCAGCTCGACCGACAGACCGCATCCTCGACGACCTGGTGAAGAACACCGGCAGGGGTGCCCCGCTGCGCAAGAAGCTCGTCGCCAACAAGAGCCGCAACTGGTTCCTGGCCATCGTTCTGCACAGCTGCGCGAAGTTCGCCAACGGCGCGGAGCTCACGGACCTCGAGAAGCTCGTCGTGACGTCGTTCCGCAAGAGCGGGCTCACGGACGAGGAGATCAAAGCGCACGGCGAGATCGACCGGAAGGTGCCGCAGCAGCTGCGCGGCGAGATGTTCCCGCGCCGGTTCGCGCAGCTCGACGTCAAACAGTCCTACTCGATGAAGGACCTGGCGAACGACGCGCCGGAGATCGTGAAGACGGTCCTGGAGATGCCGAACGTCACGCAGGTCGACGTACCCGCGATCCACGCGGGCACCGCGGAACTGCGCGACTTCCCGATGCCGTCGCGCGAGGTGCAGCGTGAGCACGCGGGCTCCATGCTCGTGGCGCTGGAGCCGGCGGATGCGCTGGAGACCGCGGCACCCGTGACGTCCCGCGTCAGCATCAAGGGCGCGTCGTTCAAGTGCACCGACCGGCAGACCGACAGCATCTTCGACCCGTCCAACGAGCCGTACTGGATCTTCGCCTCGCTCGGCAACAACACGGCTCTCACCACGCGTTCACGTGTCTTCGAGGACGTCGACAACGGCGAGTCCCGGACCTTCTCCTCCACCGACGGCTGCATCTGGGGCCAGAACTGCGCGGCCCAGGCGCTCCCCGAGGGCGAAGTCGGCTCGCTCGTCTCGCTGTTCGAGCACGACGAGGGCGACACCGAGAAGATCAGGGCGGGTGTCGCGGCGGCGTTCCTGGCGGCGGCCGGGATCCTCGCGGCCACCGGTGTGGCGGCATGGGTCGCCGCGGTCGTGGCCGGCGCCGGCGCCGTCATCCAGTGGCTCATCGGCTTCCTCGACGACGACCACATCGCCGACAACACCTTCGTCTTCACACGCGAGGTCGTGCTGAAGCAACTGCCCAACGTGGGCTCGTCGTTCAACGTGACACGGCGCTTCACGGACGGCGACGGCGACTACACGCTGACGCTCCGGGTGGCCCGCGCCAGCTGACCGGAGGAAACCCCCCACACTCCCCCGGGCCGGGGCCGCCCGGCCCGGGGCACCCCGCTCACGCGTGCGGGGCGCTCACGCGTGCGCGGCACCCGCCGTCGTACGAGGTCAGGGCTTGATGCCGAGGCCCGCCCACACGCCGACCTCCGACGCGTCGATCATGCCGGGCAGCTGTGCCATGCCCTCCGCGGCGAACTCCGGACGCCAGTCGCAGGTGGGGACGAGGCCGGGGTCGACGAGGTCCAGCCCGTCGAAGAAGTGCAGCACCTCTGCGTGGGTCCGGAAGCGCGTGGTCACCCCGCGCGCGTTGTACGCGTCCGCGAGGGCCTGCATGCCCGGGTCGAGGTCGACGGTGCCGTGGGTGAGCGCCAGCGACGACCCCGGAGGCAGCGCCTCCACGAGTTGCTTCACGAGGCCGAACGGGTCGTCCTCGTCGTCGAGGAAGTGGAACAGCGCGATGACGGACAGCGCCACGGGCTGCTCGAAGTCCAGGAACGTACGGGCGTGTTCGAGGATCCGCTGCGGCTCGCGCACATCGGCCTCGACGTAGTCGGTGGCGCCTTCGCTGGTGCCGGTCAGCAGCGCCCGCGCGTACGTGAGGACGATCGGGTCGTTGTCCGTGTAGACGACCCGGGACTCCGGGTGCTCGGTCTGGGCGACCTGGTGCAGATTGGGCTCGGTGGGGACGCCGGTCCCGATGTCGAGGAACTGGCGTATCCCGCGCTCGCGGCCGAGGTAGCGCACCACACGGTGCATGAAGGCACGGTTCTGACGCGCGGCGACGGTCGCGTTCGGGTACGCCTGCAGCGCGGCCACCGCGGTCTCCCGGTCGACCTGATAGTTGGTCATGCCGCCCAGGAAGTAGTCGTACATCCGCGCCGTGTGCGGCCTGCGCAGCCCCAGTTCCTCGTCGACGTCCTCGATGCCCCGGCCGCTGCCGACGTGGTGTCCGCTGTCGCCGCTGGCCATGTCCTGCCTCCTGTGTTCGTGCCGGTCCCCGGCGGATGTGTGCATGCCGTCCCCCGGCGTGACCCGCGAGAACTTTTCCGCTCAACAAGCTTTCCGCATCGGCGCGTTGAGGAAAAGGGGAACGGGTGGGCGAAGCCCGTACGCACACAGGATCTCTCCCGCCCCTTCCCGTACGACCTCCCTCACGCGTGTTCGACGTCCTGCGGCAGGTCCGCCGTCGGCGCCAGCTCGTCCAGCAGCGCGCGGGTGTGCGCGGGCAGTTCGCCCGCCGGGCCGTGCACGCTGCGGTTCCGCTGCACGACCCACCCCACGGCCCGGTCCAGCCGCGCACCCTCACCGGTGGCGTGCGCGGTGCGCAGCAGCTCGTTCCACAGCCGCTCGTCGGCCGGGGCGGTGCCCAGCGCGCTGTAGACGGCCTGTTCGGCGTGGTCGGCACGCTGGTGGCGCAGGTGCTGCGCGGACAGTTCCAGCGCCAGCTCCGCGACGATCAACTGCTGCTGTACGGGGGCGACGTCGTGTGCCAGCCAGCCGTACCGCCCCTGGGGGCGTTCCGCCAGCAGCGGTCCGCGGGACAGGCCGAGCGCGTCCGTCAGCTGCCGCGCCCGCAGGACGCCCGACAGTTTCGCACCACGGTCGCCTGTGGCGCTGTGGTGCAGCGTGCGCAGCACGTCCCAGTCCGACACGACGGACGCGGGCAGAACGAGGCGGCCCCGGTCGTCGGTGTGCAGTCTGGGCGTGCCGTCGGGTGCGTCGCCGAGCCACAGGGTGAGCTGTTCGATCAACGTGTCGCGCACACCGTTCGTGACACCCTCGGGCCACAGTGCGGACGCGAGGACGCGCGGGTGGACGCCTTCGCGGTTCAGCAGCAGAAGAGCGAGCGCCTCCCGCAGCAGGGCGTCACGGGCACCGTCCGGCTCGTCCAGCCCGATGATCTCGTACGGGCCCATTAGCCGTACGTACACGTCGGGCCGCCCACGGTCGCTCAGATCGGCACGGAACCGCGGACCTGTCCCGCTCTTGAGGCCCGTCAGGGGCGACAGCCCGGCCTCCGGGCCGGACCAACTCTCATCGCCAGCCTCCTCCGGACGGCCGGCACCGGCAAAAAGGTCGACGACTGCCTCGCGCACGGGCGCGGGCAACAGCTGTGCACGGAGCTCAAGCCCCATCCGCGGCGCCCTCAGCTGCCGGTCCCCCGTGATGCCGAACTCCCACAGCGCGCCGGGGAGTTCGGGACGTCCGGTCGCGACGAGACAGCCGATGCCCAGCCGGCCGGCCCCTTCGACCAGCCCGGCCAGCCTCCCGGCCTCCTCGTCGCTCGATTCGGCACCGACAAGGACGAGGTGCGGCGCCCACTGCGGGCCTTGCGTACCCTCCGTACGACCGGTCAGGACGGTGGTCTGCCCGGCGGTACGCAGTGCGGCACGCCGTCGCTCCGTCTCGTCCTCCAGCACGTCGAACAGTCCGGCCATGTCCGCCACATGCCGCACACGCGCGGGAGCGAGCGCCGTCAGATCCTCGCCGAAGCCGACGAGCGTGACGGTCAGCCGGTCCGCCCACCCGGCGGTCGCCAACTCGGCGGCCAGGGACGCCAGTACGCCCGTACGGTGCTCAGCGCTGCCGCTGACCGACACCAGCCCCGGCACGGCCTCCAGGTTCAGCAGCAGCCGCCCCTCGTCGCGCACACCGAGACTGACGAGCGCGGGGTACGGGGCGGGCAGCCGAGCACTGTTCTGCACGCGATTCCGGTCACTGTGTGGACCGTTCTCGCGGTCCTCCACCTCGGTGACATCTGCGCGGGTCACACTCCAGAAGTCGGGGAGGTCCTCGGCGACGCGCCAGGGCGGCGGGGGTCCGGGGGTCTCGCGGGCGAGCTGCAGATGCAGTTCGTCCCCGGCCAGCCAGGCGGCGTAGACGGTGGGCAACGGGCGCTTCCGGGCGGCCAGTTCACGACTCAGGACACGCAGGGCACGGTCGAGGAACCGCGCCGACTCCGGATCCGCCCCGACGAACAGCGCGTCACGGGCGGCCGCGGCCGGCTCGTCGGGCGCGGGCGCCATGTCGCGCGCGACACCCCCAAGGCCGGGGCCCGCCGCGCCGGCGGCCTGCCGCAGGGCGCTGCGCTGCCGCCGCCCGAGCGCGGTCAGCGCGCCGGAGGCGAGCAACGGCGCACCGACGAGAGGCTCGGCCCAGCCGAACGATTCGGCGCCGACGACGGGTGCCTTGCCGGCCGGCACAGCGGGAGCGGTCCGGGTGCTGCCCCCGACGCCGGGACCCCGTATCGCATCCCGCGGATCCGCGCCCTTCCGGTCGACCGCCGCCCCGCTCCGCATGAACGTTTTCCTCCCCGTTGCCCCGACCCACCCCGGGGAACCGCCTCCACCCTGCCCCGGAAGGCTACCGAGCAACACGCCCCACACGTCACATCGGTGCACCACTCACCAGTAACCCCACAGGGAAACGGACACCCCGTCAGGACCGGCCCCGGCGGCACAAGGAGCAGGACAAAACCAACTCGGAGCGGCGGCCCAACCAGCGGAACGAAATCCCGGGTGTAGCCGGACATCCGAAAATCAAGGACGCAGGCACGGGCAAGAACACGGGCAACAACCCAATGAATTCACGTCATCACCCTGGGCATGCACCCCACCCATTCCCGGCATTCGGAAGTTCGCACACTCGCAGGAGAACCCCGAAGGGAACGGACAAGAAAGGAACGGACAAGAAATGACAACACCCCCTCGGCCGGGTAGTTGGCCGAGGGGGTGGAGACAGCCGAGCGGACTCGGACCGTTCGGCGATTCAGCCGCCGGTGACGGTGAGCTGGGCGCCGTCCTGCAGGCTCGCGCCACCGGTCACGTCGACACCGTGACCGGCCAGGTTGACGCCGCCGCTGCCGGCGACGCCGCCCGGCAGGGAGTCGAGGGAGAGGCCGGCCGCCCCGCCCGCCACGGCGTCCAGGTCGTTCTCGGAGATCTCGCGGGTCTCGATCTGGTTGTAGCTCATGACGCACGTCCTTCGGTGGTGAGTTTCTGCGGGATACGGCCGGGACATCTCCAAAGAGGTTCCGACCGTGGGGAGTTGTCCGGCACCGGGGGATTCAGCGCCGGCCACACAGCCCGCTCACGAACATCGATATTCAAACATGCGGACTGAACGCCGAACACCCGGGACCGGCCCCTCGCGGGAAGTTCGAATTACCGCTCACAACTGGACGGTTTTGCCCGATACATGAGCACGAGGTCTTCACATGCTTCACCTCCGCGGCATGCGCAATTCGGGCAGAAACCCGGGAAGAAGCGGTGTCGTACGTGTCCCCGGAAGCCCCCAAAGCCGTCCCCCGGCACGGCTGTTCCACCCCTGGGCCCCACACGACACGTATCCCCCGAAACCCCATTTACACCCCGCACGAGCAGCGCCCACAGCCCAACACGCGCAGTGCCCGACGCCCCGTCACCCCGCACGCCGTCACCACACGCCTCGTCCCCACCCCTGGTTCAGCACGATGTCCTCACACTCCAGGTCCACGAGGGCCCCGGTCTCGGACCGGTGGTACGCGCGGCCGTCCCGGCGTCTCCCCTCCGTACCGTCCGGCACAGCACGGAACCACCGCGGACACACCTCCACGGGCCGCAGCCACCGCTCCCCCGGCACCGGCTCGAAGGACCGTGACGAAGGCTCCGCCTCCACCCACCCCTGCGTCACCACATGGATGCCCCGCACCCGCCCGGCCGTCTCCACAGCCGAATCTCCGTGATTGGTCACTGCCAACAGGCCGGCACGGTCCCCCACTTGACTGAGACTGTCGCCCCACGTGCCCTCGACGAGGTCGCGGGAGTCGATGAGATACAGCCACCACGCCACGTCGTCCCCGACGGAGAACGGCCTACCGCAGCACTCCATCTCCCAGTCCACGTACAGCACGCGCCTCACCATCACACCCCCACCATGCAGCGCGTCCGGCGCGCCCCGCGCGGGGATTTCCTCGTGGCGTGGCAATGCGGGGCCCTGCGGGGTCCAGCTACCGCTGGGAGGTGCCCCCTCCGCCCCAGGGCGGATTGCGTGCCCACACCTCGGCGGGACGCCGTCTAGCGCGCAGCGCGGCTGGGGGCGGGAGGGACCTCGGCTCCCCCTCTTCCCTGCCCGTAGGGCAGGGCTGGGGCCCGGGGCGGGTGCCCCGGAAGAAACGGGTAGGGGCGGGTCTGGGGCCAAGCCCTCATCGCGGCGCGGGCGTTGGGTGCGGTGGGACAGACCTCGCGGGTGCGGTCCGGTGTGCCCACCCGTTCCGCCCCTTGGGCGGACCAGCTGCCCACACCGAAGTTCTCCCTCACTGTTTGCGTGGTCGCGGGTGGGGGTGGGGGTGTAGGGGGCGCCCCGGGACAATAGAGCGTGATTTTCGGGCCGTGCACAGCCAATGAGCGGCCGGCCCGAACATGACCGGGGGCGCGGCCCGTAAATCATGCGTCCCGGGGTCCCCCGGAGCCACCACCCCCACCCCCGCACACCGACAAACCCGACCCCACCCGCACCGCGCCCGCCGCTGTTCGTACTCCGTACCGGCGACCGGCCCCCGTTCCTGACCGATTGTCAGTGGCGTCTGCTCCACTGGTCGGTGGACGCGGGGACACGTTCCGGCCTCGAGGGGGAGGCACGCATGGTGGCGGTCAGGGGTTACGAGAAGCAGGACGGTACGCAGGTCCGGGCGCACAGCCGCATGGCGCCCGGCGCAGGGAAGCAGCTCGCCGTGCTCGCGGCGGTCGTCGTCGCGGTGTTCGCGTTCTCCGGCGGAGGCGGCGCCGGAGAAGGGGCGAACGGCGGGCGGCACGGAGACGGCAGGGCGGACCGCGCCGACGAAGGCGCGGACACAGCCACAGGCACAGGCGCGGACACAGCCGGGAAGTCCGGCCCCACGGCGGACAGTTCGAGGCACGGAGGAGGCGTCCCGGTCGTCCGGATCACGTTCCCGGACGCACCGGTCGAGGGGGCGGACCGGTGAGCGGCCGCGCACGCCGCCCCGTGAGGAGCGCAGCGGCGGCACGGCGAGGCCAGGCAGCGCGCAGGACGCGCAGGACCACGGGCACACGGCGGACCCCGACACGCAGGCGCCGGACAACCCGCCCCACCGCCGGGCCGCGACAGCGGCAACCGCAACGGCGGCGACAGAGCCAACGTCAGAGCGACGAGCGACTGGTCATGCTCGTCGCCATCGGAGGCGGCGCCTTCCTCTGTGTCGCGCTGGTGCAGTGGCTGCTGACGCACTGGTGGATTCTCGCCGCGCTCGCCGCGGCCGCCGTCGTGGCGGGCGCGTGGTGGTGGCAGCGGCGTGGCAGGCGGCAGGAGTGGGAGCGGGCACGGTCCGACGGACTGCGGTACGGGCTGCCCCAGTTGGACGCCCTGCACCACACGCAGTTCGAGTACGCGGTGCGGGACCTGCTCCGCAGGGACGGCTGCGCGGACGCGGAACGGGTGGGCGGCCGCGGCGACTTGGGGGCCGACGTGATCGCGACGGACCCGCAGGGCAGACGCTGGGTGGTGCAGTGCAAGCACCGGCGCGACGGGACGGCCGGTTCTCCCGTGGGCTCACGGGACCTGCAGGCGGTGAACGGGACGGCGCGGCCGGTGCACGGGGCGGATGTCGTCGTGGTGGCGACGAACGGGAGGTTCACGCGGGACGCGGCCGCGTTCGGCGGCAGCCAGAGCATGCATCTTGTGCCGCGTGAGCTGCTGGGCCGCTGGGCCGGCGGTTCGTGGCCGCTGTGGGACCTGCTGCGACACATACCGCCGCGCCCGGCGGGACTGTCGGGACCGCGCAGCCCTGACGGAACCGGTCCGCACGCGTCCTGACCACCGCAGGAGAACGTCACAGGGGAGAGCCCACAGGGGCTCGCAAACGGGCCGCCCCGAACCACCGTCCCGACGCCGACGCCCGCGAAACCGCAAAAGGCGAACCCTCGCGGGACGCGCACACACGCACAGCACACACGCGCGCAGCACGCGCGCAGCGCACACCGCGGACGGCGAAGGACACACACGGCAAAGGTCCCGCGCAGCGAATCGCCCGGGCCCGGAACGCTACTTGGGTTCCGGCCGCCCGAACAGCGGCGCGTGCCCCGGAGGGAGGTGCGCGAGGATCCGGCGGATGAGCGCCTCGTCGGCGCGGGAGGCGATCGCGCCGAGGACGGCGTCCGCGTCCCGGCGGGCCATTTCCGCGCTGCCGCCGTCCCGCGCGGCGAGTTCGTCCAGGAGCCGCTCGGGCGTGAGCGGTTCCGCCGGCGGCTCGTCGGAGCCGGCGTCGATCAGCAGCGGGGCGCAGAGCGGGGGCAGTGCCAGGGCGAGGCGTGTGCGCTCCTCCCCGCCCAGGTGCGCGCCCAGAGTTTCGAGTACGGCCTGTGTGGCGCGGGCGGCCTCTTGCGCGGTCGGGTACTCGCCGCGTTCTGTGACCTGCGCCAGCAGCCCCTCCAAACTCTCGTCCATCCAGTGCTCCTTGTCGTGGTGGTCCAGGGCAGCCTGCCCATCCGGGCACCCTCTCATGACGCCCGTGTCGGACTCACCGCTCCGACGCCGCCCGAAAGGCACCCCGGCGCCACCCCGAAGAAGCCCCGAAAGGGCCCCGAAGAGGCCCCAAGGACCTCTCGTCGCCGTCCCGAAGACGCCCCCACAGCGCCTTCGGGACGGCGCCCTCACGGCGCCCCGAAACAGCCCTCCCCCACGTCACCCCGGATGCGCCGACAGCCCCAGCCCCAACCCGCCGGCCAGCAGCGGCCACGAGGCCCGGAACTCCCGCTCCCAGTGCGGCCATGCGTGCGCCCCGCCCCGGTAGAGGTGGACGGTGGCGGGGATGCCGAGGCGTTCCAGCCGGTCGGCGAAGGACTTGTTGGCCGGCCACACCGAGCTCTCCAGAATGCGCCCGTCCGGCGGGTCCGTACTGTCGCCGCCGCCCAGCAGGCCGGTGCCCGCCGACACGTAGAGCGGTGTGCCGCGCAGCGCCTTGGCCTGCGTGTACGGGTCGTGGGCCGCCCAGTTGCGGTGCTGGAGGACGGGGTTGCCCCACAGGGAGGAGGGGGCGGCCAGTTCGCGGGCGACGATGGCGGACAGCAGGCTCGGCACGCCGGTGAGCCGGGTGTGCGGGAGGCCGCTGTAGGAGGCCGCGGCGGTGAAGGTGCCGGGGCGCCGGGCGGCGAGGGCGAGCGCCCCGTAGCCGCCGGTGGACACGCCGGCGACGACGCGCGGGCCGGCCGCACGGAAGCGGTGCCGGAGTACGGCCATGACCTCGTCGGCGTGGAACGTCTCGTAGTCCTCGCCGCCGCGTCCGCCGTGCCACCAGTCGGTGGGGATGCCGGTCTTACCGGATTCCGGCATGACGGTGATGAGGTCCTTGCCGCGGGTGAAGCTCTCGATGCCGGTCTCCCGGGTCCACGACGTGTACGTGTCGTGGGCGCCCTGCAGCAGGTGCAGGACGGGCCAGGTGCGGTCCGGGTGCCGCCGCCAGTCTGTGGGCAGCAGCACCCGGACGGGCAGGGTGCGGCCGGCCGCCGGGGAGGCGATGCGCAGGTCGACCGTGCGACCGTCCGCCCACTCCTCACCGACGACACGCGCGCCACCCGCACCGGGAACAGCAGAGTCCGGCCGGGAGCCGGCGGGTGCGCCGGAGGCGGCGTGTACGGCGGTCAGTCCGCCCGTTCCCGCGAGCACGCCGGCAGCCGCGGTGAGCAGTCGTCGGCGGGAGGGTCTGCGGTGTTGGGCGGGACTGTCACCGGTGCGGTTGCTGCTCATCGGTCAGGTCACCTTTCGGACTGTGCGAGGTAGGCGGAGAGGTGCCGGCCCAACAGGTCGACGGCGGGCGGGTCGAGCAGTGACAGGTGGTGCCCGTGTACGGGGACGACGGTCAGGTCGTCGCAGTACGCGTTCCAGCCGAGCGATTCGTCGTCCCGCTCGTACCGTTCGTCGCGCACTGTGTGGGGCGCGGCTTCCGTCGCCCGTACGAGCAGCGTGCGGCCGGCGTAGGGGCCGGGTGTGTGCTGTTCGCCGCTGCGCAGGTCGAGGTACGAGGTGCGCTGGTGTTCCAGTACCGCGGCGGGCGGATCCACGGCCTGTTCCAGCGCCTTGACCACGAGGTCGACCTGTCCGCGGTCGTCGAGGAGGGCGAGTTCCTCGTACGGGAGGGGCAGCGGCGCGCCGTACGTGCGCTCCACGTACGCGGCGAACTCGGTGAAGCGGCGGCGGGCCTCGTCCTGCGGGGACAGCTGTGGGGCCGGCAGCGGCAGCACACTGTCGATCAGGACGAGCGCCGCCACGGTGCCGCCTTCCGCGGTCAGCAGGCGCGCGGTTTCCTGTGCGACCAGTCCGCCGTACGACCAGCCGCCCAGCATCCACGGTCCGCCGGGATGCGCCTCCTGGACCAACCGGGCGTATGCGCGGGCGCGTTCGGGGACGGAGTGCAGTTCGGGGAGGCGGTCGAGGCCGTGGCAGGGCCTGCCGGGTCCGAGGCGTTCGGCGAGCGGCAGATAGACGGCGGTGGAGCCGCCCGCGGGGTGGGCGAGGAACAGGGGGCTGCCGGTTCCGCCCTCGGTCAGAGTGCGGAGGGTGCCGCGGTCGGGCCCGCCGAGGTGGGGGCGCAGCCGTTCGGCGATCGTCTCCACGGAGAGCGGAGGTGCGAGGAGTTCGGCCGGTCCGGCCTGCGCCCCTGTACGTGCGGCGACGTCGTCGGCGAACCGGGCGGACTGTGCGCGAGACGGCTCCGACAGGGGTTCGCGGGCGCCGGGTGCGGGTCCGCCGAGTACGGTCTGCCAGGCGGCGGAGACGGCCCGTTCGACGGCGTCGCGCGGGGTCACGCGGTCGGGGCTCTCACCTTCCACTGTCGCAAGCCCCGCTGACGCCACATCAGCAACCGACCGGCTGCGCGCGGCCTCACCTTCTACAGTTTGGCGCGGGGCCACACGACCGACGTGCTCATGTCCCGTTGACCCAGCGCCCGGTGACGACGTGTCAGCGCCCCCACGACCGCGTGCGGCCTCGCCCTCCGCCTCCAGCCAGCGGGCCACGCCCGCGAGGGTGCCCTGCCGCAGGAGGACCTCCAGGGGGACGGTGAGGGCGAACTCCCGCTCCACGAAGGTGCGGATGCGGGCCGCCATGAGGGAGTCGAGGCCGAAGTCCGCCAGCGGAAGGTCCGGGTCCAGCCGGCCGGGGGCGTAGCCGAGCACCTGCCCGACGCCTCCCGCGAGCCGGTCCAGCACGGTGGCCGGACCGCCGTCCGGCTCCGCGGCGCGGACCGGGCCCCCGTCCCGCTCCGTGGCGCGAGCGCCGGATTGCGCATCCGCCACCGGGGTGCCGGACTGTGGCTCCCCGTACGGGTCTTCGGGGTGCGGCCGTCCGTCCTGCGGGACGGCCGCACCGTACAGACGGCCCGTCGTCCAGTGCGGACGGTGCCACCACCGGGGGCCGGGTACGTCGGTGACCCTGCCGCCCGGATGCAGCGCAGCCCGGTTTGCGGGCATGCCGTGCGCCAGCAGGGTCGCCAGCGCGTCCCGGAACGTACGGGCGTCGTCCGTCCCGCGGCGCAGCGTGGGGACGAGCAGCGGACCGTCAGCAGCGGCCGACGGCTCCCCGGACACGGCGGACTCCCCGCACACGGCGTGCAGTGTCTCGGCGAGCGGGTGCAGTTGGGTGGGGTGCGGGGAGATTTCGACGAACGTACGGTGCCCGTCCTCGGCCGCGGCCGTCACGGCCTGCGCGAACCGTACGGGGCGCCGCAGGTTGGCCGCCCAGTAGTCCGCGCCGTATCCCGGCAGGTCCCGCGGCGCGTCCAGCACCGTGGTGTACAGCGGTACGTGCGGTGCCCCGGGGCGCAACCCCTCCAGCCCGGCGGCCAGTTCACCGAGGAGCGGGTCGACGTGCGGCGAGTGTCCTGCGACGGTGACGGGGAGGGGGCGGGCCAGCCCGCCGCATGAGGTCACATGGGCGGCGATGCCGGTGATGTCGTCGTCCGTGCCGGTGACCACGCACTGTGTGGGCGAGGCGTGCACGGCGACCCGCACGCTGGGGAACCGTGCCGAAAGGTGCGCCACTTCTTCCGGCCGCAGTTCGACGGCGGCCATGGCGCCGCCCCGCTGCCGGGCGAGGAGCCGCGACCGTACGGAGATGACCCGCGCGCCGTCCTCCTCGCTCAGTGCGCCCGCCGTCACGGCGGCGGCGACCTCGCCCATCGAGTGCCCGATGACGGCGGCGGGTTCAGCGCCGTGGGCGCGCCACAGTGCTGCCAGGGCGACCTGCAGTCCGTACAGCACGGGCATCACCACGTCGGGCGTGTCCAACTGTGCTTCGGTACCGAGGTGTTCGCGCAGGGAGAGCCCGGCGTGTTCGCGCAGCAGGGGTTCCAGCCTGTCGACGGCCTCCGCGAAGGCGGGTTCCGTGTGCAGGAGCCGCTCCCCCATGCCGGGCCACTGTGTGCCGTATCCGGAGAACACCCACACGGCGTCCTGCCAAGAAGCCTCGGCACCGGTGGCGACCTGTGCCCCGGGGCGTCCCTGGGCGTAGGCGGCGAGCTGCCGCGCGGCGTCGGCGGTGTCCTCCGCGACGACAGCTGCACGGTGCCGTCCGCGCCCAGTTCTGCCGGTCAGTGTCTGCCCCAGGTCGTACGGGTGCACGGTGCGCCCGGCGACGGTGCCCAGCCAGTCGGCGAGTTCACCGGCGTACGTGCGCACCCGTTGCTCCGTGGCGCCGTCCAGCAACAGCACTGCGGGCGCGCCCCCTTCGGCCGGGAGGCCGGCGGGTCGTACGGAGGGCCGGTGTTCCTGCAGAACGGCGTGCGCGTTCGTGCCGCCGAAGCCGAAGGCGGACACGCCGGCGGTCGCGGTGCCGGAGTAGCGGGGCCAGGGCTCCGGGTCGGCCGCCACCCGCAGCCGCAGCGCGTCGAAGTCGATGTGCGGGCTGGGCCGTTCGAAGTGCAGGCTGGCCGGAATCTCGTCGCGGTGCAGCGCGAGCACGGTCTTGACGAGTCCCGTGATGCCGGCTGCCGCTTCCAGGTGCCCGAGGTTGGACTTGACGGAGCCGATGAGCAGCGGCCGGTCCGCGTCCCGTCCCGCACCCAGTACGGCGCCGAGCGCGCCGGCCTCGATGGGGTCGCCGAGGGGTGTCCCGGTGCCGTGCGCCTCGACGTGGTCCACGTCGGCTGCCCGTACACCGGCCGCGGCGCAGGCACGCTCCAACAGGGCCTGCTGTGCCTGCGGGTTGGGGGCGAGCAGCCCGTTGGAGCGGCCGTCGGAGTTGACGGCGGTGGAGCGGACGACGGCCAGGACGCGGTCGCCGTCCCGTTCGGCGTCCGTCAGCCGTTTGAGCACGACCACCGCGCAGCCCTCACCGCGCACCATGCCGTCCGCGTCGGCGTCGAAGGCACGGCAGCGGCCGTTCGGGGCGAGCGCGCCCATCCGCTGGAACGCGAGGGTCAGCGCGGGCGACAGCAGCAGGTTGGCCCCGCCGGCGAGCGCCGTGTCGCACTCGCCCGTGGCGAGACTGCGCACGGCGTGGTGCACGGCGACCAGCGAAGAAGAGCAGGCCGTGTCGAGGGTGAGGCTGGGGCCGCGCAGATCGAGGGCGTACGACAGCCGGTTGGCGGCGATGCTGAGGGCCGCGCCGGGCGGGGTCCAGGCGTCGACGGCGTCCCACTGCGCGGTGGTCAGCTGTGCGTACTCGTTGCCGCTGACGCCGACGTACACGCCGGTCGCCGTGCCGGCCAGCGAGGGCGCTGGGACGGCGGCGTGGTCGAGGGCTTCGCGGGCGACCTCCAGCAGCATGCGCTGCTGCGGGTCCATCACGGCCGCCTCGCGGGGCGGGATGCCGAAGAACTCGGCGTCGAACCCGGCGACATCGTCCAGATAGCCGCCCTGTCTGCTGACGCTCTCCAGAGCGCCGTGCTGTTCCGGTTGCGGGGCTCCGTGCTGTGCGGTGAACGCGTCCCAGCGTCCCCCGGGCACCTCGCCGACAGCGTCGCGGCCCTCGGTGAGCAACTGCCAGAAGGCGTCCGGCCCTTCGGCCCCCGGCAGTCGGCAGCCCACCCCGACGACGGCCACCGGGGGCAGGTCCGGCACGCCGGGGGCGCCGGGGGCGCCGGGTGGACCGGACAGCTCCGCGGCGGGGGTCACGCCGTTCCGGAGCTGTCCGGACTCCCCCGCGCCGCCGGACTGTGCGCCGCGGTGTTCCGGCGGTGTCCGCAGCCGCTCCCGCAGCCGGCCGAGCGTGGGGTGGTCCCACAGCAGTGTGGCGGGCAGCGGTTCGCCGGTGAGCAGGCTCAGTTCGGAGGCGATGGCCACGGCGTCCCCGGAGGCCAGGCCGAGTTCGGCGAACGGCCGGTCGTCGCCGATGTCCTCGGGCCGCAGGCCGTACCGTTCGCACAGCCGCGTCACCACGGTGCGCCGCAGCAGCTCCTCCCGGCCCCGGGAACCGGCGCCGGACGGAGCGCCCTCCGCCACCGTCCCCTCCGACCGTTCCGCCACCGGCTCCTCTGCCGCTGTCGGGTCGACTGCCGGAAGGTTCACACCCGTCCGGCCCGCCGTCGGAGTGCCGCCTGCTGCCCCGGTGGTGCTGTTCACCGTCTCGCTGTCCGTCACAGTGCCCCCTCCAGGTAGCGGGCGCGGCAGGCGGAGCGGGAGACCTTTCCGCTGGAGGTGCGCGGTATCGAACCGGGCGGCACCAGCCGGAAGTCGGCGAGCCGTACGCCGTGGCCGCCGGAGACGACGGCGCGTGCCGCGTCCCGTGCGGAGGTGCGGTCGCTCTCGTCGGGTTCGGCGTCCCGCAGGTGCTCGGCGACGACGACCAGGACCTCCGTGCTCTCCTGCGGGTCCTCGACGGGCACGGTGAACGCCGCCGTGCGGTCGCGGCGCACCACGGGGAGGGAGTCCTGCACGGACTCCTCGATGTCGTGCGGGTAGTGGTTGCGCCCGTCGACGATGACGAGGTCCTTGAGGCGTCCGGTGACGAGCAGCGCGCCGTCGTGCAGTGCGCCCAAGTCGCCTGTACGCAGCCACAGTCCGTCCTCGCCGGGCAGCCGCGCCGCGAAGGTCTCGGCGGACTGCCGCGGCCTGTTGCGGTAGCCGCGGCCGGTGTTGGGCCCCTGCAGCCAGATCTCTCCGACCTCGCCGTCGGGCAGTCCGACGCCGGTGTCCGGGTCGACGATGCGCAGCCGCTGGCCGGCCGGTGTGCCGCAGGTGACCATGTGCACGGCGGCCGTGTCGTCGCCGTCCACGGGCAGCACTTTGCCGTCGCTGAGTGCGGCCCTGTCGACGGACAGCCGTACGGGCGGCCGGCCCGGCGGGTCGGCGCACACGAACACGGTGGCCTCGGCCAGTCCGTACGACGGACAGTGCGCTTCGGGCCGCAGTCCGTACGGTGCGAAGGCGCGGGTGAAACGGTCGACGGTCGCGGGCCGTACGGGTTCGCTGCCGTTGATGAGCGCCCTGACACGTTCCAGCCGGAGCCCGTCGCGTTCGCCCTGCCGCACGCGGCCGGCGCAGTAGTCGTACGCGAAGTTGGGCGCGGCGCTCACCGCGCCGGGGTAGCGGGACAGCAGCCGCAGCCAGCGGACGGGCAGTTCGAGGAAGGCGACGGGGTCCATCAGGACGGACGGGAAGCCGCCGTACAGGGGGGCGGCGACGCTCAGGACGAGGCCCATGTCGTGGAAGAGCGGCAGCCAGCCGACGGTGGTCGTCGCCGAGGGGTCCGCCGCGTACGCCTCCACGGCCTGCCGCGCGTTGGCGACGACGTTCCGGTGCGAGATGACGACGCCCGCGGGTGTGCGGGTGGAGCCGGAGGTGTACTGCAGATAGGCCGCGTCCTCCGGCCCTGGCGTACGGCGCACCGCCTGACCGTCCGTACCGGCCAACTGGTCACCGCCATCCACCATTTGACCACGCGCCAAACTGTCGACGGCGATGACCGTCGCACCGCTGTGACAGTCCCGTACGGCCTCCAGCGAACCCGTGTCGGTGAGCAGGCACGCCGGCCCGCAGTCCTCCAGTACGGCGGCGAGCCTCCCCTCGTGTCCGGGCAGCCCGGGGGCGAACAGCGGGACCGCCACCACTCCCGCGTACAGGCAGCCGAGGAACGCGGCGACGTAGTCGAGCCCCTGGGGCAGCAGCAGGGCGGCCCTGTCTCCCGGCGCCGTCTCCCTCGTGAGCCGTCCGGCGATGCCGAGCGCACGGCTGCGCAGGGCGCTCCAGGTGACGGAGCGGTGGGTGCCGGGTGCGGCCAGGTCGGGGAACTCGACCGCGGTGAACGCGCGCCGTGCGCCGCGCTCTTCGGCCCAGCGGTCGAGCATGCCGGTCAGCAGGGGATCCTGTGGGGAGAGTGCGGGAGACATGAGAAGGACCTCCACGTTGCGGGGGAGACCCCAGGCTCACGAGGGAGCGTCGGTGCGCAAATAGCGGCGCCTGACAAATGTCCCGCGGGAAGCTGTGAGCGGAATGCGAAGACACCTCCATACGCCCAGGTCACCCTGTGGGGCGGAATCCTGATGACCCGTCACGGAGACGTACGGCACACCGGCCGGACTGTGCGCCGTTCTCCGTCCCGCGGTGACAAGCGGCACCGGGCGGCTTGTCACACGTGAAGGAATTGCGGCGGCCGTGCGGACGCGCGTCCGGCGCCGCGGCTAGGGTCCGCGGCCATGAGCCGTGCCCGTTCGACCGCCGTGCTCGCCACCGTGGCACTGTCCGGCTTCATCGCCATGCTGGACAACACTGTCGTGCACGTCGCCCTGCCCTCCCTCCAGCGCGAACTCGCCCTGTCCGCCGAGGAGCTGGAGTGGGTGGCGATCAGCTATGTGCTGACGTTCTCCACTCTGATGCTGCTCGGCGGACGACTGTCGGACCTGGCAGGACGGCGCACCGTGCTCGTGACGGGGCTCGCCGTCTTCACCGGGGCCTCGGTGCTCGCGGGCCTGTCCGGCAGCGGCACCGCACTGATCGCGGCGCGCGCCGTACAGGGCGCGGGCGCCGCGTGCGTGATCCCGGCCTCGCTGGCCGTCGTGGCGGGCGATGTGCCGGAGAAGCGGCGCACGTTCGCCATCGGCGTGTGGACGGCGGCCCTCGCCGTGGCGCTCGCCTCCGGGCCCGTGCTCGGCGGTGTGGTGACCGAACGCTGGGGCTGGGAGTGGGTGTTCCTCCTCAACCTCCCCTTCGGCACGCTCGCCGCGGTGCTCGCCCTCGCCGTCCCGCCGCCCACGGTGCCGTCCCGCCGGCCTGCCGCACTGCTGCGCGTCCTCGACCTTCCCGGCGTCGCACTGTCCGGCGTCGCACTGTTCTTCCTCACGTACGGACTGGTGGAGGGCGGCGAACAGGGCTTCCGTACCGACCCGGTGCCGGCGTGCCTGATGACGGCGGCGGTCGCGGGTCTCGCCTTTCTGCTCGTGGAGGCACGCGCGTTCACCCCGCTCGTCGACCCGCGCGCCTTCCGCATCCGCACGCTCACCGGCGGCGCGGCGGCGCAGGTGCTGTGGGGAGTCGGCGTCAACGGGGTCTTCTTCTTCACGTCCCTCTACCTCCAGCAGATCCTCGGCCTGTCCCCCACCGAGGCCGGACTGGTCTTCCTCCCCCTCGCGCTGGCCCTGCTCGCCATGACGCCCGCCGCGGAGCCTCTCGCCCGCCGCGCGGGCGCCAACTGGGTCATCGCCGCCGGGCTCGCGATGGTCGCGGGTGGACTGCTGTACGTGTCGGCGGCCGGTTCCGGCGCCACGTACGCGAGTCTCCAGCCGGGACTGCTCCTCATCGGCGTGGGCTCGGCGTTCACGGCGCCGATGACCGTGGCGGCGCTCGCCGACGTGCCCGCGGGGCGGTCCGGTACGGCCTCGGGTCTGGTCAGCACGGCACGCGAAGCCTCCGGTGTGTTCGGGGTGGTGCTCGTCGGCGTCGTCCTCGCGCGCCGGCAGCGGGACGCGCTGGCCGCGGGCAGCACGCCGGACGCGGCGTTCCTCGACGGCTACGAGGCGGGGCTGCGGCTCGCCGCGCTGCTCGTGCTGTGCGGTGCGCTCGTCGCGGCGACGACCCTGCGGCGCACCGGACGGCACCGTGGAGCGCGGGCCCCGAAGACCGGACACGGAGCGGCCAGGTCCGGAATGACAGGATCCGGAAGATTCTCCCCGGATGCCGATGAGTTGCACGGCGCCCGGCGGTCTCCCCCTCTGTAAGCCCCGCACACCGGCGGGGCGGATGAGGGAAGGAACGCCATGTCCACCAAGATCTTCGTGAACCTGCCGGTGAAGGACCTGGACCGCTCGCGGGACTTCTTCACCAAGCTCGGCTTCGCCTTCAACCCGGAGTTCTCGGACAGCAACGCGGCCTGTCTGATCATCGGCGACGACATCTACGCGATGCTGCTGACCGAGCCGTTCTTCCGGAACTTCACCAAGAAGCAGATCGCCGACTCCACCACGACGACCGAGTGCATCACCGCGCTCGGCGTGGAGAACCGCGAAGAGGTCGACAGGCTCGTCGAGGCGGCACTCGCCTCCGGCGGCAGCGCCTCCAACGAGACGATGGAGGAAGGGCCCATGTACGGCCGCAGCTTCCAGGACCCGGACGGCCACCTGTGGGAGGTCATCCACATGGACCTGCCCGCCGCCCCGTAACCCCTCCGCCTCCTCCGCACGTCGCGTGGCCCGGGGACCGCCGTCGCGCGGGAGCGTTCTCATCAGGGGGTGTGAGAACGTTCCCAATCGCCGTACACTGTCGCCGGAACCCGCCCCAACGGGCCGGAGAAGCACGGCAGTCGGGCCACGAGGAGGAGCATGAGCACGCAGCGGCGGATCGCGATCGTGGGAGGCGGAGTGCTGGGGGCCGCCCTCGCGCACCGGCTGACGGAGGCGGGGGCGCGGGTCGTCCTGCTGGAGCGCGAGCGCCCGGGAAGCGGCGCCAGCCGGTGGAGCCTGGCCTGGCTGAACTCCAACGCCCGGACGTCGCACGCCTATCACGGGCTGCGCGTGCGCAGCATGGCCGAGTGGGCGAAGCTCGCCGAGCGGGCCGGCGGCGACGGCTGGTACCGCCCCGTGGGCAACCTCCGCTGGTACGGCGACGCCGGCCGGCAGGCCGAATACGCCGCGCAGGTGGGCCTGTTGCGCGAGTGGGGGTACGAGGCGGAGCTGGTGGACCGCGACAAGGCGGCTGCCCTGGAGCCCGCGCTGGAACTCCCGGACGGCGTCGGGGAGGTGGGCTGGTTCCCCGGTGAGGGCTATGTGCTGACGGAGCGGTTCGTCGACGGGCTGCTGCGGCGCGCGGAGGACGCCGGCGCGGAGATCCGTACCGGCGCGGCGGGGCACGCCGTGACGGTCGGCGACGGAGTGGTCGGGACGGCGGACGGCGCACGCCTGCACGCCGACACGGTGGTGTGCTGCGCCGGCCGCTGGACCCCCGAGGTGACCAGGACAGCGGGCGCCGAGGTACCCATCGTCGACCCGTCCCCGCCGGGCTCGGAGTCCCCCGCGCTGGTCGTACGGGTCGGGCCGGTCGCGGCGCCGCCGCTGCGTGTGCTGCACACCCCGCTGGTCCACATGCGGGCGCACGGCGTGGACCTGGTGCATCTGGAGGCCGGGGACATCGACGTCGATCTGCACACGCCCGACGGGGAGTTGGACCGCCTGGCGGCGCTCCTCCTCGACCGGGCCCGCGCCGTCGTACCGGCGCTGCGCGGCGCGGAGGTCGTGGACCGGCAGGTGTGTGTGCGCCCGATGCCGCTGGACGGACTGCCGGCGGTGGGCCACGTGAGCGACCGTACGTACGCGATGGTGACGCACAGCGGCGTGACGCTCGCGGCGGGTCTGGCGGACCTCGCGGCGCGTGAACTCCTGGAGGACGTCCGGCTTCCGGAGCTGGCCCCCTTCCGCCCGGAACGCTTCGGCTGACGGGCAGCGCGAGGACGGAAGGAGCCCGCGTCGTACGGCGTGGAGGTCACGCACTCAGCGGCGTGTCCCCCACGTGCCGTTCCATGAGGGTGAGCAACTCGCGCAGCCCCTCGGACAGTTCGTCCCGGTGACCGGGTGCCAGTCCGGACAGCAGGTCGGCCTCGTAGGCGAGCTGTTTGGGCAGCACGCCGTCGACCAGAGTGCGTCCGGCGTCGGTCAGCGACAGATGGGCGACGCGGCGGTCGCGTCCGTCGGGGCGGCGGGAGACGAGCCCGCGGGACTCCAGTTCCTTGAGGCGTTTGGTGACCGCGGCGCCGGAGGCGAAGGTCTCGCGGGCGATCCGTCCGGGCGTGAGTTCCTCGTCGACGCGGCGCAGCGTGCCGAGGATGTCGAACTCCGGCCTGGTCAGGCCCTCCTGGCGCAGCGGTGCGTCGACGGCCTGCTGGAGGAGCGCCGCGCAGCGGTTGAGGCGGCCGATGAGCGCCATGGGCGCGGTGTCGAGTTCGGGGTGGACGCGGTGCCACTGGCGCAGCACGCCGGCGACGATGTCCTCCCCGTCCTCCGCGCGGTCCGTTCCGCGGCCACCTTCCGCCTGTTGTGCGTCGTGGTCGTTCTCAGCGGCGGTGTCCCCGTTCACGGCCTCTCCTTTCACCTTGGCGGCGCTCCATTGTGCCGCTCTGTTCACGCCGCCATCACCGGAGGGTGGAGTCGGCGTGTGAGCTGTGCGAGCTCGCGGTGTCCCTGGCGTTCCGTGCGGGACACCTGCTCCTCGGGGAGGGCGCGCTGCCACCATTCGCCGGAGGCGGCGTCCATGGCGTCGCGCAGTTCGACCAGTGCGGCCGACAGGTCGTCACGTACGATGCGGGCGGCGTCCGTGCCGAAGGGTGCGCCGGGGGCGAGGAGTTCCCGTACGGCGGTCCGCGCGTCGTCGGCCTGCCGCAGCGCCTTCTCCATGCGGTGCGAGGCCCGGCGGTTGGTGACGACGATGCTGCACAGCAGCCCGATGGCGACGCCGAGCAGGGTGTCGATCCAGCGGTCGGTGACCAGTTCGCCCGGTGCGGTGCGGCTGCCGAACTCGGTCAGCATGAGCGCCATCGGGGTCACACAGACCGAACCCAGCCAGTAGTTGCGGCTGATGAACGCCTCGGCGCCTATCTGGCAGGCGAGCACCAGCAGGATCATCGCCACGTGGCCGGTGTCGATGACCGGCAGCAGCGCGGTGAACAGGACCAGGCCGAGCAGATTGCCGAGGGTGCGCTGGACGGCGCGCTGCCAGGTGACGGTGGTGTTGATCTGGAAGATGGCGGCCGCGGTGACGACGGCCCAGTAGGGGCGTCCGACGCCGAGCGCCAGGGAGGCCCAGCCGGCGAGTGTGCAGCCGACGACGACACGCGCGCCGATCGGCAGCAGTGGCGAACCGGGGGCGAGGCGCCGGAGCACGGCCCGGAAGCCCTGTCCCGCACGGCGTGTCTCCCGGTCCTCGGCGGCGATGCCGTCGAGCTGTGCGGCCTGGGCCGGGGTGAGTTCCACCTCCGGTACGGGCCGGCCGCCGCGCAGGTCGCGGGCCCATCCGGCGCACAGTTCGGCCTCGGCCGCCGCTTGCCGCGCGTCGCCGGCGTCCGGCTGCGTACCTAGTGCCCATTCGGCGCGTACGAGGAGCCGCCGGAGCCCGGCCGGTGCGCCGGGCGCGGCGAGCAGGGTGTGCCAGGCGGCGTTCACGGCGGCGGCCGCGGCGTGCCGCGTACGGGCGGCTCCGTCGTCGCCGTCGGTGCGCAGCAGGGCGGCGGCGGCCTCCAACGCGCGCGCTGTGGCGATGCGTTCGGGTCCGCGCGGGCGGACGAGGGCGGGTGCCATGCAGATGAGCCAGGCGACGGCGCCGCCGAGGAGGGCGACTCCGAGGTGCGCGGGGATCTCGCCGAGCCGCTGGGGGAAGAAGAAGGCGGAGGCGGCGATGAAGGTGAGGACGACGTTGCCGGGCGGGCCGATGCGCGTCGCGTCGCACACCGTCTTGTGCAGCGCGGCGACGACGGAGGCGAGCAGCACGAGGACGGCGGCGGAGTCGGTCAGCGCGGAGGAGAGCAGTCCGATGCCCATGCCGCCGACCATGGCGAGCACGACCCAGACGAGGGCGCGGGCGCGGCGGGCGTACGGCATGCCATGCGCGTAGAGCGCGCACATGGCGCCGCCGGCGCCGTAGATGACGAGGTCGAGGCGGTCGAGTCCGTAGAGCGTGAACAGCACCAGGGCCATGGCGACGGCGGCGCTGAAGGCGTGCTTGTGCCAGATGTCGAGGACGGGCCGCAGCCGCACGGTGCTCTTGACGGGCAGCGGACGGACGCGGGTGGTGACGCTGTGGTCGGCAGGTCTGGCGTGGTTCCCCATGACGTCCAGACTAGCATATATTTCACGCGTAAAATACCTGCGCTCGCACCCTCAGCCCCGCATTCCCCCAGCACACAGCGGCGCGCCGGGGGCAGAACGGGTTCCGTGGACCCGTCCCACCCCCGGCGCGAGAACGCGGGGACTGCCGGCGCGGACGCCGACTCCCGGCCTACCTGCCGGCGCCCGCCATCTGGCTGTTCCGCGACTGGAGGCGGAAGTCCTGGCGTACGGGGTGCCCCTCACGCACCACCACGCGGGCGACCGAGGCGAGCCGGTCGGGCGAGCTGGCGATGACGTTGACGACGCTGCTGTCGGGCAGGCCGGTCGCGGCGTACTCGCCGTTCTGGTCGCTCATGGCCCGTACGAGCTCGCGGCCGTGCGTACCGGTGACCGTGATGGCGACGCCGCTCAGCGCACTGCCGTGCTGGTCGGTGACGCGGCCGGTCAGCATGGGCTCGCTCTGGCCGAACTTGTGCGTGTGCGGGGCGATGGCACTCGGCCCGGGCATCTCGATCGAGGGGTCCTCGACGGGCGGTTCGGCCACCGCCTCCTCGTCCGCACCCTGCTTGGCGAGCGCGCGGCGCTCCTTCCAGATGCCGAGGCCGTGCAGCACGGCGGCGAGCACGAGCCAGCCGACGATCACCCAGATGTGCCGCCAGACCTCGAGGTTGTGGAAGTAGAAGTGACCGCGCAGGGCCTCGATCAGATTGCCCATCGGCATGATCGGATGCAGCGCCCTGAAGAAACCGGGCACCATCTGGACGGGAATCGCGCCACCGCTCGACGGCATGCTGAGCAGCACGAAGATGCCCATCGCCACACCGGGGAAGAACTGCTTCGTGAACGGCACCAGCGCGAGTGATGTCTGCGCGACCGCCTGGGACATCAGGAAGAGGAAGAGGATCGCCAGCGGCTTGGCCGGGATCACGTCCATGCCGAGCGCCACGAAGTACGCGACGACGCTCATGACGGCACTGGCGGCCATCAACGTGACGATCTTCTTGCGCCGGCTGAAGTTCGTCGCCCTCAGCAGCATCATCACCATGACGTACGACGGGATGGTGCACGCCAGCACCAGGTAGAACAGTCCGGTGCCCATGCCGTCGCCCGGGGCCGTCGGTGCGACCTCGTGCATGTGGAGCGGGCTGCCCGACTGCTGGCTGACCGAGGTGAAGGTCTTCTGCAGCACCGACTCCAGGGAGTACCCGTCGGCCTTCGCGGTGAAGAGGTGCGAACCGTCGGTGCCGGGCACGAAGCCGGCGACGGCGTCACGGTCGGTGACGGCTGACTTCGCGGCGGCCGGGTCGGCGACCTGCTTGATGTCGAAGGCGCCCGGGCTCTTCTGGTCCAGCGCGTGCTGGAGCTGCACGGCGGACTGCCCGGGAACCGCCACCTCGACGTGGTGCGGGACCGGGTTGTGGAACGGCAGCAGGTAGCAGACGAGGAAGCCCACGAAGAAGAACGCGGGGAACCAGAGCGTCTGTACCAGCGTGCGCGCCGTCTCGCCGATGGACGAGCGCTTCTCCTCGGCCGCCGCGCCGGCCTCCGCGTCCTCGGCGGCACCCTTCTCGGTGCCCGTCTGCGTCTGGTCCTCCGCCATGGACGTGGTCCGCCTCCCTGGGTGCGTGTGTGAGCTGTGCCTCGGTTACATGGCACAGCCAATAATTAGTAACGCTAACAGAAACATGCAGCCGTGCAAAAATGCACTACTGTAGAGACGTCGAGGAAGACGGCCCAGGCGGCAAGGGACGGGTGAGAGCGCGCACCATGAGCACCATGGATCCGGAGGCCCCCGCGAGCCTGCGCGAGCGCAAGAAGCTGGAGACGCGGAACGCGCTGCGCAGCGCCGCCGTACGGCTGTATCTGGAACACGGTCCCGACGCCGTGACGGTGCACGGCATCTGCGAGGCGGCGGGCGTCTCCCCGCGCACCTTCTTCAACTACTTCGAGACCAAGGACGACGCGGTCTTCGACTGGGACCACCGGCTGACTCACCAACTGGCGACCGGCGTACGCGAACGCCCCGCCGACGAGAGCCCGTTGGACGCGCTGCACCGCACCGTCCACGAGGCCATCCCCGCTCTCGTCGCCGACCCCGGCTGGCGCGACCGCGGCAAACTGCTGCGCGAACACCCCGAGCTGGTGCCGAAGCTGCTGCACAGCAACCGCCGCATGGAAGAGGCCATCGCCTGCGAGGTCGCCGCACGGACCGGCGCCCCCGCGGACGCCCGCTACCCGCGGCTGCTGGCCGCCGCCGGGCTCGCCGCGCTCCGCACGGCCATGCGCGACTGGGACCCGGACAGCGGCGCCGAAGGGCTCCTCGCGCTGACCGACGAGATGTACGGCATGCTCGCCGGCGGACTGCGGCCGCCCGGCACGGACGACGGCTGACCGTCTGTCATCCGGCTTTCACATTCCCGCGGACCCGCGCGCGTGTCAGCCGGGATGCGGGGTGCGGGTCAGCACTTCGCAGCCGTCGGGAGTGACGAGCGCCGTGTCGGAGAAGGCGTACCGGCCCAACTGGCCGTCGAGCAGCCAGGACTGGATGTGGAACGTCATCCCGGCGCGCAGCTCCATGTGGTTGCCGGGCCGGAGCGTACGGCTGCCGCCCATCCAGCCGGGCGGGAAGCCGATCCCGATGAGGTAGCCGCAGTGGTGCCGTTCGTACGTGCCGCCGATGGCCTCGTCGAGGACGGACCGCCAGGTGTGGAAGACCTGTTCGGCGGTGGCGCCCGGCCGCAGGGCGGCGCACAGAGTGCGCATCGCGGCGTGCGAGGCGTCGGCCGCGCGGGCGTTCCGCGCGGCCTCGCGCGGGCCGGGATACCGGAGCCGGGCGAGCGGCGCGTGGTAGCGCCCGTACGCGGCGGACAGTTCGAGGAACACTCCGTCCTGCGGCCCGAACTGCCGTCGTGACCAGGTGAGATGCTCCTGGTCGAGCCGGTCGGTGCTGCGGACGAGCGGGGCGAAGCCCGGCACGTCGCCGCCGGCGCGGTACATGGCGTCGTGCACGGCGGCGGCCACCTCGTGCTCGTACGCCCCGGCGGTCGCGGCCGCGAGACCCGCGCTCATGGCGGTGTCCGACAGGCGGGCCGCCGTACGGATGTGCGCGACTTCGCGCGCGGTGTGCACGGCGCGCTGCAGGGTGAGCAGCTCGCCGCAGTCCGACCAGTCGACGTGCGGCGCACCCGTACGCAGCCTGTCCCATGCGGCGGGCGGCAGACTGAGCGAACCGGCCTGGTAACCGGCTCTCCGTACCGGCGGGGCGAGTTGAGTGAACGCGTCGAACAGTGCCGCGTCCGGGGTGACCGTGTCCGCGTAGCCGTAGTGCTCGCAGCCGTGCGTCTGGGCTGCCGCCGTGGGGGCCTCCATGGCGCGTTCGACGAGAACGGGCGTGCCGTGCAGCGGCAGCAGCAGGGCGGTGAGCGCGAAGTGTCCCTGGTGGTCGAGGCCGGACAGATAGTGGATGTCCTCGGGCGCCGTGACGAGCAGGGTGTCCAGTCCGTCCCGCTCCATCGCGGCACGGGTCCCGGCCCTGCGCTCCTCGTACTCCTCGGCGGGGAAGGCCGGTTCGGGCAGCGGGCCCCCTGGGCCGGAGGATTCGGGACCGGGGGCTTCGGGGCCGGGCTGTTCGGCGCCGGACTGTTCGGCGCTGCGCCGGTCCGCGTGGGGCTGGGGTGACGGCATGCGCCCAGTGTGCGCCGCCGGAGCGGCGCACACGAGGTCACACGCTGAGGGCTTCGCGGACCGCGCTCTCCGCGTGCGCGTCGCCCGCGCCGGACGACGTGATGCGCCCCGCCTCCAGCACCGAGTACCGGGCGGCCGCGCGCAGCGCGAAGCCGATGTGCTGTTCGACGAGCAGGACGGACAGTCCCCCGCGGGCGGCCAGGGAGAGCACCGTCTCCTCGATCTCGGCGACGACGGACGGCTGGATGCCCTCGGTCGGCTCGTCCAGCAGAAGCAGCCGCGGCCGGGTGATCAGAGCGCGGGCCAGGGCGAGTTGCTGCCGCTGCCCGCCGGACAGCAGTCCGGCACGCCGTCCTGTGAACTCGCGCAGCGCGGGAAAACTGTCGAGCGCCTCGGACATCGCCTCACGGGCGCGCGGCTGTCCGTCGGCGACCAGCCGCAGGTTCTCCCGGACGGTGAGCTGCGGGAAGCTCTGCTGTCCCTGCGGTACGTACGCCATGCCGCGCCGTACCCTGCGGTGCGCGGGCAGCCGTGTGATGTCCTCGCCGTCGAGCCAGACTGTGCCCGTTCTGGCCTTCAGCAGTCCTGCGGCGACGCGCAGCAGGGTGGACTTGCCCGCGCCGTTGTGTCCGAGGACGGTGGCGACGCCGTCGGCGGGGGCGGTGAGGGAGACGCCGTGCAGCACTGCGGTGCGGTCGTAACCGGCCGTCAGGTTCTCGATCTCCAGCAGCGGTTCGGCGGGCCGGCCGGACTGTGGTTCGGTCATCGGGTCAGGCCTCCTGGGGCACGGCGGGAGCGGGCAGTTCGGGGGCCGCGGCCGTACCGAGGTAGACCTCCTGCACCTTCGGGTCGGCCTGCACCTCGGACACGGTGCCCTCGCTCAGTACGGCGCCGGCGTGCAGCACGGTGACGCTCTGCGCGAAGGCGCGCAGGAAGTCCATGTCGTGCTCGATGACGACGACGGTGCGCTCCTCGGCGATCTCCTCCAGCAGCCGCCCTGTGGCGTCCCGTTCGGCGGCGCTCATGCCGGCGACGGGCTCGTCGAGCAGCAGCAGCCGTACGTCCTGGACGAGGAGCATGCCGATCTCCAGCCACTGCTTCTGGCCGTGTGCGAGGGTGCCGGCGAGTGCGTCCCGGCGGTCGGTGAGACCGATGGTCTCCAGGGCGCGTTCGACGCTCTCGGGCACGGAGGTGCGCTGCCGCAGCAGGGTGCCGATGCCGCGGCCCGCGCCTGCGGCGATGTCGAGGTTCTGCAGGACGGACAGTTCCTCGAAGACGGTGGCGGTCTGGAAGGTGCGGCCGATGCCCGTACGGGCGATCTTCTGCACGCTGCGGCCGAGCAGTTCGCGCCCGTCGAAGCGGACCGAGCCGGTGGCCCGGGCCAGCCCGGTGACGGCGTCGACGAGGGTGGTCTTGCCCGCGCCGTTGGGGCCGATGAGGAAGCGCAGATCCCCGGGCCGCACGTCCAGGCTGACGCCGTCGACAGCGGTGAACCCGTCGAAGGTGACGCGCAGTTCGCGGACATTGAGGCCGCCGCGCCGGTCCGTCGCGGCCCGTCCGTCCGGCTGTCCTGCCGCTTCCCGGCCTGCCGCGTCCCGGTCCGCCGTACGTGCTGTCGTGTGGTGTTCCGTCATGCCGTCTGTACCTCCTTCTCCTGAGGTGCCGCCGTGTCCCGCGCCGCCGGTGCGCCGGCGTCCGGGGTGCCGGAGGTGCGTCGCGTACGGCCGCGCACAGTCCGCACGAGCGAGGCGAGGCCGCCGGGCAGGAAGGCCACGACGACGATGAACAGCAGCCCCTGCACGTACGTCCAGGCGGCCGGGAACTCCTCCGACAGCGCGCTCTTCGCCCACGCCACCGCGACCGCGCCGAGGACCGCGCCGAGCATGCTGGCCCGGCCGCCGATCGCCGCCCCGATGACGAACTCGATGGACGGCACGATGCCGATCAGCGCGGGCGAGATGATGCCGACGGCGGGCACGAACAGCGCTCCCGCCAGGCCGGCCGTCCCGGCGGCCGCGACGTACGCGGCGAGCTTCACGTTCGCCGGGTCGTAGCCGAGGAAGCGGACCCGCTCCTCGGAGTCCCGGACGGCGACGAGCAGTTCGCCGTAGCGGGAGCGGAACAGCTGCCGTACGAGCACCATCAGGGCCAGCAGCACCCCGGCGGTGAGGAGGTACACGGCGCGCTGGTTGGCGGGGTCGTTCAGGTCGTAGCCGAAGAAGCCCCGGATGTCGGTGAGCCCGTTGGTGCCGCCGGTGGACAGCTGCTGGCCGACCAGCCACAGGGCGAACGCGGCGGTGAGCGCCTGACTGAGGATGGCGAAGTACGCGCCGCGCACCCGGCGCCGGAAGACGAGCGCCCCGACGGCCGCGGCGACGGCCATCGGCAGCACCAGTACGGCGGCGACGGCGAAGACGGGACTGCGGAACGGCTCCCACCACCACGGGAGTTCGGTGCCGCTGCCGTACAGCCGCATGAAGTCCGGCAGATTGCCGGGGCCCGCGTCGGCGAGCTTCAGATGCATGGCCATGGCGTAGCCGCCGAGGCCGAAGAAGAGGCCCTGGCCGAGGGTGAGCATCCCGCCGCGGCCCCAGGCGAGGCTGATGCCGAGCGCGACCATGGCGACGCAGAGGTACTTGGCGAGCAGTCCGAGGCGGAAGCCGGACAGTACGAGGGGCGCGAGGACGAACAGCACGACGGCGCCCAGGGCGAATCCCAACAGTGCACGGTGGCGCCGCAGTCGGTGCAACAGGTCAGAGGTCATGCGAGGCTCCGGGTGCGCAGGGTGGTCAGCCCCTGGGGCCGCCACTGGAGGAAGGCGACGACGGCCACGAGCACGCACACCTTGGCGATGCTGACCGTGGTCGTGTACTCGAACACCGCCTGGAGGAGGCCGAGGACGAAGGCCGTGATCACGCTGCCCTTGAGCTGTCCCAGCCCGCCGACGACCACGACGAGGAAGGCGTCGATGATGATGTTGGTGCCCATGGCGGGTCCGATGGGGCCGACCAGCGTCAGCGCGACACCGGCCACACCGGCCAGTCCCGACCCGATGAAGAAGGTCGTACGGTCCACGCGGGCGGTCGGAATGCCGGACGCCTCGGCCAGATCGCGGTGCTGTACGACGGCGCGGATCCGGCGTCCCAGCGACGTGTGGCGCAGTGTCAGCGTGAGGGCCGCGAGGGCGGCGAGCGCGAGGCCGAGGATGAACAGCCTGCTGTTGGGCAGCGTCAGATCGCCGCTGACGGTGGTGGCTCCCGTGAACCATTCGGGCGCCGTGGTCTGCACGTTGGGGGCGCCGAAGACGTCCCGTGCGAGCTGTTGCAGCAGGAGGGACACGCCCCAGGTGACGAGCAGCGTGTCGAGGGGGCGTGCGTACAGCCGGCGGATCAGCAGCAGTTCGAGCAGCGCGCCCATCGACCCGGCCACCACGAAGGCGACGGGCAGGGCGAGCAGCAGCGGCAGTCCTGCACCGCCCATGGCCTGCTGGAGGACGTACGCCGTGTAGGCGCCCGCCATGATGAACTCGCCGTGCGCCATGTTGATGACGCCCATCTGACCGAAGGTCAGGCTGAGGCCGAGGGCGATCAGCAGCAGGACGGCGCCGATGCTGATGCCGGTGAAGGACTGGGTGAGCAACAGGGTCACGGAGCGGCTCCGGAGTCGGGGGTGGGGAGGCCCGAACAGCGCGGCGGTGCGGGGCAGTTCGAGGACCGGGTACGACGGGACGGTCCGCGGCTCAGGAGAGGCCGGCGGCCCAGGCGTCGCGCTTGAGGAAGGGATCGGGGCGGATGGCCTTCTCCGAGCGCCACACCTCGCGGATGAGTCCGTCGCCGCCGATCCGGCCGATGCGCGCCGTCTTGTGGAGGTGCTGGGTCCGCCCGTCGACCCGTACGCGCCCCTCCGGCGCGTCGTACTCCACTCCGTCCGCGGCGCGGCGCACCTTCTCCGGGTCGAAGCTGCCGGCCTTCTCGACCATGGCCTTCCACAGGTGCACGGAGGTGTAGGCGGCCTCCATGGGGTCGGAGGTGGGCTTGCCGCTGCCGTAGCGCTTCTTGTACGCCTGCACGAAGCGGGCGTTCTTGTGGCCGGGTGTCGTCTGGTAGTAGTTCCAGGAGGTCAACTGGTCCTTCAGGTACTGCGGTCCGATGCCCTTGACCTCCTCCTCGGCGAGCGAGACGGAGACAACGGGCATCTTCCGCGGCGTCAGCTGCGCCGATTTGTACTCTTTGAAGAAGGCCACATTGCTGTCGCCGTTCAGGGTGTTGAAGACCGCGTCGGCCTTGGCGGCCTTCACCTTGTTGGCGATCGTGCTGAACTCCGTGGAGCCCAGCGGCGCGTAGTCCTCACCGACGACCTTCATGCCGTGGCTCGCCGCGTACGCACGGATGATCTTGTTTGCGGTGCGCGGGAAGACGTAGTCGCTGCCGACCAGATAGAGCGTCTTCTTGCCCTGCTGCCGCAAGTAGTCCAGCGCCGGGACGATCTGCTGGTTGGTCGTGGCGCCGGAGTAGAAGATGTACGGGGACTGCTCCATCCCCTCGTACTGCACCGGGTAGAACAGCAGCGACTTGTTGCGTTCGAAGACCGGTTTGACGGCCTTGCGACTGGCGGACGTCCAGCAGCCGAACGTCGCCGCGACCCGGTCCCGGCTGGTCAGCTTCTGCGCCTTCTCCGCGAACGTCGGCCAGTCGGAGGCCCCGTCCTCGCTCACCGGCACGACCTTGCGCCCCAGCACCCCGCCGTCCGCGTTGATCTCGTCGACGGCGAGCCGCAGGGCGTCCCGTACGGTCACCTCGCTGATCGCCATCGTGCCGGACAGCGAGTTGAGCATGCCGACCTTCACCTCGTCGTCCGAGACGGCGAGTTGCGCAGGGCGCGCGGCGGTGCGCTGCGGCTCGCCGCCTCCGCCCTCCCCGGTACGGGCGCCGCAGCCGCCGAGCGTGACGGCCAGCGCGGCGGCGAGGGCCGCGCAGACCGCGGTCCGCACGGTACCGGGGCACCCGCGCGCGGGTGCGCCGGGGAGGGCGTCGTGCGGGGGATCCCCGTGGGCGGCTCTGTGCATGGAGTCTCCTTGGCGTGGACTCGACACAGCTTCAAGTCGCCCTGTTTCCCCGGCGTTTCGGACCCTTTACGGTCCGCGCACACCTCCCGCGCGGCCCTGCCGGAGGCCGCGGGGCTGTCTACGATCAGCGCGCGGGCGTGCGGGAACGGGCCCGTGCGACCGCTTCCCGTACGGGACAGGCTCCTGCGGGGCGCGGGTCAGGAGACCGCCTGGGCCGCGGCGCGGCCCGCCGCGCGGCCGGAGAAGATGCAGCCGCCCAGGAAGGTGCCCTCCAGCGAGCGGTAGCCGTGCACGCCGCCGCCGCCGAACCCGGCCGCCTCGCCCGCCGCGTACAGGCCGGGCACGGGGCTGCCCCGGCCCGTACCGGAGTCCGCGGACGCCTCGTCGCCCTGTTCCAGCACGCGCGACGACAGGTCGGTCTCCAGCCCGCCGAGGGACTTGCGGGTGAGGATGTTCAGCCGTACGGCGATGAGCGGGCCCGCCTTCGGGTCCAGCAGCCGGTGCGGAGCGGCGACGCGGATGAGCTTGTCACCGAGGTACTTGCGTGCCCCGTGGATCGCCGTCACCTGGGAGTCCTTGGTGAACTTGTTCGTCATCTCCCGGTCCCTGGCGGTGATTTCGCGGCGCACCTGGTCCTCGTCGAGGAGCTTGTCGCCGGTCAGCTCGTTCATGCGGCGCACGAGCGCGGACAGGTCGCGCTCGATGACGAAGTCCGCGCCGTGGTCCATGAACGCCTGCACGGGCCCCGGTGCGCCGCCCCGCGCCCGGCCCAGCACCTGACGGATGTCCTTGCCCGTGAGGTCCGGGTTCTGTTCGGACCCGGAGAGGGTGAACTCCTTCTCGATGATCTTCTGGCTGAGCACGAACCACGTGTGGTCGTGGCCGGACTTCATGATGTGGTCCAGCGTCCCGAGCGTGTCGAAGCCGGGGAACAGCGGCACGGGAAGCCGCCGCCCCGTGGCGTCCAGCCACAGGGAGGACGGTCCGGGCAGGATGCGGATGCCGTGCCGCGCCCAGATCGGGTTCCAGTTCTCGATGCCCTCGGTGTAGTGCCACATGCGGTCGCGGTTGACGATGCTCCCGCCGGCCCGTTCGGTGATGCCGAGCATCAGTCCGTCCACGTGTTCCGGTACGCCGGACAGCATCCGCCGGGGCGGAGTGCCCAGCCGTTCGGGCCAGTTGGCGCGTACCAGGTCGTGGTTGCCGCCGATCCCGCCGGACGTCACGATGACGGCCTGTGCGCGCAGTTCGAAGGCGCCCGCGACTTCGCGCCCGCTGGCCGTACCGCGCGCGGCGCTGCTCGGCTCCAGCACCTCACCGGTCACCGTGTCGACGCTGCCCGCGCTCCGCGAGAGGCCGGTGACCCGGTGCCGGAAGCGCAGTTCGACACGTCCGCGTGCGACGCCGGCCCGTACCCGGCGCTCGAAGGGGGCGACGACGCCGGGGCCCGTACCCCAGGTGATGTGGAAGCGGGGCACCGAATTGCCGTGCCCCGTCGCGTCGTAGCCGCCGCGCTCGGCCCAGCCGACGACGGGGAACAGCTGCAGTCCCTGCTGCCGCAGCCACGACCGCTTCTCCCCCGCCGCGAAGTCCACGTACGCCTCCGCCCAGCGGCGCGGCCAGTAGTCCTCCTGGCGGTCGAACGCGGCGGTGCCCAGCCAGTCCTGCCAGGCCAGTTCGCGGCTGTCGCGGACGCGCAGGCGGCGCTGCTCGGGCGAGTCGACGAGGAACAGACCGCCGAAGGACCAGTGCGCCTGGCCGCCCAGCGACTGCCCGGGCTCCTGGTCGAGCAGGATCACCTTCCGTCCGGCCTCGGCGAGTTCGGCGGTGGCGGCCAGTCCCGCGAGCCCCGCCCCGATCACGATCACATCGGCGTCGTACGCCATGTCCTCCACCTGACCCGTCCGTACGGCAGCACCTGGTTTACGGGAGAGTAACCGTTGGCCCCGCGGCCGCGGCACCCCCGGCGCGGATCGTGCGACGGGGCGCGGATGGTGGGATGGGCGCATGACGGAGCAGGCGCGTTCGGCTGACGAGCTGTTGGACATCGTGGACCGGGACGACCGGGTGACGGGAGTGGCCCGGCGCGGGGAGGTGATGGAACGCCGGCTGCGGCACCGCTGCGCGTCCGTGCGGGTGCGCGATCCGCAGGGCCGCATCTTCGTGCACCGGCGCACCCCCAACAAGATCGTTTTCCCGTCGATGTACGACGTGGTCGTGGGCGGCGTCGTCGGCGCGGGCGAGAGCTACGACGAGGCGGCGTTGCGCGAGGCGGAGGAGGAGCTGGGTGTCAGCGGGCTGCCGATGCCGCAGGCGCGGTTCACGTTCCTCTTCGACACTCCGGAACACAGCTGGTTCATCCGCGTGTACGAGGTGGAGTGCGCGCTTCCGGTGCGGCCGCAGCCGGAGGAGGTCGCGTGGTGGGACTTCCTGGAGGAGTCCGAACTGGAGCGCCGGCTCCCGGAGTGGAACGTCGTCCCCGACGGCCTGGAATGCCACCACCGCCTCAACGCGTGCCCGCCCTCCGGCCGGTGACGCCCCGACCCCCTGTCCCGCCGCAGCGGAACGCGCCCACAGCGGCACGCTCCGGCGGTCTGAACGCGACCCGCGCCCACCCACCGCCGACCGGCCCCGCCGAACACCCTTCCCGCTGCGGCGGAAAGAAGGTGCGGTCTCCTCCCGCCGCGACGGGAAAAGGGGTCGCACCCCACTCCGCCGCAGCGGGACTCCCCCGCGGCAGTACGCTCCGGCGGAATCGGCGGGACGCGGCCACACCTCCGGCCGGTCGCGCCGAACCCCCTTCCCGCTGGGGCGAATGGGACGGGTTTTCGCGCGGCAGAGGCGCGTCCCGCGAGGCGCGCCGCGCAGGAGGCGTCCCGTAGGGGCGCCGCCCCGGATCCGGTGGCCCCCACCGGACCGTGGCCCTCCGCACAGCGCGCAGCGACCCCGCATAGGGTCGGGGCATGTTCGAAAGAGTGGTCGCGACGCTGCGGCTGTGGTTCCGTCCGGAGCGTATCCGGGACGAGGGAAGCACCCCCGACTACCGGTTCTCCCTCGCCAACGAGCGCACCTTCCTCGCGTGGGTGCGCACCGCTCTGGCCCTGGTGGCGGGCGGTATCGCGGTGGACCAGTTCCTCACGCACCTGCGCTGGGGCTTCCGGACGACCGTCGCCGTCCTGCTGCTGGCCGGTGCCGTCGCGTGCGCGGTGCGCGCGATCAACCACTGGGCGCGCTGCGAGCGTGCGATGCGCCGCAAGGAGGATCTGCCCGTCTCGCGCTTCCCCGTGTGGCTGGCGCTCGCCACGGCCCTCGCCTCCGTGATCGTCGCCGTCGCCGTGGTGCTGGGCTGGGCCGGCGCGTGAGCACGGCCGGGGCGGACACCGAACGGTCCCCGCGCGACCCCGGCGCGCAGCCCGAGCGCACCCGTCTCGCGTGGCGGCGCACCACACTGTCGTTCGCCGTGTGCGTCGGTCTGACCGTGCGCAAGGCGCTGACCGACGGCAGTACGGCCGGGGGCGTCGCGGCCGTACTGGGTCTGGTCGCGTGGCTGGGTTTCCTCGCCGTGGCGCACCGCCGCATCGCGAACATGGCCGCGGCCCGCCCGCATGAGATGCCGGGCAGGCTGGTACAGGGGGCGGTGCTCTGTACGCTGGCGATGACGATCGTGGGAGCGGTGATGCTGTGGTAGACGGACAACGGGAGCCGCTGGTCGTGGTGATGGGCGTGTCCGGCTCGGGCAAGTCCACCGTCGGGACCGCGCTCGCGGAGCGGCTCGGCGTACCGTACGCGGACGCCGACGACTTCCATCCGGCGGCCAACGTGCGGAAGATGTCCGCCGGTACGCCGCTGACCGACGAGGACCGCAGGCCCTGGCTGGACGCGATCGCCGACTGGCTTGCCGGGCGCGCCGGTTCGGGCGGCGGAGTGGTCAGCTGCTCGGCGCTCCGGCGCCGTTACCGTGACCGGCTGCGCGAGGCGTCCGACGGTGTGTTCTTCGTCCATCTCGACGGCCCGGAGTCCCTGCTGGCGGAGCGCATGGCGGGGCGCAAGGGGCACTTCATGCCGAGTGCGCTGCTGCGTTCCCAACTGGACACGCTCGAACCGCTGGAGAGCGACGAGCCGGGCCGCGCGGTGTCCGTCGACGGCACTCCGGACGAGGTCACGGAACGCGCCGTGGAGGTCCTGCCCGGCTGATCCGCACCGGTCCGCGCGTTCTCCGGTACGAGACTCACGGAGCCCCGTACGAACGGGGCGCCGCGACCGTTGTGGGCTCTGTCTCGTCGTGACTCGTGCACAACCTCTGGACTCCATACCGACTAGTCGGCATGATCGAACCGGTTGCCACGTCCACCTCCCCCACCTGAGGAGCGCGCACGATGAGTGAGGAGAATCCGCCGGGTCTCGACCTGGCCCGGTTCGGCGAGTTTCTGGAGCGCGAGCGGCCCGGCCTCGCCCAGGGACCGCTGCGCGCCGAGGTGGTGCAGGGCGGACGGTCCAATCTGACGTACCGGGTCACCGACGGCACGTCCCGCTGGGTGCTGCGCAGGCCCCCGCTCGGCCATGTGCTCGCCACGGCGCACGACATGACGCGCGAGTTCCGGGTGATCAGCGCCCTGCACGGCACCGACGTACCGGTGCCGGAGACGCTGCTGCTGTGCGAGGACACGGACGTCATCGGGGCACCGTTCTACGTCATGGAGCACGTGGACGGCACTCCGTACCGCACCGCCGACGAGCTGGAGCCGCTCGGCCCCGAGCGCACCCGGCAGCTCGTCCTCGCGCTGCCCGACACGCTGGTCGCGCTGCACGCCGTCGACCCGGCGAAGGTCGGACTGTCCGACTTCGGCCGTCCGGAGGGCTTCCTGGAGCGTCAGCTGCGGCGCTGGGGCAAGCAGTTGGACGCGTCGCGCAACAGGGATCTGCCGCGCGTGGACGAACTGCACGAGGCTCTGGGGCGCGAGCTGCCCGAGTCGCCCGAACCGGCCATCGTGCACGGCGACTTCCGCCTGGACAACGTGCTCGCCGACTCCGACGACCGGATCGCCGCGGTGCTCGACTGGGAGATGTCCACCCTGGGCGACCCGCTGACCGACCTGGGTCTGCTGGTGATGTACAGCGAGCGGCAGCACGTACCCGACTCGCCTGTCAGCACCACCTCCGGCGCGCCCGGCCATCCGGACGCCGCCGAACTGGTCGCGCGGTACGCCGAGCTGTCGGGCCGCGACGTGTCCCGCATCAACTGGTACACGGCGTTCGCCTACTTCAAGCTCGCCGTGATCCTGGAGGGCATCCACTACCGCTACACGCTCGGCCAAACGGTCGGACCGGGCTTCGACCGGATCGGCGATCTCGTTCCGGTCTTCATCGACAACGGACTCACCACTCTGCGGAAGGGCTGACGGCCACATGGACTTCGCATTCGACGCCCGCACGGAAGAGCTCCGCGAGCAGCTGCTGGCCTTCATGGACAAGCACGTCTACCCGGCGGAGGCGGTGGCCGAGGAGCAGCGTGCGGCGCTGACGAACCCCTGGGAGACCGTGCCCGTCCAGGAGGAGCTCAAGGAGACGGCGCGCCGGCAGGGCCTGTGGAACCTCTTCCTGCCGGACAACACGTACGGCGCGGGGCTGACCAATCTGCAGTACGCGCCGCTGTGCGAAATCCTCGGCCGCAGCCCCCAGTTGGCGCCCACGGCGCTGAACTGCGCGGCCCCGGACACCGGCAACATGGAGCTCCTCACGCAGTTCGCCAACGCGGAGCAGCGGCGGAAGTGGCTGGACCCGCTGCTCGCGGGGGAGATCCGTTCGGCGTTCGCGATGACGGAGCCGGAGGTCGCCTCCTCGGACGCGACGAACATCGAGACCCGCATCCGGCGCGAGGGCGATGACTATGTCATCAACGGCCGCAAGTGGTTCATCTCCGGGGCCATGCACCCCGACTGCAAGATCTTCATCGTGATGGGCAAGACCGACCCGGACGGCGAGGACCAGCGCCGCCAGCAGTCGATGGTGCTCGTCCCGCGCGACACCCCGGGCCTCGAAGTGCGGCGCGCCATGCAGGTGTACGGCTACGAGGACCACTACCACGGCGGTCACGCCGAGGTGCTGTTCGACAACGTGCGGGTGCCCGCGGCGAACCTCGTCGGCGAGGAGGGCGGCGGCTTCGCCATCGCGCAGGCGCGGCTCGGCCCGGGCCGTATCCACCACTGCATGCGGCTGATCGGCATGGCGGAGCGCGCCATCGAGCTCATGTGCCGCCGCGCGCAGGGCCGTACGGCCTTCGGCAAGCCGCTGGCCGCGCAGGGCGTGGTGCAGGAGTGGATCGCGGACGCGCGGGTGGAGGTCGAGCAGCTGCGGCTGCTGGTCCTGAAGACCGCCTGGCTGATGGACACGGTCGGCAACCGCGGTGCGCACACCGAGATCCAGTCCATCAAGATCGCGACTCCGCGCGCGGTGGTCGGCATTCTCGACAAGGCCGTGCAGCTGCACGGCGCCGGCGGCGTAAGCCAGGACTTCCCGCTGGCCCACCTGTGGGCGGCGGCCCGTACGCTGCAGCTGGCCGACGGTCCGGACGAGGTGCACCAGCGCTCCCTGGCCCGCCGCGAGCTGAAGCAGTACGCGTGACGCGCTGAAGGCTCCTGAACTGCCGCACCCCGCGCCCGGATCCGGGCGCGGGGTGCGGCAGTACGAGCAGCGGGATCAGGGGGTGACGACCACGCGTCCCGTGGTGACGCCGTCGAAGACGCGCTGCACGGCGTCCGCCGCGTCCGTCATGGGTACGCGCTCGCTCACCAGCGGCCGTACGGCGCCGTCCGAGGCCAGCTTGGTCAGCTCCTCGTGGCAGGCGGTGATGGCGGCCGGGTCCTTCGCGTTGTAGAGGCCCCAGTGCAGGCCGAGGACCGAATAGTTCTTCACCAGCGCGTGGTTGAGGGCTGCCGCCGGGATGACGCCGCTGGCGAAGCCGACGACCACGATGCGGCCCTCGAAGGCGATGACCTTCGTGGACTGCTTGAACGCCTCGCCGCCGACCGGGTCGTAGACGACGTCCACGCCGGCCTTGCCCGTGGCCTCCTTGACCGTGGCGATGACGTCCTGTTCGCGGCGGTCGACCACGAGGTCGCAGCCGAGTTCCCGCGCGGTCTCCGCCTTCGCCGCGCCGCCGACGACACCGATGACACGTGCGCCGGCCGCCTTGCCCAACTGCACGGCGGCGCTGCCCACTCCGCCGGCCGCCGCGTGCACGAGCAGCGTCTCGCCGGGCTGCAGCGCGGCCCTGCGGTGCAGGCCGAACCAGCCGGTCTGATAGCCGATGTGCAGCGCCGCGGCCTGCGCGTCGTCCAGCGCCGCGGGCGCGGGGCGCACACTGGCGGCGCTCACGACGGCCTGTTCGGCGAACCCGCCGGACGGCAGCACCGGCTGGGCGATGACCCGCTCCCCCACGGCGGGCGCCCCGTCCGTACCGGGGCCGGCCGCCAGGATGTCGCCGCACAGTTCGACACCCGGCGTGAACGGGAAGTCGGGGCGCACCTGGTACTCGCCCCGGCACATCAGCGCGTCGGGGAAGTTCACGTTCGCCGCCCGCACCCGCACGAGCAGTTCGCCCTCCCCGGGGGACGGCGGCTCCGGCGTCTCCTCGAGCCGCATCACGTCACGCGGCTCACCGTTCGAATGGACGCGCCATGCCTTCACTGGGGGCTCCCTTGAGTCTCGTCCGTACGTGTGCGAGCGGGCGCTACGGGCGCAGCGCCCGCAGCAGCAGGTCCGCGAGGTGGCCGGCGACCTCGTCAGGCGCGAGCCGGCCGTCCGGGCGGTACCAGCTGCTGAGGTGGTGGACGGAGCCGAAGTGGTAGTCCACCACCAGGTCGGCGGGGGTGTCCGTGGTGAACACCCCGTCCTTCTGGCCCTCTTCGATGAGTGCCCGGAAGCCCTCGTGGTAGCGGCGCCGCTCGGCGCGCACCTGCTTCTGCTTCTCGGGGCTGAGCTGGTGCATGGACCGGAAGAAGATCGAGGCGTCGTCGAGGTTCTCGATGGTGGTGACGACGACGTCGGCCGCGGCGTCCCGCAGCCGCTCCTGCACCGGCTTCTGCGACGCCGCGATCGAGTCGAGGCGCTGCTGCTGGAGCCGCAGCAGCCGGCCGTAGATCTCGTGCAGCAGATCGTCCTTCGAGCCGAAGTAGTGGTAGAGGGCGCCCTTGGTGACGCCCGCCGCCTCGACGATCTCCTGTACGGAGGTGCGGTCGTAGCCGCGCTCGGCGAAGAGGCGGGTGGCGGCCTCCATCAGCCGCTGCGGAACAGGCGCAGCTCCCTTGCCGGACGGGCCGGCACCGCTGCCCTTGTCCGCTGCCCTGGCCGTGGCCATGGCCGTCACCTGCCTCTCTCGTCCGCTCCTGCGGCGTTCGTCCTATGCGGGGTGGCGGGGCTGTGAACGCAGTTCCCGCCGCAGGATCTTCCCACTGGTCGTCTTGGGCAGCTCCGGCAGGATCTCCACCGACCGCGGGTACTTGTACGCGGCGAGCTGCTCCTTGCAGTGCGCGATCAGCTCCTGCTCCCCGGTCTCCTCGCCGGGCCGCAGGCTGACGTACGCCTTGACCGTCTCGCCCCGGTAGCTGTCCATCTCGCCGACGACGGCCGCCTCGTGGACCGCCGGGTGCAGATAGAGGACGTCCTCCACCTCGCGCGGCCACACCTTGAACCCGGACGCGTTGATCATGTCCTTCTTGCGGTCCACGACGTACAGCCAGCCGTCCAGGTCCATGAACCCGATGTCGCCGGTGCGCAGTTCACCGTCCGGCAGGGCCGCGGCCGACTCCTCGGGGCGCCGCCAGTAGCCGGGCACTACCTGCGGGCCGCGTACGGCGATCTCGCCGAGCTCGCCGAACGGCACCGGCTGCCCCTCGTCGTCGAGGATGCGCACGACGGTGTCGGGTCCCGGCACGCCGACGGCGAGGGTGCCCGAGGCGGGGTCGACGGGTGCCTCCTTCTCCGGGGGTACGGAGGCGCAGGGCGCGGTGCACTCGGTGAGCCCATACCCGTTGCGCAGATAGAGGCCGTACGCCGCCCGGAACTTCTCGACCAGCGCGGGCGGCAGCGGCGCCCCGCCCGAGGACACGAACTCGAAGGACGCGAAGTGCTCGCGGGTGACGGCCGGATGGGCGGCGAGCGCCATGTACGCGGTCGACGGGCCGACGGTGAACGCCGGCTTGTGCTCCAGGAAGGCGTCCAGGACGACGCCCGCCTCGAAGCGGTACGCGAGGGCCAGGGTGCCCCTGTTGGCCACCGTTCCGGCCAACTGGGCGACCATGCCGGTGATGTGGAACAGCGGCGCGAGCGCGAACACGCACGAGCCCTCGTGCAGCCGTCCGCCGGTGCGCTGCCGTTCCGCGTTGTACATCAGGTTGGCGTGCGTGTTCATCGCGCCCTTGGGGGCGCCGCTGGTGCCGGAGGTGTAGCTGACCAGCGCCGTGTCGCCGCTGGTGAGCGGGCGGCCCCCGGGTGCCGGACTGCCGCTGCGGGCGACGGCGAGCAGGTCGTGCGCGTCGTCGGCGGGCGCGGCCCGTTCGAAGTCGAGCACACGAGTGTCGTCGCGGGTCTGCAGGTCGAGTTCGCATGCGGTGAGCACCGTACGGACGGGCGAGTCCGCCGCGGTCGCGCGCAGGTACGCCTCCCACGCGCGGTCCGAGCACACCAGCGCGGACACCTCGGCGTCGTGCAGGACGTGCGCGACCTCCCGCTGCTTGTACATCGGGTTGACGGGGACGGCGATGCCGCCCGCCTTGTAGATGCCCAGCAGTGCGAGGACGAAGTGCGGACTGTTCTGCAGGATGAGCGCACATCTGCCGCCGTGCTCCAGCCCGTTGGCGGCCAGATGGGCGGCGATGCCGTCGGTCAGACTGTCGGTCTCCGTGTAGCTGAGCCGCCCGTCGAAGTACGCGAGGAAGGTGCGGTCGGGCGTCCTCTCGACGGCGGTGCGGAACGCGTGCAGCAGCGTCTCGGGCGGCTGCACGGGGGCCCGTTGGGCCTCGCTGAGCTGAGCGAGCCAGGGCTTGTCCTCGTACGTGGTCACCTGGCCCCCTCCTCGCCCGCGGTCTGCGGGGCGCTCTCCCCGAGCCGTGCCTCCAGCTTCTGCTGCAGCCGGTTCATGCCGCCCAGCCATTTGTCCGTGTCGGCGGCGCGGCCCGCGTACATGCTGTCGGTGCCCTCGCTCGGGAGGACCATGAAGCGGCCCTCGTCCATGGCGTCGAACAGTGCGTCGGCGACGTCGGAGGCCTCGATGGCGCCCGGGAGGAGCACCAGTTCACCGGCCGCGCCCGACCCGTCGAGGATGTCCGTACGGACGCCCTGCGGGCAGATGGCGTGTACGTCGATGCCGCGGTGCCGGTAGGTCACCGACAGCCATTCGGCGAAGGACACGGCGGCGTGCTTGGTCACGCTGTACGGCGCGGCGCCGACCATCGTCAGCAGTCCGGCGGCCGAGGCGGTGCCGACGAACCGGCCGTGCCCGCGCTCCAGCCACTCGGGCAACAGCTCGCGCGCCGCGCGGACATGGGCCATGACGTGCACGTCCCACGCCGTCTCCCACACCTCGTCCGGGGCCTCGGGGCCGCCGCCCACGGACAGTCCGGCGTTGGCACAGAACGTGTCGATGGGCGTGCCGCCGAGCGCCTCGCGGGCGGCCGGTACGACGGTGGAGGCGTCGCCCGGTACGGCGATCCCGCCGATCTCGCCGGCGACGGCCTTCGCCTTGTCCGCGTCCAGGTCGTTGACGACGACTCTGGCCCCCGCCGCGGCGAACCGCCGGGCCAGCGCGGCGCCGATGCCGCCTCCGCCCCCGGTGACGACCACTCCGCTGTCGCGCAACGACTCCATACCGGCTCCTCTTTCACGCAGGTTGTCCTGGTGTTGCCGTTTCCTGCCGCCCGGCCGGCCCGCATCTCCGGCCGGGGTCCGGGGTCGCCCCCGGGGAAACGCAGCACGTGCGCCTTCGCATGTGCGGCCCCCGCGAGCGGCAGACTAACCAGTCGGTATGTCACGGGGGAAGAGCCGGAACCCAACTCGGCCGCTCCCCCGCCCCAGGGCTCTCCCCTCCTTGCGGGCCTCCTCCCCGTACGGATCCGGCCACCGCCCGGCGGTGTCACGCCATACGCGGCAAACACTCGGCAAGGGTCCGGCAAAGAGCGCGCACCCGCTCGGCAAACCTCGCGGCAGCGACGACCCCGCAGCCCCCGCATGACGGGCTTTCCGCTCATCACCGGCCCTGCCATGCCGAGTTGGTGTCACCGGGAACCAAGATCTAATCTCGTAGGTGGTTGGCTCAGGCAACCTTTTTGCGGGGTGCTCCGGCACGGTGCCGCCCACCCCGTACTCGACCACTTTCATGAACACCCCGCCGGCGTGCGAGGACGCGCGCGCCGGCACAGGAGGAACACAGATGCCCGTCGCCGCACCGCACTTCAGCAGTCATGTCGAGAAGAACCTCGGCGCACTGCGGGACATCCCCGACCGGGAGGTCCTGGTGCACGGCAGCCACCGCGTCACCGCCGGCGAGTTCCACGACCTCGTGTACAGGATGGCGCGGGCCATGCGGGCACAGGGCATCGAGCGGGGGCAGACCGTCACGCTGCTGAGCGGGAACCTGCCGGAGACCGTCGCCGCGCGCTACGCGGCCAACATCCTCGGCTGCCGCGTCAACCACCTCTACAACAAGCTGTCCGCCGACGTGCAGGCCGCCATCGTCCGCGACGTGGAGACCGCCGCGCTCGTCGTCGACCCGCGCTCCGCCGAACGCGCCGCGGAGATCACCGAGTCGGCACCCGTGGGCAACGTGCTCGTGCTCGGCCCGGCGAAGCAGGGCGAGGACCTGCTGGAGCTGGCGGCGCAGGAGTCCGCCGAACCGTTCGAGAGCCCGGCACGCCCCGAGGACGTGTGCACCATCCGGCACACCGGCGGCACCACCGGCCACCCGAAGGGCATCGTCAGCACCTTCCAGGCCGTGCACGACATGTACGAGGCCCGGCAGTTCCGCGCCGACGGCGACACGACGCCGCGGCAGCTGGTCTGCACGACCCTCGCGCACGCGGCCGGCTACATGGCCGACACCGTGCTGGAGTCCGGCGGCACCGTCGTCCTGCTGGACGACTTCGACCCGGCCGAGGTGCTCGCGGCGATCGAGCGCGAGCGCATCACGCTGATGTTCCTGCTGCCGCCGCTGCTGTACCAGCTGATGGACCACCCGGACTCGGCGTCCACCGACACCTCCAGCCTGCACCGCGTCATCTACGGCGGCTGCCAGTCCTCCCCCGCCCGGATCGCCGACGCCGTACGCCGCCTCGGCCCCGTACTGGCCCAGGGGTACGGGCAGAACGAGTCGGGCGGCATCAGCATCCTGCCCGCCGAGGACCACGACCCCGAGCGTCCCGAACTGCTGCGCTCCGCCGGCAAGATCCTGGACGGCGTCGAGGTCGAGGTCCGCGCCGAGGACGGCTCCACCGTGCCGAACGGCGAGCTCGGCGAGATATGCGTGCGCTCCGCGCACGTCATGCAGGGCTACTGGAAGCAGCCCGAGCTGACCGCCGAGGTGCTGCGGGACGGCTGGCTGCACACCGGCGACATCGGCCACCTCGACGACGAGGGCTACCTCACGGTCGTCGACCGCATCAAGGACATGATCGTCGTGGTGGGCGGTCACGTGTACACGACCGAGCTCGAGGACGTCCTCAACTCCCATCCGCAGGTGCTGCAGAGCGCCGTCTTCGGCGTCCGCGACGAGGACAACATGGAGCAGGTGCACGCCGCGGTGGTGCTCGCGCCGGACGCGGACACCACCGCCGAGGACCTCCGCGCCATGGTGCTGGAGGAGCGCGGCGCCATGTACCGGCCGGCCCGCATCGCGTTCCTGGACGAGCTGCCGCTCACCGACGCGGGCAAGCCGGACAAGAAGCAGCTCCGCCTGGCGACCACGGAGGGCTGACGGCCGGCTGACGGCCGCGGCCCGGCGTACGGGCGTGCCCTACATCACCGTGCCGATGTGCCAGGGGACGAACTCCTCCTCCCCGTACTCCATCGACTCGCTCTTGGTGGGCTCGCCCGACGCCACCGCCAGCACCCGGTCGAGGATCTCCGCACCGAGGTCCTCGACCGTCGTGGTGCCGTCCGCGATGCCGCCGGCGTTGATGTCCATGTCGTCGCTCATGTGCTCGTACAGCGGTGTGTTGGTGGCCAGTTTGAGGCTGGGCACCGGCGCGCAGCCGAAGGCCGAGCCGCGGCCCGTGGTGAAGCAGACGACGTTGGCGCCCCCGGCGACGATCCCGGTCACGGACACGGGGTCGTAGCCGGGGGTGTCCATGAAGACGAAGCCCGGTGTGGTCACGGGCGCGGCGTAGTCGACCACGTCGGCGAGGGTCGTGGTGCCGCCCTTGGCCACCGCTCCCAGGGACTTCTCCAGGATGGTGGTCAGCCCGCCGGCCTTGTTGCCGGGCGACGGGTTGTTGTCCATGGAGCCGCCGTTCTTCGCGGTGTACTCCCGCCACCAGTCGATGCGTTCGAGCAGTTTCCTGCCGACCTTCTCGGTGGCGGCGCGGCGCGCCAGCATGTGCTCGGTGCCGTAGATCTCGGGGGTCTCGCCGACGACACCTGTGCCGCCCTGGTGCACGAGCCGGTCGACGGCGTTGCCGAGCGCCGGGTTGGCGGTGAGGCCCGAGTAGGAGTCGGAGCCGCCGCAGTTGGTGCCGAGCACGATGCGGCTCGCGGGCAGCGTCGTACGCCGGGCGCGGTCCGCCTCGGGGAGCATCTCCGTGAGCCGTTCGACGCCCGCCGCCACGGTCTTCCGCGTACCGCCGATCTCCTGGATGGTGCTCGCGAAGACGGGCAGTCCGGGCCGTACGCCGACGCCTTCCGTGAGTTCCTTGATCTGGTTGTCCTCGCAGCCGAGCCCGAGGACGACGAAGCCGCCGAAGTTCGGATGGGTGAGGTAGCCGCGCATCACGCGCCGCAGCACCTCGATGCCCTCGCCGTCGGGTGCCATGCCGCAGCCCTGTCCGTGGGTGAGGGCGACGACTCCGTCGACGTGCGGGTAGTCGTCCAGGATTCCGGAGTACCGCATCTTCGCGGCGATCTGTTTCGCCGCTGTCGCCGAACAGTTGACGCTGGTGAGGACGCCCAGATAGTTGCGGGTGCCGACCTTGCCGTCGGAGCGCAGATAGCCCTGGAACGTGGCCTGTTCGGCCTCCGGGAGCACGGGTTCCGTCCGCGCGTCGGCGGCGAAGCTGTACTCCCTCTCGAATTCGCGGTAGCCGAGATTGTGCAGATGGACGTGTTCCCCGGGGGCGATGGGACGGTCCGCGAATCCGATGATCTGCCCGTAGCGCAGCACCGGTTCGCCTTCCCGGATCGCGCGCAGTGCGACCTTGTGGCCGCGGGGGACGGCGTCCCGTACGACCGGTCCGCCGGCTCCCGGGTCCGCCGTGCTGCCGGGTGCGATGTCGGTGGTGGCGATGGCGACGTCGTCGGAGGGCTGGAGTCGGATGACCGGTACGGTGTGCGGCTGCGTCATGGAGACCTCACGGCTGAGCGTCCGATGGGGCTGGGCGTCCGAAATGACCGGACTTCCGGGGCGACTGGGCGTCCGAAATGCCGAACCTGGTGCGAAATTCCGGCTCAACGTAGGTCCGGGCTGTGATCATGTCAACAGGCCCTGCGGGGCTGCCGGATGAGCGTCGTTACATCCGCCTTACACGCGGCGGGAATTCTGGCGGACGCTCCTTCGTCCTCAGGGGTAGAGCCGCGATATGGGGGTACTCCGCCCGTTCCGAGCGGCTTTGCGCAATGGCGCGCACGCGAAAGAGATCATGGCTCGGCGGGATCCGATGCGGCAGCCCGTACGTCACATCCCCGACGAGTCGGTCCTCTCCGTCGGAGGTGGGATGATTGGCCGGATTCAGAGCCCTCGCACAGCAGGTCCGCGACCCGGGCCGGGACGCGTCCCAGCGCCGTCAGGCGCTCCGCAAGTGTCTTGAACGCTTCGCACCGTACGGGCACCGCGCGACATGGCACCACCTGTGCGCGGGCGTCGGCATCGACCCCGACGACAGGGAGCCCGATCCGGTGCTGCTGGTCACGGCGTTGGACGAACTGGAGGAGGCCCGCACAGTCTGGCTCGCCTACGAGGCGGAGGTCAGGACCCGGCGCAGGCGGGAGAAGCGGGACGGGATCAGACAGCCGACGGAACTCGACGAATGGCACCGTCTGACCTGGGGCGGACGAGCCCTGCTGCCCTGTGACCCCTCGGCTCCGCCGACCCCGCGGCTGGCCGATGTGCTCCGCCGCATGATCGCCGCGATGGACGCCCACTCAAGTCTCGCGCTGCGGAAGGGGGCACGGTTCGGCGCGAACGCCAAGACCGTGGTCACCCCCTGAGACCGGTGCGAGGATTCGCCGTACGACCGACCGGCCCAGCCCATGCGTCACATCGGACGCGTGCGGCGTGAGCGTGAGGGAACTGACGGCGATGGCCCAGCTGCACGATCTGACAGCGACCGAGCAGGCGGAGGCGGTACGGGCGGGCACAGTCTCGCCCGTCGAGCTGACCGCGCACTATCTGGACCGCATCGAACGGCTGGACGCACAAGTGGGCGCGTTCATCACCGTGACACCCGAACTCGCCCGCAAGCAGGCGGCGGAGGCCGAGAACGAGGCGCTCGCCGCGCGCCACGAGGGCCGGGAACTGCCGCCGCTGCACGGCGTTCCCGTGCCCGTGAAGGACCTCAACCACGTGGCGGGAGTGCGCTGCACCTTCGGCTCCGCGGCCTTCGCCGACTACGTGCCCGAGACCGACGACCACATCGTCCGGCTGCTCCGCGACGGCGGCAGTCCCATGCCGGGCAAGACCAACACCCCCGAGTTCGGCCTCCCCTGTTACACCGAGAACGAGGTCGCCCCGCCCGCGCGCACCCCCTGGGACACGGACCGCTCGGCGGGAGGGTCGAGCGGCGGAGCGGCCGCCGCCGTCGCGGCCGGCCTCGCCCCCGTGGCGCAGGCCAGCGACGGCGGCGGTTCGATCCGCATCCCCGCGTCGGTCTGCGGCCTGTACGGCATCAAGCCCAGCCGCGGCCGGGTGAGTTCGGGCCCCGTCCTGCACGACGTGACCGGCCTGTCCACATCGGGACCGCTGGGCCGCACGGTGCTGGACACGGCCACCCTGCTGGACGTACTGGCCCGCCAGATGCCCGGCGACCCGTACGGCGCCCCGTCGCTGCCCGAGGGCGAGACCTTCCGGGCGTACGCGGATGCGGAGCGCGCCCCGGCACGGCTGCGTATCGCGCGGCTGACCCGGTCCGCCGTACCGGGTGTCGAAGTGCACCCCGAGTGCGAGGCGGCGTCCCTGGAGACCGCGGAACTGCTGCGCGGGCTGGGACACGAAGTGGAGGACCTCGAACTCCCGGCGAACGACCAGTTGCTGGGCGCCTTCACGAAGGTGTGGTCGGTGATGGCCGCCATGCGGCCGGTGCCGGAAGGCGGTGAGGAACTGCTGATGCCGCTGAGCCGCTATCTGCGGGAGCGCGGAAAGGACGTCCCGGGGCCGGAGTTCGCCCAGTCGCTGTACGCGCTGCGCGCCACCGCACAGCTCATCGCCGACGCGCTGATGGCACCGGGCACCGGCTACGACATGATCCTCTCCCCGACCCTCGCCCAGCTGCCCGCGCCGGTGGGCGGACTGCGCCACCCCGGCGACCCGCAGGCGGAGTTCGCCGGGCTGTCGCACTTCACCCCGTTCACCGCGCTCTACAACTCCACGGGCCAGCCTGCCGTGTCGCTGCCGCTGCACTGGACGGAGGGCGGGCTGCCGGTCGGCGTGATGCTCGCGGGACGGTACGGCGAGGATGCCCCGCTCATCGCGCTGTCCGCGCAACTGGAGGCGGCCCGCCCGTGGAGCGCGCGCAAGCCGTCCATGTGGTGACCGCCGGCCCGCCGACCGGTGCGGAACGGTGCGACGTGACGGGGCCGACGCGGCAGACGTGACGGGGCCGACGCGGCACGGGCGTTGACACCGGCGGGGCTCCGCGACAATGCTGACCAACCGCTTAGTATTTCGCACACGCGGGAGGTTGTACGGATGGCGGAGCCCCGGGTCTTCACCTCGACGGACGAACTGTCGGCGGCGGTCGGCGAGGAGTTGGGCGTCAGCGACTGGCTGGAGATCGACCAGAAGCGCATCGACCTGTTCGCGGACGCGACAGGCGACCACCAGTGGATCCATGTCGATCCGGAGCGCGCCGAGAGCGGCCCGTTCGGCACGACCATCGCGCACGGCTACCTGACGCTCTCTCTGCTGCCCTCGCTCGTGCCGCAGGTCATGCGCGTCGAGGGCGTCAAGATGGGCGTCAACTACGGCACCAACAAGGTGCGTTTCCCCTCCCCCGTGCCGGTCGGCTCGCGGGTACGGGCACGCGCCGAGCTGCAGGACGTCTCGGACGTCGGCGGCGGCGCCGTACAGGTCACCGCGAAGGTGACCATCGAACGCGAGGGCGGCGACAAGCCGGTGTGCGTCGCGGAGTCGGTGAGCCGCTACTTCTGGTGAGCCCCGCTGCGGCTAGTCCGTAGGTCCGGCCGCCGCCGCGCCCACCATGCGCAGGACGAGATCGGCGTACAGTGCGCCGATCTCGTCCGGTGTGCGCTGTCCCCGCGGGCTGAACCAGCGGGCGACGTCGATGCACAGCGACATCACCGCGAGCGACGTGCCCCGGATGTCCGGGATCGCGAACTCCCCCGCGGCGTCCCCCTCTTCGAGGATGCCGCGCAGGATCTCCTCGCTGCGCCGCCGGAGGGTGACGATCTGCGCGTAGTGCTCCTCGTTGAGCGCCGTCAGTTCGTACTGCACGACCCGCGCCGTCGTGTGGTGTTCGGCGTGCCAGCGCACGAAGGAACGCACCGCGGCGGTGAGCCGGACTGTGGCCGTTCCCTCGCCGCCGGCCGCCTCGCTCAGGATGCCGACCGAGCGCTCGTGGCCGACCCGGCTGATCTGGAAGAGCAGCTCTTCCTTGGTCTTGTAGTGGATGTACAGCGCCGCCGGGCTCATGCCGGCGCGGCCCGCGATGTCCCGGGTCGTCGTGGCGTGGAAGCCGCGCTCCGCGAACGCCTCGACCGCGCCGAGCAGCAGCCGCCGGGCGGCGTCCGGCGTGACCCCCGCGAACGAGTCGTCGGCCTGCGCCGTACCGGCTCCGCCTTCCGCACGGGGCTCCGTGTCAGCTGCCATCTCTCGCCCGCCCTTCCCGTCGACCGGGCGAACACCATACATCGCGTCCTGAGCGACTGCTTAGCGCTGCCCGCTCAGTGTCCGGCGTCCTACGATGTGGCGCATGGCCCGCCCGAGGAAGCCCCTGCTCAGCCGCGAACGGATAGTGCGCTGTGCGCTGGCGCTGGTGGACGCCGAGGGGCTGCAGGCGCTGTCCACCCGCAGGCTCGCCGCCGAACTCGGCGTGAGCGGCCCCTCCCTCTACAACCACTTCCGCACCAAGGACGAACTGCTCGACGCGGTCGCCGACGAGGTGAGCTCGCAGGTCGATCTGTCGATGTTCGAGGACGGTACCGACTGGCGGGAGGCCCTGCTGGCGTGGGGCCGCTCCTACCGCGCCGCGCTCCGGGCACACCCGCACATCGTGCCCCATCTCGCACAGGGCCCGGGGCGGCGGCCCAGCCAGCTGCGCATGGCCGACGCCGTGTTCGGCGCGATGACGGCCGCCGGCTGGCCGAAGGCGCACGCCACCCATATCGGCGCGCTCATGCGGTACTTCGTGGCGGGTTCGGCGCTCGGCTCGTTCGCCGGCGGCTTCATCGACGACGCGGCCGTGTACGGCTCCGCCTATCCGCACCTGGACGAGGCGCATCTGCTGGCGGACCGTCAGCGTCAGGTGGACGAGGGCGCGTTCGAGACGGGGCTGCACGCCCTGGTGGACGGGCTGGCGGCCCGCTATGCGGACCGCCTCGACCGCTGACGTCCTTCGGCCCGGCGTGCCGGGGCCGTCAGAAGACGATCAGCGCGCGTCCCCCGCGGCCCGCCGTCATCGCGTCGAACGCCGCCGGGATCCCGTCCAGCCCGATCCGCTCCGTCACCAGGGCGCCCAGGTCCAGTTCGCCGGCGCGTACGTGCTCGGCCAGTACGGGGACGTCCCGCGCCGGGTCGGAGTTGCCGTACACGCAGCCCGTCAGGGTGCGCGCGAAGTAGAAGATCTCCAGGGCGTTCAGCGTGACCTGCTGCTCCTTGCCGCCGATGCCGACGACGGTCGTACGGCCGCCGCGCCGCGTGGAGTTCCAGGCCGTGTGGATGGTGTCGCCGCGGCCCACGCACTCGATGGCGACGTCCGTGCCGAGCCCGCCGGTCAGCTTGCGGATCTCCTTGGCCGTCGTGTCGGAGGCGAGCACGTAGTCGGTGGCGCCCGCCGCGCGGGCCAGCTTCTCCTTCTCCGCGGACACGTCGACCGCGACGATCTTCTCGGCGCCCGCGATCCGGGCGGCCTGCAGGGTCGCCAGCCCGACGCCTCCGACACCGAACACGGCCACCGTCTCCCCCGCGCGCACGCGCGCGCTGTGGTGCACGGCGCCGTAACCGGTCAGCATCGCGCAGCCCAGCAGCGCCGCGTCGGTGAGCGGCACACCGTCCGGCAGCGGCAGCACGGCGTGCGCGGGGACGACGGTCTCCTCGGCGAACGCGGCGGTGGACAGCCCGGGGTACAGGTCGGCACCGGCGGCGTCGCGGGCGTACGGGACGGTGGTCGCGGCGTTGGCGTTGACGCACAGCCAGGGCTCGGACAGCCGGGCGCAGAAGTGGCACTCGCCGCAGGACGGCGCCCAGTTGAGGACGACAGGATCACCCGGGGCCACCGCGTCGACGCCCTCGCCGACGGAGACGACGGTCCCGGCGCCCTCGTGGCCGAGCACCGCCGGAACGGGCTGCTTGAGCGTGCCGTTGGAGAGCGACAGGTCGGAGTGGCAGACACCGGCGGCGGCCAGGCGTACGCGCACCTGGCCGGGGCCCGGCTCGGGCAGGTCGATCTCGGCGAGTTCGAGAGGTGCTCCGACGGCGGGCAGTACGGCGGCGCGGACCATGTGGGGCTCCGTGAGGTGCGGGCCGGCCCGGGGGCCGGGGCGGGTCCCGGTTCCGGTTCCGTGAACAGGAGGGCCGGGACAGGGCGGTCTGGGTGCGGCAACGCCCTTACGGATGCGGCGACTCGGCACCGGGACACGTACCCCCGGCGTCCGTACGGCCGTGTACCTGCACGCACTCCAAACTAGCGCCGCTAGTTTGAGGTGTCAGTACGCGTACCAGTGCCGTGGATCACGTCCGGCGTCCCGACTCACGTGTCCCCGGGGCCCGTTCCGGCGCGGGCCGCCGCGCCGGAGGCGCCCAGCAGCAGCGCGCCGAGCAGCACGAAGGGTGCCGCCGCGCCGGCCACGCCCGCCGCGAGACCCGCGCCCGCGGGGGCCGCCACCTGTCCGAGCCGGTTGCCGGTCAGCCGCAGCGCCAGCGCGGTGGACCGGGCACCGTCGGGTGCGGCCTGTACGACGGTGGTCATGGTGAGCGGCTGTCCGACACCGAGGCAGAAACCGAGCAGCAGCAGAGCAACTCCCAGCGCCCACACGGGAACCGGGACAGCCAGCAGGACGCACAGCGCTCCGGCGGCCAGACAGCTGACGACGAGCAGCACTTGGCGGCCCAGCCACTTCGCCATGGGCGGCAGGATGAGCCGGGACAGCACGGAGGCGCCGGCCCGCAGACTGAGCAGCACTCCGACGACAGCGGGGGCGATGTGCCGTTCCTCGCCGACGACGGGCAGATAGGCCGTCAGGACGTCGGTGGCCGACAGGACGGCCAGGCTGGTGAAGATGCCGGACGGTACGCCCTTCGCGCGCAGTATCTGCCCCACGGCGACCGGGCCGCCCTCGCCGACTGCCGCTTCCGCGCTCCGTGCGAGGGCCGCCGTGTCCTCGATGCGCCACAGGGACGCGTAGGCGCACAGGGCCAGCACTCCGGAGCCGAACAGGGCGAAGGCGCTGCCCTGTTCGCTGCCCGCGACGGCTCCGGCCCCGCCTGCCGCGCCGCCCTCTCCGCCGACCAGCCAGCCCGCCAGCAGCGGGCCGATGAGCTGGCCGAGGGAGGCGCCGATGGTGAAGTGGCCGAAGTTCCGGTCGTGTTCGCCGTCGGCGCTCTGCCGTGCGACGAGCGACTGGGCGCCGATGACGAAGGACAGGTGCCCGAGCCCCATCACCGCGCTCCATACGGCCAGCCAGACCAGGGAGTGCGCCGTGCCGGACAGTGCGCAGCCGGCGGCGATCAGGGCGACACCAATGGGCAGCAGCGGACCACAGCGCCCCCGGTCCGTGCGCCGCCCGAGGGGGACGGCGACGGCCAGGGGCAGCAGCGCGTAGACCGCGGTGACGACACCCACCGCGCGGGCGTCGGCGCCGAGCGCCAGCGCGTGGTACGAGACGGCGGGCCGCGCCATGGACACGGCGCCCTGCGCGAACGCGAAGGCGAGGACCAGGCGCAGCAGCCAACCGCGCGACGGCGCGGGCACGTTCACTTGATTCTCCTTGTGGGGGAAGGCCAGTTCACCACGCCGGCCCGCCTGTTCTGCCGGGGGCCCGGGGTTCCCCCGGCGCTTCCCCGGGGGCAAGTCCCCCGGGGAAGCGCGGTCACAGGATCCCGAAGAGCAGGCCCGCGCCGAGCACCACGAGGGAGGTGAGCGTGGCCCATTTGACGGTGAACTTGGTGTGGTCGCCGAACTCCACCTTGGCCATGCCGATCAGCACGTAGACGGCGGGGACCAGCGGGCTGGACATGTGCAGCGGCTGTCCGACGAGCGAGGCCCGGGCGATCTCGACGGGGCTGACACCGTGTGCGGCACCGGCCTCCGCGAGGATCGGCACGATGCCGAAGTAGAAGCCGTCGTTGGACATGAAGTACGTGAACGGGATGCTCAGAATGCCGGTGACCACGGTCATGTACGGGCCCAGGCCGTCCGGCAGGGCGTTGACCAGCGAGCGGGCCATCTGCTCGACCATGCCGCTCTCGGTGAGCACACCGGTGAAGACGGCCGCGGCGAAGACCATCCCGACGACGTTGAGGACGTTGTCGGCGTGTGCGGCGATCCGTTCCTTCTGCGCCTTGATCTGCGGGAAGTTGACGGTCAGCGCGATGGCGGCGCTGATCATGAACAGCACCTCGATCGGCATGAGCTGGGCGATCAGCAGGACGAGCAGCGTCACGGTCAGCAGCGCGTTGAACCAGTACAGCTTGGGCCGCAGTGTGGCGCGGTCCGGGGCGAGGCCCACCAGCTTGTCGTCATCGTCGTCGGCCGTGTCGCCGCCGCCGGTAGCGCCGCCGGCCGGGCCGGACTTCCGGTCGCCCGCCTTGCCGTTTCCGGCGCCCGCGCCGACGAGGACCTTCTCCTCCTCGGGCTGTTCGGCGTTCTCGTCGTGGACGGTCTCGTCGTGCAGGGTGAGGACGCCGACCCGGCGCCGTTCGCGCAGGCCGAGGATCCAGGCGAGACCGATCACGGCGAGGAGACCGACCAGGAGCGCGGGGATCATCGGGATGAAGATGTCGCCCGCGTCGAGCTTCAGCGCGGTCGCGGCACGCGCCGTCGGACCGCCCCAGGGCACGGTGTTCATGACGCCGTTGGCCGTCGCGGCGACGCCGGTCAGCACCAGGACGCTCATCTTGAGCCGGCGGTAGAGCGGCAGCATGGCCGAGACGGTGATCATGAACGTGGTCGAGCCGTCGCCGTCGAGCGAGACGATCGCGGCGAGCACGGCCGTACCGACGACCACCCGCATCGGGTCCGCTTTACAGAATTTGAGAATGCCCCGGACGATCGGGTCGAACAGCCCGACGTCGATCATCACCCCGAAGTAGATGATGGCGAACATCAGCATCGCGGCGGTGGGCGCGAGGTCACCGATGCCCGAGAGGATGTAGTCCCCCAGGTGCGCGCCCTTCCCCGCGATCACACAGAAGACCGCCGGGATGAGCACCAGGGCCGCCAGTGGCGACATCTTCTTCGACATGATCAATGCGAGGAATGTCGCAATCATGACGAAGCCGAGAATTGTCAGCATCGAAACCTCACGTTCGCCCTTGAACTCCTACTGCGGCTGGACGACCGTAGGCGGCGCGAAAACACGTCCACAAGGCTTGACGCCGTGAACAATACGAGCAAAACCCCAGTTCAGAGGCTTTCTCTTGATCCTCTCAAGGGGTGGGACGGATTTGCGGCGCGAGCACGTCGCACAACACCGCACGCGGCCGGGCCACTTCACCGGGCGATCAGGACCCGTCCCGGGGGCAGCCGTTGATCCTGCCGCCCGCGGCGTGGATCCGCACATACGTCCGCCACCAGGGGCGGACCCGTGGTGGCGGACGGTGGGCGGCGTTCCCCGCGGCCCGGCGCGGACGTCAGTCCTGGCGCGGGCGGCGGTCGCGCGCCTCGGGCAGCGGCAGCAGACGCCACAGGAGACGGACGAGCCGCGGAGAGCGACGGCGGTGTGCGGGCGGGGAGTTGTGGTGCGTGGAGATCTCGGCCTGGAGGAAGGGATCATTCATGGTTCGACCGTCCGCAGCCGCCGGGGGCCGGGCCACTCGGGAGCGGCTGAACGGACGGCGCACCTTCTTTCGGGTGACGGCGGGGCACACGCACTCCGGCGCGTGCGCCCATGCGCCCTCCCGTGTCCCCACGCACCGGGGGAACAACATCACCATGGACATCAACGAGCGCGAACCCAATGACCGGCTGCGTGCTCTGCTGCGCGACGCCGGGTGGACACAGGAGGGGCTGGCACGTGCCGTGAACGCGCTCGGCGGTGAGATCGGTGACGATCTGCGGTACGACCGCTCCGCCGTCGCGCACTGGCTCACCGGCACCGAGCCGCGCGGCCCCGTCCCGCAGCTCGTCGCCGAGGCGCTCTCCCGCAGGATGGGACGCACCGTCACCCCGCAGGAGGCGGGCTTCCGTTCGGACCCCGCGACGGACCGGCCCGAGGCGCCGGGCACCGACCCGCTGGAAGGCATCGCCGCGCTGCACCGGGCGGCCACCGGCACCTCCGGCAGGCCGCCGCTGCAACGGCGGCCGTACCGGGCAGCGGACGCGCAGGTGCCCCCGCGGCCGGTTCCCAGGCCGCCCGTCCCGCCGGGCCGCCGCGAGGACCCGGCGGAACGGACCTTCCCCTCGCCGCGCGTCGCGGCACTGGACGACGCGGTGCGCTTCTTCGCCACGGCCATCGACGCGCACGGCGGCCTGCACGCCCGTACGGCGCTGGCCGCCTATCTGGCCGACGACGTCGCCCCGCTGCTGCGCACCCCGATGGCGTCCGGCGAGCGCTCGCAGATCCTCGTCACCTCCAGCCGGCTCTGCATGCTGCTGGGCAGGATGTACGCGGACGGCCTCCAGCAGGGCGTCGCACAGCACTACTTCACGTACGCGCACCAGTTGGCCGGCGAGGCCGGTGACCAGGACGCCTGGGCGACGGTGCTGCGCATGATGAGCTCACAGGCGCGCCGTCTCGGGCACACCGCGGACGCGCTGCGGCTCGCCGAGGCGGCGGCAGAAGCGGTCACCTCGTCGGCCCCCGCACGCCGCGCCTTCGTCCACGCCCAACTGGCCGTCGTACAGGCCGAGGCCGGTGACGGCCACGCGGCCCGGGCCACGCTGGCGGCAGCGGAGAGCGCGGCCGGACAGGCGCCCCACGAGCCACACGTACCGGACACCCCGGACGCGCCGCCCGCGCCGGACAAGCAACCGGCCTCGCACGTACAGCAGTCGGCCACGCAGGAGTCGTCGCACGCGGAGCAGCAGGAGCCCTCCGCGGAGACCGGCACGGCTGCCGTACGACATACCGCCGACGGCCCCTTCGACACGTATCCGGCCGCCGCACTCTCCTTCCAGCGCTCCCTCGTGCTGGAGGCGCTGGGCGACATGCCCGGCGCGGCCTCCGCCCTGGAGCGCTCCCGTTCGCTGCGCGCGCCCTCCGACGTACGCGGCCGCGCCCTGTCCGAGGCGCGGCTCGGCCGGGTGCTGCTGCGCCAGGGACGGCTGGACGAGGCCTGCCACGCGTGGCACGGCTTCCTCGACCACCACGACAGGCTGAGCTCCGGCGAGGCCCGGCGGGAGCTGTACGAGGCGCGCCGCGCGCTGCGCCCGTACCGCACCCACCGTGCGGCAGCGCTGCTGCTGGAACGCGCCCGCCGGCACACCCTCTGACTCGTCCGCACCCGGACGCGCTCTCCCCCGGCCGCGTTCTTCCCCGGCCGCGCTCTCCTCCGGCCGCGTTCTCCTCCGGCCGCGTTCCCCTCCGAACCTGCGCACCCCGCGGGGCCGCACGCCGGAGTGCGCGCCGACTCCCGCACGGCCGGGCCTCATTGACGCCGTCACCCCTGATTCCTATGGTCTTGCAGAGGAATCCATACGGCGGGAGCACGCGATGAGTCTGGGCACGGACCACACCGGCGAGCAGGCACGCAAGACAGCGGAGGGCCTGACCTGCCTCTCCGGCTTCGGCAACCAGCACAGCAGCGAGTCCGTCCCGGGCGCCCTGCCGCTCGGCCGCAACTCCCCGCAGCGCGCCCCGCTGGGCCTGTACGCCGAGCAGTTGAGCGGCAGCGCGTTCACCGAGCCGCGCGCGCACAACCGCCGCTCCTGGCTGTACCGGGTGCGCCCGTCGGCCGCGCACCCGCGCTTCGTCCGTGCGGACAACGGCACGCTGCGCACCGCCCCGTTCACCGAGGCGGTGCCCGATCCGAACCGGCTGCGCTGGGGCCCGCTGCCGGACCCGGAGCCCGGCACCGACTTCCTGGCCGGACTGTGGACGCTCGGCGGCAACGGGGACGCCGCACAGCGCACCGGCATGGCCGTCCATCTGTACGCCGCCGACTCCCCCATGACGGACCGGGTGTTCAGCGACGCGGACGGCGAGCTGCTGATCGTGCCCGAGCGCGGCGGACTGCTGCTGCGCACCGAGTTCGGCCTGCTGCACGCCGAACCGGGGCACATCGCGCTGATCCCGCGCGGCGTGCGCTTCCGCGTCGAGCTGACCGACGGCCCCGCGCGCGGGTACGTCTGCGAGAACTACGGACAGCCCTTCGCGCTGCCCGAACTGGGCCCCATCGGCGCCAACGGGCTCGCGAACCCACGGGACTTCCTCGCCCCCACGGCCGCCACCGACGAGGACGTCGACCGCCCTGTCGAGGTGGTCAACAAGTACTGCGGCAACCTCTGGACGGCCCGCTACGACCACTCGCCCCTCGACGTCGTCGCCTGGCACGGCAACCACGTCCCGTACGTGTACGACCTGCGCCGCTTCAACGTGCTGGGCAGCATCAGCTACGACCACCCCGACCCGTCCCTGTTCACCGTGCTGACCTCGCCCTCGGACACCCCGGGGCTGGCCGGTGTGGACTTCGTCGTGTTCGCGCCGCGCTGGCTGGTGGGCGAGGACACGTTCCGGCCGCCGTACTTCCACCGGAACGTCATGAGCGAGTACATGGGCCTCATCGAGGGCGCGTACGACGCGAAGGCCGAGGGCTTCGTGCCGGGCGGCGGCTCCCTGCACAACATGATGTCCGCGCACGGCCCGGACAGGACCACGTTCGACAGGGCGAGCGAGGCCGAACTGGTCCCGCAGAAAGTCGACGACGGGCTGGCGTTCATGTTCGAGACGCGCTGGCCGGTGCTGCCCACCGCACAGTCCCTGGAGGCCGCCCACCTGCAGCAGGGCTACGACGACGTATGGCAGGGTCTGCAACGCCACTTCGGGCGCTGAGCACACGCGCCGGCGGCCGGCCGGGCAGGCCGGCCGCGCAGAGAGAGGGAAGGGCTGCCGTGACCGTCTTCGCTCCCGACTCGCTGGAGCTGAACCGCAAACTCCCGCTCTGGTACCAGGTTTCGCAGTCCCTGCGCGCCTCCGTCCTCGGCCGGCCACCCGGCGCGCCCCTGCGGCTGCCCACGGAGGAACAGCTCGCGGAGCACTACGGAGTGAGCGTGCTGACCATGCGTCAGGCGCTCAAGGAGCTGGAGGCGGAAGGACTCATCAGCCGGCACCGGCGGCGCGGCACCTTCATCGAACCGGACGCGCGGCGCGAGCGCGACGTGCGCGTCATGGGCTCCGTCGACGCGATCGTCGCGCAGCAGACCGGCGACCGTACGGTCCTGCTGGAGCACGGCCCCGTGCCCGTACCGGCCGAACTGGCCCACTGGTTCCCGGAGCCGGACGAGGACGGCACCGTGCACGGCTTCCGCAGGCTGCGGCACGACGCCACCACCGACGAACCCACCAACTGGGCCCAGAACCTTGTCCGTCCGGACATCGCCCGCCATGTCGACCCGGCGCTGCTGGAGCGCGGCTGGCCCATGACGAAGGTCCTGCGGGACGCGGCCGGCGTGCGGATCAGCCGGATCACGGACTCGGTGGAGGCCAGGCTGGCCGACCCGGAGACGGCAGGACTCCTCCACGTCCCGCTGCTCAGCCCGATACTGCACTACACGGGCGTCACCTGGGACGAACATGCGCGCGTGGTGGACGTGGTGCGCATCCACTACCGCGGCGACCGGTTCTCCTTCTCGGTCACCGTGGATGCGCCCTGAACCGAGCTCGTAGCATCGAGCGGTGACCGACAACGCACCGCTGCCCCATCTGCCGCTGCTCGACGACGTGATGCCCTGGTCGGTCGCCCCGCTGCGGACGGGGCGAGGCTGGGTGCTGGCGCCGGACCGGGCGAGCCTGCCGCGGCGCTGGAGCGCCCTCATACGTGCCGACGGCGAGGCCGCCCGCACGGCGCTGTTCCGGCCGAGCCGGGCCCGTACGCCGCGCACCGCCGTCGCCCCGCTGCCCGGCATCCCCGCACCGGCCGCCGCACGGCTGCGCGACGAGACGGGCGGCTGCCCGGAACCCGTACAGATCCTCCACGGCCCCTTCGACCAGCAGTGGCTGATCCCCGATCACCGGCTGCTCGACGCGGCCAGGGCCGAACTGTGGCGGGTGCGGGACGAGCACCAGCTGCACCTCGTGGAGGCCGCGGCCGACCCCCGGCTGAGCGGCGACACCCTGACGTTCAGCGCGCTGCTGCCGGACGGCCACTCACCCGCGGGCAGACCGGGCCGGATCCGCCCGCTCTACCGCCGGCGCGGCGGCCGCGAACCGAACCTCGCCCCCGGCCTGTCGGACCTGCTGACGGAGCGGCTGGGGCTGCGCGCCGGCCCGGAGGACGTCTTCGCGTGGATCGCCGCACTCGGCTCCCACGAAGTGCCGTTCACCGCCGACCCCGAACTGTGGCGGCACGGCGTGGAGTCGGGGCGGCGCGTGCTCCGCCTGCACACCCGGGGCGACCGCTGCGCGGACGCGGACGGCGCGGGCTCCGCGGGCAGACCGCGGCTGCCGGGCGGCCAACGGCCGTACGTACGGGCCCCGCTCGACATCGCCACCCCTCCGGAGGAGCTGCGCTACGACGAGGAGGAGCGGGCACTGTGCTTCGGGGAGAGCGGCCGGGTGGCGCCGGTCGACCGGGCGGCGTGGGAGTACGAGACGGGCGGCGTACGAGTGCTGGAGAGCTGGTTCACGGAGCGCACCGGCCCGCGGGAGCCGGGCACTCTGGCGGCGGTGCGGCCCCGGGAGTGGCCGCAGGAGTGGACGTCGGAACTGCTGGAGCTGATCACGGTGCTGACGCTGCTGGCACAACTGCGCGACGAACGGCGGGCCGTGGCGGCGTCGGCCCTGGAAGCCCCCGCCGTGACGGCGGCGGAGCTGCGTGCGGCGGGGGTGCTGCCGCCGGCGGCGGCAGCACGCGTCCCGGCCTCGGTCCTCGACCTGGAGGAAGAGGGCCCGGAGGGGCAGCTCACGCTGCTCTAGCGGCGGACGGGCGGACAGACGGGGGTGAGGGGCACGGCCCGGCGGAGGTCGAAAGACCTCCGCCAGCCGCACAGGGCTCGACCCGAATTCAGTCGCGCCCGCCGAACAGGCTGCGCCGCAGCTTCCGCAGCGGCGCCAGCAGCGACACCCGCGCCCCCCGGTTCCTGGACCGGCTCCGCGCGGCGTCCCGCTGTGTTATTTCCCGCATCAGCGTGGTCGCTTCCTGCGTCTCGCCCTGTGGCACAGCGGGGCCCGCGAGCACGGCCAGATGCCGGTCGAGGCGCGAACTGGTCGCCCCCGTCCCGCATTTGATCGCAGGCACTCGCGCCCTGCTGCTCACTGTTATCTGTTCCATGACACTCCCCACCCGTACGAGGGCACCCGGCCGCCCGGGCAGAGTAACCCTATCGCCCGAGCACGACACACGTGTATCCCGGTCACCGGATTCACCTGCCCCACACGCCGGTTGACGAACATGGCGGCAGCGCTCAGCATCCGAGCACCGGGGGAACGAGGGGGCGCCATGAGCGCAGAGCGGGTCTTGGCAGGGCGGTACCGGCTGCGCGACGAACTGGGGCGCGGCGGCATGGGCGTGGTCTGGCGGGCGTACGACGAACGGCTGGCCCGCGACGTCGCGGTGAAAGAGGTCAGGGCACCCGACGTACTCAGCGAACATGACGTGCATCACCTTCACTCGCGCCTCGAACGGGAGGCGTGGGCGGCCGGCCGGATCGCCCATCCGAATGTGGTCACTGTGTACGACGTGGTCACCGAGGACGGCCGCCCGTGGATCGTGATGGAACTCGTACGCGGCCTGTCGTACGACCAGGTGCTCGCAACGGAGGGGCCACAGCCCCCCGAACGGGCCGCGGCCACCGCTGCGGAGGTCCTGTCCGCCCTGCGCGCGGCGCACTCCGTGGGTGTACTGCACCGGGACGTGAAACCGCCCAATGTCCTGGTCGGAAACGACGGCCGTACGGTGCTCACCGACTTCGGCATCGCCGTCGTCGAGGGCAGCAGCCATCTGACGCTGACGGGACAACTGGTGGGCTCGCCCGAGTATCTGGCGCCGGAGCGCGCCATGGGGCGGCCGCCGGGGCCGGCTTCCGACCTGTGGTCGCTGGGCGTGCTGCTGTACGCGGCGGTCGAGGGCCGGGTGCCGTTCCGTTACGACTCGGTGCTCAGCACGATGCGCGCCATCGTGGACGAGGAGCCGCGGGTGCCGCTGCACGCGGGACCGCTCACTCCCGTCATCGAGGGACTGCTGCACAAGGAGCCGGACGACCGGTTGTCCGCCGAGGAGACGGCGCGGCTGCTGGGCATCGTGGCTGCCGGCGGCGACCCGCGGGATCCGGAGACGGAGCTTCAACACCCCGCGCCCGCCCCGCCGGTGGCGTACTCGCCGACATCGCTGAGCTCCGGTTCGTGGGGCGCGTCCCCGGCCGCCGCCACGACGGGGGCGACCGGCGGGAGCGGCAGCTTCGGCCCCGCGGTCTTCCCGTCCGAGCCGCGGCCCACCGGCGAGACGCCCCGTCCGCGGACAGGGCGCCGCCGGGCGGTCTGGCTGCTCGCCGCGGCCCTGGTCGCCGTGCTCGCCGTGGCCGGCCTCGTATGGGGGCTGAGCGGCGACAAAACGCCCGCGTCCAAGGGCGGTTCGGGGGACGGCGGACAGCAGAACGGCGGCAACTCCGGCGGCACGGACGGCGGAGGTGACGGCGGCGGCGACGGCCAGGGGCAGAAGGTCACCGCGAGCCTGAAGGCCGTACGGGACAGCTTCACGGGCGACTGCCCGCCGCCGTGGTCCCGGGCGCCGTACTTCACCGGCACGCTGACGGTGCGGAACCTGCCGGTGAAGGTGAGCTACACCTGGGTGACGGGTGACGGCGCCTCGTCCACCAAGGTCGTGGACTTCACTTCCGGCGGCCCGAAACAGCGCACAGTCCGTCACACCGAAACAAGCCACAATCCGGACGGCGCACTTGAGGGCTGGGTCGCCCTGCGGGTCACCTCGCCCGGGAAGTCGGAGTCGCAGCACGTCCCGTTCAGCGTCAAGTGCGCGCAGGACGACGGTTACACGGAGTCGGCGGACCCGTACTCCACTCCGGAGGACAGCGCCGACGAAAGCACCCCGCCGAGCTACTCGCCGACACCCGACGAGACCCCCACGACCAGCACTTCACCGACCCACACGGCGAGCCCGGAAGCGACCCGGCCCAGCACCTATCAGTCACCTTCACCGTACCGACTTGACGGAAGCACGCCCGCCACGTCACATTGAATCGTCGCATCCTGCGGCATCCTTCGCTTCAGGGGGCATTCCGGGGGGACCAGCCACCAATGCAGATCTTTGAGAGATCCAACACGGGCATATCCGGGGGCGGTTCGGAGTCGGACGGCCCCCAGCGGTCCACGGGGACCGCACGGGTGTCCGGGTTAGGAGAATCGCTTCCGCTGGCGGCCGGCGCGGCCGTCGGAGTGGGCGGTGTGGGGGCGGCACTCGCGCTCGCGGACGTGGACTCTCCGCTGCGCGCGCCGTTCGCGCTGTTCTTCCTGTTCGCGGCTCCCGCCGCGGCCATCGCCGCCGCGCTGCCGCGGCTCGACATCCTCACTCGCGCGGTGGTCGCCGTCATCGGCGCCGCGGCGTTCGACCTGCTCGTCGCCCAGGTGATGATCGCGACGCATGTGTGGTCCTTCCGCGGCGGGGTACTCACCGTCGCCGTGCTGAGTGCCGCGCTTCTGCTGACCACTCTGGCCTACGGGCCCCCGGGCTCCGGACGCAGCGACGGCCGCGCCAGACAGGACGGCTGACGTGGAGATCCAGGTGTACCGCCCGGGCGAGCTGACCGCCGCCGACCGGGCGGCATGGTCCGCGTTCCAGAGGAAGGCCCATCTGCACGGTGCGCCGCAGCTGGCCGACCCGTTCCTGTCACCGGAGTTCTCGCTCGCCGTGTCCCGCAGCAGGGGCGGCGTGCGCGTCGCCGTGTACCGCGACCAGAACGGCGAGCCGGCGGCCTTCCTCCCGTACCAGCGGGGGACGTTCGGCGTCGGGCAGGCCGTCGCGCTCGGCTACTCCGACGCGCAGGGCATGGTGCACGGACCGGGCTTCACGTGGGACGCGCGCCAACTCCTGCGCGCCTGCGGGCTCGCCATGTGGGAGTTCGACCATCTCGTCGAGGACCAGCAGGCGTTCGGCTCCGGTGTGACGGGTGAATTCGACTCACCGGTGATCGACCTGGACCAGGGCTTCGACGCGTATCTCGCGTATCTGCGCGGCAAGTCGGCGTCCTCGGTGCGCAGCATGCGCTACAAGGAACGCAAGATGGGCCGCGAAGCCGGCGAGGTACGCTATGTGCACGACGAGCGCGACCCGGCCATGCTGCGGGTGCTGATGGACTGGAAGTCCGCGCAGTACCAGCGGACGGGGCGCGGCGACAGGTTCGCGAAGGACTGGATCGTACGGCTGGTGGACCAGCTGTTCCACACACGGTCGGAATCCTTCGCCGGACAGCTGTCGATGCTGTACGCGGGCGGCAGGCCCGTGGCGGGCAACTTCGGACTCCGCTCGGACCGCGTGCTCACCTGCTGGTTTCCCGCGTACGACCCGGAGTTCGGCCGCTACTCGCCCGGCCTGGCTACCTTTCTGCACATGGCCGAGGAGTCGGCGGCCGAGGGCCTGTCGTATCTCGACCTGGGCCGCGGCCGGAAGGCCTACAAGGACACCCTCAAGACCCGCGCGATCACTGTGCGGGAGGGCTGGGTGACCCGTCCGCACCCGGCGGCCGTGGCACGCCGTCTGCAGCGCGCCCCTCTGCGGGCCGCACGCAACAGCGTGGAGCGGCACCCCGAACTGTTCGGCCCCGCCGACAGGGTGCTCAAGCGCGTGGGTTCCATCCGTTCTAGGAGGAGGTGAGGCCGCGCCCGTGACAAACCGGGAGCTGACGCTCCAGGTCTTGCCATCGGGACTGAAGGGTCAATACTGTCGTACATCCACCCGCATCAGCCCCATCGACTGGGGGCTCACTGGCGACGGCTCTGGGGAGGGCACAGCCGAAGTGAGCAGTAGAAGCGGGGCGCGGTAGGGGGGTGCCGTATCCGACGGGACAGCACTGTGGTGGACACACCGCGGTGGCTGCTGCCGGAATGCGGGCCGCGCGGGAAGTTACGTATGCCAGCGCTCCACTGGACGTGGAGCAGCAACCCCCCTTTCGAACCGGACACAGATCCGGACCGCCCGGGGGTGGGCGGTCCACCGGACGAGAGGGAACAACAAAATGACCTTCGTTGCGCGGCCGTTAACAGAGCCGACTCCCGAAGAACCGCAGCTCCCGGAGTACCGACCGGTCTCCACCCACATGGCGATAGCCCCGCTCATCAGCGTGGTCATCCCGGCCATGAACGAGGCGGAGAACCTTCCGTACGTCTTCAAGTCCCTGCCCGACTGGATCCACGAAGTGGTCCTGGTCGACGGGAACTCCACCGACGACACCGTCGCCGTGGCGCGCGAACTGCGCTCCGACGTCGTCGTCGTGCCGCAGCGCGGCAAGGGCAAGGGCGATGCGCTCATCAGCGGCTTCGCCGCCTGCACGGGCGACATCGTGGTGATGACCGACGCCGACGGCTCGATGGACGGCGAAGAGATCATGCGGTACGTCTCCGCGCTGGTCGGCGGTGCCGACTTCGCCAAGGGCTCCCGTTTCGCCAACGGCGGCGGTACGGACGACATGACGCCCATCCGCAAGCTGGGCAACTGGGTGCTCACGAGCGTCGTGAACCGCAAGTTCGGCGCCCGTTACACCGACCTGTGCTACGGCTACAACGCCTTCTGGCGGCACTGCCTGGACGACATCACGCTCGACTGCACCGGCTTCGAGGTCGAGACGCTGATGAACATCCGGGTCGTCAAGGCGGGCCTGCGTGTGCAGGAAGTGCCCAGCTACGAGTACGAGCGCATCCACGGTGTCAGCAACCTGCGCGCGGTGCGCGACGGTATCCGCGTGCTCAAGGTGATCCTGCGCGAGCGGGGCGGCCGGCACAGCCGCGGCGTCGCCTCTCCGAGCGCCGTGCGCGCCGCGACACTGCGGGAGGGCAGGTGACCGAAGCGCACGCCGGCGGGCAGCCACTGCCCGCCGGCCGGTCCCGGCAGTTCTCGGTGGTGATCTGCGTCTACACGGAGGACCGCTGGGGCGACATCCTCGCCGCGGTGGACTCCGTGCGCGAGCAGTCCCTGCCGGCTCTGGAGACGCTGCTGGTCGTCGACCACAATGCGGTGCTGCGGGAACGGCTGGAGAAGCACTACGCGGACGACACGTTCGCTTCCGGCACCGCGGCGGAGGTGCGGGTGCTCGCCAACGCGGGCCCCCGTGGTCTCTCCGCGGGACGGAACACCGGAATCGCGGAGTCCGCGGGCGAGTTCATCGCGTTCCTCGACGACGACGCGGTCGCGGAGCGCGACTGGCTGCGGCACTTCGCGGACGGCTACGACGATCCGCGGGTGCTGGCCGTCGGCGGGCGTACGGAGCCGGCCTGGGACTCGGGCCGGCGTCCCGCCTGGTTCCCCGAGGAGTTCGACTGGGTCGTCGGCTGCATGTACAAGGGGCATCCGACGGGCCGTGTGCAGGTACGCAACGTGCTGGGCGGCAACGCGTCGTTCCGGCGCGTCGCGTTCGACGCCGCGGGCGGTTTCGCCAGCGGCATCGGGCGGGACGGCAACGGTCTTCCGCTGGGAGGCGAGGAGACCGAGCTGTGCATCCGCCTGCGGCAGGCCCGGCCGGATGCCGTGCTGCTGATCGACGACCGAGCGGTCATCCACCACAGGGTGCCCGCCGACCGCGAGAGGTTCCGCTACCTGCCCAAGAGGGCGTACGCGGAGGGGATTTCGAAGGCGCTGGTGGCTGCCAGCGTCGGTGCGCAGGACGGACTGGCGACCGAGCGCAGTTACACCACGCGGGTGCTGCCCGCCGGTGTGGCGCGCGGTATGCGCGACTGGCTGCACGCCCGGCCGGGCGGCGCGGGACGCGCGGGCGCCATCGTGGCGGGCGTCGCGGCGGCGGCCGCCGGTTACGCGGTGGGCGGTCTGCGCGCACGGCGCGGGGGCGTCCGGTTCGCGGTGGCCGGACTGCCGCAGGACGGCACGGACACTGCGGACTCCGGCACGGACGGCGCGGCGCAGAAGGGGGCTGCCGGATGAGCGGACACACACAGCACGACGGCATGCGCAGACCGGTGCCGGTCCTCATGTATCACGCGGTCGGACACGCCCCCACGGAGGCGGCGTTCGAACTGTCCGTCTCGCCCGAGGCGTTCGCGGAACAGATGAACCTGATCTCCGAGTACGGCGGTACGCCGCTGACCACGGCCGAGCTGGGGCACGCCTGGCGTACCGGCGGCACGCTGCCGGACCGTCCGGTGCTCGTCACCTTCGACGACGGGTACGAGGGCGTCCACCGGCACGCGCTGCCCGTCCTGCGCCGGCACGGGTTCGGCGCCTCGCTGTTCGTCTCCACGGGCTGGCTGCGCGGCCAGTACGACAACGGCAAGGCCCTGGACACCATGCTCGACTGGGACCAGGTGCGCGAACTGGCCGAGCAGGGCGTCGAGATCGGCGGGCACAGCCACACCCATCCGCAGCTCGACCAGCTGGACGACGAGGTGCTCGCGTACGAGATCGAGCGCTGCCGCGAGCTGGTGGCCGTGGAGACCGGCGTCAAACCGGTCTCCTTCGCCTACCCGTACGGCTACTCCAGCCGGCGGGTGCGGCAGGCCGTCCGGAGCGGCGGCTTCGACCAGGCGCTCGCCGTCAACAACGCGCTGGCGGGCGGCAGTCAGGGCCCGTACTCGCTGACCCGGCTGACGGTGCGGCGCTCCACGGACGCCGCCGAGTTCCGGCGGCTCATCGAGGGGCACGGCATCGGCCGGAACTTCGCCCGCGACCAGGTGCTCACCAAGGGGTACGCGGTGCTGCGGCGCTCCCGCGGGGCACTGCGCGCCGTACGGCAGTTCACCGCTTCCGGGGACGGCAACCGACAGCATCGCAACCGAGGGACGCAGAGCACGTGACTGACACCACCACTCCGGTACGGTCCGCTGCCGGCCAGGGCACGGCGGGCGGCGGACCGGGCACCAAGGGCGGCAAGGGCACCGGCGCCGGCGGCAAGGGCGGCGGCAACCAGCTCTTCCGGAACGCCTATGCGCTGATGCTGAACACGGGCATCTCGGCCGTCCTGGGGCTCGGCTACTGGGTGGTGGCGGCGCGGTACTACAGCGACGACGCGGTGGGCCAGGGTTCGGCGGCGATCGCGGCGATGAAGTTCCTCGCGGGACTCACCGCCGTGACGCTGATCGGCGCGCTGGCCCGCTTCATACCCGTGGCGGGCCGCACCACACGCGGGCTGATACTCCGGGTGTACGGGGCGAGTTCGGCCATCGTCGCCTTCGCGGCGTTGCTCTTCCTGATCACGCTCGACTGGTGGGGCCCCTCGTACCGGTTTCTGCACGGCTGGCTGACCGGCCTCGGGTTCCTCGCCGCCGTCCTCGCCTGGTCCCTGCTGACCCTGCAGGACGGTGTGCTGACGGGGCTGCGCAGTGCGAAATGGGTGCCGGTCGGCAACACCGTGTTCTCCACGGCGAAGCTGATCCTGCTCGTCGTGCTGGCGGCGGCGATCCCCACGACAGGCGTCTTCGTCTCGTGGGCGGTCGCCATTCTGCTGTCCACGGTGCCGCTGGGCTGGCTGGTCTTCCGCAAACTGGTGCCGATGCACGTGCAGGCCACCAAGGAGACGGCGCAGCCCGCCGGTTACCGGGAGATGGGCCGCTTCCTCGCGGGCGACTACACGGGCGCGCTGTTCTCGCTCGCGGTGGTCTATCTGGTGCCCGTCATCGTGGCCTCGCAGATCAGCTCGGCCGACAACGCGTACTTCTACATCACGTCCGTCATCGGCGGCACGATCAACCTGCTGGCCATCAACATGGGCGCCTCGCTGACCGTCGAGGGCTCGCACCATCCCGGAGCGCTGGCGGCCAACTGCCGTGCCGCGCTGCGCCGGATGGCGATCATCATGGTGCCGGTCTGCGGCTTCCTGTTCGTCTTCGCGCCGCAGATCCTCGGCGTCTTCGGCGACGGCTACGCGGACGCGGCGACACCGCTGCTGCGCTGGTACGCGGTCGGCGCGCTGCTGCGCGTCGTCATCGAGGTGTACTACGGGGTGCTGCGCGCGCAGAGCCGCACCTCCGGACTCGCCTGGCTGCAGGGCCTGTTGTGCGTCATGGTGCTGTCCCTGACCGTGGGCCTGCTGCCGAAGATGGGCCTCACCGGCGCCGGCGTCGCGGAGATCAGCAGTCTGGCGCTGATCGCGTCCATCGCGGGCCGGAAGCTGTACGTGGTGCTGAGGACGGCGCCGAAGGTGTCGCACGGCGCCGCGGCGGCGCCGGACGGCGACCTGGCCGACCTGGCCGTGCACGGCGACGCGGGGGACGCCGGGGACGGCGTCGAGGACGGGGACGGCAAGGGCGGCGGCAAGCGCCCGCCGAGCTGGGCGCACACCCGGTACGAGGCGGAGGAGCCGACTCTCCAGCTCCGCGCCGACGTGGACCATTTGGAGCGCTACCCGAGCGTGACCCCGCCCCGCGGCACACCGATGCCCGAGGAACCACTGCGTCCGGGAGCGCAGATGCACCGGCTGCTGGACCTGCTGGACCGCCTGCGCGGCAGCCCCGGCACCGCCCTGTGGGCGCTGCTGGGCGTCGCCATGGCGCTGTACTGGCTGCCGCTGCGCGGCATGGGCGAGGCCGAACTGGAGAAGATCGGCGGGCTGGGGCTCGTCACCGTGCTGCCGGCGGCGACCCTGGTGGGTGCCGTGCTGCTGGTGTGCGCGTTCGCGGGCGGTCTGTGGGTGGCACGGCAGCACCGTACGTTCCTCGCGGTGGCGCTGATCCTGACGGTGATCTCGCTGCACGCCGTGCCGTCCCTGATGGAGGGTCAGCCGCGGTTCCCGACGGCCTGGCAGCACCTGGGCTTCATGGACTTCATCGAGCGGACCGGCACCACGGCGCCCGACATGGACGCCCGCTGGAGCTGGCCGGGCTTCTTCGCGGGTGCCGCGTTCCTCGCGCAGGCCGCGGGAGTCGACGATCTGTCCGGGCTGATCCGCTGGTGGCCGACCGTCATCCAGCTGGCCTATCTGGCGCCGCTGGCCGTCCTGTTGAAGGCCGTCAAGGCGCACTGGCGTGCCAAATGGTGCGCGGTCTGGTTCTTCGCCCTGTGCGGCTGGGTCGGCCAGGACTACTTCTCCCCGCAGGGCTTCACCCTGCTGTTCTATCTGCTGTTCGTGGCACTGCTGCTGGTGTGGTTCCGGGAGCCGCGGCCGCTGCGCCGCGGGAAGCTCCAGCCGGGCGAGACGGACGACGTACCCGGGCCCGAACGGCGCGGCGAGCGCGCGGTGCTGCTGTGCGTCCTGCTGTCCCTGTTCATCGCGTCCGTCGCCGGCCACCAGCTCACCCCGTTCGTCATGGTGGGCGTGCTGATCGGTCTGGCCATCGCGCGGCGCACCACGCTGTACGGACTGCCGCTGCTGTGCGGCGTACTGGTCACCGTGTGGGTCGGTTTCCTCGCGGAGCCGTACTGGGCGGGCCACTTCGAGGAGCTGTTCGGCGGCGTCGGCGGCGTCGGCGGCAACGTGACCTCGTCCGTGTCCGGCCGTATCGAGGGCGGCAGCGAGACGCACAAGCTGGTGCTGTACGTACGGGTCGCGCTGGCGGGCGGCACCCTGGTGTTCGCCGCCTTCGGCCTGCTGCGGCGCCGGCTCGCGGGCTTCTCCGACCGTTCGCTCGCGGTGCTCATGGGGCTGCCGTTCCTCGCCTTCGGCGCCCAGTCGTACGGCGGCGAGATCGCCCTGCGGGTGTTCCTCTTCGCGGCTCCCGCGGCCTGTGTGCTGGGGGCGTTCGCGTTCTGGCCGCGCCCCTCGGGGCACCGGGACGGGGCACGCTGGCGTGCCCATGTGCCGCCGCTGTGCGCCCTGTTGGCGGGCATCGTCCTGATGGGCGGCTTCTTCGTGGCGCGCTGGGGCAACGAGTCCTTCGAGCGCGTACGGGCCGGCGAGGTCGAGGCCATGCAGTACGTGTACGCGCACGACAAGCCGACCGCACGGCTGCTGTGGATGACCAACGACACCGTCGAGGACGTCACTCCGGCGATGCCGTGGGGCGCGAAGGACGCCGAGCGGGTGGAGTACAGGCCCACTCTCGCGCCGCTGAACCCCACCAAGGCATCGCCGGTGGTGGAGGCGCTGCGGGAGGCCGGGCCCAACTCGTATCTGATCCTCAACGAGAGCCAGTCGACCTATCTCAACCTCAAGGCCGGTTACGCGGCCGACTGGCAGCAGCGGCTCACCGACACGCTGGACAAGCGCAAGGAGCTGCGCCGGGTCATGGTCAACGAGGACGCGGTCATCTACACGCTGCGCGACCAGAAGTCCGGCAAGGCGGAGGCCGCCGACCCCGGGCCCATCGGTCCGCAGATCACGTGGACTTCGTGGTCGGTGATGGGCGGCCTGGCGGCGGTGGCGCTGATCCTGCTGCTGGGCGCGCGGGAGATCGTGCGGGTGGCGGTCCGGCCGAGCGAGCGCAAGTCGGCCTGGCTGCAGAGCACCCTCTGGTTCTCGCTGCCGCTGCTGCTGCTCTTCCTCGGCGTGCTGGTCCAGCGCTTCTGGACGATGTCCTGACGCGGAGGATGCCGAGTCCGACGCGGTAATGCCGAGCCTGACGCAGTGATGCCGGGTGCCCGAACGGGCGCCCGGCATCACTGTGTTCGCCGCCGTGCGGCGGAGCGGTCAGTCCTTGCGGTCCAGCCAGCGCACCCCGTAGCCCTTCATCTCGAAGGACTGTCCGTCGACCTTCGCCTGGATCTTCCGGCCGAGCTTGTTGACGACGAGCACCGCGTCGTCGTCGGCGAGCACCGACACATTGGGCCGGTCATCGGCGGCGACGGACACCTTCTCGAAGTCGGTTCCGGGGCCGAACTCCTTGTCGAACCGGGCCAGCAGGCGCATCATCGGCAGTTCGCCGCCGCCGTCGCCGAGCCCGGTGCTGCGCCACAGACAGCCGGCGCACTTCGCGCCCTGGTTCTGCGGGTTCCAGTAGAAGGCGGTGGCGGTGCCGCCGCGGGCCATCGCCGCGAGCCCGGCCGCCTGGACCGCCAGCCGGTGCTGCTCGCTCCAGCTGTCCCGCTCGTCGTTCTCGTCGCCGGTCTCCACGTACCATTCGGCCCACCACAGGGGCAGTTTGGTCTCCTTGCGGACCCACTTGCTGACGGCGGTCAGCTTCTCCGTCGCGGTGAACTCGTCCGGCACGTACCGGTCGTCCATCGAGTAGGTGGGGCCGTCCACGACGGCGAAGTCGGCGCCCTTCTTGTGCTTGTTCCAGTACCGCACCACGTCGAGCGCGCGCTGGTCGAGCGCGCCCCAGGGGCCGGTCTCGTCCGACGCGTTGACGCTGGCCTTGCCCACGCTGTCCATCACGACGTACGGACCGCCGACGAGGTTGTCCTGGTTGACCTTCTTCAGCTCCGTGTAGACGCGGTTGTAGAGGCGGGTGTACCCCTCGTAGTCCCACTGCCCACGGCTGTCGTCGTAGAAGCCCTTGAGCTCGTTCCACACGATGAAGTGCCGTACGTCCGGGTAGCGTTTGGCCACCTTCCCGGCGAGCTCGGCGAAGTCGTCGTAGTAGCGCGGGCTGGGCGCGGTCTCCAGCTCGCCCCAGTCCGTCTTGCCCTGCTTGCCGTCCTCCTTCATCCAGTCCGGCGCGCAGCACAGGGTGATGACGGGCGGCTTGCCGGTGCGCCGCATCAGGTCGACACGCCGGTCCAGGTCGGAGAAGTCGTAGGAGCCGGGCGAGGGTTCGGGGTTGGCCGCGCCCCAGCCCATGATGTGCTGGTTCTGCGGCAGCTTCACGTCGTCCAGCACGCCTGCCGCTCTGTCGACGGCCTTCTTCTCGCCCTCGTCCGCGCTGTCCGCGGTGTGCGTGAAGCCCCAGCCGAGCTCCGTGCCGGGCCGCGTCGTGAGGGGCGTCGGCTCGCCGAACACGCCCTCGCCGCCCTGTCCGCCGGAACTCCCCTGCGGGAAGCCGCACGTCGCCAATAAGAGCCCCGCCACCACGATGGCGGCCCCCGCTATTCCCGCCATGCGTGATTTCGCCACGTTCATCGTCGCCCGTCCCCCACTGTGCCGCCCCACTGTCCTCCCGCCGTGCCGCTCTCCCCTACGCCACCGTCGGACCGTCCGTGACAGCGTATCGGGGCGGATGGTCCGAATGCCCGGTTCTGGAAAACGTGTGCGTAACATCCCCGTGCGTCACATCCGGCATTCCCTGCGCATCACGTGGAATGGGTGTGCACGACCGGGGTCACATGCCGGATCATGTGCGCCATGTCTGCGCACCGCCGACCGCTGTCCACACCTGACGACAGGAGTGACCCCCTGACTTCTCCGGTCCCGCCCGAGGACGCCCTCCAGGCCCGCCTCTCCATCGACGACACCGACTCGCCCTCCGACGTGATCGACGCCCTGTTCCTGGGCCGGTTCACCAGGGGGGTGCAGCCGTACACGCGCGCCCAGTCCGTGGACCGGGTGAAGAAGGGCCGCACCCTGCTGCCGCCGGGCGCGACGGTGCTCCGCGAGGCGCGGGCCGAGGGCCGCGTCACGACCCTCGCCGAGGGCGAGGGCTGGACCGCGCTGGTGGCCGTGTGGCAGCACGGCGCGGACGTGACGATCTCGGCGGTGAGCGACGAGCTCGCCAAGGAGAAGCTGGAGGCCGCGGTCGAGGGCGCGGAGGACGAGCCGGAGCCGCAGTCCGACAAGGTCTCCATGGGCTTCTGGTACCACTCCCCCATGCGCGGCCCGCGCCGTACGACGCGCACCATCACGGCCGGCACCTGGCAGGAGGTGCGGTCCAACTACACGGCGCCGGTGGCCACGTCCATGGACGAGCTGATGAAGCTCACCCCGGACGACATCTCGGGCCGGCTGCTCCTGCTGCACGGCCCGCCCGGTACGGGGAAGACCTCCGCGCTGCGGACGCTCGCCCGGTCCTGGCGCGACTGGTGCCAGGTGGACTGTGTGCTCGACCCGGAGCACCTGTTCAACAACATCGGCTATCTGATGGACATCGCCATCGGCGCGGACGACACCGAGGCGGAGGAGGGCCGCTGGCGGCTGCTGCTCCTCGAGGACTGCGACGAGCTGATCCGCGGCGAGGCCAAGCACGCGGCGGGGCAGGCGCTCTCCCGGCTGCTCAACCTGACGGACGGGCTGCTCGGCCAGGGCCGCAACGTCCTCGTGGGGGTCACCACCAACGAGGACCTGGAGCGGCTGCACCCGGCGGTGGTTCGCCCCGGCCGCTGCCTGGCCCGCATCGAGGTCGGCTCGCTGACCCGCAACGAGGCGGTGAACTGGCTGGGCACGGAGGACGGCATCGGCCGGGAGGGCGCGACGCTCGCCGAGCTGTACGCGCTGCGCAAGGGCACCTCCCCCAACTCCCTTCCGGCCCAGTCCGACCGCGAGGGCGCAGGCCTCTACCTGTGACGCGGCGAGGGCGGGGCACGGGCGCCCGGCCCGTACCCCGCCCTCGTCCGCGGTTCCGCCGCTCTCAGCTCGTCCCGGCGTCCCGCATCCGTCCGTACGCGTACACGCACCCGGCGAGCGCCAGCATGGCCAGCAGCATGTAGCCGATCGCGTAGGACTCCTTCGCGCTGTAGATCGCGCCCATGACGATGGGCGGCACGAATCCGCCGAGTCCGCCGACCGCGCCGACGATCCCTGTGACACTTCCCACCTGTGCCTGCGGCGTGACGCGGGACACGAGCGCGAACACGCTGCCGCTGGTGGTGCCCAGTCCGGCCGCCATCACGAGCAGCGCAATGGTGCCCATGGGGGCGAGGTGGGGGTCGAAGGACTGGACGATGGCGAACAGCGCGACGATGCCCAGCGCCCACGCCGTCACGACCGCCGGGTGCACCCGGTCGGACAGGAAGCCGCCGACGGGCCGGAAGATGACGGTCACCAGGGCGAAGCCCGCGGCCTTCGTGCCCGCGTCCGTCGGCGACAGTTCGTACCAGGTCTTCAGGTACGTCGGCAGGTAGACGCCGAACGCCACGACGCCGCCGAAGCCGATCGCGTACAGCGCGGACAGCTCCCAGGTGACCCGCAGTTCGCCCGCCTCCGCCAGCCGTTTGCCCAGCGGTTCGGTGGGCACCTTGCGGTCCGGTCTGTCGGTCACCAGCAGCGCGCCGAGCACCGCGCAGGTCGCCAGCGCGATGGCGACCACGAAGAACGGCAGGTTGGCTCCCTGCGTGTACATCCGCGGCGTGAAGTAGCCGGACAGAGCCACACCGCCCATGCCCATGCCGAAGACGCCCAGTGCCAGACCTCTGCGGGCGGGCGGGAACCAGGAGTTGACCAGCGGGATGCCGATGGCGAAGGTCGTGCCGCCGAGGCCGAGGAAGAACCCGACGATGATCAGCCCGGCGAACGAGTCCTTCACGACCGTCAGCAGCAGCACGGGGACGATCGTCAGCGCGGTCACCGCGGGGAACATCACCCGCGCCCCGTACCGGTCGGTCAGCGCGCCCGCCGGCACCCGGCCCAGCGAACCGACGAGGACCGGAACGGCGACCATCACGGACTGCGCGAAGGACGAGATCCCGACCTTCGCCGCGAAGTCCGCGCCCAGCGGCGCGATGAGGTTCCACGCCCAGAACGTCACGGCGAACAGCACCGTCGCGACGATCAGGTTGCGGTACGCCACTCCTGACGGGGCGTCGTCCGCGGCCGGGGCCGGTGCGTGTCCGGGAGAGACTTGCGCGTTCACTGGACCCGCTCCCAACCGCGGCGTTCGGCACGAGCCGCCAACTGGCTCTCGTCCCGGCTGCGATAGACGATGTACGGCCTGAAGAGGTACTGCACGGGCGCGCTGAACATGTGCACGAGCCGCGTGTACGGAATGAGCGCGATCAGGACCAGCCCGACCACCATGTGGATCTGGTAGAGCACCGGCACGCCCTCCATCCGGGCGGTGTCGGGCTGCAGCGTGAACAGGCTGCGCGTCCAGGGGCCGATCGTCTGGCGGTAGTTGTAGCCGTCGCCGCCCGCGTGCGCGAGCTTGGCCCACATGCCCATCACGATCGCGCCGAGCAGCACGAGGTACATCAGCTTGTCGTTGACCGTGGTGGCCCGGAACACGGGCCCGTTGGTGCGCCGCCGGTAGACCAGCAGCGCGATGCCCAGCACGGTCAGCACACCCGCCAGCGTCCCGCCGTACAGCGAGAACAGGTGGTACACGTGCTCGTTGATGCCCACCGCGTCCGACCATGCCTGCGGGATGAACAGGCCGACCAGGTGCCCCACGAGGACGAACAGGATGCCGTAGTGGAAGGCCGGCGAGGCCCAGCGCAGCAGCGTCGACTCGTACAGCTGCGAAGAGCGCGTCGTCCAGCCGAACTTGTCGTAGCGGTAGCGCCAGACGGTGCCCGCGACGAGCAGCACGACGACGACGTACGGCAGGGCGGTCCACAGGAGGGTGTGCATCACTGCTCTCCGGTCAGTACGGGGAGTTGACGGTCGGCGTCGGCGGCTGCGGGGGTCTGCCCGTACGGGACGAGACCGACCGTCTCCTGCGGGGGCCCGGTGCGGGCCATCGCCCGGGCTGCGGCCCGGTCCCTGGGCGAGGCGCCGGGGAGCGTCCCGCACACGGACTCCAGCAGCCGCGCATACGGGGTGTCCGCCTCCGTCAGCGAGAGCCGCAGCAGTTCCAGCCCCGGCCGGTGCTCGCGCAGCAGCTCGTCGGTGCCGGCGAGCGCCGAGAACTCCAGGACGGCGGGCAGGAAGTCGGGCAGTTCCTCGCCGTCCTCGAACGTGAACCCGTGTGCGCGGTATGCGGTCTTGAAGCAGACGAGGCTCTCCCCGCGCCGCCGGGTGTCCCCGTCGGTCCACCAGCTGAGGTACATGCAGCGGCGGTTCTTGAAGTCGAAGACCTGCACGTAGTGCTGCTCCAGCTGCTGCTGTCCCGTGGCCTCCGCGTAGTCCAGGAAGGCGCCCACCTCGCGCGCGGGTGCGCCGCGCCGCCCCTTCAGCGCCTTGCGCAGCACCGGCAGGTCCGCGCGGAACTGTGCGTCGGGGTAGGTCAGACAGCGCGCCGCCGCCTGGTGCTCGACGGCGTACGACCGCCTGCCGTGCTTCATGCTGCGCTTCACCGTGCGCCCCCTTCCGGGCCCTTCGGTCCTTCCTCGGCCTTCTCGGACGGGAACAGCCCGTCGGGACGCCCGTTGCCGTCCCAGTTCAGGAGGTTGACGCGGCCCTTGGTGGGGTCCGCCGGGTCGTCGGCCGTCTGCCGGTCGCGCAGCACGTGGAAGTTCTCGACGGCGACGGGTACGGGCCCGCTCCCGGACTCCTCGCCCACCGGGCCCGAACCGCCCATGCCGGGGCCGCCGTCGAAGTCGAGGCTGCACGTGTCGGGCAGCGCCGTCTCCTCCAGCCGCTGCGCGTCACCCACGGCTGCGGTCGGGATGACGTACCGCTCCTCGTACTTGGCGATCGCCAGCAGCCGGTACATCTCCTCCAGTTCGCGCGCGCTCATGCCCACCGCGCGTGCTGTCTCCTCCTCGGCGATGCCGCTCTCCTCGCCGAGGTTGACGCGGCGCATGTGGGAGCGCATCGCGGCGAGCTTCTCCAGCGAGGCACGAACCGGGCCCGTGTCGCCCGCCGTGAACAGTTCGGCGAGGTACTCCAGCGGGATGCGCAGGGTGTCGATGGCGCCGAAGAGATTGCCGGCGTCCTCCCCGTCGAAGCCGGTCTCGGTGAGCGCGTCCACGACCGGCGAGAGCGGCGGCACGTACCAGACCATCGGCATGGTGCGGTACTCCGGGTGCAGCGGCAGCGCCACCTTGTACGTGCTGATCAGCTTGTGCACGGGTGAGCGCCGCGCCGCCTCGATCCAGTCGTACGTGATGCCGTTCCGCTCGGCGTCCCGCCGCACTTCGGGGTCCTCGGGGTCGAGGAACACGCCCAGCTGCGCGTCGTACAGGTCCGTGTCGTCCGGCGTGGTGGCGGCCTCGGTGACCTTGTCGGGGTCGTACAGGATGACGCCGAGGTAGCGCAGCCGTCCGACGCAGGTCTCGGAACACACGGTGGGCAGGCCGACTTCGACGCGCGGGTAGCACAGTGTGCACTTCTCGGCCTTGCCGGTCTTGTGGTTGAAGTAGACCTTCTTGTACGGGCAGCCGGACACGCACATCCGCCAGCCCTTGCACTGGTCCTGGTCGACGAGCACGATGCCGTCCTCGGCCCGCTTGTACATCGCGCCGGACGGACAGGACGCCACGCAGGACGGGTTGAGGCAGTGCTCGCAGATGCGCGGCAGATAGAACATGAAGGTCTCTTCGAAGGCCGTCCGCACCTTCTGCTGCGTGGACTCGCGCACCTTGCTGACCATCGGGTCCTGGTCGCTGACCTCGCTGAACCCGCCCAGGTTGTCGTCCCAGTTGGCGCTCCACTCGATCTTCATGGGCTTGCCGGAGATCAGGGAGCGCGGCTCGGCGACGGGGATGTCGTCGCCCAGCGGCGCGTCGGTGAGGTTCTTGTAGTCGTACGTCCAGGGCTCGTAGTAGTCCTTGATGTTCGGCAGCTTGGGGTTGGCGAAGATGGTCGCCAGCTTCTTGAACCGGCCGCCGCCCTTGAGCCTGAGCTTCCCCTTCTTGTTCAGCTCCCAGCCGCCGCGCCAGGTCTCCTGGTCCTCGTACCGGCGCGGATAGCCCTGGCCAGGGCGGGTCTCGACGTTGTTGAACCAGACGTACTCGACGCCGCCGCGGTTGGTCCACGCCTGCTTGCAGGTGACCGAACAGGTGTGACAGCCGATGCACTTGTCGAGGTTCATCACCATGGCGATCTGCGCCATGACCCGGCGGCCCTGCTGCTGTCCCTTCCGGCGCGCCATCAGTACGTCACCTCCTGCCCGCGGCGGCGGATGACCGTCACCTCGTCGCGCTGGTTGCCGGTGGGGCCCAGGTAGTTGAAGGCCCACGAGAACTGCCCGTAACCGCCGATGAGATGGCTGGGCTTGAGGATGAGGCGGGTCAGCGAGTTGTGGATGCCGCCGCGTTTGCCCGTCGTCTCGGTCTTCGGAGTGGAGACCGTGCGGTCCTGCGCGTGGTGCATGTAGACCGTGCCGCGCGGCATGCGGTGCGAGACGACCGCGCGGGCGACGACGACCCCGTTGCGGTTGACCGCCTCGATCCAGTCGTTGTCCCACACGCCGATCGCCTCGGCGTCCTGCGGGGACATCCAGATGTTCTGGCCGCCGCGGGAGAGCGCCAGCATGAACAGGTTGTCCTGGTACTCGGAGTGGATGGACCACTTGCTGTGCGGGGTGAGATAGCGGACCGTCACCTGCTTCTCGCCGTCCGGCCCGATCTCCGGCTCACCGAACAGCTTGTTCATGTCGAGCGGTGGCCGGTACACGGGCAGCGCCTCGCCCAGTTCGTGCATCCAGTCGTGGTCGAGGAAGAAGTGCTGACGTCCCGTCAGCGTGTGCCAGGGCTTGAGGTGTTCGGTGTTGAGGGTGAACGCCGTGTAGCGGCGGCCGCCCGCTTCGCTGCCCGACCACTCGGGCGACGTGATGACGGGCACCGGGGCCGCCTGCGTGTCGGCGTAGCTGATCCGCTTGCCCTCGTGCTCGGCGGCGAGGTGTGCCATCTCCTGCCCCGTGCGGCCCTCCAGCGTGTGGAAACCCTGGGTGGCGAGGCGCCCGTTGGTGGTGCCGGACAGGGCGAGGATCGCGTCGCAGGCCTTCACGGCGGTGTCGAGCAGCGGGCGGCCGTCGGCCGGGCCGCCGTGCTGCACCCCGTTGCGCTGCCGCAGCTGTTCGACCTCCTCGTCGGGACGGAAGGCGATGCCCTTGGAGGGCAGACCGAGCTTCTCCACGAGCGGCCCGAGGGTGGCCATCTTCGCGGCGACCGCCGGATAGTCCCGCTCGACGACGGTGAGCTGCGGCATCGTCTTCCCCGGCACCGGCTCGCAGTCGCCGGCCCGCCAGTCCCGTACGACGCCGCCGGGCTGTGCGGTCTCCGCCGGCGTGTCGTGCTGCAGCGGGGTGGCGACCAAGTCGCGGCGTACGCCGAGGTGTTCGCGTGCCAGGTCGCTGAACCGGCGGGCGATGGCGTGGAAGGCGTCGAAGTCGGAGCGCGCCTGCCAGGGCGGGTTCACGGCCGGGGTGAAGGAGTGCACGTAGGGGTGCATGTCCGTGCTGGACAGATCGTGCTTCTCGTACCAGGTGGCGGCCGGCAGGACGACGTCCGACATGAGGGTCGAGGACGTCATGCGGAAGTCGAGGGAGAGCAGCATGTCGAGCTTTCCCTCGGGTGCCTGCTCGTGCCACTTCACGTTCTGCGGCCGCACCTCCGGGGGCGCTTCCTGCGCGCTGAGCGACGAGTCGGTGCCGAGCAGGTACCGCTGGAAGTACTCGGCACCCTTGGCGGACGAGCCGAGCAGATTGGCACGCCACAGTGTCAGCACCCGCGGCCAGTTGGCGGGGTCGTCGGGGTCCTCGCAGGCGAACCCGAGCCGCCCTGCGCGCAGTTCGTCCACCGTGTGCGCTACGGCGTCGCCCTCCCCTGCCTCGTCGGCGAGGTCGAGGGGATTGCGGTCGAAGGTGGGGTACGAGGGCATCCACCCCGTACGGGTGGCCAGCGCCAGACAGTCCGCGCCGGTCATCCCCTCGAACGCGCCGGTGCCCAGCGGCGAGGACATCACGTCGGCGGTGAACCTGTCGTACCGCCACTGGTCGGTGTTGAGGAACCAGTACGCCGTGCCGATCATCTGGCGGGGCGGGCGCGACCAGTCGTTGGCCGAGGCGAGGGAGGCCCAGCCGGTCGAGGGGCGGCACTTCTCCTGGCCGACGTAGTGCGCCCAGCCGCCGCCGTTCCGGCCCTGGCAGCCCGTCAGCTGGAGGAGGGCGAGGAACGTGCGGTAGATCGTCTCCGAGTGGAACCAGTGGTTGGTGCCGGCGCCCATGAGGATCATGCAGCGCCCCTCGGACTGTTCGGCGGTCTGCGCGAACTCCCGGGCGATACGGGCCGCTTGGGCCGCGGGGACGGAGGTGTGGGTCTCCTGCCAGCCGGGAGTGCCCGGCGTCCGCGTGTCCTCGTAGCCGTCGGGCCACTCGCCGGGCAGCCCGTCGCGGCCGACGCCGTACTGCGCGAGCAGCAGGTCGAAGACCGTGGTGACCAGTGGACCGTCCTGGCTGCCGAGCCGGGTGGCGGGCACGCCGCGGCGTACGGTGTCGCCGCGGCCCTGTCCGTGCGCGCCGCCGTCGGTGTCGAAGCGGGGCAGCAGCACCTCGGCGGAGGCGGCGAACTCGTCGCCGTACAGCGACAGTTTGGGCGTGACCTCCCCCAGGTCGAGGTTCCACCTGCCCTTGCCGCTCTCCGTCCAGCGGAAGCCCAGCGAGCCGTTCGGCACGGCGGGCAGGCCGCTGTTCTCGTCCAGGACGACGGTCTTCCAGTCGGCGCCCTCGCTGCCGTCGCCCAGGTCGGACGCGCGGACGAACTTGGCCGGCACGTGCGCGCCGTCCCGTTCCTCCAGCGTGACGAGGAACGGCAGGTCGGTGAAGCGGCGTACGTAGTCGTCGAAGAAGGGCGTGCGCTTCTCGACGAAGAACTCCTTCAGGATGACGTGCCCCATCGCGAGGGCGAGCGCCCCGTCCGTACCGGGGTGCGGATGCACCCACTCGTCGCCGAACTTGGCGTTGTCCGCGTAGTCCGGGGCGACGACCACGACCTTCTGGCCCCGGTAGCGCGCCTCCGCCATCCAGTGCGCGTCCGGTGTGCGGGTCACCGGCACGTTGGAACCCCACATCAGCAGATACGCGGCGTCCCACCAGTCGCCCGACTCGGGTACGTCGGTCTGGTCGCCGAACACCTGCGGGGAGGCGACGGGAAGGTCGGCGTACCAGTCGTAGAACGACAGCATGGGCGCGCCGATCAGCGACATGAAGCGGGCGCCCGCGGCGTGCGACACCATCGACATCGCCGGGATCGGGGAGAAGCCGGCCACCCGGTCCGGGCCGTACTTCCGGATGGTGTGCACATGGGCCGCCGCCACCATCTCGACGGCCTCGTCCCAGCTCGCCCGCACCAGGCCGCCCTTGCCGCGCGCCTTCTGGTAGCGGCGCCGGCGCTCGGGGTCCTGCTGGATGTCCGCCCAGGCCAGCACGGGGTCGCCGGTGCGCTGCTTCGCCTCCCGGTACATCTCCTGGAGGACGCCGCGCACGTACGGGTAGCGCACGCGCGTGGGCGAGTAGGTGTACCAGGAGAACGCGGCGCCCCGCGGACATCCGCGGGGCTCGTACTCGGGGCGGTCGGGTCCGACGGACGGATAGTCGGTCTCCTGGGTCTCCCAGGTGATGATCCCGTCCTTGACGTACACCTTCCAGCGACAGGACCCGGTGCAGTTGACCCCGTGCGTGGAGCGGACCACCTTGTCGTGGCTCCATCTGTCCCGGTAGAAGACGTCGCCGCCGCGCCCGCCCTCCTTCGACACGGTCCGCAGGTCGCCCGAGACGACTCCGCTGGTGAAGAACCGGCCCGTACGCAGCAGCAGTTCGCTTGCCGCGCCGTCCAGACCCGGCTTGGTCCTGCTCGGACTGGCTGTCACTGACCCTCCTCGGCGGCGGACTCGCTCAGTCCGGCTCACGCTAGGACCGGCCCCGGAGGGGTCGCGCGCGGCGCCGGTCCACACGAGTGACAGGGCGTCAGACGGGCGACGGGGCGTCAGGCGAGGGGCACGGCGACGGCCGGATGACGGGGCGTCAGCGCCGCACGGTCGGTACGCGAACCGTAAATGCGTCGTGGTTTGTCAGTCCCGCCTGAAAGACTCACGGAATGGACGTCGCCGAACTGACCGAGCGCACTGCGCGCGGGGAGCGCTTCAAGTACCTCTGGTTCTGGGGGCACCGTCCGCTGCGCGACGGGAGCGCCGGCAAGGGCTGTCTCAGCCAGTGGTGGCAGGCGCCGTTCACGGTGGACGGGGTGGAGTACGCCACGGCGGAGCACTGGATGATGGCCGGCAAGGCGCGGCTGTTCGGCGACGCCGAGGCGGAGCGGCGCGTGCTGGCGGCGGCCCATCCGCGCGAGGCGAAGTCGGCGGGCCGCCAGGTCCGCGGCTTCGACGAGGCGGTGTGGGAGCGGGAGCGCTTCGGACTGGTCGTCGACGGCAGCACGCACAAGTTCGAACAGCACACGGAGCTGCGGGAGTTCCTGCTGGGGACGAGCGGGCGGGTGCTGGTGGAGGCGAGCCCGCTGGACCGGATATGGGGCATCGGACTGCCCGTCGACGACCCCCGCTCCCACGATCCGGCCCGCTGGCGGGGGCTCAATCTGCTGGGCTTCGCCCTGATGGACGCGCGCACACGGCTGCTGAGCCACACGGGCGTGTGGGGTGCGCCGGCCCGCGCGGCGGCGGTGGCACGGACGGAGAACCCTCCGGCGTGAACGGCCAGGTGCCCACGGTCAGGTGTGAACGGTCAGGCGTGAGCCGCTGAGCGGCTGTCGGCCCGTCAGTCGTCGGTCCGTCAGTCGTAGGTGGCGCGCAGGGCTTCCTCGACGGCGGCGCGGGCCGTGGCGTGGTCGAGGCCGAGGCGCTGGGCGCGCTGGGCGTACGCCTGCGCGGCTTCGGCCGCCTCGCGCGACGCGGCGTCGTCCGCCGCGGCGACGAACGTGCCGCGCCTGCCCCGGGTCTCGATGACGCCGTCCGCCTCCAGCGCGCGGTACGCCTTGGCGACGGTGTTCGCCGCGAGGCCGAGCTCTTCGGCGAGCCCGCGCACGGTCGGCAGCTTGTAGCCGACGGGCAGTTCGCCCTCGCGGGCCTGCCCCGAGATCTGCGCGCGCAACTGCTCGTACGGTGCCGTGGTTCCGGCCGGATCGATGCTGATCTTCAACGCCACGGGGTCATTCTCCATGCCGGGGAGCGGAAATGGTGCGGCGGCGGGGTCGGCGGGCGCGTAGCGTGCGGCGGCATGGTGACGACCGTGCGGGGGCTGGAGCGCGACGGGGACGCGGAAGCGGTGGCCGGGGTGCGCGAGGCGGCGGTGCCCCATCTCGTGTGCACGGGCGCGGCGGTGGCGTGGACGGCGGCTGCCGCACCCGCGTCCCAGCGGCTGCGCTGGCTGCTGGCGGAGGACCGGGCCGGGCGCGTCGTGGGCTGCGCGGACGCCGGACTGCACTTCGACAGTACGGAGCCGGGGCAGGGCTTCCTGCACATCGCGGTCCGCCCCGAGGCGCGCGGGCAGGGCGTCGGCGCGGCGCTCGCCCGGGCCGGTGAGGCGTATCTGCGCGGGCTCGGCGCGGCGCGGCTGCACACGTGGGTGGCGGAGGACGGCGGTTCGCCCGGGTTCGCGGAGCGGCGCGGCTGGCTGCCCGGGCCCCGCGCCCGCTTCCTGTCCCTGGACCTGGCGACGGCGCGGCTTCCGGAGCCGGAGAGCGGTGAACTCCCGGAGGGCGTACGGCTGTGCGCCGTGGCGGACTTCGGGGACGCGCTGCGTCCGCTGTACGAGGCGGACCTGGAGTGCGCCGGGGACGAGCCGGGCGAGGTGCCGGCCGGGGCCCTCCCGTACGAGGACTGGCTGACGCTCAACTGGCGGCGCCCCGACTTCGACGCGCGGCTGTCGGCGGTCGTCGTGGCGGACGGCGAGGTGGCGGCGTACAGCGTGGCGCAGACGGACGGCCGGGACCGCTACTGGTCGGCGATGACCGGCACCCGGCGGGCCCACCGCGGCCGCGGTCTGGCGCGGCTGGCGAAGACGGCGGCGCTGCGGCGGGCCCGCGAGGCGGGCTACAAACGCGCGTTCACGGGCAACGACGCGACGAACGCCCCGATGCTCGCGGTCAACAAGGCACTCGGCTACGAACTGACCGCCACAGAACGCCGCCACACCAAAACCCTGTGAGGACCCGGGCCCGCACGGGCCCGGGCCGTGCCCCGCCGCCGAGCGTGTGCGGCGACCTGACCGCCCGGCCCCGCCCCTCCCCGCCGCAGCGGCGGCCTCCCGAGCGGCGCCGGTCGGCGGTGTAAGCGGCGCTCGGCGTACGGACCGCGCCGCGCTGTCACCGCCGACCAGTGCCGCTGGCCTGCTCGCCGTCGCGGCGGAGGGAGTGGACGGCGACCTGACAGGTCAGTCTCGGCCCTCCTGCCGAACCGGCCCGGCCCGCCCGTGCGCGCAATCCTTCCCCGCCGCAGCGGCGGTCCCGCGCGCGGATCCGGTCGGCGGTGTGAGCGCGGCTCGGGGTACAGGGCAGGGCGGCGGCACCCCGCAGGGGCCCGCCTAGCCGAGCTGGACGGAGCGTTTGGCGAGGCCGCCCCAGAAGCCGTCGATGACGGTGCGCTGGCCGGCGAGGTCGGTCTCGCCGGCGCCGAGTGTGACGAACAGCGGCGCGAAGTGCTCGGTACGCGGGTGCGCGTACCGGCCCGCGGGGGCCCGGTGCGGGAAGTCGAGCAGCGCGTCGACGTCCTGCCGGTCCAGCGCCTCCTTGCCCCACGCGTCGAACTCCCGTGACCAGCCCGGCGCTTCGCCGGGCCCCGTGCCCCACGTCATGCCGTCGAGGTTGTGCGTGAAGAAGCCGCTGCCGACGACGAGATACCCCTCGTCGCGCAGCGGGGCGAGCTTGCGCCCCAGGTCCAGCAGCCGCTCCGGGTCGAGCGTGGGCATCGACATCTGGAGCACGGGAACGGAGGCGTCCGGATACATCTCGACCAGCGGTACGTACGCGCCGTGGTCGAGGCCGCGGTCCGGCGCGTCGTGCACGGGGGTGCCGGTTCCGGAGAGCAACCCGCGGACCCGCGCGGCGAGTTCCGGGGCCCCGGGTGCCGCGTACCGCACGCGGTAGTAACGCTCCGGAAAGCCCCAGAAGTCGTAGACCAGCGGCACCGTCTCCGTCGCCGAGAGCGTGACGGGCGCCGACTCCCAGTGCGCCGACACCATCAGCACGGCCCGGGGCCGCGGCAGCTTCGCGGACCAGTCCGCGAGCTGGGAGGTCCACAGCGCGTCGTCGGCGAGCGGCGGCGCCCCGTGGCTCAGATAGAGGACGGGCATCCGGTCCGGCCGTTCCTGCCGGTCCCGGGTGTCAACGGTGCTGCTGGTCATGGGCGTTCGGCCCTTCTCTCGGTTCTCGCAGCGGCCGGTCCGGCCGCCGGCTTCCCTGTCGTCGGGTCACCGGCGACCGGGTCACCCGGCCGCGGAGCACGCTCAGTTGCGGATCAGAAGGGTGCCCGCTGCCAGGACGACGGCGAGCACGACGGCGGCCGCCCCGTACGTGAGCCGGTGCGAACGCAGGCCGGGCAGCACGCGGTCGACGGCGTACCGGCCGGGCCCTGTCAGCGCGAGCGCCGCGGCGCCGGCGGCGAGCAGCACCGCGAACTCCACGCCCTCGGGCGCGAACCAGCCGCCGCTCGCCGACACGGAGATGGCGTTGATCATGGTGCCGAGGACGGCGGCGCCGGCCAGCGGCGTCAGCAGGCCCAGTACGAGGCCGAGGCCGCCGAGGGCCTCGGTGAGTCCGGCGACGGCGGCCATCGCCTTGCCCGACGGGTAGCCCATGCCGGCGAAGGCCTTGCCGGTCCCTTCGAGGCCGTGTCCGCCGAACCAGCCGAACAGCTTCTGCGCACCGTGCGCGGCGATGGTGAGGCCGAGCACGACCCGGAGCAGCAGCAGGCCGGCGTCGTACGCGTGGACCGAGGCGGCCGGCGCGGGGCCGCCGGTCTGGTCGGCGGTGATCGGGGCGTCGAGCGTGGCGCGGGGGGATGACATGAGCGGAGCTCCCTACGTCAGGTGGACCGGGGCCGGTCGTGGGGACCGGGATCCGTGTACTTCACATGCTTCGTTCTGTGCGCCGCCGGGGACGGTGGCGGCGGTCCGCTCTCGGCGGCGGTCCACTTTCGAACGCCCTTGTTCAAATTCGAACCATGCTCGCGACGATAGCCGACGGTTTGAATTTGAACAACCGCGTACGATGGCGTCATGACTGACACCCGGTGGCTGGACGAACAGGAGATGGCGGCCTGGGAGGGATTCCTGGAGGCCACCAACCGGGTGGAACAGCGGCTGGCGCAGCAGCTCAAGGAGGAAGCGGGGCTCTCCCACCCGCAGTACGAGATCCTCACCCGGCTCTCCGCCGCACCCGAGGGCGAGATCCGGATGACCGAGCTCGCCAACCTGCTCATCACCTCCAAGAGCGGCCTCACTTACCAGGTCGGCCAGTTGGAGAAGCGCGGTCTGGTGCGGCGGCGCAGCTGCCCGGAGGACGTACGCGGCGTCCTCGCGGCCCTCACCGACGAGGGCTGGAAGGTGGTGCGGCAGGCCGCGCCCGGCCACGTCGCCACCGTGCGCGAAGCGCTCATCGACGTCCTCGACAGGGACGAACTGGCCGTCATCGCCGAGAGCCTCGGCCGCGTCGGCCGCCGGCTCCGCGAGACGGACTGACGGCCGCGCGGGGGCGGACTGCGGGGCGGGCCGACGGCTCGACGGGACGGGCTGACGGCTCGACGGGACGGACCGACGGCGCGGATCGGACCGCGTACGGGGCGCCCCGCCATGCATGCACTCCGTCACATGTGGAACCGCACAGGCGGTCCCCGGCGTTCTGTCCAGCAGCGGCGCCTTCGCCCGGGAACGGCCGGAGACACGCGACAAGACCGGACACCCGCCACGGCACCGTGGCGGCCGAGCCCCACAGACACGGCGAAGACGAAAGGGGAGCCCCGTGAACCTCCTGGATCTGCTCCTGATCCTCGCGGTCGTCCTCTTCGCGATCTCCGGATACCAGCGCGGACTCGTGGCCGGCGTCTGCTCGCTCGCCGGTTTCGTCGGCGGCGCCGTCCTCGGCGTCTGGCTGCTGCCGTTCACCCTCGAGTACGTGGAGAAGGGCACCACGGCGGCCACCGTCGTGGCGCTGCTCACCGTCCTGCTCCCGGCCGCCGCCGGGCACGCCATCACCTCCCCGCTGGGCTACCGGCTGCGGGAGGCGCTGAGGTGGGCGCCGGTGCGGTGGGCCGACGGCGTCGGAGGCGCCGTCGTGAACGGGCTCGCGGTCCTGGTCGTCGGCTGGATGGCGGCCAGCGCCCTCGCCTCGTCGCCCTCGCCCATGCTGAACCAGGCGATCCGCGGCTCCTCCGTCCTGGGCACCGTGCACGACAGGCTGCCCGACCAGGCCTCGACCTGGTTCAACAGGGCGTCGGGCGCGCTCACCACGGCCGGCTTCCCGCCGGTGTTCAACCCCTTCGAGAACGAGCCCGGCACGTCCGTGGCCAAGCCCTCCGGCGACTCGGTCACCCCCGCGGCGACCCGCGCGGCACAGCGCAGCACCGTCAAGGTCGAGGGCGTCGCCGACGTCGACGGGCGGCGGCAGGGCCAGGAAGGCAGCGGGTTCGTCTACGCCGACGACCACGTCATGACGAACGCGCACGTCGTCGCCGGCGTCGACGACCCGACCGTACGGGTGGGCGGCACGGGCCGTGCCGTGGAGGCCGAGGTCGTCCTCTTCGACCCCAAGACCGATGTGGCCGTCCTCGACGTACCGGGGCTGGACGCGCCGTCCCTCGACTTCGCGGGCGACGCCAAGCGCGGCGACCCCGGCGTCGTCGCCGGCTACCCGGAGAACGGCGGGCTCGACCTGCGCGCCGCGACCGTCGCCGGGCGGGTACAGGCCCAGGGCCAGGACATCTACGGCACCAGCCTCAGCACCCGCGACATCTACTCGCTGCGTGCGAACGTGCGCCCCGGCAACTCCGGCGGCCCGCTGCTCACCACGAACGGCGATGTCTCCGGCGTCATCTTCGCCCGCTCGACCAGCGAGAACGCGACGGGCTACGCGCTCACGGCCGACCAGGTCCGCGAACAGGCGGCCCGCGCGGCGAACGCCAGCCAGCCGGTCGACACCGGCAACCGCTCAGCGCTTTAGCGTCCCGGCGGGAAGCCGTGCGCCACCTCGGGTGTCTCCGTGAGAGGGATGGCGGCTGCGGTCTGCGTGGGGTTTGCGCAGTTCCCCGCGCCCCTTTCGGGGCGGTCTTGACGGTGGTCTGGGGCGTGTTTAGCGTCGTGCCGCTTGGCTGACTCGCCGTCAGTCGCAGGTCAGACCCCCTCCGAAAGGACGTCGGCGCCTTCATGGCCTCCTCCCCCGCCCAGCCCCCGCTCCGTATCGGCATCATCGGCGCCGGGGTGATGGGCACCTCGCATGCCGGGTTCCTCGCCGCGGAGGAGGGCGCCGTCCTCGCGGGCGTCTCCGACCCGTACACCGACAGGCTGGCCCGGGAGAGCGGCGTCCCGTACTTCACCGACCACCGTGAACTCCTCGCGCAGCCGGGCCTCGACGCGGTCGTCGTCGCCAGCCCGAACGCCGCGCACGTCAGCACGGCCGTCGACTGCGTACGCGCCGGTGTGCCCGTGCTGCTGGAGAAGCCGGTCGCCACCTCGCCCGCCGAGGCGGGAACGCTGCTCGCCGCGCAGGCCGAGCAGGCGACGCCGGTCCTGGTCGGCCACCACAGGCGGCACCATCCGGCCGTACGGGCCGCGCGGTCGCTGCTGCGCGAGGGCGGGCTCGGGAAGCTGCTCGCGGTCAACGGCGTGTGGCTGACGCGGAAGCCGGACGCGTACTTCGAGCAGGCGTGGCGCCGGGAGAAGGGCGCGGGCGTCATCCTCATCAACCTCGTGCACGACCTGGATCTGATGCGGCACCTGTGCGGCGAGATCACCGCGGTGCAGGCCCGTACGAGCAACGCGGCGCGCGGCCACGAGGTGGAGGACACCGCCTGCGTGACGCTCACCTTCGAGAGCGGTGCTCTCGGCTCGTTCGTGATCTCCGACAGCGTCGTCGCGCCGTGGGGCTGGGACCAGGCGACGGAGGACGATCCGGGCTTCCCGTACCGGCCGGGCAACTCCTGCTACACGTTCTCCGGTACGTCCGGCTCGCTGTCCTTCCCGGACCTGGCGCACCACTACCACCAGGGCACCTCCGACTGGAACCACCCGCTCAGCACCCGCTTCCTGCCGCGGGAGACCGGCGACTCCTACTCGGGCCAGCTGCGGCACTTCCTCGACGTGGCGCGCGGCGAGGCCGAGCCGCTGGTGTCCGTGGCGGACGCGGCCCGGACGCTGGCGGTCGCCGAGGCCGTACGGACGGCCGGCGAGTCCGGCGCGGCCGAACCCGTACGGCACGGCGCCGAGTCGGGCTCGTGACCGGGCACCGGACCGTGCCGCGGAGCGCCCGCCGTGCCGAAGTGCCGTGCGCGCAGGGCTGATTCGGATACCGGAGTGATCTGAGTAGCTCTACTCAGATCACTCCGGGGGCCATCGCTCATGTCGCGCCGCCGCCGTTCTCCGATCATGAAAGGGAACAGGCAGGCGAACAGGGAGCGAGCATGCGACATCGGGGCTGGGCCGGGAAGGCACTGTCGGCCATATCGGACAACTGGATCTCCCGGTCCTACTTGAGCGTGTGCGCGGTGCTGGTCATCTGGGCGGCCGTGGACGCCGCGTTCGTCCCGCACGCCGACGCGTCCCTGGCCGGCGTCTGGCCGGCCTTCGCCACAGCGCCCACGAGTCTCCTGCTGCTGTCGCTGCCGGGGATGGACGGGCCGCTGCTGCTCATCGGCATCTCCGCCGCGGCCTTCGTCAACGCCTCGGTGCTCGGCCTGCTGGTGCGCTCGGTACGCCGGAACCGGACGTCCTGCCCCTGACCCGCGCGCCGCGGTCACTCCCCAACGGGGCCTCCGTCTGCGGGACTTCCGCGGGCTCGGCTGCCCGCCCCGCTGTCTGTCCGGCCGCCTGTCCGGCCGCCTGTCCTGCCGCCTTCCCCGCCGTCTCCCGGCCGCGGAACGTGCGCCGGTAGGCGGCCGGGGTGGTGCCCAGTGCCCGCCGGAAGTGCTGGCGCAGGCCGTCCCCTGTGCCGAGGCCGCTGCGTTCGGCGACGGAGTCCACCGGCAGATCGGTGCACTCCAGCAGCTCCCGGGCCCGGGCCAGCCGCCGCTGGTTGAGCCACTTCAGCGGGGTCGTCCCGACCTCGCGGGTGAAGTACCGCCCGAAGGTACGGGTGCTCATCCCCGCGCGGGCCGCCAACTCCCCCGTGGTCAGCGGCTCGTGGAGCCGTTCGACCGCCCAGTCCAGTACGGGCCCGAGCCCGTCGGCCCGCGCCGGTACGGTGCCCGGAGCCGGTACGTACTGCGCCTGGTCGCCCTCCCGGTGCGGGGCCACCACGAGCCGCCGGGCCACCTCGGACGCGTACACCGCGCCGAAGTCGCCGCGCACGATGTGCAGGCACAGATCGAGGGCCGCGGCCGTACCCGCGCTGGTGAGGACGGCGCCGTCGTCGACGTACAGCGACTGTTCGTCGACCCGCACCCGCGGGTGGCGGCGGCGCAGTTCGGCCGCGAACATCCAGTGCGTCGCCGCCGTCCGCCCCTCCAGCAGGCCCGCCTCGGCGAGGACGAAGGCCCCGGTGCACAGCGCGGCGACGCGGGCGCCGCGGGCGTGCGCCGCGCGCAGCGCGTCGAGCAGCGCGGGCGGGGTCGCGCCGCCGTCCATCACGCAGGCGGGCACCACCACGAGGTCGGCGTCGTCCATCGCGTCGAGGCCGCGTTCGGTCTCCAGCCGGAGCCCGCCGCGCGCGTGCTGCACACCGGGCACGGCGGTGCCGCAGAGCGTCAGCTCGTAGTACGGATCCTCGAACACGGCGCAGGGCACGGCGAGTTCGAGGAGGGAGGTGTGCTCCAGGACGGGGACGACGACCCGTACGGGCCGCTGCTCCCCGCCCGGCACGTCGTACGTGTCGGACTCCCGGTCTTCCACTTGCGCGGTGCGCTCCGCTCTCGAGGCCATGGCGTAAATCTACGGGACCCTGTCATTTACGCCAATGGTCGAGCCGGGGCGCGGTGCGGAGGCTGAGCACATGAAACGCTCCGTGACGTTCTCCGCCCCCTCGACCCCGCTGCGGCTGACCCTCGCCGGCATGGGCGCGATCGGTGTCTCCTTCGGCTTCGCGCGCTACGGCTACGGCCTCTTCCTGCCGGAATTCCGCGCGGAGTTCGGGCTGTCCGTCGCACTCACCGGCCTCATCGGCAGCCTGAGCTACACCGGCTATCTGATGGCGCTGCTGGCGGCGGGCGGACTGGTCGCCCGCTTCGGGCGGGCTGCGGCTCGTGCACACCGGTCTGTTCGCGGGGATGGCCGCCGCGGTCGCCCTCCTGGCCGCGGCCCCGGGAGCGCTGCCCGCCGTGCTGGGCCTCCGCCGTGCTGTACGGGCCCTGCTTCATGGCCGGTTCGGGCCTGCTGGCCGTGTGGAGCCACCACGTGTACCCGGATCAGCCCTCGACGGGCTTCAGCGCGACGGTCCTCTTCCTCGGCCTCGGCACCCTCGCGGGCCCGGCCGCCGCGGGAGCGCTCGCCGACACGTACAGCCTCCGAACCGCCTTGCTGACCACAGCCGTTCTGGGAACAACCTCCCTCATGACCCGTCCACCCCGCCGCACACCGGCCACCGGCCCACCTGTCGCCGGCGCCCCCACCGAAGCGCCCACCGAGGGACCCGCGCTTAACCGCCTGTGAGGCGGTCCTTAAGCGCGTCATAAAGATCGTCGGGAGGGCTCTTCGGGGCCTGGAAACGGGGCTGACGCGGTCTAACGTGCTGGACGCCAGGCGGGATTCGGCAGCCGGCGCCGCCACCGGGGGACGGCGCCGACGGCGGATTCCGACCCCCCACACCAGCAGTCCACCGTAAGGAGACCGCACCATGACCGCTCGCCAGAAGGCCGCAGGCATCGCAGCCCTCGGGATCGCGCCGATAGCCCTCGGTGTGCTGAGCGCGAGCCCGGCCGCGGCCCACGGCTCGATGGAGGACCCCGTCAGCCGGGTGTCCACCTGTTTCGCCGAGGGTCCGGAGAGCCCCCAGTCGGCCGCGTGCAAGGCCGCGGTCAAGGCCAGCGGCCCGCAGGCGTTCTACGACTGGAACGAGGTCAACATCGCGGACGCCGCCGGGAAGCACAAGGAGATCATTCCCGACGGGAAGCTGTGCAGCGCGGGCCGCGACAAGTACAAGGGCCTGGACCTGCCGCGCGCGGACTGGCCGGCGTCGAAGATGACCGCGGGCAAGCACACGTTCTCGTACAAGGCGACGGCGCCGCACAAGGGCACCTTCACGCAGTACATCACCAAGGACGGCTACGACCCGGCCAAGCCGCTCAAGTGGTCGGACCTGGAGTCGAAGCCGATCTCCACGGTCAAGGATCCGCAGGTGAAGAACGGCAGTTACTCACTCGCGGCCGACCTGCCGAAGAAGTCGGGCCGGCACCTGATCTACAGCGTCTGGCAGCGCTCGGACAGCCCGGAGGCGTTCTACAGCTGCTCCGACGTCACCTTCGGCGGCAGCGGCAGCGCCACGAAGGCCGCGGCGGCCGGCTCCTCCGGTGACAGCACGAGTGCGGCCGCCGAGAGCAACGCGGCCGGGAGCGCGGCCCCGCAGGCGCCGAGCGACGAGCAGATCGCGTCGGACGCCGCGAAGTCGACCGTGGACCACAGCGGTCACGGCGCGGACCACGCGGGCCACAACGGTACGGAGACGCAGGCCGCCGGGGAGGGCACGCAGCCCAACGGCGGCGCGGCGAAGCTGGCGCACACCGGCGGCGGCGAGGACGACGGTACGACCACCGTCGCGATCGGCGGTGCGGCGGCCCTCGCGGTCGGTGCGGCCTTCCTGTTCGGCACCGTCCGGCGCCGCGCCGTGAACGGCCGGCACCGCGGCTGACCCGCGACCCCACAACCCGGCGCCGCCGCCCCCGCTCCTTCACCTCCGGGGTCGGCGGCGCCGTCCGCAGTACCGGCCGGATGCCCGCGTCCGGCCCGCTGTCACGTAACGGCCGTCACGAATTGCACGTGGTCGGCTTCGCGTTGGCGGGGTCGAGGGCGTTGGCCGTCTCGTGGAAGGCGACGCGGTCGGCGAGGCCCACCGCCAGGTGCTCGGAGATGTCCGCCGGGCAGAGGTCCTGCAGGGTCACGTTCTTCACGTCGGGCCCGTTCAGGAACTGCGACCGGTACGGGGTGACGACCTGGTCGTACTTCGTGGCGAGCACCGTGTACTTGACGCCCGGCACCGTGTCGCCGCCCGCGTTGAGCCGCTTCAGGAAGTCCGAGTCCTGCGTCTGCTGCATGGCCGCGGGCGAGAACCCCCGTACGGCGTCGCCGATCTGCGGGTACTTGCGGGCGAGTTCGGCGAGCCCGCCGAGGGTGGTGCCGTGGTTGCTGGGTGCGATGCCGACGAGCGCGTTCACGTGGGCGGCGCCGCCCAGGTACTTGAGGTAGTACCGCGGCATCATCCCGCCCTGGGAGTGCCCGACGAGGTCCGCCTTCCGGGTTCCGGTGGCGGCCAGCACCTTGTCGACAAAGGCGTCCAGCTGACCGGCCGACTTCTCCACGGGGCCGAGGCCGTGGACGAGGGGGATGCCCTTCCACTGCCCGTAGTCCAGGGAGAAGACGCAGTATCCGCGCTGCACCAGGTACGGGGCGAGGCCGAGCCAGTTGTCGACGCTGTTGCCGCCGGTGCCGTGTACGAGGACGACGGGGCGCGGGTGCGCGGCGGACGACTTGCAGGAGTAGTCGTTCCAACCGCCGCCGCCCGCAGGGGACTTGACGGGCGGGCCGGCCGTACGGGACGCCTCCGGCGTGGGCTCCGCACCCGAGACGGCCGGTGCGGCTCCCGCCGTGAGCGCCACCGCCGCGCCCACGGCGAGCGCCGCGCGAAGTACCGGGGCTCTACGACGGGTGCGGGCTCTGCGTTCCGTGCGTGCTGTGCTGTCCGTACGTGCTGACGGGTCCATGGTGCGGACCTCCTCGCGGCTCTGAGAGGACGGATCGCGCTTGTTGAATGGCTGTCAACATACGGACGGGTAACGGGGGTTACCAGCGGTGTGCACGTGAAGGTGTTGTGTCCCGGGCACGGAGGAGGCGCGGGATCACTGCACGGGTGTTCCCCGCCGTACGCGCCCGCGCCTACAGTCGTGCGCCGCTCCCCGACCTGCGGAAGCCCCCGGGAGGGCCCATGAGTTCCGCACCGCGCACCCCGTCCTCCGCGTCAACGGCACCCGGCACCCGTGGGCGTTGGCGCCCCTGGCACACGCTGTGGCTGCTGCTCCTCCTCGGCTGGACGGTCAGCGCAGCCGACCGCGCCGTGACCGGGCCCGTCGTCACCTGGATGATCGACAACGGGGTGGGCTTCCTCGCCGACGAGCCCAACCCGCACGCGCTCGGCGGCCTCGTCGGCGGGCTGTTCTTCGCGGGCTACATGCTCACGCAGTTCCCCGGCGGCTATCTCGGCGACCGGTACGGGCACCGCACGCTGATCGTCGTGAGCCTGCTGTGGGCGGGCGTGGCCACCCTCGCCACCGGATTCGTGGGCGGGCTCGTCGCGTTCATCGTCGCCCGCGTGGTCACGGGGCTCGGCGAGGGCGCGTACTACTCCAACGACCGCACCGTCATCGCCGCCGAGACCCCGGAACGGGACCGCAGCCTCGGCCTCGGGGTCGTCATCACCGGGCTCGCCCTCGGCATCACCATCGCCATCGTCTTCACCCCGCACTTCATCGGTCTCGGCAAGCTGCTCATGCCGGACGACGTGGAGGCGTGGCGGATGGCGTTCTGGGTGCTGGGGCTGGCCACCCTCGCCGTGGGGCTGCTGCTGGCCTGGTACTTCCGCGCGCACCTCACCCTTCCCCGGCTCGGGAAGGCGACCGGGCATCTGGCGCTGTACTCCGGGATCTCGCTCGCCCTGATCATGGCCGTGCATCTGCTGGGCGACGAGGCCGGGCTGCCGGGGCTGTGGATCGCGGTACTGGAGTGCGTACTCGCCGTCGGGCTCGTGCTGTTCGCGCTGCTGCGCAAGGGCGAGGAGCTGGGCCCGGTCCTGCGGAACCGCTCACTCGTCTGTATCTACCTCGCCTATATCGCCATTCTCTGGAACCTGTGGTTCTTCTCCTTCTGGTCGGTGTCCATCGTCTCGGGAGCGGCGCACTCCTCCTTCATGGCCGCTGCACTGACCGCCGGCTTCAACGCGGGCGCGGGCATTCTCGGCTTCCCCGCGGGCGGTTGGCTCTCCGATTACGCGGTACGCCGCGGCTGGAGCCGCAAGCCGATGCTGCTGTGGTTCACGGCGGCGCAGGCGGTACTGACGGTGGCGTTCGCCTGGTACCTGAGCGCGGCGGGAAAGCCCTCGCTGTGGATCATGGGGCTGCTGCTCTTCTCCGCGAGTCTGTTCTTCAATGCGCTGCAGCCCATCGGGCACGCGCTCCTCGCCGATATCGCCCGGCCCGACCTGCGGGGTTCGGCGTTCGGCATGCAGAACCTGATCGGCGAGATGGGCGCCGTCCTCTCCCCCGCCGTCAGCGGCGCGCTCCGGGACAGCACCGGGAACTGGGAGGCGGCCGTATGGCTGGACGCGGCAGTGGTGGTCGCCGGACTGTGCGTACTGCTGCCGGTACGGGCGGCACGGAACGCGCAGCCGGCCGGCTGACTGCCGGACCCGGAGCGCGTACTGAGGCGGTCGCACTCCGGCGCGTACTCCGGCGCTCCGACTCCCTTATGGCGTGGGGTATTTCACACATCAGGTCACCGGGAATTCACTGAACTTCAAACCCCGGTAAAAGAGAGTTCATATCCAGTAAAGCATTCATCAACCAAGCAAACTCCCCGAGTTAGTCGGCGACTTCCGGGCAGCAGCGGCCGGTAGCCAATGAGAGGGAGTTACTTGTGACAGCCGCACAGGCCGAACCAGCGGACGGCAAGCCGCTGCGGGTCGAGGAGATAACGGTCACCGAGCCGGGCGTCATCAAACGCGCCATCGGTGCGGCGGCCATCGGTAACGTGACCGAATGGTTTGATTTCGGGGTCTTCGCGAACCTCACCCCCGTCATCACCGAGGTGTTCTTCACCGGCGCCAGCAAGACGGTCGGGCTCATCGGCACGCTGGGCCTGTTCGCCGTCGCCTTCCTCGTCCGCCCCTTCGGCGGCATGTTCTTCGGCCCGCTCGGCGACCGCATCGGCCGCACGCGGGTGCTGTCGATCACCGTGATCCTGATGGCCGTCGGTACGTTCGTCATCGCGTTCATCCCCGGCTATGCGACCTGGGGTGCGGCCGCGCCCCTGCTGATGCTGCTGGCACGCTTGGTGCAGGGCTTCTCCACCGGCGGTGAGTACGGCGGCGCGATGACGTTCATCTCGGAGTACGCGCCGGACAAGAAGCGCGGATTCCTCGGCAGCTGGCTGGAGTTCGGCACGCTGACCGGCTACCTGTTCGGCGGGCTCGTCTCGCTGATCATCCAGCTGCCGGGCGTCATGTCCCACGAGGCCCTGATCTCCTGGGGCTGGCGCATCCCGTTCCTGATCTCCGGGCCGATCGGCATCATCGGGCTGTACCTGCGGCTCAAGCTGGAGGACACCCCCGCGTACCAGGCGCTGGCCGCCGAGTCGGAGGGCCGTGAGGGCAACCAGACCTTCAAGGAGATCAAGAAGATCTTCGTCAGGTACTGGCGGCCGATGCTCGTGTGCATGGGCCTGGTGCTGGTCTTCAACGTGACCAACTACATGCTCACCACGTACATGCTGGAGTACATCGCCTCCAACGCCCCCGCGGTGAACGCCACTTGGGCGCAGATCCTGGAGATCGGCGTGCTGGCGATCGGCATGCTCCTCATCACCTTCACCGGGCGGCTCTCGGACCGGATCGGCCGTAAGCCGGTGATCTTCACGGGCTGCGCGATGCTGATCGTGCTCGGTGTGCCCTCCGTCCTGCTGATCCAGCAGAACACCATCACCTCGGTCTTCCTCGGCCTGGCGCTGATGGCGCTGATGCTGCTGTGCTTCAACAGCACGATGCCCTCCGTACTGCCGGCGCTGTTCCCGACCGAGATCCGGTACGGCGGTCTGTCGATCGCGTTCAACATCTCGGTCTCGCTGTTCGGCGGTACGACGGCGGTCATCAACGCCTCGCTCGTGGAGGCGACCGGCGACATCAACGTGCCCGGCTACTACCTGATGGCGGCCGGTGTGATCGGTGCCGTGGCGTGTTACTTCGCCAAGGAGTCCGCGGGACGGCCGCTGCCCGGCTCGCCGCCCGCGGCCGCGACCAAGGAAGAGGCACGGGAGATGGTCGGCGTCGCGGCCTGACGCCCGCCCCCGTACGAGCCCGGACGGGGCGCGCGCCGAAGAGCGCGCGCCCGGGGGCAGCACCGGAGTCCGCACCGGCGGGCCTGTCCGGCGCCGCGGCACAGTCACGCGGCGTCGAGCAGCCCCGCCGGACGGACGGCCCCCGCGCCGAACCGGGCCCGTGCCCGGTCCGCCGCCGCCTCCGCGCGGCGGGCCTTCTCCTCCCGTACGTCGAAGGACAGCTGGCGGGCGGCCCGTCCGGCCTCCGTCAGCTGTTCCGCGCGCAGGACGACGGCCCGCACCCGGGCCCGCTGCAGCCCGAGCGCGTCGTGCAGCGCGTACGCGGCGGCCGCCAGCGCGGGGGTATGCGCGGTCGGTTCGGCCAGCGTGCGGGTACGGGTCGTGTCCGCGCTCCTGTCCCGTCCCGCGTACCGCACGGTGAGGCTCACCGTGCGGGCCACCCGGCCGTCGGCGCGCATCCCCAGGCCCAGTTCGTCCGCGAGGGTGAGCAGCGCACGGCGCCGCTGTTCCGGGTCGAGTTCGTCCCTCCCGAAGCGGTACTCCGCGCTCGCCGCGGGCTCCGGCACACCGGCGGTGACAGGCGTCGGGTCGATGCCGCGGGCCCGCTCGTACACCCGCCGTCCGGCGCGCGCGCCGAGGATGCGCTGCAGTGTCGCGGGCGGCGCGGCGGCGATCCGGCCGACGCTGTCCAGCCCGTACGAGCACAGGGTGCGGGCGGTCCGCGGGCCGACGCCGTCCAGGGCCGCCGCGGGACGGCGGTCGAGGAAGTCCGCGGTCTCCCCCGGCCGCACCACCCGCACCCCGCCGGGCGGCCCGGCCTGCGCGGCCATCCGGGCCAGCAGCCGGTTGGCGGCCACGCCGACGGTGCAGTCGGTGCCGTGGTGCAGGAGCACCCGGCAGCGCACCATCGACGCCAGCTCCGCCGCGTCCTGCCCGAAGTAGCGCAGCGCGCCGCGGACATCGGCGTACGCGGCGTCGGGCGGCAGGGCCTGTACGACGGGCGTCACGTCGGTGAGCAGCGCGAGCAGCGCGGCGTACTCCTCCTCCGTGCGGTTCCCGAAGTGCACGTACAGCACCCGCAGTTCACCGTCCGGCGCACCGGTGGCCCGGAGGCGGCCGCCGCTCATCCCGCGCTCCCCGGGCTGGAGTGCCACAGTTTCCGCACGGCCTGCGGCGATCCTGCGGACTCCCCCGCGGGGCGCAGGTCGGCCCAGGCGTTCATCTCGTAGCCGCTCGCCACCTCGATGGTGCGCTGCGGCGGCGCCCCGCCCTCCGTACGCTCCGGATCCGCCGGGGCCTCCGGGGGTGCCGCGAGCCGGGCCGCGACCGCGTCCAGACCGCCGGTGCGCCGGAGTTCGACGAGTTCGGCCAGGTCCCAGGCCGCCTCGCCGACCACGCTGAGGCTGCGCGCGCCGCGCCGCTGGACGGTGCCCCGCACCAGCAGCAGCCAGGAGTGGAAGACGGTGTGCGCGCACGCGGCGTGGCTGTCGTCGAAGAAGGCGAGGTCGGCCAGGCCCGTGCCGTCGTCGAGGGTGGTGAAGATGACGCGCCGCCCGGACCGGACCGGCGGGGTCTGGATCACGGCCTTGGCGCCGGCGACCAGCACCGTCGCCCCGTGTTCAGCGTCCCGCAGCCGGCGTGCGGTGTACGCGCCCAACTCCCGCAGAAACGCGGTGTGATCGCCCATGAGGTGCCGGGACGCGTCCATGCCGAGGACGCCGAGCTCCGCGCCCAGCCGTTCGTCGCGGCTGAGGTCGGGCAGTCCGGCAGGCTCCTGCTCCCGTACCTGCGCGGCGTCACCCAGGGCCAGCTGTCCCTCGCGGGCTCCCGCGCCGCGTCCGGCGCGGTGCAGTTCGGCGATGTGCAGCAGCAGATCGCGCCGGTTGCCGCCGGGTGCGAACGCGTCCAACGCGCCGACCTGCGCGAGGTTTTCTGCGACGGGGCGGGGCGGGCGGGCACGCTGCCAGAGGTCGGAGAGCGAACCGTACGGCTGCCCGGCCGCGATCCGTTCCGCGTCCGCGGCGCTGATGCCCTGCACCTCGGACAGGGCGAGCCGGAGGCCCCACTTCCCCGATTCGGACTCCAGTTCGATCCGGTAGGACGTGCCCGAACGGTTCACTTCCAGCGGCAGCACCGGCACTCCGCGCCGCCGCGCGTCCGCGAGCAGCAGCCGTTTCGGGTACATCCCCGGGTCGTGTTCGAGCAACCCCGCGTAGAACGCCGCCGGGTGATGGGCTTTCAGCCACGCCGACTGGTACGTCGGCACGGCGAACGCGACGGCGTGCGCCTTGCAGAATCCGTAACTGCCGAACGCCTCCACGATCTCCCAGGTGCGGGCGACGACGTCGTCCTCGTACCCGAGGCGTTCCGCCTCCTGCGCGAACCACGCCCGGACCCGGCCCAGCCGCTCCGGATCCGACAGCGCGCGCCGCGCCTCGTCGGCGAGCGCCCGTCCGCAGCCGGTCATGACCGAGACGATCTCGATGATCTGCTCGTGGAAGACCACCACCCCGTACGTGTCGCGCAGCGCGGGCTCCAGGTCCCGGTGCGGATAGCGGGGCGCCTTCCGCCCGTGCCGGGCCTCGATGAACGGCTTCACCATGTCGGCGGCGACAGGACCGGGGCGGAAGAGCGAGATGTCGACGACCAGGTCGTGGAAGGTCTCCGGCTGGAGCCGCCCGATCAGGTCGCGCTGGCCCGGCGACTCGATCTGGAAGCAGCCGAGCGTCTCCGCCGAGCGGATCAGCGCGTACGTCTCCGGGTCGCCGTCCGGCACCGCGTCCAGGTCGATCCGCTCACCCGTCGCCCGCTCGGTCTCCGTCACCGCGTGCGCCATCGCGGACTGCATCCGTACGCCCAGCACATCCAGCTTGAGCAGTCCCAGGTCCTCCACGTCCTCCTTGTCGAACTGCGACATGGCGAAGCCCTCGCCGCTGGTCGGCACGGCCGGGGTGCGGGCGAGCAGCGAGGCGTCGGAGAGCAGCACCCCGCACGGGTGCATGGCGACGCCGCGCGGCAGCGCGTCCAGCGCCTCGACCAGATCCCAGAAGCGGGTGCCGTACGCCTCCTCGTCCAGGTCCTTCAACGCGTCCTTCAGCTCGGGCAGTTCGGCCAGCGCGGTACGCGCGTCGCGGGCCCGGATGTGCGGGAACGCCTTGGCGAGGCGGCCCACCTCGTCCGGGTCCAGGCCGAGGGCGGCGCCCACGTCCCGTACGGCGTGCCGCACCCGGTAGGTCTCCGGCATGGCGACGGTGGCGACCCGCTCCTCGCCGAAGCGCTCGAAGATCGCGCGGTAGACCTCCAGGCGGCGGGCCGACTCCACGTCGATGTCGATGTCGGGCAGCGCGCCCCGGCGCGGGGAGAGGAACCGCTCCATCAGCAGCCCGTGCGCCACCGGGTCGGCCTGTGCGATGCCCAGCAGGTGCGCCACGAAGGAGCCGGCGCCCGAACCGCGCGCGGCCACCCGGATGCCGAGCGCCTTCGTGTCCTCGACGACCTGCGCGACGGTGAGGAAGTACGAGGAGAAGCCGAGCTGTTCGATGATCCGCAGCTCCTCGTCCAGCCGCTCCCAGCGCTCGCGGTCGCGCTCGTACCGCCGCGTGACCATCGCCGCGGCGCAGCGCGACCGCAGCACCCGTTCCGCGGTGCGCTGTCCGGCGCCGACCAGGCGCGGCTCGGGGAAGTGCACGTCGCCGATGCCGATGTCGTCCTCGGGGTCGACCCGGCACGCCGCCGCGGTCTCCGCGGTCAGCGTCAGCAGCCGGTGCGCGGTGTCGCCGCGGTATCCGGCGGCCTCCGCGATCCGCTCGGCGGCCGCCGCCATCCCGTCGGCCCCCTTCAGCCAGCGCCCCCCGCCGTCCAGGCCCCGCCGCGGGTCGACGGGTACGAGCCGGCGCGCCGCGTCCAGCACGTCGGCGACCGGGCCCTGGCCCGGGTCGGCGTACCGCACGGCGTTCGTCAGTACGGGCTTCGCCCCCTGCTCGGCGGCGAGCCCCAGCATCCGGGCAGCGTCTCGCAGCGGCGCGGCGGCGGAGACCTCCAGCCGCAGGGCGCCGCCGTACACCTCCCGCCACTGGCCCAGCAGCCGGGCCGCCCGGTCGGGGCGGCCCGCGGCCAGCGCGCGGCCCACGTCGGAGTCCGGGCCGAGCAGCACGATGACGCCGAACGCGCCGGCCATCTCCTCCCAGGGGAGCAGCGGCCGTTCACCGCCGTGCGCGTGTGCCGCGGTGACGAGCCGGCACAGCTGTGCCCAGCCCGCCGCCCCGTTCCCGGCCAGGAAGACGACCCGCTGCGCCGACTCGTCGACAAATGCCCCGCCCCTGACCGGCGCTCTTCTGCGCCGTACCGCGGTGCGCTCCGCCGCCTGCTCCCCCACGGCCAGTTCCACCCCGTACACAGGGCGCACCCCGGCCCTCGCGCTCGCCTTCGCGAACCGTACGGCGCCGGCGAGCGTGTCCCGGTCGGTCAGCGCGACCGCCGCCATTCCGCGCTCGGCGGCCCGCTCCGCGAGGGCCTCGGGGTGCGAGGCCCCGTACCGCAGCGAGAACCCCGAGGCCACGTGCAGATGCACAAACTCCGACACCGCACGCACCTCCTGCCGCGTCCGCGCCTCCCAGCTGATTCCGCCCCCGCGCCACCACTCTAAACCAGCCATCGAACTTTCGTTCGAACGCGGAATCTCCCCAGGTGACCCCTGGGCGGCCGCCCAGACCTGCTGACGCGGAGTGGCCGATTGTGTTCGGCCGCCGGGGAGGGACGGACGGCGGGGCGCGACGGGCCGAGGGCGTTCACGCCGCGAGGGAGGCGGGTGGGCGCCGGCATGGGGACACCCGCCCGGGACAGCCGGCCGTGTGCTGCCCGCTCGGGCAGGGCGGACGCCCGGCGGGTCGGGGCGTTCGACTCCGGAAGGCTTCCGCGACCGGCGCACCGACGGGGCGGGGGTGCCGCGTCTCCCTGCCGCCGCGCGCCCGGACCGCCGAACGGGCGCCCCGTCGCGGTCGGCCGACCGCGGGCGTTCCGCGCAGGCGGAGACCGCCCCGCCCCGGGTCTACTCGCCGCGGAGCAATGCCGCGCCCAGGGAGCCGAGTTGGTGGTGGACTTGGCCTCCTGTGCGGTGGGAGGTGATCAGGCCGGCCTCGCGGAGGATCGCCGTGTGGTGGGTGGCGGTGGCCGGGGCGATGTCCAGGCGGCGCGCCAGTTCCGAGGTGGTGCAGCCGAGGGCGACGACCTCCAGCGCCGCGGCGCGGGTACGGCCCAGCAGCGCGACGCAGGGGCTGTGCCGCCCCGCACCCGACCGTACCGGCGGGGTCCGCTCCGGCTCGGCCCAGCCGGGCTGGTGCTCGACCGGATAGACCAGCACCGGCGGCAGGGCCGGATCCCGCAGCATGAGCGGCGACTTCCAGCAGAAGAAGGACGGGATCAGCCGCAACCCGCGCCCGTCCAGGCGGAGTTCACGCGTCACGGAAGTGCCCCGCACCTCCAGCACGTGGCTGTTCCAGCGCAGTTTGGGGTGCAGGCCGGCGAGCAGGCCCTCCACCCCACCGTTCAGCACCCGCCGCGCCCGTACGGCACGGTCCGCCTCCAGATGGCTCCGGATGCTCGTCCGGTACGGGGCCAGCGCCCGCGCGTGGTACGTACGGATCGCGGACGCCAGCTGCTTCAGGCCGTCCGCCCCGGTGTCCCGCGCCCACCGGGGTACGCGGCGGCTCAGGGCGAGCCGTTCGAGGTCGGTGCGGAGCCGCTCGCGGGGCGTGCGCAGCAGCGCTTCGAGGCCCGCGTCCAGTCCGCCGGCGGACTCGGCGGGGGTGAGGAAGTCCGGCGAATAGCCGCGCGGCGGCGCGAGGGCGAAGAGCCGCCGGACGGACTCCGGGAGCTGCGGAAGGGTGCGCTCCCGCCACCGCCCGAAGACGAGCGCCCCCTCTCTGCCCTGCAGGACGTGCAGGCTGAGCAGCACCTCCCACAACGGATCCGGTGCGTCGGCCACTTGGGTGCGCGCCAGATCGTCGGCGCCGAAATGGATACGGATGGCCATGCGCCAGTGCCCCGTTCTCGTCCCCGTCGAAGGGGACGCCCCCGTGTCGAAGAGGACGCCCCCGTTCCGCGTCCTCACGATCAACAGGATGCAGTGCCTTCCGGAACTGTCAAGAGCGCTGGGGCGAGGACCGGCCACCCGGCCCGTTGACACCCCTGTGAGCTGCCAACTTCGAGCAGGATCTAAGGAGTTGGCGCGCCGCATGGGGCTGCGGACACGCTGGGGGAACGGACAGCGGACCGGGTGTGGGGCCGGACAGCAACAGGCCTCTGAACCGCGGCGGTCCGCGCAGTGAACCATCAACGGGGAGGCACCATGCCGAACATGACGTGGCTGGCCGACGTGCTCCGGCAGGCCGGTCTGCACGTACAGGAGGAAGGCGGCTGGCAGACGCGCGGCCACGGCGAGATGGGCGACATCCGCGGGGTCATGCTGCACCACACGGCGGGCGCCGCCGAGGGCAACTACCCGAGCCTGGAGGTCGTACGGGACGGCAACTCGGCGCTGCCGGGGCCGCGGGCCCAGCTCGGCCTGGGGCGGGACGGCACCTGGATCGTCATCGCCGCCGGGGTGGCCTGGCACGCGGGCGAGGGCGGCCCCTGGGAGAGCGTGCCCAAGGACGACGCGAACGACTACATGATCGGAATCGAGGCGGAGTCGGTGGGCACCCGCGCCGACTGGACGCCGCAGCAGCTCGACGCGTACCCGCGCGGCGTGGCCGCGCTGCTGAAGCACGTGCACCAGCCCGCGTCGCGGGCGCTCGGGCACAAGGAGTGGGCGCCGAGCCGGAAGAGCGACCCGGCGTTCTGGCCGGGCGACATGGACGGATTCCGCGCGGAGGTCGACAAGCACCTGAAGGGCGAGGGCCCGAAGCCGCCCCCGCAGCAGCCCGCCCCCGGGCAGCCGGGGCAGGGCCAACCGCAGCCCGACGGGCACCAGTTCGGCATCTGGGGTACGAACGTGCACGTCCGCAGTGAGCCGAAGCTCGACGCGCCCGTCGTACACACCCTCACGGCCCCGACGAAGGTCACCGTCGACTTCCAGCAGCGCGGCGACCTCGTGAACACGAACGGCTTCAGCAATCCGTTCTGGGCTCATCTCCCCCAGTTCAACGGCTTCATGACGAACATCTTCATCGACCACCCGGACTCGCTCCTGCCCGGAGTGCCGCAGCGCTGACCCGTACCGGCAGCACGTGACCCGTACTGACGGAGGAGAACCCATGGCCTTCGACGAGATCCGGGACTGGGGCAAGCGGCAGCTGGCCCGCCTGGGCACGGACGAGGAAGAGAACAAGGACGAGCAGCAGCCGGCACAGCCGCAGGGCGGGCCGGAAGAACAGCAGGCACAGACAGCAGCGCAGACACGGACAGAAGCGCAGACACAGGCACAGACGCAGCAGCGGGGAACGGGGAAGAAGATGGCGTACGACCTCGAAGCGGCCAAGACCATTTACCGGGTGGGCCGGGAGCTGAAGGTCAACGACAAGGTGATGCTGTCCGCGTTCGAGACGGGCATCGTCGAGTCGGGCATGCGGAATCTGAACCACGGCGACAGCGACTCCCTCGGCGTGTTCCAGCAGCGCCCGTCACAGGGCTGGGGCACACCGCAGCAGGTACTGGACGTGAACTACGCGGCGCACCAGTACTTCGACCGCGCGGTCAAGTCCGACCGGGAGAACCCGGGCCAGTCGACGGGCCACCTGGCGCAGAGCGTGCAGCGCTCCGCGTACCCGGAGCGGTACGACCAGGCCGAGGGCGAGGCGCGGCAGCTGCTCCAGCAGACGGCCGCGGCCGTCGACGGCGGGCAGCCGGCGCCCCAGCCGCCCGGCCCCGGCGGACCGCAGCCGGGCGGGCACGAGTTCGGCACGTGGGGGACGAACGTCCAGATCCACAGCGAGCCGAAGCTCGACTCGCCCGTCGTACACACCCTTTCGGCACCGACGAAGGTCACCGTCGACTTCCAGCAGCGCGGCGACATGGTCAGCACCGAGGGCTTCAGCAACCCGTTCTGGGCCCACATCCCCCAGTTCAACGGCTTCATGACAAACATCTTCATCGACAACCCGGACTCCCTCCTGCCCGGAGTGCCGCAGCGCTGACCCGCTTCAGGAACCGGCTGCGCACAGTCAACTCCTGTTGGCAGACTGCCCCTTCGTGACAGAGGAGAAGCAGTCATGACGAAGCAGAAGCAGGTGCCGGACGGCGGCCGGGTCGGCGGCTGGGTCACGTGGGGGCTGCTCGCCGCGTGGGCCGTGCACGACGCGGAGGAGGTGGCCGCGGTGCCCGCCTGGACCCGCCGCCGGGTGCCGGAGCTGCGGGAGCGTCTGCCGCGGGTGCCCGACGGGGTGTGGCGGCGCCTGGAGTCCCTCGACGGGCGGGAGTTCGCGACGGCCGTCGCCCTGATGGGAGTGGTGGTCGCCGCGGCGGCGGCCGACGGGCACCGTACGGGCGGGCGCTCCGGCTTCTACCAGGGAGCCCTCAACGGCTTCGGCCTGCACGGCCTGATGCACATGGCGCAGGCCGCCGCCGTCCGCGGCTACACACCGGGTTCCGTCACCTCGCCGCTGGTGGTCATTCCCTTCTCCCTGTCGGCCCGCAGGCGGCTGCGGCAGGCCGGGACGGCCACTCCGGTACGGCCGCGCGACACCGTGCAGGGGCTGGCCTTCGCCGCGGCGGCCACGTTCGGTGCGCACGCGCTGGCACGGCGCGTGCGCACCCGCGGCGGCAACAGCCCCGCACGGCAAGCGGGGTGACGACGCGTCAGCTGTACGCGGCCGACGCACCCGTTCGTCATCCATCCGGATCACCGGCAGCGGGGGCGGGAAGGGAAGGCGCGGGCGGCTCAGACCGCCGGGTCCGGCTTGCGGGCCTCGGTCAGACGGCAGGTTCCGGCTTGTGGGCCTCGATGAGGAAGCGGGCGGAGTGGGCCACGAACGGGCCCTGCGCCTCGATCTGTTCGTGCAGATCGCGCAGCCGGTCGCGGTACGCCTCGACGGTGAAGCCGGGGAGCGTCCAGACCACCTTGCGGAGGAACCAGACGACCGCGCCGATGTCGTGGAACTCCATCCGCAGCCGCGCCGTCCGTACGTCGGTGATCTCCAGCCCGGCGGCCTCGGCCGCGGCGCTCTCGACGTCCGGATGCCGCGCCCGCCGGTTCTCGTCGGGGAGCGGGCCGAGGAAGAACTCGATGAGCTCGAAGACGGTCTCGGGGCCGACGTGCTGCGCGAAGTACGTACCCCCGGGCCGCAGGACGCGGGCGATCTCCGACCACCACACCGTCGCCGGATGCCGGCTCGTCACCAGGTCGAACGCCTCGCCGGCGAACGGCAGCGGCGGTTCGTCGGCGTCCTCGACGAGCACCGCGCCGAGCGGGTGCAGCCGCCGCGTGGCCACTGCCGCGTTCGGCGGCCAGGACTCGGTGGCGGCCAGCACGCGCGGCAGCCGCTCCGCGGACTCCGCCGCGCCGCCGAGGACCTCACCGCCGCCGGTCTGGATGTCGAGCGCGGCGGACGCGGACGCGAGCCGTCCGGTCAGCAGCCGCTGGTAGCCCCAGCGGGGGCGTTCCTCGGTGGCCCGGCCGTCCAGCCAGGAGAAGTCCCAGCCGTCCACGGAGGCCGACTCGGCCTCGGCGACGAGCTCGTCGAAAGTACGTGACATGCCCACATGCCTACGGGAGGGACTGATGGTCGACAAGTCGTTTTCCGCGGGCCGCGGACCCGCGTCGCGCTCAGAGCGCGCGCTGGAAGACGACCCGGTCGAGGGAGGGGCCGTCGTAGTCGGTGACGGAGTCGCTGACGGAGAAGCCCATGGCGCGGTGGAAGCCGATGGAACGGGAGTTGACCGGTGAGGTGATCGCCTTGACGTGCGTACGGGCGTCGTCGCGGGCCAGCGCGAAGAACCGCTCGTACAGCTCGCGGGCCAGCCCGTCCCGGCGGCGCCCCGGGGCGACCCCCGCGAAGTGGACGTACGCCAGATGCGGCTGGGACGGCGAGAGGAAGCCGATCACGAAGCCGGCGAGGGAGCCGTCGTCCGCCTCCGCGACGAAGCTGGTGCCGGAGAAGTGGTCCAGGAAAAGCCGGTGCAGGGCCGACGAGACGGGGCGGCCCCACCATTCGTCGACCACGCCGACGATGCCGTCGTAGTCCTCGGGCTTCGCGGTACGGATGATCAACTCGCTCATGACCGGCAACCGTAGTCGCAGACGCGTACCGGCCCTGCGGCGGGGCGGCTCAGCCGCAGCTCAGCGGCGTGGGCGCCCCGCTTCGTACTCTCCGCCGCGCTCTCGTGCTCACTCGCCGCGGACCGACGTACGGAAGGCCGCCGGGGTGCTGCCGGTGCGCTGCGCGAAGAACTTGGAGAAGTTCGCGGCGTCCCGGAAGCCGAGCCGCCGGGCGACGCCCGCCACCGGCAGCGCACCGTGCGCCAGCAGCCGCTTCGCCTCCAACAGCACACGCCGGTCGATGAGTTCCTTCGCGCCCACCCGCTCCGCCGCGAGCGCGGCGCGCGCCAGGGTACGGGGCGAGTAGCCGAGCGTACGGGCGTAGTCCTCGACCCGGCGGGTGCGGGCGAAGTCCCGTTCGACGGCGGCGCGGAAGCGCAGATACGTCGCGTACGGGCCGTCCGTTCCCGGCCCCGCGCCCGGCGCGGGCGGCGGTCCGGCGAGCCGCAGCACCAGCGCGGCGAGCAGGTGCCGCAGCACCGCGACACGGGTCGCCGGCGGCAGCTCCGGGACGGCCGGCGCGGCGAACTCGCCCGACAACTGGGCGACCGCCGCGCCCAGCGCGGCACCCCGCGCACCGTCGGGGTGCTGGAGCGCAGGCCCGCCCCACGGGTCGTCGAGCCGGGCGGCCGCGGCGGTCTCCGCGTCCAGGAACCCGGGCTCGAACAGCACCAGCGTGCCGTCCGCCGCGAGCGGCCCGCCCCACTGCTGCACCTGTCCCGGACGCACCCACAGCCAGTCGCCGGGGCGCAGCGTGTACGCGGTGAAGTCGAGGGTGTGCCGGAGGCTGCCCGCCTCCAGGGCGATCAGGTGGTGGAAGCCGGGCCGCTGCGGGGCGTGCGGCATCTCGCCGCCCGGGGCGCGCGAGCGGAGCGTGGCGAGGGACAGCACCTCCACTCCGGCGGGGGTGCCGGCGGGCGGGGTGAAGGCGATCTCGGGGATCGCGGACGCGTCGGCCCCTGCTTCGACGTCGACCTCGGCAGCGTGTCGGTTTTTCACCATGACGAGTCCTCAGCGTACCGGGCCGATGCGCGGCCCGCGCCGTAGCGTGGAGAACGTCACCGCAGCTCAGCGCAGTACATGGTGAGCCTTTGCGGCTTGCCGCTTCCGGCGCGGTGACGGAAAAACACCCGTTCTCGGTACGTGGAGGAAACACCGTGAAGATCCTTCTGTTCGGCGCGACCGGCATGATCGGAAGCCGCGTCGCGGCGGAGGCGGCAGGGCGCGGCCACGAGGTCACCGCCGTCAGCCGCTCCGGCAAGTCCCCGGCCGACGGCGTGCACGCCGTGGCGGGCGACGCCTCCGACGCGGGCACCGTCTCCCGGCTGGCCGCGGGGTACGACGTGGTGGCGTCCGCGCTCGCGCCGCCCCGCGACGGTTCACCGACGGAGGCCCCGTTCCTGGCGGTGAACCGCGCGCTGGCGGAGGGTGTACGGGCCTCCGGCGCCGGGCGGCTGGCCGTGGTCGGCGGCGCGGGCAGCCTGGAGGCGGCGCCCGGCACGGCGCTGGTCGACACCCCCGGCTTCCCCGACGCGTACAAGGGCGAGGCGCTGGCGCACCGCGCGGTGCTCGACTTCTACCGCACGCTGGACGAGCCGGCCTGGACGTACCTCTCCCCCGCGGCGGAGATCGGCCCCGGCGAGCGCACCGGTACGTTCCGGCTCGGCGGCGACGCGCTCCTCACGGACGCGGAGGGCAACAGCCGGATCAGCGCGGAGGACTACGCCGTCGCCTTCGTCGACGAGCTGGAGCGGAACGCCCACCCGCGGGCCCGCTTCTCCGTCGCGTACTGACGGACCCCGCGGGGCCCGTCAACGGCGGGGGCCGGGCGGCTCGTTGGACGGGACGGCCTTCCGCCCCCTAGAAAAGCCGCCATGGTCCTCTCCACAGCACGGCTCCGGCGGCAGTCGCGGGACGGAGCGGCGGCAGCGCCGCGATCCGCTCTCCGCGGGCGGGACTTCCGGCTGCTGCTCGCCGTCACCCTCGGCACCTTCGCCAACTACGCGCCCCTGCTGTCCGTTGTGCCGCTGTGGGCGGCGCAGGGCGGGGCCGGGAACGGCGGCGCGGGTGCCGCCACGGGCGTGACCATGGGGACGACCGTGGCCGTACAGCTGTGCATGGGGCGGCTGTTGCGGCATCTCAGCCTGCGCCGGCTGCTTGCGCTGGGCGCGCTCGTGCTGGGGCTGCCGACCTTCGCGTACGCCTTCTCCTCCGGCGCCGCGTGGGTGCTGGGGGTGTCCGCGGTGCGCGGGCTCGGCTTCGGCGTGGTCGCGGTGGCGGGCAGCGCGCTCGTCGCCGAACTGGTACCCGCGGACCAGCGGGGCCGCGCCGTCGGCTGGTACGGGGTGGCCGTCGGACTCCCCCAGGTGGCACTGCTGCCCGCCGGCGTATGGGTCGCGGAACACATCGGCTTCACCCCGGTCTTCCTGGCGACGGGCACACTGTGCGTGCTGGCCGCGCCACTGGTCCTGGCGATGAGGACCCCGCGAGGGGGCCCCGCACAACAAGGGGCGCGGGGAACTGCGCACACCACAGCGGATCCGCAGCCCCCCAGCGCACAGGACGAGGCCACGTACGAGGCGGCGGGCCGGGACCAGGGCGCGCCTGCGCCCAACGCCCCTACGCCGCAAGCCCGTTGGCGACCACTCGCCGCCCCGTGGGTGCTCCTAGTGTGCGCCGCATGCGCACTAGGCGGCGTCACCTCGTTCCTGCCGCTCGCGCTGGACGCGCCCGGCGCCGCGCCGACGGCGCTGTTCGTACTGTCGGCCGCGAGCGTGGCCGGCCGCTGGGCCGCCGGCGTGTGGAGCGACCGGCGCGGCGCCGGCCGACTCCTCGTACCGGGGGTCGCGGCGTGCGCTGCCGGCATGACCGGCTTCGTCGCCGCGGCGGGCGGCACGTCACCCGCCGTGTTCGCCGCCGTCGGCGCCGCCTGTTACGGCCTGGGCTTCGGCGCGCTGCAGAACGAGACGCTCGTGGTGATGTTCCGGTCGGCGGGCCCCGGCGGCCACGGCCTGGCGAGCACCGCGTGGAACATGGCGTACGACGGCGGCATCGGCGCGGGCGCCCTCGCGCTCGGCCTGCTGTCCCAGCCGCTGGGCCTGCCCGGCGCGTTCCTCGCCTCGGCGGTGCTGATCGCCGCGACGCTGCCGGTGGCCCTGCGGCGGAACGTACGCGCCGCGGAACGTACGGGGTGAACCGCGCGGCGCGAGGGGCCGCGGCGCCGGATGAGATCCTGGGACCCGGACCCCGATGTCTGCCCTGACGATCACCCGGTGTGACCCACGTCAAAGAAGTGGCCGACCGTAAACGCGGCAGGGCAGGGTAGAGGCCCCCCGGGACGACGTACAGACTGTGAAGGAGCCCCATGAAGATCGGGATCGTTGGAGCCACCGGCCAGGTCGGCGGAGTGATGCGCGGCATTCTGGCCGAGCGGAAGTTCCCGGTCGACGAGCTGCGGCTGTTCGCCTCCGCTCGTTCCGCCGGGCGGACCCTCCCCTGGCAGGACGGCGAGATCACCGTCGAGGACGCGGAGCAGGCCGACTACTCGGGCCTGGACATCGTCCTGTTCTCCGCCGGCGGCGCCACCTCGAAGGCGCTCGCCGAGAAGGTCGCCGCACAGGGCCCCGTCGTCATCGACAACTCCTCGGCCTGGCGCATGGACCCGGAGGTCCCGCTGGTCGTCTCCGAGGTGAACCCGGACGCCGCGAAGCGCCGCCCCAAGGGCATCATCGCCAACCCGAACTGCACCACCATGGCGGCCATGCCGGTGCTGCGGCCGCTGCACGACGAGGCGGAGCTGACCAGCCTCGTGGTCTCCACGTACCAGGCCGTCTCGGGCAGCGGTCTCGCCGGCGTCGACGAGCTCAACGAGCAGGCCGTCAAGGCGGTCGAGAGCGACGCGTCGCGGCTGACCTTCGACGGCGGAGCGGTGGACTTCCCGGAGGGCAACAAGTTCAAGCGGCCGATCGCGTTCAACGTGCTGCCGCTCGCGGGCTCCATCGTCGACGACGGCCTCGACGAGACGGACGAGGAGCAGAAGCTCCGCAACGAGAGCCGCAAGATCCTGGACATCCCGGAGCTGAAGGTCTCCGGCACGTGCGTCCGAGTGCCGGTCTTCACCGGGCACTCGCTGCAGGTCAACGCCCGCTTCGCGCGGCCGGTCACGCCGGAGCGCGCGCGGCAGCTGCTGGCGGGGGCGCCGGGCGTCGAGCTGTCCGACATCCCGACGCCGCAGCAGGCGGCGGGCGCGGACGCCAGCTACGTGGGCCGCATTCGCGGCGACGAGACCGTGGAGAACGGGCTGTCGCTCTTCCTCTCCAACGACAATCTCCGCAAGGGCGCGGCGCTCAACGCCGTACAGATCGCGGAGCTCGTCGCGGCGGAACTCACTGCGTGAGCGCCCCCCGCTGACCCCTGAAAGGCCCCGGTCCACGTGGACCGGGGCCTTTCACGTTCCCGCCCCGGTGAGGAGCCCCGGCCCCGCCCTAACCCGTTTCTCCGGGGACACGCCCCGGCCCCCTCCCAGACGCCCCTCCCGCCGCAGCGGCACGCAACCACCCGCGAAACAGGCCCGGCGGAATCAACACCCGGCGCGGCCACGGGCATTGCGCGCGACGCGCACACACCGCCGACCGGACCCGGCGCGGTCACCCGCCACCGCGGCGGAGAAGGAAGCGCGTCCCTCCCGCCGCAGCGGCACGCGGCCAGCGGCGGTGGAGAAGGGGATGCCGGGGCCGGCACGGTCGGCCGCCGTCGCAGCCGCGCGGGCGAAAACGGACGGCGGGCCCGCCCCGTGGGGTGGGCCCGCCGTTTAGCGTGTCGACCAGGCGTCAGCCGATTTTCGCGCCGAAGGCCTGGAGGGCCTCGTCGACGGGCTGGAAGAACGTCTCGCCGCCGGCGGAGCAGTCACCGCTGCCGCCCGAGGTGAGGCCGATCGCCTTGTCGCCCGAGAAGAGCGCGCCACCGCTGTCGCCGGGCTCGGCGCACACGTCGGTCTGGATCAGACCGTCCACCGTGCCCTCCTGGTACTCGACGGACGCGCCGGTCGCCTTGACCGTGCCGTCGTGCACCTGGGTGGTGCTGCCGCTGCGGGTGACCTTCATGCCCTTGGTCGCCGCACCGGCACCGGAGATCTTCTGCGGGCTGCCGCCGTAGGTGTTGACCTCGCTCGGGTGCGGGGTGTCGCCCGTGTAGAGGGCCAGCCCGTAGTCGTTGCCGGGGAAGCTGCCGTCCTGCGTCTTCGCGATCTCCGAGCCGCCCTGCTTGTCGGACCAGCTGTCGACCGAGTTGGTGCAGTGTCCCGCGGTGATGAAGCCGGGCTTGCCGCCGACGTCGACGTTGAAGCCGAGCGAGCAGCGTGAACCGGAGCCCCAGATGGCGTCGCCGCCCGCGATGCGGGTGGTGTACTTGCCGGTGGTGCGCTTCAGTTCGGCCTTGTCGCCCTGCGCGGCGACCTGCTTCTTCAGCCGGTCGAGCTTCGCGCCCTTGACCGTGCTGTCCGCGGTGACGACGACCTTGTTGGTCTTCGGGTCGACGGCGCGCGCGGTGCCCACGACACGGTCGGCGCCGCCGAACGAGTCTTTCGCCTTGGCGAGTTGGCCGAGGGTGTGCTGGACGACCCGGGCTTCCGCGCCGGCCGCCTCGATCTTCTCCGCGGCCGACTTGTCGGTCACGTTCACGACGAGCTTCTTCGCCGCGGCGTCGTAGTACGAGCCGGCGTCGCCCTTCACGTCGGAAGTCAGCTTGGTCGCCAACTGCGAGGCCGAGGTGGCGGAGAGGGACTTGAGTGTGGGGGTGTCCTCGGCGGCGTTGGCCTGGGTGAGGGTCAGCGACGTGGCGACGAGAGCGGCGACTCCGGCGCCCGCGAGAGCGGCACGACCCTTGGATATGTGGCGCTTGTGTCTCAACTCGACTACCTCCAGTGGGGGGTTGGGGTCCGATTTGTGGGGAATCGGCCCCGGAGGAATGGATGCGGACATGATTGTTCTTCCCAGCCTGACAGGCTTGAAGACGCGTCCATGCCAACTTGTCGCCGCTGAGTATTGCGAGAAGGACGCCGGAGGCACAAGAGCCGGATCACGTCAGGCGGAGGAATGTTCGGTTCCGCGAAGTTGACGGTCCGGCGTACCGAAAGTCGTGCACGTCGGCTCCGCATCCGGACACCCCGTGCACACAGAGGCGCACGGCACTCTGTGTGCCGTGCGCCGGGCGGAAGTTGTCCGGTAACCGCCCCTCAGGTGTCGGATTCCGGCAGGCTCTTGAACAACGCCTCGGTCGTTACGGGCGTTTCGCCGAGTTCAGCCGGCTTCACAAGCCGTTCCGGGTCCACCGTTTCATCCGGTTTTATCTCGTTCTCCGCTTTTTCCTTCTCCACGAGCTCCTGGACGTCGGCGCTCGGATTGGGCACGCTCACCTCGGACTTCCGCGCGGGCGCCTGCTGCCGGCCGGCGGCTTCCTCCGGGCGGGGCCCCTCCAGGAACCGCAGCAGCTCCACCGGGAAGGGCAGCACCAGCGTGGAGTTCTTCTCCGTGGCCACCGCCGCCACCGTCTGCAGCAGCCGCAGCTGGAGCGCCGCCGGCTGCTGCGACATCTGCTCGGCCGCCTCGGACAGCTTCTTCGACGCCTCCAGTTCGGCGTCGGCGTTGATGACCCGGGCCCGCCGGTCGCGCTGCGCCTCGGCCTGCCGCGCCATCGAACGCTTCATGGTCTCCGGCAGGGAGACGTCCTTGATCTCTACACGGTCGACGGTGACGCCCCACTCCACGGCCGGGCTGTCGATCATCAACTCGAGGCCCTGGTTGAGCTTTTCCCTGTTGGAGAGCAGATCGTCCAGTTCGCTCTTGCCGATGATGGAGCGCAGGGAGGTCTGTGCCATCTGGGAGACCGCGAAGCGGTAGTCCTCGACCCGGATGATCGCGTCAGCGGGGTGCGCGACCTTGAAGTACACCACCGCGTCGACCCGGACCGTGACGTTGTCCCGGGTGATGCCCTCCTGCGCGGGCACCGGCAGGGTCACGATCTGCATATTGACCTTCTGCAGCCGGTCGACCGCGGGAATGATCATCGTGAAGCCCGGTTCTCGCAGGCCGGGGCGGAGCCGGCCGAGCCGGAAGACGAGCCCTTTCTCGTACTGCCTCACCACCCGGGCCGCGGCCACCGCATAGAGCGCACCGCCCGAGAGCACCGCCACCACCAGCTCCACGACCATCATGGCCTCCTGCCGCTCAATTCCGGCATTCAGGGAGTGATGTCTTCAACGGTAGCTCTGCGCGGGGGCCCGGTCGAGAGTCGTGCTCACGCACCGGGCGGGCCGTTCCTCCCCGTCGGGCGGGTCCGCCGGAAGGGCCTCGCCCCCGTGCCGGTGCGCGGACACGGGGGCGAGGTTCGTACAGGCCGGGCTGCGTACAGAACCGCCGGTCAGTAGACGCTGACGCCGTAGGCGTTCAGGGCCTCGACGGCGGGCTGGAAGAAGGTCGTTCCGCCGCTGCTGCAGTTGCCGCTGCCGCCCGAGGTCAGACCGTGCGCGGTGCTGCCGGAGTAGAGCGGGCCGCCGCTGTCGCCGGGCTCGGCGCAGACGGTGGTCTGGATCAGACCGTTGACGATGTCGCCGTTGCCGTAGTTGACGGAGGCGTTCAGGGCGGTGACCTTGCCGCTGTGGGTGCCGGTGGTGCTGCCCTTACGGGTGACGGTCTGGCCGACGGTGGGGTCGGCCGCCCTGGTGATGTCGATGCTGCCGACGGTTCCGGGGTGCGTGAGCGAGGAGTTGCCGTACTTCACCAGGCCGTAGTCGTTGCCGGGGAAGCTGGAGCCGGCGGTCGGGCCGATGAGCGTGGTCTTCGCGGAGTTGGTGTACCAGTTGCCCGCGCCGTCGGTGCAGTGGCCCGCGGTGATGAAGTAGTACGTGGTGCCGCTGCGCACGTTGAAGCCGGCCGAGCAGCGCCAGCCGGCCTGCGCGTAGATGGCGTCGCCGCCGGAGAGCAGCTTGCTGAACTTGCCGGGGGTGCGCTGCACCTTGAGTGCCGCGGCGTCGTCGCCCGCGGCGTCGCGCAGCTTGGCCACCTCGGCCTGCGAGACGGTGCTGTCGGCCGTGACGACGAGGCGGTCCGTCTTCGTGTCGGTGTACCAGGCCGTGCCGGGTACGTCCGCCGACCGCACGGAGTCGCCGACGGCCTTGAGCTCGGACGCGGTGAAGCCGGGGGTGGTGTCCGCGGTCGCCGAGGCCGGTGCCAGCAGCGCGCCCGCCACGGCGAGACCGGACGCGGCGGCGAGGAACGCATTGCGTCTGCGGCGGGTGGTGCTGCCGGATATTGAGCGCTTGATCCCCACTTGTCCTCCAGGATGTGATGTAGGAGCGTGCTCCTGACAAACGCTGCACGGAGTATTTGCAGGGATATTCGGGACTGGCAAGGGCGTGTTTTGGACTATCGGAACGGCCCGTCCGGAAACCGGACGGGCCGTCGGCGCACCCCTGAAGGCCCCCTGAGACCCCCTCAGGGACCCTCAGGGCCGCTCAGGGCTCTCTCGGCACCGTCTCAGCGCTCCGCCAACTCCCGCTCGCCCGCCGGGACTTCGAAGGGCAGGGTGTTGCCCGGCGGCGGGAACGGGCACAGGAAGTGGTCCGTGAAGGCGCACGGCGGCAGCACCGTACGGTTGAAGTCCACGGTGACCGCGCCGGTTTCCGGCTCCGGGGCCGGGGTGTACAGAAAACGGAAGCGGTAGCTGGTCCGCCCGCTGGTGCCGTCCGCCAGGACCGCCCACAGCCCGCCGTCCTGATACTGCGTCACCTGGAGGGTGTGCTCCGCGCCGTCGGGCCCGGCGAAGGCCAGTTCGCCCGCCAGCCCCAGCCCGCGCCGCACCCCGTCCGCGTTGCCGACCCGTACGCTGCGCTCCCCCGTCCCGTAGGGGCGGAACTCTCCCGCGCGCACCCACTCCGGGGCGTACGGGAAGGTCTCGATCGCCGCGAAGGCGCGCCGCGCCGCCGCACCGGGGTCGAACACGCGGACCGCCCACTGGCCCTCGCGGTGCATCAGCACCAGCCGGCGCTCCCCGTACGAGACCCGGGACCGCTCGGGCGGGCCGGTGTCCGGGCCGAGCCGCACCTCGCCCGCGAGGAGTTCGCCGTCGACGGCGATCCCGTCGGCGACGGAGCCCCGCAGCAGCACGCCGTCGCCGTCCCCCGGGTCGGTCCACTGTCCCGGCAGTCCGGGCAGCCGCCCGTCGTCGGCGTCGGCGAGCCAGAGCGTGGCGGTCACCGAGAGCGGCCCGTAGGGGGCGGCCGCCTCCGTCGTCCGCCGCGTGTGCCACTGCTCCCACGCGTGCCGCGCCGCCGCGCTCGTCTCCGGAGTGTTCTGTGCGTCCCGTCCGTCCTGTGCATCCGTCGTCATGGTGATCAACTTAGATCCCCAGGTGCCCGCGGAGCGTGCTGCCCTCGTACGCCGTGCGGAAGCTGCCCCGCTCCTGGAGCAACGGGACGACCCGGTCGACGAACTCGTCGAGGCCGCCCGGCGTCAGATGGGGCACCAGGATGAAGCCGTCCGCCGCGTCCGTCTGCACGAACTCGTCGATCTCCGCGGCGACCGACTCGGGCGTGCCGATGAAGGACTGCCGGCCCGTCGTCTCGATCACCGTCTCGCGGATGGACAGCCCCTTCTCCTCGGACAGCGCCCGCCACTTGGCGGCGACGGCGAGCGGGTCGGCGTGCCGGACCCGGCCCTGGGCGAGCCCGGAGTCCGGTTCCGGGTCGACCGTCGGCAGCGGCCCGTCGGGGTCGTACGAGGAGAGGTCGACGCCCCACACCTGCTCCAGCGCGACGATCGCGTTCTGCGGGGTGACCTGGCGCCGCCGGATGTCCGCCGCGCGCTCCTGCGCCTCGGCCGGGGTGTCGCCGAGGACGAAGGTCGCCCCCGGCATGATCTTCAGGGAGTCGGGGTCGCGCCCGTAAGGACCGAGGCGGCGCTTCACGTCCGCGAAGAAGTCCCGGCCCGCCTGGAGTCCGCTGTGCCGGGTGAAGACGACGTCGGCCGTTGACGCCGCGAACTCCCGTCCCTCGTCCGAGTCGCCGGCCTGGATGACGACGGGCCGGCCCTGCGGCGACCGCGGCAGGGAGAACTCCCCTGCCACGTCGAAGTGTTCGCCGCGGTACGAGAACGGGCGCGGGCCCGGCTCCCCCTCCGGCCACGAGTCCCACAGCTCCCGCGCGAGCGACACGAACTCCGCGGCCCTGGTGTAGCGGTCCGCGCGGTCCAGGAAGCCGCCGCGCCGGAAGTTCTCGCCCGTGAACGCGTCGGAGGAGGTGACCACGTTCCATGCGGCGCGGCCCGCGGAGAGGTGGTCGAGGGAGGAGAGCCGGCGGGCGAGTTCGTACGGCTCGTTGAAGGTGGCGTTCACCGTGCCGGCCAGGCCCAGATGACGGGTGACGCCGGCGAGGGCGCTGAGCACGGTGAGCGCCTCGGGGCGGCCGACGACGTCCAAGTCGTGGATGCGGCCCTTGTGTTCGCGCAGCCGCAGCCCCTCCGCGAGGAAGAAGAAGTCGAAGAGGCCGCGTTCGGCGGTGCGGGCCAGGTGCTCGAACGAACCGAAGTCGATCTGGCTGCCCGACCGCGGATCGGTCCAGACGGTCGTGCTGTTGACGCCCGGGAAGTGGGCCGCCAAGTGGACTTGCTTGCGCGACCGGCTCGTCCTGCGTGATGTGGCGTCGCTCATGATGCGCTCCGTTCCTCCCCGGTGAGTGCGTAACGGCTTTCGGGGCGGTCGAGCCCCAGGTGCGCCCGGAGCGTGCTGCCGCTCGGGTACGGGGCGGGCCGCAGCCCCCGCTTGCGCAGCAGCGGCACCGTGACCCCGGTGAGCTGCGCGAGCACGTCCCCCGGATCGGCGGGCCGCAGGTGGAAGCCGTCGGCCGCGTCCTCCGCCGCCCAGTCGGCGATCAGGTCGGCGAGGCCCACCGCGTCGCCGGACACGTCGAGTTCGACGGGCAGCGACGCCACGACGACGAGCCCGGGGCGCCGTGCCCGCAGCTCCTCGCGGAGCGCCCGCGCGGTGACGGGGTCGTCGGCCCGTACGAGGGCGACGTCCGCGTACCGCACCACGGTCCCGCGCGGCTCCGGCTCCGTGGCGTCGACGACGACCACCGGGCGTCCCTGCGGCGGCCGGGGCACGATGGCGGGGCCGCGCACGCTGAAGTGCTCGCCCGCGAAGTCGACATAGTGCAGCTTGTCGCGGTCGATGAAGCGCCCTGTCGGCTCGTCGCGGATCTCCGCGCCGTCCTCCCAGCTGTCCCACAGCCGGGTGACGACGTCGGCGACCTCCCCCGCCTCCCGCCACAACTCCCCGGCGGGCGCGGCCGGTTTGCGCCCGAAGAGGGCGGCCTCCGCCTCCGTACGGGAGACGTCGACCGCCCAGCCGGCGCGGCCGCGGCTCGCCCAGTCGAGGGTCGCGAGCGCGGACGAGACGTGGAACGGCTCGGTGTGCGTGGTCGTCACGGTGGGCACGAGGCCGATGTGCCGGGTCTCGGGCGCGAGCCGGGCGAGGGTGCCGAGCGCGTCGGCGCCGGGCCCGGCGAACGAGTCGCCGAGCGTCACGAAGTCGAGCCCGCCGCGCTCCGCGAGCCGGGCGAGATGCAGGTACGGGTCGGCGGAGTACCGGCCGGCTCCGTAGCCGTCCGGCAGGTCGAGGGCCGCGGAGAGGAACACCGTACGGCCGTCTGTCTGTGTCATGGTCCCGTCCTCAGCTCTTGAGCTCCGGCAGCCCTGCCGGGTTGATTTCGGACTTCGGTACGGCCTCGCCCTTCAAGTGCCAGCGCTTGAGCACCTTCGCGTACGTACCGTCCTCGATGGACGCGTCGATCGCGCCCTGGAGGGCCTTGACCAGGCCACTGTCCCTTTTGGTGGTCGCGGCGATCTTGCCCTGGAGGGTGTCGCCGCCGGAGAGGGTGCCGACGATCTCGGTCTGGCCCGATGTCGAGACGTGGTATCGAGCGGTGGGGTTGGGGCCCAAGTAGGCGTCGATACGGCCCGATTGAAGCGCCAGGTAGTAGTCCGAGGAGCGCTGGAAGTAGCGGATGTCGACGGGCTTGCGGCCCGCCTTCTCGTTCTCCTTGCTCCAGTCGACAAGGATCTTCTCCTGGTTGGTGCCGGAAGAGACGGCGATCCGCTTGCCCGCCACGTCCTCCGGACCCTTGATGTGCAGCCCCCTGCCCTTCTTCGCCTCGAACGCGATCTCGTCGAGCCGGTAGGTGGCGAAGTCGTACTTCTGCTTGCGCTCCTCGGTGACCGTGATGTTGGAGAGCGCCGTGTCGAGCTTTCCGCTGTCCAGGCCGACGAAGATGTTCTCCCAGGAGGACGGCTTGAACTGCGGCTTCAGGCCCAGGTGGTCGGCGAACAGCGTCGCCAGGTCGGACTCGATGCCGATCAGCGTCTTGTCGTCGCTGGCGCGGAAGGTCAGCGGCGGCGAGCCGTCGGCGTCCACGCCGACGGTGAGGGTGCCCCGTCTGCGGATCTCCTCCGGCACCTGCGCGGCGAGCTTCGGGTCCTTCTCCCCGCGTATCCGGTGCTGCTGCGGGCTGACGTTGATGTTCTGCTTCTTTCCGCCCGCGCCGGCGGCCTCGACGGCGCCGGTGCCTCCGCTGCCGCAGGCGGAGAGCAGCAGGGCTCCGAGGACGGCGGTGGTGGTGCCGGTCACGGCGGTGGTGGTGCGGTTCACGTCGCTGCTCCTGTGCGTGGGTGCGTGATCGTGTGCAGGTGAGGGGGTGTCAGAGGACCTTGGCGAGGAAGGCCTTGGTGCGCTCGTGCTGCGGCGCGTCCAGGACGGCCGCGGGCGGGCCCTGCTCGACGACGCGTCCGTCGTCCATGAAGACGACCGTGTCGGCGACCTCGCGGGCGAAGCCGATCTCGTGGGTGACGACGATCATCGTGGTGCCCTGCCGGGCGAGATCCTTGATGACGTCCAGTACCTCGCCGACGAGTTCGGGGTCGAGGGCCGAGGTCGGCTCGTCGAAGAGCAGCAGCTTCGGTTCGACGGCGAGCGCGCGGGCGATGGCGACCCGCTGCTGCTGGCCGCCGGACAGCTGCTTGGGGTAGGCGTCCTCCTTGTCCTGGAGCCCGACCCGTTCCAGCAGCCGCCGCGCGCTCTCCACCGCCTCCTTCTTCGGGCGGCGCAGCGCTGACACCGGGGCCTCGGTGATGTTGTCGAGGACGGTGAGGTGCGGGAAGAGGTGGAAGTTCTGGAAGACGAAGCCGATCCGGGTGCGCTGCTTGAGCACTTCGCGCTCGCGCAGTTCGTACAGCTTGTCGCCGGACCTGCGGTAGCCGACGAGCGCGCCGTCGACGCTGACCAGACCGCTGTCGACCTTCTCCAGGTGGTTGATGGTGCGCAGCAGGGTGGACTTGCCGGAGCCGGAGGGCCCGAGGACGACGGTGACGTCGCCGGCCCGGACGTCGAGGTCCACGCCGCGCAGCACCTCCTGCGGGCCGAAGCTCTTGTGTACGGCGCGGAGTTCGACCATGGCGGCCGTATCGCCGGTGGTCTCTTCCCCGGCGGGGCGGGTGGCGGTGCTCGTGGCGGTGCTCGTGCTCATCGGTTCTCTCCCTTGGCGAAGTGGCGTTCGACGTAGTGCTGGAGGACGGAGAGCACCGTGGTGAGCAGGACGTACCAGGCGGTGGCCACCATGAGCAGCGGCACCACCCGTCCGTTCCGTCCGTAGATGACCTGGACCTGGTAGAAGAGTTCGCCGATCGCCATGACGGAGACGATCGAGGTGCCCTTGAAGAGGGAGATGACCTCGTTGGCGGCGTTCGGCAGGATCGAGCGCATGGCCTGCGGCAGCACGATCCGGCGCAGTTGGCGCAGCCGGGGCACGCCCAGCGCCGCTGCCGCCTCCAACTGGCCGCTGTCGACGGACGCGAGGCCGCCGCGCACGATCTCCGCCGCGTACGCCGCCTGGTGCAGGGCGAGGCCGAGCACGGCCGCGCTCATCGCGCCGACGAGGTTCATGGTGTCGAAGGAGATGAAGCCGGGGCCGAACGGGATGCCGATGTCGAGCCGCTTGTAGAGGTAGGAGAGGTTGAACCAGAAGAGCAGCTGGACGATGAGCGGGATCGAGCGGAACGCCCAGATGTACGTGAACGCCACCGTCTTCAGGAACGGGCTGGCGGACAGCCGCATGAAGGCGAGCACGAGGCCGAGGGCGAAGCCGAGGACGGTGCCGTAGGCGGTGAGCTGGAGGGTCACCCAGACGGCCCTGACGATGGTGTCGGTGCTGAAGAACTGGGCGAACACCTCCCATTCCCAGCCGGGGTTGGTGGCCAGCCCGTGCGCGAACTGGGCGAGGACCAGCGCGGTCGCGGCGATGGCGACCCAGCGCCAGGGGTGGCGTACGGGGACGACCTTCAGCGCGCCGGCCTCCGGCGCGGGGTCTGCTCTCCCGGGTGCGTCGGCGGCAGGGGCGTCGGCGGCGGGCGCGTCGCCGGTGAGGGCTGCGTCGCTGGTGAGAGGCATGGATTTCCTCGGTGGATACGGATGGATACGGGTGGATACGGAAGGGGGACGGGGTGGGCCGGTACGGCTGTCAGGCAGCGGCGCGACATGCGGTGTCGCGCAGGAACGTGAGGGCCGCGCGGGCCGTCGCGTCGTTCTGCCGGAAGGCGGGCGCGTTGGTGCGGGGCCGCGCGAACGCGGCGTACGAACGGGTGTTGGTGGGTGCGCCGAGGGCGATGCGGCGCGGGTGCGGGGTGCCGTCCCCGTCCAGTACGCGGCCGTCCTCCGGGGAGACGGAGAGCAGCCCGGTCGGCAACTGCCGCGCACCGTCGGCCAGCAGCTCCTCGCCGCCCGCCCCGTCCTCGTAGAGACCGCGCAGCAGCGGGTCGCGGGTGCGGCGTACGGACGGTGCGGGCAGCCGGGCCTCGACCAGGGCGCGGGCCGCGGTCGAGGCTCCTGGCAGCGCAGCGCAGCGAGCCCGGAAGAGGCCGCGCCCGTTCAACTCCTCGGTCTCCACGCTCAGTTCGGGCCCCAGGAAGCGGACGAGGCCGGCGCGCTGCAGGGCCAGCAGCTGCCGCAGCCGGTACGGCGGCGGCCCCGAGGCGAGGTAGCTGAAGTAGCCGTGCCACCAGCCGTCCAGTTCGCCGATGCGGGAGCGCGGGGCGAACCGGCCCGACGACATCAGCGCCGGCAGCTGCCCGTACACGGACAGCAGGGCGAGGAAGACCGCCAGGTCGGGGCTGTGCTGCGGGTCGGCGCGGCGGTCCATGTCGGCGGTGATGTACGAACGCAGCGCGTCCTGCAGGGAGTCGGCGTCCGCGAAGCGCGCCCCGGCGAACGGCCGGTCGAGGGCTGCCGGGTCGAACCGGTCGGCGGGGTCGGGGACGGTGGCCTCGACCAGGGCGCGCAGCTCCGGACTGCCGTAACCCGACGCGGGCGTGCTGCCTGTGCCCCCCGTGTCGTCCGCCCCGCCGGCCGGCTCCGTGACGTCCACGGCGGCGTACTTCTCCGCGAAGTCGGCCCAGTCGGCGAGAGTGCGCTCGGGGTGGGCCGTGAACAGGCGGTGGTAGTGGGCGTGTCCGAGCTCCTTGGCGATGAGCGGCCAGACGTCCCGGCGGAAGTCGAGCGGCTCGTCCCGGCGGAGCAGCTCCGCTGTCTGTTCGGGGCCGAAGTAGCAGGGCAGGGGCGGGCGTTCGCCGGTCCAGGCGTAGCCGAGCTTGGCGTGGTACGGGACGCCGCGGCGGGAGCCGACATGCAGTACGGGCTCCCGCCCGGAGGGCCGGTACACCAGCTCGCCGCCGGTGCCCGTCTCCTCGTACCGTCCGCCGCGGCCCTCCGTCAGCAGCACCATCAGGTCGATGAAGGCGAGGCCCGCGCCGCGGACGATGACGTCCTCGCCGGGCCGCAGCGCGGAGAGGTCGGCGTCGGCCGTGTAGGACGGCGGCAGGTGGGTGAGGCCGTGCTCCTCCGCGAACCGGGACAGTCCGCGCTGTGCTTCGTCCGGCGCGGAGTCGAGATGGCCGAGCGCGAGGACGACGAGGTCGGCGTGCAGTTCGCCGCCGTCCTCCAGCCGGACGCGCTGCCGCCCCTCGCGCGGACCGGTGAGCCGTACGGCGCGCTGCCGGTGGATGTGCAGTCGCACGGTGGGCGGGAGCGCGGCGACGGCCTGGTCGAACGTCCAGCCCAGATAGGCGCTCTGGAGCCTGCGGGTGGCGAAGTGATGGCCCTCCAACGCCCGGGCCTCGGCGGCCAGTTCGGGGTCTTCCGGCGCGGGGACGGTGCCCTCGCGCACTCCGGCCGCCCACTCGGCGAGCGAGGGGCCCGTACGGATCGGGCCTGCGCACTCGACGGTGTCGTCGGTGAACATGGTGACGTCCTCGGCCATGGAGTTCATCCACAGCAGCGGCGACTGCCCCGGCCGCCACACCCGTCCCCCGCCGGGCGGGTACGGGTCGACGAGGTGCAGGTCCAGCGGCCGGTCTCCGTACAGTCCGGCCGCGTTGGCGGCGATCCGCTCGACCAGTCCTGCGCTGCGCGGGCCCGCCCCGACGAGCGCCAGCGAGGGCGCGGTGCCGCCGTCCGCGGCGCCGCCGGTCACCGGGCACCCGCCGTACCGCGCCCGTAGCGCCGCTCGACGTAGTGCTGTCCGACGCTGAGGAGGGACGTCACCACGAAGTACCAGAGGGTGGCGACCATCAGCAGCGGGATCACCTGATAGGTGCGGTGGTAGACCAACTGCACGGAGTACAGCAGGTCCTGGACCGCGATCACGCTGATGATCGAGGTGCCTTTGAGGGTGCCGATCAGCGCGTTGCCGGCGGGCGGCACGATGGCGCGCATGGCCTGAGGGAGCACGATGCGGCGCAACTGCCGTCCGCTGCTCAGGCCGAGCGACTGGGCGGCCTCGGTCTGGCCCTTGTCGACCGACAGCAGTCCGCCGCGCACGATCTCCGCCGCGTACGCCGCCTCGTGCAGGGTGAGTCCGACGAGCGCGACGGTGAGCGGCCCGAGGAGCTGCGTGGTCTTCACCGTCAGGAACTCGGGCCCGAACGGGATGCCCAGACCCAGCCGCGGGTACAGCGCCCCGATGTTGAACCAGAACAGCAGCTGCACCAGCACCGGAACGGACCGGAACACCCACACGTAGCCCCAGCTGACGTGCCGCAGCACCGGGTTGGACGCCAGCCGGAGAACCGCCAGGAGCGTGCCGAGGGCGAAGCCGAACAGCATGACCAGGGCGGTCAGCCAGAGCGTGAGCCCGAGGCCGCGCAGCACGGCGGCAGAGGTGAAGTACTCGCCGACGACGGCCCATTGGAAGGCCTCGTTGCGGACGACGGAGTTGACCGCCATGGCGAGCAGCAGCAGGACGACGACGGCCGCGGCCCACTGTCCCGTGCGGCGTACGGGCACGACGCGGGGCGGCGCCGGGGGCGCTGCGGACTGCTGGGAGGTGGCGGAGAGGGTATCCGGCGGTGCGGACATGCGAAGGCTCCGTGGATGCTGCGCACCGGCCGCAGAACGGGCCGGGCAGGGCGGAATCGCCTTCACGTCTCCGGCCGCGCCCCTCAGCACGACCGGACCCGCAGAGTAGGCGGGGCACCTGGACGGCTGTCAAGCCCGGGGGTGCGTGCGCGACTTGGCCTCGGCCGACGCGGCGCCGGGCTCGGTTGACGCGGCGGGGAATGCCTGTTCCACTTGCGTCCATGCGTCCCTTGCAGCGGCTGGTCACCCGCGACCACATCGACTTCGGTCGAGTGTGGTCCTGCTCCTGTCAGCTCTGACCTGCGCACGCCTGCCGGCGGCCGCGGTCCCCTGCTGTTGAGGCCCTGAGTCCGCAGGACTCCGACGCCCCGCAGGGCGGCCCCTTTCCGGGACCTTTCTCCGCGTTTCCGTGCCCGCGCGCGCCCTTCGGCTTCTGCCTTCTCCCCCTTCGCCTTCACACACGCTGCCGCGTGCTGCCCGCGCGCGGCCGCACCCTCCCCTCCCCTCTGTGATCCAGCACCGCTGAGATCCCAGCACTTCTGTGATCCACCACGCCTGCAGAAGGGCCGTGTATGCGCTTCGGTGTCATGACTTTGATCGACAATGTTCCGGATGCGGTCTCCGGCCGCACTCTCACTCCGCACGAGCGGCTCCGGGACGTCGTCGAACTCGCCGTCCTCGCCGAGGAGCTGGGCTTCGACGCGTTCGGCGTCGGCGAACGCCACGGCGCGCCGTTCCTGTCGTCCTCACCCGCCACGGTGCTGGGCGCGATCGCGGCCCGTACCCGCCGGATCCGGCTCTTCACGACCGTCACCGTGCTGAGCACCCTCGATCCCGTACGGGTCGCCGAGGACTACGCCACCGTCGACCAGCTCTCCGGCGGCCGGCTGGAGCTGATGGTCGGCAAGGGCAACGCACCCGAGCCGTGGCAGCTGTTCGGCCGCGACCCCGGGGAGCAGTACGAACTGCAGGAAGAGGGGTACGAACTGCTGCGCCGCCTCTGGTCCGGCGAACGGGTCAGCTGGTCGGGCCGGTTCCGGCCGCCCCTGCACGAGGCGACCACGGTGCCCCGCCCCCACCAGCAGCCACCCACCCTGTGGCACGGCAGCGCCACCAGTGAACGCTCCGCCGACCTGGCCGCACTGTGGGGTGACCCGCTGTTCACCGCCAACGTGATCCAGCCGGTGGAGAACTACGCCCGCCTGATCCGCCGTTACCGCCGGCAGTGGGTGGAGTACGGCCACGAACCGTCGGCCGCCGTGGTCGGTGCGGGTGGCCTGCTCCACCTCGCGGAGAGCGACCGGCGGGCCCGCGACGTGTTCGCGCCGTATTACGAGGCCGCCGTCGCCGCCCGCGACGTCCCCGGCAACAACACCCCGTTCCGCTCCCTGGAGGACATGGCCGACCACGGTCCCGCGCTGGTCGGCTCCCCCGGCCGGGTGCTGGAGAAGCTGCACCGGCAGCACGAGGCGTACGGCCACGACCTCCAGCTGTTCAGTGTGGACACCGCCGGTCTGCCCTTCGCGGCGCGCGCCCGGGTGCTGGAACTGGCCGCCACCGATCTGCTGCCCGCGGCCCGCAAGGAGCTTCCCGACGGGCTCGGCTGGGAGGCGGCACCGTGAGCGCACCGCCCGGAGAGCGGGACGGGACACGGCAGTTGACCGTGCACCGCACCACCCTGCACGACCCGCTGGCCGTGCCCCTTCTGGAGGAGCTGGGGCACGTCTACCGCACGCGGTACGGCTCGGACGCCGACCTGCGGCGGTACCCCGTAGCGGAGTTCGCCCCGCCGCACGGCATGTTCCTGCTCCTCCTGGAGGAGGGCCTGCCGGTCGCCGGCGGCGCCTACCGGCGGTACGACGCGGAGACCGCCGAGCTCAAGCGCATGTGGACGCACTCGCGGCACCGCCGCCGCGGCCTGGCCCGGCTGGTGCTGGGCGCGCTGGAGCACGAGGCCGCGCGGTGCGGCTACCGCCGCCTGTATCTGACCACCGGACCGCGGCAGCCCGAGGCCAAGGGGCTGTATCTGGCGGCCGGTTACCACCCGCTGTTCGACCTGTCCGCCGCCCCGGAGTCGATCGGCAAGCTGCCGTTCGAGAAGCGGCTGGACGCCCCGACGCACCTGGAGTCCCGCACCTCATGAGACGTCCCCGCACCCTCGCCCTGTCCGCGGCGCTGCTCGCCTCCGCCACCGTCCTCGCGGGCTGCGGCAGCGGCGGCACCCCGGCCTCCTCCGCCGCGGAACAGCCCCGCATTCCCACCCGCGATGTGGTCTCGCAGGTGAAGAAGGACCCCGCCGCGGCGAAGCTGTTGCCCTCCTCGGTACGGAAGAAGGGCACGCTCACCGTCGCCAACAGCGTCGGCTCGCCGCCCTCCTCGACCTACCTGGAGGACGGTAAGACTGTCGTCGGTCAGGACATCGACTTCGCCGACGCGGCGGCCCGCGTGCTCGGCGTGAGGCTGCAGCACGAGGAGGCCGGCTTCGAGGCGATCCTCCCTGCGCTCGGCAGCGGCAAGTACGACCTGGGCACCGGCAACTTCGGCGTGACCGACGACCGGCGCAGGACCATCGACTTCGTCACGTACATCAACGACGGACAGGGCTTCGCCGTACGGAAGGACAGCCGGCTGAAGAAGGTCACCGACCTGACGCAGCTGTGCGGGCTGACCGTCGCCACCGGCGCGGGCACCACCTTCGAGAAGACGCTCGCCGACCACAAGTCCGCCTGCGGCAAGGCGGGCAAGAAGCCGTACAGCGTGAAGACGTACTCCGAGCAGAGCGCCCCGTGGGAATCGCTCCAACAGGGCCGCAGCGATGTGGTGATGAGCACCATCAACGGTGTGCGCTACGCGGTGAAACAGCAGCCGGGGCTGCGGTTCCTGAACGAGTATCAGCGACTCGACGTCGGCTTCGCGCTCAAGAAGCACTCACCGCTCGCGCCTGCTTTCCAGGCGGCGGTCGACCGGCTGCAAAAGGACGGCACCTACGACCGGATCCTCGCCAAGTGGGGCACTCGCAAGTCGGGCATCGAGCACTCGCAGATCAGCCCGCCGGAACGGAAGTGACCCCGCGCGTGCGAGGGCGCGCGGCGCGCGCCCTCGCACGCGCGGGTGCGTCAGTTGCACCCGCAGTCGCAGCCGTCGCAGCCGCAGTCGCACCCACCGTCGCCGCCGCAGCAGGAGCAGTCGCCGCAACAGCCCTTGCAGTCGCACTCCCAGCCCTCACAGCATTCGCACCCGCTGCAGCAGTCGCCGCAGTCGCAGCAGTCGCGGCACCAGCCCTCCCTGGGCTTCCCGCTCCAGGGGTCGTGGTACGGATCGCGGCAGCACAGCTGCCCGGTGACGCACAGTCCGGTCCACACGGCGCAGCCCGCGACCGCCCCGCGCCGGCGGCCCCATCCGTGCTTGCTCTTCCCCCCGTCGGGGCCGTCTGCTTCCGCGGTGGCGTCCTCCCGGTCATGCGTGTGTCCGCACGCGGAGCCCGACGCGCGGAACGAGCGCCGTACGGAGCGCCGCAGTTCCTTGCCGAGCAGCAGCCGCGCCAGCCCGTCGTCGGTGAAGTGCGTCTCGTCCAGGGCGAGCCGGATGCCGTGCGCGGCGTCGTCGCACAGCCGCCGCGCCTCGGGCAGCGGGGTGCCGGTGGCGGTGAGCGGGTTCCACGCGCCGGCTTCCTCATCCGCCGTCAGGTCCTCGACGGCGTCGAGGAGATGGGCGAGCCGTCCGAACAACCGGCCCGCCTCGGCGAGGGGTTCCTGGTTCTCCGGCCGCCCCGCGAGGACCGCGGTGTGGGCGAAGGCCGCGGCGGTGGCCGTCTCGGTCGGTTCCGTGACATCCAGGACGGAACCGCCGTATACGGTCGCCTCCTCCAGCGACTGCTGCCGGTCGACGGCGTCGGTCAGCACCGTGGTGTCGAAGCCGAGTTCGGCACCGGTCCGCGCTCCCGCGCGGTCCCAGCCCGCCGCCACCCGGCGCGCCGCGGCGGCCACCGGCCGTCGCCGCAGCGCCCCGTCGCCGTCGTCCGCGTGGTCGCGCACCTTCGCGGAGGCCAGTACGAGCGAGACCGCGGCGGCCAGCCGCGCCCCCTCGCCCTGCGCGACGGACGCCGTCCGCATACCGCGCAGCGGGCAGGGTCCTGCCGTACGGCGTCGCGCGCTCGTACCGGCTGACCGGTCCGACTGGGCCTCGACGAGCACGGAGATGATGAGTCCGTCGTAGTTGGTGGCCATCCTGGAGAACTGCCCGTGGTCGCCCCGGAGTGCGAGGCACAGCCCGCACAGATGCGCCATCCACTCCGTGCGCAGCCGCTCGCCCAACCGGTGCGCGCAAGGCCTGACGATCCCGAACACCGTTCCCCCGTTCCACAGTTCCGCCACGGACGTCGGAACCCTAACCCGTCACGCACACGACAACCGGAGCGGGTTCCTCACCCGTCTGTCCCCCTCGCCACCCGTCCGGCGGGAAAACCGGAATCTGTCGCTCCGTCACCTCCTTTTCCCTGCGCGGCGCCTGATCACGCGCCAGATACCGTGCACCAGTACCGTCACGAATCCGGGCTGAGGTGGGTATCCGCTTGGCGCATCGTCCGCATCATGCACGACCATAGAGTTGCGGACGGTACGGAGACCGCGCGCAGAGGAGAGGAGGCGTCCATGGGATCGGTGCGCAAGGCGAGTGCCTGGCTAGGCCTCGTCGACGACAACGAGATGCGTTACTACGACGACGACTACGCCGAGGGGCCGGAGCCCGGTGACGTCGCCGACGCCAACCGCGAGCCGTGGGTGACGGACCCGCGCGTGCGGGTCACGGCGGAGACCGCGCAGGACCAGGGCACCAGAATCGCGACGGTCACCCCGGACGGGTTCCGGGACGCCCGCGGTATCGGCGAGCTCTTCCGGGACGGGGTCCCGGTCATCATGAACCTCACGATGATGGAGTCCGCCGACGCCAAGCGCGTCGTCGACTTCGCGGCGGGGCTGACGTTCGGGCTGCGCGGCTCGATCGAACGCGTGGCGACGCGGGTGTTCCTGCTGTCTCCCGCCGAGTACAAGGTGGTCAGCGGAGAGAAGCGGCGCACCGCCGAGGGCGGCTTCTTCAACCAGGACTGAGCCCGGCAAGGGGCCGCTCGCCGGAGCGCCGCTCCCCCGCTGACGGTCGGCTGTCCGTCAGCGACTCTGCTGACCTCTCAGCGGGCTCTGCTGTTCTGTCAGCGGCTCTGCTGATCCGTCAGCGGAAGGCGTCCAGACCGGTGAGCGCCTTGCCGAGCACCAGTTGATGCATCTCGACGGTGCCCTCGTAGGTGAGCACCGATTCCAGATTCGTGGCGTGCCGCATGACGGGGTATTCGAGGGAGATCCCGTTCGCACCGAGGATGGTGCGCGCCGTGCGGCAGATCTCGATGGCCTCGCGCACGTTGTTCAGCTTGCCGAAGCTGACCTGTTCCGGGCGGAGTCCGGCACTGTCCATCCGGCGGCCCAAGTGGTGCGCCAGAAGTATGCCCTTGTGCAGTTCGACCGCCATGTCGGCGAGCTTGGCCTGGGTGAGCTGGAAGCCGCCGATGGGCTTGCCGAACTGTTCACGGGTCTTCGCGTAGTCGAGGGCCGCCTCGAAGCTGGAGCGGGCCGCGCCCATGGCGCCCCACACGATGCCGTACCGGGCGTGGCTCAGACAGCTGAGCGGCCCGCGCAGTCCGGTCACCTCCGGCAGCACCGCGTCGGCGGGCAACCGGACCTGGTCCAGCACCAGTTCACTGGTGACGGAGGCGCGCAGCGACCACTTGTGCTTGATCTCCGGAGCCTCGAAGCCGGGGCTGTCGGTGGGGACGACGAAACCGCGGACGCCGTCGTCGGTGTGCGCCCAGACGACGGCGACACCGGCCACGGACCCGTTGGTGATCCACATCTTGCGGCCCGTCAGCACCCAGTCGTCGCCGTCCCGCTTGGCGTACGTCTTCATCCCGGCCGGGTCGGAGCCGTGGTCCGGCTCGGTCAGTCCGAAGCAGCCGATGACCTCGCCGGACGCCATGCGCGGCAGCCACTGCTGCTTCTGCTCCTCGCTGCCGAACCGGTGGATCGCGTACATGGCGAGCGAGCCCTGTACGGAGACCAGCGAGCGGATGCCGGAGTCGGCGGCCTCCAGCTCCAGGCAGGCCAGGCCGTACTGGACGGCGCTGGCACCCGCGCAGCCGTACCCCTCCAGCGACATGCCCAGCGCGCCGATCGAGCCGAGCTCGCGGGCGAGTTCCCGTACGGGTGGCAGCTCGCCCTTCTCGTACCACTCGGCGATGTCCGGCAGGACACGGTCGGCGGCCCAGTCGCGGACGGTGGCGCGGACCGCGCGGTCCTCGTCGCTCAGCAGGTCGTCGAGAGAGAGGGGGTCACCGGCGTCGAACGCGGGACGGTTGCTCATGGTGGTGTGCCTCCGGCAGGAAGATCAGCTGCGGCTCGCCGCTGACGCTACGGCCGGCTCACACCGCTCGACAAGAGGTTCTCAGGACCGCTGTCCTGGTCATCGGCGCGCACGGCACGTCCCGCGGGACCTCCCTTGGCCGCCGCCGGCGGGCCCGCCGGACCGGCGTGCCGCTTCGCTTCCTCCTCCGCCGGGCGGGAGCAGTCCATCGCGCGCGGCAGCCGCAGCGCGGCGAGCGCGCCCAGGAGCAGCAGGGCGGCGCTGACGGTCAGGGTCACGTGCAGTCCGTGGACGAAGGCGTCACGGGCGGCCTGCCGGAGGGCGTGACCCGCGTGGCCGAGCTGGCCCGCCACCTCGTACGCCTCACCGATCGAGTGGCCGGCGTCGCTCGCCGCTCTGCCGGAGACGCCGGGTACGTCGCGGACTCCCGGCGCGTAGGCGGCATTCATGACGCTGCCGAGCAGCGCGATGCCGATCCCGGCGCCCAGCTGGTACGCGGTCTCGCCCACGGCTGCCGCGCCGCCCGCCTGGTCGGCGGGCGCCTCGCTGAGCATCGACTCGTAGCAGCCGAACAGCGTCGTCTCCAGGCCGAAGCCGAGCAGTACGAAGCCGCCGACGAGGATGCCGGGGCGGTCCTCCTGGCCGACGGTCGTCAGACAGAGCACGGCCACAGCGGTCACCACGAAGCCGAGCGACACCATGGCGCGCGGCCCGAGCAGCCGCAGCAGCCGGGAGCCGACGAGGCCCGCGGCGATGGCGGCGACCGAGAGCGGCAGCAGCCGCAGCCCGGTCTGCAGCGGGGAGAGGCCGAGGACGAGCTGGAGGTACTGGGCGGCGATCAGCGCCAGCCCGACCAGCGCCAGCACCGTCAGCACGATGCAGCCCAGCGAGGTGCCGAAGGCGGGCCGGGCGACCGTACGGAAGTCGATCAGCGGATGCGGCCTGCGGCGCTGCCGTACGACGAAGGCCGCGATCAGTGCCGCGCCGACGGCCACCGGGACGATGGTCATCACGGAGAACGGCTCGCCGCTCCCGGCGTGCTTGACGCCCACGATGATGCCGAACAGGCCCGCCGCCGCCATCAGCGCGCCGAACACGTCCCACGGACCCTGGGTGTCGCTCGTGGACTCGGGCAGCAGCCAGCGCCCGACGGGCAGGCTGGCCGCCATCAGCGGGATGTTGATGAGGAAGACGGAGCCCCACCAGAAGTGCTCCAGCAGCGCACCGCCCACCAGCGGGCCGACCGCGGCGCCCACGGCGGCGACGGCGCTCCAGATGCCGACGGCCAGCGCGCGCTCTCTGCGGTCGGGGAAGACCTGGCGCAGGATCGACAGCGTCGCCGGCATGATCATGGCGCCGCCGACGCCGAGCAGGGCGCGGGCCGCGATCAGCACTCCCGGCGTGTGCGCGTACGCGGCCAGCGCGGAGGCCAGCGCGAACAGCGCGTACCCGAACAGCAGGACGCGGCGGCGTCCTATCCGGTCGCCGAGGGTGCCGAAGAGAATGAGGAGGGAGGCGCAGACGAGGGGGTAGGCGTCGACCATCCACAGCAGTTCCGCCGAGCCGGGCCGCAGGTCCTCGGTGACGGCCGGCACCGCGACGTGCAGCACCGTGGCGTCGATGGCGACGAGCAGCAGGCTGGCGCAGAGCACGACGAGGACGGTCCAGCGGTTCGCCGGTCCGCCGGTGACGGCCGGCCCCGCAGGGACGTCCGGCTGGCGGCCTGTGGCCGTGGTCGTCCCGGACATGTACGCACCTCCTCTTGCGCTCGCACCTTCTTGTACCGTCCGTGAGGCTCTGCCATGTGTCGCGAGCCGAACGGCGTCGGGACAGTGCGCCGTCCGGACACGGGAGCGGAAGGGCGAGTGGGCGTCAGCGTACGCGAGACGTCTCGCGTGCTGCGTGGCGCATCACACCTTCGCCGGAATCGGCACCTCTTTCCGCGTGCCCTCCCCGCCGGGCACGGCACGGTGCAGCCCCGTTCGGGCCCGGCATGACGCAGCGCCCAGAGCAGGGTAGGCGACGTCGGGGGGCGCGGCCCAGTGCGCACCGGGGGCAGCGCGGGGCGCGCACCCTTTCCCCGGCCGGGGAAGGGAAGGAGGAATTCCCGCTTACGCGGCGGTGAACTTCAATTCTGTGCACCGTGTGGAATGTGTCTCGGCAAAGTCGACCGGATTGCGCGACGTAAGTCGCGGATAAGCTGCAGGAATTCATGGAACAAAGAGTCGGGTGAGACACACTCCACATCACATCGTCATCACGAACCCGGTGACATGTCAGGCCACCTCTCACGGTCGATGTACCGTCGATTGGGTGCGTACCGACCGAATCCTCGCCCGGCTCGAGCAAGAGCCGGAGCGACCGAGCAGCCGCGATGTCCCGCGGATGAGCCGAACCCGCAAGGCGTTGTTCGGCACGACATTGGTGCTGTATGCGCTCATTGTCCTTGCCGTGGTCATGCCGACAGATCTGGTGCGGCTCGACTGGCAGCTGTTCCTCTTCCGGCCCTACAAGCAGTGGCCGGAAGTCCACGCGTTCCTCGACTACTTCGTGGTGCTGGGCCAGCGCGGCCCCACCGCCGTCCTCGTGATGGCCTGGCTCGGCTGGCGGTCCTGGCGGCAGCGCACGCTGCGGCCCCTGCTGGTGCTGGGCAGCTCGCTGTTCCTGCTGAACGCCACGGTCGGCGCGGTCAAGTTCGGCCTGGGCCGGCTCGGCCCGCACTACGCGACCTCCATCGGCTCGGCCGAACTCTTCGCCGGCGGCGATATATTCCCCTCGGGTCACACCGCCAACGCCGTGGTGACCTGGGGCATCCTGGCCTACCTCGCCACCACCCCGCGGGCCCGCCGGGTGCTGTCCGTCGTCGCCGCCTTCTTCGCCCTCACCATCGGCGCGACGACCGTCTATCTGGGCACCCACTGGGCGAGCGACGTCGTCCTCGGCTGGGCCGCGGGCCTGGTCGTCCTGCTGGCGCTGCCCTGGTGCGAGCCCGCCATCGCCTACGCGGAGGCGCTGGTCTTCGCGCTGCGCGAGCGGCTGCGCACCGCGGGCCGGCGCGGCCGGGGCCTGCTGCCGGCCCCCGTCTCCCCCGCGGGCGCGGCCGGCGCCGGCGCCCCGCTGATGACGCAGGGTCCCGCCGACACGGAGCCGGCGCACAGCGCGCAGACCCTCCAGGACGAGGCGGCAGACGGTACGGGCGTTCCGGGAGCACGCCCGTCCCCCGCCACCGCCGCTGCCGGCACCGGCTCCGCCGCCACGGGGTCCGCCGCCAACGCCACGTCCCGCCCGCACCACTCCGGCGCGCGGCAGCACCCGCTGCGCGCGGAGCGCGCCCCTGTCACCCCGGCGCCCGCCCCGGGTCCCGGGCCGCGCCGGGGCTACCCGGACCGCCCGGGCCCGCGCACCGCGCCGCTGGGTCCGCGCGGCAACAGCAAATAGCCGCCGTACGGGGCGAGTAACGTCCGTCCCCGACGGGAACCCACAGACCGCGGGGACGGTACGCACAGTCTTTCCCCGCACACCACGGCCCCGGCACTCCGCGTGAGTGCCGGGGCCGCGCGTATGTCCGCCCGCTGTCGTGCTGCGGCAGGCCGGGTCAGCCCGGCCAGCAGCGCACCACCGTGCCGCCGTCGACGGCGAGATTGATGCGCCCCGTCAGGTACTCCATGGTGATGACCGCGTCCGGCGCGAGCGTCCGCACAGTCCTCCAACCGCGTTCGTACGCACGCCGTTCCGCCTCGTCGGCGGCGAGTCCCACGTAGCTGTCCGGCTCGTCCCCGGACGCGTCCGGTCCTGCTGTTTCCGGTGCCATGCCCGCCACCGTACGGTCTCCTCTATCAGCCCGGAAGTCCCGCCCTGATCCGCGCCGCGTCACACTTCTGTCACAACGCCGCAGTCCTTCTCCGGAGTTACTCGTGTCACCCGTACGTGCGGGTGAGGACCCTTCTCTTTCCGCGCCCGGCACTTCCCCGAATCCTTGCGCGAAAACCGGCGTACGGGAGGGCACCTGGAATTCACGGTGCGGCTCGATTTCTGTTTGGGCGGCGACGTCCGGGTACCCGCCGCCCGGTGGAACCCGAGGCAGAGAACGACGAGTTGACACCGATCGAAGTCATGCGCGTCGCACGCGACGAGCTCGTGGCACTGACCGGTATGCACGTGGAGAACGTGTCGCGACTCCAGCCGTCCGAGGACGGCTGGGTGGTGGAGATCCAGGTGCTCGAACTCGAGCGCATCCCCGACACGATGAGCCTGCTGGCGTCCTACGAGGTGACCGTCGGCAGCAGCGGAAAGCTCACCGGCTACCGGCAGCTGGGCCGCTTCGAGCGCGGCAGGGCCGGGCCGGCGCGGGGAGGCGCCTGACCACGGACACGCCCGTCGCGCACGAGTCCGGCGCGCGGGCCGACCGGGCGGCACCCATCGCCCAGGAGGGGGGCAACGACATGACCGTTGTTCCGGCACAGCAGCAGAGCGGGGGCGGCGGAGGCGGCGGCACCAGTGGCCTCTACGACGTCCTGGAACTCATCCTCGACCGCGGACTGGTGATCGACGCGTTCGTCCGCGTCTCCCTGGTCGGCATCGAGATCCTCAAGATCGACATCCGGGTCGTGGTGGCGAGCGTCGACACGTATCTGCGCTTCGCCGAGGCGTGCAACCGCCTCGACCTCGAGACCGGCGCCAACAAGGACCCGGGGCTGCCCGAAATCGTGAACGACGCCACGGAGTCGGGCGCCCGCGGCAAGACCAAGGGCGCGCTGTCCGGCGCGGCCGAGACCTTCTCCGACGCCTTCAAGCAGGGCCGCGAGGAGTCGTCCGACGGCCGGCAGAAGGAGAGCGCCGGTGCGAAGCGCCGCACCACGACGCGCCGTAAGGAGGAGTCGGAGTGAGCGTCTACGTGTACGGCATCGCCCGTGACGACCATCCGGCGCTGCCCGAACGCATGGAGGGCATCGGCGACCCGCCGCGCCCGGTACGCACCCTGCGCGCCGGCGGCCTCGCCGCCGTCGTCAGCGACTGCCCGGAGGATCTGCGGCCCAAGCGCCGCGATCTGCTGGCCCATCAGCAGGTGCTGACCGAGGCCGGTTCCTCCGACGTGGTGCTGCCGCTGCGCTTCGGCAGCGTCTCCGCCGACGAGGACACGGTGCGCTCGGTGCTCGCCGAGCACGCCGAGCACTACCGCGGCCAGCTGGCGGAGCTGGAGGGCCGCGTCGAGTTCAACGTGAAGGCCGCGCACAACGAGGAGGCCGTACTGCACCAGGTGCTGGCCGAAGAGGCCGAGGTGCAGGCGCTCAGCGCCGCCAACAAGGCGGCGGGCGGCGGCACATACCAGGACAGGCTGCGGCTGGGCGAGCTGGTCGCCAACGCGGTCAGGGCACGCGAGGTGCGCGACGCCCGGCGCGTCGAGGAGGCACTCGCCCCGCTCGCCGACCGGCACTGCCCGGGGCCCGAGGGCTCGGGCTGGCTCGTCAACCTCTCGTTCCTGGTGCGCCGGGACGGCGAGCGGGACGACGCGCCGGAGCTGATCGAGGCGACGGAGCAGCTGCGCGAGCAGAACCCCCAGCTGGAGGTGCAGATCTCCGGGCCGCTGCCGCCGTACAGCTTCGTCACGCAGCCCGCCCCCGGCAACGCGCCGGCCCCGGAGCCGTCCCCGCAGCACGCGGAGTGACGCCACGTGGGCCTCATCGGTGAAGTGCTGATGCTGCCGGCAGCACCCGTCCGCGGCGTCGGATGGGTGCTCCGGCAGGTCGTCGCCGAGGCGGAACGGCAGTACTACGACCCGGCCGCCATCCAGGCCGAACTCCGCCGCCTCGCCCAGGCCCTGGACGAAGGGGCCATCGGCGAGGAGGAGTTCGACCGGCGGGAGGACGAGTTGCTGGACCGGCTGGAGGCGACGAGGAGACGACAGGAAGAACGAGGAGAGCGCTGAGATGAAGAACCGCACGGGTCTCGCACTGGCCGTCGCAGGCGGCTATGTGCTGGGCCGTACCAAGAAGGGCCGGCTGGCGCTCGGCGTCGGCGGCATGGTGCTGGGCAAACGGCTGGACCTCAGCCCGCAGAAGCTCGCCGGACTGGTCGGCGACCAGATCAGGAACAACCCCCAACTGGCCGAGCTCGGCGGGCAGCTGCGCGAGGACTTCTCGGGCGTCGGCAAGGCCGCGACCGGCGCGCTGGTCAACCGGCAGCTGGAGTCCCTCGCGGACTCGCTACACGGCCGTACGGAAGGCATCCGCGAACAGCTCGCCCCGGCGGGGCTGCTGGACGAGGACGAGGAGGAAGACGCGGACGACGGCGAGCCCGACGAGGACGAGGCGGCGGCCGCCGCGCCGGAGCGGAAGCCGCAGAAGGCGGCCAACGCCCGCCGTACGACAGCCGTGCCGGAGGCAGCGCGGAAGGTCCCCGAGCAGGCCGCGAAGCAGAACTCGAAACAGGACGCCAAGCAGAGCCCCAAGCAGAGCCCCAAGCAGTCCGGCACGTCCGGCAACGGCGCCCGCGGCGCGAACACCCGCTCCAAGAGCGGCGCCCAGACCGACGGCAAGGGCGGCACCGGCGCCAAGAGCGGCGCCGGGAACGGCGCCAAGTCCGGTGCGGCGGGCGGCTCCACGGCCCGTTCGGGCGCCAAGCGGGCCGCCGCGGGGGCTTCGTCCGCCCGCAAGACGGCCGCCTCGGCGGGCAAGTCGGCCGCCAAGAAGGCCGGAGCCTCCGGAGGGGGCGGTCGCCGTGGCTGAGCAGCAGCGGAACAGCAGCTCGCGGGACGGCGGTTCAGCGCTGGACGAGCTGAGGACGAGCCTCACCAGCGGCCCCGCCGTCGAACGGCTCAAGGAGGAAGCCGCGGGCTACGCGGCGGCGCAGGTCCAGCGGATCGTGACCGGTGCCGGCCGGAAGCTCGGCGACACCACGAACAAGCTCAACGACATCGCCGAGGGCAAGAGTCCGGGGCTGGCCAGGATGGCCGCCCAGGGCGGCAAGAAGTTCGCCGAGGGCAAGGGGCCCGTACGGTCGGCCCTGGAGATCGGCGCGGGCAACGTCAAGGACAAGGCGAAGGAAGCCTTCAAGAGCCTCGGCGGCAAGCGCAGGAGCGGTGGCGGCACGGCCAAGTTCATGAACATCACCGAACACATCGACGTCGGTGTGCCGGTGCGCGAGGCGTACAACCAGTGGACGCAGTACCAGGAGTTCGGCACCTTCGCCAAGGGCGTGCAGGGGGTCGAGGCGGCGGACGACACCACGGCCAACTGGCGGGCGAAGATCTTCTGGTCCAGCCGCAGCTGGAAGGCGGACATCACCGAGCAGGTGCCGGACGAGCGGATGGCCTGGACGTCCGAGGGTGCGAAGGGCAGCACGAAGGGTGTGGTGACCTTCCACGCGCTCACCGACAACCTGACGCGGGTGCTGCTGGTCATCGAGTACTACCCCAAGGGCCTGTTCGAGAAGACCGGCAACATCTGGCGCGCCCAGGGCCGCCGGGTCCGGCTCGACCTCAAGCACTACCAGCGCTTCGTGATGATGCGCGGCGAGGCGACCGGCGAGTGGCGCGGTGAGATCCGCGACGGCGAGGTCGTCCGCAGCCACGAGGAGGCCGTCGAGGACGAGGACGGCGAGCCGGCGGAGGAGCCCGCGACGACGGAAGAGGGCCCGGACGGCGAGGAGCCCGCGGCCGAGGACGACGAGCCGGAGCGCGAGCCGGACGAGGAGCCGGACGAGGACGACGAGGACGACGAGGAGACGTACGAGGCGGAAGAGGACGAGGACCGGGAAGACGGCGAGGACGAGGACGCGGACGAACTCCGGGACGAGGAGGCCGAGATCGCGGACGAGGACGAGGAGGTCTACGAACCCGAGCGCGAACCGGAGCGTGTGCGATGACGACTCTCCCCGAACGCCAGGCCCCGTCCGGCGGCGGCAGCAGCGCCAACCTCGCCGACATCCTCGAACGCGTCCTGGACAAGGGCATCATCATCGCCGGCGACATCCGCATCGACCTGCTCGACATCGAGCTGCTGACCATCAAGCTGCGGCTGATCGTCGCCTCCGTCGAGCGGGCCGAGGAGATGGGCATCGACTGGTGGCGCGACGACCCCTCGCTGTCCTCGCAGGCACGCAAGCGCGAGACCGCGCGCGAGAAGGAGAACGCGGCGGTCAGCGGGAACGGACACGACCGGCTCGGCGAGGAGAACGAGCGGCTGCGCGAGCGCATCGCCGAGCTGGAGCGGAAGCAGCTGGAGGCCGAGAGTGAGTGACGACGGGGCGCAGTTGATGTACGTCTACACCGTGCTCCGCGCGCGCGACGCCGCACCGGAGGGCCCGCCTCCGGTGTCCGGCACCGTGGCGGGGGTGGCGGGCGGACCGGTCCGTGCCGTGCGGCACGGCGAGCTCGCCGCGCTCGCCGGGCCCGTCCCCCGGGCGGAGTTCGACGAGGCGGGGCTGCGGCGGAACCTGGAGGACATGGACTGGCTGGAACGTACGGCCCGCGCCCATCAGAGTGTGGTGGCCGAGGCCGCCGGGTCGGCCGACGTGCTGCCGCTGCGGCTGGCCACGGTCTGCCACGACGAGGCGGGCGTACGGCGGCTGCTCGACGAGGGCCGGGAGCGTTTCACGGCGGCGCTGGACGCGCTGACCGGCCGCGTCGAATGGGGCGTGAAGGTCTTCGCCGAAGCCCCGCAGAGCGCCGGGGCCCCGCAGCGCGTGGGGACCGAGCAGAGCACCGAGGCCCCGCGGTCCGACGGGGAGCGGTCCGAAGGCCCCGACTCGCCCCGTACGAACCGCCGTTCGGCGCCCGTGGCCGGTGCCGGTCGCGCGTATCTGCGGCAGCGCAGCAGCGCCCGGCAGGCCGGCGAGCGGCGGGCCGCCCGCTCCGAGGCGTGCGCCCGCGAGGTGCACGAGGAGCTCACGGGCCTCGCCGAGCAGCACAGGCTGCACCGGCCGCAGCATCCGAAGCTGTCGGGCATGGCCGCCGACAATCTGCTCAACGCCGCCTATCTCGTACCGCAGGAGCGCTCCCGCGCCTTCGCCGACCGGGTCGGGGACCTGACGGCGCGTGAGGAGGGGGTGCGGATCGAGCTGACGGGTCCGTGGGCCCCGTACTCCTTCGCCGAGGCGCTGACGGAAGAGCCGCATGACACAGCCGTACGAAGCTGAGCTCCGGGACGCCAGGTTCGACCAGCCACTGGCACAGCGCCAGATCGCGCTGGTCGACCTGCTGGACCGGCTGCTGGCCGGGGGCGCCGTCATCGCCGGTGATCTGACCCTGCGGATCGCCGATGTGGACCTGGTCCGCATCGACCTGCGGGCGCTGGTCAGTTCGGTGAACGACCGCGTCCCCTCCCCCTTCGTCGAGGAGCCGCCCCGTGAGTGAGCACCGAGGCAACAGCCAGGGCAACCGCACCGTCGAACTGGACCGGGACACCGTCGAACGCGATCTGATGCGCCTGGTGCTGACCATCATCGAGCTGCTGCGCCAGCTGATGGAGCGCCAGGCCCTGCGCCGTGTCGACCAGGGCGATCTGAGCGACGAGCAGGAGGAGCGGATCGGTCTCACCCTGATGCTGCTGGCCGAGCGGATGGACGAGCTGTGCGACCGCTACGGCCTGGACCCGTCCGAACTCAACCTGGACCTGGGCCCGCTCGGCCCATTGCTGCCGCGCGACTAGCGGCGCCATCATGGGCTGGGCTTTGCGGCCCCCGCTGTACAGTCCGGCCGGACACGCGGACACAGTCCGCCCGGTCAGGCCCGCGCAGCGCGAACACCGCAGTCCGTACGGCCCGTTGGCACGCTAGCGAAGGGGCACGGCATGGCGACGCACACCGCCGACGTGGCGGCCGGAGCACAGCCCGCGGGGCACCCGCGGCGGCCCGGACGGCTGCTCGTGGAGTGGCTGACCACCACGGACCACAAGAAGATCGGCCATCTGTATCTGATCACGTCCTTCGGCTTCTTCCTGGTGGGCGGCGCGCTGGCGCTTCTGATGCGGGCCGAACTGGCCCGTCCGGGGCTCCAGTTGATGACCAACGAGGAGTTCAACCAGGCGTTCACGATGCACGGCACGATCATGCTGCTGCTGTTCGCCACCCCGATGTTCGCGGGCTTCGCCAACGAGATCATGCCCTTGCAGATCGGTTCGCCCGATGTGGCCTTCCCGCGGCTGAACATGCTCTCGTACTGGCTGTTCCTGTTCGGCGGGCTGACCGTGCTCGGCGGTTTCCTGACGCCCGGCGGTCCGGCCGCCTTCGGCTGGTTCGCGTACGCGCCGCTCAACTCGCTGACCCGTTCGCCGGGTGTGGGCGCGGACATGTGGATCATGGGGCTCGCGCTGGCCGGTTTCGGCACCATCCTGGGCGCGGTCAACTTCCTGACGACGATCATCGGGATGCGGGCGCCCGGCATGACGATGTTCCGGATGCCGGTGTTCACCTGGAACACGCTGTTCACGTCGATCCTCGTGCTGATCGCCTTCCCCGTGCTGGCGGCGGCGCTGCTGTGCCTGGAGGCCGACCGGCGGTTCGGCGCCGTGGTGTTCGAGGCGTCCAACGGCGGGGCGCTGCTGTGGCAGCACCTGTTCTGGTTCTTCGGGCATCCCGAGGTCTACATCATCGCGCTGCCGTTCTTCGGCATCATCACGGAGATCATCCCGGTGTTCTCCCGGAAGCCGATCTTCGGCTATGTGATGCTCATCGGCGCCACGATGGCCATCACCGGGCTCTCGGTCGTCGTGTGGGCGCACCACATGTTCACCACGGGCGCGGTGCTGCTGCCGTTCTTCGCCTTCATGTCGTTCCTGATCGCGGTGCCGACGGGGGTGAAGTTCTTCAACTGGATCGGCACGATGTGGCGCGGCTCGGTCTCCTTCGAGACGCCGATGCTGTGGGCCGTCGGCTTCCTCGTGAGCTTCCTGTTCGGCGGGCTGACGGGCGTCATCCTGGCGTCGCCGCCGCTCGACTTCCACGTGTCCGACACGTACTTCGTCGTGGCGCACTTCCACTACGTGGTGTTCGGCACGGTGGTGTTCGCGACGTTCGCCGGGTTCTACTTCTGGTGGCCGAAGTTTACCGGGAAGATGCTGGACGAGCGGCTCGGCAAGCTGCACTTCTGGACGCTGTTCACCGGCTTCCATCTGACGTTCCTGGTGCAGCACTGGCTGGGCGTCGAGGGCATGCCCCGCCGGTACTCGGACTATCTGGCCGCCGACGGGTTCACCGCGCTCAACACCCTCTCCTCCATCGGCGCGTTCCTGCTGGGGCTGTCCACGCTGCCGTTCCTCTACAACGTCTGGAAGACCGCCAAGTACGGCGTGAAGGTGGAGATGGACGATCCGTGGGGCTTCGGCCGTTCGCTGGAGTGGGCGACGTCCAGCCCGCCGCCGCGGCACAACTTCGTGACGCTGCCCCGGATCCGCTCCGAGTCCCCCGCCTTCGACCTGCACCATCCGGAGGTCCCCTCCGGCGTGTTCGGCGCGGAGCCCGCGAAGGCCGCGGAGCCCGCGAAGGCCGGGGACGCGGGGGAGGCCGGGGGCACGGCAGAGGGCCCGGACGGATCCGGACCCTCTCGCTGAACCTCGGCGTCACCGCCGGCCGCAGGTCACCAGCGGTACCAGCGTGCCCTGCGGCCGCCGGCGCTGCTGCGCATCAGGAAGCCGAGCAGCCAGACCACCAGGACGGCGATCGCGATCCACCAGAGTGCCTTCAGGGCGAAGCCCGCTCCGAAGAGCACCAGCGCGAGCAGCAGTACAAGCAGAATGGGAACCATCAGTCGTCCACCTCCGCGGGCCGGGTTGCCAGCAACTCGCCTTGTACACCGGCCTCTTGGGGCTAGACGCCTTCGGTCACCCGCACGGAGAGGTCGTTGTCCAGCGTGTAGTACGGCTGGACCGTGAAGAGGCCGCCCTCCCCCGCCACCTCGCGCGGCGGATGGACGAACAGCAGCTTCTTGTCCGGCACATCGTCGAGTATCCGCGCGATGCGGGCCGGCTCCGCGGCGCCGCCGGGCGCCACCAGCAGGTCCCACACCGCGCAGCCGGTCAGCTCGGCGTACGGCAGGGCGGCCGCGAACCCCGTGCCCTCGGCCCCGCTGTCGTCCTGGTCCGGGGTGACGGGGACGGAGATCTGCACGGCCTCCGTGTGGACGGCATCGGTGTGCGCGGCGCCGGTACGCCGGGCGCGGGCCAGCAGCCGCGCGCCGTCGGCGAGTTCGGCTCCGTACAGCCTGCCGTGCAGCACCAGTTCGTCCTGGCCCACGAACAGTTCGCCCGCCTCCGCGTGCGGCCAGCGCAGCCAGGCCCGCACGACGAGCAGGCCCTCCTGGGTGGCGTACGGGATGCGTACGCCGAACCAGGTGCGGCCGTGCCGCGGGGTGCGTCCCACGAGCGGGCGCAGATCGTGCACGCCCTGCCGCAGCCGCAGGGGGTCGCCGGTGGAGCCGCCGGGTTCGAGGTACGCGTCCCACCGGCCTTCCGGGAGCGTCATGGTGCTGGGCAGGGCGGCCCGCAGCGGGCCGCCCGGCGCGACGGGCGTGAGCGGCAGCCGTACGGTGTCGGCGTCCTCGCCCGCCGGGCCGCCCCGCCGCACCAGCAGCAGAGCGGCGTCCGCGGTACGCGACAGGCCGGCAGCGGCGGCCTCCGCCTCCGTACGGGCGCCGCCGGCGGGCCCCGGCAGCTCCACGTCGAAGGTGAGTCCGCCGGCGCGGTCGGCGGTACAGTCCGCACGCGGCAGCACCGCGTCCTCCGGTGCCGCCGGATCGAGCGGGACGATCGGCTCGGTGGTCACGGCGCCCCTTCTCGGAAAATAAGTATGCATTTCACCCGTGTCCGACGGTACGTCGCGTCCGGCCCCCTCCGGACGCCTCCCGCCCCGTTGGACCGGTTTTTCCGTGCGAGGGTTGGGCATTATCACCACCTTGTTCCCGAAGAGATGGGACATCGTGATGCGGAGCCGGGAACTCCGGCTCACCAGGGGGCTACTGGGGCCGAACGGCCGCGGGAGCGGGGCTACGGGCGATAGCCGAGCTGGGGCACGGTGAAGCAGTTGCGGGTCATCTCCCCTCCTTGAGTGACCCATCCGGACCCGTCCCGCCAGCGTGCGACGGACAGGCAGGTGCGGCGCTCCCGAGGTGGCTCGCTGTGCCGCTGGTACGACACGGGCAGCAGCAGCCCGTGCGCGGTGTAGGGCTCTTTCCGCTCCAGGTAGCGCTCCACACAGCGGCGCGTCAACTCCCGGCACGAGACCGCCGCGTCACGGAACCACAGGGCCGCCGCCCAGCCCTCCAGTTGCCACTGCGACAGCGCCGGGCCGCCCTTCCCCTGCCGGGCCAGCTCCGTGCGGAACTCCCGTACGGCCGGGTGCCCGGTGTCCGCGTGATTGCGGCTGCTGCCGGTCACCCAGAGGGAGTTGCGGCAGTGCGGGGCGCGCTTGTACTCCGACGCGACGTCATCGTTCCAGTTCTGCACGTTGGTGACCTTCGCGGTGAGCCGCACGTCCGCCGCGTCGAGTGCCTCGCACAGTTGCGCGTTGCCGTGCGCGTCCAGCGCGTCGAAGACCAGATCCGTCTTCTGTTCGCGCAACTGGGCAGCGACCGCCGCGAAGTTCGGCAGCGCGAAATCGGCCCGCTGAACGGTCACCCGGTATCCCTCCGCGCGCAGTCCGCGTGTCAGCAGTCTGGCGTAGGCCGCGGAGGCGGACTGGTTGTACGAGACGACGGCTGCCGTGCGTGCGCCGTGTTCACGCTTGAAGTACCGGTAGACCTCCGTTCCGCCGTACAGTTTTCCGCCCCAGCCGGGACGCCCCTCGCGCGGCGCCCAACTGCCGTAGATCCCGTACAGATGCGGGTACGTGTCGTACGCGGCGCCGACGGGCTGGCCCCCGATGTCGGGCACCCCGGCGGCGGAGACCCGCCGGGCTCCCGCGTAGTCCAGGCTGGCGCCCGCCACCAGCGCGAACACCTTGTCCCGCTGCAACAGCCGCTGCACACAGGCGTTGTTGCCGACGCCGCTGCCGCCGTCGTCACAGGTGACGGCCCGCACCTTGCGGCCGTGTACGCCGCCCTCGCGGTTCAGCCTGTCGAAGTAGGCGCGGGCGCCGTCCCGCGGACCGGTGAACGCGTCGCCTCCGACGGGGCTGGTGGCGCTGGTGATGATGCCGACCTTGAGCGGCCCGGCCGTACGGGCGTCGTCCCGGCCGCGGTCCCGGTGCGTGAAGTCCCGTTCGGGCAGCCTGCTTCCGCAGCCGGCGGCGCCCGCCAGCAGCACTGCCGCCAGTACGCCCGTCAGACACCGGCGCACACGCCGGCCCGCGGAACCGCCCGGCAGTGCGGCATCCTCTGACGCTGCGTCCTCTGGCGCTGCACCGTCTAACAACCTGGCGCCTTCGGCACCTCGTTGCCGCTCATGCTGACCAGCGCGCACAGCGACTTGACCGACACCTTCCACACGCCGCGCTGTTCGACGGAGGTGCCCTTCGCGCCGGGCAGCGCCGTGGCGCCCTTCAGCGTCAGCGCGTAGTCCACGTCGGCGCCCGTCGCGGAGGTGAAGCTGACACGCTGGACCTGCGCGCGCACCTGCCGGCCCCGCTGGTCGTCGTTGAACGCCTCCAGCAGCAGCTTCAGTTGCTCGCCGTTCTCCAGGACCTTCGCCTTCTCGTCGTTGGAGACGTCCGGGTCGAAGAACCGCTGCCAGTTCTTCCGCACCTCCGCCCTGGCCGCGTCCGGGTCGGCGGGCTGCGGCCCCTGCTCGCTCACCGACGGCCGCACGCTCTCCTCCTTCGTCGGCTCAGGCGCCGACTCCCGGTCCTCGCCCGGGTCCCCGCACCCCGCGGCCGCCACCAGCAGGCCCGCCGCCACCAGCGCGCGGACAGCCGCCCTCGCTCCCCGTCCCCCCATGTGTCCCACCCCTTCTGCTGTCGGTCCCCTCACGGCATAGTGCCCCTCAACACGTGCCGTGCACAGGCACAGGGGGGACCGGCATGCGGACGTGCGGGGCGGCGGACGGAACGGCGGCATGAGGACCTGGACGGCGGGCTGGGCCGCCGTCGCGGCGGGCGCCCTGCTGTGCGTGCTCGGCTGGTACGGGGTGTCCGGCGAGCGGTTCGCCGAGCGGCAGATCCCGTACCTCGCCTCGTGCAGCATCCCGGGCGCGGCCCTCCTCGTCGCCGGAGCCCTGCTGCTCGCGCCCACGCGCGCGGGAGCGCCCGTACGGGGGCGAACCGGATTGCCGGAGCACACTGTTGACGCCTCGGAGCCCCGCGCTCCCTCGTCGGACGAACCGCCGCTGTCCGTGCCCGGCGGGCGGCTCGCCCACCGGCCCGACTGTCCGCTCCTCGACGGCAAGGAGACCCTGCCGGCGGACCCCGCCGCGGAACCGTGTCCGGTCTGCGAGCCATGCTCACCTACGAACTGACCCTCGCCGGGCTCGCCGTCGGCAGCGCCGCCGCGCTGAGCGGCATCGGACTGATCGTCACGTACAAGGCCACGGGTGTGCTCAATCTGGCACACGGGGCACTGGCGATGATCTGCGCGTACGTGCTGCGGCACCTCGTCGTCGAGTGGCACTGGCCGCTGCCGCTCTCCGCAGCCGTCGTCCTGCTGCTCTTCGCGCCCGCTCTCGGACTCGCCCTGGACCGCGCGGTGTTCCGCACCCTGACCGGGGTGCACGCGCTCGTCGCCACGGTCGGCGTCTTCATCCTGCTCATCGGCACGGCGACGCTCGTGTGGGGCACCGGCGCACGCGCCGACGCGCCCCGGCTGCTGCCGGGCGACCCGTGGATCCAGCTCGGCACCGTCCTGCTGCTCGCCGCCGCCGTCGCGGCGGTCACCCGGTGGACGCGTTTCGGGTACGAACTGCGCGCGGTCGTCGACGACCGCGCACTCGCCGGACTGACCGGCATCCACGCCGGCCGGGTCGCCGCGGCCGGCTGGGCGTTCGGCACGTTCACAGCGGGGCTCAGCGGCGTCCTGCTGGCACCCCAGCTGCGGCTCGACCCGTACGGGCTGCCGCTGCTCGTCATGGAGGTCATGGCCGTCGCCGTCGCCGCGCGGCTGCGCAGCATGCCGGTCGCCGTCGCCGCGGCCCTCGCCATCGGGGTGACGCAGAGCCAGCTGACCCGCGTACACCCCGACTTGAGCGCGAACCTGTTCGCCCTCGCGCTGCTGGCCGCCGCGCTCGCCCTCCCGTCCGGGCCCGCTCCCCCGCCGCCCGGCCGGCACGCCCGTACGGGCCGGCCCGTCCTGGCCCTCGTCGCGGGCGTCCTCACCCTGCTGCCGCTCGGCTTCGCCGGGAGCGACCTGCGGACCTCCGTCCAAGTGCCGGCGCTGGCGGTCGTCCTGCTGTCCCTCGTGGTGCTGACGGGCCAGATCTCCCTCGGCCAGGCCGCGTACGCGGGCCTCGGCGCGCTCGGCACGGCACTGCTGTCCCCGCACATGCCGAACCTCCTCGCCCTCGCCCTGAGCGTCCTGCTGGTCGCCCCGCTCGGACTGGCGACCGGCTGGCGCCGCCAGGGACTCGCGCTCGCCCTGACGACGCTCGCCATCTCCCTGACCGTCAGCCGCTTCGTCCTGGAGCGCCCGTACGAACTGCTGCCGGACCGGCCCGCGGGATTCGGCGACGACCGCGCCTACTACGCCCTCGAACTCGTGCTGCTGGCCTCGGCCGCCGGCACGGTGGCACTGCTGCGCCGGGGCCGCTTCGGCCGCGCGCTCGCGGCCGTCGGCGACGACGAACAGGCCGCGGCGGCAGCGGGCGTCGCGGTCCCCCGGGTCAAACTGACGGCGTTCGTGACGGGTGCGGCCCTGGCCGCGCTGGGCGGCGGGATGCTGACGATGGGAGTCCGCGCCTTCGACGCCGGCACGTTCGACCCGGTACGCGGACTCCTGTGGTTCGCCGCCCTGTTCGTGCTCGGCTCCGGCACGATGACGGCCGCGCTCACCGCCGCGGCACTGCTGGTCGCCCTCGACGCCGGACCGTACGCGGGCTGGCCCGCGGCCGTCATCGGCGTCCTCGCCGTCCTGACGGGCCGCGTCCCGGCCCTGCGCGCGGGCCTGTTCCCCGCCCTCACCGCACTCTTCGGCACCCCCGGGAAGGAGCCCGGCGGAACTCCCGCGCGCGGGACGCCGATTCGGGGCGGGCCCTCCCGGAGCCCCGTCACGAAGCGTGCCCCCTCACGCAGCACGCCCGGCCCCGCGCAGGGGCTGGTCGCGGACGGGGTGACCGTCGCGTACGACGGGCGTCCCGTGCTGCGGGGCCTCACGCTCGCCGTGCCGCACGGCGCCGTCACCGCGCTCACGGGGCCCAACGGCGCGGGAAAGAGCACCCTGTTCCACTGTCTGGCCGGCACGCTGCGCCCCCTCACGGGCCGCGTACTGCTGGACGGCCGGGACGTCACCCGGCTGCCCCCGCACACCCGCACACGCCTCGGGGTGGCCCGTACGTTCCAGCAGCCTGCCGTGTTCCCGTCCCTCACAGTGGCCGAGAACGTCCGCCTGGGCGCCGAACAGGGGGGCGGCGCCCGGACGTCCGACGCGCTCACCCACCGGGCGCTCAGGCTCCTGGCGCTCGAACCGCTCGCCGGCGCCCCGGCCCGCGGCCTCCCCACCGCCGTACTGCGCCGCGTGGAACTCGCCCGCGCACTCGCCACCGACCCGCACACGCTGCTCCTCGACGAGCCGACCGCGGGCCTAGACACGGCCGAGAGCGCCGCGCTCGGCCGGCTCCTGCGGGCACTCGCCGCGGACGGCACGGCCGTCCTCCTCATCGAGCACGACCAGGCACTCGTCGGCGAAATCGCCGACACCGTGCACCATTTGGAGCCCACTGCCGGCCGCACACCGGGACCGCCACCGGACGGGCCGCCGCGCCGCAGCCGGGAGCCCTCGCCGTGACCGTCGAACTCGCCCTGTACGGCGCCCGCGTGCACTACGGCCCGCTGGAGGCCCTGCACGGCGTCAGCCTCGTGGTACCCGCCGCCCGTCTCACCGCGCTGCTGGGCGGCAACGGGGCGGGCCGCACCACGGTGCTGCGCGCCCTGGCCGGCACCGTTCCGCTCTCCGGGGGCCGCGCACTGTGGCGCGGCGCCGACATCACGCGCACGCCCGCGCACGTACGGGCCCGCCGGGGTCTCGCGTACGTCCCGGAGCGCCGTGCCGTGTTCGGCTCCCTCACGGTGGCGGAGCAACTGGGTGTACCCCGCCGCCCGTTGCGGGAGCCCTCGCTGCCCTATCCGGCGCTGGCGGCGCTACTGCCCCGTACGGCGGCGACGCTCTCGGGCGGCGAGCAGCGCATGCTCGCCCTCGCACGGGCCCTGCGCTCACCGGCCCGGGTGCTGCTGCTGGACGAGCCCACGCAGGGCATGTCCCCGGCCGCCACGGAGCTCACGTACGCGCTGCTGACGGCGGCCGTCCGGGACGGCCGCACCGTACTGCTCGCCGAACAGCACCTCACCCCGGCCCTGGCCGAAGCGGTCACACTGATACACGAACTCCGCCGCGGCACAGTGACATTCACGGGCGAACCCGGCGAGAAGACCACCAGATAAGGGGCGCGGGGAACTGCGCAAACCACACGCGAACCGCAGCCGCCCGACCCACTCAAGGGGCACACGAAGCGGCAAACGCGCCGCCCCGCAAAGCGCAGAGCGCGAGCGCACGCGCCGGCCCCGCCCGGCCCATGGGCCGAACGGGGCCATCCGCTCACAAGCCGCGGATCACGCCAGAAACGCGTCGCGTCACAGACTCAGCTGCTGGCCGGGCACGATCAGATCCGGGTCGGCGCCGATGACGGCCCGGTTGGACTGGTAGACGGCGCTCCAACTGGAGCCGTGCGCCGCCGCGATGGTGCCGAGCGTGTCACCGCTCCGCACCGTGTAGTTGCCGCGGTCCTGGCCGCGGTCGGCACGCACCGCGTCGCGCGGTGCGGCCTGCTGCTCGGGGACGGCCTGCTGCTCGGGGACGGCTTGCTGCTCGGGTGCCGCCTGCCGCTCGGGCTGAGCGCGCTGAACGGGCTTCGACTCCGGTGCGGCCTGGGCCGCCGGGGCCGAGCCACTCGCGCCGGCCTTCGACGAGCAAGTGGGCCACGCACCCCAGCCCTGCGCCTGCTGCACCTTGCTCGCGACCGCGATCTGCTGCTCCTTGCTGGCCCCGTCGGCACTCGGCGCGTAGGAACCACCGCCGTACGCGCGCCAGGTGCTGGGGGAGAACTGCAGCCCTCCGCTGTAGCCGTTGCCGGTGCTGGTGTTCCAGTTCCCACCGCTCTCGCACTGGGCGATGCGGTCCCACACACCGTCGTTCGGCGCCGCCTCGGCCGATCCGGCGGTGGCGGCGATGAGCGCCAGGGGTGCGATGAAACCGGCACCCGCGAGCACTGCCGTGACACGACGTATGGACAAAGGAATCCCTCTCCATGACCCCGGACGGCGCCCGGACGGCACTCGGCCGTCCGGTTCCCCCGCCACGGGCGGACACCGTGCGCATCCGACGCCGGTTCTCCGCCCCGCTGTTCCGGGTGGTGCTCCTTGCACCGCCGCGGAATGTATGGACACCAAAGCCCCACTATCAACTGCAACCCCGTCGTTCCAGGCCAGTCGCTTGTTACCCGCCTTAACGGCGACTTTCGGACACCCACAAAGCGCGGCGATATCGTCATATCTCACCCCACATCCTCATTGATCTGTGACTCAGCTCACCGGCCGAACTTCCCTTCACAGCGCATGGATTAACGGTCCGTCACCAAAACAGGTGCCGGTTTCACTCCCCGCGGTCGATACATCGATTCGGCAGCCGGTGCCGCGTGACCGCTGCCACAGATCGTCCGTTGTCCATACGGACAAGACCCGAATGCCAGGAGCCCCTCGTGTCCCCCATGCTCGATGTCAGCGACGATGTACGTGCCGAGATCGGCGACGATGAAGCCGACCGGCTGCTCGCCGGAGAGAACGCACCGGGCAGCTACGACTGCACCTCGTGCCGCACCCCGGGCAACACCGGGCAGCAGCGCACCAGCACGGTCCTCTTCGTCGGCGATGAAACGGCAGTGCTCGCGTTCGCGCACGCCACCTGCATCCCCTCGCAGGTCGTGACGGTGTCCGAGGAGCAACTGCAGGGCGCCGTCCGGTACATCACCGGAAACGAGGCCGGTGCCGCGGCCCCGGCCCCGGAGCAGCCCTCCGCCGGAGTGCCGGCGCCGGCCTCCGCGCCCGACAGCGCACCGGCCGGCGGGCCCGAAGCCGCCCCCCGGCAGGCCGTGCTCGGCATCACCTGCGGCCAGGTGCTGATCGACGACGCGCTGCACGCCGCGCTCGTCGTCGAGCCGACCGGCGCCATCGTCCGCCCCGGGTCCGACGGCCCCGGCGACGACTTCCTGCCGCTCCTCATCGAGGAGGGCTTCATGCCGGTGACGGACACCGCGAAGGTGCCGCAGTCGCTGTCCGGCTGGTCGGTGCTGCTCGCCACGGGACGGCTGCACGCCATCCTCCAGCCGGCGGCGCAGGGCAGCGGCAGCGTCCAGCCCGTCGCCTGGTGGCAGGCGCACCAGCCGCTGCCGGTCACCGACGAGTGGCGCACCACGGCCACCAAGAACAGCTCGGTCCTCGTCTACGCCGCGCCGTCCGGCTCCATCGGCCAGCAGCCCCGTGAGGACCTGCTGCGGGACGCGCTGGACAGCGCGTCGGAGCGGGGCGTGCTCGTCGCCGCCACCATGCCGCTCGCGGGTACCTGACGGGTCCCGCCGCCCGGCGGCCGTCCGTTCGCACGCGTATCCGTGCTCATCCGGACAGCCCTCCGGGTACGCCTGCGATCAGGTCATTCGCCGCCCGGCCCCGCACCCGCCGGGCGGCGGGATCGTTGATCCCCGTGTGCAACCCTACGAACCTCCCCACGACCGCAGTCCGCACCGCAACCACTCCGCCGGCGACTCCGGTACGCCGATCTACGACTCGCTCTACGCGGAGTACCGACGTCTGTTCCGGGCCCTTCCGGGCGACCGTTCGGGCGAGGAGGAGCTGGCGTTCGAGGGGTTCGGCACGGTGCACGGCACGGGGGTGGGCCGCTGGGACCACACGTGGCACCACCACGCGTGGCACGGCGGCCCCTGGCACAGCGGGGCGGCTCCGCGCCGCCCCGCGCTGCCTGCCGCGCTCCCGCCGGGCCCCCGCGACGGCCACTCGTACGGCTACTGACGCCCCGTCAGCAAGGCGCGGCACAACACCCCGAGGGCCCGGCCCCCACCACTGACGGCGGCCCCGGGCCCTCGGCGTACACCTACTTCTTCGCTGCGGTCCCGTGGGGGACGACCCCCACACCCCCAGCCCGGCGCGGGTGCCCCCTCACTTCACCCCGCACCGCCCAGCGCGAGCGCCCGTCACCTCTTCTTGCCGCGCTTCTCCCGCACCCGCACGCTCATGTGAATCGGCGTGCCCTCGAAGCCGAACTCCTCACGCAGCCGCCGCTCGATGCTGCAGCCCTGTGGGGGACGACCCCCACACCCCCAGCCCGGCGCGGGTGCCCCCTCACTTCACCCCGCACCGCTCAGCGCGAGCGCCCGTCACTTCTTCTTGCCGCGCTTCTCCCGCACCCGCACGCTCATATGAATCGGCGTGCCCTCGAAGCCGAACTCCTCACGCAGACGCCGCTCGATGAACCGGCGGTAGCCCGCCTCCAGGAAGCCGGAGGCGAAGAGGACGAAGCGCGGCGGCTTCGTGCCCGCCTGGGTGCCGAAGAGGATGCGCGGCTGCTTGCCGCCCCGCACCGGGTGCGGGTGGGAGGCCACGATCTCGCCGAGGAAGGAGTTCAGCCGGCCCGTCGGCACCCGGGTCTCCCAGCCGTCCAGCGCGGCCTCGATGGCCGGCACCAGCTTCTCCATGTGCCGGCCCGTACGCGCCGAGATGTTGACCCGCGGCGCCCACTGCACCTGCACGAGGTCCCGCTCGATCTCCCGCTCCAGGTAGAAGCGGCGCTCCTCGTCCATCGTGTCCCACTTGTTGTAGGCGAGGACGAGGGCGCGGCCCGCCTCCACGGCGGTGGTGATGATCCGCAGGTCCTGGACGCTGATCGACTCGCTGACGTCGATGAGGACGACGGCGACCTCGGCCTTCTCCATGGCGGCCGCGGTGCGCAGCGAGGCGTAGTAGTCGGCGCCCTCCTGCAGGTGCACCCGCTTGCGGATGCCCGCCGTGTCGACGAACTTCCAGGTCTTGCCGCCGAGTTCGATGAGCTCGTCGACCGGGTCACGGGTGGTGCCCGCGACCTCGTCGACGACGACCCGGTCCTCCTTGGCGAGCTTGTTCAGCAGGGAGGACTTGCCGACGTTCGGGCGGCCGACGAGCGCGACGCGGCGCGGTCCGCCGAGCGCCGTGCCGAACGTCTGCTCCGGCGCCTCGGGCAGCGCGTCGAGCACCGCGTCGAGCATGTCGCCCGTGCCGCGGCCGTGCAGCGCGGACACCGGGTACGGCTCGCCGAGGCCCAGCGACCACAGGTAGGCGGCCTCTGCCTCACCGGACTGGCCGTCGACCTTGTTGGCGCACAGCACGACGGGCTTGCCGGCCCGGCGCAGCATCTTCACCACGGCCTCGTCGGTGTCGGTCGCGCCGACCATCGCGTCCACCACGAAGACGACGCCGTCCGCGGCCTCCACCGCGAACTCCGCCTGCGCGGCGACCGACGCGTCGATGCCGAGCACGTCCTGCTCCCAGCCGCCGGTGTCGACGACCTTGAAGCGGCGGCCCGCCCACTCGGCCTCGTACGTGACCCGGTCCCGGGTGACGCCGGGGCGGTCCTCCACGACCGCCTCGCGGCGGCCGATGAACCGGTTCACCAGGGTCGACTTGCCGACATTCGGCCGGCCCACCACGGCGAGCACCGGCAGCGGTCCGTGCCCGGCCTCGCCGAGCGCGCCCTCCACCTCTTCGGGGTCGAAGCCTTCTTCCGCGGCGAGCTCCATGAACTCCGCGTACTCGGCGTCGCCGAGCTCGCCCTGCTCGTGCTCGTCGCCGCCGGAGTGTGTCTGGTCGTTCATGACGTGTCGTCCTCGTCGTTCTGCGTCAGGTGGTCCGCCGCCGTACGCGATGGCCCTTCGGGTCGCCGCGTACGGCCGCTGCTTCAAGTCTGCGGGTACGGCTGCTTCAAATCTGCGATGAGACGGCGCGCGCCGGGGCTCAGCGCTCCCGTCCCGTCAGCCGCCGCGCGTCGGCCAGATGGCCGGCGAGCCGCTGCTGGATGCGCACCGTCGCCTCGTCCAGCGCCGTGCGCGTACGCCGTCCGCTGCCGTCGCCCGCCTCGAACGGGTCGCCGAACACGAGGTCGACGCGGCTGCGCAGCGGCGGCATCCCGGACACCAGCCGGCTGCGCCGGTCGGTGCTGCCGAGCACCGCCACGGGCACCACGGGCGCCCCCGACCGTACGGCGAAGTACGCGAGGCCGGAGCGCAGCGACGCGAAGTCGCCCTCGCCGCGGGTGCCTTCGGGAAATATGCCGAGCACGCCGCCGTTTTCCAGCACGCCGAGCGCGTGGGTGACGGCGGTCCTGTCGGTGCTCTCCCGGTCGACCTTGACCTGCCCGATGCCGCGCAGGAAAGGGTCGAGAGGCCCGGCGAAGGCCTCCTTCTTGATGAGGAAGTGCACCGGCCGCGGCGAGGTGCCCATCAGCATCGGTCCGTCGATGTTGTGCGAGTGGTTCACCGCGAGGATCGCGGGCCCCGCCGAAGGCATCCGCCAGGCGCCGAGCACGCGGGGCTTCCACAGCCCCTGCATCAGCCCGATCCCGATGCGGCGGCCGGCCGCGGCGCCCCGCGCGCTGGGCAGGGAGCCGTCGCCGGTCACTCCGCCGCCACCTGCCCGGCCTGCGCGACCTGCTCGGCGGTGGACTCCCCCGCGGCGGCCTTCTCCACGAGGGTGACCACGCACTCGATGACCTGTTCCAGCGTCAGCTCCGTGGTGTCGACCTCGACGGCGTCGCCGGCCTGCTTCAGCGGGGAGGTCTTGCGGCTGGAGTCCGCCTTGTCCCGCTGCTCCAGCGCCGCGCGGGTGGCCGCCACGTCGGTGGCGGCTTCCCCGGGCTTGCCCTTCAGCTCGCCGCTGCGCCGCGCCGCACGCGCCTCGGGAGAGGCGGTGAGGAAGATCTTGAGATCGGCGTCGGGCAGCACCGTGGTGCCGATGTCCCGGCCCTCCACGACGATGCCGCGCGGGGCCTCCGCGGCGATGCCGCGCTGCAGTTCGGTGATCCGGGTACGCACCTCGGGCACGGCGCTCACGGCGCTGACCGCGGAGGTGACCTCCTGCGTACGGATCGGGCCCGCGGCGTCCTGGCCGTCCACGGAGATCGTCGGCGCCGCCGGGTCGGTGCCCGAGACGACGGCGGGCTTGCCCGCCGCGGCGGTGACCGCGTCGGTGTCGTTCACGTCCACGCCGTTGGTCAGCATCCACCAGGTGATCGCCCGGTACTGCGCGCCGGTGTCCAGGTAGCTGAGGCCGAGCTGGGCCGCGACCGCCTTGGAGGTGCTGGACTTGCCCGTGCCGGAGGGGCCGTCGATGGCGACAATCACTGCAGACACGGTGGAGGGACCTTTCTCGAAACACGGGCGGGAAGCGTGGGGCCGAACGGCCCCGCACAAGGCTACCGGTCACCCGGACCGTATCCCGACGCCCTTCTGACAAGGGGCGCGGGGGAACGGCGCGACAAGGGGCGCGGGGAACTGCGCAAACCCCAGCGGATCCGCAGCCGCCCGACACCCCGCAACAGGTCACACGAAGCGGCGCCCCTCACGGAGCGCTCAGCGCTCCTGCCGCATGGCCCATCCCCGCTCCCGCAGCTCCGCCTTGAGCACCGGAACGGCTGACGGCTCGACCATCAGCTGTACGTGACCGGCCTGCTGACCGGTCGCGTGCTCGATGCGGACGTCCTCGATGTTGACCCCGGCCGCGCCCGCGTCCGCGAAGATCCGGGCCAGTTCGCCCGGCCGGTCGCCGATCAGCACGGCGACCGTCGCGTACGCCGCCGGCGCCTGGCCGTGCTTGCCGGGCACCCGGGACCGGCCCGCGTTGCCGCGGTGCAGTACGTCCGCGATGCCGGCTGCGCCGCCGCCGCGCTTGTCCGCGTCGGAGGACTCCAGGGCCCGCAGCGCCCGTACGGTCTCGTCCAGGTCCCCCGCGACGCCGTCCAGGATGTCGGCGACCGGGCCCGGGTTGGCGGAGAGGATCTCCACCCACATCGCCGGGTCGGAGGCAGCGATCCGGGTCACGTCGCGGATGCCCTGGCCGCACAGCCGCACGGACGTCTCGTCGGCGGACTCCAGCCGGGCCGCGACGAGGCTGGAGACCAGCTGCGGGGTGTGCGAGACGAGCGCGACGGCGCGGTCGTGCGCCTCGGCGTCCATGACGACCGGCACGGCCCCGCACAGCGCGACCAGTTCCAGTGCGAGATTCAGCACCTCGGTGTCGGTGTCCGCGGTCGGGGTCAGCACCCAGGGCCGCCCCTCGAACAGGTCGGCGGTCGCCGCGAGCGGACCGTTCTGCTCCCGGCCCGACATGGGGTGGGTGCCGACGTACCCCGTCATGTCGGCGCCGCGCTCGGCCAGTTCACGGCGCGGGCCGCCCTTGACGCTGCCCACGTCGATGCAGCCGCGGGCCAGCCCCTCCTGCCGTACCCCGGCGACGGTCTCCGCGATGTGCGCCGGGGGCACGGCCACTATCGCCAGATCGACGGGGCCCTCCGGCTCGTCCCGGGTGCCGGCGCCGAGGGACTCCGCGGTATGCGCCCGCTCGGCGTCCTGGTCGCGCAGGTGCACCCGCACCCCGCGCGCGGTGAGCGCGAGCGCGGCGGAGGTGCCGATGAGTCCGGTGCCGATGACGAGCGCGGTACGCATTACTGGGCGATGTCCTTGCGGAGGGCGGCGGCTGCGCCGAGGTAGACGTGGTTGATGGCGGACTTGGGGCGGTCCGACTCGACGTGCGCGAGGATCCGTACGACCCGCGGCATGGCGCCCTCGATGTCCAGCTCCTGCGCGCAGATCAGCGGGACGTCGACGATGCCGAGCTTGCGCGCCGCGGCGGCCGGGAAGTCGCTGTGCAGATCGGGCGTCGCCGTGAACCAGACGCTGATCAGGTCGTCCCCGGTCAGCTCGTTCCGCTCCAGCACGGCCGTCATCAGCTGCGACACCTGCTCGTCCATGTGCCCGGGCTCGTCCTGCTCCAGCTGGACGGCTCCCCGCACCGCTCGTACCGCCACGTGTCGGCTCCGCTTCCTTGTTACGTCCTCGTACGGTGACCAGCGTAGAACCGGCGCGGCGCGGGCGTCCGGGCGGCCCGTCTGCTGAGACGGGGCGCCGATCCGAGGCGCCCGGTGAGCCGGACCGGCGGCGGGGGCCGTGACGCAGTACACAGGGAGGCATGATCTTCCATGTGGTGCCGCTCGACGACTGGCTGAAGGCCCCCGACCGCCCCTTCGCGCCACAGGCACTCACCGAGGACGGCTTCATCCCGTGCTCCGTCGACGAGACGGGCGCGCTCGCCGCCGCCGACGCGCACTTCAGGAGCGCCGTCGGCCCCGTCATGGCCCTGATGATCAACGAGCACAAGCTCGACGCGCCGGTCCGCTGGGACCCGGACCCGCGGATCCACGGCCGCGTCAACCGCACCGCCGTCGTCGGCATGCTGGAGATCGAACGCGACCGGCACGGCCACGCGCTCTCCACCGCCGTCTGGTCCTGACGCCGCCCCGCCGCCGGGCGGCCCGGACCGTACAGGGACCGCCAGAGGGACCGCCGCGGAGGCGGCCGGGCCCCGCCGGCGTACGGCCGGGCCCGGCTCCCGCTGTCAGACCACGGCGCCGTTCCGGTCCGGGCCGTGGCCCGCCGCTCCCGTACGGGTCCGGCCCGTACGGGATGCGCGCCGCTTGGTGCCGCGGCGTACCGGGGGCGGGGGCGGTGCCTGCCGGTGCGCCTCCAGTTCGACGGCGAGCGGCACCGCGGTGAACACCGACGACCAGGTCCCCGCCACGATGCCGATCAGCAGCGCGAGGGCGAAGCCGGTGAGGGTGTCCCCGCCGAGCACGGCGAGCGCGGCGAGGATGAACACCGCGCCCATGCCGGTGTTGACCGTACGCGGAACGGTCTGCAGCACCGCCGTTTCGGCGGTCTTCCGCAGCGGGGAGCGCGGGGCGGCGCCCCACAGTTCCCGTACCCGGTCGAAGACGACGACGGAGTCGTTCACCGAGTAGCCGACCACGGTGAGCAGCGCCGCGAGGAAGATCCCGTCGACCGGCCTGCCCAGCCAGGCGAACGCGCCCAGCAGCACCAGCACGTCCTGCACCATCGCGAGTACCGTCGCGGCGGCGAAGGTCCAGCGGAACCGCAGGGCCAGATAGCCCAGTTGGGCCGCGACGGCGATGCCCAGCGCGATGAGGGCGTTGCGCCGCAGCTCGTCGCCGAGGCTCGGCCCGATCAGTTCGTCCTTCTGCTTGGTGACCTCCCCGCCGGGCCCGGTGAGCGCCGAACGCAGCTTCTCCTCCCCGGCGTTGGAGAGCTCACCGGTGCGTACGGAGATGCCGTCCTTCCCCGAGGTGGTGACCTCGGCGTCGGGGAATCCCGCGCCGTTGACGGCCTGCCGGGCCTCCGCCGCGGAGACCGGGCGGCTGGTGGTGTACTCGGTCAGCCGCCCGCCGGTGAACTCCACGCCCAGGTCCAGGCCCCTGCCGAGCAGTCCGGCGCCGGCCAGCACCGCCAGCAGGGCGGAGAGCGCCAGCCAGCGCCGCGGCCTGCGCAGGATGTGCGGCGCGCGGCCGGTCAGCCAGGTGCGTACCCGGCCCGGCAGGGCGATGCCGTTGAGCCGCGGGCGGCGGGCCAGGAAGCCGCGCCCCGCGCTGAGATCGGCCAGCGACCTGGCCACCACCAGCGCCGACACCATGGAGGCGAGCACGCCGATGGCGAGGGTGACGCCGAAGCCGCGTACCGGTCCCGAGGCGAAGAAGAACAGCAGTCCCGCCGCGAGCAGCGTGGTGATGTTGGAGTCCGCGATGGCGCTCAGAGCGTGCCGGAATCCGGCGGTCACCGCGGTACGCAGGCCGCGCCGCCCGCCGTCCGGGGTGTGCCGCCGCGCCGCGTACTCCTCCCTGGCCCGTTCGAAGACCAGCACGTTGGCGTCCACGGCCATGCCGATGGCGAGGACGAAACCGGCCAGCCCCGGCAGGGTCAGCGTCACCCCGAGCGCCAGCAGCGCCGCGTACGAGATCAGCCCGTAGGCGGCCAGCGCGACGGCGGCGATCGCGCCGAAGAAGCGGTAGACGCCGACGACGAACAGCGAGGTGAGGACCACCCCGATCACCGCGGCGCGGGCGCCCGCGTCGATCGCCTCGGCGCCCAGTGTGGGGCCGACCGTCCGCTGCTCGGTGATGTCGACGGGCACCGGGAGCGCCCCGCCCTCGATCAGCAGCGCGAGCTCCTTGGCCTGGGCCCCGGTGAACGAACCGGTGATCTCGGTGGCGCCCTGCGCGATGCCGGTACGGCAGGCCACCGACGGGTCCACTTCGGGCGCCGACAGCACCTCGTCGTCCAGCACGATGGCGACCCGGCGCCGGTCGTCGCCCGCCGGCTGGCAGGCGGCGTCGCCGGTGAGCCCCGCCCAGTCCTTCTTGCCGCCGTCCTGGAAGGCGACGGACACGGTCCAGCCGCGGCCCTGCTCGGTGTCCAGCCGGGCCTCGGCGTCCCGTACGCCGGAGCCGGACATGCCGGCGGCGCCCAGCCGGAGGTCCTGCCCCTTCTCGTCGGGCAGTACCCGCGGCCCCCCGCCGGACCCGGAGGCCTCCGGCGGGCCCTGCTTCCCGTCCTTGTCCGCGGCCCCCTCGACGGGGTGGATGGTCAACTGCGCGGTGCGGCCGAGGACTTCGGCGGCCTCGCGCGGATTCTGCACATCGGGCAGCTCGACGATGATCCGGTCGTCGCCGGAGCGGGTCAGTACGGGTTCGGTGACGCCCAGCGCGTCGACGCGGTTGCGCAGCACCTCCATGGTGCGGTCGGTGTTCTCCGGCCCGGCCTCGGCGCCGGGGGTGTCACGGGTCTGCAGGACCAGCCGGGTCCCTCCTTGCAGGTCGAGCCCGAGACGTACGGGCGTGGTCAGGACGGTGAGCGCGGATACCAGCAGCACGGCGACAGCCAGCACTGCCCGTACCACTGCGGCACGAGACACGGGTTTGCCTCCCGGGGCAGGACGGGCCGGCGCGCCGCCCGGCGGCACGCACCCGGTCGGTCACGGGCGGGCGGGGCGGAACGCGACGGCCGTACGGGGACGGGACGTTCGAGTCGACGGGACGTTCGAGTCGTCAGGAGCGGGCGCCGCACGGCACCCGCCCGCTCAAGCGGCGTCCGCCGCCGGCGGCCCCCGTACCTCGGGAAGCGCGTCGGGCCGCGCGCCCGCCGCGGGACTCTCGGAGTGGCCCGCCGCCGGTCCGGAGTGCGCTTCCGGTGCGGGCAGGCGTACGGCGCGGGCCGGCAGCGCGGGCCCCGGACCGCCGGACGCGAGCTGTTCGGCCTGCTGCTGGAGCACGCCGAGGTGGACGGGCGCCGTCTGCCAGTGCTCCTCGGCCCGTGCGTCCCCGTCCCCGGCCGGCCGCTGATGCGCTCCGGGACCGGGCGCGGACTGCGCCGTCTCCGCCCACCCCGCGGTGTACGCCGGATGGGGAGTGGCACACAGACTCAGCAGCGCGGCGAACAGCGTGACGACAACGCCCGTCGCGCTCCGGCGCGACAGGTCCCGCGGCGCCGTCACCTCCGGGTCACCTCCGGGCCCCGGTGCCGCGGCGGGCCGTGCCCCTCCGGCCGAACTGGCAGCGGGAGCAGAACCGGGCCTGCGGCACCATCCGCAGCCGGTCCCACTCGATACCGCCGGCGCAGGACTCGCAGCGGCCGTAGCGCCCGCCGGCGATCCGGTCCAGCGCGTCCTCCACGTCCGTCAGCACCATCCGGGCCCAGCTCACCAGCCGGTCCCTGCCGCCCTGCGGGCCCTCGGTCGCGGGGCCCTCCAGACCGGTTCCGTACGTCCGCAGCCGCTCCAGCTGCTCCAGCCGGAACTGCCGCTGCTCCTCCAGCAGTTCGCGCACCTCGGCCAGCCGGCGGGCCGACAGCCCCGCGTTCCGCTCACCGGTAGGGGTGTCCAGAGCCATGGCGGGTCGGTTCCTCACCGTGCGAAGGAATGGGGTCTGCGAGGTGTCGTACGGGCGCCGGCCCGAGGGAACGTTCCGCATCGGTGCGCGGCCGTCGGGAACATCGGGCCGGGACCCGGCATGCGACGCGGGGCGCGGGCGGCGGGCCGCGGCGCCCTCGGTCAGGCTGTGCGCGGCCCGTCGCCCGGCGGCGGAGAACCGCCTGCGGTACGGCACGGGGGCAGACTCATGGCCACCACTCTGGACGGCCGCGCCCCCGGAAGCCATGGGTGCTGACACCCATTTACGCCGCGGGCACCGGCCGGGCCCGCTCACCGGTCCGGGCGGTGCCCCGGCTCGTGGAACAGTGGCGGCAGGAGGTTCTGTGCACCGTGTCCCTGTTCTGGCGGATCTTTCTGCTCAACGCCCTCGTTCTGGCCGCGGCGACGGCCCTGCTGCTGTGGGCACCCGTCACCGTGTCCGTACCGGTGCTGCTCACCGAGGCGTTCGTGCTCACCGGCGGGCTTGTGGCGATGCTGCTCGCCAACGCCGCGCTGCTGCGCGTCGGCCTCGCCCCGCTCCAGCGGCTGCAGCGGCTGATGACCACCATCGACCTGCTGCGGCCCGGGCAGCGGCTGCCCGCCGAGGGACGCGGTGAAGTCCCGGAGCTGGTACGGACGTTCAACGACATGCTCACCCGCCTGGAGGCGGAGCGCGGCGACAGCAACGCCCGCGCGCTGCGGGCACAGGAGGACGAACGCCGCCGCGTCGCCCAGGAGTTGCACGACGAGGTGGGGCAGAGCATGACCGCCGTACTGCTCGGCCTCAAACGGGTCGCCGACCGGGCGCCCGAAGAGCTGCGCGAGGAGCTGCGGCAGGTCCAGGAGACCACCCGCGCGGGCCTGGACGAGGTACGGCGGCTCTCCCACCGGCTGCGCCCCGGCGTACTGGAGGACCTCGGCCTGTCCAGCGCCCTGTCCGCGCTGGCGACGGAGTACGCGGCGCACTCCGGCCTCGACGTACGGCGCGACATCGACCCCGCGCTGCCGCCGCTGGGCCGGCAGCGGGAACTGGTCCTCTACCGCGTCGCGCAGGAGGGGCTGACCAACACCGCGCGGCACGCGGAGGCCTCGCACGTGGAAGTGTCGGTGCGCTGCGAGGCGGACGCGGTCGTCCTGCGCGTCCGCGACGACGGCCGCGGCCCCGGGCCCGGCGGCCTGCGGGAGGGCGCCGGCATCCGCGGAATGCGGGAACGGGCGCTGCTGGTGCGGGGAACGCTCGGCGTCGGGCCGGCCCCGCGGGGCGGCACGGAAGTGCGGCTGAGCGTGCCGTACGAGCCGCCGGGGCCGTCCGGGGCGGCAGAGCCGTCCGCGCCGCCGGAGGGAGAGTGACCGTGCCGCGTACTTCCGGTCAGGGCTCGACGAGCCCTGACCGGAAAGGCGGTTCAGCGGCCGGCTCGGTTCAGCGGCCGGCTCGGCGGCTCAGAGACCGACCTCGTCCATCAGCATGCCGACCTCGGTGTTGGTGAGGCGGCGCAGCCAGCCCGACTTCTGGTCGCCCAGGGCGATGGGGCCGAAGCGGGTGCGCACCAGGCGGTCGACGGGGAAGCCCGCCTCGGCCAGCATGCGGCGCACGATGTGCTTGCGGCCCTCGTGCAGGGAGACCTCGACGAGGTAGTTCTTGCCGGTGTTCTCCACGACGCGGAAGTGGTCGGCCTTCGCGTAGCCGTCCTCCAGCCGGATGCCGTCCTTCAGCCGCTTGCCGAGCTCGCGCGGCAACGGGCCCTGGATCGCGGCGAGATACGTCTTCTTCACGCCGTACCGCGGGTGCGTGAGGCGGTTCGCCAGCTCGCCGTGGTTGGTGAGCAGGATGATCCCCTCGGTCTCCGTGTCGAGGCGGCCGACGTGGAACAGCCGGGTCTCCCGGTTCTGCACATAGTCGCCCAGGCACTGGCGGCCGTCGGGGTCCTCCATCGTCGCGACGACGCCCGCGGGCTTGTTCAGCGCGAAGAAGATGTACGACTGCGAGGCGATGGTCAGCCCGTCGACCTTCACCTCGTCCTTGTCGGGGTCGACGCGGACGCCCTGCTCGACGACGATCTCGCCGTTCACCTCGACCCGGGCCTGCGCGATCAGGTCCTCGCAGGCGCGGCGCGAGCCCATGCCGGCCCGGGCGAGCACCTTCTGCAGCCGCTCACCGTCCACCTCGCCGAAGGTCTTCGGCAGCTGGACCCGCGGCTTGTCGTGCCGGGCCCGGTTCCGCTCCTCGACCTGCGCCTCGTACTCACGGGGCCGCGCGGGCGCGGTCGCCTTGCGCGTACGGGCCTTGGGGGCGCCGCTCTTGGTGACGCTGCGGTACGGGTTGGCCCCGGACCCGCTCTTGGCGGCGGCGCTCTTCTTCGCGGCCGGGGACTTCGGGCCCGGCTTTCCGCCCGCGGGCTTGCCACCCGCGGGCTTGCCGCCGGTCGGCTTGCCGCCCGCCGGCTTGCCTCCGGTGGGCTTCGCGGCCGACTTCGGGCCCGGCTTCGCGCCCGGCGCGTTCTTCTTCGGCGGCTGGGTGCCCTTCCGCGCGCCGGCACCCGCGCCCGACTTCCCACCAGGACCACCGTCGTTACGGGTGTCACCCTGCTCGTAACGCCGTTCCTCCGGACGGGGGCGGCCCGCACGCTGCTGCTTGTCGCCGCGTTTGCCGCCCGCGCCCCTCTCGTTGCGGTTTCCGCCGGTGTTCCTGCCGCTGCTTCGCATCAATGATCCGTCTGCTGAGGGTCGTCGTCGCTGTCGTCTACGTCGAACGACGGCACCCCTTCCTGGGAATCCCCCTCGACCGCTTCCGCCTCGGGGAGGAAGGGGGCCAATTCGGGCAATTCGTCCAGGCCGCGCAGGCCCATCCGCTCCAGGAAGTAATGCGTCGTCCCGTACAGGATCGCACCTGTCTCGGGTTCCGTGCCGCACTCCTCCAGCAGCCCCCGCTGAAGAAGGGTCCGCATCACACCGTCACAGTTCACTCCGCGGACCGCGGACACCCGCGAACGGCTGACCGGCTGCCGGTACGCGACGACCGCGAGGGTCTCCAGCGCGGCCTGCGTCAGCCGGGCCTGCTGGCCGTCCAGGACGAAGCTCTCCACGGCGTCCGCGTACTCGGCGCGGGTGTAGAACCGCCAGCCGCCCGCCACCAGCCGCAGCTCGAAACCGCGGCCTTCGCGCGCGTACTCGTCGGTGAGTTCGCGCAGCGCGTCGGAGATCTCGCGGCGCCTGCGCTGCAGTACGCGGGCGAGGTGCTCCTCGGTGGCCGGCTCGTCGACGACCATCAGGACCGCCTCCAGTGCCGGTTTCAGCGGCAGTTCGGCGACGGCGCTCTCCCCCGCGGGCGGCTGCTCGCGCAGCGGCGCGTACTCCGGGACCTCGTACGTCTCCTCGGTGCTCATGTCGGGGCCCCTTCCTCGCGCGGCTCCTGCGGCTCCTGCGGTGGCTGTGACGGCGATGACTGTGACTGCGGTGATTGCGGTGACTGCTGCGGGACGGGCGGCGGCTGGTCGAACTCGTCGGTCACCAGCGACTCCGCGTCCTCGTCGGAACTGCCGCTCCAGCGGATCGTGATGTCGGCGAGCGGCTCCTCCTGGTCGAGGTCGACAGCCCGCTCCCGGTACAGCTCCAGCAGCGCGAGGAAGCGGGCGACGACGGTCAGGGTGTCCGGCGCGTCCTCGGTCAGCTGCCGGAAACTCACCCGCCCCAGCTCCCGCAGCCGCGCCACCACGACCTCGGCCTGTTCTCGCACGCTGACCAGCGGGGCGTGGATGTGCTCCACGTACACCTGCGGCTTGGGCTTGGGCTGCATCGCCTTCACGGCGAGCTTCGCGAAGCCCTCGCCGCCGATGCTGATCACCACGTCGGGCAGCAACTCGGCGTGGTGCGGCTCCAGTCCGACCGTACGGGGGTAGCGGCGGGCCTCCTGCGCGAGGCGGTCCGCGAAGATGTCGGCGATCTCCTTGTACGCGCGGTACTGCAGGAGGCGCGCGAAGAGCAGGTCGCGCGCCTCCAGGAGGGCGAGGTCCGCCTCGTCCTCGATCTCGGCGGCGGGCAGCAGCCGCGCGGCCTTCAGATCGAGCAGCGTCGCCGCGACGACGAGGAACTCGGTGGTCTGGTCGAGGTCCCAGTCCGTGCCCATGGCCCGGATGTACGCCATGAACTCGTCGGTCACCTTGGACAGCGCGACCTCGGTGACGTCCAGCTTGTGCTTCGAGATCAGCTGCAGCAGCAGATCGAACGGCCCCTCGAAGTTGTCGAGCCGAACAGTGAACCGCCCGTCCCCGGGGGCGTCCGCGTCCGAGGACGCCTCGGCCTCCGATTCCGGGCCCGGCTCCACGGGCGCCTCCGCCACGGTCGCCCTGTCCTCGGGAACGTCCTCCGGGCCATCACCCCGGTCCGCGACGGGCTCCGCCGGGGCCGGCTCGGGAGCGGGCGTCTCCACGCGCGACGGCGCGGCGCCGGCCTCGCCCGGGTCGGGGCCCGACTCCGGCGCCGACGCCGCGACTTCCTCGCGCGGGAGCGCGGGCGGCGCGGGAGCATCGCCGCCGGGCGTCACATCCTGCGCCGCTGGGGCTTCCGCCGGGCCGGCGGACCGGTCCGCGGGGGCCGGCTCCGGCGGGTCGCCCGGCCCGGGGGCCGGAGCCGTGCCCGGGCCGCGGCCCAGGCGGCGGCGGGGCAGTGGCGCGTGGTCGTCAGGAGTGGGCATCGCAGAGCAGCGTACTGGGACACACCCGCCCGTTCCCCGCCATGACGCTCCCGCCCCGCGAGGGACTCAGCGGCCGCGCAGGCGCCGCACGAGGATGCTCGCGTCGCCGCGCGACTCCAGGTCCGCGAGGACGACCGCGACCGCTTCGCGCACTATCCGGCCGCGGTCCACGGCCAGCCCGTGCTCGCCGCGCAGCACGAGCCGCGCGTGCTCCAGGTCCATCAGCTCCTCGGCCGAGACATAGACCGTGATCTTCTCGTCGTGCCGTTCCCGGCCGCTCGGACGCCGCGGCGCCGCGCGCCCGCGCCCGGACGAGGTGCCCGACCCCGAGCCCGAGGAGCCCGCGTTCTGACGGCCCTTCGCAGGGGCGCCCGCAGCGCCGCCCGCGCCGCCGTTGCGCGCTCCCCCGCCCTCCGGCTTGGTCTTGCCGCTCTGCGCGCCCTGTGCGGGCACAGAGGGGTTCTGACGGCGCGTCCGCTCGTCCGCCCGGGCGGACTGTTCGCGTCCGCCGTGCTCACCGCCGCCCGTCTCCTCGGCGGGCGGCGCCGAGGCGGCGGACTCGTCGCCCTCACCGGCCGCCGCGTGCTCCGCGGCGTCCGCGCCCGCATCCCCTGACGGGGCGTCGGCCGCGGCCCCGTCGGAGCCCTCGGAGGCCGGCGCCTCGCCCGCCGGCGCGGCGCCGTTCTGCTGCGGGGCGGAGGACTGGACGGCCGATCCCCCTGTGGTGCGGAACAGTTCGTCGGCTGCCGGGAGACTCACTCGGCGTGGCACCGGGCGAGCACCTCCCTGGCGAGCTGGCGATAGGCGGCGGCGCCAACGGAGTTGGACGCGTACGTCGTGATCGGCTCGCCCGCGACGGTGGTCTCCGGGAAGCGCACGGTGCGCCCGATGACCGTGTGGTAGACGTTGTCGTCGAACGCCTCGACCACCCGCGCGAGGACTTCACGACTGTGCACGGTGCGCGAGTCGTACATCGTGGCCAGGATCCCGTCGAGCTCCAGCTCCGGGTTGAGCCGCTCCTGCACCTTCTCGATGGTCTCGGTCAGCAGCGCGACACCGCGCAGCGCGAAGAACTCGCACTCGAGCGGCACGATGACCTTGTGCGCCGCGGTGAGCGCGTTCACGGTCAGCAGACCCAGCGAGGGCTGGCAGTCGATGACGATGAAGTCGTAGTCGTTCATCAGGGGGCCGAGCGCGCGCTGCAGTGTCGACTCGCGCGCGACCTCGCTGACCAACTGGACTTCCGCCGCCGACAAATCGATATTGCTGGGCAGCAGGTCCATGCCCGCGACGGCCGTCTTGAGCAGTACCTCGTCCGCCGCCAGGCCCCGCTCCATGAGCAGGTTGTAGACGGTGAGGTCGAGCTCCATCGGGTTCACGCCGAGGCCGACCGAGAGCGCGCCCTGCGGGTCGAAGTCGACGAGCAGTACGCGGCGTCCGTACTCGGCGAGTGCCGCGCCCAGGTTGATGGCGGAGGTCGTCTTGCCGACGCCGCCCTTCTGGTTGCACATCGCGATGATCTTCGCGGGCCCCGGCTCGTTGCGCGGGCCCGGAATCGGGAAGTACGGGAGGGGCCGCCCGGTCGGACCGATCCGCTCACGGCGCTGACGCGCGGCGTCGGGCGCGAGGGTGGCCGCGTACTCCGGGTCGGGCTCGTACTCCGCGTCGGGGTCGTAGAAGTGCCCCTGGGGCAACTCGCCTCCCGGGATGTCTCCCTGGCTGGAGTAGGGGTCACTGTAGTCGGCGACGCGTCCGGCGGACCGGCCGCCGGAGTCGCCGGCCATGGCGTTCACTTGGTGGCCGTCCATGCTCTGGTGGGATGTCGCATTCGGTGTCGGGTACGGGTGGTTCGCGGAGGTGTGGACGGCGACAGAGCCGACACCTTCGGCTCCCGCGGGCCCCTGGCCCTGCACAGGAGCTCCTGGTCGACCACCTCCGGGAGAAAATGTCGACTCATTCACAAGTCGTCCTACCTCCTTGGTGACCAGGAAACTTCTATACAAGGTCAGCGTGGCACCTTGCCGACGGTTGGCGACTCTATGGCGTGTCGGCCGTCCGCAGCAACACAATCCGCCGGAGACGGCACGATGTGTCGGCAAGCGAACACCCCTGTGTCAAGGGCCGATGAGGCTTGTCGCGCCGCTTTCCCCGGTGTGCAAACCGGTTACGGGGTGACGTACAGGACGAGTTGGGCCGGGAGTTGGGCAGCTGACGGCGGCACGGAGCGCCATCGCACACACCACCGGCCGGACCTTGAATTCCAAGGCCCGGCCGGTGACGTGATGTTGACGACGTTGACGCCCGACGTTGACTTGTAGACCTGTCTCCCGGACGCTGACGTCTCCGGCCTCCCGGCCGGCTCGGACCGCTCGGGCCGTTCCGCCCGATCAGCCGAGCAGCGCGGCGAGTTCGACGCTCTGCAGCCCGTGGGCCTCGGCGACGGACTCGTAAACGACCTGCCCGTCGTGGGTGTTGAGCCCCTTGGCCAGCGAGGCGTCGCGGCGCAGCGCCTCGCGCCAGCCGCGGTTCGCGACCTCCACGATGTACGGCAGCGTCGCGTTGGTCAGCGCGTGCGTGGACGTGTTCGGCACCGCGCCGGGCATGTTGGCGACGCAGTAGAAGACCGAGTCGTGGACCTTGAAGGTCGGTTCGGCGTGCGTGGTCGGACGCGAGTCCTCGAAGCAGCCGCCCTGGTCGATCGCGATGTCGACAAGGACACTCCCCGGCTTCATCCGGGAGACGAGCTCGTTGGTGATCAGCTTCGGCGCCTTGGCGCCCGGGATCAGCACGGCGCCGATCACCAGGTCGGCCTCCAGCACGGCGCGCTCCAGCTCGAACTGGTTGGAGGTGACCGTCTGCACCTTGGTGCCGAAGACCTTGTCGGCCTCGCGGAGCTTGTTGACGTCCTTGTCCAGCAGCGTGACGTGGAAGCCGAGACCGACCGCGATCTGCGTGGCGTTCCAGCCGGAGACGCCGCCGCCGATGACGACGGCGCGGCCCGCGTGCACGCCCGGGACGCCGCCCGGCAGCACGCCGCGGCCGCCCGCGGAGGCCATCAGGTGGTAGGCGCCGACCTGCGGGGCGATCCGGCCCGCGACCTCGGACATCGGCGCGAGCAGCGGCAGCTGGCGGTTCGCGGTCTCGACGGTCTCGTAGGCGATGGCCGTGGTGCCGGAGTCCAGCAGCGCGTCGGTGCACTCGCGGGACGCGGCGAGGTGCAGGTAGGTGAAGAGCGTCTGGTCCTTGCGCAGCCGGTGGTACTCCTCCTCGACCGGCTCCTTGACCTTCAGCAGCAGGTCGGCGATGCCCCACACGTCGTCGGCCGTGCCGAGCAGGGTGGCGCCGGCTCCGGCGTACTCCTCGTCCGGGATGGAGGAGCCGGTGCCGGCCCCCTTCTCCACGTAGACCTCGTGGCCGTTGCGCACCAGCTCGTGCACGCCGGCCGGGGTGATGGCCACGCGGAACTCGTTGTTCTTGACCTCGCGGGGGATACCGACCTTCACGTCGATCACGGTCCTTGCCTCAGGGGTTCAGAAGTGCTGCGGAGGGCTGTGGCGGACAGCCGTCGCCGACAGCGGGCAGGCGCCGGGAACATCCCGCCTCACCGGCATATAGAGGGCATGCCGGATGCGGCCGGGAGAACCACGGCTCAGCCAGTCTAATGAAGGATCCCGAGGTGTCCAGCCTTGTAAAGGGTCAATCTTTCTCGGATCGACTATGGATTTCGTAGGTTTCCTCGGCGTTACGGCCAGGGTCCTGGTCCTCCTGCCCCAGCAGACCCTCCGCCTCGGCCCTGTGGGCACGCCCCTCGGCCGGCTCGCCCACCCGCTCACAGGCGTCCGCCAGCCGCAGCAGCAGCGCCGCCTGCAGCCGCACCTCCCCGGCCCGCCGGGCCGCGCCCAGCGCCTCCCGGCAGGTACGCAGCGACTCGTGCGGCCGGCCCGCGTACTCCTGCACCCGGCCGACCTCGCTCAGGGCCCGCGCGTGCGCCTGCGGATTCCGCAGCCGCCGGTACGCGGCGGCCGCCGCCTTCCACTCGCGCAGCGCCTCCCCGAACCGCCCCGCGTACGTGTGCACCGCTCCCAGCCGGCCGTGCAGCCGCGCCGCGGCCTCGCGTTCGCCGCGCGCCAGCCGCAGCGCGAGCGCCCTGCCGTACCAGTCCGCGGCCCGCGCCCAGTCCTGCTGTTCCGCGTACGTCCCGCCGAGGGACTCCAGCGCCCGGCCCGTCGCCGGACCGTCGTGGCCGTCCGTACGGGAGGCGTCGAGTGCCGCGCGGTAGCGCACCAGCGCCTGGTCGAGGCGGCCCGAACCGGCGTCCAGATCCGCCAGGTTGAGCAGCGCGGCGGCGCGTTCGCGCGGCAGCCCGACGCGTTCGGCGACGCCCAGCACCAGCTCGTGCAGCCGGTACAGCTCGGGCGCCGACTCCTCCGGGCTGCGGTGCGCGTCGAAGGCGCGGGCCAGCGCGGACACCAGCCGGCGGGCGAGCGTGTCGAGTTGTCCGCCGCCCTCGGCGACCGCCAGCCGCGCCGAGGCGAGCAGCGCGGGGCGGCGCGCCTCCAGCCACTCCCGGGCGTCGTCGGGCCCCGCGAAACGCAGGGTGCGCGGCATCCCGGCGAGCCGTTTGCGGGCCTCGGAGTCCACGGGTTCGGTGACGGCGACGCACGCCTGGAGCTGCCGTACGGTCCGCTCCAGCATCCGCGCCCGGGCGAGCAGCAGTTCGCCGGGCCGTTCGCGTTCCTCGCGACGCGCACGCAGCAACGGGTCGAGGCAGCGCGGCAGTACGTACTGGCCGGGGCCCGTCGTGCCGTGCAGCAGGCCCAGTTGGACGAAGTCCTCCAGCGTGCTGCGGGCCGCCGCGACCGAACAGCCCGCGAGCGCGGACGCGGTGTGCGCGTCGACGGCTCCGACGGGGGCGAGGGTGAGCAGGCGCAGTATCCGGGCGGCGGCGCCCGGGAGGGAGTCGTGCACGAGCCGGAAGGCGCGTTCCAGCGGGTCGGTCTCCTCGCGTTCGGCGAGTTGCTTGGCGGCGTCGGCGACGGACAGCTTGGGGCGGGCCGCGAGCCAGCCGCCGACGAGCGTCAGCGCCGCGGGCAGCCCGCCGCAGGCCTCGGTGAGGGTCTCGGCGCTGCGCGGGTCGACGGTGGCGCGGGGCGTGGATCCGGCGCGGCGGGTCAGGAGTCCGACGGCCGAGGCCCGGTCGAGGCCGCCGATGGCGCACGGCCGGACGTCCGGCGCGCCGGTCAGCGGGCCGTCGCCGACGGCGACGACGAGGCACTCGCGGCTGTCGGGCAGCAGCTCCAGCAACTGCTCGGCGCCTGCGATGTCGTCGAGCAACAGCAGCACCCGGTGCGCGGTGAGGGCGGCGCGTACCGTCTCCAGCAGTTCGTCCTCGTCCGCTCCCGCGGGCGCGGTGCCGGCGCCGAGTGCGGCGAGCAGGTCGCGGGCCGTCCGCTCGACGGGAACGGGCGTCCCTCCGGGGTCGGTCAGCCGTACGCGCAGCACTCCGCCGGGATAGTTCCCGGCGTGCCGACGGGCGAACTCCTCGGCCAGCGCGGTCCGTCCGGAACCCGGCCGTCCCGCGATGAGCAGCACCCGGCTGTGCGGGGACGGCCGTCCCGAAAGCGTGCCGAGCCCGGCGCGCCCGATGTCGTCGTGCAATTCCGCCAGTTCGCGGGTGCGTCCCACGAAGTCGCCGGGCGGCGCGCCGAGCGCCGCCGCGGGACCGGCCCCCGGGGGCCGCACCGCCTGATCCGTCACGGGTCACGCTCCCGTCCACCTGCGCCTGCGCAAACGCTGTTGAGACTAGTTCACACAGCGGCACACACCGTGATCCCGCGCCCACGGGCCGGGCCGAAAATCACCACATCGGCGCAGCGTACGGCGCGTCGCGGGCGGATGTCCGGGCCCGGGAACGACATCGCGCGGGCGGCGCGGCACCGATGTGGGTGCCGCGCCGCCCGCGCGAAAGGGAACAACCCGTCAGGCGCCGGTCCGTCAGGCGTCGAAGGGCCGCGCCGGCCACGGCGCGTCCGCGGGCCGGAGCGATTCCACGCCGTCGCCGTCCAGCACGGCGGTCAGCGAAAGCGCCCCGACGACAAGGCAGTTGTTGTGCAGCTCGCCGGCGAGCACGCCCCGCACCAGGTCCCGCAGCGGTACGCGGGCCTGCTCCATGTCGGCCTCTTCCTCGGCGACCTCGAAGCGTTCGCCCTCGGCCTCCGAGAGGTCCCGCGCGAGGAAGATGCGTACGGCCTCGTCGCAGCCGCCCGGCGTCGTGTAGACGTCCGCGAGTGCCCGCCAGTCCTCGGCCTTGACGTGCGCTTCCTCGTACAGCTCGCGCTGCGCGGCGTGCAGCGGGTTCTCCCCGGGGACGTCGAGCAGTCCCGCGGGGATCTCCCACAGCTTCTCCCGTACGGGATGGCGGTACTGACGGAGCACCAGCACCCGTCCGTCCTCGTCCAGGGCGAGCACCGCGACCGAACCGGGGTGCACCTGGTAGTCACGGCTCACCACGGAGCCGTCCGGCATCACCACGTCGTCCGTGCGGATGCTGGTCTTCTTGCCCTCGAAGGGCACCGAGGTGGCGGTGGTCTCCCACTCCTCGGGGACATCGACGATGTGCTGCGTCATACCGTGCCTTCAGCCCTCTCCCTCGACCGCCTGCTCTGTCGGCAGGTCCTGCTCGACCGCCCGGTCGGCGACCTTCTCGCGGACGTTCTTCTGCGCGCCCTGCTGCTGTTCCACGGCCGCCTTGACCAGACCCGCGAACAGCGGGTGCGGGCGCGTCGGACGGGACTTCAGCTCCGGGTGCGCCTGCGTGGCGACCAGGTAGGGGTGCACCTCGCGGGGGTACTCGACGAACTCGACGAGCTTGTTGTCCGGGGAGGTTCCCGAGAAGACCAGACCGGCTTTCTTCTCCAGCTCGCTCCGGTAGGAGTTGTTGACCTCGTACCGGTGCCGGTGCCGCTCCTCGACGTACGGCTCGCCCTCGTACACCTCGCGCACGATGGAGCCCTCGGTGAGCTTCGCCGGGTACAGGCCGAGCCGCATGGTGCCGCCCATGTCGCCCTCGCCGGCGACGATGTCGAGCTGCTCCTCCATGGTGGAGATCACCGGGTGCGCGGTGGCCTGGTCGAACTCGGTGGAGTTCGCGTCGGTGATGCCGAGAAGGTTCCGCGCGGCCTCCACGACGATGCACTGCAGACCGAGGCAGAGGCCCAGCAGCGGAATACGGTTCTCCCGCGCGTACGTGATGGCGCCGAGCTTGCCGTCCACGCCGCGGTCGCCGAAGCCGCCGGGCACACAGACCGCGTCGCAGTCGCCGAGCTGCCGCTTCGCACCCTCGGGGGTACGGCAGTCGTCCGAGGTCACCCACTTGATGCTGACCTTGGCGTTGTTGGCGAAACCGCCGGCGCGCAGCGCCTCGGTCACCGACAGGTAGGCGTCGGGCAGGTCGATGTACTTGCCGACCAGCGCGACCTTCACCTCGTGCTCCGGCTGGTGCACGCGGCGCAGCAGGTCGTCCCACTGCTCCCAGTCCACGTCGCGGAACGGCAGGTCGAGGCGGCGGACCACGTAGGCGTCCAGGCCCTCGCGGTGCAGGACCTTGGGGATGTCGTAGATCGACGGCGCGTCCTTGCAGGCCACGACCGCGTTGTCGTCCACGTCGCACATCAGCGAGATCTTCCGCTTGATGTCGACGGGCACCTCGCGGTCGGCGCGCAGCACGATCGCGTCCGGCTGGATACCGATGTTCCGCAGCGCGGCCACCGAGTGCTGGGTCGGCTTGGTCTTCAGCTCGCCGGACGGGCCGATGTACGGCAGCAGCGAGACGTGCACGAAGAAGACGTTGTCGCGGCCGACTTCGTGCCGCACCTGGCGCACGGCCTCCAGGAACGGCAGCGACTCGATGTCGCCGACCGTGCCGCCGACCTCGGTGATGACGACGTCCACGTCGTCGCTCGCGAGCCGCCGGATGCGGTGCTTGATCTCGTTGGTGATGTGCGGGATGACCTGCACGGTGTCGCCGAGGTACTCGCCGCGGCGCTCCTTGGCGATCACCGAGGAGTAGACCTGCCCGGTGGTCACGTTGGCGGAGGCGTCGAGGTCCACGTCGAGGAACCGCTCGTAGTGCCCGATGTCCAGGTCGGTCTCGGCGCCGTCGTTCGTGACGAACACCTCACCGTGCTGGAAGGGGTTCATCGTGCCGGGGTCGACGTTCAGATAGGGGTCGAGCTTCTGCATGGTGACCCGCAGGCCACGGGCCTTGAGAAGTGCCCCCAGGCTGGAGGCGGTCAGCCCCTTCCCGAGCGAGGAGGCGACACCCCCAGTGACGAAGAGGTGCTTGGTCGTCATCGTTTTGGGCGGCATGGCCAAGAGGGGGCTCCCGTGGTCGCGTGGTGGGGTGCGCACCGGCACACGTGCTCCGCGGTGAATGCGGTGCGGGGTGCGGTCGTCGCTGCGGTTCCGGGGGCTTTCGCATCGCTTCTTCGGGTGCTTAAGTCCCACCGGTCCACGGGCCACCAGGGTATCAGCGACAACCGGCCGTCGTGCCGCACGCCCGGCCGGACATGACCGACACCGCCTCCGATACGCGGATTCTGCCCCGCCCCGCGAGGAACTCCCGTTCCCCGGCGTGCCGTCGAGTCACCGGTGGCCCTCCCGTTCAGGCGGTCGTGGGGCCTACCGTGACGGGGTGGGCACGAGAGGTACGACGGGCCGCGACAAGCTCACCCCTTCGGCGCAGCTCATCTCTCAGAAGAGCGCGGCGTGTCTGATCGCTCCGTCGTATCCTGCTCGGACCATTTGCAGGCAGGACTGAATTCCGCAGGTCATATCGCACGTCCCACGGGGGCGTAGCCGTAGTTCGACTGGAGATGCACGTGGCTGGGCGCATCGAGGATTACGCACTCATCGGGGACATGCAGACGGCAGCTCTGGTCGGCCGGGACGGTTCGGCGGACTGGCTGTGCCTTCCCCGCTTCGACTCGCACGCGGTGTTCGCGGGACTGCTCGGCACCGAAGAGCACGGCTTCTGGCGGCTGGGCCCCGCGCACGCGACCGGCGGCGAGCCTCCACCGGCCGACCGCCGCCGCTACCGCGGGGATTCGCTGGTGCTGGAGTCCGAATGGGACACCCCGCGCGGCACCGTCCGCGTCATCGACTTCATGCCGCCCCGCGAGGACCACGCCCCGCAGCTCGTCCGGATCGTGGAGGGCGTCACGGGCCGGGTGCCGGTGCACTCGGCGCTGCGGATGCGCTTCTCGTACGGCTGGGTCGTGCCGTGGGTGCACAAGGAGGACGGGCGTACGGCGGCCGTCGCCGGGCCGGACTCGGTGTGGCTCGACACCGAGGCGCCCACCTACGGCAAGGACCTGACGACCTACTCCGACTTCACCGTCGGGCCCGGCGACCGGGTGGCGCTCACCATCAGCTGGCAGGCCTCGCACAAGGGTCCGCCGCCGCTGCCCGACGCGGAGGCGGCGCTCGCCGCGACGGAGGGATTCTGGAGCGAGTGGGTCGAGCACTGCACGTACCACGGCCCCTACCGGGAGGCCGTGGTCCGCTCGCTGATCACGCTGAAGGCGCTGACGTACGCGCCGACCGGCGGCATCGTCGCCGCGCCCACCACCTCGCTCCCCGAGGACATCGGCGGCTCCCGGAACTGGGACTACCGCTTCACCTGGCTGCGGGACGCGGCGATCACCCTCTCCTCGCTGCTGCGCACCGGCTACCACGAGGAGGCCCGCGCCTGGCGCGAATGGCTGCTGCGCGCGGTGGCCGGGGACCCGGAGAACCTGCAGATCATGTACGGCATCGCGGGTGAACGGGAGCTGGGCGAGGCCGAGTTGACGTGGCTGCCCGGGTACGAGGGCTCCACTCCCGTACGGATCGGCAACGGCGCGGCCGGCCAGCTCCAGCTCGATGTGTACGGCGAGGTCACCGAGGCGCTGCACCTGGCGCACATGACGGGGCTCGCGCGGAACGACTACGCCTCGCTGCTCCAGCTGAAGCTGATCCGCTATCTCGAGGACCACTGGGACGAGCCGGACGAGGGCATCTGGGAAGTGCGCGGCCCGCGGCGGCACTTCGTGCACTCCAAGGTGATGGCGTGGGTGGCCGTCGACCGTACGGTCAAGCTGATCGAGTCCGGTGAGGTCGACGGACCGCTGGAGCGGTGGCAGGAGCTGCGCGAGACGATCCACCGCGAGGTGTGCGAGAAGGGGTACGACAAGGAGCGGAACACCTTCACGCAGTCGTACGGCTCGCAGGAGCTGGACGCCTCGCTGCTGCTGATTCCGCAGATGGGTTTTCTGCCGCCGGACGACAAGCGGGTCATCGGCACCGTCGAGGCCATCCAGCGCGAACTGTCCACGCCCGACGGCTTCGTGCTGCGCTATCCGACCTCCGCCGGCGAGGACTGCGTGGACGGGCTGGAGGGCGAGGAGGGCGCGTTCCTGGCGTGCTCCTTCTGGCTCGCCGACGACCTGGCGATGATCGGGCGGGTCGACGAGGCGCAGAAGCTGTTCGAGAAGCTGCTGTCGCTCCGCAACGACCTGGGACTGCTCGCCGAGGAGTGGGACCCCAAGCAGCAGCGCCAAGTGGGCAACTTCCCGCAGGCGTTCAGCCATGTGCCGATGATCGACACGGCGCTGCGGCTCACCGCCTCCGGCGCGTACGGCGGCTGAGGCGCCTCCCGCAGAAACGCCCGGGCCGTTCCTCCCGCCACTGCGGCGGAAGGAACGGCCTTCTTCTCTGTGGGGCGATCCCGTGGGGGTGGGTCCGTGGGGGCGGGTCCGGTCAGAAGGGGGTCAGGGTCAGGGTGATCTTCTGGGCCGCGCCGTCCTCGATGTAGGAGGCGAAGCCGCCCACGTCGTCGAAGGCGAAGCCGTACGCCTTGCCGTCCTCGGTCGCCTCGTGCATCGCCTTCGCGTAGTGGTGCGCGAGGTCGCCGCCGTAGAAGCCGGACGGGTCGGAGGTGGGCTGGTCGGCGGAGGCGGTGAGCGTGGTGCGGTTGAAGCCGGCGCCGAGGATGGCGGCGACAGGACCGGTCACCCCGTCGTTGGGCGCCGCGAGGGTTCCGTCGCAGAAGAGCACGTCCTTGGTGGACGGCTTGCTGAAGGAGACCTCGCCGGGCCCGGTGAAGGACAGCTTGCCGCCCTTCACGCGGCCGGTGAACTTCCCGGCGTTGGTGGTGACGGTCAGGTCCTTGCCCTCGTACGTGCTCCACACCTCGTCGATGTACGGATCCAGCCACTTGTCGCTGAAGCGTCCCGCGCCGATGCCGTGGCCGGGCGCCAGGATCCGCCGGTCGTCGACGACGAGGTCACCGAACCCCTCGGCCGCCTTGACCTGTTCGAAGACCTTCTTGCGGGCGCCGCCCTTGAGGGTGCCCGTCGTCTGGTCCTTGGCGCCCTTCAGCTGGATGGACAGCGGCACGCTGAACATGTCGACCATGGTGGTGTTGCAGTACATGGCGCCCTGCTTGTACGTGAACTCCGCGCAGTCGTGCAGGACCGCGTAGTTGGGGTCGGACTCCACCCAGGCCGCCGGATAGGCCAGGGCCGCCGCTCCGGCGCCGTCCTCGACCGCCTTGAACTTCAGCTTGTCGCCCAGCGCCGTGTAGATCCGGCCGGACATCTCCGGCAGCTGGATCGTGGTCTCGCCGCTGCCGGACAGCGGGATGGCGTAGTCCGTGAAGCCGTCGGACCCGTTGTCGGACACGGCGACGGGCTTCAGCTCCCCTTCGGGGGTGACCCGGACCTGGCGCTTGCCGTCGTTGCCGACGATGTAGAGCCATATCGACGAATTCTCGTACTGCCCGGTCTTGTTGACGACCGTGAGCGGCATGCCGGCGGCCCGCGCGCCCGGGCGGGGAGCGCCGCCCGCGTACGTGGCGAGCAGTCCGGCGGCGGGCGCGGCGACGGCGGCGGCGGCCGCGGTGCGCAGCAGGTTCCTGCGGCTGATGCGGGAGTTGCCGGCGGGGTTCGTGTGGGGGGTCATGCGGCACCTCCGGTGCGTTCGACGGAGACGTGGTCGACGAGCATCGACCCGCCGGGGGCTGTGGTGTCCGTGGGCGTCTTGCGGCCCGCGACACCGTCCGGGAAGGCGCCGCCCATGGCGAGGTTGAGCAGGATGAAGTGACCGTGGTGGGTGGCGTCCGCCCAGGTCTTCGCGTCCATGGCGGAGGCGCTGACGGAGTGGAACTGCTTGCCGTCCAGATACCAGCGCAGCTCTTCGGTGCCGCCGCTGCGGTCCAGCTCCAGCGCGTACTCGTGGAAGCCCGACTGGCAGCTCGTACCGGTGCATTCGGTCTTGCCGCCCAGGCCCTGCGTCTCGTTGCAGGGGCCGCCCGGATTGACGCCGCAGTGCAGGACGCCGTGGGCGGTGTTCTCGCCGTTGACGTTCTCCATGATGTCGAACTCGCCGACGCCCGGCCAATTCTGGTAATTCCCGCGGTACTTGTCGCCGAGGGTCCAGAACGCGGGCCAGTAGCCGAGGGCCTTGTCGCCGGAGACCCCGGGCAGTCTGATGCTCGCCTCGATCCGCAGCTTGCCGCCCTCCGGGGCGGCGAAGTCGGTGCGCTTGGTCTCTATGCGGGCCGAGGTCCAGCCGCCGCCGTCCTTGCGGGCGGTGATCTTCAACCGGCCCTCGCCGTCGAGCTGGAGGTTCTCGGGGCTGTCGGTGTACGACTGCACCTCGCCGGTGCCCCAGTTGGGCGGGCCGCCCTCGTAGCCGGTGCCCTTGTCGATGATCCAGTCGTCGCCGGAGGGAAGGCTGCCGGCCGCGCCGTCGAAGTCCGTACGCCAGACCTCCTCCATGGCGGCGGCCCGCTGCTTCCCGGTCTGCCCCGGCTCCCCGGCCTGCGCCGCCGGCAGTGCCGATGCGCAGGCCGCCGTCACGGCGAGCGCCGACAGCGCGGCGAGCACCGGGTGGCGTCTGATCCTTCCGGGCAGCCGTGATCGCTGCACGTTCGGTTTCATGACTTGTACGCTCCTCGGTTCTGTGGGGGTGGTGAGAGCGCTCTCACGTCATGGGCATGCACAGTGCCGGGGTCGAGGAGTAGCGTCAAGGGCCCGCGTACGAAAAGGAGTTGACCGTGCAGAGCCCTCCGCCGCCCCGACCGACCCTGGAGGCCGTCGCGGCGCATGCGGGAGTCTCCCGCGCCACCGTCTCCCGCGTGGTCAACGGCAACACCGGCGTACGCGAACAGGTGCGCGCCGCGGTCCTGCGGTCCGTGGAGACCCTCGGCTACGTGCCCAACAACGCGGCCCGCAGCCTGGTGACCCGGCGTACGGGCGCGGTCGCCGTCGTCATAGCGGAACCCGAATCACGGGTGTTCTCCGACCCGTTCTTCTCCCGGCAGCTGCGCGGCATCAGCCGCGTGCTGGCCGCACGCGACACCCAGCTCGTGCTGATGCTGCGCGAACGGCCCGAGGACGCCGCGCGCATCGGCCGCTACCTCGCCGCGGGGCACGTCGACGGCGCGCTGATGTTCTCCCTGCACGGCGAGGAACCACTGCCCGCCGTACGGCCCGGCTCCGGGCTGCCCGTGGTCTTCGGCGGCCGTCCCGGATGGCCCGGCGCGGAGAGCGACCCCGGGGTGCTCTTTGTCGACACGGACAACCGCGGCGGCGCGCGGGACGCCGTGACGCACCTGCTGGACCGGGGCCGGCGGCGGATCGCGGCCATCACCGGACCGCTCGACCAGACCTCGGCGCTCGACCGGCTGTCCGGCTACCGCGACGCGCTCTCCGGGCAGCCGCCCGGGCCCGACCTCGTCGCACACGGCGACTTCACCCCCGCGGGCGGGGAACGCGCCATGTCCGAACTCCTCGCCCGCGCACCGGACTTGGACGCCGTGTTCGCCGGCAACGACCTGATGGCGACGGGTGCGCTCCGTACGCTGCGGGCGCGGGGGCGGCGCGTTCCCGACGACGTGGCGGTCGTCGGCTACGACGATCTGGAGCCGGCGACGTGGTGCGATCCGCCGCTGACGACGGTGCGTCAGGATGTCGAGGAGATGGGCCGCATGATGGCCACCCTCCTCCTCCAGTCACTCACCCCCACACCCCCGACCACACCTGCGCCCACCCCCATCATCACGCCGTCCCACCTGGTGGTCCGAGCGTCGACATAGGGGGTCGCGGGGCGCGGGGCGCGGGGCGCGTCAGCGGAGGGTTGTCAGTTCGTCGTAGATGCTGAGGATCTGGGTGACCGTGTCGGCCTCCGTCGGCCAGCGGGCCGTCCGCGCGTGCCCCGCCGCGCTGAGCGCCACGCGGCGGGCCGGGTCCGCGAGGAGCCCGCCGACCGCCCCCGCGAGGGCGTCCGCGTCGCCCCACGGGATCAATCGCGCGCCGTCGCCGACCAGTTCGGGCACCCCGCCCACCGCCGTGGCGACGAGCGGCACGCCCGCGTGCAGCGCCTCCTGGGCGAACAGGGAGCGCCCCTCCCAGCGGGTGCTGAGCAGCGCGATGTCCGCGCCCGGCAGCAGCCGGAACGCGTCGTCGCGGCGCCCCAGCAGCCGTACGGGCAGCGCTTCGTCGTCGATGCGCCGCTGGAGCGCGGCCCGTTCGGGGCCCTCGCCGGCGACGGCGAGCAGCGGCGCGGGGTCCAGGTGCCGCCAGGCGCGGGCCGCGGTGAGGACCGCACCGTACCCGTGGTGGGCGTCGAGGCGGCCGACGGAGAAGACCAGCGGGCGGCCCACGGCGCCGAGTTCGGCGCGGGCCTTGTGCCGCAGCCGCTCCCCGTCCGGCAGGGGCGCCGTACCGGTGGGCGCGTCCCCGTCACCGTACGGCCTGCCCGTCGCGACGGGCGCCAGCCGCGCGTCGCGCGCACCGCGCCGCCGCGCCCGTTCGACCAGGTCGGTGGTGGCGCCGAGCAGCACGTCGCTGGAGCGCGCGACGCGCCGCTCCAGCAGCCGCGCCAACTGCCCGCGCGGGCCGCTGCCTTGAGCCGTGCCACGCGTGTGCCAGGTGACGACGAGCGGTACGCGGCGCCGGCCCCACCCCAGGGCGAGCCCGGCCAGGAGCGCCGCACGCAGCCCGTGCGCGTGGACGAGGTCGGCGTCGGCGCACACCCGCCGCAGGGCGGCGACCGCCTCGGGTTCGGCGCGTGCCGGCGCGGGCGCGAAGTGCGCCCCGCCGGCGGTGAATCCCGCACGCTGCTGCGGGTCGCACGGCCCGCACACGGTGACCCGCAGTCCGCGCGCCACCAGTCCCGCGGACAGCGACCGTACGTGCGCCACGGTGCTCGCCCCGGGGGCCGCCGCACCGCCGACGACCTGCACGGTGTGCGGCAGCGCCCGGCCGGCGGGCGGCGGGGGCGACGGGGTCGGACGGCGGCTCACAGCGGTCGAACTCCTGGGTGGCGGGGCGGAGATGGTACGGGGCACCGCGCACGGTGCCCACGGGGCGGATGGTACGGGCACAGGCCGCCCGTACGGTGTTCCGGGGCACCGTCGCCGCGCCCCGCACCGGTGCCCCGGCCCGGCGCACGGGCCGGTTCCGGCCGCGTACGGGCCGGCGTGTGCGTACCCCGCACGGGCGTGTGGGCACGGCCCACCCACCGGTGGGACAACGACGCACTCCCGCTTCGGGCACGCCCCGCACCCCAACCCGCACCCGTCCCGCGCCACGCACCGCCGCCACGCCCCCGCTGTCGCGCCCGCCCGTTCCCCCCCGTGACAGGCGGACGCGCCGCGCTCCCGACTGCCCGCCCCCGTCAGCCGCCCGGCGTCAGCCCGCCGCCAGCCGGTGCCCCTCCCCCGCCGCGGCGCGCAGCAGCATCCCGGTCAGGTCGCCGGGCGCGGAGAACATCGGCCAGTGCCCGGTGGCCAGGTCGAAGAAGCCGTTCCGGGGGTCGGTCAGCGCCTGGACGCGCGGGTCGCCGGCGGCCACCAGCGCTTCGAGCGCGGCGATGTTCATCGTCCCGCCGACGGTGCAGAAGATGCCACTCATGGGCACCTTGGAGCCCGCCCCGGTCAGCCGCAGTGGCCGGGTGAACGTGCCCAGCGGCTGCGGCGCGGAGAGCCGCGCGAGCCGGTCGAGCGCGTCTGCGGGGACGCCCGCCGTGTTGCCCCAGGTCTGCCACTCCCCGGCGGTCGGTGGCCGCACCTTCCAGCCGTCCTCGGCGTCCGCCGCCTGGCCCAGTATCCGTTCGCGGACCGCCCCTTGGGGCATCTGCTCACGGACCTGGCCGAGCATCGACAAGTCGTTTTGCGGCAGGGGCGCGTCCAAATAGACGAGCCGGGTGACGCGTTCGGCGCGCCGGTCGACGGCGCCCACCGAGGGGTAGATGCCGTAACAGTGGCCGACGACGACCACGTCCGGCTCGTCGATGTGGTCGATGAGCTGGACCAGGTCCTCGATGTGGGTGTCCAAGTCCGTTTCGGGGCCCGCCAGATGACGGCGGTCCCCCATGCCGGTGAGCGTCGCCGGGTACGCCTCCCGCAGCCGGCCGCTCACCTCCGGCCACACCCAGCCGCCGGTGTAGCCCCCCGATACCAGTACGTACGCCGTCATGGCCGCCTCCTCGTGTGCCGGTCCGTACGGACGGCTCGGTGAGCCGTCCGCGGTCGCCGGTACCGTAGGAACTCCCCCTGAGGGAGGTTCAAGTGTCCGGAGGTTCACGGTGTCCGACGGCATGCTGAGCATCGGGGAGCTCGCCGAGCGCGCGGGCGCCACCGTGAAGACCGTCCGCTTCTACTCCGACAGCGGCCTGCTGCCCGAGGCGGCGCGCAGCGTGGGAGGACACCGCCGGTACGGGCCGGAGGCCGTCGACCGGCTCCGGCTGATCCGTTCGCTGCGGGAGCTGGATCTGCCGGTCCCGGAGGTGGGCCGGGCGCTCGGCCGGGACGACGCGCTGGAGGACGCCATCGCGGGGCAGTTGCGGGAGCTCGGTTCCCAACTGACCGCGCTGCGCTGGCGGGAGGCGTCCCTGCGGCTGCTGCGGGACTGCTCCGAGGGGGAACGCGCCGACCGGCTGCGCCTGATCGGTGCCATGGGCACCCCGCCCGGCACGGACGCGATGGCACGTTTCTGGCGGCGGACGATGCCGCCGCGGATCCCGGCCCGGCTGGTCGCCGTCCTCCTCGACTCGGCGGTCCCGCAGCCGCCCGCGGATCCGTCCCCCGAGCAGGTGCTGGTCTTCGCGCGGATGCACGCCCTCGTCACCGACGGGAGCCGCACCACCCGGCCCACCCCGCCCGTGGCGCTCGGGCCCGCCGGGGACGGCTGCCGCCCGGAGCTGCTCTACGACGGTCTCGTCGAGGCGTACGAGCTGGCCGCGCCGGACCTGCGGGCGGGCCGCGCCCCGTACGGGAGCGAGGCGCTCGACTGTTACGTCTCCGCCTACGCCCGCTCCCGCGGCGAACAGGACAGCCCCGCCTTCCGCCGCCGGCTCGACGACGCGTTCAGGAAGGACACGGTCCCGGTCGCCCGCCGCTACTGGGAGCTCCTCGGCGAGCTGAACGGGCTGTCCGCCACGCCGTCCGCGCCCCCGGAGCCGACCGCGGGCGCCATCGACGGCTGGCTGCGCACCGCCCTCAAGACCCGGGCGGTCCGGGAGGCCGCCTGACCGGACCGCCGCCGCGCCGGTACGGACGACAGCCCGCCCGGCCGCGTCCCGTTCGGACTGCGTTCCGTTCAGACTGGGCTCTGCTCAAGACGCCGCGCGGGCGGCCTCCAGGAGTTCCTCCGCGTGGGCCCGTGCGAGGTCCGAGTCCTCCTGCCCGGCGAGCATCCGGGACAGTTCGCGCACCCGGTCCTCGCCCTCCATCACCTGCACGCCGCTGCGGGTCACGGAGCCGTCGTGGGTCTTCTCGACGACGAGGTGCCGGTCGGCGAAGGCGGCCACCTGCGGCAGGTGCGTGACGACCACGACCTGCGCGGACTTGGCGAGCCGCGCGAGACGCCTGCCGACCTCGACGGCGGCCTTGCCGCCGACACCGGCGTCCACCTCGTCGAAGAGGTACGTCGGCACCGGGTCGGCGCCCGCGAACACGACCTCGACGGCCAGCATGACGCGGGACAGTTCACCGCCGGACGCGCCCTTGGCGATGGGCCGCGGCTGCGCCCCGGGGTGCGGGGCGAGCAGCAGTTCGACCTCGTCCGTCCCGTGCGGACCGAAGGCGAGCGTACGGCCCTGCACGTCGAGTCCTTCGGGGTCCTCGGTGTGCTTCAGGTCGAAGGACACGCGCGCGTGCGGCATGGCGAGTTCGGCGAGCTCGTCGGTGACGGCGTCGGCGAAGCGCTTCGCCGCGTCCGTACGCGCGTCCGTCAGCTGTCCGGCCAGCGCGCCGAGTTCGGTGCGCAGGGTGTCCCGCTCCTCGGTGAGCTCGCCGATCCGCTCGTCGTCGCCCTCCAGCTCCAGCAGCCGGGCCGCGCTCTGCTCGGCCCAGGTGAGCACGGCCTCGGCGCCGGGCTCCTCCGCGTCGCTGCCGTACTTGCGGATGAGTGCGCCCAGCGTGGCGCGCCGTTCCTCGACGGCAGCGAGGCGCAGCGGGTCGGCGTCCAGATTGTCGGCGTAGCCCGCCAGTTCGCCCGCGACGTCGGACAGCAGGATGGACACTTCGCCGAGCCGTTCGGCCAGTCCGGCCAGTGCGGGGTCGTGCTGCCGTACGGCTTCCAGCGCGCGGTGCGCACCGCCGACGAGAGTCACCGCGTCGACGCCCTCCGGGTCCGCGGGGTCGCCCGCCAGGGCGCCGTGCGCGGTGGTCGCCGCGGACGCCAGGGCCTCGGCGTGGCCCAGCTTCTCGGCCTCGGCGGCGAGTTCGGTGTCCTCGCCTGCCTGTGGTTCGGCGGCGGCGACCTCGTCGATGCCGAACCGCAGCCGGTCCGCTTCCTGAGCGCGCTCCCGCGCGCGGGTGGTGATCTCCTCCAGTTCGCGCGATACGGCGCGCAGCCGCTGATAGACATCTGTGTACGCGGCGAGGGGCGTGGCGACGGCCTCGCCCGCGTACCGGTCGAGTGCCTGCCGCTGCCGCGCGGGGCGCAGCAGCCCTTGCTGGTCGGTCTGTCCGTGCACCGCGACGAGCTCGTCGCTCAGCTCCCCCAGCAGTCCGACGGGCGCCGAGCGGCCGCCGACGTGCGCGCGGGAGCGGCCCTCCGCCGAGACGGTACGGCTGATGAGCAGCGCGCCGTCGTCGAGTTCGGCTCCGGCCTCCTCGGCACGTACGGCGGCGGGCGACTCCGGGGGGACGACGATGCGCCCCTCGACCACCGCCGCCTTCGCGCCGACCCGTACGAGGGCGGCGTCGGCGCGGCCGCCGAGCAGCAGGCCGAGGCTGGTGACGACCATGGTCTTACCGGCTCCGGTCTCGCCGGTCACCGCGGTGAAGCCGGGCGACAGCTCGACGACGGCGTCATCGATCACGCCCAGGGCTCTGATCCGCATCTCCTCCAACACGGATACGACCATACGAGGTTCTGCGCGCCCGTCCCCACCCCTGGTCCGCTTCGATACGGAATCGTCCCTGCACACGTGGCCCGCCGGGGGCCGGAAACCGCCACAAGCGAGACAGCGTCACGGCCGCCCCGTACGGCGTGCCGGCGGACCGGCACACCAGAAGGCAGCGCACCGTGCGGCCCGGCAGACGGGACAACGGCGCACCGTACGGCCCGCACACCGGGTGGAACGGCGTACTGTCCGGCCGGTCCGCCGGGCGGGCGGCGTACAGTCCGGCCGCCTGAAAGGCCAGGCGTGCAGGGCCGACTGCGTACAGTCCGGCCGTCAGGCTGTCAGTCGGGGGCGCCGCGCCAGCCGGCCACCGGCAGGGCGAACTTCGCGACCAGCCGGTCCGTGAACGACGCGTGGTGCAGCCGGGCGAGCCGTACGGGCACGCTGCCGCGCCGTACCTCGACCCGCGCGCCCGCGGGCAGTTCGGCGCTGCGCCGGCCGTCGCACCAGATGACACCGTTCGGCGTCTGCTGCTGCACCTCGACGGCGAGGACCGAGTCCGGAGCGGTCACCAGCGGCTTGGCGAACAGCGCGTGCGCGCTGATGGGCACCATCAGCAGCGCCTCGACCTCGGGCCACACGACGGGCCCGCCGGCCGAGAAGGCGTACGCGGTCGACCCGGTGGGGGTCGCGCAGACCACGCCGTCGCCGCCGAAGCGGGTGACGGGGCGGCCGTCGACCTCGGTGACGACCTCCAGCATCCGCTCGCGGGACGCCTTCTCCACGGAGGCCTCGTTCATGGCCCAGCCGCGGTGCACGATGTGCCCGTCCTCGCGGACCAGCACATCGAGCGTCATCCGCTCCTCGACCTCGTACTCGCGGGTGACGACGCGGTCCACGACCTTGTCCAGGTCGTCCCGCTCGGCCTCGGCGAGGAAGCCGATCCGGCCGAGGTTGACGCCGAGCATCGGCACGCCGGAGGCGCGGGCGAACTCGGCGCCGCGCAGCAGGGTGCCGTCCCCGCCGAGGACGACGAGGAGTTCGCAGCCCTCCGCCGCGTCGGGGGTGGCGGCCACCGTCCGCACGCTCTGCGGGAGCGGCAGGTCGACGGCCTCCTCGTCCAGCACCCGCACGCCGATGCCGCAGCGCACCAGCCCCTGTACGACGAGTTCGGCGCTGCGTACGGCGGCCTGCCTGCCGGTGTGCGCGAGGAGGAAGACGGTGCGTTCCTCCTGGCCGCGCGCGTCGTCCTGGCCGCCCCTGCCGTCCAGGTCGCCCCTGTGTGTGGTCACTTCGGCCCCTCCGCCACTGCTCGCTCGACGTCCGCCGGGTCGAGGTCGGGCGCCCCGGCGCGCAGCCACAGAAAGTACTCGACGTTGCCGGACGGTCCGGGCAGCGGGCTGGCCGTCACCCCGAGCGCGCCGAGTCCGTGCGTGGCGGCCTGCGCCGCCACGGCCCGTACGGCTTCGGCGCGCAGCTGCGCGCTGCGGACGACGCCGCCGCTGCCGAGCCGTTCCTTGCCGACCTCGAACTGCGGCTTGACCATCAGCACCAGGTCGGCCTCGGGTGCCGCGCAGCGCACCAGCGCGGGCAGCACCAGGCCGAGCGGGATGAACGACAGGTCGCCCACGATGATGTCGACCGGTTCGCCGCCGATGCCGTCGAGCGTCAACTCCCGTACGTTCGTACGGTCCTTGACGGTGACCCTGTCGTCACTCTGGAGTGACCAGGCCAGCTGTCCGTAGCCGACGTCGACGGCGACGACGTGGGCGGCGCCGGAGCGCAGCAGTACGTCGGTGAAGCCTCCGGTGGACGCGCCGGCGTCGAGGGCCCGCCGTCCCTCGGTCTTCAGTCCGAGGGGCGCGAACGCCTCCAGCGCACCGGCGAGTTTGTGCCCGCCGCGGGACACGTAGTCGGGGTCGCCGTCGTCCTCTCGGACGACGAGCGCCGCGCTGGTCTCCACCTGGGTGGCGGACTTGCTCGCGGGGTTGCCGCCGACCGTCACCCGCCCCGCGGCGATCAGTTGGCCGGCGTGCTCACGGGAGCGGGCCAGGTTCCGGCGCACCAGCTCGGCGTCGAGTCGGCGTCGTGCCACAGTTCTTCAACTCCGGGGGGAAGGTCGATCGAGGGCGGCCAGCGTGTCGCGGAGGCCGCGGTGCACATCTTCGTACACCTCGGTGTGCCCGGAGACAGCGAGGTGGTCCGCGTCCTCCAGCCGCCGCAGCCCAGCGTCGACGGCCCCGTGCCCGGTGGGCTCGACGCCGACCCCGAGGGGCTGCGGTCCGTCGCCGTCGTCCAGGGCCGCTCCGTCACCGTCGGGCTCCGGCTCGCCGGCGGGCGGCGTCCCGTCACCGTCGGGCACCGTCTCGTCGCCGTCCCGCGCCGCGGGTTCCTCCGCGGCCGTCTCCTCGCTCATGACTCGACGCTACCGCGCCGCGCGCCCCGGACAGGCGTGCCCCGGGGCGGGCGCACCCGCCCGGGGCACGGCTCACAGGCCGTACGGGACACGGAGCTCACAGGACGTACGGGCGCGGAGCACAGGCCGTACGGGGCGCGGGGCGCGGGCCGTACGGACCGTTCAGCGCGCCGCGCCGGTCCTGGCCGCGGGGACGACGAGCGGCGTGCCCGCCTCGGGGTCCTCGATGACGCGGCACGGCATCCCGAAGACCTTCTCGACGAGTTCGGCCGTGACGATGTCGCCCGGCGGCCCCTCGGCGACGATGTCGCCGTCCCGCATGGCGATCAGGTGGGTGGCGTACCGCGCGGCCTGGTTCAGGTCGTGCAGCACGGCGACCAGCGTCCGCCCCTGCTCCTCGTGCAGCCGGGCGCACAGGTCGAGCACCTCCATCTGGTGCGCGATGTCGAGGTACGTCGTCGGCTCGTCCAGCAGCAGCAGCGGCGTCTCCTGGGCCAGGGCCATGGCGATCCACACCCGCTGCCGCTGGCCGCCGGACAGTTCGTCGACAAAACGGTCGCCGAGCTGCTCGATGCCGGTGGACTCCATGGACTCGCGGACGATCCGCTCGTCGTCGCGGGACCACTGCCGCAGCAGTCCCTGGTGCGGGTAGCGGCCGCGGGCGACGAGGTCGGCGACCGTGATGCCGTCCGGCGCGATGGAGGACTGCGGCAGCAGCCCCAGGGTGCGGGCGAGTTTCTTGGCGGGCATGCCGCCGATGTCGGAGCCGTCCAGCAGTACGGAGCCCTGCTTCGGCTTCAGCATCCGGGACAGGGCGCGCAGCAGTGTCGACTTGCCGCAGGCGTTGGGCCCGACGACGACGGTGAACGACTTGTCCGGTACGGCGACGTCCAGACCCTGCGAGATGGTCCGCTGGTCGTAGGCGAGGGTGAGCCCCTGCCCCGTCAGCCGTGCCGCGTCCGTCCCGTCGGCGGCGTCCTGCATTCCGTCCTTCACGTTCACACCCGCACCACTCGAATTGGAAGACGGCCCACTGTTGGAAGACGACCCATTGGAAGAAGCAGCACTCATATCCGTCCCGCCCTGCGCTCGGTGGCCAGCAGCCACACCAGATAACCGCCGCCCAGCACGCCGGTGATGACACCGACGGGCAGCTCGTGCCCGCCGAACAGCCGCTGTCCCGTGAGGTCGGCGGCGACCAGCAGGACGGAGCCCATGCACATGGAACTCAGCAGGTTCGGACCCGGCGACCGGGTCAGCCTGCGCGCCAACTGCGGTGCGGTCAGCGCCACGAAGGCCACCGGTCCTGCCGCGGCCGCCGCCAGCGAGACGAGCAGCACGGCGGCCGCCAGCAGCGTCATCCGTACGCGCTCGACGCGGACGCCCAGCGCGTACGCGGCGTCGTCGCCCATCTCCATCATCCGCAGGGCCCGCGCGCAGCCCAGCATGACCAGCGGCACGAGCACCGCCATCGCGCCGACGAGCGGCATGACGTCGCCCCAGCCGCGGCCGTTGAGGCTGCCGGTCATCCACAGCACCGCACGGCCCGCTTCGGTGATCTGAGCGCGTGTCAGCAGATAGCCGTTGATGCCGGTGAGGATCGCGGCGAAGCCGATGCCGACGAGCACCAGCCGGTATCCGTGCACTCCCTGACGCCACGCCAGCGCGTAGACGAGCACTCCGGTGACCAGTCCGCCGATGACCGCGCCGCCCGCAAGCGCCGCCGCGCCGCCGCCTCCGACGACGATGGCGGTGAGGGCGCCGGTCGCGGCGCCGTTGGTGAAGCCCAGCACGTCGGGGCTGCCCAGCGGGTTGCGGACGACGGCCTGGAAGACCGCGCCGCCCAGTGCGAGGGCCGCGCCGACGAGCAGCGCCGTGACGACGCGGGGCAGCCGCAGCTCGTTGACGATGAACGCGTCGGCGGGGTTGCCCTGTCCGGTGAGGGTGCGCACAACGTCCGCGGGCGACATGGGGTATTCACCGCTGCCGATGGCGAACACGGCGAGCACGAGCGCGGCCGCCAGACAGACGCCGCCGGCCGCGAGGGCACGCGGGCGGAAGGAGACCGACAGCCCTCCGGCCGCTTCCGTACGTATGACACTCATGCCTGGGCCACCCTCCGCCGCCGCACGAAGTACAGGAAGAACGGTCCGCCGAGCACAGCCGTGACGATGCCGACCTGCAGTTCGGCAGGCCGTCCCAGCACGCGTCCGAGAACGTCGGCGGCGAGCATCAGCACCGGCGCGAGCACCGCACAGTACGGCAGCATCCAGCGCTGGTCGGGACCGGTCAGCGAGCGCACCATGTGCGGCACCATCAGGCCGACGAACACGATCGGCCCGCAGGCCGCGGTGGCGGCGCCGCACAGCAGCGTGACCGCCACGATGGCGGCGGCCCGCGTCACGGCCGGCCGCGACCCGAGGGCGCGGGCGGCGTCGTCGCCCAGCGCGAGGGCGTTGAGCGGCCGCGCGAGCGCGAGGGACAGCAGCACACCGGCGGCGATGAACGGCACCGCCTTGAGCACCGTGCCGTCGTTCGCCCGCGCCAGGGAGCCGACCGTCCAGAACCGCATCCGGTCCAGGGACGCGGTGTCCAGCAGCTGTACGGCGTTGACGTAACTGATGAGCGCGGCGTTCAGCGCGGTGCCGGCCAGCGCGAGACGTGCCGGGGTGGCGCCGCGTCCGCCGCCGACCACGTACACCAGCGCCGAGACGAAGGCGGCGCCGAGGAAGGCGAAGGCGATGTAGCCGTTGTAGGAGGCGATCCCGAAGAAGGAGATGGCGGTCACGACGGCCGCGGCGGCACCGGCGTTGATGCCCATCAGCCCTGGATCGGCGAGCGGGTTGCGGGTGAGCGCCTGCATCACACCGCCGGCGAGCCCGAGCGCCACGCCGGCCAGCAGCCCGAGCAGGGTGCGGGGCAGCCGCATCTCGTGCACGACGGTGTAGGCGGAGGAACCACTGTCGACGAGGCCCTGCCAGGCCTCGCCGAAGGACAGTTGCCGTGCTCCCACGGCAAGGCTGAGCACGCATATGAGCAGCAGAAGCAGGAGGGCGGCGAGCAGGCCGGCGGTACGCAGCGCGATGCGCCCGGCGCCGCCGGCGCCCGGCGGCGCTGCGGTTCCGGACGACGGTCCTGACCGTCCGGCCGCCGAACCCCCTTCTGCCTGTGGGGACTTGATGAGAGTCACGTACGGGCTCCGGTCGGAGGCCGGCGACGAAACGCCCCGGCCACTGGACAACAACGACTTTGGTTAGGTTAACCTAACCACGAATGAGGGCCCAGGCCCGCCCCGTAGAACCCGTGAGAGAAGGCTCTGTCATGCCCAACTCGTCCGCGTCCTCCCGCCTCACCCGCCGCGGTGTGCTCACCGCCGGCGGTGTCGTCGGTATCGGCGCGCTGCTCTCCGCCTGCGGCAGCAACGGCGGTTCGGGCTCCGGGTCCGGCCAGGGCGGTGCCTGGTCCTTCACCGACGACCGTAAGAAGAAGGTGGGCCTGGACGCCGAACCGAAGCGCATCGTCGCGTACGTCGGCTCCGCGGCCGCACTCTACGACTACGGTGTCGACAAGCAGATAGTGGGCGTGTTCGGGCCGACCAAGAAGAAGAACGGCAAGCCGGACGTGCTGGCGGGCGATCTGCCCGTCGACCGGCTGGAGATCATCGGCAACGCGTACGGCGAGTTCGACATCGAGAAGTACGCCAAGGCCCGTCCCGATGTGCTGATCACGAACATGTTCGAGCCGAACGTGCTGTGGTACGTGCCGGACGAGAGCAAGTCGAAGATCCTCAAGCTGGCCCCCAGCATCGCGCTGAACGTCGCCAAGGTCTCGATGCTGGAGCCCATCAAGCGCTTCGAGGAACTGGCCGAGTCCCTGGGCGCGGACGTGAAGGCGAAGAAGGTCAAGGACGCCAAGAAGCGTTTCGAGGACGCTTCGGAGCGGCTGCGCAAGGCCGCGAAGGCGAGCGGCGGCATCAAGGTGCTGGCCGCTTCCGGCTACCCGGACCTGATGTACGTCTCCGACCCCGACATGAACGCCGACCTGCGCTACTTCAAGGAGCTCGGCGTCGAGTTCGTGAAGCCGAAGAAGGTCAGCAAGCAGGGCTTCTTCGAGGAGCTCAGCTGGGAGAACGCCGACAAGTACAAGGCCGACGTCATCATGCTGGACAACCGCACGCAGGGCCTGCAGCCCCCGCAGCTGAAATCCAAGCCGTCCTGGAGCGATCTGCCCGCCGTCAAGGCGGACCAGGTCACCCCGTGGAACCCGGAGCCGATCTTCTCCTACGCGGGCACGGCCCCGCTCCTGGAGCGGCTGGCGAAGGCGATCGAGGACGCCAAGAAGACCGGCTGACACGCCACACCCCACCCCCCATCCGCCAGGGCACGCACCACCGGGAGGAGCCCTCATGAGCACCGCAGCCCCCGAAGCACCCGCACCCGCCGTCCCGTTCGAGTTCTTCGACCTGCACGTCGTACGTACCCGGAAACTGGGCCCGAGCATGCTGCGCGTCACCTTCGGCGGCGAACGGCTCAGGGACTTCGCCTCCGGCGGCCGCGACCAGCGCTTCAAGTTGTTCCTGCCGCACCCGGGCCAGGAGGTCCCGGTGGTGCCGACCGAGGCCGGCAACGAGTGGTTCACGCAGTGGCGCGCCATGGATCCCGCGGTGCGGGGCATCATGCGCTCGTACACGGTGCGCGAGCAGCGCCGGGTGCCGGACGAGGAGTTGGACATCGACTTCGTCCTGCACGGTACGGGCGCCACGGCCGGCCCGCCCGCGGGCCCGGCCTCCCGCTGGGCGGCCGCCGCACAGCCCGGTGACCGGGTCAAACTGCTCGGCCCGGTCATCGAGAACAACGGCGGCGTGGACTTCCGCCCGCCGGAGGGCACCGACTGGGTGCTGCTGAGCGGCGACGAGACGGCGCTGCCGGCGATCGCCGGAATCCTGTCGTGGCTGCCGCCCGGCACGCACGCCAAGGTGTGGATCGAAGTCCCGCACGCCGACGACCTGCAGGACCTCCCGACCCTCGCCGACGCGGACATCACCTGGCTGGTGCGCGACAACTTCGACGGGCACCGTACGGACGCGGTCCTCGGCTCGGTCGCCTCCGCGGCCTTCCCCGGGGGCACCCCGTACGCGTGGATCGCGGGCGAGGCCGGCACGGTGAAGTCGCTCCGCCGGCACCTGGTGCGCGAGCGCGGATTCGACCGCAAGGCCGTGAAGTTCACGGGCTACTGGCGCCTGGGCGCCACCGAGGAACAGCTCGTAGAAGAAGCCGTCTCCGGCAACTGACCCCCCGACCAGGTCCGCCCCGTCCTGTCCGTCTCTTCCGCGCGGGGCGGCCCTGAACCTGTGCCCCCGGCCAACAAGCCGGGGGCACAGGCCTGTTGAACCCACGACACCTCCACCCCCCATAAGGGGCGCGGGGAACTGCGCAAGCGGGGGTCCAGGGGCGCAGCCCCGGAACGGGGTCCGGGGTGCCCCCGGTTCCGGGAAGGGGCGGGTCAGGGGCACCCCAAGGGGCGCGGGGAACAGCGCAAAACGGGGCCCAGGGGCGCAGCCCCTCAAAGCCCCAGCCGCGCCAAAGCCTTCCCCGCATCAAGCCCACACGCCCCGCCGAAGGGCGCCACACTCCACGCCGCCCCACAAAGCGCCCGCAACCCGTCCAACGGATCCAACCCCTCCCCCGAGCCGGACAGTTCAAGCACGCCGTCCCCGGCGGAAGCCGTCCAGCCCCCGCAGGTGAACCCCGCCCCCGCGGCCCACACCTCCGGCTGCCCCCGCAGCAGATCCCGCAGGTCCCGCCCCACATACGTCGGCCGGAACCGCCCCTCCGCCGCGAGGAGTTGCGCCGCGTCGGTGACCCCGGTCAGCACGAGCAGCGAGTCGACGCCCCCCGCGTACGCCCCCTCGATGTCCGTGTCGAGCCGGTCGCCGACGACCAGCGGCCGCTCCGCCCCGGTGCGCAGCACGGTCTCCCGGTGCATCGGCGGCAACGGCTTGCCCGCCACCTGTGGTTCGGGCGCCTCCCGCATCCACCGTGTGGCGATCCGCACGACCTCGACGGCCGCCCCGTTCCCGGGGGCGATGCCGCGGCCGCTGGGGATGGTCAGGTCCGTGTTGGAGGCGAACCACAGCGCGCCGCGCTGCACGGCGAGCGCCGCCTCCGCCAGCCGCCCCCACACGAGTTCGGGTCCGCCGTAGCCCTGTACGACCGCGGCGGGGCCGTCGTCGGCCGACTCGACGACGCGCAGCCCGCGTTCACCGAGGGCGACCCGCAGCCCCTCGCCGCCCACGCACAGCACCGGCGCGCCCTCGGGCACCTGCTCGGCGACGAGCCGGGAGACGGCCTGCGCCGAGGTGATCACGTCGTCGGGCCCCGCGGGCACGCCCAGCCGCGTCAGATGGTCCGCGACGGTGTCCGGCGTACGGGCCGCGTTGTTCGTCACGTACGCCAGCCGCATGCCGCCGTCGCGCGCCGACTCCAGCGACTCGACCGCGTGCGGCACGGCGTCACCGCCCGCGTACACCACCCCGTCCAGGTCCAGCAGCGCTGTGTCGTACGCCTCGCTCAGCGCGCGCTCACTGCCGTCCGGACGGGTGCGGAACCCCGTGCTGCCCTGCTGCATCGTCTCTCGCTCTCGTCGCACGTCCTGCGTCCCCCTCCCCCCGATCATCCCGCACCCGGGGTGCCGCGCCGCCGCTCCCCCGCGCTCCCCGTGCCCCGTTCCCTCCGGCAGGCCCTGGCGGCATAGCATCGGGGCATGACCGCCGACGGCCTCCGCCTCACGCCCTTCCGCGGGCTGCGATATGTCCCCGAACGGGTGGGGACGCTCGCCGCGGTGATGTCACCGCCGTACGACGTGGTCGTCCGGCCGGACGGGCTGCACCACTTGGAGACCGCCGACCCGTACAACATCGTGCGGCTGATCCTGCCGCAGGCCGCCGACCCGGCGACCCGGCACCGGCAGGCCGCCGAGACGCTCGGCCGCTGGCGTGCCGAGGGGGTACTCGCGGAGGACGAGCAGCCGGCGCTGTACGTGTACGAGCAGCGCAAGGGCGAGTTGCTGCAGCGCGGCCTCATCGGCGCGCTGCGCCTGTCGCCTCCGGAGGACGGCGTCGTCCTGCCGCACGAGGACGTGATACCCGAGGTCGTGGAGGACCGCGCCGCGCTGATGCGTGCCGCCGCGGCGCAGCCCGAGCCGCTGCTGCTCTCGTACCGCGGTACCGGCGCCGCAGCGGGCGCCACCGGCGTCATCGAACGCGCCGTGCACCGGCCGCCGCTGCTGTCGACGACGACGGAGGACGGCTTCTCGCACCGGCTGTGGGCGGTGACGGATCCGGCGGAACTGGCCGAGGCCGACGCCGACTTGTCCTGCCGGCGCGCGCTCATCGCCGACGGGCACCACCGCTGGGCGACGTATCTGCGGCTGCGCGGCGAGCGCGGCGCGCAGCCCGGGGACACACCCGCGCGGCCCGCGGACTCCCCTCTCGGCGGCGGCTCCCCCTGGGACTACGGGCTGGTGCTGCTCGTCGACACGGCCCGCTATCCCCTCCGGGTGCAGGCCATCCACCGCGTGCTGCCCCGCATTCCGGCGAAGCGCGCCGTGGACACCATCGCGGAGCAGGGCGCGTTCCGCGTCCGTACGCTGCACGCCACGCTCCCTCTGGCGCTCGACGAGCTGGAGCGCACCGCCGGCAACGCCTTCCTGCTCACCGAGGGGGACGGCACCTTCCATCTGCTCGACCGGCCGGACCGCGCGCTGCTGGACCGTACGGTCGACCCGCAACGCCCCGAGGCGTGGCGGCAGCTGGACGCGACGGTGCTCCACGCGGCGCTGCTGGACGACGTGTTGCGGGTCCCTGACCACCCGTCGGACATCGGCTACATCCACGAGGCCGACGCGGCGGTCGAGCAGGCGGCGCACCACGGCGGTACGGCGGTGCTGATGCGCCCGGTGCGCGAGGAGAACGTACGGGAGCTCGCCGAGCGCGGTGTGACGATGCCGCGCAAGTCCACCTCGTTCGGGCCGAAGCCCGCAACAGGACTTGTCCTGCGCACACTTGACAGCTGACGGGCATCTGCCGGGCGCCAGTGCGTCACGCGCGTACCGGGACCGTCTGCCGTCTCCGCCCGGCTCCCCCGCCCCGCGCGACAGGCTCGGCTGTCCTGTGCCCGAAGCCCGTCTGTCATGCGCCCCATGGCGTGTCAAGCCTCATACCGGTCGCCGCCGGGCGGCGACGAAACCGGACGTTCCGCTTCATTTCCGCGCCCCGCGGCTCCACTTGACCCCCTCCCGGCTCCCCCCTCACGAGCGCTAGGTTAGGGTAGCCTTACCTCACCACGCAGTCCCGCGTGGTGTTGCCGAGGTCCGTGTCAGGGAGGACGTTCATGAGCAGCAGGTCTCACCTGCTCAACGACAGGACAGCGGAGCACTACCGGCGCTCCCTCACCGACGGCGTCGACCGCGTGGCGGACAAACTCGCCCGCACCGACCGTCCGTTCACGGGAGCGACACCGGAGGGGCTCGGCCCCACCGTCTCCGCGATCGACCTGGAGCAGCCCCTCGCAGACCCGCAGGCCGCTCTCGACGAACTCGAAGACGTCTACCTCCGCGACGCCGTCTACTTCCACCACCCGCGCTACCTCGCCCACCTCAACTGCCCGGTGGTCATACCCGCCGTGCTGGGCGAGGCCGTACTGTCCGCCGTCAACTCGTCCCTCGACACCTGGGACCAGAGCGCCGGCGGCACCCTCATCGAGCGCCGGCTCATCGACTGGACGGCCGAGCGCATCGGCCTGGGCACCGCGGCGGACGGCATCTTCACCAGCGGCGGCTCGCAGTCGAATCTCCAGGCCCTGCTCCTGGCCCGGGACGAAGCCTGCCGCCTCGTACAGAAGAACTCCGAGACCGAGCTGCGCAAGCCCGAGATCCTGCCGCGGCTGCGCATCCTCACCTCCGAGTGCAGCCACTTCAGCATCGAGAAGTCCGCGACCCTGCTGGGCCTCGGCGCGGAAGCCGTCATCTCCGTGCCCTGCGACGAGAACCGCAGGATGCGCACCGACGCGCTCGCCGCCGAACTCGCCCGCTGCGAACGCGAGGACCTGGTCGTGATGGCCGTCGTCGCCACCGCGGGCACCACCGACTTCGGCAGCATCGACCCGCTGCCCGAGATCGCCGACCAGTGCGAGAAGGCCGGCACCTGGATGCACGTGGACGCCGCCTACGGCTGCGGACTCCTCGTCACCGGCCGGCGCCACATGCTGGCCGGAATCGAACGGTCCGACTCGGTGACCGTGGACTACCACAAGTCCTTCTTCCAGCCCGTCAGTTCCAGCGCCGTGCTCGTACGCGACGAACGCACCATGCGCCACGTCACGTACCACGCCGACTACCTCAACCCGGAGCGGATGGCCAGAAAGCGCATCCCCAACCAGGTCGACAAGTCGCTCCAGACCACGCGCCGGTTCGACGCGCTGAAGCTCTGGATGACCCTGCGCATCATGGGCGCCGACGGCATCGGCGAACTCTTCGACGAGGTCGTGGACCGCGCAGCGGACGCCTGGAAGATCCTCGCCGCCGACCCGCGCTTCGAGGTCGTCACCGAACCGCAGCTGAGCACCCTCGTGTTCCGCTACCTGCCGCCCTCGGCCGACTCCTCGCTGACCGACAAGGTCAACCTGTACGCCCGCGAGGCCCTGTTCGCCTCCGGGGACGCCATCGTCGCCGGCACCAAGGTGGACGGCAGGCACTACCTGAAGTTCACCCTGCTCAACCCGGAGACCACCCTCGACGACATCTCCGCCGTGCTCGACCTGATCGCCGAACACGCGGGACGCCGGACGACCGAACTCCAGGGCGCCGCCGACGACACGGCCGAAGCCGCCGCCTGACCCGCAGCGCAGCTCCCCCACACCCACGGATACCCGGAGTATTCACGTGACCACCCCTCACGACGCCTCGAAAGTCCACGACTTCATAGCCATCGGACTGGGCCCCTTCAACCTCGGCCTCGCCTGCCTGACCGAACCGGTCGGCGAACTCGACGGCCTCTTCCTGGACGACAAGCCGGGCTTCAACTGGCACCCGGGAATGCTCCTGGAGGACAGCACCCTCCAGACGCCGTTCATGTCCGACCTCGTCACCCTCGCCGACCCCACCTCCCCGTACTCCTTCCTCAACTACCTGAAGGAACAGGGCAGGCTGTACTCGTTCTACATCCGCGAGAGCTTCTATCCGCTGCGCGCCGAGTACAACGACTACTGCCAGTGGGCGGCCGGCAAACTCTCCTCCCTCCGCTTCCAGCACCGCGTCACCCGCGTCGACTTCGACGAGAACGACGAGCTGTACACCGTCACCGCCGACGACACCGCGGCCGGCGAACAGCGCGTCTACCGCACGCGGAAACTGGTCCTCGGCACCGGCACCCCGGCGTACATCCCCGAGTCCTGCCAGAACCTCGGCGGCGACCTGCTGCACAACTCCGGCTACCTGGACGGCAAGGCCGCACTCCAGGAGAAGGACTCCATCACGATCGTCGGCAGCGGGCAGAGCGCCGCGGAGATCTACTACGACCTGCTGCAGGACATCGACGCACACGGCTACGAGCTCAACTGGGTCACCCGCTCCCCGCGGTTCTTCCCCCTGGAATACACCAAGCTGACGCTGGAGATGACCTCGCCGGAGTACGTGGACTACTTCCACTCCCTCCCGCAGGCCACCCGCGACCAGCTCAACGCCTCCCAGAAGAACCTCTACAAGGGCATCAACACCGAGCTGATCGACGGCATCTTCGACCTGCTCTACCAGAAGAACATGCTGTCGCAGAAGCGCGGCGACGGCGCCTGCCCCACGCAGCTGATGACCAACACCGCGCTCACCGGCGCCTCGTACGACGAGAGCACCGGCCGGTACACCCTGGAGCTGCGCCAGGAGGAGCAGAAGCACGACTACTCCCTCGGCACCCAGGGCCTGGTCCTCGCCACCGGATACCGCTACCGCACCCCGGAGTTCCTCGACCCCGTCACCGACCGCATCGAGTGGGACGAGCAGGGCCGCTTCGCCGCCCGCCGCGACTACAGCGTCGACGTGACCGGCAAGGGCATCTACGTACAGAACGCGGAACTGCACACCCACGGCTTCGTCACCCCCGACCTGGGCATGGCCGCCTACCGCAACTCCTGCATCATCCGCGAACTGCTCGGCCGCGAGTACTACCCCGTCGAACAGTCCATCGCCTTCCAGCACTTCGCGGCCCCGGGCACGGAGGTCTCCCGCTGATGTCACCCGACACCCCCCTCTTCTCCCGGACCGACGAACTCCTCGGCGAGTTCGCGCTCCGCCCCCTCGCGCCCATCGCCGACGCGAAAATGCTGCACGGCTGGGTCACCGACCCCAAGTCCGCGTTCTACCTGCTGCAGGACGCGTCCCTGCCGGACGTCGAGCGCGAGTTCATGGGCATCGCCGCCGCCGAACACCACGACGCCTTCATCGGCCTGCACAACGGCCGGCCGGCCTTCCTCGTCGAGCGCTACGACCCGGCGCACGTCGAACTCAAGGGCCTGTACGAGGCGCAGCCCGGCGACATCGGCATGCACTTCCTGTGCGCGCCCACCGACAACCCCGTGCACGGCTTCACCCTCGCAGTGATCACCACGGTGATGGAGTTCCTCTTCGACGACCCCGCCGTACAGCGCGCCGTCGTCGAACCGGACGTCCGCAACACCGGCGTGCACGCCCTCAACAAGGCAGTCGGCTTCCAGATCGAGCGCACACTCGCGAAGCCCGAGAAGGACGCCTACCTCAGCTTCTGCACCCGCGAACAATTCCGGCAGTCCGGAGCGTCCCGAGGAGGGGCGACCTCATGACACGCACTCCCAGCCCCGCCGAAGCCGTCGCCCACCTCACCCCGGAGCGATGGGCACAGGCCAACCGGCAGCTCATACGCAAAGCACTCGCCGAGTTCACCCACGAGCGCCTGCTCTCCCCCGAGCAGCTGCCCAAGGAGGACGCCCGGTACGTCGTACGCTCCGACGACGACTCCGTCGAATACCGCTTCACGGCCAACGTCCTCGCCCTCGACCACTGGCAGATCGACACGGACAGCCTCGTACGCGTCCGTGAGGGCCGCGAACTCCCCCTCGACGCCCTCGACTTCATCACCGAGCTGCGCGACACCCTCGGGCTGAGCGAGGAGATCCTCCCGGTCTACCTGGAGGAGATCAGCTCCACCCTCTCCAGCACCGCCTTCAAACTCTCCCAGCCGCAGGTCGGAGCCGACACGCTCGCCCGCTCCGGCTTCCAGGAGATCGAGTCGGGGATGACCGAGGGCCACCCCTGCTTCGTCGCCAACAACGGCCGCCTCGGCTTCGACATCGCCGAGTACCGCCAGTACGCGCCCGAAGCCGGCGCCCCCGTACGCCTGTTGTGGATCGCCGCACACCGCAGCCGCGCGACGTTCACGGCCTGCTCCGACTTCAGCTACGACAAACTGCTGCTGTCCGAGCTGTCCGGCACCACCCTGCGCCGCTTCTCCGCCGCCCTCGCCGAGCTCGGCCTGGAGCTGGACGACTACTACCTGGTGCCGGTGCACCCCTGGCAGTGGTGGAACAAGCTGTCCGTCACCTTCTCCGCCGAGGTCGCCCAGCGCTACCTCGTCTGCCTCGGACACGGCGACGACGACCACGTGGCCCAGCAGTCCATCCGCACCTTCTTCAACGCCTCCAACCCCGCGAAGCACTACGTGAAGACGGCACTGTCCGTCCTCAACATGGGCTTCGTCCGCGGCCTCTCCGCCGAGTACATGAAGGCCACCCCGGCCATCAACGACTGGCTGGCCGACCTCGTCGAACGCGACAGCGTGCTGCGCGAGTCCGGGCTCCAGATCCTCCGCGAACGCGCCGCCATCGGCTACCACCCGCCGCACTACGAGGCCGCGGCCCCCAAGGGCTCCCCGTACCTGAAAATGCTCGCCGCACTCTGGCGCGAGAGCCCCGTCCCCCGCGTCGAGCGGGGTGAACGCCTGGCCACCATGGCCTCCCTGCTGCACACCGACCACGAGGGCGGCTCCTTCGCCGCGGCCCTCATCCGCCAGTCCCGGCTCAGCCCCGAGGTGTGGCTCCGCCGCTACCTCGAGACGTACCTGACGCCGCTGCTGCACTCGTTCTACGAGTACGACCTGGTGTTCATGCCGCACGGCGAGAACGTCATCCTCGTCCTCGACGAGAACGGCGTACCGCGCCGCTCGGTGTTCAAGGACATCGCCGAGGAGATCGCGGTCATGAACGACACCGCCGAACTCCCCGACGAGGTCGAGCGGATCCGCGCCGAGGTCCCCGAGGACATGAAGATCCTCTCCCTCTTCACGGACGTCTTCGACTGCTTCCTGCGCTTCCTCAGCGCCATCCTCACCACGGACAGCACCATCGACCTGGACGAGGACACGTTCTGGTCGACCGTCGCCGACTGCGTGAAGGACTACCAGAAGTCGGCACCGCACCTGGCCGAACGCTTCGAGCGGTACGACATGTTCGCCGAATCCTTCGCCCTGTCCGCGCTCAACAGGCTCCAGCTGCGCAACAACAAGCAGATGGTGGACCTCCAGGACCCGGCCGGAGCCCTCCAGCTCATAGGCGACCTCCAAAACCCCATATCCCGCTTCAAGCCGTAACACCACGCCACAAAAAAGTGGGGGCGGGAACCCGAACCGGGTTCCCGCCCCCACCACTTGTGGGCAGCTGGTCCGCCCAAGGGGCGGAACGGGTGGGCACAACGGACCGCACCCCCAAGCGACAGCGCCCCGAACACTCACGAGGCCCGGGGCGCAGCCCCAAGGAGCGTCAGCCGTCCTGCTGCGACCCCTCAGAACGCTCCGCGCCCTCCGCGTCGTCCTCGACCTCGTCAGGATCAAGCGCGTCCAGAAACTCCACCCCATCCAACTCGGCCAACCGATCCGACGCATCCGTCGTCCCGCTCTGATCCGCCTCCAACGCCTTCGCGAACCACTCGCGCGCCTCATCCTCGCGCCCGACCTCAAGCAGCACGTCCGCGTACGCGTACCGCAGCCGCGCACTCCACGGCTGAACGGAACCGGACGCCAACTCGGGGCTCTGCAGCGTCACCACGGCGGCCTCGGCCTGCCCCATGTCACGCCGGGCGCCCGCGGCGACCAGCCGCATCTCGACCTGCCCCGCCTTGTCGAGCTTCTGCACCTCGGGCTCGCCCGCCATCGCGAGGGCCTTCTCCGGCCGGCCCATGCCGCGCTCACAGTCCGCCATGACGGGCCACAGGTGCTGCAGCCCCGTCATCCGACGCGCCGCACGGAACTCCGCCAGCGCCTCCGCGTACTTCTCCGACGCGTACGCGGCGAAGCCCATGGCCTCCCGCACGGACGGCACCCGCGACGCCAGCCGGTGCGCGATCTTCGCGTACCCGTAGGCCCGTTCGGGGTCCTCGTCGAGCATGCGGGCGACCATCACCAGGTTCTTCGCGACATCCTCGGCAAGGGTCTTCGGCAGGCTCATCAGCTCCTGCTTCACGGCCTTGTCGATCTCGTCGCCGACGATGTCCTCGTCGATCGGCAGCCGCTTCAGCGGCGGCCGGTCCTGCTGCACACGGTCGTCACGCCGCGGACCACGGCCCCGGTCGTCCCGCGGGCCACGTCCGAACCCGCCGCCACGGCGGTCGCCGCCGCCCTGCCGGTCCCGGTCACGGTCACGGAAGCCCCCGCCCCCACGCCGGTCGTCATCCCGACGCGGCCCACGCGGCCGGTCGTCCCGCCCACGGTCATCGCGCCGGTCCCGCCCGTAGGACGGCCGGTCATCACGAGACGGCCGCTCATCACGCCGGTCCCGGTCACCACCGGAGGGACGGTCATCGCGCCGGTCGCCGGCCTGCCCGTACGGCCGCCGGCCACCCCGCTCATCGTCCCGACGCGGCCCACGCGGCCGCTCATCGCGCCCACGGTCATCACGAGACGGCCGCTCATCACGACGGTCCCGGTTACCACCCGAGAACCGGTCATCACGCCGGTCGTCCCGCCGGTCACGGCTGCCGCCCGAGGGACGGTCATCGCGCCGGTCACGGTTGCCCCCAGTGGGACGGTCGCCACTCTGCCCGTACGACCGGCGGCCACCCCGCTCGTCTTCCCGACGCGGCCCACGCGACGGTCCGCCGCTGTCACGGCCGCCACGGTCGCGGTCATCACGAGACGGCCGCTCATCACGCCGATCGCGGTTGCCGCCCGAAGGACGGTCGTCACGCCGGTCACGGTTGCCGCCCGAGGGCCGGTCATCGCGACGCGGCCCACGCGAACGGTCATCATCCCGCCGCGGACCCCGCCCAAAAGACGGCCGGTCATCACGCGACGGCCGCTCGTCACGACGGTCCCGGCTACCACCGGAGGGACGGTCATCACGTCGGTCCCGGCTACCACCCGAAGGGCGGTCGTCACGGGAACGGTCACGGTCACCACCCTGCCCGTACGGCCGGCGGCCTCCCCGCTCATCTTCCCGACGCGGCCCACGCGACGCTCCGCCGCTGTCACGGCCACCGCGGTCGCGGTCGTCACGGCGCTCCCCGCGTCGGTCGTCGTCCCTGCGGCCCTCGAACTGACGGGGCCGGCGCTCGGGCCGCTCGCGGTCCTTGCCGCGGTCGCGGTCGTCGGGTGAGTTGGGGGACATCGACGTGACTCCTGTCTGCGGGGGTTACCGCACATCATTCTCGCGCAGCCGCACATACGGCGCGCTCGCACAAAGGGGCGCAACAAAAAAGCCCCGGGCCCAGCGCATGCACGCTGGGCCCAGGGCCTAAAGATTGTTCGGCGGCGTCCTACTCTCCCACACGCTCCCGCATGCAGTACCATCGGCGCTGAAAGGCTTAGCTTCCGGGTTCGAAATGTAACCGGGCGTTTCCCTCACGCTATGACCACCGAAACTCTCATCAAGAGTGCCTCACCTTTCGGGAGGCGACTCCAGAGTCAAGCGAACAAGCACACTCTTCATTTAGAAGACGGTTGTTGTCTCAGACACTACACAGTGGACGCAAGCAGCTATGGACAAGCCCTCGGCCTATTAGTACCGGTCACCTCCACCCATTACTGGGCTTCCAGATCCGGCCTATCAACCCGGTAATCTCCCGGGAGCCTTAACCCCTCAAAGGGGGTGGGAGTCCTCATCTCGAAGCAGGCTTCCCGCTTAGATGCTTTCAGCGGTTATCCCTCCCGAACGTAGCCAACCAGCCATGCCCTTGGCAGAACAACTGGCACACCAGAGGTCCGTCCGTCCCGGTCCTCTCGTACTAGGGACAGCCCTTCTCAAGACTCCTACGCGCGCAGCGGATAGGGACCGAACTGTCTCACGACGTTCTAAACCCAGCTCGCGTACCGCTTTAATGGGCGAACAGCCCAACCCTTGGGACCGACTCCAGCCCCAGGATGCGACGAGCCGACATCGAGGTGCCAAACCATCCCGTCGATATGGACTCTTGGGGAAGATCAGCCTGTTATCCCCGGGGTACCTTTTATCCGTTGAGCGACGGCGCTTCCACAAGCCACCGCCGGATCACTAGTCCCGACTTTCGTCCCTGCTCGACCCGTCAGTCTCACAGTCAAGCTCCCTTGTGCACTTACACTCACCACCTGATGACCAACCAGGCTGAGGGAACCTTTGGGCGCCTCCGTTACTCTTTGGGAGGCAACCGCCCCAGTTAAACTACCCACCAGACACTGTCCCCGATCCGGATCACGGACCCGGGTTAGACATCCAGCACGACCAGAGTGGTATTTCAACAATGACTCCCCCCAAGCTGGCGCTTGGAGTTCACAGTCTCCCACCTATCCTACACAAGCCGAACCGAACACCAATATCAAGCTATAGTAAAGGTCCCGGGGTCTTTCCGTCCTGCTGCGCGAAACGAGCATCTTTACTCGTAGTGCAATTTCACCGGGCCTGTGGTTGAGACAGTCAAGAAGTCGTTACGCCATTCGTGCAGGTCGGAACTTACCCGACAAGGAATTTCGCTACCTTAGGATGGTTATAGTTACCACCGCCGTTTACTGGCGCTTAAGTTCTCAGCTTCACCACCCCGAAAGATGATTAACCGGTCCCCTTAACGTTCCAGCACCGGGCAGGCGTCAGTCCGTATACCTCGCCTTACGGCTTCGCACGGACCTGTGTTTTTAGTAAACAGTCGCTTCTCGCTGGTCTCTGCGGCCACCACCAGCTCAGGGAGCACGTCCCATCACCAGCCGTGGCCCCCCTTCTCCCGAAGTTACGGGGGCATTTTGCCGAGTTCCTTAACCACAGTTCACCCGAACGCCTCGGTATTCTCTACCAGACCACCTGAGTCGGTTTAGGGTACGGGCCGCCACACACCTCGCTAGAGGCTTTTCTCGACAGCATAGGATCATCCACTTCACCACAATCGGCTCGGCATCAGGTCTCAGGCACAAGTCCGGCGGATTTACCTACCGAACGCCCTACACCCTTACCCCGGGACAACCACCGCCCGGGCTGGACTACCTTCCTGCGTCACCCCATCACTCACCTACTACAAGTCTGGTTCGTCGGCTCCACCACACCCCTTCACCCGAAGGATCCAGGGGGACTTCACGGACTTAGCATCGCCTGTTTCGATGTTGATCGCTGTGCAGCGGGTACCGGAATATCAACCGGTTATCCATCGACTACGCCTGTCGGCCTCGCCTTAGGTCCCGACTTACCCTGGGCAGATCAGCTTGACCCAGGAACCCTTGGTCTATCGGCGCACACGTTTCTCACGTATGTATCGCTACTCATGCCTGCATTCTCACTCGCATACCGTCCACAACTCGCTTCCGCGGCTGCTTCACCCGGCACACGACGCTCCCCTACCCATCCCAGCAGCCGTTAGGCCTCAGCTGGAATGACACGACTTCGGCGGTGTACTTGAGCCCCGCTACATTATCGGCGCGGAATCACTTGACCAGTGAGCTATTACGCACTCTTTCAAGGATGGCTGCTTCTAAGCCAACCTCCTGGTTGTCTCTGCGACTCCACATCCTTTCCCACTTAGCACACGCTTAGGGGCCTTAGTCGATGCTCTGGGCTGTTTCCCTCTCGACCATGGAGCTTATCCCCCACAGTCTCACTGCCGCGCTCTCACTTACCGGCATTCGGAGTTTGGCTAAGGTCAGTAACCCGGTAGGGCCCATCGCCTATCCAGTGCTCTACCTCCGGCAAGAAACACACGACGCTGCACCTAAATGCATTTCGGGGAGAACCAGCTATCACG
>NZ_JBXYWZ010000002.1:4790000-6080000 GCF_057628045.1 Streptomyces sp. BL1 | reverse complement strand
CCGCGGGCTCATCCTGCACCGCCGGAGCTTTCCACACACTTCCCATGCGGGAGCGTGTCGTATCCGGTATTAGACCCCGTTTCCAGGGCTTGTCCCGAAGTGCAGGGCAGATTGCCCACGTGTTACTCACCCGTTCGCCACTAATCCACCCCGAAGGGCTTCATCGTTCGACTTGCATGTGTTAAGCACGCCGCCAGCGTTCGTCCTGAGCCAGGATCAAACTCTCCGTGAATGTTTACTCGGCCAGTAAATAAATACTGCCGGTGTCATACACGCAAGAGCGGAACCGGGAGAGGAATAATCTCCCGGTTCACAGCGTCCTCGCTGTGTATTCTCAAAAGAACCTCGTCCACGAGTGGACGGGGTATCAACATATCTGGCGTTGACTTTTGGCACGCTGTTGAGTTCTCAAGGAACGGACGCTTCCTTTGGCCTGACCAGATGTTCTGGCCGGTTCCTCCGGGCTTCCCTTCGGTGTCTCCGACTCTATCAGACTCTTTCGTGTCCGATTCCCTGTCGGCGGGATTTCGCTTTCCGGCCTTTCGGCCTTCCGGCGAGTCCGACTCTAGCAGATCCGATTTCCGCTCGTTTCCGTGCGAATTTCTTTCTCTGCCCCCTGTCGGCGGGGCGCCTTCCGGCGTGTCCGCTACTTTAGCGAATTCCCCGCCAGGCTCATAATCGGGCCGTGGAGGCTGAATTTCCGCACGCCGAAAGTGACATGCCGAAAGACGGCCTCATGGAGAGGGATCATCAGAAGTAGTGGTTTTGCCAGCTCAGGGTGCTCCCTAGCCGATCTTGCGGTCGGCATGAGGGGCTGCCCTGTTTCAGCGGCTCGGTCTACATTAGGGGGCCGCCCGCCCTGCGTCAAGCGACTTGCCCCTGCGGCGTGGCTGATGTGGCCGGTAGGGGCTCACAGTTGGGTCGTTTCCGATCCAGAAGCGCCAGGGGTGGTGGGCTCCCTCGCCGCCGACGCCCGTGCGAGGCCCCTGTTGTACGGCGTCAGCTGACGGTGTTTCACCTGCGAGGACGCGGAGCGGGGCGGACTCGTCGGGGCCGCAGAGGTCGGTGCCGTTCAGGGAGCGGTCGACCTCCAGGGCGGTCGCGAGGCGGGCCGGGCCCTTGGCCAGTTCTGCGTCCTTCTTCGCCTTCGGCCGTCGCTGCCACGCGTGTTCGCCGCCTTCGAGGATCTCGCCGCCGCGCAGCAGGACTCCGCTCGCGTGCGACTCCGGGCCGCACACGAGGTTGAGGCTGAACCACATCCCGTAGATGAAGTAGACGTACGCGTGGCCGGGCGGACCGAACATGGAAGCGTTGCGCTGGGTGCGGCCGCGGTAGGCGTGCGAGCCGGGGTCGGCCTCGCCGGCGTACGCCTCGACCTCGGTGATGCGGAGCCGGATCTGCCACTCGGGAGTGGTGCGCACGAGAGTGCGGCCGAGGAGTTCCGGGGCGACCTCGAGGACGGGGCGGTCGAAGAAGGCACGCGGTACAGGCGTGTGGGGGTGGGCGTTGCCTGGCGTACTGTCCCGTCCGACGATCATGCCGTTCGAGGGTACGTGACACGTGCCCGTCTCCGGCGCCGGTGAGCGGAACCGCGCGACTGCGCGGTGCGTAGTGGTAGGGGCACGGCCAAAGGCGAGTCTGTCCTGGGAGGGAAACAGATGGGGTTGAAGAAGCTGTTCGCGAGCATGGGGGTCGGCGGTGCCTCGGTGGACACCGTGCTGCACGAGCCGAACGTCATACCGGGCGGTGTCGTCCAGGGTGAGGTGCGGATCGAGGGCGGCTCCACGGAGCAGCAGATCGAGTCCCTGTCGGTGGGTCTGCAGGCGAAGGTCGAGGTCGAGGGGAACGACAGCGAGACGCTGCGGAACATCGAGTTCGGCCGGCAGCAGCTGGGCGGGGCCCTGTCGCTGAAGGAGGGGGCGGTGCACTCCGTACCGTTCCAGCTGGAGGTGCCGTGGGAGACGCCGGTGACGATGTTCCTCGGTCAGCACCTGAAGGGGATGAACATCGGGGTGACGACGGAGCTCGCGATCGCGCGTGCCGTCGACTCCGGTGACCTCGACCCGGTGAATGTGCACCCGCTGCCCGCGCAGCAGGCGATCCTGGACGCGTTCGGCGGGCTCGGCTTCCGGTTCAAGTCCGCGGACATGGAGAAGGGGCGCATCCGCAACACCCGGCAGAAGCTGCCCTTCTACCAGGAGATCGAGTTCTTCGCGCCGCAGCAGTACCGCGGGCTGAACCAGGTCGAGCTGTCCTTCGTCGCCGACAACCACGAGATGGACGTGGTGATGGAGATGGACAAGAAGCCGGGGCTGTTCACGGGCGGCAGCGACTCGTTCCGCGCGTTCAAGGTCGGTCTGGCGGACTTCGACCGTACGGACTGGACCGCCTACCTCAACCAGTGGCTGTCCGAGGTCGGCAGCAGGCGCAACTGGCTGTAGGGACGGCCGGCGCCGCTGACCGGCACGTCGCTGCTCGGCATACCGTGCGCACTCATGTGAGGGGCTCGCTCCGCGGAGCGGGCCCCTCAGCCGTGCCCGGCGGCTGACGCCGCGTCAGCCCAGCAGTGCGGTGAGCGGGGTGTCACGGACCGTCCAGTAGCCGGCGGCGGCGGTGAAGATCTCCGCGGCCGTGTTGGCGTCCTCGGGCGCGGCCTGTTCGAAGCCGCGCCAGCCGGCGGTCATCACCAGATATCCCCTGGGGGTCTCGGACCACCAGGAGAGGTCGGTCAGGCAGTCGGCGAGCGCGTCCCAGTTCCGCCCGAACCAGTCGGGCAGTTCGAGGCCGGTCGCGCAGCTGTCCATGAAACCGGCCTTGTCGGTGACATCGCTCAAATCGATCACCGCGCCCAGCCAGCCTGCCGCTTCGGCCTGCATCAGGACGTCCGGGCCCACCGAGGAGCAGCGGTACACGCCTGGGGGCACCGTGCCCTCGAAGACACCGGGCAGATCGGCGTCAGGCAGTTCGGGCAGTTCCACGGAGCTGGTCATCTCGCACCACCGCATCGAAGGTCAGTCAAGTGGTCACCATGGTGGCAAAGAGGGGCGCGACGGCTCGTTAGGCTGGCCGGGCAGCGATTCGCGCGATCAGGAGGTTCTACGTGACCGACCAGAAGCGACCCCCGCTCCCGCACGACTTCCACCCTGAGGTGCCGTCGTTTCAGGTAGTGAGCGACGACATTTCCGAAGGAGGACGGCTGCGCGCGGACCAGGTGTACGCGCAGGGGAACACGTCCCCTCAGCTGCGCTGGGAGGGTTTCCCGCCGGAGACCGAGAGCTTCGCCGTCACCTGCTTCGACCCGGACGCGCCGACGGGCAGCGGTTTCTGGCACTGGGTGGTGTTCGACATCCCGAAGACGGTGACGGAGCTGCCCGCGGGTGCCGGAAGCGGTGACTTCAAGGGGCTGCCGGAGGGCGCCGTACAGGTGCGAAACGACTTCGGCACCCGGGACTTCGGGGGTGCCGCGCCGCCGCCCGGGCACGGTCCGCACCGTTATGTGTTCACGGTCTACGCGGTCGGCAGCGAGAAGCTGGGGCCGGACGCGGACGGCAGCCCGGCGTTCGTCGGCTTCAATCTGTTCTTCAACACGATCGGTCGTGCGCAGTTGATCGGTGTGCACGAGGAGCCGGCCGAGAGCTGAGCGGAATTCGGTTGCGCCCCGTCGTCCCGGATCGCACGCTGTTTGCCGGGCAGCCGGCACCGCGGGTGCGGGGGCGGCGGGGCGCTCACTCTGCGATGCGCCGTGCGCGGCCTGTCGGAGCCCGGCCGGGGGCCGGGTGACCGCGTCGGCTGCCCGTGCTTCTCCGGTCTTCCCGGTGTTTTCTCCGCTCTCCCGGTCGATTTCTTCTCCCGCCCGGCCGTTTTCCGCGCTCTTCCGGTGCATTTCTGCTCTCTTCCTCCGGCGGTCATTCCTCCTTCCGGTGTGGGACATCTCCTGTACGGCGTAGGCAAATTCCGTTGTCGGCAGGGCCGGGCATGGGCAGAGTGGAGCCACCCGCCGTCGGGCGGGCGGAGACCGGGAGGTGGACGGATGCGCGACACGCTGGTCCTGAACGCCAGTTTCGAGCCGCTGTCGACGGTGTCACTGCGGCGAGCAGTGGTGCTGGTCATGCAGGACAAGGCTGTCGTCGAACAGGCGCAGTCCGGCCTTCTGGTCCGAGCGGCCCAGGTGGAGCTGCCGGTGCCGCAGGTGATCCGGCTGCGCAGATATGTACGGGTGCCGTTCCGACAACGGGCGCCGTGGTCGCGGCGCGGGGTTCTGATACGGGACCGGCACCGGTGCGCGTACTGCGGGCGCCGGGCGACCACGGTGGATCATGTCGTACCGCGCTCGCACGGCGGTGGGGACACCTGGCTGAACACGGTTGCCGCCTGTTCCGCCGACAATCACCGCAAGGCGAACCGGACACCGGCGCAGGCGAACATGCGGCTGCTGGTGAAGCCGTTCGAGCCGACGCCGGGTGACGCGTTGCTGCTGGCGCTCGGGCTCACGGAGGCCGACTCGCTGCCGGAGTGGCTGCCGCTGCCGGGCCGCGGCCGCGGGGGTGCGCCGGCTCCGGCTGCTGTGCCGGCCTGATCCGGGCGGGCACGTTCGCCGACGGCGGCAGGGTGCGTACGGGCTTCAGCGCAGCAGCAGTTGAGCGATGGCCGCGAGGCCCACGAGCACGATGAGGGCCCGCAGCGCGACCGGCGGAAGCCTGCGTCCTATCCGGGCGCCGAGCTGGCCGCCGGCTGCCGAGCCGACGGCGATGAGCAGGACCGCCGTCCAGTCGAAGTCGGCGACGAAGAGGAAGAACACGGCGGCGGTGCCGTTGACGACGGCGCCGAGGACGTTCTTGACGGCGTTGACGCGTTGCAGGTCGTCGGAGAGCAGCAGCCCCATGAGGGCGAGGTAGATGACGCCCTGGGCCGCGCCGAAATAGCCGCCGTAGACGCTGGAGAGCAGCAGTCCCGTCTGCAGGGCCGGGCCGCCGTCCTGGTGGCCCGTCGTGCCGTTGCGTGCGCGGCGGCGCTCCAGTGCGCGGCCCAGCCACGGCTGGAGGACGACGAGGACCAGCGCGAGGCCGATGAGCACCGGCACGATCATGTCGAAGGCGCTGCTGGGCAGGGTGACGAGCAGGGCGGCTCCGGCGAGGGCGCCGAGGAAGGCTGCGGCGCTCAGCCGCAGCACGCGGCGGCGCTGGCCGCGCAGTTCCCTGCGGTAGCCGATGGCGCCGCTGATGGAACCGGGCACGACTCCCAGGGAGTTGGAGACGTTCGCGGTGACGGGCGGCAGGCCGATGGCGAGCAGCACCGGGAAGGTGATCAGGGTCCCGGAGCCGACGATGGTGTTGATGGTGCCCGCGCCGATGCCGGCGGCGCAGACGGCCAGTGCCTCCCAGATGGTCACGCGTACGCCCCTCGTGCGTGGTCAGTGTGCGAGCTACTGATCATGCACGAGGGGCGCTCGGTGTGCGTGGGCGGGTGCCGCGGGGGGGGCGTCGCGGCCGCCGTTCCGCGGTTGTCCGACGGGCAGTTATTCGATGGGGGGCTGTTCGCGGGGAGGCTTCACCATCCCGGCGGCGGCGCCACCGCCGCCGCCCTGGCCACCGGCCGAGCCGCTGTTGCCGCCGGTGAACTGGTCGAGCGCGCCGCCGAGGCCCTTGAGCGCGTCGCCGATCTCGCTGGGCACGATCCAGAGCTTGTTGGCGTCGCCCTCGGCGATCTTCGGGAGCATCTGGAGGTACTGGTAGGACAGCAGCTTCTGGTCCGGGTCGCCGGCGTGGATGGACTCGAAGACCGTACGGATCGCCTGTGCCTCGCCCTCGGCCTTGAGGGCCGCGGAGCGGGCCTCACCTTCGGCGCGGAGGATCGAGGACTGCTTCTCACCCTCGGCGGTGAGGATCGCCGACTGGCGGACACCCTCGGCCTGGAGGATCGCCGCGCGCTTGTCGCGGTCGGCGCGCATCTGCTTCTCCATCGAGTCCTGGATGGAGGTCGGCGGCTCGATCGCCTTGAGCTCGACGCGGTTGACGCGGATGCCCCACTTGCCGGTGGCCTCGTCGAGGACGCCGCGCAGCGCCGCGTTGATCTCCTCGCGGGAGGTGAGCGTCCGCTCCAGGTCCATGCCACCGATGATGTTGCGGAGGGTGGTGACGGTGAGCTGCTCGATCGCCTGGATGTAGCTGGCGACTTCGTACGTGGCGGCCCGCGCGTCGGTCACCTGGTAGTAGATGACGGTGTCGATGTTGACGACCAGGTTGTCCTGGGTGATCACCGGCTGCGGCGGGAAGGGGACGACCTGCTCACGCAGGTCGACGCGGTTGCGGACCGTGTCGATGAACGGCACGACGATGTTCAGGCCGGCGTTGAGGGTCCGGGTGTAGCGGCCGAAGCGTTCCACGATCGCGGCGCTGGCCTGCGGGATGACCTGGATCGTCTTGATGAGTGCGATGAAGACCAGCACCACCAGGATGATCAGGACAATGATGATGGCGTCCATCGCTCGTCCCCCTGCGGTTGTTCGTCGTCGTTCCGGTGACCGTGACCGTAGCCCGGACTCGACCTGTGCGTACGGCAGTTGCCGCCAGTCGTCATGGTGGCAGGGCCTATCCCATCACGACGGCGGTGGCACCGTCGATCTCCACCACGTCGACCTGCCGCCCGGGTTCGTATGCCGCGTCCGCGTCGAGGGCGCGGGCCGACCACACCTCGCCGGCGAGCTTGATCCGTCCGTCCTGGCCGTCGACACGCTCCAGGACTACGGCCTGACGGCCTCTCAGCGCGGCCACTCCGCTGGTCAACTCCGGCCGTTCGGAGCGGCTTCGGCGCGCGATCGGCCGTACGACCAGGATCAGCGCGGTGGAGACGGCCGCGAAGACGACGACTTGCGCCACCGGCCCCCCGCCGAGCCCGGCCGTGCCGGCACCGGCGACGGCGCCGACCGCGAGCATGCCGAACTCCGGCATCGCGGTCAGGACCAGAGGGATTCCCAGCGCTACGGCGGCGACGAGCCACCACACCCATACGTCCACACAGGCATGGTAGTTGGGAGATCAGCTCAGCGGCAGACCCTGCGCGGTCCAGCGCTCGCCGTGCTGCTCGACGACCAGCGGAAGCCCGAAGCAGAGCGAGAGGTTGCGGGACGTCAGCTCCGTCTCCAGCGGGCCCGCGGCGAGCACCTTGCCCTGACGGATCATCAGGACGTGGGTGAAGCCGGGCGGGATCTCCTCGACGTGGTGCGTGACCATCAGCATGGAGGGCGCGAGCGGGTCGAGCGCGAGCCGTCCGAGCCGGCGTACGAGGTCCTCGCGGCCGCCGAGGTCGAGGCCCGCGGCGGGCTCGTCGAGCAGCAGGAGCTCGGGGTCGCTCATCATGGCGCGCGCGATCAGGGTGCGCTTCCGCTCGCCCTCGGAGAGGGTGCCGAACTTCCGCTCGAGGAAGTCGCTCATGCCGAGGCGGTCGAGGAAGGCGCGCGCCCGGTCCTCGTCGACGGCGTCGTACTGCTCGTGCCAGGAGGCGGTCATGCCGTACGCGGCGGTGAGCACCGTCTGCAGAACGGTCTGCTGCTGCGGCAGCTTGTCGGCCATCGCCATGCCCGCCATGCCGATGCGCGAGCGGAGGTCGAAGACATCGACGGCGCCGAGGCGTTCGTCGAGCACGCTGGCGCTGCCCGAGGTGGGGAAGAGATAGCTGGAGGCGACGTTGAGCAGGGTCGTCTTGCCGGCGCCGTTCGGACCGACGATGACCCAGCGTTCGCCCTCCTTGACCGACCAGGAGACGTCATCCACCAGAGCCCGTCCGTCGCGGACCACGGATACGTCCACCAGCTCCAGTACTTCGCTCATGAGCGCGTTGTCTCCCAATGCAGTCGCGTGTGTCCGTGCCTGTGGGCACGATCCCCAGACAAAACCTACGCCACCCCTCCCGAGGACTGTTCCTTAGGCTGGGTTCATGCTCGAGGAACCTCGTTCCGGGCGGCTGGCCGCCTGGGGAAACGCGCTATTCGCCGGACTTGTCCCACCTGATGACGCCGCAGAGTACGTGGTCGGTGACGACACGGTGCACCGTGTGCTCGGCCTGCCCGGCGAGCCGGAGGACACCCCGGTCGGACTGACTCTGGCGCTCGGCCGGCTGCGCGCCCTGGGGGCCTCCGGACTGCGGGTGGCACTGCCCGCTCCGGGGCATCCGCTGGGGCTCAGCGGTCCGCCGGAGTTCAACGCCGCCGCGCTGGACGCCGGTGAGGCGGTCATGGTGTCGGGCGCCGCGCTCGGCCTCGTACCGGATGTGTACGAGGTGGGGCCGGCCGGCGATGTGCACGCGGAGGTGACCTGGCGCTGCCTGCCCGTACGGGACGCGCCGGCGGCGGACGTGCCCTCGCTCGCGGAGGCCGAGAGGGAGCTGGCCGAGGGGCTGCGGGAGGCGACGGAGGCGCTGACCCGGCTGGACGTGGCCGGCTCTGGCCCGGCGGCGAACGCGGCACTGGAGGCGTACCGGGCGCGCGCCGAGGCGGGGCGGCGGCTGCTCGCGCCGGGCTATCCGCCGCGCGCCGTACGGGTGTTGGAGCTGGCGCAGCGGGTGCGGATGCTGGTGTCGATCGCGTACGGCGAACACGGTGAGGGGCCGGACGGGCGCGAGCACGGCGGGGCCGTGAGCGCCTCGGAGATCATGGCGCGCGGGGAGGTGCTGCGGCCCGTGGAGCGGACGGCGCGGCGGGCGCTGGTCGCCGCGTACAACGCGTACGCGGAGGAGACGGAGCGCAAGCGCGCCTGAAAAGCACGTGAGCCGTCCGGGCGGGAGGCCGCGCACGGCACACGGCCGGGGCCCGGTGGACAGCGCGTCCACCGGGCCCCGGTGCATGTGCTCCTGGGACCCGCTCCCCGGGGTCCGGCGCGATCAGGGGTTCGCGGAGGTGTTCCCGAAGGCCGGGTTCAGCGCGCCGATCACCGTGGCGGTGTTGCCGGTGGCGTTGACCGGGATGTGCACGGGGACCTGCACCTGGTTGCCCGAGCCGACACCCGGGGAACCGGCGGCCTGACCCTGCGCACCCGCGCCGCCGTGCGCGGCGGCCGCGCCGGCACCGGCGGCGACGATCCCGCCCGCGATCGCGGTGACGGCCGCGGCCTGCTTCAGCTTGATCACTTCTATGCCCTCCTCGGTGAACCGGCCGCGGCACCCGCCGCGGCACGCCATGGAGAACGGCTCACGACGCGTCAGGTTGCGCCATCCGGAGGACATCCACACGACGGTATGAATTCCGTACCGGAACGCGACGCTCCGGCTTGCCTGTTGATCCGGTTCGTCCCGTTCGTCGTCAGGTGAGGCCGTGCCGTACGGCCCAGAGCGCGGCCTGGGTGCGGTCCGCGAGATCGAGCTTCATCAGGATGTTCGACACGTGGGTCTTCACCGTCTTCTCGGAGAGCACCAGCGTCCGTGCGATCTCCCGGTTGGACCGGCCGTCGGCGATCAGGCCGAGCACCTCGCGCTCCCGCTCGGTCAGCGTGGCGCCGCGCCCCTGCGTGCCGCCGCCCTCCCCGTCCGACAGCAGTGCGCCCGCCACTTCGGGCTGCAGCAGCACATGGCCCGCGTGGACGGAGCGGATGGCGTCGGCGAGCGCGTCCGGGTCGATGTCCTTGTAGACGTAGCCGGCCGCTCCCGCGCGCAACGCGGGGACGACAGTGCGCTGTTCGGTGAAACTGGTGACGATCAGCACCCGTGCCTTGCTGCCCTGTTCGCGCAGCAGGCGCAGGGCCTCGATGCCGTCGGTGCCGGGCATCTTGACGTCCATCAGGACGACGTCCGGGAGGAGTTCGGCGGCGCGGGCGACACCCTCGTCACCGTCGGCCGCCTCGCCCGCCACCTCGATGTCCTCCTGGACTTCGAGAAAGGTGCGCAGTCCGCGCCGTACGACCTGGTGGTCGTCGACGAGCAGTACGCGGATCCGGTCAGCCACCGGGCACCTCCATCTCGATCGCGGTGCCCTTGCCGGGCTCCGATTCCACGGTCAGCGTGCCGCCGACGCCGCACGCGCGGTCCCGCATGGACGCGAGGCCGAGGTGACGGCCCTCGCGGCGCACGGCGTGCGGGTCGAAGCCGTGCCCGTCGTCGGCCACCCGCAGCCGGGCGCCGGTGCCACGGCGTACGAGGGTGACGTCGACCTGCGAACAGTCCGAGTGCCGCAGGGCGTTGTGCAGTGCCTCCTGCGCGACGCGGAGCAGGGCTTCCTCCTGTGCGGCGGGCAGGGCCCGTACGCCGTCGCACTCGAAAGTCACCGTGGCGGTGTGTGCCCGGTCGAGGACCTGGGCCTGCGTGCGCAGGGTGGCCACGAGGCCGTCCTCGTCCAGGGCCGCGGGCCGCAATTCGACGACGGCGGCGCGCAGTTCGTCCGCGGCCTCCGCCGACAGCCGGGCGATCTCGTGCAGTTCGTCCTTGGCGCGGGCCGGATCGCGGTCGACGAGCGCGGTGGCGGCCTGTGCGGTGAGCCGCAGCGAGAACAGTTTCTGCGCCACGGCGTCGTGCAGTTCGTGCCCGATGCGCGCCCGTTCGCCGGCGATGGTGAGTTCGCGGCTGCGTTCGTACAGACGCGCGTTGGTGAGGGCGATGGCGGCGTGCTGGGCGAGGAGGCCCAGCAGCTCCTGGTCCTCCTCGGTGAACGCGCACGGCTTCTCTCCGGACTGTGGCCCGTCCTGCGAAGGGGCCGCCGTACAGCGTTTATTGGCGAGAAACAGGGCACCGAGCACCTCTTCGCCGTCGGCGATGGGCATGCCGAGGAAGTCGGACATCTCGGGGTGCGCCTTGGGCCAGCCCTCGAAGCGCGGGTCCGTACGGACGTCGCCGAGGCGCTGCGGGGTGGCGTCGTGCAGCATCGCGGCGAGGATGCCGTGCTGGCGGGGCAGCGGGCCGATGGCCTTCCACTGCTCCTCGGTCACCCCGTCCACGACGAACTGTGCGAAGCCTCCGTGGTCGTCGGGGACGCCGAGCGCCGCGTACTCGGCGTCGAGCAGTTCGCGCGCGGAGGCGACGATCGTCTGCAGTACGTCGCGCACTTCGAGCTGCCGGTTCATGGCCAGCAACGCGGCGCTGACGGCGGCGATTCCGGAGCGGGGAAGCATGCGGCTCACCGTACTCGCGGGGCGCACGGCGGGGATCGGGCCCGCGCCGGTGGGTCCCGGTCCGCGGGGCCTAGGTCCTGCGACGGGGCCCCGTAAGGGCCGGAGAGTGTGAGGCCGCACATAGGACGTACATCACTTACGAGGGGACCTAGTTGGTCCATGGGGTGCACACAGGGGCCATTCGGACACTTGTTACTAGCGTCAATAGTAGAGGGGACCTTTGCCCCTTGTCTCACGTGCCGCTAACAATGTCTGCCGCCGCAGGGGCCATGCCTGTTGGTCCGCTATCGAGAGGTCCACTCACACATGTCCGTCCCCACTTCTCACCGCCGCCAGGGCCGCCTGACCCGGCTGCAGAAGGTCACCGCCGCGACCGGCGTGGCCGCAGTCGGCGCCACCGCGCTGGCCTTCGGCGTATCCGCCACCGGCGGTGACAACGGCGACGTCAAGACGGCAGGCTCCGACATCCAGGCCCAGCCCGTCGCATGGCAGGACGCCGTCAACGCTCCCTCCTCCCAGAAGGTGAGCATCGACGCGCAGACCACGCACGCCGACGACCGGGCGCAGGCTGAGGCCAAGGCCGCCGAGAAGGCGGCGGCGAAGAAGAAGGCCGAGGAGCGGAAGCGCGCCGAGGCCGCCCGCAAGGCCGCCGCGGAGAAGGCGGAGAAGCAGCGGAAGGCCGAGCAGGCCGCCCAGGAGAAGGCCGCGAAGGAACAGGCCGCGAAGGAGCGCGAGCAGAAGCAGGCCGCGAGCCGCTCCGCGCAGCGTTCCTCCGCGCCGAGCGGGTCGCCGAAGCAGATCGCGCAGCAGATGATCGGCGACGAGCAGCAGTTCCAGTGCTTCTCCAACATCGTCGAGCGAGAGAGCGGGTGGGACGTGCACGCGCAGAATCCGAGCGGGGCGTACGGGCTGCTCCAGGCGCTGCCCGGTTCCAAGATGGCCTCCGCGGGCCCCAACTGGCAGAACAACCCGGCCACGCAGATCAAGTGGGGCCTCGGCTACATGAAGGACCGGTACGGCAGCCCGTGCGGCGCCTGGTCCTTCTGGCAGGCCAACAACTGGTACTGAGCCACAGCCTGTTCGGGCCCCGGCGGACACACGCGTACGGCCGGAGCCACATGTAAGGCCCACACGTAAGAGGGCGGCACCCCATCGCGGGGTGCCGCCCTCTCGCGTACGGCCGGCCGGCGCGTACGTCCGGCCCGGTGCGTACGGCCGGTCAGTGCGTCACTTGCGCATGACCTCCGGCTCGTGACGGCGCAGCAGCCGCGCCACGACGATGCCGCAGATGACACCGATGACGATCAGGATGCCCAGGTCGAGCGCCCAGACGCCGACGGAGTGCTCCCACAGCGGGTCGAGATCGTTCGGCTTCTTGGGATCCCAGGGGGCCATGACGTGCGCGAGGTCGATGGTGGAGCCCATCGCTCCGATCGCCCAGCGGGACGGCATCAGCCAGGCGACCTGTTCGATGCCCGGCGAACCGAAGATCTTGAACAGCACGCCGGTGAAGACGACCTGGACGATCGCGAACATCACCAGCAGCGGCATGGTCTTCTCGGCGGTCTTCACCAGCGAGGAGATCACGAGGCCGAACATCATCGAGCTGAAGCCGAGCGCGATGACACCGATGCAGATCTCGGCCGGCACCGGCAACACGTTGCCCTCGGCGGGCAGTTCGCGGGGGAACAGGCCGATGGCCGTGATGATGACGCCCTGGATGGCGGTGATGATGCCGAGGACGAAGACCTTCGACATCAGATACGCGGAGCGCGAGAGGCCCGTGGCCCGTTCGCGTTCGTAGATGACCCGTTCCTTGATCAGCTCACGTACGGAGTTGGCCGCGCCGGAGAAGCACATGCCGACCGCGAGGATCAGCAGGATGGTGCCCCCGTCCTGGTTGAACGCCTTGGGCGACGGGTTCTTCTGCAGGCCGAAGTCGGACGGGATGACCGTACTGACCACGCCGAGGATCGCCGGCAGCAACAGCATCAGCATCATGAAGCCCCGGTCGGACGCGATGACGTTCGTATAGCGCCCGACGAGGGTGAAGAACTGCGAGCCCCAGCTCTGCGGCTTCTGCGCGCGGGCCGGCGGGGGCGGCGCCTGCTGCGCCTCCGGGGCGACGGAGTCCAGGTCGGCCGCGTACAGCTGGTAGTGCTGCGAACCCTGCCAGCGGCCCATCCAGTCGTAGTCGCGGTAGTTCTCGAAGGCCGAGAAGACATCCGCCCAGGTGTCGTACCCGAAGAAGTTGAGCGCCTCCTCCGGCGGGCCGAAGTAGGCCACGCCGCCGCCCGGCGCCATCACCAGCAGCTTGTCGCACAGCTGGAGTTCGGCCACCGAGTGGGTGACGACGAGCACCGTACGGCCGTCGTCGGCGAGGCCGCGGAGCAGCTGCATGACGTCGCGGTCCATGCCCGGGTCGAGGCCCGAGGTGGGCTCGTCCAGGAAGATCAGCGACGGCTTGGTCAGCAGCTCCAGGGCGACCGAGACGCGCTTGCGCTGGCCGCCGGAGAGCGAGGTGACCTTCTTGTCCGCGTGGATGTCGAGCTTGAGCTCGGCGAGCACTTCCTCCACGCGCGCGTTGCGCTCGGCCTCGGCGACGTCGCCGGGGAACCGGAGCCGGGCCGCGTACCGCAGCGCGGTGCGCACCTTCAGCTCCTTGTGCAGGATGTCGTCCTGCGGCACCAGGCCGATACGGTGCCGGAGTTCGGCGAAATGCTGGTACAGATTCCGGTTGTCGTACAGGACTTCGCCGACGTCCGCGGGGCGGTAGCCGGTGAGCGCGCGCAGAAGTGTCGACTTTCCGGAACCGGACGGTCCGATCACACCGATCAGCGACTTCTCCGGAACGCCGAAGGTCACGTTGTTGAGAATGACCTTCCCGTTGTCGACCTTCACCGTCAGATGGCGGGCCGAGAAGGAGACATCGCCGGTGTCGACGAACTCCTCCAGCCGGTCGCCGACGACGCGGAATGTGGAGTGTCCGACGCCGATGGTGTCCTGCGGAGTGATGACGGCGGAACCGGACTTGGGCACCGCGACACCGTTCACATAGGTGCCGTTGTGGCTGCCCAGATCGTGAATCTCGAAGCGGCCGTCGGGCGAGGAACGGAATTCCGCGTGGTGCCGGGAGACCTGGAGGTCGGAGACGACCAGCTCGTTCTCCAGGGCACGGCCGATGCGCATCACGCGGCCGAGGGCCAGCTGGTGGAACGTGGTGGGGCTGCGGTCCCCGCCCTGCTGCCCGTGCCCGTACGGGTCGGGCCGGCCGCCCTGCGGCGGCACGCCGTGCGCCTGCGGGGGCTGTTGGGGCTGCTGTTGGGGCTGCTGCCAGCCCTGCTGCTGCGGCGGCTGGTGGTGGGGGCCGGCCGGGGGCTGCTGCGCCCAGCCGGCGCCGCCCGGCGCACCGGCGCCCGGGTACTGCTGCGGCGGCGCCTGTACGGCCTGTCCCTGCTGCCCCTCGGGTGCGACCGCCGCCGGGGCCGCCGCGGCGCCCGTCGCGGTGAGGCTCAGCTGCGGGCCGTCGGTCGCGTTGCCCAAGTGCACGCTCATGCCCGGGGCCAGCTCCATCTGCTGGACGCGCTGCCCCCGCACGTACGTGCCGTTCGTGCTGCCGTGGTCCTCGATGACCCAACTCCGCCCGCCCCAGCGGACGGTGGCGTGCCGCCAGGAAACCCTGGCGTCCTCGATGACCATGTCTCCCTGGGGATTCCGCCCAAGGGTGTAGGACCGGGACGGATCGAGCGTCCAGGTCTGTCCGTTCAATTCCAGTACGAGTTCCGGCACTCCATGCCCCACAAAGTTGTCCCCCGAGCAACCCCCTCCAGGGGAGGGAGTCTAGGGATGGCGAACATCGTGGGGAACTATTCCAGGCTCGGCGGCCCGACAGATAGCCGGGCCGCGCAATGACCTCTCCGAATGCGCACCCCGGTCCCGTTGACTCGCATCAAAGGGACTCGGAGAGTGGAAACCTCACCCGGATCCGCATGGATCATGAATCATGCGGACAACCGGCACGGATCGGGGGGCCCGGGATGGTCGACGACCGACAGCAGAGGCGGCCTTCGCGGGCGGGCGGAGTGCTCCTCTCCTCCGTCGCGGCGGTCAGCTGGTCTCTCCTCGGCATGGCGGGCGTGGCAGCGCTCGGCCTGCACCTTCTCGGCGCCGACGCGGCGGGCCGGCTGGGTCCGCTCACCGCCGCGGCCGTCGCGCTCGCGGTGGGCGGGAAGGTGGTGCCCGCGGGCGATGTGGAGATCTTCGGCCTGGAGGGCGCGAAGGCCCAGGCGGCCATCGACATCGTCCCGCTGGGCGTCTCCCTCGTGGGCGCGCTGCTGCTGGCGTACGTCTTTCTGCGGTCGCTGCGCGCTGCGGGCGGCGTGCCGACAGCGGCCGAACTCGCCGCCCGCGTCGGCACGGTGACTGCGCTCTACACGGCCGCACTGGGCGGACTCGCCTGGGCGGGCAGCTCCACCGTGACCATCAACGGCGACTCGCTCGGCCTGGACCGGGCGACAGGCGGCGCGGAGGACGCGCTGCGGGACCAGTTCGGGGACGGCCTCGGCGACCTCGGCGGCGGACTCCTCGACCGTGCCGACCAGTTCGCGGACGCCAAAGTGGAAGTCGGCTTCCGCGTGGAGGCCGCGCCCACGCTCGTGGCCGGCGCGCTGTTCGCGCTCGTCGTACTGCTCATCGCGCTGGCCGTCTCGCGGCGCACGCCGCTGCCGCCCGGCCGGTTCGGGGACGTACTGCACCGCGGGCTGCGCCCGGCCGCCTCGGCGCTGGTGGCGATGCTGCTCACCGCGGTCGCCGCCGGCCTCGCCGCCGCGGTGTACGGGGCGCTGGCGGGCGGCGACCCGGAACGCGTGGCGGGCGGCGCGCTGCTCGGCGCGCCCAACGGGGCCTGGCTGGCGGTGCCGCTGGGGCTGCTGGTGGGCTGGCGCGGCTCGGTGACGGGCGAGCTGGGCGGGCTGCTGCCCGACCCCTTCGGCGAACTCCTCGGCGGCGGGGGCGAGAAGAGCCTCGGCGTGTCCGAACTGGCCGCGCTGGACTCCCGGGTGTGGCTGCTGCCGGTGGCCGTGGGCCTGATGCTGCTGACGGCCGGGATCCTCACGGCCGCGCGGACACCGCGCCGCGGCGCGGGCGCCGGCCGCTTCGCGCTCCGCTGCGCCCTGTGGCTCGGCCTGGCGACCGGCGTGGCGCTGCCGCTGCTGGTCGCGCTGACCGGGGTGTCGGCCGACGCGGGGCTGTCCGTGATGGGCATCGACGCGGTCGGTGCCGGCGTCGAGCTGCACGGCAGCGCCGCGGGCGCGGCGGGCCTCGGGCTGCTGTGGGGCGCGGCGGCGGGGCTGGTCGGCGGGCTGCTGGCCTGTGCGACGGGAGCGGCGGGACGGCGCGCGGCGCCCCTCGCGACGGGAGAGCGCGGAGCGGACGGTACGTACGACAGCGGGCGCGCGTACCCCGACACCGCGTACGAGCCCGGCCCGTACCAGGCGCCCCCGCGCCCCTCCCCGGAGGAGCCGAACCCGTACAAGCAGGGCTCGCACGGGCAGGACCCGTACGGGTACGGGCCGGGCTCCGGGAGTCCGGGTTCCGGCGGGCAGGGGCCCGGGGGCCAAGGTCCTGGGGGTCCGGGTCCCGGAGGCCAGGGTCCCGGGGGTCCTGGCGGGCCGCATGCGGCGCCCACGGTCGCGGGCGACCCCCTCCCGCGCCCGCGCCGCGGCGAGCCGCGGCCACCGGGTCCGCCGCCGGGTGCGCCGCCCGGCCCGCAGAACCCGGAGCACGGCGGCCGGGACCGGCGCAGGCCCCGCTGACCAGGGCCGTACGAGGCCGTACGAGGGGCGCGTCACCAGCGGGCCGAGCGGGTCGGCGCCCTCTGACCGGGGCGCTGACCAGGGGCGGAACCCCTTAAGGGGCGCCCCCGGGCACGACGTGCGCCCCGCAGCCGCTACCGTAAGAGCACCATGACCACTTCGCTGGCCACATCGCCCTCGTACGCCGATACACCCACCCTCCTCGTCAAGATCTTCGGCAAGGACAGGCCCGGCATCACCGCCGGCCTCTTCGACACCCTCGCCGCCTTCGCCGTCGAGGTCGTCGACATCGAGCAGCTCGTCACCCGCGGCCGCATCACCCTCTGTGCCCTGGTCACCGCACCGGACTCCGGCAGCGCCACGGAAGGCGAGCTGCGGGCCACCGTGCACAGCTGGGCCGAGTCCATGCACATGGAGGCCGAGATCATCTCGGGCACGGGCGACAACCGCCCGCGCGGCACCGGCCGTTCGCACGTGACCGTGCTCGGCCACCCCCTCACCGCCGAGTCGACCGCCGCCATAGCGGCCTCCATCACCTCCACGGGCGGCAACATCGACCGGATCTTCCGGCTCGCCAAGTACCCCGTGATCGCCGTCGAGTTCGACGTGTCCGGCACGGACACGCCCGAGCTGCGCACCGCGCTCGCCATGGAGGCGGCGCGGCACGGTGTCGACGTCGCGGTCGTCGCGTCCGGACTGCAGCGCAGGGCGCAGCGGCTGGTCGTGATGGACGTCGACTCCACCCTCATCCAGGACGAGGTGATCGAGCTCTTCGCCGCGCACGCCGGGTGCGAGGAGCAGGTCGCCGAGGTCACGGCCCGCGCCATGCGGGGCGAGCTGGACTTCGAGCAGTCGCTGCACGCCCGCGTGGAACTGCTGGCCGGGCTCGACGAGTCCGTGGTGCACAAGGTGCGCGAGGAGGTCCGGCTCACGCCGGGCGCGCGCACCCTGGTCCGCACCCTGAAGCGGCTCGGCTATCAGGTCGGCGTCGTCTCGGGCGGCTTCACGCAGGTCACCGACGCGCTCCAGGAGGAGCTGGGCCTGGACTTCGCGCAGGCCAACACCCTTGAGGTGAAGGACGGCAAGTTCACCGGGCGGGTCACCGGCGAGATCGTCGACCGGGAGGGCAAGGCCCGGCTGCTGCGCCGGTTCGCCGAGCAGGCCGGGGTGCCGCTGGAGCAGACCGTCGCCATCGGTGACGGCGCGAACGACCTGGACATGCTCAACGCGGCGGGTCTGGGCGTCGCGTTCAACGCCAAGCCCGTCGTACGGGAGGCCGCGCACACGGCGGTCAACGTGCCCTTCCTGGACACGGTGCTCTATCTGCTGGGCATCACGCGGGAAGAGGTCGAGGCCGCCGACGGCGACCTCAGCTCGGTCGAGACGCCGCTGCTCAACGCGGTGGAGGCGGATCAGGCGGATCAGCCGGCGGTTCCGCACGCGGAGGCCGGTCCGCAGACCGTGTGACACGGGCGCCGAACTCGCGCAGCCAGTCGCGCAGTTCGGCCGGTTCCCGGATCTCGAACTCGACGCCGAGGAGCGCGATCCGTACGGCCAGCCAGTCGAGCGCGTCGCTGCCGGTGCGCAGCAGGCAGGACGTGTCGTCGAGCGGTTCCACGTCGCCGGTGCCCGGCGGCAGGATCCGCTCGGCCTCGGCCGCCGGCACGTACAGCGTCACCAGGGCGCTCCAGCGCGCACGGTGGCTGGTGATGGACTCGGCCACGTAGACGGCGGCGTCCCCCGCGGGCAGTTCCCGCGCGGGCACCCGTACGCCGGTGGCGTGCGGGGTGTCCTCGATCCGGTCCACGCGGAAGCTGCGCCAGTCGGCGCGCTCCGTGTCGTAGGCGACCAGATACCACCGCCGGTCGGCGCTCACGAGGCGGTGCGGCTCCACGTGCCGGCGCGTGGCGGTGCCGTCCTTCGCGCGGTACCCGAAGCGCACCCGTTCGCCGCGGCGGCAGGCGGCGGCCAGCACCGACAGGGTGGTGGGGTCGGCGAGCGCGCCGACGGGCGGCAGCCCGAACCGGCGCTGTCCCGCGCCGACTCCGGTGAGCGGGACGGTCGCCTCCTGCAGGGCCCGTACCCGGTTCCGCAGCCGGGACGGCAGCACCTGCTCCAGCTTCGCGAGCGCCCGTACGGAGGTTTCCTCGGCGCCCGCGAGGGACACCGCGCCGCCGGCCGCCGTACGCAGGCTGACCGCGACGGCCACCGCCTCCTCGTCGTCCAGCAGCAGCGGGGGCATGGCGGTGCCGGCGGCGAGCCGGTAGCCGCCCACGGCGCCGAGCGTCGCGTCGACGGGATAGCCGAGCTCCCGCAGCCGGCCGACGTCGCGGCGTACGGTGCGGGCGCTCACCTCCAGCCGCGCCGCCAGCTCGTGGCCCGTCCATTCGCGGCCGGTCTGCAGGAGGGACAGCAGACGCAGCATGCGGGACGGGGCGGGTGCCGGTCGCTCTGTCATGCGTCCAGTCTGCCGTCGAATGCGGACAGGTTCCGGCCGCATTGCGCTCTAGCGTGCGCCGTATGGACAGCCACACGGGCACAGGAACCGGCAGCGACGGCGGCATCCGGATCACCGGCGCACGCGAGCACAACCTCAAGGACGTCTCCCTCACCGTCCCCTGGAACCGCATCACCGTTTTCACCGGCGTCTCCGGGTCCGGGAAGTCCTCGGTGGTCTTCGACACGATCGCCGTCGAGTCGCAGCGGCAGCTGAACGAGACGTTCACGTGGTTCGTCCGCAACCGGCTGCCCAAGTACGAGCGCCCGCGCGCCGATTCGATGGCCGGCCTGTCCCCCGCCGTCGTCGTCGACCAGCGCCGGATCAGCGGCAACGCCCGCTCCACGGTCGGCACGATGACGGACATCCACTCGGTGCTGCGCGTGCTGTTCTCCCGCTGCGGCACGCCGGGCGCCGGCGAGGCCACCGTCTACTCCTTCAACGACCCGCTGGGCATGTGCCCCGGCTGCGACGGGCTGGGCAAGGCCGTCACCCTCGACCTGGACGCGCTGCTGGACACCTCGCGCACGCTGAACGAGGGCGCCATCCGCTTCCCCCTCTGGTCGAAGGGCACATGGGTGTGGCAGCTGTACGCGCAGTCGGGGCTGTTCGACCCGGACCGGCCGCTGCGGGACTTCAGCGACGAGGAGTGGCACCTGCTGGTGCACGGCAAGGGGCTCACAGTCCCGCGGGAGGGCCGGCACGGCACGTACCGGAACACGTACGAGGGGCTGGCCGAACGGTTCACGCGGCTCTACCTCAAGCGCGACCTGTCGTCGCTGAGCGAGCGGAACCGGGAGGCCGTGCAGCGCTTCGTCACCGAGGGCGTGTGCCCGGACTGCGGCGGGGCGCGGCTGAACGTGGCGGCACTGGCGACCCGGGTGGCCGGCCGGAGCATCGCGGACATGTCGGCGATGGAGGCGGGTGACCTGCTGGAGGTGCTGCGGGGCATCGACGACCCCGTGGGCCGGCCGATCGCGGCGGCCGCGGCCACGGCGCTGGAGCGGGTGGCCGCCGTCGGGCTCGGCTATCTGAGCCTGGACCGGGAGACGTCGACGCTGTCGGGCGGCGAGGCGCAGCGGCTGAAGACCGTACGGCACCTGGGCAGCAGCCTCACGGGCATGACGTACGTCTTCGACGAGCCCAGCATCGGGCTGCATCCGCACGATGTGCACCGACTGGGCACGCTGCTGCGGCAGTTGCGCGACCAGGGGAACACCGTGCTGATCGTCGAGCACGACAAGGACGTCATCGCCATGGCCGATCACGTCGTGGACCTGGGGCCCGGGGCCGGGGCGCACGGCGGGGAGGTCGTGTTCCAGGGCACCGTGGCGGGGCTCGCCGCGGCGGACACCGTGACGGGGCGCTGCCTGCGGAACGAGGCACCCGTGCGGGAGGACGTACGCCAGCCCTCGGGCAGCGTACGGGTCACCGGGGCGCGGCGGCACAACCTGCGCGACGTGACGGTCGACTTCCCTGCCGGGGTGCTCACGGTGGTGACGGGGGTCGCGGGCTCGGGAAAGAGCACGCTGGTACGGGAGTTGGTGCGGGCGTACGAGCGCGGGGGCGGCGGGGCGGACGGCACGGACGCCGGTACGAGTGGTGGGCGGGGCGACGGTGTCGGCAGCGGTGACGGGGCGGGGCCGCGGGAGGCGATCGTGGCGGACCAGTCGGGCATCGCCGCCTCGCCGCGGTCGAACCCGGCGACGTACCTGGGCGTCATGGACACCATCCGGCGGATCTTCGCCGCGGAGACCGGCAGCGAAGCGGCGCTGTTCAGCTTCAACTCCCGTGGCGCGTGCGGGGAATGCCGCGGCCGCGGCGTGATCCACACCGACCTGGCGTACATGGACCCGGTCACCACCCGCTGCCAGGCGTGCGGCGGCCGGCGCTTCACCGCTGAGGTGCTGGCCCGGACCGTACGCGGCAAGTCCATCGCGGACGTACTGGACTTGACCGCCGAGGAGGCCGTCGCCTTCTTCGCCACGGAGGCGGACAGCGGCGACGTACGGGCGCTGCGCCGCAAGCTGGACGCGCTCGCCGAGACGGGGCTGGACTATCTGGCTCTGGGCCAGGAGCTGAGCTCCCTGTCGGGTGGCGAGCTCCAGCGGCTGAAGCTCGCCACCCGGCTGCACAGGACGGGCGGGCTCTACGTACTGGACGAGCCCACAACAGGACTGCACATGGCGGATGTCGAGGGGCTGACCGCACTGCTGCACAGGCTGGTGGACGCGGGCAACACCGTCGTCGTCATCGAGCACAACCTCGACGTGATCAAGCAGGCCGACCGGATCATCGACCTCGGGCCGGACGGCGGCAAACAGGGCGGCCGGATCGTCTTCGAGGGGACGCCGCGTCAACTGCTGGACGCCGAGGGCTCCTTGACCGCGGAGGCACTGCGCCGCGCGTGTGCGTGACGGGGGCGGGATCGCGGCCGTACGCGAGGGGTGCGGCGCCCTGCCGCCGCCGGGGCGGCAGGGGCCGGGCCGGGCCGCGCACGCGCTCTACTCGTGCGGCGCCCAGTAGTCGGTCAGAGTGCCCTTGCCGGGCTCGACGGACTTCCAGCCGCCGTGGAAGCGGAGCACGGCGAGCGCCGCCGTGGGGAAACCGATGCGGTTCATCCGCTCCAGGTGGTCGTCCTCGGACTCGCCCGTCAGCACCTCGGCCGCTCCCTGGATGCCCGGGTTGTGTCCGACCACGAGGAGGTCCTGGACCTCGTCCGGCGTCTCGTTGATCACCGCGATGATCTCGCCGGGCGAGGCGTCGTAGAGCCGCTCCTCGTACACCGTCCGGGGACGCTGCGGGAGTTGGGGCACGACGAGCTTCCAGGTTTCGCGGGTGCGGACCGCGGTCGAGCAGAGAGCCAGACCCGGAGTGAGACCGCGCGAGGAGAGCCAGTCGCCGACGGACGGGGCATCCTTGCGGCCTCGGTCCGCGAGAGGTCGCTCGTGGTCGTCGACCTCGGGCCAGTCGGCCTTGGCGTGTCGGAGAAGGACGATACTGCGGGGCACATCGACGCTCATGCTCCCCAGCTTCGCATGAAACGCACTGCCCGGCGCAGGGTGTTGGGATTGGTCCCCGCCACGGGTGACATCAGCCGAGCAGCGCGGTCTCCGCCTTCGCCCACAGCTCTTCGAGCACCAGCGGCACCGCCGCGGGGACCTCCTGCACCGACTGTCCGGCGGCCCGGCCGCCCTCGGCGGCACTCGCGCCGTCACCGCCGGCTATCAGGGCCAGCAGCAGCACGAAGGCGACGGCGGGAAGCAGGAGCGCCCACCACGGCAGCCGGGTGCTGCCGTCCCTGCCCGCTGCGGTGTGCACGGGGACCGTCATGGGGCTCACCTCCGTCGTTCCGAACGCCGTCGAACGCTGCCGTTCGCTGTGTTCTCAGAACGTACGGAACCGGCGGTGTCTTCCCCATCCGGTGACCCACCCAGAAACCCCTGAACCTGACCCCCTAGGGGACAGGGGGGCAAGCCCCACCCCGGAGGGTCAGGGCGCCGCGATACTGGCGACCACGCCGATGACGACGAGGATGCCGAGGATGGCGGCGAAGACCAGGAGCAGCTTCTTCTGGCTGTTCTGCGGGTTCGGTTCGAGGACTGGCATGTCCGTCAGTCTCGCACTCAGCGTCCGTCCTCGATGACCCGGTCCCGCCCTGCCAGCACGCCGGCCACGATCTGCGCGAGCAGCAGGCCGCCCATGAGCACGAGCGACGCGTGCCAGCCGCCGCTGGCGTCGTGCAGCGCGCCGACCAGCAGCGGGCCCGGGATGGAGATCAGGTAGCCGGTGCTCTGCGCGAAGGCGGACAGCTTGGCCACGCCGGGGCCCGACCGGGCACGCAGCCCGATCATGGTGAGGGCCAGCGGGAAGGCGCAGTTGGAGATGCCCAGGATCAGCGCCCACACCCACGCGCCGGCGGCGGGGGCCAGCCACAGTCCGACGTACGCGAGCAGCCCGCACACGGCGAGCAGGACCACCAGCGGGCCCTGGTGCCGCATCCGCGCGGCGACCTTCGGCAGCACGAACGACAGCGGTACGCCTACGCCCATGGTGACGGCGAGCATCACGCCGGCGGCGGAGGCGGAGACCCCGGCGTCCCGGAGGATCTGCGGGAACCAGCCCATGATGATGTACGCGGTGGAGGCCTGGAGCCCGAAGAACACGGCCAGCGCCCACGCGGTCGGCGACTTGGCGATCCGCAGCGGCGCGTCCTGTGCCGCCGCGTGCGGCTGCCCGGCGGTGCGGGCCTCCTCGACGCGTTCCGCCGCCTCGGTCTCCTCGGGCACCGCCTCCTCGGCGGCGCGCGGTTCGGGGCGGGCGCTGCGGTCCCGTACGACTCCGGCCCACGGCGCGGCGGCGACGATGCCGAGCACGGCCCAGGCGCCGATGCCCAGCTGCCAACTGCCGCCCAGCGCCTCGGTCATGGGCACGGTGACGGCCGCGGCCAGCGATGTCCCCAGGGACAGGGCCATCGAGTAGAGGCCGGTCATGGTGCCGACCTTCTCGGGGAACCAGTGCTTGACCACGACGGGCATCAGCACGTTGCTGACCGCGATGCCGGCGAGGGCGAGCGCGGTGGCCGCGAGGAAGGTGGCGGTGCCGCCGGTGAACGGCCGGATCGCCAGGCCCGCGGTGATGGCGAGCATGCCGCAGAGCACCACGGCGGCCGGCCCGAACCGGCGGGCGAGGCGCGGCGCGAGGCCGCCGAACACGGCGAAGCACAGCGGGGGTACGGAGGTGAGCAGCCCCGCGACGGTGCCGCTCATGCCCAGCGCGTTCTGGACCTCCTTCAGGAGCGGGCCGAGCCCGGATATCGCGGGCCGGAGGTTGAGCGCGGAGAGCACGAGCCCGGCAACGACCAGACGCAGCACCCAGGGTTTGACGGCCTGCTGCCGGTCGGCCCGGCTGCCGGCGCCGGATGCGGGCGTCTCGCGGGAATCGGTCCGGTTCTTCTTCAGGTCGTCGTCCGTCAATGGCATGCCGCCATCATAGAATGATGGGATGAATGTTGGCCAACACGTACCCCGTACGCTCTGACCAGCAAAAACCAGTGACTGTCCGGGAGAGCCATGACTGCTTCCTCTGCTTCCCCCGCGTTTTCCCCGGGGTTCTCACCGCAGCGCGCCGCGCTCTCCGCCCAGGTGATCTCCGCGCTGCGGACGCAGATCACGTCCGGGGCGTGGCCGGTCGGCTCGCGCATCCCGACCGAGCCGGAGCTCGTCGAACAGCTCGGTGTCGCGCGCAACACCGTGCGCGAGGCGGTACGCGCCCTCGCGCACAACGGCCTGCTCGACATCCGGCAGGGCTCCGGCACGTACGTGGTCGCCACCAGCGAGCTAGCCGGTGTGATGCAGCGCAGGTTCGCGGAGGCCGACCCGCGCGACGTCGCCGAGCTGCGCGCCGCGCTGGAGGCGTCGGGGGCACGGCTGGCGGCCCGCCGCCGTACCGAGCAGGACATGGGACAGCTCGACGCGCTGCTGGACCGCAGGGAGACGGCGTGGGAGTCCCGCGAGGTGGACCGCTTCGTGGAGGCGGACGCCGCACTGCACATGGGCATCGTCGCGGCCTCGCACAACGAGGTGCTGTCCGCCGTGTACGCCGATCTCGGCGATGTGATGCGGGACTTCCTCCGCTCCGACGTCGGCGAGGAGCTGCACCCGGAGGACCACATGGACCACGCGCGGCTCATCGAGGCCATCCGCGAGGGAGACGTGGCGACGGCGGAGCGCGAAGCGATCTCGTACACCCAGGAATGGGGACGCGGGCTCGACGACCGGGACGGCACGCGGAACTGACGGTGCGCGGCCGGCGCTCAGGGGCGCGTGCGGTCAACTCCCGGAGCAGCACGCGGGGTTGACAGGCGCACACGCGCCGGCTGCTCGGCCTGAAGCCCACTGCGCCGCCGCGGCACGGCATACGGGTGCCGGCCGGCGCGGAGTGTCACACGAAAGGGCGGGCCCGGAGTGTTCCGGACCCGCCCCGTACGCAGCGGAAAACCCGTGCGACTACGTGCGCGTCACGCGCCCATCATGTGAACGCCGCCGTCCACGTGGACGATCTCGCCCGTGGTCTTCGGGAAGAAGTCCGACAGCAGGCCGACGATGCCGCGGCCGGCCGGGTCCGGGTCGGTGAGCTCCCAGCCGATCGGCGCGCGGTGGTTCCACACGTCGGCCAGCTCCTCGAAGCCCGGAATCGACTTGGCGGCCATCGACTTGATGGGTCCTGCCGAGACCAGGTTGCAGCGGATGTTCTCCTTGCCCAGGTCACGGGCGAGGTAGCGGCTGGTGGACTCCAGGGCCGCCTTGGCGACGCCCATCCAGTCGTACTTCGGCCAGGCGACCTGCGCGTCGAAGGTGAGCCCGACGACCGAACCGCCGCGCGGCATCAGCGGCTTGCAGGCCATGGTGAGCGACTTCAGCGAGTACGCGGAGACGTGCACCGCGGTGCCGACGTCCTCCCAGCTCGCCTCCAGGAAGTTGAAGGCGCCCTGCGGGCCGAAGGCGATGGAGTGCACGACGCCGTCCAGGCTCGCGTCGTCGCCGAAGTGCTCGCGCACCTTGTCGGCCAGGCCGTCCAGGTGCTCCTGGTTGGTCACGTCCAGCTCGATGACCGGGGCTTCCTTCGGGAGCCGCTTGGCGATCCGCTCCACGAGGGAGAGCCGCCCGAACCCGGTCAGGATGACCTCGGCGCCCTCCTCCTGCGCGACCTTGGCGGCGTGGAAGGCGATGGAGCCGTCCGTCAGCACGCCGGTGACGAGGATGCGCTTTCCAGCGAGGATTCCACTCATCAGTTCAGTGACCCATGCCCAATCCGCCGTCGACGGGTACGACGGCTCCTGTGATGTACGCGGCCTCGTCCGAAGCCAGGAAGCGGACGGAGGAGGCGACCTCCTCGGGCTGGGCGTAACGGCCCAGCGGCACCTGCGAGACGATGCCCTCGCGCTGCTCGTCGCTCAGCGCCTGCGTCATGTCGGTGTCGACGAAGCCGGGCGCCACGACGTTGCAGGTGATGTTGCGGGAGCCCAGCTCGCGGGCGATCGAGCGGGCGAAGCCGACCAGACCGGCCTTGGACGCCGCGTAGTTGGCCTGCCCGGCGGAGCCGAGCATCCCGACGACGGACGAGATCAGAACGACCCGGCCCTTGCGCGCCCGGAGCATGCCCTTCGTCGCGCGCTTCACGACGCGGAAGGTGCCGGTGAGGTTGGTCTCCAGAACCGAGCTGAAGTCCTCTTCGGACATCCGGAGCAGCAGCTGGTCGCGGGTCACGCCGGCGTTGGCGACGAGCACCTCCACCGCGCCGTGCTTCTCCTCGATCTCCTTGTAGGCCTGCTCCACCTGCTCCGGCTCGGTGATGTCGCACTTGACCGCGAGAACGCCCTTGTCCGCGAGCTCCTGCGGGGGCTCTCCCGAGCGGCAGGTGATGGCGACCTTGTCGCCTGCGTCGACGAAGGCACGCGCGATGGCGAGGCCGATGCCGCGGTTGCCTCCTGTGACGAGTACCGAGCGGCTCAAGGTGGGACCACCCTTTCTTGGTTTCCGCTGCTGCGGGCCGACGTCTGTTCCGTTGAGAAAACTATCGGCTGTGGGGGCCTGCCGGGGACTCGGGCCACGACAGGGGGGCGCGCGCCATCCTGTGCACTCCCTACAGACGGAGCCTGTGCACTCCCTGCGGATGCGGCCTGTGGACTCTCCGCGGAAACCGGTCCCCGGCCGAGCGCTGTCCGGGCCGGAGTGCACGCGGCTTAGACTCTTCACCGGCCGTATTGCCGCACAGCCGGGCTGTGCCGCGTACGGCGGCCATCATCCGTCGACGATCCTCAGGACAGATACGTGACACGCCTCGGCGACTCCGTGCAGCGCGCCAGCGAACTGCTGGCGCAGGACCTCTCCTCCGACAAGACCGTCGAGCAGCTGCTCGCGGAGACGGGCTCGCGGCGCTATCTGGACCTGACCGATCTTCCCGCCGAGGACCAGGCCGCCCTCATCGCGTCCCGCGCGGTGGACCTGCTGCCCTCCGAGGAGCAGCTGGCCGAGCGGATCGAGGAGCGTACGGGGCAGGGCCGCGGGCTGCACATCAAGCTGGGCATCGACCCGACGGCGACCGATGTGCACCTGGGCCATGCCGTGCCGATCATCGTGCTGAACCGCTTCCAGCGGATGGGGCACGAGGTGACGCTCCTCATCGGCGACTTCACCGCGAAGATCGGTGACCCGTCGGGGCGTACGGCCGAGCGGCCGCCGCTGACCGACGAGGACATCGCGAACAATCTGGCCGGCTACCGCGATCAGGTGCGGCCGTTCGTCAACTTCGACCAGGTCCACTTCCGGCACAACAGCGAGTGGCTGGCGCCGTACACCTTCCCGCAGCTGCTCCAGCTGCTGGCGCAGGTGCCGGCCTCGTCGCTGCTGCAGCGCGAGGACTTCCGCAACCGGCTCTCGGACGGTTCGGGCATCACCATGTCGGAGCTGATGTACCCGATCGCGCAGGGTCTGGACTCCGTCGCGCTGGAGTGCGACATCGAGATCGGCGGCTCCGACCAGCTGCTCAACCTCCAGATGGGCCGGAAGCTGATGGAGCTGCGCGCGCAGCAGCCGCAGCTCGTGGTCACCATGCCGCTGATCGAGGGCACCGACGGCTCGGGCGCCAAGATGTCCAAGTCCAAGGGCAATTACGTCGGCCTGAACAGCACGGCCGAGGACGTCTTCGGCAAGATCATGTCCATTCCGGACCGGCTGATGGCGCCGTACCTGCGCGCCTGGACGGAGTGGACGGACGCCGAGATCGACCAGGCGTCGGCCCGTATCGAGGCCAAGTCCCTGCACCCGATGGACCTGAAGAAGGTCCTCGCGGGCGAGGTCGTGACGGTGCTGTACGGCGTGGAGGCGGCGATGGCGGCCCGGGCCGGCTTCACCGCACAGTTCTCCAAGAAGTCCTTCACCGACGTCGATTCGCTGCCGACGGTCGATGCCGGCGAGCACGGCGCCGAGGGCATCGCGGCGATCCTGGCGAAGGTGCTGGAGTTCCAGCCGAGCGCGTCGGCGGCCCGCCGGGTCGCGAAGCAGAACGGGCTGCGCCTCGTCGTCGAGCCGGAGGACGGCAGCGAGCAGCAGTCGCTGGTGCTCTCCGAGCAGGAGGCGCTGCGGCCGCTCACCGAGGTGGTCACCGAGAAGCTGGCCGCGGCCGGCGTGCGGGGCACCGTGTATCTGAAGGCCGGCCGGAAGATCGCGGAGATCCGCGGCCTGTGAGCCGGGACCGGGGGCGGTGACTCCCGGAGCATGACCGGGGCGACCAGGGCGACCGGGCCCATCGGCGTACGGCGCCGTACGTATGACGGCGTATCAGTACCCGTCCCATGAGTCCGGCGCCCCGGTCTCGAACGCGACGCAGCCCCGGCGTAACGTGGGAGGTGTCCGGATCCCTCGTGTGCCGGCGCGGGGCCGGCACAGTGAGCAGGTGGTGGAACGTGATGCGGAAGCAGCGCAGTCCCGAGGTCTTCCGGATCACCGGAGCCCGGCAGGGGCTGGACGAGGATGTACGCGGCAGGCAGCGGCGCTACGTGATCTCCATGCTGGTCCGTACCGTGTCGGTTGTGCTGACAGTCGTGCTGTGGAACGTCAGCCGCCCGCTCGCCGTCGTGACGCTGGTACTGGGCGCGTTGCTGCCGTACGTGGCGGTGGTCATCGCCAACGCGGGCCGGGAGAACGCCCCTTCACTGCCGGAGACCTTCGTTGCCGGGCCCACCCGCCCGATGCTGGGCACCGCGGAACCGGTCCCGGAACCGCGCGAGGAACCGCCCGGCACGATACGGGGCGAGAGCACCAGCGGGCCCAACGAGCAGCAGGAAGACCGCAGTTGACAGGTTCATTGGTCCGGTCCGCATCGCAAAGCTCAAGAAAAGCTCAGATCAATCCTGTGGATCCGGTGCCCCGCGCAGGGTCCCACATGCCATACTTCAAAAACGCTCCGCATCCCCCGTCGGAGCGATAGACCGACGCCGGGCGGCTCCCCCCGTGGCTGCCCGGCGTCGTTTCTTTTTCCCGGGTTCCCCCGGACCGCTTCTTTTCCCGGGGAACCCGGCGAGTGGTTGGATGGGGACGTGATGTTCCCCCCGACCGAGGGCCCCGAGGCCCCCATCTGCTCCGCCAAGGCCTGCCGCGCGCCCGCCGTATGGGTCCTGGCCTGGAACAACCCGAAGCTGCACACCCCCGAGCGCCGCAAGACGTGGCTCGCGTGCGACGAACACCGCGAGCACCTCTCGAAGTTCCTCGACATGCGCGGCTTCCTGAAGGAGGTCGCGGGCCTCGAGGAGTGGCAGCGGCGCGAGGACGGCGGCGGCACGGACGGCGGGGCCTGAGCCCCGCGCCCGGTCAGCCCCCGACAGTGGCCCTGCCGCTCACCCGCCGATGGCGGACATCGGACGGTCGGGCTGGACGAACGACGGGTCGTCGATGCCGGCGCCCGCCTTCTTGCCCCACATCGCCACCTTCCACCGGCGCGCGATCTCCTCGTCCGGCTCGCCGGCGCGCAGCGCGCCCCGCAGATCGGACTCCTCCGTCGCGAACAGACAGGTGCGCACCTGTCCGTCGGCGGTGAGCCGGGTGCGATCGCACGTACGGCAGAAGGGGCGGGTGACCGAGGCGATCACGCCGACCCGGTGCGGGCCGCCGTCGACGAGCCAGCGCTCTGCGGGCGCCGAGCCGCGCTTCTCCTCGCCCTCCGGGGTGAGCGTGAAGCGCGTGCGCAGCGACTCCAGGATGTCGCCCGCGGTGATCATTCCGTCGCGCTGCCAGCCGTGCTGCGCGTCGAGCGGCATCTGCTCGATGAACCGCAGCTCGTACCCCTCCTCGACGGCCCAGCCCAGCAGGTCGGGTGCCTCGTCGTCGTTGAGCCCCGGCATCAGCACGGCGTTGACCTTGACCGGGGTGAGGCCCGCGGTGCGGGCCGCCTCCAGGCCGCGCAGCACGTCGGCGTGGCGCTTGCGGCGGGTCATCTTCTGGAAGGTCTCGGGGCTGAGAGTGTCGAGCGAGACGTTGACCCTGTCGAGCCCGGCGTCGCGCAACGCGCCCGCCGTGCGCTCCAGTCCGATGCCGTTGGTCGTCAACGACAGCTGGGGGCGCGGCTCCAGCGCGGCGCAGCGCTCCACGATGCCGGTCAGGCCGGGGCGGAGCATCGGCTCGCCGCCGGTGAACCGGACCTCGGTCACGCCGAGTTGGGTGACGGCGATGTCCACGAGGCGGACGATCTCGTCATCGGTCAGCAGTTCCGGCTTGGCGAGCCACTGGAGTCCCTCTTCGGGCATGCAGTAGGTGCAGCGCAGATTGCAGCGATCGGTCAGCGATACGCGCAAGTCGGTGGCGTTTCGGCCATAAGTGTCGAGCAGCATGCCGGCGGCCCTCCCACGGTTGCCTCAGTGTTCGCAGCCTACGCGAGACCTGTGACATTCAACAGATCGTTGATTTTCGGCGGACGGTACGGGCGGGTACGTCCCGCGCCGGAGCGCCCCGTACGGAGCGCCGGTACGCGTCTGCCCGGCACCGCGCGGTGCCGGGCAGACGCGTTCTCGGGTGTGCGCGAAGAGTGCCGGGATCAGTGCGCTCCGGTACCGGTCAGGGAGCGGACCTCCAGCTCGGCGTACTTCTCGCCGCCGGCGCCCTCGTCCTTGGAGAACAGCGAACCGAGCCAGCCCAGCAGGAAGCCGAGCGGGATCGACACCAGGCCGGGGTTCTCCAGCGGGAACACCGCGAAGTCGGCGTCCGGGAACATCGACGTCGGCTTGCTGGTGACGACCGGCGAGAAGAACACCAGCAGCACCGAGGAGAGCAGCCCGCCGTAGATCGACCACAGCGCGCCCTGGGTGGTGAACCGCTTCCAGAACAGGCTGTAGAGGATGGTCGGCAGGTTGGCCGAGGCGGCGACGGCGAACGCGAGCGCGACGAGTCCCGCCACGTTCAGATTGCCCGCGAAGATGCCCAGTCCGACGGCGACCGCGCCGATGATGACGGCGGAGATCCGCGCCGCGGACACCTCCTCCTTCTCCGTCGCCTCCCCCTTGCGGATGACGTTGGCGTACAGGTCGTGCGCGAACGACGAGGAGGAGGCCAGCGTGAGGCCCGCGACCACCGCGAGGATGGTGGCGAAGGCGACAGCCGAGATCATCGCGAGCAGGATCGCCCCTCCGGTCGAGTCGGCTCCGCCGCCGATCTCCTGCGCCAGCAGCGGCGCAGCGGTGTTGCCGGCCTTGTCGGAGGCGATGATCTCCTTCTCCGACAGCAGCGCGGCGGCGCCGAAGCCGAGCGCGATCGTCATCAGGTAGAAGACGCCGATGATGCCGATCGCCCAGTTCACCGACTTCCGGGCTGCCTTGGCGGTGGGCACCGTGTAGAAGCGGATCAGAATGTGCGGCAGTCCGGCCGTGCCGAGCACCAGCGCGATGCCGAGCGAGATGAAGTCGATCTTCGAAGTGGCGGTCTTCCCGTACTTCAGGCCGGGCTCCAGGAACGAGGCGCCCTTGCCGCTGTTCTCCGCGGCCGCTCCGAGCAGCGAGGACAGATTGAAGTTGAATTTCTGGAAGACCATGAACGTGATGACCAGAGTGCCACCGATCAGCAGGCATGCCTTGATCATCTGCACCCAGGTGGTGCCCTTCATTCCGCCGATCGTCACGTAGAGGATCATCGCGATGCCGACGAACACCACGATGAGGTTCTTGCCGACCGTTCCTGTGATGCCGAGCAGCAGGGCGACCAGCGCGCCCGCGCCGACCATCTGGGCCAGCAGATAGAAGATCGAGACGACGATGGTGGACACGCCGGCCGCCGTACGGACGGGACGCTGCCGCATCCGGAACGCGAGGACGTCGCCCATCGTGTAGCGCCCGGAGTTCCGCAGCGGCTCGGCGACCAGCAGCAGGGCGACCAGCCAGGCGACGAGGAAGCCGATGGAGTAGAGGAAGCCGTCGTAGCCGAAGAGCGCGATGGCGCCGGCGATGCCGAGGAACGAGGCGGCGGACATGTAGTCGCCGGAGATGGCGAGGCCGTTCTGGAATCCGGTGAACTCCCGCCCGCCCGCGTAGAAGTCGGCGGCGTTCTTCGTGCGGCGTCCGGCCCACACCGTGACGCCGAGGGTGGCCACGACGAAGAGCGCGAACAGGGTGATGATCAACGGGCGGTGCTGTGTGGCGTCGTCGACGGCGAGCTGGAGAGGGGCGAACCCTCCCTGGGCCGTGGCGATCTGGTGCGCTGCGCTCATGCGTCCTTCTCCCCGTCCTTGTTCCCGGTGTGCCGCATCTCGCCTTCCAGCCGGGTTTTGATCGCCAGCGCCTTCGGGTCGAGCTTCGTCGCGGCGTGCCCGGAGTACCACCAGGCGATCAGGAAGGTGGTCAGGAACTGGGCGATCCCGAAGACGAAGGCGACATTGATGTTGCCGACGATCTTGGTGCCCATGAATCCGCCCGCGTAGTTCGAGAGCAGAACGTACAGGAGGTACCAGATGATGAAGGCGATGGTCAGCGGAAAGGCGAACGACCTGTGAGCACGTCGGAGTTCTGCGAACTCTTCGCTCTGCTGCACCTCCGTGTAGTTCAGGCCGTCCTCCGGACTCGACCTACTGTGCTCTGATGCGGTGGCCACTGTGACTCCAGTCAACACAAGTGTGTGTAGGGGGGTTTGGGGCTGCTGTGGGGGTACTTGCTGGTCTTACGGATGCGACAGTGCGCGCATCGTAGATCGTTCACCCTGACCGCAACAGGGGTCGTAACTCCCTGCGAACTTCCGGGGGAGGAGATACGCACCGGAAGTTGCCACGTGTGATCGAAGTATTCGGCCTTTCTTACGGAATCCATTGCTGTTCTTCACTCTTTGGCGCTAACTTCCGTGAGCTGTGGTCAACTTCGACACGACATGGAGACCCCATGGATTCACAACCTTCCAGACGCCGGCGGGCGTTGGCGCTGCCTCTCGGGCTGGCGCTGACCGCGTCGCTCGGGCTGGGCGGCGCGGCTGTCGCGAGCGCGCAGGACACCGCTGACCGGACCGCGAACGCGCAGCGTACGGAGCAGGGTTCGGCCGCCGCACAGGCCGGCGAGAAGCTCAGCTACGTCGTCAACACCAAGGCGGACTCCGCCACCGTCGAGCGGGTGAAGAAGGAGATATCGAAGGCCGACGGCACGGTCGTCACCACGTACAAGAAGATCGGCGTCATCGTCGCGCACTCCACGAACCCGGAGTTCGGCGATGAACTACGCGCGGTGAACGGCGTCAGCTCGGCCGGCGCGACCCGTACGGCCCCGCTGAAGGCAGCAGCCACCACGGACGTGGGCAAGCCGCAGTACGTGAGCGCGGCGAAGGCCGAGGCGGCAGCCGCGAAGACGGCAGCCGCGCAGGGGACCGGGGCCGAGGAGCCGCTGGAGTCCCTGCAGTGGGACAAGCGGGCCATCAAGGCCGACAAGGCCCACAAGATCAGCCAGGGCAGCAAGAAGGTCACGGTCGGCGTCATCGACACCGGCGTGGACGACACGCACCCGGACCTCAAGCCCAACTTCGCGGCGGGGCAGTCCGCCAGCTGCGTCGGCGGCAAGGCCGACACCTCGCCCGGCGCCTGGCGTCCGTACGACCCGGCGAACGACTACCACGGCACGCACGTCGCCGGCATCATCGCCGCCCCGCGCAACGACATCGGCATCGCCGGCGCGGCGCCCGGCGTGAAGGTCGCCTCGCTGAAGGTGAGCGAGAAGGACACCAGCCTCTTCTACACCGAGGCCGTCGTGTGCGCGATGATGTTCGCCGCCGACCACGGTATCGAGGTCACCAACAACAGCTATTACATCGACCCGTGGCTCTACAACTGCAAGGCCGACAAGGACCAGGGCGCCCTCGTCGACGCGGTGACCCGGGCGGTCAAGTACGCGACGGGCAAGGGCACGGCGCACGTCTCCTCGGCCGGCAACTCCTCGCACGACCTGGCGTCCAAGAGCATCAAGGACGACACCAGTCCGAACGACTCCACCCCGGTCGAGCGCACCGTGAACCCGGCGGAGTGCCCGGACATGCCGACCATGCTGCCCGGCACGACCTCGGTCTCCGCGACAGGCCCCGCGGACAACCTGAAGTCGTACTACTCCAACTACGGGACGGGACAGATCGATGTCGCGGGTCCCGGTGGCGACTCCCGCTACCAGACCCCGGAACCGCCGGCCAAGAGCGGCGGCGTGCTGTCCACGATGCCGGACGGCGAGTACGCGTACCTGCAGGGCACGTCGATGGCCGGCCCGCAGGTCGCCGGTGTCGCCGCGCTCATCAAGAGCAAGCACCCGGACGTCACCCCGCAGGAGCTCGCGTGGCGCCTGAAGGCGCAGGCGCAGGACGTCAAGTGCCCCGCGAAGTACGACCCGGACGGCAAGGGCACGTACGCGGCCACCTGCACCGGTTCGCCCGGGAACAACAACTTCTACGGCAGCGGCCTCGTGGACGCGCTGGCGGCCGTCACGAAGTGACCCGCGGCTTCGCGGGCTGCTGAACAGGCCCGCCCGCAGCCGTGGTTCCGGCGGAGGGATCCGCTTCGGAGGGGCCGGACCGCACAGCCGGTCCGGCCCCTTCCGGCTGCCACCCGGGGCCGCGGAAGACCCGCCCGGCCCGCTCCCGCCAGGTGCGGGCCGCCCGCAGGTCGCGGCCGATCGCGGCGTACTCGTGCGTCGCCACCCGGACCGGGTTGAAGGTGCCGATGTTCTTCGTCAGTCCGAAGACGCACGGCTCGGTCTCCGGTACGAACGAGCGGAACATCCGGTCCCAGACGATGAGGATGCCGCCGAAGTTGCGGTCCAGATAGCCGCCCTGCGAGGCGTGGTGGACCCGGTGGTGCGAGGGCGTGTTGAACACGAACTCGAAGGGCCGCGGCAGCTTCCCGACCTTCTCCGTGTGGATCCAGAACTGGTACACGAGGTTCACGGAGGAGCAGAACGCCACGGCGGCGGGGTGCACCCCGAGCGCGATCATCGGTACGTAGAACGGCCACACGGTCCACGTGGTCCAGGGCTGGCGCAGCGCGGTGGTGAAGTTGAACTTCCGGCTGGAGTGGTGCACCACGTGACACGCCCACAGGATGCGGATCACGTGGTGCCCACGGTGCGACCAGTAGTAGAAGAAGTCCTGCGCCAGCAGCAGCAGCGGCAGGGTCGCCCAGAGCACCGGCACGCGCAGCGGCGTCAGTTCGTACACGGCCGCGTAGATCGCGACGATCGGTATCTTCCACAGCGCGTCGAAGACGAGGCTGCCGAGCCCCATCGTGATGCTGGTGGCGGCGTCCTTCGTCTCGTAGCCCGCCGCGTCCTCGTCCGGATGAATCCGGTAGCTCACCATTTCGACGACGGTGAGCAGCACGAAAGCGGGGACCGACCAGAGCACGACATCGGGCAGGTTCGACAGCATGTCAACAAGGTAGAGCGGCAACGGCTGGGGGACCAGAGGTTGTTACCGGGAGGTATTCTCCGGTCCCCTCCCCCGTACGCCGCCCCGTCACCCCGTACGCGGCCCGCTCACCGTCCCCTCACCACACGCGCACCCGGCCCTCCGGCGCGAACGCCGGACTGGTCGCGTCCGCGGGCACCGTCTCCAGGGGTTCGGCGATCTCCGCGACGGTGGGCCCGCAGCGCGCCGCTACCGGGGCGAGCGCGTCCAGGTCGAAGCCGTACACCCGGGCCGCGTTGCCGCCCACCAGCTGCGCCACCTCGTCGCGCGGCAGCCCCGCGTACGCGATGCGCAGCCCCTCGCGCGAGTACGGGTGGGTGCCCTCGTCGTGCGGGTAGTCGCTGCCCCACATGATCTTGTCGAGGCCGATCCGGCCGCGCAGCGGCACCTCGTGCGGGCGCATGAAGCTGGCGCCCACATAGCAGTTGTCGCGCCACACCTCGCTGGGCCCCTTGCCCATCGAAGCGGCGAGCCCCGCGCCGAACTTGGACTCCGCGGTGCCCGCCTTCGACGCGGCGGCGACCAGCCGCGAGTGGTAGTAGTCCAGCATCTCCAGCACGCCGGGAATCCACCCCGAGCCCTGTTCGGTCAGGACGAGCCGCAGCCCGGGGTGGCGCCGGAAAGCGCCGCCGAACACCAGGTGCCACAGGGCGCGGTGCGAGAACCAGGTGGTCTCCACCATGAACACCGCGCGCGCTGCGGGCTCTTCGCCCAGCGGCGGCGACGCCGAACCGCCGTGGTGGTTGACGGGTACGCCGAGCTCCTCGCACACCGCCCACAGCGGGTCGTACACCTGCGAGTACAGCTCGGGGAGTCCGCAGCCCGGAGGGGTGCCCGGCAGCAGGACACCGCCCGTCAGTCCGGCCGCGTGGGTGCGGCGGACCTCCCGTACGGCCTCGTCCACGTCGTTCAGCAGGATCTGCGCGACCCCGGCGCGCCGGCCGGGTGCGTCGGCGCAGAACTCGGCCAGCCAGCGGTTGTGCGCGCGCAGTCCGGCCCAGCGCTGTTCGTACTCCGCGCGCGTGGGCGCGGGGGCCATCAGCGAGGCGCTGGGGAAGAACGGCGGAATGGTGTTCGGGAAGACGACCTCGGCGACGATGCCGTCCGCCTCCAGTTCGGCCAGCCTGCGCGCCGAGTTCCAGTTCCGGTCCGCACTGTCGGCCAGCAGGTCCTCGTACGGGTTGACGTAGTGCTCCGCCCAGGCGTCGAAGTCGTCGTGGTGCTCCTTCTCCAAGTACGGCTTGTAGTCGAGGAGATCGGCACCCGCATGACAGTCGGCCGAGATGACCGTGTAGCGCTCGTCCGCCGGCTCACGCATCGCCCACCCCCACGTACGGGAAGTCGAAACCGGTCAGCCAGTGCCGGCCCGTCTCACGGGAGCGCCGCCAGGAGGCCTCCACGGGGCCCTGGTCGGCGGGCTGTCCCAGGTCGGCCGGTGTGGGGCCGATGCGTTCGGCGAGCGGCGCCAGCGCCTCCGTGTCGAAGCCGAACACCTCGGCCGCCGACTGCCCGAGCATCCGCCGCGTCTCCCCCACCGGGATGTCGTGGAAGGTCTTCCGCAGCCACTCCCCCGTCTTCGGCCAGGTGCCCTCCGGGTGCGGGAAGTCGCTGCCCCACAGGATGTTGTCCACGCCGATCTCGTAACGCTGCGCCAGTTCGCGCCGTTTGGTGTTGGTCGCGCAGATGAACACCTGCCGGTCGAGGTACTCGTGGGGCGCCCGCTTGAGCTCGGCGAACGGCGAGAGCTTCTTGCCGCCGTGCGCGCCCAGGTACAGCCGGTCCATGAACCACAGCAGGTTCGGCAGCCACCAGCAGCCCGACTCCGCGACACCGAACCGCAGTCCGGGATGCCGCTCGAAGACACCGGACCACAGCATGAACCACAGCGGCCGGGCCGGCCACCACGTCACCTCGCTGACGTAGATGCCCAGATGGTCGCCGTACTCGTCGCGCGGCGCCGCGCCGGAGTGCGTGACGACCGGCATGCCCGCCTCGGCCGCCGCCGCCCACACGGGGTCGTAACGCCGGTCGTGGTACGGCTCCTTGTCGCCCCACATGGCCGGGATCATCAGCGCCCCGAGCCCGGATTCCTTCGCCCGGCGGATCTCGGCGACGACCTCCCCCGGCTCGGCCGTGATCGGCAACAGGGCGACACCGCAGTGCCGTTCGGGGTGCTCGGAGCAGAACTCCGCCAGCCACCGGTTGTGCGCCTTCGCGCCCGCCATGCCCAGCCGCGGGTCCTGGTCGCCGGAGAGGCCGAGGCCCACGCCGAACGGTGCGGCCGTACCGCTGTCCACGGCGTCCGCGTCGGGGAAGACCACCTCGGCCGCCACCCCGTCGCCGTCCAGCTCCTTGACGCGCTGCGCCGCGTCCCAGCCGCCGCGCAGTCCTTCCTCGTTCTCCTCGAACCACTTGCGGGCGAAGTCCTCGTTGCGGATGCCCAGCCGCGTCGACTCCTCGATCCGGGCGTCCCGCCGGCCGAGGAAATCGTCGAACTCCCGGTGGAAACGGGACTCCAGATAGGGCCGGTACTGCTCGGTGGGCAGTCCGGCGTGGCAGTCGGAGGAGATGATCAGGTACGGGTCGTCCTGTGCCGTCATGTGCGCAACCCCTCGATCGGTTCGGTTCGACGAGTCCGGCCCGCCCGGCTGCCGGTTTCCGTACGCCCCGTCAGGTGCCGTACGGCGGGCCGGTCCGCCGGTCAGTCCAGGATGAAGCTCTCCAGATAGCCCGGGTCCGCACGGTCCAGCATCGACTGTGCGCGGGCCCGTATCTGACGGTCGCTGTGCTCACTGTCCGGCAGCAGCCAGAAGCGGCCCTCGCGCACTCCGTCCAGGACGAACTGTGCGACCTCCTCGACCGGAGTGAAGGTCACCTCGTGGCCGGCCTCCCGCATGGCCGTCTCCCACTGGCCGAGGCTGCGGTACGGGGTCCTGCGCGGGCGCGTCTTGGCGTACCGCTCGGGCCTGTTGCGGTACGACTCCCACAGTCCGGTGCGCAGCATGTGCGGCCCGGGGAACAATACGGAGCACCCCACGGCCGCGTTCTCCGCGCGCAGTTGCGCGTACAGCGACTCGGTCATCGTGACGACCGCCGCCTTGGTGACCGCGTACACGGACGCGGTCGGCAGTGGCGCGATACCGCCGTCGCCCGACGACGTGTTGACGACGTGCCCGGGCTCACCGGCCGCCAGCATGCGCGGCACGAAGGCCCGTACGCCGTGGAAAACGCCCCACACGTTGACGCTGAACGCCCAGCGCCAGTCGTTCAGTTCGTGCTCCCACATGCGGCCCTCGGCGCCCGAGCCGACGCCCGCGTTGTTGCACAGCACGTGCACCGCGCCGAACGACTCGTAGGCGGCTTCGGCCAGTTCGTCGACCGACTCCTGCTCGCTGACGTCGACCACGTGCGCGAGTACGCGGGCGCCCTCGTCGCGCAGTCCGTCGGCCGCCTTGCGCAGGGCGTCCTCCTCGACGTCGGCGAGCACCACGTTCAGCCCCTCGGCCGCGAACCGGCGTGCCATCGCGAGCCCGATGCCGCTCGCCGCACCGGTGACGACCGCCGTCTGTCCCTCCCGGCACTCCATCAGGCACCCTCCTCCGGCGGCCCGTCGTGCACCTGCGCCGCATCGTCGTACCGCTGGTGTACATAGGGCAGCAGTGCCTGCGCACTCACCTTCTCGGCCACCTTGCCGCGCTGCGCCGTGGTCTTCTCCCCGATGGTGATCTCCACCGGCCCGCGCACCGGAAGGTCCGCGACCGGGTCGTACGGCGACTCGCGCAGCACCACCTCGCCGGTCACCGACTCCAGCGCCCGCACCTTCTCCTCCCGCGTGCAGTGGACGAGCACCGGCTCCCCGTCGAAGCCCTCACCGTCCACCGCGGGAAGGAACTTGAAGTAGAAGTCCACCTTTTCCGAGGGCCCCGGCAGCGGCAGTGAACCGTCCACAGTTCCGCGCACCTCGACGAAACAGACACCGTGCCGCGCGAGCCGCGCCCGCACCTCACCCGTGTCCGCGTCACGCTCGACCGACACCTCGCCGAGCTTCTTCGGCTCGCCGAACACCTCGCGCCCCGCCGTCAGGGCCCGTTCGTGCGTCATCGGCATGACGAGCGGATACCAGCCCGCGGTGCCGCCCTGCTCGGCCGCGACCGCCACGGAACCCGCGCCGAGCGGATAGCCGGGCAGCTCGACCTGGCTGATGTTCGCGCGGACGAGCGGACGCCCGGCCGGCTTCAGCGGAGGCGGCAGCACGGCCGCGGCCACATCCGGATCCGTCTCCCAGACCGCCACCACTCCCGTGGACCAGATGTCCGGCAGCCGCGAACTCGCCTGCCGGGCACGCCTGATCTCCTCCGCACCGCGCGGCCCGTACCGTACGTGCGCCATGGCGCACCGCCCTTTCCGTCGGTCGGCGTATCTGACACACCGTTACCTCAGAAGGCGCAAAGGATGAAGAGCCGGGCAGACACCGGACACACTCCCGCAGTTGTACGGGACGCGTCCGGACGTACGAGGCGATCCGCCCGATTCGCCCGGTCCGTGGGCCGCGCTTCCCGGGCTGTCAGTGCCGCCCCGTATTCTCTGGGACCATGCTCGAAGACCAGACGGCAGCCGCTCCGCAGCTCCCCGCGCAGCCGCCCGCGCACCGCACGGCCGGCACCGGTGTGCCGGCCCCGGACGGGGACCGCGGCGACTGGCCGGACGGCTATCCGACGGGCTATGCGGTGGTGGACGTCGAGACCACGGGGCTCGCGCGCGACGACCGCATAGTGTCCGCCGCCGTCTACCGCCTGGACGCCCGCGGCGAGGTCGAGGACCACTGGTATTCGACGGTCAATCCGCAGCGCGATCCGGGCCCCGTCTGGATCCACGGGCTGACGTCCGAAGAGCTCGCGCACGCCCCGCTGTTCGCGGACATCGCCGACGAGTTCGCCGAGCATCTCTCGGACCGCGTGCTGGTCGCACACAACGCCCTCTTCGACTGGTCGATGATCGCGAGGGAGTACGCCCGCGCGGAGCGCACCGCGCCCGTCCGGCAGCGGCTGTGCACCATCGCGCTCGCGAAGGAGCTCTCGCTCCCGCTGCCCAACCACAAGCTCGAATCCCTCGCCGCGCACTACGGCGTGCAGCAACAGCGCGCGCACCACGCCCTGGACGACGCCCGGGTGCTGGCCGAGGCCTTCCGCCCCAGCCTGCACATCGCCGCCCGCCGCCGCGCCCGGCTTCCCCTGCTGGCCTGCACCCCGCTCACCGAGTGGTCGGACAGCGTGCTGGGCGGCGGCCGTTCGGGCCAGGACCGCGGCTCCGGGGGGTACGGCCAGAGCTCCCGTCCGTACGCCAACAGCTGGCGCCCGTCGCGCAAGCGCCCCAAGTGCCCCTTTCCGAACCCGGGACGGCTCGAGCCGGACGGCCGGCTGGTGCAGGGCATGCGCGTCGCCATCTCCGGCGACACGTCGGTGGACCGCGAGCTGCTGGAGGACCGCGCGATCGACGCCGGCCTGCACATCGCCACCAGCGTCTCCCGTCTCACCAGCGTGCTGGTGACCAACGACCCCGACGCGGCCACGTCAAAGCTCACCAAGGCCCGCCAGTTCGGCACCCCGGTCATCGACGAGGCCGCGTTCAGCCAGCTCCTGCAGGACGTGGCTCCCGCGCCCGGAGCGTGACCCCGAGCCCGGTCCGCGAAAGCCGCCCGGTACCGTCAATAGGCGTGTACCGCTTCCTGTTGTCCCGGCAATGGGTGATTCTCACCCTTATCGCCCTCGTGCTGATCCCCGTGATGGTCAAGCTGGGCTTCTGGCAGCTGCACCGGCACGAGGCGAAGGTCACCCACAATCAGCTGATCTCCTCCAGCCTCGCGTCCCCCGCCGAGCCCGTCACGAAGCTGACCGGCGTGGGCCGTGAGCCCGCGGACGACGACCAGTTCCGCACGGTCAGCGCCACCGGCAGGTACGACACGGCACACGAGTCGGTCGTCCGGCAGCGCACCGCCGCCGACGAGCAGACCATCGGCTACTACGTGCTCACCCCGCTCGTCCGGAAGGACGGCACGGCGGTCCTGGTGAACCGCGGCTGGATCGAGGCGAACGGCGACCTCACGCGCTTCCCGAAGACCCCCGCCCCGCCCAAGGGCGAGGTCACGGTCACCGGCCGGATGATGGCCGACGAGACGAGCGCGAAGAGCGGCATCAAGGACAAGGGCGATCTGCCGCCCCGTCAGGTCATGCTGATCAACAGCAAGCAGCAGTCGAAGACCCTGCACAGGCCGGTCATCGGCGGCTACGTCCAGCTGACGAAGACCTCGCCCGAGCCGCAAGGCAAGCAGCCGGAGAAGGTCCCCGAGCCCGAGCACGACAGCATCGGCCCGCACATGGCCTACGCGGTCCAGTGGTGGCTGTTCGCCGCCGCCGTCCCGGTCGGCTGGGTGGTGCTGGTACGCCGCGAGCGCGCGGACCTCCTCGAAGCGCGGCGCTCCGGCACCGCCGAAGGCACCCCGGACGGCACCCCGCCCGCCGACAGCGACGCCGCACCCTCCGACGCCGACCCCGCCCCCGTACCGGAACCCGTCACGGCGGAGACCGAGCAGGAGACCGGGCCGGAACCGGAGCCGGAACCCGCCGCCCCGCAGCCCCGGCCCGCGCAGCCGCCCCGGGAGGAACGGATCGGCATGGCGGATCTCGCGTCGCTCACGAGGCCGGGCGGCTCTCCCAAGCGCCCCCGCGACAAGGCAGACTGAGAGCCATGGATCTTGGACTGAAGGACCGCGTCTACATCGTCACCGGCGGCACCCGCGGGCTCGGCTACGCCACCGCGGAGCAGCTCGTCGCCGAGGGCGCCAAGGTGATCGTCTCCGGCCGGAACGACGAGTCCGTCGCCGGTGCCGCGAGCCGCCTCGGCGAGGACTCCGCCGCCGGCGTGACCGCCGACAACGCCGACCCCGACGCCGCGCCCCGGCTGATCGAGGCGGCCCGCTCCCGCTTCGGCCGCCTCGACGGCATCCTCATCAGCGTGGGCGGCCCGCCCGCCGGCGTCCCCGCCGACCAGCTCACCGACGAGCAGTGGCAGAGCTCCTTCGAGTCGGTCTTCCTCGGCGCCGTACGCCTGGCCCGCACCGCCTCCGCCGAGCTCGGCGACGGCGGCGTGATCGGCTTCGTGCTGTCCATGTCCGTGTTCGAGCCGATCCCCGGCCTCACCATCTCCAACGGCCTCCGCCCCGGCCTCGCCGGCTACGCGAAGACCCTCGCCGACGAGCTCGGCCCGCGCGGCATCCGCGTCGTCGGCCTCGCCCCGGGCAGGGTCGCCACCGAACGGCTGGAGTACCTCGACTCCCTCAGCGGCGACGCCGACGCGGCCCGTGCCCGCAACGCCGGGACGATCCCGCTGCGCCGCTACGGCACCCCCGAGGAGTTCGGCCGCACCGCCGCGTTCCTGCTCTCCCCCGGTGCCTCGTACCTGACCGGCGTGATCGTCCCCGTCGACGGCGGCTCCCGGCACGGCTTCTGAGCCGCACCCCTGGCGCGCACCCCGGCACACACGGAGGCGCCGCGGGCCGTTCCCGGTCCCGCGGCGCCTCCGCTGTCGTCCAGCCCGGCCGACAGCCCGTCAGTTCACGCGCTCCGCGCGGTGCCTGACGCAGCGCAGCCGCACTTCGGCGGGCAGCCTGTCCAGCCCGGCCGAGACCCGCGCGTGCTCCAGCGCCTCGTTCCGCAGCCCCGCCACCGCGGCCCCGGGCTCCGCGTGCGCCTCCAGCAGCAGCCCCACCCGGGCCCGCGGCTGCGTCCGCTTCCGCCCGCACAGCGCGACCCGCGCCCGGTCCACGCCCTTCATCGACTCGGCCTCGGCGGCCACCGCGTTCTCCAGCGCCCGGCTGCGCAGCACAGCGCCCGCGCCGTCGCCGGAGTCCACCAGCACCTCACTGAGCCTGCGCCGCCGGAGCTGCGCCAGCAGCCACCACAGCAGCAGCACCAGCACCACGCCCAGCACCACGAAGACGGCCGGCCACCACCAGCCCTCGGCACGCCAGTTGGTCCTCTGGCCGTCGGTCAGCAGCACCTCGCCGGGCGTCGCCCACGGCCACCAGCCGGGCATGTCCACGCCCTGACGGCGCGCCAGGTCCAGCCCGCCCACCAGCGCGGCGAGCCCCAGCGCCAGCAGCACCAGTCCGGCCAGGCCGAGCAGCACCCGGTTCACGGTCCGCAGCATTGTGACCTCCTCAGCCCTTCCTGGCCGGACGACGCACCCGCACCTTGAGGCCCAGCCGCCGGGCCAGACCCAGCTCCCGTACGCCGTCCTCCAGCGCCGTGTCCAAGTCGCCGCGCACCTCGTCCAGATCCCGGAAGTGCGCCTGCGCCCGGGCCTTCACCTTGCGCCGCCCCACGTCGATCCGTACGGACTGCACGCCGGACACCTCCATCGCGCGGTCCCGCAGCACCAGGGCCGCGGCGCTGCGCTCCAGACCGGCCCGTACGTCCGGGCTTCCCCTGCGCATCGGCAGCACGCTGCGCTGACCCGGCGTCACCGCCAGCAGAATCAGCCACAATCCCAGCACTGCGGCCACCGCCGCTCCGGCGATGACCGCAGTGCTGTCCAGCCGTGTCGTCGCCAACTCCTGGGCCAGCGTGCTCCGCCAGCCCATAGCCCGGCGTCCGCTCCGCACGGCCGCCAGGTCGTAGACCAGCACCCCGGTCCCCGCCAGCAGCACCAGCGCGACGATCGCCGCGGGCACGCGCCGGGCCGACCAGAAGCGGCCCGCGTGGCCTCCGCCGCCGGAGCTGTCGTACGCGGCGGCGGACTCGGACTGCTCCCAGCCCTCCCCCTCGCCTCCGGCCTCGTGCTGCGGCTCCTTCTCCAGCGTGGGCATCCGCCGCGTGCTCTCGTCGTCGCTCACCGGACCCTCCCGACACCCTCACCGTCGAGGTACGCGGAGTGCAGCCGCTCGACCGACACGGCCACGTCCCGCACTTCCATGCCGACCAACTCGCTTACCCGCAAAGCGACTTGGCGACGCACATCGGCGCACTGCGTCCCGATGTCCGACGGATAGCCCAGGTCGACGGTCACCCGCACCCGCGCCCTGTCGTCCTGGACCGAGACCGTCGCGCGCGGCTTGAAGCTCCGCCCGGCGGGCAGCGCCCGGGCGCCCGGGCCGGCGCGGAGCGCCTCCCGGGCAGCCTGCGAGGCGACCTTCGCGACCACCCTGTCGGCGATCCGCGTCTGGCCCCGTTCGACGGGGCCCACCCGCTCCTCCTCCGGCGTCGCCCTGGTCGCTGTGGCCACGGTCGCCGACGACGTGCTCTCCGCTCCAGCCACCGGATCAGCCCCGCCGGCGGTCGTCGTCGCGCCTGCGGAAGAACTCCCCGGCCTCCAGGTCCCCGTCGAGGAACCTGCCCGCCACAAAGCCGACGGCGCCCAGCGCCGCCACCAGCACAAAGGCTCCGAATCCGCCGAAGTATCCGGCGAAGCCCAGCGCCATACCGGCGATCAAACCGATTCCGGCCATGGTCATCCTGCGCTCCTTCGCTGCAGTGGCACCGCTACTTCAAGCGGGGCTTCTCGGACTCTTCCTCGTCTTCTTCGTCATCCTCGTCGGGCAGCTTTACGTCGCCGACCGCGATATTGACCTCGACGACCTCGAGCCCGGTCATCTGCTCGACGGCACCGATGACATTGACCCGTACGGTCCGCGCCACCTTGGCGATGTCGACCCCGTACTCGACGACGACCTCCAGGTCGAGCGCCGTCTGCACCTCGCCGACCTCGGCCTTCACGCCGCGCGTGACGGACTTCCCGCCACCCGGCACCCGGTCGCGCACCGCGCCGAAGGTGCGGGACAGACCGCCGCCTCCCATCGCGTGCACACCGACCACATCGCGGGCCGCCATGCCGGCGATCTTCTCCACCACACCGTCGGCGATGCTGGTGCGCCCGCGGTCCGCGGGGTCCGGCAGGGACGAGCGGCCGCCGCCCTGCGCCCGGCCCTGCGCGTCCTTGCCGGGGTTCTCCTTGCCCGCCGCGGACGAGCCGGACGGTTCGTGACGGTCACCGGTCGCGGTGTCGGACATGGCCTTCACACCCTTTCCGAGGGGAACAGAGCGGCCTGCCGCTCCGCAGCCCACGTTAAGCGCGCCCGACGGCCCCCGCCCCGGATACGGGCGGCCGAACGAGTGAGCACCCGGCCGCCCGTCGCCGGCATCAGTCCTCGACACCCGCCAGGGCCCGCAGCCGCCGCCCCTGAGCGCCCCGCTCAGCGGCACGCTGCTCCTCGTACGAACGCGAACCCGCGCCCACCAGCAGGGCCTTGGTCTCGATGACGGCGTCGCGCGGCGCCGTGAGCAGTGCGGCGGACAAGTCGGCGACGGCGTCGTCGAGTTCGCCCGCGGACACCACGAGATTGGCCAGCCCGGTCCGGGAGGCCTCGTCCGCGTGCACGTAGCGCCCGGTCGCGCAGATCTCCAGCGCCCGCGCGTAGCCGACGAGATGGACCAGCGGGTGAGTGCCCGTCAGATCGGGCACCAGCCCCAGACTGGTCTCCCGCATCGCGAACTGGACATCGTCCGCACACACCCGCAGATCACAGGCGAGCGCCAGCTGGAAGCCCGCACCGATGGCGTGCCCCTGCACGGCGGCGATGCTGATCACGTCGTTCCGCCGCCACCAGGTGAACGCCTCCTGGTACGCGGCGATGGTCGCGTCCATCTCCGCCTCGGGGCCGCGCGCCATGTCCAGGAAGGACGGCTCGCCGTCGAACCCCTCGGGGGTGAACGCCTGCCGGTCCAGGCCCGCGGAGAAGGACCTGCCCTCTCCGCACAGCACGACGACCCGCACCGTGCCGGGAAGTTCGCGCCCCGCCTTCGCAAGGGCCCGCCACATCGCGGGCGACTGGGCGTTGCGCTTCTCCTGGTTGGCGAGGGTGACCGTGGCCACCTCACCGTCCACGGTCAGCCGTACGCCGTCCTGGTCCAGCAGGGCATGCGAGGTCATGACAGTCCTCCGGTGGTTACTCCGCGGCTAAGTTAACCGAAGAGTAACCACCGGAGACAGACGGTCGGAAGCCCCGCCCCAGGTCAGGACGAGGCTGACTTCTTGCCCCGTGTCGCTCCGCCGCGACCACGCAGGGTCACGCCGGACTCGCTGAGCATCCGGTGAACGAATCCGTAGGAACGGCCCGTCTCTTCGGCCAGCGCCCGGATGCTCGCACCGGAGTCGTACTTCTTCTTGAGGTCTGCCGCGAGCTTCTCGCGCGCGGCGCCGGTAACCCGGCTGCCCTTCTTCAGAGTCTCGGCCACCCGTGCCTCCTCGTGGGAAGTGCGCTCTGTAGCTCTCATGATCACCCCTCCCCCCACTTCTGGCCACCCATTCGGCAAGGTCCGTCCAACTGCCCTGGATGGGCGCGCGGCCCTCTATTCCGGCGGAATACTGCATTCCGGCGGGGAGCCGCAGCGGCTCATTCCGGCCGGCCGGAGGAAGCGGCTGGTCAGCCCGCTGAATGAGGAACGGGACGGCGAGGGGACGGCGCATAACGCAACCCCGCGCGCCCGGCGTACGGCCACGCCGGGGTACGAGCCGTCCTCACTCAGATGAAGGATCAACAGTAGGCCGAATGATCCAGAAGAAGGTGATCATGCGGTCCGGGGCCCGTCGTGCACGGGTCCGCCGGGGCCCGGCGGACCGGTGACGGGACGTCAGGCGAGCGCCACCAGGTCCGCGTACTCGTCGCTCCAGAGGTCCTCGACGCCGTCCGGCAGCATGATGATGCGCTCCGGCTGGAGGGCGTTGACCGCGCCCTCGTCGTGGGTGACGAGGACGACGGCGCCGGTGAAGGTGTGCAGCGCGCCGAGGATCTCCTCGCGGCTGGCGGGGTCGAGGTTGTTGGTGGGCTCGTCGAGCAGCAGCACATTCGCCGAGGACACCACCAGGGTGGCAAGGGCGAGCCGGGTCTTCTCGCCGCCCGAGAGCACCCCGGCGGGCTTGTCGACGTCGTCACCGGAGAAGAGGAACGAACCCAGGGTCTTGCGGATCTCCACCAGGTCCATGTCGGGCGCGGCGGAGCGCATGTTCTCCAGGATCGTGCGGTCCGGGTCCAGGGTCTCGTGCTCCTGCGCGTAATAGCCGAGCTTGAGGCCGTGACCGGGGATGACCTTGCCGGTGTCCGGCTCCTCGACGCCGCCGAGCAGCCGCAGCAGCGTCGTCTTGCCGGCGCCGTTGAGGCCCAGGATGACGACGCGGGAGCCCTTGTCGACGGCGAGGTCGACACCGGAGAAGATCTCCAGCGAGCCGTACGACTTGGACAGGTCCTCCGCCATCAGCGGGGTCTTGCCGCACGGGGCGGGCTCCGGGAAGCGGAGCTTGGCCACCTTGTCGGACTGCCGCTCCGCATCCAGGCCGGACATCAGCTTCTCGGCGCGGCGGGCCATGTTCTTCGCGGCGACGGCCTTGGTGGCCTTGGCCCCCATCTTGGCGGCCTGCGCGGAGAGCGCCGTGGCCTTCTTCTCGGCGTTGGTGCGCTCGCGTTTGCGGCGCTTCTCGTCGTCCTGGCGCTGGATGATGTACTGCTTCCAGCCCATGTTGTAGATGTCGATGGCCGAGCGGTTGGCGTCCAGGTAGAAGACCTTGTTCACCACGGTCTCGATCAGGGCCTCGTCGTGGGAGATCACGATCAGGCCGCCGCGGTAGTTCTTCAGGAAGTCCCGCAGCCAGACGACGGAGTCGGCGTCGAGGTGGTTGGTCGGCTCGTCGAGCAGCAGCGTGTCGGCGCCCGAGAAGAGGATCCGGGCCAGCTCCACACGGCGCCGCTGGCCACCGGAGAGGGTGTGCAGCGGCTGGCCCAGCACCCGGTCCGGGAGGCTGAGACTGGCGGCGATGGTGGCGGCCTCGGACTCGGCCGCGTACCCGCCCTTGGTCAGGAACTCGGTCTCCAGGCGCTCGTACTGCTTCATGGCCTTCTCGCGGGTGGCGCCCTGGCCGTTCGCGATGCGGTCCTCGTTCTCCCGCATCTTGCGGATGACGGTGTCGAGGCCGCGCGCGGAGAGGATGCGGTCCCGGGCGAGCACGTCGAGGTCGCCGGTGCGCGGGTCCTGCGGGAGGTAGCCGACGTCGCCGCCGCGGCTGATGGTGCCGCCGGTGGGCACGGCCTCACCGGCCAGGCACTTGGTGAGGGTGGTCTTCCCCGCGCCGTTGCGGCCGACGAGGCCGATGCGGTCGCCCTGGGCGATGCGGAAGGAAGCGGATTCGATCAGGAGGCGGGCGCCGGCGCGCAGTTCGAGAGCGTGGGCGGTGATCACGGGCGGGGTCTCCAGGCATGGGTGGGCGGGCGTACGGACGACTGAGGGGCGCGCGTACGCCTGCTAATGCACGAGGAGATGAGCCATGACCCCCAGTCTAACGGCGGACCGCAACTGGATTTCCGACGGTTGTCAGTGGCCGCTGCCACACTGCGGAGCACAGGCGTGAACCAGGCGTGATCCGTACGGGATGAAAGCTGGTGAGGGGCATGGCGGAGAAGAAGGCCGGGACTCCGGCGATCTGTCCGACGCTGCTGTACGAGGACGCGAAAGCGGCCATCGCGCAGCTGAAGGAGGCCTTCGGCTTCACCGAGGGCGGGGTGTACGAGGACGAGGGCGTCGTGCTGCACGCCGAGCTCTGGTTCGGCGACGGCGCGGTGATGCTCGGCAGCAAGTCCTTCGACGACTCGTTCAACAAGGAGATGGCGGGCGCGGGTCCCGCCGCGTGCTACGTGCGGGTCGACGACGTCGACGCGCACTGCGCGCGGGCGCGGCAGGCCGGCGCGGAGATCCTGGAGGAGCCCGCCGACCAGGACTACGGCGCGCGCAGCTACAGGGCGCGGGACCGGGAGGGGAACATCTGGAGCTTCGGGGACTACGCGCCCGGCAGCTGAGCCGCCGGACGGCACCTGCGCGGCGGAGCGCCGGGCGGGGCCGCAGCCCGGCCGGCGCTCCCGGGCGGGGTGCGCTAGGCGCCGCCCCTGTGGACCTGGAAGGCGGCGCGGCGGACGGCCTTCGCGAAGGCCGGGTCCGGGTGCGCGGCCGCGAGAGCGACCAGCACCTGGACCGTACGGGGATGCCCCGTGGCCCGGACCTCGTCGAGCAGCGCGGGCACCGAGGCCTGCAGTGCTGTCTCCAAGTGGTCGACCAGCAGGCGCTGTTCACCGTGGTCGGCCACGGCGGCCGCGGTGTCCACCCACAGCCAGGTGGCCTCCTCGCGGGAGAGCACGCCGGGCGCTCCGCCCGCCAGATCCTCGGGGTCGGCGCCCTCCAGCTCGGCGAGCCAGAGGAGGGCGTAGGGCCGGAGGGCCGGTTCGGCGGCGGCCTCCCGTACCGCGCTCTCCGCGGGAGCGCCCACGGCGCGCAGTGCCTCGAAGGCGAGCCCGCGGATCAGGGCGTCCTCGCCGCGGGCGGTTTCCAGGAGCTCGACGACGGCGGGGCCCGTGGGGCGGGCGGCCAGCCAGGCGCGGTACTCGTCGCGGGCCGGGCCCGGGGTGAGGCGGGCGCAGCCGCGCAGCATGTCCTCGGCGGAGCGCTCGATGTTCCCCGCGGGGCTCTGGGCCGCGACGCAGATCTGCTCCAGCTTCGTCCACACCGCCCAGTTGCCGAGCGGGGTCAGCACGGCCGAGCCCTGCCGTACGGCGTCCTCGTCGTAGGCGGACTGCTCGTCGGCGTCCGGCTGCCGGGAGGCCGGTTCGTGCGGTTCCGGTTCGTGGAGGTCCGGTTCCTGGGGGTCCGGTTCGTCCGGGCAGCGGGTCAGGGCGCCGACGACGGCGAGACCGTCGAGGGCCCAGTCCAGCAGGCCCGGCAGCGCGCCGACGGCCGCGGCGTCGTGCTCGGGGTCGCGTTCGGCGCGCAGCTCGGCGATCCGGCGGGCCAGCAGATCGTGCAGCTCGGGGAAGCGCACGGGCCCGGCGGTCAGATGCATGACGGACAGGAACTGCGGTACGGCCTCGACGACTTCGGCCACCAGCGACGGGTCGGCGGGCGCCGGCGCGGGGAACGCGAGCGACCAGGCGTCGAACAGGGCGACCCAGCCGCGGAGCACGGCGCTGTCGTCGCGGTCCCACGCGCGCAGGCGCCAGCCGGGGCGGGTCTCGCCGTCGTGCAGCTCGATCAGGCCGGCGAGTCTGGCCCTGTCCCACTGGGTGCGGATCTGCGGGACCGTCATCCGCAGTGCTGCGGCGGCCTGTTGGGCCTCGGCCCCGGACTCCGGGACGGCATCGTGCCGGTCCGCCCAGCGGGCCAGCCGGACGGCGTCGGCGAGTGCCGCGCGCGCCTGGCGGGCGAGCTGGTCGCGTGGCGGCACGCCCTCGGGCGGCCGCGGCGCGGGGCGGGCGCGGCGCGCCGTCACGGTGCGGCGGGCGGCGGCGACCGGGCGCCTCGGAACGAGTCGGAGGCGGGTGTCTCGCGGAGTACGGGACGACGTCACAGGGAGCAGTCTTCATGGTGTGCCGGGAGACGCCAAACTGGGGGGCCTGTTACGGGAACTGACCACCTGTCGGGGCGGGCCCGCGGCCTCTGTGGGCTTCGCCCCCTGGCCCCCTTTTCCGGGGCTTCGCCCCGGGCCCCGTTTCGTGCGGGGTGCGCTCCGCTGGGGGGTGCGGTCCTGTGTGCCCGCCCGTTCCGCCCTCTGGGCGGACCAGCCGCCCACACCTGGGGGGTTACATCAGGGGGGTCAGGTAGCGGCGGAGGGTTTCTTCGTAGGTTTGGGGGGAGGCGTTCCACATGGCCGCGTGGGGGGCCTGGTCGACGCGGTGGAGGGTGACGAGGTCCGGGCGGGCCGCGGCGTACTCCTGGGATCCGGACCATGGCGCGATCGTGTCGTCCGGGCCGTGGATCAGCAGGGTGGGCACGGTCAGCCGGGAGGGGTCGGCGACCTCGGCGAGCCGTTCGGCGTGCAGCCCGGTGCGGCCCTCCGCGGCGCGCAGCGCGAGGGGCAGCAGCACGCGCGGGGTGCGGCGCGCGGCGATGAGCCCCCGGAGCGCCCGCTGCCAGTCGAGTACGGGCGAGTCCAGGACGAGTCCGCTGATGCGGTCCCGCAGCGCCGAGTTGGCGGCCGCGTGCAGCGCCATGGACGCGCCGGTGGACCAGCCGTGCAGGACGATCCGTTCCGCGCCGTGCCGTACCGCGTACCGGATCGCGGCGTCGAGATCGCGCCATTCGACGTCGCCGAAGTGGCCCACGCCGTCCGGCGGGGCCGGTGCTCCGGGGTCGCCGCGGTAGGCGAGGTCGAGGACGGGGAGGCGCAGCCGGGCGAGGCAGGGCAGCACGTTCATGGGGTGTTCGCGGGTGGCGCCGAGGCCGTGCACCGTGATGACCCAGGTGCCGCGCTCGCCGGGCACGAACCAGGCGGGCAGCGCGCCGAGTTCACCGGGCACCTCGACGTCGGCGCAGCGCAGGCCGAGGGCGTCGCGCGGGTTGCCGGTGTGGATCTGCGGGGTGAGCCGCACCTTGTCGCCCGGGGTCAGCTCGCCGTGGTCGACGCGCTCCAGCCGGCGTACGACGGTGTCCGCCGTGGCGTCCGCCGCCGTGTCCGCTTCCAGTACCGGGCCGGTCACCGCGTGGCTGCCGCGGCCGGCCAGTCCGTAGGTGCCGGGCAGGCGTGCGGCGAGGGAGCGGGTGAGGGCGATCCTGCCGGTCTTCCCGGTGCCCGCCGGGGGTTCGGCGGAGTGCACGATGAGCGCGGGCCGCCCCTCGAAACCCGCAGGGAGCGGGCCGCGTTCGGGGTGGGGCCGGGCGGGACCGAGGGCGGCGCCGGCGGCGTACCGGCCGGCGGCCAGGGCGGCCGCACCGGCACCGAGCACGGAGGCGGCGGCAAGAGCCGCCGTGGTAGGCGTACGCATCTCCGCCAGTGTCGGCGCACTGCGCGGTGACGGCCAGTGGGCGGTGCCGGGCGGGTGACGGGGCGTCAGTCGTCGGCGGGCGCTGCCTGCTGGCCGTAGCCGCGCAGTCTGTCCGCGACGCGGTCCAGTTCGTCGGGCGGGATCAGCGAGGGGCTGTAACCGGGAACGGAGGAGGCGGTGAGCCACACGCGGCACATCCACTCCAGCTGTGCGGTGCGGTCGTACGCCTGGTCGAGAGTCGCGCCGTAGGCCATGGTGCCGTGGTTCTGGAGCAGGCAGGCGTTGCGGTCGTCGAGGGCGGCGAGCATGTGGTCTGCCAGTTCGTCGCTGCCGTACGTGGCGTACGGGGCGACGCGTACGGGGCCGCCGAGTGCCGCTGCCATGTAGTGCACGGGCGGCAGTTCGCCGACGAGGGTGGAGACGGCGGTGGCGTGCACGGCGTGGGTGTGCACGACGGCGCGCGCGTCGGTGTTCTTGTATACGGCGAGGTGCATCGGCAGTTCGCTGGTGGGCTTCGGCCCGTCGGTGGCGGGACGGCCGCCCTCCAGGTCGACGGCGCACAGATCGTCCGGGCCGAGCTTGTCATAAGGGACCCCCGTGGGGGTCACGAGTACGGTGTCGCCGACACGTACCGAGACGTTGCCCGAGGTGCCCACGACGAGTCCGTCCTCGACAGTCCGGCGTGCGGTGTCCACGAGCTGCTGCCAGGCGTCACGCCAGCCGTCGTGCAGGTGCATATGCCTTACCTCCGGCTCGGCACTGTAGCGAACGGCCTGGTGGCGGCGGGAGGCGGGCGGTACGGGGCGGACGGCCAACGCCCCGCATGTGCCCGGGAGTTCGGAACGACTCCGAAGATCCGGACATTAGTGATCCATTGCACACAACAGACGTCTGTCAGCGACATCGGGGCGCCTGCCGCAGTTCATCTTCCGTTCACTCGCCGTACCTACGTTCAGCGAGTCATTAACCTTCGAACTGATTGTGCCTGGGTGAATGGAACACATCACGCTTCTCATCGGGATCGTGATCGTCACGGCCTTGGTGTTCGACTTTACGAACGGCTTCCACGACACGGCCAATGCCATGGCCACGACCATCTCCACCGGGGCACTGAAGCCCAAGGTGGCGGTGACGATGTCGGCGGCGCTCAACCTCGTCGGCGCGTTTCTGTCCGTCGAGGTCGCCAAGACCATCTCTGACGGGATCATCAACGAAGGTTCCGGGATCAAACCTGAAGTGATCTTCGCCGCGCTGGTCGGCGCGATCATCTGGAACCTGCTCACCTGGCTGGCAGGGCTCCCCTCCAGCTCCTCGCACGCCCTCATGGGCGGCCTCATCGGAGCCACCGTCGCGTCCGTCGGTCTCAACGCCGTGAACGGCGAGACCGTGGTCATGAAGGTGCTCATCCCGGCACTCGCCGCCCCGCTCGTCGCGGGCATCGCCTCGCTCGTCGCGACCCGGCTCACCTACCGCGTCGCGAGGAACACCGACGAGAAGGACTCCGCCAAGGGCTACCGCGCCGGACAGATCACGTCCGCCGCGCTGGTCTCCCTGGCGCACGGCACCAACGACGCGCAGAAGACCATGGGCGTGATCACCCTCGCGCTCGTCGCCGGCGGCGCGCTGGCACCCGGTTCGGACCCGCCCATGTGGGTCATCGCGTCCGCGGGCATCGCCATCGCGCTGGGCACCTACCTCGGCGGCTGGCGGATCATCCGCACCATGGGCAAGGGCCTCACCGACATCAAGCCCCCGCAGGGCTTCGCCGCACAGACCGGCGCCGCGGCCACCATCCTGGCCTCCTCGCACATCGGCTTCTCGCTCTCCACCACCCACGTCTGCTCCGGTGCCGTCATGGGCTCCGGGGTCGGCCGCAAGGGCGGCGTGGTGCGCTGGTCGACGGCGGGCCGGATGGTCGCCGGATGGGCACTGACCCTGCCGGCGGCCGGACTGGTCGCCGCGGGCTCCGCGCTGCTGGCGTCCCAGGGCAACTGGGGTGTCACCACGGTCGCGGTGCTGGCGCTGGTGATCTGCGGCGGCATCTGGCTGCTGTCGCGCCGTGAGCCGGTCGACCACACCAACGTCAACGACACCCGCATCGCCGAGCCCGCGGCCGACGCGCCGCAGGGCGTCGTCACGGCCGCCGTACGGGCCGTCAGCCCGCCGCCCGCCGCGGGCGCCGCGGCGACGGACAGCGCGGCCGCAGCGGAGAAGCAGCCCGCCGCCGGCGTCTCCTCCTGACGCCGCGGCTTCGGAAAGCCGGAAAGCCGGAAGAGAGAATCGCTATGGAAATCGACTGGGCCGCACTCGGCCAGGTCTTCGGCGTCACGCTGGTGGCGACGGTCGGTCTGGTGGGCGTCTTCACGCTCGGCATCGTCGGTACGTCGTCCCGGAGCACCGCCGACGGCGGGTCGACGAGCGCCTCGGCGCCCGCCAGGGCCGGCGCCGTCGTGTGCTTCGCCCTGTGCGCGGCAGCCGTCGCGTTCGGGATCTGGATCATCGCCGCATAGCACGGCGCGCCGCGGTCGTCCGCGGCACCCCGTGGAACTCGCCGAAGGGGCACCGGTCTTGGCCGGTGCCCCTTCCGGTGTGTCTGCTCACACTCTTCCGTCGCAGGTCAACACGAAGTTGACGCCGTTTCCTCACCATGGTGGACTTCACGTTGCCCAGCGGCGGCAGGAGAGGAAGCCGGTGAGAATCCGGCGCGGTCCCGCCACTGTCACCGGGGAGCGCTCCCCATCCGAAGGTCACGGCCCGCCAGCGACACGGGCTGGAAGGCAGGGGAACGGTGCAACGGCACCGGCACGAGCGCCGATCCGGGAGCCAGGAGACTCTCACCGCCGGACACGTCGAACCAGGGCGCGGACCCTGAGTGAGGACACCGCCATGTCTGGCACCCGGTCAACTCCCTGTCCGACGACGGCCGTACGAGGCGCGACGGCGCGCTGACGACATGCCGCGTGCGAAGCACAGCTCCTATGTCACCGGTGCGGCCCTGGGCTACGCGCTCGACCTGCTCGCGGGCGATCCGCGCCGTGCGCACCCCGTCGCCGCCTTCGGGCGGGCCGCGGGCGCGCTGGAGCGCGCGCTGTGGCGCGACGGGCGTACGGCGGGCGCCGCGTACACCGCGCTGTGCGTGGGCGGCACCGTAGCCGCCGCGGCCGGAGCCGTCGGCGCGCTGCGCCGCGCTCCCCGCTCCCGTACGGCACTGACCGCCGCTGCCACCTGGGCCGTTGTCGGCGGGACCTCGCTGTGCCGCGAGGCGCAGGCGATCGGCACCGCCCTGGAGGCGGGCGATGTCGAGGGCGCACGGCGGCGGTTGCCGCATCTGTGCGGACGCGACCCGCAGGCGCTGGACGCGGACGGCATCGCGCGCGCTGTGGTCGAATCCGTCGCGGAGAACACGTCCGACGCGGTCGTCGGGGCGCTCGTGTGGGGCGCGCTGGCGGGCGTACCGGGGCTGGCCGGGTTCCGCGCCGTGAACACGCTGGACGCGATGGTCGGCCACCGCTCGCCCCGCCACCTGCGGTTCGGCTGGGCGGCCGCACGGCTCGACGACGTCGCGGGCTGGCCCGGCGCCCGGCTGACCGCGCTGCTGGCCGTACTGGGCGGGCCCGACCCGCACGGCGCGTGGCGCGCGTGGCAGGCGGACGCGGGAGAGCATCCCAGCCCCAACGCGGGCCCTGTGGAAGCCGCGTTCGCGGGTGCACTGGGTGTCCGTCTGGGGGGCACGCTCTCGTACGGCGGGCGGACGGAGCACCGGCCCGTGCTGAACACCGAGGGACGCGACGTGCGTTCCGGCGACATCGAGCGGGCCGTACGGCTGTCGCGGCGCGTCGGCGCCCTGACGCTGGCCGTCACCGCAGCGGGACGGCTGGCGCTGCTCCGCGGGAAGGGGAGGGTGTGAGCGGTACCCGTACACGTACCGGAGGCGGTCTGCTGATCGCGGGGACGACCTCGGACGCGGGCAAGAGCGTGGTCACGGCGGGCATCTGCCGCTGGCTGGCGCGCAAGGGCATCAAGGTCGCCCCCTTCAAGGCGCAGAACATGTCGCTCAATTCGTTCGTCACGCGCGACGGTGCGGAGATCGGGCGGGCGCAGGCCATGCAGGCCGCGGCCGCGCGGACCGAGCCGAGCGCGCTGATGAACCCGGTGCTGCTGAAGCCGGGCGGCGACAGGACGAGCCAGGTCGTACTGCTGGGCAAGCCGGTGGGTGAACTAAGTGCCCGTGGCTACCACGCCGGGCGGCAGGGGCAGCTCCTGGAGACCGTCACCGGCTGTCTGGAAGAGCTGCGCAGCACCCACGACGCGGTGATCTGCGAGGGCGCCGGCAGCCCGGCGGAGATCAATCTGCGGCGCAGCGACATCGTCAACATGGGCCTCGCGCGGGCCGCCGGGCTGCCCGTCGTGGTGGTCGGCGACATCGACAGGGGCGGCGTGTTCGCGTCGTTCTTCGGTACGACCGCGCTGCTGTCGGGCGAGGACCAGTCGCTGCTGGCCGGCTATATGGTCAACAAGTTCCGCGGCGACGTGTCGCTGCTGGAGCCCGGCCTGGAGCAGCTGCGCGGGCTGACGGGCCGGCAGACGCTCGGCGTACTGCCGCACCGGAACGGGCTGGGCATCGACGAGGAGGACGGACTGCGCGTGTCGATGCGCGGCACGGTCCGCGAGTCGGCGATCGACCCGCCGCACGGCAGCGACGTCCTGCGGGTCGCCGTGCTGCCGGTGCCGCTGATGTCGAACTTCACGGATGTCGACGCGCTGGCCGCCGAGCCGGGTGTCGTCGTCCGCTTCACCGACCGGCCCGAGGAACTCACCGACGCCGACCTGGTGGTGGTGCCCGGCACCCGCGGCACCGTGAAGGCCCTGCGCTGGCTGCGGGAGCGCGGCCTGGCGCAGGCGCTGGCGCGGCGCGCCGCCGAGGGCCGCCCGGTGCTGGGCATCTGCGGCGGCTACCAGCTGCTGGGCGAACGCATCGAGGACGACGTCGAGTCGCGCGCCGGGACGGTGGAGGGGCTCGGACTGCTGCCCGTACGGGTGCGGTTCGCGCCGGAGAAGACCCTCGCGCGGCCCGCCGGCACGGCGCTGGGGCAGCCGGTCGAGGGGTACGAGATCCACCACGGTGTCGCCGAAGTGCTCGGCGGCGACGACGCGTTCATCTCGGACGCGCACGGGCGCGCGCTGGACGGCTGCCGTGTGGGCTCCGTACGGGGCACACACTGGCACGGGTCGCTGGAGTGCGACAGCTTCCGGCGGGCGCTGCTGCGGCGGGTGGCCGACGAGGCGGGCCGCCCCGGTTTCGTACCGGCGCCGGAGACGAGCTTCGCCACCCTGCGCGAGGAACAGCTCGACCGGCTGGGCGACCTGATCGAGGAACACGCCGACACCGACGCGCTGCTGCGGCTGATCGAGCAAGGAGCGCCCGCGGGGCTGCCGTTCGTCCCGCCGGGCGCGCCGGCACCCGCTCAGGACGGAGCGAGGTCATGAACGACACCGCCATGCAACACGGTTACCGGACGTTGTCCGGCCCGCACCACCGAGGAAGGACGTCAGCATGAGCACGCCGTACCCGTTCACCGCGCTTGTCGGTATGCGGGACCTGCAGCTCGGACTGCTGCTGAACGCCGTCAACCCCAGCATCGGGGGCGTGCTCGTACGGGGTGAGAAGGGGACCGCGAAGAGCACCGCCGTACGGTCGCTGGCCGCGCTGCTGCCGCAGCTCGACACGGTGCCGGGCTGCCGGTTCTCCTGTGCTCCGGCCGCGCCCGACGCGGAGTGCCCGGACGGGCCGCACGAGACGGCACCCGGCGTGCAGCGGGACGCCCGGCTGGTCGAACTGCCCGTCGGCGCCTCGGAGGACAGGCTCGTCGGTTCGCTGGACATCGAGCGCGCACTGTCGGAGGGCGTGAAGGCGTTCGAACCCGGCCTCCTCGCACAGGCGCACCGTGGCGTGCTGTACGTCGACGAGGTCAACCTGTTGCAGGACTTCCTCATCGACTCCCTGCTGGACGCGGCCGCCATGGGCGTGTCGCACATCGAGCGCGAGGGTGTGTCCGTACGGCACGCCGCGAAGTTCCTGCTGGTCGGCACCATGAACCCCGAAGAGGGCGAACTGCGGCCGCAGTTGCTCGACCGGTTCGGGCTGACGGTCGAGGTGGCCGCGTCCCGGGAGACCGACGAGCGGGTCGAGGTCGTCAAGCGGCGCATGGCGTACGACGAGGACCCGGAGGGCTTCTCCGCGCACTGGACGGACGACGAGCAGTCGCTGCGCGAGCGCATCGCCGCGGCCCGTGCGCTGCTGCCGCAGGTGCGGCTGGGCGACGCGGCGCTCCGTCAGATCGCGGCGACCTGCGCCGCGTTCGAGGTGGACGGCATGCGCGCCGACATCGTGATGGCGCGTACGGCCGCCACGCTCGCCGCGTGGGCGGACCGTACGGACGTGCTGGCGGAGGACGTACGGCAGGCGGCGCTGCTGGCGCTGCCGCACCGCAGGCGCCGGAACCCGTTCGACTCCCCCGGGCTCGACGAGGACAAGCTCGACGAGACGCTGGAGCAGAACGCGGGACAGGACGACGAGGGCGACGGGGACGACGATCCGGACGGCGGTGGCGGCCCGGACGGCGGCGGTGGACAGCCGCCCCAGGAGCCGGAGGGCCCGCAGGACGGCCAGCCGTCCGAGAACGAACAGTCCGACGGCGGCGGGCAGTCGGAGCAGCCGGAGATCCCCGAGCAGGAGCAGCCGTCGGAGCCGAGCCCGGCCCGTGCGGACGCGTCCCCCGACGAGGAGCAGCCGGAGGAGAGCGAGCAGCCGGCGTCCGGGCAGAGCCGGGAGAAGGGCGCGGCCTCGGCGGGCGAGCCGTTCAAGGCGCGCACGCTGACCGTGCCCGGACTGGGCGAGGGCGCCGCCGGACGGCGATCCCGCGCGCGGACGACACACGGGCGCACGATGGGTGCCCGCCGGCCCCAAGGGTCGCTCGGCAGGCTGCACTTGTCGGCCACCGTGCAGGCGGCGGCCCCGCACCAGCGGACACGCGGGCGCAGCGGCCCCGGACTGGTGGTGCGCCGGGACGACTTCCGGGAGGCCGTGCGGGAGGGCCGTGAGGGCAATCTCGTGCTGTTCGTCGTCGACGCCTCCGGCTCGATGGCGGCCCGCAAGCGCATGAGCGCCGTGAAGGGTGCCGTGCTGTCGCTGCTGCTGGACGCGTACCAGCGGCGCGACAAGGTCGGGCTGATCACTTTCCGCCAGTCCGACGCCGAGGTCGCGCTTCCGCCGACGTCCTCCGTCGACGCCGCAGCGGCGCGGCTGGAGTCGCTGCCCAGCGGCGGCCGTACGCCGCTGGCCGCGGGCCTGCTGAAGGCGCGCGAGGTGCTGCGCGTGGAGCGGCTGCGGGACGCGGCTCGGCGCCCGCTGCTGGTCACCGTCACCGACGGGCGGGCCACAGGCGGCCCGGACCCGGTGGACCGCTCGCGGCGTGCCGCGCGGCTGCTGGCGTCCGACGGGACCGCCTCGGTCGTCGTCGACTGCGAGGCCGGGCCCGTACGCCTGGGCCTGGCGGGCGAGTTGGCGCAGGAGCTGGGCGGCCCGGCCGTCACGCTGGACGAACTGCGCGCCGACGCGGTGACCGATCTCGTACACGCCGCCACAGGAAACACACAGAGCAGGAGGGTCGCCTGATGCCGCAGGGACAGCCGAGCGTCGTACCGGACGACGGACTCACCACACGTCAGCGCCGCAACCGCCCGCTGGTCTTCGTCCACACGGGGCCGGGCAAGGGCAAGTCGACATCCGCCTTCGGGCTGGCGCTGCGCGCCTGGAACCAGGGCTGGCCGATCGGGGTGTTCCAGTTCGTCAAGTCGGCCAAATGGAAGGTCGGTGAGGAGCGCGCGCTGCGCGTCCTCGGCGAGACCGGTGAGGGCGGCACCGTCGCCTGGCACAAGATGGGCGAGGGCTGGTCCTGGGTGCAGCGCGACGCGCAGTTCTCCAACGAGGAGGCGGCGCGCGAGGGCTGGGAGCAGGTCAAGCGGGACCTGGCGGCCGAGACGTACAAGCTGTACGTGCTGGACGAGTTCAACTACCCGATGCACTGGGGCTGGATCGACACGGACGAGGTCATCGAGACCCTGCGGAACCGGCCGGGCACCCAGCATGTCGTCATCACCGGGCGGAACGCGCCGCAGAAGCTGCTCGACGCCGCGGACCTGGTCACCGAGATGACGAAGGTGAAGCACCCGATGGACGCCGGGCAGAAGGGCCAGCGGGGCATCGAATGGTGACCGTTTCGCAGGTTCCGCAGGTGACTTCGTGAGCGGGGTGAGCATTCCGCGCCTCGTGGTGGCCGCGCCGTCGTCCGGCAGCGGCAAGACCACGGTGGCCACCGGGCTGATGGCGGCGTTCGTCGAGCGCGGCGTCACCGTCTCCCCGCACAAGGTCGGCCCCGACTACATCGACCCCGGCTATCACGCGCTGGCGACGGGCCGCCCCGGGCGGAACCTCGACGCGTACCTGTGCGGCCCCGGACTGGTCGCGCCGCTGTTCGCGCACGGTGCCGCGGGGGCCGAACTGGCCGTCGTCGAGGGCGTGATGGGCATGTTCGACGGTGCGTCGGGAGAGGGCGAACTGGCGTCGACGGCGCATGTGGCGAAACTGCTGCAGGCGCCCGTCGTGCTGGTCGTCGACGCCTCGTCGCAGTCCCGCTCGGTGGCGGCACTGGTGCACGGTTTCGCGTCCTGGGACCCGGAGGTACGGGTCGCGGGCGTGATCCTCAACAAGGTCGCGTCGGACCGCCACGAGGCTCTGCTGCGCGAGGCGCTGGGCGGCGCCGGTGTTCCGGTGCTCGGTGTGATGCGGCGCGCGGGCCGGGTGAGTACGCCGGGACGGCACCTGGGGCTCGTACCGGTCGCCGAACGGCACGGCGAGGCCGTCGAGTCGGTGCGGGAGCTCGCGGCGCGCGTCAGGGAGGGCTGCGACCTGGACGCGCTGTTCGCGCTGGCGCGCAGCGCGCCGGATCTCCCGGGTACGGCGTGGGACCCGGCGGCCGCGCTGGACGCTGCCGCCGGGGGCCAGGGGGCGGTGACCGCGGACAGTACGAATGCGAGTCCTGCCGACGGTTCCGGTCGGCCTGTGGTGGCTGTCGCCGGAGGGGCCGCGTTCACGTTCTCGTACGCCGAGCATGCGGAACTGCTGCACGCGGCCGGCGCGGACGTCGTACCGTTCGACCCGCTGCACGACGAGACGCTGCCCGAAGGAACCCGCGGGCTGGTCATCGGGGGCGGCTTCCCCGAGGTGTACGGGCCCGAACTGTCCGCCAACGAGCCGCTGCGCAAGGCTGTCGCCGATCTCGCGGCCGGCGGCGGGCCTGTCGCCGCCGAGTGCGCGGGACTGCTGTATCTGGCCCGCGAACTGGACGGCAAGCCCATGTGCGGCGTCCTGGACGCCACCGCGCACATGACGGAACGGCTGACACTCGGCTACCGCGAGGCCGTCGCCGTCGGCGACAACTCCCTTGCCGCTGCCGGGACACGCGTCCGCGGGCACGAGTTCCACCGGACCGCCATCGAGCCCACCGCGGGCACCGCTCCCGCCTGGGGCTTCGTCCGGCCGGAACGCCGTGTCGAAGGGTTCGTGCAGGACAACGTGCACGCCTCCTATCTGCATGTGCACTGGGCTGCCGCACCGGAACTGGCCCGCCGGTTCGTCGAGAGGTGCGCACAGTGAGCACGCGTGGGACGCCGGCCGGACAGCCGGACGGCGCCGGCGAGTTGACGGAATCCGTGGCGTACGGGACGACCGGTGTGCCGGCGCTGGACGCGCTCGGCTGGCCCGCCGAAGGGGCTGTCGCCGCCGTGGCGCGGCGCATTCTGGACGGCGAACCTGTCGCCCTGCGCCCGGACGTACGGTGGCCGCTCCCGGCGCTGCCGCCGAACGTCCGGGCGCCCGGCGAGGCCTCGGAGGCCGGCGGGGACGCGGGGAACGGCGGTGACGCGGGGAACGGTGCGTCCCCGGACGCCGGTACGTCCTGTGGCGGTCCCGCTCTGTGGGTGACCGACGAAGTCGTCCTGCTGGGGCCCGACGAGGCCGTGGTCCGGCCGCCGTCGCTCGTCGCCGGCATCGGCGCGGGCAGCGGTGTGACGGCCGCCGAGGTGCTGGAGCTCATCGAAGTGACCCTCGACGACGCGGGGTTGTCCCCGCGCTCCCTCACGGCGCTGGCGACCGTCGACGCCAAGGCGAACGAGGCGGGCCTGCTAGCCGCAGCCGACCGGCTCGGGGTGCCCCTGCGGACGTACGCCGCGGAGACGCTGAGCCGCGTCGACGTGCCGAATCCGTCGCACGTGCCGCGGGCGACCGTGGGCACGCCCTCGGTCGCCGAAGCGGCCGCCCTGCTGGAGGCCGGGACGGGTGAACTCCTCGTCCCCAAGGCCAAGTCCTTCCACCCGGACGGCGCGCCCGCCAGAGCCACGGCCGCCGTCGCGCGGCGCGTCCCGTCGCACAGCGCGCACGAGACGCAGGCCGCGAGCGACACGCGGGACGCGCACACGCGGGACACGTACGACACGCGGAACCCGCTCGACAGCACACGGAACCCGCTCGGCCACGAGGAGAAGCCGTGACCACAGGCAGCAGCGCGGACACGCGTGAACCCGATCTGCGGCACCACGGTGACGCCGAAGTACGGGGCGACGGCGCGGGTCTGACCGATCTCGCGGTCAACGTGCGTACGGGTACCCCGCCGGCCTGGCTGACCTCCCGTATCGCCGCGTCCCTCGGCGGTCTCGCCGCCTACCCGGACGGCGGGCCGGCGCGGCGCGCCGTCGCCACCCGGCACGGGCTGCCCGACGAGCGGGTGCTGCTGACGTCCGGCGCCGCCGAGGCCTTCGTCCTGCTCGCCCGCGCCCTGCCCGCGGCCGAACCGGTCGTCGTGCACCCGCAGTTCACGGAGCCCGAAGCGGCGCTGCGGGATGCCGGGCACCGTGTGTCCCGGGTACTGCTGCGCGCGGAGGACGGCTTCCGGCTCGATCCCGCGGCCGTACCGGAGTCCGCCGATCTGGTCGTGATCGGCAACCCGACGAACCCGACGTCCGTTCTGCACCCCGCCGACGCTCTGCGCGCGCTGGCCCGTCCCGGCCGGTCCCTCGTCGTCGACGAGGCGTTCATCGACGCGGTGCCCGGCGAGCGGGAGTCGCTGGTCCCCCTGCTGTCCTCCGGTGAACTGCCCGGACGGGTGCTGGTGTTGCGCAGTCTGACCAAGACCTGGGGTCTGGCAGGACTGCGCATCGGGTACGTACTGTCCGACCCCGGCACGGTGGAACTGCTGGCGGCCCAGCAGCCCCTGTGGCCCGTCTCGGCGCCGGCACTGACCGCCGCACAGGCGTGCTGTGAGCCGGAAGCGCTCGCCGAGGCGGAGGACGCGGCACGCCGTACGGCCGCCGACCGGGCCCATCTGCTGGACCGGCTGGGCGAGTTCGGCGAGCTGTCCTGCGTACCGGCGGCCGAGGGCCCCTTCGTCCTGATGCGGCACCCGCGCGCGGCACAGCTGCGCGCGGATCTGCGCGAACTGGGCTTCGCCCTGCGGCGCGGCGACACGTTCCCCGGCCTGGGCCCGGAGTGGCTGCGGCTCGCCGTGCGCGACAGGGACACGACGGACGCACTGACGGAGGCCCTGGCCAAACTGCTGTAGGTGTTGCTGCAAGGCTGTTGCCGAGTACGACAGCGGCGACGCCTCGGAGGCAACCACCCCATGGACAGCAGCACCATCCGGCAGCCCGGCATCGTGGCCCGCGAGCACGTCGTCCGCGTGCCGCTCGACCACGCGCGGCCCGACGGCGAACAGATCGAGGTCTACGCCCGTGAGGTCGCCGCGGCCGGCAAGGAGCGGGACGGGCTGCCGCTGCTGCTCTTCCTCCAGGGCGGGCCCGGCGGCCGCTCACCGCGGCCCCTCGGGCAGGACGGCTGGCTGGCCCGCGCACTCCAGGACTACCGGGTCGTCCTCCTCGACCAGCGGGGCACGGGCCGCTCCACGCCCCTGGACCGGCAGACCCTCCCGCTGTACGGCACACCGGAGCAACAGGCCGACCTGCTGGCGCACTTCCGCGCCGACGCCATCGTGCGCGACGCGGAGGCCGTACGGCGGCACCTCCTGGGGCACGGCACGCCGTGGTCGGTCCTCGGGCAGAGCTTCGGGGGCTTCTGCACGTACACCTATCTGTCGCTGGCTCCCGAGGGCGTACGCGAGGCGTTCGTGACCGGCGGCACGCCGTCGCTGAGCGCGGACGCCGACGAGGTCTACCGCGCCGCGTATCCGCGCGTGGAGCGGAAGTGCCGCGCGCACTACGGCCGTTACCCCGGCGATGTGGCAGCAGTCCGGCACGTCGCCGAGCACCTGTCGGAACGGGACGTACGGCTGCCGGACGGCAGTCCGCTCACCGTCGAGCGCTTCCAGTCGCTCGGGCTGATGCTGGGCGAGGGGCGGGGCTCCGACAGGCTGCACTATCTGCTGGAGGACGCGTGGACGACAGGGCCGCACGGCCGCGTACTGTCCGACACGTTCCTCGGCTCCGCCCAGCAGCAGCTCTCCCTGGCGGCCAACCCGCTGTTCGCCCTGCTGCACGAGCCCATCTACGCCCAGCGGTCCGTCACTTCGCGGGGCACCCGCTGGGCGGCGCAGCGCGTGCGGGCGGACTTCCCGCAGTTCGACGCGGCGCGCGCCCTGGAGAGCGGTGAACCCGTGCTGTTCACGGGCGAGATGATGTACCCCTGGATGTTCGAGACGGACCCCGCGCTGCGGCCGCTCGCGGAGACGGCCCGGCTGCTCGCGGAACGCGAGGACTGGCCCGATCTGTACGACCCGGCGCGGCTGGCGGAGAACGAGGTGCCGGTGCAGGCCGCCGTGTACCACGACGACATGTACGTGGACCGGGACCACGCCCTCGCCACCGCCGACACGGTGGCCGGGGTCCGGGTGTGGGTGACCAACGAGTGGGAGCACGACGCGCTGCGGGTCAGTGAAGGCCGCGTCCTGGACCGGCTGTTCGGCATGGCCCGCGGGGAGGTGTAGCGGCTCCCCGCGAGCCGCCGCGGACCGGCGGGCCCGCCGTGGACCGGTGAACGGTTACTGGACCACGCGTCCGCGCAGCAGCACCCTGCGCGGTCCTGCCAGCGCCCGTACGTCCTCGCGCGGGTCCGTGTCGTATACGACGAGGTCCGCGGGCGCGCCCTCGTCGAGTCCCGGGCGGCCCAGCCAGCTTCGCGCGCCCCAGACGGCGGCCGACAGCGCGTCCCGCGCGGGGATGCCGGCCTTCACGAGTTCCGCGACCTCGTCGGCGATCAGGCCGTGCGCGAGGGAGCCGCCGGCGTCCGTACCGGTGAAGATCGGGATGCCCGCGTCGTAGGCGGCGCGCACCGTGTCGTAGCGGCGCTCGTGCAGTTGCCGCATGTGCGCCGACCACTGCGGGAACTTGCTCTCGCCGCCGGCGGCGAGCTGCGGGAACGTCGCGATGTTGACGAGGGTCGGCACGATGGCGACGCCGCGTTCCGCGAACAGCGGGATGGTGTCCTCGGTCAGCCCTGTGGCGTGCTCGACGCAGTCGATGCCGGCCTCGACGAGGTCCCGCAGCGAGTTCTCGGCGAAACAGTGCGCGGTGACGCGTGCGCCCTCCTCGTGTGCCGCCGTGAACGCCTCCTCGACGGCCCAGCGCGGCCAGCACGCGGTCAAGTCGCCCTCGGCGCGGTCGATCCAGTCCCCCACGATCTTCACCCAGCCGTCGCCGCGGCGGGCCTCGTACCGTACGTACGCCGCCAGGTCGCCGGGCTCGATCTCGTGCGCGAAGTTGCGGATGTAGCGCTTCGTGCGGGCGATGTGCTGTCCGGCGCGGATGATGCGCGGCAGGTCGTCGCGGTCGTCGATCCAGTGCGTGTCCGTCGGCGAACCCGCGTCCCGCAACAGCAGGGCCCCGGCGTCGCGTTCGGTCAGCGCCTGCTTCTCGGTTGTCGACTCGTCGACGGGGCCGTGCGTGCCGAGGCCCACGTGGCAGTGCGCGTCGACGAGGCCGGGAAGCGCCCACCCCTCGAGCGTGGTCGCCTCTCCGGCGGGGCGTTCGTACGTGATCTTCCCGTCGACGACCCACAGTTCGCCCTTGACGTCCTCGTCCCCGGGCCCCGCGAGCACCCGCCCCTTGATCCGCAACACGTCACTCATGCCCCGCACTGTACGAGCCCCTGCCGCCCACCAGAATCCCGCCTCGGCGCGCCGCGGCCCGGCGCGCGACCAGGGGGGCGGCCGCGGGTGGCGCGGTGGTCCGAGTCGTCGTGAGAGGGCCGTGAGCAATTCGGGGTTGCGTCGATTACGGAGTGCAGCTTCCGGGAGACGGAGCGGAAATGTGTTCCCGTTGTACGCGGATCGGGGCGGCGTACTACGCAGGGGGATTGTTATTTGCGTAAGGGGTGCCACACGATGCGTCACGTGTGCATAATGAGGGCGCATTCCCCGTGCATTGTCGAGCGCAGTGTCCCGTATTCTTATGCCCGCTCATCCCGGGCTTAAACGCCACGATTTCAAGGGCGTCAACCCCCAAAACTCGGACGTGCTTCGAGGTCGTTACGCCAATGTGACCGACCCCACAAGTCGTCCGGTTCATCCCCGCAAAAGGCCATTTCACCTCCCAGGATTCGGTCATCTTGCGCGTCTGCGCGCCCCCGCGCGATAACACAGTGGATCGCTCTTGTGAACCCCAGACCCCCGTGCGTTTTTGGATTCTGCTGGGTAAATTTAATCTGCATGACCGCCGCACAAGCAGACCATGCACGTGCCCACAGTGATTTCCTTGAAATGCCGGAGGGGCTGAAGCTCGACACTCCACGACTGGAGGACGGAGCCGCGATCTGGCGTATCGCCCGCGACTCCGGAACGCTCGACCTCAACTCCTCCTACAGCTACCTGCTGTGGTGCCGCGACTTCGCCGCCACCTCCGTTGTGGCCCGATCCGCGTCTGGCGAGCCAGTCGGTTTCATCACCGGCTATGTACGCCCCTCGGCCCCCCGCACCCTGCTGGTGTGGCAGGTGGCCGTGGACGAGGCGGCGCGGGGCCGCGGCCTGGCAGCGGCGATGCTGGACGGGCTGAGCGCCCGGGTCGCGGACGAGCTGGGCATCGACGGGATCGAGACCACGGTCACCCCCGACAACACACCCTCCAACAGGCTGTTCACTTCCTACGCGGAGCGCCACGGCGCGGATGTCGCCAAGGAGGTTCTGTTCGACGCCGGAGTGTTCCCGGAGGCCGGCCACGAACCCGAAGTGCTGTACCGAATAGGCCCGGTGACGTTCCCAGGCGCCCGGCGCTGACGTACGCCCCCACGCGCACCGGCAGTTGAGCGCCCAGCGCCCCCGGTACTCCCGGGCGCCCCCGGGTGCCCCTCCCCTCCCGGCGCAGTGCCGCGCCGTGGCGCAACGACGCACAACCCCCACATCCCAGACTTCACTCACGCGACGCACGCGACTCACTCCCAGGAGCAAGCTGTGACCATCACCCAGCCGGATCTGAGCGTCTTCGAGACCGTCGAGTCGGAGGTGCGCAGCTACTGCCGTGGCTGGCCCACCGTGTTCGACCGCGCGCAGGGCGCGCACATGTACGACGAGGACGGCCACACCTACCTCGACTTCTTCGCCGGCGCGGGCACGCTCAACTACGGGCACAACAACCCCGTGCTGAAACGAGCCCTGATCGACTACATCGAGCGCGACGGCGTCACGCACGGCCTGGACATGAGCACCTCGGCCAAGCGGACGTTCCTGGAGACGTTCAAGAGCACGATCCTGGAACCCCGCGGCCTGAACCACAAGGTCATGTTCCCCGGCCCGACCGGCACCAACGCCGTGGAGGCCGCGCTGAAGCTGGCCCGCAAGGTGAAGGGCCGCGAGTCGATCGTCTCGTTCACCAACGCCTTCCACGGCATGTCGCTCGGCTCGCTCGCCGTGACCGGCAACGCCTTCAAGCGCGCCGGCGCCGGCATCCCGCTCGTGCACGGCACGCCGATGCCGTTCCACGACTATCTCAACGGCACCACCGAGGACTTCGTCTGGTTCGAGCGGCTGCTCGAGGACGAGGGCTCCGGCCTCAACAAGCCGGCCGCGGTCATCGTCGAGACCGTGCAGGGCGAGGGCGGCATCAACGTGGCGAGCGCCGAGTGGCTGCGGGCGCTGGAAGACCTGTGCCACCGGCACGACATGCTGCTGATCGTCGACGACATCCAGATGGGCTGCGGCCGCACGGGCGGTTTCTTCTCCTTCGAGGACGCGGGCATCAAGCCGGACATCATCACGGTGTCCAAGTCGATCGGCGGCTACGGACTGCCGCTGGCGCTCACGCTGTTCAAGCCGGAGCTGGACATCTGGTCGCCGGGCGAGCACAACGGCACGTTCCGCGGCAACAACCCGGCGTTCGTGACCGCCACCGCCGCGATCGAGACGTACTGGAACGACGCGCAGATGGAGAAGCAGACCCTCGCCCGCGGCGAGCAGGTCGAGCGGGCGCTGCGCGCCATCGCCGAGGAGCACGGCGACGAGGTCGTCGCCGACGTGCGCGGCCGGGGTCTGGCGTGGGGCCTGGAGTTCCACGACAAGGAGCGGGCCGGCAAGGTGTGCAAGCGCGCCTTCGAGCACAACCTGCTGCTCGAGGACTGCGGCCCGCAGAGCGAGGTCGTCAAGCTGCTGCCGTCGCTGACGATCACTCCGGAGGAGCTGGACGAGGGCCTGCGCATCCTGGCCCGTTCGGTGCGCGAGACCGCGTAGTTCCGCAGTATTCCGACCCGCCCCGGTGCGACTTGCCGGGGCGGGTCGCCCCGTGACGGGCCCCGTACCCGCGGTACACACTGCACACGGGGTCTGAGAAAGGCCCGTTCAGGGCACGCAAAGAGACACACCGTAAGAGAAAGGTACGACGGCACCGTGATCGTTCGTTCGTTCAAGGACATCGAAGGCACCGACCGCCACGTCAAGGCCGCGTCGGGCACCTGGGAGAGCAAGCGCATCGTGCTCGCCAAGGAGCGGGTCGGCTTCTCGCTGCACGAGACCACGCTGTACGCGGGTACCGAGACGTCGATGTGGTACGCGAACCACATCGAGGCCGTGCTGTGCGTGGAGGGCGAGGCCGAACTCACCAACGACGAGACCGGCGAGAAGCACTGGATCACCCCGGGCACGATGTACCTGCTCAACGGGCACGAGAAGCACACCATGCGCCCGAAGACGGACTTCCGTTGTGTCTGTGTCTTCAACCCGCCGGTGACCGGCCGGGAGGACCACGACGAGAACGGTGTCTACCCGCTGCTCACCGAGCCCGACGAGGGCTGAGCAGCCCGACGCAGGCTGAACGCCGCGGCGTCGCAGCCTGGTTGGCCGGATGCCCGGCCGCTTGCCGGCCGGGTCCTCGGCCGTCCGCCCATCGACAGGGCCGTACGAGAGGAGAGGAAGGCAAACCCATGACCACCGCACCCGAGCGTTCCGCCGACCTGTACCCGACTCGCGGCGCCACCGAGGTGGCGACTCCGCGCATGGACCCCGTGGTGTGGTCCGAGCCGGGTGCTCCGGGCCCCTTCACGGGCACGGAACTGGCGGACTTCGAGCGGGACGGGTTCCTCGCCCAGGACGCCCTCATCACCCCCGATGAGGTCGACGTCTACCGCGCGGAACTGGAACGGCTCACCTCGGATCCGGTGCTCCGCGCCGACGAGCGCTCGGTCGTCGAGCCTCAGTCGCAGGAGATCCGGTCCGTGTTCGAGGTGCACAAGATCAGCGAGGTCTTCGCGAACCTGGTGCGTGACCCGAGGGTAGTGGGCCGGGCACGGCAGATCCTGGGCTCGGACGTGTACGTCCACCAGTCCCGGATAAACGTCAAGCCGGGTTTCGGTGCCAGGGGCTTCTACTGGCACTCCGACTTCGAGACGTGGCACGCCGAGGACGGCCTGCCCAACATGCGCACGGTCTCGCTGTCGGTCGCGCTCACCCGCAACCACGACACCAACGGCGGCCTCATGATCATGCCGGGGTCGCACAAGACGTTCCTCGGCTGCTCGGGCGAGACGCCGAGGGACAACTACAAGAAGTCGCTGCAGATGCAGGACGCCGGGACACCGTCCGACGAGGCGCTGGCGAAGTTCGCCGACGCGCACAGCATCAAGCTCTTCACGGGCGAGGCCGGTTCGGCCACCTGGTTCGACTGCAACTGCATGCACGGAAGCGGTGACAACATCACTCCGTACCCGCGGAGCAATGTCTTCATCGTCTTCAACAGCGTGGAGAACACGGCGGTGGAGCCCTTCGCGGCGCCGGTCGCCCGCCCCGAGTTCATCGGTGCGCGGGACTTCACTCCTGTGACGTGACGCTCGGCGCTGTGCGGGGCGCTGTGTGTGCCGCTTCGTGTGACCCGTTGCCTGTGGTGAGTGGCTGCGGTTCGCGTGTGGTTCGCGCAGTTCCCCGCGCCCCTTTCCGGGCTCTCAGGGGCGGGGCCGTGTCGGTCCCGCCCCTTCTCGCGGGTCAGTCCGCCAGTACGTCGAGCAGCCGGTCCACGTCCGCGGGCGTGTTGTAGAAGTGGAAGGCGGCGCGCAGGTTGCCGTCCCGCGCCGACACCCGTACGCCCGCCTCAGCGAGCCGCGGTGCGGCCCCGTCCAGGCCCGGTACGGAGACGATGGCCGCGTCCCCCGCCACGGGGCGGTGGCCCAGCCGGTCCAGTCCGGCGCGGAAGCGGGAGGCCAGCGCGCGGTTCCGGGCGCCGATCGCCTCCTGCCCCGCTTCCTCGACGAGCGCGAGGGAACGGGCGGCGGCCGCGTACGGGAGGAAGCCGGTGCTCTCGTCGAACCGGCGCGCGTCGGGCGCGGGGTGGTCGACCGTGCCGTAGCAGTCGTCCCACGGGCGTGCCGACGACATCATTCCCGCGTGCAGCGGGAGCAGCGCGCCGCTCTCCTGGGTCTCCTGAGGCACCGTCAGGAACGAGACGCCGCGCGGGGACATCAGCCATTTGTAGCCGCCGCACACGGTGTAGTCGAAGTCCCCCGCGGACACCGGCAGCCAGCCCGTGGCCTGCGAGGTGTCCACCAGGGTCCGCGCGCCGACGGCCCGTGCCGCGTCCCGTACGGCTGTCAGGCCGGCCATGCGGCCGTCGGCGGACTGTACGGCGCTCACCGCGACGAGTGCCGTGCCGGGCCGTACGGACGCGGCCAGCTCCTCCAGCGGGACGCGGCGCAGTTTCAGGTCGGACCGTTCGGCGAACGGGTTCGCCACGGAGACGAAGTCGCCCTCGGCGGCGAGCACTTCGGCACCCGGCGGGAGGGCGGCGGCGACCAGTCCGGTGTGCACGGACACCGCGCTGCCGAGGGCGACCCGGGACGCGGGCACGCCCGCGAGCCGGGCGAAGGAGGCCCGCGCCTCGTCGGCCTCGGCGAAGTAGGCGGGCATGTCGATGCGGCCGGCTGCCATGTCGCGTACGCGGGCGTGCAGTACGTCCGCCGCACGGGCGGGAAACAGGCCGTGGGAGGCGGTGTTGAGGTAGGTGCTGTCGGGCGCGAACTCTGCGGCGATCAGACTCTCCATGCGCTCAGTCTCACCGGCCCGCGCCGGGGCGTCCACGCTGATGACGCGCGCGCCCCGGCCCGGACACGGTGTCACTCGTTCCCGGACGGGGTCCGTTCGCCGAGGGTGCCGCCGACGACGGGCAGGTCGAGGGTGCCGGTGTCGTCGGGTGCGCTGCTGACGGTGACGCGCTTGACGCCGTGGTTGCCGTAGTACGCGGCGTCGCCGGCCGCGATGGTGAACTCCAGCCGGTGGCCCGCCTCGTAGCGGTGCGCAATGGCGGGGAGCGTCACGGTGAACGGCTTGGTGGCGTCCTGTACGCGGGCGGGGGCGACGAGCCGGTTCGCCAGGGTGCGGGTGCCGTCGGGGGCGACGTCGTAGACCTTGGCGAAGAGCACCAGATTGCCGGTCACGTCTCCCGAGTCGCCGGTCTGCTGGGCCTGTTCGGCCTTCGGCGAGGTCACCTTGAGCCGGGCCTTCGGCGCGCCGACGACGTCGACGGGGGCGGTGAACGGGGCGGACTTGTAGCTCAGGTGCGTCCCGGGTGCGTCGTACGGCGTCCGCAGGCCGATCCCGGCGGCGGACAGCAGCGACGATTCGGAGTAACTGCTGGGCGCCAGCAGCCAGTTGAGGTACTCGCGGCTGCCGCGCCGTACGGTGCCGCGGCTCGGGGCGAGGGTGCCGTCGCCGGAGAGGTAGAGCCTGCGGGTCTCGCCGGCGGGGTAGGCCGGCGCCGTGCCGTAGGAGGAACCGCCCCCGGACGGGGCCCAGTCGCGGTGGTAGGCGAAGGCGGGTCCGGTGTCGGCCGAGCCGTCGTGCCGGAGGTAGCGGTCGAACCAGGCGGTGACGCGCTTGCCCACGTACGTACTGTCCAACCCGCCGTCGGACAGGCCCGGTTCGGTGGCGGACTGGCCGCTGTGCCCCGACTCCTGCCAGATCATCCGGGTGGGAGTGCCCTGCGCGCGCAGCGTCTCGTACGTCGCCGCCGCCTCGTTGAGGTTGAACAGCGTGTCCTTCTGGCCCTGTACGAGCAGCGTCGGCGCCTTCACACGGCGCAGGGACGCGACGGGCGACGCGTCGCGGATCCGCCGCATGGCCTCCTGGGTCTCCCCCGCGGGGAAGCGGCCCGAGTCGAGCATGCGCTTCGTATCGCACATCTCCCGGGGGAAGTTGACGCAGCCGACGCTCGCCCGGTCCGGGTCGGTGCCCAGTTCCTTCAGGCCCTGGATCTGGCCGAGGAGGTAGAAGCCGTTCGTCCACTGCCACTTGTACGCGCCGGGGACCGCGGGCGTCACGCCGCGGGTGAGGGACGTGTTGTTCGGCACGAGCGAGTACGTCAGATCGTTCCAGGTGATCATCGGGACCAGCGCGTCGACGCGGTCGTCGACGGAGGCCGTGGCCAGCTGCACGGCACCGCCGTACGAGCCGCCGATCATGCCGACGCGGGGGTCGTGCCGGCCGTCGCGCGTCACGAAGTCCGCGCGGGTGCCGTCGTCGGCGGCCCGCTCCCCGCCGAGGAAGTCCACCAGCCGGGAGGCCGCCTCGCCGTCGGTCTTCGGGTCGTCGAGCGAGATGCGGCAGCCGGACTTTCCGAAGCCGAGGCCGGAGTACGAGAGGACCGCGTAGCCGCGCGCGGCGAGCGCCTTGGCGGTGCCCGCGGTGCCGGCGTCGTCCTTGCTGCCGCCGAAGCCGTTGGTGGTGAGCACGGCGGGCACGGGGTGGCCGGCGTCCGAGCCGGACGGCCGGTAGAGGTCGGCGTCGACGACGCAGCGCGTGGCGTCGTTCTCGCCGACGTGCACGGTGAACTTCAGCGGACTGACGCTGTACGGCGCGGCCTCCGCGGCCGGCGCCGCGTGGGCGGGCGCGGACGTCAGCAGAGGCGCGCCGAGCGCCGTACATGCCGCTGCGACCAGAAATCTTCGGACATGACGCGTCATACCGCCTCCTGATCGTCACCTACCAACTGGTAAGTAATGTCGGCGGCAGCTGACGCGAAGTCAAGAGGCGTGCACAGCGGGGCCTTTGGGGACGTCGGGGCGAGCCGCACGGCATGCCCGGACATGACTCGCCCGCAGCGCGGCGGCTCAACCGCCGCGCTGCGGGCGAGTGGTGACTACGGGTCTCAGACCTCCCGGCGGCCGTCTACGCGGCGGGGGAGGTTGAGGGGGTTGTCGTCGCGGAGGGCGAAGGGGAGGAGGACCTCCGGGGTGTTCTGGTACGCCACCGGGCGCAGCCAGCGCTCGATGGCGGTGATCCCGACCGAGGTGGAGGTGGAGGTCGTCGCGGGGTACGGGCCGCCGTGCTGCATGGCGGGCACCACGGCGACGCCCGTGGGCCAGCCGTTCACGAGGACGCGTCCGGCGAGCGGCGCGAGCTGGTCGAGCACGTCAGCGGCGACGCCGTCGCCCGCGGCCTCCTCCGTGGAGAGGTGCAGGGTGGCGGTGAGGTTGCCCGGCAGCCGGGACAGCACCGTCGCGATCTCGTCCTCGTCGCGGTAGCGGGCGACGACGGTGACGGGCCCGAAGCACTCCTCCAGCAGCAGCTCGTACCCCTCGGTGCTGAGCTTCGCCGCGTCGACGGAGAGGAACCCGGCGGTGACCGAGGTGCCCTCCCCCGGGCCGGCCTGCACGGGGGCCTCGACCCCGTCGAGGGCCGCGCGTTCGGTGATCCCGGCGAGGAACGCGTCCCGCATCCGGGTGTCGAGCAGCGTTCCGGGGGCGGCGTCCGCGACCGTCTCCGTCAGGGACTTGAGCAGCCGGTCGCCGGCCGCGCCCTCCGGTGCGAGGACGAACCCGGGCTTGGTGCAGAACTGTCCGACGCCCATCGTCATGGACCCGGCGAGGCCCGTTCCGATGGCCTCGGCCCGCTCCTCCGCCGCGGCCGCGGTGATCACAACCGGGTTGAGGGAACCGAGTTCGCCGTGGAAGGGGATCGGCTTCGGACGGGCCGCGGCCTCGTCGTACAGGGCGCGCCCGCCGCGTACGGAACCGGTGAAGCCGGCGCCGGCGACCAGCGGGTGCCGCACCAGCTCGACGCCCGCCCCGAAGCCGTGCACGAGGGAGAACACGTCCTCGGGCAGGCCCGAGTCGGCGGCAGCGGCGCGGAGTTCACGGGCGCAGATCTCCGCGGTGGCCGGGTGCCCGGGGTGGGCCTTGACGACGACGGGGCAGCCCGCGGCGAGCGCGCTGGCCGTGTCGCCGCCGGGCGCGGAGAAGGCGAGCGGGAAGTTGGAGGCCGCGTAGACCGCGACCACGCCGAGCGGCACCTTGTACCGGCGCAGGTCGGGGCGCGGCGGGGCGGCCTCGGAGTCGGCGTGGTCGATGATGACGTCGAGGTAGCCGCCGTCCTCCACCTCCCCGGCGAAGGCGCGCAGTTGACCGGAGGCGCGGCCGACCTCGCCGGTGAGCCGCGCCTCGCCGAGGGCGGTCTCCAGGTCGGCGGTCCGTACGAGTTCGTCCCGTGCCGCGTCCAGCCGGTCGGCCGCGGCGCGCAGGAACGCCACGCGGGTCGTACGGTCGGCGAGGGCGTCGCGGGAGGCGTGCGCCGCGCGCACCGCGGCGTCCACGTCCGCGGCTGTGGCCTCCGCCGCGACCTGTTCCCGTTGCTTTCCGGTCCGGGGGTCAACGCTCCACACTGGTGTTACCGCCACCGCGAGTTCCTTCCGCAAGCTGCTTGTCGAGCAGGACGGCGCGTTCGATATGCTGAACGTCGTCCCAGTCGGTGAATATCACCGGCTGTGACTCTATGAGCGCCGTCACAAGGGGGTCAAGGTTCGATGTCAGCTGATGAGACGGGCACGGTCGCGGCCGGCACGAGTGCGCTGCCGGGCGGCTCCCAGGTCAAGTCCGCCGTCCGCACAGTGGAGTTGCTGGAGTACTTCGCCGGACGTCCCGGCATGCACTCGCTGGCCGCTGTCCAGGAGGCCGTCGGGTACCCCAAGTCCAGCCTCTACATGCTGCTGCGCACCCTCGTCGAACTCGGCTGGGTGGAGACCGACTCGACCGGCACCCGGTACGGCATCGGGGTGCGCGCGCTGCTGGTGGGCACCTCGTACATCGACGGCGACGAGGCCGTGGCCGCCGCCCGGCCCACCCTCGACCAGCTGTCCGACGACACCACCGAGACCATCCACATGGCCCGGCTGGACGGCACCAACGTGGTCTATCTGGCGACCCGTCAGTCGCAGCACTATCTGCGCCCGTTCACGCGTGTCGGCCGCCGGCTGCCCGCGCACTCCACGTCGCTGGGCAAGGCGCTGCTGGCGACGTACGAGGACGAGGAGGTCCGCAAGCTGCTGCCGGAGACCCTCCCCTCGCTGACCGAGCACACCATCACGGACCGCGAACAGCTCATCGAGGAGCTGCACTTGGTGCGCGAGCAGGGCTACGCGATCGACCGCGAGGAGAACACGCTCGGGCTGCGCTGCTTCGGGATCGCCATTCCGTACCGCACGCCGGCGCGCGACGCCATCAGCTGCTCCGTGCCGGCGGCCCGTCTCACGCCGGCGCACGAACAGCGCATCAAGGACTCCCTGTTCGACGCCCGGGACCGGCTGACGCTGGCGACACGGCGGCTCTGAGACTCCGCGTGTGTCCGCCTCCGCACCGCGGGGGCGGACACGGCGCGGGCCCCACGACACGGCGCAGCGGTGCGGCGGCGTTCCGCGGCACGACGAAGGCCCGGCGCGCAGTGCGCACCGGGCCTTCGGACCTGAGTAGCGGGGACAGGATTTGAACCTGCGACCTCTGGGTTATGAGCCCAGCGAGCTACCGAGCTGCTCCACCCCGCGGCGGTGAAATGAACACTACGGCACGCATGGCCGTGAGGGGAAATCGCTTTCGGCACCGGGCTCCGGCACCCGCTTCCGTCCCGCCCGGCGCCTGCCGTTTTCCGGTTCCGCCGCCCGCAAGGGGCGCGGCCCTCAGCCCTCGTACGCGGCCTCCAGGGCCCGTACGTCGAGCTTCTTCATCCCCATCATGGCCTCCATGACGCGGCCGGACTTCCCCTCGTCGGGGTCCTTGATCATCTCCATGAGCCGGCGCGGCACGATCTGCCAGGACAGGCCGTACTTGTCCTTCAGCCAGCCGCACGGGCCCTCCTGGCCGCCGTCCTCGGTCAGCCTGGTCCAGAGGCGGTCGACCTCCTCCTGCGAGGCGCAGTCCACGCTGAACGAGACGGCCTCGGTGAAGTGGAACTCGGGGCCGCCGTTGAGGCCGGTGTACTGCTGCCCCCCGAGCTCGAAGGTGACGAGCATGGCCGTGCCCTCCTCGCCCGGACCGGCCTTGCCGTAGCGCTGTACGTCGGTGATGCGGGAGTCGTCGAAGAGGGACGTGTAGAACTGCGCCGCCTCCTCGGCCCGGCCGTCGAACCACAGACAGGGGGTGATCTTCTGCATGACGCGCGCTCCTCGCTGTTGCGGCTGTCCCGGTACGGGCCGGCTCTACAGAGGTGGACCGCCGTACGGCCCCGGACTCATCGGCACGGGCCGAGGGAAATGTTCGGCATGTCTGGTTACTCCATTCCCGTACGGGATGGCCTCTGCGACTCTGACGGCGAACCGGGCCCGCGCACATGTGAGTTCGCCGAGGAGGCCGTTCGTATGCCGGAGACGCCACAGCACAGGACAGTGACAGCAGAGGTGGAACTGTCCGCGGGGACCGTCGAGTACGAGGACACCGGCGGTGACGGCCCTGTCGTCGTCCTGGTGCACGGGGTGGTGATGGACGGCTCGCTGTGGCGGCACGTGGTGCGGGATCTGCGCGACGGTCACCGTGTCGTGGTGCCCACCCTGCCGCTGGGCGCGCACCGCATCCCGATGCGGCCGGACGCGGATCTGTCGATGCTCGGCGTGGCGTTACTGGTCGCCGACTTCCTGGAGAAGCTGGACCTGCACGACGTCACCCTCGTCATGAACGACTGGGGCGGCCCGCAGGCGCTGGTCGCGGAGGGCCGGGACAAGCGGATCGGCCGGCTGGTGATCACGTCCTGCGAGGCGTTCGGGAACTCCCCGCCCGGCCCGCCGGGACGCAATCTGGTCCTGCTGTCCCGGCTGCCGCGCGGCATCGGGTTCGCTCTCGCGGCGCGGCTGTTGAAGGTGAAGCCCGCCCAGCGGCTGCCCGTGACGTTCGGCTGGCTGACGAAGCGGCCCATCCCGCAGGACATCATGGAGGGCTGGTTCCGGCCGCTGCGGACCACGCCGGCGATCCGCCGCGACCTGCGCGCGTTCTGCCGGAACGTACCGTCGAAGAGCGAGATGGTGCGCTGGTCGGAGACGCTGCGCGTGTTCGACCGGCCGGCGCTGGTCGCCTGGGCCGCGGAGGACCGTCTGATGCCGCCCGAGCACGGCCGGCGGCTCGCGGGACTGCTGCCGCAGGGCACGCATGTGGAGATCCCCGACAGCTACACCCTCATCCCGGAGGACCAGCCGGCCCTGCTCGCCGGGCACCTGCGGCGGTTCATCGCCGGAGGGAAGCCCGGTGAGAAGCCCGGAGAGGTGATCTGAGCGCCGGCCGGAGGTGCCCGCGGGAGATGAGAGTTCTCTGAGAATGGGCCGCGAAGTGGAACCCGTTCCCCTGTCCGCCGCGTTTCCTCACGGAGATGAACAGGACAGTCAGGCGCGCCTCCGTCGTCATTCTGTGCCTCGTGCTCGCACTGCTGATGCGCGTCACGTGGATGCAGGTCGTCGAGGGCCAGGCGCTCGCGGAGGACGACGACAACCGGCGGAACGCCATCGAGCAGTACGGGCAGCCGTTCGGGGACATCATCGTGGGCGGCAAGCCGGTCACCGGATCCAAGGAGGTCAACAGCGGGGACTTCAAGTACAAGCGGACGTACGACGAAGGCGACCTCTACTCCGCTGTGACCGGTTACAGCTCCCAGGCCCGCGGCGCCACCCAGCTGGAGGGGATCTACCAGAAGCTCCTCTCGGGGCAGGACGACCGGCTCAAGGACCCGATGGACGCGATCACCGGCGATCACACCAAGCCGGGCAACGTGATCACGACCATCGACCCGAAGGTGCAGAAGGCCGGCTACGACACGCTCGGCGACAAGAAGGGCGCGGCCGTCGCCATCGACCCGTCCAACGGCGAGATCCAGGGCCTGGTCAGCACGCCCTCCTACGATCCCTCGAAGATCAGCGGCAGTGAGGACAAGGACGAGGCCGCCTGGAACAAGCTGAACAAGGACAAGGAGAAGCCCATCCTCAACCGGGCGCTCCGCCAGCCCGTTCCGCCGGGCTCCACGTTCAAGCTGGTCGTCGCCGCCGCGGCGCTGGAGAACGGGCTGTACTCCTCGGTCGACGAGAAGACGCACAGCCCCGACCCGTACACGCTGAAGGGCTCGCAGACCGTCCTGAAGAACGAGAGCAGTTCGGCGCCGTGCGAGAACGCCACGATCCGCACCGCGCTCCGCTACTCCTGCAACACCGTCTTCGCGAAGCTCGCCGCCGACCTGGGTGAGAACAAGGTGCGGGCGCAGGCGGAGAAGTTCGGCTTCAACAACGAGAAGCAGGACACGCCGGTGCGCGCGTACAAGAGCATCTACCCCAAGGGGATGGACTCCGCGCAGACCGGCCTCTCGGGCATCGGACAGTACGAAGTGACCGCCACACCGCTGCAGATGGCGATGGTCTCGCAGGCCATCTCGAACGGCGGCGACCTGAGCGATCCGCACATGGTCTCGCAGGTGCAGGACAGCGGCGGCACCGCGCTGCAGACGTACGACAAGAACCCCGAGCGGGTCATGAGCGAGGGTGTCGCGACGCAGCTCAAGTCGGCGATGAAGACGGTCGTCGACGTGGGCACGGGCACGAACGCGAAGATCCCCGGCATGAACGTCGGCGGCAAGACCGGTACGGCGCAGCACGGTGTGGACAACAGCGGTACGCCGTATGCCTGGTTCACGTCCTGGGCGGAGAACAGCCAGGGCAAGAAGCTCGCCGTGGCGGTCGTCGTGGAGGACTCCGACGCGCAGCGGGCCGAGGTCAGCGGCAGCGGTCTGGCGGCGCCGGTCGCCAAGCGGATGATGCAGGCCTCCCTCGGCTGACCGCCGGGAGACCGAAACCGCGCAGGCCCCGGACCCCCAGCCGGGGGACCGAACCGCGGAGACCCCGCACCGGCCGGTGACTCCGGTGCGGGGTCTTCGCTTCTCTCCGTACGGGCGTCAGCCCCGCCGGGTCGCCGCGCGGCTGCGGCTGATCACGCGGGCCAGGCGATTGCCGCCCTCGCGGGACACCTCGCGGAAGCCGAACCGGCGGCGGGCGTAGCCGATGGTCAGGCCGGCCCGCGGGTCGGCGAGGGCCACCGAACCGGCCGCGCCGCCGTGCCCGATGGCGCCCTGCCCGAGGAACGGCTTGCCGATCGTGTACGTCTGGAAGCCGAGCCCGAACTCGTTCCACTCGCCCATCACCAGGTCCGTGCCGGACGACTGGATCTGGCCGAAGTCCGCGACCGTGTCCGCCGTCAGCAGCGGCTCCTCTCCGCCGCCGGGCCCGCCGGTGACGGCCGCCGCGTACAGCCCGGCCAGCCCGCGTGCGGAGGCCACGCCCCCGTACGAGGCGGGCCCCGCGGCGCGCACCGCACGGGAGTTGGGCAGGTCCCAGATCAGCGGGTTGCCGGGGGCGTGGTTGTTGAAGGCGATGCCGTTGAGGCTGTGCGGGGAGGTGGCGGCGGCCTCCATCTCGGCCTGCTGCTCCGGGGTCGGGTACATCGGGTGGATGTCCAGCACCCGGTGCTCCTCCGACTCGGGCAGGCTCATGTAGAAGTCGACGCCGTAAGGGGCGCGCAGCCGTGCCTCGTGGAACTCCTGCATGGTCTTGCCGGTGGTGCGCCGCACCAGTTCGCCGGTGAGCGCGCCGATGGTCAGCGCGTGATAGCCGAAGGCGGTGCCGGGACGCCAGAACGGCCGCTGGGCGCCGGCCCGTTCGGCTGTGAGCCGGTCGTCGTGCAGCTCGTCGAGCGGTATCCCGTCCGTGGCGCCGACCAGTCCCGCGCGGTGGGCGAGCAGGTCGCGCACGGTGATGCCGCCCTTGCCGTGCACCGCGAACTCGGGCCAGTAGTGGGCGACTTCCCGTTCCAGTTCGACCGTGCCCTCCTGGACGAGGAGGGCCAGCACCATGTGCGCGGCGCCCTTCGTGGAGGAGTAGACGGGGATGAGGGAGTCGGCCCCGACGCCGGGCCCGCCCCACAGGTCGACGACGCGCTCGCCGTCCGCGTACGCGGCGAGCTGGGCGCCCAGCCACGGTTCGGCGGCGAGGACCGTCCTCAACTCCTCGCGTACGCCCTCGTATCCGGGGGCCGTGGTGCCGTGCACTGCCAGTGGATCGGTGCTCATGCGTGCGACTCCTCCTGTGGTTCGGGACGCTCTCGTCCGTCACGGTGACCGCCCCTGTGCGGCGCCGTCGTTCCGCGACGCCGACCGGGTGGGTGGCCCTCACAACGATTTCAGGGCCGCCCGTACGGCTTCCAGGTCCGCGTCCGAGGCGAGTCCGCCGTGGTAGAGCCGCAGTTCGTCCGCTCCCAGTTGTCTTGCGTGCTCGGCGTCGGCCGCGAGGGTGTGCGGGGAGCCGCCCATGCCGGAGACGATCCCGAAGTTCGCGGCGAACACGGCGTCGCGGGACGGCGCGTCGGCGCTGCGGTACGCGGCGAAGGGGCCCAGCACGTCCGCGCGTCCGCCCGCTCCCCCGGCGCCTCCGGGGCAGGGCAGCACCACGCCGTCGGCGTGCTCCAGCGCTGCGGCCGGTTCGGCGCCCGCGTTCGCGCCCGTACGGTGTGCCGCCGGGTCGGCGTGCAGCAGCACCCGGAAGCCGGCGCCCGCCCGCTCCCGTACGGCGGCGACGGCCGCACTCCGCAGCCGGTCCGCGGCTCGGCGGCGCCACGCGGCGACCGCCGCGGCCGTCTCCTCGCCCAACAGCCGCCGGATCTGCTCCGCTTCGGTGTTCCTGACCGAGCCGGCGTCCCCGCCCGTTCCCGCGTCCCCGCCCGTTCCGGCGCCGCCGCCCGGGGGCTGTTCGCCCCGCCAGAGCGGTTCGAGTGCGCGGACCACGGCGGAACGCAGGACGTCGGGGTCGGCGCCGGCCTCCGCGTAGCCGGTGCGGCAGTCGGGGCAGAAGCAGAGCGACATCAGATACTCGCCCGCGCCGCCCAGCCGCACGCCCTGCGTCTTGTCGTGCGCGTGCAGGTGCGCGAAGCCGTACCAGCCGCAGGACTCCAGTTCCGTGCCGTGCGTACCGGGCCGTGCCGCGGCCTCGGCGGCGAGCGCCACGAGGTGGTCGCGCACCTGCGGCTGCCCGATGCACGGCGCCCACGGATAGCTGTCGCCGTACGCGTTGCGGACCGTGAGGTGCGGAAACTCCTCGCCGAGCCGGGAGTTGTGGGCGAGCACGACCCACGAGTGCACCTCCAGCCCGGCCGCCGTGAGGGCCTCGGCGGCCTCCCCGTACGCGCCGCCGGGGTGGCCGCTGACGGCCCAGTCCTGCTGGCCGCAGGGGCGCAGCGCGCGGCCCTCCCAGTAGCGGGCCTCCGGCGGGTACAGCACGGCGGAGTGGCGTGCCGTGACGATGCGGCGGGCAGGATGCCGGGGGGTCAGGGCGCGGGTGGAGTGGTAGGCGGAGGCGAGGGTGACCTGCCGGATGCCCAGCGAGGCGAGGCGGGGCGCCGCGTCCGGGTCGCCGATGACGTCCCAGGGGTAGACGAAGGCGGAGACCCGCATCGGCACGTCCTCGGTCGGCATGGGGGGCTCCTCGGTCGGCATGGGGCACTCCTCGGCTCGGACCTTCACAGGGGGCTGTCCACGGATGTGAAACTGCGTCACGCTATGGCGTGGCCGAGCGGGGGTCAATACTCCTGCGGCACCTCAACGGGCCACCGGGAACGCCTCCTTGACGGTCCGGGCCGCACTCCCTAGCGTCGCTCCATATCTGAACATCGTCCATGGACGGAGACCAGCCGATGCCCGCTCCCCGCACCGTTCTGCTCACCGGCGCCGCCGGCGGCGTCGGCACGCTGATGCGCGAACTGCTGCCCTCGTACGGCTACGACGGGCTGCGGCTCCTCGACCTCCAGCCGGTCGGGGACGCGCGCGAGTCGGAGACGGTGTACACCGCCGACCTCGGCGACCCGGCGGACACGGACACGGTGCGGAAGGCCGTGGAGGGCGTCGACGCGATCGTGCATCTCGCGGGCATCTCCCTGGAGTCCACGTTCGACAAGATCCTGCGCGCCAACATCGAGGGCACCTACCGGCTGTACGAGGCGGCGCGCGAAGCCGGCGTCCGGCGCGTCGTGTTCGCGTCGTCCAACCACGCGGTCGGCTTCACCCCCGCGCCGGGCGCCGGGGAGCGGCCCATCCCGGTGGACACGCCGCACCGCCCGGACACCTACTACGGCCTGTCCAAGTCCTTCGGCGAGGACCTCGCGCAGTTCTACTGGGACAAGCACGGCATCGAGACGGTGTCCGTCCGCATCGGCTCCCTCTTCCCCGTGCCGAAGTCCGTACGGATGCTGTCGATCTGGCTCAGCCCGCAGGACGGGGCACGTCTGCTGCACGCGGCGCTGACGGCGGAGGACGTGGGGCACACCGTGGTGTACGGCTCCTCGGCCAACACCCGCCTGTGGTGGGACCTTTCCTCGGCCCGCGCGCTGGGGTACGAGCCGCAGGACGACTCCGAGCCGTACGCCGCGGACCTCCTCGCCGAACAGGGCGAACCGGCCCCCGGCAGCGCCGACGCCACCTGGCTCGGCGGCAGCTTCTGCACAAACCCACCCATCTGGCCGCACTGACAAGGGCGCTGGGCGAAGGCAGGGGGCGCGAAGATAAGGGGCGCGGGGAACTGCGCGAAAAGGGGCGCGGGGAACTGCGCAAACCACACGCGAACCGCACCCCGAAACGCACCCCGCCGGAGCGCCCCCGCTTCGAACCGCCCCCGCAGGGGAAGGTACCGCCGGTGACCACCCCCCGGAGCCTCACCTTCGTCGTAGGCACAGGAAGAAGCGGCTCGACGGCGCTGTCCCGCATCCTCCGCCTGCACCCGGACATCCTCAGCCTCAACGAGCTGTTCGCCTGCATGGGCCAGGACGCGCTCACCGAACGGGCCGTGGACGGGCGGGAGTTCTGGCGGCTGATCACCGCGCCGTTCCCCGCCTTCGACACCCTGATCCGCAGCGGGGCGCCGCTTCCGGAGTTCCTCTACAACCGGCACCCCGAGTGGCGCTACGCGGCGGACACGACGGGGATCCCGGGCGTCAGCCTGATGGCGCTGCCCCATCTCACCGACGACCCGGACGCGTTGCTGGACGCGCTGGAGCCCGAGGTGACGGCGTGGCCCGTACGCCCGGTGCCGCGTCACTGGGAGGCGTTCTTCGGAGCGCTCGCCGCCCGGTGCGGGGAGCCGCACGCGGCGGTCGAGCGCTCCGGGTACTCGCTGGGCCGGGTGCCCCTGCTGCGGTCGCTGTTTCCGGAGGCGCGCTTCGTGCACCTGTACCGGGACGGCCCCGACTGCGCGCTGTCGATGAGCCGGCACCCCGGCTACCGGATGATCGCCCTGCTGCACGAGATGACGGCGCTCTGCGGTCTCGGCTCCCTCTTCGAACTCACCCCGGACCACGCGAAGTTGCTGCCCCCGGACCTGGCGCCGCTGCTGGGTGACCGGTTCGACGCGGCGCTGCTGATGGAGCGGCCCATGCCGGTCACCGGGTTCGGCGCGCTGTGGTCCGAGCTGATCACCGAGGGGGTGGCGCACCTGGAGCGGGTGCCGCGGGAGCTGCGTACGGACCTCTCGTACGAGCTGCTGCTGGACGATCCGCGGGGCGAACTCGCCCGCCTGGCGGCCTTCGTGGGCGTCGAACCGCTGCCCGGCTGGCTCGACGCGGGCAGCGCCCACCTGGACGGGGGTCGCCGCGGCTCCGCGCTGCGTCTGCCCGGGGCCGAACTGGCCGCGCTGCGCGGGCAGTGCGCCGCCGGCACGCGCGCGCTCGGCGGCTGACCGGCGAACCCCGGCCCTCTCGCGGGCGCGGGCCTGTGGGCATGATGGGTCCGCAAGCGATCACCGGCTCATCTGGGGGACCCACCCGCCATGCACAGCACCGACCTCGTACGTCTCGCCGCCGATTCCGGGGACAACACGGCACTCTCCGACCTGCTGCACTCGGGCATCGTCAGCTGGATCATCCTGGGCCTGGTCGCCGGTACGGTCGCCAAGGTGATCCTGCCCGGGCGCGATCCGGGCGGCGTCGTCGGAACGGCGCTCATCGGCATCGCGGGCGCGTTCGTCGGCGGCTGGCTCTCGGCGACGTTTCTCGACAAGCCGATAGAGAACAACGTCGTCGACCCGGCCCTGTGGGTGTCCGCGATCGCGGGCTCGCTGGTCCTCCTCGTGGCGTACCGCATCTTCTTCGGCCACTCCCGCGAACGCCACCGCCACTGACCGGACATGCGCGGTTAGGTATACCGAAAACACCCGGTGACCGATGCCGCACGCGGCGCCCCCGGTACACGCTGAGTGCTCCTTCCGGAACGGAACTCGAAGGCAGGAGCACATGCGGGACTCTCAGTACGCCGGTCCGGCCGGCCTGGCCGGACGCGAAGCCGCGGTCGGCGAACTCGTCGGTCTGCTGCGGGAGAAGCGTCTGGTGGCGGTGACCGGCCCCGGCGGTGTGGGCAAGAGCGCCCTGGCCGCCGAGGCCGCGCACCGTACGGCCAGGACTCCCGGGCGCTGGTGGGCGGTCGGCGGCACCGACGTCGCGGCGCTCGACGACCCCGGCCTGCTGCCCCGTCAACTGGCCTTCGCGCTGGGGCTGGACGGCTTCCGGGAGCAGGACGGACTGCCCGCGCTGGCGAAGGCGGTGGGCGACCGTCCGGCGCTGCTGGTGGTGGACACCTGCGAGCGCCTGGTGAACATCTGCGCCTCCGCCTTCCGGATGCTGATCGGCGAGTGCCCCGGCCTGCGCGTGTTGCTCACCAGCAGACTTCCCGTGACCGCCCCGGCCACGTTCCCGCTGCGGACCTTCCCGCTCGACACCGCGACCGACGTGTTCACCGAGAGCTCCGCACGGCTCGCCGGGGACAGTTTCGCGATGGAGCCCGAACAGGCGCGGCACATCTGCGCGTTGCTCGACGGCCTGCCGCTGGCGCTGCGGATCGCGGCCGGACAGCTCGCCCACCGGTCGGCCGACGATCTGCTGTCGTGCGTCTCCGAGGAGGAGACCATGCTGGATCTGCCCTCCCCGGAGCCCGGGGCACCGGAACGCCAGCTGACGCTGCGGAGTTCGCTCCGGTGGAGCCTCGGGCTGTGCACGCAGGAGGAGCAGCTGCTCTGGGGGCGCGGCAGCGTCTTCCCCGGCGCCTTCACACTCAAGGACGCGCTGCGGGTCTGCTGCGACGAACGGCTCCCCGCCGACGCGCTGACCACCGCGTTCGTCGGTCTCGTACGGCAGCTGCTGATCGTCCCGGATCCCAAGCCGTACGGCACGTCCTTCCGGATGCCGCGGATCACGCGCGCGTACGGGAAGCAGTGGCTCCAACAGCTGGGCGAGGACAGGGAGTTCCGGCGCCGCTGCCTGAGCTGGTCGCTGGCCTGTCCCGAACCCCGGTGACAGCCGGGTCCCGGGTCACGATGACGGCGGGCCCGGGCCCCGGTCAGCCTCCTCGCGGGGCGCACCCCGCCCGGTCCAGCGCCGCCCGCGCCAGCGAACGGGCGGTGTGCACGGGGGACTCGATCAGAGTCAGGCCGCTGAGCACCGTCGCGCCCTCGTGCAGCAGCAGCAGCTCGTCGGCCAGGCCGTCGGCGTCCCCGGCGTCGGCCTGCGCGGCGAGTTCCCGCAGAAAGCCGTGCAGCCAGCGCTTCTGCTCCGCGATGGCCGTACGGCCCGGGTGCGCCGGATCCGGCAGCTCAGCCGCCGCGTTGACGAAGCCGCAGCCCCGTGAGTTCTCCCGGCGCATCCAGGTGCCGAGCACATCGAAGGTGGCCAGCACCTTCCCGTACGCGTCCGCACCGCCGTGCTCTTCGACGCCGCGGGTGAGGAACTCCCGCCAGCGCAGGTCGCGTTCGTGCAGATACCGCGCGACCAGTGCCTCCTTCGAGCCGAAGCGGTCGTAGAGCGTCTTCTTCGTGACGCCCGCCTCCTTGGCGATCAGGTCGACCCCCACGGCCGTGATGCCGTGCCCGTAGAAGAGCTCCGCCGCGGCGTCGAGGATCTTGCGCGCGCCGGGAGTCAGCTCCGCGTCCCGCTCCATCTCCCGCCTCCTTCCGACTCCAGGGGTGCACCCTTACGCTAAACCGATCGGTCTAGTTTACGCCATGTCCAGGATCCGGAGTCCGGGTCCGGGTTCCGGAGCCCCGGTCCAGGATTCGGAGTCCCGCCGCACCGCCCGCCGTACGCGGGGACGCACCGGAGCCGGCGGTCTCCGGACAGCGGACCCGGCAAAGGAACCGCAAAGGGCAGCCACTCGTTACTCCCGTCATGACCGCGATGACTCCTGGCTCCAACCTTCCCCTGACCGCGGCCCGCGTGGCGGTGGAGGTCACTGCTCCGACCCGGCTTGACGTCTCGGGCCTGCTGCTCGGTGAGAACGGCAAGGTGCGCTCCGACGACGACTTCGTCTTCTACAACCAGCCGGCGGGCCCGGGCGTGACACACAGCAGCGGCGCCGCCGACACCATCACGGTGGACACCGCCGCGGTGCCCGCCGATGTGGACAAGGTCGTCGTCACGGCCAGCCTCGACGCCCCCGGCGCGACCTTCTCCGGCACGGAGCCGACGGCCACCGTCCGCGACCCGCAGTCCAACGCCGTCATCGCCAGCTTCACCCCGCCCCAACTGGGCGCGGAGAGCGCCCTGGTGATCGTGGAGATCTACCGCAGGGGCGGCGCGTGGAAGGTCCGCGCCGTCGGCCAGGGCTATGCGAACGGACTGGGCGGCATCGCCTCGGACTTCGGCGTGAGCGTCGAGGAGCCCGCGGCGCCGGCGGCACCGGCAGCCCCGCAGACCCCCGCGGCCCCGACGCCGCCGCCCGCGCCGCAGGCGCCCAGCCCGCAGGCTCCCGCGGCCCCGGCTCCTCCGCAGGCACCGCAGCCGCCCCAGCCCGCCGCTCCGGCGGCCCCGGCGACTCCCGCCGCCCCCGCTCCCCCGGCCGCGCCCGGGCCGCCCGCCCCGGGCGCCGGGAAGATCAACCTGGACAAGGGCCGGGTCGATCTGAAGAAGAACCAGACGGTGTCCCTCACCAAGGGCGGCAAGCCGGTCCTCACCTCGGTCCGGATGGGCCTCGGCTGGGAGCCCGTCTTCCGCGCCGGCCGCCGCGCCAAGGACATCGACCTGGACGCGTCCGTCATCGCGTACGACGCCAACCGCAAGAAGGTCGACGCCTGTTACTTCGGCAAGCTCGCCATCCTGCGCGGCGTCATCCAGCACTCCGGGGACAACCTCACGGGTGAGGGCGCGGGCGACGACGAGGCCATCACCGTCCACCTGGGCGACATCCCGCCGGAGGTCACGGGCCTGGTCTTCACGGTGAACTCGTTCTCCGGGCAGAAGTTCACCGACGTCGCCAAGGCCTACTGCCGGCTCCTCGACGGCGCCGGCGCCGAGCTGGTCCGCTTCGACCTGACCAACGCCGAGGCGCGTACGGGCGTGCTCATGTGCAAGCTGATCCGCCAGTTCTCCGGCGAGTGGGAGATGACGGCCCTCGGCGAGTACGTCGACTCCCGTACCGTCCGCGGCATGGTCAAGCCGGCGGCCGCAGCCCTGTAGCCGTTCCCCCGCCCGCCCCGTGACCTGCGCGCCGACCCTCGTGTCCGGCGCGGCGAAACGGGGCGGGCTGCCACACTGGGGACATGTCGAAGAGCATCTACCACGGCGCGGCGACGGTCATCAGCGCCGGCATCGAGATCCCCGTCGAGGCCGCTCTGTACACGCATCCGCCGGACCCCCAGTACCTCTGGGGCGGCACCATCCGGTCCGTGGAGCCCGGCAAGTATCTGTGGGCGGAGCTGGAGGGCGACGTCGCCACGATCCGGCTGCCCGACGGACGCCAGGGCCGGGTGCTGGTGAGAGGTTCGGGCTTCGGCCCGGTCGAGATCTCCGGCGAGGGCCCCCAGCCCGCATAGCCGCGCCCCGTCCGCCGGGACTCCGGCGGACGTCTCTCCCCGCACAGCCACCACTGAGGACGCTCCCGCATGCCCGGCACCCCCAGGGCCAGAAGAACGCTGCTCCGGCTCGCCGGTCTCGGCACGCTCGGCGCGGCAGCCGGCCTCATACCGGCTGCCCGCAGCAGGAGCGGGGGCTCCGGCCCCTCTCCCGCACCGGGCGACGGCGCCCAACACACCACGTACCGGCCGGAGTTCCACCTCTCCGTGCCGGAGGAGTGGATGAACGACCCGCAGCGCCCGCTGTACCGCGACGGAAGATATCTGCACTACTACCTCTACAACGGCGACTACCGCGGCGGCGGCGACGGCACCGAGTGGCGGCTGGCCACCACCGATGACGGCGTCGCCTTCCACGACGAGGGCGTGGCCGTCCCGAAGTTCACCAACGGCAACGGGGACGTCTGGTCCGGTTCCGCCGTCGTCGACACGCACGGCACGGCGGGCTTCGGCGAGGGCGCCGTCGTCGCTCTCGTCACCCAACAGGACCACCGGCAGAAGAACGCGGAGCACAGGCAGGCCCAGTTCCTCTGGCACTCCCCGGACGGCGGCCGCACCTTCCGCCCGCACGGCGACGGGCCGGTGCTGCCCAACCCGGGCGCCGCGGACTTCCGCGACCCGAAGGTCGTACGGGACGAGGAGCGCGGCCGCTGGGTGATGCTGCTCGCCGAGGGCGGGAAAATCGGCCTCTACGTCTCGGAGAACCTCCGCGACTGGCGTTACGCGAGCGGCTTCGTCCAGCACGGCATCGGACTGCTGGAGTGCCCCGACCTGTTCCCGCTGCGCGCCTCGGACGGCAGGACGCGCTGGGTGCTGGGCGCCGGCGCCAACGGCAAGGCGGCGGGCCTGCCGCACACGTACGCGTACTGGACCGGCGACTTCGACGGCGAGACGTTCCACCCGGACGACGGCACACCGCAGTGGCTGGACCACGGCTTCGACTGGTATGCGGCGGTGACGTGGCAGAAGCACGCCGAGGACGGCGCCGTGGACCCCGAAGTGCGCTGGGCACAGGGCTGGATGAACAACTGGGACTACCCGGACGCCACGCCCACCACCGGGGCCGACGGGTTCAACGGCACACTGTCCGTCGTCCGCGAAGTGGCCCTGCAGCGGCGCCAGTCCGGCGAATACGCGCTGCTGTCCCGCCCCGTCCCGGCCCTCGACGCGCATGCCTCCCGGACCCGCCGGCTCGGCAGCCTCGACGTCGACGGCGCACGCGACCTGCCCTTCAGCGGTCAGGCATACGACTTGCGGACGGAACTCACCTGGGACGAGGGCGTCACCAACGCCGGGTTGCGGCTGCGGACTTCGGACGACGGGGCACGGCACCTCGACGTGGGCGTGCACGGCGACTACGCGTACGTGAACCGGACGGACACCGAGAGCCCGGCAGGCAAGGCGGGCGCGGCGGAGAAGAAGGACGCCCTGGAGAGCAGAACGCCCGTGGACCCGGCGCCCCGGCGCGTGCGGCTCCGCGTGCTGGTGGACCGCACGTCCGTCGAGCTCTTCGTGGACGACGGCCGTTTCACGCACACCCACGCGGTCTTCCCCGAGCCCGGGGACACCGGTGTCACGCTGTTCTCGGAGGGCGGCCGCGCACACTTCGGGGACGTCGAGATCCGCAGCTTCGGCACGTGACGTCCGGGCATGAAGAAGGCCCCGCCGACGGGGGAGCAGCGGGGCCTAAACCCCAGTCTGGCAGAGAGCGCGCGGCGGCATGGCCACCTTGCATTAATCTCCGATGAGAACTTCCGTGCCCGCCGCCGGTGTCCCCGACTCCCCGTACGAACCTACTGGTCGAGCGCGTACGAGCCGAAGGCAGGGCGCCCCTCGGGCCGGTACACATGCAGGGCGACACCCGTGCTCGACGTCTTCGACTCGGTGAGCTGCATCGCCGTCGGCGGGGTGCCCTCCTCGAAGAGCCGCTTTCCCTTGCCGAGCACCACGGGATAGACGAGAAGCCGGTATTCGTCGATGAGTTCGTGCTGCGTCAGCGTCTGCGCGAGGGCGCCGCTGCCGTGGACCTGCAGCTCGCGGCCCGGCTTCCGCTTCAGCTCGGCGACCTCTTCGGCGATGTCGCCGCTGAGCAGCGTGGTGTTGTGCCAGCCGACACTGCCGAGAGTGCGCGAGGCGACGTACTTCGGGAGCGAGTTGAGCCGCTTGGCGACGACCGGGTCCTCCTCGTCGGAGACATACGGCCAGTGGGAGGCGAAGTTCTCGTACGTCTTCCGGCCGAGCAGGAAGCCGTCCGCCCGCCCGAAGTAGTCGGAGATCCAGCCCCACAGGGACTCGTCGCCGTACGGCACCACCCAGCCGCCGACGTCGAAGCCGCCCGAGGTGTCCTCTTCGGGGCCCCCGGGACCCTGGACCGCCCCGTCCAGCGAGACGAACTGAGTCAGCGTGAGCTCCGCCATGGCTTCCCCCTAAGGGTCAGCGGGACCGCTTCCCGTGCGGCACCGTACAGAGAGATGACCGCCGGACTCACCAGAACTCATCGGCCCCCGCGAAATCCCCATCAGGGGCGCGGAGACCCGCACTTCAGGGGCGCGGGGAACTCCGCATCAGGGGCGCGGGGAACTGCGCAAACCCCAGCGCGAACCGCAGCCGCCGCACCCCACCGGAGCACACGGAACACGCGGCACCCCCGCGGAGCGCCTAGCAGACGCCGTCGCCGGGCTTCGGGTTGCCGAGCCCGAACAGGGGCCGCAGCCGCAGCCCCGCCCACGTCCCGAGCAGCGCCACCGCACCCCAGATCCAGCCGTGCAGGCTGCCGGAGGCGATACCGGCGAGGTACGCGCCGATGTTGCAGCCGCCGGCGAGCCGCGCGCCGATGCCCATCAGGATGCCGCCGAGCACGGCGGCGACGGCGGTGCGCCACGGGATGCCGCGGTGCAGGGTCCAGACCCCGCCGGCCGCTGCGGCGACGGCCGCGCCGAGCATGATGCCGATGTCGGTGAGGCTGGTCTTGTCGGCGAGGACGGGACCCGACAGCTGCGCCGCGTTCTCCGGCTGCTGCCAGAAGGCCCAGGTCTCCGGCGAACCGCCCAGCGCACCCACGAGCTTGGACCCCCACAGCGCGAACGCGCTGGTGACACCCCAGGCTCCGCCGGACACCAGCAGCACGCCGGCGCCGAGCACGGCCAGTACGAGCGCGCCGGCGGCGAGCGGCCAGGAGCCGCGCAGAATCCGCGCGGCCGAACTGCGCGCGGACGGCGGGACGCCGACCGGCGGCGGATTGCGGCGCGCCTGTACGCGACGGGCCACCACGTACACGAGCGCGAGCAGCGCGACGGTCACGGCCCAGGAGCCGAACCAGCCGACGTGGTCGGCGAGTACGACCGGCTGGAGGGCGGGCAGGTCGCTCCACAGCCCGAACTGCCAGGCGGCCAGCGTGGATCCGACGATGAAGCCGCCGAGCGTCAGCACGATGGTGCTCTGTCCGGACCCGACGGCGAACAGCGTGCCGGACGCGCAGGCGCCGCCGAGCTGCATCCCGATGGCGAAGAGGAACGCGCCGACCAGCAGCGCCACACCGAGCGGGCCCGCGCTCGGCGCGGGCGCCGAGCCGAACAGGCCGGTGCCGGTGCCGATCACGAGCGCGAACAGGGTGGCGGTCGTGCCGAGCAGCAGCGTGTGGGCGCGCAGCCCGGTGCCGTTGCCGACGGCGATCAACTGCCGCCAGGCGGACGTGAAGCCGAAGCGCGAGTGGAACAGCGCGACGCCGAGGCCGATACCGAGCAGCAGCAGAATGCCGGGCTTCGCGCCGTGCGCGGACCACACGTACGCGGTGAGCGCGGCGCCCAGTACGCCGGCAACGGCGAGCGGGATCCGGCGCACCGCGGGCAGCGGCGCGGGTTCGGGTGCGGGAGTGCTGGTCGGCGAGGGGCCGAGCAGTGCCCTGCGGGACGGGCTCTGCGGGACGTCAGGGGCCTCGGCGGTCCCTGCGGCGGGAGGAGCGGTGGTCACGGTGGTCTCCGTACCGGAAGCGGGGAGTGGTTCGGACGGGAGGCGCCGCCGGACCGTGCCGGGGCCGTCGGCCCGTGGCCGCGTGTCCCCTCGCGGGGTGCGGTACGGGCGGGGCCGGAAAGAGCGGACGGCGCGCGCCGAGGGGCTGCCTCAGCGGCTACAGAGCGCGTCGTCGACGCTCCACGCGGTGGCCGCGAAGAGCGTGAGCGCGAGCTGGCGTGCTGGTCCGAACATGCGTGCCACGGTAGGTCAACGCCGGGACCATACGGCACCCCGTATCACTTCTTGAGATGCGATCCCCCCGGAAATGAGACACCCCGGCCGCGTGACAGCCCGGGGACGGGCCCGTACGCGGCCTCCGTCAGGGCATGCGGGGTCTGGACCGGGGTGGCGGCGCGCGCGTAGGTTGCCGCGCGAGACGCCCACTCCCGTACGGAGGCCCGCCGTTGAGCGCCGAGTCCGTTCCCGGGGGCGCCGCAGAGGCCGCGCCCGCCGTCCGTACCGAGCGGAAGGGGCCGGTCAGCACCGTCGTACTGGCCCGGCCCGCGGCCCGGAACGCCGTCGACGGGCCGACCGCCGCCGCGCTCGCGGACGCCTTCCGCGCGTTCGAGGAGGACCCGGAGGCGCGGGTCGCCGTGCTGTGGGGCGAGGGCGGCACGTTCTGCGCGGGCGCCGATCTCAAAGCCATCGGCACGGACCGCGGCAACACCGTGGCGGAGGACGGCGACGGGCCGATGGGCCCGAGCCGGATGCGGCTGTCGAAGCCCGTGATCGCGGCGGTCGCGGGGCACGCCGTCGCGGGCGGCCTCGAACTCGCCCTCTGGTGCGATCTGCGGGTCGCGGAGGAGACCGCCGTGTTCGGGGTGTTCTGCCGCCGCTGGGGCGTTCCGCTGATCGACGGCGGCACCGTACGGCTGCCCCGGCTCATCGGCGCGAGCCGCGCCACCGACATGATCCTCACCGGCCGCCCGGTCCGCGCGGGCGAGGCGTACGACATGGGGCTGGCCAACCGCCTCGTGCCGCCGGGCCGCGCACGGGAGGAGGCCGAGGCCCTGGCCGCGGACCTCGCCGGCTTCCCGCAGACGTGCCTGCGCGGCGATCTGGCGTCCCTGCGCGACCAGGAGGGGCTCCCCGAGGCGGAGGCGATGGCACGCGAACTCCGGTACGGGCAGGCCTCGTTGGCGGAGTCCGTCGAAGGAGCGGCCCGCTTCGCGGCGGGCGAGGGCCGGCACGGCGACTTCGGCCGGCGCTGACCGGGTCACCGCCGAGTCCGCGCCGACGAGTCCGCGCCGACAGGTCCGCGACGCCGCGCCGACGGCCCGCGCACACGGTCGTACGACTTCGGACTAATCGCCAATTCCCGGCACGGACCTGGGAGTTCGCGAGATCGTCCCGTAACAGCGCGGTGATCCACACCTATTGACTCGGCAACAGGCGGCCATGAGAGTTGCCGCTTACCTGCCGATGTGTGTACGCCGCACCCGACACCGGAGGCGCCCGTGTGCGACCTGCATGACCACAATGAACACACCCATGAGGCAACGGCGGCGAGCGGGATGAGCCGCCGTCAGATCATGCAGATGCTGGGCGCGGCAGGTGTGGCCGCCACCGCGGCGACCGCGGCGGGTGCCGACCCGGCGGTGGCCGCGGCCGCCGCCGAACCGGCCGGCAAGGAGGCCGGCGAGGGCTACCGGCCGCCGGAGGGCGTGGCGAAGGACTCCCCCGCCAAGTCCTCGGCGCTGGACTGGATCCGGCAGCAGGAGCGGTCCATCACCGGTCTGAACGACGAGATCTGGGAGAACGCCGAGCTAAGCCTGAAGGAGTGGAACTCCTCCCTCGCGCAGGCCGCGTTCCTGGAGAAGGCCGGATTCGAGGTCGAGTTCGGCACGGCCGGCTTCCCCACCGCGTTCACCGCGACGTTCACCCAGGGCAGCGGCGGCCCGGTGCTCGGCTTCAGCGGCGAGTACGACGCGCTGCCGGGCCTGTCGCAGAAGAAGGGCGTGGGCCGGCACGATCCGCTGGTGTACGAGCACGACCCGTTCCACCCCGGCTACGGCCCCGGGCACGGCTGCGGGCACGCGGCGCTCGGCACCGCCGCTGCCGCCGCCGCGTCCGCCGTCGCCCAGGCGGCGAAGCGCCACAAGCTGGACGTCACCGTGAAGTTCTTCGGCTCGACCGCCGAGGAACAGCTGATCGGCAAGACGTACGCGGTGAGCAAGGGCGTGTACGACGGGCTCGACGCGTTCCTCGACTGGCACCCCTCCACGGGCAACGCGACCGGCTGGGAGACCAGCAACGCGATGACCGCGATCACCTTCACCTTCCTCGGCGTCGCGGGCCACGGCGGCACCCCGCTCGGCAACAAGAGCGCGGGCGACGCTGCCGTGATGATGGCGACGATGTCGGAGTTCCTCCGCGAGGAGAGCATGGCGCCGTCCGCGCGCCTGCACTGGGTGATCAGCAACGGCGGCGACATCCCCAACGTCACCCCGGAGATCTCGCAGATCGCCTACTACGTGCGGGACGGCAGCCCGGAGCGGGTGAACTCCCTGCTGGAGAAGGTCATCGCGGTGTCCGAGGCCGCCGCCAAGGCGAGCCGCACCACGGTCTCCCACAAGATCACCTCGGCCTGCTGGAACCAGCTGCCGTCGAAGGCCTTCGCCGAGCTGATGTACGACAACATGCGGCAGATCGGCCCGCCCGAGTACACCGACGAGGCGCAGCAGCTCGCCAAGGAGCTGCAGGCGTCGCTGGGCCTGCCGGAAAAGGGCCTGCAGAAGGACATCAAGAAGCTCGCCCCACCCAACCCGCTGTTCCTGGGCGGCGGTTCGACCGACGTCGCGGACATCAGCTGGCAGGTCCCGACCGTCTCCATGGGCGCGGCGCTGGCCCCCGTGGGCACGAAGATGCACACCTGGTCCACGGCCGCCTGCACCGCCGCGGCGCCCGGCCACGCGGCACTGCTGGCGGCGGCGAAGTACCTGGCGGCCACGGCACTCGACCTGGTGACGCAGCCGGAGCGGCTGAAGGCCCTCAAGGACGAGTTCGAGGAGCGGCGCAAGGGCGTCGACTGGAAGACGGCGCTCCCCGAGGGCTACGAGCCGCCGATGTACGAGCCGCCGGCCTGGTTCCTGAAGAAGACCGGTCAGAAGTGGCCGCCGGAGAACATCACCTGGCCGCCGGAGAAGGTGATCAGCCGGGAGAAGTTCTCCTCGCTCGGCCCGGAGCTGGAACCGCAGAAGTAACCGGCCCGCCGGACGTACGACCGGTCGTCCGGCCCCTGGACCGGGCCCCGCGGCGGCGCGCGGACGCCGCGGGGCCCCACCCACGTACGTGCGGGCGCTGTCATGCGCCGCGCCTCATGTCGCGGCGCATCGGGTAGACATGACGCATGATCACTCGCCGTGGGGCCGCGCGTCCCGTCCTCGTCGCCCTGACCGCCGCCACCGCGCTCGGGGCACTCGGAGCCGTCCCGGCAGCGGCGGCCGCACCGGCGTCCGTACGCGCGCCGGAACACCCGTACGGGGAACGGCCGTTGCCCTCCCTCGCCGGGCTCTCCGCCGAACGCGTCGAGCTGGCGGACAAGGTCGCCGCGGCCAAGTGGGGCACGGGCAAGGCCATCGACGACCCGGAGCGGGAGCGGGCGCTGCTGCGGGACGTGGCGGAGAAGGCGGCGCGCCAGGGCATCGTCCCCGAGGAGGCGACCGCGGTCTTCCGCGACCAGATCGAGGCCAACAAGGTGGTGCAGCGCGGCCTTTTCGCCCGCTGGGACCGGCACCCCGCCGAACGCCCCCGTGAACGGCCCGACCTGGCGCGGGACGTCCGGCCCGCACTCGACCGGATCACGGACCGGCTGCTGACGGACCTGCGCCGCTCCGACGCCGTACGCCACAGCCCCTCCTGCCCGCCCCGGCTGGCCGGCGCCACGATGCGCACCACGGTCGAGCACCACTTCGACGCCCTGCACGGCGCGGGCCTGACCCGCGCCGTGCGCTCCGTCTGCTGAAGGGCCGCGGACAAGGGGCGCGGGGAACGGCGCAAACAAGGGACGCGGGGAACTGCGCGGATAAGGGGCGCGGGGAACTGCGCAAACCACAGCGCAACCGCAGCCCCCGCACAATCGGCACCCCCGCGGGGGAGGCTAGCGCCGCCACGGCCCCGTAATGGCGAACATGATCCCGGGCGTCTGGATATTCGCGAACAGCGTCGAGCCGTCCGCGGAAAAGCACACGCCCGTGAACTCGCTGTACGACGGCTCCGCCGCACTGCCGATATTCAGCTGATTCCGCGCCAGCGGATACGTCGTACCGTCCTCCGTCGCGCCGAACAGGTGCTGCAGCCCCTCCCCGTCCTCGGCCAGGATCAGCCCGCCGTGCGGGGAGACGGTGATGTTGTCGGGGCCGTCGAGGGTGTCCGGCTTGTTCGGGTCCTTGTTGACGCCGAGCAGCACCTTGAGGGTGAGGGTGCGGTGCCGGGGGTCGTAGAACCACACCTGGCCGTCGTGCGGGGTGCCGGGGCTCTCGCCCTCGTGCGCGTAGGAGGACACGACGTACGCGCCGCCGTCCGCCCACCACATGCCCTCCAGCTTGCGGCCCCGGGTCACCTCGCCGGCGCCGAACTGCTCCCGGATGTCCTTCTGTTGGGCGTCGCGCTCCGGTACGTCCACCCAGTCGACGCCGTACACGGTGCCCGGCCGGTCCGCCCGCGCCAGGTCGTCGACGAACTTCCCCGCGGAGTCGGAGCACTTCATGGCCTGCAGCACGCCCGCTTCCGCGTCGAGCGTGCGCAGCTTGCCGCGCCCGTGGGTGAAGCCGGACGGCGGAGTCCAGCGGAAGAACAGGCCGTTGGGCGTGGAGGCGTCCTCCGTCAGGAAGAGGTGCCCGCGCTTCGTGTCGACCACCACGGCCTCGTGGTCGAACCGGCCGAGCGCCTTGAGGGGCTTCGGCCCGCGGTTGGCACGCCGGTCGTGCGGGTCGACCTCGAACACGTAGCCGTGGTCCTTGGTCATGCCGTTCTCGCCGGCCTTGTCGGTGTTCTCCTCACAGGTCAGCCACGTGCCCCAAGGGGTCGCGCCGCCCGCGCAGTTGGTGGAGGTCCCGGCGATGCCGACCCACTCCGTGACGTGTTCCCCGTCCTTGCCCGCGAGCTCCACGACGGTGCAGCCGCCGGACGCGGCCGGGTCGTACACGAGGCCCTCGGTGAGCGGCACGGGGAAGTCCCAGTCGGCGCGCGGGCCCTTCAGCTCGTGGTTGTTGACGAGCAGCGTCGTGCCGCGCGGCCCGGCGAACGCGGCGGTGCCGTCGTGGTTCGACGGCGTGTCCTCGCCCGACTCCAGCCGGGTCTTCCCGCTGTACGTGAGGACCCGGTACGTGAATCCCTCCGGCAGCGCGAGCAGTCCCTCCGGGTCGGGCACGAGCGGCCCGTACCCGGGTCCGGCCGCGGGCTGTCCCGCCTCGGCGCGGGACAGCCCGCCCGGCGCGGAGGCCAGCACCCCGGCACTCCCGACCAGGGCGACACCGGCCCCGGCGACGGCGGAACGTCTGGCGAAGTCTCTACGGCTGAGCGAACTGTGCGAGGACGGCATGTGCACTCCTGGATGTCCGAATCTTCCGGCACCCGCCACCCTCACCCCCCACAAAGAACCCCCGCTGAACACCACCCGAAAACAAGCCCCTTCATAAAGGGGCGCGGGGAACGGCGCAAACCACAGCGCAACCGCACCCACCCACCCCGCACGGGGCCCGGGGTGCCCCCGGTTTCGGGAAGGGGCGGGACCGGGGCAACCCACCCCGCCCCGAAGGGCCGGAACACACGAGGGCCCGGCGCCACGAGCCGGAACTCACAACGCCGGGCCCAAGCCGGCACCCCCACAAGGGGCTGACGCGTCAGCGCGACCGCGCCTTGAAGGCCGCCTTACGAGCCTCCTTCGCCGCATCCTTGTCGGGATGCACGCGCCCCATCGCCTCCAGCACCTCACCCGTCGCCGGGTGCTCCGCCTTCCACGCCTTCTCGAAGAATCCCGCGTGCTGCCCGACCAGCCCCTCGACCAGTCCCTGCAGTTCCTCGATCTCGCCGGCCGTGCCGAGATGCGCCGCGATCGTGTCGATGGTCAGCCAGAAGACCATCTCCTCGTCGGGCTGCGGCACATCCCCCGCACCCCGCTCGGCGAGCCACACCCGCGCGAGCCCGCCCAGCTCACGGTCGTCGAGGACGGACCGCAGCGCGGGTTCCGCGTCGCCGCCGGCGACGGCGAGCGCCTGCTGGCAGGCGAGCCGCCGCATCGGCGCGGCCTCGTCCGTACCGCGCGCGGCGGCCAGCAGCTCGCGGGCCGCGTCGACGGTCGTCCGCCCGTCGAGCCAACCCTCCACCTCCGCCTGCGCGTTGACCTCGGAGTAGGAGGGCAGCGCGGCGAGCAGCCGGTCCGCGCCGGCGTCGGCGAGGTCCCCGACGCGGGGCGCTTCGACTCCCGCGTCGGCCATCCGTACGCGCACGCCGTGCAGGCCGAGAGGGGTGAGCCGCACCATCCCGTACCGGCTGATGTCCTCTTCCTCGCCCTCGGGCATCTCGGGCAGCCCCGCTGCCTCCGCGTCGTCGACGTCGACCATCAACGCCTCGTCCACGGGCCGGTATTCGATGAGCCCCGTGGGCTCCAGCACGCGGAACATCTCGTCCAGCCGCATCAGCACGGACGACACCTGCTCCAGCACCTCGGCGTCGGGCTGTTCCATCTCGTCCGGCACGACCATGGACGCGGCGAGCATCGGCAGCGGCACGAGCTCCTCGTTGCCGACGGCGCCGTCCGTCACGGACAGCAGGTAGAGGTTGCCGAGCGCGCCGTCGAGGAACTCCGACTCCTGCTCCGGGTCCCACTCGAGCGCGTCCAGGTCGATGGAGTCGGGGTCGAGCTGCCCGTCCTCGCCGACGGCGCCCTCGAGGTCGCCGAGCAGCTGGTCGAAGCTGGGCGTGGCGGCGTCCATGAAGACGGTCTCCAGGCCCTCCTGCCAGAGGGCGAGGACCTCTTCGGGGCTGCCGGTGAGCCGCTCCAGCTCCTCGCCCGCTGTGGCGGTGCCGACCGGTTCGTCGGTGCCGGGGCCCAGCGCCGGGTCGGCGGCGTCGGCCCGCGCGGCGGCCTCCTCGTCCTCCTCGACCTCCAGCAGGCCGGTTTCGACGGCGAGGTTCCAGGCTTCGGCGGCGTACACGGGCCCGTCCTCGTCGGCGCCGAGGCCGAGCTGGGTGACGGCCTCCTTCAGCTGCTCCTCGAGCAGTTCGCCGCCGGCGCCGACGGGAACGCCCCCGCCGTCGCCGGTACCCGCCCAGCGCGCCAGCCTCGCGGCCCGCGTGAACAGCGGTGCCGCGAGCGCGTCCCGGGCCAGTTCGGCATCGGAGGGCAGCCGTACGGGCGGCATGGTGGGACGGTCGTCTCCGGACATCTGCGCGGTCATCTCCTACGGGTCCTACGGTGTGCTGGACGGTGCCAGGCCCCAGCGTAGACGTGATGTGTACGGCGCTGCCCGAATCGTGCACGCGGCACGGACCCCGCTGCCGCACCGTCGCGGCACCGCTTCTCGGGCACTACTGCATCACTGTCGCGGCGCGCCGTCCAACTTGCCGCGCCATTCCGCAACTTGCTTGACAGGCGCCGTTTGCCCGCCATGCTTGACGCGCGTAGAGACTGCCCACGCTCATGGAGAATCCCGGCATCACCGTTCGCCACCGTTGTCCCGCTGTCACTCAGCCCTCGGAGGGTCCGTTGTCGTCTCGTCTCGCCCGTACCGGCGCGCTCACCGTCGCCGCGCTCTGCTCCACGCTGCTGCTCGTCCCGGCCGTGTCGTCGGCGGCGCCCGCCGGTGATGACGTGCGGATCCACGACATCCAGTCCGCCACGAGAACCTCGCCCTTCGCGGGCGAGAAGGTCACCGGCGTACCCGGCGTCGTCACCGCGATACGCGGCTTCGGCTCGGCACGCGGCTTCTGGATCCAGGACCCCTCACCGGACGGCGACTCGTCGACCAGTGAGGGGATTTTCGTGTTCACCGGCAAGCAGACGCCGGCCGTGGCCGTCGGCGACGCGGTCAAGGTGTCCGGCTCCGTCACCGAGTACTACCCGGGCGGCAAGGAGACGGGCGTCCAGTCGGTGACCGAACTGACCGGCGCCACCTGGACGGTGGAGGCGAAGAACCGCCCGCTGCCCCGCGCCGTCCCCCTCACGGAGGACAGCGTCCCGGAGGCGTACGCGCCGGAGGCCGGCGGCGGCAGCATCGAGGGCAAGCGGCTGCGGCCCTCCGCCTACGCGCTGGACCGGTACGAATCGCTGGAGGGCATGCGCACCTCCGTGCGGGACACGGGTGTCACGGGCGCCACCAAGTACGACGAGCTGTGGGTGACCACGGACCCGTCGCAGCACCCCACACCGCGCGGCGGCACGCTCTACGGCGCGTACGCGCACCAGAACGGCGCCCGGATGAAGGTGTCCTCCCTCATCCCGTCCGCGGAGCGGCCCTTCCCGAAGGCGGACGTCGGCGACGAGCTGCGCGGCACCACCGAAGGCCCGCTGGACTACGACCAGTTCGGCGGCTACGCGATCCGCGCCACCCGCCTCGGCGAGCTGCGGGACAACGAGCTGCCGCGCGAGAAGACCCGCACAGCGCACCGCGGCGAACTCTCCGTCGCCACGTACAACGTGGAGAACCTCTCCCCGAAGACCGAGCCCGCGAAGTACACACGGCTCGCCGAGGCCCTGGTGCACAATCTCGCCTCGCCGGACATCGTGGCCGTCGAGGAGGTCCAGGACGACAGCGGCCCCACGGACGACGGCACGGTCGCCGCGGGCGGCACCCTGAAGAAGCTCACCGACGCCGTCTCCGCGGCGGGCGGCCCCTCGTACGAGTGGCGTCAGATCGACCCCGCCGACAAGGCGGACGGCGGCCAGCCCGGCGGCAACATCCGCGTCGCGTTCCTCTTCAACCCGAAGCGGGTGTCCTTCGCCGACCGGCCGGGCGGCGACGCGACGACGCCCGTCTCCGTCCGCAAGGTGCACGGGAAGCCGTCCCTGTCCGCCAACCCGGGCCGCGTCGCCCCGCAGGACCCGGCGTGGGAGGCCAGCCGCAAGCCCCTCGCGGGCGAGTTCCGCTTCCGCGGCCGCCCGGTGTTCGTCCTCGCCAACCACTTCAGCTCGAAGGGCGGCGGCGACCTGGACGGCGACCAGCCGATGGAGGGCCGCTACCAGCCGCCCGCCCGGCACTCCGAACCGCAGCGCATCGAACAGGCGAAGCTGGTCAACTCCTTCGTCCGCGACATCCGTTCGGTGGACCCGCGTGCCGCGGTCGTCGCGGCCGGGGACTTCAACGACTTCCCCTTCTCCCCCGCCCTCGACGCGCTCCGCTCCGGCAACGCACTCACCAGTCCGATGAACCAGCTGCCGCCGGCCGAGCGCTACGGCTACGTTTTCAACGGCAACTCGCAGACCCTGGACCACATTCTCACCAGCCCCGGGACGGGCCGGGTGGACTACGACATCGTGCACATCAACGCCGAGTTCCACGACCAGTCCAGCGACCACGACCCCTCAGTAATCCGCACCCCCCTCCCCTGACCCGCGGCCACAGCCCTGGAGGAACGCTCCATGTCCGAACTGCCGCCGCGTGACGGCCCGTACCGTGCGCGGCTGACCGTGCGCAGCTCCGATCTCGACACGAACGGGCACGTCCGCGGTGCGGCGTATCTGGAGTACGCGGATCACGCCCGCTGGGAGTGCGCGCGCGAGGCGGGGGTGCGGTTCGACGAGCTGGCCGCGGCGGAGCTGGGCCCGGTGAATCTGGAGACCACCGTGCGCTTCCACCGCGAGCTGCGAGGCGGCGAAGTGGTCGAGATCTCCAGCGAGTTCGGCTACGGAACGGGCAAGACCAGCCGGGTGGTGCAGGAGCTGCGGCGCGCTTCCGACGGCGAGCTCGTCGCCACGGTCGAGAGCGTCTGCGGCATGCTCGACCTGCACCACCGCCGCCTGGTCCCCGACCCGGCGGCGGTCTGGCGCAAGTTCGCCACGACACCGGAACTGCTGGGCGTGCCCGCGGCTACCGGGACGCCCCCGGAAAACCGGGAGCCTGCGGAGTCCCGGGAGCCTGCGGGCCCCGGTGAGCCGGCGGCGGTCCGAAACCCTCCGGAGCCGGCGGAGGGCTGAACTCCCCAGCGTCCGGGGCCCGTTCGCTGCCGCCCCGGTCCGCGTCGTCGTCCCCCGTCAGGTCCCGTACGAGCAGCGCGGCGCCCGCCACCGCGCCCGGCATCAGCAGCACGGCGACCGGCGGGACGAGGAAGAGCAGCGCCAGGGGCGCCCCGAAGCCGAGCGCCAGGGACTTGCGGCGGCGCAGCATCCGCAGCCGTTCCCGTACGGGGATGCCGCGCCGCTGCAGGGCGACGGAGGTGAGCTCCAGCGCGAGGAAGAAGCCGGAGACGCACAGGCTGAGCACGGGGATCACGGTCTGTCCGACGACCGGCAGGAAGCCCAGCACGAACAGCGGCACGGCGAACAGCATCGCCCGCCACAGCACGAACAGGCTGTCCCGCACCGAGTTCCACAGCTCCCGCAACAGCGGCAGGTCAGGACCGTCGGGGCAGCCGCCCTCGGACTTCTCGACCTCTTCGGAGAGCTTCTCGTAGAAGGGGTCGCCGACGAGCAGCGTGACCGCCGCGAAGCTGATCACCGCGAGGGACAGCACCCCGGCCCACAGCAGCGCCACGAAGGCGACGCCGAACGTCGTCTCCCACCCCGGGGACCAGCCCCAGCCCCCGGCCAGCGAACCGCCCCAGCCGGCGAGGTCCGGGGTGAAGAAGCCGAGCGTGCCGAGCGCCCCCGCGTACAGGACGAGCGTCACGAGCGCCGGCAGCAGCCCGAAGAGGAACCACCGTCCGTGCCCGAGCACCCAGCTCTGCCCACGCCCCAAGTACCGCACACCCGCCGCAAGATCACGCATGCCCGCAAGCCTAGGGCGTGCGGGCATGTGCGCGGCACCGGCAAGCGCCCTCACCGGCGCGGCCGTTGCTCAGTTGTTGCCGTACGGGGAGCGAGCAAGCCACAGCGGGCCCGCTCCCCGTACCGGAGACGTCAGTCGTTCACGCAGGTGTTGCCGAAGGCGGGATTGAGGAGACCGACGATGTCGATGCTGTTGCCGCACACGTTGACCGGCACATGCACCGGGACCTGGATTACGTTGCCGGAAATGACGCCGGGCGAGTTCTGAGCTGCGCCGCTGGCGCCGGAGTCGGCAGAGGCGGCACCGGCGGCGCCAAGGACTGCGGCGACGGCGAAAGCGCCGGCGGCGAGAGTGGTACGAACACGCATGAGGTGCTCCTTCACGTCAGAGGTGAACGCAGAAGGAGTGCTCTCCGCCCCAGCCCCGGAAACCTCCGTGAGCTGCGAAAACGGACAGTCCACCCGACCGGGTGGCGTCGGGGTGCGAGGGCGCGCGGGGTGCGCTCGGCCGAGGCGCCTCCGGGCCGTGCGGGAGCGGCCGACGGCACCTGACAACGACGACGGCCGGCAGCCGACCCGCGGGGTCGAGCTGCCGGCCGGCGTCATGCACCCACGTCGGGCTGACGCAACGTCAGTTGTTGCTGTGCAGCGCGTCGTTGAGGCCGCCCCAGGAGCCGGTGCGCTGGAGGACCTCGACGGTGCCGGTGGTGGAGTTGCGGCGGAAGAGCAGGTTGTTCGCGCCGCTCAGGTCGACCGCCTTGGCGATCTGGCCGTCGGGCAGCGTGACCCGGGTGCCGGCGGTGACGTACAGGCCCGCCTCGACGATGCAGTCGTCGCCGAGCGAGATGCCGAGGCCGGCCTCGGCGCCGAGCAGGCAGCGCTCGCCGATGGAGACGATCTGCTTGCCGCCGCCGGACAGCGTGCCCATGATCGACGCGCCGCCGCCGATGTCGGAGCCGTCGCCGACGACGACGCCCGCGCTGATCCGGCCCTCGACCATGGAGGTGCCGAGCGTCCCGGCGTTGAAGTTGACGAAGCCCTCGTGCATCACGGTGGTGCCCTCGGCGAGGTGCGCGCCGAGCCGCACCCGGTCCGCGTCACCGACGCGTACGCCCTTGGGCACGACGTAGTCGGTCATGCGCGGGAACTTGTCGACGCTGGTGACGTTCAGCTGCCGGCCCGCGGCACGCGCGGCGAGCCGCACCTGCTCCACCGAGTCGACGGGCACCGGGCCGAGCGTCGTCCAGGCGACGTTCGCCAGGAACGCGAACTGGCCCTCCAGGTTCACGCCGTGCGGCTTGACCAGCCGGTGGCTGAGCAGGTGCAGGCGCAGGTACACGTCGTGCGCGTCCAGCGGCTTGTCGTCGAGGGACGCGATGACCGTCCGCACGGCCACGGTCTCGACGCCGCGCACCGTGTCTTTCCCGAGGGCCTGCGGCGCGTTGCCGCCCAGCAGGTCGGCGGCGCGGTCGGCGGTGAGCCGCTCGCTGCCGGCCGGACCCGGCTCCGCGACGAGCTCGGGAGCGGGGAACCAGGTGTCGAGAACGGTGCCGTCGGCGGCGACGGTGGCGAGCCCGGCGGCGACGGCGCCGGTGGTACGGGTGCTGGATGCTTCGGTCATACGTCGAACGCTATCCGTACGGGCACCGCGAAGGCGAACCGGTCCCGGCCCGTGGAACACCCCGCGCCGCGGCCCGTGGTACGCCCCTCAGGCCTCGCCCGTCACCCGGGCCAGCGCGGCCCGCGTCCCCTCCCGGTCCAGGGGCCGCCCGGACAGCAGGATCTGCAGCGTGAGCCCGTCCACCGTGGCGGCGAGCGCCCGCGCCATCGCGTCGTCCCCGACCCGTTTGCGCAGCAGGGCCGTCAGCCCGTCGAGGCACTCGGCGGCGAGCGGCCGCAGCTCCTCGTGGTTCAGCGCGGCCAGATACAGCTCGTACTCCAGCTCGGCCCGCTTGCGGTCGCCGGACAGCGACTCCTCGACGAGCCGCAGCAGTTCGTCGGCGAGCGCGGCCCCGGGGTCGACGCTCTCCTCCCAGTGCGCGACCTCCGCCAGCCACGCCTCGCTGACCTGCCGCATGGCGACCTCCAACAGGTCGTCGCGGGAGGCGAAGTGATACGTCGTCGACCCCAGCGGCACATCGGCCTCGGCGGCCACCCGGCGGTGGCTCAGCCCGGAGATGCCGTCCCGGGCGATGATCCGGATCGCCGCGTCGACGATCCGCTGCCGCCTGTCGGGGTCATAGCGCCGCACGGCCATCAGTGCGTTCCGTCCATCAGTGGGCTCCGTCCAGATTCAGCACAACCACTCCCGCGATCACCAGCAGGACACCGATGATCTTCGCAGCCGTCACCGCCTCGCCGATGAACACCATCCCTATGCCCGCCACGGCCGCCGTGCCCACACCGGCCCAGATCGCGTACGCGGTCCCCACCGACATGGTCTTCAGCGTGTGCGCCAGCAGCGCGAACGCCACGACATAGCCCAGCACCGTACCCAGCGAGGGCCACAGCCTGCTGAAGCCGTCGCTGAACTTCATCGACGTGGTGGCCAGCACCTCCGCAAGAATCGCTCCCGCGAGCGTCACGTACACCATACGTACGAGCGTACACAACGTTGCGTACGGCCGTACATAGGCCGGAGGTCCCGAACAGAAAACGGCCCTGCCCACCGGCTCGCGCCGGCGGACAGGGCCGCTACAGAAAACCGCTCAGACGTTGAAGCCGAGCGCGCGCAGCTGCTCGCGCCCGTCATCGGTGATCTTGTCGGGGCCCCACGGCGGCATCCAGACCCAGTTGATCTTCAGCTCGTTGACGATGCCCTCGGTCGCCGACACGGCCTGGTCCTCGATGACGTCCGTCAGCGGACAGGCCGCCGAGGTCAGTGTCATGTCGATGGTCGCGACGTTGGACTCGTCGATGTGGACGCCGTAGATCAGGCCCAGATTGACGACGTCGATTCCCAGCTCGGGGTCGACGACGTCCATCAGTGCCTCACGGACCTCGTCCTCGCTCGCGGGCTTGGTGGTGGTCTCGGTATCGGTCATGCCGTCTTCTCCTTGGCCGCGTCCGCCGGCGCCTGGCCCAGCGCCTGCGCTGTGGCGTCCTTCCATGCCATCCAGCTCAGCAGAGCACACTTCACGCGCGCCGGGTACTTCGAGACGCCGGCGAAGGCGACCGCGTCCTGCAGTACCTCCTCCATGGCGTCGTCCGGCTCGATCTTGCCGCGCGACTGCATGAGTTCCAGGAAGGTGTCCTGGATCTGCCGGGCCTCGGACAGCTCCTTGCCGACCAGCAGCTCGTTCAGCACCGAGGCACTGGCCTGGCTGATGGAGCAGCCCTGTCCGTCGTACGAGACGTCCTTGACGGTGTCGCCCTCGTACTTCACCCGGAGCGTGATCTCGTCACCGCACGTGGGGTTGACGTGATGCACCTCGGCGTCGCCCTCGCGCAGGCCACGCCCCACCGGGTGTTTGTAGTGGTCCAGGATGACTTCCTGGTACATCGAATCCAGCTTCACGGAAAGCAGCCCCTACCCGAAGAAGTTCCGTACGTGCTCCAGACCCTCGGCGAGGGCGTCCACCTCGGCGGGCGTGGAGTACAGATAGAACGACGCTCGTGTGGTCGCAGGAATTCCGTACCGCAGGCAGACCGGCCGTGCGCAGTGGTGACCGACCCGGACGGCGATGCCCTGCTCGTCGAGGACCTGGCCCACATCGTGCGGGTGGATGTCGCCGAGCGTGAAGGAGATCACGGCGCCCCGCTCCTCGGCCGTGGTGGGGCCGATGAGCCGCAGGTCCGGAATCTCCTTGAGCTTCGCCACCGCGTACTCGGTGAGCGCGTGCTCGTGCGCCTGGATCTTGTCCATGCCGATGGCCGACAGATAGTCCACCGCCGCGCCGAGGCCGACGGCCTGCGCGATCGGCGGGGTGCCCGCCTCGAACTTGTGCGGTGCCGGCGCGTACGTCGAGGCGCTCATGGTGACCGTCTCGATCATCTCGCCGCCGCCGAGGAACGGCGGGAGGTCGTCCAGCAGTTCCTGCCGTCCCCACAGCACGCCGATGCCGGTCGGACCGCACATCTTGTGCCCGGTGAAGGCCACGAAGTCGGCCTGCAGCGCCTGGACGTCCAGCACCATGTGCGGGGCGGCCTGCGAGGCGTCGATGACGACGAGGGCCCCGACCTCCTGGGCACGCCGGATGATCTGCTCGACCGGGTTGACGGTGCCCATGATGTTGGAGACCAGCGTCAGGGAGACGACCTTGGTCTTCTCCGTGATGACCTGATCCACCGCCGACAGGTCCAGCCGGCCGTCGTCGGTGAGGCCGAACCACTTCAGCTCCGCGCCCGTGCGCTGCGAGAGCAGCTGCCACGGCACGATGTTGGAGTGGTGCTCCATCTCCGTGATGACGATCTCGGTGTCGCGCTCCACCCGGTACGGCTCGTCGGCCCAGCCGAGCATGTTGGCCACGAGGTTCAGCGACTCGGAGGCGTTCTTGGTGAACACCACCTCGTCCCGGCTCGGGGCGTTGATGAAGGCGGCGACCTTGTCGCGCGCGCCCTCGTACAGCGCCGTGGCCTCCTCGGCGAGGACGTGCACACCGCGGTGAACGTTGGCGTGGTGCCGCTCGTAGTAGTCGTTCAGCGCGTCGAGCACCTGGCGCGGCTTCTGCGAGGAGGCCGCGTTGTCCAGGTACACGAGCTTCTTGCCGTCGTGGACCGTGCGGTCCAGGATCGGGAAGTCCTTGCGGAGCGACTCACTCAGTAGTTGATCGGATCCAGCGAGCAGGCCCGGCAGTTGTGTCACGAGGCGGCGCCTCCCTTCACGTACTCCTCGTAGCCCTCTTCCTCGAGCTTGTCGGCCAGCTCGGGGCCGCCGGACTCGGCGACCCGGCCCTTGGCGAACACGTGCACGTGGTCGGGCTTGATGTAGCGCAGGATGCGCGTGTAGTGGGTGATCAGCAGGGTGCCGACGTCGCCGCCCTCGCGGACGCGGTTGACGCCCTCGGAGACCACGCGCAGGGCGTCGACGTCCAGGCCGGAGTCGGTCTCGTCGAGGATCGCGATCTTCGGCTTGAGGAGCTCCAGCTGGAGGATCTCGTGGCGCTTCTTCTCACCGCCGGAGAAGCCCTCGTTGACGTTGCGCTCGGCGAACTTCGGGTCGATGGAGAGCCGCTCCATGGCCTCCTTGACCTCCTTCACCCAGGTACGCAGCTTCGGGGCCTCGCCGCGGATCGCGGTCGCCGAGGTACGCAGGAAGTTGGAGACGGAGACGCCGGGCACCTCGACCGGGTACTGCATGGCGAGGAACACGCCGGCGCGGGCGCGCTCGTCCGGGGTCATCTCCAGGACGTCCTCGCCGTCCAGCTTCACCGAGCCGCCGGTGATCTGGTACTTCGGGTGACCGGCCAGCGAGTAGGCCAGCGTGGACTTGCCGGAGCCGTTCGGACCCATGATCGCGTGGGTCTCGCCCTGCTTCACGGTCAGGTCGACGCCGCGCAGGATCTCGGTGGGGCCGCCCTCGGTCTCGACGGAGACGTGCAGGTCGTTGATCTCAAGCGTTGCCATGGGGACTTCAGGACTCCTGGGTGACGGAGACGAGCACATCGTCCCCTTCGATCTTTACGGGGTATACGGGGACGGGCCGCGTGGCGGGCGGCCCCGAGGGCTTTCCGGTCCGCAGGTCGAAGCTGGAGCCGTGCAGCCAGCACTCGATCTGGCAGTCCTCCACCTCGCCCTCGGACAGCGAGACGTTGGCATGCGAGCAGATGTCGTTGATGGCGTACACCTGCCCCTCCGTACGGACGACGGAGACCGGCACGCCGTCGAGCTCCACCCGCTGCGGGGTGTCCTCCTCGAGGTCGCTCAGCGCCACGGCGCGCACGAAGTCTTTGCCGTCGGTCATGCTACGGACGCCTCCAGTTCGGCCTCGATCTTGCCGAGGAGCCGCTCCTGGACGTCCGGCAGACCGATCTGCTGGACGAGTTCGGCGAAGAAGCCGCGTACGACGAGCCGGCGGGCCTCCTGCTCCGGGATGCCCCGGGCCATCAGGTAGAACAGCTGCTCGTCGTCGAAGCGGCCGGTGGCCGAGGCGTGCCCGGCGCCCACGATCTCACCGGTCTCGATCTCCAGGTTGGGGACCGAGTCCACCCGCGCGCCGTCCGTGAGGACCAGGTTGCGGTTGAGCTCGTAGGTGTCGGTGCCGGTGGCGGCCGCCCGGATCAGCACGTCGCCGATCCACACCGCGTGCGCGTCCTGGCCCTGCTGCGCGCCCTTGTAGACCACGTTGGAACGGCAATTGGGCGTGTCGTGGTCGACGAAGAGCCGGTGCTCCTGGTGCTGGCCGTTGTCGGTGAAGTACAGGCCGTAGAACTCCGCCTCGCCGCCCGGGCCTGCGTACCGCACGCGCGGGCTGATGCGGACGACGTCGCCGCCGAAGGTGACGACGATGGACTTGAAGGTGGCGTCCCGGCCGACCAGCGTGTCGTGCTGCGAGACGTGCACCGCGTCGTCGTCCCAGTCCTGCACGGACACCACGGTGACCTTGGCGCCGTCGCCGACGTGGAATTCGACGTTCGCCGCGCGCACCGCGTCACCGGTGTGGTCGATGACGAAGACGACCTCGGCGAACGCGCCGACGTCGAAGACGGTGTGCCCGTAGGAGACGCCGCCGTCGCCGTGCAGGGTCACCCGCACCGGCTCGTCCAGCACGGCCTCCTTCGGCACGGAGATGACGGTGGCCTTCTCGAACGAGGAGTAGGCCTGCGCGGCGACGCGGTCGACCGGGACACCGGCCCGGCCGACCCGGGCGTCGTCACGCGTGACGGCCTCGACGGTGACCGCGTCGGGCGCGGACACCTCGGCCTTGAGCGAGCCGGACGCCTCGGCGGTGCCGTCGTGCAGACCCTTGAGCCGCTCCAGAGGAGTGAACCTCCACTCCTCCTCGCGGCCGTGCGGCACCGGGAAGTCCGCCACATCGAAGGACGGCGGTGCGCTCATCCGGGTGGCGACGGTGGACTCAGCTGCCACCGCGATCGATCCGGTGGTGTTCGAACCGACCGGAATGTTCTGAGCCTCAGCCATGGCTGTCGTTCTGCTCACTCTCTTGGGCAAGGGGTCAGGGGAAGCCGCTCCGCGCGGCGGAGGGAAGGGCGGCGTCAGCCGACGGAGCCTTCCATCTGCAGCTCGATCAGCCGGTTGAGCTCCAGCGCGTACTCCATGGGCAGCTCCTTGGCGATCGGCTCGACGAAGCCGCGCACGATCATCGCCATGGCCTCGTCCTCGGTCAGACCCCGGCTCATCAGGTAGAAGAGCTGGTCGTCGCTGACCTTGGAGACGGTCGCCTCGTGACCCATCGTCACATCGTCCTCGCGGACGTCGACGTAGGGGTATGTGTCGGAGCGCGAGATGGTGTCCACCAGCAGCGCGTCGCACAGCACGTTGGACTTGGAGCCCTCGGCGCCCTCACCGATCTCGATGAGACCGCGGTACGAGGTGCGGCCGCCGCCCCGGGCCACCGACTTGGAGACGATGTTGGAGGACGTACGGGGCGCCATGTGCACCATCTTGGCGCCGGCGTCCTGGTGCTGGCCCTCGCCCGCGAAGGCGACGGACAGGGTCTCGCCCTTGGCGTGCTCGCCCATCAGGTAGACGGCCGGGTACTTCATGGTGACCTTGGAGCCGAGGTTGCCGTCGACCCACTCCATGGTCGCGCCCTCGTAGGCGACGGCCCGCTTGGTGACCAGGTTGTAGACGTTGTTCGACCAGTTCTGGATGGTCGTGTAGCGGCAGCGGCCGCCCTTCTTCACGATGATCTCGACGACCGCGGAGTGCAGCGAGTCCGAGTCGTAGATCGGAGCCGTGCAGCCCTCGACGTAGTGGACGTAGGCGTCCTCGTCGACGATGATCAGCGTCCGCTCGAACTGGCCCATGTTCTCCGTGTTGATCCGGAAGTAGGCCTGGAGCGGGATGTCCACGTGCACGCCCTTCGGCACGTAGATGAACGAGCCACCCGACCACACGGCGGTGTTCAGCGCGGCGAACTTGTTGTCGCCGGCCGGGATGACGGTGCCGAAGTGCTCCTGGAAGAGCTCCGGGTAGTCGCGCAGCGCGGTGTCGGTGTCCAGGAAGAGGACACCTTTCTCCTCCAGGTCCTCACGGATCTGGTGGTACACGACCTCGGACTCGTACTGGGCCGCGACACCCGCGACGAGGCGCTGCTTCTCCGCCTCCGGGATGCCGAGCTTGTCGTACGTGTTCTTGATGTCCTCGGGGAGGTCCTCCCAGGACTGCGCCTGCTTCTCCGTGGAGCGCACGAAGTACTTGATGTTGTCGAAGTCGATGCCCGACAGGTCCGAGCCCCAGTTCGGCATGGGCTTCTTCTGGAAGAGCTTGTGCCCCTTCAGGCGGAGCTTCAGCATCCAGTCCGGCTCGTTCTTCTTGCCCGAGATGTCACGTACGACGTCCTCGGACAGGCCGCGCTTGGCGGCTGAGCCTGCCGCGTCGGAGTCGGACCAGCCGTACTCGTACCGGCCCAGTCCATCGAGCTCGGGGTGAGCAGTCTCCGTAGGAGAGGTCATGCGGGGTTCCTCCCGGCGGTGTTCGCGGATGCTTGGGCAGCTGCCGTGCCGGCTGCCGCCCTGTCGGTGGCTGTCTTGCTGTGGTTCTTGGAGGCCTGCGTCTGCGGGATGAACGTGGTGCACACCCCGTCGCCGTGGGCGATGGTGGCCAGACGCTGCACATGGGTGCCGAGCAGACGGGAGAAGACCTCGGTCTCCGCCTCGCACAGCTGCGGAAACTGCTCGGCGGTGTGGGCCACCGGACAGTGGTGCTGGCAGAGCTGCTCTCCGGACGAAGCGGGCGCGCTGCGCGCAGTGGCAGCGTACCCGTCCTCCGTCAGCGCCTCGGCCAGTGCCTTGGTGCGCTCCTCGGGCGGCACCCGCTCCAGCGCGTGCCGGTACCGCTCGGCCTGAGCGGTGATCCGGGCCCGGGCGAACGCCGCGACCGCGGCCTCGCCCACTTCCCCGCCGCCCGCGGTCTGCGCGATCCAGCGCAGCGCGTCGGCGGCGAGCTCGTCGTACGCCTGGTCGAAGGCGTCCCGGCCGCACTCGGTGAGCGCGAAGACCTTCGCGGGGCGGCCGCGGCCGCGCGAACCGTAGGTCCGCTTCGCGTGCGGCTCGACGACGCCCTCGCCGACGAGGGTGTCGAGGTGGCGGCGCACTGCCGCCTGGGTCAGCTCCAGGCGGTGGGCCAGGTCGGCGGCGGTCGACGGACCGTTGTCCAGAATGGAGCGCGCGACCTTGTTCCGCGTGCCGTGCTGTTCGTCGAGGGATGCGGACGCACCGGGCCCGGCGGGGGCCGATCCGGCCTCCGCCTGCCTCTGGGGCGCAGCGTCCTTCTTTTTCACAACGCCATTGTTGCGTAATTCAGCGAGGCCCGGCAAGCGCCTGTGTGACCTGCACGGATGGGGTGCATCACGTAAGGCATGCCTTACCTGCGGGCGTCACACGGCCCCCGCGCAGCGCACGGCGCGGCGTGCCAAATCCGCAGGAACCCCGGGAACGGGACACTGACCTGGGCTCCCTAGACTTCCCCGTATGCGAAACGCAGCGGCTGTCGAGGTCGCGAAGCTGGTGAAGCGGTACGGAGGCAAGACCGCGGTGGACGGGCTGGACCTGTCCGTCGAACGGGGCACGGTCACCGCCTTCCTCGGCCCGAACGGCGCGGGCAAGACCACCACCGTCGAGACCTGCGAGGGTTACCGCCGTCCGGACAGCGGCAGCGTACGGGTGCTGGGCCTGGATCCGGTCGCCCAGAGCGCCGAACTGCGCCCCCGCATCGGCGTGATGCTGCAGAGCGGCGGTGTCTACTCCGGTGCCCGCGCGACGGAGATGCTGCGTCACATGGCCGGTCTGCACGCGCACCCGCTGGAGGTCGGCCCGCTCGTCGAGCGGCTCGGGCTCGGCAGCTGCGGCCGTACCCCGTACCGGCGGCTGTCGGGCGGCCAGCAGCAGCGGCTCGCGCTGGCGATGGCCGTCGTCGGCCGGCCCGAGCTGGTCTTCCTCGACGAGCCCACCGCCGGCCTCGACCCGCAGGCGCGCCGCGCCACGTGGGAGCTCATACGGGAGCTGCGCGCGGACGGCGTCACCGTCGTCCTCACCACGCACCACATGGACGAGGCCGAGGAGCTGTCCGACGCGGTCGCCATCGTGGACGCGGGACGGGTCATCGCCGAGGGCAGCCCGGAGGAGCTGTGCCGCGGCGGCGCGGAGAACACCCTGCGCTTCACCGGCCGGACCGGCCTCGACCTGGGCTCGCTGCTCAAGGCGCTGCCCGCGGAGACCGCCGCGGTCGAGATCAGCCCCGGCGGCTACCGGCTGACCGGCACCGTCGACCCGCAACTGCTCGCCACCGTCACGTCCTGGTGCGCGCAGAACGGCGTGATGCCGGACCGCATCTCGGTGGAGCGCCGAACGCTGGAGGACGTCTTCTTGGAGTTGACCGGTAAGGAGCTGCGGTCGTGAAGCGGTGCGCCCAACCCCGGCCGGAGGTACGGGGGTTGCCCCCGGGAGACAACAGCCTGGAGTTGACCGGTAAGGAGCTGCGGTCGTGAGTGCCGGTACGTTCACGCCCCGTCCGGGGGCGGCCCCGCTGCCGCGCATGATCGCGTCGCAGGCGGCCCTCGAGACGCGGATGCTGCTGCGGAACGGCGAGCAGCTGCTGCTCACCGTCGTCATTCCGACGCTGCTGCTGGTGCTGTTCAGCGGGGTCGACATCATCTCGCTGCCCACGGACGGCAGCCGGGTCGACTTCCTCGCGCCGGGCATTCTCGCGCTGGCGGTGCTGTCCACGGCGTTCACGGGGCAGGCCATCTCGACCGGCTTCGAGCGCCGGTACGGCGTGCTGAAACGGCTCGGCGCCTCGCCGCTCCCCCGCTGGGGGCTGATGGCGGCGAAGACCTGCGCGGTGCTGGTCATCGAGGTGCTGCAGCTGGTGCTGCTGACCGTGGTCGCGCTGGCGCTGGGCTGGTCGCCGCAGGGCAATCCCCTGTACGTGCTGCCCCTGCTGCTGGCCGGTACGGCCGCGTTCTCCGGTCTGGGGCTGCTGATGGCGGGGACGCTGCGCGCCGAGGCGACGCTGGCCGCGGCGAATCTGGTGTTCATCCTGCTGCTGGTCGGCGGCGGCGTGATCGTGCCGCTGGAGAAGTTCCCGGGCGCCGTGCAGTCGGTGCTCCAACTGCTGCCCATTTCCGCCCTGTCGGACGGGCTGCGCGCCGTGCTGCAGCAGGGCGCGGGAATGCCGTGGGGCGATCTCGCCGTACTCGTCGTGTGGGCGGTGCTGGGCCTGGGCTCGGCGGCGCGCTTCTTCAAGTGGGAATGACGGCACAGCACCGACAGTTTCGTTTTAGTAAAACCCAAAAGACGACGGATTCCGTTGCGTCTTTCCATTGACGCAACGTTTTCGTCATGGCTGAATAACCGGACTTCCGCCCCTCCCCGTCCCCCTTGGAGCCGGCGCATGTCCTCTCGCACAGCACGGCCGGACGTCCCCGACCGGCCGGATATCAAGCCCCTGGACCGTTCCCTCGGCGTCTTCGGCGGAGTGCTGCTGACGCTCTCGTGCATCACCCCCGCGTCCTCGCTGTTCATCATCGTTCCCGAGCTGCTGGCCACTCAGGGCTCCGGGACCACGCTCACCCTGCTCGTCGCCACGGTGATCTCCCTCGGCGTGGGCTTCTGCTACGCCGAGCTGGGCACGCTGGTGCCGAGTGCCGGCGGCGAGTACTCGATCATCGGGCAGCTCCTCGGCCGGGTCACCGGCTGGCTGGTCTTCGCGATCACCATCGTGATGCTGCTGGTGATCCCGCCGGTCATCGCGCTCGGCATGGCCGACTACATCGGCTCCGTCGCCACCGTCGACCCCGCCGTGGCCGGCACCGTCGTGATGGTGCTGTCGGTCGCCGTCGGACTGCTCAACATCAAGGCGAACGCCCTGGTCACCGGCATCTTCCTGGGTATCGAGCTCGTCGCGGCCGCCGTGGTCGCCGTGCTCGGCTTCGTCCACGTCGAGCGCCCCGTCTCCTCGCTGCTGCACGCGAGCGTGCCCGAACCGGGCGGCGGCACGGGCCCGTTCACCGTGGGGCTGCTCATCTCCGGGCTGGCCGTCGGCATGTTCACCTACAACGGCTTCGGCACCGCCGTGTACCTCTCCGAGGACCTCAAGGACCCGCGCCGTTCCGTGGCCCGTACCGTCCTGTGGTCGCTGCTGGCCAGCGCCGTCGTCATCACCGTCCCCGTGATCGCGCTGACCCTGGGCGCGCCCTCCATGCAGGCGCTCGCCGAGGGCGACTTCGTGGCGATGGTCGACCACTGGGCGGGCAGCACCGTCGGTACGTTCGTCAGCCTCGGGATCGCCGCCGCCATCCTCAACGCGGTGATCGTCATGGTGCTGCAGAACGGCCGGGTTCTCTACGCCTCGGCCCGCGACCGCACCTGGCCGGAACCGGTGAACCGCGCACTGGGCACGGTGCATCCGCGCTGGGGCTCCCCCTGGGTCGCCACCCTCGCCATCGGACTGCCGGGCGCCGTCCTCGCGTACGCCGTCCCGCTGGACGCCCTGCTCGGGTTCACCGGTGTCGTCGTCGCCGTGGTCTATCTGCTGCTCGGCGTCGCGGCCCTGGCCGCACGCGCCCAGCGGCACAAGGACACCGCGGCCTGGCGGATGCCGTGGTGGCCCGTGGTGCCGGTGCTGACCATCGTGGCGCTGGCGTACGCGCTCACCCAACAGGCCGCGCGCGACCTGGAGATCACCCTCGGCGTGCTCGTCCTGGGCCTCCTGTACTGGGTGTGCTATCTGCGGCCGCGCTCGGCGACCCACTGGGTGCTCACCCTTCCCGACGACCAGACGCCCGGTACGGCGGCCGTTCCGCCGACTGCCGCCGCGTCCACGGAGGACCAGCCCGTATGAGCACCGCCCGCGCAGCGGACACCGTCATCCGCAACGCCCACGTCCACACCGTCGACCCGGCGCTCCCCACCGCGGGGGCCCTCGCGGTGACCGGCGGGCTCATCAGCTGGGTGGGCTCCGACGAGGACGCCGGCGAGCACATCGGGACCGGCACCGACGTCGTCGACGCCGGCGGTCGGCTCGTCCTGCCCGGCTTCGTCGACGCGCACAACCACGTACGGCTCGGCTCAGACTCCGCCTGCGTCCAGCTGGCGGGGGCCCGCTCCCTGGCGGAGATCGGGGACCGGATCGCCGCGTGGCTGGAGGAGCATCCGGAGGCCGACTGGATCGAGGCCGAGGCCTTCAACTACGCGGCCGTTCCCGGCTCCCGGATGCCCACGGCCGCCGACCTGGACGCGCTCACCGGCGACCGGCCCGCCTTCGTGCTCAGCTACGACGTGCACACGGCCTGGCTGAACACCGCCGCCATGCGCCGCCTCGGCATCACCCGCGACTCCCGCGAACTGCCCTTCGGGCTGGTCGAGAAGGACGAGGAGAGCGGCGAACCGACCGGGTTCCTCACCCAGTTCGCGGTGCGCGGCCTGTCCCGCGACGGCCACCGGGCGCTGCGCGAACTGGGCCTGCCCTGGGCGGATCCGGAACGGCAGTACGGGCGGCTGCGCGGCAGTCTGCGGATGGCCGCCGGACTCGGCATCACCACGGTCGTCGAACCGCAGAACTCCCTCGACGACCTCGCCCTGTTCGAACGCGCCCTGGACGAAGGGGAGTTGCGCTCCCGGCTGATCGCCGCACTGTTCCATCCGCGGGGCACCACGGAGGCGGAGCTGGCGGAGTTCGCGCAGGCGGCCGGGAAGTACGACAGCGACCGGCTGCGGGTCGGCCCGCTGAAGCTCTACATCGACGACGTGGTGGAGCCGCGCACGGCGGCACTGCTGGAGCCGTACGCCGGCTGCGCCTCGCACCGCGGCGACACCTTCTATCCGCCGGCGGAGTTCGCGGACCTGCTCGTACGGCTCGACGCCGCCGGCTTCCAGACCTTCGTGCACGCCACCGGCGACCGCGGCATCCGCACCGTCCTGGACGCGGTCGCCGCGGCCCGCGAGGCCAACGGCCCGCGCGACGCGCGGCACCAGATCGTGCACGTCGAATGCCTCGACCCGGACGACATGCCGCGCTTCGCCGAGCTCGGCGTGGTGGCGTGCATGCAGCCGCGGCACTGCGCGCCCGACATCGCGGGCCCCGGCTACGACTGGGCGGAGAACATCGGCCCCGCCCGCTGGTCACGGGCCTGGCCGATGCGTTCGCTGGAGCGTTCCGGCGCGACCCTCGCGTTCTCCAGCGACTGGAACGTCGCCGAGATGGACCCGCTCACCGGGATCTACACCGCCGTCACCCGGCGCGGGCTCGACGGCGGTACGCCGTGGGTCCCGGAGGAGACCGTGGACCTGGCCACCGCGCTCCGCGCGTACACACTGGGCAGCGCGTACGCGAACTTCACGGAGCACGACCGGGGCAGCCTCACCGTCGGCAAGCTCGCCGATCTGGTGCTGCTCTCCGACGACCTGTTCGCCCTCCCGCCGGAGGCCGTCAAGGACACCCGCGTCGAACTGTCCATGGTCGGCGGGACGGTCGTGCACAGGGCTCCGGGCGTCCCGCACCCCTCGTGAAAGTACGCACAAGCGCGCCCGTACGATAGGCGCGTGCCAAAGATGCCCGAACTCGTACGCAACCCCATCGCGTACATCGCCGCCCGCTGGACCCCCACGCAGCGCACCCTGCGCCGGGCCACGATGTCCGCGGTCGTGATGAGCGTGTTCATCGTGGTGACCGGCGGTGCCGTACGGCTGACCGGCTCCGGTCTGGGCTGCGACACCTGGCCCAAGTGCAGCGGCGACAGCCTGTACGCCACCTCCGAGATGGGCGTGCACGGCGCCATCGAGTTCGGCAACCGCATGCTGACGTACGTGCTGAGCGCGGCCGTCGGCTGGGCCATCGTCGCCAGCCGGTCCGTGAAGCCGCGCCGCAGGAAGCTCAGCCGGCTCGCCTGGGCACAGTTCTGGCTGGTGATGGCGAACGGCGTCATCGGCGGCGTGACAGTGCTGACCGAGCTCAACCCGTACACCGTCTCCGGGCACTTCCTGCTCGCGACCGCGCTGCTGACCGTCACCACGCTGACGTGGCTGCGCGCCCGCGAGGGCGACGAGGGCCCGCGGCCGCTCGTCGGCCAGATCATCAAGCGGCTGGTGTACACGCTGACCGGCTTCTCGGCGCTGCTGATCGTCGTCGGCACCGTCGTCACCGGCGCGGGCCCGCACGCGGGCGACAGCAGCAAGGTGCCGCGCATGCCGGTCGACCCGAAGACGGTCACCGAAGTGCACTCGGCACTCGCCTGGATCGTCGTCCTGCTCACCGTCGTCGTGTGGTGCGTACTGAAGGCGGTCGACGCGCCCGCCGGACCGCGCCGCGCCATCCGCGACCTGTTCCTGGTGCTGCTCGCCCAGGGCGCCATCGGCTACGTGCAGTACGTCACCGATCTGCCCGAAGTCCTCGTCGGCATCCACCTGCTGGGCTCGACGCTCGTGTGGATCGCGGTGCTGCGGGTCGTCCTCTCGCTGCGCGAGCGCGGCCTGCCGCCGGAGCCGGACGGCGGCGCTGCCGCGAACGACAGTGCGGCGGACGACAGCGCGCAGGTCCCCTCCCCCGCCCGCACGGCGCCGGATCAGCCTGTGCCGGCCGGCTCCGCCACCGCTCCCGAGTCGCCCTCCAGCCGGTAGAGCCTGCGCGCGGTGCCGCCGGTGAGCTGCTCCGTGATGCGGTCCGCGTCCGCCGGTGAGCAGCCGCCCTCCGCGACCCAGCCGGTGAGCAGCTTGCTCAGCGATCGCGCGAAGGACCGGGCGCGCACCACGTACAGCTCCGGCAGCGCCCTGGCGCCCGACGTGAACAGCAGCTTCCCGAACGGCGCTTCGGACAGCGTCTCCGACGGGCGCGGACCGGCGTCCGTATAGACGTGCGGATAGGCGGCGGCCAGCCTGGCCGCCGCGCGGTGGTACGGGCGCTCCGGCAGCAGCACCACCGCGCCGTGCCCCTCGCTCGCCCCCAGGAACCCCTCCAGCGGCGCCGGGTCCCCGCACCGCAGCTGTACGGGCCGGCCCGTCACCAGCGCACTCCACACCAGGTGCCGTACGAGCGCCGGTTCGGCCCGCAGGGAGTGCTGCGGTACCCGCGCCGCGGGCCCGTGGAACCCTCCGGTGCGCAGTCCGGCGGCACGCCGGGCGCGGGCCTCCAGCCAGCGTGCGGCGGCGAGTTGCACCTCCTGTACGGACGGCGGGCGCGCTTCGATGAACCCGGCGTCGCCGACGAAGGACGCCGCCTGCCGGGCCGCCCCGTACAGCGCCTCCGCCGTGTTCGCGACGAACGACCTGACCGCTCCCGAGGTGTCCGCGACCTGCCCCGCCAGCGACTCCAGGCACACCGCTTCCCGCGTCGCCGGCCCGCCGCCGGCCGCGTCGGCGAACTCGCCGGGCGACGTCAGCCCGCGGTGCTCGGGCAGCGGGCCCGGGCCGTACCGCACCGTCGTGTCGACGACGAACGTGCCGATGCCGCTGCCGCGCAGCAGCGTCCGCGTCGCCCGCACGGCGCCCAGTTCGCGGCGGCGGGCGAGATAGCGCGCCGCCGTGCAGTGCTCCTCCAGGCCCAGCAGCGGCGGACACCAGCGGCGCACCGCGAAGCCCAGACCGCTGTCGAAATAGCTGCCGCTGTCCGGCCGCGCGCCGCCCGACGCCGCGGCGAGCTGCGCCTCGAACGTGCCCAGCCCGAGCTCCGCGTGCAGCACTCCGTAACTGTGCTGATCGACGAGCCCGGCCGTGCCCCCGCTGAGTGCCATCCAGCACCTCCTCGTCCGTGAGGTCTAACGCCCGGACGGTGCTCGGGTGTCGGCCTCGCCCCGCGAACAGGTGCACGCTCCGGCCGGAGCGGGTGCGGCACTTCGACCAAAGACAGCGCGGAGCCGGGACGTACGGGGACCGTCGCCCCTGCTCGCGGGCGCCCCCTCGGCGGGAGTCTTGAGGTGTTGGCCCGGAAAGGGCCGATTACCCGGAAAATCCGGCTCGTTGAGCCTCGTGGCTCCGCCCCGCGGAGCCCGCACAGAGAAAGAGCACCGTCATGTCCCAGCACCTCACCGCCCATTCCCCGCTCGTCCGCGCCGCCGTCCTGGTCGCCGGTACGGGCATCGCCACCGCGGCGCTGAGCGGCACCGCCGCACTGGCCGCCGACAGCGGCAGCCCGCAGGCGGCGACCGGCCAGTCGTCCTCGCAGCAGGCCCCGCAGAGCGGCCGGTCCCTCCAGTCCGGACAGACCGCGCAGTCCGGCAAGGCGCCGGTGTCCTCGTCGCGGGACTTCAGCATGAAGGACGGCAGCATCGCCACCGTCGACGGCAAGCACGGCCACTACCGCGTGAAGGTGTACGGCGGTGGCGGCATCGGCCAGATCGGCGAGCTCGACTCGGCCCACCCGCGCGCCAACCACAACGGCCTCATCTACACGCTGCACGCGGACGGCACCGTGACCGCCGAGGAGGAGAGCGTGCAGCCCGACCACCACTCCGACGGCGACAACGGCAACAAGGGCGGCAAGAGCGACGGCAACCGCCACGACGACAACCACGGGCAGCACACGGACGGCGCGCGGCACGCCGCGGCCCCCGCCCGGCACGCCTCCGGTACGGCCGCCACGGCGGACCGCCCCGCACAGCAGCGGACCGGCTCGGCACAGCACGGAACCTCCGCGCAGGCCGCCGCACCCAAGGGAGCCGTCGCCGCGGGCGAGGCCGTACAGCCCGGCGCCATGAACCCGGCGACCGGCATGGCACTGGCCGGAGCCGCCGGGGTCACCCTCCTCGGCGCCGGCGGCTACGCCCTCCGCCGCCGCACCGCCCGCGACTGACCGCCCGGCCACCGGCCCGGCACCGCCCGCAGGGCCCCGGGGCGCCCGCCTCCACACCGGGCGCCCCGGGGCTCTCCGGCCCGCCCCGCGACGGGGCGGGCCCGCCCCGTCCAACCCCCGCTTCCCCTCCCGGAGTTCGCCGTGACCCGCGCTGTCCGTACCGCACCGGTTCTCGCCCTCGGTGCCGTGCTCGCCCTCTCCCTCGCCCTCGCCGGGCTGCTCACCTCCCCCTCGCACGCCGCCCGGCACAGAGCCGCCCCGGCCTCCGGTGCGGCCCCGGCCGAGGTGTCCGTCCCCTCCCTCGGCATCCACGGGCCGGTCACGCCGCTGGACCGGCAGCCGGACGGCACCGTCGAGGTTCCCCCGCCGGACCACCCCGAGGAGGCCGGCTGGTACCGGGGCAGCGCCGTACCCGGCGAGCAGGGCACCTCGGTGGTGATCGGCCACAACTCGACCCGCTACGGCCCGGCGGTCTTCCACGACCTGGCCGGTGTGCGCGAGGGCGCCGCCATCGACATCACCCGCGGTGACGGCCGCACGGAACACTTCCGGGTGACCGGCACCGAGCGGGTCGCCAAGGGCGCGTTCCCCACCCGGAAGGTCTACGGGCAGCGCGAGGGCGTACGGCTGCGGCTCGTCACCTGCGCGGGACACCTCGACGCCGAGGGGCACCCCGTGGACAACCTGATCGTCTACGCCCGCGCCCGCTGACGCCGCCCCACGGCCCTGCGGCAGGCTTCCCTCTACGGTGGCAAATGTGACAGACAGGTCATTTCCCCTCCTCCCCCGTACTCCCTGGCAGCCGACCGCGGCGGACCTCGCGCTCAGCGTGCTCGTCGCGCTGACGAGCGTCCTGTGGTCGCTGACCAACTGGGAGTACGGCCTGCTGCACCCGGGCGGCCCGCTCAAGGCCGCCGTCGCCGCCGTGCTCGCCCTGGCCGTGCTGTTCGTACGGCGGGCGCCGCTGCCCGTCGCGCTCGTCGTCATCGTCTGCGACCTGCTCTTCTTCGAACCGGTCGCACTCGCCGTCGCCCTGTTCGGCATGGGCGCCTACCACCGCTCGGCACTCGTACGCTGGGCCGTCGCCGTCCTCGCCTGCGCCACCCACGCCGCGGCCCGGCTCCAGGACCCGTACGAGCAGTGGCTCCACATCGCCGCGCTCACCCTGGTCTTCGTCGTCCTGCCGGAGATCGTCGGCGTGTACGCGCGCACCCGCCGCGCGCTGGTCTCCGTCGCACTCGCCAGGACCGCCCAGCTGGAGCGGGAGCAGAGCCTGGTCGAGGAGCAGGCCCGGGCCGGGGAGCGGCGCCGCATCGCACGCGAGATGCATGACGTCCTGTCACATCGCGTCACCCACATGGTGATCCGCGCCGGCGCGCTGGAGGCCACCCCGGACCGGGACGCGGAGGCCGTACGCGAGGAGGCGGCCGAGATCCGGCTGCTGGGCCGGGCCGCACTGCGCGAACTCCGGGAAACCCTCGGCATCCTGCGCTCCTCGCCCGACTGGTCGGGGCCCGCGCAGACGCCCGCCACCCTCGCCGACCTCACCGGACTCCTCGCGCAGGCCCGCGCGCTGGGCACGCCCGTCGACCAGGACGGGCCGTTGCCCGACCCGGCCTCCGTCCCGCCCGCGGTGCAGCGCGCCGCGCACCGCGTCGTCCAGGAGAGCCTCACCAACGCGGCCCGGTACGCGCCCGGAGCGCCCGTACGGGTCGCGCTGACGCTCGGGGACGACGACGTGCTCTTCGTCACGGTCCGCAACTCCCTCCCGGAATCCGCGACTCCGGCAGGGGCTCCAGCGGCCACGGAGGAGCTCGGCTCCCGCAGCGGCCTCACCGGACTCCGGGAACGCGTCGAACTGCTCGGCGGCACCTTCACGGCGGGCCCGCTGCCCGACGGCGCGGGGTTCGCCGTCGAGGCGGCCCTCCCCTGCCACGCCCGCACCGGGGCGCCGTCGTGATCCGCGTACTGCTGGCCGACGACGAGCCGGTGGTCCGGCACGGCCTGGGCGCGCTCCTCGCCCCCGAGCCGGAGATCACCCTGGTCGCGGAGGCCGCCGACGGCGCGGAGGCGGTGGAGCTCGTACGGGAGCGGCAGCCCGACGTGGTGCTGATGGACATTCAGATGCCGCGCCTGGACGGCATCGGCGCCACCCGGCAGATCACCGCGCTGCCCGCACCGCCCAAGGTGATCGTGCTCACCACGTTCTCCGCCGACGACTATCTGGACCACGCCCTGCTGGCCGGCGCCTCCGGCTTCCTGCTCAAGGACTGCTCGGCCGCCGAACTGGCCGACGCGGTACGGCGGGTGGCCGCCGGCCAGTCGACACTGTCGCCCGCGGTGACCGGAACGGTCCTCGACGCCCTGCGCGGCAGCCGCCCCCTGGCGCCCGCACGGGCCCTGCGCTCTCGGCTGGACGTGCTCAGCAGGCGCGAGACCGAGGTGCTGGCCCGGCTCGCCGAAGGGATGACCAACGGGGAGATCGCCGCTGAACTGCACACCACCGAGGGCACGGTGAAGGCCCACATGACCAAGATCCTGGCGAAGCTGGAGCTGAACCGGGTGCAGGCCGCGATCCTCGCCCACGACGCCGGCCTGCGCCCCGGCCCCGTACAGGACGGCGGGGGCGGCACGGACGGACGTGACGGAGAAGTCTGAACTGGGGGATCCCAACCGGGATACCCGCCGGTAGCATCGTGCGCATGGCAGACAGCAGCAAGCGGGCGGCCCGGCTCGCCAAGGAGATCAACGCGTTCGCCAAGCGCCACGGCGGCAGCGCCGAGGCCCAGATCGCCTACGTGGGACAGATGGGCGCGCGGATCGCCCTCGTCGGCGCGAACGGCGAATGGGGCGACCTGATGGCCCCCTCGGTCGAGGTCGCGCAGCAGGCGGCGGAGCGCGCCGGCGTCACGGTGCACGACACGTTCGACGGCGAGCTCGCCGAGAAGGTGCGCACCGGACCGTACGAATGGACCCGGATGGCGGGCATCCAGATCGGCGGCCCCTCCAACGGCTGAACGCCGGGAGAACAGCCGCGCTCCTCGGAGACAGAAGCGGGCGGGGCCGGACAGCAGATCTGCTGCCCGGCCCCGCCCGTACGACTGTTCAGTAGAAGTCGTCAGCGCAAGAACGGATCCACCGCGACCGCCACGAAGAGCAGCGACACGTAGGTGATCGACCAGTGGAAGAGCCGCATCTCCTTCAGCTTCGCGCCGGTCACCTCGGCCTTCGCGCGGCTGTGCAGGGCGTGTGCCTCCCACAGCCACCAGCCGCCGGCCACCAGCGCCACGGCCGGGTAGAACCAGCCGACGTAGCCCAGCGGCCACAGCAGCAGCGAGACCGCGACCATCACCCAGCTGTAGAGCACGATCTGCTTGGCCACGGCCTTGTTGCCCGCCACGACCGGCAGCATCGGGACGCCGACCCGCTCGTAGTCGTCCTTCACCTTCATCGACAGCGGCCAGTAGTGCGGCGGCGTCCAGAAGAACATGACGAGGAAGAGAATGACGGCGGCCCAGCTGACCTCGTTCTTGACGGAGGACCAGCCGATGAGCACCGGCATGCACCCGGCGATGCCGCCCCACACGATGTTCTGCGACGTGCGCCGCTTCAGCAGCATCGTGTAGACGAGCACGTAGAACAGCAGCGCGCCCAACGCCAGTGCTCCGGAAAGCCAGTTGACGAGCAGTCCGAGCCAGAGCGTGGAGATCACGGCGAGTGCCAGGCCGAAGACCAGCCCCTCGCGCGGGCTGACGATCCCGGTGACCAGCGGACGCTGCTCCGTGCGGTGCATGAGCGCGTCGATGTCGCGGTCGAGGTACATGTTCAGCGCGTTTGCGCCGCCCGCCGAGAGGTAGCCGCCGACGCAGGTGTTCAGCACCAGCAGCAGGTTGGGCACGCCCTGTTGGGCGAGGAACATGACGGGAATCGTGGTGATGAGCAGCAGCTCGATGATCCGCGGCTTGGTGAGTGCGATGAACGCCTTCACCCTGGCCCGGAACGGCCGGTGACCGGTGCTGCCTTTCAGCACCCCCGCGGGACGGGACTCGACGGCCGTCACGAACACCCCTGATCGACTAAGGAACTGGCGAGCCCGGACCCGGAACCACGTGCAGAGACGTGAAGAGCCGGTAAAGCTCGCGCGTACCACGCCACTTTAGACGGCCCGGGTACGTCGCCCGCTCCGGGGGTGGCCCGTGTTGGACAGGGGTCATCCGAAGGCCCGCACCGGGCACGGGTCCGACGGGCGAACCGGGGCACATCACCGCAGGCTGGAATAACGCGTGTGCCAATTTGGTTGCCCGAGGCGTCGGGTAACCGGACGACAAACAGTCGAAAAGATGCCCGCCCCGACGGGGGTAGGCTCGACACCGCCCGGTGAGCTACAGCACCGGCCATCGACATGTGGAGAGGAGCCCTGACGCAGGGTGAGCACCAAGCCGACCACCACAGACCTTGAGTGGACCGATCTTGACCAGCGGGCCGTGGATACCGTCCGAGTCCTGGCCATGGATTCCGTGCAGAAGGTCGGCAACGGCCACCCCGGCACGGCAATGAGCCTGGCTCCGGCCGCGTACCTGGTCTTCCAGAAGCTGATGCGCCACGACCCGTCCACCCCGGAGTGGACGGGTCGTGACCGTTTCGTCCTCTCCGTCGGGCACTCGAGCCTGACCCTGTACATCCAGCTCTACATGGCCGGATACGGGCTGGAGCTGGACGACCTGAAGGGCTTCCGCAGCTGGGGCAGCCGCACTCCGGGCCACCCGGAGTACGGCCACACCGTGGGTGTGGAGACGACAACGGGCCCGCTCGGACAGGGCGTTGCCAACGCCGTGGGCATGGCAATGGCGGCGCGTTACGAGCGCGGCCTGTTCGACCCGGACGCCGCGCCGGGCGAGTCGCCTTTCGACCACACCATCTGGTGTTTCGCCGGAGACGGCTGCCTGCAGGAGGGCATCTCCTCGGAGGCCTCCTCGCTGGCGGGTCATCAGAAGCTCGGCAACCTCGTGCTGCTGTGGGACGACAACCACATCTCCATCGAGGGCGACACCGAGACCGCGATCTCCGAGGACACCCTCAAGCGGTACGAGGCCTACGGCTGGCACGTCCAGCGCGTCGACCAGCTGCCCAACGGCGACCTGGACCCCAAGGGTCTGTACGAGGCCATGAAGGCGGCGCAGGCCGAGACCGAGCGCCCCTCCTTCATCGCGGCCCGTTCGATCATCGCCTGGCCGGCCCCGAACGCCCAGAACACCGAGGCCGCGCACGGCTCGGCGCTGGGCGACGACGAGGTCGCGGAGACCAAGAAGGTGCTGGGCTTCGACCCGGAGAAGTCCTTCGACGTCTCCGACGAGGTCGTCGCCCACGTCCGCAAGGCCGTGGACCGCGGCCGCGAGGCGCACGCCGCCTGGGACAAGCAGCTCGCGGAGTGGCGTCAGGCCAACCCGGAGCGCGCCGCCGAGTTCGACCGGATCTCCGCGAGCAAGCTGCCCGAGGGCTGGGAGGACGCGCTGCCGTCCTTCGAGGCGGGCGGCTCCGAGGCCACCCGCAAGGCCTCCGGCGCGGTGCTCAAGGCGCTGGGCCCGGTCATCCCCGAGCTGTGGGGCGGCTCCGCCGACCTCGCCGGCTCCAACAACACGTCCTTCGACAAGAGTTCGTTCCTGCCGAAGGGCAACCCGCTGCCGGGTGCCGACCCGTACGGCCGCACGGTCCACTTCGGGATCCGCGAGCACGCCATGGGCGCGACCATGAACGGCATCGCGCTGCACGGCAACACCCGTGTCTACGGCGGTACGTTCCTCACGTTCTCCGACTACATGCGTCCGGCCGTGCGTCTCGCGGCCCTGATGCAGGTGCCGGCCACGTACGTGTGGACGCACGACTCGATCGGTCTGGGCGAGGACGGCCCGACGCACCAGCCGGTCGAGCACATGTCGGCGCTGCGTGCCATCCCCGGTCTCAACATGGTCCGTCCCGCGGACGCGAACGAGACCGCGCTCGCCTGGCGGGAGATCCTCAAGCGGCACGACACGAAGCCGGCCCCGCACGGCCTGGCGCTCACCCGGCAGGGCGTGCCGACCTACGAGGCGAACGAGAACGCGGCCAAGGGCGGCTACGTCCTCTTCGAGGCCGAGGGCGGGCAGCCGCAGGTGATCCTGATCGGCACCGGTTCCGAGGTGCAGCTGGCCGTGGAGGCGCGCGAGCAGCTGCAGGCCGAGGGCGTTCCGACGCGTGTCGTGTCGATGCCGTGTGTCGAGTGGTTCGAGGAGCAGGACCGGTCCTACCGGGACAGCGTGCTGCTGCCGTCCGTGAAGGCGCGCGTCGCGGTCGAGGCCGCGACGGGTCTGACCTGGCACCGCTTCGTCGGTGACGCGGGCCGGATCGTGTCGCTGGAGCACTACGGCGCCTCGGCCGACTACAAGACGCTGTACCGCGAGTTCGGCATCACCTCGGAGGCCGTCGCCCAGGCCGCCCGTGAGTCGGTGCAGGCCGCGGCGCGCTGAACACAGAACAACGACTGACAGCTTCAAGAGCTTTCACCAAGCAGCAGGAGATGCAACTCCCATGACAGACGCTCTCAAGCGCCTCTCCGACGAAGGCGTCGCGATCTGGCTGGATGACCTGTCGCGCAAGCGCATCACGTCCGGCAATCTCGGCGAGCTGATCGACGAGCAGCACGTCGTCGGTGTGACCACCAACCCGACCATCTTCCAGAAGGCGATCTCGTCCGGCGACGGTTACGAGCAGCAGCTGGAGGACCTGGCGAGCCGCGGCGTCAGCGTCGACGAGGCCGTCCGCATGATCACCACGGCCGACGTCCGCGACGCGGCCGACATCCTGCGCCCCGTCTTCGACGCCACCGGCGGCAAGGACGGCCGGGTCTCCATCGAGGTGGACCCGCGCCTGGCGCACAACACCCGGGCGACGCTGGCCGAGGCCCGGCAGCTGGCCTGGCTGGTGGACCGTCCGAACACCTTCATCAAGATCCCGGCCACCAAGGCGGGTCTGCCGGCGATCACCGAGACCATCGGGAAGGGCATCAGCGTCAACGTCACGCTGATCTTCTCGCTGGAGCGGTACCGCGAGGTCATGGACGCCTACCTGGCCGGTCTGGAGAAGGCCAAGGGCCTGGGCATCGACCTGTCCCAGATCCACTCGGTCGCCTCCTTCTTCGTCTCCCGCGTCGACACCGAGGTCGACAAGCGCCTCGACGCCATCGGCACGGACGAGGCGGAGGGCCTGAAGAGCAAGGCCGCCATCGCCAACGCGCGGCTCGCCTACCAGGCGTACGAGGAGGTGTTCGCCTCCGACCGCTGGAAGGAGGTCGAGCGCGCCGGGGCCAACGCGCAGCGTCCGCTGTGGGCCTCGACCGGCGTCAAGGACCCGAACCTGCCGGACACCCTGTACGTCACCGAGCTGGTCACCGCCAACACGGTGAACACCATGCCGGAGGCGACTCTGCAGGCCACCGGCGACCACGGTGAGATCACCGGCGACCGGGTGCGTGACCACTACCAGGACGCGCAGGGCGTGCTGGACGCCATCGCCAAGCTCGGCATCTCCTACGACGACGTCGTCCAGGTTCTGGAGGACGAGGGCGTGGAGAAGTTCGAGGCGTCCTGGAACGACCTGCTGTCCTCCACCGAGGCGGAGCTGAAGCGCCTCGCCCCGAAGGAGGCGTAGGAAAAGTTGAGCAGCGCGGCCAACCCGCTGCGTGACGCTCAGGACCGACGGCTCCCGCGTATCGCGGGGCCGTCGGGCCTGGTCATCTTTGGCGTCACGGGCGATTTGTCACGTAAAAAGCTGATGCCCGCCGTTTACGATCTCGCGAACCGCGGCCTGCTGCCGCCGGGCTTCTCCCTGGTGGGATTCGCCCGGCGCGACTGGGAGGACGAGGACTTCGCGCAGGTCGTGCACGACGCCGTGAAGGAGCATGCGCGGACCCCGTTCCGCGAGGAGGTCTGGCAGCAGCTGGCCGAGGGCATGCGCTTCGTGTCCGGCGTCTTCGACGACGACGAGGCGTTCAAGACCCTCAAGTCCACCATCGAGGAACTCGACAAGTCCCGTGGCACGGGCGGCAATTTCGCCTTCTACCTGTCCGTGCCCCCGAAGTTCTTCCCGACCGTCGTCTCGCAGCTGAAGAAGCACGGCCTCTCCGACGGCCCGGACGACTCCTGGCGGCGCGCCGTCATCGAGAAGCCCTTCGGGCACGATCTGGAGAGCGCCCGCGAGCTGAACTCCGTGGTGCACGAGGTCTTCAAGCAGGACCAGGTCTTCCGGATCGACCACTACCTGGGCAAGGAGACCGTCCAGAACATCCTGGCGCTGCGCTTCGCCAACACGATGTTCGAGCCGCTGTGGAACCGCAGTTACGTCGACCACGTGCAGATCACGATGGCCGAGGACATCGGCATCGGCGGCCGTGCCGGCTACTACGACGGCATCGGCTCCGCGCGCGACGTCATCCAGAACCACCTGCTCCAGCTGCTGGCGCTGACCGCGATGGAGGAGCCCACCTCCTTCGACGCCAAGGCGCTGGTCACCGAGAAGCTGAAGGTGCTCAACTCGGTGCGGCTGCCGCAGGATCTGGGCAAGCACACCGTGCGCGGGCAGTACGCCGCGGGCTGGCAGGGCGGCGAGAAGGTCCAGGGCTACCTCCAAGAGGACGGCATCGACTCCAAGTCGAAGACCGACACCTACGCGGCCATGCGCCTGGAGATCGACAACCGCCGCTGGGCGGGCGTCCCCTTCTATCTGCGCACCGGCAAGCGGCTGGGCCGCCGGGTCACCGAGATCGCGGTCGTCTTCCAGCGCGCCCCGCACTCCCCGTTCGACACCACCGACACCCAGGAGCTCGGGCAGAACGCCCTGGTCATCCGGGTGCAGCCGGACGAGGGCGTGACCATCAGGTTCGGTTCCAAGGTGCCGGGCACGGCGATGGAGATCCGGGACGTGACGATGGACTTCGCGTACGGCGAGTCCTTCACCGAGTCCAGCCCGGAGGCGTACGAGCGCCTCATCCTCGACGTCCTGCTGGGCGACGCGAACCTCTTCCCGCGCCACCAGGAGGTCGAGCGTTCCTGGGAGATCCTCGACCCGGTCGAGGAGTACTGGGACAAGCACGGCAAGCCCGAGCAGTACGCCGCCGGGACCTGGGGTCCCCAGGCCGCCGACGAGATGCTCGCACGCGACGGACGGAGCTGGCGCCGGCCATGAACATCGACCTCTCGGACACCACGTCCAGCCAGATCAACAACGCCCTGATCAAGGCCCGCCGTGCCACGGGCTCGCCCGCCATCGGCATGGTGCTCACCCTCGTCATCGTCACCGACGAGGGCAACCACTACGACGCGCTCAAGGCCGCCAGCGAGGCGTCCAAGGAGCACCCCTCCCGGATCCTCGTCGTGGTGCGCCGGCCCGGCCGCTCGCCCCGTGACCGGGCACAGCACCGGCTCGACGCCGAGGTGCGGGTGGGCGCCGACGCCGGGTCGGGCGAGACCGTACTGCTGCGGCTGCACGGCGAGTTGTCGTCGCACGCCTACAGCGTCGTCCTGCCGCTGCTGCTGCCGGACGCCCCCGTGGTCGTCTGGTGGCCCGAGGACGGGCCGGAGAACCCGTCCAAGGACAAGCTGGGCACCCTCGCGCAGCGCCGCATCATGGACGCCGCCGCGACGGAGGACCCGGTGGCGGCACTGGAGCTGCGCGCCAAGACGTACGCCCCGGGCGACACGGACCTGTCCTGGACCCGCACCACGTCCTGGCGCAGCGTGCTCGCCGCGGCGCTCGACCAGAAGCACACCACGATCACCGGCGCGGTCGTCGAGGGCGAGGAGTACAACCCCTCGACGGAGCTGCTGGCACTGTGGCTCGCGGACCGGCTGGGCGTCCCGGTGCAGCGGAAGATCACCGAGGGCCCGGGCATCACGGCCGTACGGATGACGAGCGAGGCCGGCGAGATCTGCCTCGACCGCGCCGACGGCTCGCTGGCCGAACTGGCCGTTCCGGGCCAGCCCGACCGGCACGTGGCGCTGAACCGGCGCACCACGGCCGAGCTGGTCGCGGAGGAGCTGCGGCGGCTTGACCCGGACGAGGCGTACGCCAAGGCCGTGCGGTACGGCGTGAACAAGCTCGGCAAGGGCACGCGCCAGCCGCACCCCGAGGCGGGCACCGGCACGGACACCGGGGCGGAGCCGCAGGCCGAGGAGGACTCGGCCAAGCAGCCCGCGGCGGCCAAGAAGGCGGCGACCTCGGCGAAGGCGACGTCGAGGAAGGCGGCGTCCAAGTGACGGGCCCGCCGCAGGTGGTGGTGCACCACGACAAGGAGGAGATGGCACAGGCGACAGCCGCGCGGCTCGTCTCCCGCATCGTCGAGGCGCAGTCCGCCAAGGGCTCCGCCTCCGTGGTCCTCACCGGCGGCAGGAACGGCAACGGACTGCTCGCGGCGCTCGCGTCGTCGACGGCCCGCGACTCCATCGACTGGTCCCGTCTCGACCTGTGGTGGGGCGACGAGCGTTTCCTCCCCGAGGGGGACCCGGAGCGCAACGTCACGCAGGCCCATGAGGCACTCCTGGACGCGGTCCCGCTCGACGCGTCCCGTGTGCACGCGATGGCGGCGTCCGACGGTCCGTACGGCAGCGACGTGGAAGCGGCGGCGGAGGCCTACGCGGCCGAACTCGCCGCGGCGGCGCGGCCGGAGGACCACGGGCACGTCCCCTCGTTCGACGTGCTGATGCTGGGCGTCGGCCCGGACACGCACGTGGCGTCGCTGTTCCCGGAGCACCCAGGTGTGCGGGAGACGGAGCGGACGGTGGTGGGTGTGCACGGCGCGCCGAAGCCGCCGCCGGTACGGATCTCGCTGACGCTGCCGGCGATCCGCGCGGCACGCGAGGTGTGGCTGCTCGCCGCGGGCGAGGACAAGGCGAACGCGGCGGCGATCGCGCTGTCCGGAGCGGGCGAGATACAGGCGCCCGCGGCCGGCGCGTACGGGCGCTCCCGCACGCTGTGGCTGCTGGACGAGCCCGCAGCAAGCGAACTCCCCCGCGACCTCTACCCCCCGGCCCTCTCCTGACAGCCGAGAAGGGCCCCGCCACCAACACGGTGACGGGGCCCTTCCCACAAGGTGTGGGCAGCTGGTCCGCCCAAGGGGCGGAACGGGTGGGCACACCGGACCGCACCCGCGCAGGCAACGCACCCCGCACCCAAAGCAGGCGCAGCGTTACCGGAGGGTCTCACCCTCCAGATCGATCACCTGGTCCGCAAGGACCCGAAGCGACTCGAAGTCTTTTTCGGGGGCCACGAGAGTGTCAGGCGTCCCCTGATACGTATCGAACAGCACATGCTCCGCCCCCAGTTCACCCAACGCCACCAGATCCCCGTGGATCTGCTCCGGCGTGCCCTGCCCCGGCCGCCGCTCGTCGTCCGGCAGCGGCTCGTCCGTCACCCGCACGCACAGCAGCCGCGGCGCGAGCCCCGGCACCGGGCGCCCCTGAGCCTCGGCCTCGGCGCGCAGGGCCGGGAGGCCGGTGTCGCGGAGCCACGCGACGGTGAAGTCGATGGGGTGCCAGTGCGTACCGAAGCGGACCGCGCGCCGGATCGCCGCGCCGCTCTGGCCGCCGATCCACACCGGCGGATGCGGGTCCCGCACCGGCAGCGGCGCCGTGGAGACGTCGGTGAACTCGACGAACTCCCCCTCGTACGAGGCGAGTTCCCTGGTCCACAGCTCCCGGATCGCGCCCAGGTACTCGTCGGTGACCGCCCCGCGCCGCTCGTACGGCACGTTCAGCGCCGCGTACTCCTGCCGCGACCAGCCGATGCCGACGCCCAGCACGGCGCGGCCGCCGCTGATCTGGTCGAGGTTGGCGACGACGCGCGCCGTCTGGAGCGGGCTGCGGTACGGCAGCACGGCCACGGTCGTGCCCAGCTCGATCCGCTCCGTCTGCCCGGCGAACCACGCCAGCGTCGTGAACGGGTCGTAGAAGGGTGCCGGGTAGGGCTGCGCCACGTCCGGGGTGACCGCGATGTGATCGGAGATCATCGCCGAGTGGAAGCCGGTCTCCTCCGCGAAACGGGCCCAGCCGAGCAGCTGCGAAGGGGTCGCGTACGGACCGAAGTTCAGGACATTGACGCCGAATTTCATGGTCCGAGTAGATCATGCAAAGGCCCCCGCACCCGGTGCGGGGGCCCTTCGCCGTACGGCAGGCGCACGGCGTTTCAGCACGTGGGAGCGGTCGGTGCCGCTCCGGTCAGACGCGGCCGCGCAGCTCGCGGTACTGCTTCACCAGGCCGGCGGTCGAGGCGTCCAGACCGTCGACCGTCTTGCCCTCCGTCAGGGCCGGCTCGATCCGCTTGGCCAGTACCTTGCCCAGCTCGACGCCCCACTGGTCGAAGCTGTCGATGTTCCAGATGGCGCCCTGCACGAACACCTTGTGCTCGTACAGCGCCACCAACTGGCCCAGGACGGACGGCGAGAGCTCCTCGGCGAGGATGGTGGTCGTCGGACGGTTGCCCGGGAAGGTGCGGTGCGGGACCTGCTCCTCGGGAACGCCCTCGGCCCGGACCTCCTCGGCCGTCTTGCCGAACGCCAGCGCCTGCCCCTGCGCGAACAGATTGGCCATCAGCAGGTCGTGCTGGTCGGCGAGGGGGCCCAGCTCCCCGATGGGGCGGGCGAACCCGATCAGGTCGGCCGGGATGGTCTTCGTGCCCTGGTGCAGCAACTGGTAGTACGCGTGCTGCCCGTTGGTGCCCGGAGTGCCCCAGACGACCGGGCCCGTCTGCCAGTTCACGGGCCGGCCCTCGCGGTCGGTCTGCTTGCCGTTCGACTCCATGTCGAGCTGCTGAAGGTAGGCCGTGAACTTCGAGAGGTAGTGGCTGTACGGCAGCACCGCGTGCGACTGCGCGTCGAAGAAGCCGCCGTACCAGACGCCCAGCAGCCCCAGCAGCAAAGGCGCGTTGGACTCCGGCGGGGCGGTGCGGAAGTGCTCGTCGACGAGGTGGAAGCCGGCCAGCATCTCGCCGAAGTGGTGCGGGCCGATCGCCGTCATCAGGGACAGACCGATGGCCGAGTCGTACGAGTAGCGGCCGCCGACCCAGTCCCAGAACTCGAACATGTTGTCCGTGTTGATGCCGAACTCGGCGACCTTCTCGGCGTTCGTCGACACCGCGACGAAGTGCTTCGCCACCGCCTTCTCGTCGCCACCGAGCCCGTTCAGCAGCCAACGCCGCGCCGCCTTGGCGTTGGTGATGGTCTCGATGGTGGTGAAGGTCTTGGAGGCGACGATGAACAGCGTCTCGGCCGGGTCCAGATCCCGCACGGCCTCGTGCAGATCGGCGCCGTCGACGTTCGACACGAAGCGGAAGTCCAGCTCGCGCGCCGTGTACGGACGCAGCGCCTCGTACGCCATCGCCGGGCCCAGATCGGAGCCGCCGATACCGATGTTGACCACGGTGCGGATGCGCTTGCCGGTGTGCCCGGTCCAGGAGCCGGAGCGGACCTTGTCCGCGAAGACGCCCATCTTCCGCAGGACGGAGTGCACCTTGGGGGTGACGTTCTCCCCGTCGGTGACGACGGCCTGCGACTCCGGGGTGCGCAGCGCGGTGTGCAACACCGCCCGGTCCTCGGTGATGTTGATGTGCTCACCGGCGAACATCGCGTCGCGCAGCTCCGCGACGCCGGCCGCGGCGGCCAGCTCCCGCAGCAGCCGCAGCGTCTCGTCCGTCACCAACTGCTTGGAATAGTCCAGGTGCAGGTCGCCGACGCTCACGCGGTACTGCTCGGCACGCCGCTCATCGTCCGCGAAGAGCGTGCGCAGATGCGTATCGCCGAACTCCTCGCGGTGCTTGGCCAGAGCATTCCATTCGGGCATACGGTCCAGCCGAGTGCTGTTTGCCGAGCCTTCAGCATTCATCTGCGTTTGTCACCATTCATCTCGTACGTACCCCGCCGCACTCCAACGTACTGCGGTTTCCCGGGGAACGCCGAGAGGCCCGGCGGGGCGTCAGATCTCGCCGCGCAGCCTGGCCAGCGCCTCGGCGAGGATCGCCTCGCCGTCGGCGTCACTTCGCCGCTCGCGCACATAGGCGAGGTGCGTCTTGTACGGCTCCGTCCGGGGCGGATCCGGCGGATTCTCCTGGTCCGTGCCGGCCGGGAACCCGCAGCGGGGGCAGTCCCAGGTCTCCGGGATCTGCGCGTCACTGGCGAAGCTCGGCTGGGTCTCGTGCCCGTTGGAGCACCAGAAGGAGATGCGGAGGCGGGGGGCGGACTCGCCCCGCTCGGCCTCTCCCATCGGACCGGCTCCGACCCGGCTTCCCCGGATCGCGTTGCCACTTGCCACGGTCGTAACTCCCTGCCTCACGGTGCCGCGGAGCAACGAGAGTCGGCTCCGCTGCCTGCGCCCTGGTGTATGTAGGGCCCAACGCGCGTCCGTGGAGCGGAGTTACTGCGTCGGCTCCGGACGCGAGCCCTCATGATAGGCCGCGTCCTCGCCGCTGTGGCAGCTCTTGACGAGTCGTCTGCGCGAAGGTCAGCTCTGGAACTTCATGAGCAGGCCGAGCACCACGATGATGGCGAACCAGATGAGCCCGACCGCGATCGTGATGCGGTCCAGGTTGCGCTCGGCGACCGAGGAACCGCCGACGGAGGACTGCATGCCGCCGCCGAACATGTCGGAGAGGCCGCCGCCCTTCCCTTTGTGCATCAGCACCAGCATCCCCAGCAGGAAGCTGAAGACGATGAGGGCGATGGAGAACCCCATAACCACGGCTGGACCAACTCTCTCGGACTGTTAGCGGATCGGTCTGGATGAGCTTGTTGCGGGATGTGAGACGGGGGCCGGCTCCCTCGCGGGCCCGCGCACGCGCGAACGGTGAGGAGTCGGCCCCCGACAGGGTACGACGGGCGACAGCCCGCCGTCATTCAGCTACTGGTCACGGAAACGGACGATCTTCACGAACTCGTCCGCGTCCAGTGCCGCCCCGCCGATGAGCGCGCCGTCGATGTCGGGCTGCGCCATGATCTCGGCGACGTTCTTCGACTTGACCGAACCGCCGTACTGGATGCGGACCTTCGCGGCCAGCTCCTCGCTGTACAGCTCGGCGAGCCGGCGGCGGATCGCACCGCAGACCTCCTGCGCGTCCTCCGCGCCGCAGGTCTTGCCGGTGCCGATGGCCCACACCGGCTCGTACGCGATGACGATCGTCTCGGCCTGCTCGGCCGGTACGTCCTTCAGCGCGCCGTCGACCTGGGCGAGGGTGTGGGAGACGTGGTTGTTCGCCTCGCGCACGTCCAGCTCCTCGCCGACGCACAGGATGGGCGTCAGCTCGTTCTGGAAGGCGGCCTTGACCTTGGCGTTGACCAGCGGCTCGTCCTCGCCGTGGTACTGCCGCCGCTCGGAGTGGCCGATCGCCACGAACGTGCAGTTCAGCTTGGACAGCATCGGCCCGGAGATCTCGCCGGTGTACGCGCCGGACTCGTGCGCCGAGACGTCCTGGGCGCCGTACTTGATCTTCAGCTTGTCGCCGTCGATCAGGGTCTGCACCGAGCGCAGATCGGTGAACGGCGGCAGGACGGCGACCTCGACGGCCTCGTAGTCCTTGTCCGTCAGCGCGAAGGCGAGCTTCTGGACGTGCGCGATGGCCTCGAGGTGGTTGAGGTTCATCTTCCAGTTGCCCGCCATCAGCGGCGTGCGGCCCTGCGGTGTTGCAGTCACGGGGTTTCAGTCCTCCAGTGCGGCGAGGCCGGGGAGCGTCTTGCCCTCGAGGTATTCGAGGCTCGCGCCGCCGCCGGTCGAAATGTGGCCGAATGCGTTCTCGTCGAAGCCCAGCAGACGGACAGCGGCTGCGCTGTCGCCACCGCCGACGACGGTGAAGGCAGAGCTGTCGAGCAGGCCCTGCGCGACGGCCTTCGTACCCTCGGCGTAGTCCGGGTGCTCGAAGACACCCATCGGGCCGTTCCAGAAGACGGTGGACGCGTCGGCGAGCTTCGCGGCGTAGAGCTTACGGGTCTCCGGACCGATGTCCAGGCCCTCCAGCTCCGCCGGGATCGCATCGGCCTTGACCGTCTCCGGGTTCGCCGGAGCCTTCGTCTTCAGGTCCGGGAAGTCCGCGGCGGCCAGCACGTCGACCGGCAGCACGAACTCCACGCCCAGCTCCTCGGCGCGCTTCAAGTAGCCCTGCACGGCGGGGACCTGGTCCTCCTGCAGCAGCGACTTGCCGACCTCGTACCCCTGGGCCTTGAGGAAGGTGTACGCCATGCCGCCGCCGATCAGGATGCGGTCGGCCTTGCCCAGCAGGTGGTCGATGACGCCGAGCTTGTCGGACACCTTGGCGCCGCCGAGCACGACCGCGTACGGGCGCTTGACGTCCTCGGTGAGCTTCTTCAGCACGTTGACCTCGGTGGCGATGAGGCCGCCCGCGGCGTGCGGGAGCCGCGCGGGGAGGTCGTAGACGGAGGCGTGCTTGCGGTGCACGGCACCGAAGCCGTCCCCGACGTACAGGTCGGCGAGCTCGGCCAGCTTGTCCGCGAAGGCGCCGCGCTCGGCGTCGTCCTTGCTCGTCTCGCCGGCGTTGAAGCGGAGGTTCTCCAGGAGCGTGACCCCGCCGTCGGCAGTGGCGCCGACGGTGGCCTTCGCTCCGTCCTCCACGGTGTCCTCGGCGAACAGCACGTCGATATCGAGGAGTTCACCGAGCCGCTTCGCCACCGGGGCGAGCGAGAACTGCGGGTCCGGGGCGCCCTTCGGGCGGCCCAGGTGCGAGGCGACGACGACACGTGCGCCGGCCTCCGCGAGCTTCCGGATGGTGGGAACGGCGGCACGGATACGGCCGTCGTCGGTGATGGTCTCGCCGTCGAGCGGGACGTTGAGGTCGGAACGGACGAAGACCCGCTTCCCACCGACCCCTTCGGCGAGCATGTCGTCGATCGTCTTCATGAAGACTCCTGGCTTCCTGAATCCCGGCTGTGCCGGGCGCTGCCGGTCATACGACAGGGCCCGTGCTGTGCACGAGCCCTGTCCGTCACATCGTGGTGTCCGCCGTGCTCAGAGGCTCAGAGCCGGCCGCCGACGAAGGTGGTCAGGTCCACCAGGCGGTTGGAGTAGCCCCACTCGTTGTCGTACCAGCCGACGATCTTGACCTGCTTGCCGCCGCCCATGGTGAGCTGCGAGTCGAAGGTGCAGGACGCCGGGGCGTTGACGATGTCCGAGGAGACGATCGGGTCCTCGGTGTACTCGAGGTACCCCTTGAGCTCACCCTGAGCGGCCTTCTGGAAGGCGGCGTTGATCTCGTCCTTGGTGACCTCGCGGTCCAGCTCCAGCACCAGGTCGGTGACCGAGCCGGTGGGAACGGGGACGCGCATCGCGATGCCGTCGAGCTTGCCGTCCAGCTGCGGCAGCACCAGGGCGGTGGCCTTGGCGGCGCCGGTCGAGGTCGGGATGATGTTCTCGGCGGCGGCGCGGGCACGGCGCAGGTCCTTGTGCGGACCGTCCTGGATGCTCTGGTCGCTGGTGTACGCGTGGACCGTCGTCATGAGGCCCTTGGCGATGCCGAAGTTCTCGTCCATCACCTTCGCCATCGGCGCCACACAGTTGGTGGTGCAGGAGGCGTTGGAGATGACGTTGTGCTGCGCCGGGTCGTACTGGTCCTGGTTGACACCCATCACGATCGTGATGTCCTCGTCCTTGGCCGGAGCCGAGATGAGGACCTTCTTCGCGCCGGCCTGGATGTGCTTCTCGGCGTCGGCCTTCTTCGTGAAGATGCCGGTGGACTCGACGACGATGTCGGCGCCGAGCTCGCCCCAGGGGAGGTTGGCGGGGTCGCGCTCCGCCAGCGTGCGGAAGGTCTGGCCGCCCACCGTGATGGTGTCCTCGGTGTGGCTGACCTCCTGCTTCAGACGACCCAGGATCGTGTCGTACTTGAGCAGGTGGACAAGCGTCTTGTTGTCGGTCAGGTCGTTGACACCGACGATCTCGATGTCCGCGCCCTGGTCCAGCAGCGCGCGGAAGTAGTTACGCCCGATGCGGCCGAAGCCGTTGATGCCTACGCGGATCGTCACGAACCGATCTCCTCGTTGGATACGCCGGTGAGGACACCGGCGAAGCTGTATGGGATGTCCCCGACCACTGTCGACCCTACCGCGCCCCGTCGCACACGCTGACATCGGGCGGAAAGGCAGGGAAATCGGCCGGAACGGGCACTGGAATGGAGCGCCGTTGCCCCTGTCGCCTCAGGTCCAGCTTCTCAGCCGACCATTTCCTCGGTGAGGCTGGTCTCCGTACCGGGAATGCCGAGGTCCTGCGCCCGCTTGTCCGCCATGGCCAGCAGCCGCCGGATGCGCCCGGCGACGGCGTCCTTCGTCAGCGGGGGATCCGCGAGCGCGCCGAGCTCCTCGAGCGACGCCTGCTTGTGGTCCATGCGCAGCCGGCCCGCCGCGGCGAGGTGCTCGGGCACGTCGTCCGCGAGGATCTCCAGCGCCCGCTGCACCCGCGCGCCCGCCGCGACCGCAGCCCGCGCCGAGCGGCGCAGATTGGCGTCGTCGAAGTTGGCCAGCCGGTTCGCGGTGGCCCGGACCTCGCGGCGCATCCGCCGCTCCTCCCAGGCGAGCACCGACTCGTGGGCACCGAGCCGCGTCAGCAGCGCGCCGATGGCGTCACCGTCGCGGACGACCACGCGGTCAACTCCGCGCACCTCGCGGGCCTTTGCCGAGATCTGCAGCCGGCGCGCCGCGCCCACCAGGGCCAGCGCCGCCTCCGGACCCGGGCAGGTGATCTCCAGGGAGGAGCTTCTGCCGGGCTCGGTCAGCGAGCCGTGCGCGAGGAACGCTCCGCGCCAGGCGGCCTCCGCGTCGCAGGTGGCCCCCGAGACCACCTGGGGCGGCAGCCCGCGGATCGGGCGGCCGCGGCCGTCGACCAGCCCCGTCTGACGGGCCAGCTGATCACCGCCCGCAACCACCCGAACGACGTAGCGGCTGCCGCGCCGGAGTCCGCCGGGAGCCATCACCACCAAGTCCGAGGCGTGGCCGAAGATCTCCATGATGTCCTTGCGGAGCCGCCGGGCGGCAATGCCCGTATCCAACTCCGCCTCGATCACGATCCGCCCGCTCACCAGGTGCAAGCCGCCCGCGAAGCGCAGGATCGACGAGACCTCGGACTTCCGGCAGCAGGTCCGGGTGACGGGGAGCCGGGAGATTTCGTCCTTCACCGCAGCCGTCATCGCCATGGGCCGATCCTTCCATGCATCCGAAAAATACGGTCGTACGCGGCGGCCAGCAGGACCGGGTCGTGCCTCGGTGTTCCGCTTCCAGCGCCCTGGACCTGGGAGATTCCTCCCGGCGCCGCCACGTGTGCCAGCTCGACCGCGGCGCCGAGCCGCTGTGCGGCCTCGCGCAGCGAGTCCTGGTCCGGTACCGCATCCTGATCGGCCAGCACCACGTCAAAGGCGAGTTTAGGTGCGTGTCGGGCCAAAACCTCCAAATGACGCTGCGGGGAAAATCCTTCGGTTTCTCCCGGCTGGGGTGCGAGGTTCAGCGAGAGCACCTTGCGGGCCTTCGTCTCGGTGAGCGCCTCGAGCAGCTCGGGCACCAGCAGATGGGGAATCACCGAGGAGAACCAGGAGCCCGGACCGAGCACCACCCAGTCCGCGTCCAGCACCGCCGCGACCGCCTCCGGGACGGCCGGCGGATCCTGCGGGACGACCTTCACCCGCTGCACCTCACCGGTGGTCAGCGCGACGGTGGCCTGACCGCGCACGGTCGACAACTCCCCCGGCTGCTCCGGGTCGTGCCCCTTCACCAGGGCCTGCAGCTCCAGCGGCACGGCCGACATGGGCAGCACCCTGCCGTGCGCGCCGAGCAGCTTCCCGACCAGATCGAGCGCCTGTACGTGATCGCCCAACTGTTCCCACAACGCGACGATCAGGAGATTGCCGACCGCGTGTTCGTGCAGTTCGCCCCGGCTTTCGAAGCGGTGCTGGATGACCTCCGCCCAGGTGCGGCCCCAGTCGTCGTCGCCGCACAGCGCCGCGAGGGCCTTGCGCAGATCGCCGGGCGGCAGCACCCCCAACTCGTCCCGCAGCCGGCCGCTGGAGCCGCCGTCGTCGGCGACGGTGACCACCGCGGTCAGCGCGCCGGTGATCCGGCGCAGCGCGGTGAGCGAGGCGGACAGGCCCATGCCGCCGCCCAGGGCGACCACCTTGGGCTGGGCGCCGCGATGACTGCTGCGGCTGCCGACCATGCGGCGCAGCCGCATGCTCCTACGGGGCATACGCCTCACTCACGTCCCATGTCCCGGTGTACGACGACGGTTTCCACACCCTCGTCGGACAGCCGGCGGGCCAGCTTCTCGGACATGGCGACGCTGCGGTGTTTCCCGCCCGTACAGCCGACGGCGATCGTCACGTACCGCTTGCCCTCGCGGCGGTAGCCGGCGGCGATCAGCTGCAGCAGCTCCGTGTAGCGGTCGAGGAAATCCTTGGCGCCGGGCTGGTCGAAGACGTAGTCGGAGACCTCCTGGCTGGTGCCGGTGTAAGGGCGCAGCTCCGGCACCCAGTGCGGGTTGGGCAGGAACCGGCAGTCGGCGACCAGGTCGGCGTCGACGGGGAGGCCGTACTTGTAGCCGAAGGACATCACCGTCGCGCGCAGCTCCGGCTCCTCGTCGCCGGCGAACTGGGCGTCCAGCTTGGCGCGCAGCTCGTGCACGTTCAGCCCGGAGGTGTCGATCACCAGGTCGGCGTCGCCGCGCAGTTCGCGCAGCAGGTCGCGCTCGGCCGCGATGCCGTCGACGATCCGGCCGTCGCCCTGCAGCGGGTGCGGGCGGCGTACGGACTCGAAGCGGCGCACCAGCGCGTCGTCGCCGGCCTCCAGGAACACGATGCGGCGGCGCACCGCCTTCGCCTCCAGGTCGGCCAGCGACTCCATGAGGTTGTCGAAGAAGCTGCGGCCGCGGACGTCGACGACGACCGCGATGCGCGCCACGTTGCCCTGCGAGCGGGCACCCAGATCGACCATGGTGGGGATCAGCTCGGGGGGCAGGTTGTCCACCACGAACCAGCCCAGGTCCTCCAGGCACTTGGCGGCGGTGCTGCGGCCCGCTCCCGACATGCCGGAGATGATCACCAGTTCGGGGATCGTCGCTGTCTCGGCTTCCGCCGGTGTGCCCGTACTCACCTGTGCTCCGTCCGTACTGTCGTGCGCTGCGCTGCTCATGCCGACTCCCCCGTGGGTCCTTCTTCTTCAACGATCTCACCGGTCGCCGTATTCACCGCGGGCGACGGCGGCGCGCCGGAGCCGAGCGCGGCGGCGACGGCCTCGGCCGTCTTCCGGCCCACGCCCGGCACTTCCTGGATCTGCTCGACGGTGGCCGCCCGCAGCCGCTTCACCGAGCCGAAGTGCTTGATCAGCGCCTGCTTGCGGGAGTCGCCGAGACCGGAGACGGCATCGAGCGGCCCCGCCTTCAGGGACTTGGAGCGCTTGCTGCGCTGGTACTGGATGGCGAAGCGGTGCGCCTCGTCCCGCACCCGCTGCAGCAGATACAGGCCCTCGCTGGTGCGCGGCAGCACCACGGGGTCGTCGTCACCCGGCACCCACACCTCTTCGAGCCGCTTGGCGAGCCCGCAGACGGCGACGTCGTCGATGCCGAGCTCGTCCAGCGCGGCGCGGGCCGCGGCGACCTGCGGCTGCCCGCCGTCGACGACGAGCAGCTGCGGCGGGTACGCGAACTTCTTCGGGCGGCCGTCCTCGTCCCTGCCCGGCTCGCCGGGCTCCGTGCCGTCCGCGTCGGGCAGCTCGCCGGACTGTTCGGCCTCCCGCAGATAGCGCCGGAAACGGCGGCTGATGACCTCGTGCATGGCCCGTACGTCGTCCTGTCCGGCGAAGGACTTGATCTGAAAGCGCCGGTACTCGCTCTTCCGGGCGAGGCCGTCCTCGAAGACGACCATGGAGGCGACCACGTCGTCGCCCTGGAGGTGCGAGATGTCGAAGCACTCGACGCGCAGCGGCGCGGAGTCCAGGTCCAGCGCCTCGGCGATCTCCTCCAGGGCCCGGGAGCGGGTGGTGAGGTCGGAGGCACGGCGGGTCTTGTGCAGCGCGAGGGACTGCTGCGCGTTCCGCTGGACGGTCTCCATCAGGGCGCGTTTGTCGCCGCGTTGGGGGATGCGCAGCGAGACGTTCGAGCCGCGGCGCTGGGTGAGCCACTCGTTTATCGGGCCGACCGGGTCCGGCAGGGCCGGCACGAGCACCTCGCGGGGCACGGAGTCGCCGCGCTCCTCGCCGTACAGCTGCTGCAGGGCGTGCTCGACGAGTTCGCCGGTGGTGACGTCCTCGACCCGGTCGGTGACCCAGCCGCGCTGGCCGCGCACCCGGCCGCCGCGGACGTGGAAGATCTGTACGGCCGCCTCGAGTTCGTCCTCGGCGACGGCGATCAGGTCGGCGTCGGTGGCGTCGGTGAGCACGACGGCGTTCTTCTCCATCGCGCGTTTGAGCGCGTCGATGTCGTCGCGCAGCCGGGCCGCCTTCTCGTACTCCATCTCCTCCGCTGCCTGCTTCATCTCGCCCTCGAGGCGGCGCAGGTAGGAGCCGGTGTGCCCGGCCATGAAGTCGCTGAACTCCTCGGCGAGTTCGCGGTGGTCCTCGGGGCTGATCCGGCCGACGCAGGGTGCCGAGCACTTGCCGATGTACCCCAGCAGGCAGGGGCGGCCGATCTGCGCCGACCGCTTGAACACCCCGGCGGAGCAGGTGCGTACGGGAAAGACGCGGAGCAGCAGGTCGACGGTCTCGCGGATGGCCCACGCCTGTCCGTACGGACCGAAGTAGCGCACGCCCTTCTTCTTCGGGCCGCGCATGACCTGGACGCGGGGATACTCCTCGTTCATCGTCACCGCGAGGGACGGATAGCTCTTGTCGTCGCGGTACTTGACGTTGAACCGGGGGTCGTACTCCTTGATCCAGCTGTACTCCAGCTGCAGCGCCTCCACCTCGGTGGAGACGACCGTCCACTCCACGGAGGCCGCCGTGGTGACCATCGTGCGGGTGCGCGGGTGCAGATTCGCCAGGTCCTGGAAGTAGTTGGCGAGCCGCGAGCGGAGGCTCTTGGCCTTGCCGACGTAGATCACCCGGCGGTGCTCGTCACGGAACCTGTAGACCCCCGGCGAGTCGGGGATCTCTCCCGGCTTGGGACGGTAGCTGGAGGGGTCTGCCATGGCTCACACCCTACTTGCGGACACCGACATCTCGGGCCGCCCGGTGCGCCCCCGGGGTGTGCGGAAGGGCGCGGCGGCAGCGGACGCGAAGCCGGCGCGCGGCGCGTCACCAGCCGCGTTCGCGCCACTCCGGAATCCTGGGGCGCTCCGTGCCGAGCGTGGTGTCGTCGCCGTGGCCCGGGTAGACCCAGGTCTCGTCCGGCAGCCGGTCGAAGATCTTGGTCTCCACGTCGTGCAGCAGGCTCGTGAACGCCTCGGAGTCCCCGAAGGTGTTGCCCACGCCGCCGGGGAACAGGCAGTCCCCGGTGAAGAGATGGGGGTGGCCCTGCGGGTCGTCGTAGACCAGCGCGATCGACCCCGGTGTGTGGCCGACGAGGTGCCGGGCCGTCAGTTCGACCTCGCCGACGCGCACGGTGCCGCCGTCCTCGACGGGCTCGTCGGTGGACACCGGGATGCCCTCCGCGTCGTACTTCCCGGCGTACGTACGGGCACCGGTCGCGGCGACCACCTCGGCGAGTGCCTGCCAGTGGTCGCCGTGCCGGTGGGTGGTGACGACGGAGGCGATGCCGTCCTCACCGATGAGCTGCAGCAGGGTCTCCGGGTCGTTGGCCGCGTCGATCAGCAGCTGCTCGCCGGTGGCGCGGCAGCGCAGCAGATAGGCGTTGTTGTTCATCGGCCCGACGGCGACCTTCGAGATCATCAGTCCCGTCAGCTCGTGCACATCCGCCGCGCCGCCGACCTTCACCACTCCGCTGTAAGCCATGCCCCCAGCCTAGTAGGGGACGTCAGAGCGCGGGGAGAGCGGGCAGCGGACCGCTCGCGGACAGTCCGCTGCCGGACGTGCGCCCGCTGAGCCAGCCGACCAGCGCGGCGGGGCCGCCGGCGACCACGACGGGGTCGCCCTCCGGGGCGCCGGTACGCCAGTGGCTGCCGTCCTCGGCGCGCAGCTCCAGGCCCTGCGGCAGTCCGGGGTGCGCGGCGAAGCGCTTGACCAGCGAGGCGAGTTGACGGTCGATGAAGCCGCCGGGCAGGTCCTCGACGCCGTAGCCGATGCCGAGGTCGACATGGTGCAGTCCCACCTCGGTCCAGCGCCGGAAGGGCAGCGAGGAGGCCGTGTCACGGACGCCGTTGCGCAGTTCCACGGTGCGCTGCCAGTCCTCGCCGGACTGTGCGGCGAAAGCGCCGTCCAGCCGCGCGGCGGTGTCCCGTACGTCGTCCAGGTGCACGGCGAGGGGGCGCGCGGCGTCCCGCTCGATGTCCGCGTCGCGGGCCTCGGCGGAGGCGTACATCGGGCGGCCGGCGAGCACTTCGACGAGCGCGTCGGCGTTGCGTGCGAGATGGGCGAGGACGTGACCCCGGGACCAGCCGGGCAGTTGAGAGGGTTCGGCGACCGCGGCGTCCCCGAGTTTCGCGGCGGCTTCCAGGAGTCGGTGGGTGGCTTCCCTCACGTGAGCGATGTCGTGCGCAGGCGAAGTCATGATCCCAAAGCTAGTGCCGCCACTCCTTCGAGTGGAAGGTTGCGGAGCGACTCCGTAATTCGAAAGCACGTGCTATAGGCTCGGTGGGCGGTACCGGACGGATCCGACAGACATCCGTACGGCGCCACCCATACTCTTGGTGGGTGTTCCCGTGCCGCCCCACGGGCGCTCCACTCCTCCGCGGGCCGCGGCCCGCGGGGCACCACCACCGCGGCTCACACGAAAGGTGCCTACCAGCGTGGCCGACCGTCTCCTCGTTCGTGGCGCTCGGGAGCACAACCTCCGGAACGTCTCCATCGACCTCCCCCGCGACTCGCTGATCGTCTTCACCGGGCTCTCGGGGTCGGGCAAGTCCTCGCTCGCGTTCGACACGATCTTCGCCGAGGGCCAGCGCCGCTACGTCGAGTCGCTGTCCGCGTACGCCCGGCAGTTCCTCGGGCAGATGGACAAGCCCGACGTCGACTTCATCGAGGGCCTCTCCCCCGCGGTGTCCATCGACCAGAAGTCGACCTCGCGGAACCCGCGCTCGACGGTGGGCACGATCACCGAGGTCTACGACTATCTGCGGCTCCTGTTCGCGCGCATCGGCAAGCCGCACTGCCCGGAGTGCGGGCGGCCCATCGCCCGTCAGTCGCCGCAGGCCATCGTCGACAAGGTGCTGGGCCTGGAGCCCGGCAGCCGCTTCCAGGTGCTGTCGCCGCTGGTGCGCGAGCGCAAGGGCGAGTTCGTCGACCTCTTCAACGAGCTGCAGACCAAGGGGTACAGCCGCGCGCGGGTCGACGGGGAGACCATCCAGCTCTCCGAGCCGCCGAAGCTGAAGAAGCAGGAGAAGCACACCATCGAGGTGGTCGTCGACCGCCTCACGGTGAAAGAGAACGCCAAGCGGCGGCTGACCGACTCCGTGGAGACGGCCCTCGGCCTCTCCGGCGGCATGGTCATCCTCGACTTCGTCGACCTCGACGAGGACGACCCGCAGCGCGAGCGGATGTACTCGGAGCATCTCTACTGCCCGTACGACGACCTGTCGTTCGAGGAGCTGGAGCCGCGCTCCTTCTCCTTCAACTCCCCGTTCGGCGCCTGCCCGGAGTGCACCGGCATCGGCACGCGGATGGAGGTCGACCCGGAGCTGATCGTCCCGGACGAGGACAAGTCGCTGGACGAGGGCGCCCTCCACCCGTGGTCGCACGGGCACACCCGGGAGTACTTCGGGCGGCTGATCGGCGGCCTCGCCGACGCGCTCGGTTTCCGTACGGACATCCCGTGGGCCGGGCTGCCGCAGCGCGCCAAGAAGGCGCTGCTGCACGGCCACAAGACCCGCGTCGAGGTGCGCTACCGCAACCGGTACGGCCGCGAGCGCGCGTACACCACGGCCTTCGAGGGCGCGGTGCCGTTCGTGCGGCGGCGGTACCAGGAGGCGGAGACCGACTCCAGCCGGGAGCGCTTCGAGGGCTACATGCGCGAGGTGCCCTGCCCGTCCTGTGAGGGGACGCGGCTGAAGCCGATCGTGCTGGCGGTGACCGTCCAGGAGAAGTCGATCGCCGATGTCTCCGCGATGTCGATCAGCGAATGCGCGGACTTCCTCCGCGACATGGTGCTGACGGACCGTGAGAAGACCATCGCCGAGCGGGTGCTGAAGGAGGTCAACGAGCGGCTGAAGTTCCTGGTCGACGTGGGCCTCGACTATCTGACCCTGAACCGGGCGGCGGGCACGCTGTCCGGCGGCGAGGCCCAGCGCATCCGGCTGGCCACCCAGATCGGCTCCGGTCTGGTCGGCGTGCTGTACGTGCTGGACGAGCCGTCCATCGGGCTGCACCAGCGGGACAACCACCGGCTGCTGGAGACCCTGTCCCGGCTGCGCGACCTGGGCAACACGCTGATCGTCGTGGAGCACGACGAGGACACCATCCGGGCGGCCGACTGGGTCGTCGACATCGGGCCGGGTGCCGGCGAGCACGGCGGAAAGGTCGTGCACAGCGGCTCGTTCAAGGAACTGCTGGCCAACGAGCAGTCGGTGACCGGGGATTACCTGTCGGGCAAGAAGGCGATCCCGACGCCGGACGTGCGCAGGCCGGTCGACGCCGAGCGGATGCTGACCGTCCGCGGCGCCCGGGAGAACAACCTCCACGACATCGACGTCAGCTTCCCGCTGGGCGTGCTGACGGCGGTCACGGGCGTCTCGGGCTCCGGCAAGTCGACGCTGGTGAACGACATTCTCTACACCCACCTGGCGCGCGAGCTGAACGGCGCGAAGATGGTGCCCGGCCGGCACACGCGGGTGGACGGGGACGACCTCGTCGACAAGGTCGTGCATGTCGACCAGTCGCCGATCGGGCGCACGCCGCGGTCCAACCCGGCGACGTACACCGGGGTGTTCGACCACGTGCGCAAGCTCTTCTCGGAGACGATGGAGGCGAAGGTCCGCGGCTATCAGCAGGGCCGGTTCTCCTTCAATGTGAAGGGCGGCCGCTGCGAGAACTGCTCCGGCGACGGCACGATCAAGATCGAGATGAACTTCCTGCCGGACGTGTTCGTGCCGTGCGAGGTGTGCCACGGGGCCCGGTACAACCGGGAGACCCTGGAGGTGCACTACAAGGGCAAGAACATCGCCGAGGTGCTCGACATGCCGATCGAGCAGGCGCTGGACTTCTTCGAGGCGGTGCCGCGCATCGCCCGGCATCTGAAGACGCTCAACGAGGTCGGCCTCGGGTACGTCCGCCTCGGGCAGCCGGCACCGACCCTGTCGGGCGGCGAGGCACAGCGCGTGAAGCTGGCCAGCGAGCTGCAGAAGCGCTCGACGGGCCGCACGGTGTACGTGCTCGACGAGCCCACCACCGGGCTGCACTTCGAGGACATCCGGAAGCTCATCGGCGTGCTCGACGGACTGGTCGACAAGGGCAACTCGGTGATCGTCATCGAGCACAATCTGGACGTCATCAAGACGGCCGACTGGATCGTCGACATGGGCCCCGAGGGCGGCAACGGCGGCGGTCTCGTGGTCGCCGAGGGCACGCCGGAGGAGGTGGCCGGGATTCCGGCCAGCCACACCGGCAAGTTCCTGCGGGAGCTGCTGGGCGACCGGGTCAGCGACGCGCAGCCGGTGCGTGCGGGCAAGACCGCGAAGAAGCCGGCGGCGAAGAAGAGCGCAGCGAAGAAGGCCGCCCCCGCGGCGAAGTCCGCGGAGAAGGCACCCGCGAAGAAGGCCGCGGCGAAGAAAGCCACGCCCCGCAAGCGCTGACGGTGCGTCACTCTGCCGGGCCCTGCGGGTCAGGGCTCGGCAGAGCGGGACGAATGGTGTCGTAAGGTACGGCGCGTGACGATCAACAAGCAGCACAGTGCCACGCGCCGTACCGTCCTCGGCTCGGCCGCCGCGGCCGGGATCGGCCTCACCGTCACCGCCTGCGGGGGCGGTTCGGACAGCGGCGGAGAGTCCGGCGGCCAGGCGGCGACCCCCTCGGCGCCCGTCGAGCTGGGCGCCGCGAGTGCCGTGCCCGTCGGCGGGGCGAAGCTCTACCGGGAGCAGAAGCTTCTCGTCTCGCAGCCGGAGAAGGGCGAGTACAAGTCCTTCAGCGCGGTGTGCACCCACAGGGGGTGCGTCCTCAGCGAGATCAAGGGCCGTGAGGGCGACTGCACCTGCCACGGCAGCCGCTTCGACGTCACCACGGGCAAGGTCCTGCAGGGGCCGGCGACGCGCCCCCTCCCCGAGGTCCCGGTGCGCGAACAGGGCGGCAAGCTCGTTGCGGGGCCGGAGAAGAGCTGAGCGCTGCGCTGGGCCGCGGCTTGTGCCCTGCCCCGCTTCGTGTGACCCCGTGCTTGTGTCTGGCGGCTGCGGCTCACCTGCGTGGCTGGGTTTGCGCAGTTCCCCGCGCCCCTTATCTCGCGCAGTTCCCCGCGCCCCTCGGAGCGCGCGGTTCCCCCTGCCCCTGATTCGGGCCGTCAACTTGCGTCGTCGGTACCGGCGTTCTTCGCCTGTTCTTGTCGATTTGTCGCGGGACCCCTGGTGCACCGGCGTCCCCCTTGGGACTCTGTGGCCCACTGTGCGCAGGAGCGCGCGGAACTGACGCATTTGTGGGGGATGCCGTGCACAGACATCGCGCACGCAGACGTTTCCTCGTACGGCCGCTGCTTCCGGCAGTGGCCGTTTCCATGCTCGCCGGCGGTCTGGTGGCACCGGCCGGCGCCGTGCAGCAGGGGCCGCCCGGCCGGTCCGCCGCCGCACAGCGGGCTCCGGCGGCCATCGCCGACGGCGACGGGATGGACCTGTCGCGCACCACTCGGCCCGTCGCACCAGGCGCCACCCTGACGTCGTTCGACAGGCTGGAGTCCGACAAATGGCTGCGCGCCGACGCGCTCAGCGTCCAACTGGGCAGCGGTACGGGCGGAGTTCAGTCCGACTATCTGTCCTCGGGGAAGGTCTCCCAGCGCCGTACTGTGAGCGATCTGGTCAAACAGCACGACCCCGGCAAGGGCCGGCGTACTGTTGCCGCGCTCAACGCGGACTTCTTCGACATCAACGAGACCGGCGCCCCGCTCGGTCCCGGGCTGCGCGACGGGAAGCCGCCGCACTCCCCCGCCACCGGTACGTCGGAGGCCGTCGGCGTCGGCCCGCAGGCGGCGGGGCGGATACTCGATCTGTACTTCGAGGGCAGTCTGACGCTGCCCGGCGGCAAGGAGCCGCTCGCCGCTTACAACGCGGCCAATGTGCCCGACGACGGCATAGGTGCCTACAACTCCCAGTGGGGCGAGGCCGACCGGGCGCTGACCACCGACGGCGCCACGGACACGGCCGAGGTCGCGGTGCGGGACGGCAAGGTGGTGTCGGTCTCCGACGGTCCCGGGACGGGGCCGATAGCGGAGGGCACCACCGTGCTGGTGGGCCGGGATGTGGGGGCGAAGGCGCTGGACACGCTGACGGTGGGCGATCCGGTCTCGTGGGAGTACCGGGTGCGGACGGACGACGGAAGTGCCGTGCCCCGTACGGCAGTCGGCGGGCGCGGTCTGCTCGTCGTCGACGGCGAGGCGCAGAACTGGGAGGGCCGGCCGAACAACGCGACGGCGCCCCGTACGGCGGTCGGCTTCTCGCGGGACGGCAGCACCATGCACGTGCTGACGGTCGACGGGCGGCAGGCCACGTCGGGCGGTGTCACCCTCACCGAGCTCGCCCTGATGATGAAGCAGCTCGGGGCGTACAACGCGCTCAACCTCGACGGCGGCGGCTCGTCCACGCTGCTGGCACGTGAACCGGGCGCCGCCGAGCCGCAGTTGGAGAACTCGCCGTCCGACGGCGGCGAACGCGAGGTGCCGAACGGTCTGGCGCTGACCGCACCACAGGGCAGCGGCCGGCTGACGGGCTTCCATGTGGAGACGGCGGCCGATCCGGCGAAGGCGCCCACGGCGGACAACGTGCCGGGCGGTCATCCGGAGCGGGTCTTCCCGGGCCTGTCGCGGAAGCTGACCGCCGCCGGGTACGACGAGACGTACGGTCCTGCGCAGGGCACTCCGGCGTGGCGCACCGCGCGGCCGGACATCGGACGGGCGGACGGTGACGGCGTGTTCCACGCGCGGCGGTCCGGCAGTACGAAGGTGACGGCCGTACGGGGCGGGGCGCAGGGGTCCACCAGTCTGACCGTTGCCGGTGCGCTGGACCGCATCCGTCCGACCAGTGAACGCGTCGCCCTGGCCGACGGGGACGACAAGGGCACCTTCGGTGTGCTCGGTTTCGACGCACAGGGCACCAGTGCACCCGTCGAACCGTCCGACGTGCGCCTGCAGTACGACACTTCACGGTTCACCATCACGCCCGACCCGGCGACCGGGAGTTTCACTGTGCGGGCGCGCCCGGGCCAGGGCGACACGGCGGACATCGTCACCGTGTCGGCAGGCGGCCGTACGGCGCATCTGGCGGTCAGTGTCGGGCTGAAGGAGCAGCGGGTCGCCGGTTTCGACGACGCGGCGGACTGGAAGTTCAGCGCGGCACGCGCCACGGGCGCCCTCGCACCGGAGCCGGCGGGCCACACCGGGACCGGGCTGCGGATGACGTACGACTTCACCCAGTCGACCGCCACGCGTGCCGCCTACGCGACGCCGCCCGCCGAACTGCCGGTCCCCGGGCGGCCGCAGGAGTTCGGTCTGTGGGTGAAGGGCGACAAGCAGGGCGCCTGGCCGTCGCTCCAGGTGAAGGACGCGGCCGGGACGACGCACGTACTGCGCGGCCCGAACATCGACTGGGAGGGCTGGAGACACGTCACGTTCACGGTGCCGGAGGGCGTCGCCCATCCGCTGCGTGTCCAGCGTCTCTATCTGGCCGAGACCCGTCCGACGGCGCAGTACCGGGGTGATGTCGTACTGGACGAACTGTCCGCGCGTGTCCCGCCGGACGTCGAACTGCCGCCCGCACAGCGGGTCGAGGATCCGCTGATCTCCACGGCGGCCGACACGGCGGGCCGGGACTGGCGGTTCGCCGTCATGTCGGACGCACAGTTCGTGGCGCGCGACCCCGACAGTCCGCTGGTGCGGCAGGCGCGCCGTACGCTGCGCGAGATCCGGGCCGCACGGCCCGACTTCGTGATCGTCAACGGCGACCTCGTCGACGAGGGCTCGCCGGAGGACCTGCGGCTCGCGCGGCGCGTCCTGGAGGAGGAGCTGGGCGACGCGCTGCCCTGGTACTACGTGCCCGGCAATCACGAGGTGATGGGCGGCAGCATCGCGAACTTCGTCCGCGAATTCGGCCCGGCGCAGCGCACCTTCGACCACAAGGGCACGCGGTTCCTGACGCTCGACACCTCGTCGCTGACGGTACGCGGCGGCGGGTACGCCCAGTTCCAGGAGCTGCGCCGCCAGTTGGACGCGGCGGCGAAGGATCCCGCGGTCGGTTCCGTGGCGGTCCTGCAGCATGTGCCGCCCCGTGATCCGGCACCGGCCGGGCCGAGTCAGCTGACCGACCGGATGGAGGCCGACCTGCTGGAGGACTGGCTGGCCGGCTTCCGCTCGCGCACCGGGAAGGGCGCCGTGTTCGTCGGCGCGCACACCGGCGCGTTCCACGCCTCCCGGGTCGACGGGGTGCCGTACCTGATCAACGGCAACTCCGGGAAGGCGCCGTCCTCGCCCGCGGGCCAGGGCGGCTTCACCGGCTGGTCGATGCTGGGCGTGGACCGTACGGCGGGCAGCAGAGCACCTGACGACTGGGTCGCGGCGCAGACCCGCGCCCATGTGGACGGTCTGACCCTCGCACTGCCCGACCGGCTGCCGGCCGGCCAGAAGGCGAGCGCGTCGGCGACCGTACTGCAGGGTGAGGGCGCCAACGTACGGAAAATTCCCGTCGGCTGGCCGCTCAGCTCCGACTGGTCGGGCTCGGGCGGACTGTGCGTCACCGACCGCAAGCCCGCGCCGGGGCGCTGCATCGCCTCGTACGACCCGGGCAGCGGGACGCTCACCGCGCACCGGCCCGGCGAGGTCTCCCTGACGGTGGCGGTCAACGGGCAGCGGGCCACGCGCACGGTGACGGTCACGTAGGCGGCCGACGGGTGCGGCTCGCGTGGGGTGCGCGCGGTTCCCCGTACCCCTGACGGACAACGGCCCCGGCAGCGTGTGCTGCCGGGGCCGCTCCGTCGCAGAGGGGCGTCAGACGTCCGCGTCCTGCTTGCCCGCCTCGCGCTGCTCCACCTGGTTCTGCTTCCGGGAGGCGATGAGCGAGGTGATCGTGGTGACGATCAGGACCACGCAGATGACACCCAGCGAGACCGGGGTGGAGATCTCCGGCACGTGGACACCGGTCTCGTGCAGGGCGTGCAGCACCAGCTTCACGCCGATGAAGCCCAGGATGATCGACAGGCCGTACGAGAGGTGGACCAGCTTCTTGAGCAGTCCGCCGATGAGGAAGTACAGCTGCCGCAGACCCATCAGGGCGAAGGCGTTGGCGGTGAAGACGATGTACGGGTCCTGGGTCAGACCGAAGATCGCGGGAATGGAGTCCAGCGCGAACAGCACATCGGTGGTGCCGATCGCGAGCATCACGATCAGCATCGGCGTCATCAGCCGCTTGCCGTTCTCGACGATGAACAGCTTGGTGCCGTGGTACTTGTCGGTCGACGGGAAGCGCTTCTCGACCATCTTGAGGAAGCGGTTCTCCTCGTACGCCTCGTCCTCCTCGTCGGCGCGCGCCTCCTGGATCAGCTTCCAGGCGGTGTAGATGAGGAAAGCGCCGAAGATGAAGAAGACCCAGGAGAACGAGGCGATGATCGCGGCGCCCGCGGCGATGAACGCGGCACGCAGCACCAGCGCGATCAGCACGCCGATCATCAGCACACGCTGCTGATATATGGTCGGCACCGCGAACTTCGCCATGATGAGGACGAAGACGAAGAGGTTGTCGACGCTGAGCGACTTCTCCGTGATGAAGCCGGCGAAGAACTCGCCGCCGGCCTGGGCATTCCCGAACAGGAAGAGGCCGGCTCCGAAGAGTCCGGCGAGGACGATCCAGACCGTGGTCCAGATTCCGGCCTCCTTGATGGAGACCTCGTGCGGCTTGCGGCCGCCGATGAAGAAATCGGCGGCGATCAGGGCGCACAGACCAACGATGGTCAGCACCCACATGTTCATGGAGACATCCATTTACGCACCCTCCGGCTTGCATATTCGCATGCGCCGGAGGTCTCTTCCGCCCGGCGACAACCTGCCGGACCGACGCCCCGGGACCGGTCAGGTCGGTCCGTATTGACGGGGTCGCCGCGAGGCTGGGAATACTCCCCTCCGTGCAAGAAAGAGTAAAGCACTGCCAAGTAATAGTAAAGACGGCAGGTGGGGAGGGCCGTCCGACGGCGCGGAGGGCAGCCGGGAAGGGCAGGTCAGCGCGCTATGAGCCGGCCTGCGCCACCTGCCGCAGCACCGTGGAGAGCACCGCGCTGCCGTGTGGGACGAGCGGCGGCTCGTACGTCCAGGCGTGTCCCACCCACGGATCGGCGAGGTGCTCCTCGGGGACCGGGGTCAGCCGGAGCAGCGAGCGCCAGAGCGGGTCGAGCAGCGGACCGTACGCGGCGGCGTCCTCGCGGTCGGCGACCAGCATGACGTTGACGCCGACGGACGGGCCCTCGTCCGCGATGTATCTCAGCTGAGTGACCGCGCGGTCATCGAAGCCGTGCGGGAAGTCGTGGATCAGCACGACCTGTTCGGCCGGATCCAGGTCGGGCGGGAGCGAGGAGGTGGCGCCGCTGCGGACCGCCATCTGCATCAGGTCGATGCGCCGCGTCAGCCGCTCCAGCACCTCGCGCACCCCCGCGGCACCGGCCGCCGGCGGCACCCGCAGCACCCCGCTGTCGGTGAGCGGGGCGAGCGCGGAGGCGGCGGAACCCGCCGGGTCGATCACGCTGAGCGTGAACTCCCCCGCCGGGTGGGCGGCGACGAGCCGGGCCGCGATCGCCGTGGCCGTCACCGCCGCGCGGCGGCGCAGCTCGTCGGTGTCGGTGAGCGAGGGGTCGAGCGCGGTCCGCTCGCCGTGCCCCGCGTCGATCCACAGGCCGCGCGCGAGCGGCAGCCGGACGAGCAGCGGGATCCGCAGCTCGTCGCACTCGGGCAGGCTGAGGTCGCCCAGCCGCACCGCCATCGGGGAGTCCTCCGGCAGCTCGTACGCATGCCAGACGGGGTTGTCCCAGCGGGCGAACGCGGGTGGCAGCGCGGGCTCCACCACGTCCGACTCGGCCTCCAGCTGGCGCATGTCCCGGTCGAGCGCCGCCTCGGCCTGCTCGACCAGCACGGCGTGCTTCTCGTGCGCCGCGCCGCGCGCCGCGTCGGCGGCGGGTCCCGAGCGGGTGGCCGGGTCGGCGAGGACGGAGTCGAGCTCGCGCTCCAGCCGGGACTCGGCGAAGTCGACGGCGGAGCGGAAGGCGGCGACCGAGCGGGCCACGTCCTCGAACATGCCCCAGATCTGGTTGTACAGCCGCTCGTCCATGGACCAGCCGGAGGCGTCCCCGGCGACCGGACTGTGCTGGTCCCCCTGCCGCTCCCGCGGTGCGGGCTGCTCCCCGGCGCCGGGCGCCGCGGGAGGGCCGGTGGCGGGGGTGCGGCGGGGGTGACGGTAGTCGATGCCGCCGGAGGCGCCGCCGCTCTTGTCCGTGCTCTTGTCCGTGGAGGCTCCGGGCGCCGCGGGGGCCGGACCGGCGGCGGAGGAACCGTCCGTGGCCTCGGTGACGCCGGGCTCCGTGTCCGGACTGCCGGACGGATGCGCCGGCTTGACGCCGCCGGCGGTGCCGCCCGTGCCGCTGCCTCCGGCGTACGCGGTGCTGCGCGTGCGCTGCTGCGCGCCCGAGGGCGGGGCTTCGGGGGCGCGGGCCATGCCCTCTGCGACGGCCTCGTTGATGTGCGAGGCGAGCTCGTCGGCGCGCTCCAGGCCCTGGTCGTCGAGCATCGCCGCGAGGCCGCCCGCGTACCCCTGGCCGACGGCCCGCACCTTCCAGCCGCCGTCCGTGCGGTACAGCTCGACGGCCACGACCGCGGACTCGGCGCCGAGGCCCGTGATCGTGTAGCGGGCGACCTCGGCGCCGTCCAGCCCGGTCACGGCGACGAAGGGCGCAGTCAGCCCGCCGAAACTGGCGGGGCCCGCCACCCCGGTCGGCAGCGCCAGCAGCACATTCACCCGCTGCGCGCCGTCGGGCAGCGCGCCGAGATCCACCGCGAGCCGGTGATCGGCCGCGGCCTGCTGGGAGACCTCCAGCCCCGGCAGCCGGTGGTCGGCCGGATGCGCGATCCAGCCGGGTTCGCGCATGCGTCCGCGGTCGTCGGTGAGGGTGGCGCCGGCCACGACCGGCTCCCCCGCCGACACTCTGATCTCCACGCGGGCGCCCGGCAGTTGCCGGTTCTGTCCGCGGACCAGCTCGGCCGACATACCCTCCCCCTCCTTCGGCTCCTCGACTGCGCGCCGCCCCGCTACAGGTGCGGCAGGATCGACGGCATCAGGTCCTGGAACGTACGGCCGTTGGCCGCGTCGCCCACGGCGGTCATCTGCCAGCCGCTGCCCTGCCGTTGGACCTTCGCCATGATCTGCGCGGTGTACTGGCCGCCGCCGGTCAGGGTGTACCGCGCCATCTCCTCGCCGTTGGTCTCGTCGACCAGCCGGCAGAAGGCGTTCTCCACCTCGGCGAACGTCTGGCCGGTGAAGGAGTTCACGGTGAAGACGATCGCGTCGATGTGGACCGGGACGCGCTGCAGATCGACCATGATCGCCTCATCGTCGCCGCCCTGTCCGGCGCCGCCGACGAGATTGTCGCCGGTGTGCTTGACGGAGCCGTCGTCGCTCACGAGATGACGGAAGAACACGACGTCCACCGGCTGCTTGTCGGCGAACAGCACGGCGGAGGCGTCGAGGTCGATCTCCTTGCTGCGCTTGCCGAACAGCCCGCGGCGCGGGGCCGACTTCCATCCCAGCCCCATGCGCACGGCGGTCAGGGCTCCCCCGTCGCCCTTCTGCAGGCTGATCGCCTGACCCTTGGTCATATTGACCGTCATGTGCGTACCCCTCTGTCTCCGCGGCCGGCGGCCGCCGCCCGTGCTCCGGGCGACGGCTGTCACGCCCCGCACCCTACGCACGGAGGCGCGGGCACCGGCCTGCTCGCGGCGGCTTTGTGTCGTTCTTGCAACACTCCGCGCCACGTGGGCTATTTGAGCCCCGCCTCCCTCATCTGCCGCAGCTCCTTCTTCAACTCGCCCACCTCGTCCCGCAGCCGGGCCGCGACCTCGAACTGCAGCTCGGCCGCGGCGGCGCGCATCCGCTCGGTCATCTCCTCGATGGTCTCGGCCAGTTCGGCCGCGGGACGGTCGGTGAGCTCCGCGCTGTCCTTGCCCTTCTTGCCCTTGCCCGCGGACTTGGCCGGGGTGGGTGCCTTGCCCTTGGTGCCGCCGCCGTCCTTCGTGCCGCTCTTCTTCTCCTGGCGGTATCCGCTGCCGAGCAGCTGCTCGGTGTCCACGTCCTCGCGGGCGATGTCGGCGACGATGTCGCCGATCTTCTTGCGCAGCGGCTCCGGGTCGATGCCGTGCTCCGCGTTGTACGCGAGCTGCTTCTCCCGGCGGCGGTTGGTCTCGTCGATGGCCCGCTCCATCGCCGGTGTGGTCTTGTCCGCGTACATATGGACCTGGCCGGAGACGTTGCGCGCGGCGCGGCCGATCGTCTGGATCAGGGAGGTGCCGGAGCGCAGGAAGCCCTCCTTGTCCGCGTCGAGGATCGCCACCATCGACACCTCGGGCAGGTCGAGCCCCTCACGAAGCAGGTTGATCCCGACCAGCACGTCGAACTCGCCGCTGCGCAGCTCCCGCAGCAGCTCGATGCGGCGCAGCGTGTCGACGTCGCTGTGCAGATAGCGGACCTCGATGCCGAGTTCGAGGAAGTAGTCGGTGAGGTCCTCGGCCATCTTCTTGGTGAGGGTGGTGACCAGGACCCGCTCGTCCTTCTCGGTGCGCGTGCGGATCTCGTGCACCAGGTCGTCGATCTGGCCCTCGGTCGGCTTGACGACGACCTCCGGGTCGATCAGGCCGGTCGGGCGGATGACCTGCTCGACGTACCCGTCGGAACGGGAGAGCTCGTACGGCCCCGGGGTGGCGGACAGATAGACGGTCTGGCCGATCCGCTCGGTGAACTCCTCCCACTTCAGCGGCCTGTTGTCGATCGCGGAGGGCAGCCGGAAGCCGTGGTCGACCAGGGTGCCCTTGCGGGCCCTGTCGCCCTCGTACATCGCGCCGATCTGCGGGACCGTCTGGTGCGACTCGTCGATGACGAGGAGGAAGTCGTCCGGGAAGTAGTCGAGGAGGGTGTGCGGCGCGGAACCGGGCTCACGGCCGTCGATGTGCCGCGAGTAGTTCTCGATGCCGGAGCAGCTGCCGATCTGCCGCATCATCTCGATGTCGTACGTGGTGCGCATGCGCAGCCGCTGGGCCTCCAGCAGCTTGTTCTGCTTCTCCATCGCGGCCAGCTGCTCCTCCAGCTCGGCCTCGATCCCGGCGATGGCGCGCTCCATCCGCTCGGGGCCCGCCACATAGTGCGAGGCGGGGAAGACGTACAGCTCCTGGTCGTCGGTGATGACCTCGCCCGTGACCGGGTGCAGCGTGGAGAGCGCCTCGATCTCGTCGCCGAACATCTCGATGCGGACGGCCAGTTCCTCGTAGACCGGGAAGATCTCGATGGTGTCGCCGCGCACCCGGAAGGTGCCGCGGGTGAACGACACGTCGTTCCGCGTGTACTGCACCTCCACGAAGCGGCGGAGCAGCTGGTCCCTGTCCCACTCGTCGCCGACCTTGAGCGGCACCATGCGGTCCACATACTCCTGCGGGGTGCCCAGGCCGTAGATGCAGGAGACGGAGGCGACCACCACGACATCGCGGCGGGTCAGCAGCGAGTTGGTCGCGCTGTGCCGCAGCCGCTCGACCTCCTCGTTGACCGAGGAGTCCTTCTCGATGTACGTGTCCGTCTGCGGCACGTACGCCTCGGGCTGGTAATAGTCGTAGTACGAGACGAAATACTCGACGGCGTTGTTCGGCAGGAGCTCGCGGAACTCGTTGGCCAGCTGTGCGGCGAGCGTCTTGTTCGGCGCCATGACCAGCGTCGGACGCTGGAGCTTCTCGATCATCCACGCGGTGGTGGCCGACTTGCCCGTGCCGGTCGCGCCCAGCAGCACGACGTCCTTCTCCCCGCCGCTGACGCGCTGCGCCAGCTCGGCGATCGCGGTGGGCTGGTCACCGCTCGGCTGATATGGGCTGACGACCTCGAAGGGCGCCACCTTGCGTTCGATCTCGGTATGGGGCCGCATGCAGACCACCGTACGACTCCGCACTGACAACCCCTCGCGCCTCGGCCGGTGACCGGCATCGCGCCGACTCCACACGTTCACATCACGGCCACTCCGTTGCTGCGTGTGAGTAGTCCGTCACGGGAAGAGTCTCCTCTGTCAGTACATGGACAATCGTGAGGAGTTCCGTATGTCACTGCGTCCCGCCGCAGCTGCCACAACCGGCGCGCTCGTGGGTATATCGGCACTCATCCTCTCCGCGGCCCCCGCGCACGCGGACACTCAGCGGCAGACGGAACAGGCGGACCCGCCCCGGACGGTGGCGCACAGAGGGGCGTCGGGCCACGCGCCCGAGAACACGCTCGCGGCGGTCGACAAGGCGGACAAGCTCGGCATCGACTGGGTCGAGAACGACGTACAGCGCACCAAGGACGGCGAGTTGGTCGTCATCCACGACACGACGCTCGACCGGACGACGAACGTCGAGAAGGTGTTCCCGGACCGCGCGCCGTGGAACGTCTCCGACTTCACCGCGGCGGAGATCTCCCGGCTGGACGCGGGCAGTTGGTACGGCGACGCCTACAAGGGCGCGAAGGTCCCCACGCTCAAGCAGTATCTGAACCGGCTCACGCAGAACAACCAGAAGCTGCTGATGGAGCTCAAGTCCCCGGCGAAGTACCCGGGGATCGAGTCGCAGACGCTCAAGGAGCTCAGCAACGAGGGCTGGCTCGACAGCGGGCACGTCAACGGCAAGCTGGTCATCCAGAGCTTCGACGGCGACTCCGTCCGCAAGGTGCACGGCCTCGCTCCCGCCGTGAAGACCGGCTACCTGGGCACCCCGAAGGTGTCCGAGCTGAAGACGTACGCGCAGTTCAGCGATCAGATCAACCCGACGTACAGCACCGCGTCGAAGGACTACGTGGACGCCATTCACAAGGTGAAGGGCGCGCACGGCAAGCCGCTGGAGGCCTACACCTGGACCGTCAACGACGCGGCGACGGCCCGCAAGGTCGCCGACGCCGGGGTCGACGGGATCATCTCCAACTACCCCGACGTGGTACGGGAGGAGACCGGCGGCTGACGCCCGCCGGCACGGGACCGGCCGCGGGGGGCCGTTGTCAGTGGGCGCGCCTAGGCTGCCCGACATGACGCAGACACACTCCTGCACCTGGACGGTCCGGGAGACCACGGTCGGTCCGCTGCTGCTCGCCGCCACCGGCGAGGGCCTGGTGTATGTCGTGTTCCACGCCGACGAGGCGACGACGGACCGGGCCCTCACCCGGCTCGCCGGCGCGCTCGACGGCGAGCCGGCGCACGCGGGGGAAGCGCCCGCCGGGAGAGCCCCGGAGGGCGAGGGGGATGCCGCGGACGGCGCTCCCGGCGCGGAAGTGCTCCGCGCCGCCGGGGAGCAGCTCGACGCGTACTTCCGGGGCGGGCTGCGGGAGTTCACCGTGCCGCTGGACTGGTCGCTGTCCGGCGGGTTCAACGCCCGCGTGCTGCACGCGCTGTACGAATCGGTGCCGTACGGGAGGACCGTCGGCTACCAGGACCTGGCCGACCGGGTGGGCGAGCCGGGCGCGGCGCGCGCGGTCGGCGCTGCCATGGGCTCCAACCCGCTGCCGGTCGTCGTCCCGTGTCACCGCGTGGTCGAACGGGGCGGCGGGATAGGCGGGTTCGGCGGCGGGCTGGAGACCAAACGGGCACTGCTCGCCCTGGAGGGCGTGCTGCCGCAGCCGCTGTTCTGACAGCCGGCAGGGGCAGGGGCAGGGCGGCGTCGGCGGGCGGGCCGGCGGCGGGCGTCAGCGGGCGGGCAGCGAGCGGGCCGGCCTCAGCGGGCGGGGCCCAGCCAGCTGAAGGCGGCGGCGGTCAGCGCGCTGACGCCGGTGTCGATGGCGGGCTCGACGACGGGCGCGAAGTACGGCGAGTGGTTGGCGGGGATGTCCTTGTCGTACGTGCCCGCCTTCCGTGCCGCGGCGACCTTCTCCGGGTCGCCCCCGCCGAACAGCCAGTAGCAGACCGGCGCTCCGGAGGCCGTGCCGAAGATTCCCACGTCCTCGCTGCCGCTCACCGGACCCGGGTCGATGATCTTGTCGTCGCCGAGGACCGCGCCGACGGCCGCCTTCGTACGCTCCACGGCGTCGGCGTCGTTGACGACCAGGGGAAGGCGGTGATCTCCGTGATCTCCGGTTCCCGCTCGGCGCCGGAGGCGGCGGCCTCCGCCTTGACGATCCGTTCGACGGCCGCCCGCACGGTGGCACGTACGTCTTCGCTGTACGTCCGGATGTTCAGGGTGAGTTCGGCCTGGTCCGGGATGATGTTCTCCTGCGTCCCGGCGTTCAGCGTGCCGACGGTCAGCACTGCCGTCTCGTCGCCCGCGACCTCGCGGGAGACGACCGTCTGCAGCCGCATCACCGTGGACGCGGCCATCACCACCGGGTCGACGGCCGCCTCGGGGCGCGAGCCGTGGCCGCCCTTGCCGAACATCCGCACCCGCAGCGAGTCGGTCGCCGCGAACGACGGGCCGGCGTGGAAGGCGGCCATGTCGGAGGGCAGCGGCATGACGTGCTGGCCGAGCACCACGTCGGGCGTGCCGAAGCGGGTGGTGAAGCCGTCGTCGATCATGGCCTGGGCGCCCTGGCCGAGTTCCTCGGCCGGCTGGAAGACCCCGAGCACGGTGCCGGACCAGTCGGCGCGGTGCTCCGCGAGCAGCCGCAGCGTGCCCAACAGGCAGGTGGCGTGCATGTCGTGACCGCAGGCGTGCATGACGGGCACGTCGTTGCCGTTCCGGTCGGTGCCCGTGTCGGCCGAGGCGTACGGCAGGCCGGTGCGCTCCCGTACGGGCAGTGCGTCGAAGTCGGCGCGCAGCAGCACGGTGGGGCCCTCGCCGTTGCGCAGGACGGCGACCACGCCGGTGCGGCCGACGCCGGTGGTGACCTCATAGCCGTACGACTCGGCGCGGCGGGCGGCCTCGGCGGCGGTGCGGTGCTCGGCGAAGGAGAGCTCCGGATGGGCGTGCAGATCGCGGTAGAGGTCCGCCAGGTCGTCGCGGATTGCGCCGAGTCCGCCGAGGGCGGCGGCCGGTTGTGCGGTCATGGGGATGCGCTCCTTCGTCGAATCGCCGGCCCGCTTGCGGGCGACACCGCGAACAAGCTAACAACTCGCGGATATTCGCGACATTTCGCCCCCACTCTTTCGTTCGACTCCCCGCTGAAAGCGGCCGCCCGGCGGTTTCGCACCGCTGCGCGACCGCCCTCAGCGGGGGTACAGCTGGAAGGCGACGCAGGGGCGCCCGGCGTAGCGGTCCGCGCCCATCTCCACGCCGCGGGACACGATCGCGCGCGCGTACGCCTCCGGCTCCTCGTCGCTCAGTGCCGTGATGTACGCGCGGTGTTCGGCCAGTGAGGCCACGGCCCGTTCCACGGCGCGCTCCCCGACCGGCGCCGCGTGCGTCACGTACGGGGAGGCGGCGACGGCCACCCAGCGCACGCCGCTCCACGGGCGCAGTCCGCTGCCGACGACCTCGCCCTCGCCCTCGCCCTCGCCCTCCACAGCCTCGCCGCTGTCGGACAGCTGCTCCGTGAAGATCCACTGGTTGCCGGCGTCGCCGACCGCGTCCAGCACGGCCCGGCCGACGGCGCGGTGGTCGGGGGTGTTCCAGTAGTCGCCGCCCCAGGTGTCGTGGTGGTTGATGGTGATCACCAGCTCGGGGCGGTGCCTGCGGACGGCGGCGGCGATGTCGCGGCGCAGCGCGACGCTCTCCTCGATGACGCCGTCGCGGTGGTCGAGGAACTCCACGGTGGAGACGCCCACGGCACCGGCGCTCGCCCGCTGTTCGCCCTCGCGGACGCGCGCGCACTCGCCGGGCTCCAGCCCGTCGATGCCCGCCTCGCCCCGGGTCACCAGGAGATAGCCGATCTCCTTGCCCGCCTGGACCCATTCGGCGACGGCGGCCGCCGCGCCGTACTCCAGATCGTCGGGGTGCGCGACGACTGCCAGCGCACGCTGCCAGTCGCCGGGCATGGTCTCCAGTACCTGTTCACCTGTGCCCAGCACGCCGAATCCCCTCGCCCTCGCGGAGTCTCACGGACCGTCACCGCCGTTCGAACGGTGTCCACTCCAGCTTGTCACCGACCCGCTCGCCGCGCCGGGCACCCCACGCGCGCCGCTCGTCGCGCTCCATCATCGGGTCGAGGCTGACGAACAGGGCGACGAACAGCAGCAGGAGCACCGGCCCGATGAGGATCGGCGTGAGCGTGCCGATGGCGGACGAGCCGCCGTCGGCGGGCGATCCGGGACCGTGCGCGTGGACGCTCATGGCCTGCATGGCGGTGTAGTGCATGCCGCACACCGCGACGCCCATGATCAGGGCCGCACCGAGCGCCGCACCGAAGAACCGCACCGACATCGCGAACCAGAGCGCGGCCGTCGCGGCGACGACCGCGATGGCCACCGAGAGCACGACGGGGCCCGCGTCGTACGCGACGTCGCCCGCGAGCCGCATCCCTGCCATGCCCAGATAGTGCATGGCCGCGACGCCCAGCCCGGTGACCGCGCCGCCCGCGAGCAGCGCCCCCGGCGTACGGCCCAGCCTGCCGACGAGGAACAGTCCGGCGCCGACGACGAGCACCGCGACGCCGAGGCTCGCGTACGTCGTCAGCAGGTCGTACCCGATGTTCACGCCCTCGGCGGTGAAGCCCGTCATCGCGATGAAGTGCATCGTGAAGATGCCGGTGCCGATCGCGACCGCGCCGAGCGCCAGCCATCCCGGCCGGTCCCCGCGCTCGGAGCTCATCGCCCGCACAGTGCACCGGAGCCCCAGTGCGCTGCCCAGACAGGCCATCACGAACGCGGCGACCGGCGTCACCAGTCCGTACGTGAATCCGTCGACCGGCACCCCCGCCGCGGTCTGCAACGTCATCCCCAACCCCACCCGCCCCGTAGACGTCCCTGGTCGAGGAACGTTCACATTGTCACCACATGTGTGGCGTCTTCATGTTAGGGAGCAAGAGGGGGCAATGGCCGCTTCCCGGGCCTCCGTTGGGAGAATGAGCGGGACAGCTACGCCGGGTGGCTCACCGCCAGCCGTACAACTGCTGGAGGCGGTGTACGACACGGTTGAAGCGCGCACGGTCCAGTGCGCACGCCTCCCGTCGCATACCCGCCGGGCGGACGCGGAACACGCGTGCGGTTCCCACCCACGAGTCGCGCCCCTCGCGGTCCCACGGCCCTGTGCCCAGCGGCAGCCAGTCGGCATCGCCGTCGTCCCGGCCGCGCGAGGTCAACTGCACGGCCAGCAGGGTGCCTTGATCCTCGCGGGCCACGACCAGCACCGGGCGGTCCTTGCCGCGCCCGTCGGCCTCCCGGTAGGGCACCCACGTCCACACGATCTCGCCCGGGTCGGGGTCCCCGTCCGGGTCGGGCGCGTACTCCGTACGTACCCGCCCCACCGCCGCCGCGGCGACCTCCTCGGTCGCGGACACGCCGCCGGTCACCACAGTTTCATCGCCCACATGTGCCATGCGCGGCAAACTATCGTCCAGGCACCCGCGGCACACACGGGGTACCGGACAGCCGACACGAGTGAACGCGTCAGTGAACGCCGCCGGAATCCTCCGGGCGACACGAAGGGCACAGCACCGTCATGTCTAGACCACGGCAGCAGTCAGGGCAGCAGCCACCGGAGCGGTCACGGCCCGGGCCGGGCAGTGCCGTCTCCCGCAAGCGCACGGCCCACAACCGCGCCGCGCTCCTCCACCGCGCCCGTTACGGCGTACGGCATCCGGGGCGCGTCGCGCCGTACCTGCGCCGGCTGGTCCGCGACTGGCGGCTCCGGCGCGCCGCGGGCGGCGACCACATCGCGTACTACCGGTCCGTCATGCGGGACGACACGGCGCGCAATCCGCTCGGCGCGGTCGGCACGCCGACCGAGGAGCGGTGGAACGCGCTGGGCGAGATGCAGTACCGGTATCTGCGCGGGCACGGGCTCTCCGAGCGGCACAGGCTGCTGGAGATCGGCTGCGGGAACCTGCGGGCGGGACGGCACTTCATCTCGCACCTCGGCACCGGCAACTACTACGGCATCGACATCTCCCCGGACATCCTGATCGCGGCGCAGCGCACCCTCGTCGACCACAAGCTGCAGGCCAAACTGCCGTACCTCACGCTGGTGAACGATCTGCGGCTGGAGCACCTGCCGGACGGCGCCTTCGACGTCGTCCACGCGCACAGTGTCTTCTCCCACTCGCCGCGGCACGTCATCGAGGAGTGCTTCGCGCATGTGGCGCGGGTGCTCGCGCCGGGCGGCTTCTTCGACTTCACGTACAACCGGACGGAGGGCGAGGAACACCAGGTCCTGCACGAGGACTTCTACTACCGCCCGGAAACGCTCATCACGCTGGCGGAGGCGCACGGTCTGGCGGCCCGCACGATGGACGACTGGGACGAACTGCCGCACAAACAGTCGAAGATCAGGGTGACGGTGGCGGGCGACGCGGCGGCCGCCACACGCTGACGGGCCGCACCACGCCGCCGGGGCTCAGCCCATCCAGGCGTCCTCGTACTTCTTGTACGTGCCGTCGTGGGTGGCGAGGTGCACGAACTGGTCCACGTACTCCTTGAATTCGGCGTCCCCGCGCGGCAGCGCGTACGCCTTCTCGGAGAAGGTGAACGGCTTGTCGGGGTGCACGGAGCACAGTTCGGGGTGGAGCTTCGCCTGGTACCGGGTCTCGCTCGCGTCCGTCATCATCACGTCGGCGCGGCCCTCGATGATCTCGTTGAAGATCGTGGTGTTGTCGGGGTGCTCCTTGAGCGTCGCCTTCTTGATGTTCTCCCGGGCGAACTCCTCGTTCGTTCCTCCCGGGTTGACGACCACGGTGGTGCCGGCGCGGTCGATCTGCCGGAGGGTGCGGTACTTGTCCTTGTCCTCGCACCTCACGACGGGCGTCTTGCCGTCCGTACGGGTCGGCTCGCTGAAGGCCACCTTGCGGGCCCGCTCCAGCGTGACGGAGACCCCACCCATGCCGATGTCGCAGCGCCCGGCCGAGAGGTCGGAGACCATCCCCTCCCACGTCGTCCTCACGTAACGCGGCTCGGCGTCCAGGCTCTTCGCCAGATCGCGCGCCATGCTGATGTCCACCCCGCGGTACGTGTCCGAACCGGCGTCGCGATGGCTGAACGGCGGGTAGTCGCCCGTCGTGCACACGCGCAGCACACCGCGCTGCGGGACGGAGTCCAGCAGCGAACCCGCGGCCTCGTGTACGCGTGTCGTCTGTACTTCCTGTGCCGCCTGTTGAGGCGCGGAGGCCGACGGGGCGGCGCCGGTGACGGCCAGCAGACAGGCGAGGGCGGACAGCGTCCCGGCGCGCTTCATACGGACTCCCGTTCACTTGTTCCGAGGATGATCAAAGCGAACAGAATGGCACGGTCCGCGGCTGCGCAGAACCCTTTTGGGCCGGGGCCGGGGCTGGGGCTGGGGGCTGGAGCTGGGGCCGGCGGTCCGGGGCTTGCGGGAGCCGAACTCCGGCCGCTCCGGGCAGCCGTGCGGGTCAGCCGCTCCAGGCGGGGCGGGCGGGCCGGTCCACGCCGACGACGATGTCGGCCGCGCTCTCCGGCGCGGCCTCGGCCTCGTACCGCGCGAACGCGGGCAGCGTCCACTGCGCGTCCTCCGGCGTGCGCCGCGCCAACGCGCCCGCGGACAGCCGCAGATGGACCGACAGATCGAACGGGAACCAGTGCCCCAGCAGGAACCGGCCGTGCACCAGCAGTACACCCCCTTCCGCCAGCCGCACGCGCGCGCTGCGGGTCGCCCGGTCCTGTTCGGCGTCCCACAGATCGGGCAACACGCGGCCACTGCCGCCCGGTTCGAGCGGGGCGAAGACCTCACGCCAAAGCGCGCCGGTGTCGTGCCACAGGTCGAAGTACGCGTCGGGGTCCTGCTTCCCGTACTCCAGCCGCAGCGAAGCGGGCCGCAGGAAGCCCTCCGCTGCGACGGTCAGCGTGTCCCTCCCCCGTACCCGCAGTGCTTCGGCGAGCCGTCCCGCGAACTCCCCGGCCTCCGCCGCCGGCGCGCCGTCGACGGCCACCCGCAGCCACGGGCTCCCGTCCGCGGGCACCGTCCCGTCGACCCGTTCGGCCACCCGCTCGCCGAGCTTCTCCCACGTGATCGCTTCCAACCGCACACCCCCATGATGCGGACTCCGCCCCATGGCGGCCTCTTCCACTTCAGACAACACTTCGGTCACATGTCATGGCGGTATTCACCACTTTCCCTCCCCTGGTCGCACACTTCAGTCACACCTTGACAAGGGGGGATCATGAATGCGAATTGGTACCAGACGCAGCCCATGCCGCAGGCCCAGCCGCCCCGCAGGACCCCGCGCTGGGCACGCAAGCGCTTCGTCCTGCCGGCGCTCGCCTTCACAGGGCTGATCGGGATCGGCATAGGGGGCGCCGGGGCGACGGGCGAGACGTCACAGGCCGCCGGCGCACCCGAAGCCCGCGCCACCACAACCGCCACCGCCACCGCCACCGCCACGGTGACGGCCACGGTGTCGGCGGCCCCGGAGGCGAAGCCGAAGGCCGTGCCGAAGCCGACGGTCACGAAGACCGTGAAGGTTCCCGTACGGACCACGGTCACCGCGACCGCCGAGGCACCGGCCGATGTTCCGGCCGCCGAGTCCGGTACGGAGCCGGGAACCGACGAGGACGCCTCGGTGTCCTACGGCAACTGCTCCGAGGCCCGCGCCGCGAACGCCGCCCCCGTCCACCAGGGCGATCCGGGATACGGACGCCACCTGGACCGGGACGGCGACGGCGTGGGCTGCGACTCGTGAGCTGAGCGCACGCGCCCCTTGTGCCCGGCGCCGGGCGACGATCCCCGACGGAGTGTCAGCCCGCGTACGGGTTCTGGCCGTTGGTGGGGGTGTTCTGGTGGGGGTGGGGTGTGGCGAGTTGTTCGCGCGGGTCCGGGACCTGCGGGTCGGGCTGCGGGGGCTGCTGTTGCTGCTGCACCGGCCGGAGCATCTGGGTCTCCGCGGCCTGCTGCTGTTCCGGCTGCTGCACCGGGCGCAGCATCTGGGTCGCCTCCGCCTGCTGTTCCTGCGGCTGGTGCTGTGCGGGCTGCGACTGCGGGGGCTGGAGCGCGCTGTAGTCGGCGGCCTGGCGCGGGTCCTGCGGGGGTGCGGCCTGCTGGGGCGACGGCTGCGGTACGTGCGCGCCCGGCTGGGCGTACGGCTGCTGCGGGCCGCCGAACTGCCCGCCCTGCGCCGGGCCCTGGGGCTGCCCGTACGGCTGCTGGGCATGGGGCTGCTGGGCGTACGGATCCTGCCCGTACGGCTGCTGCGCGAACTGCTGCGGCGGCGGCTGCTGCGCGTACTGCGGGGCGTACGGCTGCTGCTGTGCGTACTGCTGCTGGGGGTCGAACTGCTGCTGCGGGCCCGGGGCGCCGCCCAGCATGCCCAGCATCTGCTCCAGTTCGCCGCGCCACATGCGGTGCACGTTGATGCGTACCGGCTTGTCGCTGCCCGGCAGGGCGATGCGGAAGACGCTCCACAGCGGGTTCAACTGCACCTCGCCGAAGAGCGCCTGGGCCTGTGCGCGCGGCACCGCGTGCACGATCTCCCCGGGCCGCTGCGTGAACCGTGCCATGCGGTGTACGACGAGGCCCTGTTCGGTCAGCGAGAGGAAGTAGTACTTCGTCACGATCTGCACGATCAGCGCGATGATGCCGAAGTTCAGCCACGGGGTCGGGCCCGCGACGGTCGCCACCGTCACCAACGGCCGCTCCCCGGGCGATGTTCGGGCGAAGGCCTCCTCCACCTGCTTTTTCATCGTCGCCTTACGGAAGGCCATCCGTCCGCTCCCTCGTTGAAGTCCGTACATCCCGGCGAGTGGGGTCGCCGGTCGGCGCAGCGTACCGGCCGCCGGAAGGGGCTCCGGGAAGCGGGGCGCGCCGGTAGCCTCCCCGCATGAGCGCACGCCCTCTCCTGCTGATCGACGTCGACGGGCCGCTCAATCCGTTCGCCGCCAAATGGCCCTGGCAGACCCGCGGTTACACGGCGCACCGCCTCAAGCCCGCGGACTGGGTCGCCCGGCACGCCCCCGCGCCGCCGGAACAAGTGCCCGCACTCCGCGTGCGGTTGAAGCCCGCGCACGGTCCGCTGCTGACCGCGCTCCCGTACGACCTGGTGTGGGCGACTACGTGGATGCACGACGCGAACACCTGCGTCGGCCCCGTGCTGGGTCTGCCCGCGCTGCCCGTCATCGAGTGGCCTGAACTGTTCAGACGAGACCCGGAAGGCCTGTACTGGAAGACGCGCGACATAGTCGACTGGGCCGACGGGCGGCCCTTCGCGTGGATCGACGATCACATCACGGACCGGGACCGCGAGTTCGTCTCGGCGCACCACCGGGGCCCGGCCCTCCTGCACCGCGTGAGCCCCCGACGCGGGCTGCGCGCGGCGGACTTCGCCGCGCTCGCCGCCTGGGCCCGCGACCCGTCCGTACACAGCGGATAGCGGTACGGACACGCACGCTCCAACACGGGCGGGGCTGCTGCGGCGGCCGGCCCGTGAAGCAGAAGCGGACCCGGGGGGCTTGGCCGCGCCCCCGGGTCCGGCAGGGTCTGCGGGAGAGGCGTCGGCCCGTATCCGGAGGCAGAGCCTTCAAGGCCGCGACGGGGGCCCTCGCCCGCGTCGCTCCGTCACGACATACCTCTGAATCGGCTGTGCGCCTCTCGCGCACCCTGGAAATCACCGGTCAACACCCCGTGCTGCCCGGGAAGTTCACAGCATACCGCGTCCCGGGGAGGGGTCACCCGCTCCAGCGCGGGTCGTCGAAGCCGGCCTTCTCCACGAAGTCGGGGCGCGGGTCGAGGGCCGCGGCCAGCCGGAAATGACGGCGTGCCTCGTCCCCGCGGTCGGCCCGCTGCAGGGTGCGCCCGAGGGCGAAGTGCGCGAACGCGTTGTCCGGCTCGCGCTCCAGGACGGTCTGGAACTCCTGCTCCGCGGAGCGCAGTTGTGCCCGCATGAAGAAGGCACGGGCCCGCAGCAGACGGGCCGCGGTGTTCTCCGGGTGGGCGGTGATCACGGCGTCCAGCAGCTGCACCGCGCCGCGCGGGTCGCGGGCGTCCAGCAGGTGCTCGGCCGCACGGAACTCGATGACATGGGTTTCGGGAGTGGCCTCGGGCACGGCTGCTGCCTCCTCACTGCGGTGAACATACCGACGGCCCGCCTTCTCTCCGGCGGGCCCACGGCAGACGTGGTTACGGACACGCCAACGCACCGCTGCCCGGCACTATTCCCCCGTGTCCCGGGGCTCACGCCCCTGCGCGTCCGTGCGCCCCGACACGCTCACGCACGTACGCGGACGCGCACCGTGACACGCTCACGCCGGAGCGTACGAGGGGCGTGCGGGGACGCGGCCGCGCGTACGGGAGGGCTCAGGCGCGCTCGCTCAGCGCTTCCCACACCTTCCGGACCCGCGGTTCCAGCTCCGCCAGCGGACCGTCGTTGCCGATCACGACGTCGGCCACCGCGAGCCGCTCCTCGCGCGTCGCCTGCGCGGCCATCCGCGCGCGGGCCTCGCCCTCGTCCATGCCGCGCAGCCGCACCAGCCGGTCCAGCTGGGTCTCCGGGGCCGCGTCGACGACGATCACCTGGTCGTACAGCGGGGCGAGCCCGTTCTCGGCGAGCAGCGGCACGTCGTGCACGACGACCGCGTCGTCGCCCGCGGCGCGTTCCAGCTCGGCGGAGCGCTCACCGACCAGCGGGTGCACGATGGCGTTCAGGGCGGCCAGCCTGTCCGTGTCGTTGAACACCACGGAGCCGAGTTTCGGCCGGTCCAGGGTGCCGTCCGGGGCGAGGATCTCCTCGCCGAACTCCGCGACGACCGCCGCCAGACCCGGGGTGCCCGGCTCCACGACCTCCCGCGCGATCCGGTCCGCGTCGACGATCACCGCACCGTACGACGCCAGCAGCCGCGACACCTCGCTCTTGCCCGCGCCGATCCCGCCCGTCAGTCCCACCTTGACCATGCGGCCACGCTATACGGTGCGCTCCCGCGCCCCGGCACCCGGCACCGGCAACACAGCCGGGCGGAGACTCCCCGGGCCGGGCCGTCCCGCTACGGCGTGCCCGTGCTGCCGCCGCTGCCGCCGGGGTCGTCGCCGCTGTTGCCCGTTTCGCCCTCGCGCTCGGCGAGGAACTGCTCGAAGACGGCGCCCAGTTCGTCCGCGGAGGGCAGCTCGGTGGGCTCGGCGACCAGACTGCCGCGGCTCTCGGCGCCGGCCAGCGCGTCGTACTGCTGCTCCAGGCCGCGCACCACGGAGACGAGTTCCTCGTCGCCCTCGGCGAGCTGGCGCTCGATCTCGTTCTGCGTCTTGAGGGCCTCGCTGCGCAGCGCGTGCGCCACGTCGGGCAGTACGAGCCCGGTCGCGGAGGTCACGGCCTCGATGACGACGAGCGCCGCGTCCGGGTAGGTGGAGCGCGCGATGTAGTGCGGTACGTGCGCGACGACGCCGAGCACGTCGTGTCCGGCCTCGGCCAGCCGCAGTTCGGTCAGCGCCGCCGCGCTGCCCGGCACCTGCGCCTCGTCGAACACGTTGCGCTGCGCCGGCACCAGCTCGGTGCGGTTGCCGTGCGGGGTGAGGCCGACGGGGCGGGTGTGCGGCACGCCCATGGGGATGCCGTGGAAGTTCACCGCGAGCCGCACGCCGAGCCGTTCCACGATCTCGCGGACCGCCGCGGTGAACCGCTCCCACGCCACGTCCGGTTCGGGCCCGGCAAGCAGCAGGAACGGCGCGCCCGTCGCGTCCCGTACGAGCAGCAGCTCCAGCCGGGGCGGGTCGTACGCGACCCAGGCGTCCCGGCGGAACGTCATCTCCGGACGCCGCGCGCGGTAGTCGATGAGCCGGTCCGCGTCGAAGCGGGCGACTGTCTGGTGGGACTGGCTGTCCAGCAGCCGCTCCACGATCTGCTCGCCGGTGTCACCGGCGTCCATGAAGCCCTCGAAGTAATAGAGCATCACCAGCCCGGCGCCGTCCGACCCGTCGATGATGGCGTCGACGGCCTCGAGCCCGCTCGCGTCCCAGGTGTACATGGTCTGCGGTTCCAGCACTGCTGCCGCCCCTCCTCGTCGCTTGCTCTGTGCACAACGCCCGTGCCGGCGTGTGCATTCCGGCCGGGCGGACCCGGCACCGGAAAGATCATCAGCGGGGAGGACGCTACCCGTCCCGGCATGCCAGTGGGCCCGCCCCCCGAAGGGGACGGGCCCACTGTGTGCTATCTGCCCTCCGCGTCAGCGGAGAGCGTCAGCTTTGGCAGACGCCTCGGCGCCCGGCCTCAGCTCTGGCCGCCGGCCAGCTTCTCGCGCAGCGCGGCAAGCGCCTCGTCCGACGCCAGCGCGCCGGAGTCCTCGTCCGAACCCTCGGACGAGTACGAACCGCCGCCGCCGCCCTGGCCGCCGCCGCTGCTCTGGCCGCCGCCCTGCGGAGCCGGAGCGGCGCCGCCCTGGGTGGCACCCTCGGCAGCCGCCTGCTCGTCGGCCTCGCGGGACTTGATGACCTGCGCCTGGTGCTGCTCGAAGCGAGCCTGCGCCTCGGCGTACTGGTTCTCCCAGGCCTCGCGCTGGGCCTCGAAGCCCTCCAGCCAGTCGTTGGTCTCCGGGTCGAAGCCCTCGGGGTAGATGTAGTTCCCCTGGTCGTCGTACGACGCCGCCATGCCGTAGAGCGTCGGGTCGAACTCGACCGCGGTCGGGTCACCGCCGAAGGACTCGTTGGCCTGCTTCAGCGAGAGGCTGATGCGGCGGCGCTCCAGGTCGATGTCGATGACCTTGACGAAGATCTCGTCGTTGACCTGGACGACCTGCTCCGGGATCTCCACGTGGCGCTCGGCCAGCTCGGAGATGTGGACCAGGCCCTCGATGCCCTCGTCGACGCGGACGAACGCACCGAACGGCACCAGCTTGGTGACCTTGCCCGGGACGACCTGCCCGATCTGGTGGGTGCGGGCGAACTGCTGCCACGGGTCTTCCTGGGTCGCCTTGAGCGACAGGGACACGCGCTCGCGGTCCATGTCGACGTCGAGGACCTCGACCGTGACCTCCTGGCCGACCTCGACGACCTCGGAGGGGTGGTCGATGTGCTTCCAGGACAGCTCGGAGACGTGCACGAGACCGTCCACGCCGCCCAGGTCCACGAAGGCACCGAAGTTGACGATGGAGGAGACGACGCCGGAGCGCACCTGGCCCTTCTGCAGGGTGGTGAGGAAGGTCTGGCGGACCTCGCTCTGCGTCTGCTCCAGCCAGGCGCGGCGGGACAGAACCACGTTGTTGCGGTTCTTGTCGAGCTCGATGATCTTCGCCTCGAGCTCCTTGCCGACGTACGGCTGCAGGTCGCGGACGCGGCGCATCTCGACGAGGGAAGCCGGCAGGAAGCCACGGAGGCCGATGTCGAGGATGAGTCCACCCTTGACGACCTCGATGACGGTGCCGGTGACGATCCCGTCCTCTTCCTTGATCTTCTCGATGGTGCCCCAGGCGCGCTCGTACTGTGCGCGCTTCTTCGAGAGGATCAGGCGGCCTTCCTTGTCCTCCTTCTGGAGAACCAGGGCCTCGATCTCGTCGCCTACGGCGACGACCTCGTTCGGGTCGACGTCGTGCTTGATCGACAGCTCACGGGAAGGGATGACGCCTTCGGTCTTGTAACCGATGTCGAGCAGGACCTCGTCCCGGTCGACCTTCACGATGACGCCGTCGACGATGTCGCCGTCGTTGAAGTACTTGATCGTCTCGTCGATCGCGGCGAGGAATTCTTCCTCGGAACCGATGTCGTTTACCGCAACCTGCGGGGTGGTGGCGGTGGTCTCGGTGCTGCTCGTCATGTGGGTAAAGGTCTCCGGTACGGACATTGAGTCGTAGGTACTGCCACGCCGAGAGCCCTTGTCGCACCGCATGCAAGCCAGCCGGACACGGCCTTGAGAGCCACTAACCGAGGGGACAAACAAAAGATGCGAGCGCGGCCTGCTCCGTCTGAGGCGCGCAGGCCCGCAGCGCAACTTGTAGCATACGGGCGCCGCTGGGCATGGTCAATGCGCGAAAGAGCACACCGCGGAAGGAACTTCCCATACCCGGCACGGTCCGTTTCACGGCACGTGCCGCGGACCGTTCGCAGGGGGCCGGCGAAGACCGCGTACGGTGCAGCTTCGCAGCTATGGAGCCGACAGCGAGGGTACGGCACGGACGCGATGACGCACGAAGAAGACGACGAGGCGCAGGCGGTACGGCGACGGGCCGGCGGCCGCGAGAGCAGCCGGGCGAACCGCGGCTGGTGGGACCGGAACGCGGACGAGTACCAGAACGACCACGGCGCCTTCCTGGGCGACGACCGGTTCGTCTGGTGTCCGGAAGGGCTGGACGAGGCCGACGCGCGGCTGCTCGGCCCGGCGGAGGCGCTGCCCGGGCGGCGCGTGCTGGAGATCGGCGCGGGGGCGGCGCAGTGCTCGCGCTGGCTGGCCGCGCAGGGGGCGCTCCCGGTGGCCCTGGATCTGTCGCACCGTCAGCTCCAGCACGCGCTGCGGATCGACGACGCGGCGGGCGGAGAGGGAGAGGACGGCGGGGGCTTCCCCCTCGTACAGGCCGACGCGGGGGCGCTGCCCTTCGCCGACGGCTCCTTCGACCTGGCGTGCTCGGCGTACGGGGCGCTGCCCTTCGTGGCCGACCCGGGGCAGGTGCTGCGGGAGGTGCGGCGGGTGCTGCGGCCCGGCGGGCGCTGGGTGTTCTCCGTGACCCATCCGCTCCGCTGGGCGCTGCCGGACGAGCCGGGGTCCGAGGGGCTCGTGGTCTTCTCCTCCTACTTCGACCGCACGCCGTACGTCGAGCAGGACGAGCGGGGGCACGCGGTGTACGTCGAGCACCACAGGACGCTGGGCGACCGGGTGCGAGACGTGGTCGGCGCGGGCTTCCGGCTGGTGGACCTGGTGGAGCCGGAGTGGCCCGACTGGAACCGGCAGGAGTGGGGCGGCTGGTCGCCGCTGCGCGGCCGGCTGATCCCCGGGACGGCGATCTTCGTGTGCGAGCGGGAGTAGAGGGGCGGAAGGGCATGGTGCGGCGGCTGCGCACGGAGGCGCTGGAGGGGCTGCCCGTCCGTGAGGCGCTGCCCGGGCTGCGGGAGGCGCTGGAGTCGCGCGGGGCCGCGGTGCTGTACGCGCCGCCCGGTACGGGCAAGACGACGCTGGTGCCGCTCGCGCTGGCGGGGCTGCTGGACGACGGGGCTCCGGAACGGCGGGTGCTCGTCGCGGAGCCGCGCAGAATGGCGGCCCGGTCGGCGGCGCGCCGGATGGCGTGGCTGCTGGGGCAGCGTGTCGGTGAGGACGTGGGATTCACCGTGCGCGGCGAGCGGCGGGCGGGGGCGCGTACGCGGGTGGAAGTCGTGACCACGGGCGTGCTCCTGCAACGGCTGCAGCGGGACCAGGAGTTGCCCGGGGTCGACGTGGTGCTGATGGACGAGTGCCACGAGCGGCATCTGGACGCGGACACGGCGACGGCGTTCCTCACCGACGTACGGGCGGCGCTGCGGCCGGAGTTGCGGCTGGTCGCGGCGTCGGCGACGCAGGACAGCGACGCCTGGTCGCGGCTGCTCGGCGCGGCGGACGAGGAGGGGACGCCGGTGCCCGTGGTGTCCTCGCGCGGCGAGAGCCATCCGGTCGCCGTACGGCACGCGCCGCCGCGCGGGGCGGTACGGCCCGCGCACGGTACGTGGGTGGATCCGGCGCTGCTGCGGCACGTCGCCGCGACGGTACGGCGTGCGCTGGCGGAGGTACCGGAGGGGGATGTGCTGTGCTTCCTGCCGGGAGTCGGGGAGATCTCGCGGGTGGCCGGACTGCTGGAGGGGGACGCGGACGTCCCCGCCGAGGTGCTGCGGCTGCACGGGCAGGCACCCGCGGAGACGCAGGACGCGGTGCTGCGGGGACACGGCGGCGCTGGAGCCGCGGACGACGGGAGCGTCAACGGGCCGCGGCGGATCATCCTTTCGACTTCCGTCGCGGAGTCCAGCTTGACGGTTCCCGGCGTACGGGCTGTCGTCGATTCCGGGCTCGCCCGGGAGCCGCGGACGGACCACGCGCGGGGGCTGGGGTCGCTGACGACGGTACGGGTGTCGGTGGCGGCCGCCGCGCAACGGGCCGGCCGCGCGGGGCGGGAGGCGCCGGGCACCGTGTACCGGTGCTGGGCCGAGGGCGAGGACGCGGCACGGCCCCGCTGGCCCTCGCCCGAGATCGCGGTGGCCGACCTGACGGCGTTCGCCCTCCAGGCCGCGTGCTGGGGTGCGCCCGGTGCGCGGGGGCTCGCGCTGCTCGACGCGCCGCCGGACGGTGCGATGGCCGCGGCCGACGGCGTGCTGCGCGCGATCGGCGCGGTGGACCCGGCCGGTCAAGTGACGCCGCGCGGCACGCGGTTGGCGCGGCTGGGCCTGCATCCGCGGCTGGCCAGGGCCCTGCTGGACGGCGCGGAGGCGGTGGGTCCGGAACGCGCGGCGGAGATCGTGGCCCTGCTGAGCGAGGAACCGCCGCGCGCCTACGGGGACGATGCGGGGGAAGCGCTGCGCAGCGCGCGGCGCGCCCGTGACGGCTACGGCGCGCGCTGGCGCGCGGAGGTCCGGCGCCTGCGCGGCGCGCTCACGGCGCAGGGCCCGCAGACCCCGCAGGACCCGTCGGCGTACGGGGATTTGGCCCGACAGGACGCTTCGGCTGCGGGTGCCGGTGTGGAGAGCGAGGACCGGGGCGTGGGGTACGTCGTCGCACTGGCCCACCCCGAACGGGTGGGCCGGCTGCGGGGCGGCGGGACCTGCCTGATGCTCTCCGGCACCCGCGGGGAACTGCGGGAGGGGTCCGTGCTGCGCAGCGCGGAATGGGTGGCCGTCGCCGTGGCGGACCGGCCCGCCGGTGCCGCCTCCGCTCGGGTGCGGCTCGCCGCCGTACTCGACGGGGAGGAGGCGCGCGCCGCGGCCGGACCGCTGCACGGCGTACGGCAGGAGATCCGCTGGGACGAGGGGCGCGGCGACGTCGTCGCCCGCGAAGTGGAGACGCTGGGCGCCGTCGAACTGGCGGAACGGACCCTCGCCGAGCCCGACCCGGCCCTCGTACGGGAGGCCCTTCTGGACGGACTGCGCCGCGACGGGCTCGGGCTGCTGCGCTGGCCGGAGGGCGCCGTGTCGCTGCGCCGCCGGATGGCCTTTCTCCACCGTGAACTGGGCGCGCCCTGGCCCGATGTGTCGGACGAGGCGCTGCTCGGGCGGGCGGAGGAATGGCTGGGCCGTGCCCGCTCACGCGCCGGGCTCGCGAAGACCGACGCGGGGAACGTACTGAACGGGCTGCTGCCCTGGGCCACCGGTGACGCCGCCCGGCTCGACGAGCTCGCGCCCGAGCGGATCGAGGTGCCCTCGGGGTCGCGGATCCGGGTCGACTACGAGCACGAACAGCCCGTACTCGCCGCCAAATTGCAGGAGTTGTTCGGCTGGCAGGAGGCGCCCCGGATCGCGGGAGGGCGCGTACCGCTGCTCGTGCATCTGCTGTCGCCCGCGGGGCGGCCCGCCGCCGTGACGGCCGACCTCGCCTCCTTCTGGCGGGACGGCTACCGCGGGGTGCGGGCCGAACTGCGCGGCCGGTACCCGAAGCACCCCTGGCCCGAGGACCCCGCGTCCGCCGCGCCCACCCGGCGCACGAACCGGGCGGGCGGCGGGCGCACGCGCTGAGAGCCCGAGCGCGTTCCGCCTGCGGGGGCCGGACTGCTGCGGGATCGCGGCCTGTTGGGGGATCCCGGTCTGTTGCGGGGTCAGGCGCCCACCGGTTCAGGGTCCGGGTCTCGGGCCCGGTCCCGGTCGTCCTCCGCGGGGTCGGCGGGCCGCCGGGAACGGGCCTCCAGCAGCAGCGACAGGGTGAGCAGGCCGCCGCCCAGGGCGAGGAAGCCCCACGGGAGGTACGTGGTGAGCAGCAGGACCAGCTGCCGCTGCGACTTCACCATGTCGACCGTGGAGTCCAGGAAGTCCGGGCGGATCTTCACATGCCCCGCGAACGCGGTGAGCGGCTTCTTGTCCGGCTTGCCCTTCCAGCGCATCTCCTCCTTGTGCTGCTCCTCGCCGTTGACGGGCGCGCCGGTCGTCGGGTCGACCCAGAACATCCGCTTCGTGCTGTACCAGCGCTCCATGCCCATCTGCTGGACGACGGCGGGCGTCGCGCCCATGGGGAGCTTCCGCGGTACGGGGACCTTCGTCCACGGGATGTCCTGTTCGAAGTAGTAGACCTCCAGGCCGTGGAACGTACGGGTGCCCTTGTAGTGGATGGGGGCCGACGTACGGGTCTGGAAGTCGAAATACTCGTAGTCCCGCTTCTCCGTCATGAACGGCCACTTGTACTCGATGCCCTCGCGCCGCACCGGCTGCCCGTCCACGCTCTCGCCGCCCTTGCCCGTGGTGTGCACGGGCTCCTGCGAATGCGCGTCGAACACGTACCGTTCGGGGATCTGCGACACCAGCTTGCCGTCCGGGTCCGCGACATGGCTGAGGGTGTCCCAGACGACGACGTCCCGCCCTGTGCGCTTCTTGACCTTCTCGGCCTCCGGCACGTTGCCCCTGAGGGACTGCACGATGGAGACCTTGTCGACCTTCTTCGGCTGCATGGTGGCGTAGTCGAGGAGAGTGGCGTCCTTCGCCTCCAGCACCATGGCCTGGTACTGGCTGGGCGGGATCTTCGCCAGCCGCGGGAACGCGTACCAGCGCATCAGCGGCGCGAGCGCGGCGAAGAACACGGCGAAGGCGAGCAGGACGAGGCTGGCTCGGCGGCGCATGACGGTAACGGCCCTCCTGCTACGGGTGCTTGGGGACGGTTGTGTGCAGCGGCTGCTTCGACGTTTCGCCGGGCGGCGCGCCCACGGCCGTCATCGCGAAGACGAGGGCGAGGGCGGCGGCCAGGCCGATACCGGCGGCGATGAGGGCGCGCATGGGGGCACCTCCCGGGGGCGGGCACCTGACGGTGTGTCAGGCGGGGCAAGGTAGCAAGGGGGTGCGGAGAAGAGAACACCTTTGCGGCGGGGTGGGGCGGCAGCTTCTGCGCGGGCCCCGCGCCGGTGGGGGCCGCGCCCCGCGCCCCGGGTGGGGCCGACGCCCCGCCGAAGTGTGGGCCTGCGCCCACACCCCCGGTGTGGGACCGGCGCTCCGCCGAAGTGTGGGCCCGCGCCCACGCCCCGGGTGAGGACCGGTGTCCCGGCGAGGTGCGAGCCTGCGCCCACGCCCCGGTGTGGGCACGCGGTCCGCCCAAGGGGCGGAACGGGTGGGCACACCGGACCGCCAGCCGCGAGGCCACGTCCCCCCGCACGCAACGTCCGCGCCGCGGTGAGGGGTTGGCCCCAGACCCGCCCCTACCCGTTTCTTCCGGGGCTGCCGCCCCGGGCCCCAGCCCGCCGGGGGGGGAGGAGGAGGAACCGGGGCTACGCCCCGGACCCCAGCGGGGCTCCGCCCCTGCACCCCGGAGCCCGCTCAGGACTGCGCCCCGGACCCGGCTCCGGGGGGAGGAGGAACCGGGGCTACGCCCCCCGACCCCGGCGAGGCTCCGCCCCTGCACCCCGGAGCCCGCTCAGGGCTGCGCCCCGGGCCCCGCTCCGGGTGGGGAGGGGGAACGGGGGCTTCGCCCCCGACCCCGGCGGGGCTCCGCCCCTGCACCCCGTTCGGGGCTGCGCCCCGGACCCGCTCCAGGTTCGGGAGGGGAACCGCGGGGCTACGCCCCTGGACCCCAGCGCGGGGCGCGAAGCCCGGCCGAGGGGAGCCGGAGCTGCGCCCCTACATCCGCGCCCATGCCCGCGCACGGGCAGGCCGGGGCTCCCGTCGCGGGGGCAGGGGAGGCAGGGGAACCGGGGCCGCGCCCCGGACCCTCACCCGCCCCGGGAGGGTCAGGAACCCGTGACCTTCAGGGGGATGGTGAGGGTTTTGCCTTGGGGGGTAATGAGGCGGAGGGGGAATTCTCCTGTGGCCGCGTCGGTGTGGATCCGCGGCAACCGCAGCACACCCTCCGCGTTCGTCGTCAGCGAGGTGAGCGTGCGGAGCTTCGCCGCGTCCTCGTCGCCGGAAGGCTTGAAGTAGGGCCCCTTCGTGGCCTCTTCCGGCTTCGCCGCACCCGCATCGTTGATCATCTGGGCGGTGATGCGGAGCCCCGCGGCGGGCTTGCCCTTGTAGGTGGCCTTGATCTCGACGGGGTCGGCGAAGCTGGAGCCGGTCTTCGCCTCCAGGGCCTTGGTGCTCGTACGGACGAGCCGGTCGGCCGTCGGCTTGACCGTGGCCTTGAACTCGGCCGCCTTCAGGTCGCGTCCGGCGACGGTGGCGCGGACGGTGAAGGTGCCCGCCGTGTCACCGGCGGTGAGCCGGGGCGCCGTGGCGATGCCGTCGGCGCCCGTCGTGGCCGTGGCGGTCTTCTTGCCGACGGGGAAGCGGGCGCCGGTGCTGCCGGTGATCTCGAAGCGGATGTCGGTGCCGCGTACGGCCTTTCCGGCCTTGTCCACGGCGCGCACCCGGAGCTTGTCGGCGAACTCGCGGCCCGCCGTGGCGGATATCTCCGCGTCGCCCTGCCGCTGGAGGGAAGCGGCGGCGGGCTTCGACGGCTGGGAGGGACCGGGCTTGGACGGCCCCGGCTTCGAAGGGGCCGGCTTCGAAGGGGCCGGCTCGGACGTACCGGGCTTGGACGTACCGGGCTTGGAGGAACCGGGCTTGGAGGAGCCCGGCTTGGACGGGGACGGCTTCGAGGGCGAGGACGACGGGCCGCCCGGCGACGGCTTGCCGCTCGAACTGCCGCCCTTCCCGGGCGACTTCGCACCGCCGCCAGGCCGTGCGTGCTTGCCGTCCCCGCCGCCGCGGGCGTCACGCTCGCCGGGCGCTGGTGAGGGGTTCGCCGGGAGGACGCCGCGGCCGTCGGGCACCTCGTGGGTGCCCTTGCGGTAGAACTCGTACCAGGCGAGGACCGTGCGCAGGTAGTCCGACGAGTTGTTGTAGCTGAGGATCGCCTCGTCCAGGCCGTCCTGCGTCGTCAAGTCCCGGCCGTCCGCGCACAGATAGCCGCCGGCGGCCAGCGCGGCGTCGAAGATGTTGTTGGGGTCCTCGCGTCCGTCGCCGTTGCCGTCCGCGGCCCAGTCGGCCCAGGTCGAGGGGATGAACTGCAGGGGGCCGACGGCCTTGTCGTACGTCGCGTCCCCGTCGAGGCTCCCGCCGTCGGTGTCCTTGATCTCGGCGAACTGCTTGCCGTCGAGGGTGGGTCCGAGGATCGGCTCGGTGGTGGTGCCGTCCGCGTCGACGGCACCGCCCCGGGCCTGTCCGGACTCCACCTTGCCGATGGCGGCGAGGAGTTCCCAGCGCAGCCCGCAGCCCGGCTGGGACGTGCCCAGCTTGTCCGCTGCCTTCTTGTAGGCGCTGAGCACCGTCGCAGGGATGCCCGCGTCGTCCTTGCCGCCGGGCGCCGGAGTGCTGCGGCCGGGCGGGGCCGGTGATTCCAGGGGCGGGAGTTCGGTGAAGTACGAGTCGTCGCCGGGCTGTCCGCCGCCGTTCTGCGTACGGCCGCCGTCGCCCGCGGCACCTTGGCCGAAATCGGCACCCGGCGCCTGCGAGGCGGTGAGCGCTGCCATCGCCGCCGCGGCCACGGCCGCGCTGGCTGCGCCTCTGCGCAACGTACGCGGCCCGCGGCGAGCTCCGCCCCCGCCCGCGTCCGCTTTCCTCGCCGCCGCGTGCCTGCCCCGGTACCGCGCCATGAGTCCGCCCCGTCCTCTCCCCTGCGCCACCAACAGCGATGAGCACTTGTGACCCTACGACACCTGTGCGGCTCAAGTCAGCGTTCAGCCCGGTCAGTCGGAGATGTCCCGCCCGTTTGCCGCCATCCCTGCGCACCCTCTTGTCAGCCGGGGTGCGGAGCTCTAGGTTCCGTCAGCACCCCATATAGGATCTACGATTTTCCGTCTCGCGGGACGGTGAACGGAACTGGAGCCGCACATGAGCAGCAGCCGCACGCGTGCCTTCCCCGCGCAGCGCACCGCGGTCGTCACCGGAGGCGGATCGCCGCGCGGCATCGGGAAGGCGCTGGGTGCCCGGCTCGCGCGGGCCGGGTGGTCGGTCGCGGTCCTGGACGTGGACGGTGAGGCGGCGCACGGAACGGCCGAACAGATCGCCAAGGAGCACGGGGTGGCGGCTCTCGGTCTCGGCGCGGACATCTCCGACGAGCAGCAGGTGGAGGCGGCCGTCGCCCGTATCGAGGAGACGCTGCCGCCCGTCGTCGGCCTGGCCAACGTCGCCGGGATCTCCTCCCCGACGCCCTTCCTGGAACTCACCACCGCCGAGTGGGACCGCGTCTTCGACGTCAACATCCGCGGCCAGTTCCTCGTCATCCGGCACGTGCTGCCCGGCATGGTCGAGCGCGGACTCGGCCGGATCGTCAACGTGTCGTCCTGCTCGGCGCAGCGCGGCGGCGGCACGTACAGCAAGGTGCCCTACTCCGCGGCGAAGGCCGCCGTCCTCGGCCTGACCCGTTCGCTGGCCCGCGAGGTGGGCCACGACGGTGTGACCGTCAACGCCGTCTCCCCCGGCCCCATCGACACCGACATCATGGGCGGCACCCTCAGCGAAGAACGCCGCGCGGAACTCGTCGAGTCGCTCGTCGTCGACCGGCTCGGCACCGTCGACGACGTCGCGGCCCTCATGGAGTTCCTGCTGGGCCAGGACTCCGGCTACATCACCGGCGCCACCTACAACGTCAACGGCGGCCTCATCATCGACTGACCGCGCGTCCCCGTCTCCCCGGCCACCGCCGGGAGATGCCCGCTCACACGAAAGGACGCGCCATGGCGAAGTCAGTGCCGACCCCGCCCGACGCTCCACTCCCCGATGCTCCGCTCCAGCAGGCCGTGCGCCTCGTCCTGCTGCGCCTCGTACCGTTCCTGCTGTTCATGTACGTCATCGCGTTCCTCGACCGGGCCAACGTGGGCTTCGCCGAGGCCGAACTGCACGCCGATCTGGGCCTGTCGACGGCCGTGTACGCGTTCGGCGCGGGCCTGTTCTTCGTCGGCTACGCGGTGCTGGAAGTGCCCAGCAATCTGATCCTGCACCGCGTCGGCGCCCGCCGCTGGATGTGCCGGATCATGGTCAGCTGGGGGCTGATCTCCGCCGCCATGATGTTCGTCCAGGGCGCGACGAGCTTCTACGTGCTGCGGCTGCTGCTCGGCATGGCCGAGGCCGGGTTCTTCCCCGGCGTGATCCTCTATCTGACGTACTGGGTGCCGGCCACGCACCGCGGCCGCGCCATGGGGCTGTTCTATCTCGGCCTGCCGCTGGCGCAGACCGTGGGCGGGCCGCTGTCGGGCTGGCTGCTCGGCTGGGACGGGCTCGGCGGACTGCACGGCTGGCAGTGGATGTTCCTCGTCGAGGGCGGGATCGCCGTCGTCGTCGGCGTCCTCGCGTTCTTCGTCCTCACCGACCGTCCCGAGGACGCCCGTTGGCTGTCCCCCGCACAGCAGCGGAGCCTCACGGACGCCATCGAGCGGGACAACGAGGCCAAGACCCAGAGCCCGCACCGGGCCTTGTCCACGCTCTTCGACCGGCGCGTCCTGTACTTCACCGCGCTGTACTTCTGCATCCAGATCGCCGTGTACGGGGTGACGTTCTTCCTGCCCACGCAGGTCGCCGACCTCACGGGCGAGGACGTCGGCCTGTACGTGGGGCTGGTCACCGCCATCCCCTGGACGTGCGCGCTGATCACCGCGGTGCTGGCGACGCGGCTGTCCGATCTGTACCCGCGGGTGCGGGTGCCGCTCGCCACGGGGCTGCTCGTCGTCTCGTCCGCCGGCATCGCCGCGTCCGCGGCGCTGTCCAGTCCCGTGCTCGGGCTGATCGCGCTGACGCTCGCGGCGAGCGGATTCGTCGCCGTACAGCCGGTGTTCTGGACCTTCCCCGTCGGCTACCTCAGCGGGGTCGCGGCCGCCGCCGGCATCGGACTGATCAACAGCATCGGCAATCTGGGCGGGTTCCTCGCGCCCAACCTCAGGGAGTGGGCGGAGCACGCCATCGGGGTGCCGCACAGCGGCCTGTACGCGCTGGGCGTCGCGCCGCTGCTGGCGGCGGCGCTCGTCGTGGGCCTCCCCGCGTTCCAGCGGGCGGGCGGCCGCACGGAGAACCCCATACAGCCGGCGACGCCCGTGCGGCACTGACGCACGCGGCACCCCCGACAGACGGCCGGCCCGGCCGGAAACTGCGGAGGCGGCGTGCACACCCTCGCGCGAGGGTGTGCACGCCGCCTCCGTCGTACGAACCGGGCCGCCGGGCCCGGCGCGGTCAGTGCGCGGCGGAGTCCCAGTCGGGGCCCGAACCCACCGACACATCGAGGGGCGCCCGGAGTTGGGCGGCGCCGGCCATCTCGCGGCGCAGCAGCTCCTCCAGCCGGTCGCGCTCGCCGGGCGACACCTCCAGCACGATTTCGTCGTGCACCTGGAGCAGCATCCGCGAGGACAGCTTCTCCTTGCGCAGCGCCTCGTCGACGCGCAGCATCGCCACCTTCACGATGTCCGCGGCGGTGCCCTGGATCGGCGCGTTCAGCGCCATCCGCTCGGCCATTTCGCGGCGCTGCCGGTTGTCGCTGTTCAGGTCGGGGAGGTAGCGGCGGCGGCCGAGGATCGTCTCGGTGTAGCCGACGGCGCGGGCCTCCTCCACGACGCGCTGCAGATAGTCGCGGACGCCGCCGAACCGCTCGAAGAAGGTGTCCATCAGCCGGCGCGCCTCCCCCGCGTCGATGCCCAGCTGCTGCGACAGGCCGAACGCGGACAGCCCGTACGCCAGGCCGTACGACATCGCCTTGATCTTGCGGCGCATCTCCGGGTCGACGGCGTCCTTCTCCACGCCGAACACCTGCGAGGCGACCGTGGTGTGCAGGTCCTCACCGGAGGTGAACGCCTCGATGAGGCCCTCGTCCTCCGACAGGTGGGCCATGACGCGCAGTTCGATCTGGCTGTAGTCGGCGGTGAGCAGCGATTCGTAGTCCCCGCCGACCTTGAAGCCCTTGCGGATGGCGCGGCCCTCGTCCGTACGCACCGGCACGTTCTGCAAGTTGGGCTCGGTCGAGGACAGCCGGCCCGTGGCCGCGACGGTCTGGCTGAAGCTCGTGTGGATCCGGCCGTCCTCGGCGATCGTCTTGATCAGGCCCTCGACGGTGGTCCGCAGCTTCTGCTGCTCTCTGTACCGCAGCATCAGCACCGGCAGTTCGTGCTCGGTCTGCCCGGCGAGCCACGCCAGCGCGTCCGCGTCCGTGGTGTAACCCGTCTTGGTCTTCTTCGTCTTGGGCAGGCCCAGCTCGCCGAAGAGCACCTCCTGCAGCTGCTTGGGCGAGCCCAGATTGAACTCGTGGCCCACCGCGGCGTGCGCCTCCTCGACGGCCTGCTGCACCGCGTCGGCGAACTGCTGCTCCATGCGGCTCAGCCACTCGCGGTCCGCGGCGATGCCCGCGCGCTCCATCTTCGCCAGCAGCGCCGACGTGGGCAGCTCCATGTCGCGCAGCAGCTCCGCCGCGCCGACCTGTGCCAGCCGGCCCTCGAAGACCTCGCCGAGGTCGAGGATCGTCCGCGCCTTGGTCATCAGCGCGTCGGCCTCGGCCTGCTCGTCCATGCCGAACGCCAGCTGCCCGCCGCCCTCGGCGGCGGGGCCCAGCTCACGGCCCAGATACTCGACGGAGAGGGCGTCCAGGGCGAAGGAGCGGCGGCCGGGCTTGTCCAGGTAGGCGGCCAGCGCGGTGTCCATCGTGACGCTGCCGGTCTCCACGCTCCAGCCGTGCTCGCCGAAGACCCGCATGATGCCCTTCGCGTCGTGCACCACCTTCTGCTTCGACGCGTCGGCGCACCAGGCGGCGAACGCCTTCTCGTCCGCCTCGTCCAGCTGCGCCGGGTCGAACCAGGCCGCGGGGCCTTCCGCCGTGGCGAGCGCGACCTCGCTGACGCTGCCCGTGCCCAGCTTCCACACGTCGACGGTGGCCAGCCCGAGCACGCCGCCGGCGTGCTCCTCCAGCCACGGGGCGAGCTCGCCCGCGGCGAGCACCGTGCCGTCGACCTGCACACCGTCCGCGGGCGCGGTCTCCTCCTCCGCCTTGCCCGGGTCGACGGCGAACAGCCGCTCCCGGAAGTTCGGATTGCGGAACTCCAGCGCGTCCAGCACGACGGCGAGCGCGTCCCTGTCGTACGCCGCGCGCTTCAAGTCCTCGGGGCGGCTCGGCAGATCGACGTCCCGCACCAGCTCGGTCAGATGGCGGTTGAGCTTGATGCTGTCCAGGTGCTCGCGGAGATTCTGGCCGGCCTTGCCCTTCACCTCGTCGGCCCGCTCGATCAGATCCGCGAGGGAACCGAACTGCGTGATCCACTTCGTGGCCGTCTTCTCACCGACACCGGGGATGCCCGGCAGATTGTCGGACGGGTCGCCGCGCAGCGCCGCGAAGTCCGGATACTGGGCCGGCGACAGGCCGTACTTCTCCGCCACCTTGTCCGGGGTGAAACGCGTCAGCTCCGAGACACCCTTCGTCGGATACAGCACCGTCACCGCGTCCGACACCAGCTGGAACGAGTCCCGGTCGCCGGTGACGACGGAGACCTCGAAGCCCTCGGCCTCCGCCTGCGTGGCCAGCGTGGCGATGACGTCGTCCGCCTCGAAGCCGTCCACGGCGAAGCGGCGCACCTGCATCGCGTCCAGCAGCTCGCCGATCAGCTCGACCTGGCCCTTGAACTCGTCGGGAGTCTTCGAGCGGTTCGCCTTGTAGTCCGCGAACTCCTCGGAGCGCCAGGTCTTCCGCGACACGTCGAAGGCGACGGCGAAGTGCGTGGGCGCCTCGTCGCGCAAGGTGTTCGCCAGCATCGAGGCGAAGCCGTAGATGGCATTCGTCGGCTGGCCCGTCACGGTGGAGAAATTCTCCGCGGGCAGCGCGAAGAACGCGCGGTACGCAAGGGAGTGCCCGTCCATGAGGAGCAGGCGCGGGGTGCTGTCTTTCGATGCCGTCTTAGCCACGGGACGATCCTCGCACGGGGCACTGACAACGCGTGTCACCATGCGGTGCGGAGCACCGTGGCCGGTGCGTGTCGGGGCGCGTACTGCTTGTGAGCTGCGGTCCGGTGTGCCCACCCTCCCCCAGCTACCGCTGGGAGGTGCCCCCTCCGCCCCAGGGCGGACCAGCTGCCCACACCTTGTGCCCCTCCCTCCTCAGGGCCTTCGCGTGCGAAGATCGGCGTATGCGCAAACCGCCTGCCCAGGACCCTGTTCAGGACGCGCCCGACGTGGCCGCGCCGAAGCACTCCGCGGCCGGAGCGCCCGCCGTCGCACACTCGCTCCGCATGGCACAGCAGCAGATGGGAGTGAAGCGGACCGCGCTCACCCTGCTGCGGGTCAACCAGAAGGACGGCTTCGACTGCCCCGGCTGCGCCTGGCCCGAGCCGGACAAACGGCACGCCGCCGAGTTCTGCGAGAACGGCGCGAAGGCCGTCGCCGAGGAGGCGACGCTGCGCCGCGTGACGCCCGGGTTCTTCGCCGCGCACCCCGTCGCCGACCTCGCAGGCCGCTCCGGGTACTGGCTGGGGCAGCAGGGCCGGCTCACCCGCCCGATGTACCTCCCCGAGGGCGGCACGGCGTACGAACCGGTCGCCTGGGAGCGCGCGTTCGACATCATCGGCGAGGAACTCGCCGCGCTGGACTCCCCCGACGAGTCCGTCTTCTACACCTCGGGCCGCACCAGCAACGAGGCCGCGTTCCTCTACCAGCTGTTCGCCCGCGAGTTCGGCACGAACAACCTGCCGGACTGCTCCAACATGTGCCACGAGTCGTCCGGTTCGGCCCTCACCGAGACCCTCGGTGTCGGCAAGGGCAGCGTCCTCCTCGACGATCTGCACCAGGCCGACCTGATCATCGTCGCCGGCCAGAACCCGGGCACCAACCACCCGCGGATGCTGTCCGCGCTGGAGCAGGCCAAGGCCGGCGGCGCGAAGATCATCACGGTGAATCCGCTGCCCGAGGCCGGCCTGGAGCGGTTCAGGAACCCGCAGCACGCGCGCGGTGTCGTCGGCGGCGGCACCGCACTGACCGACCTGTTCCTGCAGATCCGCCTCGGCGGCGACCAGGCACTCTTCCGCCTCCTCAACAAACTGATCCTGGAGCGCGAAGGCGCCGTCGACGAGGAATTCGTCCGCGAACACACCCACGGCTACGAGGACTTCGCGCGCGCGGCCCGCGACGCCGACTGGGACGACACCCTCGCCGCCACCGGCCTCGCCCGCGACGAGATCGAGGAAGCACTGCGACTGGTCCTCGCCTCCGAGCGCACCGTCGTCTGCTGGGCCATGGGCCTCACCCAGCACAAACACTCCGTGCCGACCATCCGCGAAGTCGTCAACTTCCTGCTGCTGCGCGGCAACATCGGCCGCCCCGGCGCCGGCGTGTGCCCCGTCCGCGGACACAGCAACGTGCAGGGCGACCGCACCATGGGCATCTTCGAACGGCCCGCGCCCGCCTTCCTCGACGCGCTGGAGCGGGAGTTCGGCTTCGCACCGCCCCGCGAACACGGCCTCGACGTCGTACGCGCCATCCGGGCACTCCGCGACGGACAGGCGAAAGTGTTCTTCGCCATGGGCGGCAACTTCGTGTCCGCCTCCCCCGACACCGCCGCCACCGAGGACGCGATGCGCCGCGCCCGGCTCACCGTGCACGTGTCCACGAAACTCAACCGCTCGCACTGCGTCACCGGCGCACACGCCCTCATCCTGCCGACCCTCGGCCGTACGGAACGCGATCTGCAGGGCAGCGGCGAACAGTTCGTCACCGTCGAGGACTCCATGGGCATGGTGCACGCCTCCCGCGGACGCCTCGACCCGGCGAGCGGCGACCTGCTGTCCGAACCGGCCATCGTGTGCCGCCTCGCACGGCGCGTCCTGGGCGAGGAATCCCCAACCCCCTGGGAGGAGTTCGAGAAGGACTACGCGACGGTCCGCGACCGCATCGGCCGCGTCGTCCCCGGCTTCGAGGACTTCAACGCGAAACTGGAAGCGGACAGCGGCGGCTTCGCCCTGCCGCACGCCCCGCGGGACAGCCGCACCTTCCCCACCACGACGGGCAAGGCCAACTTCACCGCGGCCCCCGTCGAACACCCCCACCTCCCCGAAGGGCGCCTGCTGCTGCAGACCCTCCGCTCCCACGACCAGTACAACACCACCATCTACGGCCTCGACGACCGCTACCGCGGCATCACAAACGGCCGCCGCGTCGTCCTCGTCCACCCCGACGACGCCACCGCACTGGGCCTCCCCGACGGCACGTACGCGGACCTCACCAGCGAATGGCAGGACGGCAGCGAACGCACCGCGAAAGGCTTCCGCGTCGTGCACTACCCGACCGCACGCGGCTGCGCCGCCGCCTACTACCCGGAGACCAACGTCCTCGTCCCCCTCGACGCCACCGCAGACACCAGCAACACGCCCGCGAGCAAGTCCGTGGTGATCCGCCTCACCCCCGCATGACACTGAGCGTCGGCTTAGGATCGGCCCGTACGCGGCGGCGCGGACAGCGCACAGGCCCCCGTACGGACCACCGAGCAGCGACAACGAGCGGAGCCTGCGACCCATGGGCGAGCACACCACCACGAAGTTCCCCCAGGAGATCCTCGACCAGTGGTCCGGGCTCGGACTCGACCTGCCCGCCCTGTTCTCCGCCGGACACCTCGGCGAACGCATGGGCCTCCACGTCGCCGAAGCCTCCCCCGACAAGGTCGTCGGCACCCTCCCCGTCGAAGGCAACACCCAGCCGTACGGGCTCCTCCACGGCGGCGCCTCCGCCGTCCTCGCCGAAACCCTCGGCTCCGTCGGCGCCATGCTGCACGGCGGCCCCGGCAAACTCGCCGTCGGCGTCGACCTCAACTGCACCCACCACAGAAGCCTGCGCTCCGGCCTCGTCACCGGCGTCGCCACCCCCGTACACCAGGGCCGCTCCACCGCCACCTACGAGATCGCCGTCAGCGACGAGGAACAGCGCCGCGTCTGCACCGCCCGCCTGACCTGCATGCTCAAGGACGCCTCCGCAAACGGCGCCACAGGCTGACACCCGCCCGCCGGAAGCCCGACAGCCCCCCGCACCACCGCACTTCACACAGCAGGACCCCGCACGGCAGCAGCCCGCCGCGCCGGGTCCTGCTTCAATGCGGACATGGGGGAACCGCAGCAGCCACCGGAACGCAACGGCCACCCGGAACCACCCGCCGGGACGGACATCCTCGACAGCGGACGCGACACCCCGCGGCTGGCCGAACGCTGGACCGCACTGCCCCGCCGCACCCGCCGCAGACTCCTCGCCGCCGCCACCGCGGCCCTGCTCGCCGCCGGCACCGGCTACGCACTCGCCGCACGCCCCCGCGAACCCGCCCCGCCACCCGTCGCCTACCCGGCACAGACCACCGACGTCACCTACCTGTGGATCACCCACCCCGCGCCCCAACCCGCCCCGCGCGAACCCACGTTCCTCATCACCCTCCGCGCCACCTCCTCCAGCCCCGTCACCGTCGAACACATCGCCCAGGGCTACGAAGGACTCCACCTCACCCTCACCCCGCGGCCCCCCGTCCAGGTCACCCCCGCACGCCCCCGTACGCTCACACTGCTCGCCGAAGTCACCCGCTGCGCCGGCCTCCCCAGAGAAGCCCGCCTGCCCTTCCTCGACGTGACCCTCCGTAACTCCCGCGCCCGGCAGAAGCTCAGCGTCATCCCGGGCGACCGCTACGCACACGACCTCACACAGGTTTTCCGTACGGTATGCGGACCCCCCGAACCCGCCCGCACAGCCACTCCCTGACCCAACTGCTGCTTCAACGCGCGTCACGTGTCCGCCATTTCGGCGAAACATGCGGAACCTCCCCCGCCGCTCCCCGCGCCGCCCCACGGCCTCCGCGCACCGGCCGGGGTCAATAACAAGAGAGTCACATCCTCGTCTGCACCTCTGCCCGTCTTCAGGTAACCGCCTTAGAGTCACGGCCAGTCACCGCGCCGCCGGGCGTGCGACAAGCACCGATCTGTACCACCCCAGTACTGCCCGGCGCGCTATCGGGGCCATCCGTCTCCGCGATGGCCGCGCCAGGGGAAAGGACTGATCGTGCGTCATCGTTCCTTGCTCATACTCACCACCGCCGCCACAGCGGGAGCACTCACGCTGTCCGCGTGCGGCTCGCGCGACGGCGGCGGAGGCAGCAGCGACAGCGACGGCAAGCAGCAGACCGTCGTCATCGGGCTCGACGCTCCGCTCACCGGCGACCTGTCCGCACTCGGCCAGGGCATCAAGAACTCGGCGGACCTCGCCGTGAAAACGGCCAACAAGAACAAGACCGTCAAGGGTGTCACCTTCAAACTCGAACCCCTCGACGACGCCGCACAGCCCTCCGCAGGACAGCAGAACGCCAACAAACTCGTCGCCGACGACACCGTCGTCGGCGCCGTCGGCCCCCTCAACTCCAACGTCGGCCAGTCGATGCAGAAAGTCTTCGACAAGGCCAACATGGTCGAGGTCTCCCCCGCCAACACCGCCCCGGAACTCTCCCAGGGCAACAACTGGCGCTCCGGCGACAAGAAGCGGCCCTTCAAGACGTACTTCCGCACCTCCACGACGGACGCCATCCAGGGCCCCTTCGCCGCGCAGTACATGTACAACAAGAAGAAGCTCAAGAAGGTCTACGTCATCGACGACAAGAAGACCTACGGCAAGGGCCTCGCCGGCACCTTCAAGGAAGAGTTCACCAAACTCGGCGGCAAGGTCGTCGGCACCGACCATGTCGACCCCAAGGAAAAGGACTTCACCGCGGTCGTCAACAAGATCGCCCAGGCGAAGCCCGACTTCGTCTACTACGGCGGCGAGTACCCCGCCGGCGCACCCCTCGCCGACCAGGCCAAACAGGCCGGCCTCAAAGGCCCCGTCGTCGGCGGCGACGCACTCTTCAGCGCCGAATACGTGAAGCTCGCCAAGAAGAACTCCGAAGGCGACATCGCCTCCTCCGTCGGGGCACCCCTGGAGACCCTCGACACCGCCAAGACCTTCATGAAGAACTACAAGGCAGCCGGCTACAAGCTGCCCTACGAGGCCTACGGCGGCTACGCCTACGACTCCACCTGGGCCATCGTCGAAGCAGTCAAGGCCGTCGCCGAGAAGAACGACGGCAAACTCCCCGACGACATGGCACAGACCCGCGAAGACGTCGTCGACGCCATGCAGAAGGTCAAGTTCCAGGGCGTCAGCGGCAACGTCTCCTTCGACGAATACGGCGACACCACCAACAAGCAACTGTCGCTGTACCAGGTCAAGAAGGGCGTCCACAAGCCGATCGAAACCGGCACCTTCAACGACTGACCGGGCTCAACGGCCCGACTGACCGGGCCCACCGGCCGGCACCCCACCTCTGCCGGCCGGACCCCCGCACCAACGGGCCCACGCCCGCGATCCGCTGCACGCCCACAGACCGCGCGGGGACACCACCCATGCCCCCGCGCGGTCAAACCTGACACCTCCGGAGGCCCAGCGGTGAACGACCTGCCGCAGCAACTGGCCAGTGGACTCGTACTCGGCGCGATGTACGGCCTCATCGCGATCGGCTACACCATGGTCTACGGCATAGTTCAGCTCATCAACTTCGCCCACGGCGAGATCGTCATGATCGGCGCGTTCGCCGCGCTGACCGCATGGATATGGCTGCCCAGCGGCACCTCGCTGCTCCTCGCCCTGCCCCTCATGCTGCTCATGGCGATCGTCTGCTCCACCCTCGTCGGCATCGGAGCCGAACGCTTCGCCTACCGGCCACTGCGCGGAGCACCCCGGCTCGCACCCCTCATCACCGCGATCGGCCTGTCCATCGCCCTCCAGCAGGCCGTCTGGACCTTCTACCCCGACGCCAAAAAGGCCCGCGCCTTCCCGCAGTTCAGCGGCAGCAGCATCGACATCCTCGGCGCCAACGTGCAACGCGGCGAACTGTTCCTCCTCATCGCCGCCCCCGTCTGCATGATCGCCCTCGGCTTCTTCGTCGCCAAGACCCGCACCGGCCGCGCCATGCAGGCCACCTCGCAGGACCCCGACACCGCGAAGCTGATGGGCATCAACACCGACCGCATCATCGTCACCGCCTTCGCCATCGGCGCCGCCTTCGGAGCCGTCGCAGCCGTCGCCTACGGCCTCAAATACGGCAACATCGACTTCAAAATGGGCTTCATCCTCGGCCTCAAAGCCTTCACCGCAGCCGTCCTCGGCGGCATCGGCAACATCTACGGAGCGATGATCGGCGGACTCGTCCTCGGCCTCGCCGAATCCCTCGCCACCGCCTACATCGAGAACATCCCCGGCATGGAACTCCTCGGCGGCGGCGCCTGGAAGAACGTCTGGGCCTTCGTCCTCCTCATCCTCGTACTGCTGGTACGGCCACAAGGCCTGCTCGGCGAACGCGTCTCGGACAGGGCGTGATCCCCATGACCGACACCACCACCCCGCAGGCCGGCACCACACCCGGCACCCTGACCCTCCCCGCCGGCACCGCACGCCTCATCACCGCCGCCGGCACCCTCATCACCTTCGCCAGCACCCTCCTCGCCTGGACCTGGACCGACGAATTCCCCGGCGACCTCACCTACTACTTCTCCCCCATCGACCTCCAACTCATCACCCTCGTCGGCTCCCTCCTCACCCTCGCCTTCCTCCTCAGCGGCACCTACCGCCTCCGCGGACTCCGCTGGCTCACCCCCGGCGGCACCCACAGCCCCGTCCTCCTCACCGCACTCGGCACCCTCGCCACCACCTGGTACACCGCAGGCGCCATCGCCACCACCCTCGGCGGCATCGCCAACTGGGACCCCGGCATGTGGATCGGCGTCCTCGGCGCCCTCACCACCACCCTCGGCGCCCTCGCCCTCCCCGCCGACACCACCTGGGAACCCCTCCCCGGCCAGGAAACCCCCACCACCTGGCAACGCTTCCGGCACTCCCTCAAAGCACCAGCCCCCGCCAACCCCACCACCACACTCCCCGGCTGGGCCGAAATCCTCGTCATCGCCGCCGCCTTCGGCATCGGACTCGGCCTCTTCACCTACGGCATCGACACCGAATACGGCGAACTCTTCGTCGGCTACCTGCTCCTCGTCGCCTTCTCCGCCGCAGCCGCAGGACGCGCCGGAATCACCCGACGCCTCTCAGGACTCACCGCCAAACACCGCAACATCTCACTCACCGCGGCCTTCGTCGCCGCAGCCGCCTTCCCCCTCACCCAGAGCAGCGACCAGTACACCTCCGTCGCCGCCAACATCCTCATCTTCGCCACCGTCGCCCTCGGCCTGAACGTCGTCGTCGGCCTCGCCGGACTCCTCGACCTCGGCTACGTCGCCTTCCTCGGCGTCGGCGCCTACGCCGCGGCCCTCGTCTCCGGCAGCGAAACCTCCGTATTCGGCGTCCACTTCCCCTTCTGGGCCGCCGTCCTCACCGGCGCCGGCGCCTCCCTCGTCTTCGGCGTCCTCATCGGCGCACCCACCCTCCGCCTCCGCGGCGACTACCTCGCCATCGTCACCCTCGGCTTCGGCGAAATCTTCCGCATCGGCATGGAAAACCTCGACGGATCCTCCGGACCCTCCGTCACCAACGGCGCCAACGGCATCGCCAACATCCCCGACCTGGAAATCCTCGGCTTCAACCTCGGAGAAGACCACACCCTCCTCGGCTACGAACTCGGCCCCTTCTCCAACTACTACCTGCTCATGCTGCTGTTCACGGTCATCGTCGTCACCGTCTTCCGCCGCTCCGACCAGTCCCGCATCGGCCGCGCCTGGGTCGCCGTACGCGAAGACGAAACCGCCGCACGCGCCATGGGCATCAACGGATTCCGCGTCAAACTCATCGCCTTCGCCCTCGGCGCCACCCTCGCCGGAATGGCCGGCACCGTACAGGCACACGTCACCTCATCCGTGACACCCGAGCAGTACCAATTCGTCGAAGTCGTACCGCCCAACTCCGCGTTCCTCCTCGCCGCCGTCATCCTCGGCGGCATGGGAACCGTCACCGGACCCCTCATCGGCGCCGCACTGCTCTACCTCATCCCCGCCAAACTCCAGTTCATCGGCGACTACCAACTGCTGCTCTTCGGCATCGCCCTCGTCCTCCTCATGCGCTTCCGCCCCGAAGGACTCATCGCCGACCGCCGCAAGCAGCTCGAATTCCACGACACAGGCCAGCTCGACACGCCGGCGGGCAGCCCCGGCCTGAGCAAGACGGGGGCGTGACACCACACATGAGCACCACGACGACCACCCCGGACACCACCCGCACGACCGTCCTCGACGCATCCGGCGTCACCATGCGCTTCGGCGGCCTCACCGCCGTACAGAACGTCGACCTCACCGTCGACAGCGGCGAAATCCTCGGCCTCATCGGCCCCAACGGCGCCGGAAAAACCACCTTCTTCAACTGCCTCACCGGGCTCTACATGCCCACCGAAGGACACGTCACCTACAAAGGCAAAGTCCTCCCCCACCGCTCCCACCTCGTCACCCAGGCCGGCATCGCCCGCACCTTCCAGAACATCCGGCTCTTCGCCAACATGACCGTCCTCGAAAACGTCCTCGTCGGACGGCACACCCGCACCCGCGAAGGCCTCTGGTCCGCACTCCTGCGCGGCCCCGGATTCCGCAGAGCAGAACGCGAATCCGAACAACGCGCCATGGAACTCCTCGAGTTCACCGGACTCGAAGCCAAACGCGACCACCTCGCACGCAACCTCCCGTACGGCGAACAGCGCAAACTCGAAATCGCCCGCGCCCTCGCCAGCGAACCCGGCCTCCTCCTGCTCGACGAACCCACAGCAGGCATGACAGCGGTCGAGACCAGCGCCACCCGCGACCTCGTCCTCTCCATCCGCGAAAAAGGCACAGCCGTCCTCGTCATCGAGCACGACATGCGCTTCATCTTCAACCTCTGCGACCGCGTCGCCGTCCTCGTCCAGGGCGAAAAACTCGTCGAAGGCACACCCGAACAAGTACAGAGCGACGAACGCGTCGTCGCCGCCTACCTCGGCACCCCGTACGAAGGCGCACCCGGAGACGCCGAAGCAGCCGAAGTCCACGCCGCCGAACAACGCGAAGCCGACAACCGCGACGCCGGCAACCGCGACGCACAGGCCGGAGAAACAGAAGGAGGCGGCAACTGATGCCCCTGCTCGAAGTCGAGGACCTGCGCGTCGCCTACGGCAAAATCGAAGCCGTCAAAGGCATCTCGTTCAGCGTCGAAGCCGGCCAGGTCACCACCCTCATCGGCACCAACGGCGCCGGCAAGACCACCACCCTGCGCACCCTCTCCGGACTCCTCAAACCCCTCGCCGGAAAAATCAGCTTCGACGGCGAAGTCATCAACGGCGTCCCCGCACACAAGATCGTCGCCATGGGCCTCGCCCACTCCCCCGAAGGCCGGCGCATCTTCCCCCGCCTCACCATCCAGGAGAACCTCCAACTCGGAGCATTCCTCCGCAAAGACCCCTCAGGCATCGAATCCGACATCCAGCGCGCCTACACCCTCTTCCCCATCCTCGGAGAACGCCGCCGCCAAGCCGCCGGCACCCTCTCCGGCGGCGAACAGCAAATGCTCGCCATGGGCCGCGCCCTGATGTCCCGCCCCAAACTCCTCATGCTCGACGAACCCTCCATGGGCCTCTCACCGATCATGATGCAGAAAATCATGGAAACCATCACCGAACTCAAGGCCCAGGGCACCACCATCCTGCTCGTCGAACAGAACGCCCAGGCCGCCCTCTCCCTCGCCGACCACGGACACGTCATGGAGATCGGCACCATCGCCCTCTCCGGAACGGGCGAACACCTCCTGCACGACGAATCCGTCCGCAAGGCCTACCTCGGCGAGGACTGACACCCTTACCGGTACGTCCCGCTGACACACCCTCAGCACGCTCAGCACACACGCCGGGAGGGGCCGTCCCCATCAGGACGGCCCCTCCCGGCGTACTCCCGGACTGCTGCTCCGGGCTGCTGCGGACTACTTCTGCTTCTTCTCCTCGGCGTCCGCGATCACAGCCTCCGCGACCTGCTGCATCGACAGCCTGCGATCCATCGACGTCTTCTGGATCCACCGGAACGCCGCCGGCTCCGTCAGCCCGTACTGCGTCTGCAGCACGCTCTTCGCCCGGTCCACCAGCTTCCGCGTCTCCAGCCGCTGCGAGAGGTCCGCGACCTCCTTCTCCAGCTCCCTCAACTCCGTGAAGCGGGACACGGCCATCTCGATCGCCGGCACCACATCCGTCTTGCTGAACGGCTTCACCAGATACGCCATCGCACCCGCGTCCCGCGCCCGCTCCACCAGCTCACGCTGCGAGAAAGCAGTCAGCATCAGAACCGGCGCGATGCTCTCCTCCGCGATCTTCTCCGCGGCCGAGATGCCGTCCAGCACGGGCATCTTCACATCGAGAATGCACAGATCCGGCCGGTGCTCCCGGGCCAGATCGATCGCGGTCTGCCCGTCACCGGCCTCGCCGACGACGGTGTAACCCTCCTCCTCCAGCATCTCTTTCAGATCCATCCGGATCAGCGCCTCGTCCTCCGCGATCACGACCCGCGTGGTCTGCGGCGGCACGTGCGCGCTCGCCTCCTCGGCGGCTGCCTCGGTCTCTGGGGTGTTGGGCTCGGGGACGTCCGCGGTGCTCACTGGGCTCCTCGTTTCCGCACAGGTGGGACCCCCGAGCCTAACCGGGTCCTGTATGGTGGGCACACAGCGGGTCGGGGTTGAACCTTCGATTCGCAGGGCCCCGGTAGCCCAACTGGTAGAGGCCATGGATTCAAAACCCATCCAGTGTCGGTTCGAACCCGACCCGGGGCACTTTTCCTTCGATTCGAAGGTCGCCAGCGATATCGGGTTTCTTCCCCGATAAGAGGGAATGCGGATCCAAGCCCCGGCGAGTTTCGCGGGATGCGAACAAACTCGCGGAATGTATGGCCTCTCCGCGCGAAAGCGCGCTCTCGCTCTCGTGGCTCAGGGCTGCAGCCTGAACTCCGTCAGCAAGCAGACCGGGATCTCCCGCTCGTCAATCCGGTCCTGGCAGCGGCGGATCGAGCCGTCCCCTCGCATACGTTCGACATGTCCGCAGTGCGACGAACCCAGCCGCCCTCCGGACGATCCGGCGTCCTACGCCTACCTGTTGGGCCTCTACCTCGGTGACGGCTGCGTGAGCAGACTTGCCCGCACCTACTTCCTGCGAGTCGCCTGCGCCGACACCTGGCCGGGCCTGATCCGCGAGTGCGAGCGGGCCATGCACGCCGTCCGCCCGGACAACAGCGTGTTCCGCGTCCAGCGGCAGGGCTGCGTCAACGTCACCGCGTACAGCATCCACTGGCCCTGTCTGTTCCCGCAGCACGGCCCCGGCCGCAAGCACGACCGGAAGATCGCACTCGAACCGTGGCAGCAGACGATCGTGGACGCGCATCCCTGGGAGTTCGTCCGCGGGCTGATCCATTCCGACGGCTGCCGGATCACCAACTGGACGACACGCATGGTCGCCGGCGAGCGAAAGCGCTATGAGTACCCGCGCTACTTCTTCACCAACAAGTCCGAGGACATCGTGCGCCTCTATTGCCGCACGCTCGATGCCCTCGGCGTCGAATGGAAAACGGCGCGGCAGGCCAGCGGAGCGCACAACGTCTCGGTCGCCCGCAAGGCCTCCGTCGCGCTCATGGACGCGCATGTCGGTGCGAAGTACTGAGCGCGGAAGTCCAACCCCTCGCTCCGCTTTGTCCATGGGCCCGGCGTCAGCCATATCGCACGCTGGCGCGCATGGTCGACAACGCGCACGCGCAGCACGAGACGCACATGGGACGCCGTACGGTCGTGGCCCTCGCGGGGGCCGCCGGGGTCGGGGCCGCGTTCGGGGCGGGGGCGCCGGTCGCGTACGGGGCGGCCGCGGAGGATGAAGTGGTGCTCCGCAGCGAGGTGTTGGACGTTCACGTGGACAGGGCGTTCCCGCGTGTCACGGGGTACACCCATCGCGCGTCGGGGGCGCGCCTGCACGGGCAGGCGGAGCCGGTCACGGAGGTGCGGGTCGACGGGAAGCCGTACACGCCGGAGGTGACGTGTGAGGTGTCGGCGGACCGGGTGGCGTACTCACTGGCGTTGCCCGGGGGCACGGAGCTGGGGGTGGAGATCCGTGCTGTGGGGGATCAAGTGCGGTGGCGGATCACGCGTGTTGACGATTCCACGCCCGGGGCCCTGAAGGTGGGGACGCTGGAGTTCCCGGGGCTGGCGTTCCTATCGGTGCGCTCCGACCAGGCCGGGGCCGTGCTGTACGCGGCGCGGGTGGAGCTGGACAAGGCGAAGAGCGGCGATACGTATGTGGAGTTGACGGACAGCACGCCCGTGGAACCGGAGCCGGTCGGGTGTGCGTACGCGGTGGTGTCGACGGACGCGCTCGCAGCGGCTGTCGAGACGAATACGTCGTATGACAAGCCGGCGGACACGAAGGGTGCTTCGTGGGACAACGGGCGGCTGTGGCGGCAGGTGCGCGCTGACGGTGCGGGGCGGCGTACGGCGCGGTTGTGCTGCGGTCAGTGGACGTATCGTGCGGCGACGGCGGCGGAGGGGGATACGGAGCCGTTGCCGTACGCGACGGTGGTGGTGACGCGGGACCGGAACGGGGACGGCCGGGTCGACTGGCAGGACGCGGCGATCGCGATGCGGGACATCATGGTGGTGCCGCTGGGTGCGGACGATCAGCATCTGCGGGTGGTGCCGCATATTCCGTTCAACTTCGCGAGTCAGGCGACGAATCCGTTTCTGGCGACGCTGGACGAGGTGAAGCGGGTTTCTCTGGCGACGGACGGGCTGCGGCAGTATGCGTTGTTGAAGGGGTATCAGTCGGAAGGACATGATTCGGCGCATCCGGATTATGCGGGGAATTACAACCGGCGGGCCGGGGGTCTGGCGGATCTGAACACGTTGTTGCGCGCCGGGAAGTCGTGGAATGTCGACTTCGGTGTGCATGTGAACTGTACGGAGTCGTATCCGGTGGCGAACGCGTTCTCCGCGGAGTTGGTCGATGAGAAGGATGAGCAGTGGGACTGGCTGGATCAGTCGTACCGGATCGATCAGCGGCGGGATCTGGTGTCGGGTGATGTGGTGCGGCGGTTCCGGGATCTGCGGGAGGAGACGGGCGGGGGTCTGAACTCGTTGTATATCGATGTGTTCAGGGAGTCGGGGTGGACGTCGGACCGGTTGCAGCGGGAGTTGCGGGCGCAGGGCTGGCGGGTGACGACGGAGTGGGGGCACGGGTTCGAGCGGTCGTCGGTGTGGTCGCACTGGGCGACGGAGACGGATTACGGTCCTGATTCCTCGCGGGGGATCAATTCGCGGTTGATCCGGTTCATCCGGAATCATCAGAAGGATGTGTTCGCGGACAAGTGGCCGTCGTTGTTGGGGATTCCGCGGACGGGGAATTATGAGGGCTGGGTCGGGAAGACGGACTGGCACGCTTTCTACGAGTTGATCTGGTCGGAGAGTCTGCCGGCGAAGTATCTGCAGGCGTGGCCGGTGAAGTCGTGGGCGGAGCACGAGGTGGCGTTTTCGGGTGGTCCGGGGACGTCGGTGTCGGATGCGGGCGGGGTGCGGCGGATCACCACGGACGGTCGGGTGGTGCTGGACGGCGACGCGTATCTGTTGCCGTGGGAGCCGCGGAAGGCGGCGGATCCGGAGAAGCTGTATCACTGGAATGCGCGGGGTGGGCGCAGCAGTTGGCGGTTGCCGCGGGGCTGGGCGGGTGCGCGGTCGGTGGTGGTGTACCGGTTGACGCCGACGGGGCGGGTGGAGCCGGTCGAGGTGCCGGTGCGGGGTGGTGAGGTGTCGTTGTCGGCGCGGGCGAGGCAGCCGTATGTGGTGTTCCGGGCGGCGCAGCCGGCGCAGGGGTGGCCGGGTTGGGGTGAGGGGACGCCGGTGTCGGATCCGGCGTTCTTGTCGGGGTCGCTCGCTGCGTGGCGGGTGCGGGGGCGTGCGGAGGTGCGGGAGAACGCGCTGGGTGACCCGGAGTTGGTGGTGGCGGGTGCGGGTGAGGCGGCGGTGAGTCAGCGGCTGGGGCGGCTGGCGCCGGGTGAGTATGTGGCGTCGGTGCAGGTGGAGGTGGGGGTGAAGGCGGGTGAGCGGCGGCGTGCGGAGTTGTCGGTGCGGACGGCGGACGGGGTGGCGGCGTCGAACTGGACGGATGTGTCGACGGCGGTGAACTACGTGGCGGCGGACCGTAAGCACGGTTCGCGGTTCCAGCGGATGTTCACGTATTTCACGGTGCCGGAGGCGGGTGGTGCGGTGACGTTGACGTTGGGCGCGGGGAAGGGTGCGGCGCGGGTCCGGTTCGACAACGTTCGGGTGGTGGCGGCGCGGCGTCCCGACGCGGGAAAGGCCCTGGTCCATGAGGAGTTCGAGCATGTGCCGCAGGGGTGGGGGCCGTTCGTGAAGGGTGACGCGGGGAAGGCGAACGATCCGCGGACGCATGTCGCGCAGCGGCATGCTCCGTTCACGCAGCGGGGGTGGAACGGGAAGGCGGTGGACGATGTGCTGGAGGGTTCGGAGTCGCTGAAGTCCCGTGGGGAGAATGCGGGGTTGGTGTACCGGACGGTGCCGCATGCGGTGCGTTTCCGGCCGGGCCGGCGGTATGAGGTGCGCTTCCGGTACGTGAACGAGGCGGCCGGGCAGTACGCCTGGGTGACGGCGGTGGATGATCCGGAGGCGCGGGAGCTGGAGCGTACGGCGTTGCCGGTGGCGCATGATCTGGCGGAGCACCGTTACGAGTTCACGGCTCCGGCCGGTGGCGATGTGTGGGTGGGGTTGCGGAAGACGGGCGATGACGGCAAGGCGGAGTTCGTTCTCGATTCCTTCACGGTGACCGAGGTGGACCGGTGACCGAAGTGGAGTAGACCTCGTACCCTGCTCCTCGCGGACATGTCAGCGTCGGCGTCACGGCGTCAGCGGCACCCGGGGAGCAGGGAGCGGACGGTTGCAGGAGCCCAACAGACCCGTGGCACCGGCCGGCAGCGCGGAGGGTGCGGGGTATCGGACGTGGATGCGGTATTTCTCGCCGGGGCCTGTGCATCATCGGCTGGGGCTGGTGTGTCTGGGTGTGGGGTTGCAGTACGGGGTGTTGCCGCCGGTGGGTCCGCGGACGCTGGATCACCATGTGGCGGTGGTGGTGAGTGCGGGGCACGGCTGGTTCCGGGGTGCGGACAGGCGGGTGCTGGAGGTGCGGGCGCCGGCGTTGTTGTGGCTGACGCCGGGGACGGAGCATCACTACGGGCCGGATCCGGGGTGCGGGTGGGATGAGAGTTTCGTGTGTTTCACGGGGTCGGCGGTGGCGGCGTACACGGAGTTGGGGTGTGTGGAGCCGGAGCGGCCGGTGGTGCCGTTGGGGGACACGGGGGCCGCGCGGGCGGCGATCGGGCGGATAGCGCGGGCGGCGCGGCAGGGGAATCCGCTGCTGGAGATCGAATCGGCGGCTGCGGTGCACGAGTTGCTGGTGGCGTTGCGGCGGGCCCGGGTGGATACGACGGCCGGGGGTGCGCCGGTGTTGCAGGCGTTGGCGCGTGAGGCGTTTGTGCCGTTGTCGGTGGCGGAGCATGCGGCGCGGCTGGGGATGACGGCGGCGTCGTTGCGTGCGGCGGTGCGGCGGAGTGCGGGGTGCAGTCCGAAGGATTTCCTGCTGGGGATCCGGCTGGGGCGGGCGAAGGAGCTGCTGGCGGCGACGGATCTGCCGGTGTCGGCGGTGGCGCGGCGGGTGGGGTATGACGATCCGGCGTATTTTTCGCGGCTGTTCACGCGGCGGGTGGGGGCGCCGCCGGTGCGTTTCCGGGATCAGCAGGCGCGTTCGGTGCCGGGTGGCTGGAGCGGGCGGGTGCCGGATCCGGAGGATCCGCCGGTGATCGGGCCGGTGTCGGGGCGCCTGGTCGATTCGTTCGGGGAGAGCGCGTCATAGGGTTCGTGGTGGCCCGCCTTCGGGGACGGCGGGCTGTTGTGTGAATCGGCGATCAGGGTGACGGGAACGGCAGCATGGCAGCGAAGAGCGGGATGGACGGCGTGGAGGAGTCGGTGCGGGAGGAGTTGGGGGCGCTCCGGGACAGCATCGACAACATCGACGCGGCGGTGGTGCACATGCTCGCCGAGCGGTTCAAGTGCACGCAGCGGGTGGGCCGGCTGAAGGCGGAGCACGAGCTGCCGCCGGCGGATCCGGCGCGGGAGGCGCGGCAGATCGAGCGGCTGCGGGAGTTGGCGTTGAGCGCGAAGCTGGATCCCGCTTTCGCGGAGAAGCTGCTGAACTTCATTATCGCCGAGGTGATCCGGCATCACGAGACCATCAAGAGCGAGGCGGTGGGCGGCACCGGGGTGTGAGGGGCGCATGCGCTGGGTGCGGGGTGCGTTCCCTGCGCGGCCGGCGGTCCGGTGTGCCCACCCGTTCCGCCCCTTGGCGGACCGCGTGCCCACACCTCGCGGGGGTGCACCCCGCGCGACTACGTGTGGGGGGCGTCGTCTTCGCCGATGTGGTGGATGCGGACGAGGTTGGTGGAGCCGGGGACGCCGGGGGGTGAGCCGGCGGTGATGACGACGAGGTCGCCCTTGTCGCAGCGGCCGAGCTTCAGGAGCTGTTCGTCGACCTGGTTCACCATTTCGTCGGTGGTCTGGACGGTGGGGCCGAGGAAGGTCTCGACGCCCCAGCTGAGGTTGAGCTGGGCGCGGGTGGCCTGGTCGGGGGTGAAGGCCAGGACGGGGATGGGTGAGCGGTAGCGCGAGAGGCGGCGCACGGTGTCGCCGGACTGGGTGAAGGCGACGAGGAACTTGGCGCCGAGGAAGTCGCCCATCTCGGCGGCGGCGCGGGCGACGGCGCCGCCCTGGGTGCGGGGCTTGCTGCTCTCGGTGAGGGCGGGGAGTCCCTTGGCGAGGACGTCCTCCTCGGCTGCCTCCACGATGCGGCTCATGGTGCGGACCGTCTCGATGGGGTATTTGCCGACGCTGGTCTCGCCGGAGAGCATCACGGCGTCGGTGCCGTCCATGACGGCGTTGGCGACGTCGGAGGCTTCGGCGCGGGTGGGCCGGGAGGCGTCGATCATCGAGTCGAGCATCTGGGTGGCGACGATGACCGGTTTGGCGTTCCGCCGGCACAGTTTGATGGCGCGCTTCTGCACCAACGGCACGGTTTCCAGCGGCATTTCGACGCCGAGGTCGCCGCGCGCGACCATGATGCCGTCGAACGCGTCGATGATCGATTCCAGTTGCTGTACGGCCTGGGGCTTTTCGAGTTTGGCGATGACGGGGAGGCGGACGCCTTCCTCGCCCATGATGCGGTGCACTTCCTTCACGTCGTGGCCGCTGCGGACGAAGGACAGGGCGATCACGTCGGCGCCGCTGCGCAGCGCCCAGCGCAGATCGTCGACGTCCTTCTCGGAGAGCGCGGGCACGGACACGGCGACGCCGGGCAGGTTGAGGCCCTTGTGGTCGGAGACCATGCCGCCCTCGATGACCTCGGTGTGCACGACGGGGCCTTCGACGGAGCGTACTTCCAGGGTGACGCGGCCGTCGTCGACGAGGATCCGTTCGCCGGGTGTGACGTCGCCGGCGAGGCCGTCGTAGGTGGTGCCGCAGCGGGTGCGGTCGCCGCCTTCGGGCAAGTGCTCCACGGTGATGGCGAATTCGTCACCGGTTTCGAGAAGCACCGGGCCTTCGCGGAATCGGCCCAGGCGGATCTTCGGGCCTTGAAGATCCGCGAGAATGCCGACGCTGCGGCCGGTTTCCTCCGCAGCTCCCCTGACGTGGTGGAAACGCTCCTCGTGTTCGGCGTGCGTACCGTGGCTCATATTGAACCGGGCCACGTCCATACCGGCGTCGACGAGCGCTTTGATCTGCTCGTACGAGTGGGTTGCGGGCCCGAGAGTGCTGACGATCTTTGCGCGGCGCATGTCTCCGAGCCTACGACTTACCGATGGGTAGAGAACACGGGTCCGGTGACAATCCAACGGCCATCAAGGAAAAGGCCGTTGACAACTTATAAATTGCGCGAGGCTCTGCTCTGATGAGCGGATCCGGTTTATCGAAAGATTCAGTTTGTATGCAGCGGCCTGATCTCGGAACGGGCCACTTCCGCCGTTCCGGCGCCCGAGGGCCGCAGCCCGAACGAGGTGAACGCCGTGCGCGAGGGCAGCGGGAAGTGCTCCTCCCCCGTGAGCGCGTTGAGGATCGTCGCGCTGCGGTGGGCGGCGAGGCCGAGGTCGGGTGCGCCCACGCCGTGCGTGTGCCGTTCGGCGTTCTGCACGAACACGCTGCCGGTGACGGACGGGTCCATCGTCAGCCGGTACGAACCGTCCACCCGGAGCCGCTCGGAGGCGTCGCGCCGGATGTACGGGTCGAGTGCGGCGAGCATGCCGTCGAGCGGCCGCTCCCGGTATCCGGTGGCGAGGACGACGGCGTCGGTGGTCAGCCGGGTGCGTTCGTTCTGTTCGGCGTGTTCGAGGTGGAGTTCCAGCTGGGAGGCGCCGATCCGGCCCGCGGTGCGGACGGCGACGCCGGGGGTGAGGACGGCGTCGGGCCAGCCGCCGTCGAGGGTGCGGTGGTAGAGCTCGTCGTGGATCTCGGCGAGGGTGCCGTGGTCGACGGCCTTGTGCAGCTGCCACTGCTGCGGCACGAGGCGGTCCCGGACCTGTTCGGGCAGGCCGTGGAAGTAGCGGGTGTAGTCGGGGGTGAAGTGCTCCAGGCCGAGCTTGCTGTACTCCATGGGCGCGAAGGCGCCGGAGCGGGTGATCCAGTGCAGCCCCTCGCGGCCCTTGGGGCGGTGGCGCAGCAGGTCGAGGAAGACTTCGGCGCCGGACTGGCCGGAGCCGACGACGGTGACGTGGCCGGCGGCGAGGAGCCGTTCCCTGTGGTCGAGGTATTCGGCGGAGTGGAGGACGGGGACGGCGGGGGTGGCGGCGAGGGGGCGCAGCGGTTCGGGGATGTGCGGTGCGGTGCCGACGCCGAGGACGAGGTTGCGGGTGTGGGAGCGGCCGAGGGCCTCGGCTTCGCCGTGGGGGTCGACCTGGGTGAAGTCGACCTCGAAGAGGGCGCGTTCGGGGTTCCAGCGGACGGCGTCGACCTGGTGGCCGAAGTGCGGTCCTGTGCCGGGGGTTTCGCGGGCGTGGTCGGCGAGTCCGTCGCTGACCCAGCGGCAGTACGTGTCGTACTCGGCGCGTTCGATGTGGAAGCGCTCGGCGAAGTAGAAGGGGAACAGCCGTTCCCGGTCGCGGAGGTAGCTGAGGAAGGACCAGGGGCTGGCGGGGTCGGCGAGGGTGACGAGGTCGGCGAGGAAGGGCACTTGGAGGGTGGCGCCCTCGATGAGCAGGCCGGGGTGCCAGCGGAAGTCGGGGCGCTGGTCGAAGAGGGCGGTGCGCAGTCCCGGTACGCCGTGGGCGAGGGCGGCGAGTGACAGGTTGGCCGGTCCGATGCCGATCCCGGCGATGTCGAGCGGCGGTGCGGAGGCCCGGGGGTCGCGGGGTGCGGTGGGCGCGGCGGGTGCCGTCATCGTGCGGGGGTTCCTTCCAGGGCGGCGTCGTGGACGAGCTTGAGGAGGCCCGCGAAGTCGCCTGCGCGGACGCGGGGGTTGAGGAGGGTGGCCTTGAGCCAGAGGCGGCCGTCGGCTTCGGCGCGGCCGAGGACGGCGCGGCCTTCGTTGAGCAGGCGGCGGCGTACGGCGGCGACGGCGCCGTCTCCTGTGCCGGCGGGGCGGAAGAGGACGGTGGAGAGGGTGGGGGCCGAGCGGAGTTCGAAGCGGGGGTCGGCTTCGAGGGTGGCGGCGAGGTGTTCGGCGGCTTCGACGGTCTGCTCGACGAGGGCGGCGAGCCCTTGGCGGCCGAGGGCGCGGAGGGTGACGGCGATTTTGAGGATGTCGGGGCGGCGGGTGGTGCGCAGGGAGCGGCCGAGCAGGTCGGGGAGGCCGGCTTCGGTGTCGTCGTCGGCGTTGAGGTAGTCGGCGCGGTGGTCGAGGGGGGTGAGGGCGCGGCGGTCGGGGACGGCGAAGAGTCCGGCGGCGACCGGTTGCCAGCCGAGTTTGTGCAGGTCGAAGGTGACGCTGTCGGCGAGGCGGAGTCCGTCGAGGCGGGGGGCGAGGCGGTCGCTGAAGAGGAGGGGGCCGCCGTAGGCGGCGTCGGCGTGCAGGGTGGCGGCGTACTGCCGGGCGACGGCGGCGAGTTCGGGCAGGGGGTCGATGGCTCCGGTGTCGGTGGTGCCGGCGGTGGCGACGACGAGGGCGGGGGTGTCCAGGCCGGCGAGGGCTTCGGCGAGGGGGCCCGGTTCGAGGATGCCGTGCGGGGTGGGCACGGTGCGGGGTGCGGGGAGGCCGAGGAGCCAGGCGGCGCGGTGGACGCTGTGGTGGGCGTTGGCTCCGCAGACGACGCGGAGGCGGGGGCCGCAGGCTTCGCGGGCGAGGAGGACGGCGAGCTGGTTGGATTCGGTGCCGCCGGTGGTGACGAGGGCGTCGGGGGTGCGGTGGCGCTGTTCGCCGTAGACGAGGGTGGCGAGGGCGCGGCAGGTGCGCTCTTCGAGTTCGGAGGCGGCGGGGGCCTGGTCCCAGGAGTCCATGGACGGGTTGACGGCACTGGCGGCGAGGTCGGCGGCGGTGGCGAGGGCGAGTGGTGGGCAGTGCAGGTGGGCGGCGCAGAGCGGGTCGGCGGGGTCGGCGGCGCCTTCGGCGAGGAGTCCGACGAGGTCGCGGAGGGCGGCTTCGGGTCCGGTGCCGTGTTCGGGGACGCGGTCGTCGCAGACGGCGGCGGCTCGGGTGGCGACGTGTGCGGGGCCGCCGGCGGGCAGCGGGCCGCCGCGCCGGCCGGCGCCGTCGGTGAGCGCGGCGAGCACGGTGTCGGTCAACGGCCGCAGCGCGGCGGCCCCTTCGGTGCCGCCCGCGAGCTGGTGCGGGTCGTCGGCGAACGGAGGCATGCGCGGGTACTTCTTTCGCAGGGACCGGCAGAGGTCGGGTGGGTTAGGCCCGCCTAACCTATGGGTCCTCCGAGGCCAACTGCCCTGATCTCCTGACTTATTCGCCCGAAGGGAGGACGGTGGCTTGTTCTGCCGTGGCGCCGCTGCCGGTGGTGCTGTTGGCCCTTTCCGTGCCGTTCGCGGTGCCGGCCGGGCTCGCTCCGGCCGGGGACGCGCCGGTGTCCGTGCGGTCGGTGCCGTCGGGGTCCTCGCCGCGGGCGCGCAGGACGCGGCGCAGGTCGTCGAGTTGGTCGGCGAGGGGCCGGCGGAGTGCGGGTACGGGTTCGCGGCGGGTGAGGCAGTCCTCGCCGCGGCGCAGGGTGGCGGTGTCCACGGAGGTCCAGGGGAACGCCCACCGTCCGGCGCTCTCCGCGACGGAGGCGCCGCGCCGTTCGGCCAGTGCGACGGCGTCGTCGAAGTACCGTGCGGCGAATTCGTCGAGCAGTCCGGCCTGTTCGGGCTGCCAGAAGCCCTGTGCGGTGGCCCGGAATTCGTGGTTGGAGAGTGCTTCGGTTTCCGCCCTGGGGCCGAACATGGCGTCCCATGCGGCGTGCTTGGCCGTGGCGTCGGGGAGTGCGGCCCGCGCGCGGGCTGCTCCTTCGCGTCCTGTGGCGCTGGGGTCGTCCGCGGCGGCGGCGTCGATCTCGGCCTCGCCCGCGGCGCCGAGGACGCACAGCCGCAGCAGCAGCCGCCAGCGCAGTTCGGCGTCGAGTGCGGGTCCGCCGGGTACGGCGCCGTCGGCCCACCACTGGAGGAGGGTGCCGGGCCGGACGGCGTTGTCCACGAAGTGCCGTACGGCGGTGAGGCGCAGGCCCGTCGTGTCGTCGCTGTCGGTGGTCAGCAGGTCGTGGCAGGTCTGTCCGAGCAGTTCCAGTGCGGCGTCGCGGTGGCCGGCGGGTGTGTAGCGGTCGGCGGCCTGTGCGCGGGCGAAGGTGAGGACCGCGGCGACGATGGCGTTGTCGGTCTCGTGCGGCAGGTGGTCCCGTACGGCGGCGAGGTATTCGGCGGCGGGCAGTTCGCCGTCGCGCACCATGTCGCGGGCGGCGTTCCACACGAGTGCGCGGGAGAGCGGGTCGGGCAGTGCGGACAGGGAGGTGCGGACGGTCTGCCAGGAGACGTCGTCCAGGCGGACTTTGGCGTACGACAGGTCGCCGTCGTTCAGGAGTACCAGGGAGGGGCGGGTGCCTTCGGCGACGAAGGACAGCTGTCCGCGGTCGTGCGGTACGTCGCGTTCCAGCCGTTCCCGGAGTTCGAGTGTGCCGCTGTCGGTGAGGTCGTACAGGCCGACGGCGAGGCGGTGGGGCCTGCTGCCGGAGTGCTGTACGTCGGCGGACCACTGGCCTTCGGTTTCGTCGAGGTGCGGGGTCAGTGTGTCGACGCCGGTCGTGCGGAGCCACTGGCGGGCCCATGCGTGTACGTCGCGTTCGGACACGTGGGCCAGTGAGTCGAGGAAGTCCTCCAGTGTCGCGTTGGCGAAACGGTGGCGTGCGAAGTGTTCGTTGATGCCGGCGAGGAAGTCCTTCTCGCCCAGCCAGACGACGAGTTGCCGCAGTGCGGAGGCGCCCTTGGCGTACGAGATGCCGTCGAAGTTGAGGCGCGCGGCGGCCGTGTCGGGGACGGCGTCGGGGTCGGGGGCGACGGGGTGGGTGGAGGGGCGCTGGTCGGCGTCGTAGCCCCAGCTCTTGCGGGAGACGGCGAAGTCGGTCCAGGTGTCGGTGAAGCGGGTGGCTTCGGCGAGTGTCTGGTAGCCCATGTACTCGGCGAACGACTCGTTCAGCCAGATGTCGTCCCACCAGCGCAGGGTGACGAGGTCGCCGAACCACATGTGGGCCATTTCGTGGGCGATGACCATGCCGCGTGTCTGCCGTTCGGTGTCCGTGACGGCGGAGCGGTGGATGAACTCGTCCCGGAAGGTGACCAGTCCGGGGTTCTCCATGGCGCCCGCGTTGAACTCCGGTACGAAGGCCTGGTCGTAGGAGTCGAAGGGGTACGGCTCGTCGAAGATCTCGTGGTAGCGGTCGAAGCAGCGGCGGGTGAGGTCGAGCAGTTCCGGCGCGTCGGCGTCCAGGTGTGCGGCGAGGGACTGGCGTACGTGCAGTCCGAAGGGCAGTCCGGCGTGTTCGGTGCGCACGGAGTGGTACGGCCCGGCGGCCACGGCCATCAGGTAGGTGCTGATGGGTGGGGTGTCGGCGCACACCCAGCGTCCGTCGCCGTCGTGCACGGCGGTGCCGTTGCCGAGGACCGTCCAGTCGTGGGGTGCGGTCACGGCGACGCGGAAGACGGCCTTCAGGTCGGGCTGGTCGAAGCAGGCGAAGACGAGCGGGGCGTCGGCCATGCAGCACTGGGTGTAGACGTAGGAGCGGCCGTCGGCGGGGTCGGTGAACCGGTGCATGCCCTCGCCGACGCGCGAGTAGCGCATTTCCGCGTCGACGGTGAGTTCGTGCGGTCCTGCGGTGAGGCCGCGCAGGGCGAGGCGTCCCTCGATGACGGCTTCGGGGTCGAGGTCCGTGCCGTCGAGGAGGAGGCGCCGTACGCGCGCGGGCCGTACTTCGGCGAAGGTGTCCGTGTCGTCCTCGCGCACCTCGAACCGGATCGTCGTCACCGAGCCGAACACCTCGTCGCCGAGGGTGAGGTCGAGGCCGATGTCGTAGCGCTGTACGTCGAGGTGCCGGGCTCGGGTCTGCGCTTCCGCGCGCATCAGTACGGACATGCGGGCCATGCTGCCGCATGGGCTGTGCGCGGCGCACCGGTGTGTCCGGCGCACAAGGGCTGACCGGCGGGCATGCCGTCGCCGTACAGTGGCGTCAGGGGGTGCGGGTATGACTGCTGTCGGTGGTGAACGCGACTCCGTGGAGCGCGGTTTCCCTCATCTGGAGACCGTCCGGTCGGCCGTGACGGCGCTCTACCGGCGGCTGTCCCCGGAGGCGCTGGCCGGGTACGGGGCGAGTGTCGCGCCGGCCGATGTGGCGTTCGCCGAGGACGAGGATCTGTATCTGGGCGCGCAGCGTGTCGCGGGGGCGATGGTGTCGCATCTGCGGCTTCCGGAGGCGCGGATGATCGTGAGTTTCCGGGAGATGCGGCATGCCGCGCACATCGAGCTGGCGGCGGGTCCGGAGTATTTCATCGAGCTCAACTCCCGTTTCAAGACGCACCGCCGGGACATCGGCGCGGCGCTCGCGCACGAGGTGATGCACGTCTGGCTGCACCGGCTGGATCTGTCGTTCCCCGGCACCCGGGACAACGAGATCCTCACGGACACGGCGACGACGTATCTGGGGGCGGGCTGGCTGCTGCTGGACGCGTTCCGGCAGGACGCGGTGTCGTCGCAGAAGCTGGGCTATCTCACGCCGGAGGAGTTCGGGTACGTACTGGCCAAGCGGGCCCGGCTGTTCGACGAGGATCCGGCGGTGTGGTTCACGAGCCCGCAGGCGTACGAGGCGTACACGGCGGGGCGGGCGCTGGCGCTGCGGGACGAGGCGCGGCCGCCGCTGGCGGCGGCGGGCTGGACGGAGCGCCGCCGCTACGCGCGGGACCGGCGGCGTGCGGTGCAGGAGGGGACGCGGGCGCGGCCGGCGTCGGGCGCGTACGTCTTCGAGACGCGTTCGCCGCTGCATGTGCGTTTCGCCTGCCCGGTGTGCCATCAGCATCTGCGGGTTCCGGTACGGGGCCGGGTGCGGGCGCGCTGCGGGCTGTGCCGCACGGTCCTCGACTGCGACACCTGAGCCGGCCCCGGAGGACCCCTCGGGTGTGCGCGGGGGCGCTCAGATGTCACCCGAGTGGCGACCCCGGGTGCCAGTTTTGATCACTCGCACCGTCGTGACCTGGGCATACGTAATGCACGGCGTGCCGATCTTGATCACCGTGCTGCGAAGGACCGTTGCAGCACGCAAGAATCCTGGTACTCATCCCCAACGACAAGGGAGTTGACACCTCATGAGTGCCATCGCACCCGCCCCCGAACGTCCCGTCCTGGACGAGGACCGCTACCTGGGCCTGTTCACCGACGCACCTCTGCTGCAGCTCGCCGGGACGGAGGAGGACGACAGCACCGAGCGCGAGCCGCACATCTGGCGCTCGATCGACTGAGGCGCCGCCGCCCCGGCCGCCTGACGTACGTTTTCCGGTATGAGTCCTTCCATCGCCACCAACACCCGCGTCGAACTCGACGGTCTGCTCGAGTTCGTACGCCCGCGGCACCGCGCCCTGCTGATCACCGAGCGAACCGACGGATCACCTCAGGCGTCCCCGCTCACCTGCGGAGTGGACGACGCGGGCCGCATCGTCATGTCGACCTACCCGGAGCGCGCCAAGACCCGCAACGCGCGCCGCACTTCACGCGTCAGCCTCGTCGTGCTCTCGGACGAATGGAACGGTCCGTGGGTGCAGATCGACGGCGACGCCGAAGTGCTCGACGCACCCGACTCCGTCGAGCCGCTGGTCGAGTACTTCCGCTGCATCTCGGGCGAACACCCGGACTGGGACGAGTACCGCGCCGCGATGCTGAAGCAGGGCAAGTCCCTGATCCGCGTCACTCCGCGCCGCTGGGGGCCTCTCGCCACGGGCGGCTTCCCGGCCCGGCTCGCGGAGTAGCACGCGCGGCCGTACGCACCTCGTACGCCGGAATCCGTATGCGCGCCACCCGTCGCCCGGCCCGGGCGGGGTGGCGCGCTCGCGGTTCCGGCGGTGGACGGGTCCGGCGAGCGCACAGGGGGCGCATCCGGGGACGGGACGAACTCCCGCGCACCGCACGGGATCACCCGCGCCTCCTCCTCAACACCCGCCCCTCCCCTGCCCGTTCAGGGTTGCCTTAACTGCACACCTGAGCGCAGGGGTGGCTCATTAGCGCGGTTTTATGCGGTGTTCTGCTGCGGATCGGGGCACTCGGCGCCACAATCGGCATACGCGATCCCGACCCCTGCTGAGGGAGTTGACGCCCGATGACCATTGCCGCGGCACCACCGCCGGCGCCCGACACCGCCGCCTACGAGGCGACCCTGCCGCCGGCGTCCCCGCCGGCGCCCGTTCTCGTACCGGTGCACGACGCCCCGCACTGGCTGCTCGCCGGTGTCGAGGAGGACGACGGAGCAGGAGCGGAAGCGCACATCCGCCGCGGTATCGACTAGCGGTACGGCCTCCGGCCGGGGCGCGGTCCCCACCCGCGCCCCACCCGCCACAGCTCAACGCGTACGGCCCGCCCCGCCGTTGACGTTCACCACCTGACCCGTGACGTGCCGGGCGCCCGGCGAGACGACGTTGGCCGTGACGCCGTGTGGCCCGAGCTCGCTCGCCGGCCCCGCGTTCCAGGCCGCGAGCCCCGCCTTGGCCGCCCCGTAGGAGCCGTTGCCCCTGTCGGCGGCGATGGATCCGATCTGCACGACGGCCCCGCCGTACGCGAGCCGGTCCCGTACGGCGTGGGTGGTGAGTGCCGCACTGAGCAGGTTCGCCGCCGGATTCGCCTGGAAGCGGCGCGCGTATCCGGCCAGATCGCCGCGGCGTGGGAGCGGGAGCGGCCGGGTACGCCCGTGTCCTCGATCGGCATCGTCACGCCCATCTGGCAGTTGGCGAAGCTGCTGGGTGACGACCGGCGCCGCGTACTGGCCGAGGCCGGCGTGGACAGCGCGACCCTCGATCTGCTGAGCGTGCTGCGCCGCGGCGGCGCCCCGTACGAGCTGACCACCCGGGAGCTGGGGCGCCGGTCCCTGGTCAGTGCCGGCGCGGTGTCCCAGCGGGTGGCGCGCGCCGAACAGGCGGGGCTGGTCGCACGGCGCGCCGGGGAGGGGCGGCCGCGCTCGGTCCTGGTCGCGCTCACGGAGGCCGGGCACGCGCTGGTCGAGGAGACCGTGGATCAAGTGCTGGGCCGGGAGGCCGAGTTGACGGACGGCCTCTCGGACGCGCAGCAGGAGCAGCTGGCCGGGCTGCTGGGGATCCTGCTGCGGGACGTGCAGGAGCGCCTGGGCGACGACCGGATCTCGCACGTCGGCGAGGGGTGATCCGGCCGTCGCGGGCGGCGGCCCGGGGGCGCTCAGGCCCTGCGGAGGCGGGGGAAGGAGTCGACGGCGCCGAGGAAGACCAGCGCGGTGACGACGAAGGGCCAGGTGAAGGTGTGCCCGCCGACGGGCGCGAAGAGGTTGCCCGCCGCGGCGGTCAGGGCCGTCGCGGCGACGGCGCCGACACAGGCGTACGCGACGGACCCGCGGCCGAGGGCGAGGAAGACGCAGCCGAGCGCCATGGTGACGAGGACGGCGTTGTAGCCCATCAGCCCCTGGGTGATGTCCTGCGCGGGCGATCCGAGCGCCCACGCGGTGGCCGTGCCGAGGACGCTGCCGAGGCAGGCGAGGAGGCCGGCGGCGCGGTCGGCGGCGAAGATGCCGGCGAGGAAGAGCAGCCCCACGTACCACTGGGGCATGAGGAAGATCTGGCCGATGTTCGCGAAGAACGCGTGCCACAGGTCGCCGAAGCCGAGCGCGGCGCCGCCGGAGGCGGGGTGGGGCAGCGCGGGCGGGGCCCCGTCGGAGGGGTGCCAGACGCGCTGGAAGCCGGGGGCCGCGATGGTCGTGGCGGCGGCGACGAGGCAGAACGGCAGGGTGAGGGTGGGGAGTTGCCACGTGCCGAGCACGTTCACCAGGGCGCCGGTGACGATGGAGACGACCACGGAGCCGCCGGCCGCCAGGAGCCAGGTGGAGGGGTGCGCGGCGCCGAAGTAGAAGGTGAAGGTGACGGCGACGAGGCAGCCGTTGAAGCCTTCGAGTCCGGAGCCGACGCGGCCGCGGTCGACGCCGAGCGCGTAGGCGGTGCCGGTGCCGAGGGCGGCGCCGAGGAGGCCGGCCACGCCGTACTGCCAGCCGGCGGCGAAGAGGGCCGCGACGAAGAAGAGGCCGCTCAGCGCGTTCGGCATGAAGTCGACCTGGGCGATGCCGCGGAGCGTTTCGAGGGCGAAACGGCCGGGCTGCCGCTGCCGCCACGAGCCGCCGGCCGGGGCGCCGGGCCGCTCCTTCTCCTGGGGCTGTGTCGCCGGGGGATCCTTCACCGGGGCGTCCTGAGCACGCGGAAACATAGATGTAACCTACACTTTTCACGCCCGGAACAGCCAGCGGGGCCGGGCAGACAGTCGAGCCGGGACAGCCGGAGGGGGTGCGCGGATCCGTTCCGCGCACCCCCTCCGCCTCTCCGCTCCCGCCCGCGGCGGGCCGCGTCAGCCCGGCGCGCCCTGCTGTTCCCGGAAAGCGGGCAGCGCGAGGATCCGCTCCTTCGCGGCATCGTCCATCAGCTCGACCAGCGGGAGGACCGCGTCCCACAGGTCCCGCTCCCCCGTCTCCTCGGCCATCGACTCCAGCTCCGCGTCGGGGAGTTCGCCCGCCGCGGCGGCGACGGCCGTGCGGGACTCCTCCGGCAGCTCGTCCACCAGCGGCAGGAACGCGCCCCACAGTCCGGCGTCCACGGCCGCGCGCACGGCACCGGCCAGTACGTCCGCGTCCCGCAGCGGCGGCAGCACGAGGACCTCGGCGCGGCGCTCCGCGCCGGCCATGCCGAGCACGGTGAGCGCCTCCGGCCACAGCCCCTCGTCGGACGCCGAGCGGATCAGCGACTCCAGCCGCGCGGCGCCCAGCAGCCCGAGGATCGGGTCGATCCGGTCCGGCTGGTCGATGAAGTAGCCGGTGCGCAGCACCGCTTCGTCGCTGATCCGCCCGATGATGCGGCGCAGCGCACCGTCCCGCAGATGTCCGGTGAACCGGCCCATGGTGAGGAAGTCGCCGTCCTCGGCGAGCCGTACCGCGATCTGTACGACCAGGTCCTCGTCCAGCCGGTCCACGATCTCCGGGATGCGGCGCGGGTCGAGGTGGCCGCACGAGGCGGCGGTGAAGGGCACCGGGAGTTTCTCGATGATGGCGGCGGCACGGGCGCCGTCAAGGCGTCCGGCGACGGCCGCGGCGAGCCGCGGTCCGAGTGCCTTCTGCGAGATGACGGCGGCGACCGCAGCGGGGACGAGCTTCGTCGCGGCGGCGATCCGCTCCAGCATGTCGGGCGCGCCGTCGAAGAGCGCGGCGACGGTCTGCTCACGGAAGCGGCGCAGTTCGTCGGCGGGCAGCGGGTGCAGGAAGGCGAGCTGTCCGGGGGTGTCGATGCCGAGCAGCCGGGCGATCTTGTGGGTCTCGGCGCGGGCGCGGAGCGCGTCGGTGCCGGCGTCGAGCCGGTTCTTCGTGGTCAACGTCATTCACCGGCCCGTCACTTGAAGAGGATCTTGCGGACCGGACCCCGGGCGAGCGCCGGGACGAGTTTCAGTGCCGCCTCGGCGGCCTCGCCGAGGCCGTCGTTCTGGGCCGCGCGTTCGGCCCGCAGCGCGTCGGCGAGGAGCCGGGTGTGCTCCTCCCCCAGCGTGGCGAAGGACGGGGGCGGGTCGGTGCCGAGTGCGGCACGGAGTGGAGCCAGTGCTTCGTCGCTCATGGGCCCTCCAGAGGGCGCGCAGGGGCAGTGGCTGTGCGTACCGGTCGAGCCTGCTGCTCTTTTGACTTTGCGTCAATAAGCGTGTCGCGCCCGTACGTTGACAGCCGCTCGGCCCCGCCGCCTCCTCGTCAGAGCCGGGCGTCGAGGGCGAGGCGGTGCGCGCCCGGCAGATAGTCGTCGAGCTCGCCCGGGGCGAACCGGGCCATGCCGACGACGTGCCAGAACTCGCCCGCGACATCGCCCTCGAACTTGTAGCCGCCCTCCGCCGAGAGCGCGGCCCAGCCCTCCGGCATGCCCAACAGGGTGGCGCGCAGGGTGGGTTCGCCGCGCGCGGGGATGTTCCACAGCCGTACGGTGCCGTCCTCGCCGCCGCTGGCGAGCAGCGAGCCGTCGGGGCTGAAGGCGACGGACAGCACGCGGTTGGCATGCCCCTTGAGCGCCGCGACGCGCACGCCGTTGCTGACGTCCCACAGCCGCACCGTACGGTCGTCGCCGCCGGTGGCGAGCAGCGGCCGCGAGGGGTGCGCGGCCGCGGTCCACAGCCGTCCGCGGGGTGCGCGGAGCCGGTGCAGCAGGCGCGGCCTGCCGCGGCGCCGGCCGCCGAGGCCGAGCCGTACGGTGTCGCCGGGGCCGCCGCTCTCCCAGACGAGGACGCTGCCGTCCCAGGAGGCGCTGGCCAGCCAGCCGTCGTGCGGGCCGAACGCGACGGAGTACACCCGGTCCTCGTGGCCCTCCAGTTCGGCGAGGAGCTGCTCGCTGCGCAGGTCCCACAGCCGTACGAGGCTGTCGTCGCAGCCGGTGGCGAGGACCTGGCTGTCGGAGCGGAACGCGATGGACCGCACCCGGCCGCGGTGCTGGGTGAGGGTGGCCAGGTGGGCGCCGGTGCTGCGGTACCAGAGGCGGACGGTGTCGTCGTCGTTGGCGGTGGCGAGGAGCCGGCCGTCGTTGCTGAACGCCTCGGCCCACACGTGCTCGGTCTCGACGTCGATCTCGCGGATGTAGTCGCCGGTCTCGGCGTTCCACAGGCAGATGTCGCCGTCGTTGCTGGCGGTGCCCAGCAGCGGGCCCTCCGGTCCGAACACGGCGGACACCAACTGGCCGCCGCGGCCCGCGAGTTCGCGGGTGCGCCGGCAGCTGTGGGTGTCCCACAGCCTTATCACGCCGTCGTTGCCGCTGGCGGCGAGCCGCGCCCCGTCGGAGCTGAAGCCGAGGGTGTTGACGCGGCGGCCGTGGCCGCGCAGGATCCGCTTGCCCTGTCCGGTGTCCACGTCCCACACCTGCGCGCCGCCGTCGTTGCCGACGGTCACCAACTGCGCGTCGTGCGGCCGGAACGCGCACGACCAGGCGGAGCCGCGGTGCGGCGCGGGCTGCTGCGCGTGCGGGGTGACGGTGTGCCGGCCGGCCTCCTCGCTCACCTGCCACAGGCGGACCGCGCCGTCGCTGTCGCAGGCCGCCAGCAGCCGGCCCGCGGAGTCGAACTGCACCCGGTACACGGCGCCTTGGCAGCCCTCGGGGGTGCCGGCCGCCGCACCGTCGACCGGGTCCCACAGCCGTACGCCGCCCTCGGTGTCGCCGCTGACCAGCAGCCGTCCGCCGGGGTGGAAGTCGAGGGTGTAGACGCGGCCGGTGTGCCCGGTGAACTCGTGCAGCAGCGTGGCGTCCTCGGTGCGCCACACGCGCACGGTGCCCTTGCCCTCGGGGCCCTGGTCGCCGGTGGCGAACAGGGTGCCGTCCGGGCTGAACCGTACGCGGTAGACCGCTCCGTGGTGCCCGCCGATCTCGTGCAGGCAGTGGCCGGTGCGGGTGTCCCACAGGCGCAGCGAGGCGGCCGCGTCGCCGGTGGCCAGGATCCGCCTGTCGGGGCTGAACACGGCGGCGTACACGGGGGCGGTGTGGCCGGGCAGCAGGTGCAGCTTCTCGCCCGCCTCGGCGTCCCACAGGGTGACGAGGCCCTCGGCGTCGCCGGTGGCCAGGACCGTGCCGTCGTCGCTGAGCTGCATCGGCCACACGCCGTCCTCGTGCACCTCCAGCCGGTGCCGGCTCTCCCCCGACACCGGGTCCCACAGCCGTACGACGCCGTCCGCGCCGCCGGTGGCGATGACGTGCGCGCGGGCCTTCACGGCGTACACGCGCGCGTCGTGGCCCTGGAGGGTGCGCAGCGCGCGTCCGGTGTCGGCGGCGCAGACGAGGGCGCCGCCGTCCTCGTTGCCGACGACGAGGAGTTCACCGTCGGGGCTGTAGGAGACCGGTTCGGGCAGCCGGGTGGTGCGCATGTCGAAGCCGTAGCTGACGCCCACGGCGGAGGGGCGGATGCCGGCCTCCACGGGCATGCCGGGGGCGAGGGCCGCGGTGCGCAGTTCGGGTGCGGCGCGGGTGGCGCCGTCGAGCACGGGGTCGATGAGCGCGGCCCGGGTCCAGCGGCTGTTCTCCAGCTGGACGCCGCGCAGGTCGGTGCGGGTGAGCCGGGCCCTGCGCAGGTCGGCCCCGGACAGGTCGGCGCCGGACAGGTCGGCGTTGTCGAGGCGCGCCCCGGTCAGCTTCGCGTCGCGCAGGATCGCGCCCTGGAGGTTCGCGCCCTGGAGGTTCGCGTCGGTGAGGTCGGCGCCGGTGAGGTCGACGCCGGCGAAGTCCCGTGCGGACAGGTCCTCTCCGGACAGCTGCGCGGCGCGCAGGTCGGCGTTGGCCGGCACCCGCAGCCGGTCGATGATGCGTACGGCGTTGGCGCGGGCGGACTCGCTGGTGCCGGGGCCCGGGCTGTTGAGGACGGCCTGCACCCAGCGGGTGCACAGCTCGTGGTCGGCGAGGTCGCAGAAGAACTCGACGGCCAGCGCGCTCATGGAACGCGCTGCGAGCAGTCCGTGTTCGCCGCGGGCCAGTTGGGCGGCGGCCTCGCGGGCGACGAGCCATTCGACGACGGAGCCGTGGATGAACTGGAACAGGCCGTCGTCGCTGCGGACGAGGAGGCTGCCGGCGCCGACGGCCTGGGCCCGCTCGTCGGTGGAGAGGGGGCTGTCGGCGAGGTCGCTGAGGGTGTCGACGACGGTGTCGGTGAGTTCGTCGAGGCGCAGTACGGTACGGCCGCTCTCCCACATGCGGCGCGCCAACGCGGTGACGGCGGCCCACAGTTCGTCCAGGCCGAGGCCGGGCGCGGCGCCGGGACCTCCCTGGGCGCGCTCCGTCTCGTGGGCGAGCCAGGAGGCGAACACGTCCTCGTACAGCCGGGCCGCGCTGAGGGCGCGGCCCGCGCCGGCGACGGAGCGCAGCTGTTCCTGGCGCAGGTCGGCGACGAAGCTGAGCAGGCGCGGGTTGCGGCACAGGGCGAGCAGGTCGGGGATGTTGCGCAGCAACTGGAAGCGTTCGTCGGCCTGTTCCTCGCTGCCGTAGCGGTTGCCGAGGTAGGCGCGGATGCGTTCGGGGGTGAAGCCGACGAGGGACAGCACCCGGCGCTGGGGCAGCAGTCCGACGCGTTCGCCGAGTGCGGTGAGGATCTGGTCGCGGGACTTGAAGTGCTGGGTACGGCTGCTGACGACGATCTTCGCCTGGTCGACGGCGGCGTCGAGGAGCACCTGGAGGTGGTCGGCGGCGCGTTCGTAACTGACCCTGTTGACCAGCTCGTCGAAGCCGTCGAAGAGCAGCACGACGCGGCCCTGGGCGAGCATGTAGCGCAGGGCGCGCAGATCGATGGTGTCCACGCCGTGCCCGGCGAGGTGTGCGGCGACGAGCCCTTCGAGGCTGTGCGCGCGGTCGAGGTTGTTGAGCGGGATGAGCAGCGGCGTCAGGTGCGGCAGCCGTTCGGGCATGATGCGGGCGAGCTCGCGCAGCGCGAAGGTCTTGCCGTGGCCGAAGTCGCCCAGCAGCAGAGCGAATCGGCCGTGGTCGGCGGCGAGGAGTTCCAGCAGGTCCTCGACGAGGCCGTCGTGCTCCTCGCCCTCGGGGCGTTCGGCGTCGCGGTAGCGCTGCGGGAGGTAGAGGTGCGGGGCGTACGGGCCGGCCGCGGTGAGCCGTTCCGACTGGGCCGCGACGTAGGCGCGCAGGTCGAGGAGGCCCTGGAACTCCAGGAAACTGCGCACCCGGATGCCGCGCCGCGCGGCGCGCTCGCGCAACTCCCGCCCTGGCGCGGGCCCTTCGTGGACGAGTTCCGCCTCGGCACTGGAGTCGGTGCCGTGCACCTGGGCGAGGAAGCGGTCCAGGTCGTCGTCGTCCGGGGTGCCGGAGTGCACGGCGATGCGCTGCTGCCGTACGACGCCCTCGTCGCTCCAGGTGACCATGATCTGCGCCATGTCGTCGGGAGTGCGCCGGGCGACGTCGCGCAGCCGCACGCCGTCCTGGCGGGCGCGGCACACGTCCTTGACGCGTTCGGTGAGGGACTCCTCGGGCGCTTCGACGGGCCGGTTGTCGTCGGGGACGTCGTCGGGCACCGAGGGCTGCCCCGCGGGCGCGAAGACACGCTGGGTGCGCCGCCACGTGGCGGGGAACGTCTCGGGGCCGCGTTCGCCGCGGCCCGTCCAGCGGGTGACGCCGTCGGCGGTGACCTGCAGCAGCTGGCCGCGGGCCGGCGCCGCGGAGCCGAACAGGGCCAGCTCGCCCGCCGGGCAGTCCAGTCGGTCCTGCGCGAAGTCGGCCTCGTCGGTGCGCGGTCCGCCGCTGGGGCCGTGCAGCACCATGTGCAGCCGCGGCGCGGTGAGCCGCGCGAACGTGTCGGCGTCGCGCAGGCCGCCCGGGCCGCCGGGCGCGTCGCCGGGCCGCTGCTGTGCGCTGAGCGGGTGGCGGAGCGCGCCGATGCGCAGCCAGCCCTCCTCCTCGTACCGGCGCAGCGCGTCGGCGAACCAGGCGGTCTGGTCCCGGCCGAGCCAGCCGTACTGGTCGTCGGGCCGGTGGCTGTACGCCATCGAGGAGTTGAGGCCCGCGACGACGGTGTTCAGCTCGGGCACGGGGAACAGCGTCCACGGCTGGTCGCTGTCGAAGACGGTGTCCAGCCCCTCGTACAGGCCGCGGAACAGCCGGGTGTAGTGCCGCCACTTGGGCCAGTACGGCGGCTGCGGCGGCACCTCGTCGGCCTCGCAGGTGTGGAAGTAGGCGAGGCTCGCGGCCTGGCTGACGTCCTGCGGTCCCGGCACCAGGACGAGCCGCTGCGGCGGCAGGTCCAGCTGGGAGCGGAGGCCCGTGAGGAAGGTGAGCGCCTGGTCGCACTCGCGGGGGCTGCCCGACGCCGTCAGGTCCCCGGAGACGACGAGGAGTTCGGGCGCGGGCGCGCCGGCGTCGGTGAGCTCGATGAGGTCGCTGCGCAGCTCCCGCAGCAGCACGTCGGGTTCCCTGCCGCGGCCGAAGTCGGGCCCGGCGAGGTGCAGTACGGTCACCGCGTCCTGGCTGCGCTGCCCCTCGGGAGAGCGCGGGTAGCCGGGGGCACGCGCCGGCCTGCGGCGTCCGGACCAGCCGGTGCTGCCCAGCCGCCGCTCCTCGTCCCGGTCCTCCGCCGTGTACGACTGCTGCCTGGGGACGGCGGCCCCGCCGTCCCCGCCGGGGTAGCCGGGCTGCTGCTCCGGGAAGGCGCGGCCGTCGACGGCGTGCGCGACGCGCGTCAGCAGCATGCCGCGGGCCGCCTCGGTGTCGGTGACGCCGACGAGGTCGACGTAGGTGATGGTGGCGAGCAGCCCCTCCAGGGGGATGTCCTCGACCCGTACGGTGATCAGCCGCCGTTCGGGGTCCTCCGGCGAGGCGCGCATGGCGGCCTGCCACTCCATGCGGCCGTAGGTGGAGCGGCCGTAGTGCCGGGAGAGGACGGCGATGACGGCGGCGGAGTCGCTGACGCCGCGGTCCATGAAGTCGATGAAGTTGGTGCCGGGGACGAAGTCCCAGGCCTGGAGCACGGTGCGGTATCCGGCGTCCTCCAGGGTCCAGGCGATCCAGGAGGCCCACTGCTCGTCGGCGGGCGAATAGCTGATGAAGAAGTCCAAGTCCCGTTCCCCGCCCCGGATTTCGCTGTCCTGGTGTGCCCCGCCGTACGCCATGGTCACCATCGTAGGAGGTTCCCGCTGCGCAGGGCACTGTTCCGCGGTCTTCCGCGCGGCTGTGTGCGAACCTGTGTGCCGTGCGCATCGTCAGACATCTGCATCCTCTGGACTGGCTGGCCGCGGGGCTTCTCGCCTGCGGACTCCTCTGTGTGGCCACGGGCGTGCTGCCCACCGGGCCCGCCGGGGAGGCGATGGAGCGCATCGGGCCGCTGCTGCCGTTCCTCGCCACGGTCGTCGTGCTGGCCGAACTGACGGGCAAGGCCGAGGTGTTCGACGCCGTGGCGACGTGGGTGGCGCGTACGGCGCGGGGCAGCTATCCGGCGCTGTTCGGGCTGTGCGTGCTGTTCGCCTCGGTGACCACGATCGCGCTGAACCTGGACACCACCGCCGTCCTGCTGACCCCCGTGATGCTCGCGCTGGCGGGCCGGGTGGGGATCGCGGCGGTGCCCCTCGCCATGACGACGGTGTGGCTGGCGAACACGGCGAGCCTGCTGCTGCCCGTCTCCAACCTGACGAACCTGCTGGCCGCCGACCGGGTCGCCCTCTCCCCCGCCGAGATGGCGGCCACCATGTGGGCGCCCCAACTGGCGTCCATCGCCGTCACCATGGCCTGCCTGTGGGGCTTCTACTGGCGGCGCTCGCGGCGCGGCGCGGACTCGTACGTGCCCCCGGAGCCGCTGCGGCCCGCCGATCCGGTGCTGTTCCGGGTGAGCGCCGTCGCCTGCGCCGGGTTCCTGCTGGCGATCCTCGTCCTCGACGCGCCGCTGTGGACGGCCTCGACGGCCGCGGCGCTGCTGGTGGTCGCCGCCTTCGCCGTACGCCGCCGGGGCGATCTGCGGCTGTCACTCATCCCGTGGCGGCTGCTGGTCCTGGTGCCGGGCATGTTCCTGGTGGTGGAGGCCGTCAACGCGAACGGGCTGCACCAGCTGCTCACCTCGGCCGTCGGATCGGACGGCGGACTCGCCGGCATGCTCCGCTCGGCGGGCGTCGGCGCGGGCCTGTCGAACGTACTGAACAACCTGCCCGTCTATCTCGCCGGCGAGGCCGCGGTGCCGGCCGCCAACCACGACCAGCTGCTGGCGCTGCTCGTCGGCACCAACGTCGGCCCCCTGGTGACCCCATGGGCGTCCCTGGCGACACTGCTGTGGTTCGAACGCTGCCGCTGGCACGGCACACCCATCCCCCTGAAGCGCTTCATGACCACAGGCCTGATCCTCGCGGTAACGGCCACCCTCGCCGCGACGGCCCCGCTGGCGGTGCTGTGACCCGATAAGGGGCGCGGGGAACTGCGCGAACCCACAGCGCAAGCCGCACCGGTCAGCGCACCCCGGCCACAAGGTCCAGCAGAAACGGCAACACGTCGCCGCGCGCGGCGACAAAGCTGCGCAACGCGTCGTCCCCCGCGAACCCGGGCCGGAACGGCCCCCCGTCCAGGGTGCGGAACTCCACGCCGGCCTCGGCGGCAAGCAGGGCCCCCGCCGGCAGGTCGATGCCCTCGGCGCGGTAGCCGACGAAGCCGTCGATGGTGCCGCGGGCCAGCATGCTCCAGCCCAACAGCGGCGCCCACAGCTGGAGTACGCGCCGCGCGTCCCGCTCCAGCGCCCCGCGCAGCGCGGCCGCGGTGCCGTCGGTGCCGCGTACGGAGTGCCCCTGCGTCCACGCGAGGACGGGCCCGGAACGGGGCACCGTGCCGGGCGGTCCGGGCAGCCGCAACGGCCCCCCGTACGCGCCCTGTCCGAGCGCCGCCTGCCAGGTGCTGCCGGTCAGCGGCTCGTGGACGACGCCGACCACGGGGTCGCCGCCGACGCACAGGCCGATGCCCACCGCGTACGCGGACAGTCCGATGGCGACGTTGTTGCTGCCGTCCAACGGGTCGACGAGCCAGGTGCGTTCACCCACCGCGTCGAAAAGGCCGGCCTCCTCGGAGAGGATCCGGTCGTGCGGGAAGTGGTCCTGGATCCGGGTGAGGATCAGCTTCTCCGCCGCCAGGTCGAGGTCGGTGACGACGTCGCCGCTGTCGTCCTTGGTCTCGACGTGCAGCGCGGCGCCGAAGCGGTCGCGCAGCATGGCTCCGGCCTCCTCGGCCGCGGCGACGGCCACCCGCAGTTCGCGGGCGTACGCCGCTTCCACCGCACTCCGGTCACGCACGCTCTCCTGCATGGATCCTCCTCAGTGCTCCGTGCACGGCCTCGCGTGTCTGCTCGCTGTCGCACAGCCCCCGCACCGTCCGGCCCCCTCCACCGTGCAGCGGCCCGAGGGCCAGGTCCACCCGTCCCGGCAGGGACCGTCCCAGCACCAGTGTGGCGGCGGGCGCCTCGCGGTGGACGACGGTGGCGTGGAAACGGCCCGCGGCGAGCGTGTAGACCTCGCCGCCGGTGCTGATCTGTTCGGGGCCCGGCTCTCCCCGCACGAGCCGGGACGTGGGCAGGATGTCGTCCTCGCCGTCCGGGGCGCTGTGCACCCGGTAGATGCGGTGGGTGGGGTCGGCGACGCCGTCCCGCACCCGTACGGGGAGATTGCCGACGCGGCCGTAGAGCACGTAGCTGTGCAGCTCCCAGCTGTGCGCGTGCATGGACACCTCCGGCTCCTCCTCGGGGACGCCGTCGGGGGCCGCGCCGAAGAGGTGGATGCAGATTCCGCGCGCGCCGTCTCTCAGCAGCGGCAGACACAGGAAGCCGAGCGGGTGCCGGACGGCCTGTAACTCCCGTTTGCCGCAGGCGATGTCCTCCAGCACGGCCGTGGCCGCGGCCCGCGGGTCGAGGCAGTCCGCGCTCCGGCCGCTGCCGTGCCGCCCGGTCCGGGTGAGGGCGTGGGCGAGATCGTCGTAGTCCATGGGCCGCGCCCGGGGCGCCTCACCTCCGGTAGGGGTCCTCGGCATGCAGGGCCTTCTCTATGATCTCGCGGACGTCGGGATCGGTGAAGGCCGCGGGGAGCGGGATGCCCAGGCTGTCGCAGAGTGTGCGTACCTCATCGGCCGTGGGGTCCTCGCCGAGCGAGGGCGCGTCCCGCAGGTCGAGGCGTACGGACTGCTCTCTGCTCTGCTGGAGTTCGGTGACGTAGTAGTCGTAGAGCGGCTTGCCCTTGGCCACCATCAAGTTGACCCGGTTGGGGTCGTCCTGCGTGATGATCAGGGCGGTTTCGGCCAGGTCGAAGCGGAGCGTGGGGACGCCCGACGACAGATGCACGCTGATCTCCAGCGTCTGGAGCCGCTGCCGGTGCCAGCATGCGGCGAGCACCGTCGCGTACGCCTCCTTGCGGGTGCGGTCGCTGGTCCAGGAGGTCGCGACGCCGGCGTTGTGCTGCCGCGCGAAGGTCTGCCGGAACCGGGCGTACGCCTCGCAGGTGCGCTCGTCCCCCGGGTTGATGATGTCGATCTTCACGCTGAGCTGGGTGCGCTGCTGGCGTGCCTTCTCCACGAGCTCCGGCAGGGTGACGGCCCGCAGGTATGTGCCCGTACCGCCTTTGAAATCCCACCTGTTGCTCTGCTGCCGCGCCCGTGCGAGGGACTCGGCGACCGCGTCGCCGGAGAGCGACTGCACCATGGTGAGGTCCTCCAGGGCCGCCCTGGTGCCGGTGGAGGCCTCGCGGATGTCGGCCATGCGGCGGATGCGCTCCATGATCGAGCCGATGGCGAGACCGCTGAGCACCAGCAGCGTCGCCCCGGAGGCGACGTCGTCGCTGACGGCGTCGCCGAAGACGTCCATCAGGCCGACGGTCAGGCCGACACTGGCCGCGATGACCGCGTCGAGGTTCCTGATCACCCATCCCACGCCGGTCTCGACGCGCCCCACTTGCTGTGCCACTTAGGTGTCCCTCCCCGTGAACGACCTGCATCGTAGGAGGTGTTGACCATTCGCCGCCAGGGCGCTCGGACGGGACGCCCCGCGCCGTGCGCCTCTCACTCTCCCGGGTGGGGGTGGTGCTTCCGCAGCCAGGCCTCCGTCTGGGAGAGGTGCGCGGAGATCGCGGCGGAGGCGGCGGCGGGGTCGCGTGCCGCGAGGGCCGCGATCAGCGCCTCGTGGCCGAGGTCGCTGGCGGTGCGGACGGCCGTCGCGTCGTCGGTGCCGAAGACGCTGTAGTCCCGGCCGCGGGAGCGCAGCACGTCGGTGAGCGCGGCCAGCGCCTCGTTCCCGGAGGCCGCGCACACGGTGCGGTGGAACTCCCGGTCCAGGCCGTGCAGTTCGTCCTCGGAGGTGGTGCGGGCCACCCGGTCCTGGAGGTCGCGCAGCCGGGCGACGAGCGCGTCGTCGGTGCGGGCCGCGGCGAGCGCGGCGGCCTGGGACTCCAACGGGCGGCGTACGGCGAACAGTTCGAGGATGCCGTCGAGCGGGAGGACGTCGACGGTCGCGGCGAAGCCGGCCAGCATCTGGCCGGGCCGCAGCGCGGAGACGTACGTACCGGCGCCCTGCCGGCTCTCCAGCATGCCGAGTGCGTTGAGGGTGCGGACGGCCTCGCGCAGGGAGCCGCGGGACACGCCGAGCCGGTCGCAGAGCTCGGGTTCGGTGGGCAGTTGCTGCCCGGGGGCCAGCTCCCCGCCGGCGATCATGGCGCGCAGCCCGTCGGCCGCCGTGTCCGTTGCCGCCATCTGCGGTCCCTTTCTCCTTAATTCATCAGACGATGCCCTGAAGGACTCTCGCCGCGTAGCCGGCATTTTACGTGCGGGGCCTGTTCAGAACGGGGTTCCCCTCTTTACGGTTCTCCGGAACGCCGCAGGATTCATCTGATGACTTGGCGAGGCTGTGCACTGATGACTCTCTCCCACTGGGCCCTCGACCCCTCCGTACGGCACCTCAACCACGGCTCGTTCGGCGCCGTACCGGCCGAAGTCCTCGCCCGGCAGCACGCGTTGCGGCAGGAGATGGAGGCCTTCCCGGACAGCTGGTTCCGCGGGCTCCCCGAGCGGGTCGCCGCCGCGCGCGGCGCCGTCGCGGGCTGGCTGCGCGTACCCGAGGACACCCTGGCGCTGGTGCCCAACGCCAGCGCGGGCGTCAGCACGGTGCTCGGCAGCCTCGAACTCCCGCGCGGCGCCCGCATCCTGCTGTCCGACCACACGTACGGAGCCGTCGCCATGGGCGCGGAACGGGCCGCGGCGCGCGCCGGCGGCAGCGTCCGTACGGTGCACGTCCCCCTCGACGCGGACGACGACGCCGTGGTGGCGGCCTTCGCCGGGGCGCTCGACGGGGACGGTGACACGGCGCTGGTCGTCGTGGACCAGATCACCTCGGCGACCGCGCGGATCCTGCCGGTGGACCGGGTCGCCCGCGCCGCGCGGGAGGCCGGCGCCCTCACGCTGGTGGACGGCGCGCACGCGCCGGGCATGCTCGCCGACCCGGTGGGACTGTCCGGCGAAGCCGCCGACTTCTGGGTCGGCAATCTGCACAAGTGGCCCTGTACGCCCCGCGGTACGGCGGCCCTGGTGGCACGCGGCGAGCGGGCGCAGCGGCTGTGGCCGCTCACCGACTCGTGGGGCGCGCCGTACCCGTTCCCGTACCGCTTCGACCAGCAGGGCACCGTCGATCTGACGGCGTGGCTGGCGGCGCCGGACGCGCTGGAGTTCGTCGAGGACCGGTACGGCTGGGACGCGGCGCGCTCCTTCATGACCGAACTGGCCGCGCAGGCCCAGGAGACGGTGGCGAAGGCGCTGGATGCCGTCCTGGACGAGGTGTGGGTCAACGAGGCGCCCGCCATGCGGCTCGTGCCGCTGCCCGAGGGGCTGGCCGCCGACGAGGACGGGGCGGTGGCGCTGCAGCGCCGCATCCTCGCGGACACCGGCTGCACGACGGCCGTCACCACCTGGAACGGCCGCGGCTTCCTGCGGCTGTCCGCGCATCTCTACAACACCCCGGACGACTACGCCCATCTCGCCGAGCACCTCCCGCGCTGCCTGGCCGCGGCCGACGGCAGAGCCTGACAGAGGGAGACCTCAACCGCCATGCGTACCAAGTCGATCGAGGCGACGCTCCGGGACGCCGAGAGCCCCGTCACGCGGCTGAACCGTGCCCTCGGGCCTGTGCAGCTCACCTTCATGGGCGTCGGTGTGACCGTCGGCGCGGGCATCTTCGTGCTCACCGGCACCGCGGCCGCGAACTTCGCAGGGCCCGGCATCGCCGTCTCCTTCGCGCTCGGCGCGTTCGTGACCGCTCTTGTCGCCCTCTGCTACACGGAGTTCGCGTCGACGGTTCCGGTGGCGGGCAGCGCGTACACCTTCGCCTATGTGTCGCTGGGCGAGCCGGTCGCGTGGATGATCGGCTGGGATCTGATCCTCGACATGACGATGGGCGCGGGCGGTGTGGCCAGCGGCTGGTCGCAGTACGTCACGGACCTCCTCGCCTCGTTCGGCGTCCGGCTGCCGGAGACCGTCGCCGGGCCCGAGGCGGTGATCAACGTACCGGCGGTGCCCGTCATTCTCGTGCTGACGGCGGTGCTGGCCGCGGGAGTTCAGACCACGGCGCGGGTCAACACGGCCATGACGGCGGTGAAGGTGGCGGTCATCCTCGTCTTCGTGGTGGTCGGCGTCGCGCATGTGGACCCGGCCAACTGGCAGCCGTTCCTGCCCGCTTCGCAGCCGCCGGGCGAGGGCGGTTCGGTGTGGGACCAGCCGCTGCTGGGCTGGGCGGGGATCAGTACGAACGCCACGTTCGGCTTCGCCGGGGTGCTCACGGGCGGGGCGATCGTCTTCGGCTCGTACTCCGGGTTCGACATCATGGCCAGCAGCGCCGAGGAGGCGAAGCGGCCCCAGCGCACCCTTCCCATCGCCCTGTTGGCGACGGTCGGGGTCTGCGCGGTGCTGTACGTCGCCGTGTCGCTGGTGGTCACGGGCATGCAGCACTACAGCAAGCTGGACAACGCGGCGCCCATCACGACGGCGCTGCGGGCGACGGGCGAGGACTGGGCGGTACGGCTGGTCGGTGTCGGCGCGATCTGCGGGCTCACCACCGTCGTGATGATCATGCTGATGGGGCAGAGCCGGGTGTTCCTCGCGATGAGCCGGGACCGGCTGCTGCCCGAGTGGTTCTCGCGGGTGCACCCGGTGACCCGCAGCCCGCGCCGCATCACGTGGACGCTGGGGCTGATGGTGGCGTTCATGACGGCGGTGCTGCCCATCCAGGACCTGGCGGAGCTGGGCAACATCGGCATGCTGACCTCGTTCATCGCGGTCTGCGCCGGCGTCCTCCACCTGCGGCGCACGAAACCGGACATGCACCGCGCGTTCCGCGCCCCGTGGGTGCCGTTCCTGCCCGTCGTCGCGATCCTGATGTGCCTGGTCCTGATCGGCAGCCTGCCGCTGATCACGTGGGTGCGGTTCCTCGTCTGGATGGCGGCGGGCCTGCTGCTCTACGTCCTGTGGGGGCGCCGGCACAGCAAGCTCGCCCCCGGACGGGGAACGCCGTCCCCCGCACCGGAGGAGCTCGCCGTCACCGCGGCGGACTCCCCCGCCGGGCCCGCCACTTGACGCCCCGTCACACCGTCGCACCCTCCCGGCGCGGCAGCAGCAGCCCGCCCGCGACCGCCGTCACCAGCAGCAGCCCTCCCGCGAGCAGCAGGCACTCCCGCAGCCCCGGTACGAAGGCCGCGCCCGTTCCCGTCAGCAGCGACCCGAACAGGGCCACGCTCAGCGCCCCGCCCACCTGACGGCTGGTGTTGAGCAGCGCTGCGGCCGTACCGGCGCGGGCGGCCTCGACGCTGTCGAGCATCATCGACGTGAGGGCCGGCATGGTGATGGCCCCTCCCATGCCGACCGGCAGCATCAGCAGCGCGAGCGGCACGACACCGCTGTCCGTGCCGGCGGCGAGCAGCCCGAACAGGCCCGCGGCCAGCACGAGTTGACCCGCCACAACGGGCGGCCGAGGGCCGAAGCGGGCGACGAGCCGGGGCGACATGACGTTGAGGACGGCCGTCGCCAGCGCCATCGGTACGAACATCAGCCCCGCCGACAGCGCGGACTGTCCGCGCGCCTGCTGGAAGAAGAGGCCGAGGGCGAACACGGCGCCGTAGAAACCCGCGTTGAGCGCGAACCCGATCACGACGGGCACGGTGACCGTACGGCGCCGGAACAGCTCCGGCGGCAGCATCGGTTCGGCCCTGCGCCGCTCCACGACGACGAAGCAGACCGCGGCGACGGCCGCCACCACGAGTCCGGCCGGGACGGCGAGTCCGCCGTACCCGGCGTGCCCGCCCTCGATCACGACGAACGTCAGCGCGGCGAGCGCGAGTACCGCGGTGATCTGCCCGGCCGGGTCGAAGGGCGCGGGGCGGCGCGGCGAACGCGGCACGCGCAGCAGCAGGGCGACACCCAGCAGCCCCACGGGCAGGTTGATCAGGAAGACCGCGCGCCAGCCGACGCCCGAGGTGAGCAGCCCGCCGAGGACCGGGCCCGCTGCCATGGCCACGGCGCCGCCGGTCGTCCACAGGGCGATGGCCCGGGCCCGCCGGTCCGCCTCGGTGTACGCCTGCCGGATCAGTGCCAGCGACGTGGGCATCATGACGGCCGCGGCCGCGCCCTGCACCACCCGGGCCGCGACGAGGGCGCCCATCGACGGGGCGAGCCCGCACGCGAGGGACGCGAGCGTGAACACGCCGAGCCCCCAGCCGTACGCCCGCCGCGCGCCGATCCGGTCCGAGAGCGCCCCGGCGGACAGCATCAGCGCGGCGAACATCAGCGTGTAGCTGTCGACGACCCACTGCAGCCCGGCCATTCCGCCGCCGAGCCCCGAACCGATCGCAGGAAGCGCCACGTTGACGGCGGACACGTCGACGGTGATGACGAAGAACCCGAGCAGCGACGCGGCCAGCGCGAGGGCGCCCGCCGCCGCGGGCCCCGGCGGCGACACCCCCTCGGTGGCCGTACTCGCCGTCCCCGCCGTGCCGTACGCCGTCTCTTCCGTGGGGGCCGTCATGGTCCGCGCTCTCCTCTTCCGTCGGTGCCGTCCGGTGTCCGGCTCCGCCACGGTCTCCCGGTTTCCGCCGCGGTGGCAGACCGGGCCGTTCGGGGGAGCGCTGTACGGGGGTGTGACAGGGCCCCTCACGGCGCGCAGAACGGCTGCGCCCTGCAACAATGCGAGGATGAGCGACGGTACGGAGCTGGGCAGGTTCCTCAGGGCCCGCCGGGAGCTGGTCCGCCCCGAGGACGCCGGACTTCCCACGGGTCCCGGGACGCGCCGCACCCCGGGGCTGCGCCGCGAGGAGCTGGCGACGCTGGCCGGCGTGAGTGTCGACTACTACACGCGGCTGGAGCGCGGCCGGGAGACCCGCCCGGGAACGGCCGTCGTCGAATCCCTGGGCCGCGCCCTCCAGTTGTCCGGCGAGGCGCTGCAACGGCTGCGCGATCTCGCGGCGCTGGCGTCGGGTCGGCACTGCGATCTCAGTCCGGCGGACCGTACGGTGCGCCCCTCCGTGCTGCAGCTCCTGGAGTCGCTGCGGCCCAGCCCGGCGTACGTCGTCAGCCGCACCAACGACATGCTGGCCACGAACCGTTCCGGCGGGCGGCTGATGCCCGGCCTGCTGGACTGGCCGGAGGCGCGGCGCAACGTCACCCGCTACATGTTCCTGCATCCGCAGAGCCGCGAACTGTACAAGAACTGGGAGGAGATGGCCGGGCACAGCGTGGCGCACCTGCGCGCCGTCGCGGGCGCCAACCCGGACCACCCCGATCTCGCCCCGCTCGTGGGCGAGTTGCTGGAGAAGAGCCCCGATTTCACCCGCATCTGGGAGCGTTACGAGGTGCAGGCCCGCGGCGGCGGCCACAAGGACTTCCGGCACCCGGACGTGGGCGCGATGTCCCTCTCGTACGAGGTGATGGCGCTGTCCCGCACGGACGGGCAGCGCCTGGTCGCCTATCAGGCCACGCCCGGCAGCACCGACCACGACGCGATGCTGCTCCTCGACCTGGCCGACGACCAGCACGAGGCGGCCGAACGCGCCCCGCGCTGACGCGAGTCCGGCCCGCATAGCACGACGGCGCCCGCCCTCCCCGGCTCGGGGAAGGGCGGGCGCCGTCACATGCTGCGGGGCCTGCGGCCCGTCAGACCGCCAGTGAGCGGTCCGTCGGCTTGATCGGCGCCGGGAGGGCGCTCGAACCGGCCAGGTAGCGGTCCACGGCGCGGGCCGCGGAACGGCCCTCGGCGATGGCCCACACGATGAGCGACTGGCCGCGCCCGGCGTCACCGGCGACGTACACGCCGTCGACGCTGGTGGCGTACTCGCCGTCGCGGGAGACGTTGCCCCGCTGGTCGAGCTCCACGCCGAACTGCTCGACCAGGCCGTTCTCCCGGTCGATGCCGGTGAAGCCCATGGCGAGGGTGACCAGCTGGGCGGGGATCTTCCGCTCGGTGCCGGGCTTCTGCTCCAGCTTGCCGTCCTTCATCTCCACCTCGACGAGGTGCAGCCACTGGACGTTGCCGTCCTCGTCGCCCTCGAAGTGGGTGGTGTTGACGGAGTAGATCCGCTCGCCGCCCTCCTCGTGGGCCGAGGTGACCTTGTAGAGCATCGGGAAGGTCGGCCAGGGCTGACCCTCGCTGCGCTCCTCGCCCGGCTTCGGCATGATCTCCAGCTGGGTGACGGAGGCCGCGCCCTGCCGGTGCGCCGTGCCGACACAGTCGGCGCCGGTGTCGCCGCCGCCGATGACGACGACGTGCTTGCCCTCGGCGGTGATCGGCGGGGCGACGAAGTCGCCCTCCTGCACCTTGTTGGACAGCGGCAGGTACTCCATCGCGAAGTGAATGCCGTTCAGCTCGCGGCCGGGCGCCGGCAGATCGCGCGAGGTGGTCGAGCCGGCGGCGATGACGACGGCGTCGTACCGCTTGCGCAGCGACGCGGCGTCCACATCCCGGCCGATCTCCACACCGGTACGGAACTTGGTGCCCTCCGCGCGCATCTGCTCGATGCGGCGGTTGATGTGCCGCTTCTCCATCTTGAACTCGGGGATGCCGTACCGGAGAAGACCGCCGATACGGTCCGCGCGCTCGTAGACGGCGACGGTGTGGCCCGCGCGGGTCAGCTGCTGGGCTGCGGCGAGACCCGCCGGGCCCGAGCCGATCACGGCGACGGTCTTGCCGGACAGCCGCTCGGGCGGCTGCGGCGTGACGTCACCGTTGTCCCACGCCTTGTCGATGATCGAGACCTCGACGTTCTTGATGGTCACGGCGGGCTGGTTGATGGCCAGCACGCACGCCGACTCGCACGGCGCGGGGCAGAGCCGGCCCGTGAACTCGGGGAAGTTGTTGGTGGCGTGCAGCCGCTCGCTGGCCGCCTCCCAGTCCTCCCGGTAGGCGTAGTCGTTCCACTCGGGGATGAGGTTCCCCAGCGGACAGCCGTTGTGACAGAACGGGATGCCGCAGTCCATGCAGCGTCCGGCCTGCTTGCTGATGATCGGCAGCAGGGAGCCGGGCTGGTAGACCTCGTTCCAGTCCTTGACGCGCTCCTCCACGGGACGGGTCTTGGCGACCTCGCGATCCGTGGTCAGAAAGCCCTTGGGGTCAGCCATTGGTCGCCGCCTCCATCATCTTCTCGTGGGTCTCGGACTCGGAGAGTCCGGCTCGCTCGGCGGCGTCCTTGGCGGCGAGCACGGCCTTGAAGGTGGCCGGAACGACCCGCTGGAAGCGGGCGACCGACCGGTCCCAGTCGGCGAGGAGCTTCTCGGCCACGGTGGACCCGGTCTCCTCCTGGTGGCGGCGCACCACGTCGTGCAGCCACAGCTGGTCGTCGTCGTCCAGGTCCTCGACGGCGTCCCGCAGGCCCGCGTTGACGTCCGCCGGGTCGAGGTCGAGCACGTAGGCGATGCCGCCGGACATGCCGGCGCCGAAGTTCCGCCCCGTGTCGCCCAGGACGACCGCCTTGCCGCCGGTCATGTACTCGCAGCCGTGGTCGCCCACGCCCTCCGAGACGACGGTGGCGCCGGAGTTGCGGACGCAGAACCGCTCGCCCACGCTGCCGCGCAGGAACATCTCGCCGCCGGTCGCGCCGTACGCGAGGGTGTTGCCCGCGATGGTCGAGAACTCGGCGAGATGGTCGGCGCCGCGCTCCGGGCGGACCACGATCCGGCCGCCGGAGAGGCCCTTGCCGACGTAGTCGTTGGCGTCGCCCTCCAGCCGCAGCGTGATGCCGCGCGGCACGAACGCGCCGAAGGACTGGCCCGCCGAACCGGTGAAGGTGATGTCGACGGTGTCGTCGGGCAGACCCGCGCCGCCGAACTTCTTCGTCACCTCGTGGCCCAGCATCGTGCCGACGGTGCGGTTGATGTTGCGGATCGCGACCTGGCCGCGGACCGGCTGGGCCGCCTCGGCACTGTCCACGGACAGCGCGTCGGCCGCCAGCTTGATCAGCTCGTTGTCGAGCGCCTTGGCCAGGCCGTGGTCCTGCTCGACGGCCTGGTGGCGTACGGCGCCCTCGGGCAGCTCCGGCACGTGCAGCAGCGGCGCCAGGTCCATGCCCTGGGCCTTCCAGTGGTCCACGGCGCGCGAGGTGTCCAGCAGCTCGGCGTGCCCGATGGCCTCGTCCAGCGTACGGAAGCCCAGCTCGGCGAGGATCTCGCGGACCTCTTCGGCGATGTACTGGAAGAAGTTGACGACGTACTCGGCCTGGCCGCTGTAGCGCTCGCGGAGCGTCGGGTTCTGCGTGGCGATGCCGACCGGGCAGGTGTCCAGATGGCAGACACGCATCATGACGCAGCCGGAGACCACCAGCGGAGCCGTCGCGAAGCCGTACTCCTCGGCGCCCAGCAGGGCGGCGATGACGACGTCCCGGCCGGTCTTCAGCTGGCCGTCGGTCTGCACGACGATGCGGTCGCGCAGCCCGTTGAGCAGCAGCGTCTGCTGCGTCTCGGCGAGACCCAGCTCCCAGGGGCCGCCCGCGTGCTTGAGCGAGGTGAGCGGCGAGGCGCCCGTACCGCCGTCGTGGCCCGAGACGAGCACGACGTCGGCGTGCGCCTTGGACACACCGGCGGCGACGGTGCCGACGCCGACCTCGGAGACCAGCTTGACGTGAATGCGCGCCTGCGGGTTGGCGTTCTTCAGGTCGTGGATGAGCTGGGCGAGGTCCTCGATCGAGTAGATGTCGTGGTGCGGCGGCGGCGAGATGAGGCCGACGCCCGGCGTCGAGTGCCGGGTCTTGGCCACCCACGGGTACACCTTGTGGCCGGGCAGCTGGCCGCCCTCGCCGGGCTTGGCGCCCTGCGCCATCTTGATCTGGATGTCGTCGGAGTTGACCAGGTATTCGCTGGTCACGCCGAAGCGGCCGGAGGCCACCTGCTTGATCGACGAACGGCGGGCCGGGTCGTAGAGCCGCTCCGCGTCCTCGCCGCCCTCACCGGTGTTGGACTTGCCGCCCAGCTGGTTCATGGCGATGGCGAGGGTCTCGTGCGCCTCCTGCGAGATGGAGCCGTACGACATGGCGCCGGTGGAGAACCGCTTCACGATCTCGCTGACCGGCTCCACCTCGTCGATGGAGATCGGCTCGCGGGCCCCGTCCTTCGCGGAGTCGGCGGACTTGAACTGGAACAGTCCGCGCAGCGTCATCAGCCGCTCGGCCTGCTCGTCGACGCGCTGCGTGTACTGCTTGAAGATGTCGTACCGGCGGCTGCGCGTGGAGTGCTGCAGGCGGAACACCGTGTCCGGGTCGAACAGGTGCGGCTCGCCCTCGCGGCGCCACTGGTACTCGCCGCCGATGTCCAGGTCGCGGTGGGCCGGCGCGATGCCGGTCGCCGGGTACGCCTTGGCGTGCCGGGCCGCGACCTCCTTGGCGATCACGTCGAGACCGGCGCCGCCGATCTTCGTGGTGGTGCCGTGGAAGAACGTGTCGACGAACGAGTCGTCCAGGCCGACGGCCTCGAAGACCTGCGCGCCGCGGTAGGAGGCGACGGTGGAGATGCCCATCTTGGACATCACCTTCAGCACGCCCTTGCCCAGCGCGTAGATCAGGTTGCGGATGGCCTGCTCGGGGTCGGTGCCCTCCGGCAGGAACGTGCCCGCGCGGACGAGGTCCTCGACGGACTCCATCGCCAGGTACGGGTTGACCGCGGCGGCGCCGTAGCCGATGAGCAGCGCGACGTGGTGCACCTCGCGCACATCGCCGGCCTCCACCAGCAGCCCCACCTGGGTGCGCTGCTTGGTGCGGATGAGGTGGTGGTGCACGGCCGAGGTGAGCAGCAGCGACGGGATCGGCGCGTGCTCGGCGTCCGAGTGCCGGTCGGAGAGCACGATGAGCCGGGCGCCGGCCTCGATGGCCTTGTCCGCCTCGGCGCAGATCGTCTTGATCCGCGCGGCCAGTCCTTCGCCCCCGTCGTGCACCCGGTACAGGCCGGAGAGGGTGGTGGACTTGAAGCCGGGCAGGTCGCCGTCGGCGTTGATGTGTATGAGCTTGGCCAGCTCATCGTTGTCGATCACCGGGAAGGGCAGGTTGACGCTGCGACAGGACGCCGCCGTCGGCTCCAGCAGGTTGCCCTGCGGGCCCAGCGACGAGTGCAGCGAGGTGACCAGCTCCTCGCGGATGGCGTCCAGCGGCGGGTTCGTGACCTGCGCGAACAGCTGGGTGAAGTAGTCGAAGATCAGCCGCGGCCGGTCGGACAGCGCGGCGATCGGCGAGTCCGTACCCATCGAACCGATCGGCTCGGCGCCGGCCTTCGCCATCGGCGCGAGGAGGACGCGCAGCTCCTCCTCGGTGTAGCCGAAGGTCTGCTGGCGGCGCGTGACGGAGGCGTGGGTGTGCACGATGTGCTCGCGCTCGGGCAGGTCGGCGAGCTCGATGAGCCCGGTGTCCAGCCACTCCTCGTACGGCTTCTCGGCCGCGAGCTGCCCCTTGACCTCGTCGTCCTCGATGATCCGGTGTTCGGCGGTGTCCACCAGGAACATCCGGCCCGGCTGCAGCCGGCCCTTGCGGACGATCTTCGCCGGGTCTATGTCCAGGACGCCGACCTCGGAGCCCAGCACGACGAGCCCGTCGTCGGTGACCCAGTAGCGGCCGGGGCGCAGGCCGTTGCGGTCGAGAACCGCGCCGACCTGGGTGCCGTCGGTGAAGGTGACACAGGCCGGGCCGTCCCAGGGCTCCATCATCGTGGAGTGGTACTGGTAGAACGCGCGGCGCTGCGCGTCCATGGAGTCACTGTTCTCCCAGGCCTCGGGCACCATCATCAGCACCGAGTGGGGCAGCGAACGCCCGCCCAGGTGCAGCAGTTCCAGCACCTCGTCGAAGGTGGCGGAGTCCGAGGCGTCCGGGGTGCAGACCGGGAAGATCCGCTCCAGCTTCTCGGTGTCCTGACCGAACAGACCCGACGCCAGCTGCGATTCGCGGGCGCGCATCCAGTTGCGGTTGCCCTGCACCGTGTTGATCTCGCCGTTGTGCGCGACGAAGCGGTACGGGTGCGCGAGCGGCCAGCTCGGGAAGGTGTTGGTGGAGAACCGGGAGTGCACCAGCGCGATGGCGGAGGCGAACCGCCGGTCGGACAGATCCGGGAAGAAGGGCTCCAGCTGACCGGTGGTGAGCATGCCCTTGTAGACGATGGTGCGCGCGGAGAGCGACGGGAAGTACACGCCGGCCTCGCGCTCGGCGCGCTTGCGCAGCACGAACGCCAGCCGGTCCAGGGCCAGTCCGTCGCGGCCCTGCTTATCGTCGGCAGCCTCGGCGTCGGCGACGAAGAGCTGGCGGAAGGACGGCATGGTCTCGCGGGCGCCGGCGCCGAGCAGCCCGGGGGCGACCGGGACCTCGCGCCAGCCGAGGACCTTCAGGCCCTCCTCGCCGGCCAGCGTCTCGATCTGTGAGACGGCGGCGGCCGCTTCCGCTTCCTCGGCGGGCAGGAAGGCGATACCGACGGCGTAGGCCGCGGCGCCCGGAAGCTCGAAGGAAACGTTCTCCCGGAGGAAGGCGTCCGGGATCTGGCACAGAATGCCCGCGCCGTCACCGGTGTCCGGGTCGGAGCCGGTGGCTCCGCGGTGTTCCAGATTCCGGAGAACGGTCAGTGCCCGCTCGACCAGATCATGGCTTGCTACACCGGTGAGCGTGGCCACGAAGCCGACGCCGCAGGCGTCGTGCTCATATCGGGGGTCATACAGGCCCTGCTTGGCAGGGTGGGCCGCCTGAAACGCTGCACGCATCGGCTCTCCCGTCGTCATCGTGGCAACTGACTGGCGCCGAGGGACGACGTTGGCCCTCTGCATTCAAATTTTCGCGCAGGTTACATGATGGCCCGATTCCCGAAAAGTGGAGTCCACATTCCATTATGCGGACAGCGCAGCAGGCTGCGATACAAAGGGAAAGGGCCGTCAAGACCTCAGATCAACCGGCCGTCAGGGGCGTCATTGCCTCCGGGCCGACCCGGCTTCTGCCCGCCGTTGAACAAACCGAAACCGTTGGGTAACACCGAGATCATGACGGGTCGACGGCCCTCTCGCCATATGACTCAGCCCACAGCCACACCGAAGAGCGCACCAAGCCCGTACGTCACGGCAGCAGCGGCGCCACCGAGAACCAGCTGACGCAGACCGCTGAACCACCACGACCGGGCCGTCACCCGCGCGACGACCGCGCCGCAGACGAACAGTCCCAGCAGCGCCAGCACCACCGCGGGCCACAGCGACGTCGCACCGGCCAGATACGGCAGTACAGGCATGATGGCTCCGGCGGAGAAAGAAAGGAAGGAGGAGACGGCGGCCACTGTGGGTGACGGCAGATCCGAGGGATCGACGCCGAGCTCCTCACGGGCGTGTATCTCCAGCGCCTGCTCCGGATCCCGGTGCAGCTGCTCGGCGACCTCCCTCGCCAACTCCGGCTCCACGCCCCGCCCTTCGTACAGCGCGGCCAGCTCCCGCACCTCTTCCTGCGGGTGCCTGCGCAGCTCGCGGCGCTCCACCTCCAGCTCCGACAGGACGAGTTCGCGCTGCGAGGCGACGGAGGTGTACTCGCCGGCGGCCATCGAGAAGGCGCCCGCCGCGAGGCCCGCCAGGCCGGAGATCACGATGGTCTGCGGCGCCGCGGAACTGCCCGCGACACCCGTCATCAGGCCGAGGTTGGAGACCAGCCCGTCCATGGCGCCGAACACCGCGGGACGCAGCCAGCCGCCGTTGACGTCGCGGTGGGAGTGCGGGGTGGCCTCGGCCTCGACGGCCTTGGCCGCCACCTCCGGGCTCCCGCCCTGCGGCTGCTTCTCTTCCAGTGCGGTGGTCATGGTGCGGCGTGCTCCCTTCGCGGAGGACCGGGGCCGGTGCCCCGAAGTCCCAACACCTCGAAGGTACGCGCGAATTCCTTGCACGCGCTAGCAAGTTAGGCCGAACTTACCGCCCTGACCTGCGGTTTTCATCCAGGCCAAGATCCTCGGCCAGCTCGTCGACGACGATTCCCCGCCGGTCCATCCGCCCCGTGCGGGCCGCAGCGCGTCCCACCATGTGGGCGGCGACCGGAGAGGTGATCAGCTGGAAGAAGCCGATCAGGAGCAGCGTCGTCAGATCGATGACGGTACGGAGCCACAGTCCGGCGCCGATCAGCACCAGCAGCAGCCCGAACGACTGCGGCTTGGTCGCCGCGTGCATGCGCGTCAGCACGTCCGGCAGCCGCACCAGTCCGATGCCGGCCAGCAGGCAGAGCAGCGCCCCGGCGAGCATGAACGCCGCGCCCGCGACGTCCGCCACGTCGGTCCAGGTCATCGCGTGTCCCCCTGTCCCGCCCCGGCGTCGCCGCCCGGGCTCTCGCCGCGCGGACCGCCGCCGGTCCCGCCGCCGTCGCCGGTGTCCGGCACCGCCCCCGTGCGGGTCCCGCTGTCCGGGCCCGTGCTCGCGTCGCCCGGTGCGGTGGCCGTGTCCGTACGGCTGTCGGCGTCCTCGCTGCCCGCCTCGTCGCGCAGCGCCATGAACCGGGCGACGCCCACCGAGCCGGTGAACCCCAGGAAGGAGAGCACCAGGAGCGCCGGCAGGTAGTAGCCGTTGTGCTGCACCGCCGTCTGTACGCCGATGCCCGCCATCACCACGGCGACGAGCGCGTCGAGCGCGACGGCCCGGTCCAGCGTGGAGGGGCCCCTGGCCATCCGCACGACGACCAGCACGCCGGAGGTCAGCAGCAGGGCCAGCACCACCACCAGGACGGTGTCCAGTACCGGCCCGCCGTCGGTCATGTCCGTCAGGTCCCGCGGGCTCATCCGTGCTCCTCCCCCTCGTCGGCGGCCGCCGTCGCCCGCACCCGTGCGATGTCCTCGCGGGTGCCGAAGGCCCGTACCACCCGCCGTTCCAGGCGCAGCACTTCGCGCCGCGCACGGTCCCGTTCGGCCTCGTCGCGTGCGCCCATCACGTGCAGATAGAGCGTCCCGGCGGCGCGGTTCACCTCCAGCACGCTGCTGCCCGGCACCACGGAGACGGCGATGGCGGTGGTGGTCAGCAGCAGATCGCCGGGGCAGCGCAGCCGTACGCGGATCACCGCGCAGGCGGGCGGTCCCGGAGCGAGGATGAACCGGTTGATCCGCCAGCTGGACACCGCCATGTCGGCGGCGCAGCGCAGCGCGAGGCGCACCACGCCGACGGGGTGCAGCCGCACCTGGGTCTCGATCCGCGGCAGCGGGAACACGAAGCAGACCAGCACGCCGACGAGGACACCCGTCAGCACGTTGGGCAGCGTGACCGTGCCCCACAGCAGCACCCACAGCAGGGTCAGGCCGAGCACCATCGGCCACTGTGTGGCACGCAGCCGTCCGGCGCGGGCCGGCTGTCGAGGCTCCGTCACTTCCCCATCACCGCCGTCACATAGGGCGTACGGGCCATCAGTTCGGCCGCGGCGCGGTCGGTGAGCCCGGACAGCGGACCGGCGAACACGGTGAACGCCAGGCCGAGCAGGACGAGCGCGATCGTGGAGACGACCATGCTGCCGGGCAGGGTGCTGGTGGTGGTGATCTCACGGCCGCTGAAGCTGGCGGCCCTCGCGTGCCCGGCGGGCTCGATCCGGGCGCCGGTGTCCTCCTGCTCCGCCACCGCGACGGCGGCGGGCACAGTCTCACCGTCGGCCGCGCTGTCCGGCGCACCGCCCCAGCCCCCGGAACCGTCGTCCGCCCGGTCGTCCCCGTGTACGGCGCCGGCTCCCTCGTCGTCCGTGTCACCGGAGTCGTCGGAGTCGTCGGTCTCCTCCAGCACCGTGCCCACTTCGTACAGTTCGGGCGGTGCGGCCCGCCAGAAGGCCAGGTTCCACACCTTCGCCATGGCGTACAGGGTCAGCAGGCTGGTCGCCATTCCTCCGGCGATCAGCACGTACGCCATCGCTCCGCCGTTCTCGACGCCGGCCCGCATCAGCCCCAGCTTGCCCAGGAACCCGGACAGCGGCGGGATGCCGGCGAGATTCATGGCGGGAACGAAGAACAGTGCGGCCAGTACCGGCGACAGTGTGGCCAGTCCGCCCAGCCGCAGCAGGTCCGTCGAACCGCCTCTCCGCTCGATCAGTCCGGCCACCAGGAACAGGGTGGTCTGCACGGTGATGTGGTGTGCGACGTAGAAGATGGCGCCCTGGAATCCGGCCTGCGAGGCGAGCGCGATGCCGAACACCATGTAGCCCATGTGACTGATGAGCGTGAAGGACAGCAGCCGTTTGAGGTCGGTCTGTGCGACCGCGCCCAGGATGCCGACGACGAGGGACAGCAGGGCGAGCACCATCAGTACGTCGCCGAGCCGGCTGCCGGGGAACAGCAGTGTCTGGGTGCGCAGCATCGCGTAGATGCCGACCTTCGTCAGCAGTCCGGCGAACACGGCGGTCACCGGTGCGGGCGCGGTCGGATAGGAGTCCGGCAGCCAGGCGGCGAGCGGGAACACGGCCGCCTTGATGCCGAACACCGTGAGCAGCGCGAGCTGGATCAGCGTCCTCACGCCCTCCGGCAACTGGTCCAGCCGCTCGGGCAGTTGGGCCATGGTGACGGTGCCCGCCGCCGCGTACACCATGCCGATCGCGGCCATGAACAGCACGGACGACAGCAGCGACACGATCGCGTACGTCGCGCCCGCGCGGATCCGCGCGATGGTCCCGCCGAGCGTCAGCAGCACATAACTGGCCGTCAGCATGATCTCGAAACCGACGTACAGGTTGAACAGGTCGCCCGCCAGGAAGGTGTCCGACACCCCGGCGACCAGCACCAGGTAGGAGGGGTGGAAGACGGAGAGCGGCGCGGCCTCCTCCCTGTCCGCCATGCCCTGTCCGACGGAGTAGATGAGCACGCACAGGGTGACCGCCGAGGAGATCACCAGCATCAGTGCGGACAGCCTGTCGGCGACCAGCGAGATGCCGACGGGGGGTGCCCAGCCGCCGGAGTACATGACCTGCGGGCCGTGCGTGTCGGCGGTGAAGAGCAGCACCAGGGAGACGCCGAAGACGACAGCCAGCACGAGCGCGCTGATGACGCGCTGTGTGCGCTGCAGCCGTACGCCGATGGCGAGTTTGAGTCCCGCGGCGCACAGCGGGAGGACGACGGGCAGCGGGACGAGCACCGAGGCGACGGTCGCTGCGTCGGGCGGGTGGCCGCCGCTCATCGGCCACCTCCGTGCGTCCTGTGCGGAGTTGTCATCTGTCCGCCCCCAGGATGGTCTCCCACAGGTCGTCCTCCTCCGCGGTCTCCTCCGCCGTCTCCTCCGCGCGCGCCTGCCGCGCCCGGTAGGCGCGGGCCTCCGTACGCGCCCTGCGCCGCACTTCGCGGTACTGGGCGCGGGCCCGGCCGAGCTTCTCGTACGCCTTGCGCTCCCCCGGGGTCTCCTCGTCCTCCGTGCCGGCCAACTCGCGGTAGGCGTCGCGGCGTTCGCGGTACTTGGCGCGCAGTCTGTCGCGCTCCTCCACGTACTCGGCGCGGCGGGCGACGCGGATGTCCTCCACGTCGTCCTGCACGTTGTCGCTGCCGGACAGCTGCCAGGCGCGGTAGGCCATGGTGACCAGGAAGGCGGTCAGCGCCAGCGTGATGACGATGGCGGTCAGGATGAACGCCTGCGGCAGCGGGTCCGCCATGTCCTCCTTGGCCGTGCCCGGGTAGAGCAGCGGTGCGGAGCTCGCCGGGCCGGAGGCGGACAGCACCAGCAGGTTGATGCCGTTGCCCAGCAGGACGGCGCCGATGAGGATGCGCGTCAGCGGCCGGCACAGCAGCAGGCTCGTGCCGGCGGCGCACAGCGCGCCGCCGGCGACCAGGAGGATCACCGTCGCACTCACGGTCCCGCCTCCTTCCGCTGTCCGGCCCGCTCGTCGCGCTCCTCGGGGCGGCGCCGCTTGCGGGACTCCTTCTTGCTCAGTTCCTTCTCCACCCTCCGGTCGATCTCGGAGCCCAGGCTGCGCAGTACGTCGAGGACCACGCCGAGGACGAGCAGATAGACGCCGGCGTCGAAGAGCACGGGGCTCGCCGCGTGGAAGTCGCCCAGCAGCGGGATGTGGCCGTGCACCTTCCCGGAGCCGAGCACCGCGTCGCCGATGAACAGGCCCGCCAGCGCCGTACCCGTCATCGTCAGCAGGCCGAGGCCGAGCAGGGTGCCCGCGTCGACCGGTGCGGCGGCCGCCAACTCGTGCCGCCCGCCCGCGAGATAGCGCACCGTGAGCGCGAGGCCCGCGACGAGGCCCGCCGTGAAGCCGCCGCCGGGCAGATTCTCGGCGCAGAACAGCAGATAGAGGGAGAGCACCATGATCGGGTGGAACAGCAGCCTTGCCACCACCTCGAAGATGACGGAGCGCCGCTCGGGCGCGACGGTGGCCCCGGCGGCGAGCCAGGTGCCGCGCGGTACGGCGCTGATGTCGGGCTCGTCGGTCACCGACCCGCTCTCGTGCGGCAGTTGCCACACCTTGCCGGAGGCGGCGCGGCGTACGTCCTCCGGGTCGCGGGTGCGGCGCCGGCCGCCGTCGCCGGTCTCCGGCGCCGTTCCGGGGCCGTGGCCGACCGGCGGCCGGTGCACCGTACGGCCTGCCGCGCCGGCCGGGGCGGCCGCCGTGCCGAGCGGCGAGGCGGGGGTGCCGGCCCGGCGGCGCAGATAGACGAGGCTGGTGACGCCGACGGCGGCGACGGCGAGCACGGCCGACTCGCCCATGGTGTCCCAGGAGCGCAGGTCGACGAGGGTGGTGGCGACGACGTTCTTCAGTCCGTCGTGCTCCGTGGTGTCCGTCAGCTGGGGCCCCACGCCGGGTGCCTGGCGTGCTGCCGCGGCCAGATAGGTCAGCCCGGCGAAGAGCGCGCCCGAGGCGATGCCGAAGGTGAACTGGGTGGCCCTGCGCAGCTGTCCGCCGCCGCTGCCGTCCGGGAAGCGCGGCGGGAGGCGGCGCAGCACCAGCACGAACACGGCGATGGACACCGTTTCGACGGCGAACTGGGTGAGGGCCAGGTCGGGCGCGCCGTGCAGGACGTACAGCACGGCGGTCCCGTAGCCGGTGACGCCGGCGAGCACGACGGCCTTCATGCGCTGCCGGGCGCGTACGCACAGCACGGCGACCATGCACACGCCGAGCGCGACGACGAGCTGGGGCACCGAGTCGAACCAGCGGACGGCGTCGACGTGTTGCCAGGGCCGGTCGACGACCAGGGCGACGCCCTGCGCGCCGACGAGCACGGTCAGCGCGGTGGCCAGGTAGAGCGGGAGGGAACCGCGCTGCACGGCGCCGGTGATCTGCAGCGAGAACCGTTCCATCGCCCACAGGGTGCGGGCGAAGACCCGGTCGCCGTCGACGGAGGAGAGCCGCTCGCCGAACCGGCCGAGCGGCTCCGCCGCGGCGAACAGGACGACACCCGCGAGCCACGACAGCGCGGACAGGGCGAGCGCCGGACCGAGCCCGTGCCACAGCGCGAGGTGGTACGGCTTGGCGGGCTGCGCGAAGGCGTCGGCGTACCCGGCGAACAGCGGGTCGAGCGAGGAGGCCGCGGGCCCGAACCACAGCGTGCCGGCGGCGCAGACGGCCGGCGGCAGCAGGAGCAGCACCCCGGGACGGGCCCGCAGCGGGGTGTCCTCGATCCCCTTCTTGGTGCCGAAGGCGCCCCACAGGAAGCGCAGCGTGTACGCGGTGGTGAGCGCGGAACCGGCCACCACGGCGGCCAGCGCGCACAGTTCGGCCGTGCCGCCGTGCAGCAGTGCCTCCAGCGCTGCCTCTTTCGCGGCGAATCCGAGCACAGGCGGCAGCCCGGCCATGGAGATGCCGGCCAGCAGGGCGACGACGAACAGTACGGGCAGTCTGCGGGCGAGGCCGGACAGCCGGCCGAGGTCCCGGGTGCCGGTCGCGTGGTCGATGTCGCCGACGGCGAGGAAGAGGGTGGCCTTGAAGAGGGCGTGCGCCAGGATCATCGCGTCGGCGGCCAGGGCCACATCGCGCTGCCCGTCGCCGGCGAGCAGCGTCAGAAAGCCGAGCTGGCTGACCGTTCCGTAGGCCAGCAGCCGCTTCAGGTCGGTCTCGCGCAGCGCCCGCCAGCCGCCGAGGAGCATGGTCGCGCCGCCGAGCACCAGGACGGTGGTACGCCAGGGCGCGATGTCGGCGAAGCCCGGAGCGAGCCGCGCGACGAGGTAGATGCCGGCCTTGACCATGGCTGCCGCGTGCAGATAGGCGGACACCGGTGTGGGGGCGGCCATGGCGCCGGGCAGCCAGAAACTGAACGGCCACACGGCCGACTTGGACAGCGCGCCCGCGAGGACGAGGACGAGCGCGGTGCCGATGGCGGCGCTCCCCTGCGGCGGGTGGGCGACGATCTCCGAGATCCGGTACGTGCCCGTCGCGTGACCGAGGATCAGAAAGCCGACCAGCATGACCAGTCCGCCGAGGGTGGTCACGATGAGGGCCTGCAGTGCGGCGCGCCGGTTGGTCCTGCGCAGCGGGTTGTGGCCGATGAGCAGGAAGGAGAAGACGGTCGTCAGCTCCCACAGCACGTACAGCACGATGAGGTCGTCGGCGAGGACGAGGCCGAGCATCGCGCCGGCGAACGCGGTGAGCGTCCCGGCGAACCGGCCGAGCCGCGGCTCCCCGCGCGGGAAGTAGCCCGCGCAGTACACCATCACGAGCGCGCCGACCCCGCCGGCGATGAGCAGCATCTGCAGGCTCAGGGCATCGCACCGGAAGGCGAGTTCGACGCCCATGTCGGGGATCCACGACCAGCGCTGCTCGGGCACTGCGCCGCCGTCTACGACGTTCGCGTACTGCGTTCCCGCCCAGACGGCCGCGGCTGCGGGCGCCACGGCGAGCACCAGGAACGCGCGCGGACCGAGCCACCGCACGAGCGGCTTGGCACAGCACGCCGCGGCGCAGTGCAGAAGGAGGAGCGACAACACAGAAGAGAGAATTACATATATGGCCGGGCAATTGGCGCACTTGGGTCACTTGATGACCAGTGTGCCGATACCCGTCCCATAGGGATACATCGGAAAAGACAGTGGCCCGGTGCGTGATGTCCAGCCGACACCACACACCGGGCCCAGGTCAAGAGCGGACCAAGTCCGTCTCAAAGAGGGGTAAGCGGCTAGGACTTGGCGTCTTCCGCGCCCTCCGTGTCCTTGGAGCCCTTCGCGGAGTCCTCGCCGTCCTTGGCGTCCGCGCCGTCCTTGTCGCCGGCCTTGTCGTCGTCCTCCGGCAGCGGTTCGACGCGCTCCTCGCGTCCCGGGTGCCTGCGCGCGGAGATGATCAGCGCGGCCACCGCGGCGACGAAGACGACGATCGACGTCCAGCCGTTCAGCCGGAGACCCCACAGATGGTGGGCGTCGTCGACGCGCATGTACTCGATCCAGAAGCGGCCCACGGTGTACGAGGCGACGTACAGCGCGAAGGCCCGCCCGTGCCCCATCTTGAACTTCCGGTCCGCCCAGATGACCAGCAGGGCGACGCCGATGCACCACAACGACTCGTACAGGAAGGTCGGGTGATAGGTCGCCAGGTTCGGGGTGTCGACGGGACGGTGCGCGGGGTCGATCTCCAGGGCCCACGGCACGTCGGTCGCCCGCCCGTACAGCTCCTGGTTGAACCAGTTGCCCCAGCGGCCGATCGCCTGCGCGAGGGCGACGCCCGGAGCCACGGCGTCCGCGTACGCGGGCAGCGGGATGCCGCGGGCGCGGCAGCCGATCCAGGCGCCGAGCGCGCCGAGCGCGACCGCGCCCCAGATACCGAGACCGCCGTCCCAGATCTTGAACGCGTCGACCCAGTTGCGGCCCTCGCCGAAGTAGAGCTCGTAGTCGGTGATCACGTGGTAGAGCCGGCCGCCGACCAGGCCGAACGGCACGGCCCAGACGGCGATGTCGGCGACCGTGCCGACCTGGCCGCCGCGCGCCACCCAGCGGCGCCCGCCGAGCCAGACGGCGGCGAACACGCCGATGATGATGCAGAACGCATAGCCGCGCAGCGGGACCGGGCCGAGATAGATCGCGCCGGCCGAGGGACTGGGAATAAAGGCAAGGGTCTCCATGGCGCACCCGACGCTACCGTGCCGGGCCGCACACACGGCAACGCACCCGCACAACGGCTAGGTAACAGGCCGGAGGGCACCGCCTGCGCGGTGCCCTCCGGCGTGCTCCGGTCGGTTGTCACGGCAGTCCGTACGGGAGGACCTCCCGTGGCCGGACGCCGCTCAGGCGGCGGCTTCGACCTTCTGCTTCAGCTGCGCGGGCGTCAGCTGGTTGCTCTGGCCGTAGACGTTCTTGCCGTCCAGCAGCACGGTCGGTGTCGCCGAGTGCCCCGACGCGCTGAAGGCCTCGTTGGACGCCTGCACCTTGCTGTCGTGCTTGCCGTCGTTCACACAACTGGTGAAGGACGCACTGCTCAGTCCGGCCTTCTTGCCGAGCTTCAGCAGCGTCTTCTTGTTCGCGAACGCGTCGTTCGTCTCCGGCGGCTGGTTCTGGTAGAGCGTGTCGTGCAGCTGCTTGAACTTACCCTCGTCGTCGGCGCACATCGCGGCGTTGGCGGCGTTCTTGGAGCCGGAGCCGCCCATGTTGCCGTCGATGATGGTGACGATGTTGTAGTCCACCTTCAGCTTGCCCTGCTTCTCCAGCGACCCGATGGTGCTGCGGAACTGGTTCTCGAACTGGCCGCAGGCCGGGCAGCGGAAGTCCTCGTACACCGTGAGCTTGGACGGCGCACTCGCCTTCCCCACGGAGATGGGCGCGGCCTTCGCCTTGGCGTCGTCCCCGCCCTGCTGGGAGACCAGCACCCCCACCCCGGCCGCGACGACCAGCACGACCACGATGACGGCACCGATCTTCAGCCCCTTGTTGCGCTTGGCCGCCGCCTTCTCCCGCTCCTGCTGCTCCCGCAGCCTCTCCCGGGCGGTGCGCTGTCCCTCACGGTTCTTCTGACTCATCACACCCGGGGCCAACGAGCGCACGCCGCGCCCGTACACCCCGGCACCGCGCATTTCACCCGTACGGGGAGCACTCGCCGCGCCGCCGTTCCGCACGCGGGCACGGTGCGGAACAGCGCACGGACAGCCGACGGGGCGGCGTACGGTCCGCGAACCGTACGCCGCCCCGCGACGTGTCAGGCGTGTGCTGTTCGGACGTGTGCCGTCCGACGGTCCGTCAGCGCCGTACTCCCTGGGCGAGTTCGCCCGCCAGGGCGCGCACCTCGGCCAGGCCGGCCTCCAGGTCGCCGTCGTGCGCCAGCAGCAGCTTCACGAAGGCGGAGCCGACGATGACCCCGTCCGCGAAGGCCGCGACCTCCTTGGCCTGGGTGGCGTTGGAGACGCCGAGCCCGACGCAGACGGGCAGTTCGGTGACTGCGCGGGTGCGCTCCACCAGGTCCTGCGCCTCACGTCCGACCGACTCGCGCGTACCGGTCACGCCCATCAGCGAGGCCGCGTACACGAAGCCGCTGCCCGCCTCGGTGATCTTCGCGAGCCGGGCGTCCTGGCTGCTCGGGGCGACCACGAACACGGTGGCCAGACCGTGCTGTTCGGCCGCCTTCCTCCACAGTTCGGACTCCTCGACCGGCAGGTCCGGCAGGATGCAGCCCGCGCCGCCCGCCGCGGCGAGCTCCGCGGCGAACCGTTCGGCGCCGTACCGGTCGACCGGATTCCAGTACGTCATGCAGAGCACCGGCTTGCCGGTCGCCGCGTGCGCCTCGCCGACCGTACGGATCACATCGGCGATCCGTACGCCGGCCTTCAGCGCCACGTCGTCCGCGGTCTGGATGACGGGGCCGTCCAGTACCGGGTCGCTGTGCGGCAGCCCGACCTCGACCACGTCGCAGCCGCTCTCCAGCAGCGCCTTACAGGCGGCGATGCCGCCCTCGACGGACGGGAAACCGGCCGGCAGATAGCCGACGAGCGCCGCGCGCCCCTCGGCCTTCGCAGCCGCGAGCGTCCGGTCCAACAGGGCCACGTTTCCTCGGAGTTCAGCGCTCACTTGTCCGCCCCCTGCTCGCCCTGCTCGTCGTCGTACAGTCCGAAGTAGCGCGCGGCGGTGTCCATGTCCTTGTCGCCGCGCCCGGACAGATTCACCAGCACGAGCCCGTCCGGGCCCAGCTCCTTGCCGACGTCGAGCGCGCCGGCCAGCGCGTGCGCGCTCTCGATCGCGGGGATGATGCCCTCGGTCTCGGACAGCAGCCGCAGCGCCTGCATCGCCTCGTCGTCGGTGACGGGCCGGTACTCGCCGCGCCCGCTGTCCTTCAAGTAGGCGTGCTCCGGGCCGATTCCGGGGTAGTCGAGCCCCGCCGAGATCGAGTACGGCTCGGTGATCTGCCCCTCGTCGTCCTGCATCACGTAGCTGCGCGAGCCGTGCAGGATGCCGGGCTCACCGGCGGTCAGGGTGGCCGCGTGCTCGCCCGACTCGACCCCGTGCCCCGCTGCCTCGCAGCCGATCAGCCGCACGCTCTCGTCCGGGATGAACGCGTGGAACAGCCCGATGGCGTTGGACCCGCCGCCGACGCAGGCGACCGCGGCGTCCGGGAGCCGCCCTGTGCGCTCCAGCATCTGCCGCCGCGCCTCCACGCCGATCACGCGGTGGAAGTCCCGTACGAGCTGCGGGAACGGGTGCGGGCCCGCGACCGTGCCGAAGAGGTAGTGGGTGCGGTCGACGTTGGCCACCCAGTCGCGGAAGGCCTCGTTGATGGCGTCCTTGAGCGTACGGCTGCCGGACGTCACCGGGACGACCTCGGCGCCCAGCATCCGCATCCGGGCGACGTTCAGTGCCTGCCGCTCGGTGTCGATCTCGCCCATGTAGATGGTGCATTCGAGCCCGAACAGGGCGCACGCGGTGGCGGTCGCCACGCCGTGCTGGCCCGCGCCGGTCTCGGCGATCACGCGGGTCTTGCCCATCCGCTTCGTGAGCAGGGCCTGGCCCAGCACGTTGTTGATCTTGTGCGAGCCGGTGTGGTTCAGGTCCTCCCGCTTCAGGAAGACCCGCGCGCCGCCGGCGTTCCGCGCGAAGCGGGGCACCTCGGTGAGGGCGCTGGGCCGGCCGGTGTAGTTGACCATGAGGTCTTCGAGCTCGGCGGCGAAGGCGGGGTCCGCCTTCGCCTTCTCGTACTCGGCCGCGACCTCGTCGACGGCGGCGACGAGCGCCTCGGGGATGAACTTGCCGCCGAACGCGCCGAAGTAGCCGCGCGCGCTGGGGATCCGACCCTCGGGGTCGGGAATGAAGAAGTCGGACATCCGACGTACTCCTATGGGAAAAGGTACGTATGGGTCACCACGGTAAGCGCGCGATCCCTCGCGGGGCGCATGCACCCCACCGCCGTTGTGGGCACTCGGTCCGCCCGAGGGGCGGAACGGGTGGGCACAACGCGGCCGCAGCACCCCGCGCCGCGAGCACCCCGTACGGAACGGGGTCCCCAGGGCGAAGCCCTGGACTCAGGGGGCCGGGGCACCACCCGGTCGAAACGGGTAGGGGCGGGGCCGGGGCCAACCCCCTCACGGGGGCGCGTGCGTTGAGTGCGGGGCGCGAACCCTGCGCGGGTGCGGTCCGGTGTGCCCACCCGTTCCGCCCTCTGGGCGGACCGCTGCCCACACCTCGGCGGAACGAATGCCCACACCTCGCGTTACGCGAGAGGCGCGCTCAAGGGGACGGCCATCGGCGGCCGTTGATGAGGCCGGGCTTGCAGCCGATGTGGTAGCGGACGGCCCGTCCGCGGACCCGCCGCGCCGGCGCACGGCAACCGCGCGGCCGGCACCCACGTGCCAGTCGCGCGTACCGGAAGCCGGCGGATCCCATGCTCAGCGCCCGTGCCGGATCGCCGGGTGCGCGCCCGCGGCGACGAGGTCGGCGACGGCGGTCTTCGGGTCCTTGCCGGTGACCAGGGACTCGCCGACGAGCACCGCGTCGGCGCCGTCGTTGGCGTAGGCGATCAGGTCGTGCGGCCCCCGCACACCCGACTCGGCGATCTTGACGACGTGGTCGGGGATCTCGGGCGCGATCCGCGCGAAGTTGCCGCGGTCCACCTCGAGCGTCTTCAGGTTCCGCGCGTTGACGCCGATGATCTTCGCGCCCGCGGCCAGCGCCCGCTCGGTCTCGTCCTCGTCGTGCACCTCGACGAGCGGCGTCAGGCCGATCGACTCGGCCCGCTCGATCAGCGAGACCAGGGCCTCCTGCTCCAGCGCGGCGACGATCAGCAGGACGACGTCGGCGCCGTGCGCCCGCGCCTCCCACAGCTGGTAGGCGGAGAACATGAAGTCCTTCCGCAGCACCGGGATGTCGACCTTGGCGCGGACCGCCTCCAGGTCGGCGAGCGAACCGCCGAAGCGGCGCTGTTCGGTGAGGACGGAGATGACGGACGCGCCGCCCGCCTCGTAGTCCGCGGCGAGGGCGGCCGGATCGGCGATCGCGGCCAGCGCGCCCTTCGACGGGCTGGAGCGCTTGACCTCGCAGATGACCCGGATGCTGTCGCCCTTCAGGGCGGCGAGACCATCCTTGACCTGCGGGGCCTTCGCAGCGCGCTCCTTGAGCTCGTCGAGGCTTACGCGCGCCTGCCTCTCAGCGAGGTCCTCACGCACGCCTTCGATGATCTCGTCGAGCACACTCACTGCGAGCGGCCCCCTTCTTGGCTGGGTACGAACCCTCACGCGTGGCGTGCGGGATGGTCTGGTGAGGCACTGCGATGGTATCGGGCGAGGGACGGAGGACCCGCATCCGGTTGACGTTGGTCCCACATTCCGGACAAACCTGCATCCCTCTGGCGCACACAGCGCCCCGTCCGGCCCAGCGGTCACGGAGCGAGCGCGGCTCCGAGGGGCAGATTCCGGACAACCGTGAAGGCGATGGCGAGTACCCCGATCCACCAGAGATCACGGTTGCGTACGCGTACCGCCACGCTCCGGCCGCGCGCGCTCCGTACGACCCAGAAGATCCAGTACGCCGCGAAGGCGGCGATGGCCGCCACGCCGAGGACGTTCGCGCTCAGGGCCGCCGGCAGATCCCCGTGCGCAAGGGCGTGCGCACAGCGCAGCCCACCGCAGCCGGGGCAGTAGAGGCCGGTGAACCGCAGCATCGGGCAGACCGGATAGTGCCCGGGATGGTTCGGGTCGACGAGGCCGACGTACGTGAAGGCCGCGCCGACGGCGAGCAGCGCGCCGGCGGGCGCGGCGAGCCGCAGCACCGGCTCTGGCAGCAGGTTCCGGAGCCGGTGCCGGGCGGGGAGTCCGCTCCGCTCGGTCAGGAGGCGTGCCCGCTCTGGGAGTTGAGAACCGGCGGCTGGCCGTGCGACTTGGGCTGGCCGAGACCGGCGGACCGCATCAGCATGCCGACGACGCCGCCTGCGGCGATCACCACGAGCCCGGCCACGACGCCGATCGGCATGGCCAGCACCGTGAAGGCTCCGGAGATGCAGAAGCCGATGAAGGCGATGATGACACCGGTCCACGCGGCCGGGGTGTGTCCGTGGCTGTTGCCCGCCATGTGAGTGCTCCTCGTTGTTCTTGTTGGGCCTCCGGGCCCGCTGCCGTGCCATTCTCCCCCGACCCGCGCCGCGCCGAGCGCGAGGGGTGGCGAACGGCGGGAATGTCAGGGCTCGTCGCGCGTGGTGCGGCTGCCGCCGCCGTCCTCGGACGCGGTGTCGTCCGAAGCGGTGTTGCCGGAGGTGGAGTTACCGGAGGTGGAGTCGCCGGAGGTGGAGTTGCCGGACGCGGTGTCGTCGGACGCGCCGGTGCCCGGTGCGCTGTCCTCCGCGGTCTGACCGCCCGTCGGGTCCTCGCCGCGGTCCAGCGCCTTCCACAGATCCTCGGGCCGGTTCGGGTCCAGCGGCCGGGCCGTACGGCGCGGCTTGCGCTCGGTGCGCTCGTACCGCCCGCTGCCCGACATCGACGGCCAGGCCGAGCCGAACCGCAGCGCCAGCAGACCCGCGATCACCAGCAGCGCGCCGCCGACGACCGATACGTACGGCCAGGCGCTGATGTGCACCGCGTCGACGGAGCTGCCGGCGATTCCGCTGGTCTCCGCTGCCTTGTCCTCCAGCGCCGCCGTGTCGTCCGCGCTGAGCAGCGCGGACAGCAGCGTGCCGAGGCCGCAGAGGGTGAGCAGGGCCGCCACGAGGATCCGGCCGGCCTTGCGGACGGCGAAGACCGCGACCAGCGCGGCCAGCCCGACCAGCGCCAGGGCGCTGGGCAGTCCGGTGACCTGGCTGCCCTTCGCCGAGACGGGCAGCGCGCCCTGCGCGAACGAGGCGTCGGCCCTGCTCCACACCTGGCCCGCCGCCACCAGCGCGAGGGCGGCGCCGAGCGCGCCGCACAGCAGCGCGAGCGCCAGGGCGCGCCGCGCCGCGCGCGAGCGCGCCGCCGCGTGGCTGTCCGCGGTGCTGCCGACTGTGCTGCTGCCGGTGGGCTTGTCCGGCTGGTCCGTCGTATCGGGCTGGTCCGTCATCGCGTCCGCCGTCGTGTCGGCCGGAGCCTGCTCCGGCGTGCGGGCCGGGGGTACGGGAGTCACGCCTCCACGCTACCGCCGAGCTGTTCGGCTGTTCGGACCGCCCTCAGAACGGCGGCGGCCTTGTTGCGGCACTCCGTGTCCTCGGCCGCCGGGTCCGAGTCGGCGACGACGCCGGCCCCGGCCTGAACGTACGCCGTGCCGTCGCGCAGCAGCGCCGTACGGATCGCGATGGCCGTGTCCGCGTCGCCCGCGAAGTCCAGATAGCCGACGCAGCCGCCGTACACGCCGCGCCGGGTCGGCTCCAGCTCGTCGATGATCTGCAGCGCGCGCGGCTTCGGCGCGCCGGACAGGGTGCCGGCGGGGAAGCAGGCGGTGAGCGCGTCGAAGGCGGTGCTGTCCTCGGCGAGCCGGCCGGTCACGGTGGAGACGATGTGCATGACGTGGCTGTAGCGCTCGATGGACATGAAGTCGACGACCTCGACGCTGCCCGGTTCGCACACCCGGCCCAGGTCGTTGCGGCCGAGGTCGACGAGCATCAGGTGCTCGGCGCGCTCCTTGGGGTCGCCCAGCAGCTCCTCGGCGAGCGCCGTGTCGTGCTGCGGGGTGGCGCCGCGCGGCCTGGTGCCGGCGATGGGGTGCATCATGGCGCGCCCGTCCTCGACCTTGACCAGCGCCTCCGGGCTGGATCCGACGATGTCGAAGCCGCCGTTCTCGTCCGCCAGCCGGAACAGGTACATGTACGGGCTGGGGTTGGTGGCGCGCAGCACCCGGTAGACGTCGAGGGCGCTCGCCGTACACGGCGTCTCGAACCGCTGCGAGGGCACCACCTGGAAGGCCTCGCCCGCGCGGACCCGTTCCTTGATGTCCTCGACCCAGCCCTGGTACGTGGCGCCGCCCGACTTGGCGGTGTACTCCGGGAGTTGGGAGGCGGGCAGCGCCGTGGCCGGCACCGGGGCGGGGCGGGCCAGGTCGGCCGCCATCGCGTCGAGGCGGGCCAGCGCGTCCTCGTACGCCTCGTCGACGCCGGTGTCCAGGTCGTTGTGGTTGATGGCGTTGGCGATCAACTGCACGCTGCCGTCGCGGTGGTCGACGACCGCGAGGTCCGAGGTGAGCAGCATCGTCAGCTCGGGCAGCCGCAGGTCGTCCTCGGTCGTCGAGCCCTCGACGGCCTTCTTCTCCAGCCGGCGCACGATGTCGTAGCCGAGGTAGCCGACCATGCCGCCGGTGAACGGCGGGAGCACGGAGCCCTCGTGGAGATCGCGCGGCGTGTGCAGGGCCTCGACCGTCTCGCGCAGCGCGTGCAGCGGATCGCCGTCCGTGGGGACGCCGACGGGCGGGGCGCCGATCCAGTGCGCCTCGCCGTCGCGCACGGTCAGCGTGGCGGCGCTGCGGACGCCGATGAAGGAGTAGCGCGACCAGGTACGGCCGTTCTCCGCGGACTCCAGCAGAAAGGTGCCGGTGCGCTCGGCTGCGAGCTTGCGGTACAGCGCGATGGGGGTGTCGCCGTCGGCGAGCAGCCGCCGTGTGACCGGGATGACCCGGCGGTCCTTGGCGAGCGTACGGAAGGTGGCGAGGTCCGGGGTCGTCATGCTCGGTGACCTTACTGCGGGGCGGCGGCGGGGCCGTCGAGGGGCAGTTCGTCCGCGTCAAAGCAGGTGCGGTCGCCCGTGTGGCAGGCGGCGCCCACCTGGTCGACCTTCACCAGCACGGTGTCCGCGTCGCAGTCCAGCGCGACGGACTTGACGTGCTGCACGTGGCCGGAGGTGTCTCCCTTGACCCAGTACTCGTGCCGGCTGCGCGACCAGTAGGTGGCCCGCCCGGTGGTGAGGGTGCGGTGCAGCGCCTCGTCGTCCATCCAGCCGAGCATCAGCACTTCGCCGGTGTCGTACTGCTGGGCGATGGCGGGGAGCAGGCCGTCCGCGGTGCGCTTGAGGCGCGCGGCGACGGCGGGATCGAGGGAACCGGTGTGCATGCGGTCCATTGTCGCGTACGCGGAGTTCACACGGCGGAGGGCCCGGCTTCACCGCGGGCGGGGAGGCTCCTCGCATGCGTCCGCTGTCACTTCCGCGCCACACCGCCGTACTCGTCTGCGTCTTCGCCGTGGCGGTCGCCGCCGCCCTGGGGACCGTGCTGCTGTGGAGCAGCGCGGCGGACGACGGGCCCGCCCACCACGACGCGTACCCCGCGCTGAAGGCCGGGGACTGCGTCGACCGGTCCTCGATGGAGCGCCGTTCGTGCGCGGGGGCGCACGACGGGAAGGTGGTCGCCGTCGCTCCGCTCCGGGGCACCTTCCGTACGACGGGGGCGCTCCGTGCCGGGGCGGAGCGCCTGTGCGAGGAGCGGGTGCGGCGGCATCTCGCGTCCACCCCGCAGGACGGCCGTACGTACCGTCCCTTCACCGTCCATCCGGACCTCGCCTCGTACCGTGCGGGCACGCACCGTTCGGCGGTGTGCGCGCTGTCCTGAAGCAGGTGTGCGCGCTGTCCTGAAGCGGCCGCCCGCGCCGCGACGCGCACCCCCGCCTCCTCGCGCGGTGCGCGGCTCCCCCGTACGCTGCGTGGCATGTCGACGCATGCGAAGCGCGAACGTCTCTTGCTGGCCGACCTGTTGGAGTCGTCGGGCCCTGACGCCCCGACGCTCTGCGAGGGGTGGCGGACCCGCGATCTGGCCGCGCATCTCGTGATGCGCGAGCGCCGCCAGGACGCCGCGGGCGGCATCCTCATCAAGCAGCTCGCGTCGCGTGCGAAGCGGGTGCAGGACGAGTTCGCCGCGAAGCCGTACGAGGAGCTGATCGGGCTCCTGCGGACGGGCCCGCCGAAGCTGTCGCCGTTCGCCCTCAAGCAGGTCGACGAGGCGGCGAACACCGTGGAGTTCTATGTGCACTCCGAGGACGTGCGCCGGGCACAGTCCGACTGGACTCCGCGGCAGCTCGACACGGTCTTCCAGGACGCGCTGTGGAAGCGGGTCGACAGCGCCTCCCGGGTGCTCGGCCGCCGCTCCCCCGTCGGGCTGGTGCTGCGCCGTCCCGACGGCCAGACGGCTGTGGCGCACAAGGGCACGCCGGTCGTCACGGTCACCGGTGAACCGTCCGAACTGCTGTTGTTCGTGACGGGCCGTCAGTCCGCCGCGGATGTCGAGCTGGACGGCGACAAGGACGCGGCGGCCCGCGTCCTGGAGGCCTCCCTCGGCTTCTGACGTACGGCCGTCATCCCGCGCGCTGCCGGCTGTCCGCCCGACGCTGTCCCGCGGTCAGTCGGTGACGCGGCTCTGCTTGCCGTAGAGCAGGTCCTGGTACTCCGGGTGCCGGGCGATCCAGGCCGTGTAGAACGGGCAGGTGGCGAGCACCGCGAGGCCCGCCTCCCGGGCCTCGTCCAGGGAGGCGCGGACGAGCGCGCCGCCGACGCCCCGCCCCTCGTACCGCGGGTCGACCTGCGTGTGGACGAACGCGATCAGCTCGGGCGTCCTCATGTACTCGGCCCAGCCCGCGAGTTCACCGTCGAGCCTCGCCTCGTACCGGCGGGCCTCCGGGGCATCGGACACCTGGGGGTTCTCACTCATCGGCCGGACCTCCGCTCCGCCCGGCGGTACGGCTCCGCCGGCGCCCGCCCAGCGTCACGCGGACGCCCGCCTTCCGCGACCCGGCGTACGTTTCCGGCCACCGTGGGGACTGTTACGCGACGGAACGTTCGATGATGCGCTGGAGTTCGCGTGCGGCGCGGGTCGGGGAGACGTCGCCGCGGTGCGCGACGGAGATGGTGCGCTGCAGGCCCGGTTCCGTGAACGGGGTGACGCGCAGCCCCGACCGGTCGGCGACCATGCTGGGCACCACGGCGAGGCCGAGCCCGGCCCGTACGAAACCGAGTACCGCGTCCATCTCGCCTCCCTCCACGGTGAAGGCCGGCTCGAAGCCCTCGGCGCGGCAGGCGGCGATGGTGAAGTCCCGCAGGTCGTAGCCGCGCCGGAACATGGCGAGCGGCCGGCCCCGCAGGTCGGTGACGGCGATCCGGGCGCGCCCCGAGCGGGCGGGGGCCGGCTCGTCGGGCGAGGAGACGACGACGAGTTCCTCGCGCAGCAGCTCCGTCGTGGCCAGCGCGGGAGCCTGCACCTGGAGCGGGGTGATGACGAGCGCCAGGTCGAGGTCGCCGTCGGCGAGGGCCCGTACGAGGTCCTGCGAGCCGTCCTCGTGGACCTGGAGCTCCACGCCCGGATAGCGGGCGTGGAAATCGCGCAGCACGTCCGGCACCAGGCTGGCGCACAGGCTCGGCGGCGCGCCCAACCGCACGCGGCCGCGCCGCAGTTGGGCGACCTCCTGGACCTCGCGGCGGGCCGTCTCGGCGTCGGCGAGGATCCGCCGGGCCAGCGGCAGCAGGGCCTCTCCGGCGTCGGTCAGCGCGATGTGGCCGCGCGCCCGGTGGAACAGCTCCGCGCCCAGCTCCCGCTCCAGCGCCTTGATCTGCTGCGACAGGGAGGGCTGTGCGACGTGCACGGCCTCGGCGGCGCGGGTGAAGTGCCGGGTGTCCGCCACCGCACAGAAATAGCGGAGCTGATGGAGCTGCATACGGCCAGCATAAAGGGACGATAGCCAGTCGCTATCGGAATCAGGTTCACAATCTCTTGGACGAATGAAGCTCGCACTCCATACCGTCGTCAGCCATGGCAACGGCGACAGGGAAACCCCCGGGGACGCGCTCCGTACCGGCGAAGAAACCCCCGAAGCGGCCGGGCTCGACGCTCGGTCTGGTGTGGCACTCGACCATCGGCAAGAAGACCGTGATGGCGGTCAGCGGCCTGCTCATGCTGCTGTACCTGGTCGTCCACATGCTCGGGAATCTGAAGATCTTCTTCGGCCCGCCCGACTTCAACGAGTACGCCCACTGGCTGCGCACCATCGGCGAACCCCTCCTGCACCACGAGTGGTTCCTGTGGATCGCGCGGATCGTGCTGCTGGCCGCCGTGGTGCTGCACGCCGTCTCCGCGTACCAGCTCAGCCGCCGGGACATCGCCGCGCGGCCGCAGAAGTACGCGCACAAGCGCCGCCGCGCGAGCTACGCGACGCGCACGATGCGCTGGGGCGGCATCATCATCGGGCTGTTCGTCGTGTGGCACATCCTCGACCTGACGACGCTGACGGTGAACGAGCGCGCCTGGGCCGGGCATCCGTACCAGAACGTCGTGGCGACCTTCTCGACCTGGTACGGCAACACGATCTACATCGTCGCCATGCTGGCGCTCGGCCTGCACATCCAGCACGGCTTCTGGAGCGCCGCGCAGACGCTCGGCGCGGGCCGGGCCGGCCGGGACCGGATGCTGAAGGGCATCGCGAACGTCCTCGCCGTCGTCCTGACGCTCGGCTTCATCTCCGTACCCGTAGGCGTGATGAGCGGATTGGTGTCCTGACATGACCGACGCACAGGCAAGTTACGGCGACTACACGGACTACCGCGTCGGGGAACCCGTCGCCGACACGAAGGCGCCGGAGGGCCCCGTCGCCGAGCGCTGGGACAGCCGCCGCTTCGGCGCGAAACTGGTGAACCCCGCCAACCGCCGCAAGCACACCGTCATCGTCGTCGGCACCGGCCTCGCGGGCGGTTCGGCCGGCGCGACGCTGGCCGAACAGGGCTACCACGTCGTGCAGTTCTGCTACCAGGACTCGCCGCGCCGCGCCCACTCCGTCGCGGCACAGGGCGGCATCAACGCGGCGAAGAACTACCGCAACGACGGCGACTCGGTGCACCGCCTGTTCTACGACACCGTCAAGGGCGGGGACTTCCGCGCGCGGGAGTCGAACGTGCACCGGCTGGCCGAGGTGTCGGTGGAAATCATCGACCAGTGCGTCGCACAGGGCGTACCCTTCGCGCGCGAGTACGGCGGACTGCTGGACAACAGGTCGTTCGGCGGCGTGCAGGTCTCCCGTACGTTCTACGCGCGCGGGCAGACGGGCCAGCAGCTGCTGCTCGGCGCGTACCAGGCGCTGTCCCGCCAAATTGCCGCGGGGAACGTCGAGATGCACCCGCGTACCGAGATGCTCGACCTGATCGTGGTCGACGGGCGGGCCCGCGGCATCGTGGCCCGCGACCTGATCAGCGGGCGGATCGACACCTATTTCGCCGACGCGGTGGTGCTGGCCAGCGGCGGCTACGGCAACGTCTTCTACCTGTCGACCAACGCCAAGAACAGCAACGCCACGGCCATTTGGCGCGCGCACCGGCGCGGCGCGTACTTCGCCAACCCGTGCTTCACACAGATCCACCCGACGTGCATCCCGCGCTCCGGCGACCACCAGTCCAAACTGACGCTGATGAGCGAGTCGCTGCGGAACGACGGGCGCATCTGGGTGCCCAAGGCGAAGGGCGACACCCGGCCGCCGGCCGAGATCCCCGAGGACGAGCGGGACTACTACCTGGAGCGCATCTACCCGGCGTTCGGCAACCTCGTCCCGCGCGACATCGCCTCCCGCGCCGCCAAGAACGTCTGCGACGAGGGGCGCGGCGTCGGCCCCGGCGGACAGGGCGTCTACCTGGACTTCGCGGAGGCCATCGAGCGGATGGGCCGCAAGGCGGTCGAGGAGAAGTACGGCAACCTCTTCGACATGTACCAGCGGATCACCGCGGAGAACCCGTACGAGGTGCCCATGCGCATCTACCCGGCGATCCACTACACGATGGGCGGACTGTGGGTCGACTACGACCTGCAGACCACCGTCCCCGGCCTGTTCGCCGTCGGGGAGGCCAACTTCTCCGACCACGGCGCCAACCGGCTGGGCGCGTCCGCACTGATGCAGGGGCTGGCCGACGGGTACTTCGTGCTGCCGTCCACCATCAACGACTATCTGGCCCGGCACCCGCACGACGAGGTGTCCGACGACCACCCCGCCGTACAGCAGGCCGTCACCGAGGTGACCGACAGGCTGTACGCGCTGCTGTCGAACAACGGCGACCGTACGCCCGACTCCTTTCACAAGGAGATCGGCGAACTCCTGTGGGAGCACTGCGGAATGGCCCGTACGGAGGACGGTCTGCGCAAGGCGCTGGACCGGATCCCGCAGCTGCGGGAGGAGTTCTGGCGCCGCATCACCGTGCCGGGCAGCGGCGAACAGCTCAACCAGTCGCTGGAGAAGGCCAACCGGGTCGTCGACTACCTGGAACTGGCCGAACTGCTCTGCCTGGACGCGCTGCACCGCGCCGAGTCCTGCGGCGGGCACTTCCGCGAGGAGAGCCAGACGCCGGACGGCGAGGCGGCGCGCAAGGACGACGAGTTCGGCTACGCCGCCGCGTGGGAGTTCACCGGCTCCGGAGCGGCTCCCGTCCTCCACAAGGAAGACCTCGTCTTCGAGTACGTCCACCCCACTCAGCGGAGCTACGCATGAGCAGCACCTCCACTCCGGCCTCCATGAACCTCACCCTGCGCATCTGGCGCCAGTCCGGGCCCGACTCCGCCGGGGCGATGACCACGTACGAGGTCAAGGACATCTCCCCCGACATGTCGTTCCTGGAGATGCTGGACACCCTCAACGAGGACCTGATCCTGCGCGGCGAGGAGCCGGTCGCCTTCGACCACGACTGCCGTGAAGGCATCTGCGGCGCCTGCGGAATGGTCATCAACGGCGACGCGCACGGCCCCGAACGCACCACCACCTGTCAGCTGCACATGCGGCACTTCTCCGACGGCGACACGGTCGACATCGAACCGTGGCGGGCCTCCGCGTTCCCCGTCGTGAAGGACCTCGTCGTGGACCGTTCGTCCTTCGACCGGGTGATCGGTGCGGGCGGCTACGTGTCCGTCCCGACCGGCGCGGCACCCGACGCGCACGCGACACCCGTGCCGAAGGCGGTGGCGGACGAGGCGTTCGAGCACGCCGAGTGCATCGGCTGCGGTGCGTGCGTGGCGGCCTGCCCCAACGGCTCGGCCATGCTGTTCACTTCGGCGAAGGTCAACCATCTGAACCCGCTGCCGCAGGGGGCACCCGAGCGCGAGACGCGGGTGCTCGACATGGTCGGACAGATGGACGAGGAGGGCTTCGGCGGCTGCACCCTCGCCGGCGAGTGCGCGACGGCGTGCCCGAAGGGGATCCCGCTCTTCTCCATCTCCTCGATGAACAAGGAGTACCTGAGGGCGGCCCGCAAGGCGAGCTGACACGGCCGTGAACGCCCCGCCCGCCCGGTTGTGGGCACTCGGGCCGCCCGAGGGGCGGAACGGGTGGGCACAACCGGGCGGGCCCCCTCGTACGGAACGCACCCCGCACGGAACGGGGCCCGGGGCGGGAGCCCCGGAAGAAACGGGTAGGGGCGGGTCCGGGGCCAACCCCTCACCGCGGCGCGTGCGTTGGGTGCGGGGAGACGTGGCCTCGCGGCTGGCGGTCCGTGTGCCCACCCGTTCCGCCCCTTGGGCGGACCAGCTGCCCACACTCCGTCAGGGCTGCAAGTGGCCCGCGTAGCGGCGGGTGAAGGTGTCGGTTTCTTCGCCGGAGGCGGTGACGCGGACGTCGTACCAGCCGTTCCGGGTGGGCCAGTCGAGCGTCACGGTGTCGCCCGGGCGTACGCGGCGGGTGCGGCGGCTGCCGGTGAAGTCCTCCGGTTCGACGGTGAATTCGAGCTCCGAGCGGCCCTTGTTGCCGAGCCGGAGGGTGATGCGTGACGTGTCGCCGGAGTGCAGTTCGGCCCGTACGTCCGGTGCCTCCTCGGCGCGGCCCGAGGCGTCGCACAGGAAGCTGTCGGCGCCGTACACGCTGAAGTCGTACCGGCCGTCAGTCTCGCCGGTGTCCCACGTGTACTCGGCGCTGTGACCGGCCCGCACGGTGAACTGCGTGGGCTTGAACGGCTTGTGGTCGTTCGGGTAGACGGCGAAGTGGTAGCCGACCGTACCGTCGTTGACCAGGGTGCAGGTGACCTTGCCGGTCTCCCTGTCGAGCACCGCGTCCGCGTGCGGCCGGTACGGCAGCGGACAGTGCGGACGGCTGCCGGGCTCCTGGTGCGGCATCTGCTGCTCGCCGGCGGCCGGCACGGGGACGGCCGGCAGCCCATCCGCCTTGTCGGCCTTGCGCTTAAGTTCCTCGGTGCCCGGCAGCCGCGGGATCCGCATGTCGTGCCGGTCGAAGTCGAGGGTGCTGGTGAGGTCGCCGCAGACCGTACGGCGCCAGGCCGAGATGTTCGGCTCGCGTACGCCGGTGACCTGCTCCAGGAACATCAGCACCGAGGTGTGGTCGAACACCTGGGAGTTGACGCGTCCGCCGCGCGACCAGGGCGAGATGACCCACAGCGGCACGCGCGGGCCGAGCCCGAGCGGCGCGCCGTCGTCGTCGAACTCCTCCGGGGTGCCGGGCTCCGGCTGGGGCGCCGGCACATGGTCGAAGTAGCCGTCGTTCTCGTCGTACATGAGCAGGAAGACGGTGTGCCGCCACACGTCCGGGTTGGCCATCACCGCCTGGAGGGCCCGGTTCACCCAGTGCGCCCCGTAGTTGGGCCCGGCGTCCGGGTGTTCGCAGTAGTTGTACGGCGCGACCAGCCAGGAGACCGTGGGCAGTGTGCCGTCCTGGCAGTCCTCGGCGAAGGCGTCCAGGTCGTGCTTCGTCATGGCGTTGACGTAACGCGGGTCGTCCTTCGCGAACTTGTGGAACTGGGCGAAGTAGGACAGCGCGTTGTCGTCGTAGTCGCCGTACTCCTCGTCGTCGCCGTCCGGGTTGTGGTAGACGCGCCAGCTGACGCCGGCGTCGTGCAGCCGTTCCGCGTACGTCGTCCAGTCGGCGACAGGGTTGTCGGTGACCGGTGTGTTGTCCGTCCAGGGGCCCGTCTTGCCGTCCTTGCCGGGGCCCGCGCAACCGGACCACAGGTAGAGCCGGTTGGGGTCGGTGGGCCCGGCCATCGACGAGAAGTAGTGGTCGCAGGTGGTGAAGGCGTCGGACAACGCGTACTGGAACGGGATGTCGTCGCGCGTGAAGTACCCCATGGTGTGCCGCCCCTTGGCGGGCACCCAGCGGTTCCAGGCGCCCTCGTTCGCGGCGACGTGCATGGTGTCGTAGTCGTGCGGGAGCCCGGCGGCGTTCTGCGCGTTGTACTTGGTGCTGTCCATGCGGAACGGCAGCAGCTCCTGGCCGTCCGGCCGGAAGACGGCCGGCTGGTGGAAGACGCTCTTGCCGCCGGGCAGCCGCAGGCCCCGCTTGTCGTCGAAGCCGCGGACGCCGCCCAGCGTGCCGAGGTAGTGGTCGAAGCTGCGGTTCTCCTGCATGAGGACGACCACGTGCTTGACCGTGTCCAGGCCCCCTTCCGGGCCGTCCTGGCCGGTGTGGTCCTGCGGCCGGTCGGCTGCCTGGGCGGCTTCGGCGTTGGCGGCCAGCACGCCGGCCGTGGCGGTGGCGGCGGTGGCACCGAGCAGCCGACGCCGGGAAAGGGGAGTCATACGGGGGGATCCTCCGAGGTGGTCAGGTCACAGAGATGCCGTCGGCAGACATGCCGTCAGCTTCGGCAGCATCTCCCCCGGAGTGCGCAGGTTCAACCTACACACGATGAACACCGGTGCGGCGCAGCCGTCTGACCTGACCCCAGGATGACCCGAAAACCCGCTGGTAGCAGCGTTGTTGAGATCTTCGGGCCATCAAACAAGCGACGGCGTGACCTTGGTCACGCCGCCCCACTTGTTCATACATGCGCGCCCGGAACGAGGGTGCCGGACACCCCCGCCGGGGCCGCGTTCAGAGCGCGGCCGTACCGATCAGCCCCTCCCGGGTCACGAGTCCGGCGAGCTCCTCCTCGGGCATCCCCTCGGTGCCCTCGGGCCGCCGGGGCAGCACCATGTAGCGGCTCTCCGCGCTGGAGTCCCACACGGTGATCCGTACGGAACCGGGCAGCGAGAGCCCGAACTCCTCCAGTACGGCCCGGGGTTCACGCACCACGCGGGAGCGGTAGGCCTCGCTCTTGTACCAGGAGGGGGAAGGACCGAGCAGGCCGATCGGATAGCAGGAGCACAGGGTGCACACCAGCACGTGGTGCTCGTCCGCCGTGTTGGCGACGACCTTGAGCCGCTGCTCCTGGATGCCGCCGGCCATGGAGAGGCCCACCTCCGGCAGCGCCGTGTTGGCGTCGGCCAGCAGCCGTTCGCGGAAGCCCCCGTCCGTCCAGGCGCGGGCCACGATGCGGGCCCCGTTCAGCGGCGAGGCGCCGTCCAGCAACGTGCCGAGCACCCGGTCCAGTTCGCCGTCCGTCACCGCGCCGGCCGACACGAGGCGCTCCTCCAGATGCCGGACCCGCGCCGCCACGGGCGCGCTCTCATGTGTACCGCTCATGCCTCACCCTTCCGCACCGGCTCCAGATACGACTGCCACAGATCGACCGTCACTTCGTCCCCGCGCGCCCCGGAATCCACGCGCTCCTCCGTATCGGCCCACAGTTCGGCCGCCGAGAAGGCCACCGTGTAGACCGGTTCGACGCGTGGCGCCGCACTGCGCGCCGCCACGTCGTCGGCCAGCGGCCAGCTTCCGGTGACCTCCACGACGCGCCCGGTGTGCCCGCGGACGTAGCGCGGCAGCCTGGTGTGCCCCACGGGGTCGGCCGCGCGCGTACGCACCAGATCGCCCGGTGCGAAGCGGGGGCCCGCTTCCGGCGTTCCGTCAGTCATCCGCGACGACCCCCTTCTCACGGGTCAGCCGCTCGATCGCGGACAGCCACCGCTCGTAGTACGAGGCCGCCAAGTAGTCCTGCGGGGGCATCCGTTCGACGGCGTCCCGGAACTCGTCGAGGGTGTACACGCCGCGCCGCACCAGCGCCGTGTTCAGCGCGTACACCCGCGCCTCCCAGTCGGCGTGGAACGCCGGCTCGTCCTTCTCCCGCTGAACGGGCCCGAAGCCCGTCTGCCCGCCCACATCGTTGACCCGGCTCATGGGACCGCAGCCTACGGACCGGCCAGGACACTCGCGACACCCCGTCCGAGTGGGCAGGTCCGGAGCGTTGACAGTCCTATTGTGCAAATGTCACTGTCCGCCTCGGTAGTCAGTGATGCCCTGGTAGTACCCGGAAGAGCGCGCCCTGACGGAAAGCGGTGTCTCATGCACTTCACTGAACGGTCCGGTGTGTCCCGCAGACAGGTCCTCGGTACGGCCGTCGCCGGCACGGCCCTCGCCCTCGGCGGCAGCGGAGCCCCCTCCGCTGCCGCCGATTCATTGCGGCAGCGGGCACGGAACATGGTCCGCGGCATGACGCTGGAACAGAAAGTGGGCCAGCTGTTCGTCGTCGAGGTGTACGGGCAGGAAGCCGACACCGTGCACGCCGGCAACCGCAAGCTGTACGGGGTGGACACCCCCGCGCAGGTGCTGGCCAAGTACCGGCCGGGCGGCGTCATCTACTTCGACGCGCGGCGCGGCCCGGACAATCTCCGCGAGCCCCGCCAGATCGCCCGGCTCTCCAACGGGCTGCAGCGCGGCTCCCCCGTTCCGCTGCTGGTCTCCGTCGACCAGGAGGGCGGCAGCGTGGTGTTCCGGCTGACCGCCCCGGTGACGGCGCTGCCCGGCAACATGGCGCTGGGTGCGGCCCGTTCGCCGCGGGACGCCCGCCGCTCCGCGGAGATCATCGGCCGGGAGCTGTCCTCCCTGGGCATCAACCAGAACTACGGCCCCGTCGCCGACGTGAACATCAACCCGGACAACCCGGTGATCGGGGTGCGCTCCTTCGGCTCGGACACCGCGCTGGTCTCCGAGCTCACGGCCGCCGCCGTACGGGGCTACCACCAGGGCGACGTCGCCTCCGCCGCCAAGCACTTCCCCGGCCACGGGGACACGGAGACCGACAGCCACTACGGGCTGCCCCAGATCAACCACACCCGTGCCGAACTGGACCGGATCGATCTGCCGCCGTTCCGCTCCGCGATCGCCCGCGGCGTCGACACCGTCATGACGGCGCACATCGTCGTGCCGGCCCTCGACGACAGCGGCGTACCGGCCACCATGTCGCACAAGATCGTGACGGGGCTGCTCCGCGAGGAGCTCGGCTTCGAGGGGCTGATCGTCACCGACGCGCTGGACATGCAGGGCGCGGCGGGCCAGTTCCCGCCGGACGTGGCCCCCGTACGGGCGCTGCAGGCCGGCGCCGACATGCTGGTGCTGGCGACGAAGATGGACACCGCGTTCCCCGCGGTGCTGGACGCCGTGCGCGGCGGGAAGGTGAGCGAGCGCCGGGTCGACGAGTCGGTGGTGCGCATCCTCGAACGCAAGCTGCGCCAGGGCCTGTTCAAGGACCGCTACGTGGACGAGAACCGGGCCGTCCGCGTCGTCGGCAGCGCCGGGCACACCGCGAAGGCGGCGGCCATCACGGACCGCACGGTCACCCTCATCAAGAACGCGAAGGCCGACAACGCGAAGGCCGGGAACGCGGAGGCCGAGAAGGCGGGCGGGCTGCTGCCCCTCTCCCCCGGCACCGCGCGCCGCGTCCTCGTCACCGGCTGGGACACCACGGCCACCGGCGCGCTGGCCCGCGCCGTCGGCACCCGTACGGGCCAGACGGCGACGGCGCTGGCGACCGGCAACGCGCCCACGCAGCAGCAGATCGACGAGGCGGTGTCCCGCGCGCGGGAGGCCGATCTGGTGCTGGTGAGCTCCAACGCGGCGGCGGCCGGCACCGAGAAGGGCGTGGCCCAGGCCAAGTTGGTGAAGGCGCTGCTGGAGGTGGGCAAGCCGGTCGTGGTGGCCGCGCTGCGCAACCCGTACGACATCAAACGCTTCCCCGGCGTACCGGCCTACCTCGCCACCTACTCGTACGGGGCGCCGTCCCTGGCCTCCCTCGTGAAGGTGCTGTACGGCGAGGTCTCTCCGGGCGGACGGCTGCCGGTGAGCATCACGGCGCTGGACGACCCGGACACCACGCTCTACCCGTTCGGGCACGGCCTCACGTACTGACGCACAGCTGCGGGCGGTTGACGGGCACGGGCCACGCGGCCCGTGCCGTCGCCGTCTCCCGCTGCGTCCCCGGCTACGGCTGCGTCACCAGCGCACCGGCAGTTCGCGTACGCCGCGGATCAGCAGTCCCGGGATCCGCGGCAGCGCGGCCTCGTCGGCGTCGGGCTCCATGCCCGGGCAGCGCTCCAGCAGCGTACGGAGGGCGATTCTGCCCTCCAGCCGGGCGAGCGGCGCACCGAGGCAGAAGTGCAGCCCGTGCCCGAAGGCGATGTGGCCGCGCGCGTCGCGGCGGATGTCGAACCGGTCCGGTTCGGCGAACCGGGCCGGGTCCCGGTCGGCGTCGGCCATGGTGATGAGTACGACGGAGCCGGCCGGGATCACCGTGCCGTCGTCGAACTCCACGTCCTCCAGGGCCACTCGGGGCGTGGACGTCTCGACGGGCCCGTCCCAGCGCAGCATCTCCTCGACCGCGCCGTCCACCAGCGAATGATCGCCGCGCAGCAGGTCGTACTGGTCGGGGTGGGCGAAGAGCGCCCGCATGCCGTTGCCGATCAGGTTGACCGTGGTCTCGTGGCCGGCGACGAGCAACAGCACGGACATGCCGATGAGTTCGTCGGGGGACAGCCGGTCGCCGCCCTCGTCCACCGTGTGGATCATCGCGCTGAGCAGGTCGTCGCCGGGGTCCGCGCGCTTGGCGGCGATGAGCCCGGTGAGATACGCGGTCATGTCGCGGTTCGCCGCGTACTCCGCTTCGGGGCTCGTGGGGGCGACCATCTCGTTGGACCAGGCCCGGAAGTCCTTCCGCTCCAGCCCCGGCACGCCGAGCAGTTCACAGATGACGGTGATGGGCAGCGGGAACGCGAGCGCGTCGATCAGGTCGGCGCGCCCGGCGCCGTCCGCGAGCATGGCGTCCAGCAGCCCGTCGGTGATCTCCTGGACGCGCGGGGCGAGTTCCTCGACGCGGCGGGGCGTGAAGCTGCGGGCGACGAGCCGGCGCAGCCGCGTGTGGTCGGGCGGGTCGCGCATCAGCATGTGCGCCAGGGCAGGGCTGTCCTGGTCGACGTTCCTGATCTGGCTGACTCCGCCCACCTTCCGCCAGTCGCGGCTGAGCCGCGGGTCGGTGTAGGCGGCCCGGCAGGCCTCGTACCCGACGACGATCCACAGTCCGTCGCCGTTGGCCGTACGGACGGGGTGGGCGGGACCCTGCTCGCGCAGTTTCGCGTAGACGGGATAGGGATCGCGGACGAAGTCGGCCCCGAGCTCTTCGAGATCGACGACGGGTACGGCGGTCATGTGTTCCCCCTAGCTGGACACCGCGGGCCACGCTAGGCCCCCACGACCCCCGACCGCCGCTGTTTTTCGGGCAGTTGAGGGTCGCGTGGAACGACGCACCACAAGGGGCGCGGGAAACAGCGCACCACAAGGGGCGCGGGGAACGGCGCGAAAAAGGGGCGCGGGGAACTGCGCAAACCCCAGCGAAACCGCACCCGCCCAACACACGCTCAGGTCACACGAAGCGGCGCACGCGAAGCGCCTACCGCACCGGCTGCCCCGCCTCCCGCAACGTGTCCTTGACCTCACCGATGCGAAGATCGCCGAAGTGGAAGACGGAGGCGGCAAGCACCGCGTCGGCCCCCGCCTCGACCGCGGGCGCGAAGTGCCCGAGCGACCCCGCGCCGCCGCTGGCGATGACGGGAATCCCGACCCTCCCCCGCACCGCCGCGATCATGGACGTGTCGTACCCGTCCTTCGTGCCGTCCGCATCCATGGAGTTGAGCAGGATCTCGCCCGCGCCCAGCTCCGCGGCGCGGTGCGCCCATTCGACGGCGTCGATGCCCGTGCCGCGCCGTCCGCCGTGCGTGGTCACCTCGTAGCCGGACTCCGTCTCCGTGCCCTCGGCGCAGCGCCGCGCGTCGACGGACAGCACCAGCACCTGGCTGCCGAACCGTTCGGCGATCTCGCGGATCAGCTCGGGGCGGTCGATGGCCGCGGTGTTCACACCGACCTTGTCGGCACCCGCGCGCAGCAGCTTGTCGACGTCCTCGGTGGAGCGCACGCCGCCGCCGACGGTGAGCGGGATGAACACCTGCTCGGCGGTGCGGCGCACCACGTCGTACGTCGTCTCGCGGTCGGAGGAGGACGCGGTGATGTCGAGGAAGGTCAGCTCGTCGGCGCCCTCCGCGTCGTACACCTTGGCCATCTCGACGGGGTCGCCCGCGTCGCGCAGGTTCTTGAAGTTGACGCCCTTGACGACGCGTCCGGCGTCCACGTCGAGGCAGGGGATGACTCGTACGGCCAGGGTCATGCGGATGCTCCTCGGTACGCCTCCACCTCGACCTCGACGGAGAGCGAGGGGTCGATGAAACCGGAGACGATGATCATGGCTGCGGCGGGACGGATGTCGTCGAACAGCTCCTTGTGGGCGCGTCCGACGTCCTCCACGTCCCGGGCGTGCGTGATGTACATGCGGGTGCGGACGACGTCCGCCGCGCCGAGCCCGAGCTCCTCCAGCGCCTCGACCGCCACCTGGAAGGCGCGGTGCGTCTGCTCGTACGGGGTGCCGGCCTCGATCGCGCCGTCCACCACCGAGGTGCAGCCGGCCACCAGGACCAGGCCGTTGGGCAGTTCCACGGCCCGGGAGTAGCCGTAGGCCTCTTCCCAGGGGGCTCCGGAGGAGACCCGGCGTATCTCGGTCATGACGTCACGGCCTCCAGTGCCTCTTCCAGGGTGAACGCCTTGGCGTAGAGGGCCTTTCCGACGATCGCGCCTTCGACGCCCTCGGGTACCAGCGTGGCGATGGCCTTCAGGTCGTCAAGGGAGGAGACGCCTCCCGAGGCGACGACGGGCCGGTCGGTGGCGGAGCAGACGTTGCGCAGCAGCTCCAGGTTGGGGCCCTGGAGGGTGCCGTCCTTGTTGATGTCGGTGACGACGTAGCGGGCGCAGCCTTCGGAGTTGAGCCGCTCCAGCGTCTCGTACAGGTCGCCGCCGTCGCGGGTCCAGCCGCGGCCGCGCAGTGTGGTGCCGCGGACGTCGAGCCCGACGGCGATCTTGTCGCCGTGCTCGGCGATGACCTTGGCGACCCAGTCGGGGCTCTCCAGCGCGGCGGTGCCGAGGTTGACGCGGCGGCAGCCGGTGGCGAGCGCTGCGGCGAGCGAGTCGTCGTCGCGGATGCCGCCGGACAGCTCGACCTTGATGTCCATCCGCTGCGCGACCTGGGCGATCTGCTCCCGGTTGTCGCCGGTGCCGAACGCCGCGTCCAGGTCGACGAGATGGAGCCATTCGGCACCCGACCGCTGCCAGGCGAGGGCCGCCTCCAGCGGGTCGCCGTAGGAGGTCTCGGAGCCGGACTCGCCGTGCACCAGGCGGACGGCCTGGCCGTCGCGGACGTCGACGGCGGGAAGGAGTTCGAGCTTGCTCATCGCGGGAGAGTTCCTCGGATCGGGGTGGTCGTCAACGTCGGAGGGTGTCGGTCCAGTTGGCCAGCAGCCTGGCGCCGGCGTCACCGGACTTCTCGGGGTGGAACTGCGTCGCCCACAGCGGGCCGTTCTCGACCGCGGCGACGAACGGCTCGCCGTGCTCGGCCCAGGTGACCTTGGGTGCGGTCATCGCCGGGTTGCCGGCCTCCAGCTCCCACTCGTGCACGGCGTAGGAGTGCACGAAGTAGTAGCGCTCGTCCTCGGACAGGCCGGCGAACAGCTGCGAGCCCTCGGCGGGCCGTACGGTGTTCCAGCCCATGTGCGGGACGACCTCGGCCTTCAACGGGCCGACGGTGCCGGGCCATTCGTCGAGGCCCTCGGCCTCGGTGCCGTGCTCGATGCCGCGGCTGAAGAGGATCTGCATGCCGACGCAGATCCCCAGCACGGGCCGCCCGCCGGCCAGCCGGCGGCCGATGATCCAGTCGCCGCGGGCCTCGCACAGTCCGTCGATGCAGGACGCGAACGCGCCCACACCCGGCACCAGCAGCCCGTCGGCGGCCATGGCCTTGTCGTAGTCGCGGGTGATCTCGACTGACGCGCCGGCCCTCTCCAGGGCGCGCTCGGCGGAACGGACGTTGCCGAAGCCGTAGTCGAAGACGACGACCGACGGCTTCGCCGGTTCTGCGCTCACTGCCATACCTCCAGTCGCAGCACGCCGGCCACCAGCGCCATCACGGCGGCGATGCCGAGTACGAGGGTCACGCCCTTCGGCAGCTTCTGCTTCCAGAAGGAGTAGGTGCCGGCGGCGAAGAACAGTCCCACAAAGATCAGCAAGGACGAGATGCCGTTCACAAGGCGCCCTTGGTGGAGGGCACACCGGTCTGCCGCGGGTCGAGCTCGGCGGCGTACCGCAGCGCCCGGGCCAGCGCCTTGAACTGGCACTCGACGATGTGGTGCGCGTTCCGCCCGTACGGGACGTGGACGTGCAGCGCGATCTGGGCCTGCGCGACGAAGGACTCCAGGATGTGCCGGGTCATCGTCGTGTCGTACTCGGGGCCGATCATCGGGGCCATGCCCTCGGGCTCGCTGTGCACGAGGTACGGGCGGCCCGACAGGTCGACGGTCACCTGGGCGAGGGACTCGTCCAGCGGCACCGAGGCGTTGGCGAACCGTACGATGCCGCGCTTGTCGCCGAGCGCCTGCTTGAAGGCGGCGCCGAGCGCGAGCGAGGTGTCCTCGATCGTGTGGTGGCTGTCGATGTGCAGATCGCCGTCGGTCTTGACCGTCAGGTCGAACAGGCCGTGCCGGCCGAGCTGATCGAGCATGTGGTCGTAGAAGCCGACCCCTGTCGACACATCGACCTGCCCGGTGCCGTCGAGGTCGATCTCGACGGTGACCGAGGTCTCCTTGGTGGTGCGCTCGGCGCGGCCCACGCGGGTCATCAGCTTCGCTCCTTCATCACTGCACGAACCGCGTCGAGGAACGCGTCGTTCTCTTCCGGGGTTCCGGTGGACACCCGCAGCCGGCCGGGCACGCCGTTGTCGCGGACCAGCACGCCGTGCTCCAGCAGCGCCTGCCAGACGGCGTGCGCATCGTCGAACTCGCCGAACTGTACGAAGTTGGCGTCGGATTCGGTCACGTCGCAGCCGGCGTCGCGCAGTTCGCGCACCACCCGGTCACGTTCGGACTTCAGCCGCTCGACGTACCCGAGCAGCGTATCGGTGTGCTCCAGCGCGGCGAGCGCGGTGGCCTGGGTGACGGCCGACAGGTGGTACGGCAGCCGTACGAGCTGCACCGCGTCGACCACGGCCGGGTCGGCGGCGAGGTAGCCGAGCCGCAGCCCGGCCGCGCCGAACGCCTTCGACATGGTGCGGCTGACGACCAGTTCGGGCCGGCCCTCGATCAGCGGCAGCAGCGACTCGCGGTGCGAGAACTCGCCGTACGCCTCGTCCACGACCACCATCGTGGGCCGCACGGCCTGCGCCGCCTCGTACAGCGCCAGCACCGTCTCGCGGTCGACTGCCGTACCGGTGGGGTTGTTGGGCGAGCAGATGAAGACCACGTGCGGCCGCTGCTCGGCGATCGCGGTCCTCGCGGCCTCGACGTCGATGGTGAAGTCGTCGTTCCGCGGCCCGGAGATCCAGCCGGTGCCGGTGCCGCGGGCGATGATGCCGTGCATCGAGTACGAGGGCTCGAAGCCGATCGCGGTACGGCCCGGGCCGCCGAAGGTCTGCAGCAGCTGCTGGAGCACCTCGTTGGAACCGTTCGCCGCCCACACCTGCTTCGGGCCGACCCGGTACCCCGTGGTCGTGGTCAGATACGCCGCCAGTTCGGTGCGCAGCGCGACCGCGTCCCGGTCCGGGTAGCGGTTGAGGGTGCGCGCCGCCTCGGAGACCCGCTCGGCGATCCGCTGGACCAGCGGCTCGGGCAGCGGGTACGGGTTCTCGTTCGTGTTCAGCCGTACGGGGACGTCCAACTGCGGGGCGCCGTACGGCGACTTGCCGCGCAGCTCGTCCCGGATCGGGAGATCGTCGATACCGGTCACTTGCCCTCGCTCCCGTTCCCCGCGTCGTGCTGCGGGACCTCCCAGCCGCTCGTGCCTTCGAGTTCGCCTCCGGCAAACCTTGCCTTCACGGCCGCGCCGTGCGCGGGCAGGTCCTCCGCCTCCGCCAGGGTCACCACGTGGTGCGCGACCTCCGCGAGCGCGTCCCGCGAGTAGTCGACGACGTGGATGCCGCGCAGGAAGGACTGCACGGACAGGCCGGAGGAGTGGCAGGCACAACCGCCGGTCGGCAGCACGTGGTTGGAGCCCGCGCAGTAGTCGCCGAGCGACACCGGGGCGTACGGGCCGACGAAGACGGCACCGGCGTTCCGTACCCGCGCGGCCCACTCGTGGGCGTTCGCGGTCTGGATCTCCAGGTGCTCCGCGCCGTACGCGTTGACCACCCGCAGACCCTCTTCGAGGCTGTCGACCAGCGCGATCGCGGACTGCTTGCCGGCCAGTGCCGGGGCGATCCGGTCCTCGACGTGCTTGGTCGCGGCGACCTGCGGCGCCAGCTCCTTCTCCACCGCGTCCGCCAGCCCGGCGGAGTCGGTGACCAGGACGGCGGCCGCGAGCGGGTCGTGCTCGGCCTGGCTGATCAGGTCGGAGGCGACGTGCGCCGGGTCGGCGGTGTCGTCGGCGAGGACCGCGATCTCGGTCGGGCCCGCCTCGGTGTCGATGCCGATCCGGCCGGTGAAGTAGCGCTTCGCCGCGGCGACCCAGACATTGCCGGGCCCGGTGACCATGTTCGCCGGCGCGCAGTCCTCGGTGCCGTACGCGAACATCGCGACGGCCTGCGCGCCGCCCACCGCGTACACCTCGTCGACGCCGAGCAGCGCGCACGCGGCGAGGATCGTCGGGTGCGGCAGTCCGTCGAACTCGGCCTGCGGCGGGGAGGCGAGGGCGATCGAGTCGACCCCGGCCTCCTGCGCGGGGACCGCGTTCATGATCACGGAGGAGGGGTAGACGGACCGGCCGCCCGGCGCGTACAGCCCGACGCGCTCGACCGGGACCCAGCGCTCGGTGACGGTGCCGCCCGGCACCACCTGCGTGGTGTGCTCGCCGCGCCGCTGCTCGCGGTGGACGAGGCGGGCGCGGTGGATCGACTCCTCCAGCGCGGCCCGCACCACCGGGTCCAGCGCCTCCAGCGCGTCGCGCAGCGCGGCCGCGGGGACCCGGACCTGCGTCTGACGTACGCCGTCGAACTTCTCCGCGTAGTCGATCAGGGCCGCGGTGCCGCGATGATGTACGTCCTCGCAGATGGGCCGCACCTTTTCCAGGGCGGCTTCCACGTCGAACTCGGCACGGGGCAGCAGCTCACGCAGGGCGCGCTCGGACGGAGCGGCGCCGCGCAGATCGATTCGGGAGATCACGTCTCCAGTCTCTCAGACCGCATACGCGCCCCCGTGGTCAGTCCGATGGCCGAGACGGACCGTTCCGGGCAGAACTTGTCGCGCACATTCAACAGCGATCACTACCGTATGGCGTTCGCGCCGTCACGGAGCGGGCAAAGGACGCGTACGACCAGGGGAGAAGAACGCCCGCGAGGGCGGAGAAGGGGGACGGACACCAGTGACCGAGGCACCGGGCTCGAGCGAGCCGCCACCCGGGCTGACCACCGCGGAATGGGGGCTGTGGCAGGCCTTCCGGAACGGCAGCGAACACGATCTGCGCAGCGGAGAGGCCGAGCTGGACGACCCGAACGGGGACCACGTGTGGGGGCCGGACCGCAGTGTCCGGGCCCGCGTCATCGCGCTGCTCCTGCTGCACGGCCCTCCCCCGCTGCTGGGGCGGGTCACGTCGCTGCACCTCATGGGCGCCCACATCACCGGCTCGCTCGACCTGTCCGGCGGCGTCGTCGAGTCGTACATCGAACTGCGGCACTGCCGCTTCGAGAAGGAGCTGCGGATGCCGGAGGCGCGGCTGCACACCGCGCGCCTCGTCGACTGCTATCTGCCCCGGCTGGAGGCGGCCCGGCTGGCCACCGAGGGAGATCTGCACCTGCCGCGCTGCTCGATACCCGGCGGCATCAAGCTCACCGACGCGACGATCGGCACCGACCTGCTGCTGAACGAGGCGACCGTCGGCTGCGGGCGCGACAACCGGGCGCTGGCGGCGGACGGCATCACCGTCTCCCAGGAGCTCAAGGCCAATCTGCTCGTCACCGACGGCGAAGTGAGCCTGCGCGGTGCGCACATCGGCAGTTCGCTGCAGATGTACGGGGCCACGCTGCGCAATCCGCGCGGCTACTTCGCGCTCCAGGCGCCGCAGATGACGGTCGGGCAGATCGCCAGCTTCGCCGACGCCACCCGCGAGCGGCGCCGGCAGATCCAGGGGGCGACCCCGCCGTCCGGCACCCCGTATCTGACGGACTCGTCGTTTCTGACGGACTCGTCGTTCGCCTCCGAGGGCGGCCGGCGGTGGCGGACCAAGCACTTCGAGAGCACCGGCGGTGTGGTGCTGGACGACAGCAGCTTCGGCACCTCGCTGATCATCGAGAACGCCCGCTTCGAGCTGCCCGGCGAGCAGGAGCTGTCGCTGCGCCGGATCACCACCCCGGAGCTGAACTTCACGCCGCAGGCCCCCGAACAGGGCCGGGTGGTGCTGTCCGGCGCCACCGTCGAGAAGCTGATGGACCGGGTCGGCAGCTGGCCCCGCGACCAGCGGCTGTGGATGGCCGGCTTCACATATCTGCAGGCCATCCCGAAAGAAGGGCACTTCAACGTCAAGGAGCGCCTCCAGTGGATCGCCGCCGCGACCCCCGAGTACTCGCCCGAGCCGTACGAGCAGCTCGCCACGATGTACCGGACCAGCGGCGAGGACACCAACGCCCGTGCCGTACTGCTGGAGAAGCAGCGCAGGCGGCGGGAGACGCTGCCGCTGCCGGGCAAGGTGTGGGGCTATCTCCAGGACTGGACGGTGGCGTACGGATACCGCCCCTCGCAGGCCGCGCTGTGGATGGTGCTGCTGTGGGCGTCCGGCAGCGTGCTCTTCGACCTGCATCCGCCGCCCGCGCTGAAGCCGCACGAATCCCCGCAGTGGAACGCGGTGTTGTACGTGCTGGACCTGCTGCTGCCGGTGATCTCGTTCGGCCAGGACACGGCGTGGAACCCCCGCGGCGGATACCAGTGGCTGTCGGCCGCGCTGATCATGCTCGGCTGGGTGCTGGCGACCACCGTCGCCACCGGCGCGACCCGGCTGCTGCGCCGCCAGTGAGGCCGCTTGCCGGGGCCCGCGCCCCGGCAAGCGCGCCCGGCACCACGCACACCGCACCACTGATACCGCTGAAGGCTTTAGGCTTACCGGTTGTGACCACCGCGCTTCCGCTCTTCCCGCTCAACTCGGTGCTGTTTCCCGGCCTCGTGCTGCCGCTGAACATCTTCGAGCAGCGGTACCGCGCACTGATGCGCGACCTGCTCGAGATCCCGGAGGACGAGCCACGCCGGTTCGGCGTCGTGGCCATCCGCGACGGCCGGGAGGTCGCCGCGACAGCCACCGGCATGCCCGACGCGGCGCCGGCCCGCGGCGCCGATCCGACGGCCGGCTTCGGCCCCGACCCGATCAAGTCCTTCTACACGGTGGGCTGTATCGCGGACGCCTCGACGATCCGCGAACGCGCCTCCGCCTCCGGTGCCGCGGCGCCCGGCGACGAGGAGGGCGCCGAGGATCCGGCACCGGAGACCGGCGACGCGCCCGAGGGCGACGCCGGGTACGAGGTGCTGGCCACCGGCACCTCCCGCTTCCGGCTGCACTCCGTCGACGCCACGGGCCCGTATCTCATGGGCGAGATCGAGGAGTTGCCGGAGGAGGAGGGGGACGGCGCGGGTGCGCTGGCCTCCGGAGTGCTGCGGGCCTTCCGCGCGTACCAGAAGCGGCTGGCGAGCGCCCGGGAGCGGACGCTCGCCGCGGGGCAGGAGCTGCCGGACGACCCGGCGGTCGTCTCGTATCTGGTCGCCGCGGCCACCGTCCTCGACACCCCCGCCAAGCAGCGGCTGCTCCAGGCCCCGGACACGGCGACGCGCCTCGCGGACGAGCTGAAAGTCCTTCGCCGCGAGGCGGCGATGATCGGTAAGCTGCCCTCCCTGCCCGCGGCGGACCTGACGCGGAACCCGACCAGTCCCAACTGAGGCGCGGTACCCACCGGATGGCGAAGAAGAAACAGAAGCAGCAGCCGGGCGGCACCCCCGCCACGGTCGCCGCGACGGACGCCGGCATCGCGTTCACGACGCACGCCTACGAGCACGATCCGGCAGCCGCGTCGTACGGCGAGGAGGCCGCCGAAGCGCTCGGCGTCTCCCCCGACCAGGTCTTCAAGACGCTGGTCGCCGACGTCGACGGGAAGCTCACCGTGGCGGTCGTCCCCGTCTCCGCCTCCCTCGACCTGAAGGCGCTCGCCTCGGCGGCCGGCGGCAAGCGCGCCACGATGGCGGACCCGGCCGCCGCCGAGCGCACCACCGGCTATGTGCGGGGCGGCATCTCCCCGCTGGGCCAGCGCAAGCGCCTGCCGACGGTGCTGGACGCCTCGGCCTCCGGGCACGCCACGATCTGCGTGTCCGCCGGCCGCCGCGGACTGGAGATCGAGCTCGCCCCGGACGCGCTGATCGGCCTGACGGACGCGACGTCGGCCCCCATCGCCCGCCGCTGAACGGCCTGTTCCGGAAGCGGAGATCGGAGTGACTCCGTACGCGCGGGGTTCACAGGGCGACGCGCAGCGGCTAAGCCCGTCCCATGTCGAAACGCACACGCAAGCGCCGATGGCGGCTCAAGAAGGGCCGCGCCAACCACGGACGCCGCCCCGCGTAACAGGGGGCCCGGGGGCGGTGGCTACCAGCCGCCGTCCCCGTACTCCGGTTCCGGATCGCGGATGCCGAAGAGTCCGAGCAGCGCCACGTTCGTCACCAGCGCAGCCACCGGCCACGCCAACAGGCCCACCTTCGCCTGGAGTTCGAGGGGGCTGTTGAAGGTCGAGCCCTCACCGGCCTGCTTCGCGGCCGCCACCACGTCGCTCGTCGGCCCCAGCCACATGCCGAGCCGCCAGGCCACCAGCGAGCCGAGCACCGCGCCGACCGTCAGCCCGATCACCACGCCGAGCCCGCCCCCGCGGTTGCGCAGGAACACCCCCGCGCCACAGACCGCGCCGAACGCGAGCGACAGCAGCACGAACGTGCCGTCCGCGCCGATCGCCTCCTCGCCCTCGGGGTCCTTCAGATAGACGGCCGTGCCGTCCGAGAACAGCGGTACGTGCGGCGCCAGCCACTCCCACATCGCCCCCAGCGCGACACCCAGCACGGTCACGACCAGCGCGCACAGCAGACCGTCGCGCAGCTCCTGCCGCACCTGGAACGCCGGGTACTGGCCGGCCCCGTCGCCGCCGGACTGCGGCTCCCCCCACGGGTCGTGGGCCGGAGAGCTGCCGGAGTGGTTGTGTGATGAAGGCATCGGTACGGTCACCACGCCATCGTGCCAGGCCCCGACCGTCAGTTCGGCCACGGGTCCGCCCGTACGGGGCACGGCCCCACAAGGGGCGCGGGGAACTGCGCAAGAAGGGGCGCGGGGAACTGCGCAAACCCCAGCGGAACCGCACCCGCCCAGCACAGCCGCGGGGCACACGAAGCGGCAAACCCGGCACACCGCAAGGCGGAACGCGTCAGCGAACGGCCGCCCGCCGGTAAGCCCACGTCGCCACCGCCAGCGAGGCCACGCCCACAACCGCACACACGCCGAGGTCGAGCAGCACCACGGCCCAGTCGGGCCGCGGCTCGAACGTCCGGGCCAGCGCCTCCACGCCGTACGTGGACGGCAGCAGGTCACGCGCCCAGCTCACCGGGACGGGCAGCCCACCGGCCGGCAGCACGCCCAGCAGCAGTGCGGCGGACATGCCCAGCTGGCCGCAGACGGTGGCCAGTTCGGGCTTCGGCGCGAGCAGCCCCAGCGCGGCGCCGAGCCCCGCGAGGGCCGCGCCGGCGAGCGGGATCACCGCGGCCAGCACCCACAGCCCGCTCAGCGGCAGCTGGAACAGCACACTGCCGAACACGGCGGTCACCACCACACCGGGCACGGTGAAGGAGGCGTACGCGCCGGCCGCGCCCAGCACCACCGCGGCGGCGGGCACCGGCAGCGTGGCGTAGTGGTCGAGGCCGCCGTTCGCCCTCAACTGGCCGAAGTACTGGGCCAGCAGGTTCAGCGCCACGAACGCGACGACCAGCACGCTCGACCCGGCGACGACCGCGCGCGCCTCGGCGGCGCCGTCCACGACGCCGCGCATCAGCACCATGATCCCCAGCGACTGGAAGGTCGCCACGAACAGCAGCGGCACGCGCGCCACCCGGGCGCGGGAGAGCTGCGCCCGGTAGACGGCGCCGAGCGCCGGCCACAGCCGCGCGCGCGGCGCGAGCGGCGCGGCGCCGGGCAGCGGCCCGGCGGGTGCCGCGGCCCCGCGTCCCGCGCCGGTACGGGCCTCGCTCCGCGGGTCGAGCCGGCGCCCCGCCGTACTCAGCGAACTCACACCTTCACCAAGCCTTCCCCGCACCCGCCCAGCGCGAGATACACGTCCTCCAGGCTCGGCGTCGCGAGCGAGAAGTCGTCGAGCGCCGCGAACGCCGGGCCGCCGGTGACGACCGCGACCGCCTCGCGCGCCGCGTCCGGACCCAGCCGCAGCGTCCAGCGCCGCCCGGACACCGTCGCGTCCGCGCCGAGCGCGGCGACCTCGGGAACCTCCAGCGGAGCCCGGTCCCGCCACACCAGTTCGAGCCGTACGTCGTCGCCGACCGTGGCCTTCAGCCCGCCCGGCGTGTCGCAGGCGATGACCCGCCCGCGGTCCATGACCGCGACCCGGTCGAGGACCGTCTCCGCCTCGATGACGTTGTGCGTCACCAGCAGCACGGTCGCGCCGTGCTCGGCGCGGCGGCGGTCCACGGCGGCCCACACGGCGCGCCGCGCCACCGGGTCCATGCCGGTCGTCGGCTCGTCCAGCACCAGCAGCGGACGCTCCCCGACCAGCGCGGCGGCCACACAGGCGAGCCGCCGCTGGCCGCCGGACAGCTTCTTCAGAGCACGGCCCGCGAGCGGCCCGAGACCCAGTTCGTCGAGGACGCGGTCGCGTTCGCGGCGCGCCGTCGCGGTGTCCATGCCGCGCAGCCGCCCGGTCGTCTCGGCGGCGAGGGACACCGTCAACTCGTCCAGCGCGCTGGACTCCTGGCCCAGATACGAGAGCAGCCGCGCGGCCCGCTCCGGATGCCGTACGAGGTCGTGCCCGAGCACCTCGACCGAGCCCGCGTCGGGCCGCAGCAGCCCGGTGAGCTGCCGTACGAGAGTGGATTTGCCGGCCCCGTTCGGACCGAGCAGCCCGAAGATCTCCCCGCGCCGTACGTCGAGGCTGACGTCGTCACTGGCCCGGACCGCGGGCACCGCGGGGGTGCCCCGCCGGCCCCTGCTCGCGGGATACGTTTTGACCAGGCCGGTTATACGCACAGCCGCCCCTGCCGGGGTTTCCGCGCTGTCCGTCGCCTGCCGAGTGACCGTTCCCACGAGCCACGACCTTACGCGGTCCCCGCCCCCGCCCGGGCGCCGGGACCGCTCCCCGTGCCGTGTTCAGTCCGTCCGCGCCGGTTCCGACGGAGTCAGCTGCGTGTCGACCTCGCGCCAGAACCCGGCGCGGATCGCGTACCGGTCGTGCTCGTCGATCTGGTCGTCCTTGTGCGCCAGCAGCCCGAAGCGGGCGGCGTACCGCAGCAGTTCGCCGTCGATGCGGTGCGGGATGCGCGGATACTCGCCGGACAGCGTCTGCAGATGCGTGCGCGTCGCCAGCCGAGCGATCCACCGCCGCGCGAAGACCTGGCCCACCTCGTACGGGTCGCCGCTGACCGCCGTGATGTCCTCCTCGCGGTCCGCCCAGCGCTGCTCCGCCGTGGTCAGCTGCGCGAGCGTGGGCAGCGCCGCCAGCTCGGCCGACTCGGCGGGCGCGCCGCGTTCGACCCAGCCCTTGTCGGAGGACCAGCGCAGGGTCGCGTTCGGCGGCGGCTGCTGCTGGGCGGCCGAGGGCGAGGGCCGGCCGAGCCCCGCCAGGTCCTTGGGGGTGGGCACCCCGCCGGGTTTGCCGGCGCCGGGCGCGGCCCCCGCGTTCTCCGCGCCCTCCGGCTGCTCCGCCTCCGCCCCGGTACCGCCGGAACCCGCGGTCTCGGGCTGCTCCGGGACGGCGGGGGCCGACGCCGGGGCCGAACCGTTCTTCGCGGACTCGGGCAGCGGCGCCGAGAGGATCGCCGCGATCTCCGGACGGGGCGTCTGGGGCGCGCACACCGGGGGCGCTTCCTTCGCGCGGACGGCGTGGGTGATCCAGCTGCGGTCCAGCACCCGCCGCTCGTCGGCCTCGGCGACCAGGTCCTCGGACTGGTTGTAGTCGCCGTCGGCGGCCTGCACGGCCCACAGGTGCACGGCGACACCGTGCTCCTTGGCGGACATCAGGCCGGGCAGCAGATCGCCGTCGCCGGTCACCAGCACGATGTCGGAGCAGGCGCGGTTGCGGGCCAGTTCCGTGAGCTCGGCGTGCATGGCCGCGTCCACGCCCTTCTGCGCCCAGCGGCCGTCGCTCCTGGTCAGAGCGCCCAGCCGGACTGTGACCCGGGGCATCACGCGGAGCCTGCGGTGTTCGGGCTGCGGCACCCGGTCGGGGGCGCCGTCGAACCAGTAGATCCTCAGCAGTGAGCGGCCGGTGTCCGCCTCCGCACGTTCGCGCAGGCCCTGGATCAGCGCGGCGTGGTCGACGCTGATCCGCGAACGCGTCGGCTCCCCCGCCAGCAGACTCGCGGCGGCGCCCAACAGGTATCCGGCGTCCACCAAAACGACGCAGCGGTCCACGCGTTCCACCCACTCTCGGTAAACAACAACAGCCGGGGCTGCGTTTCCTTCGAGTCTGCCCGACCCTACAGGCCGTTATCAGCTCGAACTCGATCATCGGCGTGGCGGATCGGCAACGCCCACGGCACCGGAGAAACGGCACGGGGAGAGAGGCACTCACTCACGGTAATGAGGCGAAATGCGGGGCTTCGAGGGGAATGCCAGGCTGTTGCGAGCCCATCATTCAGAGATCACCAGGAGGCGATCATGGGCAAGAACAAGAACCGCAACCGCCAGCAGGACCGCCAGGACCAGTCCCGGAGTGCCGCGGAGCAGGCCGAGGAGCGCATGAAGAGCTCGGTCGCCGAGCAGCCGGGATCGCAGAACGCCTCGGCGGACGTCCCCCGCAAGCGCGCGAAGCGGTTCGGCCACAATTGACCGTCTCCTGACCGCTCCCCGCGGAGCGTCTGAGGCGATACGAAGAGGGTGCCCCTCCATGGAGGGGCACCCTCTCTTTGTGCGCTGCTCCGAATTCCGGCCTGTGCTCCGGCGGTTCGGCTCCGGTGGCTCCGTTGTCCCGGGCGGGGTGTCAGTGGTTCAGGTCCCACGCTTCCTGCACGCAGCGGACGCGGTCGCCGAAGGCGAGTGCGGGGAAGTAGTCGCCGAGGGCCTTCACCGCCTCGTGCTGCGAGGTGTGCGCATGGCGGAGCAGAAATACGGCCTTGTCTATCGCCTGATCGTTCACGGCGGAGCAACCTCCGGATCACCGAGAATGCGTGTATTTAGCACGTACCACGGTAGGCCGCAGAGCTGCCCGATTCGGACAAACGAGGATGTGCAGGCGGCAAAGCATCGTAAAGCCCGGTAAAGCCCGAGGGGGCGCGAGGAACGGCGCAAGATCAGGGGCGCGGGACTGTGTTCAGCGGGGGCCGACCCCCGCACCCCCAGCCGGACAAGCAGCCCCGATAAGGGGCGCGGGGAACTGCGCGAACCACGGCGGGACCGCGGCCGCCCGGCACCCGCACAGGGCACCAAGGCGGCCGCGGCCCCACCGAGCGCTAGCTCGCAAGGCAGGCGGGGCCCAGCAACTCCTTCAGGTCTCCGAAGAGCGCCGGATCAGGCGTGACCCGGTGCTTGTCGAGGCGGAGCACCGTCGTCTTGCGGGCGCCCTGCAGCCTGACCCGGACCTCACTGCCGCCGCGGTGGTGCGTCAGCACCTCGCCGAGCTTCTCCACCAGCGGCGGCGTGATCTTCACCGTCGGGATGGTGATGGTGACCGGCGCGCTGGCCGAGGCCTCGCTCAGATCCGGGATCATCAGCTCCATGGCGACCAGCCGGGGCACGTCCTCGCGCTTGTCGAGGCGGCCCTTCACGAAGACGACCGCGTCCTCGACGAGCTGGGTGGAGACCAGCTGATAGGTGGCCGGGAAGAACATGCAGTCGATGGAGCCGGCCAGGTCCTCGACGGTGGCGATGGCCCAGGCGTTGCCCTGCTTGGTCATCTTCCGCTGGAGGCCGGAGATGATGCCGCCGATGGTGACGATCGAGCCGTCCGAATAGTCACCGCCGGTGAGCTGCGCGATCGCCGCGTCGGCCTTGTCGTTGAGCACGTGCTCCAGGCCGAAGAGCGGGTGGTCGGAGACGTACAGACCGAGCATCTCCCGCTCCTGGGCGAGGAGATACGTCTTGTCCCACTCGTCCTCGGAGAACTTCACGTCGAGCCCGAAGCCCGGCGTGTCGTCGCCGTCGTCGCCGCCCAGGTCGCCGAAGAGGTCGAACTGCCCCTCGGCCTCCTTCCGCTTGACCTGCACCACGTTGTCGATCATGGGCTCGAACTCGGCGGTGAGGCCCTTGCGGGTGTGCCCCATCTCGTCGAAGGCGCCCGCCTTGATCAGCGATTCGACGGTGCGCTTGTTGCAGACGACGGCCTCGACCTTGTCGAGGAAGTCGGGGAAGGAGGAGTACTTCCCCTTCGCCTTGCGGCACTTGACGATCGAGTCGACGACGTTCTGGCCGACGTTCCGCACGGCGGTGAGGCCGAAGACGATGGTGGTGTCGTCGCTGGAGGTGAAGTTGGCCTCGGACTCGTTGACGTTCGGCGGGAGCACCTGGATGCCCATCTTGCGGCACTCGTTGAGATACACCGCCGACTTGTCCTTGTCGTCGCGCACCGAGGTGAGCAGCGCGGACATGTACTCGGCGGGGTAGTTGGCCTTCAGATAGGCGGTCCAGTAGGTGACCAGTCCGTACGCCGAGGAGTGCGCCTTGTTGAACGCGTAGCCGGCGAAGGGCACCAGGACGTCCCAGACGGCCTGGATGGCGTCGTCCGAATAGCCGTTGTCCCGCATGCCCTTCTGGAAGTTCACGAACTCCTTGTCGAGAACCTCCTGCTTCTTCTTGCCCATCGCCCGGCGCAGCAGGTCGGCCTGGCCCAGCGAGTAGCCGGCGAGCACCTGCGCGGCCTTCTGCACCTGCTCCTGATAGACGATCAGGCCGTGGGTGATGTCGAGGACGTCCTTCAGCGGCTCCTCGAGCTCCGGGTGGATCGGCGTGATCTCCTGCTGGCCGTTCTTCCGGAGGGCGTAGTTGATGTGCGAGTTCATGCCCATCGGGCCCGGGCGGTAGAGCGCCGAGACGGCGGAGATGTCCTCGAAGTGGTCGGGCTTCATCATGCGCAGCAGGGAGCGCATGGGGCCGCCGTCGAACTGGAAGACGCCGAGGGTGTCGCCGCGGCAGAGCAGCTCGAAGGTCTTCGGATCGTCCAGCGGAAGGTCGAGCAGACTGAGGTCGACGTCCTTGTTCTTGCGGATCATCTTGACCGCGTCGTCCATGATCGTGAGGTTCCGCAGGCCGAGGAAGTCCATCTTCAGCAGGCCCAGGGACTCACAGCTCGGGTAGTCCCACTGCGTCACGACCGTGCCGTCGTTCTTCGGGGAGAACACCGGCGCGTGGTCGATGATCGGCTCACTGGACATGATCACGCCGGCGGCGTGCACGCCCATCTGCCGGACCAGGCCCTCGATGCCCTTGGCGGAGTCGATGACCTTCTTGACGTCCGGCTCGTTCTCGTACATCCCGCGGATCTCGCCGGCCTCGCTGTACCGCGGGTGTTCCGGGTTGGTGATGCCGTCCAGCGGGAGGCCCTTGCCGAGCACGTCGGCCGGCATGGCCTTGGTGATGCGGTCACCCATCGCGTACGGATAGCCCTGCACGCGGGAGGCGTCCTTGATGGCGGCCTTGGCCTTAATCGTGCCGTAGGTGCCGATCATGGCGACCTTGTCGGCGCCGTACTTCTCCGTGACGTACCGGATGACGTCACCGCGCCTGCGCTCGTCGAAGTCGATGTCGACATCGGGCATGGTGACGCGCTCGGGGTTGAGGAACCGCTCGAAGATCAGCCCGTGCACGACGGGGTCGAGGTCGGTGATGCCCATGGCGTACGACACGATCGAACCGGCCGCGGAGCCACGGCCCGGGCCGACCGCGATGCCGTTCTCCTTGGCCCACATGATGAAGTCGGCGACCACGAGGAAGTACCCGGGGAAGCCCATCGAGATGATGACGTCCATCTCGTAGTCCGCGAGCTCCTGGCGGTCCTGCGGGACCCCGCCGGGGAAGCGGCGGGCCATGCCGCGCCGCACCTCCTCCTTGAACCAGGACACCTCGTCGTACCCCTCGGGGACGGCGAAGCGGGGCATCAGGTTCTTCTCCTGGAACATGCCTGAAGTCTCGACCCGTTCGGCGATGAGCAGCTGCGTGTTGCGGCAGCCCTCCTGCCAGGCGTCGGAGGAGTCGATGGCGTACATCTCCGCGGCGGACTTCAGGTAGTAGCCGGCGCCGTCGAAGCTGAAGCGGTTCGGGTCGGAGAGATTGCTGCCGGTCTGGATGCACAGCAGGGTGTCGTGCGCCGCGGACTCGCGTTCGTAGGTGTAGTGCGAGTCGTTGGTGACGACGAACGGGGCGTTGATCTTCCGGGCGATCCGCTCCAGACCGTCCCGCGCCCGCTTGTCGATGTCGATGTTGTGGTCCATCAACTCGACAAAGAAGTTCTCCTTGCCGAAGATGTCCTGGTATTCACCGGCCGCCTTGAGGGCCTCGTCCTCCATGTCCAGGCGGATCTTGGTGCTCACCTCGCCGGAGGGGCAGCCGGTCGTGGCCATCATGCCCTCGGCGTACTCCGCGAGGAGCTCGCGGTCCATCCGCGGTTTGCGGAAGAAACCCTCCAGGCTGGCCCGGGACTGGGCGCGGAAGAGATTGTGCAGGCCGGTGGCGTTCCGCGCCCACATCGTCATGTGGGTGTACGCGCCGTTGCCGGAGACGTCGTCGCGCTTCTGGTGCGGCGTGCCCCACTTCACCGGGCGGGTGTTCCGCCGGTGGTCCGGGGCGAGATAGGCCTCGATGCCGACGATCGGCGTGACGCCCGCGGACTTCGCCGTGTGGAAGAAGTCGTAGGCGCCGTGCAGGTTTCCGTGGTCGGTCATCGCGATGTGCGACATGCCCATCTCGTTGCACGCGTTGAACATGTCCTTCAACCGCGCCGCGCCGTCCAGGAGCGAATACTGAGTGTGCACGTGCAGATGCGTGAACGGCTGCTCGGCCACGGCGAAGGACACCTCCGGACACGGAATTTCTGGGCGATTGAGGAGTCTACGGCCCGGCACCGACAATCCGGTGCGCCTCCGCCCTTCGCCCGTCCTTCGCCCCGTGGGCACTCCCCCGCCACCGCACTCGTTGAGCCGTGCGGGAAGATCGGTGCCCGCGGGACACCGTCCGCAGAGCCGAACGCAGGAGAGGCACACCATGGCAACGCAGCAGAGCGGCGTCGAAGAGCGCGGTGAGCGCATACTCGACGTCTTCGGCACCGCCTTCGGCGAGCTGCTGGCCGCCGACCCGTCGGCCTTCCAGGTGAAGTTCCGCAAGATGGCCGCCTCGGCCTTCGCGTTCTACCGCGGGACAGCCTGCCTCTTCTACGCGGACCTCGAGGACGAGTGGCAGCGCGGCCCGTTCCTGGACGAGCGCACCAGCCGGGTCTGGATCCACGGCGATCTGCACGCCGAGAACTTCGGCACGTACATGGACGCCAACGGCCGCCTCACGTTCAACGTCAACGACTTCGACGAGGCGTACGTCGGCCCGTTCACCTGGGACCTGAAGCGCTTCGCCGCCTCCGTCGCGCTGCTCGGCTACACCAAGGCGCTCAGCGACGAGCAGATCAGCGGCCTGGTGCGTACGTACGCGACCGCCTACCGGGAGCGCATCCGCGCCCTGGCCACCGGCGACAAGGGCGAGGAGATCCCCTCCCTCACCCTGGACACCGCCGACGGGCCGGTGCTGGGGGCGCTGCGCGCGGCCCGCGCCAACACCCGGTTCGGACTGCTGGCCGGGATGACCGAGATCCGTGACTGGGAGCGCCGGTTCACCCCGGGCGGCGGCGCCCTGGAGCTGGACTCCGCGACCCGGTACAAGGTGCTCGACGCCTTCGACGCGTACCTCGACACGCTGCCCGCCGCGACGCAGTTCCGGCCGGACGCCTACCGCGTGAAGGACGTCGTCGGCCGGCGCGGCATCGGGATCGGCAGCGCCGGTCTGCCCTCGTACAACATCCTGCTGGAGGGCCACAGCGACGCCCTGGAGAACGACCTCGTCATCTATATGAAGCAGGGTCAGACCCCGGCCGTCTCGCGGCACATCACCGACCCGGAGATCCGCGGCTACTTCCAGCACGAGGGCCAGCGCACCGTCATCTCGCAGCGCGCCCTCCAGGCGCACGCCGACCCGTGGCTGGGCTGGACGGAGCTGAGCGGTGCGGGCCAGCTCGTGGCGGAGGTCTCGCCGTACGCGCTGGATCTGGACTGGTCGGACCTGGACGAGCCGGCGGAGATCGAGCAGGTCGTCGGCGACCTGGGCCGCGCGACCGCGACGATGCACGCGGCGGCGGACGACGAGAGCGGCCACTCGCTGGTGCCGTTCTCCACGGAGCGCGCCATCGAGGCGGCCATCGCCGCCGACGAGGACGGCTTCCCGCAGATGCTCACCGACTTCGCGCACTCCTACGGGCACCGCACGCGGCGCGACCACCAGATCTTCGTGGACCTGTTCCGGAACGGCCGGATCCCGGGGCTGGCCTGACGGGCGGCCCCGATCCGGGGACTTTAGGGACCCCTTAAGGGCCGTCGTGGCAGACTCGTGCGGCACACGCGGACGCCCGGGTCCCACACGGCACGGACGCACACGCAGAACACGACCAAGGACGCGGACGAAGGACATGGGCGGGGCAGCACTCAGGACGACGCGCGCGGCGGTCTTCACCGCGCTGTGTCTCACGCTGTCCGCGGGCTCCCATGTGCTGCTGTCCGGCGCCCCGTTGCCCGCGGTGCCGCTGCTCGCGCTGGCCTGCGGGATCTTCCTCATCGCCTTCGCGCTCGCCGGCCGCGAGCGCTCGTACGCGCGGATCGCAGCCCTGCTGGTGCCGCTCGAACTGCTCGCCGACACGGTCTTCACGACGGGCCAGCACGCCTGTTACGGCACGGCGGGCGGCCCCGTCACCGGTCCGCTGCGCTCGCTCGGGCTGGACCTGCTGTGCGGCGGCGGCAGTCTCGGTACGCCGCTGGCGCAGTTCGCGGCGGGCCGGCAGGGCGCCGGGGCCGCCGAGCCGGTCGGCTTCGGCGGGGTCGGCGAGGCCGCGCTGCCGTGGCTGCTGCTCGCCGCGCACGTCGCCGTCGGCCTCACCGCCGCCGCCTGGCTGCGCCGCGGCGAGGCGGCGCTGGCCCGGCTGCTGCGCGCCGCCGCGGCCACCGCGTTCCGGCCGCTGCGGCTGGCGCTGGCCGCCTTCCGCGGCCCGGCCCCGGCCGGTCCCGTACAGAAGCCGCGCGCCCTGTCCGCGCCGGTGCCGCACGCGCTGCCGCTGCTCAGCCACTCCGTGCACCGGCGGGGTCCGCCCGTCTGCGCCGTCGCGGCCTGAGCCGCACCGCAGACAGCAGCGATCCGCCGGACGGACCGGCGTACGGACTTACGGAGAGACCCATGAGCAAGCGCAACACCCAGGAAGCCAAGCGCGCCGCCCGCGAGCGTCTGCGCGTCGAGCAGGAGAAGCAGAAGAAGAAGGAGAAGACGCGCCGTCAGATCATCGTCGGCGTCTCGGTCGTCGCGGTGCTCGCCGTCGCGGGCGGCATCGGCTACGGCGTCATGAAGATGAACGAGCCGAGCGGCTGGGAGGCCGCCAAGCAGGCGAAGCTCGTGAAGCCCGCCAACACGGAGGGCAAGGACGGCACGACCGTCACCATCGGCAGCGGCAAGAAGCACAAGGTCGACCTCTACGAGGACCTGCGCTGCCCGGCCTGTGCGCAGTTCGAGCAGGGCACGGGCCCGATCCTGGAAAAGGCGTCCGAGCAGGGCAAGTTCACGATGCAGTACCACATGGGCGATCTCATCGACCAGAACATGGGCGGCGAGGGCTCGAAGAAGGCCCTCAGCGCCCTGGGTGCCTCGCTGAACGTCAGCAAGGACGCCTTCAGCGACTACCACAAGGCGCTCTACTCGGCGAAGAACCACCCGGAGGAGACCTCCGACAAGTTCGCCGACAGCTCCTACCTGCTCAAGGTCGCGGACACCGTCCCGGCCCTGAAGAAGGACAGCGGCTTCAAGAAGGACGTCGAGGACGGCACCTTCGACAAGTGGGCGCTGGCCATGGTCGCCGACTTCAACAAGGGCCAGGTGCAGGGCACTCCCACCATGAAGGTCGACGGCAAGACCGTGGACATGCAGGACAAGAAGCAGCTGCCGGCCGCGCTGAAGAAGCTCGGCATCGACCTCGGCAGCATGACGAAGCAGTAGCCGGGCGGCAGGGCTCGGGAACGGGCCGTCCGGGCCGGCGCGCATCGGTGCGATAGCGCGTCCGGCCCTGTACCCGGCGACAATATCGGGTGACAGGCAGACGAACTTCACGGTGGCGTCGGCCTGTCACCCGGTCGTGGTACCTAGAGTCGGCGGCCGTGACTGACACACACGCCACCACCAGCACCAACGGCACTTCCGCAACAGGACCGGCCGGAACCTCCGCTCCGGCGCACGCTCCTGACGGCGGCTCACCCGCGGGGCCGCGGCGCCGGTCCGTGGTCACGGCCACCGCCGCCTCCGCCGCACTGCTCCCCCTCGCGGCCGGCGCACCCGCCGCGCAGGCGGCGGACCGTCCGCAATCCGCCGGGGACGGGGACGGCGGTGTCTTCGCGCACGGCGTCGCCTCCGGCGACCCGCTGCCCGACGGCGTCCTGCTGTGGACGCGCGTCACCCCCTCCCCCGACGCGCTGCCCGGCTCCGGCCGGGGCGCCTCCACCGAAGTGGCCTGGGAGGTCGCCGAGGACGCGGACTTCCGTACGGTCGTCGCGCACGGCAGCGCCACCGCCACGGCGGACTCCGACCACACCGTGAAGGCGGACGTACGCGGGCTGCGCCCGGGCACCGCGTACCACTTCCGGTTCACCGCCGCCGGGGACCGCTCCCCCGTGGGCCGCACCCGTACGGCGCCCGCCGACGACGGCGCAGTGCAATCGCTGCGCTTCGGCGTGGTCTCCTGCTCCAACTACGACGGCGGCTGGTTCGCCGCGTACCGGCACCTCGCGGCGCGCAAGGACCTGGACGCGGTGCTGCACCTCGGCGACTACATCTACGAGTACGGGCGCGGCTCGTTCCCCAAGGAGAACGAGGCGGTCCGGTTCAGCAAACCCGAGCACGAGATCGTCTCCCTCGCCGACTACCGGCTGCGGCACGCCACGTACAAGACCGACCCCGATCTGCAGGCCGTGCACGCGGCCCACCCGATGATCGCCGTCTGGGACGACCACGAGGTCGCCAACGACTCCTGGGCGCACGGCGCGGGCAACCACACGGAGGGCAAGGAGGGCAGCTACGCGGCGCGCGCCGCCGCGGCGAAGCAGGCGTACTTCGAGTGGATGCCCGTACGCGCCTCCGTGGCCGGCACCGTCTACCGCAGGCTGCGCTTCGGCAAGCTGGCCGATCTGCACCTGCTCGACCTGCGCTCGTTCCGGGACAAGCAGGCGGACAACTCCAGCGGCAAGGCCATCGACGACCCGGACCGCACGATGACCGGCCGCAAGCAGCTCGCCTGGCTGAAGTCCGGGCTGTCCGAGTCCAGTTCGACGTGGCGGATGGTGGGCACCTCCGTGATGCTCTCCCCCATCGCCTTCGGCGCCGTGCCGACACACCTGATGGGCCCGCTCTCCCGGCTGCTGAACGTCTCCGAGGACGGTCTCTCCGTCAACGTCGACCAGTGGGACGGCTACACGCGCGACCGCCGCGAACTCCTCACGCACCTGCGGGACAACAGCATCGACAACACCGTGTTCCTGGCCGGCGACATCCACATGCACTGGGCGACCGACGTGCCGGTCAAGGGCGCCACCTACTTCCAGGACGGCGCGGTCGCCACGGAGTTCGTCGTCTCCTCCGTCACCTCGGACAACGTCGACGACTATCTGAAGGCCCCGCCGCACACCGCGTCCGAGCCCATCGCCGCCGCCGTGCGCGGTGCGAACCGGCACGTGAAGTGGGTGGACATGGACTCGCACGGCTACGGCGTCCTCGAACTCACCCCGGAACACGCCCAGATGGACTTCTTCGTGCTGTCCGACCGGAAGGACAAGAACGCGACCACCTCGGTGGCGCGCTCCTACCGCACCCGTTCCGGCAGTCACCGGGTCGAGCGGACCGACCAGCCCGTACGCTGACCCCCATGACAGGGGGAGCGGCGGGCAGGACGGTCGGCGGGCGCTTCGAGCTGCTGGAGCGGCTCGGCAGCGGAGGCATGGGCACCGTGTGGCGGGCGCGCGACACGGCACTGCACCGCGAGGTCGCGCTGAAGGAAGTACGGCCCGCCGACCGGTCGTTGGACCCGGAGGGCCCGGAGGGCTCCGAGGCCTCGCGGCTGCTGCGCGAACGCGTGCTGCGCGAGGCCCGGGCCCTGGCCAGGATCAGCCATCCGCACGTCGTCACCATCCACCACATCGTCGACCCGCCGCCCGGCGAGAGCCCGTACCCGTGGCTCGTGATGGAACTGCTGCCCGGCGAGACGCTCCAGGACCTGCTGGACAGCGGTCCGCTCACCCCGCGCGAGACCGCCCGGCTGGGCCGCGAGGTGCTGGCGGCGCTGCGCACGGTGCACGCGGCGGGCGTACGGCACCGCGACATCAAACCGGCCAACGTGCTGCTGCGCGCGGACCGTTCGGCCGTCCTCACCGACTTCGGCATCGCCGCGCTGCAGGGCTCGGCCACCCTGACGGCGACCGGGGACTTCCTGGGCTCCCCCGAGTACATCGCGCCCGAACGCATCCGCGGCACCGACGACGATCCGGCGGGCGACCTGTGGTCGCTGGGCATGCTGCTGTACGTCTGCGTGGAGGGCCACAGCCCACTGCGCCGCGCCAACAACCTGGCGACGCTGGCCGCCGTCCTGGACGAGCCGCTGCCCCCGCCGGTACGCGGCGGCCCCCTCACTCCCGTACTGCAAGCGCTTCTGGTCCGGGACCCGGCGGCGCGCCCCGGCGCGGACGAGCTGGACCGCATGCTGGCGGAGGCCGAGCGGGACGAGGCGCCGACGGCCACGGCGTACGCGCCGCCGCAGCCTCCGCACCCGCCGACACAGCCCGCGACGTACGCCGAGGTGCCGCCCGGCACCGTGCCACCCGGTGCTGTGCCATCCGGTGCTGTGCCATCCGGTGCTGTGCCTTCCGGTGAGAGCGGCACAGCGCCCACGGGTGCGACCATGCCCGCGGTACGGCGCGGCGGCCGCGCGCGGTGGGCGCTGGCCGGCGTGGCGACGGTCGTGGCGGCGGCCCTGCTGGCGGGCGGCGGCTATCTGTTCGCCCAGCAGCAGGACGGAACGGAGCGCGTACGGGACGACGCGCGGGCCCCGAGCGAGGAGTCGCACCGGCAGCATCCCGGGAACGCCCGCGACCCCGGTGCGGCGGTCCCGTCGGCCACGGCGTCCGAGGCCGCACCGTCCCCCGGGACCGCGACAACGCCGCCGCCGAAGGCCTCCGCCTCGAAGGCGACGAAGGCACCGAAGCTCCCGGGGACGCGGCATCCCGTCGGCTCCTGGGTGGCCCAGCTCGCGTCCGTACCGAAGACGCAGGGCGTCGCGGCGCGCACCCGCCAGCAGGCGGCGCTGAAGGATGTCGGCGCGACGGTGCGCTATGTGGACAGCGACAAGTTCGCGTCGCTGCGGCCGGGTTACTGGATGTTCTACGCGGCCGGGCCCGCCGACGCCGCGCGCGCCCCGGACGAGAGCGCGTTCCCGAACGGCCGGGCCGCCGTCTCGTGGTGCCGGGGCGCGGATCTGGACACGTCAGGCAAGTGCGTCGGCCGGTACCTCAGCCGCAGCGCGGCCGACCGTCCGTACATCTGCGGCCCGGCGAAGAACGGCGGAGTCACAGGGCGCTGCACCCGTACTGCCTGACGGTCTCCAGGCTGCGGCTGCCCGTCACAGCGTCTCCAGACTGCCTGTCAGAGCGTCTCCAAGAAGGCCAGCGCCGTGTGCCAGGCCTGCTCCGCCGCCTCCGCGTCGTAGTCGTCGAGCCCGTCGTCCGTGAACAGGTGCCCCGCGCCCGCGTAGCGGTAGACCTCCACGTCCGCGCCGGCCCTGCGCATCTGCAGGTACCAGGTGTTCAGCCAGTCGTGCGACTCGAAGGGGTCGGGCTCCGCGACGTGCAGCTGGACCGGAAGGTCGTCGACCGCGGCGTCGTCGGCGATGTCGGACGTGCCGTGCATGAGCAGCAGTCCGCGCGCCTTGCTGTCGGCCAGCGCGAGGTTCTGCGCGACGGAGCCGCCCAGCGAGAAACCGGCGTACACGAGCCCCTGGTCGGACAGCGGGCCGGTGGCGGTGACGGCGCGCATCAGCAGCTCGTCCCGGCCGATCTCGTCCTTGAGGGCGACACCTTCCTCGGGTGTACGCGCCGTGCGACCGTTGAACAGGTCGGGCGTGTGCACCTCGTGTCCCGCCGCACGCAGCCGCTCGGCCGCCTGGTGCACGGCGGGGCGTTGCCCGTACATCGAGTGGAACAGCACGACGGTGGCCAAGGTGTCACTTCCCTCACAGATGAAACCCGCTCGTCCGGCTTGGAGAGCGGTCGACTCCATGCTGCCAGGTACCGTCGGGAGAGCTGTTCACCCCCGCGGGGCCGGGTCCGCTCCTCTCCGGTCCGCCCCGGCCCCTCAGCCACCCGTCCCGCTGCCCCTCCGACCCGATTGATCCCCCGAGGAGTCATCCGTCATGGAAGACGTGCTGCGTCCGGTCATCGTGTTCGCCGGCGCGATAGTGCTGGCGTACGTCATCGGCCTCGCCGTCGACCGCATCCTCCAGCGGATAGACGCGCGCCACCCCGAGACGCCCCTGTGGGGGCTGCTGCGGCGCTGCAAGGTGCCGCTGCAGGGTGTGCTGTTCGTCGCCCTCCTCGACGGCTTCTTCGAGTCCACCCATCTCGTCCGGGAGAACCGCGCGTCCGTCGAACTGTGGCTGCGGATCATACTGATCTGCGCCACGGCGTGGCTGATTCTGCGCGTGCTCGCCGCCACCGTGGAGGCGGTCACCACCCGCTACACGGGCAGCGCCCACGATCCGGCGCGGGCCCGCCGGGTGAAGACCCAACTGACCCTGATCCAGCGGCTGGTGACGGCCGTCGTCGCGGTGATCGCCTCGGCCTCGGTGCTGATGCAGTTCCCCGGCATGGAGACGATCGGCACGTCGATGCTGGCCTCCGCCGGTGTCCTCGGCATCGTCGCCGGTGTGGCCGCCCAGTCCACTCTCGGCAACCTCTTCGCCGGACTGTCGATCGCGTTCGGCGACATGGTGCGGATCGGGGACGAGGTCGTCGTCGACGGCGAGATGGGCACGGTCGACGAGATCACCGTCTCCTACCTCGTGGTGCGCACCTGGGACGAGCGCCGGGTCACCATGCCGGTCTCGTACTTCACCAGCAAGCCCTTCGAGAACTGGTCGCGCGGCGGCCCGCAGATGACGGGCACGGTCTTCCTGCAGCTCGACCACTCGGCGCCGGTGACGGACATCCGCAACAAGACCGAGGAGCTCGTCCGCGCGCACGACTGCTGGGACGGCCGCAGCTGGAGCCTGGTGGTGACGGACACGACGCCGTCCACCGTCGAACTGCGCGCCGCGATGACCGCGCGCACGTCGGACGACCTGTGGGACCTGCGCTGCGACGTACGCGAGCAGCTGCTCGGCTGGCTGCAGGAGAAGCACCCGTACGCGCTGCCGGGCATCCGCATCCTGTCGCCGGAGGGCGGCGACGGCGACCCCGGCGGCGTCGCCAAGTCCCTCTGAGGAAGCCCCTTCCCGGGCCGGCCGCAAGCGCCGCATGACGAGCGCCCCGTGACCGTCGGAGCACGACGGTCACGGGGCGCTCGTACGCGCGCGGGGCGCGGCTCAGCTGCCGCGGAAGCCGGCGAGGTCCAGCTGGTGCAGTACGCGGTCGCAGACCTCCGGGTCGGCGCCCGGCTCGCTGCGGGCCGCCAGCACCTCATGCCGTGCCGCGGACAGCATCTCGCCGTTCAGCCGGTGCACCTTCCGTATCCGGGTGACCCGCTTGGTGTGCGCCTCGCGCCGTTCCTCGTCCACGATGTCCGGGGAGATCCGCGCGCCCATGTCCCAGGCCCGCCGGCTCAGCGACTCGTACACCTCGTCGGGCAGGTCCTCGACCTCGCCGATCTCCTTCAGCCGCCGCTTCGCCGCCTTCGCGCAGCGCATCGCCAGCTGCTTCTCCGCCTCCCGCTCCGAGGCGCTGTCGGCCCGTACGCGCAGCCGCTTCACCAGCCACGGCAGGGTCAGGCCCTGGAAGACGAGGGTGGCCAGCACCACCGCGAAGGCGATGAACAGGATGGCCGTCCGTTCGGGGAACGGGCCGCCGCCCGCCGACTCGTCGAGCGTGAGCGGTACGGCGAGGGCCAGCGCGACCGAGGCCACGCCGCGCATTCCGGACCACCAGACGACCACCGTCTCCCGCCAGTTGACGGGGATGTCCTCGTCGAGGTCCTTGTGCCGGTGCAGCCGCTTCGCCAGCCAGGCCGCGGGCAGCAGCCACAGCAGCCGTACGACCACGACCACGCCGACCACCGCGAGCGCCGCGGGCAGCAGGTCGTCCCAGCGTCCCTGCATGGCCTTGAGCACCACGTGCAGCTCCAGGCCGATCAGCCCGAAGGCGATGCCGGTGACGAGGGTGTCGACCACCGCCCAGAAGGTGTGCCCGGCGAGCCGCCCCTGCACGTCGTCCGCGTCCACCGCGCGGCCCGAGGACAGATAGAGCGCGGTGACCAGAACGGCCAGCACTCCGGAACCGAGCAGCTCTTCGGCCAGTACGTAGGAGGCGAACGGCACCAGCAGCGACAGACCGGTCTGCAGTGTGGCGTCACCGAGATAGGCGGTCAGCTTGTTGGCCAGCCAGCCCAGCGCCAGCCCGACCAGGACGGCGACGACCGCCGAGAGCACCAGCTCTCCGGCGGCGCCCGCCCAGGTGAAGCTGCCGGTGACGGCCGCGGCGATGGCCACGTGGTACAGCGTGATCGCGGTGACGTCGTTGAAGAGCCCCTCGCCCTCCAGGATCGACACCAGCCGGCGCGGCAGCCCGAGCTTGCCCGCGACGGTGGTCGCGGCGACCGGGTCGGGCGGCGCCACCAGCGCGCCCAGCGCGACGGCCCCGGCGATGCCGAGGCCCGGCACGAGCGCGTTGGCGACGGCGGCGACCACGCCCGTGGTCACGAAGACCAGGGCCACCGCCAGCAGGAAGATGGGTCTCTTGTTGGCCGCGAACTGCCGCCAGGAGGTGCGCTGCACGGTCGCGTACAGCAGCGGCGGCAGCACCAGCGGCAGGATGAACTCCGGCGGCACGGACACGTTCGGCACCGAGGGGATCAGTGCGAGCGCGCCGCCGCAGAGCGTCATCAGCACCGGCGGTGGCAGACCGATCCGCTCACCGAGCGGAACCATGACGAGAGAAGCCAGCAGAAGCGCGAAGAGCAGTGCGAGCTGATCCACGCTCAGGAACTCTCGTCGCGCACGATGTCCAGCGCACCCTGCAGATCGTCCGGATAGCCGCTCTCGTACTCGACCCAGCGCCCGTCGGAGGGGTGCTCGAAGCCGAGCCGTACGGCGTGCAGCCACTGCCGTTCCAGCCGCAGCCGCTTGGCGAGCGTCGGGTCGGCGCCGTACGTCGGGTCACCCACGCAGGGGTGCCGGTGTGCCGCCATGTGCACCCGGATCTGGTGGGTACGGCCCGTCTCCAGCTTGATGTCCAGCAGGCTGGCCCGGCGGAACGCCTCGATCAGGTCGTAGTGCGTGACGGACGGCTTGCCCTCGGCGGTGACCGCCCACTTGTAGTCGTGCTGCGGGTGCCGGCCGATGGGTGCGTCGATGGTGCCGCTCAGCGGATCGGGGTGGCCCTGCACCAGCGCGTGGTACCGCTTGTCGACGGTGCGTTCCTTGAACTGCCGCTTCAGCCGCGTGTACGCGCGCTCCGACTTGGCGACCACCATCAGCCCCGACGTGCCGACGTCCAGCCGGTGCACGATGCCCTGCCGCTCGGCCGCGCCGGAGGTGGCGATGGTGTAACCGGCGGCGGCGAGACCGCCGATGACGGTCTGCCCCGTCCAGCCGGGGCTCGGGTGGGCCGCCACCCCGACCGGCTTCACGATGACCACGATGTCGTCGTCATCGTGCACGATCTCCATGCCCTCGACCGGTTCCGCGACGATCTGCACGGGCGCCGGCGGCGGTGGCAGCTCCACCTCGATCCAGGCACCGCCGTGCACCCGGTCCGACTTCATCGCCTCGGCGCCGTCGATCACGACCTTTCCCTCGGAGGCCAGTTCGGCCGCCTTCGTGCGGGAGAAGCCGAACATACGGGCCAGGGCGGCGTCGACGCGCTCGCCCTCCAGGCCGTCCGGTACGGGCAGGGTGCGTGTCTCGGGAAGCGTGCTCACCTGATCGAGTATGCCGGACGCACTGTGCCGCGCCGTCCGCCCCTCACTCGCGCGGACTGTCCGGGAGTGCGACGGTCCGGGCCCGTCGCGACGGTGTGGCCATGTCCCGCCCGACCGCGGCCGCCGACGGCCCTCCGATAGCCGGCGGACGGCGCCGTACCCGCCGCGCCGTCCTGCTCGCCGCGGCCGCCGCTCTCGCGACCAGCTCGCTCGCCGTTCCCCCGCTGGGCGAGGCGACCGGTACGCACATGCGGGGCCCCTGCGCGCTCCCGCCGGGGAGCGGCTTCGACGAGGGGCCGCAGGGCTCCGGGTTCGTCCGCCCGCACGGCACCAGGAAGGCCACCATGGTGATGGCCGACTTCCCCGAGCTGCCCGCCGTCTCCGCGGCCGGCGACCGTGCCCGCTTCTTCGCCGACTACGGCGACGACTACTTCCAGCGCGCCTCGTACGGCCGTTACCAGCTCTCCTTCGAGCCCACCGGCGACTGGGTCCGCATGCCGCGCCCCTGGTCCGCGTACGGCGTGGCCCGCGGCAACCCGAACCGGACGGCACGCGGCTACGTACAGGACGCCGTCGACGCGGCACGCCGGCAGGGCACCGACTTCTCCGGTACGGACCTCGTCCTCGTCGTCGCCGACGCCAACGTGCCGGCCCCGCCCACCGTCTCGCAGGCCAACCTGTTCACCGGTCTGCACGCGGGAGGGCGGAAACTGCCCGCCGCGGCGCTGGTGTTCGGCCGGCAGCAGGACTCGGCGCTCTGGCAGCGCGGCAACTTCGTCCACGAGGCGAACCATCTGTACGGCCTGCCCGACCTCTACAACGTCGCCGGCGGGGCCACCGTCGAGTACGCGGGCGGCTGGGACACGATGAGTATGGCCGGCCTGTCGGACCTGCTGGGCTGGCACAAATGGAAGCTCGGCTGGCTCGGCAGGAACGAGGTCGAGTGCGCGGGAAGCGGGACGAGCACCCACACGCTGCGCCCCGTCGGCTCCCCCGACGGCCCCCGCATCACCGCCGTCCGTACGGGCCCGCACAGCGCGACAGTCGCCGAGGCCCGCACCCGCAAGGGTCTGGACCGGCGGATATGCGGTGAAGGGGTGCTGCTCTACACGGTCGACTCGCGCACGCCCACGGGCCGGGGCCCCGTACGCGTCGTCGACTCCCGGCCGCACAGCGGCGGCGGCCCCGCCTGTGCGGGGCTGGCGCCGGCGGAGCTCGCGGAGCTGGCCGACGCCCCGTTCCGCCCGGGCGGGGCGCACACGTTCGCCGGTGGCACACGGATCGCCGTCACCGGCAGAACCGGTGACGGCGACTACCGGATACGGATCACCAACGGGCAGCGCCCGTACGGAGACTGACGGCCCCTCGGGCGACGCGGTCGGCGCTCAGTCCTTGTGGACCGTGCCGTCCGGGTCGAGACCGCGGAACGACAGCAGCACGATCAGGATGCCGCCGCACACGATCGCCGAGTCCGCCAGATTGAACACCGCGAAGTGCGAGGGGGCGATGAAGTCCACGACCGCGCCGCGGAAGACCCCCGGCGACCGGAAGATCCGGTCGGTGAGATTCCCGAAGGCGCCGCCCAGCAGCAGTCCGAGGGCGATGGCCCAGGGCGCGCTGTGGAGCTTCCGCGCGATCCGCACGATGACGACGATGACCACCACGGCGATCAGGGAGAGCACGATCGTCAGTGCCTCGCCGATGCCGAACGCGGCCCCCTTGTTGCGGATGACGTTCAGCTGGAGCAGGGTGCCGATCACCTCGACCGGCGCCCTGTGCTCCAGCTTGTCCACCACGATCAGCTTGCTGATCAAGTCGAGGACATAGGCGAGCGCGGCCACGGCGACGAGTACGCCGATCCGACGCGGCCCCCGCGGTGCGGGACGCTCACCGGACGCTTCGTCGACTGGCTCGTCCGTCGCCCCGTCCGGAGAGTCCGGAGTACCGATAGCCCGCTCCACCTCTGTCACCTGATGAGGGTACGACACGCCCGTACGGGCACTCAGCGGCGCTCCTGCTTCTGCTTGCACTCGACGCACAGGGTCGCGCTGGGGAACGCCTGCATCCGGGCCTTGCCGATGGGCTTCCCGCAGTGCTCGCAGAGCCCGTACGTGCCGGCGTCCAGCCGTTCCAGGGCGCGCTCGCTCTGGTAGAGCCGCTCGCGGGCGTTGGCGGCGAGCGACATCTCGTGTTCCCGGGTGATGTTCTTGGTGCCGGTGTCGGCGTCGTCGTCGCCCGCACCGTCACCGGAGTCCCGCATGAGCCCGGTCAGCGCCTCCTCGGAGGCGGCGATCTCGTTGCGCAGGCGCTCGATCTCGGCGTGCAGTCCTGTGCGCGCCTCCTCGACCTCCTCCGGGGTCCACGGGTCCTCGCCCGGGCGTACGGCGAGCTCGCCGGGCTGTGCGGGTGCCGATGCGGCTGTCCGTGCGGTCGGTACCTTCTCGACCTGCTCGTCCTTCGCCACCGGAGTCTTCTTCGCGGCCACGGTTTCGGCTCCTGTCGTCTCTGCGGCGTCCTCTGTCCCGGACGCCGCCTTCTTGGCGGGCTCATTCTCCGGCGCGGCCTTCTCGGCCGGTACGGCGGCCTGCTTCTTCGCCGCCGTCTTCTTCGCCGGAGTCCTCTTCTGCTGCGCGGTCTTCGCCGCCGGGGTCTTCTTCGCGGCGCTCTTCTTCTGCGCTGGTCTGTCCGCCGTCTTCGCTTCCGCCTTCTCCGTGGTGCTCTCGGCTGCCGGTTCCGTCTTCCCGGCCGCGGCCTTCCTGGCTGTCGTCTTCTTCGCGGTCGCCTTCTTCGCCGTCGCCTTCTTCGCCGCGGTCTTCCCGGCCGCGCCCTTCGCCGGCGCAGCCTTCTCCGGGGACTGCTGTTCAGCTGCCGTCTCCTCGTCGACAGCAGGCTTTCTCGCCACCATGACCGCGGCCCCTTCACATATTGTGATCTTGCTCGCGAAACGTGACCGGAACGATAAATCGACCGGAAGCTCGCGGCAACGGGGCACGCCGTGCTGCAAGCGTTGTGCCCCGCCCGGCCCCACGAAAACCGCTCCATACCCGCTCGCCGCGCCCCGTACACTGGGTGCGGCGACAAGGTGTTGATGGGGACGAGTAGCGTCCGTACGCAGCCGAGAGCGACCCGGGGACGGTGTGAGCCCGGGGGCGAGCGCGACGTGAAGATCACCCCGGAGCCGCCGGAAGAAAGCCGGGGAGGGAATGTTCCCCCGGGCGAGTAGAACCGGCAGCGCTGCCCCAATGAGGGGGCGGTGGGCACGGCCCGCCGCCAAGGAGGGTGGTACCGCGGGACAACGGCCGGTCCGGCCGCTGATCTCGTCCCTCCGACGGAGACGGAAATGCCATGTCCCGCCGGAGGAAGATCCGATGACGCAGTACCGCCAGGTGCCGGCCCAGGTCGACCTGCCAGCGCTCGAGCACGCCGTGCTCGACTTCTGGCAGCAGAACAAGGTCTTCGCACGCACCCTCGAGCAGTCCGAGGGCCGCCCCGAGTGGGTCTTCTACGAGGGCCCGCCCACCGCCAACGGCATGCCCGGCGCGCACCACATCGAGGCCCGCGTCTTCAAGGACGTCTTCCCCCGCTTCCGCACCATGCGCGGGTACCACGTCGCCCGCAAGGCCGGCTGGGACTGCCACGGCCTGCCCGTCGAGCTCGCCGTCGAGAAGGAGCTCGGCTTCAACGGCAAGCAGGACATCGAGGACTACGGCATCGCCGAGTTCAACGCGCGGTGCCGCGAGTCGGTGACGCGGCACACCGACGCGTTCGCCGAGCTCACGACGCGCATGGGCTACTGGACCGACATGGACGACCCGTACCGGACGATGGATCCGGAGTACATCGAGTCGGTGTGGTGGTCGCTGAAGGAGATCTTCAACAAGGGGCTGCTGAAGCAGGATCACCGGGTCGCGCCCTGGTGCCCGCGCTGCGGCACCGGCCTGTCCGACCACGAACTGGCGCAGGGGTACGAGACGGTCGTCGACCCCTCCGTCTTCGTCCGCTTCCCGTTCACCTCGGGCCCGCTGGCGGGCGAGGCCGCGATGCTCGTGTGGACGACGACCCCGTGGACTCTGGTGTCCAACACGGCCGTTGCCGCGCACCCCGACGTCACGTACGTCGTCGCCACGGACGGGAACGAGAAGCTCGTCGTCGCCGAGCCGCTGGTGGAGAAGGCCCTCGGCGAGGGCTGGGAGCTCACCGGCGAGCGGTTCACCGGCTCGGAGATGGAACGCTGGACGTACCGGCGGCCGTTCGACCTCGTCGACATCCCCGACGCGCACTTCGTCGTCAACGCCGACTACGTGACCACCGAGGACGGCACGGGTCTGGTCCACCAGTCCCCCGCCTTCGGTGAGGACGACATGCGCACCTGCCGTGCGTACGACCTGCCCGTGGTCAATCCGGTCCGCCCCGACGGCACCTTCGAGGAGGAACTCCCGCTGGTCGGCGGCCAGTTCTTCAAGAAGGCCGACGAGGACCTGGTCGCCGACCTGGACGCGCGCGGCGCGCTGTTCCGGCACGTTCCGTACGAGCACAGCTACCCGCACTGCTGGCGCTGCCACACGGCACTGCTCTACTACGCGCAGCCGTCCTGGTACATCCGCACCACGCAGATCAAGGACCAGCTGCTCCGGGAGAACGAGAACACCAACTGGTTCCCCGACTCGGTCAAGCACGGCCGGTACGGCGACTGGCTGGACAACAACATCGACTGGGCGCTCAGCCGGAACCGCTACTGGGGCACACCGCTGCCCATCTGGCGCTGCGCGGAAGACCACTTGACGTGTGTCGGCTCGCTCGCGGAGCTGACCGAGCTGACCGGCACCGACCAGTCCGGGCTCGACCCGCACCGGCCGTACATCGACGCGGTCACCTTCGACTGCCCGGACTGCGGCCAGGAGGCGGTCCGGGTGCCCGAGGTCATCGACGCCTGGTACGACTCCGGTTCGATGCCGTTCGCGCAGTGGGGCTACCCGTACAAGAACAAGGAACTGTTCGACAAGCGGTACCCGGCGCAGTTCATCTCCGAGGCCATCGACCAGACCCGTGGCTGGTTCTACACCCTGATGGCCATCGGCACCCTCGTCTTCGACAAGTCGAGTTACGAGAACGTGGTCTGTCTCGGCCACATCCTCGCCGAGGACGGCCGGAAGATGTCCAAGCACCTGGGCAACATCCTGGAGCCGATCCCGCTCATGGACCAGCACGGCGCGGACGCGGTGCGCTGGTTCATGGCCGCCGGCGGTTCGCCGTGGGCGGCGCGGCGCGTGGGGCACGGCACGATCCAGGAGGTCGTCCGCAAGACCCTGCTGACGTTCTGGAACACCGTCGCCTTCCAGGCGCTGTACGGCCGCACCTCCGAGTGGGCGCCCAGCGAGGCGGACCCGGCGCCCCACGACCGGCCGCTGCTGGACCGCTGGCTGCTGAGCGAACTCCACGCGCTCATCGACCAGGTGACGATCGCGATGGACGGCTACGACACACAGCGCGCGGGCAAGCTGCTCTCGACGTTCGTCGACGACCTGTCCAACTGGTACGTGCGCCGCTCCCGTCGGCGCTTCTGGCAGGGCGACCCGGCGGCGCTGCGTACGCTGCACGACGTCCTGGAGACGGTCACGCGGCTGATGTCCCCGATCGTCCCGTTCATCGCCGAACGGGTCTGGCAGGACCTGGTCGTTCCGGTGACGCCGGGCGTCGCCGACTCCGTGCACCTGGCCTCCTGGCCTGAGGCCGACCTGGGGCGGATCGACCCCGAACTCTCCCAGGACATGCTGCTGGTGCGGCGGCTCGTCGAGCTCGGCCGGGCCACGCGTGCGGAGTCCGGCGTCAAGACGCGGCAGCCGCTGTCGCGGGCGCTGGTCGCGGCCACCGGGTTCGAGACCCTCTCCCCCGACCTGCGCGCGCAGATCACGGAGGAGCTGAACGTGTACGAGCTGGCCTCCCTCTCCGAGGTCGGCGGCTCGCTGGTGGACACCTCGGCCAAGGCCAACTTCCGTGCGCTGGGCCGCCGTTTCGGCAAGGGCACGCAGGCCGTCGCCTCGGCGATCGCCGGGGCGGACGCGGCGGCGCTGTCCCTCGCCCTGCGCGAGGGCAACGCCACGGTGCAGGTCGAGGGCGAGACGGTGGCGCTCTCCCCCGAGGAGGTCATCATCACCGAGACCCCGCGCGAGGGCTGGTCCGTGGCCTCCGACTCGGGCGCCACGGTGGCGCTGGATCTGGAGATCTCGCCGGAGCTGCGGCGCGCGGGCCTCGCCCGGGACGCGATCCGGCTCATCCAGGAAGCGCGCAAGAACTCCGGCCTGGACGTGGCCGACCGGATCGCGCTCCGCTGGACGTCCACGGACGACGAGGTCGGCCAGGCGCTGGCGGACCACGCGGAGTTGATCTCGGAGGAGGTCCTCGCGGCGGACTTCGACCTCGGCGAGGGAGAGGGCGACGGGTACGGGGAGCCGTTCACGGACGAGTCCCTCGCGCTGACGTTCCGCCTCCGCAAGGTGTGACGGCCCGCGGCGCCCGCGCCGCGGACTGACAGGGGCGGCCCCCTCGTGAGGGGGCCGCCCCTTTCGCGTGCCCCGGACGTACACCCGGGGCGTACGCACGATCACCTTGCGCGCACAGCGCCGTTCAAGTGCTGCGCACACACGGCGCCGTTCATGTGCTGCGCACAAGGGCCGGGCCCGGAAGCTTTCGCTTCCGGGCCCGGCCCTTCGGACTGGCGTGACCTTCAGGTCAGTTGTCGTCCTCGTCGATGAGGAAGCCCCGCATCGGGGACGGCGCCTGCTGGGTCTGCTGCGGGCCGCCCTGGGGACGGACCGGAGCCATCGGCTGCGTCATCGCCGGGGACATCTGCTGCTGCCCGTTCCCGTACGACTGGCCACCGCCCTGCGTGTGCTGCTGTCCGCCGTTGCCGGACGGAGCACCGCTCGGGGCGCCCATGGAGGGGCTGCTGCCGCCCATGGTCTGGTGGCTGCCGGTGGCACCCGCGCTCGCGCCGGCACCGGTGGACGCACCCGCCGAAGCCATCGACGGGGACGGCGGCAGCGACGCGGTCGCCGGGGTCCGCGGCGGAGCGAGCGAGTCGTCGGCCTGGTTCTCCAGCTGGCGCAGCTGGCTCTCCAGGTACGACTTCAGACGCGTGCGGTACTCGCGCTCGAAGCCCCGCAGATCCTCGACCTTGCGCTCGAGGGTCGCCCGCGCGGACTCCAGGGAGCCCATCGCGACGCGGTGCTTCTCCTGCGCGTCCCGCTCCAGCGCGTCGGCCTTGGCGCGGGCGTCCCGCTCCAGACCCTCGGCGCGGCTGCGCGCCTCACCGACGATCTTGTTGGCCTCGGAACGGGCCTCCGCGATCGCCTGGTCGGCGGTCTGCTGGGCAAGCGACAGAACGCGCGCGGCGCTCTGGTCGTTCTGCCCGCCACCGCCGGCCTGCTGCATCTGCTGCTGCATCGCGGCCTGCTGCTGCAGGGCACCGCCCTGCTGCTGAAGACCGCCGCCCTGCTGCGGACCGCCCATCGGACCGCCCTGCTGCTGCGGACCGCCGGGACCGCCCTGCGGGCCGTGGCCCATCGGGCCGCCCTGCGGACCACCGGGGCCGCCGGGACCGGAAGGCAACTGCGGCTGGCCGCCGGGAAGCTGCGGAGGACCGCCCATCCCGCCCTGCTGCTGGCCCTGGCCGGGCTGACCCGGCTGGCCGCCGTGCTGGCCGGGCTGACCCGGCTGGCCGCCGTGCTGGCCGGGCTGACCAGGCTGGCCGTGCTGCCCGGGCGGCACCGGCTGCGGACCGGATATGGCGGCAGGAACAGGGGCTCCGCCCTGCTGCTGCTGTTGCTGTTGCTGCCGGTCCTGGGGCTCCGGCTTACGCATTCCGCCGCCCTGCTGCTGGTTCTGCGCGGCGGCACGGGTAGCTGCGGCGAGTTTGGCGCGCAGATCCTCGTTCTCGCGCAGCAGGCGCGTCAGTTCGGCTTCGACCTCATCGAGGAAGGCATCGACCTCGTCCTCGTCATAGCCTTCTCGGAGGCGGACGGTCGTGAACTGCTTGTTCCGCACGTCCTCGGGGGTCAGTGGCATCTCTTCACCTCAACGTAAGTCGTCGGCATACCGGCAAGACCATTTATTTCGTTCACAGCCTGGCCACGACGCTGATCAGGATGTAGACGATGATCATGAGCACGAAGAAGGACAGGTCGAGCGCCACGCCCCCGAAGCGCAGTGGCGGCAGAAACCGCCGCAGCAGCTTGAGTGGCGGATCAGTGACAGTGTAGGTGGCCTCAAGAACGACCACCATCGCCTTGCCGGGTTGCCATGAGCGGGCGAACTGGAAGACGTAGTCCATCACGAGCCGGAAGATGAGCACGAGCAGGAAGCAGTACAGCGCGATTTGGACCACGTCGAGTGCGGTTCTCATCTGCGCTTCCCTCTCCCCTTGCCTTCTCTTGGCTCTCTCGTGCGGCCTCGCGGCCCGTTGCCTGGTCCTGCGTCTCAGCTCTGGTTGAAGAACCCGCCCTCTGCGATGCGGGCCTTGTCCTCCGCCGTGACATCGACGTTAGCAGGAGACAGCAGGAACACCTTCTGTGTCACGCGCTCGATGCTTCCGTGCAAACCGAAGACTAGACCGGCCGCGAAGTCGACAAGTCGCTTCGCGTCTGTGTCATCCATCTCGGTCAAATTCATGATCACCGGAGTGCCCTCACGGAAGTGTTCCCCGATGGTACGGGCCTCGTTGTAGGTCCGTGGGTGAAGTGTGGTGATCCGGTACGGCTCCCGCTCGGACACGACCTTGGGCATGATCACCGGCGCGCTCTTCTCCTGGTTCTGGCGTTCAGGTGTGATTGATGACACGGGAGCAATTCGCCCCGCTCGTCCGCTTTCTGACGATGCGGGCGGAACTGTGGGCTGTTCCGGCTCCCGCTGGGCGGGCGGATGCATGACCCGCACCGGCTCCTCGGGCTCGGCCTTCTGCAGGGAGTGATGGGGCTCGTGGTGTTCGTGCCGACGCCGGTCCCTTTCGGGTTCCGGCTCGGGCTCGAAGTCGTCGTCGGGGTCGTACCCCGGGCCGTCGTACCCATCGTCCTCCACGAGGCCGAGGTAGACCGCCATCTTGCGCATAGCGCCGGCCATTCTCTGCGTCCTCCGCTCTGTGGTGGATCCCCTGTCCTGCGACGGGGAGGCACCGGGTCCGTCACCGGGCGCCAAGGATCCACGAGGCCTCTCCGCCCGCCCTCCTGCTGCGGAAATGACCATATTTTCGGCTGTGGTCCGACTTGCTTGGCGACGTTACCCGAGCCGGGGTCGGTCTCCGAGGACCGCGCTGCCGACGCGTACATGTGTCGCACCCGCCGCCACCGCTTCCTCCACGTCCGAGCTCATCCCTGCTGACACCATGTTCGCAGCAGGATGCGCCGCTCGCAGGCCGGTTGAGATTTCCATGAGGCGCTCGAACGCCGCGCCGGGCCGTCCCTCGTACGTGCCCGACAGCGGAGCCACCGTCATCAGCCCGGCCAGGCGCAGTCCTTGGGCGGCGGCCAGCTCGTCGGCCAGCGCCGGTACGTCCTCGGGGGCCGCACCGCCTCTGCTGCCGAGGGCTCCTGACCGGGCGTCAAGTGCCACCTGGATCAGGCAGCCCAGCTCGCGCCCGGCCCGCTCCGCCGCACCGGACAGTGCGCGGGCCAGCTTGGGCCGGTCGACCGCGTGCACGAAATCGGCATAACCTGCCACGGAACGTGTCTTGTTGGTCTGCAACTGACCGACGAAGTGCCAGGTCAGGCCCAGTCCGGAACATTCGGCCGCCTTGGGTGCCGCTTCCTGGTCGCGGTTCTCCGCGACGTGCCGGACCCCGAGCTCGGCCAACAGCCGTACGTCGGAGGCCGGGTAGGTCTTGGTGACCACGATGAGCGTGACGTCCTCGCGCTCCCGGCCCGCCGCGGAACAGGCGGTGCCGATGCGCTCCTCGACCCGGGCGAGGTTCTCCGCGAGTTCGGACTTGCGCGCTGTGAGATCAATCATGACGACCTGCCTCCAGCCAGACATAACTGGCAAGCCGCCCGGTTGTCGCGTCCCGCCGGTACGAGTAGTGGTCCCCGGACTCGAGCGTGCAGATCCCGGACTGTTCCAGGGTTGTGACACCGAGAGCGGCGAGCTGGGCCCGTACGCCTGCCGGGGTGTCGACCGCGGGCGTGCCCCAACTCGTGGTGGCGTACGCCTCCGGCACCGCGGCGGCGACCTCGTCCCGCATCCGCTCCGGCACTTCGTAGCAGCGTCCGCACACGGCGGGGCCGGTCCGCGCGACCATCCGTGCCGGTTCCGCGCCGAGTTCGGCCATCGCGCGCACCGTCGCCGGCACCACGCCGGCCACCAGACCGGGCCGGCCCGCGTGCGCGGCGCCGGCGATCCCGGCGACGGGGTCGGCCAGCAGAACGGGGGTGCAGTCGGCGGTGAGCACGGCGAGGGCGAGCCCCGCGCGGGTGGTCACCACGCCGTCCACGGCGGGGACTTCGGCGGCCTCGCCCTCGAAGGGGGCGTCCACCACGGCCACATCGCGGCCGTGCACCTGGTGCATCCAGACCACCAGGGCCGGGTCCAGACCGAGGGCCTTGGCGGCCAGTTCACGGTTGGTCCGTACGGCGGCGGGGTCGTCGCCGACCGCTCCGCCCAGATTCAGCTGCTCATACGGAACGGCGCTCACCCCGCCCCACCTGTCGGTGAAGGCGAAGTGCGCGCCGCCCGCGGAGTCGTGGTGCCCTATCACTTCAAGAAGTCCGGCACATCCAGTTCTTCGGCCTGGCTGTCCTGGTACGGGCGGGCCGGCGGAACCTGCGGCGAGTTGGCCGGAGGCGGCGGAACCTCGCCGACCGGGGCCGGCTCGGCCGGGGCCGCGGGCGCCGGGGCGGGCTCGTCCTCGCGCGGGGTCACGGTGCCCAGGCCGCCGAAGGCGGGGCGCTCGGGACGCTCGGGCTCCGGCTCGGCGGGCGCCGGCGCCGCGGCCTGCTCCTCCCTGCCGCCGCTCTGCGAGCCGAGTGCCTTCTCCCTGCCCTGCTGCTTGGCCGGCGGCTGGCCGCCGTCGAAGCCCGCGGCGATGACGGTGACCCGCACCTCGTCGCCGAGCGCGTCGTCGATGACGGCGCCGAAGATGATGTTCGCCTCGGGGTGTGCCGCCTCGCTCACCAGCTGGGCGGCCTCGTTGATCTCGAACAGGCCGAGGTCCGAGCCGCCCGAGATGGACAGCAGGACGCCCCGGGCGCCGTCGATGGACGCCTCCAGCAGTGGCGAGGAGATCGCCATCTCCGCCGCGGCGACCGCACGGTCGTCACCCCGTGCGGAGCCGATGCCCATGAGGGCCGAACCGGCTTCCGACATCACGGACTTGACGTCGGCGAAGTCGAGGTTGATCAGACCGGGGGTGGTGATCAGGTCGGTGATGCCCTGCACGCCGGACAGCAGCACCTGGTCCGCCGACTTGAACGCGTCGAGCACGCTCACCTGGCGGTCCGAGATGGACAGCAGCCGGTCGTTGGGGATCACGATGAGGGTGTCGACCTCGTCGCGCAGACCCGCGATGCCGTCCTCGGCCTGGTTGGCACGGCGCCGGCCCTCGAAGGTGAAGGGACGGGTGACGACTCCGATCGTCAGCGCGCCGAGCGAGCGGGCGATGTTCGCGACGACCGGGGCACCGCCGGTGCCGGTGCCGCCGCCCTCGCCCGCGGTCACGAAGACCATGTCGGCGCCCTTGAGTACTTCTTCGATCTCTTCGCGGTGATCCTCGGCGGCCTTGCGGCCGACGTCCGGGTTCGCACCCGCGCCGAGACCGCGCGTCAGTTCGCGGCCCACGTCGAGCTTGACATCGGCGTCGCTCATCAACAGGGCCTGCGCATCGGTGTTGATCGCGATGAACTCGACGCCCTTGAGACCGACCTCGATCATCCGATTGATGGCGTTCACGCCACCGCCGCCAATACCGACGACCTTGATGACTGCGAGGTAGTTCTGCGGTGCTGCCACGTCGAAGGCCTCTCGCCTCGAGTTACGTATCCCTGTGGGACGGTCCGAACGCCGACCCGACCCTAAGCGTGAAGTTTAGGGTTACCAGTGCCCGTCTTCCTTGGACTCTCCGGAACGGACACTAAGTCGACAAGTGCTGGGTGTTCAACGAACACGCCGAACCTCCCGTTTTTCTTTTCACCCTATGTGGTCACGCTGGGTTGTTCTGATCCAGGGTGCTGGCCTGCAACTATGCGCGTCAACTTACCGGCGCGACAGGCGTGGTGCCGGGATGTCAGAAAGACGTCGTGGCAGGGGCGCTGGGAACGGACACGTCGTAACGCCCCGCATCGGCCGATGCCTTCATCAGGGCGGTCAGGACACGGGACTTGGCGGCGCCCCGCTCGCTGCTCCCCCAGAGCACGGTGCGCCCGTCGGAGAGCTTCAGCGTGATGGCGTCGTACGACCGTACGCGCACTTCCTCCGTGACGGCGGCGACCTTCGGCGGCAGCGCCGCCGCCACCCGGACGGCTTCCCTGCGCAGTCTCGCGGGGCCGAAATGATCCACGCTCAGTGACTCCTCGGGTTCCATCACGAGCAGCGGAACGCCCTTCGGAGGCTGACCGGCTGTGGCGAATCGCACGCCGTGGGCATCCACTTCGGTGTACCCGCCGCCCGTACCGCCCTGTTTCAGGACAAGTTCGGGACGGCGCTCGGTCACCTTCAGCCCGATCCCGTGCGGCCAGGCCCGTACGGCATCGGCCTTCGCGATCCGCGGCAGCCGCTGTTCCAGCCGCCGCTCCACCGCCGCGCGGTCCACGGAGGCGACCGGTCCGCCCACCGGCACCGCGGCGGCCTGTTTGATCTGCTGCTCCGTCAGAACCCGTGCCCCGCTGACCGATACGCGCTCCACGAGCAGCCAGCTGGACCCGTAGACCGCCCACACCCCGAAGGCGCCGAGCATCAGGCTCAGGGCCAGTCCGATGACGACGGTGCGGCGGCGCGGCAGCCGCAGACCGGAGGGGCCTCTCAGCGGAAAGCGGAATCTGCGCCGGGCCCGCTGAACCGGCGGGGGCGCGCCGGCGTCCGACGGGACGCGGGCCCGCGGCGCGCTGTCGCGCCCGCCGCGGTCGGCGTCTGCGGTCTTCGTCGGTCCGGCCACGCTTCCCTGCCTTCTGTCACGCCCCCTGGCCGTGCTCCTCAGCCCTGGCGGCGCGCCGCGATCGCCTCGTTCACCATGCCGACCAACAGCTCGTCGGCGTCCGGACGGCCGAACTCGGCGGCTGCGCGCGCCATGTCGTGCAGCCGGTGCGGATCGGAGAGCACCGGGAGCACGTTGCCCTGGATCCACTCCGGCGTCAGGTCGGCGTCGTCGACGAGCAGTCCGCCGCCGGCCTTCACGACCGGCTGGGCGTTCAGCCGCTGTTCGCCGTTGCCGATCGGCAGCGGAACGTACGCGGCCGGCAGTCCGACGGCCGACAGTTCGGCGACGGTCATCGCGCCCGCACGGCAGAGCATCATGTCGGCCGCGGCGTACGCGAGGTCCATCCGGTCCACATACGGTACCGGGACATACGCCGGCATCCCGGGCATGTTGTCGATCTGCGGCAGTTCGTTCTTCGGGCCGACCGCGTGCAGCACCTGGATGCCGGCGCGCTGGAGATGCGGAACGGCCTGCTGCACCACCTCGTTGAGCCGGCGCGCGCCCTGCGAGCCGCCGGTGACGAGGAGGGTCGGCAGGTTCTGCGCGAGCCCGAAGGCCTCGCGTGCCCCGGGCCGGGCGGCGGCCCGGTCGAGGGTGGCGATGTTCCGGCGCAGCGGGATGCCGATGTAGCGCGCGTTGCGGAGCTTGCTGTCCGGTGTGGACACCGCGACCTGGTGCGCGTACCGCGAACCGATCTTGTTGGCCAGCCCGGGGCGGGCGTTCGCCTCGTGCACGATGATCGGCACACCCAGGCGCTTGGCCGCCAGGTAGGCGGGCAGCGCCACGTAGCCGCCGAAGCCGACGACGGCGTCCGCCTTGGTGCGCTCCAGGATCTGCTCGGTGGCCTTGATGGTGCCGCGCAGCCGGCCCGGCACGGTGATCAGTTCGGGGGTGGGCTTGCGCGGCAGCGGCACGGCCGGGATCAACTCCAGGTCGTAGCCGCGCTCCGGGACGAGCCGGGTCTCCAGCCCGCGCTCCGTACCGAGGGCCGTGATCCCCACGGTCGGGTCCTGCCTGCGCAGGGCATCCGCGAGGGCGAGCGCGGGCTCGATATGGCCGGCGGTCCCCCCACCGGCGAGTACGACGTGCACTCTGATTCACCGCTCTCCGGACGGGGCCGTTCGGCGCACCGTCTCATCGTTGTCCTTCTCACCCCTGCCGGCCTCTGCGCAACAGCTGCCGGAGGCCGGGCCCCCGCGCGTCCAGTGCCGCCCGTGCCGCCGGGTCGCTGCGCGCGAAGGCGATCAGCAGCCCGATGGCGAACATCGTCGGCAGCAGGGCGGACCCACCGTAGGAGAACAGCGGGAGCGGGACACCGGCGATCGGCAACAGGCCGAGCACCGCACCGATGTTGACCACGGCCTGGGCCGTGATCCAGGTGGTCACGCCTCCCGCGGCGTACCTCACGAAGGGGTCCTCCGTGCGTCCGGCCACGCGGATACCCGCATAGCCTAGAGCCGCGAACAGAGCGAGTACCGACAGCGTCCCCGCGAGGCCGAGTTCTTCCCCGGTCACGGCGAAGATGAAGTCGGTGTGCGGTTCGGGGAGTTGGCCCCATTTTTCCACACTCGCCCCGAGGCCCGAACCGAACCATCCCCCCGAGGCCAGCGCGTAGATGCCGTGGACGGCCTGCCAGCACTGGTCGTTGGGGCCCGGGTCGGTGGCGCCGATACAGGCGAGCCGGGCCATCCGGTTGGGGCTGGTCTTGATGAGCAGCGCGCCGACGGCGAGTGCCGCCACCAGTACGCCGGTGAACAGCCGGGTGGGCGCACCCGCCAGCCACAGCAGCCCGAAGAGCACGGCGGTGAGAATGATCGCGGTGCCCATGTCGCCGCCCAGCATGATGAGTCCGAGCAGCAGGAAGGTCACGGGGACGAGCGGCACCAGCATGTGCTTCCACTGGCCGAGCAGCCGCTTCTCGCCCTTCCTGGCGAGCAGGTCGGCGCCCCACAGCACCAGGGCCAGCTTGGCGAACTCGCTGGGCTGCAACTGGAACGGGCCGCCCAGCGAGATCCAGTTCTGGTTGCCGTTCACCGAGAGCCCTATGCCCGGCACCTGCACCAGCGCCATCAGGAAGACGGAGACGGCCAGCAGCGGGTAGGACAGCGCCCGGTGGAGCCGCAGCGGCATCCGGGAGGCGGCGAACAGCAGCCCCATGCCGAGCACCGCGGCGACCAGTTGCTTGCTGAAGAAGTACGTGGAGGAGAGCCCGGACTGCAGCGCCTGGATCTGGGAGGCCGAGAAGACCATCACCAGCCCGAGCGCGGTGAGCAGGAGGCTGCCGCCCAGGATGACGTAGTACGCCGTGAGCGGGCGGTCCCAGGCGCGCCGGGCCCGTCCGTACAGCGACTGCACGGCGCGCAGCGCGTCGCCGCGCGGTGCCCCGGGCCCGTCGTTCCCCGGGCCGCCCCCGGAGCCCCGGGGTCTGCGCTGGGGCGCGCGCGGCGCCGGTGCGGGTACGGCCTTGCCACCGCGTGCGGGGCGGCCCTTGGCGGCTGCCTGTTTGGGGGCCGTCATCTCCGTATCCCCTCCTGGGCCCCGCCGTCGGTGGGACCGGCGGGCTACTTTTCGTGTTGCCGTGTCCGAGGCGCGTCACCGGCGGCGAGTTCGCGTACGGCGTCGGCGAACGCGTCGCCGCGCGCCTTGTAGTTGACGAACATGTCCATCGAGGCGCAGGCCGGGGCCAGCAGCACGGTATCGCCGGTGTGCGCCAGGCGGGCCGCTTCCGAGACGGCCGCCGCCATCGCCCCAGTGTCGGTCCGGTCGAGGTCGACCACGGGAACATCGGGGGCGTGTCGCGCCAGGGCTCCCCGGATGAGCTCCCGGTCCGCGCCGATCAGCACGGCGGCCCTGAGCCGTTTCGCGGAGGCCTGTACGAGCTCGTCGAAGGTGGCGCCCTTGGCGAGTCCGCCGGCGATCCACACGATGGGCTCGTACGCCGCCAACGAGGCTTCGGTGGCGTGGGTGTTGGTGGCCTTGGAGTCGTTCACGTAGGCGACGCCGTCGACGTCGGCGACGTGCGCGATGCGGTGCGCGTCGGGCCGGAAGGCGCGCAGGCCCTCCCGTACGGCCGCGGCCGGCACGCCGTACGCGCGGGCGAGCCCGGCGGCCGCCAGCGCGTTGGCGACGTTGTGCGGGGCCGGCGGGTGGACGTCGGCGACCTCGGCGAGCTCCTGCGCGTTCTCTTTGCGGTCCTCGACGAAGGCGCGGTCGACCAGGATGCCGTCCACGACGCCGAGTTCGGAGGGTGCCGGGCTGGCGAGGGTGAAGCCGATCGCGCGGCAGCCCTCGACGACGTCGGCGTCCCGTACGAGCTGTTCCGTGGCGGGGTCCGCGGTGTTGTAGACGCAGGCGACCCGGTTGCCCTCGTAGATGCGGCCCTTGTCGGCGGCGTACGCCTCCATGGAGCCGTGCCAGTCGAGGTGGTCCGGCGCGAGGTTGAGGACGGTGGCGGAGTGCGGGCGGACGCTGGGGGCCCAGTGCAGCTGGTAGCTGGAGAGCTCCACGGCGAGCACGTCGTACGCGGCGCCGCCGTTCCCGGACTCCCCGGCGTCCTGCTCGACGGCCTCCACCAGCGAGACGCCGATGTTGCCGACGGCTGCGGTGCGCAGTCCGGCCGCCGCCAGGATGGAGGCGAGCATCTGCACGGTCGTCGTCTTGCCGTTGGTGCCGGTGACCGCCAGCCACGGGGCGCTGTCGGGGCCGCGCATGCGCCAGGCCAGCTCCACGTCGCCCCACACGGGTGCGCCGACGGCGTCCGCCGCGGTGAACAGCGCGCTGCCGGGCGGGAATCCGGGCGTGGTGACGACGAGCCGGGTGTCCTCGGGCAGGGTGCGGTCGTCGCCCAGCCGTACGGTGGCGCCGAGCGCCTCCAGGTCGGCGGCCTGCTGCCGGGCGCCCTCGTTGTCACCGCCGTTGACAACGGTGACTCGGGCGCCGTACCGCAGCAGGGCCTTGGCGGCCGGTACGCCGCTGACGCCGAGCCCGGCGACGGTGACCCGGCCCGCGGGGTGCTCCCCCGTGACGCCGAAGCCGGCCAGTTCCTCCGCGAGTGTCCGCCCGGTCAATTGGAGGCCGCCCAGCCTGCGAAGAAGATGCCGACACCGACGATGGCGCAGATGCCCTGGATGATCCAGAAGCGGACCACGACAAGGACTTCGGACCACCCCTGCAGCTCGAAGTGGTGCTGCAGGGGCGCCATTTTGAGCACACGCTTGCCAGTGAGCCGGAAGGAACCGACCTGCACGACGACGGACAGGGTGATGAGGACGAACAGTCCGCCGAGAACGGCCAGCAGCAGTTCCGTACGGGAGCAGATCGCGAGGCCGGCGAGCGCGCCGCCGAGCGCGAGCGAACCGGTGTCGCCCATGAAGACCTTGGCGGGCGAGGTGTTCCACCACAGGAAGCCGAAGCAGGCGCCCATCAGCGCGGCGGCGACCACCGCCAGGTCGAGCGGGTCTCTGACTTCGTAACAGCCCGACCCCGCGGTCACCGCGTTGGCGCAGGACTCCGAGTACTCCCAGACGCAGATGAACACGTACGCGCCGAAGACCATCACGGAGGCGCCGGTGGCGAGGCCGTCGAGGCCGTCGGTGAGGTTCACGCCGTTGGACATCGCGAGGATCATGAAGATCGCCCACACGACGAACAGCACGGGCCCGATGGACCAGCCGAAGTCCTGGGTGAAGGAGAGCTTCGTGGAGGCCGGTGTCTGGCCGCGTACGTCCGCGAAGTTGAGCGCGAGCACCGCGAAGGTGACACCGACGATCAGCTGGCCGGCCATCTTCGCCTTGGCCCGCAGGCCGAGGCTGCGCTGTTTGACGATTTTGATGTAGTCGTCGAGGAAGCCGACCAGGCCCATGCCGGCGAACAGGAACAGCACCAGCACGCCGGAGAACGTCGGCTGATTGCCCGTCAGCAGCTTGGTCAGCCCGTACGCCAGCAGGGTGGCGAGTATGAACGCGATACCGCCCATCGTCGGCGTACCGCGCTTGCTGTGGTGTTCGCGCGGGCCGTCGTCCCGGATGAACTGCCCGTAGCCCTTGGACGCCAGGAACTTGATCAGCAGCGGGGTCCCGACCAGGGACAGGAAGAGTCCGATGACTCCGGAGAAGAGGATTTGCCTCATCGGGCGGCGACCTCGCCCTCGTCTGCTGCCGTGTCCAGCAGCGCGTTCGCGACGCGCTCCAGACCTGCCGAACGGGAAGCCTTCACCAGGACGACATCTCCTGGCCGCAGCTCATCGCGCAGCAGCTCGATCGCCGCTTCCGCGTCGGACACGTGCACCGACTCCTCACCCCACGAACCCTCGTTGTACGCGCCCATCTGCAGCCAGCCGGCCTCCCGGCCGCCCACGGCGACGAGCTTGCTGACGTTGAGCCGGACGGCCAGCCGTCCGACCGCGTCGTGCTCCGCGAGCGCCTCGTCGCCGAGCTCGGCCATCTCGCCGAGCACCGCCCAGGTACGCCGGCCGCGGCCCATCGCGGCCAGCGCGCGGAGCGCTGCCCGGGTGGAGTCCGGGTTGGCGTTGTAGGCGTCGTTGACGACCGTGACGCCGTCGGCGCGCTCGGTGACCTCCATGCGCCAGCGGGAGAGCGTGCCCGCGGCGGAGAGCGCTTCGGCGATGTCCCCCGCGGGCATGCCCAGTTCGTGGGCGACGGCCGCCGCGGCGAGCGCGTTCGACACGTGGTGCTCACCGTACAGCCGCAGGGTCACGGCTCCGCACCCGGTCGGTGTGTGCAGCGTGAAGGAGGGGCGGCCGTCCTCGGTGAGCTGGACATCCCCGGCACGTACGTCGGCCTCGGCGTTCTCGCCGAAGAAGAGCACGCGGGCCTTCGTCCGCGAGGCCATGGCACGTACGAGGGGGTCGTCGGCGTTCAGCACGGCCGTGCCGTCCTCGGGGAGAACCTCGACCAGTTCGCCCTTGGCCTGGGCGATCTGCTCGCGTCCGCCGAACTCGCCGATGTGCGCGGTGCCGACGTTCAGTACGACGCCGATCCGCGGCGGGGTCAGCGAGGCCAGATAGCGGATGTGGCCGATGCCGCGGGCGCCCATCTCCAGGACGAGATGGCGGGTTTCGCGGTCGGCTCGCAGCGCGGTGAGCGGCAGTCCGATCTCGTTGTTGAACGAGCCGGGCGGCCAGACAGTGGGTCCGATCCGCTCCAGCAGCTGGGCGATCAGGTCCTTGGTGCTGGTCTTGCCCGCGGACCCGGTGAGCGCGACGGTGCAGGTGCCCAGCTCCGTCGTGAGGTGGCGGGCGAGTGCGCCGAGGGCCCTGGTCACGTCGTCGACGACGATCGCGGGGACCCCGACGGGTCGGGTGGCGAGTACGGCGACGGCGCCGGCCTCGACAGCGGTGAGCGCGTAGTCGTGGCCGTCGACGTGTTCACCGTTGAAGGCGGCGAACAGGCCGCCGGGGACGGCCTGTCGGGAATCGATCACAACGGGCCCGGTGACCTGCGCGTCCGGGTCCGGTATGTCGTGCGGCTGCCCGGAGACGACAGCGGCGATGTCGGAGAGGGTGAGGGGGATCATCGGTCTCAGGCGTCTGTCCGGTGGTCAGGGATTCTGGAGGCGCGCTCGATGGCGGCGCGCAGTACCTGCTTGTCGTCGAAGGGCCGGAGCACTCCGGCGATGTCCTGGCCCTGCTCGTGTCCCTTGCCGAGGACGAGGACGGCGTCCCCGGGCTCGGCGCGGGCGACCGCCGCGGCGATGGCCGCGGCCCTGTCCTCTTCCAGGAGCACGGTGCCGCGTTCGTGGGCGGGCACCTCGGCGGCGCCGCCGAGCATGCTGGCGAGGATGGCCAGGGGGTCCTCGGTGCGGGGGTTGTCCGAGGTGAGTACGGCGGTGTCGGCGAGGCGTGCGAGGGCGGCGCCCATCGCGGTGCGCTTGTGCGGGTCGCGGTCGCCGCCGCAGCCGAGCACGGCGTGCAGATTGCCGTCGGTGACCTTGCGTACCGCGTACAGCACGGACTCGACGGCGTCGGGTTTGTGCGCGTAGTCGACGGCGGCGAGGAAGTCCTGCCCCGCGTCGACCCGTTCGAGCCTGCCGGGTACGCCGGGCACGGCGGCGACGCCGTCGGCGGCGGTCTGCGGGTCGATGCCGGCGACGGCCAGCGCGGTGATGGCGGCCAGCGCGTTGGCGACGTTGAACGGTCCGGGCAGCGGCGCCGCGGCCCGTACGGTCTCGCCGTCCGGTCCTGTGACGGTGAACGTCGAGCCGAGCGGGCCCACTTCGACGTCGGAGGCGCGCCAGTCGGCGTCCGGGTGGCCCTCGGCGGAGAACGTGGTGACGGGCACCTCGGACTCGGTGATCAGCCGCTGGCCCCACTCGTCGTCGGCGTTGACCACGCCGGCACGCGAGCGGGCCTTGGTGAACAGCTGCTTCTTGGCCCGGAAGTAGTCCTCCATGTCCGGGTGGAAGTCGAGGTGTTCGGGGCTGAGGTTGTTGAAGACGCCGATGTCGAAGACACAGCCGTCGACCCGGCCCAGCACCAGCGCGTGGCTGGAGACCTCCATGGTCACGGCGGTCACGCCGCGTTCCCGCATCACCGCGAACAGGCCCTGCAGCTCGGTGGCTTCGGGCGTGGTCCGCTCGGACTTCACGCGCTCGTCGCCGATCCGGGACTCGACGGTGCCGATCAGCCCGGTGAGGCTGCCTTCCTTCTCCGCGGCCTGCCGCAGCCCGCCGTCCACCAGGTAGGCGGTGGTGGTCTTGCCGGAGGTGCCGGTGATGCCGATCTGCAGCAGGTCCCGGCCGGGCTCGCCGTAGATGGCCGCGGCCAGCGCGCCCATCCGGCCGCGCGGGTCCGGTACGGCCAGCACCGGCAGCCCGGTCGCGGCCGCGCGCTCGGCACCCGCCGGGTCGGTCAGTACGGCGACCGCGCCCAGGCCCGCCGCCTGCGTGGCGAAATCGGCGCCGTGGAAACGGGCGCCGGGCAGCGCGGCGTAGACGTCTCCGGGCCGTACGGCGCGCGAGTCGTGGGTGATGCCGGTCGCGGCGGCGTCACCCTCGGGCGCCTCGGCGCCGAGCTGCCGGGCCAGTTCCGCCAGGGGAACCGGTTCGACATGCGTGGGGCGCGGCGGTCCGGGGTAGATCTGATCAGCTTGTGGCACGGCGGTGAGCGTACCGGGCGGACCGGGCGTGCCGCGAAGTGAGGGGCTTCCCGGGCCCGGAGGCTCCGGTGGGTTGTACCCGTTTTCGGTGATCGTTCTCACGCGCTGTACTCTCCGTCATCCGCCGGACTCGTCCGTTTTCGGTTGGGGCTGGCCGGCCATCACCGGGAGCCGTGCCGGGCCCTCCCCGGTGGGCGGGACCTGCAGGGACTTCAGGGAGAACTTCATGACCTGCTTGTAGACGGGTCCGCAGACGTCGCTGCCGAAGTAGCTGCCCTTCTTGGGGTTCTGGACGGCGCAGTAGACGGTGATGCGCGGCTTGTCGGCCGGCGCGAAGCCCGCGAAGGACGCCGTGTAGCCCTTGTATCCGCCGGTCTCGGGGTCCACCCGGTTGGCCGTGCCGGTCTTTCCCGCCACCCGGTAGCCGGGGATCTTCGCCGTGGTGCCGGTGCCCTCCATGTCGTCCACGACGGACTCCAGCATCCGCGAGAGGGTTTTCGCCGTCTTCTCGCTGACCACGCGCTCCTTCTCCGGCTTCGGCTCGGCCGTGTACTGCCCGTCGGGCCCGCGCGTGCCGCGGACGAGGCTGGGCTCCGTCCGTACGCCGCCGTTGGCGATCGTGGAGTAGATGGACGCGGCCTGGACCGCGTTGAGCGAGAGGCCCTGGCCGAACGGGATCGTGTACTGCTGCGAGGCGCTCCACTTGTCCGGCGGTGCCAGCAGGCCGTCCGTCTCGCCCGGCATGCCCAGTCCGGTCGGCTGTCCGATGCCGAACTTCCGCATGTAGCCGTGCAGCACCTTGTTGGCCTGTTTCTGCGTCTTGCCGAGCTGTTCGCTGGCCAGAATGGTGCCGATGTTGCTGGACTTGGCCAGTACGCCGTTGAGCGTGAGGTGCCAGGTCGGGTGGTCCACGTCGTCGGCGAAGGCGCGGTCGGCGCGCTTCAGCCGGTTGGGCACGGTCACGGCGGTGCCGGGCGTGGCCTTGTGCTCCTGCAGGACGGCGGCCATCGCCATCAGCTTGCTGGTGGAGCCCGGTTCGTACGCGTCCTGGAGCGCGGCGTTGCCGAGGGCGTCGGCGTCCGCCTTGGCGATGTTGTTCGGGTCGAAGTCCGGCGCGTTGGCCATGGCGAGCAGTTCGCCGGTCTTGGTGTCCTGGACGATGACGTAACCGCGGTCGGCGCCGGACTGTTTGACCTGTTCGGAGATGGCCTGCTGCGCGGACCACTGGATGTCGCGGTCCAGCGTGAGGTCCACGTCGGAGCCGGGGCGCGCGGGCCGTTCCTGCACGCCGGCCGTGGGGACCTGGCGGCCGCCGGACTGGGCGTACGTGATCTTGCCGTCCTTGCCCGCCAGCTTCTTGTCCAGCTGGGCCTCCAGGCCGGCGCCGCCCTGCCCCTGGGAGTTGACGAAGCCGAGCACGGAGGACGCCAGCTGTTTGTTGGGATACACGCGCTTGGCGTGCTCCTCCTGGTAGATGCCGGCCAGGACGTCGGCGTCCTTGCCGCTCGACGCCTTCTCCGCGAGTTCCGCCTTCAGCTTCTTGATCTTCTGCCAGGTCTGCGGGGTCTGCTGCCGGGCGAGCAGCACATAGCGGGTGTTCTTCGTGGACAGCTTGTCCGCCAGCTCCTGTTCGCCCTCGCCGAGCAGCGGGGCGAGCAGCGCCGCCGCACGGGCGGGCGCGTCGGCGACGCCGGTCTGCTTCGGGGAGAGCAGATACGGGTCAGCCGTGATGTCGTACGCGTCGACCGTGGTGGCCAGCGCCGTGCCGTCGCGGGAGGAGACGGTGCCGCGCTCGGCCGGCTTGGACGTGGTGATGTAGCGGTTCAGCGCCGCCTTGTCGGCGAACGTCCCGGCGTCGACGGCCTGCACCTGCAGCAGCCTGATGCCGAACGCCAGCACCACGAGGCTCAGTCCGAGCGCGACCAGCCGCAGCCGCGCCTTGGGGTTGGCGAGCCGGATCGGACCGCCGCCGCCTCCCTGGCCGCCCTGCCCCCGCCGGCCGCCGGGCCCCGCGGAGCCTCCCGGGCCGCCGGACCCGCGGCCCTGCTGCGGTCTGCGCTGCGCGGGCCGGCTCTGCTGCGACCGGTTCTCCTGCTGCGCACGGGGTCGCCGGGACCCCTGCGGCGTGCTCCGCCGCTCCCGGTCCTGCGGCGACCTGCCCTGCGCCGTGCCGCCCTGTGCTGTGCCGCCCTGTGAGGGCCTGCCCTCTGCGGACCTGCCCTGCCGTGCACCGCCCTGCGGGCGCGGTACGCGTCGCCGGTCCGGGTCGTCCGGGGAACGCCCGCTCACTGTTCCTCCTGTGCCGGGTCGCCGCTCGCGGGCTGCGGACTGCCCTTGACCTTGCCGTCGGGGCCCAGGAAGGCGGGGTTGCCGCCGGGGACCAGGCCCAGTTCGCGGGCGCGCTGTTCGAGCGTGCCGGGCGCCGAGTAGGAGTCGACCTCCTGCTCCAGCGCCTGCTGTTCGTCGGTGAGCTCCCCGGTCTGCTTCTCCAGCTTCGCCAGCTTGAACGACCCCTGGTTGAGCGAGGCGTTGAGCAGCAGCAGCATCAGCAGGCCGGAGCCCAGCAGCAGGACGACCAGCAGGACGAAAGGCGCCCGCGCCGCATGCGAGGTGCCCGCGGGCACCAGCCGGGCGAGTCTGGTCAGCCGCTGCTGAGCGGTCACGTGGCCTCCCTGATGCGCTCGGCCCCGCGCAGCCTTGCCGGCGCCGCGCGGCGGTTCTCGGCGATCTCTTCTTCAGTGGGAAGTTCGGCGCCGCGGGTCAGCAGCTTGAGCCGCGGCTGGTACTGCTCGGGTACGACGGGCAGCCCCGCGGGTGCCGTGCTGGCCGCGCCGGCGGCGAGCACCCGCTTCACGAGCCGGTCCTCCAGCGAGTGGTAGGACAGCACGGCGATGCGGCCGTTGACGGCGAGCGCCTCCACGGCGTCCGGAACTGCCCGTTCCAGCACCGGGAGTTCGCCGTTGACCTCGATCCGCAGGGCCTGGAAGGTGCGCTTGGCGGGGTTGCCGCCGTGCCGCTTGGCGGCCTGCGGCAGCGCGTCCCTGATGACCTCGACGAGCCGGGCGCTGCGGCTGAAGGGCTCCTTCACCCGCTCCTTCACCACGGCCTCGACGATCCGCTTGGCCTGCTTCTCCTCGCCGTACTGGCGCAGGATGCGCACCAGTTCACCCGGCGCGTACGTGTTGAGGACCTCGGCGGCGCTGATGCCGGTCGACTGGTCCATCCGCATGTCGAGCGGCGCGTCCTGCGCGTACGCGAAACCGCGGTCCGCCTCGTCGAGCTGCATGGACGACACCCCGAGGTCGAACAGCACGCCCTGGACACGCGGGGTGTCCAACCGCTCCAGCACGTCGGTCAGTTCGTCGTAGACGGCGTGTACGAGGGTGGCGCGGCCGGCGTACGGGGCGAGCCGTTCGCCCGCGAGCCGCAGCGCCTCCTTGTCCCGGTCCAGGCCGATCAGCCGCACCGAGGGGAAGGTGGACAGCAGGGCCTCACTGTGGCCGCCGAGGCCGAGGGTGCAGTCGACGACGGTCGCTCCGGGCTCGGCGAGGGCGGGCGCCAGCATGTCCAGACAGCGCCGCAGCATCACCGGCCGGTGCCGCTCCCCCGCGTGCTGGTCATCGGCGGACTGCTCGTTGCTGGTCATGTGCCCTCTCACGTCAGGCGGGCACGCACGCACATGCTCCGGATTCCCCGCCCGCTCGTCCACTTCGCGTCACTTTAGTCCACGCCTCCCCCCGGTCAACCAACTGGTCAGGCGCGTCCCCGACAGCGTGGACACGGCTCTGTGTACTGCCTCACATACCGCTCTGCTGACCGTTTCGCCCCTTCTCACAGCAGGCCCGGCAACGGTGTGCGCCGTAACGTCTTACGCATGGCCATATCCACACACCGCCCGCAGCCCGAGGACGGCACCGTCACCGACCGGCTCGTCGAGGCGAACCAGCAGTACGCAGCCCACTTCACCGACCCCGGCATGGACGCCAGACCCGTGCTCAAGGTCGCCGTCGTGTCCTGTATGGACGCCCGGATCGACCTGCACGAGGCGCTCGGACTCGAACTCGGCGACTGCCACACCATCCGGAACGCCGGCGGCGTGGTCACCGAGGACATCGTCCGTTCTCTCACCATCAGTCAGCGCGCCCTGGGCACCCGCTCCGTGGTGCTCATCCACCACACCGGATGCGGACTGCTGAATCTGACGGAGGACTTCCGGCACGAGCTGGCCGAAGAGGTCGGGCAGCGTCCGGCGTGGGCGGTGGAGGCCTTCAAGGACCTCGACCAGGACGTACGCCAGTCCATGGAACGCGTGCGGACCTCGCCGTTTCTGCTCCATACGGACGATGTGCGCGGCTTCGTCTTCGACGTGACGACGGGCCTGCTGCGCGAGATCGACCCGGCATAGAGCCTCCGCGCGGCGCACGGTTCCGGCCGGAGATCACCCCGGACCGGTGACGCGGGGCCCGGTCGGCGTGAAGAATGCGTGTGATGGCACCAGTTGCGCGATCGCATGCACCACGACGGGACGACGGGGACGGGACGAGGAGGGCCGGGTGACGACCTATGAGGAGCGGGCGGACCTCACCGATCTGAGCAGTACGGCGGACCGGATCCGCCGCTCGGTGGAGTCGGTGATCGAGGGCAAGCCGGAGGTCGTACGGCTCTCGCTGACCGTGCTGCTCGCCGAGGGGCACCTCCTGATCGAGGACGTGCCCGGCGTCGGCAAGACGATGCTCGCGAAGGCGCTGGCCAGATCCATCGACTGTTCGGTGCGGCGGATCCAGTTCACCCCGGATCTGCTGCCCTCCGACATCACCGGGGTCAGCGTCTTCGACCAGCAGCGGCAGGACTTCGAATTCAAGCCGGGCGCGGTCTTCGCACAGATCGTGATCGGCGACGAGATCAACCGCGCCTCCCCCAAGACCCAGTCGGCACTGCTGGAGTCGATGGAGGAGCGGCAGGTCACCATCGACGGCAGGACGTACGGACTGCCCGACCCGTTCATGGTGGTCGCCACGCAGAACCCGGTCGAGATGGAGGGCACCTACCCGCTGCCCGAGGCCCAGCGCGACCGGTTCATGGCCCGGGTCTCCATCGGCTATCCGAGCCCGGCGGCCGAACTGGAGATGCTCGATGTGCACGGGGGCGCCGACCCGCTGAACGACCTGCAGCCCGTCGCGCACGCGCAGGAGATCACCAAGCTGATCGACGCGGTGCGGCGCGTCCACGTGGCCGACCCGGTGCGGCGGTACGCGATCGAGCTGAGCGCGGCCACCCGCTCGCACCCCGACCTGCGGCTCGGCGCCTCGCCCCGCGCGACGCTGCACCTGCTGCGCGCTGCCAGGGCCTCGGCGGCGCTGGCCGGCCGGGAGTACGCGCTGCCGGACGACGTACAGGAGCTGGCCCGGCCGGTGCTGGCGCACCGTCTGCTGCCCACCGCACAGGCCCAGTTGAACCGGCGCTCCGCCGAGCAGGTCGTCACGGAGATCGTGCAGCAGGTGCCGGTGCCCTCGGCGGGCGCCCCGCCCAGCCGCCCGTCCACAGCGCAGCCCTCACCCGACGGTCATCACCGGCAGCCCCGCCAGGGATTCTGAGATGTCCGGCGCGGGGGCGGCCCGGACGGCGGGCGACGCGGAGGCCGGCCGTACGACGAGCGGCGCGCCCGGCACCCCGGAAGACGGCGGGGACGGCCGGCGGGGCCCGCTGCGCACGGCGTTCGGCGGGCTCACCACGCGCGGCCGGTCCTTCCTCGCCGCGGGCATCGCCGCCGTCGTGTGCGCGTACGTGCTCGGCCAGGGCGACCTGCTGCGCGTGGGGATCCTGCTGGGGGCCCTGCCGCTGGTGTGCGTGCTGGTGCTGTACCGCACGCGCTACCGCGTCGCCGGGTCCCGCAGGCTGGACCCGGCGCGGGTGTCCGCCCGTACGGAGGCGCGCGTCCATCTGCGCGTCGACAACGTGTCCCGGCTGCCGACCGGTGCGCTCATGCTGCAGGACCGCGTGCCGTACGTACTGGGCCCGCGGCCCCGCTTCGTACTGGACCGGGTCGAGCCCGGCGGCCGGCGCGAGGTGTCCTACAAGGTGCGCTCCGACCTGCGCGGCCGGTACGAGCTCGGCCCGCTCCAGCTGCGGCTGTCCGACCCGTTCGGCATGTGCGAACTGACGCGCTCCTTCAGCACGTTCGACACGCTGACCGTCATCCCGCAGGCCGAGACGCTCCCCCCGGCGCAGCTGGCGGGCGAGACCACCGGCTACGGGGACGGCAGACAGCGCTCCCTCGCGCTGGCCGGCGAGGACGACGTGATCCCCCGCGGCTACCGGTACGGCGACGATCTCCGCCGCGTCCACTGGCGCTCCACCGCGCGGTACGGCGAGCTGATGGTGCGCCGCGAGGAGCAGCCCCAGAAGGCGCGCTGCACCGTCCTGCTGGACACCCGCCGCGGCACGTACGCGGGCTCCGGCCCCGACTCGCCCTTCGAGTGGGCGGTGTCCGGCGCCGCCTCGGTCTGCCTGCACCTGCTGGAACGGGGCTACGCCGTACGGCTGCTCACCGACACCGGCGCGATGGCCCCGGGCCCCGAGGGCGCCGCCTTCACCGGCGACGCCTCCGACACCGCGGGGCTGCTGCTGGACACCCTCGCCGTGCTCGGCCAGTCGGACAGCCCGAGCCTCGCCCAGGCGTACGACGCGCTGCGCGGCGGTACGGGCGGCCAGGAGGGACTGCTGGTGGCGTTCCTCGGCGACCTGGACGAGGAGGAGGCCGTCACGGTCGCCCGTATGCGGCAGCGCACGAACCGCGCGGTCGCCTTCGTCTCCCGCCCGGGCCCCGCCGTACGGGAAGCGGACGGCGAACCGTACGGCGCCCGGAACGCCAACGGGACCGACGGGAACGGCGGGAACGGGAACGGGACCGGCGGGGGCAGCGGCGCGGAGGACGGACCGCTGCGCGTCCTGCGCGAGTCGGGCTGGAGCGCGCTGGCCGGCGGCCCCGGCATCCCGCTGGCCGGGCTGTGGCAGGAGGCGGACAAGGCGACGCTGAAGGGGCTGGACCGATGAGTGGACGCGGACGGCTCGCGGTCTGCGCGGCGTTGGCCACCCTCGCCGCGGCGAGCGCCCTGCTGCCCCTGGTCTCCCCGGCGACATGGCTGCTGCAGGCCGCCGTGCTGCTCGGGGTGCAGAGCGCCGTGGGAGCGGCGGCCCGCAGGGTGCCGCTGGCCCGCCCGCTGACCGTGGCGCTCCAGGCGCTGGTGTCGCTGCTGATGCTCACGGTCTTCTTCGCGCACGAGGTGGCGCCCGGCGGGGTGCTGCCCTCTCCCGAGGTCTTCGCCCACCTCGGTGACCTGCTGAACTCCGGCGGCCAGGACGTCGGCCGGTACGCCATCCCGGCACCGGTCACCGCGGGTATCCGGCTGCTGCTCGTCGGCGGGGTCGTGGTGATCGGGCTGCTGGTGGACGCCATAGCGGTCACCTTCCGCAGCGCGGCGCCCGCCGGGCTGCCGCTGCTCGCCCTGTACTCGGTGGCCGCGGGCCTGGGCCAGGGCGGCGCGAGCTGGCTGTGGTTCCTGTGCGCGGCCGGCGGCTATCTGCTGCTCCTCCTCGCCGAGGGCCGGGAGCGGCTGTCCCAGTGGGGCCGCGCCTTCACCGGGCGCGGCACCGGCGACCGGACCAGACCGGGGACGGCCGCGGCGCAGCCGGGCGCCGCCCAGGGACCGGCGGCCCCGGTCCGTACGGGCCGCCGTATCGGCGCGCTCACCCTCGGCGTGGCCCTGCTCGTCCCGGCCGCGCTGCCGTCGCTGAGCGGCGGACTCCTGGACGCGGCCCGCTCCGGCGCCGGGTCCGCGAACGGCTCCGGCGGTACGGTCTCCGCGGTGAACCCGCTGGTCGCGCTGCAGGACAGCCTCAACCAGCCGGAGGACCGCACCGCCCTGTCGTACTCCACCAGCACCGACAGCACACAGGACATGTATCTGCGGATCGTCGCGCTCGACAGGTTCGACGGTTCCTCGTGGAAGCCCTCGGAGCGGCGGATCAACGAGGTGCCCGACCAGCTGCCGCAGCCGCCGGGCCTCTCCCCCGGTGTCCGTACCGAGCGCGTGCGCACCTCTGTCACGGCGGCCGACTGGTACGGGCAGAACTGGCTGCCCATGCCGTACCCCGCGGACAAGGTGAGCATCGACGGCCGCTGGCGCTTCGAACCGGAGGGCCGGACCCTCGTCGGCGACCGCGGCCAGACCACCCGCGGCAGCCGGTACGACGTGGAGAGCCTGCTGGTCCGGCCCACGGCACGGCAGCTCGCCGACGCCCCTCCGCCGCCCCGGGACCTGGCCGAGGAGTACACCCGGGTGCCCGAGTCCCTGCCGTCCCTCGTGCACCGCAAGGCGGTCCAGGTGACCCGCGGCTCGTCGAACGACTACGAGCGCGCGGTGAAACTCCAGGACTGGTTCGCGCTGGACGGCGGCTTCACCTACGACACGGAGGTACGGGCCGGCAGCGGCTCGGCCGCGATCGTCAACTTCCTGGAGCAGAAAGAGGGCTTCTGCGTCCACTTCGCCTTCTCGATGGCGGCGATGGCCCGCACCCTCGGCATCCCCGCCCGCGTCGCGGTCGGCTTCACCCCGGGTACCGCCCAGGGCAACGACCGGATGGCGGTCGGCCTCAAAGATGCGCACGCCTGGCCGGAGTTGTACTTCGAGGGCGTCGGGTGGACCCGCTTCGAACCGACCCCCACGCGCGGCACAGCGCCCGACTACGCCCAGTCCGACGTCCCCGACCCGAGCCGGAACCCGGGCGAGACCCTCCCGGACCGCGGCCAGACCACCCAGCCGTCCCCCGCGCCCTCGCAGTCCGACACCTGCACGGCCCAGGAGAAGCGGCTCGACCCGCAGTGCGGCCAGGCGGCGGCGCCGTCCTCCGGAGGCCGGTCGGGCGGCGGCTTCCCCACCGGCACGGTGACGGTGGCGGCCGCGGCCCTGCTGGTGCTGGGCATCCCCCTGCTGCCGCTGCTGTGGCGGGTGCGGATCCGGCGACGACGGCTCGGCCCGCACCCCGCACCGGACGCCGCGGTACTGGCGGCCTGGCGTGAACTCACCGACTCCGCCTGGGACTACGGGGTGGTGCCGGACGGCTCGGCCACCCCGCGGCAGACCGCCGCCCGGATCGCCCGGATCGGTGAGCTGGACGCGGAGTCCGCGGCCGCGGCCCAGCGGCTCGCCCTCTCGGTGGAGCAGGTGCTCTACGCGCCCAGCCCCCGCCCGGAGGAGGGACCGGCCGACGCCGTACGGCGGGTCCGGGCCGGCCTGCGGGAAGCGGCACCGCGCGGGCTGCGGATCCGGGCCCTGCTGCTGCCCCGTTCCGCTGTCCGGGCCACGCAGGGGATCACCGGCCGCTGGTCGGCGCTGCACCGGCGCTGGACGGGCGCGCTCCGCACCCGCTTCGCACGCTGACCGCGTACGGCACCCTGCCCGCCCGCGGCTGACGGCGCACGGCCGGCCGACCGCACACGACTGTGGGGCCGCAGAAGAACTGCGGCCCCACACAAGATCTTTTTCGGTTCCTCAGGGTCGGCCGACGGGAGGAGACAGCGCCACCAGGAGCGTTACCGGCTCGCCAGGGGTGTCACTGACTGTCCTCGCCTCGCCGGCGCTGCCAGCGCTCCTCGATGCGGTGCATCATCGAACGCCGCTGCCGTGGCTGCTGCCTGCGGGATTGCTGGCCGGTGCCACCGCTCCCGCCCTGGGCCTGAGCCTGCTGGCCCGTACCCTGCTGCTCGCCGTTCCGGGGAGCCTTGCGCCAGCCGGTGACCGCAAGCACGGCGCATCCGAGCATGACGAGGAACCCCACGACGCTGATCCAGATCTGCTGCGCGACCATCCCGGCCATGAGCAGGGCGATACCCACAAGAAAGCCTGCGACCGCCTGGTAGACCCGTTTGCGGGTGTAGCGGCGCAGCTCACTTCCCTCGAGCGCTGTCGCGAACTTGGGATCTTCGGCATACAGCGCTCGCTCCATCTGCTCGAGCATCCGCTGCTCGTGCTCAGAGAGCGGCACGGAGTCCTCCTACTCGTCGGTCGCGGGGGCGACCGGATGCGACCCTTCAAGGATAGGCAGGGAATCGCCCCCGTGAAACCCGCCCCTCTACGCCAATTCCTCCCACCAGCACCGAAATGCCGAACGCCGACGGTCGGCTGTGCACTGCTGCATTCCCGTGCCGTCTGTCCGCCATGCCGGACGGTGTGCCTCGATCATACGGCGCCGGGCCGCTGATCGGGCGCGGCTACCGGGCCTCGGCCAGAACGTGCAGCTGGCTCGCCACCGAGTGGAAGGCGGGCAGTTCGGCGGCGGCGGCCTCCAGGCGGGAGAGGGCCTCCTGTGCGTCGGGCTCCGCGTCGACCAGGGCGCCGGGCACGAGATCGGCGAAAACCCGCACTCCGTGCACCGCTTCGACCTCCAGGCCGGTCGCGGTGACCAGCTCGGTCAGCTGCTCCGCAGTGAAGCGGCGGGGCATCGGGTCGCTCTCGCCCCAGCGGCCGTCCGTGGCGGTCAGGGCCTGCCGGGCCTCGGTGAAATGCCCGGCCAGGGCGCGGCCGAGAACCGCCCCTCCGAGCCCGGCGGCGAGCAGGCTGAGAGTGCCGCCGTCGTGGCGCAGCGCGGCTACGGCATTGCGCAGGCCCTCCGCCGGGTCGTCGACGTACTCCAGGACACCGTGGCAGAGGACGGCGTCATAGCCGTCCCGCTCTACGACGTCGAACAGGCCGTGTGCGTCGCCCTGTACGCCCCGCACCTGATCGGCGACGCCCGCCTCGGCGGCCCGGCGCTCCAGCGCGAAAAGGGCGTCGGGGCTCGGGTCCACCACGGTGACGCGGTGGCCCAGGCGGGCGACGGGGACCGCGAAGTTGCCCGTGCCGCCGCCGGTGTCGAGGACGTCGAGGCTCTCCCGGGCCGCGGCCTTCACCCGCCGGTCGAGGGCTCCTCGCAGCACCTCCCAGACCACGGCGGTACGGAGTGTTGCGCTGGGGCGGGACATGGCGGGTGCTCCTCGGCTCAGGTGCGGGCAGGGCCCACCTTATTGCCTACGGGCCGTCATCCGGCACGAGGGCGGCGGCGCTCTTCGGAGGCCGCTTCGGGTGCCGGAGCGGCCGGGCGTATCCGGGAGGGCTCGGGCAGGTCCTCGTCGGCCGGAGCCACCCGCGGCCGGGGCAGCGCGGGCTGCGGGACCAGCATCCGCTCGACCAGCCTGAGGAAGACGCCGGTGTCCCGGATCAGGTCGTCGGCGTCCCGCCGGGTCGCGGCCCCGTGGATGCCGGCCTCCGCCCTGGCCCGGCGCTGTGCGCCGGAAGCGAACAGCACGCTCCACTCGGCCAGTTCGGGAGCGGCCTCCGGGAGGACCTCCCAGGCGCTGCGGATCTGGCGGCGGCGCCGGGCCGTGGGCTCGGGCCGGCCGCGCACGGCGAGCACCGCCGCCGCGGTGCGCAGCGCCGCCAGATGTGCGATGGCATACCGCTCGTTGGGCGTCTCCATCGCGGCGGCCTCGTCCAGCCCGTGCTGTGCCTGCGCCAGCAGGTCGAGCGCCGCCGGTGGTGCGGACGCGCGGCGGAGGACGGGGTGGACATCGCTGGAGCTGGAGGGGCTGTGCATCGCGGTCACCTCGCAGAGTCGTTCCGCTTGCGCCTTGCGGGCCACGGAATCGTCCGTATGTGCACATCGTGGCCCATGCCACTGACAATCCTCCTGACCTGCGCAAACACGACCCTCCGCGGCGGTGCGGGGCGGGGCGGTGACGGCGGCGGATCAGGGGTGCGGCATACTTTGAACTGACCGGTCAGTTCAAAAGACATGGGAGGGGCCATGGCCGAGGAGGAGGCGGACGCCGGCGGCGGCGTGACCGCCCTCGGGGTCCGCGTACACGCAGAGGACCTGGGGCTCAAGGGGCCGCGGGGCCCGGTGTTCCAGGGCGTCGGGATCGACGCGGAGCCCGGGTCGCTGATCGCGGTGGAAGGGCCCTCCGGTTCGGGCCGCACCTGCCTGCTGCTGGCTCTCACCGGGCGGATGAAGACCACCTCGGGACACGCGACGGTCGGCAGGAACCGGCTGCCCAAGCAGCTCGCGGCGGTGCGCCGGATCAGCGCGCTCGGCCCCGTACCGGGGATCACCGACCTCGATCCCGCGCTGACGGTGACCGAGCACCTGCGCGAACGGGTGCTGTTGCAGCGGCGGTTCGGCGCCTCGCTGCGCGCCCTGTTCCGGCCGCGCAAGGAGCGGGCCGCCGCCTCGCGCGCGCGGCTGGAGGCGGCGCTGGACGCGGCGGGCCTCGACCTGGACACGCTGCCGAAGGGGCCGCGCACCCACGTACGGCACCTGGAGCGCCTTGAAGCGCTGCGGCTGTCGGTGGCCCTCGCGCTGATCGGCGGTCCGCGGCTGCTCGCCGTCGACGACGTCGATCTGAAGCTCTCCGACAAGGAGCGCGACGAGGCCTGGGCGATGCTGCGGTCCCTCGCGCGGTCGGGCGTCACCGTGCTCGCCGTGTGCAGTGAGGCACCGGACGACGCGGTGACCGTCCGGCTGGAGAGCCGAAGCAGCGGCCGTACGGCGGACGCGGCGGACGAGGGCGCGACGGACCCGTCGGAAAAGAAGAAGACGGACACACCGGAGACGAAGAAGGGGGAGGCGGCTGATGCGCTCGCCGAGGCTGGCCGCGCTTGAGCTCAGGCGGTTCGGGAGGGGGAAGCTGCCGCGCGCCGCGATGGCCGCGATGCTGCTGCTCCCGCTGCTGTACGGGGCGTTGTACCTGTGGTCCTTCTGGGACCCGTACGACCGGCTGGACAAGATACCCGTGGCGCTCGTCAACGAGGACCAGGGCGCGAAGGCCGGCGGGCAGCAGCTCAAGGCCGGCGACGACGTCACGGAGGGGCTGAAGGACAGCAACACGTTCGACTGGCACCCGACCGACGCGGACGACGCGCGCAAGGGTGTCGAGGACGGGCGCTACTACCTGTCGCTGACCGTCCCCTCGGACTTCAGCAAGCGGGTGGCCTCCAGTTCGGGCGACAACCCGGAGACGGGTGCGCTGAAGGTCCGTACGAACGACTCCAGCAACTACATCGTCGGGCAGATCTCCCGCACGGTGTTCTCCGAGGTGCGGGCCGCGGCGTCCAGCAAGGCGTCCCGCAACTTCTACGACAAGATCTTCGTGTCCTTCTCCACCATCCACGGCGAGACCAAGAAGGCCGCCAAGGGCGCCGACGATCTCGGCGACGGGATCGGTGAGGCCAAGGAGGGCGCGGGCAAGCTGAAGAACGGCATCGGCGACGCCAAGTCGGGCAGCGGTGAGCTGAAGAGCGGCACCGAGCAACTGCACACGGGCGCCGGCAAGTTGGACAAGGGCGCCGGGCAGGTCGCCGACGGCACCTCGACCCTGGCGGAGAAGGTCAACGGGGTGGCGGGCAAGGTGCGCCCGTTCCTCAAGGACAACGGGGACGAGATCGGCACCGCCGCCAGTGACGTGGCGCGTACGAGCAAGACGCTCAAGCAGAACCTCGACAAGCTGCCGGAGACGGCGCAGAAGGCCGAGGACGACTCGCGCACCGCGTCCGAGACGCTCTCCACGCTGTACAGAACGCGCTGCGAGGGGAAGGTCAAGCTCGACCTGGACACCGATCTGGGCCCGTCCTGCGCGGACATGAAGAAGGCCGCGGACGCCGCGGCGACGACGGCCAAGGTGTCCAAGGACGTCAACGGCATCGTCAAACAGCAGAAGAACCTGGACGAGCTGGGCGCCGGACTGGACGACGTGCAGTCGAAGGCGAACGCCCTCGCGCAGCGCGCGCCGCATCTCTACCAGGACGTGGACACCGCCGTCGCGCAGATCAACAAGCTCAACAAGGGCGCGCACCAGGTGTCCAAGGGCGCGTCCGAACTGCACACCGGGCTGGGCTCGGCGAAGGACGGCGCGTCTCAACTCGACACCGGGCTGGGCAAGCTGGACAAGGGCGCCGGCACGCTGAACGGCGGGATGTACAAACTGGCCGACGGTTCCGGCAAGCTGGCCGGCGGTCTGCACGACGGGGTGAAGAAGATCCCCGACTACGACAAGCAGGAGCGCGACGACCGTTCGGGAGTGATGTCCGACCCGGTCGACCTGGCCTCGGGCAAGGCGCACTCGGCGCCCAACTACGGGACGGGCTTCGCGCCGTACTTCATCCCGCTCGCCCTGTGGGTCGGCGCGATGATCGCGTACATGCTGCTGCAGCCGCTGAACAAGCGGGCCCTGGCGTCCGGTGCGCCGGCCTGGCGGATCACGCTCGCCGGATGGCTGCCCGTGGCGGCCATCGGCGTCGCGCAGGTGGGCGCTCTGATGTCCGTACTGCACTGGGGGCTCGGGCTCGAACCGGTGCGCGGCGCGGGCACGTTGGGCTTCCTGGTGCTGGTGACGGTCTGCTTCACGTCCATCGTGCAGTTCCTCAACGCCAGATTCGGTCCGGCGGGGCGGATCCTGGTGCTGGCGATGCTGATGCTCCAGCTGACGTCGGCGGGCGGTACCTATCCGATCCAGACCAGTCCGGGCTTCTTCAACGCCCTGCACCCGTTCCTGCCGATGAGTTACGTCGTCGAGGGGCTGCGGCACCTCATCACCGGCGGTGAACTGTGGCCGGTGTGGCGGGCCTGCCTGGTGCTGCTGGCGTTCACCGTGGGGGCGCTCGCCCTGACGGCGGTCACCGCGCGGCGCAAGCAGGTGTGGTCGCTGGACCGGCTGCACCCGGAGATCTCGCTGTGACAATGGGTGCCATGCAGACCGGTAGCGGGACCCGCGCCCGCCGCAGCAACAGCAGGGACGCGACTCGGCAGAAGCTCTTCCAGGCCGCCGTCACCCTCATCGCCGAACAGGGCTTCTCCTCCACCACGGTGGAGGAGATCGCCGAGCGCGCCGGGGTGGCCAAGGGCACGGTCTACTACAACTTCGCCAGCAAGACGGAGCTGTTCGAAGAGCTGCTGCGGCACGGCGTGGAGCTGCTCACCGCCGACCTGCGGCAGGCCGCGGACTCCGTGGCCGCCGCGGGCGGCAGCCGGGTGGACTCGCTGGACGCGATGGTCAGGTCCGGGCTGGAGTTCATCGACCGCTATCCGGCGTTCACGCAGCTGTACGTCGCGGAGCTGTGGCGCACCAACCGGGCGTGGAACTCCACGCTGATGGTGGTGCGCAAGGACGCCGTCGCCGTCGTCGAGTCCGTGCTGCGCAGCGGCGTCGACGAGGGGGAGTTCAGCGCCGAGATCGACATCCCGCTGACGGCCGCGGCCCTGGTGGGGATGGTCCTGGTGGCGGCGCTGGACTGGAAGGCGTTCCAGCCGGAGCGCTCGCTGGACGATGTGCACGGGGCGCTGTCCCTGCTGCTGCAGGGGAGGGTGGGGGGCTGTGCGCGGCCCGAGTAGCCCGTAGGCCACCGGTCGCGGGCCGCGCACCCCCGTTCCCCCGTTCCCCGTTTTCCCCGTGGTCCGGGCCCCCGTTCCCGGATCCCCGTTGTTCCCCGGTGTCCCTGCCCCCGGCTTCCCCCCGGGACAGAAGCTCTCCTGGGGAAGAGCATCGGCGCCGGTTCCGCCGCCCCGTGCCGGCGGTGCCGGCGCCGTGCCCTTGCCGTGTCCATCACTCTGCCGTCTTTCCAGGTCGGGGCCTACCCGCTCGGCTACTCAACCGGCGATCTAGGTAGCCGTACTCAGTCCTGGGCAGCGGTACGCAGAGGAGCCGGGGCGGCACGCCGGCGCCGCGCGCGCTTCAGTAAGGTCGCTTCCCATGGCACGGATTGCGGTGATCGGCGCCGGGCTGGGCGCCATGGCGGCGGCGGCACGGCTCGCCGTGGCGGGACATCAGGTGGCGGTGTACGAGCGGACCGGCACGTACGGCGGTGCGGTGCGCCGCTTCGAGCGGGACGGTTTCGCCTTCGACACCGGCCCCGGGCTGCTCCATCTGCCCGCCGTCTACCGCGACTTGTTCGTCAAGACGGGCCGCGAACCGCTCGAAAAGTGCGTGGAGACGGCGCAGGTCGATCCGGCCGTACGGCACGTCTTCGCGGACGGCAGCGCGGTCTCCCTGCCGAACGCGTCCCGCGCGGGTGTCATCGACGCATTGGACGCCGCCCTCGGGCACGGCACCGGTGAGCGCTGGGCCGAACTGCTCGGCCGCGCGCGGGAGGTGTGGGACGCCACCCGCCGGCCGCTGCTGGAGGAGCCGTACGACGGCAGCGCGGCGGCGCGCGAGGCCGTGGCCCGTGACCCCTATCCGGCGCTGCGCGGAAAGGGCCTGCTGCGGCGCCGTACCCCCACGCTCGCCGAGGTCGCCAGGGACGAACTGCGCGATCCGCGGCTGGTGTCCCTGCTGGAGAGCCACGCGCACGCCTACGGCATCGACCCGTCCCGGGCACCGGCGAGCGCGACGGTGCTGGCGTACATGGAGCACACCTTCGGCAGTTGGTATGTGCGCGGCGGCATGCGTGCGCTCGCCGAGGCACTGTACGAACGCTGTCTGGCGCGCAGAGTGGAGTTCCATTTCGACGCCGAAGTGGTGCGCGTCCTGGAGAAGGACGGCCGGGCGGCGGGGCTGGAACTGGCCGGACAGCGCGAGGTGGAGGCCGACGCCGTCGTCCAGGCCGGCAGGCTGGAGGACGCGGACGCCGTGCACTCCGGCGTACAGACCGCCGGTGCCCGGCTGACCGTCCTGCTCGCGCTGCGGGGCGCCCGCCCCGAGGGCACCGCGCACCGTACGGTCGTGCACCCGGCACGCACTCCGGACCGGCCGGCGGCAGACCGGCCGCTGACAGGCCGGCCGGTGACCGTACTGCGGCCCGACGACCCGGCGTTGCGCCCTGACGGAGAGCACGAGTCCGCTGTCCTGACGGTGACCGTACGGCCGGAGGACGTGCCGGACGACAGTGCGGCCGGGCAGCTCGCCGACCGGATGGTGGCCGCCGCGGACGCGGCGGGACTGGGCCTGGGCGACCGTGTGCTGTGGCGCGAGGTGCGCACCCCGCGCGACAACGAGGCCGAGACACATGTGCCGGGCGGACTGGTGCCCGCGCCTGTGCTGGCCGGTGCGAAGGGCGTGTTCACGCAGGCACCCAACCGGCAGGACAGTGTGAAGGGCCTCTACCGGGCGGGCGGTTGGGCCCACCCCGGCGGCGGACTGGCACACGCCGGCATGTCGGGCGCGATGGTGGCGGGACTGCTCGTGGAGGGCGACGACTGGCGCGGCTCACAGTGAAGTGCCGGGCACCCCGCGGGGTGCCCGGCACTCGGTGGTCTGTGGACGGCGGCCTGCGTACGGAAGCCGGCAGCGCCGGCTGTCAGTAGCCGCCGCGCTGTTCGTCGTAGTAGTAGCCGTCGTAGCCGTTCTGGTACGGCGCGTACGGCTGTTGCGCCTGGGTGAGCGGGTCCGTCAGCGGGTCGGCGGGCGCGTCCGGGTCGCGCTGCTGCGGGACCCAGGCACCGTCCTGCGGGTAGTAGGCCTGCTGGCCGAACTGGCCGTCCGCGCCGTACGGAACGCCGTATCCGTCGGATCCGTATCCGTCCGGGCCGTAGCCGGTGCCGTACCCGTCGGTGCCGTAAGCGCCGGGGACGCCGTACTGCTGCTGCGCGGCGATGTTCCCCTGCGGGTCGAAGCTGACACCGCCCCCGTACGTGTCGTAAGCGGGGGCGTATTGGTCGTACTGGGCGCCGGGCGCGTACTGCTGGCTGCCGTCGAAGCCGATGTAGGGGTCGGAGTACGCGGCGTACTGCTGCGCGCCGTCGTAACCGGGAGCGCCGTCGAAACCGCCGGGCGCGTAGCCCTGGCCGTACGGCTGCTCCGCGTACATGCCCGGCGCGGCCGCGGAGTTGGCGCCGGTCTCGGCGCTGAGGGCGTATATCCCGTACGGGGACGTCTCGTCGGGCATCGGACCCGGCTGGTAGACCGGCGGGTCCTGAGTCTGCGACAGCGGCTGGAACACGGAGGTCTCGGCCAGGTCGCCGTCGTATCCGGGCAGGCCCTGGGCGCTGAAGCCGAGGGTGTCGGGGCCCTGCGCGCCGTATCCCTCGGGGCCGTCGGGGGCGAACCCCGCCTGCCCCTCGGGGGCGTGCGCCTCCAGGCCCGAGACGTGCAGCGCCGGCTCCGCCTCGGGGGGCGCTCCCGCGCCGCGGCGCCGCCGGCTGGCGCTCGGGATGCCCCCGAGTGCCCAGCCGGTCGAGAAGCCGCGGCGGTAGGAGAGCGTCACAAATGTCTGGCCGGTCGCGAAGGCGGCGATGCCCAGTCCGATCACTACGACGGACGGGATCACCGCCCCCGCGACCACACCCATGAAGCCGCCGAAGGCCAGCAGCCGCCAGCGCAGCCGCGCCTTGTACTGCAGCAGCACCTCGCCGAGCAGCCACAAAGCGACCACGCCGAACGCGATATAGAGGACCGCCCAGCCCATGTACGCCCCTCTCCCGCTGCCTTCGCCGGCCAGCTCACATCAGGACCGTTGCTTCAGTCCCAGATTGTCGTAGATTTCCAGTGACACCGGGGCCTGATTGAGAGTGATGAAGTGGAGTCCCGGGGCGTCCTCCGCCATCAGCTTCTCGCACATCTCGGTGGCCCAGTCGATCCCGACCGAGCGTACAGCCGACGGGTCCTCTTCGGCGGCCGTCAGCCGGTCCCGCAGATCCTTGGGGATCCGCGCGTTGCTGAGCTGGGCGAACTTCTCGATCTGCGCCAGGCTCGTGACGGGCATGATCTCGGGGATGATCGGCGTTTCGCAACCGGCTGCCTGGACGCTGTCACGCATCCGGAAGTAGTCGTCGACGCTGAAGAACATCTGCGTGATCGCGTAATCGGCGCCCGCCTTGCACTTGTTGACGAAGTGCTTGATGTCCGTGTCCCAGTCCTCGGACCGCGGGTGCATCTCGGGGAAGGCCGCCACGCCGACGGAGAAGTCCGCCGACTCCTTGAGGAGCTCGACGAGTTCGGCGGCGTAGAGGATTCCGTCGGGGTGCTTGACCCACTCGCCCATCGGGTCTCCGGGAGGATCACCCCGGATCGCGAGGACATTGCGGATGCCCGCCTCGGCGTACTGCCCGATGACGTTGCGGAGCTCTGCCCGCGAGTGGTTGACGGCGGTCAGGTGGGCTACGGGGGTCAGTGTGGTCTCGCTGCTGATGCGTTCCGTGTTGCGGACGGTGCCCTCGCGTGAGGACCCGCCCGCGCCGTACGTCACGGAGACGAACGTCGGCGAGACCGCTTCGATCTGCCGCAGCGAGCTCCACAGGGTGCGTTCCCCCTTCTCGGTCTTCGGAGCGAAGAACTCGAAGGAGTAGGACTTCTCGCCGGACGCGAGCATCTCGCTCACTGTCGGCGGTCGGTCAGTCCTGGTAGCTGAGATACCAAAGGCCATGTGTGCAGGCTAACGGCTGGAAGCCGATCGGGGGTGAGGCCGGGGCGTTACGTACCATCCGTCCGCCTTCGCACGCCCCCCACTGTCCACGGACTGGGACAGGAACCCCGTGCGCAGCAGATTTTCAGCGCGCGGGGCGCTCCCTCAGCCGCTTCGCGAATCCGGCCGCGGCGGCACCCGGATCGGCCGCCGCTGTGATCGCCCGGACCACGACGGCACGGCGCGCTCCGGCGTCCAGCACCTCGTCGAGATTGCCGGCGTCGATGCCGCCGATGGCGAACCAGGGGCGCTCGGGGGCGCGCGACGCGGCGTACCGCACCAGGGAGAGGCCCGGGGCGTGCCGGCCGGGCTTGGTGGGGGTGGGCCAGCAGGGGCCGGTGCAGAAGTAGTCGACGCCCGGCTCCGTGAGCGCGGCGTCGACCTCCGCCTCGGCGTGCGTGGAGCGGCCGATCAGCGGGCCGTCCCCGAGAACGGCGCGGGCCGCGGGCACCGGCAGGTCGCCCTGGCCCAGGTGCAGCACGTCGGAGCCGATGGCGTGGGCGACGTCGGCACGGTCGTTGACCGCGAGGAGCTTGCCGTGCCGGCGGCAGGCGTCGGCGAAGACCGCGAGGTGCTCCAGCTCCTCCCCGGCCTCCATCCCCTTGTCGCGCAGCTGCACGATGTCGACGCCGCCGGCGAGCACGGCGTCCAGGAACTGCGGCAGATCGCCCTGTTCCCTGCGCGCGTCGGTGCACAGATAGAGCCTCGCGTCGGCGAGCCGCTCGCGCGCGGAGTCAGTCATGCGAAGGGTCCCCCCATGCGGGGGCGTACGGTCCGGAGCTCGCGCTCCGGGCCGTACGCCCGGTGGATGTCAGATCTGGGTCTGCGGAGGTGCCGACGGCCGTCAGACGGCGAGAGCCTGTGCCCGGCGCTTCACTTCCGTCCCGCGATTCTCCCGCAAGGCGGTCACCGGGGCGCCGGGCAGGCTCTCGTCCTCGGTGAACAGCCACTCCAGCATCTCTTCGTCACTGAACCCGTCGTCCTGCAGCACCGTGATGGTGCCGACGAGGCCCTTCACGATCTTTCCTTCGCCGATGAAGGCGTCGGGCACCATCAGCACCCGGTTCTCTCCTCGGCGCACCGCGATCAGCTGGCCCTCCTTGACCATCTGGCGGACGCGGGTCACTTCCACGCCGAGCCGCTCGGCGGCGTCGGGGAGGTTGAGCCACGCAGGGACGAGAGCATCGGTCTTCGCGTCAATCTCGGTCACGCCCCAAGCCTGCCATCCCGGACTGACAGCCACTACCGGGTGTGCGGCGGCCGGGGCCTCCGGACCGCTCAGACGCGTACGGCCTTCTTCAGCGGGACGGAGGCGTCGGCCGCCAACTCCCGGTCCAGCGGGGCCTGCTGCTGGATCAGCTTCCTGCCCTGCGCCAGATCGCGCGGCCTGCCGACCGCCAGCACGGCGGCCAGCGCGCCGTCGCGCAGCCAGCACACCGACCAGGCCGGGTCGGACGGATCGCCGCGCCACAGCAGTTCGTCACTGGCCGAATGGTGCCCCGCGTACTGCACGAAACGGTCGAACTGTTCGGACCAGAAGTAGGGCACCGGGTCGTAGACCACGCCCTCCGCCCCGACGCCGGCCGTTTCCCCTCCGGCCGTGCTGCCGGTGTGCCCGTCGGTCTCCGCCAGCAGGTTCGCGGCGACGGCCCGCGGGCCCTGCAGCGCGTTGTCCCAGTGGTGCACGAGCAGCCGTTCGCCGTAGCGCGCGGAGGGGAAGGAGGCGCAGTCGCCGACCGCGTAGACGCCGGGTGCGGAGGTGCGCAGCCGGTCGTCCGCGCGGACCGCGCCGTTCTCGTCGAGTACGAGGCCGGAGTCCCTGAGCCAGCGCGTCGCCGGGCGTGCGCCGATGCCGATCACCACGGCGTCGGCGGGCAGCCGGGTGCCGTCGGCCAGGATCACGGTGCCCTGTTCGACGGCGGACACGGCCACGCCGGTGCGCAGTTCGGCGCCGGCCTCCTCGTACCAGCCGCGCATCGGCTCCGTGACCTCCGCGGGGAGCGCGCCGGGCAGCGGCCCGCCGGCCGCCTCGACGACGGTGACCTCGCAGCCCGCCGCGCGTGCCGCGGTCACGAACTCCGCGCCGATCCAGCCCGCGCCGACGACCACTATCGGGCTGCGCTCCTCCAGTACGGGCCGCAGCCGTGCCGCGTCGTCCAGCGTGCGCAGCAGGTGCACGCCGGGCACGCCCTCGCTGCCGGGCAGCGTGACGGGTTCGGCACCGGTGGCGATGACCAGCCTGTCGTACGCGACGTCGCCGGCCTCCGTCTCGACCAGGCGCTCCCGCGGGCGCAGTCCGGTCACGTCCCTGCCGAGCTCCAGGTCGACGTCGAGCTCGTCGAAGTCGATGTCGAACGCGGCCCCTTCGGCTTTGCCGAGCAGCACGGCCTTGGACAGCGGGGGCCGGTCGTACGGCTGGTGGGGTTCGGCGCCGATCAGCCGGACCGGTCCGGTCCAGCCCTGTTCGCGCAGTTGTACGGCGGTCTGCACGCCCGCCATGCCGGCACCGACGATGACGATCCGCTGCGGGGAGGGTTCAAGGCTCACGCGATCACTGTAGGACGGACGTCTTTACGGGCCCATGGCCGTGCACCGGCCGTGCACCGGCCGTGCTCCGGCCGTGCTCCGCCGGCAGGCGCCTCTTACAGGCGCCGAGGGACGCGCAGTAAGGTGGGCGGCGGCAACAGGCCACAAGCAGACATGCGCGGGAGCCCGGACGCACCGGGCTGAGAGGGAGGCTGGCGGCCTCCGACCGTATGAACCTGATCCGGGTCATGCCGGCGAAGGGAGGAGCGGTATCCCGATGCGCACCACCACGGCGCCCCGTACAGGGGCCGCACCGGACGTGCTCGTCATCGGCGGCGGGATCATCGGCCTGGTCACCGCCTGGCGCGCCGCACAGCGCGGACTGCGCACCACTGTCGCGGACCCGGCACCGGGCGGCGGCGCCGCCCGGGTGGCGGCCGGCATGCTGGCCGCGGTCACCGAACTGCACTACGGCGAGGAGACCCTGCTCTCCCTCAACGTCGCCTCCGCACAGCGCTATCCGTCCTTCGTGGCGGAGCTGGAGGAGGCCAGCGGACAGCAGACGGGCTACCGGGCGTGCGGCACGCTGTCCGTCGCGCTGGACGCCGACGACCGGGCCTTCCTGAAGGAACTGCACGCCCTGCAGCAGCGTTGCGGGCTGGAGTCCGAGTGGCTGACGGGCCGTGAGTGCCGCCGTCTGGAGCCGATGCTGGCACCGTCCGTACGGGGCGGGCTGCGCGTCGACGGCGACCATCAGGCCGATCCGCGCCGTCTGGTGGCGGCCCTGCTGATCGCCTGTGAGCGGGCAGGCGTGGACTTCCGGTACGCCGCGGCGCAGCGCGTCACCGTGTCCGGCGACAGGGCCACGGGGGCCGTACTGGACGACGGCACCGAACTGACGGCGGGCCAGACCGTCCTGGCGACCGGCTCGTACACCGGGCAGGTCGGCGGGCTGCCGCCGGGGCTGCTCCCTCCCCTGCGCCCCGTGAAGGGGCAGGTGCTGCGGCTGCGCGTGCCGGACGCGTACGCGCCGTTCCTGTCGCGCACCGTGCGCGCCGTGGTGCGCGGCGGGCACATCTACCTCGTGCCGCGTGCCGACGGCGAGTTCGTCATCGGCGCCACCAGCGAGGAGATGGGCTGGGACACCACCGTCACGGCGGGCGGCGTGTACGAACTGCTGCGCGACGCCCACGAGCTGGTGCCCGGTCTCACCGAACTGCCGCTCACCGAGACCTCGGCCGGGCTCCGTCCGGCCTCCCCCGACAACGCCCCGCTGCTGGGCCCCACCGCGCTGCCGGGCCTGCACGTGGCCGCGGGCCACTACCGGCACGGCATCCTGCTGACCGCCGTCACCGGCGACGTCATGGGCGAACTGCTCACGTCGGGCGAACTGCCCGAAGAGGCCCGACCCTTCACGCCGCAACGCTTCTCGGATCAGCACAGTACGCCGCAGCGCTTCACAGAACAGCACAGCACGCCGCAGCGCTTCCCGGATCAGCACGACGGCCCGCAGCACAGCGCCTCCCCGCACAGCGCAGCCCCGCACGGTGCACAGCAGCCACAGGAGCAGCCGGTATGACAGTCACCGCACCGCAGACAGAGCAGCCCGTCACCGTCTCCGTGAACGGCGAACCCCGCGAGGTCCCCGCGCAGTTCACCCTGGACCGGCTCGTCGCCGAGTTCACGAGCGCGCCCTCCGGGGTGGCCGCGGCCGTCAACGAGACCGTGGTCCCGCGTGGCCAGTGGCCGGGCCTGCGGCTGAACGAGGGCGACCGCGTCGAGATACTCACCGCAGTCCAGGGAGGCTGACAGACATGGCCGACACGGCGACTCTCCAGGAGAAGGCCCCCGCGGCCGGCGACCTGCTGACGATCGGCGACACCACGTTCACCTCCCGTCTGATCATGGGGACGGGGGGCGCGCCGAGCCTCGACGTCATGGAGCGCTCGCTGCTCGCCTCGGGCACCGAGCTGACGACGGTGGCGATGCGCAGGCTGGACCCGACGGTGCAGGGCTCGGTGCTGTCCGTACTGCAGAAGCACGGCATCCGCGTACTGCCGAACACCGCCGGCTGCTACACGGCGGGCGAGGCGGTGCTCACCGCGCGCCTCGCGCGCGAGGCGCTGGGTACGGACTGGGTGAAGCTGGAGGTCATCGCCGACGAGCGCACCCTGCTGCCCGATCCGGTCGAACTGCTGGACGCGGCCGAGACGCTCGTCGACGACGGTTTCACCGTTCTCCCCTATACCAACGACGATCCGGTGCTGGCCCGGAAGCTGGAGGACGCCGGCTGTGCGGCGATCATGCCGCTCGGCTCCCCCATCGGCTCGGGGCTCGGCATCCGCAATCCGCACAACTTCCAGCTGATCACCGAGCGGGCCGGGGTGCCCGTGGTGCTCGACGCGGGTGCCGGTACGGCCTCCGACGTCGCCTTCGCGATGGAACTGGGCTGCGAGGCCGTGATGCTGGCGTCCGCCGTGACCCGGGCGCAGGAGCCGGTGCTGATGGCGGAGGCGATGCGGCACGCGGCCGAGGCGGGGCGGCTCGCGTTCCGTGCGGGCCGTATTCCGCGCCGGCACTTCGCCGAGGCGTCCTCGCCCGTGGACGGCGTGGCCGCGCTCGACCCGGAACGCCCGGCCTTCTGACCCGCGAGGCGCCGCCCGCCTGTGTCACGGCCGATGTCACCGTTCGGCTGCAGTTCGGCGGCGCGTCCCGCACCTCCGATTCCCGTGTCCTGACTGCCTCGTAGACTCGTCGCGATGGACACGACCCTTCAGGACCCGATGCTGGGTCAGGTGCTCGACGGCCGGTACCGCATCGAGGCGCGGATCGCCGTCGGCGGTATGGCCACGGTGTACCGCGCGGTGGACACGCGCCTCGACCGTGTGCTGGCCCTGAAGGTGATGCACCCCTCGCTGGCGACGGACGGCGCGTTCGTCGACCGCTTCATCCGCGAGGCCAAGTCCGTCGCCCGGCTCTCGCACCACAATGTGGTGGCGGTGTTCGACCAGGGCACGGACGGCACGTATGTCTATCTGGCGATGGAGTACGTCGCCGGCTGCAATCTGCGCGACGTCCTGCGGGACCGGGGCGCGCTGCAGCCGCGGGCAGCGCTCGACATCCTCGACCCGGTGCTGGCCGCGCTGGGCGCCGCGCACCGCGCGGGTCTGGTGCACCGCGACATGAAGCCGGAGAACGTCCTGATCGGGGACGACGGCCGGGTCAAGGTCGCGGACTTCGGCCTGGTGCGGGCCGTGGACGGGAACACCTCCGGCACCACCGACACCCTGCTGGGCACCGTCTCCTATCTCGCCCCCGAACAGATCGAGCACGGTGTCGCCGACACCCGCTCCGATCTGTACGCGTGCGGCGTGATGCTGTACGAGATGCTGACGGGCGCCAAGCCGCACGACGGCGCGAGCCCGGCCCAGGTGCTGTATCTGCATCTGCACGAGTCGGTGCCGGCGCCCTCCGCGGCCGTTCCCGGTCTCGCGGCCCCACTGGACGCGCTGGTCGCGCGCTCCACGATGCGCGACCCCGGCGGGCGTCCGGAGGACGCGGTGGCCATGCTGTCGGAGGCCCGCGCCGTCCGCGGCGAGCTCACCGAGCAGCAGCTGGACGCGGTGCCCCCGCAGGCCGCCTCCGGTACGGGCACCGGCACGGGCGGCGAGGCCCGTACGAGCGTGCTGCCGCGTACCGCGGCGGGACCCATGCCCGCCGCGGGCGACGGGGTCAGCCGTACGGCCCGGTTCAGCTCCCCTCCCCCGCCGCCCGCGGGTGGCGGCCACCCGGGACGGCGGCGCGGGCCGCGCTGGGTGATCGTGCTGCTGGGCGGACTGCTGCTGGCGCTGGTCGGCACCGGCGTCTGGTACATCAACTCCGGCCAGTTCACACAGTCCCCCGCCGTGCTCGACAAGACGCAGGCGGCGGCGGTCAAGGACGTACGGGAGGCCGGGCTCGACGTGCGCGTCACCCGGGAGTACAGCGAGAGCGTCGAGCGCGGGCACGTCATCGAGACCGACCCGAAGCCGGGCGACCGTATCCGCAACACAGGCAGTGTGACGCTGACCGTCTCGCGGGGCCCGCACATCGTGAAGGTGCCGGACGTGACGGGCACCCCGCTCACCGACGCCAAGGCGAAGCTCAAGAACGCGGGCCTGGAACCGGGCACCGTCCAGCGGAAGTTCGACGAGGAGACCGCGCAGGGCTCCGTCATCACCTCCCGGCCCGGCAAGGGCGCGGACCGGCGGCCGGGCAGCGCCGTGGCGCTGACCGTGTCCAAGGGGGCGCCCGTCGAGGTGCCGGACATCGTCGGCGACGACCCCTCCGACGCGCGCCGGGAACTGCGTGAGGCGGGGCTGAAGGTGCGGCTCGCGCCCCAGAAGGTGTTCTCCGAGGAGGACGAGGGCAGCGTCGCGCGCCAGTCCCCCGCCGACGGCGGGCAGGCCGCCAAGGGCGACACGGTCACGCTGACCGTGTCGAAGGGCCAGGACATGGTCGAGATCCCGGATGTCGAGGACAAGCCGCAGGACGAGGCGACGAAGACGCTGAAGGACGCGGGCTTCACCGTGAAGGTGCGCAAGCTGTTCGTCGGCGACACCGTCTTCAGCCAGTCCCCCGGCGCGGGCGAGGAGTCCCCGCGCGGCTCGTCGGTCACCCTCTGGGTCCGCTGACCGGCTCCGTCTGTCCCGCTCCGCCCGCTCTCATCCCCCGATTTCCGGTACACCACGTGTGCACGCGCATGCGAACCGTGTCTAAACCCCCGGAAAACTGTGACGCCGCGCATAGGACGCACGTCACTTACGAACGACGTTAGTGGCACCTTTTTTCCGCGCCGCGGCCCCGAGCCGCAGAATGCGCACACCATAGGGCTGCCCTCGACTCCCCCACTGCCACCGGATAACCACTACGGGGGATAGTACGTCACACTTTTGATTTGCGATTTTCGGTCCCTTAACAATTGCTCGCGTCGCACGGCGCCGGGGAAAAGGAACTCGGCGTGCATCGCCTCCGGCCTCTGCGACGCAAGCAATGGAAAGGTCCGCTCCCGCATGCTTCGCTCCACCGGCTACACCCGCCTGACCAAGGCACAGCGCTTCTCCGCTGCCGGAGTCGCCGCGGCAGGTGCCGCGGCGCTCACGCTGACGCTCGTCCCCGGCGCGTCCGGCGAGGACCACACCCAGTCCGCCGCCAAGACCGTGCAGGCCCAGCCCGTCTCCTTCAGCCAGGACAGCCTCGTCCCGCAGCAGCGGCAGAACATCGACCAGCAGCACGATGTGGCCCAGCAGCGCGCCAAGGACGAGGCCGCCGCGGCCAAGAAGAAGGCCGAGGAGGCCCGCAAGAAGGCCGAGGCCGCCCAGCAGAAGGCCGCCGCCGAGAAGAAGGCCCAGCAGGAGCGCGCCGCGAAGGCCGCCGCCGCGCGGAAGGCCCAGCGCGCCGAGATCAAGAGCTACCCGAACAACCTGGACGGATGGATCCGCGAGGCGCAGTCCATCATGAAGAAGGAGGGCATCCCCGGTTCGTACGACGGCATCAAGCGCAACATCATGCGCGAGTCCGGCGGCGACCCGAATGCCCAGAACAACACGGACGTCAACGCGCAGAACGGCACCCCGTCGAAGGGTCTGCTGCAGACCATTCCGGCGACGTTCGCCTCGTACCACGTCAAGGGCACGGCCAACAGCGTCACCGACCCGGTCGCGAACATCGTCGCCGCCTGCAACTACGCGGCGGACAACTACGGTTCGATCGACAACGTCGACTCGGCGTACTGAGTCCATACTGGGTGACGTGACAACGCACCGACAGCGCAATCCCATTGGCGGCCATGTCCCCGTAGCCGGGGGCCTGGCCGCCACTGGCATTTCCTACGCAGAAGAAATCGCGGCGGAGACTCTCCAGGTCTTCGTCGCCAATCCGCGGGGCTGGGCCACACCGCCCGGTTCCCCGCAGCAGGACGAGGAATTCAGGTCCGCCTGTGCGGAATTCGGGCTGCCCGCCTATATCCATGCGCCCTATCTGATCAATTTCGGTTCGCACAACGAGGAGACGGTCACCAAGTCCGTTTCCTCGATGCGGCATTCACTCCGCCGCGGCCGGGACATCGGCGCGCTGGGCGTGGTGGTGCACACCGGTTCGGCGACCGGCGGGCGCAGCCGCGGGACGGCCCTGGCGCAGATCCGCGAGAAGATGCTCCCGCTGCTGGACGAGCTGACCGAGGACGGCGATCCGTGGCTGCTGCTGGAGCCGACCGCGGGGCAGGGCGCCTCGGTCTGCTCCCAAGTCCGCGACCTGGAGCCGTACTTCGAGGTGCTCGACCGCCATCCCCGGCTGGGCGTCTGCCTGGACACCTGCCATGTGTACGCGGCGGGGCACGATCTGGCGGCGCCCGGCGGCGTGAAGGACACCCTGGACGAGCTGGCGGAGGTGACCGGGCCCGGCCGGCTGAAGCTGATCCACGCCAACGACTCGAAGGACGTCGCCGGGGCGCACAAGGACCGGCACGCGAACATCGGTTCCGGGCACATCGGCAGTGAACCGTTCGGGGAGCTGCTGGCCCACCCGTTGACCGAGGGGGTGCCGCTGGTGATCGAGACGCCGGGCGGCAAGGAGGGGCACGCGGCGGATGTGGCGCGGCTGAAGGAGCTTCGCGTGGGATGAGGGCTGCGGGGGGGGGATGCGTGCGCCTCGTGTGCGCAGTCCCCCCCCGCGTCCCTGACCTCTAGAGTTCGGGGCCGTCGCCCGGTTCTTCCTGGTAGGAGTAGCGCTGTTCCTGCCAGGGGTCGCCGATGTTGTGGTAGCCGCGCTCTTCCCAGAAGCCGCGGCGGTCGGCCCTCATGTACTCGACGCCGCGCACCCACTTGGGGCCCTTCCAGGCGTACAGGTGCGGCACGATCAGGCGGAGGGGGAACCCGTGCTCCGCGGTGAGCAGTTCACCGTCGCGGTGGGTCGCGAGAAGAGTCTTCTCATCCGTGAAGTCGACGAGCCGCAGGTTCGAACTGAAGCCGTACTCCGCCCAGACCATCACGTGCGTGACGTCCTCGGCGGGCGGCGCCAGCCGCAGCAGGCTGCGCGCACTGATTCCGCCCCATTCGGCGCCCAGCATGCTGAACTTGGTGACGCAGTGCAGATCGGCGACCACGGTCTCGTACGGCAGCGCCGAGAACTCCTCGTGGTTCCAGCAGTGCTTGTCGCCGTCGGCGGTGGCTCCGAAAACGCGGAACTCCCAGCGGTCCGGCTTGAACTTCGGCACCGGGCCGTAGTGCGTGACCGGCCAGCCGCGCTGCAGACGCTGCCCGGGCGGAAGCTCGGAGTGCTCCCCTTCGCGGACTGTCGACTGAGCCATGTCTCCATGGTGACAGACCCCGGCGGGTGCTCCGGACCACGCCCCCGGCGGCCCCACCAGCACCCTCTCCCCCACCGGGCGCGCCACGCTTCCGGAGGGCGCAGGCCGCACGCCCCGAACCGTAAACCCGGGCAAACTTCGGCAAATTCGGTAAGCCTGCACTTACTGGACTGGACTATCACGGCAGTGCAAGGATGCCGCTGCGCGCGCACCCCACCTGCCATTTCCCTGTCCGGAAGGAGCCTGTCTCATGCAGGGCGACAACGAGGTCATCGAGTTCCTGAACGAGCAGCTCACAGCGGAGCTGACGGCTATCAACCAGTACTTCCTGCACGCCAAGATGCAGGAGAACTTCGGCTGGCCGAAGCTCGCGAAGTACACCCGTTCCGAGTCCTTCGACGAGATGAAGCACGCGGAGAAGATCACCGACCGGATCCTGTTCCTGGAAGGGCTTCCCAACTACCAGCGGCTGTTCCACGTCCGGGTGGGCCAGACCGTCACGGAGATGTTCCAGGCGGACCGGCAGATCGAGGTCGAGGCCATCGACCGGCTGCGGCGCGGGATCGACGTCATGCGCAACAAGGGCGACGTCACCTCGGCGAACCTTTTCGAGGACATCCTGGAGGACGAGGAGCACCACATCGACTACCTCGACACACAGCTGGAACTGATCGAGAAGCTCGGGGAGCCGCTGTACATCGCCCAGTTGGTGGAGCAGCCGGACAGCTGAGCCGGCGTCGTACGGTTCAGCCGGTTACAGACATCCCGGCCGGTGACACGATGCGCGCGGGACCGCGGCGTCAGGCCGCTTCCGCGACCTCTTCCTGCGTTTCGGCCAGCAGGGCGGGCACTCCCTCGTCCAGCAGCCGGCTCTTCGGGCAGGCGCCGCGGCCGAGCAGGCCCTGGATGCGGCGGACACACGAGCCGCAGTCGGTGCCGGCCTTGGTCTCGGAGGCTATCTGGCGCGGGGTGCAGGCCCCGGCCTCCGCGTGCTCACGCACCTGTTCTTCGGTGATACCGAAGCAAGAGCAGGCGTACACGCGGACCACCTCCGTTCGTCAGCTGCGGCGACCGCCCCTCGCGGCCGCTGAGGTTAACCTAACCTTACCCCGCTCACGGTGTCCACAAAAGACCATGGGGCCCGGATCTCTGTGATCCGGGCCCCATGCTCATGCGCTGTTCAGCTCGCCGGCGCGGTCACTGGTCGCGGTACATCTCCGCGACCAGGAAGGCCAGGTCGAGCGACTGGCTGCGGTTCAGCCGGGGGTCGCACGCCGTCTCGTAGCGCTGGTGCAGATCGTCCACGAAGATCTCGTCGCCGCCGCCCACGCACTCCGTGACGTCGTCGCCGGTCAGCTCCATGTGGATGCCGCCGGGGTGGGTGCCCAGGCTCTTGTGCACCTCGAAGAAGCCCTTGACCTCGTCCAGCACGTCGTCGAACCGGCGGGTCTTGTGGCCGCTGGCCGCCTCGAAGGTGTTGCCGTGCATCGGGTCGCACACCCACACGACCTGTGCCCCGGAGGCAGTGACCTTCTCGACCAGCTCGGGAAGCCGGTCGCGGATCTTGTCGGCTCCCATCCGGGTGATGAACGTGAGCCGGCCGGGCTCGCGGTCCGGGTCGAGCCGGTCGATGAGGGTGAGCGCCTCTTCGGGCGTCGTGGTCGGGCCGAGCTTCACACCGATCGGGTTGCGCACCTTGGACGCGAACTCGATGTGCGCGCCGTCGAGCTGACGGGTGCGCTCGCCGATCCAGACCATGTGCCCGGACACGTCGTACAGTTCGCCGCTGCGCGAGTCGACCCGGGTCATCGCCGACTCGTAGTCGAGCAGCAGCGCCTCGTGCGACGCGTAGAACTCGACGGTCTTCAGCTCTTCCGGGTCCGTGCCGCAGGCGTGCATGAACTTCAGCGCCTGGTCGATCTCGCGGGCCAGTGCCTCGTACCGCTGCCCCGAGGGGGAGTTCTTCACGAAGTCCTGGTTCCAGGCGTGCACCTGGCGCAGGTCGGCGTAGCCGCCGGTGGTGAAGGCGCGCACCAGGTTCAGCGTGGAGGCGGACGCGTGGTACATCCGCTTCAGCCGCTCCGGGTCGGGGCGGCGGGCCTCCTCGGTGAACTCGAAGCCGTTCACCGAGTCGCCGCGGTACGTCGGCAGGGTCACGCCGTCGCGGGTCTCGGTGGGCTTGGAGCGGGGCTTGCTGTACTGCCCGGCGATCCGGCCGACCTTCACGACCGGGACGGACCCGGCGTAGGTGAGCACGGCGCCCATCTGCAGAAGCGTCTTCAGCTTGTTCCGGATGTGCTCGGCGCTGACGGCGTCGAAGGCCTCGGCGCAGTCCCCGCCCTGGAGCAGGAACGCCTCCCCGCGGGCGACCGCACCCAGGCGGGCACGCAGCTGGTCGCACTCGCCCGCGAAGACGAGCGGCGGATAGGACTCGAGCTCCGCGAGAGCGTCGCGCAGAGCCTCGTGGTCCGGCCAGTCGGGCTGCTGTGCCGCGGGAAGGTCTTGCCAGGTGCGCGCACCGGCGTCGGAGTTGGCGTTCACAGTCACGCACTCCAGGTTACGGGTTCATGTCCAGCTATTTTTACGGGTGCCCGTACTGTGAGACGGCTGAGACGGCCCTCACACGGGTCCTCACACGGCCGTGGTGTCCGCTCGTTCCCTGAGCCACCGCCGGTGGCGCGCGGGAGGGGGACGGCATGACGGACATGGCCATCGACTTCGAGGCGGTCAAGAAGGCGCAGCGGGCGGGCTGGGAGACCGGCGACTATCCGCGCGTCGGCAACACCCTGCAGATCATCGCCGAACTGCTGGTGGAGGCCGCCGACATCCGGGCCGGGCAGCGGGTGCTGGACGTGGCCTGCGGGCAGGGCAACGCGGCCCTCGCGGCGGCGCGGCGGTTCGCCGAGGCCACCGGTGTCGACTACGCCGCGGGGCTGCTGGAGCAGGGCAGGGCCCGCGCCGCTGCGGAACAGCTGCCGGTGACGTTCACCGAGGGCGACGCCGAGCAACTGCCGTTCCCCGACGGGTCCTTCGATCTGACGCTGAGCACCGTGGGCGTGATGTTCGCGCCGGACCACCAGCGGGCCGCCGACGAACTGGTGCGGGTCACGGCGCCGGGCGGCACGATCGCGCTGGCGTCCTGGACGCCGCAGAGCATGGTGGGCCGGATGTTCAAGACGGTGTCCGGGTGGGTGCCGCCGCCCGCCGGGGTACGGTCCCCGGTGCTGTGGGGCACTCCGGAGCACCTGGCCGAGCTGTTCGGGGAGCGGGTGGAGTGGACCCGCGTCACCAGGCGCGAGTACGTGTTCCGGTATCTGTCGTCCACGCACTTCGCGCAGTGGTTCCGGCAGTTCTACGGCCCGGTCACCAGGCTGGCCGACGGCCTGTCGGCCCCGGACCAGGAACGGTTCACGGACGATCTCGCGGCAGTGGCCCGGGAGTTCGACCGGGCCGGTGACGGTACGGTCGCCGCCCCCAGCGAGTACCTCGAAGTGGTGGGCGTCCGGCACGGATAATCGGCTCCTCGTCGCACGCGCCGCCCGTACGCCGGCCGGCCCGGCCCGGCGAGGGGGTGGGGCCCATGCTGACGATCCGCCTGCTGGGGCCGCCGGCCGTCGAGCGGGACGGCCGGCCGGTCCGTCCGCCGCGCGGCCGCAAGGCGTGGGCGCTGCTCGGGTACGTGCTGCTGGCGGAGCGTCCGCCGGGCCGCAAACGCCTGGCGGAGCTGCTGTTCGGGGACGCCGAGGATCCGCTGGGGGCGCTGCGCTGGACCCTCGCCGAACTGCGCAGAGCGCTCGGCCTGCCCGGCGTGCTCGGCGGCGACCCGCTCCGACGGCGCTCGGGGACGGTGTCCGTGTCGACGTCGACCTGCTCACGTACGAGCCGGACGATCCGGCCGCGCTGCTGGGGCTGGGCGGTGACCTGCTGGAAGGGCTGCATCTGACGGCCTGTCTGGAGTTCGAGTCGTGGCTGCTGGTGGAGCGGCACCGTGTGTCGGCCGCCGTGGAGGCGCGGCTGCGGCAGGCGGCGGTCGCGCTGCTCGCCGCCGGTCAGGCCGGCGAGGCGATCGCGTACGCGTCGCGGGCCGTGGCCCGCAATCCGCTGGAGGAGGGCCACCACGAACTGCTGGTCCGCAGCCTCGCCGTACGGGGCGACAGGACCGCGGCGCTGCGGCAGGTCGCGGTGTGCAAGGACCTGCTGCGCCGCGAACTCGGCGTGGAGCCCTCGGCCGCGCTCCTGGAGGCGGCGGGACCGGGTACGGCGGGCACGCAGGTCTCGAACGGCGCGCACCCGTCACGGGGCGGGCCCGCGGCGGAGCGGCCGGTCATGGTGCTGCCGCTGAGCGGCAGGGCGGCGGCCGCGGGGCAGCTCGAAGCGGGCCGGGCCGCCATCGTGGCCGGGGCCGTCGAGGCGGGCCTGGAGTGTCTGCGGCGGGCGGTGGCCGGGGCGGCGCACTGCCGGGACACCGCGCTGCAGGGCCGGGCCCTGGCGGCACTGGGCGGAGCACTGGTCCGCGGGGCGCGGGGGCGAGACGAGGAGGGGGCGGTGGTGCTGCACGAGGCGGTGCTGCTGGCCGCCCGCGCCGGCGACCGCGCCACGTCGGTGACGGCCCACAGGGAGCTGGGCTTCGTCGAGGTGCAGGCGGGCCGCCGCAGGACGGCCGGCGCGTGGCTGGCGAAGGCGCAGGAACTGGCCGAGACGGACGAGGAGTTCGCCGCCGTGCTCGGTGTGCGGGGCATGAACGCCTCGGACCTCGCCGACTATCCGGCGGCCTTCGCGTACCTCGGGGAGTCGGCCGAACGGGCCGGCCGCTGCGCCGACCGCCGGCAGCAGGCGTGGTCGCTGTCCCTGCTCGCCCGCGCCCATCTGCTGCGGGCCGAACACAGCCAGGCGGCGGCAGCCCTGGAGCACTCCCTGGAGCTCGTGCACGAGCAGCGCTGGATGGCGTTCCTGCCCTGGCCGCAGACGCTGCGGGCCGAACTCGACCTGTACGCGGGCGACATGGACGCCGCGGCCGACGGTCTGGAGCGCGCGTGGGTGCTCGCCTGCCAGTTGGGCGACCCCTGCTGGGAGGGCATGGCGGCGCGCGGCCTCGGCCTGCTCAACGCCCGCCTCGGCAACCGGGACGCGGCCCGCGACTGGCTCACGGAGGCGGCGGTGCGGTGCAACAGGGTGCCCGACCGCTATCAGTGGGTGCACGCCTGCGTACTGGACTCGATGATCACCGCGGCGCTGGACCGCGGGGACCGGGAACTGGCCGTACCGCTCGTGGAGACGCTGTCCTCGCTGGCCGCGCGCTGCGAGATGCGGGAGCTCGTGGTCCGCGCGCACCTGCACCGGTACCGACTCGGCGACGGTCCGGCGCTCGCCTCGGCGCGACTGCTCGGCGCCGGTATCGACAACCCTGTGCTCACGCGCCTGCCGGCCGGTGTCGTGTAGGGTTCCCGGCATGTACGCACAGGCCTTGACCGGCAACTGGTGGTGGACCGCTCATCCGGCGGCCCACTGACTGCGCGTACCCACGACAACGCGAAGGCCGCCCGAGGGGCGGCCTTCAGTGCGTTCAGGGCCGTTCCTCCCCCTCGTCACCACAGCCCCGTCCCGCCCAGGGACCGTGACCGGAAGGAACCCGATGGACACCCGGACCGTCCTCGCCCGACTGCTCTCCGACGACGCCCCGCCCTTCGCGCTGCTGCGCAGGCGGACGCCCGGCAGGGACGAGTCCGTCGTCGAAGTGCTGACCGGGCCCGTCGGGGAGGTGGACCGGCTGGACGCCGTTCCGGACGGCGAACTGGGCGCCCTCGCGCTGGTCCCCTTCCGGCAGATCCGCGAGCGGGGCTTCGACGTACGGGACGACGGCACGCCGCTGTCCGTCCTGCTGCCCGACGAGCGGCACGAACTCCCCCTGGACGAGGTGCTGGAGGAGCTGCCGGGGCACCATGTCGACGTGCGGGACGGCGGATTCGACGTGGACGACGCCGCGTACGAGGACATCGTGCGACGGGTCGTCGAGGACGAGATCAGCGCGGGCGAGGGCGCCAACTTCGTCATCCGGCGCACCTTCCAGGGCGAGATCCCCGGCTTCTCCCGGGCCGACGCGCTCGCGCTGTTCGGCCGGCTGCTGAGCGGCGAGCAGGGCGCGTACTGGACGTTCGTGGTGCACACCGGTGACCGGGTGCTGGTGGGCGCCAGCCCGGAGGTGCACGTACGGATGTCCGGCGGCACCGTCGTGATGAACCCGATCAGCGGCACCTACCGCTATCCGGCCGAAGGGCCGGACGTCGAGGGCCTGTTGGAGTTCCTCGATGACCGCAAGGAGAGCGAGGAGCTCTCCATGGTCGTCGACGAGGAGCTGAAGATGATGTGCACCGTCGGCGACATGGGCGGCGTCGTCGTCGGCCCGCGGCTCAAGGAGATGGCGCACCTGGCACACACCGAGTACGAGCTACGCGGGCGCAGCACGCTCGATGTGCGGGACGTGCTGCGGGAGACGATGTTCGCGGCGACGGTGACCGGCTCGCCCGTGCAGAACGCCTGCCGGGTGATCGAGCGGTACGAGCCGGCCGGTGAGGACGGCACCGGCGGCCGCGGCTACTACGCGGGCGCGCTGGCGCTGATCGGGCGGGACGCCGGCGGCGCGCAGACCCTGGACTCGCCGATCCTCATCCGTACGGCCGACATCGACGCGGGCAGCGGCGCGCTGCGGGTGCCGGTCGGGGCGACGCTGGTGCGGGCCTCGGACCCGGCGAGCGAGGTCGCCGAGACCCACGCCAAGGCCGCCGGGGTGCTCACGGCGCTCGGGGTGCGCGAGGCGCCGGCCCGGCGGGGCGCGGCCGGTGCGGTGAAGCTGGCCGAAGACCCCCGTGTCCAGGCCGCGTTGGAGTCGCGGCGCTCGGGCCTGGCGCCCTTCTGGCTGCGGATGCAGACCGGCGGGCCGCGCGAGGAGGGGCAGTTGAGCGGCGAGGTGCTGGTCGTCGACGGGGAGGACACCTTCACGTCGATGCTGGCGCACCTGCTGCGCTCCACCGGACTCGACGTGACGGTGCTGCCGTACGACGAGCCGGGGCTGCGCGAGACGGCGCTCGGCCACGAGGGGCCCGTGGTGCTCGGCCCGGGGCCCGGTGACCCGCGCGATCTGTCCGACCCGAAGATGCGAACGCTGCGCGCGCTGACCGCCGAACTCGTACGGGAGCACAAGCGCGGCCTGCTCGGGGTGTGCCTCGGCCACGAACTCCTCGCCGCCGAACTGGGCCTGGAGATCGTGCGCAAGGAACAGCCGTACCAGGGGGCGCAGGAGCGCATCGAGCTGTTCGGACGGCAGGAGACCGTCGGCTTCTACAACTCCTACACGGCGCGCTGCGAGGAGGAGGCCGTGGCCGAACTGGCGCTGCACCGCGTCGAGGTGAGCCGCGACCCGCGCTCGGGGGACGTGCACGCGCTGCGCGGGCCGGACTTCGCGAGCCTGCAGTTCCACCCGGAGTCGGTGCTCACGCTGGACGGGCCGGCGATCGTCGCGCAGCTGCTGGCCGCCGTCGCGGTGGGCTGACGCCCTGCGCGGGGATGTGCCGCGGGCGGGTCGGGAGCGGGCCGGTTCAGGGCCGGGCCGCTCAACCGCCGTCGCCGTCCGGCCGCACCAGGACGTTCTCGCTGGTGCGGCCGGACAGATAGTCGGTGACGTTGTCGACCGTGGTGTCGATGATCTGCCCGACGGCGTCCTCCGTGTAGTACGCCTGGTGCGAGGTGACCAGCACGTTGTTGAAGGTCATCAGCCGGGCCAGGGTGTCGTCGGTGACCACGTCGAGGGAGCGGTCCAGGAAGAAGAGGCCGGCCTCCGCCTCGTACACGTCGAGACCCACGCCGGAGAGCCGGCCCTTGCGCAGCTCCCCGACCAGCGCCTCGGTGTCGACGAGGCCGCCGCGGCTGGAGTTGACCAGCAGCGCGTCGTCCTTCATGCGGCGCAGCGCCTCGGCGTTGATGAGGTGGTGGGTGTCCGGCAGCAGCGGCACGTGCAGGCTGATCAGATCGGCCTCGTCGAACAGCGTGGGCAGGTCGGTGTACTCCATGCCGAGGGCGCTGCACTCCGGGTTCTCCCTCACGTCCCAGCCGAGCAGCCGCATGCCGAAGCCGTGCGCGATGCGGGTGAACGCCTCGCCGATCTTGCCGGTGCCGATGACGCCCACGGTCCTGCCGTGCCAGTCCCGGCCCAGCAGCCCGTCCAGCCGGAAGTCGAAGTCGCGGGTACGGCGTACGGCGCGGGAGATCCGCCGGTTGACCGCGGTGGCGAGGGTCCACGCGAACTCGGCGACGGAGTACGGCGAGTAGTACGAGACGCGCGCGACGGTCAGGCCGAGGTCGGCGGCCGTGTCCAGGGCGATGTTGTTGAAGCCGGTGGCCCGCTGGGCGATCATCCGGGTGCCGCCGGACGCGAGGGTGCGGAGCACCTCGGCGTCGAGTACGGCGTTGACGCTGACGCTGATCACCTCGTGCCCTGCGGCCAGGGGGGCGGTGTCCCGGTTCATGAAGACGGAGAGGCAGCGGACGTTCACTCCGCGGGCCGCGCAGGCCTTCTCCAGGATCGGCTTTTCGTCGGCCTGGACGCCGAATGCGAGCATCTCCATGTGGGGCTCCCTCCGGGGGAAATCCGGACATCAAGGACAACTTGACTATACGGGAGGGCGTTGTGGGAGTGCCGTCGGTGGGTGCGGTCCCGCTGGGGTTTGCGCAGTTCCCCGCGCCCCTTTCGGGGCGCGGGTTTTCGGCGCTGCGGGAGATCTCAGCCGAAGAAGACGTCGGCTTCTGCGTAGAGTTCCGGGTTTACCGTTTTCAGTTTGGCCGTGGCCTCGGCGAGCGGTACGCGGATGATGTCCGTGCCGCGGAGCGCGACCATCATGCCCCAGTCCCCGTCCCGTACCGCGTCGATGGCGTGCAGTCCGAAACGGGTGGCGAGCCAGCGGTCGAAGGGCGAGGGGGTGCCGCCGCGCTGGGTGTGGCCGAGCACCGTCGTACGGGCCTCCTTGCCGGTGCGCGACTCGATCTCCTTGGCCAGCCACTCGCCGACGCCGGACAGCCGGACGTGGCCGAAGGAGTCCTGCGTGGCGTCCTTGAGCACCTCTTCCCCGCCCTTGGGTACCGCGCCCTCCGCAATGACGACGATCGGCGCGTAACTCGACTTGAACCGGGACTCCACCCAGCCGCACACCTGCTCCACGTCGAAGCGCTGCTCGGGGATGAGAATGCAGTTGGCGCCGCCCGCGAGCCCGGAGTGCAGGGCGATCCAGCCGGCGTGACGGCCCATCACCTCGCAGACGAGGACCCGCATATGGGACTCGGCCGTGGTGTGCAGCCGGTCGATGGCCTCCGTCGCGACGGTGACGGCGGTGTCGAAACCGAAGGTGTAGTCGGTGGCGGACAGATCGTTGTCGATGGTCTTGGGCACGCCGACGCAGTGCACGCCGTACTCGCCCGACAGCTCGGACGCGACCCCCAGGGTGTCCTCGCCGCCGATCGCGATCAGCGCGTCGACCTCGTACTTGGCGAGGTTCTCCCGGATGCGCCGGACGCCGTTCTCCTCCTTGAAAGGGTTCGTACGGGAAGAGCCGAGGATGGTGCCGCCGCGCGGCAGCGTGCCGCGCACCGCCGGGATGTCGAGCTGCGTGGTGTCCCCGTCGAGGACACCCCGCCAGCCGTCCCGGAACCCGAGGAACTCGTACTCGTACCGCTGGACTCCCTTACGGACGACAGCTCGCATGACCGCATTGAGACCGGGGCAGTCACCGCCGCCGGTCAGCACTCCGACCCGCATGGGATCTCCCTTCTGGCGTGGCGCGCAGGGCGCTGTGGACGCAACTGGCGCCACGCTAACGGTGATCCAGGTCACAGGGGGACGGGTCGGCGGGCCGATTCCGGTGCGCGCGGGGCGTGTTGACCGTCCCGGCCTCACCCGTACGAAGGACGGGCCGCGTCACGGCGTGCTGCCGCGGCGTCAGTCCTCGTCCAGGCCTCGCTCTATCGCGTACCGCACGAGCTCGACGCGGTTGTGCAGCTGGAGCTTGCCGAGGGTGTTCTGCACGTGGTTCTGCACGGTGCGGTGCGAGATGACGAGGCGCTCGGCGATCTGCTTGTAGCTCAGGCCCTTCGCCACCAGGCGCAGCACCTCCGTCTCCCGCTCGGTCAGCTGCGGGACACCCGGCTCGTCCTCCGCGGCGGGCGCCGGGTCGGACGCCAGCCTGCGGTACTCCCCCAGGACCAGGCCCGCCAGGCCGGGCGTGAACACCGGATCCCCCAGGGCCGTACGGCGCACGGCCTCCAGCAGCTCCTCGGTGCTGGCGGACTTCACCAGATAGCCGGTGGCGCCGGACTTGACCGCCTCCAGCACATCGGCGTGCTCGCCGCTCGCGGAGAGGACGAGCACCCGCAACGACGAGTCGGGGCCGACCAGTTCACGGCAGACCTCGACGCCGGGCAGCTCGGGCAGATTGAGGTCCAGCACCAGCACGTCCGGCCCGGCGGCGCGGGCTCTGCGGACGGCCTGCTTGCCGTCGCCCGCGGTGGCCACCACGTCGAAGCCGGCACCGGCCAGGTCGCGCGCGACGGCGTCCCGCCACATCGGATGGTCGTCGACGACCATCACCTTCACCGGCTGCCCGGCGTCCCCCTCCCCGTCCGGCTGCTCCTGCTGTCCGTGCTGTCCCTGCTGCTCAGTCATGCTTCGGCACCCTCAATTCCACTTCCGTCCCCTGCCCCGGCACAGACACCCACGCGGCGCTGCCGCCGAGCTCGCGCAGCCGCCCCCGGATGGACAGCGCCACCCCGAGCCGGCCCTCGGCCTCGGCGTCCGCGAGCCGGCCCTCGGCGATGCCCGGACCGTCGTCCCGCACGGTCACCAGCACCGCGTCCGGCTCCTCCTCCAGCAGGATCCACGCCGAGGCCGGCGTCCCCTCCGGAGAGATCGCGTGCTTCCGCACATTGTCCAGTGCGGCACTGACAGCGGCGGCCAACTCCCGTGCGGCGTCCGCCGGAAGGGACACCGGCGCGCCCGGTTCGGAGAAGGTGACCTGCGCGCCGGCCTGCGGTGCGAGCAACGGCCGCAGATCGCACACAGCGTCGCCGTCCGCCTCCCCGGCGCCGCCGGAGCCGGACCCGGATCCGGCTGTACGGTCGCCGGCGCGGGCCGCCGCGCCCGCCGTCCTCGGCACCCGCCAGGTGGACTTCGGCGCCTGCTGCGCTGGCACCACGTCCCGGGAGACCAGGGTGCGCAGCGCCACCTCCTGCTCCCCCGCTAGCCGGCCCAGCTCCTCCGCCTCGCCGCCGAGCGCGGTGCCTCGGCGCTGCACCATGGCCAGCACCTGGAGCACGCTGTCGTGGATGTCCCGGGCCAGCCGCTCCCGTTCACGGGTGGCCGCCTCGATCTGGAGGGCCCGGGCGAGGGTCCGCTCACTGGCCCGGGCCACCTCGACGACGTAGCCGATGGCGATGGCGGCGATGCACACCAGCAGCGCGTTGTGCAGCGTGGAGCGGGTCAGCGGCTGGCTCTCGACGATGTTGGCGACGGCCACCAGCACCGAACTCCCCGCGCCCCAGCGCCAGCCGCCCTTGATGGCGAAGGCGAGCACCGGGCTGGCGACCCAGATGGTCGGCAGCGTCGGCGCGACCAGATCGCGCGGGTCCAGCAGCGGCGACACCAGAATGCCGGTCAGCGCCAGCACCATGTCGGCGGCGAGGAACCGTTTGGTGCACCGGCGGGCCGTGGACACCCACGGCAGGGTGGCGAACGTCCACACCGCGAGCACCGCCATGTAGAGCGCGGCGGGCAGCCGGTGCGCGTAGTGCTGGTACTCCCAGCCGAAAATGACGAGCGCGTATACGAGGGTCAGTACCCGGTATCCGGTCAGCGCGCGCCACAGCGGCTGCTCGACCGACGTCTTGGCGGCCATCTCTGCTGCCTCGCCCTCCCCTGAAGTTCCCCGTTCCCGCGCGGGGTTACGCGGCCCTCTTCCCCTCGTTCCCGTCCCCCGGCGTCCCCCTGCCGGGGTCCGGCTCCTGCCCGTCGGGCTGCCCGCCGGTGTGCTGCCCGTCCGCGGCGCGCTTCTCGTCCTCCGCGCGCTTCTTGGCCGCCTCCGCGATCTGCCGCTTGGCGGCGGTCGCGTAGATGTCCACGTACTCCTGGCCGGACAGCTTCATGATCTCGTACATGACCTCGTCGGTCACCGAGCGCTGGATGAACCGGTCGTGGTCCATGCCCTGGTAGCGGGTGAAGTCGAGCGGCTCGCCGATCCGGATGCCGGGACGCATCAGCTTCGGCATCACCTGGCCCGGCGGCTGGATCTTCTCGGTGTCGATCATCGCGACGGGGAGGACCGGCGCGCCCGAGCGCATCGCGACCCGCGCGAGCCCGCCCGGTTTGCCCCGGTACAGCCGGCCGTCCGGCGAGCGGGTGCCCTCCGGGTAGATGCCGAACAGCTCGCCGCGCTCCAGCACTTGGAGCCCGCTGAGCACAGCGGCCTCACCCGCACCGCGCCCGCCCGAACGGTCCACCGGCAGCTGTCCGACGCCCTTGAAGAAGGCGGCGGTCAGCTTTCCCTTGACGCCGGGCGAGGTGAAGTACTCCGCTTTCGCGATGAAGGTGACCTTCCGGTCGAGCACCGCGGGCAGGAAGAACGAATCGGAGAACGAGAGATGGTTGCTGGCCAGGATCGCGGGGCCCTCGGCGGGGACGTTCTCGAGTCCCTCCACCCAGGGCCGGAAAGCGAGCTTGAGCCCGCCTCCGATCGACAGCTTCATCGCGCCGTACAACAACCGGGAACCTCCTGTATCCGACCTCCCGAGCCTATCCCGTTCCGCGGGCCCGCTCCCTCCGCCGCTGCTCACGCCCCGCGCGCGGGGCGTTTCGGCCCGCCGGAACCGCTACCCGCCGGGGCGCCCCGCGCGTAGGGTGTCAGCCACCCCCCGTCACCCTGCGACTCCCCCTCGGAGGCCCCAAGTGCCCCTCCTTTCCGGAGCCGAGCCCATGCGACACGAAGGGTCGGACACCGGAGTCCTGCTGTGCCACGGCTTCACGGGTACGCCGCAGTCGCTGCGCCCGTGGGCCGAACACCTGGCGGCGCAGGGCCTGACGGTGTCACTGCCGCTGCTGCCCGGACACGGCACGCGCTGGCAGGACCTCGCCCTCACCGGATGGCCCGACTGGTACGCGACAGTCGAGCGCGAACTGCGGCAGCTGACCGAGCGCTGCTCCCAGGTCTTCGTCTGCGGCCTGTCCATGGGCGGCGCGCTGGCGCTGCGGCTGGCCGCGCGCAACGGCGACGCGGTGAGCGGCGTGTGCGTCGTCAACCCCGCGGCGACCTTCCCCCGCCTGGAGGGGTACGTACTGCCCGTCGGCCGCTTCCTGGTGCGCTCCGCCAAGGGCATCGCGAGCGACATCGCCAAGGAGGGCTCACAGGAGGTCGGTTACGAGCGGGTGCCGACGCAGGCGGCGTACTCCCTGCGGGACTTCTTCCGCGTGACCCGCGGCGAGCTGGCACAGGTGACGCAGCCGCTGATGGTGCTGCACAGCCGGGCCGACCACGTGGTGCCGCCGTCCGACTCCGCGCTGATCCTGGGGCGGGTTTCGTCCACCGATGTGACGGAGACCGTACTGGAGCGCAGCTATCACGTGGCCACACTGGACCACGACGCGGAGCGCATATTCGCGGACTCGTACGGATTCATCACCCGGCTCGCAGCGAGGAAGACGGCAAGTGACGGAACGTAACCCAGGTTCGCTGCCGCCCGAGGAGGAAGCGGCATGGGCCCGGATCGTCGCCGGCTACGGCGAGGAGGCGGAACGTCCACGTCCGGGCGACGGCGCGGACGGCTCCGCGGCGGACGGCTCCGCGGCGGGGGGCCCGGCGGCGGGCGGCCCCGTGGCGGGCGGCCCGGTGGCGGGGGGTGACCCCGGTGACCCCGGTACGGGCAGTGACTCCGGTACGGGCGGGTCCGGTACGGGCCGGCTGGTCAAGGGCGGCGAGGACGGCGGGAGTTCGGGCTCCTCCGGAGACGCGACGGGGGCGGAGGGCGCGGACGAGGTGCGGAGCTTCACCGTGTACGCGGCCGGGTCCGGCCCGCGGGACTGGGTGGCGCCGGACGCGCAGGACGCCGGAGACGACGGCGAGGACGACGGCGAAGGGCACTACGTACCGCCGGAACCGCCGCCGCTGCCCGAGACCGACGTCACGACGAAATTCGCGTGGATCGCCGTGCTGGGCGGGCCGCTCCTGATGCTCTTCACGGTGCTCCTGCAACAGCCCCTGCGGTGGTGGATCGTCACCCTGGGAGTGGGCGGATTCCTCGGCGGCTTCGGCACGTTGGTGACGCGGATGCGGGATGACGAGGACGACGACGATGACCCTGGGCGGGGGGCGGTCGTCTGAGCGTCCCGCCCGTGGCGGGGCGGCTACGGGGCGAAGCCCCGGTCTTTTCGCGCGTAGCGCGTGGGGTGCAGGGGCGGAGCCCCGCGGGGCCTGGGGCGTAGCCCCGGTTTCTCTCCCGCCCCCGGCGGGCTGGGGTCCGGGGCGGCAGCCCCGTTCTTTCCGCGCGGAGCGCGGCTGGGGGCCGGGGCGGAGCCCCGGAAGAAACGGGTAGGGGCGGGTCTGGGGCTCAGCCCCTCACGGCGGCGCGTGCGTTGCGTGCGCGGGGGACGTGACCTCGCGGGTGCGGTCCGGCGTGCCCACCCGTTCCGCCCCTTGGCGGACCGCGTGCCCACACCTCGGCGGGGCGCGTGCCCACACCGGGGCGGGACGCCGGCCCCGCACTGGGCGCAGCCCTCCCGCGGACCGCCCGCCCACACCGGGCGTCAGCGCGGGAGGTGGAGGGCTGTTAGGAGGGGGAGGTGGTCTGTGGCTGTTTTCAGGTCCTGCTGGGTTACACCGGGGAGGCCCGTGGGGACGCCGCAGCCCAGGACTTCTACAGCCGGCGAAGCCAGCACCGCGTCGATCCGCTGGTGCGGGTCCCGCGGGGTGGAGGTGAACTCGCCGCCCCACGGCGCCGCCACCCAGCCGTCCCGGAGCCCGCCCTCCCCGGTGAGGCGGGCGAAACTCCGGCCGCCGGGGCGCTCGTTGAGGTCGCCGGCCGCCACCGCGTACGGCGTGCCGAGCGCCGCGAGCCGGTGCAGCAGCGCCCCGGCCTGGACGTACCGCTCGTCCTTCTGGAGGCTCAGGTGGCAGCTCAGCACCCCGAGCCGGGCCGTCGACCCGAACCGCAGCACCGCCGTGGCGAAGCCCCTCCGGTGCAGGCCGGGGGTGCGGGGCAGCAGCACGTCCTCGGTGCGTTCGACGGTGGCCCGCATATTGGCGAGGATCATCGGCCCGGACGCGGTCGCCCCGCCCGTCACGTAGAACAGGTCCGTCGCGCGGGCCAGCCGCGCGGCGTACTTGCGCCAGCGGAAGAACCGCGGGGCCTCCTGCACGCAGACGACATCGGGGGCGCACGCCCGGATGACCCGGGCGAGCGCCGCCGTGTCGTCACGCATGGAGCGGATGTTGTAGCTGAGCAGACGGACCACGGCGGAGCCGTCCGGCTCGGTCACCGAGGCGGGAAGGTCCGCGAGCGTGGCCACGTCGCCGCTCCTCCGGAGGTCCGCTCAGCCCTGCCGGGCGAGGTCGGCGACGCCGACCATGCCGGCCTTGCCGCCCAGTTGGGCCGCGAGGACCTCGGCGTGCGGCCGCCAGCGGCTGCCGACCAGCCAGCGCTTGTACGACTTGCGGATCGGGTCGAGCACCAGGTCGCCCTCGTCGGAGACACCGCCGCCGACGATGAAAGCGCCCGGGTCGAACAGCGAGGCCAGGTCGGCGAGGCCCGCGCCGGCCCAGCGGGCCAGCTCGCGGAACGCGTCGATGGCGACCGGGTCGCCCTTCCGCGCCGCCTCGCTGATGTGCTTGCCCTCGACGCCCTCGGGCGTGCCGTCACCGAGGCCGAGCAGCAGTTCCGCGTTCTCCGGCGTGGCGGTGGCGCGCTGCCGGGCGTACCGCACGAGGGCGCTGCCGGAGGCGTACTGCTCCCAGCAGCCCTGGTTGCCGCAGCCGCACAGCAGGCCGTCGGGGACCATCCGGATGTGGCCGAACTCCGAGGCGACGCCGAAGCGTCCGCGGTGCAGCCGGCCGCCGATGATCGTGCCGCCGCCGAGGCCGGTGCCGATGGTGATGCAGACGACGTCCTGGTGTCCGGTGCCGACGCCGAACTTGTACTCGCCCCAGGCGGCGGCGTTCGCGTCGTTCTCGATGACGACGGGTACGTCGATGCGCTGCTCGACCTTGTCCTTGAGCGCCTCGTGGCGCCAGCTGAGATTCGGGGTGAACAGCACGGTGGCGCGCTTGTCGTCGACGTAGCCGGGGGCGCCGATGCCGACGGCCTCCACCTCGAACTCGGCGCTGGCCTTGCGCACCGCCTCGGCGATCGCGTCGATGACCGCGTCCGGGGTCGGCGGGGTCGGCACCTGGCTGGTTTCGAGGATGTTGCCTTCCTCGTCGACCACGCCGGCCGCGATCTTGGTGCCGCCGATGTCGACGCCGATGGTGAGTCCCATGTGTCCCTCAGTATTCCGTCGATCCCCGCTGGGGACACCGTACCGGAGGGGGGTTGGTCACCGTGTGTCCGCGCCGCGGGGCTCAGCTCCGGCCGGGGCCCTCGCCGGGGTTGGTGCCCGGGTCGTGTCCGGGGTCCTCGCCGGTGTCCTTGTCGAGGTCGATGCGCTCGATGTCGATGCGGTCGGCGGAGGGCGGGCCGGACTCGCCGCGGTCCCGGTCGCCGGGGGACGGACCGGACGCGCGCGGGTCGCCGGACTCGCGCGAGCCGTCGTCCGTACGGGATCCGTCGTCCGTACGCGGTTCGGCGTGGGTGCGGGAGGAGCCGCCGGAGGTCCAGCGGTTCTCCGAATCGCGGACCGCGGACTGGTAGGCGGCGAGCAGTTCGTTCCCGGCGGCGGCGAGGTGGCCGAAGAAGTCGGGGTTGCGCTCGACGACGGGCTCGATGGCCGACTTCGCCTGCGCGAGGAACTGCTGCGCCACGCCCTGCGCGGCGGCCGTTCCGGCGGAGCCCGCGAAGGGCTTGCCGATCTCGGAGATCTTCTCGGAGACGGTGTCGGCGAGCCGGCGCAGCTCCTCGGCGGCGCTGACGGGCTGCGAGCCGTACTGCTCACGGCGGCGGGCCTGCTCGGCCGCGAGGTCCTCTTCACACGCCGTGGCCCACGCGTCGGAGTCGGTCCGTTCCCCGGTGGGGCGCTCGGCTGCATCGCTCATGGCGAACTCCTACGGCGAAAGGGTGGGCAACGGTTCCGACGTTACCCGAACGGGGGCGTTCCGGAGGAGGGCCACAGCGCCGGATCGGGCGTGAACCGTACCCGCAGTTCGCCCTCTTCCAGTGCCGCGCCCGTGACGTGGCAGCGGCGCAGCGCGGACGGCAGGGAGAGGGCGCGGCGGAACGGGCCTGTGGTGACGAGGAGTTCGTCGCCCCGGCGCACCAGCGACAGCGCTTCCTTGCGGGCGCCGGGCAGCGGCAGCCGCCACACCAGCAGCCCGTCCTCGGAGAGCCGGTCCACGACCCGGCCGATAGCCGGCTGCCGTCCGGGGATGTCCGGCGTGTGCCGCGGGGCCCGGGACTCCTCGGCCTCGGGTGCGGTACGCGGGGCGGGGACGGCGACGGGCGCGGTGAGCGCGGCCAGGTCCTCGGCGCCGAGCGGTTCGCGGCCCAGGTGCGGGAGTTCGTACACGGGAGTGCCGTCCGCGGCGCAGTCGTCGCGCAGTTCCTTCAGCGCGGTCTGCTGCTGCGCGGACAGCGCGGCCAGCCACGCGTCCGGACTGCCGGTGGGCAGCAGCCGGTTGGCGACGACCGCCGTCAGTCGCAGTCCGTACAGGGCGAGGCCCGCGCGGGCCTCGGCGAGCTGCCGTACGGCCTGGGGTCCGGGTTCCGCGACGAGCCGCACCTCGGTGCGTATGGACTCCACCGCCTCCTGTACGCCGAGGAGTTCGTCCTCCCAGTGCGCGGCCGTCGAGTACAGCCACTGGGCCGGCATGGGCACTCCGGCGAGCTGCGCGAGCATCGGGCGCAGGGCGCGGGCCGCCTGCCGTTCGGGCGGCAGCAGCCTGCGCAGATAGCGGCGGCCCTGTTCGGGGAGCGCCAGCAGGCTCAACGCCCGTACGGCGGGCGGGAGATCGACGACGACGGTGTCCCAGTCGCCGCCGCGGTGCGCCTCGCCCACGGCGCGCAGCAGGGCGTACGCCTCGCTGCCGGGCAGCTCCGTCAGCTCGTCCTCGTCGAGCGGGTCGGCGCCCAGCATGTCGAGGGCCTGCTTGGCCTGATCCTGGAGGGCCACGGCGCGGCCGCGGAACTCCTCGCCGCTGTCGACGGGGGTGACGGTCAGTCCGTCGTGCACCGTCCCCGTGCCGAGCAGCGGCTCCAGCACGTGCCGGGGTTCGGGGCTCAACAGCAGGGTGCGCGCGCCCTGTCGGGCCGCGGCGACCGCCGTGGCGGCGGCCACCGTCGTACGGCCCGCGCCTCCGGCGCCGGTCACCAGGACGGTGCGCGGCGCGGAGGCGGACGGTGCCGCTCCGTCAGTTCTTGGTGGCATCGGCGTCCGCGCCAGTGGCGCCGCCACCGGACTCGACGCGCTTCTTCAGCCCGTCCAGTGCCCGGTCGATGATGACCTTCTCCGCCTTGCGCTTGATCATCCCGAGCATCGGGATCTTCACGTCGACGGTCAGCTGGTACGTCACCTCGGTGCGCGCGCCGCCGTCGGCAGGCCGCAGGCTGTACACGCCGTCCAGGGCGCGCAGCATCTGCGACTTGACGAGGGACCAGCGGACCTCGTGCTCGCCGACCCACTCGTACGCGAGGGTGTGCTCGTCCTTGATGGCGCCGGCGTCGAGCAGCAGGCGCACCTGTTCGGCGCGGCCCTGCGCGTCGTGGGAGAGCACCTCGGCCTCCTTCACCTCACCCGTCCACTCCGGGTAGCGGGGGAAGTCGGAGATCACGCCCATCACAGCGGCGGGTGCCGCCTCGATGGTGATGCTCGAGCTGGTGTGTTCCGCCATCGCCGTAGCTCCTCCGTATGCCTCGCCGGGCCCCGTCTGCCGTGACCGGCAGGCTACCGCGCGGGCGGCTCCACAAATCGCCCGCTTCGCCCTCATGCCTCGCACATGATCGACATCACAGTGGCCCGGGACGGACCGGACAGCCGGTACGGACCGACCGGACCGGCGGCGCGGGGACCGGGCGACCGCCGCGGCGCTGCCGGGCGTTCACCACTCCAGCACCCACGGCGCTCCGGTGGCGTTGAAGTGGCCCACGTTCACGCACTCGGTTCCCGCGATCCGCATGCGCTGCTGCAGCGGCTGGTGCACGTGGCCGAAGAGGTGGTAGCGCGGCCGGACCGTGTGCACGGCCTCCAGCAGGGCGGCGCTGCCGCGTTCGAAACGGCGGGCCACCGTGTCGTAGCACAACTCCGGCACATCGGGCGGAATATGCGAACACAGGACATCAACCTCGCCCAGTGCGGCGATCTTCTCCGCGTACGTCTCGTCGTCGATCTCGTACGGGGTGCGCATCGGGGTGCGCAGGCCGCCGCCGACGAAACCGAAGCGCAGTCCGCCGATCTCGACCACCTCGCCGTCCAGCACGGTGGTGCCCTCCCCCGCGTACTCCGGCCACAGGGGCGGCATGTCGACGTTCCCGTAGGTGGCGTACGTCGGCGTGGGGAAGGCCGCGAACATCTCCGCATACTGCTTGCGGACCGCCTTCTCCGTGGCCGCCTTGCGGTCCACGCCCGCCCACAGCCGCGCCGACAGCTCGCGGGCCTCCGCGAACCGGCGCGCGGTGCGCAACTCGACGATCCTGTCGGCGTTCTCCACACCGAACAAATCGGGAAAAATGCCGCGCGAGTGATCGGCGTAGTCGAGGAAGAGGATGAGGTCGCCCAGGCAGACCAGCGCGTCGGCCCCGTCGCCCGCCGCGGCGAGGTCCCGGCTGTTGCCGTGTACGTCGCTGACTACGTGAACTCTCATGGCTTCACCCTAGGTCGGCCCGGATTCCGTGCATGCTCCAGGAGTTACTTCCCCGTCACCGAACGCTTGGACTAGGCTGCTGTGAAGAGTCCTGGCATGTGACGCACCTGACATCTGGCGTCACCCCCTACCCCGACAGCTGTACCCATGGGTAACGTCCGGGCCGTCAACACCCGAGATCACATGGGGTCTTGGGACCGAGCCAATGAGGGCCGCACGGCGACGGCCCCCATGTCCGGCGCCGACGAGGAGCAGCAGTCTTGCGCGAGTTCAGCCTTCCGGCCCTCTACGAGGTCCCCGCGGACGGAAATCTCACGGATCTCATCCGCCGTAACGCTACTCAGCATCCCGACGTTCCCGTCGTCGCGCGGAAGCGGAACGGCAGCTGGGAGGACGTCACGGCCACCGCGTTCCTCGACGAGGTGCGGACGGCTGCGAAGGGCCTGATCGCCGCAGGCGTGCAGCCGGGCGACCGGGTCGGCCTGATGTCCCGTACGCGGTACGAGTGGACACTCTTCGACTTCGCCGTCTGGGCGGCCGGCGCGGTCACCGTGCCGGTGTACGAGACCAGTTCGCCGGAACAGATCGCCTGGATTCTGGGCGATTCGGGCGCCGTGGGCTGTCTGGTGGAGTCCGCGGACCACGCCAAGTCCGTGGAGTCCGTCCGCGACAGCCTGGGCGCGCTCGCGCACGTCTGGCAGATCGAGCCGGGCCCCGGCCACGAGGGCGCCGTCGCCGAACTCGCCGTCGCCGGCGCGCAGATCACCGACGCCACGGTCGACGAGCGCGGCTCCCTGGCCAACGCCGACTCGCCCGCCACCATCGTCTACACCTCCGGCACCACCGGCCGCCCCAAGGGCTGCGTGCTCACACACCGCAGCTTCTTCGCCGAGTGCGGCAACGTGGTCGAGCGGCTGAAGCCGATGTTCCGCACCGGCGAGTCCTCGGTGCTGCTCTTCCTCCCGGTCGCGCACGTCTTCGGCCGGCTCGTCCAGGTCGCGTCCATGATGGCGCCGATCAAGCTGGGCCACGTGTCCGACGTGTCCGCGCTCACCGACGAACTCGGCGCGTACCGGCCGACGATGGTGCTCGGTGTGCCGCGCGTCTTCGAGAAGGTCTTCAACTCCGCACGGGCGAAGGCCCAGGCCGACGGCAAGGGCAAGATCTTCGACAAGGCGGCCGACACCGCGATCGCCTACAGCCGCGCCATGGACGCGCCGGGCGGCCCGTCCCTCAAGCTGAAGTTCCAGCACAAGGTGTTCGACCGGCTGGTGTTCAGCAAGCTGCGCGCCGTGCTGGGCGGCCGTGCCACGCACGCCATCTCCGGCGGCGCGCCGCTCGGCGAGCGGCTCGGGCACTTCTACCGCGGCATCGGCTTCACCGTGCTGGAGGGCTACGGCCTGACCGAGTCCTGCGCGGCCACCGCCTTCAACCCGTACGACCGGCAGAAGATCGGCACCGTCGGGCAGCCGCTGCCCGGCTCCGTCGTCCGCATCGCCGACGACGGCGAGGTGCTGCTGCACGGCGAGCACCTGTTCTCCGGCTACTGGAACAACGAGCCGGCCAGCAAGGAAGCGCTGGCCGACGGCTGGTTCCACACCGGTGACCTCGGCACGCTGGACGCCGACGGCTACCTCGCCATCACCGGGCGGAAGAAGGAGATCCTGGTGACCGCGGCCGGCAAGAACGTCGCGCCGGCCGTCATCGAGGACCGCATCCGCGGGCACGCGCTGGTCGCCGAGTGCATGGTCGTCGGCGACGGGCGGCCGTTCGTCGGCGCGCTCCTCACCGTGGACGAGGAGTTCCTGCCGCGCTGGGCCGAGGACAACGGCAAGGCGCAGCTGTCGCACGCGCAACTGCTGGCCGACCCCGAGCTGCGGGCGGAGCTGCAGCGCGCGATCGACGAGGGCAACGAGGCGGTGTCGCGGGCGGAGTCCGTGCGGAAGTTCCGCGTCCTGGACACGCAGTTCACAGAGGACTCGGGCCACATCACACCGTCCCTCAAGCTCAAGCGCGGCGTGGTCGCCAAGGACTTCGCCGGGGAGATCGAGGCGCTGTACACGGGCTGACGAGCCCGGCGTGGGCCCCGGTGTGGGCAGCTGGTCCGCCCAAGGGGCGGAACGGGTGGGCACACCGGACCGCAAGCCGCGAGGCCTGTCCCCACGCACCCAACGCACGCGCCCCGGTGAGGGGTTGAGCCCCGGACCCGCCCCTACCCGTTTCTTCCGGGCTCCCGCCCCGGACCCCAGCCCTGCCCTACGGGCAGGGAAAAGGGGGAACCGGGGCTCCGCCCCTGCACCCGCCGCGCTGCGCGCGGAGAGAGCGGGGGCTGCGGCCCCGCGCCCCGTAGGGGCAGGGCGCTCAAGTGCCGGGGCTACAAGAGCGTGTGGAGTTTTTTTGCGAGGAGGTCCCAGCGCCAGTGGTCTTCGACCCAGGCGCGGCCCCGCTCGCCCATGCGGGCCCGGAGGGCCCCGTCGCGGAGGAGTTCCGTGACGCGGTCGGCGGCCTCCTCGGGGTGGCCGCCCCGTACGACCCAGCCCGTCTCGCCGTCCAGGACGGCGTCCGGCGCGCCGCCGGAGTCGCCCGCGACGACGGGGAGGCCCGTGGCCGAGGCCTCCAGGTAGACGATGCCGAGGCCCTCCACGTCGAGCCCGCGCCGCCGCGTACGGCACGGCATGGCGAAGACGTCGCCCGCGCCGTAGTGCGCGGGCAGTTCCTCCCACGGCACGGGCCCCGTGAAGTGCACCGAGGCGGACACCCCGAGGGACGCGGCGAGCTTCTCCAGCTCCTCCCCGTACGGGCCGCCGCCGACGATGAGCAGGACCGCGTCCGGCACCTCGGAGAGGATCCGCGGCATGGCCCGGATCAGCGTGTCCTGGCCCTTGCGCCGCACCAGGCGGGACACGCAGACGATGACGGGGCGGTCGGTGAGGCCGAGCCGTTCCCGTACGGCGTTGCCGCCGGAGTCCGGGTGGAAGGTCTTCTCGTCGACGCCGGGCGGCAGTTGCACCATGCGCGCCGCCGCCTCCGGCGTGAGCGCGCGGGCGATGCGGGACCGCGTGTACTCGCCGAGGTAGGTGATCGTGTCCGTGGACTCCCCGATCCGGCGCAGCAGCTGCCGCGCCGCGGGCAGCTGCGCCCAGCCGGCCTCGTGTCCGTGGGTCGTCGCCACGATCCGCTCCGCGCCGGCCTTCCGCAGCGCGGGCGCCATCAGCCCGAGCGGCGCGGCAGCGCCGAACCACACGGAGCGGCAGCCGTGTTCGCGCAGCAGCCCGGTGGCGCGCCGGGTGACGGCGGGGGTGGGCAGCAGCATGGTCGTACGGTCGCGCACGACGGTGAACGGCTGTTCCGCGTCGAAGCGCGCCGTCGCCTCGACGCCTTCCCTGCCGCGCTTCCAGGTGGACGCGTAGACGACGACCTGCTCCGGGTCGAGCCGCTGCGCCATGCTGTGCAGGAACGCCTGGATGCCGCCGGGCCGGGGCGGGAAGTCGTTGGTGACGATCAGGGTCTTGTCCATCGCCGCCGACAGTACCGTCTCGCCCCGGCGCCTCTCGTTCCGGCGGCCCGGTCCCCCGCCCCGGCGACCCCCGTGTGCGCTGCGGCGAGATGGCCGTCCGTCAGTGCGAGACGGCATGATGGCGCCGGTGAGGGAACAGACGAGCGGTGAGGCGGGCATGGCGGAGGGCGAGTCGGGGGGCGCGTCGCACGGGAGACGCGGTTCCGTGGCCGCTCCGCTCGCCGTCTGGTGCGCGACGCGCGCCGTACTGCTGCTGCTCGTGTTCAAGGTGTTCACGCTGCCGGGCCCGGACGTCACCAGCGATGTCCTGATCATCTATCAGGGCTGGTTCGAGGCGCTGAAGACCGGCATCTTCCCGCCGCACGACGTGACCTGGCAGTATCCGCCCGCCGCGGCGCTCGCGATCCTCTCCCCCGGGCTGCTGCCCTTTCTGCACTACCACTTCGCGTTCTTCGTGCTGGCCTGTGCGGCGGACGCCGCGGTCTTCGCCCTGCTGCTGTACGCGGGCGGCCGCCCCGGCCGGCGCCGTACGGGGGCGTGGGTGTGGGTGGCCGGTGTGGCGCTGCTGGGCCCGACGGCGTACGCGCGCTACGACCTGATGGTCACGGCCGTCGCCGTGGCCGCGCTGTTCGCCGCCGCACGGCACCCCCGTACGGCCGGACTGCTGGCCGGTTTCGGGGCGATGGTCAAGGTGTGGCCGGCGCTGGTGCTGCTCGGCATGCGGCCGGGCCGGGCGACCCGCAGGAGCTGGACTGCCGCGCTGCTGACGGGCGTTGTGATCACGGCGGGCTTCGCGCTCACCATGCCGGGCGCGCTGGCGTTCCTCACGTACCAGACGGACCGGGGTACGGAGGTCGAGTCGCTGGGTGCGCTGGTCTTCCATGTGGCCCGGCGCTTCGGCTGGGACGGTCAAGTGCTGCTGAACTACGGGTCGGTGGAGTTCCTCGGCCCGTACGTGAACGTGGTCAGCGATGCCGCGCTCACGCTGAACGCGCTGGCGATCGGCTGGCTGCTGCTGTGGTGGCTGCGGGCGAGGCGCACGGCCTCCGCGAGCGTCGGGCACGACGGGGGTGCCGGACAGCCGGGAGGCTGGGCGGCGAGCACGCCGGCGGACGCGGCGTTCACGGCTGTGCTGCTGTTCACCGCGACCAGCCGGGTCATCTCCCCGCAGTACATGATCTGGCTGGTAGGTCTCGCGGCGGTCTGTATGACGCTGCGCGGCAGCCGTCAGACGCTGCCCGCCGTACTGGTGCTGGCGGCCACCGGGGTGACGCTGCTGGAGTTCCCGGTGTGGTTCGCGCACGTGGTCGCGAGCGACTGGCTGGGCATTCTCGTGCTGGCCGTGCGGAACGGGCTGCTGGCGGCCGCCGCACTCATCTCCTGCGTACGGCTGTGGCGTTCGACTGTCCGGCCGCGCAGACGTGCGCGGCACTCCGCGCGCGCGGACGGCGGCGAGGTCACGAGAGCTGCCGCTCCAGATAGCCGCGCCACTGCTTGACCAGCGTGTCGTGTCCCATGCCGAGCACGTCCCGCAGGACGCGGTCCAGCCGCGCCGGGTCGGCCTCGCGGCCCTCGCCGACCTTCTTGTAGAGCGCGGTGAGCCGGTCCTCGCCCCAGCGGTCCGCGATCATCCGGCAGGCCAGCCAGCTGCCCTCGTAGGCGCGGCCCATCGCCTGCTGGTCGCCGCCGAAGCGGAAATCGCGGTCGGTCGGCAGCCGGCGCGGCGCCTTGCCCTCCCGTACGGCGCGGGCCAGTTCGGGTGCCGCCTGCCGCGGGGTGCGGTCGGCGCCCCGGTAGCCGATGTAGTCGGCGAGGCCCTCGGACAGCCACAGCGGGGTGGCCTCTGAGGTGTGCGTGCGGGTGGCGACGTGCACCGTCTCGTGGCTCATCACGACCTGCCGGCCCTCGGCGCTGAGCGTCCCGTACGCCTCGGGGTTGACGACGATCCGGTCGGCGGGTGCCTTCGAGGAGGCGCCCGCCTCGCCCGTGGTGACCGCGGCGATGCCCTCGTACGAGCTGGTGGGCGCGTCCAGCAGCTGTGCCATCCGGCTCAGGGAGCCGGGCACTTCGAGCACCACCCGGCGCGGCCACGCGTCGTGCCACTCGCGGCTGACGGCGGGCACGGCACGGTCGGCGGTGCGGGCCAGCGACCGCAGTTCGGCGGGCTTCCGTCCGACACCGAGCACCATGCTGTGCTCGCCGCGCACCACGCGGACGGGCCCCTGGTCCCACAGCTGCCGTGCGCTGCCCGGCAGTTCGGAGGTGAGGCGCCAGTGGCCGTGGTGCTGTTCGGCGGAGAGCCGTTCGACGGTGGTGACCGGTGCGCGGTCGTAGTCGCGCAGCCGGTAGCTCAGCTGCACCTCGGCGGTGACCCCGCCGCCCTTGCGGTCGCGCACCTGGCCGACCCGGTACGACCACTGGGCGAGCGGCAGCCGCTCCAGGTTCCGGAAGACGCGGCGCTGGTCCGCGCGGTATCCGCGGGCCCGCGTCGAGGAGGACACCGCCGCCAGGTAGCCGCGCTCGTCCCTGTCGTGCACGGCGGTGGCCTGCCGGTCCAGTACCCGCTGGAGTCCCGCCCGTTCCGCGGCGTGCCCGTCGGTGGCGGGGCCGCCGCACGCGGCAGCGCCGGCCAGCAGCACAGCGGCCACCCCTGCGCGCAGCGCGCTCCGCCCGGACCTGTGATCACCCACATCAGCGATCGTACGGGGACGCGGGCGCCCGGCGCAGACGTGCCCGGCCCGGCCGGCGCCGGCCGGGTCAGGACCGGGTCAGGGCCGGGTCAGGGCCGGGTCAGGGCCGGGTCACCGAGGAGACCGGCATCATGCCGACGGGGTCGTAGCGCACGGGAGCGCCGGGGTAAGGGGCGTGCACCACTTGCCCGTTGCCCATGTACATCCCGATATGACTGGCATCGCTGCGGTATGCCACCAGATCACCGGGGCGGGCCTGCGACAGGGGCACCTGCCGCCCCGCGGCCGCCTGCGCCTGCGAGGTGCGCGGCAGCGCGACGCCCGCGCGGGAGTACGCCCACTGCGTCAGGCCCGAACAGTCGAAGGACGAGGGCCCGGCGGCGCCCCACGCGTACGGGGAGCCGACCGCCGACTGTGCCGCGGCGACGGCGGCCGCGGCCCTCCCGGAGGACGCGGCGGTGCCGGCCAGGCCCGGCTCGCCCCTGCCGCCGCCCCGCGAGGAGCGCTCGCGTGCGGAGCGTTCCCCGGGCGACATCCGGTGCAGCAGTTCGCGTGCCGCGCGGAGCTTGTGCTGTACGGACTTCTTGTGCCGCTGTACGGCGCGCTGTTCGTCCTCCAGCCGGCCGAGCTCGGCCCTGGCCTCGGCGCGCTGGGTGCCCAGGGAGCGCTGCGCGGAGCGGAGTTGGCGCAGCTGTGCGCTCTCCCTGCTGCCGATCCGGTCGAGGGTGGCGGCCCGTTCGAGGTAGCCGTCGGGGTCGGAGGAGAGCATCAGCTCGACCGACGGGTCCACTCCCCCGGCGCGGTACTGGGCGCCCGCGAGGGCCCCCAGGGCCGTGCGCATCCTGTTCACCTCGGCCTGTCCGCGGGCGAGCCGGTCCTGCGCGTGCTCGGTCGTCTCCCGCAGCCGGGAGGCGCGTTCGGCCGCGCCGTTGTACCGCTCGGTGGCGGTCTCGGCCTGCTCGTACAGCTTGTCCACGCGGGAGTTCAGGGTGGACCGGGAAGGGGCGCGGGGGTCGTCCCCGGGGGCCGCGCCGGCCGGCGAGGCGACCGGAACGAGCACGGCTGCGGCGCCGGCCGCCGCCGACAGCACAGTGAGGGAACAGAACCGGTACGGAGCCACGGGGCACGCGTTCCTTCCGCTAGGCGAATGCGCGCGAATGTAGCCGTACCGTCACGGAGGGTCCAAGACCCGTCCCGCGCCGGGGAGTCGGGAACGGCGTGTGCCCCGCCGGTCGACCCAGGTCAACGGCGGGGCACAGCAGTCATGCGAGGGCGCCGGGTTTCACCCGTACGAACGAGGGGGTGTCGGGCGCGCCTTCAGTGTGCGGCGGGGTACGGCGTCAGCCGACGCGCACGCCGAACGCGAAGTCGCCGCCGAACTCCATCGGCTCGAAGCGCACCGCGGCACCCGGCTTGGGGGCGTGCAGCATCTGCCCGTTGCCGGCGTAGAAGCCGATGTGGCTGAGGTCGCTGTTGAACAGCACCAGGTCGCCCGTCTTGAGCTGGTCCTGGCTGGAGATGCGGGTACCGGCGTTGGCCTGCGCCTGCGAGGTGCGCGGCAGGGAGACCCCGGCCTGCTGGTAGGCCCAGGAGGTGAGGCCCGAGCAGTCGAACGAGCTCGGCCCGGTGGCGCCCCAGACGTACGGCGAGCCGATCTTCGTCTTCGCGGCGTTGAACGCGGCCATGGCGCGCTGCCCGGCGGAGCCGGTGCTGCCCAGGTCCACGCGGGCCGCGGAGGCGCGGTCGGCGCGCGCCTGTTCGGCGGCGAGCTTCTCCTTCTCCTTCGCGGTCAGCGAGTTGAGCTTCTCGCGGGCCTCGGAGAGCTTGCCCTGGATGGACTTCTTCTTCTCCTCCAGCTCCTTGCGGGTGGAGGAGAGGTCACCGAGCTTGCCCTGGGCTTCCTTGCGCTGCTGCGCGAGGGCCCGCTGCTTGCTGCGGATCTCCTTGAGGGCCCCGGCCTGCTTGCTGCTCAGCTGGTCGAGCGCGCCGGCCTTGTCCAGGTAGTTGTCCGGGTCGGAGGAGAGGAAGAGCTGCACGGAGGGGTCGATGCCGCCGGTGCGGTACTGGGCGCTGGCCATCGAACCCAGGTCGTCCCGCATCTTGTTGAGGTCTTCCTGGCCCCGGGCGACGCTGTCCTGGAGGTTGCCGACCTCCTTCTGGAGGTCGTGCTGCTTCTCCTTGGCGCCGTTGTACTTCTCGGTCGCCACCTCGGCGTCGTGGTAGAGCTTGTCGACCTTCTCCTTGACCTCGTCCTTCTTGGAGGCCTGCGGGTCGGCGTGGGCCGCCTGCGAGGAGAGTGCGACGGCCGCCGCGGCGGTCGCGGTGAACACTGTCACGCGGGTACGGCCCGGCTGCTTCAGACGACGGTGGGACGCCACTGGGGCGATCTCCTTCTTCCTCAGCCGCCTGCCGGTCGATACTCCGGCTCCGCGTCGCAGCAGCTCCACGGACCAAGGCGGTCCTCCGCTGTCGTCCCCGATGGACGATCAACCGCGCGAAGGTTGGGCCAGACACTAGCCACGCGTAACTGATCGGATCAAATCCCTCAGCCGAAAATGCCGCAACAGGACAACATTCTTTACCCACTTCACACCCGCAGCGACGGCCACATCACGCACAGCTCACCAACACGCCGGAGAGACCGCACTGTTCGGGAATGTGTTCGGCGCCGGGAAGGTGCCCACGGTCGGGAATGTGCCCGGACTCGGGAAGGTGCCCGTGCCGGAATTGTGCCCGGGGCCGGGAACGCGCCCGGCGTCAGGTCCGGGCGAGCCGCTTGAGCAACAGCGCGGAGGCGACCGGGCGGGCGCCGGCCGCGGCGCAGCCGTCGGCGACCTCGCGGTCCGAGGAGACGACGACCACCGGTCTGCCGTCCGGCTCGGCCCGCACCAGCTGCCGGATCAGCTCGTCCGCCGTCTGGCCCGGCTTGCTGAACATCACCCGCACCCCGCGCGGCGGCGCCAGCAGCACCGGGGCCGCCAGCTCCGCGCCGTCGAACACGCAGGTGACCTCAGCGCCCGACTGGGCCGCCAGCACGGCGAGTCCGCCCAGCAGCCGCAGCCGCTGCTTCTCCAGCGGCATCGTGGGGTACCCCGTCTTCGTGACGTTGTACCCGTCGACGACCAAGTGGGCCTGCGGCAGCGCGAGCAGCTGGTCCAGCAGCGCCGGATCGGTCTCGGACAGGGCGCGCGCCGCCACGTCCTTCGGCGACAGCCGGCCCGGCTCCACCGCCTCCACCGAATCGGCGGGCCGCCCCTCGGCGGGCGGCAGCGCCAGCTCGCGGCGCAGCCCCTGCGCCGCCTCCAGCACCGTGTCCAGCAGCAGCCGCACCCGCATGTCCTCGACGCTGCGCCCCTCGCGGGCCGCGCGCCGGCCGGCCTCCAGTGCCGTCTCGGCCTCCGACAGCCGGGACTTGAGGCGCCGCATCTCGCTGTCGGCCTGCGCCTTGTCCGTCTGCGCCGACGAGCGCGCGGAGTCCAGCTGGGAGCGCAGCTTGCGCACCTCGGCCTCGCCGCGCTTCACGTCGCTCTGGGCGCTGCGCAGTTTGCGCTGCGTGCTCTCCAGCTCCTTGCGCACCGCGTCCAGTTCGCCGCGGGAGCGGTCCGCCTCCGTACGGGCGGCGGTCCGCGCCTGCTCCAGCTCCTCGCGCAGCCGGGCCAGTTCGCGCTGGGCCTCCTCGCCCGCGCGCTCGGCCTGGGCCCGCTGGGCCTCCTCGCCGGCCGCGGCGACGAGCTTCGACCAGCCGTCGGGGCGCAGCACGTACGCGACGGCGGCGACGTCCACCGGATCGGCGGCGGGGGGCGGGGTGCCGCCCTCCACCGCCTCCGTCAGCTCGGGAAGCTGCTCGCGCAGCCGGCCGGCGATGCGCTGCCGGAACACCGCGTCCGTCTCCAGCCCTGCCGCCATCGCGTTGCCGCCGAACTTGGCGCGGCGCTGCGGTGTGAAGCGCGCGTACTGCCGCACGGGGCCGGGCAGTTCGGCGACCGTCAGTCCGCCGAGCGCGTCCGAGGTGAGGCCGACGACGCGGCGGCGCACCTTGTCCGGGAGCGGGCGGTCCAGCGCCTCGGCGCCGTCGCCTTCCGCCTCACCGGGCGCGTCCTCGGGCGGCTCGCGCTCCGGGTCGCGCTCGCCGCCGGCCGTCGGTTCCACCACCGTTCACACCTGCCGTTCGTCAGACGTGTGCGCCCGGCCGGTCGACGAGCTCGATCTCGTCCACGGCGTTGCACCAGCGGCAGCGCACGGACTCGATGCTCTCACTGAGCACCTCCTGCTCCTCGACCTGCGCCTCACCGGCGAGGTCCAGATGGACGTACTCCACCACCTTGCTGGAGCGGGTGACGTCGAAGCGAGTGAGGTTGCCGCAGAGAGTGCAGCGCCAGCGTGTCGTGGCCGTGGGCGCGGAAACGGTCATGGTGTCGTCCTTTTCTCTCGGATTCGTCCGAATTCCGGTGAGGTGTCGAAGTCGAGCCTTGCCGTCAACTTTCGTCATCGAGCGTCGTCGTCAGGCCACGGGTGCGAGGACGGAGCACCACAGTGCTCCGGTACCCGGTCACCCTAAGTCCTGCCGCCGACACGCGTGTGTCGTGGAGCCTGCCCCGATTCCCAGGAGTCATGATCCGCAACATGGGGACAGAGAACTCGGCAGTACGTCAGGATCGCCACGGACCGCTCCGCGGCGGGGTCCGCGGCCGCCCCGTGGTGACCCTGACCGTCATCGGACTGTGCTCTGTGCTCTTCCTCACCGGGCCCGCCTCGGGGTTCCTCCCCGCGTACGGCACCGGTGGCGTCCTGCGGCACGCGCAGAACCTGTACTTCGACAACTGGGGCGTGCTGCCGCGGCAGCTGTGGAGCGGCGCGGCCCGCCCGCTGCTGTCCCCGCTCACCGCTCTGTTCCTGCACGGGAACTGGGTGCACCTGCTGGGCAATCTGCTCTTCCTCTTCGTGTTCGGCGGCTGGGTGGAGGAGCGCATGGGCGCGCTGCGGTTCGCCCTCTTCTACGTCGCCACCGGCTGCGCCGCGCTGCTGTGCTACGCCGCCGTGCACGCGGAGTCGACGGAGACGCTGGTCGGCGCGTCCGGTGCGATCTCCGGAGTGCTCGGGGCCTTTCTCTTCCTCTTCCCCCGCGCGCGGGTCACGAGCGTCTTCCCGTTCCTCTTCTTTCTGCCGCTGCGCTTCCCCGCCTGGCTGGTGCTGCCGTTCTGGCTCGTACTGCAGAGCACGGCGGCCCACGAGGAGACCGGCGACGGTCCCGGTGTCGCGCATCTCGCCCACGTCATCGGTTTCGCCCTGGGCTTCGCGTACGCGGCACTGCGCCTCCGTACGGACAACAGCCCTGCGGCTACAGTGGGCGGGCCCGCTCCGGCCACCAAGGGAGAGTCCGCACCGTGATCACCTCGATCGTGCTCATCAAGACCAGCACCGACCGCATCCCCGAGATCGCCGAGCAGATCGCGGCGCTCGACGGCGTCAGCGAGGTCTACTCGGTCACGGGCGCCCACGACCTGATCGCCATGGTGCGCGTGGCGCAGCACGACGAGCTGGCCGATGTGATCCCCGGCCGGATCAGCAAGGTGCCCGGCGTGGAGTCCACGGAGACGCACATCGCCTTCCGCACGTACTCGCAGCACGATCTGGAGTCGGCGTTCGCCATCGGCCTGGACTCGTAAGGACCGCTCCGGCGGCCGCCGGATGAGGATTTCCTCATCCGGCCTTCATGCGGGAGCGCGGGCGCGGCGGACAAGGTCGTCCGCATGGCCTTCTCACACCGCATCGCGACGCTCACGGCCGTCGTGGCCATCCCGCTCGGGATCGCGGCCACCAGCTACGCGCTGACCGACAGCCCGGATCCGCCCGCGTCACCGCCGAAGGTCGAGCTGGAGAGCGGGAGTCCCTCGCCCTCGAAGCCGGCCTCCCCCTCGGACCGCCCGTCGGCGTCCCCCTCGGACTCGTCCCCGGCCACCCCGGGCGACGAGTCCGTACCCCAGCCGTCCGCGACCGACGAGGGGTCCGACGATGACGACGACGGCAAGGGCGCTGGAGGAGGGGACGACGACGGACCCGGTGGAGACGACAACTGACGGCGCTCCGGACGGTGTTCACCGGCGGCATGCGGAACGGGACGGCACGGCACCCGGCGGCACGCAGGACGGCGCCGGGCACACCGGCCGTGCCCGCCGCTATGTGTCCGCGCGCGTCCGCATCGTGCTGTGGCTGCTGGTGGTCATGGCGGTGGCCCTCACCGCCGTCGCCGCCACCACCCGGTCGATCCTGCTGCGCGACGTGGACCAGCGCACGGCCCGGCTGCTGTCGCAGGAGACCGGCGAGTTCGCCAACTTCGTGGACCGCGGCCGCGATCCGGAGACCGGCAAGCCGTTCACCACGGCGCGCCGGCTGCTCACCGTCTTCCTGGAGCGGCAGTACGCCGACCCGGACGAGGAGCTGCTCGGCAGTGTCGACGGTTCCGTCATCCGGCAGCAGCGCGACATCCCCAGCCGTCTCCCGCTGTACAAGGACAAGGCGTCCCTGCGGAAGGTGGCGGCCGACAGGGCGAGTTCCGGCACGCTGCACCGCGCCGCCGGGGAGGTCCGCTGGGCGAAGGTCACCATCGAGCCGGGCGGCGCTTCGTCGCCGCGCGGCATGTTCGTCGTGGCCTTCCACATCGACCGCGAACAGCAGGGCGTCGAGGACGTGTTCCGGATACTGCTCGCCATCTCCGGGGTGGCGCTGCTGATGACCGTCTGTATCGGCTGGGCCGTGGCGGGCCGCATCCTGGCACCCGTACGCCTCGTCCGTACGACGGCCGCGCAGCTGACCGAACAGGACCTCACGCAGCGCATTCCGGTGCGCGGCCGGGACGACATCGCGGCCCTGTCCGCGACGTTCAACGGGATGCTGGACCGGCTGGAGCGGGCGTTCGCCGCGCAGCGGCAGTTCGTGGACGACGCGGGGCACGAACTGCGCACCCCCATCACCATCGTGCGCGGCCATCTGGAGCTGATGGGCGACGATCCGGCCGAACGGGAGGAGACCGTACGGCTGGTGACCGAGGAGCTCGACCGGATGAGCCGCATCGTCGAGGATCTGCTGCTGCTCGCCAAGGCCGAACGGCCCGACTTCGTCTCCCCCGGCCCCGTCGAACTGGCGGAGCTGACGGCCGACGTGTTCGTGAAGGCGCGGACGCTCGGCGAGCGCGACTGGCGGCTGGAGGGCGTCGGCGAGGGCACCGTACGGGTGGACGCGCAGCGCATCACGCAGGCGATGGTGCAGCTCGCACAGAACGCCGTGCAGCACACCGCACCGGGTCAACGGGTGCGCATCGGCTCGCGGTTGCGGGACGGAACGGCCGAACTGTACGTCGCCGACAGCGGCCCCGGCATACGCCCCGAGGACGCCGCGCTCGTCTTCGAACGCTTCCGCCGGGGCACCGCGCGGCGCGGTGCGCGGGGCAGCGGCGGCGCCGGGCTGGGGCTGTCCATCGTGAAGGCCATCGCGGAGGGCCACCCGGGCGGCCGGGTGGAGCTGCGCCGTACGGAGGGCGGGGGCGCCACGTTCGTCCTCGTCCTGCAGACCGGGGAGGAGCACACGTGAGCCGCATCCTGATCGTCGAGGACGAGGAGCGCATCGCCGCGTTCGTCGAAAAGGGCCTGCGTTCCAACGGGTTCACCACGACCGTCGCCGCCGACGGCCACACGGCCTTCGACTACGCGTGCACCGGCGGCTTCGACCTGATCGTGCTCGACATCGGGCTGCCGGGCAGGGACGGCTTCACCGTGCTGCGGGAGCTGCGCGAGTCCCGCGTGACGGTGCCGGTCATCGTGCTGACCGCGCGGGACTCCGTACGGGACACGGTGGCAGGGCTGGAGGGCGGTGCCGACGACTGGATGACGAAGCCGTTCCGCTTCGAGGAACTCCTCGCCCGGGTACGGCTGCGGCTGCGCACCGCGGCGCGGGCGCCGGAGGTCACGGTGCTGCGCAGCGGCGGTCTCTCGCTGGACCTGCGGACCCGCAGGGCGCGTGCCGACGAGCGGACGGTGGACCTGACGGCCCGTGAGTTCGTGCTGCTGGAGCTCTTTCTGCGGCATCCGGGCCAGGTGCTGTCCCGGGAGCAGATCCTGTCGCACGTGTGGGGCTACGACTTCGACCCCGGCTCGAACATCGTCGACGTGTACGTGCGCGCGCTGCGCAAGAAGCTGGGCGCCGAACGGCTGGAGACGGTACGCGGCATGGGCTACCGGCTGCCCTGAAGCGGCGGGCCGGCCGGGCCCGCGGCCCCGGTGAAGTTTCCTTCATGCGACCCTCATCGGCGGCTCACGGCGGCGCACCAGGCTGCGGTACATGTCCCCGACACTCCGCCAGGCGGTGTTCCTCTGCCTCGCGCTCAGTGCCTGCGCCGCACTCGCCGTCCCCGGGAACTTCCCGGGGCTCGGCGGTGACGCGCGGCTCACGCTCGCCGTGTTCGCGCTCGCCACCTGTGCCTGGATCGGCACCAGCATCGACGACACCTATATCGCTCTGGGTGCCGGGCTCGTACTCGCCACGACCGGCGTGATCAGCAGCAAGGAGCTGTTCGGCACCCTGGGCGACGAGACGGTGTGGCTGCTGATCTGCGCCTTCGTGCTGGCCGCCGCGGTGTCCCGTACGGGTCTCGCCGCGCGCGCCGCCGCGTTCCTCGTCAGCGGGGCCCGCTCCGTACGGCAGCTCGTGCACCTCACCACGGCGGCGCTCGTCGTGTCCGCGTTCGCCATTCCCGCCACCTCGGGCCGCGCGGCGCTCGCCCTGCCGGTCTTCCTGGCCCTGGCGAAGGTCCTCGCGGGCCGCACCCGGCTCATCGTGATGCTGGCCCTGCTGTTCCCGACCGTCATCCTGCTGTCCGCCGTCGCCACGCTCATCGGCGCCGGCGCGCACCTCATCACCGTCAACGTGCTGTGGGAGACGACGGGCGAGCACATCGGCTTCACGCAGTGGCTGCTGCTCGGCCTCCCGCTGGCCGTGCTGACCTCCCATGTGGCCGCGGAGATCGTCCTGTTGACGACCACCCGGCGTGCCGACCGGCGCGGCCCCGTGCACATCACCGCCGAGGACATCGAGGAGCACTCCGACACCCCGGTCACGGGCCCGCTCTCCCAGCACGAGGCCCGGTCGGCCCTCCTGCTCGTCACCGTGGTCGCCCTGTGGTGCAGCGAACCGCTGCACAGGGTGTCGCCCGCCCTCGTCGCCCTCATCGGCGCGGTCGTGGCGGCGTCCCCCGCGATCGGCACCGTACGGCTGAAGGACGCGCTGAAGACCGTCCCGTGGTCCCTGCTGCTGTTCATGGCCACCACCATGGCGATGGGCGTCGCGCTGTCCGATTCGGGCGCGGCACGCTGGCTGGTGGCCGGGCTGCCGGGCGGCGAGTCGGTGCCGCCGTGGGCGTTCCTGGGCGTGGTCGTCGTCCTCAGTACGGCCGCGCATCTGCTGCTGCAGTCCCGTTCGGCGCGCTCCAGTGTGCTGGTCCCGCTGGTGGTCGCCGCGGCGGCCGGCGCGGGGGTCAACCCCGTTGCGGCGGCGCTGGCTTCGACCGCCGCCGCCGGTTTCTGCCACACCCTTCCGGCGTCCGCGAAACCGGTCGCCCTGTTCTCCGACATTCCCGGTACGCCGACGTACGCGCCGCGCGATCTGCTGCGGCTGTCGGCCGTGCTCGCCCCGGTCAGCGCGCTGCTGGTGCTGCTCTTCGCGCTCGCCGTCTGGCCCCTGCTCGGCGTCCCCGTCCTGTGAACCCCGGCCCGGTGAGGAGCCCGGTCCGTGCAGCCCAGCCGGTGATGTCCGGCCCCGCGTGTCCCGCGAACCTTCCCTTTCCCGAGGAGTCCGCCGTGTCCCGAGCCACCGCCGTTCCCTATCACTTCACCGTCGCGCCGAGCGGATTCAAGGAGTCGCTGTCGGCCGAGGACGCGGCCAGTGCGATAGCCGAGGGGCTGCGCCGGGCCGCGCCCGCCGCGACGATCGACCGGATCCCGATGGTCGACGGCGGCGAGGGCACGGCGGAGGCGCTGGCCGGCGCGACCGGCGGCCGCCTGGTGCCGCTGACCGCCACGGGCCCGGTGGGCGCTCCCGTACGGACCCACTTCGCCGTTCTGGGCGCCACCGTGCCGGCCGTCCGTACGGCCGTGGTGGAGATGGCGGCCGTCGCGGGTCTGTCGCTCGTGCCGCAGGGGCTCCGCGATCCGGGCGCGACGACCACGTACGGGGTGGGTGAACTCGTCCGCGCGGCACTGGACTCGGGGGCCCGCCGCATCCTCGTCGGCTGCGGCGACTCGGGCACCTCGGACGGCGGCGCGGGCGCACTGCGGGCGCTGGGCGCGCGGCTGCTCGACGCGGACGGCGAGGAACTGCCGCCCGGCGGGAGCTCGCTGGCGCGGCTGGCCCGGATCGATGCGGACGGTCTCGACCCGCGGCTGCGGACGGCCGAACTGCTCGTCGCCTGCAACCCGTTCAACGTGCTGTGCGGGCGGCGCGGCGTCGCCCGTGTCTTCGGCCCGCAGAAGGGCGCGACGCCCGCACAGACCGAGCAGCTGTCACACGCCCTCGAACACTGGGCCCGCATCCTGGAGCGGGACCTCGGCGGACTGCTGCCGCCCGGCACCGACCTGCGGTACGGGCCCGGCACCGGCGCGTCCGGCGGGCTGGGCGCGGGCCTCGCGGCGCTCGGTGCCCGACTGCTGCCCCGGTTCGAGGTGCTGCTGAACGGGCTGGACCTGGACGCCCGGCTGGCCCGCGCCGATCTGGTCGTCACCGCGGAGGGCGCGCTCGACCACCAGACGCCGCGCGGCAAGGTGCCGGCCGAAGTGGCGCGCAGGGCCAAGCTGTCGGGCCGTCCCGTGCTCGCGCTGGCGGGCACGCTCGGCGAGGGCGCGCGCGAGGTGCACGCTGTCGGCGTCGACGCGTACGGGTCGATCCTGCCCGCGCCCGTCGGCCTGCCCGAGGCGCTGGAGCGGGCCGGGGAGTATCTGGCGGACGCGGCCGAACACGCACTGCGGATGGTGCTGCTCGGCACGCGCCTCGCCGGAGGCCCCGAGCCGGCTCAGCGGTCGCCGCGTCCGGACGGTGCCGTCGTGTCGGGCACGCAACGGCCGTCCTCCGTGCGGTAGTTCCAGCGGGCGCCGTCCGACACCAGCTCGCGCACCGCCCGTACGAACCGCTCCACGTGCTCGTCCGGCGTCCCCGCGCCGAAGCTCACCCGGATCGCGTTCAGCGACTTCTCGCCGGGCGCGGCCTCGGGGGCGCCGCACTCGCCGGTCTCCTGGTCCTCGGCGCCGATCAGGGTGCGCAGCAGCGGGTGCGCGCAGAACAGTCCGTCGCGTACGCCGATGCCGTACTCGGCGGACAGTGCGGCGGCGAAATGGGAGCTGTTCCAGCCGTCGACGACGAACGACAGCACGCCCACCCGGTCCGGCGTGCCGGAGCCGGCAGAGTCGCCCGAACCGCCGAACAGCGACAGCACGCGGACCTCCGGCACCCCGGCGAGACCGTCCTCCAGACGGGCGATCAGCTCCCGCTCGCGGGCGACGAGCCGGTCGAAACCGGCCTCGGTGAGCGCCCGGCAGGCGGAGGCGATGGCGTACGCGCCGATGACGTTCGGCGAACCGGCCTCGTGGCGGGCCGCGCTGGTCTGCCATTCGACGTCCACCCCGCCGTCGTCGCGGCGGGCCACCTTCCGGCTGGCGCCGCCGCCCGCGAGGTACGGCTCGGCCTGCTGGAGCCAGTCCGCGCGGCCGGCGAGCACGCCGGCGCCGAACGGCGCGTACAGCTTGTGCCCGGAGAAGGCCACCCAGTCGACGTCGGACTCCGCCAGGTCGACCGGGTGGTGCGGGGCGAGCTGTGCGGCGTCGAGCACGATGCGGGCGCCGTGCCGGTGCGCCGCGGCGGCCAGTTCGCGGACGGGCCAGATCTCCCCGGTGACGTTCGACGCGCCGGTCACGCACACCAGCTTCGGCCCCTTGGGCGCCTGATGCAGGGCCTCTTCGAGGGTGGCGACGGCCTGTTCCGGCGAGCGCGGGGCGTCCAGGTACACGGTGTCGTGCTGCCGCCACGGCAGGAGGGACGCGTGGTGCTCCGTCTCGAAGACGAACACCCGGGTGCCGGCGGGCAGTACGGACGCGAGGAGGTTCAGCGAGTCGGTGGTCGCACGGGTGAAGATCACCTGGTCGCCCTCGCGGCAGCCGGTGAATTCGGCGACAGTCCTGCGGCTCTGCTCGAACAGCTCCGTGGACAGCTGCGACAGGTAGCCGGCGCCGCGGTGCACGCTGCCGTAGTAGGGGGCGTACGCGGCGACGTCGTCCCACACGCGCTGCAGCGCGGGGGCGCTGGCGGCGTAGTCCAGTGCGGCGTACGTGACTTCGCCGCCGGTGACGAGCGGCACGCTGACGTCGCGGCCGAGCACGGGCAGCAGGGGCGCGGCGGCCTCCGCACAGGCGGGGTCGGCCGGTGCGTCCGAGGCGGAAGCGGCGGAGGCGGAGGCGAAGGGGGCGGTGCTGGTGGAGGAGGGCAGGAACGACATGGCGGAATCTCCCGTAACAAGGCAGGCGAGACACACGCGTGGCCGGCCGGTGGCGCGGGGCGCGTGGAAAGGGATGCGGAACGGGCGAGAACGTCACAGGACCCGAGGGGTCACAGGACGGTGCCCGGACAGAAACCGGAGAAGGGGCGCGGCGGCCCTATCGCATTCGCTGACTCACGAAGAGCTCCCTCGAAGACCAGGACCCCTGGAATGAGGGATCCGTGCTTGCCGCGGGCCTTGCTGCCGTGCGGCCTGGTCATCACCCGGGGCACCCCACCACGGAAGGAGGGTTGCCGGACAGCGGGCCGGGGCCTTCGTCGCTGTCACTCGTGACCTGCCGAGGAGTATGGCACACGTGATCACCCAATCCGCAAGGGTGTCCGTATGCCGGGACCGCGCCGGGGCCGTACGCCGGGCCTCCCGTACGGGTCCCCGCCGGGCCGGTCCGGGCTCCGGGAGCCCGGGCCGGCCCGTGCGGTCACACCGTCGCGTCGAGCTCGCGCAGCGCCTCACGGAGCGCGGAGGTCAGCCCCTCCAGCGGGAGTTCGGCCTCCGCCGCGCCGTGCAGCCCGAAGTGGACCGTCCCGCGGTACGGCGTCATGGCGACCGCCAGCGCGTGCCCCCTGGCGAGCGGGGCGAGGGGGTGCAGCGCGCGCAGCGGCGCACCGCCGAGCGTGAACGGAATGTCGGGCAGCGGCACATTGGTGGCCAGCGCGTCGAACAGCAGCGGTGCCCCGTCGCGCAGCAGCGGAGCGGCCAGCCTGTGCGCCGCGGGCGGCACCAGATCGGTCAGCAGGGCGAACGCGCCGGCACCGCGCCGCGGCCCGCGGTCCTTGTGCTCCAGCATGGCCGCCCGTACGGAGCGCAGCCGTGCCAGCGGATCCTCCTCGTCGAGGGGCAGCCGGACCAGGTGTCCGGAGAGCTGGTTGCCGAGCCGGGTGTCGCCGGGCCGGCGCCTGCTGCTGACCGGCACGAGCACCCGTACGGGGCGCGCCGCCGGGTCGTGCCCCGCGGCGAGCAGCCAGCCGCGCAGCGCCGACGACAGGACGGCCAGCAGGACATCGTTGACCGTGCCGCCGTGTGTCTTGCGTATCCGGTGCACCGCGTCCAACGGGAGCGTCGGAAAGGCGAACGCCCGCCGTCCGGCCGGCGCGTGCAGCGGACTGGCGTGCGGATGCAGGGCGTTGCCGACGGCGGCGGATCCGACGGAGGCCGCTATCTCGGCGGCCCTGCGGGTCCGGCGCGCCTGCCCGGGCAGTCCGCGCAGGGCGCCGACGGCGCGCCGCGGGTCGGCCAGACCGAGCAGCCCGGACAGCATTCCCGGCCCCCCGGACGCCTCCGCCTCCTCGGACGCGGGGGCGGGCACGGAGGCCGTCGGGGTGCGCCGCCGGCTCCGCTCCAGCGGGTCGAACAGGGCGGCGCCCAGTTCCATGGCGCGCAGCCCGTCGACGGCCGCGTGGTGGAACTCCGCCAGCAGGGCGAAACCGTCCTCGGCGGGCCGTCCCGTGGAGAAGACGTGCAGCCGCCACGGCGGTGCCCCGCGTTCCGTGTCCCCTCCCGCGGCCAGCGCCGACTCCCCCTCCAGCAGCCGCGCTTCGCGCAGTGCGGCAGCGTCGGCGACGCGCCGTACGTGAACGTGGAACCGTGCGTCGAAGTACGGCACGTCCCGCCAGCGCGGCCCGTCGAACGGGTTCCAGCCGTGCTGTACGGACTGCCGCAACCGCGGCAGTTCCATGGCCCGTTCGGCGAGCAGCCCTGCCAGGTCCTCCTCCGTACCGGTGTCCGCGCTCGGCCCGAACAGCGCGAGCGCCCCCAGGCGCAGTGGTGCCTCCCTCGACTCCAGCCCCCAGAAGGCCGCGTCGAGCGAGCTCAAATGGTCCTCCATATGGCGTCCCCTCCCCTTTGTCCGTCGCTGAACGACGTTCCCCGACAACACATTGTCAGGCACAGGTTGACGACGCGTTACCGTCAAAAGGAGCCCCGTCACACAGTGGACCCCTCCGTGAGGCCGGCCTCCTCGCCGGCGGGCTCCCCGCCGGCGTGCCGGTCTCCCGCGGGAGCCTCCGTCCGCCGTACGCCGAGGAAGGCGACCGGCTCCCGGGGAGCGGCGGGCCGCAGCACCGTCCACACGCCGAGCACGGCCAGATTGACGCCGACGGACACCAACCCGGGGTTCACGCCGCCCAGTTCGTCGCCCCGCAGATAGAGCGTGACGGCTGTCACGAGGCCGGCCAGCATGCCGCAGGCGACGCCGGCGGCGGAGGTACGCCGCCACCACAGGACGGAGAGCCATCCCGGCACCAGCTGCGCCAGCAGCATGTACGTGAGGTTGAGCACGGTCAGCATGAGGGCCGACGCGTACAGCGTGAGCACGGCCGCGAGCACGATGAAGCCGCCCACGATGAGGGTGGAGGCGCGCCGCTGCACTGCGGGCCGCGCGCGCCGTATCAGGGTGCGGGTGACGACGCCGCCGGCGTTGAGCGCGGTCACCGCGAGCACGAGCACCCCGCTCAGTGCGGCGCCGGCCGCGACGAGTCCGACGAGCCAGTCGGGCAGCAGTTCCCGGGCCGCCCTGAGGAAAACCGTGTTGGGGTCCTTGAGATCCGGATACTTGCCCAGCGCCCAGTAGGAGGCGAGGACGAGGAAGGGGAACATCAGCATGTAGAGCGGCATCCAGACCGTGGAACTCTTCACCGCCGACTCGGACTTGGCGGGGAAGATGTAGGCGGAGCCGAAGCCGAGGTAGAACACGACGGCCTGGAAGACGATGGTGGTCAGCGTGTACGTCAGTTCGTGACCGGCCAGTGTGACGCTCGGCAGCGGCACGGCGTGCGCTCCTGTGACCTCCTCCACCCCGCCGGCCGCGAGAACGGCGGCCAGTCCGACGGCCACCACGCCGAACACCATGAGGATGTCCTTGAGCACGGACACGAACGCGGGCGAGCGCACGCCGGACACGGCCACGTACAGGAAGCCGAGCAGCCCGGCGGCGATCACGCATTGCAGCGGGGTGAGGTGCATGCCGAGCGCGCCGAGCACGGTGCGCAGACCGATGAACTGGTACTGCCCCCAGGGGATCAGGGCCACCAGGATGGTGACGGCGGCGACGACTTCGACGGCGCGGCTGCGGAAGTGCCGGCCGAACAGCTCCGGCACGGTCATCGCGTCGTACTGCCGGCCGGCCCTCCACACCAGCGGGGCGAGGAAGTAGCCGAGGGCGTAGGCGAGCAGGATGTAGCCCATGAACCAGACGGCGGACGAGGCGCCCTCCGCGTACACGCCGCTCGGGAAACCGATCATGGCGCCGATGCTGTAGACCTCGCCGACGGCGAGGAAGTAGATCAGCCAGGCGGGGAACGACCGCCCGCCGACGAGGAATTCGGAGATTTCGCCGCCCTTGCCGATGCGGCCCGCGAGCAGCGCGAGCAGCATGGCGCCGGCCAGCACGACGGCGACGATCGCGGCCACCATCACAGGTCTCCCTTCGCCGCGGACTGCCCTGCGGACTGTCCTGCGGACTGCGCCGTCGGCTGGTCCGCGGTCCCCTCGGCTTCGCGGTAGTACGGCCTGTCGAAGACGTGCCAGCTCGCCCACAGGCACAGGGTGGTCAGCGGAAAGCAGCAGAAGACCCACAGGTAGAGCACGGGCAGACCGAGCACACGTGTGCCGGTTCCCGACAGTGCGAAGACGCCGCCGAGCAGGGCGAGTGCCGGAACGCCGAAGCCGATCACGACGCTGGGCCAACTGCGGATCCGCCGGGACGCGTTCACCTCCGGGCGCACCGGACGCTCCGGGTGCCCCGCCGTACCGGTGTGCTGGTGCGGGACGCTCATGCGGCGGAACCTCCCACCCTCTGTACCGGCTCACCGGCGGACCAGGCGACACGTCCGCCCACGACGGTGGCCTCCACCCGCAGGTCGCGCAGCGCGTCGGCGGGTACGGCCGTCGGGTCGGCGGACAGCACGGTCAGGTCGGCGAGTTTGCCGGTCTCCAGCGTCCCGGTGTGCTCTTCGTCGCCCGCGAGATACGCGGCGCCCGCGGTGTAGGCGTGCAGCGCGTCGGCCACGTCGACGGCCTGTTCCGGACCGAGCAGATGCCCGTCGCGCGTCCTGCGCGCGACCGCGCACCAGATGCCCTCCAGCGGCGGCACGGGGGTGACGGGCGTATCGGAGTGCAGCCCGTACACGATGCCGCGGCGGCGTGCGGAGACCAGGGGGCTGATGCGCCGGGCCCGGTCGGGGCCGAGCCACAGATCGCGGTGGCCGTCGCCCCAGTAGTAGACGTGCTTCACGAAGAACGAGGCGAGGACGCCCTGTTCGGCCATCCTGTCCAGCTGGTCCTCGCGTACGGTCTGGCAGTGCTCGATCCGGTGCCGCCGCACGGAACTGTCCACGCGCCGGTACGCGTCGACGATGGCCTCGATCGCCGCGTCCCCGTTGCCGTGCACGGCTGCCTGCCAGCCCGCGGCGTCCACGTCGGCGATCATCGTGGCCAGCTTGTCCGGCGGCTGGAGGAGCATGCCGTGCTCGTCCGGGGCGCAGTGATAGCCCTCGGCGAGGCAGCCCGTCTGCCCCTGCAGACTCCCATCGGCGATGATCTTCACGCCGGTGATCCGGAACCGGTCGTCGTCCGCCGCGGCGAGCTCGGCGGCCGGCGGCATCCGTCCGTCTTCGGTGGCGAACGCCTGGTGCGCGAGATAGCTGCGGATCCGGGTACGCAGCTCGCCGCTCGCCGACAGCCGCCGGTAGAGGGCGAGTTCGCCGGGGCCGCCGAACAGTCCGGTGCCGGTGTCGTGCACGGTGGTGATCCCGTTGGCCAGGTACTCGCGGTCGGCGAGCCGCAGCGCGTCGGCGACGGTCTCCTCGTCCGGCTGCGGCAGCTTCGAGTTGACGAGGAAGGCCGCCGTCTCGGTGAGCACGCCCGTGGCGGCGCCGGAGGCGTCGCGTTCGATACGGCCGCCGGGCGGGTCGGGAGAGTCGTCGGTGACGCCGATCAGCCGCAGAGCCGCCGAGTTGGCGACGCAGAAGTGCCCGGTGACGTGCGTCAGCACCACGGGGTGCGCGGGCGACACCGGGTCCAGGTCGTGCCGGGTGGGGTGCCGCCGGTCGGCGAGCAGGGTGTGGTCGTAGCGGTAGCCGCGCACCCAGTCACCGCGCGGGGTGTCCCGTACGACGGCGGCGAGCCGTTCCACGATGTCGGCGATCCGGTCGTTGGGCGGGGAGCCCGCGTCGAGGGGCGCGGCGAGCGCGAAGCCGAAGAAGACGGGGTGGTTGTGCGACTCCACGAAGCCGGGCAGCGCGGTACGGCCGTCCAGTTCCAGCACCTCGGTGCCGGGCCCGGCGAGCGCGGCGATCTCCCGGTCGCCGCCGATCGCGGTGATCCGGCCGTCCCGGGCGGCCAGCGCCGTGGCCCGGCGCCCGGCCGGGTCGAGGGTGAGCACGGTGCCGCCGAGGGCGACGAAGTCGGCGGGCTCGGATGCCGGTTCGGGCTGCGGTGGGGTGCGTGCGGGCATGGGCGGTCCCTCTCCCTTGGCGTGCGGCCGGGTGCGGCGGGCACACCATGGTGGGCGCACGGGGGCGGGAGGGCACAGATCCAGTACCGGCGGTTCGGATGAGTCCAGCCGGTCCGGCCGTCAGCCCTCCAGCCGGCCGGACTTGACCCCGTCCAGGAAGGCGTCCCAGGCGCCGGCGGTGAACCGGAAGGCGCCCAGCGAGGGCGACTTGGAGTCCCGTACGGCCACCGCGCCCGCACCGGCCCGCTGCCACTCGACGCAACTGCCGTTCGCGTCGCTGCTGTAGGAGGACTTCCGCCAACTCGCCTCAGGGAGCGCGCAGGACATCATCAGTACACCTCTCACCGGGTGCCGATCTCCCTCTCCGCACGGGAGATCAGCTCCATGGACTGCCGTGCCGACAGAGCGGCCGACCGGAGCTGGTCGAAGACCATGCGATAGCGGGCGACAGGGCCCTCCTCCTCCAGATACAGCCCGCCGTCCAAGTATTCGATGCCCACGACGTCCAGGTCCATGGGGTGCGGGTAGGCATAGAGGGTGAAGCCGCCCGCGAGCCCGATGTGCGCCCCCTGGGCGTAGGGGATGACCTGGATCGTGCGGTGCGGCGGACTGTTCACCTCCTTCAGGTGCCGCAGCTGGGCGGCCATCACCCCCGGGCCGCCGACCTCCTGGCGCAGGGTGTTCTCCGTCAGTACACAGACGTAGTGCAGGGGTTCGTCCCGTTGGAAGATCTTCTGTCTGCCCATCCGCAGCGCCACGTACGAGTCCAGGTCCTTGCCGCCCCCGTCGGGGAACTCGCGGATGACGGCCGTGGCGTACTCCTCCGTCTGCAGCAGGCCGGGGATCAGCAGCGGCTGGAACGCGCAGATCTGCGCCGCGTCGCTCTCCATGTCCAGGGCCTCCTGGAACGAGGAGTTCAGCAGATCGCCGTACTGCCGCCACCAACTGCGCCGCCGCGCCTCGGAGGAGAGCAGCACCAGGCCCTCGCGGAGCTTCGTGTCCCCCACCCCGTACAGCTCCAGCAGCGCGTCCAGTTCGAGCCGGGTGATGCGCTGGCGGCCCTTCTCGATGCGGCTGATCTTCGAGTTGTCGCCGTGGATGCGCCGGGCCGCCCGGTCCGGGGGGACCTGCGCGGCGACGCGCAGCGCCTTCAGCTCCGAACCCAACTTCCGTCGCCGGGCGGTGCGTTGTGCGAGAACGCCCATGTGTTCCTCCTGCCTGGCCTCGCATCAGTTTTGCGCAGGTGGAGGAAGGACACCCCGGTATTCACCCCATCGAATGAAAGAAATCCCGCGAAGCGCAATTCTTAGCTGTATCGCTTGTCCGGACCCCTCGGTTCAGGCCAGCGTATGCGCATCGCGACACACGGCAGGAGGCGCGTCATGGCTGTCGCCGACCGGGCCGAAGTGCCCCAGCAGTCCACGTTCACCTGGTCGTTGACCGTGCGCCTCGAAGAGATCGCGCACTTCCGCAGGCTGGCCGTGCAGGCCATAAGAGCGTGGGCGCAGCCCGACCGGGTGCGGGACCTCGTGCTGCAGGCCGTCACGGAGCTGCTCAGCAATGTGCACCGGCATGTCGCGGACCCCCGCTGCGTGCTGGAGCTGACCCGCGCGGCGGGAGCGGTGTACGTGGTGGTCGAGGACAGATCGTCGCAACTGCCGGTGGTCACCGAGCCGGACTGGACGGCGGAGAGCGGGCGCGGCCTGTGGATGCTGCGCGAGGCGGCCGCGGGGCTGGGGTTCGCGAGGACGGCGGGCGGCGGCAAGAAGGTGTGGGCGGAGGTACGGCCGGACCCCGTGCGGTGAGGTACGGCCGGACCCGAGCGGCGAGGTACGGCCTGATCCGGTGCAGTGAGATGCCGGTCCCGCCTGAGATGCTCGCGTCATGCTGCAGGTCTGTCTGAACGGCGCGCGGAGCCGTACGGAGTGCCCGGAAGTTCCCGTCCATCCGGAGGAGTTGGCGGCGGCAGCGGCCGACGCCGTCGCGGCGGGGGCCGGGGACGTACATCTCCACCCGAGGAACCACGACGGCGAGGACACACTGGAGCCGGTGTACGTGGCGACGGCGGTCACGGCCGTACGGGCCCTGGCGCCGGGCGTGCCGGTCGGGGTGACCACGGGGGCGTGGGCCGTGCCGGACGCGCGGGAGCGGGCCGAACTCGTCCGGTCCTGGACGGTGTTGCCGGACCACGCGTCGGTGAACTGGCACGAGGAGGGGGCCGGGCTCGTCGCGGAGGCGCTGCTGCAGCGCGGGGTCGGCGTGGAGGCCGGCCTGTGGTCGGGGACGGACGCGGTCGAGAGGTTCCGCGCCTGGCCCGGCACGGGGCACGTACTGCGGGTGCTGGCCGAGGTCACCGACACCGGGGCGGACACCGCGGCGGAGACGGCCGGCCGGCTGCTGGCGGACATCGACGAGGCCGTCCCGCAGTGCACGGTGCTGCTGCACGGCGAGGACGGCGGCGCCTGGGAGGTGCTGCGGCTCGCCGCGGAGCGCGGCCTGGCGACCCGGATCGGGCTGGAGGACGTGCTGCGGGACCCGGACGGCTCCCCCGTACGGGACAACGCGCAACTGGTGCGCGCCGCCCGGCAGATCGCCGGTGAGCGCGCCGCGTAATCGTCTTGCCCCGGGCCCGCTCCCGTGCCCGGCTCTTCATTTCTCCGTCCCGCGGGCCGCACGCTCTCCCTACCGGGCCGGTACGCCCCGTACCCGCCCTCCGCCGTCCCCCGGCACAGGAGGCACCGTGAGCAGTGCACAGCGCACCTCCCCCGAACAGCGCACCTCCCCCGACGAGCTCCGCGCCCGGGCGCGCCGTCATCTCGCCCCGCACTTCACCCGGGCCGAGGCCTGGCGCTCCCCTCAACTCCCCGTCATGGAACGGGGCGAGGGCTGTCACCTGTACGACGTGGAGGGGCGCCGCTGGCTCGACGGCCTCTCCGGGCTGTTCTGCGTCAACCTCGGGCACGGCCGCGCCGACCTGGCCGACGCCGCGTACGCGCAGCTGCGCACCCTCTCCTTCACGCACAACTGGGGCGCCGCGCATCCGCCCGCCATCGAGGCGGCGCGGCTCATCGCGGAGCGGGCGCCGGGCGACCTGGAGACCGTCTTCTTCGTCAACTCCGGTTCCGAAGCGGTCGAGAGCGCCGTGAAGTTCGCCCGCCAGTACCACCGCAGCCAGGGCGCCCCGGAGCGTACGAAGGTGATCAGCCGGCACATGGCCTACCACGGCACCACGCTCGGCGCGCTCTCCGTCACCGGGGTCCCGCACCTGCGCGAGCCGTTCGGGCCGCTCCTCGAAGGGTTCCGGCACGTCCCCAACACCCTGGGCCTGACCGGCGACTGCGGCCCCGCGGACGCGCTGGAGCCGGTACGGGCCATCGAGCGGGTCATCGCCGAGGAGGGCCCGGAGACGATCGCCGCGCTCGTCGCGGAGCCCGTGCAGAACGCCAACGGGGCGCTCGTACCGCCGCACGGCTACTGGCGGGAACTGCGCCGCATCTGCGACCGGCACGGCATCCTGCTCGTCGCCGACGAGGTGATCTGCGGATTCGGGCGGCTCGGCGAGTGGTTCGGCAGTGTGGCCTTCGACGTGGTGCCCGACCTGATCACCTTCGCCAAGGGGGCGACGTCCGGCTATCAGCCGCTGGGCGGCGTGATCCTGCGCGAGCCGCTGGCCGCGGCCCTCGCGGACTCCCCCGCCGGCGCCTTCACGCACGGCGCGACCTGGGGCGGCCACCCGGCGGCCACCGCCGTCTCGGCGGCGACGCTGCGCGCCATGGCGGCGGAGGACGTGATCGCGGGCGTACGGGAGCGGGCTCCCGTACTGCGCAAGGGACTTGACGCGCTGCACGACAGCCACCGGTGCGTGAAGGAGATCCGCGGCACCGGCTTCTTCTACGCGGTGGACCTGATGGCGGACCGGCACACGGGCCGCGAACTCGGCGCGGACGAGGCACGGCGGGTGCTGCGCGAGGTGCTGCCGGCGGCCTTCCGCCGTACGGGAGTGCTGCTGCGCGGCGACGACCGCGGCGGCTGCATGATCATGGTGTCGCCGCCGCTGGTGGCCGACGAGACGGTCCTCGCCGAACTCGTCGCGGGCATCGACGGCATGCTCACCGACGTGGAGGCCGCGATCGCGCCCTGACCGCACGCGGTCCGGCGAGCGGCCGGGCTCCTCACGCCTGCCCGTCCGCCCCGCGCCGCCGCCGGATCTCGTACGCCACCAGCACCACCGCCACCGTCAGCAGGCTGATCCAGAACTGCTGTCTGCTGTCCGGCAGAAACGCCATGGCGAGGATCACCGCGGCCATGCCGGCGATCGTGGCCCAGCTCAGCCAGGGGAACAGCCACATCCTCAGCGTCAGCCGCTCCGGTTCCGTCCGCTCCAGCCGGCGCCGCATCCGCACCTGCGCGAACGCGATCAGCAGATACACGAACAGCGCGACCGCGCCGTAGGAGTTGATGAGGAACTGGAACACCACGTCCGGCGAGGCCCACGCCGCCACCACCGAGGCGAAGCCGACGACCGTACCGGCGAGCAGCGCCCTGCGCGGCACCCCGCTCGCGCTCAGCCGGGTGAAGCCCTGCGGCGCGTCGCCGTTCCGGGTCAGCGCGAACAGCATCCGCGAGGACGTGTAGAGCGCCGAGTTGAGGCAGGACAGCACGGCCGTCAGCACGATCGCGTTCATCACGGTGGACACCGCCGGCACGCCCAGCCTGTCGAGGACCGCGCCGTACGGGCTGACCTCGATGGCCTTCGCGTCCCACGGCACGGCCGCCACCACGATGAACACGGACAGCACGTAGAAGGCGACGACGCGCAGGATGATGGAGCGCATCGCGTTCGCCACCGCCCGTTCGGGCTCGGCCGATTCGGCCGCCGCGATGGTGACGATCTCCGCGCCGGTGAAGAAGCCGATGCACGGCACCACGGCCGCCAGCACGGCGCCGATCCCCATGGGCGCGAACCCGCCGTGTGCGGTCAGAGGCCCCACGCCGCCCTGCGCGTCCGGCCACCAGCCGAGCAGCCACAGCGCGCCGAGGAACAGGAACACCACGATCGCGGCGACCTTGATCGAGGAGAACCAGTACTCGAACTCGCCGTACGAGCGGGCCGAGACCATGTTGGTCGCCGTCAGCAGCACCATCAGCACCAGGCTCACGGCCCACAACGGGGCGCCCGGCAGCCACAGTTGGATGATCCGGCCGCCGGCGACGGCCTCCACCGCGACCACGATCACGAAGAAGTACCAGTACAGCCAGCCCGTCAGAAAGCCCGCGCGGCGCCCCAGCATCTCCCGTACGTGGATGTAGAAGGAGCCCACTGCGGGCCGGGCCACCGTCATCTCGGCGAGCATCCGCATGATCAGTACGGTGAGCGCTCCGGCGATCAGGAACGAGACCACCGCGGCAGGACCGGTGGAGCCGATCACCACGCCGCTGCCGACGAACAGCCCGGCGCCGATGACCCCGCCGAGCGCGATCAGATTCATGTGCCGGCGTTTCAGGCCGGCGCGGAGCTCCCCGGGCCCGGCGGCCGACGTACCGTCAGCAGCCTTGCCCGCACGGTCCGTTGCCGTGTCCTCTACCGCCACTGCCCCATCCTCGTCGTCGGCTCCGGGGCACAGTCCGCACCCCGGAGCCGACGATTCCACAACAGTGTTGAGCCGCTGTTTCGCAGGATTGCCACAGTGCTGCGTTCACATTGCACCGCGTCAACCAGGCAGTCCCGCCCCGGGGTTCAGTCCTGCGGTGTGCGGTGCACGGCCTGTGCGGAGGCCTGGTCCCGGGGCAGTACGAGCATCGAGTCGATGTTCACGCGGCTGGGCCGGGACGCCACCCAGCCCACGCACTCGGCGATGTCCTCGGCCGTCAGCGGAGTCATCCCCTCGTACACCTTGTCCGCTTTCTCCTCGTCGCCGTCGAAGCGCACCAGCGCGAACTCCGTGCGCACCAGCCCCGGATCGATCTGGCACACCCGCACCGGCTGCCCCAGCATCTCCTTGCGGAGCACCTTCGTCAGTGCCGTCACGGCGTGCTTCGCCGCGTTGTAGCCGGCGCCGCCCGGGTACGGCTCCTGGCCCGCGAGCGAGCCGACCGTGATGACCTGGCCGTTCCCCGAGGCGATCAGCTTCGGCAGCAGCGCCTTGGTCATCCGCAGCGTGCCCAGCACGTTCGCCTCGTACATGGCCAGCCAGTCGTCCTCGTCGGCCTCCGCGACGGGGTCCGTACCGAGCGCGCCGCCCGCGTTGTTGACGAGCAGGTCGCAGCGCTCGACGGTGGCGCAGAACGCCTCGACCGACGCGGGGTCGGTCACGTCGAGGGTCTCCGCGCGCCCGCCGCACTTCCCGGCGACCTGCTCCAGGCGGTCCGCGCGCCGCGCGCCGAGCACCACCTCGTAGCCCTGCTCGGCGAGTTGCACCGCGGTGGCCGCCCCGATCCCGCTGCTGGCCCCCGTCACGACGGCGATCCGGGCCCTGCGCTCACTCATTCCCTGCCCTCTCTCTCGTACCGGTCCGCCGCCGAGCCTCGCAGCCCCGGCGGCGGACCGTACAGAAAACCCCTGCTCTCAGGCGTTGCTGGCCTGCACCCAGCGCTCCAGCGCCGCCTTCGCCGCGCCCGAGTCGACGGACTCCGCGGCACGCGGCAGCGCGGCGCGGATCTGCTCCGTCAGCGAGGCGTCCGTGGGGTCCAGGGCCACCAGCGCGGCAGCCGAGTTGAGCAGCACCGACTCGCGTACGGGGCCCTCCTCGCCGTCCAGCAGCCGGCGGGCGACCTCCGCGTTGTACGCCGCGTCCGCGCCCCGCAGCGCCTCGACGGGCACCAGCCCGATGCCCACGTCCCGCGGGTCGAAGGGCTCTTCGCGGACGGCGCCGTCCCGTACCACCCACACCGTGGAGGTCGCGGTGGTCGTCAGCTCGTCCAGGCCGTCGTCGCCGCGGAAGACCAGCGCCGAGGAGCCGCGCTTCGCGAGGACCCCCGCGATGATCGGGGCCATCCGCGCGTCGGCGACGCCGGTGGCCTGCGCCCGGACCCGGGCCGGGTTGGTGAGCGGGCCGAGGAAGTTGAAGGGCGTGGGCACACCCAACTCCCTCCGCGCCGTGGCCACATGGCGCAGCGACGGGTGGAACTTCACCGCGAAGCAGAAGGTGATGCCGGCCTCGGCCGCGACCTCCGCGACCCGCGCGGGCGTCAGTTCCAGATTGACGCCGAGCCTCTCCAGTACGTCCGAGGCGCCGCTGGCGCTGGAGGAGGCGCGGTTGCCGTGCTTGACGACCTTCGCACCGGTGCCCGCGACGACGATCGCCGACATGGTGGAGATGTTGACGGTCTTGGCCCGGTCGCCGCCCGTGCCGACGATGTCGACCGAAGGGCCGGGCACCTCGATGGTGTTGGCGTGCGCGTACATCGCGTCGACCAGACCGGAGATCTCCTCGACGGTCTCGCCCTTGGCGCGCAGCGCCACCGCGAACCCGGCGACCTGCGCGTCGCTCGCCTCGCCCCGCATGATGCGGTCCATCGCCCACGCCGTCGCGTGTTCGCTCAGGTTCTCGCCCGCCAGCAGGGCACTCAGCACGTCCGGCCAGGTGTGCGCCGCCGCGGTGTCGCCTCCGGCGGGGGTAACAGCGCTCATACGGATCACTCCTGGCGATAGGACGGATTCGGCCCCCACCTTATCGACCCCCGGGTACGCCGAAGGGCCGGGCTCCCGCGGGAACCCGGCCCTCGTGTGTGGCGTATCAGCCCGGCGCAGCGGCCGGTTTTGAGGTGATCAGTGGTGGCCGTGGCCGCTGGTGATCTCCTTGTACTCCTCGGCCGATGGCTTCTCGACCTGGGTCTGCTTGCCGTACATGCCCTTGGACAGCTTGGCGCGCAGCTTCTCCTTGCGGGAGACCTTCCGCTTGACGCCGTTCTCGTCCGTCATCGGGCCGATCTCGTGCGGCTTGACCTGCTCGTGTGCGGTGAGGGTGTGCAGCGCCTCCTGCGAGAGCGGCTCGTGGATCTCGACGAACTCACCGTGCGGCAGGCGCTTGATGATGCCGGACTCGCGTCCGTGCAGCACCTTCTCCTTGTCCTTCCGCTGCAGGCCCATGCAGATCCGGCGCGTCACGATGAACGTCACGATCGGCACCACGAAGAAGCCGATGCGCACGAAGTACGTGATGGCGTTCAGCGACAGGTGGAAGTGCGTGGCCCACAGGTCGTTGCCGCCGCCGACGAGCAGCACGAAGTACCAGCTGATCCAGGCCACACCGAAGGCGGTCCGGGTCGGCGCGTTCCGCGGACGGTCGGCGATGTGGTGCTCGCGCTTGTCGCCGGTCACCCAGGACTCGATGAACGGGTAGACCGCGATCGCGACCAGCACCAGCGGGAAGATGATCAGCGGGATGAACACGCCCAGTACCAGCGTGTGGCCCCACAGATTGACCTCCCAGCCCGGCATGAACCGGATGAGGCCCTCGGAGAAGCCCATGTACCAGTCGGGCTGCGCGTTCGTGGAGACCTGGTCGGGCCGGTAGGGGCCGATGTCCCAGATGGGGTTCAGCGTGAACGCCGCCGAGATGACCGCGATGACGCCGAAGACCAGGAAGAAGAAGCCGCCCGCCTTGGCCATGTAGACCGGCAGCAGGGGCATGCCGACCACGTTCTTGTTCGTACGGCCGGGACCCGCGAACTGCGTGTGCTTGTGGTAGAAGACCAGGATCAGGTGCGCCACCAGCAGGCCCAGCATGATGCCGGGCAGCAGCAGTACGTGGATGGAGAAGAACCGCGCAACGAAGTCGTGGCCCGGGAACTCCCCGCCGAACAGGAACATCGAGATGTAGGTGCCGATCACGGGCACCGACAGGATGGCGCCTTCCATGAACCGGACACCGGTGCCGGACAGCAGGTCGTCCGGGAGGGAGTAGCCGGTGAAGCCGGTGAACATGCCCAGCACGAACAGCAGGAAGCCGAACAGCCAGTTGATCTCACGCGGCTTGCGGAACGCGCCCGTGAAGAACACGCGCATCATGTGCACGAACATCGCCGCGAGGAAGATCAGCGCGGCCCAGTGGTGGATCTGCCGTACGAGCAGACCACCGCGCACGTCGAAGCTGATGTCCATCGTGGAGGCGAACGCCTCGGACATCTTCACACCCTGCAGCGGCACGTAGGCGCCGTGGTACTCCACCTCGTTCATCGACGGGTGGAAGAACAGCGTCAGATAGACGCCGGTCAGGATGATGATGATGAAGCTGTAGAGCGCGACCTCACCCAGCATGAAGGACCAGTGGTCCGGGAAGATCTTGCGCATGTTGGCCTTGGCGAGGCTGTAGATGCCAAGCCTGCCGTCGGCCCAGTCAGCGACCCGCTCACCTGCGGGCGCTTGCCGCTTGGTAGCGGTGCTGTCGGTTGCAGTACTCATCCGCGCTCCCAGAAGGCCGGACCGACGGGCTCCTCGAAGTCGCCCAGCGCTTCGAGGTAACCGTCCTTGTTGACGCTGATCTTCAGCTGCGGCAGCGGGTGACCGGCCGGGCCGAAGATGACTCGCGCACCGTCGGACAGGTCGAACGTCGACTGGTGGCAGGGGCAGAGCACGTGGTGCGTCTGCTGCTCGTACAGGCTGACCGGGCAGCCGACGTGCGTGCAGATCTTCGAGTACGCGACGATGCCCTCGTGCGACCAGTCGAGTTCGCGCTTGTCCTTGATGTCCTTCGGCTCGAGCCGGACGATCATCAGGGCGGCCTTGGCGATCTCGGTCTGGAACTCCTCGTCGTGCTCGTCGAGCCCCTCGGGCCAGGCGAAGGAGAGCGAGCCCACCGTGATGTCCTCGGGCCGGAGCGGCTCCTTGGTGTTCTCGTTGATGAGCATCTTGCCCTTGGTCCACGCCGTGTGCCGCAGCTTGTCCTCGGGCAGCGGCCCGAGGTCACGCAGCAGGACGAGGCCGGAGAGCGGCACCATGGCCATCGCGCCGAACATCGTGTTGCGGATGAGCTTCCGGCGGCCGAGCTGCGACTCCTTCGCGCCCTGCCGGAAGTCCGCCATGACCTTCTCGCGGACCTCGGGCTCCGCCGCGACGGCGTGCCGCTCGTCGACCATCTCCTCGTCGGACATCAGCGTGCGGGCCCAGTGGACCGCGCCGGCGCCGATGCAGAAGAGGGCGATGCCGAGGGTGACGCCGAGGGAGAAGTTCAGCGCGCTGATGTTGCCCAGCGGCCAGACCGTGATGATCTTCTCGACGGGGAAGGCCACGAAGCAGGCGATGAAGCCGATGGTGGCCAGCATGGACACCGTGAAGAGCAGGGCCACCGTGCGCTCGGAGCGCCGTGCGGCCTTCTCGTCGATGTCCTGCACGCGGTGCTCGTGCGGCGGGACTCCGGGATCGGCGAACGGATCGTCTTTCACCGTCACCGCGCCGTGAGCGTCGGCCTGCCCGTGCGGCAGGTTCTCGTCTGACACGTTCTCGTGTGATCCAGTCTGGCTACTCATGACTTCTTGGCCTTTGCGGTCCGAGCTGCGACCCAGACGGCGACGCCTACCATCGCACCGATGCCGAAGACCCAGGCGAACATGCCTTCGGCCACAGGGCCGAGGCCACCGAGGTTGAAGCCACCGGGGTGCTCCGTCTTCTCACTGTTCACCGTGTGCATGTAAGCGACGATGTCCTTCTTGTCCTTCGCCGTCAGCGTGCTGTCGGGGAAGGAGGGCATGTTCTGCGGGCCCGTCTGCATGGCCTCGTAGACGTGCTTGGGATCCACATTCTCGAGGCTGGGCGCGAACTTACCGTGTGTCAGCGCGCCACCCTTGCCGGTGAAATTGTGGCACTGGGCGCAGTTCGTACGGAACAGTTCGCCGCCCTTGGCGATGTCGGCCCCGTTGGGGTCGTACTGCTCCTTGGTGGGCTGAGCCGGACCGGAACCCAGCGAAGCGACGTACGCCGCAAGCTGGTTGGTCTCGTCCTGGCTGTAGACCTTCTTCTTCTTCGGCGCCTGGGCGCCCTGCTGCTGCATCGGCATGCGGCCGGTGCCGACCTGGAAGTCGACCGCCGCCGCGCCCACGCCGGTGAGGCTCGGACCGTCACTGGTCCCCTGGCCGCCGGTTCCGTGGCAGGAGGAGCAGCCGACGTCGTAGAGCTTCTTGCCCTCCTGGATGGCGAGGGACTGGCTCGACTTCTCCGGGTCGGCCTTCGCCTCGCCGGCGGGAGCAAGCGCGGCGTACAGCCCCCCGGTGGCCGCCAGCGCGAAGATTAGGACGACGAGCGCCGCCAGCGGATGGCGCCGTCGTGCGGAGAGCTTTTTCACGGATTACCCCGGTGTCAGGATCTTCTGCGTCGATGCTTCTGGCTGTGTCTTCTGCGGCCCCGGCCCGCGCTGTGCGGGCCTGCCGTCGCCCGTGAGCTACTTGATCAGGTAGATCGTGGCGAAGAGGCCGATCCAGACGACATCGACGAAGTGCCAGTAATAGGACACGACGATGGCTGCAGTGGCCTGCTGGTGAGTGAACCTCTTGGCCGCGTAGGTCCTGCCCAGTACGAGCAGGAACGCGATCAGGCCGCCTGTCACGTGGAGCCCGTGGAAACCGGTGGTCAGGTAGAACACCGACCCGTACGGATTCGAGGACAGCGTGAGGCCGTCCTTCAGGACCAGTTCCGTGTACTCGAAGACCTGACCGCCGATAAAGACGGCACCCATGACGAAGGTGAGCGCGAACCAGGCCCGGAGCTTCTTCACGTCCCCGCGCTCGGCGGCGAACACGCCGAGCTGGCAGGTGAGTGAGGAGAGCACCAGGATCGTGGTGTTCGTCGCCGAGAACGGAAGATTCAGCGCATCGGCGTGTTCCTTCCAGTAGTCGGCTCCCGTCACCGATCGCAGGGTGAAGTACATCGCGAAGAGGGCCGCGAAGAACATCAGCTCGGAACTCAGCCAGATGATGGTTCCGACGCTGGTGAGGTTCGGTCGATTGACCGACGGGTGCGCGTGCCCGGTTTCTACTGCTGTTGCTGTCGCCACGACCGACATTATGTCGGTCGCTTATCCCGGCCTCACTTCGGGGGGTCCCGTTCGGTGTGTTGGCCCCCGCTGTCCAGCTCAAACGGGTCATCCTCAGGGCGTACGAACCGGTGTTGACGGACCGTCGGAAGGAGTAGCATCCACTTCCCGACCCCGATGACGCGGAGGAACGATGCAGCCGACCGCCACGGTGCTGGTCTACAGCGACAACGCCGACACCCGCGAGCAGGTCCGGCTCGCAGGAGGCACCTCCCTGGCGCGAAGCGCTCCGGGCGCGGACCCGGTCCCTCTCACGTATCTCGAATGCGCCACTCTCCCCGCGGTGCTGAGCGCCCTGGAGGAGTACGAGGTCGATGTCTGCGTCCTGGACGGCGAGTCGGCGCCCGCGGGCGGTATGGGGGTGTGCCGGCAGATCAAGGACGAGATCTTCCAGTGCCCGCCCGTGCTGCTGCTCATCGGCCGCCCGCAGGACGCCTGGCTGGCCACCTGGAGCCGGGCGGAAGCGACGGTGTCGCACCCGGTCGACCCGGTGGCCCTCGCCGACGGGCTGGCCGGGCTCCTGCGGGAGCGCCGGCCGGCCGCACCGGCCTGAGGTGTCTCTCACACCCGTCTCACACCTGCGGCCGCAGCCTCGCCTGTGCGGCCTCCTGTTCGGCCTTTCCTGACGGGCTCTTCGCTGCCTCGCCCGTTCCGGAGCCGGAGTCCGTGGGGCTGTTCTGCGCTCCGCCGTGCAGGGCGCTGCCGGCCTGCCACTCCTTCCAGCCCATGTTCCAGTCGCCGAAGCCGTTGCCGAAGGCGGGCATCCGCTCGCCTCCGGTGTTGACGTGGGTGACCAGGTCCCCGGGGCGTACGGCGCCGAAGAACGACTGCGCGTTGCCGGTGCTCATGCCGGTGCAGCCGTGGCTCACGTTCGCCGAGCCCTGTGAGCCCACCGACCACGGCGCGGCGTGCACGTATTCGCCGCTCCATGTCAGTCGCGTGGCCCAGCGGACCGGCAGGTCGTAACCCTCCGAACTGTTCTCCGAGATGCCGACCGTCTCGCCGCGCATCCGCACGAACGACTCCTGGCCGAGGATCACCTTGGTGCCGGTACGGGTGCTGAACCCGGCCTTTCCCGTCGTGATCGGCACGGAGTTGACGGTGCGTCCGTTCCGCTTGAGCGTCAGGACGTGCGATCCGCCGTCCGCGACGGCTTCGACGCGATCGCCCGTGCGGAGCTTCAGCGGCTTGCTGGGCCCCGCGTACAGACCGTCGCGGACCTTCATGCCCGCGAGCTTCGAGCTGACCCGCACAGAGGCGTGTGCGGGCCAGTAGCCCTTCGGCCGGTAGTGCAGCTCCTTGCTGTCCACCCAGTGCCAGGAGCCCTGGACCTTGGGGTCGGACGTCACCCGCAGGCCGCGCTCCACCAGCCTGCGCTGTGCCGGGTCCCGCACCTTGTGGCTGAGCTCGGCCGTGACGGGCTGCCCGACGCCGTAAGTGCCGCTGTCCGGACCGAAGGTGACCGACAGCTTCTTGTCGTCGTCGGGCTTGGTACGGAAGTTGAGGGTGCGCCGGCCCGGTTCGCCGTCCTCGTTCTCCGTGCTGACCCGCGCGGTGTATCCGACGCCCGCGGCGAGCGGCCCCGTGGAGCGCCAGCGGCGGCCGTCCGCCGACATCTCGCCGTCGAGGTAGCGGCCCGCCGCGTCCACGGCGGTCACGTCCGTGAGCTTCTCCTGCTCGCCCTTCGCGGTGACTTGGAGGGGCTTGGCCGGATCCACCGCCTTCGCGTCGGAGTCCGCGCTGACGGCGACGGCGTCGCTCGCGTCGTACGGCGCGGCGGCCAGCGGATCGGAGCTCTCGCCACCGCACGCGGTGAGACCGGTCAGGGGAGCCAGCACCAGGGCGCCGCTCACCGCGAGGCGGCGGCGCGATCTGTTCGACCAGTGGTTCATGCTGCCCAAAATATGAAGGGCCGTCAGTTCCGGCCCGCCGGGCGCATGCAAACGGGTCGGCCCCCGGACGAATCCGGGGGCCGACCCGTGAGCGGAAGAACAGTCCTACTGGGTCCGGTTCTCACCGTGGTAGTACTCGAAAACCCAGCCGAACAGGCCGATGAGCAGCAGCGGCGCCGAGACGTAGACCAGCCACCAGCCGACGGCCACGCCCAGGAAGGCGAACGCGCCGCCCAGGCCCAGCGACAGCGGCTGCCAGCTGTACGGGCTGAAGAAGCCCAGTTCGCCGGCGTCGTCCGCGACGTCCGCTTCCTTGTTGTCCATCGCGCCGGCGTCCACGCGGCGTGCGGTGAACGCCAGGTAGTAGCCGATCATGATGGACAGTCCGAAGGCGAGGAACAGCCCGGTGGTGCCGACCGGTTCCTTCGACCAGACGCCATAGACGATCGCCATGGCGAGCAGGAAGACGGCCAGCCAGAGGAACATCTTGCCCTGGATCTTCACTTTCCGGCCTCCTTGCTGCCGGCCAGCGCCTTGTCACCCGAGCCGTCGTGGTCGAGCTGGTCGAGCGCGGCGATCTCCGGGTGGTGCAGGTCGAAGGCCGGGGATTCGGAGCGGATCCGCGGCAGGGTGAGGAAGTTGTGCCGCGGCGGCGGGCAGGAGGTCGCCCACTCCAGCGAACGGCCGTAGCCCCAGGGGTCGTCGACCTCGACCTTCTTGCCGTGCTTGGCGGTCTTCCAGACGTTGTAGAGGAACGGCAGGATCGACAGGCCGAGCAGGAACGAGCTGATCGTCGAGATCGTGTTCAGCGCGGTGAAGCCGTCGGCCGCCAGGTAGTCGGCGTACCGGCGGGGCATGCCCTCGGCGCCCAGCCAGTGCTGCACCAGGAACGTGCCGTGGAAGCCGACGAACAGCGTCCAGAAGCAGATCTTGCCGAGCCGCTCGTCGAGCATCTTGCCGGTGAACTTCGGCCACCAGAAGTGGAATCCGGCGAACATCGCGAAGACGACGGTGCCGAACACCACGTAGTGGAAGTGCGCCACGACGAAGTACGAGTCGGAGACGTGGAAGTCCATCGGCGGCGAGGCCAGGATGACGCCGGTCAGACCACCGAAGGTGAAGGTGATCAGGAAGCCGATCGTCCACAGCATCGGTGTCTCGAAGGACAGTGAGCCCTTCCACATCGTGCCGATCCAGTTGAAGAACTTCACACCTGTCGGCACGGCGATCAGGAACGTCATGAACGAGAAGAACGGGAGGAGCACGCCGCCCGTCACGTACATGTGGTGCGCCCAGACCGTCACCGAAAGGCCGGCGATGGAGATCGTCGCGGCGATCAGACCGATGTAGCCGAACATCGGCTTACGGCTGAAGACCGGAATGACCTCGGAAATGATGCCGAAGAACGGCAGCGCGATGATGTAGACCTCGGGGTGCCCGAAGAACCAGAAGAGGTGCTGCCAGAGCAACGCCCCTCCGTTCGCGGCGTCGAAGACATGCGCCCCGAATTTCCGGTCCGCCTCCAGCGCGAACAGCGCGGCGGCCAGCACCGGGAAGGCCAGCAGCACCAGCACACCGGTGAGCAGCACGTTCCACGTGAAGATCGGCATGCGGAACATCGTCATGCCGGGTGCGCGCATGCAGATGATCGTGGTGATGAAGTTGACCGAGCCGAGGATCGTGCCGAAGCCGGACAGCGCCAGACCCATGACCCACATGTCGCCGCCGACGCCGGGCGAGTGCACCGCGTCGGAGAGCGGGGAGTAGGCGAACCAGCCGAAGTCCGCGGCACCGTTCGGGGTGAGGAAACCGCCCACCGCGATGACCGAGCCGAAGAGGTACAGCCAGTACGCGAACATGTTCAGCCGCGGGAACGCCACATCGGGCGAGCCGATCTGCAGCGGCATGATCCAGTTGGCGAAGCCGGAGAACAGCGGAGTGGCGAACATCAGCAGCATGATCGTGCCATGCATGGTGAACGCCTGGTTGAACTGCTCGTTCGACATCACCTGGGTGCCGGGGCGGGCGAGTTCGGCACGCATGAACAGCGCCATGACGCCGCCGATGCAGAAGAACACGAACGAGGTGACGAAGTAGAGCGTCCCGATCTTCTTGTGGTCGGTGGTCGTCAACCAGTCGACCACAGCCGCGCCGGGGCTCTTTCGAGGATATTGAGGTGCTGCCTCGGCTGTCGCTGCGGCGGCACCCTGGGTTTCTTCTTGGATGCTCACGGGTTATTCGTCTCCGCATTCTTGGCGCCGCCCGTGGTGGCGGTACCCGACGGGATGTAGCCGGTCTGGCCCTTCTTCGCCAGGTCCTCCAGGTGCTTCTGGTAGCGCTCCGGGGAGACGATCTTCACGTTGAAGAGCATCCGGGAGTGGTCGGCGCCGCAGAGTTCGGCGCACTTGCCCCGGTAGGTGCCCTCCTTGTTGGGAGTCACCTCGAAGCGGTTGACGTGGCCGGGGATGACGTCCTGCTTCATCAGGAACGGCACCACCCAGAAGGAGTGGATGACGTCGCGGGAGGTCAGGATGAACGAGACCTTCTCGCCCTTCGGCAGCCACAGCGTCGGACCCGGGTTGTTGTTCTGCGGGTTCCGCTCGCCCGGCGTACCGACGTCGTGGACGCCTTCCGCGCCCTGCGGGAACGTCTTCGTCATCCTGTCCGGGATGGCGTCGAGTTCCTTGTTGTTCGTGTTCGAGGTCGAGGTCTTCCCGTCCACGTTCTCCACGTAGTTGAAGCCCCAGCTCCACTGGTAGCCGACCACGTTGACCACGTGGTCCGGCTTCTTGGAGGTCTCCAGGAGCTTCGTCTCATCGCGGGCCGTGAAGTAGAAGAGCACCGCCACGATGATGATGGGGACCACGGTGTACAGCGCCTCGATGGGCATGTTGTACCGGGTCTGCGGAGGAACCTCTACCTTGGTCCTGGAACGCCGGTGGAAGAAAACGCTCCACAGGATCAGACCCCAGACCAGCACGCCCACTGCGAGCGCTGCCGCCCAGGAGCCCTGCCAGAGAGAGAGGATCCGCGGAGCCTCGTCGGTGACCGGGGTGGGCATACCAAGGCGGGGGAAGTCCTTATATGTGCAACCGGTCGCGGTCGCCAGGACCAGGCCCGCGGCAAACGCCTGGTGCAGCTTCCGCCGCATCGGGCGCCGCGACGAGCGGTCGGGGCCGTTGGGACTCACGTAGCGCCTTCCCGAGAGTCTCGCCCGCCCATCCGGGCTCGGCCGTATGGTCGGGCGCGGGCCCTGGCGCGGGCAGGGGTTTGGATGTTTATGCGGACCAAACCCTACTGGACTCGATTTTGGGTCGCGCGAGGAGGGTGCCTAACGCGCCGACCACCACCCCGATGGGGTGGAACGCCCCACTCCACCAAGCCGTCTGACGGTGCGAAGAGAAGAGATGTGCCCCCATGAGGGGCGCGGGGAACTGCGCGAACCCGGCCACGGCGTGACCCGCACCCGCCCGGCACTTCCCCGAGGCATACGTTGACGCACGCGGCATCCGCGCCCCGAACACACGTCCCCCCCTCGCGCAGGCCCACGCGCTAGCGTGACCCCGTGCCGAACTTCGACGCCGCCTCCTCTCTTCCCCTGCACCCCGTCGCCCGCCAGGCCCTGCTCGCCGCACTCGACGAGGGCTGGGCGGACCCGTCCCGGCTGCACCGCGAGGGCCGCCGCGCCCGGCTGCTGCTGGACGCAGCGCGGGAGAGCGCGGCCGAAGCGGCCGGCTGCCGCCCCGACGAGCTGTCCTTCACACCGTCAGGAACCCACGCACTGCACACCGGTGTGGCCGGCGCCCTCGCCGGGCGGCGCCGCGCGGGCGACCGTCTGGTGCACTCGGCCGTGGAGCACTCCGCCGTGCTGCACGCGGCCGCCGCCCACGAACAGCGCGGCGGTTCCGTAGCCGAGGTGCCGGTGGACCGTACGGGCCGGGTGACTCCGGAGGCGTACGCGGAGACGCTCGGCGACCGCACCGCGCTCGCGTGTCTCCAGTCCGCGAATCACGAAGTGGGCACCGTGCAGCCGGTCGCCGGCGTCGCGGAGCTGTGCGCCGAGGCGGGTGTTCCTCTTCTGGTCGACGCGGCCCAGTCGTTGGGCTGGTACGCGCCGGAGCCCGGCTGGTCCGTGCTCACCGGCAGCGCCCACAAGTGGGGCGGCCCGCCGGGAGTCGGACTTCTCGCCGTACGCAAGGGCACCCGGTTCGCTCCCCCGTCACCCGCCGACGAACGGGAGTCGGGCCGCGCCCCCGGCTTCGAGAACATCCCGGCGGTGGTGGCCGCTGCCGCCTCGCTCCGCGCGGTACGGGCCGAGGCCGACGCCGAAGCGGCCCGGCTGCGCGCCCTGGTGGACCGGATCCGCGCCCGCGTGCCGGAACTCGTCCCGGACACCGAGGTCGTGGGCGATCCGGTGCACCGGCTGCCGCACGTGGTGACCTTCTCCTGTCTGTACGTGGACGGCGAGGCGCTGCTGCACGCGCTGGACCGCGCGGGGTACTCCGTCTCGTCCGGTTCGTCGTGCACATCAAGCACGCTGACGCCCAGTCACGTACTGCGGGCGATGGGCGTGCTCTCGGAGGGGAATGTCCGGGTTTCGCTTCCGCCGGGCACGACGGAGGAGAGCGTGGAGGGATTCCTCACCGCGCTGCCGGACGCGGTGGCGGGCGTACGGGAACAGCTGTACGCACCGGGGGAATCACCCGCACGAAGGACCCCGGAGTCCGCCTCCAGGGACGTACCGGAGTCCGCGGACCGCACCGTCGACGCGCTGGGCAAGCTCTGCCCGCTGCCGGTGATCGAGCTGGCGAAGGTCATCGACGAGGTTCCGCGCGGCGGGATCGTCACGGTGCTGGCCGACGACGAGGCGGCGCGGCTGGACATCCCCGCCTGGTGCCAGATGCGCGGCCACGAGTATCTCGGCGCGGACGGTACTGCGTACCGGGTCCGCCGTCACTGAGCGCTCCGCCTCGTGTGCCCCCGGAGATTCCGGGACGGCTGCGGTTCGCGACGTGTCCGGGTTCGCGCAGTTCCAGGCGCCCCTTCCGGGGCGGACAAACGTGAAGGGGGGCACCCCCAGCCCGGGTGCCCCCTTCACAGACGTGCTGCCGGGTCAGGCCAGGTGGGCCTGGACCTCGCTCGCCGCGTCATGGCCGTAGGCCTTGGTGAAGCGCTCCAGGAAGTGGCTGCGCTGCAGCTCGTACTCCTGGGTGCCGACGGTCTCGATCACGAGGGTGGCCAGCATGCAGCCGACCTGCGCGGCCCGCTCCAGGCTGACGCCCCAGGCGAGGCCGGAGAGGAAGCCGGCGCGGAACGCGTCGCCGACGCCGGTCGGTTCGACCCGCGCTTCTTCCTGCGGGACGCCCACGATGATGGGCTCCTCGCCCTTGCGCTCGATCCGCACGCCGTTCTTGCCCAGCGTGGTGACGCGCATCTCGACCTGCTCGAGGAGCTCCTCCTCGGTCCAGCCGGTCTTGCTGAGGATGAGCTCGCGCTCGTACTCGTTGGAGAAGAGGAACTTGGCACCCGTGGTCAGGGTGCGGATGTCCTCGCCCTCCATCCGGGCGATCTGCTGCGAGTAGTCGGCGGCGAAGGGGATGCCGAGGCTCCGGCACTCCTCGGTGTGCCGGAGCATGGCCTCCGGGTCGTCCGCGCCGATGCAGACCAGGTCGAGCTTCCCGACCCGCTCCGCGACCGTGCGCAGCTCGATCAGCCGCGCCTCGGCCATGGCTCCCACGTAGAAGGACCCGATCTGGTTGTGCTCGGAGTCCGTGGTGCACGTGAACCGGGCGGTGTGGGCGGTCTCCGAGATGTGGACGGAGCCGGTGTCGACACCGTGCCGGTCCAGCCAGGCACGGTAATCGTCGAAGTCCTCGCCTGCCGCGCCGACCAGGATCGGGGTGGCCCCGAGCTGGCCCATGCCGAAGGCGATGTTGGCTCCGACACCTCCCCGACGGATGTCGAGTTCGTCTACGAGGAACGACAGCGAGACCGTGTGGAGTTGGTCCGCGACCAGCTGGTCCGTGAACCGACCCGGGAAGGTCATCAGGTGATCGTTCGCGATGGAGCCTGCAACTGCGATACGCACGACTAAATCTGCTCCTGAGAGGAGACGGTTAGTGGTCTCCCTCCGTTTCCGGAGGGCACGAGGCACGCTACCCGCTCAACGCCCAGATACGAACAGGGCACAATTACCCGATAGTAGGGCCTTCCCGGCAGGTCACCGGCTGCGTAGCGTCAAATCCATGGAGAACACCGCGCGCCCCGCCGCCGATCACGATTCCCTGGAGCAACTTCTCGGTGACTGTGCGCTGATGGCACCGCACTGGCGGGTGACCGACTCCTCCGTGGCCCCGCAGCCCCCCGCCGTGCGCCCCGATGCCCTGCACGGAGTCCGTGTTCCGGCCCGCTCCGCGCGTCTGCTCGACGGAATGTCCGAATACGGCAACTGAGCCTCCGCGCCCGGCACCCACCCCGTCGGCACACCCACGTACACAACTGCGTATACGCGTACGGCGCCCCGCTCGCCACCAGCGGGGAACCGTTCGCTCCGGCGCTCCGTCACATCCGCGTCAGCACATGAGAGGTCCGGACCCCGGTCCACACCTCCCGTGGTGAGCGGACTGAAGAAGGAGCGATGAGGTGAGCACCGAACCGTCCCCTGCTGTTGGCGGGGATGCAGAAGCCACTGAGCAGCACGGACAGCGGCGCCGTCAGCGGCGCACCGTGTTCGCCGTGGCGATGGCCGTGCTGCTGGCCGGCGGCGGAGGCGCGTACTGGGCCTCGACCGCGGGCGACAGCGGGGGCGCACCCGCCTCCGGCGGCAAGCCGCCGCAGCTCGCACTCGACGGCCTCGGCACCGCGCAGGGTGCCGGCGCCGACGGGAAGTCCCCCGACGGGAAGAGCGGGCCCGGCATCCTGCCGGGCGAGCCGACGAACGCACAGCCGTACCGCGCCGAGCCCGGCGCGCTCCCCGACGGCCCGGACTCCGCGGCCGTGCACCGCCCGGCGGGCCCGGACCGCGCCGGCGTCGCCGCGCTGGCGAAGGCGCTGCACGTGCCGGGCAGCCCGGAGAAGGAGCGGGACCGCTGGACGGTCGGCACTCCGGGGAAGGGCTCGGAGCCCTCGCTGACCGTGGACACGGGGGCGAATGCCGGCAACTGGACGTACACCCGCGACAGTTCGGCCACGCCGCCCGTCAAGGGCGAGCCGGTGTCCGAGGCGAAGGCGAAGGACGCGGCGGACCCGGCGCTCGACGCGCTCAAGCTGTCCGGCGCGAAGGTGACGGCGGACGCGACGGGCGGCGGTACGCGCATCGTCGAGGCCGCCCCGCGCATCGCGGACCTGCCCGTACAGGGCTGGGACAGCAGCTTCATCGTGGGCCCGGACGGCAAGCTGCTGCGCGGGCACGGCAAGCTGACGGAGACGAAGGAGGGTGCGAGCTATCCGCTGAACTCCGCGAAGGAGACGCTGCGGCAGCTCAACTCCCAGCGTCCCGCGCTCCCCAAGGGCGCGAAGCCGGAGCCGGTGAAGGTGAGCGGCGCGGAACTGGGCCTGGCGGCACACCAGTCGCACGGCAAGCCGGTGCTGGTGCCGTCGTGGCTGTACGACGTGAAGCTCCCCGGCGGCAGCAGCCCCGAGCCGGTGGCCCACCCGGCGGTGAGCGCGAAGTATCTGAAGCCGGGCGGGGGTCAGGGCGGCCCGATGCCACTGCCGGAGCCGGTGGAGCCCGGCGGCAAGGACCCGTCGGCCCAGCCGGACGAGCCGGGCGGCAAGGAGAAGCCCGGCAAGGACGAGGGGCACGAGATCGGCGCGGGCGGCGGCTCCTCCGACAAGGCCGTGCGGCAGGCGGTCAGTTCGTACAAGGCGGACGGCCGCACTCTGAAGCTGACCTTTTGGGGCGGCGTCTGCGACACCTACAAGGCCACGGCGGAGGAGAGCGCGAAGTCCGTCCGTGTCACGGTCGCGCCGAAGCACCCGGACGAGAAGAAGGTCTGCGTGAAGATGGCGAAGCGGCAGAGCGTCGAGGTGCAGCTCGACAAGCCGCTGGACGGCCGCAAGGTCGTCGACACCCGCTCCGGGAAGTCCCTCCCGGCCGGCTGATCCCCACCTGACAACGACGACGGCGGCGGACCCTCGAAGGGGTCCGCCGCCGTCGTGCTGTTCGCGGGGTGTGCCGCGCGGCTCAGTTGAAGGAGTCGCCGCAGGCGCAGGAACCGGACGCGTTGGGGTTGTCGATCGTGAAGCCCTGCTTCTCGATGGTGTCGACGAAGTCGATGGAGGCGCCGCCCAGGTACGGGGCGCTCATCCGGTCGGTGACGACCTTGACGCCGTCGAAGTCCTTGACGACATCGCCGTCAAGCGATCGCTCGTCGAAGAAGAGCTGGTAGCGCAGGCCGGAGCAACCACCCGGCTGGACGGCCACACGCAGGGCGAGGTCGTCACGGCCCTCCTGCTCGAGCAGGCTCTTGACCTTCGCTGCGGCGGTGTCGGACAGGATGATGCCCTCGCTCACAGCGGTCTCGTCCGAAACGGACATCTGCTTCTCTCCCGGGTTGTACGGACTGCTCTGCCGTCGGGGACAACCGGCGGCATCCCGGATTCATTCCAGGGCCGGCACGTTTTTTACGGCTTGCTGTCCCTCATGCTCGCACACCGGCTCGGCGTGCGGGGAGTGCGTCGATCCCGGTGAACGGGGAGTGCGTCACAGTGACGCGATCGGCATCGTCATTCTGACGTGAAGCGGCTATGATAGATAGCGTCAGTTAGACGAAAAGCCTTGGACGGCACAAACACGAAAGGGTGGGGTGCCGCGTGGACACCGCCCAGCCCCTCGACGTACAGCCGACACCTCTCGCGCTGCTGCTGCTCGGCAGGGATTCCGACCCGAAGAGCGAGCGCGGGGTGGACTGCCCCGGTGATCTGCCCGCCGCCTCCGACCCGGACCTGGTGGAGCGCGCCCGTGCGGCGAAGGAGCAGCTCGGAGACCGGGTCTTTGTGCTCGGCCACCACTACCAGCGGGACGAGGTCATCGAGTTCGCCGATGTGACGGGCGACTCCTTCAAGCTCGCCAGGGAGGCGGCGGCCCGGCCCGACGCCGAGTACATCGTGTTCTGCGGTGTGCACTTCATGGCCGAGTCGGCGGACATCCTCACCAGCGACGCCCAGCAGGTGGTGCTCCCCGACCTGGCGGCCGGCTGCTCCATGGCGGACATGGCGAACGCCGAACAGGTCGCCGAGTGCTGGGACGTGCTCACCGAGGCGGGCGTGGCCGACGCCACGGTGCCCGTCTCGTACATGAACTCCTCCGCCGACATCAAGGCGTTCACCGGGAAACACGGCGGCACGATCTGCACCTCCTCCAATGCGAAACGCGCCCTGGACTGGGCGTTCGAGCAGGGTGAGAAGGTGCTGTTCCTGCCCGACCAGCACCTCGGCCGGAACACCGCCGTACGCGATCTGGGGATGTCCCTGGAGGACTGCGTCGTCTACAACCCGCACAAGCCGAACGGCGGGCTGACGGCGCGGCAGCTGCGGGACGCGAAGATGATCCTGTGGCGCGGCCACTGCTCCGTGCACGGCCGCTTCTCGCTGGACTCGGTGAACGAGGTCCGCGAGCGGATACCGGGCGTCAATGTGCTGGTCCACCCCGAGTGCAAGAACGAGGTGGTCGAGGCCGCCGACCAGGTCGGGTCGACGGAGTACATCATCCAGGCGCTGGAAGCGGCGCCGGCCGGCTCGAAGTGGGCCATCGGTACGGAGCTGAACCTGGTCCGGCGGCTGGCGAACCGTTACGCCGCGCAGGACAAGGAGATCGTCTTCCTGGACCGTACGGTCTGCTTCTGCTCGACCATGAACAGGATCGACCTCCCGCACCTGGTCTGGGCGCTGGAGTCGCTGGTGGAGGGCACCGTCGTGAACCGCATCGAAGTCGACGCGGAGACCGAGAAGTTCGCCAAGCAGGCCCTGGAGCGGATGCTCGCCCTGCCGTAGCCGGAGCGGCCGTCCCGTCCGGCCGTCAGCTTCCCGGCCGGACGAGACCGCTCTCGTACGCCATGACCACCAGCTGCGCCCGGTCCCGGGCGCCGAGCTTGGACATCGTGCGGTTCACATGCGTCTTGACGGTGAGGGGGCTGACGGCCAGCCGGGCGCCGATCTCGTCGTTCGACAGGCCCGCGGCGACCTGCGCGAGCACCTCGCGCTCCCGCCCGGTCAGCGCGGCCAGCGTGTCCGCTTCCGTACCTTCCGTGTCCTCCCGGGCGGGGGAACTGCCGCTGCCCGAGAGGAACTTCGCGATCAGCCCGCGGGTCGCCACCGGCGACAGCAGGGCCTCGCCCTTGGCCGCGATCCGGATGGCGTTCAGCAGTTCGTCCGGCTCGGCGCCCTTGCCGAGGAACCCGGCAGCGCCCGCGCGCAGCGCCTGCACCACGTAGTCGTCGACCTCGAAAGTGGTCAGGATCACCACCTTGACGTCGGCGAGGTCCGGGTCGGCGCTGATGGCGCGGGTCGCGGCGAGCCCGTCGGAGCCGGGCATCCGGATGTCCATCAGCACCACGTCGGCGGACTGCTCACGGGCGACCGCCACCGCCTCGTCGCCGTCGGCGGCCTCCCCGACGACCTCCATCCCGGTCTCGGAGTCGACCAGCACCCGGAAGGCGCTGCGCAACAGCGCCTGGTCGTCGGCGAGTACGACACGGATCGTCATACGGGGGTCTCCTTCGTCCTGGGCTGCAGCGGAAGCCGTACGAGGACCCGGAAGCCGCCGCCCGCGACCGGTCCCGTCTCGCACACGCCGCCGAGCGCCACGGCGCGTTCCCGCATGCCCAGCAGCCCGTGGCCGCCGTGCCCCTCCTCGGCCCCGCCCTCCCGGGCATCTCCCTGCGTTCCGTCCCCGGCCCTGCCGTCGGCCGGCTCGTCCACGGGACCGGTCACGGCCACTCCGGCGCCGTCGTCGGTGACGCTCACCTCCAGCGCCTCGCCGTCCTCCGTGGCACGGCGGGCGATCCGCACCTCGGCCTGCGCCCCGGTGCCGACGTGTTTCTGCACGTTCGTCAGCGCCTCCTGCACCACGCGGTACGCGGTGAGGTCGACGGCCGAGGGCAGCGCCCCTCCCCCGGAGCCGGGACCGGGCTCCTCCTCGACGCTCACGGTGAGCCCCGCCCGTACGAAGCCGTCCACCAGGTCGTCCAGCACCGCGAGTCCGGGGGCCGGTTCGGTGGGCGCGCTGCTCTCCCCGGACTGGCGCAGCAGCCCGACCGTGGTCTGCAGCTCGTCGAGCGCGTGCCGGCTGGCCTCCCGTACGTGCGCGAGCGCCTGCTTGGCCTGGTCGGGGCGCTGGTCCATGACGTGCGAGGCCACGCCCGCCTGCACGTTGACCAGCGCGATGTGGTGCGCGACGACGTCGTGCAGCTCCCGCGCGATGCGCATCCGCTCCTCGGCGACCCTGCGCCGGGCCTCCTCCTCGCGGGTGCGCTCGGCCCGTTCGGCGCGCTCCCGCATGGCGTCGATGAACGCGCGCCGGCTGCGTACGGCCTCGCCCGCCGCCGCGGCCAGGCCGGTCCAGGCGAAGATGGCGAGGTTCTCCTGGGCGTACCAGGGCCGGGCCCCGAACAGCATTCCGGCGGCGGTCAGCACCGCGACGGCCAGCGGGCCGACCCGCCAACTGGTCAGCCGGTCCGTGCTGTTGGTGACCGTGTAGAGCGCGATGACGGCGGCGGCCACGATGGGTGCGCGCCGGTCGGAGGGCGCGGCGTCGGACGGGTCGAGGACCAGCCCGACGACACAGATCAGCCCGGTGATGCAGAGCACCGGCAGCGGGGCCCTGCGGCGCAGCACCAGCGCTCCGCAGGCGAGCGTGGCGAGCACGACGGTCTGGGCGGTCAGCGCCCGCTCGCCGAACTGCGGCTGCCCTCCGGCGCCGTGCGGCTCGGTGGAGGCGCCGAGCAGGATCGCGCTGAGCGCACCCACCGCGATCAGCGTGTCCACCAGGTACGGGTGCGCGCGCAGCCACTCGCGCGTCGCCGCTGAACTGTTCGTCACATCAGGCACGTTACGGCTCCCCGGGGATCCCCGGGGAGCCGGTCCGCTTTCGTGTCCGCGTACATGCGTGCCGGCGCGCCGCCGGAGGACGGCGCGCGGTCAGCCCGGGATCAGTCCGTCGTCGCTGAGCAGTTCCCGCACCTCTTCGAGGGACGCCTCGTTCGACGGCAGGATCAGCTCGGAAGGCTCCAGCGCGTCGTCGGGCAGCGGAGTGCCCATCGACCGTACGGCGTCGAGCAGCGCGCCCAGCGTGCGACGGAACCCGGTCTCGTCCCCGGTCTCCATCTCGGCGAGCAGCTCGTCGTCCAGCCTGTTCAGCTCGGTGAAGTGGCTGTCGTCCAGCTTCACCTGCCCTTCCCCCATGATCCGTACGATCATGTCGCTCTCCTTCCGGCGGGGAACCGGTCAGCAGGTCACTGTGTGCGGACGCGGGCGGCGCCCCGCGCACGGCTCACTGCTTGTCGAACTTAGGCGCGTCCTGCGCCTGCTGCCCGGCGGACTCGCCCTGCTGGGCCCCGCCGCCCTCGATCGCCTGACGGTCGTCGCCGCTGCCGCCCGCCAGTTCGGCCTTCATGCGCTGCAGCTCCAGCTCCACGTCCGTGCCGCCGGAGAGCCGGTCCAGCTCGGCCGTGATGTCGTCCTTCGCCGTGCCCGACGGGTCCTCCAGGGCGCCGGAGGCGAGCAGCTCGTCGATGGCTCCCGAACGGGCCTGCATCTGCGCCGTCTTGTCCTCGGCACGCTGGATCGCCATGCCGACGTCGCCCATCTCCTCGGAGATGCCGGTGAAGGCCTCGCCGATCTGGGTCTGCGCCTGGGCCGCCGTGTAAGTGGCCTTGATGGTCTCCTTCTTCGTGCGGAAGGCGTCCACCTTGGCCTGCAGGCGCTGCGCCGCGAGGGTCAGCTTCTCCTCTTCGCCCTGCAGCGTCTGGTGCTGCGTCTCCAGGTCGCTGACCTGCTGCTGCAGGGCGGCCCGCCGGGAGAGCGCCTCGCGGGCCAGGTCCTCGCGGCCGAGCGCCAGGGCCTTCTTGCCCTGGTCCTCCAGCTTTCCGGACTGCCCCTGGAGCTGGCTGAGCTGAAGCTCCAGCCGCTTGCGGGAGGTCGCCACGTCGGCGACGCCGCGGCGCACCTTCTGCAGCAGCTCCAGCTGCTTCTGGTACGAGTAGTCCAGCGTCTCGCGCGGATCCTCGGCCCGGTCCAGGGCCTTGTTGGCCTTCGCGCGGAAAATCATTCCCATACGCTTCATGACACCGCTCATGGGCCTCGCGCGCCCCCTTTTCGTCACGGACTGGGCCTTACGCATGTACAGACCCCAGCCTACGGGGCCCGGTTCCATTACCGCACTGTTCGGCACCGGATGCGGTCCTCCTGAAGAACGATCGGGGTCCGCGATTTCTCCCGCGCAGGGAGGAGTGCCGCTCCCGGGGGTGCACACCGTAGTCTGGGGGTGTGTTCCGAAGCCGATCGAAGGACGGGCAGGCCGGCACCTCCACGGTGCGCGACGCCGAGCCCCAGCAGACCCGCGACCCGCAGGCCCCCAAGGGCCGGCCGACGCCGAAGCGGAATGAGGCGCAGACCCAGCGCCGCACCGTGGCCAAGGCACCGGCCAGCCGCAAGGAGGCATCCAAGCGACAGCGCGACGCCCGCCGCGGCGACATGGCGCGCCAGCGCCAGGCACTGGCCGACGGGGACGAGCGCTACCTGCCCGCGCGCGACAAGGGCCCGGTGCGCCGTTTCGCCCGGGACTTCGTCGACTCGCGCTGGTGCGTGGCGGAGTTCTTCCTCCCCATCGCGGTGATCATCCTGGTGCTGAGCATGATGCCCTCGCTCCAGATGAAGAACATCTCGCTGCTGCTGTGGCTCTTCGTCATCGTGCTGATCGTCATCGACTCGGTGCTGACCGGCCGCCGCCTGAAGAAGGCGCTCAACGAGCGCTTCCCGAAGGAGAACAAGCGCGGCGCCGTCGGCTACGCCCTGATGCGCACCCTCCAGCTGCGCCGTATGCGCCTGCCCAAGCCGCAGGTCGCCCGCGGCGAGCGGCCCTGATCCGGCAGGAGCTGGTCACCCGTCAGCTCGACGAACAGCTCGCGGCCCACTCTCCGGTGGGCCGCGAGTTGCGTGTGCTCGACGCCGGCCTGGGACGCGACAACGCGGAGCAGGCGATACGGCTGGCCCGTGCGGGCCACAGGGTGACCGGCCTGGAGGCCGACCCGGATCTGCTGCAGCTGGCGCGTACCGCGCTGGAGGCGGAGCCGGAGAAGATACGCGGGCGTGTCCGGATCGTTCCCGGCGGCAGCCAGGACACCGGCGCGCACTTCCTGCCCGGCACCTTCGACCTGGTGCTCTCGCACGGGGATCTGATGGAGGCCCAGGATCCGGGCAACACCCTCGCGGGGCTCGCGCGGGTGCTGGACGCGGGCGGGCTGCTGTCGCTGCTCGTACGCAACGACGACGCGCTGGCCATGCATCCGGCCAGGGCGGGCGACTGGGACGCGGCGCTGGCCGCCTTCGGCTTTCCCGGCCGCGACTTCCGCCTCGACAGCCTCACCTCGCTGATGGCGGGGCTGGGGGCGCCGCTGCGGCAGTGGTACGGGGTGCAGGTCTTCACGGGCTCCGGCCCCGAGACCGACGGGCCGGAGGAGGAGCCGGACGAGCGGATGCTGGAGGCCGAGCTGCGTGCCGGCCGTACCGATCCGTACCGGGCGGTGGCGCCGATGCTGCATCTGTGCGGAGTACGCGGCGCCTGACGGGCCGAATCCCGGCCGCAAAGCCGGACATCGGTGACACTCCGGGCATGTCGCTATCCCGTTCTCCCTCGTCACCCCTTGCCCGCGTACGGCGCCGCGGACCGCGGAGCACCGTGCTCGCCGCCGTGTGCGCGGCGGCGCTGCTCGCGGCCGGCTGCTCGGGCGGCCAGGACTCCGGCCCCTCCGGCGGGCGCGGCTCCCCCGCCGCGTCCGGCGACCACGGCGGGAAGTCCGCCTCCCCGTCCGCGGCGTCCTCGCCGGCGCCGGTGACCGGCGACGATCTGCAGCGCAGCTACAAGGAAGTGGTGGACCACGTCCTGCCGTCCGTCGTGCAGATCACCACGTCCGACGGGCTGGGCTCCGGCGTCGTTTACGACACGAAGGGGCACATCGTCACCAACGCCCATGTCGTCGGCGGGGCTTCGGACTTCCAGGTGACGCTGGCCACCGGCAAGGGCCCGGTCGGCGCGGAGCTGGTGTCGAGCTACCCGGACCAGGACCTGGCCGTGATCAAGCTGAAGCATCCGCCCGGGGATCTGCACCCGGCGCGGTTCGAGACGGCGAAGAAGGCGGGCGTCGGGGACATCGTGCTGGCGATGGGCAATCCGCTCGGCCTGTCCTCCAGCGTCACGCAGGGCATCGTCTCGGCCGTCGGCCGTACGGTGAACGAGGGCCGCGGCCAGGCCACCCTCGGGAACATGGTGCAGACCTCGGCGGCCGTCAACTCCGGCAACAGCGGCGGCGCCCTGGTCAATCTGTCGGGGCACGTCATCGGCATCCCGACCCTCTCGGCCCGGGACCCGCAGCTGGACAACGGGGCGGCGCCCGGCATCGGCTTCGCCATCCCGTCGACCACCGTCCGCAAGATCGCGGGCCAGATGATCGAGCACGGGAAGGTCACCGACGCCGACAAGGCGACGCTCGGTGTGAAGGTGCGGACGGTCCTGGACGACCGGCTCCGGGCCTCCGGCTGCGCGATCGTCTCGCTGACCCGGCCGAGCGCCGCGGGCGAGGCCGGACTGAAGCCCGGCGACGTCCTGGAGAAGGTGGGCAGCGAGGGCATCACGGACGCCGTGTCCCTCACCGAGGCGCTCACGTCGCACCGGCCCGGCGACAAGGTCGAAGTGATCTACCAGCGGGACGGCCGGACGAAGACGGCGAAGGTCACGCTCGGCCGCTCGTGACTGGACGGGACTCCAGGGTCCGGGGCGGGGTGCGCCGTCAGTGCGTGCCCTGCCCGCTCCGTGCCTGGTCGAGGTCCGCGGCGGACTTGGCGAGCAGCGCGTCCATGGCGGCGGCCGCTCCTTCCGCGTCGCGGTCCCGGATGGCGTCGAGCACCGCGCGGTGACTGGGCACCGGGTCGTCGGCCGACCCGTGCGGCGCGTGCACGATGCTGTCCCGGGCCCGCAGCCCCGGCTCCATCAGCAGGTCGAGCCGGGCCAGCATCTCGTTGCCCGACGCGGCGAGCAGCGCGCGGTGGAACGCCGCGTCCGCTGCGGCAGCCGACGCGGCGTCGTCGCCGGCCTCGCCCATCGCGGCCAGCGCCTCGTCCAGTGCGGCCAGGTCCTCGTCCGTACGGCGCCGCGCGGCGCACCGGACCGCGGCCGGCTCGACGATGGCGCGCATCTCCGCGAGGTCGCGCAGCAGCCCGTCGCCCTTGCCGCCGGCGACTCGCCACCGGATCACGTCGGTGTCCAGGAGGTTCCAGTCGGTGCGCGGCCGTACGAAGGTGCCGCGCTTCTGCCGCGCGCCGACCAGGCCCTTGCCCGCGAGGACCTTCAGGGACTCGCGGATCACGGTCAGGCTGATGTCCAGTTCCTCGGCGAGCGCCCGGAGGTCCAGGGTGTCGCCCTCGCCGATCCCGCCGGAGACGACCCGGGAACCGAGCAGTTCGACCACCTGGCCGTGCACTCCCCGCCCTGCGTACGACGCCATCGTTGACTCCCTCACGGACCTGCGGCCGGCGCGGCCCCGCGGAGCGCGCCCTTAAATACGAATACTGCATTCTCCCTGGGGACGAACCCCGTACCCCCGGCCGGGCGGCAGCCCAGGGGGGTGACCGGCCCGGACGTCTCGTGGCAGACCGGGGTGACGGTCGTACGGGCCGCCGTCGTACGGGCCGTCAGCGGACGGCGCTGCCCGGTACGGCGTCCAGCAGGCCGAGTTCGTCACGGTGCGGCAGGCCTTCCCAGTCGCCGGCCGTGGCCACGGCGAAGCCGCCCAGCACCGTGCCGCGGTGCAGCCGTTCCGCGGGGCCGAGCCCGTCCAGCAGGCCGGAGAGGTAGCCGGCACAGAAGGCGTCGCCCGCGCCCACGGTGTCCACGACGGGCACGTCCAGGGCCGCCGCGGTCTCGAACAGGCCGTCGGGGCCGTGCACTTCGGCGCCGCCCGCGCCGCGCTTGACGACGACTTCGCCGACGCCCGAGGACAGCAGCGACGCGATGCGCGCGGCCTCGCCTCCGTCCCCGGCCCCGCCCGCCTCACCGGGATCGCCTGCCACGACGGGGAGTTCGTCGTCGGAGGCGATGAGCACGTCCACGTACGGGAGCAGCGGCCGCAGGACACCGGCCGCGGTCCCCCTGCTCCACAGCCGTGCGCGGTGGTTGACGTCGAGCGCGACGGTCCGGCCGCGGGCGTGCGCGTGTTCCGCGGCGGCGCGTACGGCGTCGCGCGGGCCGTCGCCCAACGCGCAGGTGATGCCCGTGAGATGGAGGACGCGGGCACCGTCGGCCAGCGCCGGCTCCAGGTCCCGCGGGGTCGTCCGGGAGGCGGCGGAGCCGGCCCGCCAGTAGTGCACCCGCGCCAGGTCGGCGACGCGGCGCTCGCGCAGCATCGTCCCGGTGGGCGCGCTGTCGTCGGAGCCGGCGTACGTGACGTCGACGCCCTCGCCGCGCAGCGTCCGCAGGATGAGCCGGCCCGGTTCGTCGGCGCCGACCCGGCCCGCCCACGCGGCGCGGTGGCCCAGCCGGGCGAGCCCGACCGCCACGTTGGACTCGGCGCCGGCGACGGCCGTCGTGGCGTCGCCGCCCTGTTCCAGCGGTCCCGGGCAGCGCACCGCGAGCATGGTCTCGCCGAAGGTCAGGACGTCGGACGCCGGGGATGCGGGGGCGGTCATGCCGGGGCCTCCCCGGGCGCCGGGGCCGCCGCGCAGACGGCGGTGAAGGTGGCGGCCCGTTTCCGCAGCGCGTCCAGGTCCCCGCCGTGCGCGGCGTCCCCGACCAGCGGCGAGCCGACACCCACGGCGGTCGCTCCGGCCGCGAAGTACGCCTGCGCCGCCTCCGCGTCGACCCCGCCGACCGGCACGAAGGGCACGTCCGGCAGCGGATCGCGGAGCGCCTTGAGATAGCCGGGCCCGCCCGCCGAGGCCGGGAAGAGCTTCACCGCGTCCGCCCCGGCCCGTACGGCCGCGACCGCCTCGGTGGGCGTGAACGCGCCCGCCAGCACCGGCAGTCCGGCGTCCGCGGCCACCGCGACCGACTCGGCCACCGCCGGCGTCACGATCCACCGCGCACCGGCCTCGCGTACGGCGCTCACGTCGCCGGCGGTGAGGACCGTACCGGCGCCGAGCGCCACGTCCGGGCCCAGTTCCCGTGCGGCGCGCGCGAGGACGCCGAGCGCGTCCTCGGTGTTCAGCGACACCTCGATGAGGGGCACGCCCTCCTCGGCGAGGGCGAGAACGGTCCGCAGTGACGCCTCGGCGTCACTGCCCCGCACGATCGCGACGAGGCGATGGCGGCGGAGGTCGGTCATGAGGCGGGTGCTGTCCATGGCGGGGTGCTCCAGGTGGTGCGGGCTGTGCGGGGATGCCGGTGTGCGGGGAGGTTACTGCGGCGGGCAGGGGCCGGTGCGTCAGGTGCGGGTCACCACTCGGCGAAGGAGCCGTCGGTGTGCCGCCACACGGGGTTGTGCCAGCTGTCGAAGCCGTCCGCTTCCCGTACGGCCCGCTCGTCCACCTCGATGCCGAGGCCGGGCGCGGTGGGGCGGCGCAGGTGTCCGTCGTGGAAGCGGAAGGGTTCCGGGTCGGCGACGTAGTCGAGGAGTTCGGCGCCGGTGTTGTAGTGGATGCCGATGCTCTGTTCCTGGATGAGGAAGTTCGGGGTGCAGCACGCGATCTGGAGGCTCGCGGCGAGGGTGACCGGGCCCAGCGGGCAGTGCGGGGCGACGAGCACGTCGTACGCCTCGGCGAGCGCGGCGATGCGCCGTACCTCGGAGATGCCGCCGGCGTGCGAGAGATCGGGCTGGAGCACGGCGATGCCGGCCTGGAGCGCCGGCAGCACCTCCGTACGGGAGAACAGCCGCTCCCCCGTGGCGATGGGCACCGGCGAGGCGGCGACGACGTCCCTGAGCAGGTGGGGATATTCGGGGAGTACCGGTTCCTCGGCGAACAGCGGGTTGTACGGGGCGAGATGGGGCAGCACCCGGCGGGCGTTGGCGGCGGTGAAGCGGCCGTGGAAGTCGACCGCGAAGTCCCCGTCCGGGCCCAGGACTTCACGCGCGGTCTCGGCGCGGGCCGCGACCCCGTCGATGTCGCGGACGGTGGCCATCCGGTTCATCCGGCCGCTGGCGTTCATCTTCACCGCGGTGAACCCGGCCTCGACCTGGGCCTGTACGTGCTCGCGCAGTTCGGAGGGCTCGTCCCCGCCGACCCAGCAGTAGGCGCGCACCCACTCCCGCACCGGGCCGCCGAGCAGCTGGTGCACCGGGGCGCCGTAGTGCTTCCCGGCGATGTCCCACAGCGCCTGGTCGAGCCCGGCCACGGCGGAGGAGAGGACGGGGCCGCCGCGGTAGAAGGAGCCCTTGCTCATGACCTGCCAGTGGTCCTCGATCCGCAGCGGGTCGGCCCCGATCAGGTACTGGTCGGCGAGCTCCCGCACCGCGGCCCGTACGGTCGCGGCGCGCCCCTCCACGACCGGTTCGCCCCAGCCGACGTGCCCCTCGTCGGTCTCGATCCGGCACAGCAGCCAGCGCGGCGGTACGGCGAAGGTCTCGACTCGGGTGATTTTCACGGTGTGCGCTCCTCGGGTGGGGTGGGGTGGGGGCAACAGTGCGGTGGCGGTCGTCCGCGCGGTGTCGCGGGGACACCTACTGGACGTCCCGGACGAAGTCCAGGGGTCCGGTGGCCGGGGCCGGGGGTCAGGCGGAGGTCTTGTAGACGCTCCAGCCGCCGTCGACGACGAGCGAGGCGCCGGTGACGAACGAGGCATCGGCGGACAGCAGGAAGGCGGCGGCCCCGGCGACCTCCTCGGGCCGGCCCAGCCGTCCCGCCACGGTCTGCTCGACGCTCAACGCCCGTTCCCGCTCCCCCACTTCGTCCCAGGCCCGGGTCAGCACGGGGCCCGGGAGCAGCGCGTTCACCCGTACGTCCGGCCCGTACTCGACCGCCAACTGCCGTGTCAGACCCGTGAGTCCGGCCTTCGCCGCCGCGTACGCCGGGCGGCCGGGCAGCCCGACGAGGGCGTGCACGGAGGACACCAGGACGGCGCTGCCGCCGGTGCTGCGCAGATCGGGCAGACAGGCGCGGACGCCCAGGAAGGAGCCGGTCAGGGACACCCCGAGCTGCCGGTCCCACTCCTCGACGCCGATCGCGTCGGCGGGGGCGACACGCACCGTATAGGCGTTGCTGACCAGGGCCGACACAGGCCCGAAGCGGCGCGATGCCACGGCGACGGCCTCCGCCCACGACTCCTCGCGGGACACGTCGCAGCGCTGGTAGACGGCCAGGCCGCCGGCCTCCTCGATGGCCGCCGCCGTCTCCTCGCCCGCGGCGTCCTCGATGTCGGCGATCAGCATTCCGGCGCCTTCGGCCGCGAGCCGCCGCGCCGTCGCCGCGCCGATCCCTGAGGCCCCGCCGGTGACGACGGCGCTCGTACCGGCGAACCGGCGCCCGGCGGCAGGCCCGTAAGGGTCGTCAGGGCCGGGAGAGGTGGGGGCGGGGGTGGTCACAAGGGGCTCCGGGGGTCACGGCAACAGTCCGGCCCCGCTATTAAATATGAATTATTGAGGCCCGCCAAGCCCCCGGTTCAGCAGCCGGGATGCGGGCGGCCGCACGCCGTGCGCCGGCGTGCGGCCGCCCGTACGGGACATCCCCCTCGGTCCTCCGCGGGTCACTCCTCCGCGGGCGACTCGGCGTGGAGGCTCATCGGGCCGTACACGGTGGACCCGTCATCCAGCAGGGTCACCTGATCGGTGCCGCCTTCCTGCAGCTCCTTCCAGACCTCTCCGATCCACGACTCCGCGTCGCCCTGGGTGGGGAACTCCTCTGGCTGAACGGCCGGTTCCGTTTCCGTACCGTCGGACTTCTCGAACCGCCAGGTCCACGCCATCTGTGCCTCCCGACATCGACTTCTGCTGCTCGCAGACTAGTCCTGGGTGCGCACCGCACGACCCCGCACGAGACGATCGTGGGGTGGAACTCACTCTGCTCGGTACCGGCGCCCCCGCCGGCCTCCCCCGCCCCGGCTGCCCCTGCGCCGCCTGCGCCTCCGCCCACGGCGACGAGGCGCGCGCCGCGACAGCGCTCCTGATCGACGGCGCGCTGCTGCTCGACCTCACCCCGGGCCCCGCCTTCGCGGCGGCCCGCGCGGGCCAGTCCCTGCAGGGCGTACGGCAGGTCGCGCTGTCCCACCCGCACGACGGGCCCACCCTGGAGTTCCCCGCGGGCCTGCCCGCTCCCGTCCGGGTGCCGGACGGCCAACAGCTCTCCCTCATCAGCGGCCACCGGCTGCAGGCCGTCGCGCTGGACTCGCCCGGCACCGGCTACCTCGTCACCGGGCCCGGCGGCGAGCGGCTGCTGTATCTGCCGCCGGGCGCCGCGGCGGCGGGCCTCGACGAGAGCGCGGCGGCCGACGGCCCGTACGACATGGTCGTGCTGGACGTGCTCGGGCGGCCCGACGCGCTGGCACGGCTGCGGAGTTCGGGAGCGGCGGGCCCGACCACCGACATCGTCGCGGTGCACATCGACCACGATGTGCCGCCCGGTCCCGAACTGCACCGCCGGCTGGCCTCGGTGGGCGCGCGGACCGTGCCGGACAGTACGTCGCTGACGGTCGGCGAGTACCACGACGTACCCGACGTGCCGCGCCGCACGCTGGTGCTGGGCGGCGCGCGGTCCGGCAAATCGGCCGAGGCGGAGCGGCGGCTGGCCGCGTTCCCCGACGTGCTGTACGTCGCCACGGGCGGCACCCGCGAGGGCGACCCGGAGTGGGCGGAGCGGGTCTCCGCGCACCGCGAGCGGCGGCCGGCCTCCTGGCGTACTAAGGAGACCTGCGATCTGGTGCCGCTGCTGGCCTCCGAGGGGCCGCCGCTGCTGATCGACTGCCTCTCGCTGTGGCTGACGCACGTCATGGACGAGGCGGGGGCGTGGGACGACGGGAAGTGGCAGGAGGGCGACGCGCAGCAGACCCTGCGCGAACGCGTCACGGACCTGGTCGCCGCGCTGCGGACCACGTCGCGGACGGTGGTCGCGGTGAGCAACGAGGTCGGCTCCGGGGTCGTCCCCTCGACGCCCGCGGGGCGCCGCTTCCGCGACGAACTCGGCCGCGTGAACGCGACGTTCGCAGCGGAATGCGAGTCGGTCCTCCTCACGACGGCAGGCCTCACAACGACACTGCGCTGACGCGCCCGGTGTGGGCAGCTGGTCCGCCCGAGGGGCGGCTGCGTTGGATGTGCGGCTCCGCCGCGCGGGGCGGGCACACCTCCACGCGGTGTGGGCAGCTGGTCCGCCCAAGGGGCGGAACGGGTGGGCACACCGGACCGCCAGCCGCGAGGCCACGTCCCCCCGCACCCAACGCACGCGCCGCCGTGAGGGATTGAGCCCCAGACCCGCCCCTACCCGTTTCTTCCGGGGCTGCCGCCCCAGACCCCAGCCCTGCCCGTAGGGCAGGGAAGAAGGGGAAACCGGGGCAGAGCCCCGGACCCCACCCGGGGCTCCGCCCCGGACCCGGCGGGGCTCCGCCCCTGCGCCTCGCCCCTCGCGGAAGACGCGGGGGCTGCGCCCCGTGGGGGAGGCGTGCCGTACGCTCGGCGGACATGAGCGACCGCACGCTGGACCTGGACGATTTCTCCGATCTCATCGAGCGGCCCCATGGCGGCCTCCGCCGCGACGCCGAGGAGCGGCGGGCCCGTACGGGGCTCCCGGAGGGTGCCCTCGGGCGTCTCGACGAGCTCGGCGAGTGGCTGACGGCGGCTCAGGCCCGGGTGCCGGCCGCGCCCGTGACGCAGCCCCGGCTCGTCGTGTTCGCCGGCGACCACGGTGTCGCGGAGCTCGATGTGTCGGCGGAGCCCGCCGGTTCGGCGCACACGCTCGTACGCGAGGCCCTCGACGGCGCCTCGCCGGCCGCGATCCTCGCCGCAACGCGCGGCGTTCCGCTGCGTGTTGTCGACATGTCGCTCGACTGCGACGCCGACGCGCTGCCCGCCGAGGTCACCCGGCACCGGGTGCGCCGCTCCTCCGGGCGGCTGGACACCGAGGACACCCTCACCCCCGAAGAGGCCGAACAGGCCTTCCGCGCGGGGATGGCCGTCGCCGACGAGGAGGCGGACTCCGGGACGGACCTCGTCGTGCTCGGCGACCTCTCCGTGGGCGGCACCACCGCCGCGGCCACGCTGACCGCCGCGCTGTGCGGCACGGACGCGTCCGTCGTCACGGGCCGCGGCGGGGGCGGCATCGACGACCTGGCCTGGATGCGCAAGTGCGCGGCCGTGCGCGACGGGCTGCGCCGCGCCCGCCCCGTACTCGGCGACCAGCTGCAGCTGCTGGCCGCCGTCGGCGGCGCCGACCTCACGGCGATCACCGGCTTCCTGCTCGAGTCCGCGGTGCGCCGTACGCCGGTCGTGCTCGACGGGGTGGTGTCCGCGGCCTGCGCGCTCGTCGCGCAGCGCGCCGCGTTCCGGGCGCCCGACTGGTGGGTCGCCGGACACGTCAGCGGTGAGCCGGCGCAGGCCAAGGCGCTGGACCGGATGGCGCTCGAACCCCTGCTGGACCAGGGCGTGTCGGTCGGCGGCGGTGCGGGCGCGCTGCTCGCGCTCCCGCTGATCCAGGGCGCCGCGCAGCTCGCCGCCGACCTCCCCGTACGGGAGGCCGAGGAGGCCGCGGGCGACGAGAAGTCCGGCGCCGACGGCGACTTCGCGCAGGACGCCGGCGCGCTCGACGACGCCACCTGAGCCGCCGCGCCATGAGTGACACTTCCGCCGTCGGTGACGGCCGCGCGTCCGTCGCCGACGGTCTCCGCTTCGCCGTCGGCACCCTCACCGTCCTCCCCGTCCACGTACGCCGCTGGGACCGGGAGGCAGCCCGCCGCGGCATGCTGTGCGCGCCGCTCGCCGGGCTCGCCGTCGGACTGCTGTCGGCCGCGGTCGCCCTGCTGCTTCTGCTGCTCGGCGCTCCCGTGCTGCTCGCCGCCGTCGCCGCCGTCGCCGGCCCCGCGGTGCTGACCCGCGGGCTGCATCTGGACGGGCTCGCCGATGTCGCGGACGGCCTGGGCAGCGGGAAACCCGCCGAGGACGCGCTGCGCATCATGAAGCGCTCGGACATCGGCCCGTTCGGCGTGGTCACCCTGCTGCTGGTGCTGCTGGCCCAAGTCGCCGTCGTGGACGGCCTGTTCACCTCGGGCGGCTGGGCGTACGGGGCGCTCGGCGTCGTCGTCGCCGCCGTCACGGCCCGTACGTCCCTCACGCTCGCCTCCCGCGCCGGTGTGCCGGCGGCCCGGCCCGAGGGGCTGGGCGCGGCCGTCGCGGGCACGGTGCCGGTCCGTACGGCGTGGGCCGCGGCCGCCGTTGTCACCGTGCTCGCCGCCGCGGTGGCCGTGCCGCTGTCGCCGTACGCGGCCCCGTACGCGGCCGTCGGCGCCGCCGCCGCCGTCGTACTCGGGCTCGGCGCGGGCGAGTTGCTGCTGCGGCACTGCCGGCGCCGCTTCGGCGGTGTGACCGGCGATGTCTTCGGCGCGCTCGCGGAGACCGCGGCGACGGCGGCGCTGGTCGTTCTCACGCTGGGCTGATGCCGCAGGTCCCCCAGCACGAAGCGAGGCATACGATGCCGAGAACTGTTGAGAACTGTCCGGATCCCGGACTCCCCTGGACTCCGCTACGGAAGAAGGTCGCACCCAACGTGTCTGCTCTGACTCTCAGCTCCTCGTCCGCCGCGACGCTGCGCGCGGACGCCGTCGTCATCGGCGTCGCCAAGGGCGGCAGCTCCGGCAAGGGCGCCGTCGCCGTCGCTCCCGGCGGCGAGGCGGTGGACAAGGCGTTCGGCGGCAATCTCGCCGCCACGCTGGACGCGCTCGGCGCGAGCGGCGCCGAGGGCGAGGTCACCAAGCTTCCCGCGCCGGCGAGCGGACTGAAGGCGCCAGTGGTCCTCGCCGTCGGTCTGGGCGAGGTTCCGGAGAAGAACTCCTCGTACGAGCCGGAGACCCTGCGCCGCGCCGCGGGTGCCGCGGCCCGCGCGCTCGCCGGTACGAAGAAGGCCGCGTTCGCCCTGCCGCTGAACGACGCCGACGCCGTGGCGGCGGTGTCCGAGGGCGCGCTGCTCGGCGCGTACGCCTTCACCGCGTACCGCGGCACCGAGGGCGCGAACGGCGCCAAGGACAAGGCCGGCAAGGACAAGGCGGGCGCCAAGGGCAAGGCCGACGGGGCGAAGGCCGACAAGTCCGCGCCCCTGGCCGAGATCGCCCTCCTCGGCGCCAAGGCCCGGGACAAGTCGCACAAGGCCGCGGCCGACCGCGCCCAGGTGCTGGCCGAGGAGGTGAACCGGGCCCGCGATCTGGTCAACACGCCCTCGAACGACCTGAATCCGGTCACCTTCGTGACCCGCGTGCAGACCGCGGCCAAGGAACACGGCCTGAAGGTCGAGGTGCTGGACGAGAAGGCGCTGGCCAAGGGCGGCTACGGCGGCATCCTCGGCGTCGGCCAGGGCTCGGTGACCCCGCCGCGGCTGGTGAAGGTCTCGTACACGCACCCCAAGGCGAAGAAGTCCCTCGCGTACGTCGGCAAGGGCATCACGTACGACTCGGGCGGCATCTCGCTGAAGCCGGCCGGCCACAACGAGACGATGAAGTGCGACATGGGCGGCGCCGCCGCCGTGTTCGCCGCGGTCGCCTCCGCGGCCCGGCTCGGCCTGAAGGTGAACGTCACCGGCTGGCTGGCGCTCGCCGAGAACATGCCGTCCGGCTCCGCCACCCGCCCCGGCGACGTGCTGTCCATGTACAGCGGCAAGACCGTCGAGGTGCTGAACACCGACGCCGAGGGCCGGCTCGTGCTCGCCGACGCGATCACCCGCGCCGGCGAGGAGAAGCCGGACGCGATCGTCGACGTGGCCACGCTCACCGGCGCGATGATGGTGGCGCTCGGCCTCCGCACGTTCGGGATCATGGGCAACGACGAGGCGTTCCGCACCTCTCTGCACGAGATCGCCGGCGAGGCGGGCGAGGACTCCTGGCCGATGCCGTCACCGACGCACCTGCGCAAGGGCATGGAGTCCCCGACGGCCGACATCGCCAACATCGGCGACCGGATGGGCGGCGGTCTCGTCGCGGGCCTGTTCCTGGAGGAGTTCGTGCCCGAGGGCACCAGCTGGGCGCACCTCGACATCGCGGGACCCGGCTACAACGACTCCGCCGCGTTCGGTTACACGCCGAAGGGCGGCACCGGTTCCGGGGTCCGCACGCTGGTCCGGCTCGCCGAGCAGACCGCCGACGGCGACCTCGGCTGACGCACCGTCGGATCGTGTCCGGTGCGTCACAGCACCGCCGTTACGGCCCCGATCGCCGGGTTTCGCCAGAAGCGATCGGGGCCGTACCACCGCGTACACCGGCCCCGCGTCCCGCCCGCCGTCAACAAGTGCGAAGATGGATCCCCGGCAGGACAGGGCCCCAGCGCGGCTTCACCACAAGCCGAGTCCAGGGCCGAGGAAGACAGCGGCCGAACCTACAGCCGCCCGGTCACAGCAGACCGGCTCCGGCGTACCCATGCATGGAGGACGTGACGTGGCGAACGACGCCAGCACCGTTTTCGACCTAGTGATCCTCGGTGGCGGCAGTGGTGGTTACGCCGCTGCGCTGCGCGGCGCGCAGCTGGGTCTCGATGTCGCCCTGATCGAGAAGAACAAGCTGGGCGGTACCTGCCTGCACAACGGGTGCATCCCCACCAAGGCGCTGCTGCATGCCGGCGAGCTCGCCGACCAGGCCCGCGAGGGCCACGAGTTCGGCGTGAAGACCACCTTCGAGGGCATCGACATCCAGGGTGTCCACAAGTACAAGGACGACGTGGTCGCCGGCCTGTACAAGGGCCTCCAGGGCCTGGTCGCCTCGCGCAAGGTGACGTACGTCGAGGGTGAGGGCAAGCTCTCCTCCCCGACCTCCGTCGACGTGAACGGCCAGCGCTACGAGGGCCGGCACATCCTGCTCGCGACCGGCTCCGTGCCGAAGTCGCTGCCCGGCCTGGAGATCGACGGCAACCGCATCATCTCCTCGGACCACGCGCTGACCCTGGACCGCGTGCCGGAGTCCGCCATCGTCCTCGGCGGCGGCGTCATCGGCGTCGAGTTCGCCTCCGCCTGGAAGTCCTTCGGCACCGACGTGACCATCGTCGAGGGCCTGCCGCACCTGGTGCCGGCCGAGGACGAGAGCAGCTCCAAGCTGCTGGAGCGCGCCTTCCGCAAGCGGGGCATCAAGTTCCAGCTCGGCTCCTTCTTCGAGAAGGCCGAGTACACGGACAACGGCGTCAAGGTCACCCTCGCCAACGGCAAGGAGTACGAGGCCGAGGTGCTGCTCGTGGCCATCGGCCGCGGCCCGGTCTCGCAGGGCCTGGGCTACGAGGAGGCCGGGGTCGCCACCGACCGCGGCTTCGTCCTGGCCGACGAGTACTGCCGCACGAACGTGCCCACCATCTCCGCCGTCGGCGACCTCATCCCGACCCTGCAGCTGGCACACGTCGGCTTCGCCGAGGGCATCCTCGTCGCGGAGCGGCTGGCCGGTCTGAACCCGGTGCCGGTCGACTACGACGGTGTGCCGCGCGTGACCTACTGCCACCCCGAGGTCGCCTCCGTCGGCCTCACCGAGCAGAAGGCCAAGGAGGTGTACGGCGCCGACAAGGTCGTGACGCTGAAGTACAACCTCGCGGGCAACGGCAAGAGCAAGATCCTCAAGACCACGGGCGAAATCAAGCTCGTCCAGGTGCGTGACGGTGCCGTGGTCGGCGTCCACATGGTCGGTGACCGCATGGGCGAACAGGTCGGCGAGGCCCAGCTGGTCTACAACTGGGAGGCACTGCCGGCCGAGGTCGCGCAGCTCATCCACGCCCACCCGACGCAGAACGAGGCGCTCGGCGAGGCCCACCTGGCCCTCGCGGGGAAGCCGCTGCACTCCCACGACTGACGTACGTCGGGCGCGACGCACGACCACTTTCCGCACTTCGCAAAAAGGAGCAACCGAAACCATGGCGGTTTCCGTAACCCTTCCGGCGCTCGGCGAGAGCGTCACCGAGGGCACCGTCACCCGCTGGCTGAAGGCCGAGGGTGAGCATGTCGAGGCCGACGAGCCGCTGCTCGAGGTCTCGACCGACAAGGTCGACACCGAGATCCCCGCGCCGGCTTCCGGCACCCTGGCCAACATCAAGGTGGCCGAGGACGAGACCGTCGAGGTCGGTGCCGAACTGGCGCTGATCGACGACGGTTCCGGCGCCCCGGCGGCCGCGGCCCCGGCCGCCGAGCCGGCCCCCGCGCAGGCCGAGCCCGAGCCCGAGCCGGCTCCGGCCGCTCAGCCGCAGCCCGAGGCGCAGCCCGCGCCGGCCGCTGCTCCGGCGCAGTCCGGCGGCGCCGCCGAGGGCACCGACGTGACCCTCCCGGCGCTCGGCGAGTCCGTCACCGAGGGCACCGTCACCCGCTGGCTGAAGCAGGTCGGCGAAGAGGTCGAGGCCGACGAGCCGCTGCTCGAGGTCTCCACCGACAAGGTCGACACCGAGATCCCCGCCCCCACGTCCGGCACTCTGCTGGAGATCGTGGTCGGCGAGGACGAGACCGCCGAGGTCGGCGGCAAGCTCGCCGTCATCGGCGCGGCCGGTGCCGCCCCGGCGCAGGCCCCGGCCCCGGCCGAGCCCGCTCCGGCGGCCCAGCCCGAGCCGCAGCCGGAGCCCGCTCCGGCGCCGCAGCCGGCGGCCCAGGCGCAGCCCGCGCCCGAGCCGAAGCCGGCCCCGGCCCCGGCGGCTCCCGCCGCTCCGGCCCCGGCCGCGCAGGCCTCGGCCGCTCCGGCGCAGCCCGCTCCGCAGCCGCAGGCTCCGGCGCAGGCCGGCGAGTCCGACGGCGCGTACGTCACGCCGCTGGTCCGCAAGCTCGCCTCCGAGCAGGGTGTGGACCTGGCGGCGGTGAAGGGCACCGGTGTCGGTGGCCGGATCCGCAAGCAGGACGTGACCGCCGCGGCCGAGGCCGCCAAGTCGCAGGCCCCGGCGGCCGCTCCGGCTGCCGCTTCCGCGGCGCCGAAGTCGCCGAAGCTGGAGGCCTCCCCGCTGCGCGGCCAGACCGTGAAGATGCCCCGCATCCGCAAGGTCATCGCCGAGAACATGATGAAGGCGCTGCACAACCAGGCGCAGCTGTCCACCGTGGTCGAGGTGGACGTCACCAACGTCATGCGGCTGCGGCAGCGTGCCAAGGGCTCGTTCCAGGCGCGCGAGGGCGTCAAGCTCTCCCCGATGCCGTTCTTCGTGCAGGCCGCGGCCGAGGCCCTGAAGGCTCACCCGGCGGTCAACGCCCGTCTCAACGACGACGGCACGATCACCTACCACGACGTCGAGAACATCGGCATCGCGGTGGACTCGGAGAAGGGCCTGATGGTCCCGGTCATCAAGGAGGCCGGGAACCTCAACCTCGCGGGTATCGCCCGCAAGACCGCGGAGCTGGCCGGCAAGGTCCGCGACGGCGGTCTGGGCCCGGACGACATGTCCGGCGGCACGTTCACGATCAGCAACACCGGTTCCCGCGGTGCGCTGTTCGACACGATCATCGTGAACTACCCGCAGGTCGCCGAGCTGGGCATCGGTGCCACCGTGCGCCGCCCGGTGGTCGTCAACCACCCGGACCTGGGCGAGACCATCGCCGTCCGCGACATGTGCTACCTCACGCTGTCGTACGACCACCAGCTGGTCGACGGCGCGGACGCGGCCCGCTACCTGAACGACGTCAAGGCCCGCCTGGAGGCCGGCGAGTTCGAGGGCGAGCTGGGCCTGTAAGGGTTTCTGCTGGCCAGAGCGTGACGGCGCCCCCGCCCGGTGAATTCCGGGCGGGGGCGCCGCCGTTATAGTCCAGTCCACCGGCGTTCACCTCGGGAGGGTCCGGGGGATCCCCCGGGGAAACGCGGCACCCTCACTGTTGTCTGCCTCTACAGGAGCCCGCATGACTCCGCCCGTCGTTCACTCGCTGCGCGAGCAGATCCACGAGCACATCGTCGACGGCATCATCAGCGGCCGCTGGAAGCCCGGAGAGCGCATCGTGGAGCGGCGGATCGCGGTGGAGATGGAGGTCAGCCAGACGCCCGTGCGGGAGGCGCTGCGGGAGCTGGAGGGGCTCCGGCTGATCGAGTCGGCCCCCAACAAGGGTGTGCGGGTACGGGAGTTGTCGGCCGCGGACCTGGAGGAGATCTACCCGGTACGGGCCGGTCTGGAGCAGATCGCCGCCGAACTGGCCGCTCCCCGGCTGGCGGAGGACGACTCGGCGCTGCGTCCGCACGTGGACGCGCTGTACGAGGCGGACCGGGCCGGTGACGGCGAGGCGCAGACGCGGCACACCGTGGGCTTCCACCGGGAGCTGGTGCGGGCCGCGGGGAACAGCGTGCTGCTGCACACCTGGGAGGGGCTGGGCATCGAGGTGTGGACGGCGCTGTCGATCCGCTGGCTGGGCACGGTGCAGCAGTCGTACGCGGAGGAGCACGAGGCGGTGCTGGCGGCGTTCCAGCGGCGGGATCCGGACATCGCCGCGATCGTGAAGGCGCACGTGCTGGGGTGCGCGCCGCGTTCCGCCGGCTGAGCCCTGCCGGATGAACCCTGCCGAGTGACCTGCCGGATGAGCACTGTGCGTGCTCGGATGGGCGGCGAACGCGCACGTCAGAGGGGGTTTTTACGGCACGTCGTGCCGACTTTCGTGGCACGGAATGCCAATTTCGCTCACACCTTTGATCGATCATCGATCGTGGGCGTACAGTCCTTTCGCTGGGGCTCTCCCCTGTCCTGCCCCTTCAGGGAAAACCAGCCCGCACACCCCCTTGTCCGTCCGTCCGGAAGGTGGCCACCATGCCCGACCCCGTACGTCATCAGCCGAACGAGCTCGACCAGCTCCCGGACCGCGACCCCCAGGAGACCGCCGAATGGCGCGAGTCCCTGGATGCCGTGACCGAACACGCGGGGCCCGAGCGCGCCTCGTACCTGATGCGTCGCACCCTGGGCCATGCCCGGGAGAGCGGGCTGGCCGTCCCGGACGCGCTGGAGACGGACTACGTCAACACCATCCCCACCTCCGCCGAACCGGAGTTCCCCGGTGACGAGGAGATGGAGCGGAAGATCACCGCCTGGAACCGGTGGAACGCCGCCGCCATGGTGACCCGCGGCTCGAAACTCGGGCTCGGCGGGCACATCGCCACCTTCGCCTCCGCCGCCTGGCTCTACGAGACGGGCTTCCAGCACTTCTTCCGCGGCAAGGAGAGCGACGGCTCCGGCGACCAGCTCTACATCCAGGGCCACGCCTCCCCCGGCATCTACGCCCGCGCCTTCCTCGACGGCCGGCTCGGCGAGGACGACCTCGACCGCTTCCGCCAGGAGGCCGGCGGCAACGGCCTGCCCTCCTACCCGCACCCGCGGCGGCTGCCGTGGCTGTGGGAGTTCCCGACCGTGTCCATGGGTCTGGGCCCGCTCTCCGCGATCTACCAGGCGCGGTTCAACCGCTATCTGACGAACCGCGGCATCAAGGACACCGCCAACTCGCACGTCTGGGCCTTCCTCGGCGACGGCGAGATGGACGAGCCGGAGTCGACCGCCGCACTCGCCCTCGCCGGGCGCGAGCAGCTCGACAACCTCACCTTCGTCATCAACTGCAACCTGCAGCGTCTCGACGGCCCGGTCCGCGCGAACTTCAAGATCGTGCAGGAGCTGGAGGCGCAGTTCCGCGCCGCCGGCTGGAACGTCGTCAAGTCGCTGTGGGGCACCGCCTGGGACGAGCTGTTCCAGCTCGACACCACCGGCGCGCTGGTCCGCCGCATCCGCGAGGTGCCGGACGCGCAGTTCCAGACGTACGCGACCCGCGACGCCGCCTACATCCGCGAGCACTTCTTCGGCGCCGACCCGGCGCTGGTCGAGATGGCGAAGCTGCTGAGCGACGCCAAGATCGCCGAGTGTTTCCAGACCTCGCGCGCCGGCCACGAGCCCCGCAAGGTGTACGCCGCGTACAAGGCGGCCGTCGAGCACAAGGGCGGGCCGACCGTCATCCTGGCGCAGACCGTCAAGGGCTGGACGCTGGGCCCGGGCTTCGAGTCCCGGAACGCCAACCACCAGATGAAGAAGCTCACGGGCAAGGAGTTCCGCGCCATGCGGGACCTGCTCGAACTCCCCATCCCGGACAGCAAGCTGGACGAGGACATCGTCCCGTACGTGCACCCGGGCAAGGACTCCCCCGAGTTCAAGTACCTGCAGGAGCGGCGCGCGGAGCTCGGCGGCCCGGCGCCGGCCCGCAAGGTGCAGCCGGTCTCGCTGCCCGCCCCGGCGGAGAAGCCGTTCGAGGCCCTGAAGAAGGGCTCCGGCTCGCAGGAGATCGCCACCACGATGGCGTTCGTCCGCCTGGTCAAGGACCTGATGCGGGAGAAGGAGACCGGCAGGCGCTGGGTGCCGATCGTCCCCGACGAGGCGCGCACCTTCGGCATGGAGTCGCTCTTCCCGTCGGCCGGCATCTACTCGCCGCTCGGCCAGACCTACGACCCGGTCGACCGCGACCAGCTCCTGTACTACAAGGAGGCCAAGGACGGTCAGATCCTCAACGAGGGGATCACCGAGGCCGGTTCGATGGCGGACTTCACGGCCGCGGCCACGTCGTACGCGACGCACGGCGAGCCGATGATCCCGTTCTACATCTTCTACTCGATGTTCGGCTTCCAGCGGACCGGCGACCAGTTCTGGGCGCTCGCCGACCAGTTGGGCCGCGGCTTCGTGCTCGGCGCGACCGCCGGCCGTACGACGATGACCGGTGAGGGTCTCCAGCACGCGGACGGCCACTCGCCGCTGCTGGCCTCCACCAACCCGGCCGCGCTGATCTACGACCCGGCGTTCGCCTTCGAGGTCGGCGCGATCGTCAAGGACGGCCTGCGCCGCATGTACGGGCCCGACGCGGACCAGAACGAGGACATCTTCTACTACCTCACGGTCTACAACGAGCCGAAGGTGCAGCCCGCCATCCCGGAGGGCGTCACCGAGGAGCAGATCACCAAGGGCCTGTACCGCTTCAACCAGGGCGAGTCCGCGGGCGAGGACGCGCCGCACACGCAGCTGATCGCGTCCGGTACGGCGATCCACTGGGTGCTGGAGGCGCAGCAGAAGCTCCGCGAGGAGTGGGGCGTGACCGCCGACGTGTGGTCCGCGCCGTCCTGGAGCGAGCTGCGGCGCGACGCGCTGGAGTGCGACGCGGCGGCGCTGCGCGGCGAGGAGCGGGTGCCGTACGTGCAGCGCGCGCTCGACGGCGCGCCCGGTCCGGTGCTGGCGGTCTCCGACTGGATGCGGCAGGTTCCCGACCAGATCTCGCAGTGGGTCGAGCAGGACTGGACCTCGCTGGGCACGGACGGCTTCGGCCTCTCCGACACGCGCGAGGCTGCGCGCCGGCACTTCGGTGTCGACGCGGAGTGCGTCGTCGTCGCGGCGCTGGCGCAGCTTGCCCGCCGTGGCGAGGTCAAGCAGGAGACGGTCCGCCGCGCGGCGGAGGCCTACGGCCTCGCGTAACGCTTGGCCTGGCGGCCTGAGGGCCTGCCTTTGCGGTGACGGCCGCCGTGTTCCGCGTTTTGGCGCGGGGCGCGGTGGCCGTTCTGCGTTTCGGTGTGGGCGGGTGGTCCGCCCCTCTGGGCGGGCCGCTGCCCTCGGCGGGGCAGAATGGGTTTATGCGGGCTGCTCGGCTTATTCGGATGGTGTTGCTGCTGCAAGCGCGGCGGGAGATGACCGGGGCCGAACTCGCCGCCGAACTGGACGTGTCGGAGCGCACCGTGGCCCGTGACGTCCTCGCGCTGTCCGAGGCCGGCGTGCCCGTGTACGCCGACCGGGGCCGCGCCGGCGGCTACCGCCTCGTGGGCGGGTACCGGACGCGGCTGACCGGGATGGGCCGGGACGAGGCGGAGGCCCTGTTCCTGTCGGGGGTGCCCACCGCGCTGCACGACATGGGCCTCGCGGACGCCGCGTCCGCCGCGCGGCTGAAGGTGTCGGCCGCGCTCGGCCCGCATCTGCGGGACGCGCAGACCACGGCGGCGCAGCGGTTCCACCTGGACGCTCCCGGCTGGTGGAACGAGCCGGAGCGCCCCGCGATGCTGCCCGCGCTGGCCGACGCGGTGTGGGACGACCGCCGGGTGACGGTGCGTTACCTCCGCAAGGAGACCGAGGTGGAGCGGGAGCTGGAGCCGTACGGTCTCGTGCTGAAGGCGGGCGTCTGGTATCTCGCGGCACGGGTGACGGGAGACGGGAACACGTGGCGGGTGTACCGCGTGGACCGGGTCGTCTCCGTCGTGCCGGGCGGCGAACACTTCGTACGGGACGAGGAGTTCGGTCTCCCGGCGTTCTGGGCCGAGCGTGCCGCCGCGTTCGCGCGGTCCGTCCTGCGCGACGAGGTCGTCGTCGTGCTGACCGAGCGCGGCGCGCGGCAGCTGCGGCACGTGACCGACCGTACGGCCGCCGAGGAGGCGCTGGAGAAGGCCCGCGCGGGCGAAGGGCCGGACGCGGACGGCCGGCTGACCGTCACGCTGCCCGTGGAGAGCCTGGAGGTCGGCTACGCGCAGCTCCTCGGGCTCGGTCCGGAGTGCGAGGTGCTGGAGCCGCCGTCGCTGCGCGAGCGCTTCCGGGACGCGGCGCTGCGTACGGCGGCGCTGTACGGAGGCGGCGCGGCGGAAGGGCGTGACGAGGGGTCTCCGCCGGTCACCGGTAGCCCGTGACGTCGGCGGGCTTGCCCGCCTGTTCGACCTCGGCGATGTACCGCCACGCGTCGGGCTGCGAGCCGTCCGTGTCGGTGAAGCCGTACTCCTGCGCGAGGCCGCCGCTGGAGAGGGACTGCCCGTTGAACCGGGCGACGTCCGGGTCGCAGGCGAGCGCGGTGACGGCCCGTCCGATGTACGCCGGCGTCTCGGAGATGGCGAAGTGCGGGTTCTGCGCGCAGCCGTCCCGCCAGTTCTCCTCGGTCACCTTGAACGCCGTGTCGAGCATGAACTCCGAGCGCAGCCAGCCGGGTGTCAGACAGACCGCGGTCGCGCCGTACTCGGGGAGCTCCTGCGCGAGCCCGTGGGCCATCCGCAGCGGCGCGTTCTTCGCGAGGTCGTAGTAGAAGGGGTGCCGGTAGCGGCGGTTGTACTCCGCCGTGCCGTCGGTGACCTCCACCACCAGTCCGCCGGGCTCCCTGATGAGCAGCGGGATCGCGTACCGGCTGGTGACGATGTGCGACTCGACGCCCAGCCGCAGGACGCGCAGCCCCGCGTCCAGATCGTGCTCCCACATCTTCCGGTCCCACTGGACGAAACGGTCGCCGCCCCACATGTCGTTGACGAGCACGTCGAGGCGGCCCTGTTCGCGGTCGATGCGCTCGGTCAGCGTGCGCACCTGCTCGGGGTCGAGATGGTCGGTGGGGACGGCGATGCCCGTACCGCCCGCCTCCTCGATCAGTTCGGCCGTGCCCTCGATGGTCTCCGTCGAACGGCCGGTCTCGCTCACCTGATCGCGGGTCGTCCGCCCCGTGGCGTACACCGTGGCGCCCGCCCTGCCCAGCTCGACGGCCATGGCCCGGCCGGCTCCGCGAGTGGCGCCGGCGACCAGAACGACCTTGCCCCGGAGGGCTGATGCTGTGTTCACCCGAGTGTCCTTTCCGTGATCTGTCCGACCAGTCGGACGATAACGAGTTCAGCGGCATCTGAGGGACTTCGCGTGCGTCGGAAGGGCTGAGGGCCGATGCTGAGTGCGTGATGGAAGAAGCGGAGTTCTGGGAGCTGATCGATTCCACCCGCGGGGCCGCCGAGGGCGACCCCGAGGAACAGGCCGACCTGCTCATCGACCGGCTGGCCCAGCTCGATCCCGATGCCGTGACGTACTTCGCCCGGCACTTCGAGTCCCGGTTCAACCGCGCCTATCAGTGGGATCTGTGGGCGGCGGCGTGGATTCTGCTGGACGGGGCGAGCGACGACGCGTTCGACTCCTTCCGCTGCTGGCTCATCGGCCAGGGCCGGGAGGTCTTCGAGGGCGCGGCGCACGACGCGGACGCGCTGACCGTGCTCCTCGTCGACTTCGACGAGGAGCTGGACGGCGAGGCGGAGGATCTGGGCTATGCGGCGGACGAGGCGTACGAGCAGCTGACCGGCGTCGAGCTGCCCGGTCTGGGGCTGCCCGAGCCGCCGGAGGAGCCGGTGGGCGCGCCCGTCGACCTGGAGGACGACGCGGCGCTGGCCGAGCGGCTGCCCAAACTGTGGGAGCGGTTCAGGGGTTGGGGGTCCACATGAGCCGACGGCCCATCAGCACGTCGTCCACGTAGGCCCCGTCGAGGAGGAACTCCCCCGGCAGCACCCCTTCCACCACGAAGCCCGCCGACTCGTAGACGTGTCGTGCGGGCGCGTTGTGTCCGAGCACCCGCAGGGTCATCCGTACGGCGCCCTCCCGGCGTGCACGCTCGCACGCGGCGTCGACGAGTGCGGCGGCGACTCCCCGGTGGCGGGCCCACAGGTCGACGGCCAGCCCCTGTATCTGCCGTACGTGGGCGTGGCAGGCGAGGGACGTGGGGCGGACGGTCCGGATGAACCCGGCGACTCCGTCCGCCGGATGCTCCGCGACGAGGAACTGGTCCGGGCGGTGCGCCGCGTCGAAGAACGGGTCGTACGGCGCGACGGGCCGCGGCTGGACGGAGTGCAGCGTCGACCAGGTGCGGCGTTCCACCTCGGCGAGGGCGTCGCCGTCGGACTGTTCGGCGACACGGATGACCATCGAGGACCCCATGCGCGCCACGGTGCCCCTCCGGCGCCACGGAGTCCAGAGTGCCTCCCGGTTCACAGTCCGGGCGGGCGACGGCTGCCGTGCTGCAACAGTTCGCCCCAGCCGGACAGTGCCGTCCCGGGGTCCAGCATGTGCAACGCGTGCCAGAGAGTCACCGTCACGCTGTCCAGTACGGGCACCCCGTGCTGCCGTTCGGCCTCCGCGGCGAGGGGCGCCCCGTACACGTTCGTACAGAGAACGGCCGCGGCCTGGACGTCGTCCGGGCGGGCGACGGCGGCCAGTTGGGCCGCGATCCGGGTGACCGGTACGCGCGCGAAGTGGGCGGTGGCGATGCCTCCGGTTGTGTCGAGGATGCGGGAAGTCACCGGCTCCAGACAGGTGTTGGAGGACGGGACGATCATTCCGATGCGACGGTCGCGGGCCGGGCTGCCGTTCTGGTCCATGCGGCTGCTTCCTCTCCCTGGTGCGCGGAGGCACGTCCGGTACGGGACGGAGCCCAGTGAACCGTTTGCACGGAATGGCCCGCCAGGCTTCGTACAGGCCGGCAGCCGGGGCAGGATGGGGGCATGCGGATCGCGATCAGTGGGGCCGGCGGGCTCATCGGTACGGCACTCACGCAGTCCCTGCGGAAAGACGGGCACGAGGTCGTCCGGATGGTGCGCAGAGAGGCACAGTCCGGGGACGAGGTGCAGTGGGACCCGAAGCGTCAGTATGTGGACCTCTCCGGCCTCGCCGGGTGTGAGGCTGTCGTGCACCTCGCCGGGGCCGGCATCGCGGACCGACGGTGGACCGATGCGTACAAACGGGAGCTGCGTGAGAGCCGGGTGCTGGGCACGGCGGCCGTCGCCGAGGCCATCGCCTCCCTCGACTCCCCGCCCCACACCCTGCTCGTGGGGTCGGCCGTCGGGTACTACGGCGACACGGGCGACCGTGCCGTCGACGAGAACTCGCCGCCCGGCAGCGGGTTCCTGGCCGACCTCGTCGTCGACTGGGAGGGCGCGGCGGCACCCGCCGAGGAGGCCGGGATCCGTACGGCGTTCGCCCGCACCGGGCTCGTGGTGTCCCGTCAGGGCGGGGCGTGGGGGCGGCTGTTCCCGATCTTCAAGGCGGGGCTCGGCGGCCGGATCGGCGACGGGCGGCAGTACTGGAGCCACATCGCGCTGCACGACCACGTCGCCGCGCTGCGCCACATCCTCGACACCGCGGAACTGGCGGGGCCCGTGAACCTCACGGCGCCCGAGCCCGTCACCAACCGCGAGGTCACCGCCGCCATGGGGCGGGTGCTGCACAGGCCGACGCCGTTCCCCGTACCGGCGTTCGCCCTGCGTGCGGTGCTGGGCGAGTTCGCCGAGGACGTGCTGGGCAGTCAACGGGTGCTGCCCGTACGGCTGTCGGAGTCGGGCTTCAACTTCGCCTTCCCCGGCATCGACGACGCGATCCGCGCAGCGTTGCGCTGAACGCGCGGGCCGTGACAGGCCGGGGCCCCATGCCTCCGCAGGCCGTGAGGGGCCCCGCGCCCTCAACTCCGCCACGGTGGCGGGCAGTCCAGCAGGACGGTCCGGCGGACCGGGACTGACCGGGCGCGGCACGCGCTCGGACCGCCGGGCTGTACCGCTCGGCTCGTTTCCCGCTGCGGCGGGAAGAAGGGGCGCGGGCCGTCGCGGGCCGGCCACCGGCGTGCGTCCGTGCGGGCCCGCTGACCGGGCGCAGCTCACGCTCAGGCCGCCGGGCCGTACCGCTCGGCTCGATTGCCGACGCGGCGGGAAGAGGGGGCGTGGACCGTGGCGCGCCGGCCACCGCCGTGCGGCCGTGCGGGGCCGCTGACCGGGCGCAGCTCGCGCTCAGGCCGCCGGGCCGTGGCGCTCGGCTCGTTTCCCGCTGCGGCGGGAAGAAGGGGCGCGTCGGCCACCGCCCGGCCTGCCGCAGGCATCCGTGCGACCCCGTGCGACCGTGCTCTGGCGCTGCGCGGATGGCGTCGCTCCGGGTGCCGCATAGAGTCCGCACAGTCGTGTCCAACTCGGGTATTACCCGTGCCCGTTGGGGCATGACGACGACAGACGCGCACGCGTGGCCGCACCATGGCCCCGACGCGTCACTTCGCTCCGCATCTCCCCCAGCCCGCTGGGGTCAGCACCCCCACATTCCCCTCACACCGCGCGCCGACCACAAGGGGAGGCACTGTGCGTACCGAGCACACCCAGGACACCGGCGGAAGCGTCACAGCCGGCGAGTCCGATGTCGTCATCGTCGGAGCCGGGCTCGCCGGGCTCGCCACGGCCCGCCATCTGACCGCAGCAGGACTGCGCGTGACCGTCCTGGAAGCCGCCGGCAGGGTGGGCGGCCGGATGGTCACCGACGAAGTGGACGGTTTCCTGCTCGACCGCAGCCCGCTCCTCCTCTGTCCCGGCTGGCCCGAACTCCGCCGTCTGCGGGGCCTGTCGGAGCTCACACTGATGCCCCTCGCCCCGGGTGCCCTGCTGTACACGGACGGCCGCACGCACCGTGTCGGCGAGCTGCGGCGCCCGGGTGCCGCCGAGGCCCCGGGACGGCGTACGGTCCGGCAGCCGGGACGCGGCCGGGACCCCCGTACGGAACGGCGGGCCGACGGGCGCACACGGGGCGCACTCACCACGGCGCGCGCACTCACCAGCGCTCGCGGCCGGGCCGCCGTGACCGGCGCGCTGGACCTCGTACGGCTGCGGAACGCCCTCGCGCGGTTCGCGGCCCTGCCGCCCGAGCGGCTGCTGAACCGCACCGAACTCCCCGCAGCGCAGGCGCTGTCGGCACGCGGACTGCCCTCCCGTACGGCCGACTCGCTGGTGCGGCCGCTGCTGTCGGCGCTGCTGTGCGATCCGGAGCTGACCACGTCCAGCCGCGTCGCCGACCTCACGCTGCGCAGCTTCGCGCGGGCCGGCCTGTGCGTGCCCGAGGGCGGCGCGCAGCGGCTGCCCGAACTGCTGGCGGCGGGGCTGCCGTCGGGGACGGTCCGCAGAGGCGTACGGGCCGTCTCCGTGACGACGAGAGGGGTGGCCACGGAGGAGCACGGCACGTTCGGCTGCCGTTCCGTCGTCGTGGCGACCGGTGCGCTGGAGGCGGCCGAACTGCTGCCCGGGCTGCGGGTACCGGACTTCCACCCGGTGACAGTCCTGCACCACGCCGTCGACAGCACAGCGGACGGCGCACCTCAAGGGGCCGGCCCGCAGGGCCTGTCGGGCGCCGGCGGTACGGAAACCGAACTGCCCTCCCTCCTGGTCGACGGGGACAACGGCGCCGGGGCGCGTTCCCTCGCACCGGCCGGCGGGCCCGTCTCGCACAGCTGGACCGCCTCCGCCGTCGACCCCGTACGCGCGCCGCGGGGCCGTACCCTCGTCACGTCCGTGGTGCTGGGCAGGGCGACGACCGACCCGGCCGCCGTACTCGACAAGGCCGCGCGGCCCCAACTGGCCGCGCTGCACGGCACGTCCACCGACCACTGGACGCTGCTCGCCGCGCACCACGACCCGTACGCCGTGCCGGCCATGCCGACGCCGCACGATCTGCGGCGTCCCGTGCGGGTGCTGTCCGGTCTTTACGTGTGCGGGGACCACCGGGACACGAGTTCCGCGCAGGGTGCGCTCGTGTCCGCGCGGCGGGTGACGCACGAGATACTGCGCGACTTCCAGCTGCCGCTGCCAGCCTTCGGCGAGGTGCCGGTCGCGGCGTAGCCGCGTGGGCGCGTACGCGCTGCGCGAGCGTGCCGCGTGCGCCGCTTCGTGTGCCCCGCGACATCGTCGGACGGCTGCGGCCACGCCGTGGCCGGGGATGCGCAGTTCCCCGCGCCCCTTATCAGCGCGCAGTTCCCCGCGCCCCTTCTGCGCCGTTCCCCGCGCCCCTCCGTCTCTGTTTCCTCAATTCGAACATCTTTCCCAACTCCCGTCTCCAGCAGGGGTTTTGTCAGTGCCGGCCGGTATTCTGGGTACAGAATCAGCAAGGGTCCGAGCCCTCCCTGCGGGGCTCGGAGCACTCTGGAGGTCGCCGATGCCCGTACTCACTGCCCGGCCCGAGACCACGACGACCACGACCCCTCTGACCCACTTCTCGACGCTGCCCGTCCTGCCGAAAACGCCGCTGCCCGCCGGGCTTCCGCGCGAGTGGTATGTGACGCACAACCGGCAGCTGAAGGCGATGCGCATCGCCATCGCGCTGCTCGACACAGGTGTCTACACGCCGCGTCAGGCATCCGACCGGGTCATACACGCCACGGCCGACCGGATCGGCGTGCATCCGCCGTCCGGCACGACCTGCCGGCTGGTGCGCAGCCTGCTCCCGTGACCCGCTGAGGCGCTCGTGACCTGTCGTTCCCTCTGCCGTGGTGCCGTCCGGACGGCACCACGGCAGGCACACTGGCAGGTGTGCGACACATCCTCGTGATCGGGATCGGCGCCGGCGACCCCGACTATCTGACACTGCAGGCGGTCAAGGCCGTGGCGCGGGCCGACGTCTTCCTCCTCGTCGACAAGGGCCGGGAGAAACAGGACCTGGCGGACCTGCGGCAGACCGTCCTGGAACGGCACGCCCCGCAGCCGCACCGGATCGTGGAGGTCCGCGACCCGGAGCGGGAGCGCCCGGCGGAGCAGTCCGCGTACACCGGCGCGGTCGAGGACTGGCGCCGCCGCCGCGCCGGTCTGTACGAGCGGGCGCTGCGCGACGAGCTCGCCGACGGCGAGTGCGGCGCGTTCCTCGTGTGGGGCGATCCGGCGCTGTACGACAGCACGTTGGCCGCGCTGGAGGAGGTGCTCGCGCACGGCGAGGTGGAGTTCACGTACGAGGTCGTGCCGGGGATCAGCGCCGTCTCGGCGCTGGCGGCGCGGCACCGCACCGCGCTCAACAGGGTCGGCGGGCCCGTACAGATCACCACCGGCAGGCGCCTGGCCGAGGAGGGCGTGCCGGAGGGGGTGGACGATCTGGTGGTGATGCTCGACGCGCAGCAGGCGTTCACCCGGCTCGACGACGGCGCGGACGCCCACGGGGAGCCGGCCGGTGACGCTGCCGAGGAGACCGCCGGGCCCGGAGCGGGCGAGTGGCGGATCCACTGGGGCGCGTACGTCGGCACCGACGACGAGCTGCTCGTGTCCGGGCCGCTGCGCGAGGTCGCCGGCGAGATCGAGGAGATCAGGGCCTCGGCGCGGGAGCGCAAGGGCTGGATCATGGACACGTATCTGCTGCGGCGGCACCGCGGCTGAACCGCGGCCGGCGCACCGGACGGGCCGCACCCGGCGGACCCGTCGTACCGGAGGACCGCACGACGGCGAGGAGGCCGTACCGTGACCGAACGCAAACCGCCCGGCATCAGCCAGGAGTCGTGGGTCGACCGGCAGATCCGCGAGGCCGCCGAGCGCGGCGCCTTCGACGATCTGCCGGGCAAGGGCGAACCGCTGCGCGGGCTGGACGAGCCGTACGACGAACTGTGGTGGGTGCGGGACAAGTTGGAGCGCGAGCAGGTCAGCTATCTGCCGCCGTCTCTCGCGCTCCGCAAGGAGGCGCAGGACGCGTACGAGGCGGCCGGGCGCGCGGACTCGGAGCGCGAGGTGCGGCGCGTCCTGCAGAGCGTCAACGAGAGGATCCGCGAGGCGATCCGTACGCCGCCGCAGGGGCCGCCGCTCAATCTGGCGCCGTTCGACGTGGAGCGCGCCGTCCGGGAGTGGCGCGAACGGCACGGCGGCTGAGCCGTACCCGGAGACCGTGGAGGCCGTGGAGTCCCCGGTCCCACGGGTGGAGCACTTCGCGTGGCGAGCGTACCGGGGGGCTGTGAGCGTCGTGATGTCAGCTGTCCCAGCCCACAGGAGTGAGAATGCGTCTTCGTACCGCAGTCGCCGCCACCGCCTTCGCCGCCTCCGCCGTGCTCGGCGGAGCGTCCGCCGCCGTCGCGGACTCCGGCGCCCAGGGGACCGCCGCGAACTCTCCCGGCGTCATCTCCGGCAACCAGGCCCAGGTCCCCGTGCACGTGCCGGTCAACGCGTGCGGCAACACCGTCGACGTCGTCGGGGTGCTCAACCCGGCGATGGGCAACGGCTGCGCCAACAAGTAGGCGGGCACACACCGGAGGCCCGGTGCCGTCCCTCCCGAAGGAGGGTCGGCACCGGGCCTCTCCGCGTGTCACGGCCGCCGGGGGCGCCGGCGTCCGCGGTCAGTCGTCGTTCTCGAGCTCGCCCTCGGCCTCCAGGAAGACCTGCCGGAGCTCTTCGAGCACCGCCGGGTCCGGCTTCTCCCACATGCCGCGGGACTCGGCCTCCAGCAGCCGCTCCGTGATGCTGTGCAGCGCCCACGGGTTGGCCTGCTGGAGGAACGCGCGGTTGTCGGCGTCCAGCACGTACGTCGAGGCGAGCTTGTCGTACATCCAGTCGGCGACGACGCCGGTCGTGGCGTCGTAGCCGAAGAGGTAGTCGACGGTGGCCGCCAGCTCGAAGGCGCCCTTGTAGCCGTGCCGCTGCATCGCCTGGATCCACTTGGGGTTGACGACGCGGGCGCGGAAGACGCGGGAGGTCTCCTCGACGAGGGTGCGGGTGCGGACCGTCTCGGGGCGGGTGGAGTCCCCGATGTACGCCTCGGGCGCGGTGCCGCGCAGCGCGCGGACGGTGGCCACCATGCCGCCGTGGTACTGGAAGTAGTCGTCGGAGTCCGCGATGTCGTGCTCGCGGGTGTCGGTGTTCTTGGCGGCGACCGCGATCCGCTTGTACGCGGTCTCCATCTCGTCGCGGGCCGGGCAGCCTTCGAGCTCCCTGCCGTACGCGTAGCCGCCCCAGGTCGCATAGACCTCGGCCAGGTCGGCGTCGGTGCGCCAGTCGCGGCTGTCGATCAGCTGGAGCAGGCCCGCGCCGTACGTGCCGGGCCGGGAGCCGAAGATGCGGGTGGTGGCCTTGCGTTCGTCGCCGTGCTCGGCCAGGTCGGCCTGGGCGTGGGCGCGTACGTGGTTCTTGTCCGCGGGCTCGTCCAGGCCGGCGGCGAGGCGTACGGCGTCGTCGAGCAGGCCGATGGTGTGCGGGAAGGCGTCACGGAAGAAACCGCTGATACGGAGCGTCACATCGACGCGGGGGCGGCCCAGTTCGTCCAGCGGGATCGCTTCGAGACCGGTGACGCGGCGCGATGCGTCGTCCCACACGGGGCGGACGCCGAGCAGCGCGAGGGCCTCGGCCACGTCGTCGCCGGCGGTGCGCATGGCGCTGGTGCCCCACAGGGACAGGCCGACGGACGCGGGCCAGTCGCCGTTGTCGGAGCGGTAGCGCTCCAGCAGCGAGTCGGCGAGGGCCTGTCCGGTCTCCCAGGCGAGCTTGCTGGGCACGGCCTTGGGGTCGACGGAGTAGAAATTGCGGCCCGTCGGCAGCACGTTGACGAGTCCGCGCAGCGGCGAGCCGGACGGGCCCGCCGGGACGAAGCCGCCGTTCAGCGCGTGCACCGCGTGCTGGATCTCCTGCGTGGTGGCGGCGAGCCGCGGCACGACCTCGGCGGCGGCGAACTCCAGGATGCTGCCGACCTGTTCGCGCTGCTCGGCGGGGAGGTCCGCGGTGACGCGGGACACGGCGGCCGGGTCCCAGCCGGCTTCCTCCATGCCCTCGATGAGCACACGGGCCGCGTCCTCCGCCGTGTCGGAGCCCGTACGGTCGGACGCCGACTCGTCGAGGCCGAGGGCCTCGCGCAGGCCGGGCAGCGAGGTGGTGCCGCCCCAGATCTGGCGGGCGCGCAGGATGGACAGGACGAGGTTGACGTGCGCCGCGCCTTCCGGGGCCGAGCCCAGGACGTGCAGGCCGTCCCGGATCTGGGCGTCCTTGATCTCGCACAGCCAGCCGTCGACGTGGATCAGGATGTCGTCGAACTTCTCGTCGTCCGGGCGCTCTTCGAGGCCCAGGTCGTGGTCGAGCTTCGCGGCCTGGAGCAGCGTCCAGATCTGTGCGCGGATCGCGGGCAGCTTCGCCGGGTCCATGGCGGAGACCGCCGCGTGCTCGTCGAGGAGCTGTTCCAGGCGCGCGATGTCGCCGTAGCTCTCGGCGCGGGACATCGGCGGCACGAGGTGGTCGACGAGCGTGGCGTGCACCCGGCGCTTGGCCTGGGTGCCCTCGCCCGGGTCGTTGACCAGGAACGGGTAGATCAGCGGCAGGTCGCCGAGGGCCGCGTCCGGCGCGCAGGCGGCGGACAGTCCGGCGTTCTTGCCGGGCAGCCACTCCAGGTTGCCGTGCTTGCCCAGGTGGATCATGGCGTCGGCGCCGAAGCCGCCGTCGTCGCGGTCGGCGGACATCCACCGGTAGGCGGCCAAGTAGTGGTGCGAGGGCGGAAGATCGGGGTCGTGGTAGATCGCGATCGGGTTCTCGCCGAAGCCGCGCGGCGGCTGGATGAGGATCAGCAGATTGCCGCGGCGCAGCGCCGCGAGCACGATGTCGCCCTCGGGGTTGCTGCTGTCGTCGACGAACATCTGGCCGGGCGGCGGGCCCCAGTGCTCCTCGACGGAGTCGCGCAGCTCCTGCGGGAGGCGGGCGTACCAGCGGCGGTAGTCGGCGGCGGGGATGCGGACCGGGTTGCGGGCCAGCTGCTCCTCGGTGAGCCAGTCCTGGTCGTGGCCGCCGGCCTCGATCAGGGCGTAGATCAGTTCGTCGCCGTCGCCGGACTCCAGGCCGGGCACCGGCTCGGCGCTCTCGTCGCCGAAGTCGTAGCCCTCCTCGCGCAGCCGGCGCAGCAGGGCGACGGCGCTGGCGGGGGTGTCGAGGCCGACGGCGTTGCCGATGCGGGAGTGCTTCGTCGGGTACGCGGACAGCACCAGCGCGAGGCGCTTCTCCGCGTTCGGCGTGTGCCGAAGACGGGCGTGGCGTACAGCGGTTCCGGCGACGCGGGCCGCGCGCTCGGGGTCGGCGACGTACGCGGGCAGGCCGTCCTCGTCGATCTCCTTGAAGGAGAACGGGACGGTGATGAGCCGGCCGTCGAACTCGGGCACGGCGACCTGGCTGGCGGCGTCCAGCGGGGAGACGCCCTCGTCGTTCTCCTCCCACGCGGCGCGCGGGCTGGTGAGGCAGAGCGCCTGCAGGATCGGCACGTCCAGCGCCGCGAGCGCGCCCGCGTCCCACGACTCGTCGTCGCCGCCCGCGGACGCCTCGGCCGGCTTGCTGCCGCCGGCGGCGAGCACGGTGGTGACGATGGCGTCGGCTTCCCGCAGCTTGTCGAGGAGTTCGGGCTCGGGGGCGCGCAGCGAGGCCACGTACAGCGGCATCGGCCGGCCGCCGGCCTCCTCGACGGCGCCGCACAGGGTGTCGACGAAGGCGGTGTTGCCGCTCATGTGGTGGGCGCGGTAGTAGAGCACCGCGATGTCCGGGCCCGCGGCGCCGTCCTTCGCGGTGCGCTCCAGCGGGCCCCAGGTGGGCGCTGCGGCGGGCGGCTCGAAGCCGTGCCCGGTGAGCAGGACCGTGTCGGAGAGGAAGCGGCCGAGCTGGTCGAGATTGCCGGGGCCGCCGTGCGCCAGATAGGCGTGCGCCTCGGCGGCGACGCCGATGGGGACGGTGGACGCCTCCATCAGCTGTGCGTCCGGGGCCTGTTCACCGGTGAGGACGACCACCGGGCGGTCCTGCGCCAGCAGCTGGTCGATGCCCTCCTGCCAGGCACGGAGTCCGCCGAGGAGGCGGACGACGACGAGATCGGTGCCCTCCAGCAGACCGGGCAGCTCGTCGAGGTCGAGGCGCGCGGGGTTCGCGTACCGGTACGGCACGGGCCCCTCGGACGCGCGGGCGCTGAGCAGATCGGTGTCGGAGGTGGACAGCAGCAGGATCATGCGGCGTCGGCCTTCCTCGGGGTCCGCGCCCCGGGCGGTGAGAGTGACGGCGGGAGTTCCTGGCTCACCCGGCGGCTGCAGGAATCACAGCCGATGGGCTCACAGTGGCGGGACCGCACCGGATTCGCACCGGTCTTCCTCCCCCTGGAGCCGTCGCTGACGGAGGCGGACCGCGTGGCCCGCCGCACAACATAGTAAGGGTCCGGCCAACCGCGGGGACGATACGGCCTGCGGAAACGTCGGTATGCTCGCCGCCATGCCGCAGCTCTCCTCGACACCACGAACATGGGCGAATCCGCCCGTACGGGACCGCGGTGACGCCTGCCCCGGAGCGCTGCGCCTGCACTCGGCGGACGACGGTGCGCTGGCCCGGATCCGCATCCCCGCAGGCCTGTTGACCGCCCGGCAGGCGGTGGCGCTGGCGGACGCGGCGGACCGGCTCGGCGACGGCCGCATCGACATCACCTCGCGCGGAAACCTCCAGCTGCGCGGCCTGGACGAGTGCTGCGCCGGCCAACTGGCGTCCGTACTGGAGACGTCCGGCCTGCTGCCCTCGCCCCGGCACGAACGGGTGCGCAACGTCGTCGCCTCGCCGCTGAGCGGGCTGGACGGTGCGGGCGACGGCGATGTGCGCGGCTGGGCCGGCCACCTGGACGCGCTGCTGTGCGCGAACGAGGAGGCCACGGCGCTGTCCGGGCGCTTCCTGTTCGCCCTCGACGACGGGCGCGGGGACGTCGCTTCGCTCGACGCGGATGTGACCTTGCTCGCGCTGCCCGGCGGCGACGCGCTGCTGCGCGTCGGCGACGAACCGGCGGCGGTCCGGGTGCGCGGAGACCACCGTGACGCAGTGCCCGGCGCGGCGCTGGCGGCCGCGGAGATGTTCCTCACGGCCATACGGGACACCGGTGCACATGTCTGGCGGGTACGTGAACTGCCCGCGGGACAGACCGGGTTCGCCCACCGCCTCCCGGACACCCTTCAGGAGAAGGGGATATCGGCGACATACGTCGCGGATGCGCCCGCCCCTCGGGGCGCCCCGCCCTCGCCCGGCGCCGTGACGGGTGCCGGTTCGGGGGACGCTCCCCGCGCGCTGTCCGTCGTCGCGCCGCTCGGCAGGCTGACCGCCGCGCAGTGGCGGCAACTGGCGGGCGTGGCAGCGCAGGACGGGACGGGCGAACTGCGGGTCACACCCTGGCGGGGCGTCGTCCTACCCCTGCCCGGACTGTCCGCTGCCGGACTGTCCGAGGGCGTCTCCGGAGAGGCCACCGCCGGACTGTCCGCCGACGCGGCCGGTGAGCGGCTTCGCGCCCTCGACGCGGCGGGCCTGATCACCGGCCCCTCCTCCCCCTGGCTGGGCGTGGGAGCGTGCACGGGGCGGCCCGGCTGTGCGAAGTCCCACCGCGATGTACGGGCCGACGCGGCCGCGGCCGTCACGGAGAGCATCGTCACAGAGGCCGCCGTCCCGGAGCACGCGCTGCCCGTCTACTGGTCGGGCTGTGAACGGCGTTGCGGACACCCGCGAGGCGACTGGGTGGATGTCGTCGCGGACGAGGAGGGCTACACCGTGCGCGTTCGGGGAGAAGACCCAGTCGGGCCGGAATCCGCGCACGGGACCGGACCGGAATCCGTGGACAGGCGCGGACTCGCCGGCGCGGTCGCGTCGGCACGTGCGCGAGGGACGCGTACGGCAGCCGCCGCGCTGACAGCCACAGCCGGCACCACAACAGCGCACACAACAGTGACGAGATGAGCGGGAGCACAGTGTTCGAGTACGAGAAGGACGGCGCGGAGATCTACCGCCAGTCCTTTGCCACCATCCGGGCCGAGTCGGATCTCGCGGGCCTGCCCGCCGAGGTCAGCCAGGTCGCGGTCAGGATGATCCACGCCTGCGGGATGGTCGATCTCGTCCGTGATCTCGCGTACAGCCCGAAGGCCGTCATCCGTGCCCGCGAGGCGCTGCAGGCCGGGGCGCCGATCCTGTGCGACACCGCGATGGTCGCCAGCGGGGTCACCCGCAAGCGGCTGCCCGCGGACAACGCCGTACTGTGCACGCTGTCCGACCCCGCGGTGCCGGGGCTCGCCCGGGAGTTGGGCAACACCCGCACCGCCGCCGCGCTGGAACTGTGGCGCGACCATCTGGACGGCGCCGTGGTGGCCGTGGGCAACGCGCCCACCGCGCTGTTCCGGCTGCTGGAGATGATCGAGGAGGGCGCGCCGCGTCCGGCCGCGGTCATCGGCGTGCCCGTCGGCTTCATCGGCGCTGCCGAGTCCAAGGACGCACTGGCCGAACATCCCTCCGGCCTCGACCACTTGGTCGTGCGCGGGCGGCGCGGTGGCAGCGCCCTCGCCGCGGCCGCGATCAACGCGATAGCGAGCGAGGAAGAGTGAACGAGCAGCACCCCCAGCACGCGACAGGCCGGCTCTACGGCGTCGGGCTCGGCCCCGGCGACCCGTCGCTGATGACCGTACGCGCCGTCGAGGTCATCTCGGAGGCCGATGTCGTCGCGTACCACAGTGCGCAGCACGGCCGTTCCATCGCCCGCTCCATCGCCGCGAAGCACCTGCGCGAGGACCACATCGAGGAAGCCCTCGTCTACCCGGTCACCACCGGGACCACCGACCATCCCGGCGGCTACAAGGGCGCGATGGAGGACTTCTACACCGAGTCCGCCGCGCGGCTCGCCGCGCACCTCGACGCCGGCCGTACGGTCGCCGTCATCGCCGAGGGCGACCCGCTCTTCTACGGCTCGTACATGCACATGCACAAGCGGCTCGCCGACCGCTATCCGACCGAGGTCATCCCCGGTGTCACCTCGGTGAGCGCGGCGGCGGCCCGGCTGGGCAAGCCGCTCGCGGAGGGCGAGGAGGTGCTGACGATCCTGCCGGGCACGCTGCCCGAGGAGGAGCTGGCGTCCCGGCTCGCCTCCACCGACGCCGCGGTGGTGATGAAGCTGGGCCGTACCTTCCCCGCCGTACGGCGCGCGGCCGAGCGCTCCGGGCGGCTGGCCGAGACGCACTACGTGGAGCGCGCCACGATGAGCGGCGAACGTACCGGCGCGCTGGCCGAGGCGGACGCCGAGAAGGTGCCGTACTTCTCCGTCGCCGTGCTGCCCAGCCGGGTGGACCACGAGCCGGAGCCGCGGGAGCGCGGCGAGGTCGTGGTGGTCGGCACCGGGCCCGCCGGGCCCATGTGGCTGACGCCGGAGGCGCGCGGTGAACTGGCCGCGGCGCAGGACCTGGTGGGCTACACGACGTATCTGGACCGGGTGCCGGTACGGGCCGGCCAGCAGCGGCACGCCTCCGACAACAAGGTGGAGTCGGAGCGCGCCGAACTCGCCCTCGACCTGGCCCGGCGCGGCCGCCGGGTGGCCGTGGTCTCCTCCGGTGATCCGGGGGTCTTCGCGATGGCCACGGCCGTACTGGAGGTCGCCTCGCAGGAGACGTACGCGGACGTGCCCGTACGGGTGCTGCCTGGGGTGACGGCCGCCAACGCGGCCGCGTCCCGCGCCGGTGCTCCGCTGGGCCACGACTACGCCGTGATCTCCCTCTCCGACCGGCTCAAGCCGTGGGAGACGGTGGCCGAACGGCTGTCGGCCGCCGCGTCCGCCGACCTGGCGCTGGCCCTCTACAACCCCGGTTCGCGCAGCCGTACCTGGCAGGTCGGGAAGGCCCGCGAGGTGCTGCTGGAGCACCGCGCCCCGGACACCCCCGTGGTGCTGGCGCGCGATGTCGGCGGCCCCGAGGAGGCGGTGCGGACGGTGCGGCTCGCCGAACTCGACCCCGATCAGGTCGACATGCGCACCATCCTGCTGATCGGCTCCTCGCAGACGCAGCACGTGGAACGCGGCGACGGCGACACCGTGTGGACGCCCCGTCGCTATCCGGAGAGCTGACGGGCGAGCCGGCGGGCCGGATGCCGGCGGGCGGGCCGACGGTCCGTCAGCCGAGCCGGGCGCGCAGCCACTCGGCTGCCTGCCCGGCGCCGGGCACCACCGGCACTCCCTCGGGAACCTCCGGCCTGCGGACGATCACCACGGGCAGGCCGGCCTCCCGGGCGGCGGCGAGCTTGGGCGCGGTGGCGGAACCGCCGCTGTCCTTGGTCACGACGACGTCGACACGGTGCTCCCGCAGCAGCCGCCGCTCCCCTTCGAGGGTGAAGGGGCCGCGGTCCAGCAGTACCTCCAGGTGCCGCGGCTGCGGGGGTTCCGGAGCGTCGACCGACCGCAGCAGGAACCAGAGTTGATCGAGTCCGGCGAAGGCCGCGAGCCCCATCCGCCCCGTGGTGAGGAACGCGCGCCGGCCCAGCGCCGGCAGCATTCCGGCGGCCTCCTCCAGCGAGGCCGCCGGATACCAGTCGTCGCCCTCCCCCGGCACCCAGCCGGGCCGGCGCAGAGCCAGCAGGGGAACATGAGCGGCGGCCGCGGCACGCGCCGCGTGGAAACTGATCGTGCCGGCGAAAGGATGTGTGGCGTCGATGAGCGCGTCCACCTGCTGCTCGCGCAGCCAGCGCGCCATGCCCTCCGTACCCCCGAAGCCGCCGGTCCGGGTCTCCCCCGGCAGCGGCCCCGGCCGTGCGACGCGGCCCGCGAGCGAGGTCGTGACCCGCAGCCGGTCCGCGTCCGGCCACTCCACCAGCCGCGCGGCCAGCTCCCTGGCCTCCGTGGTGCCGCCGAGGATGAGCACGTGGCGTGCGCTGTTCATGGGGTCCTTTCGTGACTGAGCAGAACGGTACGGGCGAGTCCGGGTCCGGGAGCGGTACAGCCGGGGCGGGCGGGCGCAGCGCCCAACTCAAGCACACGGGGCTGCGGCCCGGCTGGACGACCGGCGCCTGCGCGACGGCCGCCGCGACCGCCGCGTACACCGCGCTGCTGACCGGCGACTTCCCCGACCCCGTGGACATCGTGCTGCCCAAGGGGCACACGCCGTCCTTCGCGCTGGCGGCCGAGGAGCTGACGGCGGACGGCGCCGCGACGGCGGGCATCGTCAAGGACGCCGGCGACGATCCGGACGTGACGCACGGGGTGCTGATGCGGGCGACCGTACGGGAGTTGCCGGCCGGTTCCGGGGTGGTCTTCCGCGCCGGGCCCGGCGTCGGCACGGTCACCCGCCCCGGGCTGCCCCTGGAGGTGGGCGAGCCGGCCGTGAACCCCGTGCCGCGTTCGCTGATCCGGGACCATGTGGCGCGGGTCGCGGCGCGGTACGGCGGTACGGGCGACGTCGAGGTGACGGTGTCCGCGGACGGCGGCGAGGAGATCGCCCGCAGCACGTGGAACCCGCGGCTCGGCATCCTGGGCGGGCTGTCCGTCCTCGGCACCACGGGAGTCGTCGTCCCGTACTCCTGCTCCGCGTGGATCGACTCGATCCGCCGCGGCGTCGACGTGGCGCGTGCGGCGGGCCGCACCCACGTGGCCGGCTGCACCGGTTCGACGTCGGAGAAGACGGTGGTGGCCGAGTACGCCCTGCCCGAGGACGCGCTGCTGGACATGGGCGACTTCGCGGGCGCGGTGCTGAAGTACGTACGCCGTCATCCCGTCGAACGCCTCACGGTCTGCGGCGGGTTCGCGAAGCTGTCCAAGCTCGCCGCCGGTCACCTCGATCTGCACTCCGCGCGCTCCCAGGTCGACAAGGGCTTCCTCGCCTCGCTCGCCCGGCAGGGCGGCGCCGACGAGGAGCTCGCGGCGGCCGTCGCGGACGCCAACACGGGCCTCGCCGCACTCCAGTTGTGCGCCGCGGAGGGCGTACCGCTCGGCGATCTGGTCGCCGCGACGGCGCGGGACGAGGCCCTCGGGGTGCTGCGGGGCGCGCCCGTCGCGGTCGACGTGGTCTGCATCGACCGGGCGGGCACCGTCGTGGGCCGGTCCGCGGTCCGCGGGCCCCGCGACTGAACGGCCGGCCCGCGGGTCCGCGGCTGACAGTCGGTCCGCGGGCTCCGCGGCTGACGGAACGTCAGGAAGCGTCGGCTTTCGTGCTGTTGCCGGCTGCCGCGCTGTCGCCGATTGCCGCGCCGTCGCCGGATGCGCTGTCGCAGGGGGCGTGCGGGCGTTCGCGGTCCGCGGAGTAGAGGTGGCTGTCGCCGAACTGCTCGGCGCCCAGCGACCGTCCGACCAGGATGACCGCGGTCCGTACGATGCCCTCGGCCTTCACCTGCCCGGCGATGTCGCCGAGGGTGCCGCGCAGCACGACCTCGTCGGGGCGGCTGGCCATCGCCACGACGGCGGCCGGGCACTCCGGGCCGTAGTGCGGCAGCAGTTCGTCGACCAGCCGGTCCACGTAGCGTGCCGCGAGGTGCAGGACGAGCAGCGCCTTGCTGCGGCCCAGCGTCGCCAGGTCCTCGCCCTCGGGCATGGCGGTGGCCTGCTGCGCGAGGCGGGTCAGCACGACGGTCTGGCCGACGGTGGGCACGGTGAGCTCCCGCTTCAGCGCGGCAGCGGCGGCGGCGAACGCGGGCACGCCCGGCACCATCTCGTACGGCACGCCCGCCGCGTCGAGCCGGCGCATCTGCTCGGCGACGGCGCTGAACACCGACGGGTCGCCGGAGTGCAGCCGGGCCACGTCGAGGCCCTCCTCGTGGGCGCGCACCAACTCGGCGGTGATCCGGTCCAGATCGAGCTGCGCGGTGTCGATGAGCCGCGCGTCCGCGGGGCATTCGTCGAGGAGTTCGCGGGGCACGAGGCTGCCCGCGTACAGGCAGACTCCGCAGGAGGCCAGCGTACGGACGCCGCGCACCGTCATCAGGTCGGCGGCGCCGGGGCCGGCGCCGATGAAATACACGGTCATGGTTTGTCTCCAGGGGTGGGGTCGCTTCGCGCTGTGCCGGGGGACGGCGCCGGGGTCAGTAGTCGGCGGCCTTCGTGACGGACCACTGGGTGACCGGCATGGCCTGGCGCCAGCCGGTGAAGCCGCCCACGGGGACGGCGTGCGCGACGGCGAGGCGGACGAGTTCGCCGCCGTGCCGGCCGTACCACTGCGCCAGCAGCGCCTCGGATTCCAGCGTCACGGTGTTGGCCACGAGCCGGCCGCCCGCGGGGAGCGCCTCCCAGCAGTGCTCCAGCACGCCGGGCGCGGTGAGCCCGCCGCCGACGAACACGGCGTCGGGGGCCGGGAGTCCGGCCAGCGCCTCGGGGGCCGCGCCGGTGACGACGCGCAGGCCCGGTACGCCGAGCGTGTCCGCGTTCCGCCCGATACGTGCCGCGCGTTCCGGGTCGCGTTCGACGGTGACGGCGCGGCAGCTGCGGTGGGCGCGCATCCACTCGACGGCGATGGAGCCGGAGCCGCCGCCGACGTCCCACAGCAGTTCGCCGGGCGCCGGCGCCAGGGCGGCGAGGGTGGCAGCCCGTACGTGGCGTTTGGTGAGCTGCCCGTCGTGCTCGTACGCGTCGTCGGCGAGGCCCGGAACGGCGGCCAGCCGCCGCGCGTCCGGGGCGCGGCGGCACTCCAGCGCGAGCACGTTCAGCGCGGCCCCCGGCTGTTCCCGCCACTCCTCGGCGACGCCTGCCACCTGCCGTTCGGCGTCCCCGCCGAGCTGTTCCAGCACCCGCATCCGGGTCGGCCCGAAGCCGCGCTCCGTCAGCAGTTCCGCGACCTCGGCGGGCGTACCGGCGCCGGCGCTGAGCACCAGCAGCCTGCGGCCGTCGTACAGCGACGCGGTGAGACCCGCGAGGGGCCGTCCGACGAGCGTGACGACCTCGGTGTCCTCCTGCGGCCAGCCGAGCCGGGCGCAGGCGTACGAAACGGACGAGGGGTGCGGCAGTACGCGCAGCGCGTCGGGCCCCGCCTCCTCGGCCAGCGCCCTGCCGATGCCGTAGAACATCGGGTCGCCGCTGGCCAGTACGGCGATCCGGCGCCCCTTGTGCGCCGCGAGGATGCCGGGCACCGCGGGCCGCAGCGGCGCGGGCCACGCCACGCGCTCCCCCGTACACGCGTCGGGCAGCAGCCCCAACTGGCGCGCCCCGCCGACCAGCACCTCCGCCTCCAGGAGCGCCGCCCGCGAGGCGGGGGCCAGGCCCTCCCACCCGTCGGCCCCGATGCCGACGACGGCCACTGCCGGTACTGCTGTGTGTGCGGAGCTCACTACCGTTACCTCGTCGGGGGCTGGGAACGCCCCGACTCTACTGTCCACACCCCATCCCACCGGCCGCCGGGGCGCCCCGGCGCGGGAAAGGAGCCCTCGTGTCCGAACCGTCCGTGTCCTGGGTGGGGACCCTGTTGGCGGCTGCTGTGATCGTGCATGACCGGCGGCGGGAGCGGGTGCTGTTGCTGCGGCGGGGGCCGCGGGCGCGGTTCGGGCGGGGGATGTGGGATCTGCCGGCGGGGAAGAACGATCCGGGCGAACCGGTCACGGAGACCGCGGTACGTGAACTGCGCGAGGAGACGGGGCTGGAGGTGGCGGCCGGGGAGCTTCGCGTGGCGCACGTCGTCCACGGGGCGCACGCGGCGGAGGGGCCGAACGGCTACCTCTGTGTCGTCTTCGCCGCGGACTCGTGGCGCGGCGAGCCGGTCAACAGGGAGCCGCACAAGCACGACGAGCTCCGCTGGTTCCCGGCCGGTGACCCGCCCGAGCCCTTCGTGCCCAGCAACGCGGAGGCGCTGCGTGCGTACCTCGGGGAGAGGCCGCTGCTGTCCCTGCGCGGGTGGGGCGACTGACCCCCTGAGGGGGAGGACGGGGCCGGGCGGACGGCGCCCCCGCCCCCCAGCCCGGCAAGGACGCGCGGCCCGGCCCGTCGTGGGACGGGCCGGGCCGCGGCGCGGTGAGTGAAGTGGCTCGGGTGGCTGAACGAGGCGGAGGGCAGGGCGTCTTGGCACCCTGCGAGGCGCCCTCCGGTGCGCCCTCCGGTCCTGCCTCGGAGGCCGGCCCAGAGGCCGGCTCGGGGGCCCGATTCGGGGGCCGATTCGGGGGCCGATTCGGGGGCCGAGTCGGGGGCCGATTCGGGGGCCGGCCCAGAAGCCGGCCCGTCACCGTCGGCCGGCGCCCGACTCCCGGCGCCCGACTCCCGGCACCCGGCTCCCTCGTGCCCTTGGTCGACGTGGCCTTCGCGCCGGCCCGCCGGCCACAACGGGCCGGAGGTCAGGGCGTCTTGGCGTTCTCCGGGGCGGACTCGGCGGCGAACTCGTCGTCGGTTTCGGGACCGGCCTCCGTACGCTCGCCGGTCCCGTCGGCGGACTCCTCGGCCTCCTCGCGGTCCTGGCTGCCGTCGCCGCCCGCGTCCTCCGCCGGGCGCGTCCCGTCCTTGCCGACCTCGTAGAGATCCGTGTCGCGGGTCTCGCCCATGGCCAGGTAGACGACGAGGGAGACGGCCGCGCAGCCGGCCACGTACCAGGCGAAGCCGGACTCCGCGCCCATGTCCTTGAAGGCGAGGGCGATCCACTCCGCCGAGCCGCCGAAGATCGCGTTGCCGATGGCGTACGGCAGGGCGACGCCGAGGGCGCGGATGCCGGTCGGGAAGAGCTCGGCCTTCACGCAGGCGTTGATCGAGGTGTAGCCGGTGACGATGACGAGGGCGAGCAGCGTGAGGCCGAAGGCGGACCAGAAGCCGTCGGCGCTGCGGAGCAGCAGGAGGATCGGCACCGTCAGGAAGGTGGAGCCGACGGCGAAGCCGATCAGCAGCGGGCGGCGGCCGATCCGGTCGGACAGCGCACCGGCGAACGGCTGCAGACAGGCGAAGACGATCAGCGCGCAGAAACTCACCAGCGTGGCCGTGGACTGGGGCAGTCCGGCGCTGTTGGAGAGGTACTTGGTGAGGTAGGTCGTGTACGTGTAGTACGCGACGGTGCCGCCCATCGTGAGCGCGATGACGAGTCCGGCCTGCCGCTTGTGCTGCCACAGCGCGCGCAGCGTGCCGCGGTCACCGGCCTCCTCGTCCGCGGGCTTCTCCTCCGCGTACACCTCGGTCTCCAGCATGTTGCGCCGCAGATAGAAGATGACGGCGGCGCCGAGCGCGCCCACGACGAAGGGGATGCGCCAGCCCCAGCTGTGCAGCGCCTCGTCGGACATGGTGCGCTGGAGCACGATCTGCAGGGCGAGGCCGAGGATCTGTCCCGCGGTCATCGACACGTACTGGAAGCTGGACGCGAAGCCGCGCCGGCCGGGCGCGGAGGCCTCGGTGAGGTACGTGGCGCTGGCCGCGTACTCGCCGCCGACCGAAAGCCCCTGCAGCAGGCGGGCGATGAGCAGCACGGCGGCGCCGCCGTAGCCGGCGACGGCGAACGTGGGCGCGATCGCGATGAGTACGGCCGAGGCGGACATCAGCGAGACGGTGAGGGTGAGGGCCGCCTTCCGGCCGCGCCGGTCGCCGACCCGGCCGAGCAGCCAGCCGCCGACGGGGCGCATGAAGAAGCCGACGGCGAAGATGCCGGCGGTGTTCATGAGCTGGGCCGTGGGGTTGCCGGCGGGGAAGAACGAGGCGGCGAAGTACGTGGCGAAACTGGCGTAGACGAACCAGTCGAACCACTCCACCATGTTGCCGGCCGAGCCGACCCAGATCTTGCGCCATTGTGCGCCGCTCTGGGCGCCGTTGCCGCTGCCGTGGCTGCCGTCGGCAGCCTGTTTCTGCACATGGGTCTGCGCCATGGCAGCCTCCTCGCCGTCATGGGGCCGTTTGATCAGCGTTCACCTTCGGGGACGGCGCCCGCGCGCTACAAGGTGCACCAGGCAACGATCTTGTGTACTTGCGTGCATTGCGTGCACGGATCCGCGTCATGGTGTGACGCGTCACAGACAACCGGCAGGAGGCGTGGGAGCTTCAACTCCGTTACTCCTCAGTAGAGTTGCTGGACGGCCGACTCCCGCGAAGAGGTTCAGATGAGCACTGTGGAAGCCGTGGCACTCGGCCACGTGGTCGACACCGACCGATATCCCCTGTCCGCGCCGGAGAGTCCGGAGGCGCGGGCCGTGGTGTCCCGCGCCCGGCACGATCTCGCGACCACCGGCTGCACCGTGCTGCCGGACTTCATCCGCCCGTCCCTGCGCGACGTGCTGCGCGAGGAGAGCGCGGCCATGGCCCCGCAGGCGCACTTCGACGTGGAGACCGTCAACGTCTACAACACGGCCGTCGACGCGGACCTCCCCGAGGACCATCCGGGGCGGCTGCCCTTCGAGCGGGGCAACGCGTTCGTCGCCCGCGACCGCATTCCCTCCGCCTCCCTCATCAGCCGGCTCTACTCCCACGCGACGTTCCAGGACTTCGTCGCCCGCTGTTTCGGACTGCCGCAGCTGTACGAACTCGGCGATCCGCTCTCGGCGCTGGTCCTCAACGTCATCGAGCCGGGCAGGGAGCACCCCTGGCACTTCGACACCAACGAGTTCACCGTCAGCGTGCTCACCGAAGAGGCCCGGGAGGGCGGGGTGTTCGATTACTGCCCGGACATCAGGTCCGCACAGGACGAGAACTTCGCCGCCGTACGGGACGTGCTCCACGGCCGGGGCGGGGAGCTGGTCCGGCGCCTGCCGCTGCGGCCCGGCGACCTCCAGCTGTTCAAGGGCCGCTACTCGCTGCACCGGGTGAGCCCGGTGGGAGGGGACAGGGCCCGGCACTCGGCGATCCTCGCCTACAGCGAGCGGCCCGGTGTGATCGGGAGCGTGTCGCGTACGCGGCAGCTTTTTGGGCGGGTCCTGCCTGTGCATGTGGAGGCCGAAGGCCGCGCGGTACGGGGCGACGCGTTGCTCGACTGACGCGTGTGGGGGCGCGTGTGCGGTTCCGCTGTGGCCGGTTTCTGCGCAGTTCCCCGCGCCCCTATCCGCGCAGTTCCCCGCGCCCCTTATCTCGCGCAGTTCCCCGCGCCCCCTATCCGCGCCGTTCCCCGCGCCCCCTACTTCGAGGAGTCCGCCTCGTGCGCTTCGATGCGACCGGAAAAGTGTCACTCGACCATATTTATACGCAGCCCGATCCGCGCGCCTACTTCACCGAACTCCGCGCGCTCGACTACCGCGTACCGCAGGAGGCGAAGCCCTGGTTCGCGAAGCTCCTCCAGGAGTACCGGGAGTCCCGGCAGGTCGCGGAGCCGCGCGTGCTGGACATCGGCTGCTCGTACGGCGTCAACGCGGCGCTGCTGAAGTACGACGCGACCATGGACGAGCTGTACGCCCGCTACACGGGCGTGCCCGCGGCGGAGAGTCGCGACTCCGTCCTGGCCCGGGACCGCGAACTGGCCAGGTCGCGGCGGCCCGCGGACGCCCTGCACGTCACCGGACTGGACACCGCGGGCGAGGCCCTGGCGTACGGGCAGGAGGCCGGCTTCCTCGACGCCGCCGTCCACGCGGACCTGGAGCGGGACGAACCCACCGACGCACAGCGGGAGTTGCTGTCCGGTACGGACCTCGTCATCTCGACGGGCTGCCTCGGCTACGTCACCGAACGCACCCTCACCCACGTCGTACGGGCCCAGGACGGGCGGCTGCCCTGGATGGCGCACTTCGTGCTGCGGATGTTCCCCTTCGGCCCCGTCGAGCAGGCGCTGGCCGGGTTCGGCTACCGGACCGTACGCGTCGAAGAGGTGTTCCGGCAGCGGCGGTTCGTCTCACAGCAGGAGCAGGATCAGGTCCTCGGCACGATGGCGGAGGCCGGGGTGAATGCGGAAGGGCTGGAAGCGGAAGGCTGGCTGTACGCACAGCTCCACCTCTCCCGCCCGCCCGGCGGCTGACCTCCCGCGGCACCCCGGACAGATTCCCCGCCCGGCCCCACGGACCGGCGTTCCCGCGGCCGGGCCCCCACCAACCGAATCGAGAGCGGAATTGAACACCAGTCAGGGAAGCGCGACCGCCCCGACGTTCGCGGCGGAGGACAGCCTGCCGCGGGTCCCCCTGCCCACGCTGGACGACAGCTGCCGGCGGTTCCTCGCCTGGAGCGCGCCGCTGCTCACCGAGGAGCAACTGGCGGAGACCGAGGCGGAGGTGGAGGAGTTCCTCCGGCCCGGCGGCCCCGGCCGGACGCTGCACGCGGCGCTGGAGGCGTACGACGCGTCGGACGGTGTGCACAGCTGGCTCGACACCTTCTGGCCGTACCGCTATCTGGGCCGCAGGGACCGGATCGCGCTCAACGCCAACTTCTTCTTCCTGTTCCGGGACGAGGAGCAGTCGCAGACGGAGCGCGCGGCGGGGCTCATCGCCGGGGCCGTCCACTACAAGCGGCAGGTCGACGAGCAGTTGCTCCCGCCGGTGGTGCAGCGCGGCCGGACGCAGACGATGGAGCAGAACAAGTACCTGTTCTCCACGACCCGGATTCCCGGCGCGCGGCAGGACACGGTGCGCTCCCCGTACTCCGAGGCGTGGCCGGGTCCTTCGGACGCGCGGCACATCGTGGTGTTCTTCCGCGGCGGCATGCACCGGATGGACGTCATCGGCCCGGACGGCGCCCCGCACAGCATGGACGACCTGGAGGCGGGGCTGCGCGCCGTCCTCAAGTCCGGTACGGAGGGCCCCGATACGCCGGTCGGTCACCTCACGACCATGGCCCGCGCGGAGTGGGCGGAAACCCGCGAGTCGCTGCGCGCCGTCCATCCGCGGAACGCGGACGCGCTCGACGACGTCGAGACCGCGCTGTTCTGCGTCTGCCTGGAGGACTTCGCGCCGGACGACACCCAGCGCACGTGTGACGAGCTGCTGTACGGCGACCGCGGGAACCGCTGGTTCGACAAGGCCGTGTCCTTCGTCGTGTTCGCCGACGGCCGCGCGGGCATCAACTGCGAGCACTGCGAACTGGACGGCACCACCGTCCTCGCGTTCACCGACGCGCTGCTGGGCAGCCCCGCCGAGGAGCAGTCCCGGCTGTCCGGCGCCCGCTCCCAGGGGCTGCCCGCGCTGGAGCCGCTCACCTTCGAACTGGACGAGGGGCTGCGGGAGCAGGCGCGTTCCGCGGCCGAGGCGTTCGCCGCGTACGGGGAGGCCACCGCGACCCGCACCGTCGCCTTCGAGGACTTCGGCGCCGACACCGCCAAGGCGCTGGGCGTCTCCCCCGACGCCTTCGTACAGCTCGCCTACCAGCTCGCGCACCAGCGCGCGAAGGGCCTGCTGGGCGCCACGTACGAGTCGATCGCGACCCGTCAGTACCGGCACGGGCGGACCGAGGCGATGCGCGTGATCACCCCGGAGATCCGGGAGTTCGTGACGGCGATGGAGGATCCCGCCGCGTCCGCGGAGGCCCGCCGGGCGGCGCTGCACGCGGCGGCCTCGGCGCATGTGGCCCGCGCCAAGGAGTGCCAGAACATCGAGGCGCCCGAACAGCACCTGTGGGAGCTGGAGTTGATCCAGCGGCGGCGCGGCGAGGAGCTGGGCGTGACCGAGCAGCCCGCGCTCTACCGCTCCCCCGGCTGGACCACGATGCGCGACGACTATCTGAGCACCAGCTCGGCGCCGTCCGCCAACATCCAGTATTTCGGCTTCGGTTCGACGAGCAGCCGGTGCATCGGCGTCGCGTACGTCCTGCTGCCGGACCGCTTCCACCTGTATCTGAGCACGCCGGAGTCGGTGGCGGGCCAGATGCACACGTTCGCGGCGCGGCTGCGCGAGGCCGTCGGCGAACTCCGCGGCCTCCTCACACCGGAGGGCGCAGAGGGCGGCGCCTGACCCGGTCCGTACGCGCGCGTGGGGGCGGCTGCCAGGGACCGGCGGCCGCCCCCACGGCGGTTTCCCGGCCCGGATGTGCCCGGTCGGCGCGCCCGTTCGGTCATCGATACGTCGAAGAGTTCAACACGCGCGCGGAATCCCGCCGTTGCCGAACCACCTGTGCGCAAAGCCTTGACGGCCCCGTGTCTCACTACTTGACTCACGCCTCACATCACATGCGTACCGCGTTCACTTCCTCAATGGTCTCCTCCTGGAGAGGTCCCCCACGGCCATGCGCAGATTCCGTACCGCGGCAACCGCTGTCCTCGCCACCTTCCTGACCGTGTCCCTGGCCGCCGGCTGCGGCGGCGGCACCGTCACCGACAGCGAGGGCAGCAACGACAACCCGAAGGAGCTCACCTACTGGGCGACCAGCCAGGGTTCGAGCCTGGAGCACGACAAGAAAGTGCTCACGCCGGAGCTGAAGAAGTTCGAGCGGCGGACCGGCATCAAGGTCGAGCTGGAAGTGATCCCCTGGTCGTCCCTGCTGGACCGGATCCTCGCCGCCTCCTCCTCGGGGCAGGGCCCGGACGTGCTCAACATCGGCAACACCTGGTCGTCGTCGCTCCAGAAGGGCGGCGCGCTGCTGCCCTTCGACAAGAAGACCCTCGACAAGGCGGGCGGGGAAGGGCGCTTCAGCCCGCAGGCCCTGGCCGCCACCGGCGCCGAGGGCGAGCCGCCGGCCGCCGTGCCGCTGTACTCCCTCACCTACGCCCTCTACTACAACAAGAAGCGGTTCGCCGAGGCCGGCATCGACAAGCCGCCCGCCACCTGGGACGAGCTGGTCGCGGACGGCAAGAAGCTGACGGGCGGCGGCCGTTACGGCCTCACCGTCGAGGGCGGCAACCCGGTGGAGAACGCCCATCACGCCTTCACGTTCGGCAAGCAGCACGGCGCCGACTTCTTCGACGGCAAGGGCCGACCCACCTTCGACAGGCCCGCCAACGTCCGGGCGGTCCAGCAGTACGTCGACTTCCTCGCGAACGACCGGATCGCCGCGAAGGGCAACGCCGAGTACGCGCAGAACCAGTCCGTCAAGGACTTCGCCACCGGCAAGGCCGGAATGCTGCTGTGGCAGGCGGCCCGTACGTCGCTCCTCTCGCACGGCATGAAGCCCTCCGAGTACGGCGTCGTCCCGGTCCCCCTCCTTACGGCCGGCGCCACCGGAGGGCAGGCCGTGAACTCCATGGCCGCGGGCATCAACCTCGCCGTCTTCAAGAACACCGACAACACCGACGGCGCCCTGGAGTTCGTGAAGTTCATGACCTCCACCGGCGAGCAGAAGATCCTCAACAGCGCGTACGGCTCCCTCTCCCCCGTGATCGAGGCGCAGCAGGATCCGCCGCGTTCACCCGACGAGGCCGTGATGCGTTCGGTGCTCGCCAAGAGCGCGGCGCCGCTGCCGCAGGTCCCCGACGAGGCGGAGTTCGAAACGCTCGTCGGTACCGCCATGAAGGAGCTGCTCGCCGACGCGGCCGCGGGGAAACAGGTCACCACAGGGTCCGTGCGGGAACGGCTCACCGCGGCACAGCAGCGGATGCGGAAGTGAGAAGCGCCGCATGAACGACACGACCGTACGTCCGGGGCGCGGCCGCCTCCCGTACCTCCTGCTGCTGCCGGCGCTCGCCCTCGAACTCCTCATCCACCTCGTGCCGATGGCGACCGGCGCCGTGATGAGCGTCAAGGAACTCACCCGCGAGTACATCAGGAACTGGGGCAGCGCCCCCTGGGCCGGCCTGGGCAACTTCCGCGTCGCCGTCGACTTCGACGCGCCCGTCGGCCAGGCGCTGCTCCGCTCCTTCGCGGTCACCTGCGCCTTCACGGTGCTCGCGGTCGGGCTGGCGTGGCTGCTCGGGGTGACCGCCGCGATCCTCATGCAGGACCGCTTCCGCGGCCGGGGCCTGCTGCGCGCCCTGTTCCTGACGCCGTACGCGCTGCCGGTCTACGCCGCCGTCATCACCTGGTCGTTCATGCTCCAGCGCGACACCGGACTGGTGAACCACGTGCTGCACGACCAGTTGGGGCTCACCGGCGAGCGCCCCTTCTGGCTGGTCGGCGACAACAGTTTCCTCTCGCTGACCGTCGTCTCCGTCTGGCGCACCTGGCCGTTCGCGTTCCTGATGCTGACGGCGGCCCTGCAGAACATCCCGAAGGACCTGTACGAGGCGTCCGCACTGGACGGCGCCGGCATCCGCAAGCAGATCCGGCACATCACGCTGCCGTCGCTGCGCCCGGTCAACCTTGTGCTGGTGCTGGTCCTCTTCCTGTGGACGTTCAACGACTTCAACGTGCCGTACGTGCTCTTCGGCAAGTCGCCGCCGGAGTCCGCCGATCTCATCTCGCTGCACATCTACCAGTCGTCGTTCGCCACCTGGGACTTCGGCGCCGGCTCCGCCATGTCGGTGCTCCTGCTGCTGTTCCTGCTCGTGGTGACGGCCGGCTACCTGCTGCTGACCGGCCGGGGACGGAGGGGCTCCGATGTCTGAGACGCGGACCGCGGAGGGCCGGGAGTCAACACGTGCTGTCCGTACGGGAATTGACCGACGGCCGCCCTCCCCCGGCGGCAAGAGGCAGGTTTCCAGGTCGCGTTCGGGTCGGACACCCCGGCCCCGTTCGGCGACGGCTCCCCCGCCCTCCTTCCTGTGGACCCGCCGGGTGGTGCTCACCCTGCTCGCCCTCTTCGCGGCCACCCCGCTGTACGTCATGCTGAGCAGCTCCCTCAAGCCGCTCCAGGACGTGTCGGGCCCGTTCCACTGGATCCCCGGCGGCCTCACGCTCCGCCCGTACGCGGACATCTGGCACACGGTGCCGCTCGCCCGGTACTTCATCAACTCGCTGATCGTGGCGGGTGCCGCGACGCTGTGCTCGGTGACGGTGGCCGTCTTCGCCGCGTACGCCGTGAGCCGCTACCAGTTCCGCGGGAAGCGGCTGTTCACGGTCACGATCCTGTCCACCCAGATGTTCCCCGGCATCCTCTTCCTCCTCCCGCTGTTCCTCCTCTTCGTGAACATCGGGAACGCCACCGGCATCGCCCTCTACGGTTCGCGGGGCGGGCTGATCCTCACGTACATGACGTTCACGCTGCCGCTGTCCGTGTGGATGCTCGCCGGCTACTTCGACTCCATCCCCCGCGACCTCGACGAGGCGGCACTCGTGGACGGATGCGGGCCGCTCGGCGCGCTGTTCCGGGTCGTGGTCCCCGCGGCCGTGCCGGGCATCGTGGCCGTCGCCGTCTACTCCTTCATGACCGCCTGGGGCGAGGTCCTGTTCGCCTCCGTCATGACGAACGACGTGACGCGCACCCTCTCCATCGGGCTCCAGGGGTACGCCACCCAGACCGAGGTCTACTGGAACCAGGTCATGGCCGCCGCGCTCGTCGTGAGCCTCCCCGTGGTCGCCGGGTTCCTGCTGCTCCAGCGCTATCTCGTCGCCGGCCTGACCGCCGGCGCCGTCAAGTGACGGGCCCCGCCGGGGCCGAGAGGCCCGGCGGGACCGCGAGACCGGCGGGACCACGAGACCCGCCTGGGCCGCGAGACCCGCCTGGGCCGCGAGGTCCGGTGCGCCGGTGCGCGCCTCCCGTCCCTCCCATGAGCCACAATGATCCGGCGCGCCCCGCTCCCCGGACGGCGCGCAGCACACCATCGCCGCTCACGGGAAGGGGACGGCGCGTGACCGGCCCCCCGGCGCGCCCGGCACCGCGCCATGTCTGAACAGCTCACCGCCGCACCGGCCGGCACGGAAACGTCCGCGCCCGAGGGGGCCGCGTCCGACCGGTCCGCTGCCGAAGAGCGGCCCGCCGTGGAGCGGATCGTCGCCGCGACGGACGGCTCCTGCGACCCCAACCCGGGCCCGTGCGCCTGGGCGTACGTGCTCGCCGACGCGGACGGCGAGCCTGCCCGTGCGGTCTCCGGCGCGCTGGGCCAGGGCACCAACCAAGTCGCGGAACTCGCCGCCCTGTTGGCCGTACTGGAGGACACCAGCGGGCCGATCACCGTGTACGCCGACTCGTCGTACGCCATCAAGTGCGTCACCACCTGGCTGCCGAAGTGGCGACGGAACGGCTGGCTGAACTCCAGCAGGAACCCGGTCGCCAACCGGCACCTCATCGAACGGGCCGCCGCCTGCATGGAGGGCCGCGACGTACGGCTGGAGTGGGTACGCGGGCACAACGGGCACCCCCTCAACGAGGCCGCCGACCGCGCCGCGCACGCCGCCCTCACCCTCCCCGTCCACCGCCCCTTCCCCACCCCGGCGATCATCGCCGCGGGCGGCCCTGTCGCCGAGGCCCCGGCCGTCGACCCCTCGGCCTCCGCACCCCGCCGGGCGAACTGGCCGTCCGAGCGCGGGCGTTCGGGGACGTGCTCGGACTGCGGCGCCGCGGTGCAGCAGTATCCGGTCGTCGGCCGCTGGGTGGTGCTGAACGCCCGTACCGCCCCCGCGGCGGAGGTCCCGGCCGCGAGCCGGTGGCGAGTGGACGAAGAGGGCCGAGCCGAGCAACACCCCGGCGCCGGCCCCGCACCTGTCCGCACCCGTCACGTGGACACGTGTCCCGCGGCGGGTGGTGCGTCGTAACGTTCGTTCAACGAGCGGTACGACGCACGACCCCATCTCACCCACCTTGAATCTCACACCGGTGTCAGGCCGCAGCATGGCCGGGCGAAGAAACGCCAACACGCGGCCTACGAGGTGAGATTCATGGACAACGAGCTCTTCGACTACAGCCCCATCACCGAGCGCGAGCCGATCGTCTGGCCGGGCGGCGCGCGCATCGCGTTCTACGTCGGGCTGAACGTCGAGCACTTCCAGATCGACCGCCCCGCGACGAGCATCTTCCCCGGCACCGCCGATCTGACGCCGGACCCGCTGAACTTCGGCTGGCGCGACTACGGGGCCCGCGTCGGCATCTGGCGGCTGGCCGAGAGCCTCGACCGGCACGGGATCCGCGCGAGCGTGCTGCTCAACTCCGATGTCACCGCCCGCTATCCGCAGATCGTGCGCGCCGGCCTGGACCGGGACTGGGCGTGGCTCGCGCACGGCAAGAACAACTCCATCTTCCAGGCAGACATGGATCCCGACGAGGAACGCGCCTATCTGACCGAGGTGGTCGGCACCATCGAGAAGGCGACCGGGCGCCGTCCGCGCGGCTGGCTGGGCCCGGGGCTCACCGAGACGTTCCGTACGCCGTCGCTGCTCGCCGAACTCGGCCTGGAATACGTACTGGACTGGGCGAACGACGACCAGCCGTATCCGCTGAACGTGCCCGGCATGCTGAGCGTGCCGTATCCCATCGAGCTCAACGACATCAGCCTGTTCGTCGGAAAGAGCCTCACCGGGCCGGACTTCGTGCAGATCGTCAAGGACCAGCTGGACCAGCTGTACGAGGACGCGGCGGACAGCGGCCGCGTGATGTCGATGGCCCTGCATCCGTTCGTCATCGGCCAGCCGTTCCGGCACAAGTACCTGGACCAGGCGCTCGAATACATCGCGGGGCACCCCGGCGTGTGGCTGACGACCAGCGACGAGATCGCAGCGCACTACTCGCGCACCACCGGCTGACACCCGGGCGCGCGGCGGGCGGGGGCGGCGTTCCGGGCACGGCCGCGACAGTCGATGTTGTGCAGAACATTGACGGCCGCCGCGTTACTGCCTAACTTCACGGGGACCTCATCACGTCCCCGGGAGCCCCCTGTGCAGACGTCCCCCTCTTCGCGCCCCCGACCGTCCCCGGAATCACGGCAGTTGCGCCGCGTCGCGGTCTCCGGACTGCTCGGCACCGCCGTGGAGTTCTACGACTTCCTCGTCTACGGCACCGTCGCCGCGCTCGTGTTCGGCGAGCTGTTCTTCCCGCGGGCCGACCCCGCCGTCGGCACCATCGCCGCCTTCGGCACCTTCGCCGCCGGCTACGTGGCCCGGCCGCTCGGCGGGGTCGTCTTCGGGCACTTCGGCGACCGCGTCGGCCGCAAGAGGATGATGCTGCTGACGATGACCCTCATGGGGTGCGGCAGTTTCCTCATCGGCCTGCTGCCGACGTACGCGACGATCGGCGTCTGGGCTCCGGTCCTGCTGGTGGCGCTGCGCGTCGTCCAGGGCATCGCGATCGGCGGCGAGTGGGGCGGCGCGACGCTGATGGTGGTCGAGCACGCGGAGCACGCCGCCGGGGGCGCGGCCGGGCGCCGCGGCCTCTGGGCGAGCGCGACCCAACTCGGCGCCCCGCTGGGCTCGGTGCTGTCCGCCGGCGTGGTCACGCTGGTGGCGTCGCTGCCCGACGACCAGTTCCGCACCTGGGGCTGGCGCGTACCGTTCCTGCTCAGCGTGGTGCTGCTGGCCGTCGGACTGTTCGTACGGCTGAAGGTCGCGGAGAGCCCCCTCTTCGCGGCGGCGCGCGACACCGCGGAACGGCCGGCCGGTTCCGGACCGGCGCCGAAGCTGCCCCTGTTCGAGATCCTCCGCCGGCCGCGGGCCCTCGTGCAGGCGTGCTGCGTCGGCATCGGCGCCTTCACCGCGCAGTCGCTGCTGACCGGCTTCATGATCTCGTACGCGGTGCAGCACGGTTACTCCAGGACCGAGGTGCTGACTGCCGTAACTCTCGCTTCCTGCGCGGCACTTGTCGTACTCCCCTGCGCGTCCGCGCTCTCCGACCGGGTCGGCCGCCGCCCCGTCGTCCTCGCCGGGGCCGTCGCCTCGGCCGCGCTGGCCTTCCCCGTACTGGCGCTGGTCGACTCCGGTTCGCCGGGACTGCTGATCCTCGCGCTCGTGCTGGGGCACGGCGTGGCGCAGTCCACGATGTACGGGCCGCTCGGCGCGCTGCTCACCGAGGGGTTCGGCACCCGCGTCCGGTACACGGGCGCCTCGCTCGGCTATCAGATGGCGACGCTCGTCGGCGGCGGCTTCTCGCCGATGATCGCGGGCGTCCTGCTCGCGGCGTACGGCGGCGGCAGCGCGCCGCTCGCCCTGCTGCTGTGCGGCGGCGCCGCGGTCACGGCGCTCACCGTCTGGTGGATGCGCGAAACCCACCACGACGCGCTGGACGGCGACGGCGGCGGTACGGCGGGCCCCGCTGGTGCCGACGCTGCGGCCGGTGCCGACCCTGCCGGCGGTGCCGCCCGTACGCACGGCGCAGGTGACTCGCACAGCACGAACACCCCTGACGGCGGCCGCACTTCGGCCGCGCCCGGCACCGGAGAAGGGACCCTCTCATGAGCACCGCGACCCGCACCGGAACCCGTACCGCCGCTCTCCTCGCGGCGGCCCTGCTCGCCGCCACTCCGGCCTCCGCGGGGGCCGCGCCCCACGACGGCGCGGGCGCCAGGGCTTCGGGTGGCGCGCACGTCGAGGGGAAGCTCCCTTCCGGCGCCGCGTACGTGATGGACAGACCCGCCGACTGGAACGGCACGGTCCTGCTGTTCAGCCACGGCTACCACCCCGCTGGGAGCCCCAACGCGGCGGAGAACGCCCCGAGTTCGCAGACCCGCAAGCGGCTGCTGGACGAGGGATACGCCCTCGTCGGCTCCTCCTACGCCACGACCGGCTGGGCCGTCACGGACGCCGTACCGGACCAGTTGGCGACGCTCGGCCTGTTCACGAAGCGGTTCGGCCGGGCCGGGCGCACGCTCGCCTGGGGCGAGTCGTACGGCGGGCTCGTCACGACCGCGCTCGCCGAACGGCACCCGGACCGCGTCGACGGCACGCTGTCCCTGTGCGGTCTGGTGCACGGCGGCGTCGCCAACTGGAACAGCACCCTCGACCCGGTCTTCGCCCTCAAGACGCTGCTCGCGCGGGACACTTCCGTACGGCTCACCGGGTTCGGCAGCCAGGACGCCGCCCGCAAGTCCGCCTCCGTCATGAGCGCCAGGACCGCCGCCGCGCAGAAGACACCCGCGGGACGCGCCCGTATCGCCCTCGCCGCCGCGCTGCACAACATCCCCGGCTACAACGATCCGGCGCAGAAGAAGCCGGGGCCGGAGGACTGGGACACCCAACAGGCCAACCAGTACACGGCAGTTGCCGGCCTCCTGAAGACCGGCGCGTTCTCCTGGAGGCAGGAGGCCGAGAGCCGGGCCGGCGGCAACCCGTCGTGGAACACCGGCGTCGACTACACCGCCATGCTGCGCCGTTCACCGCTCCGCAAGGAGGTCGGCGCCGTCTACGCCAAGGCCGGGCTCTCCCTGCGCAAGGACCTCGCCGCGCTGCGCGACGCGCCCCGGACCAGCGCGGATCCCGGAGCCACCGCGTGGATGAGCCGTACGAGCTCCTTCACCGGCAGGCTCCGGAAACCGCAGCTGAACGTCCACACCACGGGCGACGCGCTGGTACCCGTACAGACCGAGAGCGCCTACCGGCGCGCGGCCACGGCCTCCGGCTCCGGCGCACTGCTGCGCCAGGCGTACGTGAACGCGCCCGGCCACTGCACCTTCACCACGGGAGAGGCCGTCGCCGCCGTCCACACCCTGGAACTCCGCGTCGGCACGGGCCACTGGAGCACCTCCCCCGCCGCCCTCAACTCCCGCGCCGAGAACGCCGATCCGGCCACCGCGGGCCGCTACCTCCACTACCGCCCGGCGCCGTACCCCCGCCCGTACGACCTGTCCCGCCCGACGGGATGACGGACGGGCCGGGTGGCCCGTACAGCGGTGGCCGGTGCTCAGGATCAGCTCCAGCCGAAGCCGGCGTTGGACAACTGGGCGTTGCAGATGTTGTAACCGCCCTTCGCGTGCCCCTTCTTCGTCTCCCCGTCGACCGTCACGGAGCAGTGGATGTCTCCGCCACCCTGGAGCTGCGCGTTGACCATGAAGTACATGGCGTCGTCCTTGGACGGCAGGGTCTTGGTCATCGGCAGGCCGGAGCCCTTGATGTTCTCGCTGTCGCTGCCGTAGGTGATGTCCGCTCCTGTCGACGCGTCCCCCCACACCTTGAAGACGACCTTGCCCGAAGCGGCCTTCTTCTCCTTCGCCGGCTTGTCCTTCCCGCCGGACTCGCCGTCACCGGACCCGTCGGCCTTCTCCTTGGCCCCCGTAGCGGCCTTGTCCGCCTTGCGGTCGTCGTCACTGCCACCGCCGGACAGGCCGATCCCAACGACGGCCACGAGGAGGATGGCGACGATGACACCGAGACAGCCGAAGCCGAGGATCTTCCCCGCGCGAGACTTCCGCGGCGGCTGCTGCGGCGGCATCGGCTGATACGGCTGGTTGGGATAGGACATGGATGAATCCCCCTCTGGTATGAAGCGGGACACTATCCAACTATGGGTGCAATACGTAGATGTGCGAGCACATTGTGATACTTCCGTGGCCGGTGCTCATCCCCCGGGTTCGGTATGGAGATCCGTCCGTACTGCTCCGTTCCTACGCCATCCGTCCCGTGACACCGCAGCCGGCTGCCGCCCGGACACGACGACCGCCCCGTACGGCACGTCCGGGCGCGAGGGCGGGACGTGCCGTACGGGGCGGCGTTCGTACAGGGGGTGCGGCGGGCGGAGTCAGACCGCCGAGACGGTCAGGTCGCGCTCCGCGTGCTCAGTCCCGGACTGGGTCCCGGGCTGGGTCTCGGGCTCGGGCTCGTGCGCTGCCGCGTGCTCGCGGGCCGGCTCGTGCTCCTGCTCGTACGCGGCCGCATGCTCGTGCTCGTGGTCGTCCGCCGGTGTCTGCGTGGGCTCAGACGCGTGCGCGTACTCGTGCTCGGTGACCCCGGCGGCAGCCGGTTCCGCTCCGCGCGCGGAGAAAGGGCACTGCCATGCGGCGGGCTTGGGGCGGCCGGAGTAGCGCCGGGTCTCGGCCAGTTGCTCGTACTCGTACAGGTTCGGGTTGATGTCGCCCTGCAGCTTGATGTCCTGCTTGCGTATCTTCTCCGCCAGCCTGTCCCACATCCCGGCGCCCTTGATCCGGTCGAACTGCTCGTGGGAGTTGAAGGCCAGCATCGGGAAGGGAGGACGGCGGCCCCACCGGCGGTGGGTCTCGTGCAGACCGATCACGAAGAACGGATGGCCGGCCACGCTGAACGCGAATTCCCCGGACTGCGGATCCGACGAATAGCCCTCGGCCCAGCCATGCGCTTCCGCGTCCTGGTCGTGGAGCAACTGCAGCTGCTGCCACAGCAGTTCCTCGAACCGCAGCTCGTCCACCCCGCGGGGCTGCTCGAACGTCGCGATGAAACTCGTGAACGTACGGGCGCTCCAGTCCGCCCCGCTCACGAACTCCGCGAGATCCAGCGCCATCGACCGGGCGGCCTCCTCGCTGCCCAGCCGGTCATAGTGCCGGTGGGCGATACCGCCCTGCCGCCAGGCGGACCGCCCCGCCAGACAGATGAACCGGTCCCCGAGGAGGAACTCCTCGACCTCACCACGCGCCTCAGCCGCCATGGCCAGCCTTCCTTCCAACTACGTGCCTCCTCTGCGGGAGATCATCTCCTTCGGACATCCGCGTGCGCCCACCCCTCGCCCGCGGACTCCCGGCCCACAGGCGTCGGCGGGGGCCGTCGGCGCGGGAGGGCAGGACCGAGTCCGCTGAAGAGACAGGGGAAGGTCACCGGTTGATTGTGACGGGCCGAGCACGATCAACGAAATCCGGCAGCTCCCCGCCCGGAGACGATTCCCTCACACCCCGCTCCGCCCCCACCCCATCACCCACGGCAACCCCCGCCCCGGGCGGGAAGCCGGCTTCGCGGAGCCCCGGCACGAGGGCGGCCCGCCCTCCGGCAACCGCCTCGCCGCGCAGTCGTTGATCACCGTGCGGGGAGCCGCCGCGATGTGGCTCCACGTGAGCACTCCACAGGCCGGGACCAGCACGATCGCACTATCAACTCTCCGTCAAACAGCCTAGGTTGGCCGCGGCCATGCCGACCTCTCCCCGGGAGCTGCCCATGCCCAGCACGACGGAGCCGCGCACGCCCGAGCCGCGTACGACGAGGCGCGCCCTCCTCGCCGGAGCCGCCGGCCTCGGGGCGGCCGGCCTGTTGCCGTCGCCTTCCGCCACCGCCGCACCGGCCCGCGTGAGACTGACCAGGGAAGAGCACCGCGTTGTCGTCATCGGCTCGGGATTCGGGGGCGGCGTGGCCGCGCTCCGGCTGGCACAGGCCGGCGTCCCGGTGACCGTCCTGGAGCGCGGACGGCGCTGGCCGACCGGCCCGGACGCGGAGACGTTCCCGCGGGTGTCGGGCCTCGACAAGCGGGCGCTCTGGTACGGCACGCTCCCGCCCGCCCTCAGGCCGCTCGCCGAACTGGCCGGCACACCGCTGGACTTCGACCCGTACGTCGGGCTCCTCGAACCGGTACTGGGCCGGAACATCCTGGCCATGTGCGCCTCCGGAGTCGGCGGCGGCTCCCTCGTGTACCAGGGCATGACCCTCCAGCCGTCGGAGGCGGTCTTCAGCACCTGGCTGCCCGAAGCGCTCGACTACCGTCGCATGCACCGGATCCACTATCCGCGGGTCGCGAAGATGCTGCGGGTCGCGAAGGCCCCCGACGCGCTGGCCGCCTCGCCGAACTACCGCGCCTCGCGGGTGTTCGCCGACCGGGTACGGAAGGCCGGCTACGGGCTGGAGAAGATCCCGATGCCGATCGACTGGGACTACGCCCTGGCCGAGCTGCGCGGCGAGATGAAGCCGTCGTACACGAACGGCGACGCGGCGCTCGGCGTCAACAACGGCGGCAAGCACTCCGTCGACGTGACCTACGTGAAGCAGGCCGAGGCGACGGGCAGGGTCACCGTCGCGACGCACCACAACGTCACGGGAATCGAGCGGGCGAAGGACGGCCGCTGGCACGTACACGTCGACCGTACCGACGACGCGGGCCACGTACGCGAACAGAAGATCCTCACCACCCGGGCCCTGATCATGGCCGCCGGCAGCCTCAACACCAGCAAACTCCTCGTCCGCGCGGGTGCCACCGGCGCCGTCCCCGACATGCCCGACGGGCTCGGCGGAGGCTGGGGGACGAACGGCGACCGTATCTACGCCTGGACGAACGGCCGGGAGGACTTCGGCGCCGAACAGGGCGGGCCCGTGGTCTACGGCAGCAAGGACTGGGACGACCCGGCGACCGCGAACACGATCATTCAGGCGTCCCTCCCGCCGCTGGGCCTCGACACGAGGACGACCATGCTGGTCGGCTTCGGCGTGAGCGAGGGCCGCGGCCGGTTCCGGTACGACTCGGGCACCGACTCCGTGACGCTCCACTGGCCCCGCGACGGCGACGACGCGATCCACCGCCGCATCCACGAACGCGTCACGGCCGTCTCCCGCGGCCCGGGCCTCCTCACCGACACCAACCGCCTCGTCAACAGCACCTGGCACCCGCTCGGCGGCGCCCCCATGGGCACGGTGTGCGACCTGAACGGCCGCGTACACGGCCAGCGCGGCCTCTACGTACTGGACGGCGCCCTCATCCCCGGCACCACAGGAGCGTGCAACCCGTCAATGACCATCGCCGCCGTAGCCGAACGCGCCCTGGACACCCTCCTGACGGAGGACGTGGACACCACGATCTGACAGTAGCGAGGGGGGACTCAGCGGCCAGCTTGACGGCTGACGCGAAAAGGACATACGGGAGAGGCTCGTCGTCCCCAAGTCCGGGGAATGGGCGACCAGATAGGCGGGGAGCGCGGCGTGAAGGCGGCAAGCGGTGTCGGGTGCCTGATGGTTCCCGCGGGCGGGCTAGCGGGTTACGAGTCCTGGCGCCTGTCCCGCGAAGCGATACGGACCTGCGGAAGCTACATCTCCGAAGGGGTGGATCCGCTCTCGTGGCGGTTCTGGGAACTGCCGCTGAGCATCGGCGCCGGCGCCCTGGTGGCGACTCTCGCGTACACAGCCGCAGGCGCCCGCACCCGCACACCGGTCGCCGTCCTCATCACTCTCGCGGCACTGGTGCTGATGACCTGGATCCAGTTCGCCTGGCTCGGAACCCCCACGGGCGCCGGCACCACGGACAAGGCCGTATGCCCGGAGGACACCCTCACCCCACCATGGTGGCCCACCTGGCTCCCGGCCTGACCACGGCGACGATGCGCGCCGCCGCGACGGGCCGCTCGGCCGCGGGGGCCGCCGGCCGAGCGGCGATGGCACCCGTCATCCCAACGGCCGCGCCCGTACCACCCGTTGGCCTCCCGTCATGCCCGGTACAGCAGCAGGTACCGCCAGAACAGCAGACGGCGCAGGACCGATCCGGGCAGGAGCCGGGCCGACTCCGTACGGGTCTCGGCGTACGTCAGCGGGGGCGGCCAGACCATGGGGAACGGCACGGGCGGACCGGGATGCAGCTTGTCCAGCAGCCGGTCGGCCTGGAGGAGGGTCAGCGTGGGCAGCGCCCATGCGAAGTCGACCGCCGACTTGACCGGACAGAGCCCCAGCACCGCCAGGACGCCGCCCGGTGCGAGTGCCTTCCGCAACGTCAGTACGGTGTCGAAGGGCATGTGGTGGAGGCTGGCGACGCAGGAGATGAAGTCGTAGTGGGAATCGGGCAGTTGCTCTTCCCGCACATCTCCCTGGCGGTACCGGGGGCCGCCCCCGGCCGCTCGCGCCGCCACGAGGACGTCCGCGCTGGCGTCCACTCCCTCGACGTCCAGGCCCCGCCCCGCGAGCAGCCGCGCGAAGCCTCCCGTCCCGCACCCGACGTCCAGCGCCGTTCGCGCCCCGTGCGGCACCTGCTTCAGCAGCAACGAGTGGTAGTGATCGTTGAAGTTGAAGACCATGCGCCAGGACGCTACCCACACCTCACTGAGAACCACAGCCCCTGGCGGAGAACGAGCCCGACGCCGGCTGCCGGCTGCTTCTGAAGGCCGGGGCTCCACCGCCGGCGCGGATTGCCGGTCTGATCGCCGACGTTGCGCAAGTTGCCTCGATTGCGGCACGGCGCTTTGCGGGGCGGGCAATAAGCCGGTTGCGGGAGGGGGCCCGTACGTCGGACGGGGTCGCGTCGTCCCTGCCCGTGCGGGCCACTGCGGCTCGCGGTCGAACTCCCGGGCACGTTCGCGGCGGTGGCGCCGGTCAGCAGCGGGTTCATCGGCAAGGCGCTGGAGGACGACACGTACGCGCCGAGGACCCCGGTCTCGCTCGTGACCTTCCTAGGGGGCGCGGACCCGTACTACGGCCAGTTCCGCACCGGCCTGCGCGCCTGGCATCAGCGCCTCAACTGCCGCCAGGGCCCGCCCCATTCACTTCGCCAGGGCAACACCCGTACGCGCGCGGTCTGCGGGGACGGCAGCCGTACGGCGACCTACACCCTGCCCCGCATGGGCCACCAGTGGCCGGACTCCCCGGACCCCATACTCGGCGCCCCGACGGCGGGCCCGAACGCGACATCCCTGATCACAGACGTCTTCCAACACCACCGCCGCGCAAAGGGATAACGCCGACCTGAGACGAGCGGGGGCTGCCTACCCCTGCCCGACAACGGGACGAGCCCCTGCTGCTTCCCTCCGCGAAGGGCAACAACAGGGGCTCGAAGCACATCCACTGACATCCGGTCAGCAAACCACCCAGGACGGGGTCCGGCTTAGATGTCGAAGTAGAGCTCGAACTCGTGGGGGTGGGGGCGGAGTTGCATGGGGGCGATCTCGTTGGTGCGCTTGTAGTCGATCCAGGTCTCGATGAGGTCGGAGGTGAAGACGCCGCCGGCCTGGAGGTACTCGTTGTCCGCCTCGAGGGCGTCGAGGACCGCGGGGAGCGAGGTGGGGACCTGGGGGACGCCCGCGTGCTCTTCGGGGGCGAGCTCGTAGAGGTCCTTGTCGATCGGCTCGGCCGGCTCGATCTTGTTCTTGACGCCGTCGAGGCCCGCCATCAGGAGCGCGGCGAAGGCCAGGTACGGGTTGGACGAGGGGTCCGGGGCGCGGAACTCGACGCGCTTGGCCTTCGGGTTGGAGCCCGTGATCGGGATGCGCATCGCGGCGGAGCGGTTGCGCTGCGAGTAGACCAGGTTCACCGGGGCCTCGAAGCCGGGCACCAGGCGGTGGTACGAGTTGATCGACGGGTTGGTGAAGGCCAGCAGCGACGGGGCGTGCTTGAGGATGCCGCCGATGTAGTAGCGGGCGGTGTCCGAGAGGCCCGCGTAGCCCTGCTCGTCGTAGAAGAGCGGGGAGCCCTCGCTCCACAGCGACTGGTGGACGTGCATGCCGGAGCCGTTGTCACCGAAGATCGGCTTGGGCATGAAGGTCGCGGTCTTGCCGTTCCGCCAGGCGGTGTTCTTCACGATGTACTTGAAGAGCATCAGGTCGTCGGCGGCGGCGAGCAGCGTGTTGAACTTGTAGTTGATCTCCGCCTGGCCCGCGGTGCCGACCTCGTGGTGCTGGCGCTCGATCTGGAGGCCGGACTTGCTCAGCTCGGTGCTGATCTCGGCGCGCAGGTCGGCGAAGTGGTCGACGGGCGGGGCCGGGAAGTAGCCGCCCTTGTAGCGGACCTTGTAGCCGCGGTTGCCGCCGTCCTCGATGGCGCCGGTGTTCCAGGCGCCCGCCTCGGAGTCGATGCTGTAGAAGGCGGAGTTGGCCTTGGTCTCGAAGCGGACGTCGTCGAAGACGTAGAACTCGGCCTCGGGACCGAAGAAGGCGGTGTCTGCGATGCCGGAGGCGGCGAGGTAGGCCTCGGCCTTCTTCGCCACGTTCCGCGGGTCACGGCTGTACTGCTCGCCGGTGATCGGGTCGTGGATGAAGAAGTTGATGTTGAGGTGCTTCTCGGCGCGGAACGGGTCCACGCGGGCCGTCGAGAGGTCCGGCACGAGCGCCATGTCGGACTCGTGGATGGCCTGGAAGCCCCGGATCGACGAGCCGTCGAACATGAGGTTCTCTGACGGGTCGAAGGTCTCGGCCGGGACTGCGAAGTGCTGCATCACACCGGGCAGATCGCAGAAGCGGACGTCGATGTACTTGACGTCGTTGTCCGCGATGAACTTCTTGGCCTCGTCGGCGTTCTGGAACATCCAACTCCTCCTTGTCCCGCCTGCCGCGAGGGGACGGGAATTGCTGCGGGGCGCAGGCCAGTGCGGTGGCGCGCTGGGCCCGACCCTAAGCAGGTGCCGTTTCTCGGGCATGACCCGTTTGTTTCGCCGATGTTACTGGGGATTGCCGCTCGGAGGCGGCTGCGGTTCACCGGCTCGCCGGGTGTCCGCGCGCCTCCGCGAAGGGCGCCCGGGGCCGCCGGACAGAGGGCGCCCGGGGCGCGTACGAAAGGCTCCCGGGGAGCGTACGGAATGCCGGGCGGGGGGCGCTTGGCGGCACCGTACGGGCGACGCAGTACCGTTGCCATGTGGACAACAGGGAAGCAATCGGGTCGTGGCTCTCCGGTCCCCGCGCGGCCGCCGAGGACATGGGAGCCGAGTTCGGTTACCGCGGTGAGCGGCTGGGGCTGCCCGAGGAGGGGCCCGGTTCCATCGCGCCGGTCGGACGCCGGTTCGGCGCGCTCTTCATCGACTGGGCGCTCGCCGTCGTCATCGGGTACGGGCTGCTGTCCGGCCAGGAGCTGTCCACCGCCAACAACTGGGCGCTGGCCGTCTTCCTCGTGATGGTCCTGCTGACCGTCGGCACGGTCGGCAGCACTCCGGGCAAGCGGCTGCTGGGGCTGCGCGTGGTGGCCGTCGACGGTCTGGGCCGGCTCGCGTTCTGGCGCGCGGCCGTCCGTACGGTGCTGCTCGGCCTCGCCATCCCGGCGCTGGTGTTCGACCGGGACAACCGCGGCCTGCACGACCGGCTGTCGGGCGCGGTCCAGGTCCGCATCTGAGCCCGGTCGCAACTCAAACCGGCTCCGCCTGAGCCCGGCCCCCACCTGAGCCCGCCCCTGACACCCGGCGCCCGGCACCCCCGACGCGCACCCCGTAAGGGCCCGGCGCACGTCCCGTACGGGACACGCGCTCCCGCACCCGTCCCGTACGGACATGCGCCGCGCGGACGGACGCACTCCGCGCGCAGACGACCCGGACCGGGCCGCCGCGCAGACGAACGGCGCGACTCCGGGAGGGTGTCCCGGCGTCGCGCCGTATACGAGTGGTGTCCGGTGGGCGGTCAGCGGCCGCCGCCCTGTCCGCCCTTCGGCATCCGCATGCCCTTCGGCATCGGCCCCTTCGGGATCGGCATGTTGCTCATCAGGTCGCCGAGGGCGCGCAGCCGGTCGTTGGTCTGGGTGACCTGCGGACCGGAGAGCACGCGCGGCAGCTTGAGGATCGTGGTGCGCAGCTTCTTCAGCGGCACCTGGCCCTCGCCGTCGCCCACGATCAGGTCGTGCACGGGGACGTCGGAGACGATCCGCGACATCTTCTTCTTCTCGGAGGCCAGCAGCGAGCGGACCCGGTTCGGGTTGCCCTCGCCGACCAGCACGATGCCCGCCTTGCCGACGGCCCGGTGCACGACGTCCTGGCTGCGGTTGATCGCCACGGCCTGCGTGACGTTCCACTGCTTGCCCACGTTGTCGAGCACCGCGCCGGCCGCACCGGGCTGGCCCTCCATCTGTCCGAATGCGGCCCGTTCGGCGCGCCGTCCGAAGACGATCGCCGCCACCACGAAGCCGGCCAGGAACCCGAGGATGCCCACGTAGACCGGGTATCCGATGAGAAAGCCGATCGCGAGGAAGACACCGAAGGTGACAAGCCACACGCCGGCCAGGATCCAGCCGATCTTCCGGTCCACGCGCCGGGTCATCTTGTATGTCTGAGCGATCTGCCTGAATCGCCCCGGGTTCGCAGCGTTCTCTGCGTTGTCCTTCCTCGCCATGCCAGGAAGTTTACGTGGCGGCCGGACTCCGGGTCGTCGCGGCCTCCAGTACGTGCTGCGCCTCCGTGCGTGCCCTGGCGCGTTGCCGGTCCTCCAGCACCGCCGTCCAGGCGTTGCGCCGGGCCGTCCGGTTGCCCCGGCTCAGCAGCAGGTGTTCCAGATTGACGAACGCGCGCAGAGGTGTCTGCACGGCGGCCCCCTCCATGGAGTGAGTGATGAACGGCGTGTGCTGTACGGATCGTGCGGTGACGCGAGCGGTACGGCACTCGGGCACGGCGAGCGGGGTGTGCCCGGGCACTGCGCGCGGGTACCCAGGGGTCCCTCCCTGTGCACTCCGCGTGGATTCATCGTCGCGCTTAGGTGTTACCAGCGGATGACCGAGGGGTCAAAGCCTTCGAAAGGCGGTGCGGCGAACCTCACGCCGCCTTTGCGCCATCCTGGCGCCGCCCTGACTCCTATCGTGGCGCGCCCTGACCCCTGGACAAGGGTCCGGCAACTCCGGTGCGGCGGCGCTCCGTACAGCGGCTCCCGGCGCCGCGCCGGTCCGGCGCGGCGTCAGGAGGGCGCCGGTCAGGCCGCCTTGGCGTCCCGGGCCTCGATGGCCTGCTTGTAGAGCCGGCCCGCGCGGTACGAGGAGCGGACCAGCGGGCCGGACATGACGCCGGCGTAGCCGATCTCCTCGGCCTCCTGCTGGAGCTCCACGAACTCGTGCGGCTTGACCCAGCGCTCGACGGGGTGGTGCCGCGGGGTGGGGCGCAGGTACTGGGTGATGGTGATCAGTTCGCAGCCGGCCTCGTGCAGGTCGCGGAGCGCCTCGCTGACCTCTTCGCGGGTCTCGCCCATGCCCAGGATCAGGTTCGACTTGGTGACCAGGCCGTCGTTGCGGGCCTCGGTGAGCACCTTCAGCGAGCGCTCGTAGCGGAAGCCGGGGCGGATCCGCTTGAAGATCCGCGGGACGGTCTCCACGTTGTGCGCGAGCACCTCGGGGCGGGAGGAGAAGACCTCGGCGAGCTGGTCGGGGTCGGCGTTGAAGTCCGGGATGAGCAGCTCGACACCGGTCTCCGGCATGCGCTGGTGGATCTGCCGGACGGTCTCCGCGTACAGCCAGGCGCCGCCGTCGTCCAGGTCGTCGCGGGCGACGCCGGTGATGGTCGCGTAGCGCAGCTCCATCGTCTCGACGGATTCGGCGACGCGGCGCGGCTCGTCGGTGTCCAGCGGATCCGGCTTGCCGGTGTCGATCTGGCAGAAGTCGCAGCGGCGGGTGCACTGTTCACCGCCGATGAGGAAGGTGGCCTCGCGGTCCTCCCAGCATTCGAAGATGTTGGGGCAGCCTGCCTCCTGGCAGACCGTGTGCAGCCCTTCCTTCTTCACCAGGTTCTGCAGGGCGTTGTACTCGGGGCCCATTTTCGCCCGGGTCTTGATCCACTCCGGCTTGCGCTCGATCGGGGTCTCGCTGTTGCGGACCTCCAGGCGGAGCATCTTACGACCGTCGGGTGCGACAGCGGACACGTCCGGCTCCCTACGTACTTTCGATTCCTCGGCGCAGACCAGACTACGCCGTGCTTCTGTCGGCTCCGGGGGCTCCCCCGGAAGGATCAGACCGCGCGGGGCTCGGGGACGAAGGAGTCGAAGACCTCGCGCAGGTGCTTCTCCGCTACGGGAAGGACCTCCGTCACCGGAACATTCCTGCCCAGCTCCGCCGTGAGCGATGTCGTGCCGGCGTCGCGGATGCCACAGGGGATGATCTTGTCGAACTCGGTGTCGTCCGGGTCACAGTTGAGGGCGAGGCCGTGCGTGGTGACGCCCTTGGCGACGCGTACGCCGATGGCGCCGACCTTGCGGTCCTCGCCGCGCTGGCCCGCGTTGGAGGGCGCGTACTCGGGGCCGTTCAGCCGCGGGTCGAACTCGTCGTCCTGCGTACGCGGGTCGAAGTCGAGCGAGAGGCCGCCGAGCTCGGGCTTCGCCCGCTCCTCGCCGAGCACCCAGGCGCCGCTGCGGCCCTCGATCCGGGTGGCCTCCAGGCCGAAGTCCGCGCAGGTGCGGATCATGACCTCTTCGAGCCGGCGGACGTACGCGATGACGTCGACGGGGCGCGGCAGCTTGATGATCGGGTACGCGACGAGCTGGCCGGGACCGTGCCAGGTGATCTTGCCGCCGCGGTCGACGTCGACCACGGGGGTGCCGTCCAGGGGGCGCTCGCTGTCCTCCGTGCGCCGGCCCGCGGTGTAGACGGCCTGGTGCTCCAGCAGCAGACAGGTGTCCGGGATCTCGTCCTCGAACCGCGCCGCGTGTACGCGCCGCTGCTCCTGCCACGCCTCCTGGTACTCCACGGCGTTGTCGCCGAAGCCCAGGTGGACGAAGTTCAGCTCGGAGCCCATAGAAGCTTCCTCCTCAGTCAGTGCCGGACCTTCCGCTGCCGCGGCGGGGTTCTCCGCCGTACAGCGGAATGTCCGGTGTCGCGCCCGGTCAGCAACTCTACGGCGGCGGCTTCCGGCCCTGGCAGGGGGCCGTCCTCTCACACGTATGGATGAAGTCGGAGGGAAGGGGCGGAAGGAAGCACAGGGTGCCGCTACATTCGCGCCGTTCCGCAGGGCGCCCCGGCGTCTGCCGCTAGCCGTAGGGCAGGAGATCTACAAGCTGATGACGATGGAACGACCTGGGGGTTCCACCTCCCAGTCCTCCCCGCAGCGCATCCCCAACCGCCAGCTCGCCGCTCTGATCGCCGAGGCCGGGTTCTCCAACGCCGGGCTGGCCCGTCGGGTGGATCAGCTCGGCCTGGAGCACGGCCTCGATCTCCGCTACGACAAGACGTCGGTGACGCGCTGGCTGCGCGGGCAGCAGCCGCGCGGGACGACGCCCGCTCTGATCGCCGAGGTGTTCACGCGCCGGCTCGGACGCCGGCTGACCGCGCAGGACCTGGGGCTCGACGCGTGCGCCCCGGTGTACGCGGGCCTGGAGTTCGCGGCGACGCCCGCCGAGGCGGTGGACATCGTCAGCGGGCTGTGGCGGAAGGACTCCGGCAGCCACGCGGAGCTCCGCAAGATCGCGTTCACTCCGGCGGGGCTCGTGGTGCCCAGCCGCGACTGGCTGATCGGCCGCCCCGACGAGCGGGTGGCGCACGGCGTGGAGGGCGACGCGGCCGCCGCCGCGGCGCGCCCGCGTGCGCGGGTGCCGGCGCAGGTGCGGGGCCCGGCGAGCGCCGCGGCCGTACGGACGGCGGGGCGCGTTCCCGTCCGCGCGCCCGGCGGGCAGCCCGGCGCTCCCCCGGCGCCGACTGCCGCCTCCGCCGCGGCGGTTGCGGCGCCCGCCTGGCTGGATCAGGTCGAGCGCGGTCCCGGACAGCGGGTCTCCATGGGGGACATCAGCGCGCTGCGCACGGTCGGCGAGCTGTTCCGCGCCCTCGACAACGCGTACGGCGGCGGGCACGCCCGGCAGGCCCTGGTGCGGTACTTGGAGCACGAGACCGAGCCGATGCTGCGCGGCACGTACAACGAGCAGGTGGGGCGGCGGCTGTTCGGCGCGGCGGCGGATCTGACGCGGCTGGCCGGCTGGACGTCGTACGACATCGCCGCGCACGGCCTCGCGCAGCGGTACTTCGTGCAGGCGCTGCGGCTGGCGCAGGCCGCGGGCGACCGGGCGTACGGCAGCTATGTGCTGGTCACGATGAGCCGGCAGGCGGTCTATCTGTCGCACGGCCGGGAGGCGGTGCAGCTGGCGCGGGTCGCGCAGCAGGGCGTGGGCACGTCGGCGCCGCCGGTCGTGCAGGCGCTGCTGCACGCGGCGGAGGCGCGCGGGCACGGGGTGCTGGGCGAAGTGCGGGCCAGTACGGCCTCGTTGGCGCGCGCCGAGCGGGCGCTGGAGACGGCGCGGCCCGGGGAGGACGTCCCGCCGTGGGCGCGGACGTTCGACGAGGCGCAGCTGGCGGACGAGTTCGGGCACTGCCACCGGGACCTTCAGCAGTACCGGGCGGCCGCGCTGCACGCCGAGCGGTCGCTGCAGCTGCGGGCCACGGGGCACGCGCGGAGCCGGCTGTTCTCGCGGGTGGTGCTGGCGACGGCGCGGCTGGGGCTCGGCGAGGTCGAGCAGGCGTGCGCGCTGGGCGCCGAGGCGGCGCACGCGGCGGCGGAGATGCGGTCGGTGCGGGCGCTGGAGTATGTGCGGGAGTTCGAGCGCCGGCTGGAGCCGTACCGGGACGCGGCCCCGGTGCGCGGGTACCGCGACAAGGTCGCCGCGCTGGGGTGACGGGCGGCGCCTTGCGTGCGCCGATTCGTTCGGGCCGGGGGACGTCGGCGGCTGCGGTTCGCCGTGTGGTTCGCGCAGTTCCCCGCGCCCCTTGTGCGCTGGCCCCGCTCACAGCACAACGCAGGGCACTTCCATCGTGACCAGCGTCGGCCCCCCGGGCGGACTGCTCACCGCGAGGATGCCGTCGAACTGGGCGAGCCGGCGCTCGATGCCCCGCATGCCGCTGCCGGTGTCCGGTGAGGCGCCGCCGCGGCCGTTGTCCGTGACGGCGATGCGCAGCATGCCGCCCGCCGACTCGCTGTAGTGCATGTCCAGCCAGACGTGGTCGGCCTGCGCGTGCTTGGCCGCGTTGGTGAGGATCTCGCTGATCGCGAAGTAGGCGGCGGACTCGACGGGTTCGGGGAACCGGCCGGGGAGCTCGACGTCCGTCTCGACGGGCAGCGTCATGCGCAGCGCCAGCGCCTCCGCCGCGTCGCCCAGGCCGCGTTCGGCGAGCACGGGAGGGTGGATGCCGCGAACCAGGTCGCGCAGTTCGGTCAGCGCGTCCGCCGAGTTCTGCCGGGCCTGGGCGAGCAGCAGTTTCGCCTGGGCCGGGTCCTTCTCGATGAGCGCCTCGACCGTGCCCAGACTCATGCCCACGGACACCAGGCGGGCCTGCGCGCCGTCGTGCAAGTCCCGTTCGATGCGGCGCAGTTCGGCGGCCGATGAGTCGACGGCGTCGTGTCGTGTCTCGTACAGCTGCTCCACGCGCCGCTCCAGGCGGGCCTCGCGGCTGGGCGAGATCATGCTCCGTACGAGCTGGAAGTGCCCCTGGATGAAGTACGGGTTGACCCGTACGGCGACGGCGAGCAGGACCGTGCCGAGGGCCGCGCACAGGGCGGCGGCGCCGAAGCCGTCCACGGGGATGAAGGCGTACCAGTAGCCGCCCTGCACGGCCCGCCACACGCCGGCGAAGAGCACCCAGCCTTCGACTCCGTACACGATCAGGGCGAGCGGGAGCAGCGCGCTGAGGAAGCCCGCGACGGCGTCGACGAGCAGCCAGATCAAGTCCCGCCAGGTGGCGGGGTCCTTGAGCATGTGTGTGCACCGTTCCACGACGCCGGTCACGCCGCCGCGCACGTCGTGCGGCAGGGGCCGGTACGGCGCCGGCACGGTGAGGCCCGCCCAGTCGCGGGCGAAGGCGCGCCGCTGGTTGGCGTGCATCCGTACGAGCACCGTCAGCGGCGGGGTGGTGAACACTCCGACACCGATGGCGATCAGGGCGATCGAGACGACGCTCAGGATGAACAGCACGAGGGACACACCGATCGACAGTCCGCACAGTGCGAGGCCCTGTATGCCGGCCAGCAGTGCGGACCGTGTCCTGTCGCGCAGTGGCCGGACGAGGGTGCCGCCGTGTCCGCTGCCGGGCTGCCTCTCCTGCCGGGAGTCCGGGGGGTGTCCCCCGGAAGTCGGTGTACTCAAGGCGTCCTCGCGATGTCGCTGCCGGTGCCCCTTCCGGCCTGCCGCTCCGGCCGGGGCCCGGGACCGTCCCCCGGGAAATGCAGCACGCGTCTCAGTGTGCGCCGTGCCGTACGGCATGACACGGGGACCGGCACCCCGGCCCGGGGTGTAGCCAGCACCACCACGCGGCGCCCTGACGGGAGGGGCGGGTTCCGGTCCTGTTGCCGGGGGTTCCGGTTCAGTTACCGCAAAGGTTTCCTTAAGGGGCCGCGTGGCAGGATGCCGCACCATGAGCAGCACACCCGGAACCCCGTTGCGCGTCGTGCGCGCTGCGCTGTTCGCCGCGGTGTGCGTGCTTCTGGCCGGTGCGGGGCACGCCTCCGCCTCCGGGCACGGCATTCCGGCGACGGTGCTGGGCGCCGCGTTCGCCGGTACGGGGGTGCTCGGCTGGCTGGGCGGGCGGCGGCAGCGCGGCCCGCTGGGTATCGGCGGCGGACTGCTCGCCGTACAGGGGGCGCTGCACCTGCTGTTCAGTCAGCCGGCCTCCGGCATGCATGCGGGCGGGCACAGCGGTCACGGGACGCACGGCGGCATGAGCGGCATGCGGCACAGTGCGTCCGGCGGTGCGGGCGGCATGCACGGCATGCACGCGCAGGCCGGTGACTCGGCCCAACCCGCCGCTGGGGCAATGGAGTCGCTGCACGGCTCCCCCGCCATGCTCGCGGCCCATCTGGGGGCCGCGCTCGTGTGCGCGCTGTGGCTGTGGCGCGGCGAGGCCGCGCTCTTCGCGCTGCTGCGCACCATGGCGGCGCTGGCGGTGCCGCCCCTCGCGCTGCGTGCCGCGCTGGGGCCGTGCGGCGGGCGGCCGGACCTGCCGTCCGTACGGCCGCGTCCGCGGGCCCGTACGCGCCGCCGGCCTGTGTCCGCACTGCTGCTGGACCACACCGTCGTCCGCAGAGGACCTCCACCGGGACGGGCACCGAGCTCCACCATGCCTGCCCCGGCCACTGTCTGACCGCCATACGGTCGGCCGCCGGGAGAGCGGGCATGGCTCAACCACCCCTTATACGGCGTGCGTTCGCGCCGCCGTACGACCGGAGGTCCGATTACCCATGTCCGTGGACACCTCTGCCCACGATCAGCACTCCCCCGAGCCACCGTCCGGCACGCCGTCGCCGTCCGACGACGCACAGTCCGGCACCCCGCAGTCCGGTCAACGTGCGGGCGGTCTGCGGGCGTTGCGGCCGCTCGTCCTGCGGCTGCACTTCTACGCCGGACTGATCGTCGCTCCGTTTCTGCTCGTCGCCGCCGCGACGGGACTGCTGTACTCGGCCTCGTACCAGATGGAGAAGGCCGTGTACGCCGATGAGCTGACTGTCGGCGTACCTGGCGGCAGCCCGCAGGCCGTGCCGCTCTCCCGCCAGGTGGACGCCGCGCTGGAGGCGCATCCCCGTGCCGAACTGAGCGCTGTACGGCCGCCGTCGGAGCCGGGCGCCACCACCCGCGTGCTGCTCGACGATCCGAGCGTGACCGCCGAGTCGACCTCGCTGGCCGTGTTCGTCGACCCGTACACGGCGAAGGTCAAGGGCTCGCTGGCCAGCTACGGCGACTCCGGCGCGCTGCCCGTACGGACGTGGATCGACCATCTGCACCGCGATCTGCACCTGGGTGAAGCAGGGCGGTTCTACAGCGAGTTCGCCGCGAGCTGGCTGTGGGTGATCGCGCTGGGCGGTGTCGTCCTGTGGGCAGGCCGCTCGCGCAGGCAGCGCAGGCTGCGCGGTACGAAGCGGGGCGGCGGCCGTCGCACTCTCGCACTGCACGGCACGGTCGGCATCTGGGCGGCCGTCGGGCTGGTCGCCCTGTCGGCCACCGGGCTGTCGTGGTCGAAGTACGCGGGCGCCAACATCGAGGAGCTGCGCACCAGTCTGCGCAGCGCCACCCCCGCGGTGTCGACCAGTCTGCCGGGCGACGGCGGACAGGAGCACGGTGCGGGGCACGAAGGCCATCAGGGCCACCAGGGTCACGGCAGCGGCGGGAGCGGCACGCACGAGGGCATGCACGGCGGCCACGGTGAGCACAGTGGCGAGCACCGTACGGCCGACGTCGGTCTGGACCGTGTGCTGTCCGTCGCGCGGGACGAGCAGGGGCTGACCGGCCCCGTGGAGATCACCCCGCCGTCCTCGCCGGGCAGCGCGTACTCCGTGGCGCAGACCGACAAGCAGTGGCCGGACCGGCTGGACCAGATCGCCGTCAGCCCGGTCAACGGCGAGGTGACCGACAGGGTGGACTTCGAGGACCATCCGCTGCTCGCGAAGTTGACGCGCTGGGGCATCGACGCGCACATGGGGCTGCTGTTCGGCCTCGCCAACCAACTGGTCCTGGCGGCGCTGGCGACCGCCGTGCTCGTGCTGATCGTGCTGGGCTACCGCATGTGGTGGCGCAGGCGCGTCACACCGGAGCGCGGAACCTGGCGTTCCGTGCCGCCGGCTGTGCTGTTGCCGCTCGCGGCGGTGACGGCGCTGGTGGGCTGGTTCCTGCCGCTGCTCGGCATCGGGCTCGTGGTCTTCCTCACGGTCGACGTGCTGACGGGTCTGTGGGCACGGCGGACAGCGCGCCCCTGACGCCCCTCTGACACGCCGTCGTACGGGTCCGCCGAGCAGCGCGCCGGGCCGGCGGGCCCGTACATGGCGTACAGCCGAACCCTTTACGCTGCCCCCATGCCGCATATCACCGTCGACTACTCCGATGCTCTCGCCGACACATTCGACCGCCGTGGCTTCGGGCTCGCACTCCACCCTCTGGTGGCCCGCACCATCGAGGGCACCGTCGCCGGTTGCAAGACGCGCTTCCGGCGCGTCGACGAATGCGTGATCGCCGACGGGGCCGAGGACATCGCCATGGTGCACATCCAGGTCGCCCTCATGCAGGGCCGCACCCCCGAGGTGAAGGCCGAACTGTCGCGCGCCGTCCTCAATCTGGCGCGGGATCACATCAAGCCGACGTCCGGCTTCGCGCTGCACACGTCCGTCGACATCAGCGACCTCGCGCGCGGCTGCTACACGAGCCACGTGCGCGCCAAGGACGACGGCCAGGAGGCCGCCGGGTGGAGCGCATGAGGTTCGGCCTGCTGGGCACCGGCGCCTGGGCCGCACGGACGCACGGTCCCGCGCTCGCCGCGCACAAGGACGTCGATCTGGCCGGCGTGTGGGGCCGCCGCCCCGGGGCCGCCGGTGCGCTCGCCGACGAGCTCGGCACCCGCGCCTACGAGGACGCCGACGCGCTGTTCGCCGACTGTGACGCCGTCGCCGTCGCGCTGCCGCCGGACGTGCAGGCGCCGCTCGCCGTACGGGCCGCCGACGCCGGCTGCCATCTGCTGCTGGACAAGCCGGTGGCGACGACGGTCGAGGGCGCGCGGCAGGTCACCGAGGCGGTCGACCGCAACGGCGTCGCCTCCGTCGTCTTCTTCACCCTGCGCTTCAGTACGGCGACCGGTGTCTGGATCGACGAACAGGCGGACACCGAGGGCTGGTTGACGGGCCGCGCCGACTGGTTCTCGCCGGTGTTCGGCGGCGCCGACTCCCCGTACACGTCCTCGCCGTGGCGGCGGGAGAAGGGCGCGCTGTGGGACATCGGGCCGCACGCGCTGTCCGTCCTGCTGACGGTGCTCGGGGATGTCGGCTCGCTGGACGGCGTGCACGCGGTGCGCGGTGTGGGCGACACGGTGCATCTGACGCTGGAGCACGGCAACGGCACGTCGAGCACGTCCGCACTGAGCCACTCCATGCCGCCCGCTGCGGCCGGCGTGGCCGCCGAGGTGCGAGGCGCGGCCGGTGTCGCGGCACTGCCGGACCGCAACGAGCATCCCGCCGACACGTACGCACGGGCCATCGACGCGCTCACCGGCAGCGCGTCCACGGGTGAACCGCACCCGTGCGGCGTGCACTTCGCCCAGCGGGTGACGGAGATCCTCGCCCGCGCCGAGTCGGGTCTCGACCGCTGACACACCGCCCGCGCGCCGGCGCGCGGCTCACCCACTGAATGACGGCGCCCCGCGGGCCCGGAGGAGCAGGCCGGCGGGGCGCCGTACTGCGGTGGCAGCGGGACTCCGCACGTCCCGCTGCCACCGCGGTCCCGTTCTGGGCAGGTGCCTCACCTGCCGGGGTGCTGTCAGACCTGGACGGCCTTCTCCAGCGCCGAGCAGCAGGTGTCCACCATGAGGCGGGTGACGACGTACGGGTCGACGTCCGCGTTCGGACGGCGGTCCTCGATGTAGCCCTTCTTGTCCTGCTCCACCTGCCACGGGATGCGCACGGAGGCGCCGCGGTTGGAGACGCCGTAGCTGTACTCGCTCCAGTGCGCGGTCTCGTGCGCACCGGTCAGCCGCTCCTCGCTGCCCGAGCCGTACTGCGACACGTGCTCCATCGGCTTGCCCTCGGCGCCCAGCGACTCGCAGGCGGTGATGATCGGGTCGTAGCCCTCGCGCATCGCCCTGGTGGAGAAGTTGGTGTGCGCGCCGGCGCCGTTCCAGTCGCCCTTGGCGGGCTTGGCGGCGAGCGTGGCGGAGATGCCGAAGTCCTCGGCGGTGCGGAAGAGCAGCCAGCGGGCCATCCACATGTGGTCGGAGACCTCCAGCGGGGACAGCGGGCCCACCTGGAACTCCCACTGGCCGGGCATGACCTCGGCGTTGATGCCGGACAGGCCGAGGCCGGCGGCCAGGCAGTGGTCGAGGTGCTTCTCGACGATCTCGCGGCCGAACACCTCGTCGGCGCCGACGCCGCAGTAGTAGCCGCCCTGCGGGGCGGGGAAGCCGCCCTCGGGGAAGCCGAGCGGGCGGTCGCCCTGGAAGAAGGTGTACTCCTGCTCGATGCCGAAGATGGGCTCCTGGTCCGCGAACCGCTCGGCGAGCGGGCGGAGGGCGGCACGGGTGTTGGTCTCGTGCGGAGTGCCGTCGACGTTGTAGACCTCGCACAGGACGAGCACGTCGTCGCCGCCGCGGATCGGGTCGGGGCAGGAGAAGACCGGCTTGAGCACGCGGTCGGAGGAGTGGCCCTCGGCCTGGTTCGTGCTGGACCCGTCGAAGCCCCAGTCCCCCAGCTCGGCGCCGTCGGCCAGGATCTTCGTCTTGGAACGGAGCTTGGCGGCCGGCTTCGTGCCGTCGATCCAGATGTACTCGGCCTTGTACGTCACGGTGCGTCCTCACGGTGCGGGGCTGTGCGGGCTTCGGCCTCCCGGGCCGGCGCCAAGCACCATCACAGTGCGTGATTTCTTACCCATTGCTCTTCTGTAACCCCCGTGTAAACGCGGTGACCTCTGCCGTCACATTCCGGTTTCCGCGGCCGCCGGGTGACCGCGCGCACTCCGGCCGGGATCACCCCGAGTGATTCCGCCGGAGCCCCGCGAGTGCGACGGTAGATTCGGCAGTGACAGCCAAGTCGGACACCCGATCGGGGAGTTACCGTGCGCGTAGTCATCGCGGAAGATCTGTTCCTGCTCAGGGACGGGCTGGTCCGGATGCTGGAGGCGTACGAGTTCGAGATCGCCGCAGCCGTCGAGAACGGCCCGGAGCTGGCCCGCGCCCTGGACGAACTGGAGCCCGACGTGGCCGTCGTGGACGTACGGCTGCCGCCGTCGTTCAGCGACGAGGGACTGCAATGCGCGCTGGACGCCCGACAGAAACGTCCCGGTCTGCCCGTTCTTGTCCTCTCGCAGCATGTGGAACAGCTGTACGCGCGGGAGCTGCTGGCCGACGGGAACGGCGGGGTGGGCTATCTGCTCAAGGACCGGGTGTTCGACGCGGAACAGTTCACCGACGCGGTACGGCGGGTGGCCGGCGGCGGCACCGCCATGGACCCGCAGGTGATCCAGCAGCTGCTGTCGCGGCGCGCGCAGGACCGGCCACTGGGGAAGCTCACCGGACGGGAGAAGGAAGTGATGGAGCTGATGGCGCAGGGGCGCTCCAACGCGGCCATCGCCCAGCAGCTGTTCGTCACCGAGCGCGCGGTCGCCAAGCACACGTCCAACATCTTCGGGAAGCTCGAACTGCCGCCGTCCGACGACGACAACCGGCGGGTGCTGGCCGTACTGGCCTACCTCGACAACGGGTGACGCACACGGACGAGTGACTATCGCACCATTCGCTCGTTCTCGTGAACGTGCCCTCCCCGGAAGCGACTTCACAGCAGAACCGGCAGACCCGGATAACCCGCCAGGCCCGGACGGGCCGGCGGGCCCGGTGGTCCCGGAAGACACCCGCCGGGCCCGCCGGCGCGGACACCGGCGCGGAAGTCGGTGTGGAACAGGCCGAGGCCGCGCTGAACGAGCACTATCCGCGGCTCGTCCGGCTGGCGTACCTCGTGCTGCCGACCCGGCTCGGCCGGCACCGGAGGGTGCTGACGGCACACGGGATCGTCCAGCGGGCGCTGCCGCGCGGCCGGTCCTCCCCCGGCGCCGCACCGCTCCCCTCGCCGCGCGACGGGGACGCGGAGGACGGCGCGACGGCGGACGGCCGGGCTGCGGACGGTGCGGCGGGCGGCTCGCCGGTGGCCGGCTCGTCGGCAGTCGGTGCTTCGGCGGTCCACGGGTCAACTGACGCCGGCGGGGCGGCCCGTGGCGCGGACGCGGCGTACGCGTGTGTGCGGCTGCGCGTCCTGCGGGCCGCGCTGACGGCCGAACGGCCGCGCCGGCTGGGCCCCTGGGAGCTGCGGCCGCTGCCCCTGCTGCCCGGACCGCTGCCGCAGGTGTTCGGGCTGCGGGTGTTCCCGCGGTCCGGCGGCGCGGACGAACTCGCCCTGGACCAGGCGCTGTCCGGGATCCGCGGCGCCGCACGGGCCGCGTACGTGCTGCGCGGGCTGGAGGACATGCCGGACCGCGACGTGCGCCGGCTGCTGACGGCGGCCGGCGTGCCGGACGCGGACCGGGCGCTCGCGGAAGCGGACGGGATCGAGGACACCCCGGGGCGCGGGCACCGGCGGCTCCTGGAGTCCGTCGAGTTCGACCCGTGCTCGCTGCAGGCCCGGCCGACGGATCTGATGCGCCGCAGACAGCACGGCCGCGCCGCACTCGCCGCTGTGGCCGCCGTGCTCGCGTGCGGCGGGCTGACCGTTCTGCCCGGCGGCGGCTGGGGCCCCGACGGGCCCGCGGCGCCCGCGTACGCGCGGAACCCGGCGGTCGAAGAGGCCCTGGATCCGGCCGCGTTGACACGTGCCGCGCCCGGCGCGTGGCGGCAGGCGCCCCGTACGGACTTCGCCGCCTGGCCCGCACGCGGCCCACTCGTACGGGACCGGGAGCTGCTGCGGCGGGCCCTGGCCGTCTGGGCCCGGCCGGGCCCGGACGTGACCGTCTCGGCGACCCGCGGCACCGCGGAGGGCCCGCCCGCAGGACCGCCCCAACTGCTGTACGCGGGACGGCTGGACGGTGCGAACGTGGTGCTGCTGTACGACGGGCTGCGGGTCGCACGGTACGCGGAGCCGGCCGACGGGGACGGCGCGCCCGCGGAGGGCGGCCGCTCGGCGCTCGATCTGGCCCGTACGGACGGAGCGGAGGACAGTGCGGCGAACGCGCTCGTGGTGTCCCGCAGCGACACCGACGTCCGCTATCTGACCGCCCCTTGGGTGCGCAGTGCCGCACAGGCCGACCTGGTGAAGGCGTCGGACAAGGGCAGTACGGTGCGCCGGAACGACGACGGGGTGACACAACCGCTGAACAGCGCATGGTCGGAAGGACCGCAGTGCGACAGCCGGCTGGGGCTGCTGCTGAGCGGCCGGAACGAGCCCGGTGAGAGCGGCGCCGGTACCTCGCTCTACACAGACCTGGGTGAACTGACGCCCGCCCGCCTCACCGTGGGACGGCCGGACGGTGAACTGCGCGACGCCACGTCTGCCGCGGCACGTGCCGGTCTGGCCCGTACGGCGTGCAGTCTGAACGCCTCCGTGGGGCAGGGCGTGAAGAGCGTCAACTCCTGGGAGTTCGCACGGCAGAAGCTGCCACAGCGGGGCGGGCACGCCGCGTGGGTGTGCACGCGGACCGAGACGTGGCGGGCCACGGGTGCCTCGGCGGTCGCCCAGTTCCTGCCGCCCTCCGGCTCTCGCGCGGGACAGGCGGCGGTCGCCTCCAGGGCGTCCGGCACGGCCGCGTGCGGGCCCCGCGAACCGCACGTGCTGAGCGGGCTGTTGTGGAAGTCGCCCGCGGGACGCTGGTACGTGCTGGCCGCCGCCGACCGGGACGCCAAGGCGGTACGGGCGAGCGGCGGCGTGCACCGCACGGCGAAGAGCAACACGCTCGCCGCCCCGGCGCGGAAGGGCGCGCAGGCGGACCTGAGCGCGCGGCTGCGCGGCGGCGGCACGCTGCACGCGCTGCGGTGAGTCCGGAGGGTGGGGGCCGTGGCAGGCGAGTGGCGCGGCTGCGGAAGCGTGAAGTCCGCGCTGTACGACCCCTGTTGCGGCCCTCTACCCGCAAGTATATTGACGGCATGTCTCATAAGGCCTCGACGCGGCCTCGTGCTGCCCGACTCGTCCGTGCGGCCCGGGATCCGCGCGTACGGTCCCTCGCCCTGCTCGCCGGTGCGGTGTTCGTCGTACGGCGTGCGATGAGCCGCCCCGCACCGTCCGGCTCGCCGGCACCGGCAGGGACGATGACGGGCACGGACCGGCAGCCCGCGGGAATCCGGATGACCGTCGTGGAGCGCACGGAGGCCGCCGAGGGCGTGGTACGGCTGCGGCTCGCGCACGCCGGCGGCGAGGACGGCACCGCGCTGCCCGCGTGGGAGCCCGGCGCCCACCTCGACCTGGTGCTGCCGTCCGGTCTCGTACGGCCGTACTCGCTGTGCGGCGACCCCGCGGAGACCACCACGTACACCGTGGCGACCCGCCTGGACGCCGACGGCCGCGGCGGCTCCCGTGAGGTGCACGAACAGCTCTGGGAGGCCACCGACTTGGAGGTCCGCGGGCCCCGCAACCGCTTCCGGCTGGACGAGGCGCCCGCGTATCTGTTCCTCGCGGGCGGCATCGGCATCACGCCGATCCTGCCCATGCTGCGCGCCGCGGAGGCCGCGGGTACGCCGTGGCGTCTGGTGTACGGCGGGCGCAGCCGTGCGTCCATGCCGTTCCTGGAGGAGATCGGGAAGCTGGCCGGCAGCGACGACAGGGTGACCGTCGTCCCGCAGGACGAGGACGGCCACCCGGATCTGGCGGCCGCGCTGCGCGATGCCCCGCCGGAGGCGGCGGTGTACTGCTGCGGCCCGGGGCCCATGCTGGACGCGGTGTCGGAGCTGTGCGCCGGTGAACTGCCCGGCGGCGGGCTGCACATGGAGCGCTTCACGTCCGAGGGAGCCGGCGCCGCGGTGCCGGACGGCGAGAACCGCCCCTTCGAGGTCGAACTGCGGCGCAGCGGCACCACCGTGAGCGTGCCGGCGGACACGACGGCGCTGGCCGCCATCCGTACGGTCCGCCCGCAGACCGAGTCCTCCTGCGAGGAGGGCTGGTGCGGCACCTGTCTGACGCCGGTCGTCGAGGGCACCGTCGACCACCGGGACGAGCTGCTGACGGACGGCGAACGAGAGGAGTCCATGCTGATCTGCGTCTCACGTGCCGCCGGCGAACGGCTCACGCTCGACCTGTGAAGTTCCCTTTCACTTCGGGCCCGTTAGGGTTGGCGCATGACGACTGGTGTGCGCCGCAGGATGGGTGTCGAGGAGCGGCGGGAGCAGCTGATCGCTGTCGCACTGGAGCTGTTCAGCCGGCGCTCCCCGGAAGACGTGTCGATCGACGACATCGCGTCGGCGGCGGGCATATCGCGCCCGCTCGTCTACCACTACTTCCCGGGCAAGCACAGCCTGTACGAGGCGGCCGTGCGGCGTGCGGCCGACGAACTGTCGTCGCGTTTCGTCGAACCGCGCGAAGGCCCGCTGGGCGCGCGGCTGCTGCGGGTGATGGGCCGCTACTTCGACTTCGTGGAGGAACACGGGCCCGGCTTCGCCGCGCTGCTGCGCGGCGGGCCCGCGATCGGCTCGGCCCGGGCCAACGCGATGATCGACGAGGTGCGGGACTCCGCCTACGAGCAGTTCCTGACCCATCTGCGGGTCACCGATCCGGGGCCGAAACTGTCGCTGGTGGTGCGCTCCTGGGTGGGCCTCGCCGAGACGGCGGCCCTCACCTGGCTGGACGGGCGCGCCATCGACCGCGGGGAGCTGGAGCTCCAGCTGGTGCACGACTTCATGGCGCTGGCCACCGTGACGGCCGCGTACGACACGGAGACCGCGGAACTGGTGCGCGGCATCGTCGGGCAGGAGCCGCAGGACGGCCCGTTCGGCGATCTGGTGGCACACCTGTGGTCGCTGGTGCCGGACTGGTCGAGCCCCCAGCCCGGCACCTGAGCAACAGTCCGGCGCCTGAGCACAGTCCGGCACCGGCGAACAGTCCGGCACCCGGGCGCCGGGTCGGTCAGTGCGCCGTCGAGGCGGCGGTGTCGCTCGCGGTCCGGCCGGCGCTGTCGACGGCAACGGCCTTGTAGCGCAGCCGTGTTCCGGGCGGAGTGTCCTCGCCCAGGTGCTGCGTCACCCTGTACGGCGCGTGGTCGGCGGAGCCGAGGGTGTGCCACTTGCCGTTGCCGGTGCGGGCGGCGAAGACGACCCGGTTGAGCTGTCCGCCCCGTACACCGGCGTTCAGGGTGACCGTGCCGTCCTCATTCACCTCCGGTGCCTTCAGCGCGATGGCCGGCTTCGACTCCGGTGTGCCCAGCGGCCGTTCGGCCTTGTATACGGCGGCGGACAGCGGGGGCACAGTGACGGTCAGCTTCTTCGCGCTGTCCGTACGGGCCGTGGCCTTTCCGCCGTGGATCTGCCGGAAGTCCATGCCTGCCGAACCGGTCGGGACGCGGACCTCCTTGGCCTCCGTGCCGCCGTTCACCGCGACCGTGTACTCGGTCCTGTCCTTGAGGCCCGTACGGGAGAACGCGTACAACTGGCCGTCCGAGAGCCGTTCCTGCTGCACTCCGTCCCGCAGCGCCGGGTGCCGTCCGGTGAGCCGGGACAGGTCGGCGACGGCACGGTAGAGAGGGAGCTGCGGGTCGTAGGCGTCCTGTGCGTGCGTACGGTCCGTGCCCAGCTGGTCGTCGTCCAGATAGTCGGCGGTGCGGGAGGCGAACAGTGACTGGCGGGCGTCCCGGTCGCCGCCGGCTCCGGTGAAGCCCTGTTCGTCGCCGTAGTAGACGACAGGATTGCCGCGGGTGAGGAACATCAGCTCGTTGGCGAACCGGGCCCGGCGCACCAGTTCGCCGTCTGTCGCACCCGGGTTGTCCTGCTGGAGGAAGGTGCCGATGCGGCCCATGTCGTGGTTGCCGAGGAAGGTCGGCGCCTCGTACGCGTTGGCCCTGCCGCTCGTGTAGCGGTGGTCCTGAGCCAGCACGCCGGACAGTTTCGCCGCGCCCTCCCCTTGCTCGCGTAGGAGCGCACCGCGTCCTGTACGGGGAAGTCGAGGGTGGCGTCCAGCCGTCCACGGGTCACGTAGGGCGATGTCTTGGCGGGGTCGGCGTCGAAGACCTCGCCGAACATGAAGAAGTCCGGGTTGCCGCGGCGGGCGGCGTAGCCGTCCAGCGCGGTGGCCCACTGCGTCCAGAACTCCATGTTGACGTGTTTGACGGTGTCGATGCGGAAGCCGTCGATGCCGAAGTCCCGCACCCACCGCTGGTAGATCTTCGCCATGCCGGAGACGACTTCGGGCCGTTCGGTCCACAGGTCGTCGAGGCCGGCGAAGTCGCCGTACTCGTTGCTCTCGCCCTGCCAGGTCGAGTCGCCGCGGTTGTGGTACATCGCCGGGTCGTTCAGCCAGGACGGAACCTTGACGTCCTTCTCCCCGTCACGGATCCGCGGCGTGTACGGGAAGGACCCCGCGCCCACCTTCGGGAAGCGCTTCCCGCCGGCCGCGTAGTCGCGGTCGTCGAAGGTCTTCCCGCCGGCGGTCCGGTAGGGGAACTGGCCCTTGGAGATGTAGTCGTAGGTCTTCTCCTCGTAGTCCACGACGTCCGCGGTGTGGTTGGTGATGACGTCGAAGAAGACCTTCATGCCCTTGGCGTGTGCGGCGGCGATCAGCTTCTTCAGGTCGGCGTTGGTGCCGAAGTGCGGGTCGACGCGGGTGAAGTCGGTGATCCAGTAGCCGTGGTAGCCGGCCGACATGTCCTTGCCGCTGCCCTGCACGGGCTTGTTCTCGAAGAGCGGCGCCATCCAGAGGGCCGTGGTGCCCAGTCCCTTGATGTAGTCCAGCCGTTCCGTCAGGCCCTTCAGGTCGCCGCCCTGGTAGAAGCCCTTGTCCTGCGGGTCGAATCCGGTCTTCTCCCGGCCTCCGGTGAGGCCGCCCTCGTCGTTGCCCTTGTCGCCGTTGGCGAACCTGTCGGGCAGTACGAAGTAGAACTGTTCGCGGGTCAGGTCGTGCCGTGCCGGCTCGGCCGCGAGCGCGGCGTCGGACGGCGGCGCGGGCGAAGCGGCGTTCGCGGCCGGGACGGTGCCGGCGAGCGCGGCGAGCAGTACGGCCGTACCGGCCGCGGCGACCGTTCTGGTTCTTCTGCGGGTGGTCACTGCGCGACTCCTCACATCGGTTCGGGCATTGGTGATCACGGGTCTGCGGATGCCGGAAAGCAGTTCGCCCGCTGTCACGGCTGCTGCCGGAAGACGGCGACCGTGCGGGCCGGGACGGTGAAGGTGCCGGTCGCCCTGTCGTGCGTGGAGCGCTTCACCACCGGGTCGGCGCCGCGGGCCTGTACGGGGTGCAGTCCGTACGCCCGGTCGGCCGTGCCGGACAGTCGCTGGGTCTGCTGCTGCGGGGTGGCGTTGAGGACGAGTACCAGGCCGTCCAGTTGTGCGGTGATGACGCCGGGCGTCTCGTGGGTGCCGGACAGCGGGAAGTTCAGGGCGCGTTGTACGGCGGCGGTGTCCTTCTTGCTGAAGGCCGGTTCGGTGCTGCGGATGCGCAGCAGGTCGCGGTAGGCGGCGCTGGTGGACCGGATCTCCGTACAGCCGGGTACGAGGCGGGAGTCGGTGAGCAGCGGCTTCGCGTACTGCCATTTGGCCTCGTTGTCGGGGGCCGGGGGCAGTCCGCGGCCGAATCCGTTGCCCTTGCGGCAGTTCCACTGGAGGGCGTTGAACCAGTCGCCGGAGTCGTACGAGTTGCGGTCCAGGGACTTCGAGCGGAGCAGGTCGGAGCCGGCGTGCGAGAGCGCGGGTCCCTGGGAGAGCGCGGCGGTGGCCATGCCGAGGACCTGCATGCGTGCCCGGTCGGGTGCGGAGGTGTGCTCGGGCAGTTTGTACGCGAGGGCGTCGTACAGGGTCTCGTTGTCGTGGGCGTCGGCGTACGCGAGGGCGTCGCCGGGGTTCTTCGCGTAGCCGGCGGGTGTGCCGTTGTAGTCGACCTGTGCTCCGGTGACCCGTTTGCCGTGCGAGTCGGTGAAGCGGTAGCCGGCGAGGTTGCCGCTGAGTCCCACTTTGAGCAGGTCCTGGTAGTGCAGCAGGCGGTCGTGCTGTGCGGTGCGGCTGCCGTTCGCCGGGGAGGAGTTGGGGTCGGTGGAGAGGCCGGAGGCGAAGCCCTGGACGCGCGGGTCGTCGTCGAAGGGGCCGCCGCCGCGCAGGGCGTCGCGGGCCCGGTCGGAGAACGTGGCGACGCCGGTGCCCGCCATGTTCTTCTGCGTGGCCTGGACGAAGCGGGCGTCGTCGGCGACCTCGCCGAAGTTCCAGCCCTCCCCGTAGAGCACGATCTTCTTCCCGTCGACGCCGTCCCGTACGGGGGTGAGGGCGTCCAGGGCGTGCCGGACGGCGAGGATGTTCGCCTTGGGGTGGTGGCCCATCAGGTCGAAGCGGAAGCCGTCGACCTTGTAGTCGCGGGCCCAGCGGACGAGGGAGTCCACGGTCAGCTTGCCCATCATGGCGTTCTCGGGTGCGGTGTTGGCGCAGCAGGTGGAGGTGGCGACGCTGCCGTCGGCTTCGAGCCGCTGGTAGTAGCCGGGCACGATCCGGTCGAGGACGGACCGCGGGTCCTGGCCGCTCGCGACGGTGTGGTTGTAGACGACGTCCATCACGGTGCGCAGTCCGGCCCTGTTCAGCCCTCGCACCATTCCGCGGAACTCGCGGGTGCGGCCGGGGCCTTCGGCATCCGTGGCGTACGAGCCCTCGGGGACGCTGTAGTGCTGCGGGTCGTAGCCCCAGTTGAACGCGTCCTTGCCGGCGGTCTTCCGCACGCACTCCTGCTGCCGTTCGGAGTCGGCGGGCAGATCCTCCATCCGGCAGTCGGGCTGCTGCTGTTCCGCACGCCGTTCGGGCACGCTGCTGAAGTCGAAGGCGGGCAGCAGGTGCACGTACGAGGTGCCGGACTGTGCGAGGTCGCGCAGGTGCCGCATGCCGTCCGAACTGCGGTTGGTGAACGCCTCGTAGGTGCCGCGCTGCCGGGCCGGGACGGTGCTGTCGTCGCGGGAGAAGTCGCGGATGTGCAGTTCCTGGATCTGCGCGTCGCGCAGTGGCGTGGGGTGCGGTTTGGTGAACTGGCGCCAGCCGGACGGTGCGAGGCGCGGGTCGTCGAGGTCGGCCGCGACGCTGCGCTGTGAGTCGGTGGTGAGCGCGGTGGAGTACGGGTCGGTGACCTCGTTGGTGACGATCTTCCGCACGCTGGGCGCCCACACGGTGACGCGGTACCGGTAGGACGCGTTCCGCCAGTCGCCCTGTGCGCGCCAGACGCCGCTCGCCCCGTCACGGCGCATGGGGACCGTCCGGCCCGCGACCCGGACGTCGACACTGCGGGCCGTCGGGGCCCAGACGGCGAGTGTGGTGCGGCGGCCGTCGAAGTGCGGGCCGAGTTCCGCCTGTCGGGCCTTGTCCGCGTACAGGTCGTCGAGCACCCCGGCGTGCTGCACTCCGGTAGCGGCGGTGAGCCGGTCCTGCGGTCCGGCGGTGGCCACGACCTGTCCGCGCAGTGCCGTGCGCAGGACGTCCGGGTCGTCCTCCGTCACCCGGTAGGCGTCGTAGTCCTTTGCCAAGTGCGGCCGCGCGGCGCGCTGTTCGTCGCTGAGCCCACCGGGGACGCGGGTCAGCCGCACGGTGCGCCCGCCGCCGGTGAGTTCACCGTCGCGTACGGCCAGACTGCCGTCGGCGTCGTACGTCAGCCGGTGTTCCGCCGCGGTGTCGCCGAGCGTTCTGGGCCAGGCGACGGTCGTCCGGTCGATCCACTGCACGCGCGCCTTGGTGAGGTCCAGCTGCCCGTCCTGCGCCGCCTGTACGGGGCTGCCGCCGATCAGCGGCAGGGCGAGCGGGAACGCGAGTGTCGCCGCGAGCAGGGGTATTCGCCGGGTTCTGCCCCGGTGCCGTCGGTGTCCGAACACGGTGGAGGGCTCCTTCGTCACGTCGCGCAGGGGGATGGTGCGGCCGTCCCGCTCCGGACAGCGGGGAGGTGGGAGGTGGCCCGGAGCGGGACGGCCGGTCAACAGGGCGCACGGTCCGCAGTCCGCAGCGGGCCCGGCCGTACGGTCGGCGGGTCATGCGGTCGGCAAGTCGTACGGTCAGCAGGTGCGGGCGGCCGTGTGCAGGGCGAGTGCCGTGTTCGCGGCGAGGGTCGCGGTGACCTTGCCGCCGCTCACGGTGCGTGCCGTCCTGCTCTGCACATCGCAGTAGCTGCCGTCCGGCAGCGAGGTCTGGAACGTACGGGTCAGCGGGCCGGTCTCGTGGTTGACGGCCACGAAGCCCTTGGTGCCGCGGCTGAAGGCGATGGCGTCGTTGCCGTTGTCCCACCAGTCGCGCACGTCGGTGCCGCGCGTCTCGTTGCGGAACCCGACCATGGACTGGATCTCCGTCCAGGCGTGCTGGCACTTCCAGCCGTCCTGCCAACAGGCGTTCACTGTCCCGCCGTTGGGCGGCCCCGCGTCACTGTCGCTGAACTCGTAGCCGGAGTGCACGTCCGGGGAGCCGTAGGGCCAGGCCAGCATGAACACGTTGGCGAGCGTGTAGTCCGCGCCGTTCTTGTAGCTGAGGGTGGAGCCGTTCCGCTCGGTGTCGTGGTTGTCGACCATCACGGCGGCCTTACCGCTGTCCATGTAGCCCCAGCCGGTGCCGTAGTTGCTCAGGTAGGACAGCTTCTCGTTCTGGAAGACCCGCTTGAGGTCGAACGCGTAGCGGAACTCCTGCACATCGCCGTTGCCGAGGTACTCGCCCGGCGAGACGGCCTCGCCGGCGCCGTAGATGGCTTCCTGCTTCCAGTAGGCGCCGGGGTTGGTCAGCCTGCTCTTGATGTTCGCCAGATCGGCGGCCGGCATGTGCTTGGCGGCGTCGACGCGGAAGCCGGCGGCACCGAGCGACAGCAGGTCGTTCATGTAGGCCGCGATCCGGCCGCGCACGTACTCCTCGCCGGTGTCCAGGTCGGCCAGGCCGACCAGTTCGCAGGACTGCACGTTGTAGCGGTCCTGATAGTTGCTGATCTGGCTGCGGCAGTCGTCCATGTCGGCGCCCGAATAGGTGCCCGGGTAGGCGTACTTGGAGTACGAGGAGCCGCCGGTGCCGGTGCCGGAACCCGCGCTCATGTGGTTGATGACGGTGTCCACCACGACACCCACGCCCGCGGAGCGGCAGGTGGCGACCATGGCGCGGAACTGTTCGCGGTTGCCGAGGCGGCTCTCCAGCTTGTAGCTGACGGGCTGGTACTGGGTCCACCACTGCCCGCCCTGGATGTGCTCCTGGGGAGGCGAGACCTGTACGTGGCCGTAGCCGGCCGGGCCGAGCTTCGACGTGCACTCCTCGGCGACCGAGTCGAAGCGCCAGTTGAACAGCACGGCGGTGACGTCCTTGCCGCCGGGCGGCGCGGCCTGCGCCTGCTGCGGCGCCGTGCCGAGCGCGGCGGCCGCGCAGGCGGTGAGGGCGAGCAGGACCGCCAGGGGTCTGGAGCGGCGGAGCGGTGAACGTGCGAACAAGACCATGACGCCTCCGTCTGGAGAAGCGAAGGGAATGCCCGGGGGCAACGCGCCGCGCCCGAAAGGCCGTTGGGGACCGGACCGGCCGGCCGGGCGCGTGGGGCCCGGTGGGTCCCCCGGCCGGCCGGACCGGAGCGAGAGGAACGTAACAGCTTGCAGAAAGTTGCGGAAGGTATCGCGCAGCGTCCGCTGCCGCGCGGTCTCAGCGGCCTTCCGCGCCCCGCCGGGACCCCGTCGAACCGCGGACGACCAGCTCGGGCTGGAAGACGAACTCCGCGTTCTGCGCGGCACTGTGGCCGACTTCCTCCAGCAGCGCGTGCACGGCCGCGTTGGCCATGGCGCGTACGGGCTGCCGTACGGTCGTCAGCGGCGGGTCCGTGAAGGCGTTCAGCGCCGAGTCGTCGTAGCCGACCACCGACACGTCGCGCGGGCAGTCCAGCCCGCGCTGCCGCGCTGCCCTGATCGCCCCGAGGGCCATCAGGTCGCTGCCGCACACGAAGCCCGTACAGCCCGCGTCGAGCAGCGCTCCGGCGGCTGCCTGGCCACCCTCCACGGTGAACAGGGTGTGCTGCACGACGCCGGAGACGCCGTGCCCGGCGAGCTCCTCCAGCGTCGCGGCGAAGCCCTCGGCCTTGCGCCGCGCGGGCACGAACCGGGCGGGCCCGACGGCCAGTCCGACCTTCCGGTGCCCCAGTTCGACGAGGTGCCGTACGGCGATGGCCGCGGCGGCACGGTCGTCCGGGGAGACGGAGGGTGCGGCGATGTGCTGGTTGTATCCGTTGATGAGCACGAACGGCACACCACGGGCCGCGAGCCGTCCGTATCTGACCGGATCGGCCGTCAGGTCGGCGTGCAGTCCGGAGAGGAACACGATCCCGGTGACACCGCGTTCGACGAGCTGGTCGACCAGTTCGTCCTCGGTGGCACCGCCGGGCATCTGCGTGCCGAGCACCGGCGTGTAGCCGTAGCCCGACAGGGCCTGCTCGATGACCTGCGCGAAGGCGGGAAAGATCGGGTTGGTCAGTTCGGGTATGACCAGGCCGACCAGTCCCGCGCTGCGCTGCCGCAGCCGTACGGGCCGCTCGTAGCCGAGCACGTCGAGTGCCGCGAGGACCTTCTGCCGTGTCGAAGAGGCGACGCCCGCACGGCCGTTGAGCACCCGGCTGACGGTGGCCTCGCTGACGTCGGCGTGCGCGGCGAGGTCGGCCAGCCGTGCCACGGGCAGCCCGGAGGCGGGGGCCTGTGTCACGACTTCGTCGCTCCCGCCGTCAGCCCGGAGACCAGGTGCCGCTGTGCGAAGCCGAACACGAGGGCGGCCGGGACGGCGATGATGACGGCCGCGGCGGTCATGGAGCCCCAGTCGGAGCCGTACCGGTTGACGAAGGTCTGGAGTCCGCCGGCCAGGGTGAGGTTCTCCTCGCCCGTCATGAAGGCCGTGGCGTACGCGACTTCGGCCCACGCGGTGACGAACGTGTAGAAGCCGGTGACGGCCAGGCCGGGCTTCGCGAGCGGCAGGATGAGCCGCCAGAAGGTGCCGAACGGGTTCAGCCCGTCCACCCGCCCCGATTCGTCGATCTCCGGGGGGATGGTGTCGAAGAAGCCCTTCATCATCCAGGCGCAGAACGGCACGGCCACCGTGAGGTACGTGACGATCAGTCCGACGGGCTGGTTGAGGAGTCCGAGGGTGGCCATCGTGTTGTACAGCGGCACGATGAGCACGGCCATCGGGAACATCTGCGTCACCAGCAGCACCCACACCAGCGGCCGCATCCCGGGGAACCGGAACCGGCTCAGCGCGTAGCCCGTGGTGGCCGCGATGAACACGCCGATCAGGGTCGTACCGAGCACCACGGTCAGCGAGTTGGCGAACCAGGTGAGGAACTGGGTGTCCCGTACGACGTGTCCGTAGTTGCCGAGGGTGAAGCCCTGCACGAGGGAGGCGGAGAACGCCTCGTTCGTCGGTTTGAACGAGGTCACCAGGAGCCACAGCGGCGGGAACAGCGCGACGGCGGTGGCCGCGAGCAGCCCGAGGTGCAGTCCGGTGGAGGCGAGCGGGGACCTCTTGCGGGTGCGCATCGTCACCACTCCTCCCCTTGCCGGCGCAGTGCCCGGCGGTAGACGACGGTGAACACGGTGAGCAGCAGCAGGATGAGGACGCCCCAGGCGGCCGACGTGGCGAAGTCCCGCGGGCTGTTCACGAAGGACAGCCGGAAGGCGTACGTCACGAGGATCTCCGTGGAGTCCTCGGGGCCGCCCTTGGTGAGCAGGTAGATGACGGGGAACATGTTGAACGTCCAGATGGTGCTCAGCAGGATCACCGTGCTGCTGACCGAACGGACGCCGGGCAGCGTCACGTTGGTGAACCGCTGCCAGGGCGACGCACCGTCCATCTCCGCGGCTTCGTACTGTTCGGCCGGGATGGACTGCAGTGCGCCCAGCATCGCCACGATCATGAACGGCACACCGAGCCACACGTTGACCGCGATGACGGCCACTTTGGCCCAGACGGGGTCGCCCAGCCAGGGCACTCCGGCGATACCGCCGCCGTCGAGCACCTTGTTGAGGAGGCCGTTCTTCTCGTTGAACAGCATCTTCCAGGCGAAGACGGAGACGAAGGCCGGGATGCCCCAGGGCACGATCATCGCGACGCGGTAGACGCCGCGGCCGCGCACCTTCCGGTTGAGCATGTTGGCAAGTGCCAGGCCGAGCAGGAAGGTGACGCCCACACAGCTCACGGTCCAGACGGCGGTCCAGCCGAGCCGGCTCCAGAAGACGCTGTCGCCCAGGATGGCCGCGTAGTTGTCGAGGCCGGTGAACTCGTATGTCGCGGGGATGTGGTTGACGCCGATGGTGCGCTCGACGTTCGCCTCGTCGGCGTCCGTGAGGGACAGATAGACGCCGCGCAGCAGCGGATAGCCGATGATCAGCCCGATGACGAGCACCACGGGGGCGCACATCGTCCAGGCGTACCAGTGCTTGGCGAGCGCCCGGCGCAGCCGGCCGGACCCGGGGGCGCGGGGCGCGGGGGCGGCGGCGTCACCGGGCCTGCCGCTCCCGCGCTCCGTACGGACAGGGGTGGTCACCGCGGTCACTTGTATCCCTTGAGCAGCTTGCGGAACTCGTCGCCGGTCTTGGCCGCGGCGTCCTCGGGCCGCTTGCCGTTCGCGAGGACGGCGTCCATCTGCAGCCGGATGGGCTCGAAGAGGGAGTTGCCCTCGGCGATCCAGGGGCGCTGCACGGCCTTGTCGACGGCCGGCTTGAAGAACGACACCATCTCGTTCTTCTTCACGGACGGCTTCTCGTACACCGACTGCCGGGTGGGCAGCAGGCTGATCTCCTTGGTGGTGCGTTCCTGCACCTCGGCGGAGCCCATGTACTTGGCGAACTCCTGCGACGCGCGCATGTTCTTCGTGCCGGCGTAGACGGAGAGATTCCAGCCGCCCTGCGGGGAGCCCTGGGCCTTGCTGCCGGCCGGTACGGGGGCGACGCCGAGGTTGTCCTCGTTCTTGGCGCCGTTGAACTCCTTGCCCTCGCGGGCTCCGGCGATGTCCCAGGGGCCGTCGACGATCATCGCGACCTTGCCGTCCCGGAAGGCCTTGAGCTGGTTCTCCTGGCCGTCGCTGCTGTCGGTGATCGCCGCCTTGGAGTCGACGAGGTCCTTCATGCCGGCGAAGGCCTTCGCCCCTGCCGGGTCGTCGACCTCGACCTTCTTTGCGGTGGCGTCGACCAGGTCGCCGCCCTCGCCGTAGAGGTAGGGCAGGAACCAGTACGGGTCGTCGCCGCGCAGGTAGAGGCCCGTGGCACCGGTGCTGCTCTTGATCTTCTTGGCGGACTTCTTCAGTTCGGCCGTGGAGGCGGGCACGGGCACGCCTGCCTTCTTGAGCAGCCGCTTGTTGTAGAACAGCGCGAGGGTGTCGGTGACCTGCGGCACCGCGTACGTCTTGCCCTCGAAACGGGTGCTGCCCGCCGCGTTCTTGAGGAAGTCGTCCTCCTGGTCCAGCGCCGGAGTGCCGTCCAGCGGCGCGAGGTAGCCGAGGTTGGCGAAGTCGGCCACCCAGGCGACCTCGGTGCGCATCACGTCGGGGGCGCCGGAGTTGCCGCCCGCCGCGTTCTTGAACTTCTGGCTGGCGTCACCGAAGTTGACGTGCACGTACTTCACATCGACCTTGGGGTGCTTCTGCTCGAAGTCCTCGGCGATCTTCTTGTACGCGCCCTTCTCGCCGTCGTTCGAGGTGTCCCAGTAGGTGACGGTGCCGGCGATCTCGCCGTTCGCGCCGTTCCCGCCGCCGCTGTCGCTTCCGCCGCATGCCGTCGCCGTCAGTGCCAGCACCGCGGCCGCCGCGGTGGCGCCTATGCCACGCCGCATGTCGTTCCCTCCCACATCCCCGGCGCACCGAGCGGCGCCGAACTGCGGAGCAACGTAACCGCGCCGCAAACTTTCCGAAAGACCTTGCGGCAATTTTCTGCAAGTTGACCCGTCAAGCTTCCGAAAGACCTTGCAGCGCTGCTACGTTCGGCCCCATTGCGTACCGAGCCGAGAGGGATGGTCCATGCCGCAGCACGCCGTCAACACCGACTCCGCGTCGGGCGAGAACTCCGCAGCCGCACCCGGCTGGTGGCGCGACGCCGTCATCTACCAGGTGTACGTGCGCTCCTTCGCCGACAGCGACGGTGACGGCGTCGGCGACCTCCCCGGCATCCGCCAACGCCTGCCGCACCTGGCGGAGTTGGGCGTCGACGCGGTCTGGCTGACCCCCTTCTACGCCTCGCCGCAGGCCGACGGCGGCTACGACGTCGCCGACTACCGCGCGGTCGACCCGCGGTTCGGCGATCTGAGCGACGCCGACGACCTGGTCCGCGAGGCGCACCGGCTGGGGCTGCGCGTCATCGTCGACGTCGTCCCGAACCACACGTCCGACCGGCACGCCTGGTTCGCGGAGGCGCTGCGCGGCGACGGACCGGCCCGCGCCCGCTACCACTTCGCGCCGGGCAAGGGCGACGACGGCGAACTGCCCCCGAACGACTGGGAGTCCGTCTTCGGCGGCCCCGCGTGGACCCGCGTCACGGAGCCGGACGGCACCCCGGGCCCCTGGTACCTGCATCTGTTCGCGCCGGAACAGCCCGACCTCAACTGGGAGAACGCCGAGGTCCGCGAGGAGTTCGAGTCGATCCTCCGGTTCTGGCTCGACCTCGGCGTCGACGGCTTCCGCATCGACGTCGCGCACGGCATGGTCAAGGCGCCAGGACTGCCCGACATCGGCCGCAAGGAACAGGCGAAGCTGATCGGCGCGCAGGAGCTGCCGTTCTTCGACCAGGACGGGGTGCACGAGATCCACCGCTCCTGGCGCCGGCTTCTCGACAGTTACGAGGGGCAGCGCATCGGCGTCGCGGAGGCCTGGGCCCCGGACGCGGGACGGCTCGCGCTCTACGTACGCCCGGACGAGCTGCACCAGGCGTTCAACTTCCAGTTCCTGCGCTGCCCTTGGGACGCGACGCAGATGCGCGCCGTCATCGAGGAGTCGATGGCCGCCACCACCTCCGTCGGCGCCCCCACCACGTGGGTGCTGTCCAATCACGACGTCGTCCGGCACGTCACCCGCCTCGGCAGCCTGGAGCGGGCGCGGGCCGCGGCGCTGCTGCTGCTCGCACTGCCCGGCTCGATGTACCTCTACCAGGGCGAGGAGCTGGGCCTGCCCGAGGTGACGGAGCTGCCCGACGAGGTGCGCCAGGACCCGGCGTTCTTCCGCGGCGAGGGCCAGGACGGGCAGCGCGACGGCTGCCGGGTGCCGCTCCCCTGGTCCGGGGACGCGGCCCCGTACGGTTTCGGCCCCGGCGGAAGCTGGCTGCCGCAGCCCGGCGAGTGGAAGCGGCTGTCGGTGGCGGTGCAGACCGGCGACCCGCGCTCCACCCTGGAGCTGTACCGCTCCGCGCTCGCGCTGCGCCGGGAGCTCCCGGGCCTCGGCGACGGCACGATGGAGTGGCTGGACGCGCCCGACGGGGTGCTGGCGCTGTCCCGCCCGGGCTTCGTGTGCACGGTCAACACCCGCGCGGAGGATGTGGAGTTCCCGGTACCGGGGAAGCCGCTGCTGTCGTCCGCCGCGCTGGAGTTCAGCGGCGGCCGTGCCCTGCTCCCGGCCGATTCCTGCACATGGTGGGCAGTGTGAGCCACGCCCGGTACAGTCCAGTCCGTGACCGCACGGCTAGCTGACATCGCAGCACAGGCGGGGGTCAGCGAAGCGACGGTCAGCCGGGTCCTGAACGGCAAACCGGGCGTCTCCGCTGCCACCCGCGAGTCCGTCCTGGCCGCTCTCGACGTGCTCGGGTACGAACGGCCGGGCAGGCTGCGACGGCACAGCGCCGGCCTGGTCGGGCTGATCACGCCGGAGCTGGAGAACCCGATATTCCCCGCGTTCGCGCAGGTCATCGCGCAGGGCCTGACCCGCCAGGGATACACGCCGGTGCTGGCGACGCAGACGCCGGGCGGCTCCACCGAGGACGAGCTCACCGAGATGCTCGTGGAGCGCGGCGTCTCCGGCATCATCTTCGTCTCCGGGCTGCACGCCGACACCACGCAGGACATGCGGCGGTACGAGAAGCTGCGCGGCCAGGGCGTGCCGTTCGTCCTCATCAACGGCTTCTCCCCCAAGGTGCAGGCGCCGTTCGTCTCCCCCGACGACCGGGCCGCCATGCGGCTGGCGGTCACACACCTGGCCTCCCTCGGGCACCGCCGCATCGGACTGGCGCTGGGACCCGAGCGGTTCGTGCCGGTCCAGCGGAAGATCGAGGGTTATCTGCGCAGCATGGACGAGCAGCTGGGACAGCCCGCGGCGGAGACCGGGCCGTACGTACAGCACTCCCTCTACACGCTGGAAGGCGGACAGGCCGCGACCGACGCACTGCTGGACCGCGGCTGTACGGCCGTCGTGTGCGCCAGCGACATGATGGCGCTCGGTGCGATACGCGCGGCACGGCAGCGCGGTCTGTCCGTACCGCACGACGTGTCCGTCATCGGCTTCGACGACTCCCCGCTGATCGCGTTCACCGACCCGCCGCTCACCACGATCCGGCAGCCCGTCACCGCGATGGGGCAGGCCGCGGTGCGCACCCTGCTGGAGGAGATCGGCGGCACGCCGGCTCCGCTGAGCGAATTCGTCTTCCTCCCGGAGCTCGTGGTAAGGGGCTCCACGGCCTCGGCGCCGCGCGGCGCCGGACACCCCAACACACCGTGGGACGCGCCGGGTGACACACCGGCAGACACCCCGAGAACCCCTGACGACGCCTCGGTCGCGGGGAGGACGGAAACGGCGTAAAAGACCCGCCCCAAGGATGATCGGCGTCGGGGACCCTTCTGGCAAACTGTCACACCATGGGGGCACCGACGAGCATCCACGACCAGAGCCGCTCGTCCGCCGCGCGTTCGGGGAAGGTGCGCGACGCGACGGGGATCCGGCGCACGGACGAGACGCTGCTCGCCCGGCTGCGCTCCCCCCGCAGGCCCCGCATCTGGTTCGAGATCGCCCTGATCGCGGTGAGCTACTGGACGTACTCCCTCATCCGCAACGCCGTTCCCGAGCAGCGCACTCAGGCCCTGAAGAACGCCGACTGGATCTGGCGCACCGAGCACGAGCTGGGCATCGCCGTCGAACACTCCGTCAACCACGCGGTCAACAGCGTCTCCTGGCTGATCGTCAGCATGAACTACTACTACGCGACACTGCACTTCATCGTGACGATCGGCGTGCTGGTGTGGCTCTACCGCCGGCATCCCGGCCGGTACGCGGCGACCCGCCTGGTCCTGTTCGCCACGACCGGCGTCGCCCTGCTGGGCTACTTCCTCTACCCTCTGGCGCCGCCCCGCCTCATGCACGGAGTGCACTTCATCGACACGGTGCGGGTGCACGACACCTGGGGCTCGATGGCCTCGGGGAACCTCGCGGAGATGTCCAACCAGTACGCCGCGATGCCGTCCATGCACATCGGCTGGTCCCTGTGGTGCGGCGTCACCATAGTGATGCTGTCGCGGCCCCTGTGGGGGAAGGTCCTCGGCGTGCTGTATCCGGTGTCCACGCTGGTGGTCATCGTCTGTACGGCGAATCACTTCTGGCTGGACGCGGTGGGCGGACTGCTCTGTCTCGCCTTCGGCTTCCTGCTCTCCTACGCCTGGTACGGCAGCTTCTCGTACCGGCTGCCCCGGATGGTGCCGGGGCCGCGCGCTGCCCCGGCCGCGGCCGGGGCGCTCCAGTCCTCCGCGCCGTAGGCGTCAGTCCGCGCCCTGGCCTTCAGTCCTCCGCGCCGTAGAACAGCCGCTCCACGACGGCCCGCGCGCGCCGCGTGGTGCGCCGGTAGTGGTCGACCATCTCGCCGACGTGCCCGGGGTCGTACCCCAGATACCGTGCCACGCCCGCGAGTTCCCGCGGTTCCGAGGGGAAGGTGTCACCGGCCCTGCCGCGCACCAGCAGCACGGCGTTCCGCACCCGCGTCGCCAGCAGCCACGCCTCGTCGAGGGTCGCCGCGTCCTCCGTGTCCAGCAGGCCGACGGCGCGCGCCGTGGCCAGCGCCTCCCGCGTACGGGTCGTCCGCAGGCCCGGTTCCGCGGCGCCGTGCCGCAGTTGGAGCAGCTGCACGGTCCACTCGACGTCGGTGAGTCCGCCGCGGCCCAGCTTGGTGTGCGTGGTCGGGTCGGCGCCGCGCGGCAGCCGTTCGGCCTCCATCCGCGCCTTGAGCCGGCGGATCTCCCGCTCCGACTCCTCGGTCAGCCCGTCGGCCGGATAGCGCAGCGGGTCGATCAGCTCGACGAAGCGCCGCCCCAGATCGGCGTCGCCCGCGACGGGCTCGGCGCGCAGCAGGGCCTGGCTCTCCCAGATCACCGACCAGCGCCGGTAGTAGGCGGCGTACGAACCGAGGGAGCGGGCCAAAGTGCCGGTCTTGCCCTCGGGGCGCAGGTCGGCGTCGATGAGCAGCGGCGGGTCGGACGTGGGCAGCTGGAGCAGCCGCCGGATCTCGGTGGCGACGGCGAACGCGGCCTTCCCCGCGTCGTGTTCGGACACGCCCTCCCGCGGCTCGTGGACGAACAGCACGTCCGCGTCCGAGCCGTAGTTCATCTCGTGCCCGCCGAACCTGCCCATGCCGATGACCGCGAACCGGGTCGGCAGCTCGTCGCCCCACTGGTCGCGGACGGCGGCGCGCAGCGCGCCGGCGAGGGTGGCGGCGTTCAGGTCGGTCAGCGAGTCGCCGATGCGGTCGACGGCCGGCGCCGGGTCGGCGGCGACGGGCGTCTCGTCGGTGCCGTACGCGCCGATGATGTCGGCGGCGGCGGTGCGGAACAGCTCGCGGCGGCGTACGCCGCGGGCCGCGGCGATGCCCTGCTCCGCGCCGTCGGCGCGGCCGACGGCGGCGAGGATCTCCTGCGCCAGCGCGTCGTACGAGCGCCGCCGCAGCCCCTCGGGGCCGCCGAGCAGCGCCACCGCCTCCGGCTGCCGCAGCAGCAGGTCGGGCGCGAAGCGTCCGGCGGACAGCACCCGGGCGAGATTCTCGGCGGCGACGCCCTCGTCGCGCAGCAGCCGCAGATACCAGGGGGTCTTGCCCAACGCGTCCGACACCTTGCGGAAGTTGAGCAGCCCGGCGTCCGGGTCGGCGGAGTCCGCGAACCAGCCGAGCAGCACCGGCAGCAGCGTGCGCTGGATGGCCGCCTTCCGGCTGACGCCGCTGGCGAGGGCCTCCAGGTGGCGCAGCGCCGCCGCGGGGTCGACGTAGCCGAGCGCTTCGAGCCGCTGCCGCGCGGCGCGCGGGGACAGCCGGGCCTCGCCGATGTCGAGCTGCGCCACGGCGTCCAGCAGCGGCCGGTAGAACAGCTTCTCGTGCAGCCGCCGTACGGCCGCGGCGTGCCGTTTCCACGACTTCTGCAGCTCGGCGACGGGTTCGCTGCGGAAGCCGAGGGAGCGCGCGAGGCGCCGCTGGTCGGGCTCCGCCTCCGGCATCAGATGGGTGCGGCGCAGCTTCTGGAGCTGGATGCGGTGCTCCATGGTGCGCAGGAAGCGGTACGAGGCGTCGAGCTCGGCGGCGTCCTTGCGGCCCACATAGCCGCCCGCCGCCACCTCCTCCAGGGCCACCAGGGTGGTGGGGCTGCGCAGCGTGGCGTCGGACCTGCCGTGCACCAACTGCAGCAGCTGCACGGCGAACTCGACGTCGCGCAGGCCGCCGGGGCCGAGCTTCAGTTCCCGGTCCACCTGCGCGGCGGGGATGCCCGCGACGACGCGGCGGCGCATCTGCTGGACGTCGGTCACGAAGTTCTCGCGCTCGGCGGCCTGCCACACCATCGGGCCGACGGCCTCCACGTACTCCTGCCCCAGCGCGAGATCCCCGGCGACCGGGCGGGCCTTCAACAGGGCCTGGAACTCCCAGGTCTTGGCCCACCGCTGGTAGTAGGCGAGATGCGAGGACAAGGTGCGCACCAGCGGCCCGTTGCGGCCCTCGGGGCGCAGATTGGCGTCGACGGGCCAGATGGTGCCCTCGACGGTGGTGTCGGAGCAGATCCGCATCATCCGCGAGGCGAGCCGGGTGGCGGCCTGCACGGCCTGCTGCTCCTCGGTGCCCTCGGCCGCCTCCGCCACATAGATGACGTCGACGTCCGAGACGTAATTGAGCTCCCAGCCGCCGCACTTGCCCATGCCGACGACGGCGAGCCGGCAGGCCTTCGCGTCCTCCGGCTGCTCCCTGGCCGCGATCCCGAGCGCGACCCGCAGTGTGGCGGTGGCCAGCGCGGCCAGCTCCGCCGCGGTCTCCGCGAGGTCGCTGGTGCCGCACACGTCGCGCGCGGCGACGGTCATCAGGCAGCGGCGGTAGAGCCGGCGCAGACTGTCGGGCCCGCCGGCGGGCCCGAGCACGGCCTCGAACTCCTCGATGCCCGGGTTCAGATCGGCGTACTCGTACGTGACGAGCGCGTGCCAGTCCTGCGGGTGCCGGGCGAGGTGGTCGGCGAACGCCTCGGACGCGCCGAGCACCCCGAGCAGCCTGTCCCGCAGCGGCTTGCTGGTCCGCAGCGTCTCCAGCAGCACCTGTCGCTCGTCCGACGCCTCGGCCAGCCGGACCAGCCCGAGCAGCGCCCCGTCCGGGTCGGCGGTGGCGCCGAGCGCGTCGAGCAGGCCCGCGTCGTCGCGCAGCGTCGCCAGCGCCGCCGAGTCGAACAGCCGCTGCGCCGCGGTGATGTCGGTGAATCCGTGCCGCAGATAGCGCCCGTACCGGCTGTCGCGCCGCCCGCCGAACGGCACCGCGGGCGTCTCCGCCTCGCTCACAGCACCGGCAGGGACTTGCGGAGCTCGAAGGCGGTGACCTCGGAGCGGTACTCCTCCCACTCCTGCTTCTTGTTGCGCAGGAAGAAGTCGAAGACGTGCTCGCCGAGGGTCTCGGCGACCAGTTCGCTGCGCTCCATGAGGGTGATGGCCTCGCCGAGGTTCTGCGGCAGGGGCTCGATGCCCATGGCGCGGCGCTCCGCGTCGGACAGCGCCCACACGTCGTCGTCGGCGCCGGGCGGCAGCTCGTAGCCCTCCTCGATGCCCTTGAGGCCGGCGGCGAGCAGCACCGAGTAGGCGAGGTACGGGTTGGCGCCGGCGTCGAGGGAGCGGACCTCGATGCGGGTGGAGCCCATCTTGCCGGGCTTGTACATGGGGACGCGGATGAGGGCGCTGCGGTTGTTGTGGCCCCAGCAGATGTACGAGGGGGACTCGCCGCCCTCGCCCGCCGTGCGGTTGGCGCCGCCCCAGATGCGCTTGTAGGAGTTCACCCACTGGTTGGTGACGGCGGAGATCTCGCCCGCGTACTTCAGCAGTCCGGCGATGAAGGAGCGGCCGACCTTGGAGAGCTGGTATTCGGAACCCGACTCGTAGAAGGCGTTGCGGTCGCCCTCGAAGAGCGAGAGGTGGGTGTGCATGCCGGAGCCGGGGTGCTCGGAGAACGGCTTGGGCATGAACGTGGCCTGCACGCCCTGCTCCAGCGCGACCTGCTTCATCACGAGCCGGAAGGTCATGATGTTGTCCGCGGTGGACAGCGCGTCCGCGTAGCGCAGGTCGATCTCCTGCTGGCCCGGGGCGCCCTCGTGGTGGCTGAACTCCACGGAGATGCCCATGGATTCGAGCATCGTGATGGCCTGCCGCCGGAAGTCCATGCCGACGTGCTGCGGGGTGTGGTCGAAGTAGCCGGAGGAGTCCGCGGGGATGGGGCGGCTGCCGTCCACGGGGCGGTCCTTCAGCAGGAAGAACTCGATCTCGGGGTGGGTGTAGAAGGTGAAGCCGAGGTCGGAGGTCTTGGCGAGGGTGCGCTTGAGGACGTAGCGCGGGTCCGCGTACGAGGGGGAGCCGTCCGGCATCAGGATGTCGCAGAACATCCGCGCGGTGCCCGGTGCCTCGGCCCGCCACGGGAGTATCTGGAAGGTGCTGGGGTCCGGCTTCGCGATCATGTCGGACTCGTACACCCGGGCGAAGCCCTCGATCGCCGAACCGTCGAAGCCCATGCCCTCGTCGAAGGCCTGCTCCAGTTCGGCGGGTGCGACGGCGACGGACTTGAGGAACCCGAGCACATCGGTGAACCAGAGCCGGACGAACCGGATGTCGCGCTCCTCGAGCGTGCGGAGCACGAATTCCTGCTGCTTGTCCATGGTCACCCAATCCTTGCTGGTCAGACGGCCTGTGATGACCCGTTGCCGGGGCATCCCGCTCCTCAGTATCACGGGGAGTGGTTACCGCCACATTACCGGCGAACAGCCAGGTGGCAGCACAGGTGCGCACACCCGTACGCCCATCCGTCCGTGCCCTGCGCACCCCGCACACGCGGCGGCCGCGGGCCGGTGTGTGGGGCACCGGTCCGCGGCCGCGGTTTCGGGGAAGCGTTGCCGGTTCAGGTGTCCGGCAGGTGGTGCTGGGTGGTGCTCAGATCATGCTCGTACCGCCGCTGTGGAGCCGAGGGTCACTCGACGACGTTCAGCAGCAGGTTCGGGGAGCCCTGTCCGGGGCTGCCGACGACGTCCTTGGCCGCTCCGCCGGTCAGCGCCTTGCTCACCGCGTCGGGCTTTGCGTCGGTGTGGCCCGACAGATAGACGGCGGCGGCACCGGCGACGTGCGGGGAAGCCATCGAGGTGCCGGAAATGGTGTCCTTGCCGTCGTCACCGCTGTTCCAGGCGCCGGTGATGTCGACGCCCGGCGCGTAGATGTCCAGGCTCTTGCCGAAGTTGGAGAACTCGGCCTGCGCGTCCTTGTTGTCGGTGGCGCCGACGGTCAGCGCCTCCGGCACCCGGGCCGGGGACGACTTGCTCGCGTCCTGGCTCTCGTTGCCCGCCGCGACGGCGAAGGTGACGCCCTTGGCGATGGTGTTCTTCACGGCCTTGTCGAGCGCCTCGTCGGCCGGACCGCCGAGCGACATGTTGGCGACGGACGCGCCCTTGGCGTTCTGGGCCACCCACTCGATGCCCTTGACGACACCCTCGGTGCTGCCGGAGCCCTGGTCGTCGAGGACCCGGACCGGCTCGATCTTGGCCTTCTTGGCGACGCCGTACGTCTTGCCCGCCACCGTGCTGGAGACGTGCGTGCCGTGGCCGTTGCCGTCGTCGGCCGCGCCGCCGTCGACGGCGTCGAAGCCCTTGCCCACGCGGCCCTCGAAGTCCTTGTGGGAGGCGCGGGTTCCGGTGTCGATGACGTACGCGGTGACGCCCTCGCCGGCCTTGTCCGGGTAGGTGTACTTCTTGTCGAGCTTCAACTCCTTGGTGTCCAGCCGGTCCAGGCCCCAGGAGGGCGGGTCGGCCTGTTCACCGGATATGGAGTACTTGTGGTTCGCGAAGACCTGGTCGACGGCGGGGTCGGCGGCCAGCTCCTTGGCCTCCTGCTCCGACATGGCGGCCGAGTAGCCGTTCAGCGCGTGCTTGAAGGTGTTCTTCACCTTGCCGCCGTGCTTGGTGACGACCTTCTTGCTCTCCGTCGAACCGGCCTTCATGGCGGAGGACTTCATCGTGACGATGTAGCTGCCCTTGACGGCCTTCGCGGAGTTCGCTCCGACGACCGTGCCTTCGGTGGGGGCGGCGTTCGCGGGTAGCGCGAGACCGGATCCGATGGCGGCTGCTGCGACTGCCGCCGCGGCGCTGACGACAATTCTCTTACGCGTCACTGCCATTGCGAGGGTTCCTCCTCGTCGTGGGGGGTGTGCGCTGTGTGGGGGGTGCTGTTGTTCGAGCGCGACCAGAGCTCAGCACAGCGGCGACGTTCACGACAAGGGTGTACGCGGAACGGACGTTTCCCTCATCGAGGGCGGTTTATCGCAGCTCGGACTCGCCTCGGGGACCCAGCCGAGAGCCGCGGCGCGCACCCCCAGCTGGAACCGCGTATTGACGCCCACCCGTTCCATCAGACCGTGCAGCCGGCGCTGGAACGTGCGGTGGCTGATGCCGAGTTGACGGGCCATGACCTGGTCGGTCATCCCGGTGGTGAGCAGCGCCAGCAGCCGGGCCTCCTCCGGGGTGGGCCCGTCGCCGGCCTTCCGTTCCGGGTCGCCGAGGTAGTGGGAGAGCGGCAGCGCGCGGGCCCACAGCACCTCGAAGAACTCCCCCAGCGCGTCCAGCAGTCCGGAGGGGTGCACGACGACGCTGCTGGCCAGCTCGTTTGGTGACGCGCGTAGCGGAATGAGCGCGAGCCGGTCGTCGGCGATCAGCAGCTTGGTCGGGGTGTCGGCCATCACCCGGGCGTCCTCGCCCAGTTCGGCGGCGGCGCCGATGTCGGTGTCCAGCCGGTGGAGGCCGTCGGTGTCGTAGACGACCCGGTAGCCGATGCCTTCCCGCAGCATCTGCTGCTGTACGGGCATCATGCCGGTCTTCGGGTCGAACCTGTCCGGGTCGCTGTTCGCGTACGGCGGTCTGTCGATGCCCCGCACCTCGTGCCGTGCGCTGCGCTGCAGTTGGTCGACCTGCCGGATGACGGCGGCCCGCCCTGTGACGATCTCGACCAGGTCGACGGGGTCGCGCCCGGAGGCGTTCGCCCGGAACCGGGAGGCCAGCACCTGGATGTGCCGGCGCGTGCGGTGGATGGCCTCTTCGCGGGCCAGCAGCAGGGATTCGAAGGCGACTTCGGGGGCGACGGGCAGATAGCGCTCCTCGCCGCCGCGGGGCCCGCGCTCCTCGGAGTAACGCCCCACGAGGCTCAGCCGCTCCAGGGAGGAGAGGCTCTCGCGTACCCGCGCGGCGCTCAGGCCCAGTACGGCCCGCAGTTCGGAGACGGTCACGGCACCGTCGACGAGGGCCTCATAGGTCCGCTGCTGGACGGGGTCGAGCCCAAGTGCCTCCAACATGACGGCATCCTGCGGGCGGTGGCGAGTTCACGTCAATGTCGAAAGGGCGCCAGGACGCCCCCTGGTCGGGATGAACCCCGCGAACTCCCCGATACAGGACACGTTTTGGTCCGTACGTACAACAGCCCCGGCGCCCTTCGAGGGGGCCCGGGCTGTTGTGACGCAGGCACCCCCTTCACCGGATCCCGGCGCCGCACGGCTTCGCGGCCACGGCGCGCCCCGGCGAGCGTCATGACGCTCCTGAAGCAGACGCGCGACGGACCACTGGGCGCGCGGGCGCCCCGCGCTCCCCCATCGCGTCAGAAGGACGATTACACTCGGGGGCGTGCCTCAACTACGTCTCGCTCTGAATCAGGTCGACTCCACCGTCGGTGACCTCGACGCGAACGCCGAGTCCGTCGTGCGCTGGACCCGGCACTCCGTCGGGCGGGGGGCGCATCTCGTGGCGTTCCCCGAGATGATGCTGACCGGGTATCCCGTCGAGGACCTGGCGCTGCGGTCCTCGTTCGTCGAGGCCAGCAGGGACGCGCTCGGTGCGCTCGCGCGCCGCCTCGACGACGAGGGGCTCGGCGAGGCCCCCGTGATCGTGGGCTATCTGGACCGCGCGGACGCCCGGCCCCGGTACGGGCAGCCCGCCGGCGCCCCGCAGAACGCCGCCGCCGTGCTGCACCGCGGAGAGGTCGCGCTGACCTTCGCCAAGCACCATCTGCCGAACTACGGCGTGTTCGACGAGTTCCGCTACTTCCTCCCCGGCGAGACCCTCCCCGTCGTGCGGGTGCACGGCGTGGACGTCGCGCTCGCCATCTGCGAGGACCTGTGGCAGGACGGCGGCCGGGTGCCCGCCGCGCGCTCCGCGGGGGCGGGTCTGCTGGTGTCGGTCAACGCCTCCCCGTACGAGCGCAACAAGGACGACGCCCGCCTCGACCTGGTGCGCAAGCGCGCGCAGGAGGCCGGCTGCACGACGGCGTACGTGGCGATGACCGGCGGCCAGGACGAGCTCGTCTTCGACGGCGACTCGATCGTCGTCGACCGGGACGGCGAAGTGATCGCGCGGGCGCCGCAGTTCGAGGAGGAGTGCGTCGTCCTCGACCTGGACCTGCCGGCCGCCGCGGCCACCCCGCCGTCCGGCACCGTCGACGACGGGCTGCGGATCGAGCACCGGGTGCTGTCGCAGGAGCCGGTGCCGGCGTACGCGCCGGAGTACACCGGCGGGGAGGCCGAGCGGCTGGAGGACGACGCGGAGATCTACAGCGCGCTCGTCACGGGGCTGCGCGCGTACGCCGCGAAGAACGGCTTCCGTTCGGTGCTCATCGGGCTCTCCGGCGGCATCGACTCGGCGCTCGTCGCCGCGATCGCCTGCGACGCGGTCGGCGCCGGGAACGTGTACGGGGTGTCGATGCCCTCGCGCTACTCGTCCGAGCACTCCAAGGGCGACGCCGCGGTGCTCGCGGAGCGGACCGGGCTGCATCTGCGTACGGTGCCGATCGGGCCGATGTTCGACGCGTACATGGAGTCGCTGGGCCTCACCGGCGTCGCCGAGGAGAACCTCCAGTCGCGGCTGCGCGGCACCACGCTGATGGCGATCTCCAACCAGGAGGGCCACATCGTGCTCGCGCCGGGCAACAAGTCCGAGCTGGCGTGCGGCTATTCGACGCTCTACGGCGACTCCGTCGGCGCGTACGGGCCGATCAAGGACGTCTACAAGACGAACGTCTTCCGCCTCGCGAAGTGGCGGAACCGCGCCGCGGAGGAGCGCGGCCAGACCCCGCCGATCCCGGAGAACTCGATCACCAAGCCGCCGAGCGCGGAGCTGCGCCCCGGCCAGGTCGACACGGACTCGCTGCCGGACTACGACGTGCTGGACCGGGTGCTGAAGCTGTACGTGGACGGGGACCGGGGGCGCGAGGAGATCATCGCGGCGGGCTTCGACGCGGACCTGGTCACGCGGGTGCTGAAGATGACGGACACGGCGGAGTACAAGCGCCGCCAGTACCCGCCGGGCACGAAGATCTCCGCGAAGGGCTTCGGCAAGGACCGCCGGCTGCCGATCACCAGCCGCTGGCGGGAGACGGGCGAAGCGCACAACTGACGCGCGGCCCACGGCCGGTGACGCCGTACGCGACAGGGCCCCGCCGGGAGACCGGCGGGGCCCTGTGTACGCGGTGTCACTCGTGCACGGGTGTCACTTCGTGAGCGCGGAGGCCTCTTCGCGCTCGGCCGGCTCCGCGCTGCGGGCGACCACGCGGGACATGGAGCCCGTGTGGCCGCGGTCCAGGAAGCCGGCGAGCAGCGCTACGGCCAGTCCGAGGACGGCGAGCACCGCGCCCGCGACGGCGGGCGAGGTCCAGCCGAAGCCGGCCGAGATGACCACGCCGCCGAGCCAGGCGCCGCCCGCGTTCGCGAGGTTGAACGCGGAGTGGTTGGACGCGGAGGCCAGCGTCGGCGCGTCCTGTGCCTTGGTCATCACCAGCATCTGGATCGGCGTCGTGGTGCCGAAGCCGACCGCGCCGAGGATCACGACCATGATCAGCGCCGCCCAGGTCACGTGCACCGCGTAGGTGAAGACGACGAGGGAGACGGCGAGCGCGGCGAGCGCCCCGTACAGGGTGGGCCGCAGCGCGCGGTCGGTGAGCGGGCCCGCGGCGACGGCGCCGAGGGTCATGCCGATGCCGAACAGCGCCAGCACCCACGTGGTGCCCGACTCGGGGAGTCCGGTGATCTTGGTCATCATCGAGGCCAGGTAGCTGTAGACGGCGAACACGCCGCCGAAGCCGCAGACCGCGGTGAGCAGGCCGAGCAGGACCTGCCCGTTCCACAGGGCGCGCAGCTCGTGGCCGACGCCGTTCTGCTTCTCCGTCGGCAGCTTCGGGATCAGCGCCGCGAGCGAGGCCATCGCCAGCAGGCCGATCGCGGTGACGACCAGGAAGGTGGCCCGCCAGCCGAGCTGCTGGCCGATGGCCGTGCCGGCGGGGACGCCGACGATGTTGGCCACCGTGAGTCCCATGAACATGATGGCGACGGCGCGGGCGCGGCGGTCCTCGCGTACGAGACGCGCTGCGACGACGGCGCCGACGCCGAAGAACGCGCCGTGCGGCAGCCCGGCCAGCACCCGTCCGGCCATGAGCGTGCCGAAGCTGGGCGCGAGCGCGGAGGCGAGGTTGCCGACGGTGAACAGCGCCATCAGCGCGAGCATCATCCGCTTGCGCGGGATGCGGGCCCCGAGCGCGGTGAGCAGCGGGGCACCGATGACGACGCCGATGGCGTAGGCGGAGACGAGATACCCGGCGGTGGGTACCGAAGTGCCCATGTCGTCCGCGACGTTGGGCATGAGGCCCATCATGACGAACTCGGTCGTACCGATCCCGAAGGCCGATATCGCCAGGGCGAGCAGGGCCAAGGGCATAGCGCAGGCACCTTTCCAGGCAGAGGTGGTCAAGGTCTGTCAGGACATGAGCCGACAGAGCGTACACAAAGGGGACGAAACCAGGGAAAACGGAGCGTTCCGCGCTGAACCGGCTCCGTAAGTTCTCGTCGAAAACAAAGTCTCGCAGGCTCATTGTTCCCGGAGGCCAACACCGCGTTTCAGGCGGGCTACATCTGCGGCCCGCGGGGGCGCCGCCCGGCGCACACGCGAACGCCCCGGCCACCGCGTCGTGCGGGGCCGGGGCGCCGTCGTCGGAGCCTCCGGGGTGCCGGTCCGGCCGGCTAGAAGTTGACCGTGGCCGCCACGGGCAGGTGGTCACTGCCGGTCTCGTGGAGATTCCAGGAGGCCACCGGCTTCAGGTTCTTCACCATGATCTGGTCGATCCGCGCCATGGGGAACGACGCGGGCCAGCTGAAGCCGAAGCCGTCGCCCGCCGCGCCCTGCGTGGAGCGCATCTGGGAGGTGACGGGCGCCAGCGCGCGGTCGTTCATGGTGCCGTTGAGGTCACCGAGCAGCACGACCTTGCCGGTCTTGTCGGCGGCGATCGCCTGGCCCAGCGCGTCCGCGCTGTTGTCCCGCTGGTTGGCGGTGAAGCCCGCCTGGAACTGCACCCGGACCGACGGCAGATGCGCGGCGTACACGGCGACGGGACCCTGCGGGGTCTCGATGGTGGAGCGCAGCGCGCGCGGCCAGCCCATCTTGATGTCGACGGTGCGGGTGTCCCGCATCGGGTACTTGCTCCACACGCCGACCGTGCCCACCAGCTTGTGGTACGGGAACGTGTGCGCCAGCTGCTTCTCGTACGTGCCGGCCTGGCCCTCGGAGACCTCCTCCAGCGAGACCACGTCAGCGCCGCTGGTGGCGACCCTGCGCGCGGTGGCGGCGGGGTCCGGGTTCTCGGCGTTCACGTTGTGCGTGACGACGGTGAGGTCGCCGCCCGTACCGGACTTGTCGGTGACCTGGCTGCCGAAGAGATTGACCCAGACCAGCGCGGGCACCAGCACCGCGATCAGCGCGACGACGGAGCGGCGCAGCAGGGCGACGACCAGCAGGACGGGGATCAGGAGCCCGCCCCAGGGCAGGAAGGTCTCCCAGAGGGAGCCGAGGTTGCCCACCGAGTTGGGGATCTTGGCGTGCAGACTGAACGCGAGCGCCAGTGCGATCGCGACAGCGGCGGTCAGCCATCCACGACGCCACATGCCGGGCCCTCCCCACCGGGCGAACGCGCGGCGCGCCCGGCCTCCGCCGCGGCCGGCCCCGTACCGGCCGCCGTCGGCGGTGTCCGTGGCTTCCGCCATGTACGCGCGTGCCATCCGCTTTCCTCACTTGCCTGTGACGATGTCTGGTGAACGATAGGTGATGCCCCGGTATATCCCGAAAAACCGGTCACCCTGCGGGTCTTGAGCCGCGGCGCGCGGCGCCGACCGCCACCATTTCCTGTGTTCCGGCAGGCTCGCAGGCTTGCATAAGAGCCCTTCTCACGTCTCCCGACGTGCACGGCGGCCCACGAGGTTCCGGCAGCAGCCGATCATCCGGGACCTGTGACACAACGCGCACATCCGTGCCAGCATGACGGTATCCGGGGACGCCGTGCCGGCGCCTCGAGACGATCGAAAACTGAAGGAGCCAGTGCGATGACGCCTGCGCAGAACCAGTCCCCCAAGCAGCCCGCCACCCTCTACGGCGGCGCGCGCAACCGCCGTGTGACCGTGCGCGACCTGGCCGCCGCCAAGGAGCGCGGCGAGCGGTGGCCGATGCTGACCGCGTACGACGCGATGACCGCCTCCGTCTTCGACGAGTCGGGCATCCCCGTGCTGCTGGTCGGCGACTCCATGGGCAACTGCCATCTCGGCTACGAGTCCACCGTCCCCGTCACCATGGACGAGATCGCGATCCTGACGGCCGCCGTCGTACGGGGCACCAAGCGGGCCCTCGTCGTCGCCGACCTCCCGTTCGGCTCGTACCAGGAGGGGCCCGTACAGGCGCTGCGCAGCGCGACCCGGCTGGTCAAGGAGTCGGGGGCGGGCGCCGTGAAGCTGGAGGGCGGCGAACGCTCCGCGCACCAGGTCGAGCTGCTCGTCCAGTCCGGCATCCCCGTCATGGCGCACGTCGGCCTCACCCCGCAGTCCGTGCACGCGATGGGCTACCGCGTACAGGGGCGCGGCGAGGAGGCGGCGCAGCAACTCCTGCGGGACGCCAAGGCGGTGCAGGACGCGGGCGCGTTCGCCGTCGTGCTGGAGGCGGTCCCCGCGGACGTGGCGGCCGAGGTGACCCGCTCGCTGCACATCCCCACCGTCGGCATCGGCGCGGGCGCCGACTGCGACGCGCAGGTGCTGGTGTGGACGGACATGGCAGGGCTCACGCCGGGCCGGGTGCCGAGCTTCGTGAAGCAGTACGCGCGCCTGCGCGAGGTGCTGGGCGAGGCCGCCACGGCCTTCTCGGACGACGTGATCTCCGGGTCCTTCCCGGACGCCGAGCACAGCTTCGCGTGATCCGCGGCCCGGCCGTACCAGAGCGGCGACGGGCCCGACTCCGCCCCGGGAAGGGGCCGTTGGGCCCGCCGTCGTAGGACCTCGGTCCACCGGCAGCCGGACGTTGTACCCGTATCGGCCGGCTGTCGGTGGAATATCGGTGGATTGTCAGTGGCGGGTGCCATCTTTGAGGGCATGACGCGACAGAACACCACAGCCGACCGGGGGCCCAACGCCGTCGAGGTCCGCGGCCTGGTGAAACACTTCGGGGACAACAAGGCGGTCGACGGCATCGACCTGGACGTGCGCGAGGGCACCGTGATGGGCGTGCTCGGGCCGAACGGCGCGGGCAAGACCACCCTGATCCGCATGCTGTCGACGCTGCTGGTGCCGGACGCCGGCACGGCGACCGTCGCGGGGTACGACGTGGTGCGCCAGCCCCGCCAGCTGCGCCGCACCGTCGGCCTCACCGGGCAGTACGCCTCGGTCGACGAGAAGCTGTCCGGCTGGGAGAACCTCTACATGATCGGGCGGCTGCTCGACCTCTCCCGCGGCGACGCCCGCAAGCGCGCCGACGAGATGCTGGAGCGGTTCTCGCTGACCGAGGCCGCGAAGCGCCCGGCGAGCAAGTACAGCGGCGGCATGCGCCGCCGGCTCGACCTGGCCGCCTCGATGATCGGCCGCCCCCGGGTGCTCTACCTGGACGAGCCCACCACCGGCCTCGACCCGCGCACGCGCAACGAGGTCTGGGAAGAGGTGCACAACATCGTCGCGGACGGCAACACCGTGCTGCTCACCACGCAGTACATGGAGGAGGCCGAGCAGCTCGCCAGCGAACTGACCGTCGTGGACCGCGGGAAGGTCATCGCCGAGGGCCGGGTGCCCGAGCTGAAGGCCCGCGTCGGCGGCCGCACCCTGCGGATCCGGCCGACGGGCCCCGCGGAGGAGCTGCCCCGGATGGTCGGCGCGCTCGCGCAGGCCGGTCTGGACGGTGTCGGCGGCGCCACGGCCGACGAGAAGGCGGGCGAGGTGACCGTGCCCATCGTCAGCGACGAGCAACTGACCTCCGTGGTCGGCCTGCTGGGCGCCCGGGACTTCGCCATCGCCGACATCTCCACCCATCTGCCCAGCCTGGACGAGGTGTTCCTGGCCCTCACCGGCCAGAAGGCCACCCACTCCGACGACGACACCACTTCCGACACCGAGCTCGAGGAGGCCGCGGCGTGAGTACCGCCACCGCACCCCAGGCCCCGGCCACCGCGCCCGGCGCCCCCGCACCCGTCCCGCCCAAACAGGGCGTGGACGAGGGCCGGATAGGTTTCCGTGCCAATCTCCGGCACATCGGCGCGCTGGTGCGCCGCAACGCCCTGCAGATAAAGCAGGACCCGGAGTCGATGATGGACGCGCTGCTGATGCCCATCATCTTCACCCTGCTCTTCGTCTACGTCTTCGGCGGCGCCATCGGCGGCGCGGGCGCGGGCGGCAGCGCCGGGCGGGAGAAGTACGTGCAGTATCTGGTGCCCGGCATGATGGCGATGATGTGCATGAACATCGCCATGGCGGTGGGCACCGGCATCAACGAGGACTTCCGCAAGGGCGTGATGGACCGCTTCCGGTCCATGCCGATAGCCCGCTCCTCGGTGCTGGTCGCCAAGGTCGTGGTGGAGATCGGCCGGATGCTGGTCGCCATCATCGTGCTGCTCGCCGTCGGCTTCCTGGTGGGCTTCGACATCCAGGGCAACTGGCTCGGCCTGCTGGCCTCGATCGGTCTGACCGCGCTATTCGGCGCGTCCCTGCTGTGGATCTTCATGCTGCTGGGGCTGACGATGCAGACGGCGCAGGCCGTGCAGGGCGTCTCCTTCCTGGTGCTGATGCCGCTGCAGTTCGGCTCCTCGGTCTTCGTGCCGGTGAAGACGATGCCGGGCTGGCTGGAGGCGTTCACCCACGTCAACCCGCTGACGCAGCTCGCCGACGCGGCCCGCGGCCTGATGACGGGTCAGGGCGCGGTCGGCGGCCCGGTGATGTGGACCGTGGTCTGGTCGGTCGGCCTCACCGTGGTGATGGCCCCGATCGCGATCGCCAAGTTCCGCAAGAAGGCGTGACGCCGGCGCGGCGCGCCGACCCACCGCGCTGAGAGTCGCGTCAGCCGGAAGCGCGCGGCGGACCGGTCAGCCGGCCGCCGCCCGTTCCCGGGCAGTGCGGTGTACGAGGGCGGCGGCCTCTTCCACGGAGAGGCCGCCGCCCTCTTCGTATGCGCGGGCGAACCCGTCCCCGGGCAGCGCTTCCCGTACGGCCGAGCCCGCGTCGCGCCGTACCTCTTCCTCCGCGGGCGGCAGACGGTAGCCCTCGGGCCGCGCGTTGTGCGCGTCGTGTGCGCCGAGCAGCCGCGCCCCGGTCTCCGCCGCGCCGAGCCGGGCCATCGCCCAGGCGGCGACGGCGAGTTGGTTCAGCACGACGGACGGGGATACCACCTCTCCCATCCGGGTGCGCACCTTGGCCAGTGCCTCGTCCACCTTCGCCAGGCCTGCCCCGTACTGCCCGTCGCGGCAGTGCAGCCACGCCAGCAGGCCCTGCACCATGCCGCCGAACAGCTCCGGCATGGCGTCCCGGAACTTCTCCTCCAGCGGCTCCAGGAGCTGCCGGGCCTCCTCCGTCGCGCCCTGCCGGCCGAGCCGGATCGCGTACTGCACGGCGACGAAGTCAGGGCCCTCGCCGGAGTGCCGGCACTCTTCCTCCTCGGACGCCTGCCGCAGCAGGGCGTCGCCCCGCGCCTCCGCCTCCGGGTCCCCGGTCTCCACCAGCGCGGCACCGAGCTTGGCCCGCAGCATCGGCACCTGGCTGTGCGCGCCCAGGGACTCGGCGCACGCGATGGCCTGCCGGTAGTCCTCCGCCGCGGCCCCGAACTCGCCCCGCAGCACGCACACTTCGGCGCGCCCCGAGAGCGCTTCGGCCCGGCCCCAGGCGTCCCCGGCGCGGGTGAAGAGCTCCAGGCTCTCCTCGCAGTCGACGGCCGCCCGCTGCATCGCGCCCGGGTAGTCGTTGCCCAGTTTTGCGCGCAGTTGCAGCACGAAGGCCAGCTCCCACGTGTAGCCGTGATCGCGGCAGCCCCGCACGGTCGCGTCGATCAGCGCCCCCATGCCGTCCAGCGGCTGGGACAGCATCCACGCGAACACCCACATGAAGCCCGGCAGCCGGCACGTCTGCGGCTGCCCCGGGCGGTACGTGCCGACGATGCGGGCCATCCTGGCGTGCCGTTCGGGGCTGTCCTGTGCGGCCGTGCCGACCTGGGACTCCGCGAACACCATGAGCGCGACGCCGCGCCGCGCCTCCGCCAGCAGTTCCCCGCTCATCGGCGGCGGCGCGTCGGTGACCCGCTCGTACAAGGGCGGCACGGGGCCGTCCTCCGCGTCAGGGGCGTCCTCCGCGTCGGGGCCGAAGGGGTCGGGGCCCATGGAGGCGGCAGCGGCGGACCACGTACGGGAGTCGGCGAGGTGGTCGCGCAGCTGCCAGAACCAGTTCATGGCGTGCACGAGGCACAGCACTTCCTGTTCGTCGCCCGCGGCGAGGGCGCGGCGCAGTGCGGCGCGGATGTTGTCGTGCTCGCGCTCCAACAGGTCGAGCGCGCCGGTCTGTTCGGGCCCGCGCAGCCGCGCGTCGGCGGCCCTGGCCAGCTCCCGGTACGCGGCGACGTGCCGGCGTCCGGCCGCCGCGCAGGCGCCCGGCGTCTCGTCGAGCCGGGCCGCGGCGTACTCGGCGACGGTCTCCAGCAGGCGGTAACGCATGCCCGTGCCGTCCGGCAGCGGGTCGGCGACGACGAGCGACTTGTCGACGAGGGAGCCGAGCAGCGGGGCGACCTCGTCCGCGGGCAGCACCTCGCCGGCAGGCAGCGCCTCGTCGTCCGGCAGCATCCCGGCCGCGCAGACCTCCTCGGCCTGTTCCAGCGCGCAGCCGCCGGAGAACACCGACAGCCGCCGCAGCACGGCCCGTTCGGGCTCCTCCAGCAGCTCCCACGACCAGTCGACGACGGCCCGCAGCGTCTGCTGGCGCGGCAGCGCGGTGCGGCTGCCGGCGGTCAGCACCCGGAACCGGTCGTCGAGCCGGTCTGCGAGCTGCCGCGGCGTGAGGGCCCGCAGCCGGGCCGCGGCGAGCTCGATGGCCAGCGGCAGCCCGTCCAGGCGGCGGCAGATCTCCGCGCAGGCGTCGGGGTCGTCCTCGACGCGGAAGCCGGGACGGGCGGACGCGCCCCGGTCGGCGAGGAGCCGGAGGGCGACGGGGTCCGGCAGCGGCTCCACGGGGCGCACGGACTCGCCCGGTACGCCGAGGGGTTCGCGGCTGGTGGCCAGGACGGTCATGTGCGGGCAGGCCGTGAGCAGCGTCTCGGCGAGGGCGGCCGCGGCGTCGATGACGTGCTCGCAGTTGTCGAGGACGAGCAGCATCCGGCGGTGCGCGCAGCGTTCCGCGAGCTGCGCGAGGGGGTCGCGCGCGCTCGGGTCCGCGGCTGCCGCGAGGGCCTCGGCGCCGGCCGACCGGAGGACCGTCTCGCGTCCGCCGAGCGCGGTGAGCACGGCCTCCGCGAGGTCGCCGGCGCTCTGCGGGGCGCGTACGGAGGCGAGTTCGGTGACCCACACGCCGTCGGCGGGGTCCTCCGCGGCGACGGCCTCCAGGGACAGCCGGGTCTTCCCCGCGCCGCCGGGCCCGGTGAGGGTGAGCAGCCGGGTGTGCCGGAGCTCTTCGCCGATGGCCCGGATCTCCTCGGCACGACCCACGAAGGAGGTGAGGCGGGGGCGCAGATTGCCCCGCGTACGGCCGGGCGCCGCGCCGCTTCCCTCGCCGGCGCCGGCGCGCGCGTCGTCCTGCGCGGAACTGTTCCCGCCGGCCCCGTCCCCCGCCTCGCCCCGCAGCAACGCCGCGTGCAGCGCGCGGAGTTCGGGGCCCGGGTCCGCGCCGAGGCGGTCGGCGAGGGTGCCGCGGATCTCCTCGTACGCGGCGAGGGCTTCGGCGGGGCGGGCCGCGGCGCGCAGGGCGCGCAGGTGCAGGGCCTGGAGGGGTTCGTCCAGCGGGTGTTCCGCGGCGAGTTCCCGCAGCGCGGGCAGCGCCTGTTCCGCGCGGCCGAGGCGGAGGTCCGCCTCCAGCCGGGCGCGGCGCGCGGCCAGTTGGCGGTTCCGCGCCCGTACGCCGGCCGGGCCGCCCTCGTCGGACAGGTCCGCGCAGACCGGCCCCTCCCACAGGGCGAGGGCGTCGTCGAGCAGTGCGGCGGCCTTCTCGGCCGCGCCGTCGGCGAGGGCCCGGGCGCCCTCGTCCGCGAGCCGTTCGAAGCGGTACAGGTCGATGTCGTCAGGATCGGCCGCCAGCCGGTAGCCGCCGTCCGCCGAGGCCACCGCGTCCCGGCCGAGCGCCCTGCGCAGCCGCCCCACCAGGGCCTGCAGTGCGGCCAGTTCACCGGCCGGCACGTCGCCGTCGCCGGCCCACACCTGCGCGGCCAGCGTCTCGGCGCGGACCGGGCGGCCGCCGCCGAGCGCGAGCGCGGTCAGGAGGGCGCGCAGCCGCGCCCCGCCCACCGGTACGGCGGTGCCGTCCGGCCGGAGTGCCCGGGCTGTTCCCAGGACGCGATAGCGAAGGCCCACACCGTCATGCTGCCAGGGCCGGGCCCCGGGCTACGCGTCGGCTCCGTCCGGGCCGTCGACCGCGACCTCGTCGGGGACGATGCCGCGCACCGGCGGGAACAGCATCGAGCCGTCCTCGTCGGCGATGTCCACGGCGACCCCGCCGGGCACCCCCAACTCCGGTACCAGTACGTCCAGCAGCCGCGCTCCGAGCACCGCCGCGTACTCCCACTCCTCGTCCGGGGGCGCGCCGCGGGACTGCGCGAAGCGGGCCAGCGCGGCCTCGTCCGTGAACGCGTGGATCCACTGCACGCCGCCGTACTCGGCCGTCCACGCCCCGCCGTCCACAAGCGGCACCAGGACCGCCGTGCGACGGAACTCACCGATCATCGCCGCCGGGTCGCCGTCCCCCGCGCGTACGTCCGCGATCCGCTCTGCCAACTCCACGGCGGCACCGTACCGGCACGCGGGGAAACTCGCGACGGCGCACCCCGGCCCGGTACGGTCCCGTTGCATGACCAGCGCCTCCACCCATCCCGAACATCACCGCATCAGCCCGGTCTTCCTCGGGCTCCTCGCGATCATGGGCGTGTCCGGATGGTCGGTCTGGTCCGGCTGGGCGGAGGTCACCGGGCTCTCGGTGTTCCTGTTCGTCGTCTCCGGCTGGATCGTCTCGCTCTGTCTGCACGAGTACGCGCACGCCAGCAGCGCCCTGCACGCCGGTGACACGAGCGTCGGCGCCAAGGGCTATCTGACGCTCAACCCGCTGAAGTACACCCACGCCGTGCTCAGCATCGTGCTGCCGGTGATCTTCGTGATCATGGGCGGAATCGGACTGCCGGGCGGCGCGGTCTACATCGAGCGCGGCCGGATCGGCGGCCCGCGCCAACGGATCAAGCACAGCCTGATCTCCGCTGCGGGGCCGCTCACCAACGCCCTGCTCGCCGTACTGCTGACCGCGCCGTTCTGGCTGGGCGCGGTGGGCGATGTGCCGTACGCGTTCCGGTCCGCGCTGGCGTTCCTGGCCATGCTCCAGGTCACCGCGGCGATCCTGAACTTCATTCCGGTGCCCGGGCTGGACGGCTACGGCGTACTGGAGCCCTGGCTGTCGCACGGAGTGCGGCGGCAGGCCGAGCCGTTCGCGCCGTTCGGGATGCTGCTGGTGTTCGGCTGCCTGTGGATCCCCGCGGTCAACCACGTGTTCTGGGACGTGATCGACCACGTGACGAGCGCGCTCGGCGTCTCGCCCACCGATGTCGACTACGGCCTGGAGTACTTCCGGTTCTGGGAGGGCGAGCCGCAGATCACGGTCACTCCGCCGGTGTAGCCCCGGGCCCGGGCGCCGCCGCGTTCTTCGCGGCGCGGGCCCGGCGGGCGTAGTACCAGGCCATGTTGGAGGTCAGCCCCGCCAGCAGGATCCAGACGATGCCGATCCAGCTGCCCTTGAGGAAGGACACCGCGGCCGCGACCACGGCGAGCACGCAGACGAGCGTGGCGTAGAGAGCGAAGCCGCGGGGGGTGCGGGGGGTGAGGGCGGGCATGGGGCGGATCTCCAGACGGACCGTGCACGAACGCAGACCCGGCCATTCTCCCCCATGCCCGCCGGCGATCTTCGGCGGCTCGGTGCCGCGGCGGACCGCTGGGAGGGTGTGCCTCAGATGTCGGTGAGGCGCACCCCGGCGTGTGCCTTGTAACGGCGGTTCACCGAGATGAGGTTGGCGACCAGGGACTCCACCTGGTGCGCGTTCCGCAGCCGGCCCGCGAACACGCCGCGCATGCCGGGGATGCGCTGCGCCAGCGCCTGGACGGTCTCGCAGTCGGCGCGCACCTCGCCGAGCACCATCACGTCCGTCTCGATCTCCTCGACCTCCGGGTCGGAGAGCAGCACGGCGGACAGGTGGTGGAAGGCGGCGGTGACGCGCGACTCGGGCAGCAGCGCCGCGGCCTGTTCGGCGGCGCTGCCCTCCTCGGGCTTCAGCGCGTACGCGCCCTTCTTGTCGAAGCCGAGCGGGTTGACGCAGTCGACGACGAGCTTGCCCGCCAGGTCGCCGCGGAGCGCCTCCAGCGTCTTGGCGTGCCCGTCCCACGGCACGGCCACGACCACGATGTCGGAGCGCCGGGCGCACTCCGCGTTCTCCAGTCCCTCGACGCCGTGGCCGAGTTCGGCCGCGGCCTGCTCGGCGCGCTCCGCGGCGCGCGAGCCGATCACGATCTTCTGGCCGACCCGGGCGAGCCGGTAGGCCAGGCCGCGGCCCTGGTCGCCGGTGCCGCCGAGGACTCCGACGGTGAGCCCTGACACGTCGGGCAGGTCCCAGGGGTCCTTCTTGGGCGCGGGTGATGCAGTGGGAGAGGTCATACGAGGATCCTGCCACCACCGCGGTACGGGACGCCCGCACCGTACGGCGTGAAGGTGATCACGCCTTGACACTGCCCTCCGTGAGTCCCGCGCGCCAGTACCGCTGCAGCGCGCCGATGAGGATCATCAGCGGCACCACGGACAGGAACGCGCCGCCGACGGTGTACTGGTAGAGCTCGGGCTGCCGGTCGGCGAAGCCCTGCCAGCTCGTGAGGCCCAGCTGGATCGGGTAGAGCTTCGAGTCCGCGAGCATCACCAGCGGCAGGAAGAAGCTGTTCCAGATGTGCACGAACTGGAAGAGGAACACCGTCACCAGCGCGGGGACCATCATCCGCAGCGACAGCGTACGGAAGATCCGCAACTCTCCCGCGCCGTCGATCCTGGCCGCCTCCAGCAGCGAGTCGGGCACGGCGGCCGCGGCGTAGATCCGGCACAGGTACACGCCGAACGGGCTGACCATGCTGGGCAGCAGCACCGACCAGTACGTGTTGGCCATGCCGGCCTCGCTGAACAGCAGATACAGCGGCAGGGCCAGCACGGTCTGCGGGAGCAGTACGCCGGCCAGCACGATGTTGAAGATCGTCTCGCGGCCGCGGAACGCGTACTTGGCGAGCGCGTAGCCGGCGGCCGCGGAGAACAGTGTGGCCGTCAGCGCGCCGATCCCGGCGTAGATCAGGCTGTTCAGGGTCCAGCGCAGATAGATCGCGTTGTCGAAGGCGAGCATGTCGCCGAGCCGTTCCAGCGGACGCGGGTCGGAGAACCAGAGTCCGAAGCTGCCGAACAGTCCCTCGGTGCTCTTCGTCGCCGAGACCACCAGCCAGTACACCGGCAGCAGGAAGTACAGCATCGCGATCGTCAGCACGGTGAGCGTGATGATCCGGTAGCGGACGGGGACGCGGCTGATCGTTTTCATGCTCATGCGCGCTCCCCCGTGGATGCTCCGTTGCCGCTCCCGCCGCTGCCGGTACGGGACTTGCGCTTCCGTTTGCGGGTGCGCTCCGCGGCCTGTCCGCCGACGAGCCGCAGGAAGCCGAACGACAGCACGCACGCCAGCAGCGCCAGGATCACGGCTTCGGCGGCGGCCGAGTGCTGGTTGTTGCTCTTGAACGCCTCGGTGTACGCGTGCAGGTTCGGCGTGAAGCCCGAGTCGATGGTGCTGGTCAGCGGCTTGAGCACCATGGGTTCCGCGAACAGCTGGATGCAGCCGATGATGCTGAACACGGCGGTGAGCACCAGCGCGGGCCGGATCAGCGGGATCTTCACATGCCGGGCCACCTGCCAGGCGTTGGCCCCGTCGATCCGGGCCGCCTCGTACAGATCGGGGGAGATCGACTTGAGCTGGGCGACCAGCACCAGCATGTTGTAGCCGGTGAACTGCCAGACGACGATGTTCGCGATGGACCAGAGCACCGTGTCCGGCCCGAAGAAGTCCAGGTTCCAGCCGATCCCTTCGGCCATCTCCACGAACGGGCTGATGCCCGGTACGTAGAGGAAGCCCCACAGGATCGACGCGATGACGCCGGGCACCCCGTACGGCAGGAAGTACGCCGTGCGGAAGAAGCCGACCCAGCGGGCTGAGGTCGCCTCCAGCAGCAGCGCCAGCATGGTCGCGAGGATCAGCATCACGGGGATCTGCACGACGGCGAACAGCAGCACCCGTCCGAAGCCGGCCAGGAAGCGGCTGTTCTCCAGCGCCTGTACGTAGTTGTCGAGGCCGGCGAACACGGTCTGCGTGGTGCCGAGTCCGAAGTTCCCGCTGCGCTCGACCGTGAACAGGCTGGTCCACACGGCGTACAGCACCGGCGCGATGAAGGTGAGCAGGAACAGCACCGAGAACGGCAGCAGGAAGCCGAACGCCGCGCGGCGTGTGGTGCGGCGGTGCGGGGACGCCTTCGGTTTCCCTCCGGGCTCCGGTCCCGGTGGGCCGGACGGGCGGTTCGTCACTGAGGTCGTCATCCGGCCCTCACCTTCAGCCCTTTGTTCTTGAGGTCCTCGACGTGCTCCTTCTGCACCTTCTGCAGCACCTTGCGGAAGGAGATGCCCTCGGCGAGCGCGTCGTTGAAGGCGTCCCAGAGCCGGAGGTTGAGCGTGTCCATCAGCGGCCCCCACTGCCAGCTGGTGTCGACGGCGCGGTCGGCGCGCTCGAAGACCGTGCTGTAGTGCTGGCCGCCGAAGAACTTCCGGCCCATCTCGGTGTCCTGCGGCTTCCAGCCGGTCTTCGCGGCGGGCCAGCCCGCACCGCCCTTGATGAGGGCCTGCACCGCGCCGGGGTCGGAGTTCAGCCACACGGCGAAGTCCATGGCGTCCTGCGGATACGTGCAGCCCTTGAAGACCGCGGTGGTCGAACCGCCCCAGTTCGCCTGCGCGTTGCCGCCCTCCTGCCACTGCGGCAGCGGGTACGCGCGCCACTTGCCGGCCGTCGGGCCGCCGTTGCCGACGAGCAGGGCGTCGCCCCAACTGGCGGCCAGCCAGCCGATGATGGAGCCGGTCTGCACGTCCTTGTACCAGGCGTTGCGCTGGTCGGGGATGGTCTTGACGAGCTTCCTGCGGACCAGGTTCTCCCAGTAGTCGGCGACCTTGCGGGTCGGCCCGTCGTCGATGGTGATGATCCACTCGTCGCCCTCGACGCGGAACCACTTGGCGCCCGCCTGCCACGCGTAGCCCGTGAACCGCATGGAGTTGGGGCTGGCGAAGGTCTCGATGTACGCGTCGTGCTTCCGGACCTCGGCGGCGGCCTGTTCGTACTCGTCCCAGGTGCGGGGCACGTCGATGCCCCACTTCTCGAACAGGTCGGAGCGCAGGTACATGCCCATCGGCCCGGACGCCTGCGGGATGGCGTACACGGACTTGCCGAACACCGACTGCCGCCACTGCCAGCCGGTGAACTTCTTCTTCGCCTCCTCGGCGCCGCGCAGCGTGGTGAGGTCGGTCAGCGCGTCCTCCAGCACGAAGGCGGAGATGATCGGGAACTCGATCTGCGCCAGATCGGGCGGATTCCCGGCCTTCACCGCGGAGTTCATCTTCGCGTACTGGATGCCGTCGATCGCCGACAGCAGCTCCACCTCGACCTGCACCTCGGGGTGCGTCTTGTTCCACAGGTCGACCGCGTTGCCGATCATCGGCACCCAGGACCAGAAGGTCAGGTTGATCTTCTGGCCCTGTTTCCGCACCTTCGGCGCCGTCTCCCCGCCGCCGCACCCGCCGAGCGCGAACGCCGACGCCGCGGCTGCGGTCCCGCCGAGGACGGCGCGCCTGCCGGGCCCGCTCCCGTACCTGCCGCTCATGCCAGCTCCTCCGTCGGGATCCGCCGGAACGTGATGGTCTCGTAGGGGGTCTTCTCCCCTGTTTCATAGAGCAGTCCGGCCGCGCCGTCATCGGCCCGCACAAGATCGGAGTACGCGGCGGGCCGGTCGTCGGCGGTGTGCACGGGGCGCCAGCTCACCCCGTTGTCGCTGCTCGCGCGCACTGTCATGCGCCGGCGCACGGACGGATCGCCCGGTGCGGCGAACAGCAGCACGTCGGGGGCGCGCAATTGCAGCACGCTCCCCTGGACGACGGGCGCCGTCAGCTCCGGTACGGGCTCGAAGGGGGCGGTGAGCGTGGCGCCGCCGTCCGGGGACCAGGCGTGTGCCCGGCTCCCGGGGGCCGGCGAGTCGTTGCGGGTGTTCAAGTAGAGCCGCCCGTCGGGGAGTTCGGTGCCGGTCGTCTCGTTGACGTTCACCCGTCCGTCGGTGTTGTCGTCGAGGTAGCCGGTCCGCCAGGTCTGCCCGCCGTCGTCGCTGAGCAGCGCGTGCCCGCCGTTGTACTTGCCCTCGGTGCCGTTGTCGCCTCCGGCGGGCGGCAGGGAGTGGTTGGCGGGGACCACGAGCCGGCCGGTGTACGGCGGCTGCCGCAGCTCCACCGCGTGCCCGGGGGTGGTGGCGTACCAGCGCCAGGAGCGCGCCTTGACCTGCGCGGTGATCTCGCGGGCCGGCGACCAGGTCTGCCCGCTGTCGTCGCTGTGCCGCACCCAGACGCGCCGTCCGTCGGCCGCGGAGACCTGGCCGCGCCGGATGCGGGCCTCGGTCGCCGTGGCGGCGTTGCGTATGAGGACCAGCACGACGCGCCCGGTGCCGGCGAGCACCACGGGCGCCGGATTGCCGGCCGTGCCGGTGCCGTTCCCGTCGACGACCTGGAGTGCGCTCCAGGTCAGACCGCCGTCGGTGGATCTTTTGCGGACGACGTCGATGTTCCCGCTGTCGGCGGAGGAGTTCACGCGGCCCTCGGCGAAGGCGAGCAGCGCACCGTCCGGGGCCCGGACGCAGGCAGGGATCCGGAAGCTCGCGTAACCGTCGTCCCCGGAGCGGAACGGCACGGAAACCTGGTACGGCATGGAGCGACTCCCCCACCTACCGGATGTAGGACGTCCCTTGTCCTGCGGTGACAGTAAGCACCCCCCTACGGGCCGTCAAGAAACCGCGCACAACGGTCTGTCGGGGTCGCGCGGGCGCACTCCCCACGCGACGGCTCCCGGAACCGCAGCCCCTCTGACGACCACCCGTTCCGGGGATTGTCTGGCCGAATTTCCGCACCGGCGAGCGGTTCAGGTCCACAATCCGTCCATGGATGCCGTACGGGTCGCGTTGCTGCGGGAAGTGCTGGCGGGGACCGAGTGGGTGCAGGCCACCCGGCGGTTCGCGGGGGCGCTGCGGTCGTCGGTCGTCCCCCGGGGAGGCGGTCTGCTGCTGGTCGGCACGGAGGCGTACGAGCCGTGGCATCTGGCGGCCCATCTGGACGACGAGGCGGCCTGGTCGGGGCTTCCGGAGCTGTCGCCCACGCTGGTGCGGCACCGGGTTCCGCACTCGGCGCCGGCCCATCTGTCCGTCGGTCTCGGCCGGATAGCCGCGGCGGGGCGCGCCCAGACGCTGCTGGTGGTGGCGCCGGAGCAGCCGGGCGAGGGGCTGCTGGAGCGGGTGCAGGACGCCCGCAGGGCGGGTGCGACCGTGCTGGCGCTGGACGACGAAAGCTCCACGGACCAGGGGGAGTTGCACGGCATCGCGCACGACGCGCTGACGGCACGGACCGACGAGGTCGGTCTCGACACCGTGCAGCATCTGGTGAGCGCGGCGGCCGGGGAGAACGGTCTGCCGGTGCCGGGGCCGCGCACTTCGCGGCGCGGTTTCCGCGACCGGCTCTCCCGGCTGGCGGACCAGTTGACGGCGCCCCCGCCCAGCCGCTGGTGACCGGCCCTGCGGACGACGGGCCCTGCCGATGACGGCCGCCCGTGCCGGGCGATCGTTATGCTTCCGCGAAAGCGGTCAAACGAACATGCGAGGGGCGGCGGGCATGCGGGAGTCTGTGGAGCGCAGGCGGCAGCGGATAGTCGACGCGGTGCGGGCCCGCGGCATGGCCCGGGTCGCCGATCTGGCAACGGAGTTGGAGGTCTCCCCCGTCACCGTGCGCCGCGACGTCGAGGGCCTCGCGCGGGCCGGGCGGCTGCGCCGCAGCTACGGCGTCGTGCGTGCGACGGAGACCTCGCCGGACGGGGTGCGCGGCAGGATCGCGGCGGCCGACAGTGACACGGTGGGCCTGGTGGTGCCGGAGCACCACGCGTACCTCTTCGAGACGGTGCACGGGGCGCGCGCCGTGCTGGAGGAGGCGGGGCTGCGGCTGGCGCTGCACATCGCGCCGCAGACGGACGGCGCCGAACACACCATGGCGCGGCGGGCGTTGCGGGACGGGGCGCGCGGTCTGCTGATCGCCCCGCGCTGGCGCAGCGCGGAGGCGGAGCGGGCCGACGCGGGCTGGCTGACGGGGCTGTCCGTGCCGGCGGTGCTGATGGAGCGCAGGCCGGCGCCGGGCAGTCCGCTGCACGCCATGGACTCGGTGCGCTCCGACCACTGGTACGGCACGCATCTCGCCGTCTCGCACCTCGTCGCGCTCGGGCACCGGCGGATCGTGCTGGCCGCGCGGGACGACAGCCCGACGGCGCGTTCGGTGCGGGCCGCCTTCGCGCAGATCGCCGAGGAGCGCGAGGAGATCAAGGACTGGGCGGTGGTGCTGAGTTCACCGCAGGCCGGGCCGGGGCCGGACGGCGCGGGACGGAACGGGACGCCCAGCAGCCCGGCACCGGACTGGGTGCCGGACGGGGCGCAGGGCGCGCCGCTCGATCTGGCCGCCGTGCTGCGCGAGCACGGCGCGACGGCGGCCGTGCTGCACGGCGATGTGGACGCGCTGATGCTGGTGCAGCAGTTGCAGGACGCGGGCCTGCGGGTGCCGGGCGACTGCTCGGTGGTGGCGTACGACGACGTGGTGGCCTCCCTGGGGAGTACGCCGCTGACCGCGGTCGCGCCGCCCAAGGAGGAGATCGGCAGGGCGGCGGCCGAGTTGCTGCTGCGCCGTCTGCGGCATCCGGAGGGAGCGCGCCCGGAGGCCCTGCGCCGCGTCGAGTTGCTGCCGGAGCTGCAGGTCCGCGGATCGACGGCGGAGACGGAAACCGGATGAGCGTTTGACCGCTTCACTTTCTTTTGAGCGTTCCATTGACCCCCTGTGCGGAAGCGCTCAGGATTCCCGTGCTGTCACCGCTGAGGCCGTTCGCCTCACAAGCCACCAGCCGCGGGAGGCACCGTGCGTCGTCCGCCCCGTCGTACCCGACTGACCGTCACCGCCGCCGCGTTGGCCCTGCTGTGCACCGCCGCGGGCACTGCCTGCTCGGGCACGGCGGCCGACGGCGCGCAGCGCGCGACGAGCCGTGAGGGACCGGTCCACATCACCTTCTGGTCCGCGCTGCGCGGCAGCCAGGAGGTGGTGGACGCCTTCAACCGGACACACGACGACATCCACGTCGACTTCCAGCAGGTGCCCAGCGGCACCCAGGGCGGCTACGCGAAGCTGAGCAACGCGGCCCGCGCCGGCAATGCCCCCGATGTGGCCACCCTCGAATATCCGCAGGTCCCCGGCTATGCCATCGACGGCGTCGCCCGCGATCTCACCCCGCTGCTGAAGAAGGACCTGCGCCGCAAGCTGCAGCCCGAGGCGCTCGCCCTCACGACCTTCGAGGGCCGCACGTACAGCGTGCCGCTCGACGTCGAGCCGATGGTCTACCTCTACCGCAAGGACGTCTTCACCCGGCACGGCATCGAAGTCCCGCGCACCTGGGGCGAGTTCACCGAGGCGGCCCGCGAGGTGAAACAGAAGGTGCCGGGGGCCCGCATCGTCAATCTGCCCACCGACGGCGCCCCGCTGTTCGCCGGGTTCGTCTGGCAGGCCGGCGGCCGGTGGTTCGACACCCGGAACGGCAGCTGGCAGGTGTCCATGGACGACGCCCCCACCCGCAAGGTCACCGGCTACTGGCAGCGGCTCCTCGACGAGGACCTCATCACCGCCAACAGCGGCGACACCCAGCTGGGTACGGCGCAGCTCGGCAGCGGCAAGGTGCTGAGCAAGCTGACCGGTGCCTGGGACGCGGGCGCCCAGATGTCGGCGCACCCGGACCAGAAGGGCAAGTGGGCCGTGGCGCCCCTCCCTCAGTGGGAGGCGGACAGGGGCCGGCCGCGGATCGGCACCCAGGGCGGCTCGACGTTCGCCGTCACCCGGGACAGTCGACATCCGCGCGCCGCCATGGAGTTCATCGAGTGGCAGGTCTCCAGCCCGGAGGCTCTCAAGGCCCGGCTGTCCAGCGGCATCAGCAGCCAGTACCCGGCCGTGCCGTCCCTGGTGCCCGTCGCCCGCAAGGCGTTCGACGAGAGCTACTACGACGGCCAGGACGTCTACTCCCTGTTCCGCCGCGAGACCCGGCACATCACCGGACAGTGGCGCTGGGGTCCGCGCATGACCGCCACCCACAAGTCGCTGCAGGACGGCATGGCCCGCGCGAGCGGCGGCGAGGGCACGCTGCTCGGCGCCGTCCGCGAGTCCCAGCGCTCCACGCTGCCCGACCTGAAGTCCCTCGGCCTCGACGTGACCGTACGGAAGGGAGGTCGGGGCCGGTGACCGCGACGACCACCTCTGCTCCGGCAGCACGCGCCGCGAAGACGGCACCCGGTACGCCCGCCGTACGGAACACCGCGCGCAGGAAGCAACTCGGCGCCTGCGGCGTCCTGATGACGCCCTTCTTCGTCCTGCTGTGCACGGTGTTCCTGCTGCCCGTCGGCACCGCCGTGTGGCTGAGCTTCTTCAGCGACGACCAGCCCGGCCTCGGCTTCGGCCCCGAACGCACCGTCTTCGCGGGGCTGCGCAGCTATCAGGCCGTGCTGGCCGACCCCACGTTCCTCTCCGGGCTCGGCGTCACCGTCCTGTACTGCGTGCTCTACATCCCGCTGCTCGTCGTCGCCGCGCTGGCGCTGGCACTGCTGCTGGACTCGGGGGCCGTACGGCTGCGCCGCACCGTCCAGTTGGGGCTGTTCCTGCCGCACGCGGTGCCCGGCATCATCGCCGCGCTGATCTGGCTGTACCTCTACACGCCGGGCCTCAGCCCCGTCGTCGACCTGCTCGCGAAGGGCGACATCCACATCGACTTCCTCGGTGTGCACACCGTGCTGCCCTCCATCGTCAACATCGCCGTGTGGAGCAACCTCGGCTACAACATGGTCATCTTCTACGCGGCGCTCCAGGCCATCCCCCGCGAGACGATCGAGGCCGCCGTCGTCGACGGCGCGGGCCCGCTGCGCACCGCGCTCCAGGTGAAAGTCCCGCTGGTGCGCGCCTCGTCGGTGATGGTCGCGATGTTCACGCTGATCGGCGCGCTCCAGCTGTTCACCGAGCCGATGCTGCTCAGCCAGACCACTCCGATGGTCGGCTCCCGCTTCACGCCGAACATGTACATCTACGACGCGGCCTTCAACCGCAACAACTACAGCCTCGCCGCGGCCGCTTCCGTCGTCCTGCTGCTGGTGACCATCGCCCTGTCGTACGGGGTGGCCCGCTGGTCGAACCGCGCCAACTCCGCCGAAGGGGAGGCCCGATGAGCACCCAGGCCCCGGCCCGTACGCCCGCCGCGAGGCGTTCACCCGCGCCGCGTACGGCCCGCGCTCCGCGGTCGCGGCTGCTCGGCCGCGGCGCGGTCAACGCGGTCGTCGCTCTGTCCGCGCTCTACACACTGCTGCCGCTCGCCTGGCTGCTGCTGGCCGCGACGAAGAACCGCTCCGCGCTGTTCTCCTCCGACCTGCTGTCCCTCGGCGACTTCTCCCTCGGCACGAACCTCTCCGAGCTCTTCGCCATGGACGGCGGGCTGTACGGCCGCTGGTACGCCAACAGCCTGCTGTACGCCGTCCTGGGCGCGCTGCTCGGCTCGATGATCAGCGTCGCCTGCGGCTACGCCTTCGACAAGTACGCCTTCCGGCACAAGGAGAAGCTGTTCGGCCTGGTGCTGGCCGGCGTGATGGTGCCGCCGACCGTGCTCGCGCTGCCGCTGTATCTGCTGGCGTCCCAGGCGGGGCTGGTCAACACCTTCTGGGCGGTGTTCATCCCGGTCCTCTTCAACCCCTTCGGCGTCTATCTGGGCCGGATCTTCAGCCAGGGCTACGTGCCGAACGAGGTGCTGGAGGCGTCCCGGATGGACGGCGCGGGGGAACTCCAGACGTATGTGCGCGTCTCTCTGCGGATGCTGGGGCCGGGCTTCGTCACCGTCTTCCTCTTCCAACTGACCGCGATCTGGAACAACTTCTTCCTGCCCATGGTGATGCTGTCCGACCAGGACCTGTATCCGGTCAGCCTCGGCCTCTACACGTGGAACAGCGCCGCCACCGTCTCCCCCGAGTACTACCCCGTCGTCGTCACCGGCTCGCTGCTCGCGGTGGTGCCGCTGATCGCCGCGTTCGTGCTGCTCCAGCGGTACTGGCGGTCGGGGCTCACCGCGGGCAGCGTCAAGTGACGTGCCGCCCGGGCGGATCCGCCCACCCGGGCCCGTACGTCCGCCCGTCCGCTCACCGTCCTGGAGGGACATGCCGCACCGCCCGCACCCCCCGCACCGCCCGCGCGCCGCACTCGCCATGAGCCCCGACGCGGCCGCGGCCCTGCTCAACCCCGGCACTCTCGACGCGCTCGCCGAGCACACCGACCTCGAACCGCTGCCCGCCCTCGACGACTTCGGCACCGAACACGCGCGCAAGGTGCTCGGCAGCACCGAGATCCTCGTCACCGGCTGGGGCTGCCCGCCTCTCGACGAGACGGTGCTCACCGCCGCGCCCCGGCTGCGCGCCGTCGCGCACACCGCGGGCACCGTGCGCCACCACGTGACGGACGCCTGCTGGCAGCGCGGCATCGAGGTCTCCTCCGCGGCCGCCGCCAACGCGCTGCCCGTCGCCGAGTACACCCTCGCCATGATCCTGCTCGCCAACAAGCGCGTCCTGGAGTCGGGACGCGACTACGCGGCCGCCCACGGCGCGACCCGGATCGGCTCGCACTCCACCGTCGGCAACTACCGCCGTACGGTGGGCATTCTCAGCGCCTCCCTGACAGGCCGGCGCGTCATGGAGCTGCTCCGCGCCTTCGATCTGGAGGTGCTGCTGTACGACCCGTACGTGGACGCCGCGGAGGCGGAACGGCTGGGCGCCCGTCCGGTGGCGCTGCGCGAACTGTTCGCCGCCTCCGACGTGGTGAGCGTGCACGCGCCGCTGCTGCCCGCCACCCGCGGCCTCGTCGGGCGCGAACTCCTCGCCGCGATGCGCCCGGACGCCACCCTCATCAACACCTCCCGCGGCGCCGTCCTCGACCAGGACGCGCTGACGGACGCGGTACGGGAGGGCCGGATCCGGGCGGTGCTCGATGTGACGGAGCCCGAAGTGCTGCCGTCCGGGCACCCGTTGTGGGACTGCGAGAACGCGCTGATCACCCCGCACGTGGCCGGCTCGCAGGGCAACGAGCTGCGGCGGCTCGCCGAACTGACGGTGAGCGAGGTGGCGCGCTGGGCGCGCGGTGAGGGTTTCCTGCATCCCGTACGAGCGGAAAGGCTGGCGTTTCTCGCATGACTGCTGCCCCCGGACTCTCCCCCACTCTCGGACTCCCCTCCCCCGACCCGGAGTTGAGCCCCTACACCGGCTGGACCCGCGCGCACTGGGAGGCCACCGCCGACGGCCTGCTCGGCGCCGCCTGGCGCTGGGCCACCCCGCGCGGCGCGCTGCTCGACCTGCCGGGCCGGCCCTCGGTGTCGGGGGTCCGTTCGGACGGCCTGGAGGGGTACGCCCGGACGTTCCTCGCCGCCGCGTTCCGCGTCGCGGGCGCCCGGGGAAAGGACCCCTACGGGTGGCTGGACCGGTACGCGGAGGGTCTCGCCGCGGGCACCCGTACGCCCGGCCGCGACGACGCCGAGTCCTGGCCGCTGATCCTCGACCACACCGTGCAGGGCCAGCCGATGGTGGAGTCCGCCTCGGTGGCGCTCGGCCTGCGGCTCACCGCGCCGTGGCTGTGGGACCGGCTGGACAGCGGTGTGCAGGACAGGGCCGAGGAGTGGCTGCGGGGCGCGCTGCGGCACGCGCCGGCGCCCAACAACTGGTACCTCTTCCCGCTGTCGGTGGCCGGCTTCCTGGAATCCGTGGGCCGCGGCGACACCGAGACGGCACGGGCCGTCGAACGCGGACTGTCCCTCCTGGAGGGGTGGTACCGGGGCGAGGGCTGGTACGCCGACGGCGACGGCCGCGCCTTCGACCACTACAACGGCTGGGCCCTGCACCTGTATCCGACGCTGCACGCCCATCTCGCCGGAGACCAGGGCCAGTTGGAGCACCACGGTGCCCGGCTGCGGACCCATCTGGAGTCCTTCGGGCTGCTGTTCGGCGGCGACGGCGCACCCGTCCACTTCGGCCGGTCCCTCACCTACCGGTTCGCCGCCGGCGCCGCCGTGGGGCTCGGCGCGGTCACCGGGCACACGCCGCTGACGCCCGGCGCCTCACGGCGCGTCCTCAGCGGCGCCGTCCGCTACTTCCTCGACCGGGGCGCGGCCGGCGAGGACGGGCTGCTCTCCCTCGGCTGGCACGGCCCGCACGCGCCGACCCTGCAGCCCTATTCGGGTCCGGCCTCCCCCTACTGGGCGTCCAAGGCCTTCGTGTGCCTGCTGGCCCCCGACACCCATCCGCTGTGGACGGACCGCGAGGAGCCCGCACCCGCCGAGGGCCCCGACCGGGCCCTCGCGCTCCCCGGCGCCGGGCTGCTCGTGCAGACCACCGGCCGGGACGGGGTGGCCCGGCTGCACAACCACGGCAGCGACCACATGCGGCCCACCGCCGCGGAGGAGACGGCCGCCGAGGACCCCCTCTACTCCCGCTTCGCCTACTCCACCCGTACGGGGCCCACCCCGCGCGGCAACACCCCCGACAACCACGTGGCGGTCGAACTCCCCTGGGCGCCGGGCGCGTTCAGCACCCGCTGCCGCATCCACCCGCTCGACGCGGACACCGCGCCGGACGGCTCCTGGGCCTGGGCGGCCTCCTGGCACACCCCGGCCTTCCCCCCGGGAACGGCCGGGGCGCCCGGGCTGCGGGTGGAGAGCGTCACCGTCGTACGGGGCCGGTACGAACTGCGGGTGCACCGCGTGACGGGCGCCCCCGAGGGGGCCCGGATCCGCGTGACAGGCTGGGCCACGGGACCCGAGGACACCGTGACCTCCCAGCTGTACGGGCTGCACGGCTGGCCCGGGCCCGAACCCTCCTGGACCCGCGCCCCCTACGGCACGGCCTTCACCCCGTGGGGGCTCGTGCCCACCCTGACGGGGCCGCTCCCCGGGACGGAGTCCGCGGCCCTGACGGGGTCCGCCGGGAGCCGGCTCTTCGTGACCCTCGCGGCCCTGACGGGGGAGCCCGCCCCGGACCCCCTCGCCGGTGCGGCCCGGCTGGTGACGGCGGAGGCCGGGACGGTGGAGGTGGCCTGGGCGGACGACGGGGCGCGCACCCGCGTGGGCTTCAACCCCGTGACGGTGGACCGGGAGTGAGGGCGGACCGGGAGTGACGGCGGGCGGGGCGTACGAACACCCCGCCCGTTGCCGCCCGGCGTTCAGGAGGCCCGGTCCTCGCCGTCCGCTCCGTCACCCCGGCCGGACTTGTCGTGCCAGCGCGGGTCGTTCTCCCACTCGGCGTTCCGGTCGTGGGCCGTCTCCATCGCGCGGGCGGCCTCCTCACGCGTCCCGTACGGGCCGAGCCGGTTCTTCGCCGGGCACTCCGGACCCTCCTCGACCTTGCTGTGTTCCAGGCAGTAGTACCACTCGCCGGGTTTGCCGGCTGTCTTGCGCTTGAAGAGAGGCATACGCCAATGCTCCCCCACCAGGCATCCGCCGACCACGGTTAGACTCGCAGGCATGTCTGGCCAGTCTCTTCTCGTGCCCGGAACGGTCTCCCCGATGCGTACCGTCCCCGCCTCCATCCCGCGCCCCGAATACGTCGGCAAGGACGCGCCCTCGCCGTACACGGGGCCCGAGGTGCAGGACGCCGAGACGGTGGAGAAGATGCGGCACGCGGGGCAGATCGCCGCACAGGCGCTGCAGGAGGCCGGCAAGCACATCGCGCCCGGCGTCACGACGGACAAGCTGGACGAGGTCGCGCACGCCTACATGTGCGACCACGGCGCGTACCCCTCGACGCTCGGCTACCGCAAGTTCCCCAAGTCGCTGTGCACCAGCCTCAACGAGGTGATCTGCCACGGCATCCCGGACTCCACAGTGATCTCCGACGGCGACATCGTGAACCTGGACGTCACCGCGTACATCGGCGGGGTGCACGGCGACACCAACGCGACCTTCCTCTGCGGCGACGTCGACGAGGAGTCCCGGCTGCTGGTCGAGCGCACCCGCGAGTCCCTGAACCGCGCCATCAAGGCGGTCAAGCCGGGCCGGCAGATCAGCGTCATCGGCCGCGTCATCGAGTCGTACGCGAAGCGCTTCGGCTACGGCGTGGTCCGGGACTTCACCGGCCACGGCATCAACACCTCGTTCCACTCGGGCCTGATCATTCCGCACTACGACGACTCGCGGGCGACGACCGTGATCAAGCCGGGTATGACGTTCACCATCGAGCCGATGCTCACCCTCGGCACGCACGAGTGGGACATGTGGGAGGACGGCTGGACCGTCGTCACCAAGGACCGCAAGCGCACAGCCCAGTTCGAGCACACCCTGCTGGTCACCGACAGCGGCGCCGAGATCCTCACCCTGCCCTGAGCCTGGTCCGTATCGCCGTGGCCGAACACCGCCGGAGCACTCCGCCGCATCGTGCATGATGATCGGCATGAGTGAACAGCACGTGGTGGACGCCTCCTTGGCGATCGATGTGGACGCGCAGGACGAAGCAGCACTCCTCGCGCTTGCGGACGGATATCACGCACGGACCACCCGCTTCCTGGGCCTGCGGCGCGCCGGGGACCACTGGGTGAAGGCGTACGCGATCGAGGCGCCCGGCCGCGAGATAGGCGAGCGGGAAGAGGCCGCGGCACTGAAGCTGGCGGCCCGTCAGCTGCTCCTGGACCGGGCCGCCGGCTCCACGGGGATCGGCTGCGTGATCGCGCACGCCGGCGCCGACGGCGACTACGTGCTGGTGCAGAGCTGGGTGGAGGGTTACATGTCCCGGCTCGCCGTCTTCGCGGGCCCCGCCGGGGAGCCCGAGGCGCTGCGCCCGGCGTCGTCCGGGCTCGCCCCGTGCGTCTGGGAGGCCGCCGTGATCGGGCACGAACGGGCCGCGTACGTGAACCGGATCCTCAACGTCCGCAGCCCCCTCGCCGACCGGCTCCGCAACTGGGCCGTCGACGTCCTCCCGCCCTCCTGACGCTCACCCCTTCCCGTACGGCCCCTCCCCGGAGGGGCCGTACTCCGTGACCCCGGAGCCCTGTCAGGGCCGGCGACCCCGACAGGGGCTCGGGGCAGGGCCGGTCAGGGACCGTCAGGGGCGCGGTTCAGGGGCGCGCGTCCGCCACGAGTGCGTCGAGGGCCGCCCGCAGGGCCGTGTCGACGGCCTCGCCGACCTCCGTACGGTCCGGGCGGTAGTCCGACATCTCCGCGTCGCCCGCGGCGAGGGGGTTCCCGTCCAGGGCGAACACGCCCGCCGCGCGCGCCCCGTGCTGAGCCGCCGTCACCAGCAGCGCCGACAGCTCCATTTCGACGGCCACGCAGCCGGCCCGCTGCCACAGTTCCAGCTCGGAGCCGAGGACGGGCGACGGGTAGAAGAGGTCGGAGCTGAGCACCACCCCGCACTCGGCCTCCGGCAGCCGGCGGCGCAGCGCGACCGTCAACTCGGCGTCGCAGAACGCCGGATAGGACGCCGGGACGAGCCGCTGCGTGGTCCCCTCGTCGCGTACGGCCGCCGCGGCGACCACCACGGAGCCGGACCCGAGGTGCGGCTGCATCCCGCCCGCCGTCCCGGCCCGTACGATCCGGCGCGCCCCGGCCCGGCACAGCTCCTCGAAGCACACCGCGGCCCCCGCCGAGCCGACACCGTGCGAGATGACCGTCACCGACGTGCCGTTGTGCCGCCCCGCGTAGCTGACGTACTCCCGGTTCGAGGCGAACGGCCGTGCCTGGTCCAGCATTTCGGCGGCCCGCTCCGCACGGTCGGGGTCCCCGACGACGAGCGCGCAGGGCGGCAGCCCGTCCACGGGGAGTCGGGTGAGGGGCAGAACGGCGGTGCTCACAGCGGTGCTCCCGGTGCGTCGGCGGTACGGAAGCCCGACTGTACGGAGCCGGGCCCCCGCCCTCCACCAGGCAGCGCCCGGACGGAGGGCAGTGTCCGGACGAAGGGCAGTGTCCGGACGGGGGCAGGGGCCCGCTGCCGCGGCTCACCAGGTCGGGTGGACCGAGACGCCGCCGTCCACGGTGAGGTCCTGGCCGGTGATCCAGGAGGCCATCGGGGAGGCGAGGAAGACGCACGCGTCGCCGACGTCCTCCGCCGTGCCGAGCCTGCCCAGCGGTGCCGCGGCGCGCCAACGGGCCACGCCCTCCGGCCAGTCGGACTCCAGCGTGTCGTGTCCGATGAGCCCCGGGGACACGGAGTTGACCCGGATACCGTCGGGGGCGAGTTCGAGGGCCGCGGTCCGCGCGTGCATGAGGACGGCGGCCTTCGAGGAGCAGTAGTGGGAGTGGGCGTACTGCGGCTGGGAGCCCTCGATGGAGGCGATGTGGATGACGGACCCGCCCCCGCCGCCGCGCATCACGTCCGCCGCGGCCTGGGTCGCGGCGAAGGTCGCCGTGGTGTTGGTGTCCACGACCTCCCGCCACTGGGCGGCCGTCATCTCCCGCAGCTCCTGGACGGGTTGGACGCCCGCGTTGTTCACCAGCACGTCGAGCCGGCCGTACGTGTCCACGGCGCACCGCATCAGCGCGGCGCACGCCTCGGGGTCGGTGAGGTCGGCGCGTGCGGCGACGGCGCGCCCGCCGTCGGCCTCGATACGGGAGACGACGTGCCGCGCGGCGTCCGCTCCGGAGCGATAGTGGACGACGACCGCCGCTCCCGCGACCGCCAGCCGCCGGGCGATGCCCCGTCCGACGACGCCGCCGGCGCCGGTGACGACGGCGACCCGGCCGTGCAGCGAGGGCAGTTCGGGAATGTCCGCCTGGGGCAGCTCCGTCATGGCGAGCACACCTCCACATCTGCTAGGGGATCTCCATGCATACACCGAACCCGTACGGGACGGGCTCCGACCCCCGTCAGGGGCGCGAACTCGCGGACGCACTCGGCCTGGAGCCGCTCCCCGAGGAGGGCGGGCTGTTCCGCCGTACGCACATCGACGGACACTCGTCGGCCATCTACTTCATGCTGGTCGCGCCCGACGTCTCCGCACTGCACCGCCTGCGGTCCACGGAGGTCTACCACTGGTACGGGGGCGCCCCGCTGCGTCTGCTGTTGCTGCGTCCGGACGGCTCGGCGGAGGAGCCGGTGCTCGGACCGGACGTGGCGCGCGGGCAGCAGCCCCAGCTCGTCGTACCGCCCGGTGTCTGGCAGGGCTCGTCCACGGCGGACGCGTGGTCGCTGTGCGGGACGACGATGTCGCCGCCGTTCGGCTGGGGCGGATTCGAGCTCGGCAGACGGGGACCGCTGACGGCCCGTCACCCGGAAAAGGCGCAGCGTATTGCGGAGTTGACCCCCTGATGGGATGGAACGCCACTCACTGACCGATTTTTCCACTCACGTGCGGATGACCCGGGACCGTAGTCGTGGAATTGAGAGGAGCGTCACCGCTGAGCGGGGAACTCAGAGGGAATCGTTGAGGCAAGCCTAAGTTAACTTAGGTCCGCCTCAAAAACCGGGAGACGGTGCCCCCACCGCCGGCTTCCGCTTCCCCGAAGCAGGAGTCCCCATGCGAACCATCCGCTCGCTCACCGCAGTCGCCCTCGCCACTGCGCTCACCGCGGCGGCGGCGGGCTGTGCCAAGAAGACCGACGTCGCGGACGCGGAGAAGAACGGCGCGATCGGCGTCACCGCCTCCGACTCGGCCTGCAAGGTGTCGAAGAAGGAGTTCCCCGCGGGCCACGTGAAGCTCGCCGTCGAGAACAAGGGCAGCAAGGTCACCGAGGTGTACGTGTACGCCCCCGGCGACCGCATCGTCACCGAGCGGGAGAACATCGGCCCGGGCACCAGCACGAACATCACCGCCGAGGTGAAGGCCGGTTCGTACGAGATCGCCTGCAAGCCCGGCATGAAGGGCCACGGCATCCGCCAGTCCGTGAAGGCGAAGGGCGGCGCCGCCGCGAAGGAGCTGGACCCGCGGCTGGCCAAGGCCGTCGCGAAGTACCGCTCGTACGCGCAGGATCAGGCCGACGAGACGCTGCCGAAGGCGCAGAAGTTCGCCGACGCCGTACAGGACGGCGACATCGACGAGGCGAAGAAGCAGTACGCCCCGTCCCGCGTCGGCTGGGAGCGCACCGAGCCGGTCGCCGAATCGTTCGGGGACATCGACCCGAAGGTCGATGTGCGCGAGGACGGCCTGGAGAAGGGCCAGAAGTGGACCGGCTGGCACCGGCTGGAGAAGGCCCTCTGGAAGGACAAGAAGATCGGCGGCGAGGAGAAGAAGCTCGCCAAGCAGCTGATGACGGACCTCAAGGACTGGCAGAAGAAGGTCGGCAAGGCCGAGATCACCCCCACCAGCATGGCGAACGGCGCGAAGGAGCTGCTGGACGAGGTCGCCACCGGCAAGGTCACCGGTGAGGAGGAGCGCTACAGCCACACCGACCTGGTCGACTTCAACGCCAACGTCGAGGGCGCGCAGAAGAGTTACGAGCTGCTCCGCCCCGTCGTGAAGGAGAGCGACCCGGTGCTGGTGAAGAAGCTGGACTCGGAGTTCGACTCGCTCTTCGAGCTGCTGGACGGACACCGCGAGGACGGCGGCAAGGGACCGGTGGACTTCGTCGCGTACGACACCGTCGGCAAGGGCGACCGCAAGAAGCTGTCCGACGGCGTCAACGCGCTGGCCGAGCCGCTCTCCCAGCTGGCCGCCGCCGTCGCCAAGGTGCAGACGAAGTAAGGGGCCCGTCATGAGCGACAAGAACCACGACGCCGACGGCACTGCCACCGGCGCCGGCACCACCGACAGCACCGCTTCCGCCGACAGCACCGCTTCCGCTGCCGGCACCCCCGCGGCGGAGGCGGCCCCCGCGAAGACGGCCCCCTCCCGCCGTGCCCTGCTCGGCTGGGGCGGGGCCGGGCTGGCCCTGGGCGCGGCCGTCACCGGCGGCACGGCGGTGGCCGTCCAGGGCGGCGAAACCGCGGACGCCTCCACGGGCCCCGCGCCCGTGCCGTTCCACGGCGCGCACCAGGCCGGCATCGGCACGGCCGTACAGGACCGGCTGCACTTCGCGGCGTTCGACGTGACCACGAAGGACCCCGAACTCCTCGTCGCCGTCCTCAAGGAGTGGACGCGCGCGGCGGAGCGGATGACCGCGGGCAAGCCGGTCGGCGACGGCGCCGCCGGCGGCCTCGCGGAGGCCCCGCCCGACGACACCGGCGAGGCCCTCGGCCTCGACCCGGCACGGCTGACCCTGACGTTCGGGGTCGGCCCGTCCCTCTTCGACGGCCGGGAGGGCTTCGAGAAGCTGAAGGACAAACGTCCCGAAGCCCTCGTGGATCTGCCGCAGTTCGCCGGGGACGACCTCGATCCGGACCGCGGCGGGGGCGACTTGTGCGTCCAGGCGTGCGCGGACGACCCGCAGGTCGCGGTGCACGCGATCCGCAATCTGGCGCGCATCGGCATGGGCACCGTCGCCATCCGCTGGTCGCAGCTGGGCTTCGGCAAGACGTCCTCGACGACGCCGGGCGCCCAGACCCCGCGCAACATGATGGGCTTCAAGGACGGCACCCGGAACATCGACGGCTCGGACGCCGCCGCCCTGCGCAAACACGTCTGGGTGGACGGGAAGACGGGCCCGGACTGGATGGCCGGCGGCTCCTATCTGGTGGCCCGCCGGATCCGGATGCACATCGAGACCTGGGACCGCACCTCGCTCAAGGAGCAGGAGGACATCTTCGGCCGGAACAAGGGCGAAGGTGCCCCGGTGGGCGCGCGCAAGGAGCGGGACGAGCCGCGGCTGAAGCGGATGCTGCCGACCGCGCACGTACGGCTGGCGCACCCCGACAGCAACGGCGGCGCCCGGTTCCTGCGCCGCGGCTACTCCTTCACGGACGGCACGGACGGTCTGGGCCGGCTGGAGGCGGGGCTGTTCTTCCTCGCCTACCAGCGGGACATGCGCGAGGCGTTCATCCCCGTACAGCGGAATCTCGCCCGGACCGACGCCCTCAACGAGTACATCCAGCACGTCGGTTCGGCCGTCTTCGCGGTGCCCCGAGGGGTGCGGGACGGCAAGGACTGGTGGGGCCGCGGTCTCTTCGACGACGGCGGCACCACGGAAGAGGAGAAGTGACGCCATGTTCGGCAACTATCTGATCGGGCTGCGCGAGGGCCTGGAGGCGTCCCTGGTCGTCTGCATCCTCATCGCCTACCTGGTGAAAACGGACCGGCGCGAGGCACTGCGCCCCATCTGGCTCGGCGTGGCGACGGCGGTGGCCATCAGTCTCGCCTTCGGCGCCTTCCTCCAGTACGGCTCGCAGCAACTCACCTTCGAGGCACAGGAGTTGCTCGGCGGTTCGCTGTCCATCGTGGCGGTGGGCCTGGTGACGTGGATGGTCTTCTGGATGCGGCGCACCGCCCGCCATCTGAAGGCCGACCTGCACGGCAAGCTGGACCAGGCGATCGCGCTGGGCACCGGCGCGCTGGTGCTCACCGCGTTCCTCGCGGTCGGCCGTGAGGGCCTGGAGACGGCCCTGTTCATCTGGACGGCCGTGGAGGCCTCGGGCGACGGCGTACGCCCCCTGGTGGGCGCCGTGCTGGGCCTGTTGACGGCGGTCGTGCTGGGCTGGCTCTTCTACCGCGGCGCCCTGCGCATCAACCTCTCCCGGTTCTTCACCTGGACCGGCGGCGCGCTGAACGTCGTCGCGGCGGGCGTCCTCGCGTACGGCTTCCACGACCTGCAGGAGGCCCGCTTCCTGCCGGGCCTGGACAACAAGGCGTTCGACGTGAGCGAGGCCGTCCCCCAGGACAGCTGGTACGGCACCCTCCTCAAGGGCACCGTCAACTTCCAGCCCGACCCCACAGTTGTGCAGGTCATCGTATGGCTGGCCTACCTGGTCCCGACGATGCTCCTCTTCTTCCTCCCCCAACGAAAGCCCCACCCTTCCGCCACCGAGCCCGCCACCGGAAGCCCTACGGCCCCCCAGGAGACCGCCGGAGGGTGACGAGTTGTTGATCGAGCCGGACTGATCAGTGGGCGTTACCACGCGGGACTGAATGGCGCTATCAGCCTATGAATCGCACCCTGGACGCGCCGTTCGTTGCGCTCGGCGCGTCCGGGGTGGCGGTCCGGGACCGGCTCAAACACCTCACCGCTGCGGATGAGCATGTGCTGCGGCAGGTCGGTGCGCACTTGGGTCACTTGGCCGGAATCGACCTCAAGGCCCGCTGCGCACACGGCCTGGAGCACGGTCCGGATTCATGGGCGGCGCGCAAACAGGGCCTGACGGCCGGCTCGTCGTCACGGTGGGCGGGGGCGATCACGAAGGGCACGCACGATGAGTGGGCACTCTCGCGCCGTTGCCAACTCGCCCATCTCCACAATCTGGAGGCGAGGGTGCGCATGCTGAGGCACCGCCTGTCGCTGCCGCTCGGGGAGAAAGGGACGAAGCGGATGCCGGGCGGCTACTGCTCGCGGGGCGAGTGGTTTCGCAAGTCCCGCCGCCTGCAGACCCTGGAACACCGCCTCGAAGTCGCCCGTAATGGCTGGGAATCCGGCCAGGTCCGGGTGGTGCGTGGTGGCCGACGTCTGCTGAACAACCGTCACCATCTGGAGGCGGCCGGGCTCAGCGAGGAGGGGTGGCGGCAGCGGTGGGAGGCAGCGCGCTGGTTCCTGGCCGCCGATGGCGAGACCGGCAAGCGCTACGGCAACGAGACGATTCGCGTCACCTCGGACGGCGAAGTCTCCCTCAGACTGCCCGCACCGCTGGCCCACTTGGCCAACGCTCCGCACGGCCGCTACGTCCTGTCCACGCAGGTGCAGTTCCAGCACCGGGGCGAGGAGTGGCTCGACCGCATCGAGGCGAACCGGGCCATGGCCTACCGCATCCACTTCGACGTGGGCCGGGACCGCTGGTATCTCACCGCGTCGTGGACCCGGCCCGCAGTCCAGGCGGTACCGCTGGAGACGGCCCGCGCCCAGGGCATGGTCGGCGTGGACACCAATGGCGATCACCTCGCCGCCTACCGCCTTGACGCGCACGGCAACCCGGTCGGCGACCCCAAGCGGTTCTTCTACGATCTCTCCGGGCCGGCCGCCCACCGGGACGCCCAGATCCGCCACGCCCTCACCCGCCTGCTGCACTGGACGAAGCGCTCCGGCGCCACAGCGATCGGCATCGAGAACCTGGACTTCGCGGCGGAGAAAACCCGCGAGAAGCACGGACGCAAGAAGCGGTTCCGGAAGCTGATCTCCGGCATGCCCACCGGCCAACTCAAAGCCCGCATCGTCTCCATGGCCACCGAGCACGGCCTGGCGATCGTCGCGGTCGACCCGGCCTATACCTCGCTCTGGGGCGAGGAGCACTGGCGCAAGCCCCTCACCAGCCCGAACAGGAAGATGTCCCGTCACGATGCAGCCAGCATCGCGATCGGCCGACGCGCCCTCGGCCATCCCGTCCGACGACGGACGACACCGCCCCGCGACGACCAGAGCGATCGTCGCGGGCATCGGACCGTCCAGGCCGACCGGACTGTCCGAGGGCGTGAGGAAACCCGCCATCCCGCCACGGAACGTGCACACGATGCACGAAGCCGGGCGAGGCCTACGAGAACGCGGGAGACCAGCGCATCCAACACCGTCCGGGATGCGCCCAGTTCCAGGACGTGGGGCCAGACCCATGTCCTGAACACTGGCCAGGAACGGTAAGGTTCTGATCCGCGAAGGCAGCGGGGAGGCACGGGATGATGGCGCGACGGGCGCGACTGCTGACGGCGGCGACGGCGACCGCCACGGTGCTGACGGTCACCTTGTCGGGGTGCGTGACGGTTCACGGCGAGAACGCCGTGGTGCCCGCGGCCTCGAAGGCCGAGGCGGCGAAGGCGTTGAAGAACTTCACCGCGAAGAGCAACAAGGCCAACAAGACGTACGATCCGCGGCTGAACGCCACCGTGGAGACGGGCGCGCTCGGCGCCATAGACCAGGCGGGCCTCAAGGCCCGCAAGTCGCTCAGCCCGCAGGGCGCGGAGAACTTCAGCCCGCTGAAGCTGACCGACGCCCGGTTCCTGATCCCCAAGCAGGCGGGCTGGCCGAAGTTCTTCGTCGCCGACACCCTCAGCAACCGCACCCAGGGTGGCCGCTGGTTCCTGGTGTTCCAGCGCGCGAGCGCGGACGCGCCGTGGAAGGCGACCTATCTGTCCGTGCTGGAGGACGACGAGGTCCCCGACTTCGCCATGGACTCCGGCGGGTACGCGAAGACCGTGCCCGCCGGTACGTCCGGCGGTCTCGCGATGGCGCCGGACTCGCTGAGCGAGGCGTACACCCGCTATCTCGAGGACGGCAGCGGCGACTTCGCGCCCGGCCCGCAGACGAGCCGGCTCCGCGAGAGCCGCAAGGCACGCGCCAACCAGACAGCGCTGCGTACCGACTTCGAGGACCAGCCGGCGCAGCCCCCGCAGTACACACCGGTCACGCTGCGCACCAAGGACGGCGGCGCGATGGTCTTCTTCGCCTCGCATCACTACGAGAAGCAGACCGCCGCCCGCGGCTACCGCCCGCCGGTGAAGAACACGCTGGTGAAGCAGCTGATGAAGGGCGAGGCCAAGGAGTCGGCGACGTACACCCACGTCGCGCAGCAGTCGGTCGCCGTGCCGCCGAAGTCCGGCGGCGACGTCCGCTTCCTGAACCGGATCTACGGTGTGACGGCGGCGCAGGGCCAGTGACCCCGCGGGGCCGCCGCCCCGTACACCACCGGCCCCGGGGCCGCGCCTCCCCGCGCCGGGGCGCTCAGCGCACCGGCCAGGGCGCGGCCTCCTCGCCGCCCGCCCCCTCGTACTCGGCGCACGCGTCGGTCAGCGACTCCAGCAGCGTCAGCGGCTCGGGCAGCTCCTGTACGGTCCCGGCGTCCGGCTCCGCCGCGTCCACGTGCCGCGGAGCCCGCACCCAGCGCACCTCCGCGTCCGCCGTCTCGCCGGCCAGCTGCGCCGGGGGGACGAGGACGTAGCTGCCGCGGCAGTGCCAGCGCAGCCCGGGGTGCTCGTCCATCGTCTCGGGGTGGCAGTCCAGTTCACAGGGCCACCACTCCTCCTCGTCCGCGGGGGCGCGGGTGGCGGTGAAGAACAGCATCCGGTCGCCGCCCGACAGCGCGACGGGCCCGACCGGGATCTCCTCGCTCTCCAGGCGTTTCAACGCCGCCCAGCCGGCCTCGGCCGGCACGTCGAGCACATCGTGGCCGTGCCCGGTGGCGGTGATGAAGTTCGCCTGCGGCTGGGTGCGCGCCCAGCGCTCGATCTGTACGGGATCCGTGGTCGCCTGCGTCTGCCAGGCGAAGGAGACGGGATGCCGGCCCGGCGTGGGACATCCGATGCGCACGCACGAACAGCCGTAACCGGAGGGGTGCGCCGCGGGGGCCAGCGGGAATCCCGCGGCCGCGGCGTCGAGCAGGAGCGCCTCACGGGCGCGCGCGATCTCCTCCACGCTGCCGGCCTGACCGCCACCTCGCGCACCGGTCCGATGGCGTCGGCGCATCCACTGGGCAAACCTGCTCTCGCGTACCATCAACCGCCTCACTCGCGACCACCGTGAACCGTGGATTACGAGGGTACGCCGCTCTCCGGGGGCCGCGGAGCGCACATGCCGCAACAGGACACCACTCAACTGGCGCGTTTACGCGGCAAATCACCCCATAGCGCCCTAGCTTGGTCCCCATGTTCAGAGCCCCGCACGCCACTTGCGCGTGGCCCCGGAGAACAGCCCTCACCGCTCTCCCGCTCCTCCTCTCCCTCACGCTGGCGGCCGGCCCCGCACACGCCGTACCGGAAACCGCCGGAGCGGCGGACCCGCGGCCCGTATCCCCCGCGGCGGAGCCGGAGGCGGACCGGCAGGCGGAAGCGGAGGCGGCTCCGGAGGCGAGAGCGCTGCCCGGCGTCACGTACACCGCGCACCGCGGCGGCGCCCTCGAAGTACCGGAGAACAGCCTTTCCGGGCTGACCAGAACGTTCCGGCACCACAGGGCCGATGTCCTCGACGTCGACATCCGCAGGCTCCGCGACGGCAAGCTCGTCGCGCTGCACGACCGCACCCTCGACCGCACCACGAACGCGCACGGCCCGGTGAGGCGGCTGAGCCTGCGGCAGTGGAAGCGGGTGCTGATCACGCCCAGTCCGAAACTGCCGGGCCGCTGGAAGCCGGAACACCCGCCGACCCTCAACCAGGTGCTGCGCCGCTTCGGCGGCCGGACGACCCTGCTGCTGGAGCTCAAGGACCGGAAGGGCCTGAAGAGGCTCTCGTGGATGCTGCACAAGAAGGGCCTGACGCGCTCGGTCTACGTCCAGTCCAACAAGCCACGGTTCGCCGTGAAGGCCCACAAGAAGGGGCTGTTGACGTCGGTGTGGCGGGGCCCGAAGCAGATCCGCGGCGACCACGTGGAGCGCTGGACCCGCAACGTGGACATGCTGAGCGTCGACTACCGGGCCCGCCCGCACGACGTACGCCGCGCCGTGGCCTCCGGCATCGACCGCGTCTGGTCGCACACGGTCAACACCCGCGCCGCGCGGGACCGGATGCTGGGCCGCGGCGTCTCCGGCATCGTCACCGACGCGCCCACCCGGCTGGCCCGTTGACCCTCCGCCGGGCCCGCGCCGGGGCCCGGCACTCCGCCGGGTCGGGGCCCGTCACCGGGGGGCGAGACCGCGCAGCACGTTCTCCACGAGCGCGTCCGCGAACGCGTACGTGAGCGGCGCCGTCCGCGTCAGCCAGCGCTGCTGGAAGGGGCCGAGCAGCAGCTCGACGGCGAGATCCAGATCCACATCGGCGGCGAGCTGCCCCGCCTCGCGCGCCGACCCGAGCCGCTCCACGTACACCCGCCGGCCCGGCTCGGCGAGCTTGGCGGTGAACTGCTCGGCCACGCCGGCGTCCGCGGCGGAGGCGACGGCGAGCGCGCGGTACGGCGCCTCGAAGGCGGAATCGGTGAACTCGTCGACGGTCGCCCGCAGTACGTCCTTCAGATCGGCTTCCAGGTCGCCGGTGTCGGGGATGCCCTGCTCGTACTTCTCGTCCTGCGTCACGGAGAGGAAGGCGTCCATCAGCACGGCCGCCTTCGACGGCCACCACCGGTAGATCGTCTGCTTGCCGACGCCGGCGCGGGCCGCGATCGCCTCGATGGTGAGCTTCGTGTAGCCGACCTCGCCGACCAGCTCCATGCTCGCGTCGAGAATCGCGCGACGGGAGGCCTCGCTGCGGCGCGAGGCGTCGGGGGTACGGGACGTGCCGGTCCTGGGTGCAGCCATGGCGACGAATCTAGCAAGCCTCGAAGACGAGACGAACCGTCTTGGACCCGGTCGCGGACACGGGCACAAACCACCCGTACGCCTCTCACCGGCAGGCCCCTCCCCGGAGGACCATGGGCGCACCATTCGTGTGCAACGTCCCCGCGAGGAGGCCTCTTTGTACGCACCCCGCCGCTATCTCATGTGCCCTCCGGAGCACTTCCGCGTCACCTACTCCATCAACCCGTGGATGGACCCCGGCAAGCCCGTCGATCTGCGGCTCGCCGTCGCACAGTGGGAGGACCTGCGGGACCGCTACCGCTCGCTGGGGCACGTCGTGGAGGAACTCGCGCCCCGGCCCGGGCTGCCCGACATGGTGTTCGCCGCGAACGGCGCGACCGTCGTCGAAGGGCGGGTGCTGGGCGCGCGGTTCGCGTTCCCCGAACGTGCGGGGGAAGCGGAGGCGCACCGCGAGTGGTACGCGGCGCACGGCTACGCGGAGGTGCGCGAGCCGGAGCACATCAACGAGGGCGAGGGCGACTTCGCGGTCACCGCGTCCTGGCTGCTGGCGGGCCGCGGCTTCCGCAGCAGCCCGCTGTCGCACGGCGAGGCGCAGGAGTTCTTCGGCCGCCCCGTGATCGGCCTCGAACTGGTCGACCCGCGCTTCTACCACCTGGACACCGCGCTGTGCGTGCTGGACGACGCGGGTGACGGTGACGTCATGTACCACCCCGGCGCGTTCTCGCCGGGCAGCCGCGCGGTGCTGGCCCGGCTCTTCCCCGACGCGCTCCTCGCCTCGGCGGCCGACGCGGCGGCCCTCGGCCTGAACGCGGTCAGCGACGGCCACCACGTGCTGCTCCCGCAGTCCGCGTCGGGGCTCTTCGAGCCCCTGCGGGCCCGCGGCTACGAGGTGATCCCCACGGACCTCACCGAACTCCACAAAGCAGGCGGCAGCACCAAATGCACCACATCAGAACTCCGCGAAGAGCGCTCCGCGAGACCCCATCCCTGACCGCTCCCCCCGGTCCCGCTGCACCGGCGGCGGGACCGGTCCGAGCCCCGACGCCCCGCCACCCCTTTCTTCCCCGCCGCAACGGCAAGTCGCCCAGCGGCACGGACCGGCGGCCCGAACGCAACGGCGCACCGTGCCACGGGAGAAGGCAGCCCCCTCTCCCCAGCCGGGAACGCAGGGGCGGGGCGCGGGGCGGAACCCCGCCCCTCCTTCCCGCCGCAGCGGCGATCCGCACAGCGGCACGACCCGGCGGTCACAGCGCAGCCCGGTTCACGGGTGTTGGTGGGGCGAAGCCCCAAATCCCGCCGCAGCGGCAAGTCGCCCAGCGCAACGGGCCGACGGTACGAGCGCAGCCCGGTTCACGGGGCGCACCGCACACGCGCACCGCACACGCGCAGCGCACCGCACAGCGCAGCGCACACGTAAAATGGGGCGGTGATCGACGATGAACTGCGGGCCGCGCTCGCCGCGCTGCTCGACGGCCTGCCGCCGCGCGAGGCGTCCCGTGCCGTGGAGCGGCTGATCGGGAACTACCGGGGCCGCACCCCGACGGAGTCGCCCGTGCTGCGGCACCGCGCGGACGCCGCCGCGTACGCCGCGTACCGGATGCCCGCGACCTTCGGCGCCGTGTCCGCCGCGCTGCGCGCGTTCGCGGAGCGTGCCGGGGGCTGGAGCCCGGCGAGCCACGTCGACGTGGGCGGCGGTACGGGCGCGGCCGTGTGGGCCGCGGCCGACACGTGGGACAAGCCGCGGACGACGACCGTCGTCGACTGGGCCGAGCCGGCCCTCGCGCTGGGCCGCGAACTCGCGGACGGCGCAAGCCGGGAGAGCCTCCGCGCGGCGGACTGGCGCCGCGATCGCATCACCGCGGGCCTGGCACTGCCGGACGCGGATCTCGTCACGGTCTCGTACGTACTGGGCGAGTTGACGGAGGCCGACCGGCACGCCGTCACGGATTCCGCGGCCGCCGCGGGCCGGGCCGTCGTGGTCGTGGAGCCCGGCACCCCGGACGGCTATCTGCGGATCATCGAGGCCCGGGACCGGCTCGTCGCCGCTGGCTTCCGCGTCTTCGCGCCGTGCCCGCACAGCGGTACGTGCCCGCTCACGCCGGGCGAGGACTGGTGCCATTTCGCGGCCCGGGTGAACCGTTCGTCGCTGCACCGCCAGGTGAAGGGCGGCTCGCTGCCGTACGAGGACGAGAAGTACAGCTACGTGGCCGCGGTGGCACCCGCGCAGGACGGGCCGGAGGGCACGCCCGCCGCGGCCCGCATCGTGCGCAGGCCCCAACTCCGCAAGGGCCAGGCCCTCCTGGACCTGTGCGACACGGAGGGCGCCCCGCGGCGTACGACGGTGACGAAGAAGCACGGCGCGCTGTACCGCGCGGCCCGCAACGCCGACTGGGGCGACGCCTGGCCCCCGGAGCCGGCCGAAGAGGGCTGAGCACACCCCGGCAACACCCGGCCGGAGGCTCGGCGCAAGCCCGTAGGCTCAGCGCGCGGCGCGCGCCAGGAGGGTCGCGGCGCGTACGCGGGGCGCGTTGTCGGGCCGGCCGCGCCGTACGGGGTGCACCGTCGTCGCGAGCAGCACCAGGAACGTGTCCGTGACCGGGTCGAGCACGAGGCTGGTGCCGGTGAACCCGGTGTGCCCCGCGGCCCGTCCCCCACCGAGCGGTCCGGCCAACTCGCCCATGAACCAGGGCTGGTCGACGGCGAAGCCGAGCCCCGGAGGGGCCAGCAGCCGCGCCACGGATTCCGGGGTGAGGATCCGCGCGGGACCGTACGCACCGCCCGTGAGCAGCGTGCGGCACAGCACGGCCAGGTCGGCGGCCGTGGAGAACAGCCCGGCGTGCCCTGCGACGCCGCCGAGCGCGTCCGCGTTCTCGTCGTGCACGACGCCCCGCAGCATGCCGCGGTCGGCCTTCGCCCAGGGGCGGCGCTGGTCCTCGGTGGCCGCTGCCCCGTCCGGGGGGACGGGCCCGTACGAGGTGCGGGTCATGCCGAGCGGCCGGGTGATGCCGTCCGTCACGAGCTTGTCGAGGCCCGTCCCCGTGATCCGTTCCAGGACCTGCTGGAGGGCGATCAGGTTGAGGTCGGAGTACACGTGCCGGCCGGCGGGCGAGGCGGGCCGGTCCTCCCAGAGGAGCTCCAGGGGGTCCCGGAAGGGGTCCTCCCGCCGTTCGTGGAAGGGGAGTTCGGGCCGGAGCCCCGAGGTGTGCGTGAGCAGTTGCCGTACGGTCACCCGCTCCTTGCCCGCCGCGCCGAACTCCGGCACGTACGCCGCCACCCGCCGGTCCAGGTCGAGCGTGCCGCGCTCGGCCTGCTGCAGCGCGGCGACGGCGGTGAACAGCTTGGTGAGCGAGGCCAGGTCGAAGCGGGTGCCGACGGTGGCGGGAACCCGTTCGTCCTGCGGGAGTTCCCCGTCGCGGGACGTGTACCGCAGCGCCCAGCCCGCCGCGTGCTCGACGGCGATGTACGGGCCGCGCCCGGCCAGCACCACCGCGCCGCCGCACCAGCCGCGCCCGGGCAGCGCGTCCACCTCGTCGACGAGCGCGGCCAGTTCCCGGGCGCGCAGTCCCGCGCGCCCGGGGGTGTCCGCGCGTCTCAGTCGCGCGTGCGCCACGTACGCCACGGGCGGCAGAGTCCCACGAACGCGGCGGCCGCGATGAGCAGCGCGCCGAGCTGGACGACTGCCATCGGTACAGCCGTGTGTTCGCCGGCGATGCCGACCAGGGGCGAGGCGATGGCCCCGACCAGGAACTGGGAGGTGCCCAGCAGCGCCGAGGCGGATCCCGCGGCGTGCGAGGCCCGCATCAGGCCCTGCGAGTTGGCATTCGGCATGGTGAAGCCCATGCCGGTCATCAGGACGCACAGACCGATCGCGACGGGCACCAGTCCGGTCTCGCCGAACACGCCGGTGGTCATCAGCAGCAGCGCCACGGCCGCGAGGCCGGAGACGGTGAGGCCGAAGCCCAGCACGCGGTCCAGCGGGACCCGGCCGACGAGGATCTTGCCGTTGATCTGTCCGGCGGCGACCAGGCCGATGGAGTTGGCCATGAACAGCAGGCTGAAGGTCTGCGGGGTGGCCCCGTAGATCTTCTGCATCACGAACGGGGACGCCGACACGTAGCTGAACAGTGCCGCGAAGGCGAAGCCGCCCGCGATGAGATAGCCGGTGAAGACGCGGTCGGCGAACAGTCCGCGCATGGTGCGCAGCGCGTCGGGCACGCCGCCCTTGTGCCGCTTCTCGGGGTCGAGGGTCTCGGGCAGCCACCGGAGTACGACGAGGACGAGCAGGACGCCGATGCCGGTGAGGATGAGGAAGACGCCGCGCCAGTCGGTGAACCGCAGCACCTGCCCGCCCAGTACGGGCGCGAGGATCGGCGCGACGCCGGAGATCAGCATCAGGGTGGAGAAGAACCGCGCCATCGCGAGCCCGTCGTACAGGTCGCGCACCACGGCACGGGCGATCACGATGCCCGCCGCGCCGCACAGACCCTGGACGAGCCGGCAGACGGCGAGCGCTTCGATGGTGGGTGCGAAGGCGCACACCGCGCTGGCGACGAAGTAGCCGCTCATGCCGATGAGGAGGGGCTTGCGGCGGCCGAACTGGTCGCTCATGGGGCCGACGACGAGCTGTCCGACGGCGAGCCCGAGCAGGCAGGCGGTGAGCGTGAGCTGCGCGCTGGCGGCGGTGGTGTGCAGCTGGGAGCTGACCTCCGGCAGGGCCGGGAGGTACATGTCCATCGACAGCGCGGGCAGTGCGGTGAGCCCGCCGAGGATCAGCGTGAACAGCAGACCGGCGCGCTGACGGCGCGTCAGCGGGGTCTTCTCACCGGCCTGTTGGCGCTGCCCGCTCTTCCGGTGCCGCTGTTCCGCCGACTCCTGGCGAGTCTGTGGTGACTCGTGGGTTTGCCGGGGCGTGCCTCGGGTAGAGCTCGGGTCCGGCGCGGCCTGCGGGTCGCCGGGTACGTGGGCGGAAGTGTGGTCGGGTATGACGGCCGGGGACGTAGGGCCGGGGTCGGTCATGCACCTCTCCAGGAGATTGTTAATCGCAGACACATTCTCCCAGGGTTTCCTTCCCCGGCCCAGCCATTTGCCCGGAGCAACGATCCGAGCTCAACTCCCCTGCCCTCAGGCGGGTTTGAGCCCAGGTGAGCCCGCCTTCGAAACATAGGAAGCAGTGGTCGCGACGCCGCCGCCCGGAGTTGTGACGTTGGCCACAGTCATGTAGTCGGCCCGCAACTGCTTCCGGTCCAGGGTCAGCCGGATGTATCCGCGCTGCCCGTTGTAGAACTTCAGATGCGGGTTGGCCTTCATGAAGACGTCCCAGTCGTCCGGGTGCGGCTTCCCGTTCCCGTTGCTGGAGATCGACGTCACGACGACCTCGACGCCCGTCGTGGCCGAGTCCGGGTTGTCGTAGTCCTCCTTCAGGTCGATGGCGTACTGCACGTGCACATCACCCGTGAGCACGACGAGGTTGTCGACTCCTCCGGCCTTCACCGCGGCCATGAAGCGGTCGCGCGCGGCCGGGTAGCCGTCCCAGGCGTCCATGGACATCTTGAACGGGCCCTTCAGCTGCATGTGCCGGCGGGCGAGGATCGTCTGCTGCGGGACGACGTTCCACAGCGCGGACGACTCCTTCAGCCCGGCCGCGAACCACTTCTCCTGTGTGGTCCCGAGCATCGTGCGCCCCGGATCGGCCGTCGCGTCCGTGGGCACCAGCCAGCCGTCGCCGGGCACTTGGTCGCTGCGGTACTGGCGGCCGTCGAGCACGTCGAACTGCGCGAGGGAGCCCCACTGGAAGCGCCGGTACAGCGCGAGCTCGTGCCCCTGCGGCTGCTGCGGAGGACGCAGCGGCAGGTTCTCGTAGAACGCGCGGTACGCCGCGGCCTTGCGGACCAGGAACTCCTCGCCGGTGGTGCCGTCCTCCGCGACGTCGCCGGCGTAGTTGTTCTGGATCTCGTGGTCGTCCCAGGTGACGATGAACGGGTGCGCGTGGTGCGCCGCCTGCAGATCCGTGTCGAGATGGAAGAGGGAGTACCGCAGCCGGTAGTCCTCCAGCGTCACCGTCTCCTTGTTGAAGCGGGCCGGCAGCTGGAGATCCGGGTCCCTGCGGTCGCCGCCCTGCGCGTTCACGGCGTACTCGTACATGTAGTCGCCGAGATGCAGGACCGCGTCGATGTTCTCCTCGGCCGCGATGTGCTTGTAGGCCGTGTAGTAGCCCTGGTGGTACGCCTGGCAGGCGGCGACGATGAAGCGCGCCGACGCGAGGTCGGCCGTCGCCGAGGGGGCGGTGCGGGTGCGGCCCGTCGGGCTGGTCCACTCCTCCCCGACCTTGAAGCGGTAGTAGTACGTGGTCTGCGGCTCCAGCCCCTCGGGCACGACGTGCACCGCGTGGTGGAACTCCGGGTGAGCGGTGGCGTCACCGCTCTTCACGACCTGCTTGAACCCTTTGTCGCGTGCGATCTCCCAGCGCACAGTCACGGGTTCGGCGGGCAGCCCGCTGTCGGGCTCGTACGGCTCGGGTGCGAGGCGGGTCCACAGCACGACGGAGTCGGGCAGTGGGTCCCCGGAGGCGACACCCAGTCTGAAGGGGTCTTTTCCGATGCTCATAGGTTCGAGTGTTGGCACAGCATGGGCCGTATTGGGAAGGTTCGTGCCGAGGGCGAGTGCTATGGCCGCCCCCGAAACGGTCAGAAAGCGGCGTCTGCCCAAGTGCCGCGCGGCTGCTCTGAGTTCGCTGTCCGCACTGGTTCGCTGCGTCATACAGGCAAGTGCAGTGGCCGCGGACGGCGACGCGTTGGCACGTACCCGTCACGCGAATGACCATCGGATGGCGGGCAGCCTGCAGAAAGGCATCACGTAATCTGCGGCCATGACGACAGAAGCCGACGCAGTGTTGAACGGCGGGTCATCCCGCCGCACCGCCCTTGTGACGGGCGCCGGTTCGGGTATCGGCCGCGCCGTGACGGTGGCGCTGGCCGGCGCCGGCTGGACCGTGGTCCTCGCCGGCCGCCGCGCGGAGCCGCTGCGGGAGACGGCCGCGCTCGCCGGCCTCCGGGACGCGGACGCGCGGGACGTCGTCCCCGCGGACGTGACCCGCCAGGAGGACGTCGACGCACTGTTCGGCACCGTCCGCGAGCGGCACGGCCGGCTGGACCTGCTGTTCAACAACGCGGGCAGCTTCGGCCGTTCCGTGCCCGTCGAGGACCTGTCGTACGAGGACTGGCGCGGCGTCGTCGACGTCAATCTGAACGGCGCGTTCCTCTGCGCCCAGCAGGCGTTCCGGCTCATGAAGGAGCAGGACCCGCAGGGCGGCCGGATCATCAACAACGGCTCGATCTCGGCCCACGCCCCACGCCCGCACAACACCGCCTACACGGCCACCAAGCACGCCATGACGGGGCTCACCAAGTCCCTCTCCCTGGACGGCCGCCCGTACGGCATCGCCTGCGGCCAGATCGACGTCGGCAACGCCGCCACGGACATGACGGACCGCATGCGCTCCGGCATCCTCCAGCCGAACGGCACGACCATGCCGGAACCGGTCATGTCCGCCGACGACGTCGCCCGCACGGTCCTCCACATGGCCGACCTCCCCCCGGAGGCCAACATCCAGTTCGCCACGGTCATGGCCACGACCATGCCCTACATCGGCCGAGGCTGACCCCTCCGGCGCCCCGGGCGCGGGGACAAGTGCTGCCGGTACGGGGCTCGTTGAGCGGTTCCCCGGTCCCGCCGGTAGCCTCACGACCGCCGGCGGGGCAGACTCGTTCCCGATCACCGGACCGGGACGGGCCGGGACACGCCGGGGTACGAAAGGGGCCACATCCGCGATGGGCGACACACGGTTCGGGGACTATCAGGCGGAGATCTACCTGAACGGCCTCGGCGGGCAGACGCCGCCGTTCACCACGGACCTCACCGCGCTGGAGGCGTCCGCCGAACGGCACCTCGACGCCGGCGCGTTCGGGTACGTCGCCGGCGCGGCCGGCTCCGGCGCCACCGACCGCGCCAACCGCGCCGCGTTCGACGGGCACCGCCTCGTACCCCGCATGATGAGCGACGCCACCGACCGCGACCTCGGCACGACCGTGCTCGGCACCCGCATGCCGGCCCCGGTGCTCCTCGCCCCCGTCGGCGTCCAGTCGATCCTGCACGAGGACGGCGAACTGGCGACGGCCCGCGCCGCCGCCTCCCTCGGCGTGCCGACGGTCCTGTCGACCGCCTCCTCGTACACCCTCGAAGACGTCGCGGAGGCCGCGGGCCCGGACGCGCCCCGCTGGTTCCAGCTGTACTGGCCGAACGACGACGAGGTCTGCGTCAGCATCCTCGACCGCGCCCGCCGCGCCGGCTTCACCACCCTCGTCGTCACCCTCGACACCTGGACCCTGGCCTGGCGCCCCCGCGACCTCGACACCGCGTACCTCCCCTTCCTCCGCGGCGTCGGCACCGCCATCCCCTTCTCCGACCCGGCCTTCCGCGCCGGCCTGGCGAAGCCGCCGGAGGAGGACCTGGAGTCGGCCGTGCTGCGCTGGGTCCCGATGTTCACCGGCACCGACAAGCCGTGGTCCCGGCTGGACTTCCTCCGTACGCACTGGGACGGCCCCATCGTCCTCAAGGGCATCCAGCACCCGGACGACGCCCGCCGCGCCGCCGACGCGGGCATGGACGGGATCGTCGTCTCCAACCACGGCGGCCGCCAAGTCGACGGCGCCGTCGCCTCGTTGGACGCGCTGCCCGCCGTCGCGGAGGCCGTCGGCGACCGCCTCGCCGTCCTCTTCGACTCCGGCATCCGTACGGGCGCCGACGCGCTGAAGGCCCTCGCGCTCGGCGCCGAGGCGGTCCTCCTCGGCCGCCCGTACGCGTACGGACTGGGCCACGGCGGCGAGGCCGGCGTACGGCACGTGCTGCGCAGCTTCCTCGCCGACCTCGATCTCACCCTGGCCCTCACCGGCCACCGCACCCCGTCCGCGCTCACCCCCGCAACGCTGCATCAGGGCCGTGCCTGACCTCCCCCTTCCCGCGAGTACGATGGTCCGCACGGCGGACGAGCCGGCCGGGCGGCCGCGTCGGGTGCACTTGCGGCACCCGCCGAGGAACGTCCGGGCTCCACAGGGCTGGATGGTGGGTAACACCCACCCGGGGTGACCCGCGGGACAGTGCCACAGAAAACAGACCGCCGGGGCCGTTCGCGGCTCCCGGTAAGGGTGAAACGGTGGTGTAAGAGACCACCAGCGCCCAGGGTGACCTGGGCGGCTCGGTAAACCCCATCCGGAGCAAGGTCAAAAGGGGCCGTCGTACGACGGCCCTGCGCGGATGACCGAGGGCTGCCCGCCCGAGTCCGCGGGTGGACCGCACGAGGCCGGTGGCAACACCGGCCCCAGATGGATGGCCGCCTCCCCCGGCGCCGCAAGGCTCCAGGGAGACAGAACCCGGCGTACAGGCCGACTCGTCCGCCGCCCCTCGGGGCGCCCTCACCCCGAGGCGCCGGCCAAGCCCGGAACACCTTTCCCAGTCTTCCGGCCGCTGCCCCGAACTGCCCGGCCGCGCCCGCCTCAGCGCAGTCTCATCTCTCCGAACCGGAATAAACGGCGTACACCGAGGAGAGTATCTCTTGTCACTTAAAGAGGTAAATAAATCGAGGCAGCAGAAAAATGGCACCCAGCAGCATCCAGCCCGCACCCATCACCCGTAGCGACTTGTGCGTGGCCGTGTTGAGGGTCGGAGTCACCCTGGAAAGCACTCTGAACGTCGACTCGGCAAATCCTTGAAAGTTGAAGGCAAGCAGCGTACCCAAGACCAGGAATGCCCCGCCTAGAACTACATCCGACACGGTGACCTCATTACCGAAAGTACTATTTTGATTGCTTTTTGCGCCATTGTGACGCCGGCCTACTTTTGCACGTAAAGAAGACCTGAGCTGTACCTGTTGTCGTTTACCACGCTGAACCCGGTGGATGCTTCGGTCTGCAGACCCGGTCCGATGCCTGCAGTGAAGTTCTGCACAGGCTCGCCCTTCGAGTTGGTCGTATTGATCGCCGTGGAGTGGTTCCCGAAGATGCCGTAGGGGCCTGCATGAATCGACCCACCCTTGTCCCAGGATGTCCCTTTGAGCTGCTCCCAGTCATCGGCGTTGCTCTTCATTGTCCCGACGCCGAATCCGGCGCCAAAATTCAAACCGCTGTTGCTCACGGTAGTTGAGCGAGTCCACGCCAGTTGTTTACCGCCGTCGGGCTTTTGCGTCGCTACAATGCAGGCCTCCCCGCCCACGCCTCCGACCGCCCCAATCGACCCATTGATACAGAGTCCTTGGGTCTTGTTGAACCCCTTGGATTCAGCTGCTCCTTCCACGAGGCCCTTCAGGAGGTTCTGACCGGGAGTGCCACCTCCGATCATGGCTTCCTTCAGGCCGTGGACAACCCCTCTCACCGTCGAGGAAGAGAGCTTGAATCCGCTGTTTTCCTTTTCCTTTTTCCTCGCGGCCTCAGCCTCACGCTGGGCGTGAAAATCTTTCAAACTGTCGACGGCCCCGCTGTTGAAACCGGACAGGTCACCCTTGGCGTCGGCGTCGGTCGCTGCGGCCTCGAGAGCCAGCTTGATTTCGTGATCGGACTGTGGGGCTTTCTCGACTACGTGCGCGATGTGCTGCGTCCACGCCCGCTCCGTCTTACGCCGCGAGTGCGGATCGTGGGTGATCGCCTGGGCCTCATCCTCGGTGAACTTGCTGAAGTCGTAGGTGCAGTGCCCGTCCTCGTCGACTTTCATCTTGGCGTCGATGGCCTCATCACGGGCCGCCTTCACCTTGCGCTTCCACGCGCTCAGTGAACTGTGGGCGTCACCCAGGAGCTTACCGACGGCCCTGGCCTGGTTCCGGGCCCCGGTGAACTCGTGCAAGGTGGCGTTCGAAGTGTCCCGGTAGGCGTCAGCACCCTGGCCGAGCCAATTCCCCGTTCCCAGCGCCCCTTTGACGTGGTCGATGTAGTTCTGGCGCAGCGCGTCGAAGCGTTCCCCCATGGCTTTCCACTGTGCGGAGGCTTCGGTGAGGGAGGACAGGTCGGCGCGCAGGAGATCGTGGTAGGTCAGCGCCACAGTTCGCTCCTCTAGTGGTCCGACAGCTTGCTCTTGAAGCGGTCGCCGATAGCCCCGTCGTTGGACTGGTAGAGCGTGTTGGCGCTCAGCAGCGCGCCCTGCTCCTTGCTCAGCCGGCCGAGCAGGTTCTTCAGCTGCTTGTCCCACCGGTCGACGCAGCGGCTCACGCCCGCCTGGGTCTCCAGGCCGCTCAGCGCTCCCGGCCCCTCGCCGGTCCTGTTCTTGCTGCCGGTGATGTCATCGCTGACCGGCTCCGCCTTCTTGCCTGCTGCACCCACGTCCGGCCGCAGCGTCTTCTCCAGATAGGAGGCCGCGCGCCTCTTCTCCTTGGCGGAGTGCGCCATCGACGCGTCGGGGCGCGGCACGCCGCCCGGAGACGATGCGCTGTTCAGCTGCATCGCTGGGCCTCGTTCTTGAGCGGCCGACTTCGCCTGCTCCCACTCTTCCCACGCCACGCGTGCCCCCCGGATGTACAGCTCGTACTTGTACTCGGCGTTCGGCTGCGGCACGAACTTGGTCTCGGAGTGATACGTCAGCCGCCCCTCCGTCGTGGCACACGGCGAGCGCATGCCGCGGTGCTGCGCATCCCGGGGGTGGCCGGACGCGTGGAGGGCTCGGCTCATCGGGGTATGCGCGTTTTCGCGGGGGGCGGGCCGAGAACCTGTGGAGGGTTCCGACTCCACCCCGAAGGAGCGACCCCATGCGTATCCGTACTTCCCTCGCCGCCGTGGCCTGCGCCGCGGCGGCCGTCCTCGGAGCGGCCGGAGCCGCCGGCGCGGACAGCGGCGCCGAGGGCCAGGCCACCGGCTCGTCCGGTCCCGGTTCGGGCAATCACGTCCAGGCCCCGGTGCACGCGCCGGTCAACTACTGCAACAACAGCGTCAACGTGGCCGGGGCCGGCAACCCCGCGACGGGCACCACCTGCACCGGCGGCTGACGCGGGCACAGCGCCGGCCCCGAGCCCGCCCGACGCCCCCTGGCCCGACTCGGCGCGGACCAGGGGGCGTTGGCGTTTCCGCAGGCCGACGCCCCGTCACATACCGGCCCTCGCCCCGCGCCGGGAGCGCTCCGGGGTGTGCGCCGTGTGGGGGTCGCCCGTCTGCTGTGACCACATGCCGGACAGTCGGCGGCGGGTGACGCTGATCACGACCACCGACCCAAGGAAGGGCAGATTCGGGATGACTCCCCATCGCTTCACCCTCGCACTCACCGGCGTGGCTGCCGCGGCCTCACTCGGGCTGGCCGGCGCGGGCATCGCCCAGGCAGCCCCGCACGACGCCCCCGGCGTGGACGCCGTCGACCCCTCATCGGCATGGTCGCAGCAGGATTCGCAGCGGAACGCCGAATGCGACAAGGCCCTGGAACAGCTGAAGCAGCTGTCGACTCTGCTGCCGATGATCTCTCAGATCAGCGAGACGGTGAAGACGGCCTGCACCGTCAAACCGCCGGAGAATCCGACGGATTCGGCCACGTCGAAGGAGACGAAGGAATCGGACCTGTCGCAGGCCGAATGCCAGAAGCTGGTCGAACAGCTGACGCAGTCCGCCGGCAAGATTCCCGCCGGAATCGTCGGCCCGCTCAAGGACAGCCTGTCGCTGCCCGCCACCCCGCCGCAGACCACTGAGCAACTGGACGCCTTCCCCAAGCAGTTCGAGAACGTCTTCCCGCACAAGAGCTGGAACGAGGACGCGAACTGGCAGTGCGAGGTCAACTCGACCAACTCGACCACCCCGGCCCAGCAGTAGCCCTCCTGACCTCGCGCAAGGGGCCCGGCACGCATCCGTGCCGGGCCCCTGCCGTGTGCGCGCCCCGGAACCGGCGGCGGCCCGGACCGCGCCGGCCGAAGTTCCGGACGGGTCCCGACGGCCGGCTCCGGCGCCCCCTCTACGTGCGGCATGTGAACTGCGCACGGCGGGGCGGGCCGTTGAGTGGTCCGCTGCGCCCGATAGAGGGGAACGTGTGAACCATGCGGATCAATTCGTGCGAAACACGGTGCGTCGCGTGGAACACAGCGAACGTAAGAGTCATCGACTTGGGAGGATTTCCCATGCGTAAGACCATGCGTACCGCTTTTGTCAGCGCCGCCATCGTGGGGCTCGGTCTCTCGGGAGCTGCCGCCGCGCAGGCCGACGACCACCACGCCTACGACAACGACTCCACCAGCATGACCTACGGCACCCAGGGCGGCGCCGGCATCAGCCCCTACGGCCTGGGTACGGGGTGGAGCAACGGCGGCGGCAGCGCCACCGACGACGGCGCGGGCGCTTCCCACTGGGACAACGACGGCGACCTGGGCTGACCCAGAGTCTTCGTGGTCCCGAGCGGGCCGGTTCGCGTATGCCGCGGACCGGCCCGCTCGCTGCGTGTGACGGCTGGTCACCGAATGGAGCACCCGGGATGGCAGGCCACGTTCCGGATGGCGACCGTGAATCTGACACGCAGCCGACCCGGGAGGAATTCCCCATGCGTAAGTCCATCCGCTCCGCTTTCGTCACTGCCGCCATAGTCGGGTTCGGTCTCTCGGGAGCTGCCGCCGCGCAGGCCGACGACCACCACGCCTACGACAACGACTCCACCAGCCAGTCCTGGGGCACCCAGGGTTCGGGCTCCATCACCCCCTACGGTCTGACCACCACCTGGAGCAACGGCGGCGGCAGCGCGACCGACGACGGTTCGGGCGCCTCCCACTGGGACAACGACGGGGACCTCGGCTGATCCACGGCCCCAACGCCCCGCATGGACGGGCCGGTTCGCACAGTGCGAACCGGCCCGTCCTCTGTGCGTGCGGAGAGCGCGACAGCAACCGACCGCCCCCGCACGCTCGTTCCGCTGCGTGAGGGGGCAATTACCGAATGGAGCATTCCGCGTGGCGACCGGCGTGTCGCATGGTCACGGTTGGTCTTACATGCATTCGACCCGGGAGGAATTCCCCATGCGTAAGACCATCCGCACCGCCTTTGTCAGCGCCGCCATCGTGGGCCTCGGCCTCGCGGGGGCCGCCACCGCCCAGGCAGACGGCAGCGGCGAGTTCATCGACCAGGAGACGTTCAGCAACGCCACCCAGCACCAGGGTCTCTCCGTCAGCGACGAGACCGGCGTGGACGCCCACAACAACGTCGGCGCCACGAACGCCACCGACTCGGAGGCGGGCAAGTTCTCCGACGATGACGACGACGAAGGTCTCTTCGGCGGCGGCGACGGCGACTGACCTGTCGCACTGAGGGTTCACCCGGCCGGGCCGGTCCGCGCATGACGCGGACCGGCCCGGTCTCTGTGTGCGCGGGTGAACGCATACGCTGCTGGGCGGTGCGCCGATCCGTACGTACGAAGGAGACCGACCGTGCTCGTGCTGTTGCCGCCGTCCGAGGGGAAGGCCGAGGGGAACAAGGGAGCCCCGCTCGACCTGGAGAAGCTGTCGCTGCCCGAACTGGCGCCGGCCCGCGAGGCGGTGCTGGGCGAACTGGTGTCGCTGTGCTCGGGCGACGAGGAGAAGGCGCGCGAGGTGCTCGGGCTGAGCGAGGGGCTGCGCGGCGAGGTCGCGAAGAACGCGGCACTGCGGGAGGCGCCGGCGCGGCCCGCCGGTGAGATCTACACCGGCGTGCTGTACGACGCGCTGGGGCTGTCGACGCTGAGCGCGGCGGCGAAGAAGCGGGCGGCGCGGCAACTGCTGGTGTTCTCCGGCCTGTGGGGTGTGGTGGGTACGGCGGACCGGATCCCGTCGTACCGGTGCTCGGGCGGGGTGAAGCTGCCGGGGATCGGCGGGCTGGGGGCGTACTGGCGGGGGCCGCTGGAGGAGGTGCTGCCGGCCCGGGCCGGGAAGGGACTCGTGCTGGACCTGCGGTCGACGGCGTACGCGAACATGTGGAAGCCGAAGGGCGAGCTCGCGGAGCGCACCGCGACGGTGCGGGTGCTGCAGTCGAAGACGGTGGACGGGGTCGAAAAGCGGTCGGTCGTCAGCCACTTCAACAAGGCGACGAAGGGGCGGATCGTACGGGCGCTGCTGGAGGCGGGGGCCGAACCGGCGTCGCCCGCGGCGCTGGCGGAGGAGCTGCGCGGGCTCGGTCACACGGTGGAGGAGGCCGCGCCGGCGAAGGCGGGGAAGCCGTGGCAGCTGGACGTGGTGGTCACGGAGCTTTAGCGCTCCGCGGGCAAGCCGCTTGTACGGCCGCCCTTGTGTGACCTGTTGCCGGCGTGGGGCGGGTGCGGTTCCGCTGGGGTTTGCGCAGTTCCCCGCGCCCCTGGGTTTGCTCGTTGCACTCTGCGCAACGGGCGTTGCGGCGTGTGTGGCGTGGGGGCAGGATGGTGGCATGACCTCCGCATCCTCGGCCGCGCCGTCCGCCTCTGTGCTCGATCTCGCTCCTGTCGTCCCGGTCGTCGTCATCCATGACGCCGCCGACGCCGTACCCCTCGCGCGGGCGCTCGTCGCGGGCGGGCTGCCCGCGATCGAGGTGACGCTGCGGACGAAGGAGGCGCCGGAGGCGATCCGGGCGATCGCCGAGGAGGTGCCGGAGGCCGTGGTCGGCGCCGGCACGGTCATCACGCCGGAGCAGGTGCGTACCGCGGTCGCGGCGGGTTCGCGCTTCCTGGTCAGCCCCGGCTGGACGGACCGGCTGCTGGGCTCGATGCAGGACTCCGGTGTGCCGTTCCTGCCGGGCGTCTCCACCACGTCGGAGGTCGTCGCGCTGCTGGAGAACGGCGTGACGGAGATGAAGTTCTTCCCCGCGGAGGCCGCGGGCGGGAAGCCGTATCTGAAGTCGCTGGCGTCGCCGCTGCCGCAGGCCCGGTTCTGCCCGACGGGCGGCATCGACGAGGCGAAGGCCGCCGGCTATCTGGCGCTGCCCAACGTCGGCTGCGTGGGCGGCACGTGGATGCTTCCCGCTGACGCGCTGGCGGCGAAGGACTGGGACCGCGTCCAGACCCTCGCCGCCGGAGCCGCCGCGCTGCGCGCCTGAGCCCCCGAAAGGGGCGCGGGGAACTGCGCAAACCCACAGCGGAACCGCAACCGTACGGCCGGGCTCGTCGAGCCCCGAAAGGGGCGCGGGGAACTGCGCAATCCCTCGGCGGGACCGCAGCCGCACGGTCGGCGCGTACGCCCCGCGCGCCTCCGCGCCGCGGTGAATCGCGGCGCGGAGGCCGGGAGTTACGCCGTTTCCGGGGCCGGCTGCTGCGCGCTCTCGGCGCGCTCCCGCTCCCGTGCCCGCCGGGCCAGGACGGCGATGGAGCCGAGCGCGACCACGGCGAGGAACATGATGTAGCCGGAGACGGCCAGGGACGTGCCCGCCAGTTCCAGCAGCAGCACCATGAGGAACGGGGCGAGTCCGCCGCCCAGTACGGCGCTGATCTGGTAGCCGAGCGACGCGCCCGTGTACCGCATCTCCGCCGTGAACAGCTCGGCGAACAGGGCGGCTTGGGGCCCGTACATGATGCTGAGGAAGCAGCTGCACACGAACGTGCCGACGCCCAGCAGCCACAGTGAGGTGCTGTCGATGAGCAGGAACATCGGCACGGCCCAGACGAACAGGCCGATCGCGCCCGCCGCGTAGACCGGCAGCCGGCCGACGCGGTCGGAGAGCGCCGCCGCCAGCGGGATCATCACGAACTGCGTCATGCTCACCAGCATGGAGACCATCAGCACCGAGCCGCGCTGCATGCCGAGTTCGCGGGTCGTGTAGTCGAGGACGCCCGTGATGAGGATGTAGAACGTCGCCGTGTTGACGGCGAACGAGCCGCCGGCGAGCAGCACCGTGCCCATGTGGCTGCGCAGGATGGTGCGCAGCGGCGAACGCTGCTCGATGGCGCCCTTCTCCTGCTGCGCGAGCTTCCGTTCGGCCTCGCGGAACGCGGGGGTCTCCTCCACGCGGGTGTGGATGTACCAGGCGAGCAGCAGTACGAGGACGCCGGCCGCGAAGGGTATCCGCCAGCCCCAGGCCGCGAAGGACTGGTCGGTGGTGAGGGCCTCGGAGAGGAGGAAGGCGACGTTGGCCGTCACCACGCCGATGGGGACGCCGAGTTGGACGAGGCTGCCGTACAGTCCGCGCTTGCCCTCCGGCGCGTACTCGGTGGCCATCAGCATGGCCCCGCCCCACTGGGCGCCCACGGCGAGGCCCTGGAGGACGCGCAGCAGCACCAGCAGCAGGGGCGCGGCGATGCCGATGCTCTCGTACGAGGGGAGCAGTCCGATGGCGAGCGTGGACAGGCCCATCAGGACCAGCGCCAGGACGAGCATCGGCTTGCGGCCCCGCTTGTCGCCGAGCTGGCCGGCGATGACGCCGCCGAGGGGGCGGGCGAGGAAGCCGACGGCGAACGTGGCGAAGGCGGACAGGACTTCGGCGACCGGGTTGGTCGAGGGGAAGAACTTGTCGCCGAGCACGAGGGCCGCGGCGATGCCGAAGATGAAGTAGTCGTACCACTCGACCGCCGAGGCGGCGGCCGCGGCGGTGGCGACTCTGCGGCGGTTTCCCTGTGCGGGGGACGGTGCGGATGGTGCGGTGGCCATGTCTGCACACTCCGGTGGGTGCGACGGCGGGGACGCGTGGGGGATGGTGACGCAGTCGTGCGGTGAAGTGCGGAGAACGTACCGACCAGACGGTAGGTGGTCAACGCTTTGCACAGCTTTTGCTCCACCGCAGCGCACAGCCCCCTGTCGGGCAGCCGCACAGCAACGAGCCCGTGATCCAAGGGTGTTGGATCACGGGCTCGTGGAGCCTTGCGGGCCGTGGGTCAGCGCCGGTGGCCGGTGCCGGTCAGCGCAGGTGGCCGGTGTCGTTCAGCAGCCGCACCGACGCGTTGCCGTCCGCGTAGTAGGCGACGGCGGACAGGGAGGCGGCGGACAGCTCCATGCGGAACAGCGCCTCCGGGGGCGCGTCGAGCGCCAGCCGCACCAGGGTCTTGACCGGCGTCACGTGCGTGACGAGGAGGACCTTCTTGCCGGGGTAGCGGGCCAGCAGCTTGTCGCGGGACAGCTGGACGCGCTGTGCGACGGCCGCGAAACTCTCGCCGCCGTCCGTCGGTTCGGCGTCCGGCGACGCCAGCCATGCCTCCAGGTCCTCCGGGTAGCGCTCCCGGACCTCACCGAAGGTGAGACCCTCCCAGGCGCCGAAGTCCGTCTCGCGCAGCCCCTCTTCGATCCGCACGTCGAGACCCGTCGCCTCGGCGATCGTCGCCGCCGTCTCCTGGCAGCGGCGCAGCGGGGAGCTGACGACGGCCTGTACGGTGCCGCGCGCCGCGAGCGCGTCGGCGACGGCGCGGGCCTGGCGGCGGCCCACGGCGGACAGTTCGGGGTCGGTGCCGCCGCTGCCGGAGAAGCGCTTCTCCGGTGTCAGCACCGTCTCGCCGTGCCGCAGCAGCACGAACGTGCTGGGCGTGCCCAGGTCCGGGCCCCAGCCGTTGCGCACCGGGGCCGGCTTGGCCGCCTGCTCCGTACCCTGTTCCCCGGCGGTCCCGGCCTGCTTGGCGGCCGCGGCCTGCTTGACCGGCTCCGCCGTCACATCGGCGGGCCGGCTCGCGGACGCCTCCAGCTCGGCCGTGGAGTCGGACGGCGACCACTTCTCGCCGCGCTTGCCCGCGTCCATCGCCTCGTTGGCGAGCCGGTCGGCGTGCTTGTTCTTCTCCCGCGGAATCCACTCGTACGTGACGGCGTCCTGCGGGAAGACGCGCTTCGCCTCCGCGGCGAGCGGCTGCATGTCCGGGTGCTTGATCTTCCAGCGGCCCGACATCTGCTCGATGACGAGCTTGGAGTCCATCCGCACCAGCACGGAGGCCTCCGGGTCCAGCTCGCCGGCCGCGCGCAACCCGGCCACCAGGCCCTTGTACTCGGCGACATTGTTCGTCGCCTTCCCGATGAACTCCGCGGTCTCGCGCAGGGTTTCCCCCGTCGCCGCGTCCAGGACGACCGCGCCGTACCCCGCGGGGCCCGGGTTGCCGCGTGAGCCGCCGTCCGCCTCGACGATGAACGTACGGCTGTCTCCCGTACCGCTCACAGGCCCGACTCCGGCGTACGGACGAGGATCCGGCGGCAGTTCTCGCAGCGCAGCACGGAGTCCGCGGGAGCCTCGCGGACGTCGTTCATCTCGGTGATGTTGAGCTCCAGCCGGCAGCCCTCGCAGCGCCGCTGGAAGAGCTTGGCCGCGCCGACGCCGCCCTGCTGCTCGCGGATCTTCTCGTACAGCTTGAGCAGGTCGGCCGGGACTCCGGTGACCGTCTCCTCGCGCTCCTTCTTCACCGCGGCGGCCTGCTCGTCGATGGCGGCCAGCGCCTCGTCCCGGCGGCTCATCGCGTCCGCCGCCTTGGCCTGCACGGACTCGACGCGCTGCGCCAGTTCGGTGGCGCGCTCGGCGGCCGACTCGTGACGCTCCATCACCTCGAGGACCACGTCCTCCAGGTTGCCCTGCCGCTTGGCGAGCGAGGCGATCTCGCTCTGCAGGTTCTCCAGGTCCTTCGGGGTCGTGACGACGCCGGCGTCCAGCCGCTGCTGGTCCCGGGCGGCACGCTGGCGCACCTGGTCGACGTCCTGCTCCGCCTTGGTCTGCTCGCGAGCGGTGTCGCTCTCCTCGGTCTGCGCGGCGACCAGCAGGTCCCGCAGCTGGGCGAGATCGCCCTCCAGCGTCTGGAGCTCCTCGTGCTCGGGGAGCGTCCTGCGCTTGTGTGCCAGCTGCGTCAGGCGGGTGTCGAGCGCCTGGACATCGAGCAGGCGGATCTGATCGGCGGGCTCGGCGTTCAGTTGGGGGCTCCCGTGGTCATGGTGTCGGGGACATCGGTGTGGGTTCCGTGGTGGGTGGCGGCGGATGCCGCGTGCGCCGTCCACGGGTCGGTGATCGTACGGGAGACATGCGTGCGCAGGCCCCAGCCGTTCCGGTCCGAAATCGCGTCGAGCTGGGCCGCCGCCTGCTCGCACCACGGCCACTCGGTGGCGAAGTGCGCGGCGTCGACCAGCGCGAGCGGGGAGTGCTCGCGCGCCTCCGAAGCGGGGTGGTGGCGCAGATCCGCCGTGACGTACGCGTCGACGCCCGCGGCGCGCACCTGGTCGAACAGGCCGTCGCCGGAACCGCCGGACACGGCGACCGTACGGATCATGCCGTCCGGGTCGCCCGCGGCTCGGACGCCCTGCGCGGTGTACGGCAGCCGCGCCGCGACGAGCGCGGCGAACTCCCGCAGCGGGAGCGGCTGATCGAGCTCGCAGATCCTGCCGAGGCCGCGACGGCCCTCCGGGTCCGTGGGATCCGGCACGAGCGGCGCCGTGACGCGGAGGCCGAGCGCGCCGGCGAGGGCGTCGGAGACGCCGGGGTCGGCGGTGTCGGCGTTCGTGTGCGCGACGTGCAGCGCGACATCGTTCTTGATCAAGGTGTGCACGACACGGCCCTTGAAGGAGTCCGACGCGACGGTCGTCGTCCCGCGCAGATACAGCGGGTGGTGCGTCACGAGCAGCTCGGCGCCGAGCGCGACGGCCTCGTCGGCGATCTGCTGGACGGGATCCACGGCGAACAGGACGCGGGTCACCTCGGCGTCCGGATCCGCGACATCCCCGCAGACGGTACCGACGGCGTCCCACTGCTCGGCGCGGTCGCGGGGCCAGAGAGCGTCCAGCGCGGCGATGACATCGGAGAGTGCAGGCACGTACGAAAGGCTACCTGCCACGCCGTGCCGACCGTCGAGCCGCGTCCCGTACGGGTTCCGGACGAGTCCCGTACGGGCTCCGTATGTGCCCCGTACGGGACCGTCGCGGATGCCGTACGGGACCGGCCGCGGGTGCCGTACGGGTCCGTCCCGGGGCCCGTGCGGGTCCGCTTCCGGGAGGGCGGCGCGTCGCGGAGGGCGGAGCGGAGGCGGGGTGGAACATATGGCGCGGGGCGCCGGGGGCGGAAGCGGGGGCGTGCCACCCGTCCGTGTGAAGGGTTTCAACTCTCGTTGTTCGGGCGGGAGTACGAGCTCTAACTTCCCACTGGAGGTGATCGCAAGATGACTGTCTGTGCCCCTGCTGCCCCTTCCCGATTCGCCGTCGCGGCCGACGGCTCGTACGCGGCGCGGATGGCGGACGCGCGGTTCCCCGAGCGGTGGACGCTGGACGGGCCCGAGCCGTATGCCGTCCCGCTGCCCGGTGCGCAGCCGGAGGAGGCGGACAGCCTGCTGCTGCCGCTGGCCGACGGCCGGGTGCTGATCGCGCGCCGCACCCCGCAGCGGTACGTGCTCGCGCTGCTCTATCCGACCGGGCCCGGTACGGGCGAACTGCCGCTCGGCGCCGTCGAGTCGGAGTCGCTGAGCCTGCTGCCGCCCGCCCCGTGCGGGCAGCGCGCGTACGCCCTGGCGCCGGCGCCCACCACAGGACAGCGGGAGATCACCGGCGTCTGGCTGGTCGCCGGCAGCGGCTCGGGCCGCCCGGAACCCGTCGCCACCCTGCTCGGCCGGTGCACCGGCGGCGCGTGGCTGGACCGGCGCGGCCGGCTGCTCGCGCTGGACCGCACCGACGCGGCCACCGGCATCACCAAGACCGTCGTCATCGACCTGGAGCGCGGCGGCGAGGTCAGCCCGCTGCTGCAGATCACCGAGGACAGCGACGACCGGCTGCTGCTCGCCGACCCGGACAGCGGTCTGCTGCTCCTGCGCTCGGACGCGCCCGGTGAGGAGCGGCTCGGCTGGGGCGTGCTGGGCAGTCACCGGCCGGTGCGCTTCCCGGAGGCGCTGAGCCCGGCCGGTTCGCGGCTGACCCCGTTCGCGATGCAGCCCCGGCAGACGCTGCTGCCGGAGCACTGCACGGTCGCCCTGTACGACGAGGAGGCCGGCGCGGACGGCGGCGGGCCGCGGCTCGCCGTGTGGCAGCCGCTCCTGCGGACGCTGCGTCATGTCGCAGCGCCCGACGGCTGGCTGACGGGGCACGGTCTGGTGACGGAGGACGGTGAACTCCGCCTGCCGTACGTGACGGAGCACACGCCGTGCGGGGTGGCCCGGGTGCGGGTGCCCGATCCGGAACGCGCTGGCGCGGAAGCGGAAGCCGGCGGGGAGCCGGGCGCCGTACGGGAGTTGTGGGCCGGGAGCGCTTCGGACCGCGCCGCGGAGGGCGCCGCCGTGCAAGCGGAAGGCACCGCTGCGCAAGAGGTCGCGGCGAAAGATGTCACGGCCGTACAACAGCGCGATTCAACGGACACGGACCGGGAAAACGGACTCATCGCGGACCGCTCTGCGCAATGCACTCCGGTCCCTCTTCAGGAAGCACCACTGGCTGCCCGGACCGGGTGAACGAAGATCGTGGATCTCGGTAAACTCTCGCCGGGTACGACGGCAGCAATGAGATCCACGGAGTTACTGATCTGATGTCCGAGACCCAGACCGAAGCCCCCGGCCACGAAGAATCGGCGCGGGGGAAGCACAGGGGACCGGCCGCCGTCTCGGAGGAGGCCGCGGGGTCCACACAGGGAAAGCACCGCCGTCCCGCACAGGACGCCGGCCAGTCGGCCGGCGGACAGGCCCGGCAGACCGGTACCGCCGCCTGACCGGCGCCCCGTGAAGGGTTCGGCCCTTCTCGCGGCTCAGCGCCTTTCTTGAGGCTCCTTTGGAATCCTCGGGACTCCTTGGGAATCAGCCCTTTTGAGGCTCAGCCCTTCTTGAGGCCGAGCACCTCGCCCGCCGCGAAGGTCTCGTGCGGCTGCAGCCCGTCGAAGTGCGGGGTGAGCTGCTTGTCGAGGTCCTCGAAGGTAAAGACGTCCGACGTCGCGTCGAACTTCGCCGCCACCCGGGGACGTTCGAGCAGCGCCACCATGCCGCCGTGCACGACGAGCAGCTGCCCGTTGACCTTCGCGGCGGCGGGTGACGCCAAGTAGCCGACCAGCGGGGAGACATGTTCCGGGGCGAGCGGGTCCACCCCGTCGTCCGGGGCGGCGAAGCCCTGGAACACGTCCTCCGTCATCCGGGTACGGGCCCGGGGGCAGATGGCGTTGGCCGTCACCCCGTACTTGGCGAGCGCGGCGGCCGTCGACGTGGTCAGCCCGACGATTCCGCCCTTCGCCGCCGCGTAGTTGGGCTGCCCCGGCGATCCGGCGACGAACGCCTCGGACGAGGTGTTGACGATCCGCCCGTAGACCGGCCCGCCGTCCGCCTTGGAGCGGGCGCGCCAGTGCGCCGCCGCGAAGTGGGTCGTGTTGAAGTGCCCCTTGAGGTGGACGCGGATGACGGAGTCCCACTCCTCCTCCGTCATGGAGAAGACCATCCGGTCGCGCAGGATGCCCGCGTTGTTGACCAGGATGTCGAACGATCCGTAGGTGTCGACGGCCAGTTGGACGAGCGCGCCCGCCTCGTCGAAGTCGGCGACGTCGCCGAGGTGCGCCGTGGCGTTCCCGCCGGCCGCGCGGATCTCGGCGGCCACGTCCTCGGCGGGCGCGGCCGTCGGCTCGCCGGAGCCGTCCCGCCCGGCCTGGCCGAAGTCGTTGACGACGACGTTCGCGCCGAGCCGCGCCAGTTCCAGCGCCTCGGCCCGCCCGAGCCCGCGCCCGGCGCCGGTGACGACGGCTGTCCTGCCCTGCAACGACATGCAACGGTCTCCTCACGAGAGGGGGTTGGGGCCCCGTACCGGCCGGGCGGCACGGGGTCAGGCGTTCCGGGTCACGCGTTCCGGGTCACGCGTTCCGGGTCACGCTTGCGGCGTCATGCGTGCGGTGTCACGCGGTCCTTGTCACAGTTCGATGCATGTCCTGAGCGCTTCGCCGCTGCGCATCTGGCTGATCGCCTCGTTGATGTCCTCGAAGCGGACCCGGTGGGTGATGAGGTTCTCCAGGTCGATGCGGCCGGACCGCCAGAGCGCGATGGCGCGTTCGTACGAGCGGAGCACGTCCCCGCCGCCGTACAGCGACGGCAGGATGCGCTTCTCGTCGAAGAACAGCTCGAACATGTTGATCTGGAGCTGGTCGTCGGCCGCACCCGCGCCGACGACGCAGAGGGTGCCGCCGCGCCGGGTCGTGTCGTACGCCGTACGGACCGTCGCGGACTTGCCGACGACCTCGAAGACGTAGTCGAAGCCCTCGTCGGCGGTGATCCGCCGTTTGGCGTCGGCGAGTTCGTCCGGGGAGACGGCCTCCGTCGCGCCGAACCGCAGCGCCGCCTCCCGGCGCGTGGCGACCGGGTCGACGGCGACGATCTGCGCGGCGCCACAGGCCCGCGCCCCCTGGATGGTGCTGATACCGACGCCGCCGCAGCCGATCACGGCGACGGACGAACCCGCTTCCACCTTCGCCGTGTTGAAGGCCGCGCCCAGGCCCGTGGTGACGCCGCAGCCGATCAGCGCGGCGATCTCGAAGGGCACATCGTCGGGCACCGGCACCGCGCAGGCCGCGTCGACGACGACTTCCTCCGCGAAGGTACCGGTGCCGCAGAAGCCGAAGACGTCGCCATCGGCACGCCGGAAGTTGGGCGTCCCGGCGTTCAGGAAGCCCGTCAGGCACAGGTGGCGCTGACCGCGCTTGCACGCCGGACAGTTGTTGCAGGCGGGCAGCCAGCACATCAGCACCCGGTCGCCGGGCGACAGATGCGTGACCCCCTCCCCCACCTCCGTGATCTCGCCGGCGCCCTCGTGGCCCGGGATGAACGGCGCGGGCTGCGGCAGCACCCCGCTCATCGCGGAGAGGTCCGAATGGCACAGCCCGGTCGCCTTCATCCGGAGCTTCACCTTGCCGGGGCCGAAGCCCACCGCTTCGACGTCGTCGAGCACGTCGAGCTTGTCCTGACCTGTCTCGTGCAGTACGGCTGCGCGCACGGAGCGGCTCCTCTCCCGGGGCGGGCTACGCGGACATCGGCGGTGCGGGACTTCCGTGGTGCGGAACTTCCGTGGTGCGGGCTTCAGTTGTGGGGTGGTGACGGGTGTCCGGGGGTGACAGCTTTCGGTCGGCGTGTCAGCTGTCGCGGTGTCAGCTGTGCTCGATCACGGTGTCGGCCAGCACCGGCGCGTCGTCCCGCTCGGCTGCCGTGGCCGTCACCTGGATGCGGCCCGCATCGAGCTTCCACATGCGGACACGCAGGGTCTCGCCCGGATACACCACACCCGCGAAGCGCGTGGCGTAGCTCTTCACCCGTGCCACGTCGCCGTCCAACTCCGAGTCGACGACGGCCTTCAGGGCCATCCCGTACGAGCAGAGCCCGTGCAGGATCGGCTTGTCGAAACCGGCGAGCTTGGCGAACTCCGGGTCGGCGTGCAGCGGGTTGGAGTCCCCGGAGAGGCGGTAGAGCAGGGCCTGGTCCTCGCGGATGGGGCACTCGACCGTGCGGTCGGGGGCGCGGTCCGGCAGCTCCATCCGTTCGGAGGGGCCGCGTTCGCCGCCGAAGCCGCCCGCGCCGCGGATGAAGAGCTGGCTCTCACCCGTCCACAACGGGCCGTCGGAGTCGGCCACTTCGGTACGCAGTACGACGACGGCTGCCTTGCCCTTGTCGTACACCGCGGCGACCTTGGAGGACGAGGTGGCCTCGCCCTGTACGGGGATCGTGCGGTGCGTGTCGATGCGCTGGCTGCCGTGCAGCACCGCCGCCAGGTCGATCTCGATGCCGGAACCGGCGAGCCCGCCCGCGAAGGCCATGCCGCCGCCCGCGACGGTGGCGAAGCTGGGCAGCACGTGCAGCTTGCTCTCCAGGGTGTAACGCAGCTCCTGCGGGTCGGCTGCGGGGATGCCCGCGCCGAGGCCCAAGTGGTAGAGCTGCACGTCCTTCTGGTCCCACGCGATGGTGGCGGTCTGCGGCTCGGAGGCGACGGCTTTCGCGGCGTCAATGGGCATGGCAGCGGCGCTCCCTTGGCGTACGGGACGACGGGCGGGGACCCCGGCCCGGCCGTCCGCACCGTCGGTCGGGCCGGGGTCGCATGGGGACGGCGGAACGTGCCCGAATGAGAACACGTTCTAACCGACGCGCTCCTGTATAACGCACGGCCCGGAACATGGGAAGACCCGCGGCGCCCGGCCCGTCGGCGGCCCCTGGCGTCGTCCGCGCACGGACCCGGGGGCGGGTGCGATGCGGTTGGGGTACGGGACGGATGTCGGTGGGGTGCGGACCGGATGCGGTTGGGATGCGGGCCAGATGCGGGTGGGATGCGGGCCCGGGGGCGACCCGGCCTCCGGCTCAAGTGCGCAGGTAAGAGGCGCCGTTGAGGTCGAGCACGGTGCCGGAGCTCCACTCGGCCTGCGGCGAGGCCAGCCACAGCACGGCGGCCGCGATCTCCTCGGGCTGCGCCACCCGCCCGAACGGGCTCTGGGCGCGGACCGCCTCGCCCGCGGCACCGTGCAGCCGGTCCGCGACCCGTTCCGTCTCGAAGAAGCCGGGCGCGACGGAGGCCACGGCGATGCCGTACGGGGCGAGGGCCACCGCCAGCGACTGGCCGAGGGCGTGCACGGCTGCCTTGGTGGCGCCGTACGCGGGGTGGTCGGGCTCGCCGCGGAAGGCGCCGCGCGAGCCGATGTTGACGATCCGCCCGCCGCTCCCCTGGTTGATCATGTGCTGCGCCGCCTGATGGCTGAGGTGAGCGGTGCCGAGGAGATTGACGGCGGTGTGCTGCTGCCAGGCGGCGGTCCACTCCTCGAACGAGGAACTGGCGGGCGGGTGCGGGGTGTTCACCGCGGCGTTGTTGACCAGCACGTCGAGGCCGCCGAGCGCGTGTGCCGCCTCCTCGGCGAGACTCGCGGCGCCGGCCGGCTCGGACAGGTCGGCGCCGATGAGCCGGTGCCCCTCCCCCGGCAGCGACGCGAGGGTCTGCTCGGCCTCCGCGCGACGGCTGCCGTAGTGCACCGCGACCCGGTCGCCGTTGCGCGCGAACTCCCGGGCCAGCGCCCGCCCCAGGCCGCGGGAGGCCCCGCTGACCAGGACGCGGCGGCCGGTGCCGGGAAACGGCACGGACGGGGCGGAGGGCTGGCCGGCGGGTGGCGTGGAGGGCTGGGCGGCGGGCGGCGTGGAGGGCTGGGCGGCGGGCGGCGTGGAGGGGTCAGCTGCCGGCGACATCCGCGGTCTTCCTCTGCTGTTCGGGACGGCTGTGGTGCTCGCTCCGCCGCTCCCTCGGCAGCGCGAAGAACATGAATATGGCACAGCCGAACAGGAACGCCGCGCCGAGTCCGAACGCCGCGCCGTAGCCGGAGGCGAGCGCGGCCGGGTCCTCGCCGCCGCTGCCGATCCGGGCCGCGGCCACCGTCGACAGCACAGCCAGACCCAGCGAACCGCCCATCGTCCGCGAGGTGTTGACCACTCCGGAGACGAGCCCGGCGTCCTCGGCGGACGCGCCCTGGGTGGCGGAGGTGGCCAGCGGGGTGGAGGCCAGGCCGATGCCGAGGGCCATCAGGATGCCCGGGCCGAGCACCGTGGCCGGATAGCTGCCTCCGGCGTGCATGGTGCTCTGCCACACGTAGCCGACGCAGGCGATCAGTGCGCCGGTCACGGCGAGGTTCCTGCTGCCGATGCGCTGCATCAGCCGGGGCGCCGCCTTGGAGCCGATGATGATGCTGACGGACTGCGGCATGAAGCCCAGGCCGGCCTGGATCGGCGTGTAGTGCAGCACGTTCTGCATGTAGAGCGACATGAAATACCACATCGAGAACATGGCGGCGCCGCACACGAACATGGCGAAGTTGGCAGCGGAGACCGACCGCACCTTGAACAGCCGCAGCGGCACCAGCGGCGACGGCGTACGGGACTCGACGGCGACGAACAGGGCGAGCAGCACCAGCCCGATCACCAGCGGCAGCAGCGCCTCCGCCGACGTCCAGCCCGCCGACTCGGTCTGCACGATGCCGTACGCCAGCGTGCCGAGGCCGACGGTGATCAGCAGCGCGCCGGGCGCGTCCAGCCGGCGCCGCGCACCGCGGTCCCGGCTCTCGGATATCCACAGCGCCGCGGCCAGCAGCACCAGCGCGCCGACCGGCACGTTGATCAGCAGCACCCAGCGCCAGGAGAGGACGTCGGTCAGCACTCCGCCGACGAGTCCGCCCGCGGCGCCGCCGCCCGCACCGACCGCCGTCCAGGTGCCGATCGCGCGGGTGCGCGCGGGGCCCTCGGGGAAGGCGGTGGTGAGGATCGTCAGCGTCGAGGGCGCGAGCACGGCGGCGCCCATGCCCTGCACCGTGCGCGCCACGAGCAGCTGCCAGGGCTCCTGCGCGAGCCCGCCGCCGAGGCTGGCCAGGGTGAACAGGCCGAGCCCCGCGAGGAATATTCGCTTCCGCCCGAAGAGGTCACCGGCCCGCCCGCCGAGCAGCATGAACCCGGCGAAGGTGAGGGTGTAGGCGTTCACCACCCACTGCAGCCCCGCGCCGCTCATGCCGAGGTCCGCGCGCATCGAGGGCAGCGCGACATTGACCACGGACACATCGAGGACGACGAGGAACTGTCCGGCGCACGCGGCGAGAACGACCGCCCAGAGGCGGGCCGGCTTCCTGGCGGGCTTTCCGGACACGGGGCTGGTGGGAGGGGACGACTGGGCCATGACCGACATGCTCGCATCCGCCACTGACAGCGCACAGCGGGATTTTCGGCGGACGGGCGGAGGCGGAGGGCCCGGTCCTCAAGTCCTAGGACCGGCACTCAGCAAGCCCCGTAAGGGTGGTCGCAAGTCCCGTAGAGGGCGCAAGTCCCGTAGAGGGCGCAAGTCCCGTAAGGGGCGCGGGGAACTGCGCAAACCCCAGCGGGAGCTGAGCCGCTCGACGCTGGCCCGAGGCCACACAAAACGGCGCACCCCCACCGTGCCGCCCGCCGCGCGTCAGCCGCGGCAAAGCATCGTGACCACCGCGGCGCCGCCCAGCCCGATGTTGTGCGCGAGCCCCACGCGGGCCCCGGGCACCTGGCGCGGGCCCGCCTCGCCGCGCAGCTGCCAGGTGAGTTCGGCACACTGGGCGAGCCCCGTCGCGCCCAGCGGGTGCCCCTTGGAGATGAGCCCGCCGGAGGGGTTGACCACCCAGCGGCCCCCGTACGTCGTCCCGCCGTCGGCGACGAGCTTCCCGGACTCGCCGTCGCCGCACATGCCCAACGCCTCATAGGTCAGCAGCTCGTTGACGGAGAAGCAGTCGTGCAGCTCGACGACGCCGACGTCCTCGATGCCGAGCCCGGACTCCTCATACACCTGCCGCGCCGCGTCCCGGGACATCGGCTTGCCGACGACGTCGATGCACGAGCCGGACGCAAAGGACTCCTCGGAGTCCGTCGTCATCGCCTGCCCGGCGATCTCCACCGCACGGTCGGCGAGGCCGTGTTCGGCCACGAAGCGTTCGGAGACGACGACGGCCGCGGCCGCGCCGTCGGACGTCGGCGAGCACTGCAGCTTCGTCAGCGGCTCGTGCACCGTCCGGGACCCGAGGATCTCGTCCCGCGTGTAGACGTCGCGGAACTGCGCGCGGGAGTTGCCGGCCGAGTGCCGGTGGTTCTTCTCGCCGACGGCGGCGAGCTGCTCGGCCGTCGTGCCGTACCGCTCCATGTGCTCACGGGCCGCGTTGCCGAAGATCTGCGCGGTGGGCGGTGTCATCTCGAAGCCGTGCCGCTCCGCCATCACGCCGTAGTGCCGCGCCACCGGCGAGGTGGCGAAGTCGCCGCCGTCCGAACCGCCGCCCAGCGCGCCCTTCTTCATCTTCTCGAAGCCGAGCGCGAGCACGCAGTCGTTCATCCCGGACGCGACGAACTGCCGGGCCATCATCAGGGCCGTCGATCCCGTGGCGCAGTTGTTGTTGACGTTGTAGACGGGGATGCCGGTCAGCCCCAGCTCGTACACGGCGCGCTGGCCCGCCGTGGACGCCTGGAAGCAGTAGCCCACCGGGGCCTGTTCGACGAGCCCGTAGGGGATGCCCGCATCGGCGAGCGCGTCACCGCCCGCCTCCCGCGCCATGTCCCAGTACTGCCAGTCCCGTGACTCGGGCTTCGCGAACGCGGTCATTCCGACGCCGACGATGAAGGCCTTGCCCGCCATGCTCCGCACGCTCCTCGGTAGAGGTCCGCCAGGGATGAAGTGCGCGCAACATAGAACGAGTTCCAGAAATCCGGAAGGCCCACAGGCTTGCCGGCTCCGCCCGGCGCGCGGAACCGTGACCGGGCGGCAGCCCGGGGCCCACTTCAGTCCGCCGCGTCGGGCATCTTCACCCGCACATGTCCGCAGCCCACGCGTTCCGCCTCGGCCTCGACATAGCGCGGGAACATCTCCCGTACGGCCTGCCGCCCGCTCTCGTTCTCCATGCCCTTCCGCGGCCGGGCGACGAACGCCACGTCCCCCGTGGGGCACTTCGTCGCCATGAAGACGGTTAGGGTGCTGCCCAGCGTCCCGAAGTCCCTGTCCGATCCGGCCCGTTCGATCTCGGGGCCGCCGTTCAGCGCCGCGTTCTCGTAGATCTGGGCGAGACGAGGGTCCGCGATGGTGGTGAAGCGTGTCTGATCCCCGTCGAAGTTGAAGTCGGTGACCTCACAGGTCCGGACGCCGGCACCGGACGGGCCCGTACTGGTCAGCTCCACCTTCGGCGGGTTCTTGAGGCCGCGGGGCCAGCCGAGCCCCTCGATGCCGCAGAGCCGGTCCTTTTGTGCCCCCTTCCCTTCCGGCCGCGCGGAGAGCTTGCCGGGCGCGGGGAGTGTGCCCTTGCAATCCATCTCGCGCATCGCGGCGTTGGTGACGTCGGTGACGGCCCGTGCCATCGCGCGCTGGGCGGGGGCGTCGTCCTGCGACAAGCGGGCACCGTTGGCCCGGGTCATCTCGACAACGTGCGGGGCCTCGTGTTCGCCGGTGCCGTCCCCGCGGAGGCAGCTCTCCGGAACCTCCCGCCATGCCTGTGTCGGTGAGGTCATGCCGATGCTGCTGCCACTGCCGAACGAGGTCATCTCGGACGACAGCCTCCCGGCCCACGCCGGCCCTTCCTCGTCCGCGAACTCGTCGTCACCGAGCTGCTGCACGCGTACGGTGACCGACCAGTTCCGGAGTCCCTCGGTCTTGCCGATACGGCATTCGCCCCCAGGGGCCTCCGTCGTCAGCTTCCGGTCGCCGCCGGGAAGCTGGTCGGACCACACCGGGCCGTCCAAGTCCGGCATGAGCGCGGCCTGTTCCTGCTGGGAGAACGCGCCCCAGCAGGCCTTCTGCTCCTCCAGGAAGGGCAGCGCGCCCGCCTGCCAGGCCATGCCCCCGGCCCCGATCAGCACTCCGACGAGAACGCCGGCCACGGCGGCGGCGGGCCGCCCCCTCAGGCGGCTCCGCCGAGGCTTCGCAGCGTCCTGCGGGCTGTCCGGATCGTCCGGGCCGGCAGTCGGCCCGTCCAGACCAACAGCCGGGCTGACCGGACCAATCGGGGCGCCCGGTCCGTCCGGAACGGCTTCCGATTCGTCGCGCGTCGTCATGTGTCCCCCATCTCATGATCACGGTCTCGCGGGAGCGTACAGGCGGGCGCGGCCCGGTGTGGGGCGTAAGGCAGCATGGGGGCGCACTTGATGGCGGACGGGGAGCAACCGATGGACACGCAGGACGAGCGGTACGCGCGGCAGCCGAAGCCGGGGATTCTGGACGCGTTCCGGAGCGCGAAGGGCTTCATGCCCGAGGACGAGGGGCTCGCGCTGTACGGGGCTGCCGCCGAGGCGGCCGGGCTCGGGCTGCCGCTGCTGGAGATCGGTACGTACTGCGGGCGTTCGACGCTGCTGCTCGCCGACGCGGCGCGCGAGGCCGGCGTGACGGCCGTCACCGTCGACCACCATCGGGGCAGCGAGGAGCAGCAGCCCGGCTGGGAGTTCCACGACCCCGAGGTCGTGGACCCGGAGGCGGGCAGGATGGACACGCTGCCGGAGTTCCGCCGCACTCTGTACGCGGCCGGCCTGGAGGACCATGTGGTCGCCGTGGTGGGCAAGTCGCCGCGTGCCGCGGCCGTCTGGGGCGGCGCCGTGGGGCTGGTCTTCATCGACGGCGGGCACACGGACGAGCACGCCGCGGGCGACTACGAGGGGTGGGTGCCGCATCTCGCGGAGGGCGGACTGCTGGTGATCCACGACGTGTTCCCCGACCCGGCCGACGGCGGCCAGGCCCCGTACCGGATCTACTGCCGCGCCCTGGAGTCGGGCGCCTTCACCGAGGTGTCGGTGACCCGTTCGCTGCGTGTGCTGCGGCGCATTGGGCCGGGACTGTGAGCGGGTACGGCTGGCAGAACGGCCGTCCGGGACGCCGGCGGGCCGCGAACGTGTTCATCGTGCTCGCGGTGCTGCTGCCGCTGACCGTTGCGGGCTGGCTGGTCTGGCACGCCGTACAGGGCGCGGGCGGCGGCACGGACGGCGACGACAAGGCCGCCGGTGCGACGCCGACACTTCTGCCGGGTCCCGGCGGTCAGGCGGACGACGGTCAGCGGGACGGCGGCCAACAGGGCGACGGTCAAAAGGACAACGGTCGACAGAGCGGCGACCAAAAGGACAGCGGTCAGCAGGGCGACGTCGGGAAGGAACTGCCGCTCCACGGCCGGACTGTGGTCATCGACCCGGGCCACAACCCGCGCAACAGTGAGCACCCCGAGGAGATCGCCCGCCGTGTCGACATCGGTACGGGCAAAAAGGAGTGCGACACCGCGGGCGCCTCGACGGACTCCGGCTACGCGGAGGCGGAGTTCACACTGGACCTCGCCCACCGCGTACAGAAGGCGCTGGAAAAGCAGGGCGCGACGGTCAAACTGACGCACGACGGCGACGCACCGTACGGCCCGTGCGTCGACGAACGGGCACGCACCGGCAACAAGGCGCACGCCGACGCTTCGGTCTCCCTGCACGCCGACGGCGCCCCCGCGGACAACCGGGGCTTCCATGTGATCGTGCCCGCGTCCGTACAGGAGGGGACGGCCGACACGTCGTCCATCACCGGCCCATCGCGCCGTCTCGGCCGCGAACTGATCGGCGCTTTCCGGCAGTCCACGGGAGAGCCGCCGGCCGGTTACCTGGGCGACGGAAAGGGCCTGGACACTCGCGGCGACCTCGGCGGACTCAACCTGAGCAGCGTTCCGAAGGTCTTTCTGGAGTGCGGCAACATGCGCAACGCACAGGACGCAGGGAGGCTCACCGATCCACAGTGGCGCACACGTGCCGCAGACGGGGTCGCGGACGGCGTCGCGGGCTTCCTGACAGCGAAAAGCTGAACCTCGCGAGCCGCGGGACGGTCCCCGGGAGGGCCCCATAGGCTCGTCCGTACGATGGGGTGCTCACCCCGGCAGACAACGCAGACAACACCGACCACACAAGACCGACGAAGGATCCCACGTGAACATCCGCTCGCTCACCCGAGGCGACGGCGCAGTGATGGGAGCGGCGCTGCTGCTGCTCATCGCCTCGTTCCTCGGCTTCTACTCCGTCGACTGCGAAGGCGTGCCGCAGTCGATCTGCGAGAAGGTCGAGGCGCCCATCGCCTGGGAGCTGGACAAGCTGCCGATCGTACTGCCGACGGTCTTCCTGATGGGGATCATCGGGGCCGCGCTGGTCGTCCTCGGCCGTCTGCTGCCGGCGGGCCGGAAGTTCGGCGAGCTGAGCCTGCCGCAGTGGGGCACCGCGCTCAGCGTCGTGTCGGTGTGGTCCGCGCTGTGGTCCCTCCTCGCCACCCCGGGGAACAACTCCCCCGGCGTCGGCGCCATCCTGGCGTTCATCGCGACGCTGGTGCTCGCGGGTGTCGCGCTGTTCGCGGCCAAGGTTCCTGCCCTCGCCGGTCCCCTGGTGCCCGAGTCCCGCCCGAAGCCGGCTGCCGCCGCCCCCTACGGGCAGGCGTACGGGCAGCCCGGTCAGCCCGGCCCCTACGGGCAGCAGCCGCAGGGCGGTTACGGCTACCCGGCCGGTGCCACGCAGGCCCAGCCGCAGCAGGGCCAGCAGCACGCGCAGCCCGGTCCGGCGGCCGGGGGCGCCCCGGAGGCTTTCCAGCCCTTCTGGTTCGCCGTTCCGGTCGCGCGTCCGCTGTTCGGTGAGGACGGCTCCCCGCAGCCCGTCGCCGAACTGACGCCCGGAACCTGGTACCTGGCGGTCGAGCAGCGCGGCCAGGCGCTGGTCGCGCAGACGCAGGACGGGCGGCGCGGTCTCCTCCAGGACACGACGGGCATCCAGCGCGGCTGACCCTTCGCTTCGGCCCCTTACGGGGCGGCCACCTCGTACGGACACGCCCCTGACAGGGGTGGTCCCTTACGAGACCGGCCCCTTACGGACGTGCCCCCGGCTCCGCGCCGGACCCGCACTCCGCGGCCCCTCACCCTTCCGGGTGGGGGGCCGCTGCCGTACGCTGCGCCGCCGGACCGTCTTCTGACGCCACGTCAGGCACGTCGCCCCCTCGGGCGCGCGCGTCACATCGGACGCGCGGCACGTCAGGGGTGCGTCACGTCAGGGGCGTCTCACGTCACGCACGTGCCACGTCAGGGGCGCGTCGTAAGGCGCGTACGTATGGGAGGGAGCGGCGGATGCGACTCGGTCTCGCACTCGGTTACTGGGGCCGCGGCCCCGACCCCAGGCATCTGGAACTGGCCCGCGCGGCCGAGGACTTGGGATATGACTCCGTGTGGACGGCGGAGTCGTGGGGCTCCGACGCGTTCACGGCCCTCACCTGGATCGCCGCGCACACCTCGCGGATCCGGCTGGGAACGGCCGTGGCACAGATGGCGGCCCGTACCCCTACGGCCACCGCCATGCACGCCCTCACCCTCGACCATCTGTCCGGCGGCCGCATGATGCTCGGCCTCGGCCTGTCCGGGCCGCAGGTGGTGGAGGGCTGGTACGGCCGCCCCTTCCCGGCCTCGCCCCTCACGGCCACGCGCGAGTACGTCGACGTGATCCGGCAAGTCCTGCGCAGGGAGGGCCCGGTGGAGCTGAAGGGGCGCTTCCACTCCCACCCGTACGCCGGTGGTGACGGGCCCTCCGGTACGGGGCTGGGCAAGCCCCTGAAGCCCATCACGCATCCCCTACGGGCCGACCTTCCCGTACTCCTGGGCGCGGAGGGCCCCAAGAACATCGCCCAGACCGCGCGCATCGCCGACGGCTGGCTTCCCCTCTACTGGTCTCCCCTACGGGCCGGCATGTACGAGGAGGCTCTGGCCGGTACCCCCGACGACTTCATGGTCGCCCCCATGGCCCAGGCCCGCGTCTGCGACGACGTGGCGGAGGGCCTGCTGCCGGTCAAGATGATGCTGGGCTTCTACATCGGCGGCATGGGCCACGCGAAGCGGAACTTCCACGCGGATCTGATGGCGCGCATGGGCTACGAGGAGGAGGCCGCCCGCGTCCAGGAGCTCTTCGCGGAGGGCCGCCGCGAGGACGCGGTCCGCGCGGTCCCCGACGCGTTCGCCGACGAGATCTCCCTCGTCGGCCCCCGCGCCCGCATAGCGGACCGCCTGGCGGCCTGGCACGAGAGCCCCGCCACGGACCTCCTGGTCACCAGCCCCGACCTCGAAACCCTCCGAGTTCTGGCCGAGTTGAACGCGTAACGCGCCGGGGTGCGACGGCGCGGCACCCCGAGACTCCGCCCGGGCGAGGCAGTACGACGGGGCGCCGTCACGGCCGCCTGTCCGGGATCTTCGCCGCTTCCATGGCCTTCGCCCTGATGCGAGGGCTCGGCGCCACCTGTCCCCGCCCCCGAGAGGCGGGCCTCTCCCGACGCCGCAGACTTCGCGATGCTGCGGACCGCTGCCTTGCTCCCCCTTACGAGACTTTCGACACCTTCGATGCCGGGTGCCGCCCCAGGCGCCCCAGGAACCCCCACACCCCCAGCGCGACCAGTCTGCTGCCCGGATTCCCGGCAGCTACCCGGACCGGGCTTCCACCAGCGCGGTAGTTAACCTACGGTGGCGTAGGTTATTCCCCCGTCCCCAGGAGCCTCGATGACCCTTAACTCCCTCCCCCGCGAAGGATCGGACGCGTGGTCGGATGCCCGACTGCTGTACGCGCTGGAAGAGGTGGTGGAGACCGAGCTCAACCGGCACCTGAAGGTCGCCAAGGACTGGATGCCGCACGAGTACGTGCCCTGGAGCGACGGCCGGAACTTCGACGGCCCGCTGGACGGCGAACCCTGGGCACCCGAGCAGTCCAAGGTCAGCGACGTCGGCCGAATAGCGCTCGTCGTCAACCTGCTCACAGAGGACAACCTCCCGAGTTACCACCACGAGATCGCCTCGCTCTTCGGCCGCGACGGCGCCTGGGGCACGTGGGTGCACCGCTGGACAGCGGAGGAGGGCCGCCACGGCATCGTCATGCGCGACTATCTGCTGACTACGCGGGCGGTCGACCCGGTGCAGCTGGAGCAGTTCCGCATGGCGCACATGACGGAAGGCTTCGAATCGGACAACCGGCACAGCGTGCTGCACTCCATCGCGTACGTCGCCTTCCAGGAGCTCGCCACCCGCATCTCGCACCGGAACACCGGCCACCAGGCAGGCGACCCGGTGTGCGAGCAGATGCTCACCCGGATCGCGACCGACGAGAACCTGCACATGGTCTTCTACCGGAATCTTCTGGGCAAGGCATTCGAACTCGCCCCCGACCAGACCATGACCGCCGTCCGCGACGTGGTCGTGAACTTCCGGATGCCCGGTCACGGCATGCCCGGCTTCGAGCGCGCCGCGGCCCAGATGGCCATCGGCGGCATATACAACCTGCGCGTCCACCACGACGACGTCCTGCAGCCCGTGCTGCGCTTCCTGAAGGTGCTGGACATCTCCGGCCTGGGCCCGGAGGGCCTGAAGGCGCAGGAGGAGTTGGGGCTGTACATGGGCGGACTCCAGGACCAGGCATCCAAATTCGACGAGCGCCGAGAGGCCCTGCTGGCCCGACGCGCGGCACGGAAGGCCTCGGCCTGAGCGACGGAGAGCGCCGCAGGTCCCCAAGGCGCAACCGGGGCCGACCAGTTGCCGGCCGCGGCCCCGAACCCCGTAAGGGTCAGATCGCACCGGACTGTTTCCCCTGAGGCGGACGATGCCTGATGCCCCAGGTGTCGGCCAGGGTTTCCCCCAGGCACAGGCCCCGTTCCCCGACCACGGGGCACGGGGCCGTCAGCGGCGACAGAGGGCCGGCGCTCCCCGTACGCGTCCGAGACCCCGATGCGGAGCGTCCCGCTTCCGCCCAGGGCGAGGGCCAGTGGGAAGTCGCGGCCGAACGGCCGCGCGTGTGAGGGGCGCCCCGAGGCGCCGGCTCTCGGAGAGGACCCCAGGGCACCGGCCACACCCGGTCGGAATGATCACCTATACTTCGCGCGCCCCGAATCGCACGCAGCGCCCCACACGTGAAGCGAGCCATACCCATGCCGCCGGAACTCCTGGATGTCATCAGGTCTTTCGAAGAAGAAGGCAAGACCTTCTTCCAGCAACTCGACGAGGACACGTGGATTCTCGCACCCAAGGAGTCCGGCTCTCCCATCGTCTTCAAGGACATCTGCGAATCGGTCGTCATGCGAACGGGCTTCGACATTGAAGTGGCGCAGGACTATGAGTTCGAGACCGACCCCGTAACGCCGCTCCGCGAGATCATCACCGCGCTGATGAACGGAGACGCGGTGGAACGCTTCCGAACGACCGGCACCAAGGGCCTGGTTCCGGCCGGCTACAAGGTCGACTACCCGACCGGCACCCACGAAGAGGGCACCAGCAACCCCAACACCGCCCAAGCACACCTCCCCAAGTGGAACCGCCCCTGACCACCGCACGTCTCGGCCCAACCACCGGACAGCCCCAGGGACATGACCGTGGTTCCTCGACTCATCCTGACGTCGAGGCGTGGTCTCGGAGTTTCGGGGTGGGAGGGGCTACGTCGACTTCTTGTCGGCGCGGCTCTCTGATGCTCACGACACTGATGCTCACTTCAACACCGGGATGGACGCAGTAACGAGTCGTTGCCGGCCCTCCGAGTGCAACTCGATCGAGCCGAGAACGCCTCGCCCTGCGGAGAGGGTCGTCGTGGGGCGATGAGTGGTGGGCGTGGGGGTGGTCTGTACTCCTGCAGGAAAGGGTGTCGGGGCGTCGGAGGGAGAGGGTTGTGGGGAATGTTGATGTGGTGCGGGAGTGCATGGAGAGTTATGTCGCTCAAGACCGGGCACGGGCCGAGGAGTTGATCGACAAGGGCTTCGTGTTCACGAGCCCGCAGGACGATCACATCGGCAGAGACGCCTTCTTCGAACGTTGCTTCCCGACCACGGAACGGCTGCGCTCCCAGGAGATCCTGGATCTCGTGCCCGGCAGCGGCGACGACGTCTTCATCCTGTACGAGTACGAGTTGAAGACCGGCGAGCGCCACCGCAACGCGGAGGTGAGCACGGTCCGCAACGGCCGCATCGTGGAGACCCAGGTCTTCTTCGGAGGGCGCGTTCCCAAGGTGTGATTCACACATGTGGGAGGCAGTTGTCATGTTGCGCGCGCAGGGGGTGATGAGCCCCTCTGCGACGCGTGCCGGGGCTGCGCCCCGGAAGACCAACAACCGCCGGGCGAGCGGGAGTCCGAACCGGGGCCCGGCCCGGGATACCGCACGTTCCTCGCCGCCCGCCGCGGGGCCCCTGCCGGGGCCGGGGCAGCGGAAACGTGACCCGTACGGGATCCCGTCCCTGTGAGGGCAGATAGCCCCGTAAGGGAGCCGCACGCCCCACGGGGACACGCGCCCCGCGAAGGAGCCCGCGCCCCGCAGGGGTTAGCAGCAGTCGGGGGTGAGGCCTTCCGGGAGGGTGTTGCCGGCGAAGACCTGGACTGTCGGTTCGTCGCCGCCGAGGGCGGCGACGGCCAGGAGCAGGGAGCCGGCGGTCCACGCCGTGCGTTCCTCGGGCCAGATCGCGTCGTCCTCGAAGACGTACCCGGTCCAGTACATGCCGTCCTCGGCACGGAGATGCTGGATCCAGGTCAGCACGTCTATGGCGCTGCCGGATTCGCCCACCGCCCAGAGGGCGAGGGCCAGTTCGGCGCTCTCGCCGCCGGTGACCCACGGGTTGGGGGAGACGCAGCGCACCCCGTAGCCGGGTACGACGAAGCGGTCCCAGCCCTCCTCGATGCGTTCCTTGGCCGCCGTGCCGCGCAGGGCGCCGCTCAGGACGGGGTAGTACCAGTCCATGGAGTAGCGGCTCTTGTCGAGGAAGCGCTCAGGGTGATGCCTCAGGGCATGGCCGAGCCAGCCCGCCGCCAACTCCCAGTCGGGCTGCGGGTCCTCGCGGTGTTCGGCGATGGCGAGGGCGCAGCGGAGCGCCTGGTAGACGGAGGAAGAGCCGGTGAGCAGCGCGTCGTCGACCGCTTCGCCGTCCGCCGTGCGCTTCCAGCCGATCTGGCCGCCGGGCTGCTGGAGCCGCAGCACGAACTCGACCGCGGCGAACACCACGGGCCACATCCGTTCCAGGAACGCCTCGTCGCCCGTGGACAGATAGTGGTGCCAGACGCCGACGGCGACGTACGCGCAGAAGTTGCTCTCCCGGTCGCGGTCCGTGGGCTCGGCCGCGTCGCCGTCGGCGTAGGCCGCGTACCAGGAGCCGTCGCCCAACTGGTGTTCCGCCAGCCACAGATAGGCGCGTTCGGCGCGCTCGTGCTCGCCGGCCGTGTCGAGTGCCATCGCCGCTTCGACGTGGTCCCACGGGTCCAGATGGTGGCCGCGGAACCACGGGATGGCCCCGTCCTCGCGCTGCACGGCGGCGATCCCGTCGACAGTCCGCGCGGCCTGTTCGGCCGTCAGGACACCCTGCAGGGTGAGCCGTTCGGTGCGCTCCGGGCTCGTCACGGGGCCGCCGTCATGCCGGCGTCTGCGGTGGGCAGGTGCGGCTTGGTCGCGTAGGCGACGAAACTCTTGCCGATGAGCGGGTTGAGGGCGCTCTCCGCGACCCGCGTGGCCAGGGGCTTCTTCATGATGTCCCAGACCAGCAGCTTGTGGTACGCGCGCACCGGCAACGCCTTCTCGTTGTCCACCCCGAAGGCGCACTTGAGCCACCAGTAGGGGGAGTGCAGTCCGTGCGCGTGGTGCGTGCCGTACGGGCGGAGGCCCGCTTCCCGCATCCTGCCGAGCAGTTCGTCGCCGCGGTAGATGCGGATGTGGCCGCCCTCCACCTCGTGGTACTCGTCGCTGAGCGCCCAGCAGACCTTCTCCGGGCCGTAGCGCGGAACGGTCACCGCGATCCGGCCGCCGGGCTTCAACACCCGGACCATTTCGGCGAGTACGCCCTTGTCGTCGGGGATGTGTTCCATCACCTCGGAGATGATGACGACGTCGAAGCTCTCGTCGGGGAAGGGCAGCGCCAGGGCGTCACCCTCCATCGCGGTGGCGGCGGCACCCGCGGGCGCCTCACCGGCCTCCTCCATCGCCGCGAACCAAGTGGCCACCTCGCGGATCTCGTCGGCGTTCTGGTCGAGCGCCACGACCTTGGCGCCGCGCCGGTAGCACTCGAAGGCGTGCCGTCCGGCACCGCAGCCCAGATCGAGTACGCGATCGCCCGGGGCGAGCGGGAAGCGGGAGAAGTCCACGGTCAGCACTGTGTTCTGCCTTCCTGGGGTGAGGCGTGGGGGTGGGGGCGTGGAAGAACGTCGTGGGAGGCCGGTCCTCGGGGCCGGTCGTCGGGGAAAGTCAGGGGCCGGCCCCGAGGGGCTGTTCGGACCCCTCCGGGTGGACGTCAGACCCTTACGGGTGGCCGCTGCCGCTCCATCGCGGCCCGGTAGTGCCCTACGGTGCCGCGCGCCGCCTGCTCCCAGGTGAAGCGGCGCAGCACCCGGTCACGCCCCGCCGCGCCGAGTCTCGCGCGCAGTTCCCCGTCGCCCAGCAACCGGTTGAGGGCCGCGGCCAGCGCGCCCGCGTCGCCGGGCGGCACGGCGAGGCAGGTCTCCCCGTCGGCGCCGGCGACCTCGGGGATCGCACCCCCGGTGGTGGCGACCAGCGGCGTACCGGTGGCCATCGCCTCGGCGGCGGGCAGCGAGAACCCCTCGTACAGCGAGGGCACGCAGGCCACTTGGGCCGACCTGATGAGCCCGGCCAGTTCGGCGTCGCTGATGCCCTTGACGAACTCGACGTGCCCGGTGAGGCCGTACCGCTCGATGGCGGCGGCCACCGGGCCCTCCTCGGGCCGCTTCCCGACGACGACGAGGTGCGCCTCAGGGTTCTCCGTACGGACCTTGGCCAGCGCCTCCACGAGATACACGAGGCCCTTGAGGGGGACGTCCGCGCTGGAGGTGGTCACGATGCGGCCCGGCACGACCGGAACGGCCGGGTCCGGGGAGAACAGTTCGGCGTCGGCACCGATGTGCACGACGTGCACGCGCTCCTGGTCGACCCCTAGGTGTTCGGAGATCTCCTGGCGCGAGGACCCGGAGACGGTGAGCACGTTCGGCAGCCGGCGGGCCACCCGCTTCTGCATCCGCGTGAAGCCGTACCAGCGGCGTACGGAGGCACGGCCGCGCAGCCCTTCAGCGGCGTCCAGCTCCAGCTGCCGGTCCACGGTGATGGGGTGGTGAATGGTCGTCACCAGGGGCGCGCCGAGGGCGCGCGGGCCGCCGAGCAGCCCGTAACCGAGCGTCTGGTTGTCGTGCACGACGTCGAACTCGCCGCGGCGGGCCGCCAGATGACGGCGTGCACGCAGGGAGAACGTCAGCGGCTCGGGGAAACCCCCGGTCCACATCGTGCCGACCTCCAACAGGTCCACCCAGTCGCGGTATTCGGAGGCATTGGGGGTACGGAAGGGGTCGGGCTGGCGGTAGAGGTCGAGGCTCGGCAGCTCTGTGAGGGTGACCCCGTCGTCCAGTACGGGATAGGGCTGGGCACCTATCACCTCGACGGTGTGGCCGAGCCGGGCGAGCTCCCGGGAGAGATGGCGGACGTAGACGCCCTGACCACCGCAGAACGGATTCCCCTTGTAGCTCAGCAGCGCGATGCGGAGGGGGCGTTCGCCGCCCTCGCCTGCGGTGGTGCCGAGCGCCGTCTCGTGGGCGGGTGCGGCCGGGTGTGCGGGTGCGGACTCGCGTACGGGTGCGGATTCGGGTGCGACGGTCCCCTGAGGGGGACCGGAGCCGGTGTCCTGTACGGCCTCTGCGGTCACTCGCGGCCCCCTTCTCACTGCACTTTCGCCGGAGCGTAACCGCTCACGCTAACCTAGAACAAGTTTCAGGATTGACGGGACCGGCCTGGCCCTTGGTCATCCACGCGACATGAATTTACCGGCCGGTCACTTGTGCGGCGGCGCACAGCCAGGTGATTCGCGCCACCTCGGCGGCTCCTGCGAGGATGCGGGGTCTCCGGGAACGGCCCGCACACCATGGAGGGACGAGGGGACGGACAGGATGACGACACAGCCCAAAGCGTCCTCGACCCCGGCGGGTCCGGGTTCGGGCTCCGGGTCGGGTTCGGGTACGGGGCCCCGGTCGGGGTCGGGTTCCCGGTCGGGTTCGGGGTCCGGTTCCGCTTCTGCTTCCGGGGCGGCTTCGGGGTCGGGGTCCGGGGCGGGTGCGGGGTCCCCTTCGGGGTCCGCGCCGCTGACGGAGCGCCAGGAGGCGCGCCGCCGCCGGATCCTGCACACCACGGCACGGCTCGCCCGCCGCGGCGGCTTCGACGCGGTGCAGATGCGCGAGGTCGCCGAGTCCTCGAACGTGGCGCTCGGCACGCTGTACCGGTACTTCCCCTCGAAGATCCACCTGCTGGTCGCGACCATGCAGGACCAGCTCCAGCAGATGCACGAGACGCTGCACAAGCGGCCCCCGCCCGAGGAGGACCCGGCGGCGCGGGTCGCGGAGACCCTGATGCGGGCCTTCCGCGCCCTGCAACGGGAACCCCAACTGGCCGACGCGATGGTACGGGCGCTCACCTTCGCGGACCGCTCCGTGAGCCCCGAGGTCGACACGGTGTCCCGGCTCACGACGGCGATCATCCTCGACGCGATGGGCCTCGAGGAGGCCCCGACCCCCGAGCAACTGTCCGCGGTCCGCGTCATCGAACACACCTGGCACTCGGCGCTCATCACGTGGCTCTCGGGCCGCGCGTCGATCGCCCAGGTGAAAATCGACATCGAAACGGTGTGCAGACTGATCACCACGACGTGAGGGACGCGCCGAGGTGTGGGCAGCTGGTCCGCCCTTGGGGGGCGGCTGTGTTGGATGTGCGGCTCCGCCGCGCGGGGCGGGCCCACCTCGGTGTGGGCACGCGGTCCGCCCAAGGGGCGGAACGGGTGGGCACACCGGACCGCAAGCCGCGAGGTCTGTCCCGCCCGCACGCAACGCACGCGCCGCGGTGAGGGGTTGAGCCCCGGACCCGCCCCTACCCGTTTCTTCCAGGGCTCCGCCCCGGCCCCCGCCCCGCAGACGGGGAGAAAGAACCGGGGCCTCGCCCCGGAACCCACCGCGCCGCGCGGAAGGAAGAACCGGGGCTTCGCCCCGAAGCCGCGGGCGTTGCGTGCGGGGTACGAACCCCTGCGCGGGCGCACCTCGGCGGAGTGCAGGGGACCGCGTCCCGGGCGCGGGGAAAGGGGCCGGCGCCGCACAGGGGTTACGCCCTCACGTCAGGGTGAAGCGGAGGGGCGTTCCCGGTGGGGTCTGGGCCGCGGCCCACAACGCTCGGGGGTCCACCACTCCGATCACGGGGTAGCCGCCCGTGACGGGATGGTCGGCCAGGAAGACGACGGGGCGGCCGTCAGGGGGGACCTGGACCGCGCCCAGGACCATTCCCTCGCTGGCCAGTTCACCGTCGCGGGCCCGCTCCAGCGCCGGGCCCTCCGTGCGCAGGCCGATCCTGTTCGTGGCCGGCGACACCCGGTACTCCGACCCCGTGAGGGTCCGCAGCGCGCCCTCCGTGAACCAGTCGGCCCGTGGCCCGAGCCGTACGGGCAGCACCAACTCCCGTGGCGCCGCCGCCCAGGGAGCCGCCTCCACCGCGGGAGGCCCGCCAGGAGCCGACGCCGTCGGCACCGGCCCGGTCCGCAAGCAGTCGCCGTCCCGCAGGGGTTCGGGGCCGAGCCCCGAGAGGAGGTCGGTGGCGCGGCTGCCCAGTACGGGTTCCGCGTCCACGCCGCCCGCGAAGCCGATATAGGCGCGCAGCCCGTACGTCGCGGCCCCCGCTTCCAGGACGGCCCCGGCCGGAACCCGTACGGGCGTCCCCCAGGCCACCGGCCGGCCGTCCACCCGTACGGGACATGCGGCGCCCGTCACGACGGCGACGCCGCCCGAAAGGGCCCGTACCGCACAGCCGTTGAGGGTGGTCTCCAGGGTGGCCGCGCTCTCGGGGTTGCCCAGCAGCCGGTTCGCGAGCCGGTGTGCGGGTTCGTCGAGCGCCCCTGACCGGGGCACCCCCAGGTGGGCATGGCCCGCCCGGCCCAGGTCCTGCACGGTGGTGAGCGCCCCGGCGCGGACGACCTCCAGCTTTCCCGGACCCGCCATGCCCCTCACTCCTCTTCCGCCACGGCGGAGCCACCCGGCACGGACTCCGGGACATCCACGGCACCCACGGCACCCACGGCCCCCGCCGCGTCCACCGCATCCACCGCGTCCACCGCGACGAACCGCACCCGCGTCCCCGGCGTCAGCAGCGCCGCGGGATCCCGGTCCGGGTCCCACAGGACGGTCTCCGGCGACGCCGTACCGATCAACTGCCAGCCGCCGGGCGAGGAACGCGGATACACCCCGGTGTACGCGCCGGCGAGCCCTACCGCACCGACCGGCACCTTGGTACGCGGGCTGGAGCGGCGTGGTACGGCGAACTTCTCGTCCAGTCCCGTCAGATAGCCGAAGCCCGGCGCGAACCCGCAGAACGCCACCCGGAATTCGGTTCCGGCGTGCACCTGCGCAACCTCCTCGGGGGTGACCCCCCACAGCGCGGCGACGTCCTCCAGGTCGGGCCCGTCGTACCGCACGGGGATCTCCACTGCCGTGCCCGAGTCCCGGGTCAGCGGCGGAATGCGCCACCCGGGCAGTTCGGCGGCGAGCCTGTCGGGCGCGTCCAGCCCGTCGAGCAGCACGGTCCTGGCACCGGGCACGATCTCCCGTACGGACGGCAGCGTGCCCGCCGCGCGCCGCCGCAGCAGCTCGGCGTGCAGGGCCTCAGCGCCCTCCCCGGTGGGGAGTTCGACGAGCAGCCCGTGCCGCCCGACGGTACGCACGACCGGGCGATCGACCAGGTTCGCCGCCTCGAACGACGCGGTCACGCGAAGGCCCGTACCGCGACGCCCGCCGCCGCCAGCTCGTCCCGTACGCGCCGCGCCAGCCGCGCCGCGTCCGGGGTGTCGCCGTGTACGCACAAGGAGCGGGCCCGCATCCGCAGCGTCCCGCCGTCGGCCGTCGTGACCTCACCGTCCCGGGCGAGACCGACGGACCGCTTGATCACCTGGTCCGGGTCGACGATGACAGCATGCGGCTCGCTCCTCGGTACCAGGGTTCCGTCGGGGCGGTAGCCGCGGTCCGCGAACGCCTCGCGGACGACCGGCAGTCCGGCCTCCCCCGCCGCGTCGTGCAGCTGCGATCCGGGAAGTCCGAGCACCGGCAGCGGCGCCCCCGCGGATCCGGCGGTGCCGGCGAGCCGTACGCCTTCGACAATGGCGGCGGCCTGTTCGGCGTCCCGTACCGCGCGGTTGTAGAGCGCCCCGTGGGGCTTCACGTACGCGACGTGGGCGCCCGCGGCGCGGGCGAAGATCTCCAGGGCGCCGATCTGGTAGGCGACTTCGGCGGCCAGCTCGTCGGCGGGCACGTCCATCGCGCGCCGCCCGAATCCGGCGAGGTCCCGGTAGGAGACCTGTGCGCCGATGCGGACGCCGCGCTCCACGGCGAGATCGCACACCCGCCGCATGGTGGCGGGGTCGCCGGCGTGGAAGCCGCACGCCACGTTGGCGCTGGTCACCGAGGAGAGCAGCGCCTCGTCGTCGGTGAGCTGCCAGCGTCCGAACCCTTCGCCGAGATCGGCGTTGAGATCGATGGCAGGCTCGGAGGCGGGTCCCGCAGCGGCCGGCGCGACGGCCGGGGCGCCCTGCGGGGTGGCGGTCGGGTGCGCAGCAGGAGCCGCAGTCGGGTTCGCAGTCATCGACGGCAACGTATGGGATCGTTGAACGATCCGGCAAGAGTTTTGTTGTTTCGCACGCGTTTCTGGGCTTGACTGGGCCCCATGACCGCCGACTCCGCAGACCGGCCGGCACCCGACGCCGTGGCCGGACTGTCCGAACTCGCCGCCGACCGCGCCCTGCTGGGCCGCACCAGCACGGCGGAGCGAGTGGCCGGCATCCTGCGCGAACGGATCGCCCAGGGCCTGTTCCTGCCCGGCGTCCGGCTCTCCGAGGACCGGATCTGCGCGGCCCTGGGGATCTCCAGGAACACCCTGCGCGAGTCCTTCCGGCTGCTGACGCACGAGCGCCTGCTGGAGCACCGTCTCAACAAGGGGACATTCGTCCGCCTGCTCAGCCAGGCGGACCTGGTGGACATTTACCGCGTAAGGCGCCTTGTCGAATGCGCGGCACTGCGCGGACTCGGCGAGCCCCCGTACCGGCTGGACGACGTCGAGGCGGCCGTCGTCCACGGCGAGCAGTCCGCCGCCGAGGGCGACTGGCACGGCTGCGCCACCGCCAACATCCGCTTCCACCAGGCGATCGCCGGTCTCGCGGAGAGCACCCGCACGGACGATCTGATGCGCGGCGTCCTGGCGGAACTGCGCCTCGCGTTCCACATCATGGACAACCCGCGCCGCTTCCACGAGCCGTATCTCACACGGAACCGGGAGATCCTCAACGTTCTCGCGTCCGGCGACGCGGAGTCCGCCGAGCGGCTGCTCGGCTTCTATCTCGAGGACTCCCGGCGGCAGTTGACCGAGGCGTACCCGGCGCCTCCGGTCGGCCGTCAGGGCTGACGGGCAGGCGCGTACGCCCTCTCGGCGCGCTCCGGCGCACACCGCGCGCCGAAAAGAAGGCCGTCTCACACTCTTGTCGGATCGTTGAACGATCCAATAGCCTCCCTGCAATTCGCTACTTCAGCGCGCCTCCCCACGAGCATCCGCCGACGCCCGCGTGCCGTACGGCCCCGTTCCGCCCGTGCCGAGGCGCCCCACGCACGGAAGGCCGACAGACATGATCGTTCTGCTCGGCGTCCTCGTGGTGATCCTCGGATTCGCCACGCGGCGCAACCCTCTGCTGGTGGTCGGCGTGGCCGGGATCGCCACCGGACTGCTGGGCAAGCTCTCCCCCGTCGAGATCCTCAGGACCTTCGGGGAGGGCTTCGCCTCCAGCCGTTCGGTGACGATCTTCGCCATCACCCTGCCCATCATCGGCCTGCTGGAGCGCAACGGCCTCCAGCAGCAGGCCCGTACGCTGATCGGGAAGCTCGGAAAGCTCACCACCGGCCGCTTCCTGGCCCTCTATCTGCTGCTCCGGCAGGTCACCGCCGCGGTCGGGCTGCAGACCATCGCAGGCCCCGCGCAGAGCGTCCGCCCGATGATCGCGCCGATGGCGGAGGCCGCGGCCGAGCGCCGCAACGGCGGCCGTCCGCTGCCGGAGAAGGTCCGCGAGAAGGTTCGTTCACACGCCGCCGGATCCGACAACGTCGGACTGTTCTTCGGTGAGGACTGCTTCCTCGCCGTCGGTTCGATCCTGCTCATCACCGGATTCGTGAACAGCACGTACAACACCCATCTGGAACCGCTGCAGCTCGCACTGTGGGCGATCCCCAGCGCGGTGTGCGCCTTCCTCATACACGGCTCGCGGCTCATACGGCTGGACCGGACGCTGGAACGTGAACTGGCCACCGCCCACGCGGAGACGGCCGCCGGGCCCGCGCCCGCCGCAGAGGAGGCCGCCAAGTGATCAAGTCGGAGTGGTTCTTCTGGCTCGTCGGCGCCGTCTTCCTCGTGATGGCCGCGCAGATGCTCTTCGACCGCAGCAACGCCAAGCGCTACGGCTCGGCGTCCTTCTGGGGCCTGCTCGGCATCAGCTTCTTCTACAGCACCTGGGTCACCGCGAAGACCGCGCCGGCCGAACCCCTCGGCGTCGCCGTACTGGTGCTGATCTGTCTGGGCGGCTTCAACCTCACCGGAAAGGGCACCCCCGACACCACGAACGAGAAGCAGCGCACTCAACTCGCCGCGCGCTGGGGCAACAAGCTCTTCATCCCCGCGCTGACCATCCCCGTCGTGGCGATGCTCTGCGCGGTGCTCGGCCCCAAGGTGAAGGTCGGCGGCGAGCCGCTGCTGGAGACGGGCAGCGAGACCATCCTCGGGCTCGGCGTCGGCGCGCTCGTCGCCCTCGGCGTCGGCATGTGGGTGCTCCGCGAACCCCGCGTCTCCGTGCCCGTACACGCGGGCCGCGGACTGCTGGAGGCAATGGGCTGGGCACTGCTGCTGCCGCAGCTGCTGGCCGTACTGGGCTCCATATTCCAGGCGGCCGGCGTCGGTACCCAGGTACGCACCCTCACCGAGGCCATCCTGCCGGAGGGCCAGAAGCTCGCCGCCGTGGCGCTCTACTGCGTCGGCATGGCCGCCTTCACGGTCGTCATGGGCAACGCCTTCGCCGCGTTCCCCGTGCTGACGGCGGCCGTCGGCTGGCCCGTGCTCATCGAGCAGATGCACGCCAACCCCGCGGCCGTCCTGGCCACCGGCATGCTGGCCGGCTTCTGCGGCACGCTGCTCACCCCCATGGCGGCGAACTTCAACCTCGTGCCCGCCGCACTCCTCGAACTCAAGGACCGGTACGGGCCGATCAAGGCGCAGGCCCCCACAGCGCTGGTCATGATCGGCTGCAACATCCTCATCATCTACTTCTTCGCCTTCTAGCCATCCGGCTCACCGGCCATCCGGTCAGCGGCAACGTCAGAGAAGGGAGGGCCCGCTCATGACGTCACGGGTCCTGGTCACCGGCTTCGAACCGTTCGGCGGCGACACCGTCAACGCCTCGTGGCAGGCCGCGCGCAGTCTGGCCGCGGAACCGCCGCCCGGCGTGCTGGTCACACCGGCCGAACTGAGCTGCGTCTTCGGCACGGCCATCGCGGAACTGCGCAGGGCTGTCGCCGACGTACAGCCCGACCTGGTGCTGTGCGTCGGTGAGGCGGGAGGCCGGCAGGACATCTCGGTGGAACGTGTCGCCCTGAATGTCGACGACGCGCGGATCCCCGACAACGCGGGACGGCAGCCCATCGACGAACCGATCGTCGAAGGCGGCTCCGCGGCGTACTTCGCCTCGCTCCCCGTCAAGGCGTGCGTGGCGGCGGCCCGTGCGGCAGGCGTGCCGGCATCCGTCTCACAGACGGCCGGCACGTTCGTGTGCAACCACGTGTCCTACGGGCTCGGCCACTTGATCGCCACCGAACGTCCCGGCCTGCGCGGCGGGTTCATCCATGTGCCCCTCACGCCGGAGCAGACGGTCACCCGGCCGAACCCCTCGCTGTCCGTACGGGACGCCGCGGCGGGTCTCGCGGCCATCGTCACCGAAGCGCTCCGTACGCCGGCGGACGCGGACCTCAAGGTGACGGGCGGGGCGACACATTGACCGGGACAGCCGAGACGGTGGGCGGCGCTTCCTCCGTCGCCGCGCGTGCCGGGACGTACGCGGCGGTCGCCCTCGGCAACGTCACCCGTGAATACCCCAACGCTCCGGCCCACTTGCTGACCTCCCCCGCCGAACTGGTGCCGCCCCGCACTCTCCATCCGGCCTTCTACGGCGCGTACGACTGGCACTCGTCGGTGCACATGCACTGGCTGCTGGTGCACCTTCTGCGCCACCATCCTGACCGGGTCGCCGCGAGCCACGGGGACATCGTCCGCGCACTGGACGACCACCTCACCCCGGACAACCTGACGGCCGAAGCGTCCTATCTGCGGGACCACCCGTCCTTTGAACGGCCGTACGGCTGGGCGTGGTTGCTGGCGCTCACGGCGGAGTGCACGGCGGCCGGTACCGGGAACCGCTGGCACACGGCGCTCGCCCCGGCGGCCCGCACCGTGGCCGAACTGCTGCTCGCGTGGCTGCCCAAGGCCACGTATCCCGTACGTCACGGCACGCACGCCAACAGTGCGTTCGCTCTCGGTCTTGTGCTGGACAGTGCGCAGGCGGCAGGCGTGCCGGAGCTCGTGGAGCCCGTGGCGGCAAAACTGCGCACATGGTTCGCCGACGACCACGGGGCGGCACTCCGCTGGGAGCCCTCGGGGCAGGACTTCCTGTCTCCCCTGCTCACCGAGGCCGACGCGATGCGCCGCGTCCTCTCCCCGGGAGACTTCACGGACTGGCTGACGGGCTTCCTGCCGGAACTGTCCGGGGCGGAGGGCGAGTTCCTGCCGGTACCGCACATCTCCGATCCGTCCGACCCGCAGATCGGTCACCTTCTGGGCCTGTGCCTGAGCCGCAGTCTGGCCCTGCGCAACGTGGCGTCTGCCCTCCCCGCGGACGACCCTCGTACGGGCCGTCTCGGTGGGGCGGCGCGGGCTCATCTGTCGGCGGCTCTCCCGGCGACCACGTCGGGCGACTTCACCACGGACCACTGGCTGGCCACGTTCGCGACCCTCGCGCTGGAAGCGGGCTGACGGCGGTACTGGCAGCGGTGTGCCGGGGCAGGTGAGGGCCTGCCCCGGCACGGTGCAGAACTGTGCGCGGTGTGAAACGCGCACAGTTCTGCACTCAGGTGCCCGCAGAACTGTGCGCGGGCGACGCCTGGTTGGGGCGCGCAGCTGTCAGAGCGCGCCTGCGGACGGGTCGCCCGCCGGCAGCGCCGACAGTACGGCGATGTCGACGGGCTCGGAGAGCAGTCCGTCCAGCGCCACATTCAGGTCCTTGAGCGCGGGAGCCTTGCCGTGCACGCCCAGCGCCTCGGCGCTGCTCCACTTCTCCACCAGCACCAGCCGGTCCTCCGCCTCGTGCAGGGCGTACAGCTCACAGCCTGGCTCGGCGTGCACACGCTCGGCCGCCTCCCGCAGCGCGTCGATCGCACGCGTACGGGACGCGGGCAGCGGACGGAACGTCGCGACGACGATGACGGGCTTGTCGTCCGATGCGGTCATCTACAGCACCTCTTCGCTCTCCGGAAACTCCAGCAACACCATGCTCCCAGCAGCACCCCGGAAGGGGCGCGGGGAACTGCGCGAACCCACAGCGGGGACCGCAGCCGCCCAACACCCGCAACGGGGCACACAAGCGCCCCGGAGCAGTCAGTCGTCCGGCGGGAACACCGCGTCGCCCGTGTCCGCCAGCGTGATGAGGATGGCTTCCGCGGGACAGCTCTCGGCAGCGCCGAGGACCGTCTCGGACGGGTCGCGTTCCGTTGCGCGGGGCTGCGACTGGCGTGCCGAGTCCAGTTGGAAGGCCTCCGGCGCGCTGCCGACGCACAGTCCGGACCCGAAGCACAGTCCGCGGTCGACCTCGACGTGCCAGCGGTCACCCATCGCGTTCAGCCCTCCGCCGGCAGGTGGATGGTCTTGGCCTCCGTGTAGGCGGCGAATCCCTCGGGGCCGAACTCCCGTCCCAGACCGGAGTTCTTGAAGCCGCCGAACGGTCCGAGCATGTCGAGGCTGAAGGTGTTCACGGAGTACGTGCCCGTGCGCACCTTGCGGGCGATGTCCGTGCCGCGTTCGGTGTCCGCCGTCCACACGCTGCCGGACAGTCCGTACTCCGAGTCGCCGGCTATCCGGACGGCCTCTTCCTCGGTGTCGTACGGGATGAGGCACACCACCGGGCCGAAGATCTCCTCACGGGCGACCCGCATGCCGTTGCCGACGTCCCCGAAGAGGGTCGGCTCGACGTACCAGCCTGTCGGCTGGTCCTCCGGACGGCCGCCGCCCGTCAGGACCTTGGCGCCCTCCTTCTGGCCGAGGGCGATGTAGTCGAGGGAGCGCTTGCGCTGCCGTTCGGCGACCAGTGGGCCGAGTTCCGTCGCCGGGTCGAGCGGGTCACCGACCGTCAGCCCGGAGGCAGCGGCGGTGAACCGTTCGGCGATCTCGTCGTAGTGGCTGCGCGGCGCGAGGATCCGCGTCTGCGCCACACACGCCTGCCCGTTGATCATCCAGGCGAAGGGGGTGATGCCGGCGACGGCGGCCTCCAGGTCGGCATCGGGCAGGATGACCGCCGCCGACTTGCCGCCCAACTCCAGGGTGACCCGGGTCAGATGGCGCGAGGCCACCTCCATGACACGCTTGCCCGCCGCGACGGAACCGGTGAACGACACTTTGTCCACGCCGGGGTGGCCCACCAGATACTCGCTGACCTCCCGGTCGGCGGGCAGGATGGACAGCACCCCCTCCGGCAGCCCGGCCTCCGTGGCGATCTCCGCCAGGATGTACGCGTCGAGCGGCGTCTCCGGGGACACCTTCAGCACCACCGAGCACCCGGCGAGCAGGGCGGGCGCCAGCTTCGCCGCCGCGGTGAACTGCGGCACGTTCCACGGCACCACGGCGGCCACCACGCCCGCCGGTTCACGCCGTACGAGCAGCGGACCGAGCACACCGGCCCGCTTCTCCTCGAACTCGAAGTCCCGCGCGATGGCGAGCGCCGAGTCCCACACCATCATCGCGGCGAGCGACTGCACCATGACGCCGGTCGTGTACGGGGTGCCGTTCTGGGCGCTGATGAGCCGCGCGATCTCGTCGCTGCGGGCCGCGAAGCCGTCCTTGATGCGGGTGACGACCTCGATCCGTTCTTCCACGGAACGATCCGCCCACTCGCCCGATTCGAAGGACCGGCGGGCCACGGCGACGGCCCGGTCGACGTCCTCGCGGGAGGCGTGCGGGGTACGGCCGATGAGCTGTTCACTGTGCGGCGATATGACGTCGATGGTTTCCGTACCCGCGGGATCGGCCATCTTGCCGCCGATGTAGAGCTGTCCGTGTTCGATCAGGTCGGTCATCCCGTGCCTGCCTCTCCCGACTGCGGCTCCTGTAAAAGCGTCTGACGGCGCATCAGAACTGATACCAGTTCTACTTATACTCGGCAATGCTTGCGCCGGGGGGCATGGTGATCCCATGGACCCACGGGCCGCGTACGACAGACGGACCCGCGCACAACGCGCGCAGAGCGACAACCGCACGACCGACGCACCAGCCCGAGCAGCAGAGTGAGGGGAATGCGCCCATGACCGGTGAGCCGCACGTGACCGACCACGGCGGCGGGGTGTGGAGCATCCCCGTGCCGATTCCGGACAACCCACTGGGACACACGCTCGTCCACGTCCTCGACACCGACCGGGGGCCGGTGCTCGTGGACACCGGCTGGGACGACCCCACCGCGTGGGACACGCTGACCAACGGCCTCTCACAGTGCGGCACTTCCGTCGCCGAACTGCACGGCGTACTGGTCACCCACCACCATCCCGACCACCACGGACTGTCCGCACAGGTACGGGAGGCGTCGGGCGCCTGGATCGCCATGCACGCGGCGGACACGGCTGTCGTACAGCGCGCCCGTACGACCGGATCGCTCGAGTGGCTGGGGTACTTGAGGGACAAGCTCACCGCGGCCGGCGCCCCCGAGGAGCACACCGCGCCCCTGACCGCGGCGCTCGACGCCGGATACGCGCGGGACGTGCCCGGTCTGCACGCTGCGCTGCCCGACCGGGACATACCGCCCGGCGAACTGCTCGACCTGCCCGGCAGGCGGCTGCGCGCCATATGGACCCCCGGCCACACCCCGGGCCACGTGTGCCTGCACCTGGAGGAGGAGCACCCCGCGGGTCCCGAACGACCGGGCACGGGGCGGCTGTTCTCCGGCGACCACCTGCTGCCGGAGATCTCCCCGCACATCGGCCTGTACGAGGATCCGGACGACGCCACACCCGGCGACCCCCTCGGGGACTACCTCGACTCCCTGGAGCGCATCGGACGCCTCCGGCCCGCCGAAGTGCTGCCCGCGCACCAGTACGCGTTCGCGGACGCCACGGGCCGCGTGCGCGAGCTGCTGGAGCACCATGCGCAACGGCTGGCCGCACTGCGCGGACTGCTGACAGGCACACCGCTGACACCGTGGCAGCTGGCAGTACGGATGGAATGGAACCGCCCGTGGGAGGAGATCCGGGCCGGCTCGCGGAACATCGCGGTCGCCGAGGCGGAGGCCCATCTGCGACGCCTGGTCAAACTGGGCGAAGCGGAGACCGTCCCGGACACCGATCCGGTGACGTACAGGGCGACGGACTGAGACAGGTGGACGGACCGAGTCACAAGTGGGCGGACCGAGATGCGGCCGGGTGCGGTCCGGGACGGGTGAACGGCCGTCTTCCGGACACGCTCTAAGGTAGACAGCACAGACATCGCTGCCGATCGGGGGAAGCCGGTGGAAATCCGGCGCTGACCCGCAACCGTGAGCGGTGCCCTGCCTCCCGTACGCGGGCGGCGGGGCGGCCCGCGAGCCGGAGCACCCGGTCGGCAGCACGGCTCACGCGTCCGACGGCACACCCGCCGGCGGACGTGCAACGCACCGTCGAGGTATACGGAGGCGAGCCCGGTGTGCCGCCGTGCCCAGCGCACGGCAGCGCGTCCGTGCGCGGCTGCGGACCCGCCCCGGCGGTCCCGGTCACGGCTCACCGAAAGGCACCGTCATGTTCCTGCGCCGCAAGGCAGCGGCCCCGGCCTCCGCCGTCGCCGCCCTCGTGCTGTGCGGACTCACAGCCCCGGCAGCACTGGCCGACGACTCGCCGTCCTCCGGCGCCCCGTCGGCGAAACTGCCGGACGGTCTCTACGGGAAAGCCGACCCGAAGTTCGACGGAGTGTGGCGGCAGTCCCTCACACTGCTCGCGCAGGACGCGGCGGGCGCCGTACCGGCCGGGAAGGCCGTGGACTGGCTGACCGGACAGCAGTGCGCCGACGGCTCGTTCACCGCGTACAGGTCCGCCCCGGGCAGCAAGTGCGACGCGAAGAAAACGCCCTCCGACACGAACGCGACCTCCGTCGCCGTGCAGGCGCTGGCCGCCGTCGGCGGACACACGAACACGGTCAACAAGGCGACCGGCTGGCTCAAGTCGGTGCAGAACAAGGACGGCGGCTGGGGCTTCGGAGCGGGCGGCCCGTCCGACGCCAACTCCACCTCCGTCGTCATCGGCGCCCTTTCGGCAGCCGGCGAAAAGGTCGACGGTGCCGGCGGGAAGAAGTCCCCGTACGACGCGCTCGCCGCCCTCCAGCTCGGCTGTGACGCACCGGCCGCGAGCAGGGGCGCGTACGCCTATCAGCCCGGCAAGGACGGCAAGCTCGCCGCCAACGACGACGCCACGGCCGCCGCCGCGCTGGCCGGCCTCGGCGAGGGGATGGCAGTCGAACCCCTCGGCGAGGACGAGGAGGACCGGCCCCTCAAGCCGCTGGACTGCGCCGGGGGTTCACAGGCGGCACAGGACAAACCGCTGGCACACGACAAGGCCGCCGACGCGGGCGCGGCCTATCTGGCGTCCGTGATGAAGAAGAACGGCGGACACCTCGACTCGGTCATGCCGGGTGCGAAGGGGCAGCCCGACTACGCCAACACCGCCGACGCGGTGATCGCCCTCGCCGCCGGCGGGCACTCCGCGGCCGCGCAGCGCTCCCTCGACTGGCTGGCCGGAAACCTCGACAAGTGGAACAAGGCGAAGAGCGACCCGGCGGCCATCGCGACGGTGATGATGGCCGTCCACGCGACGGGCGGCGACCCGGCTGAGCTCGGCGGCACCGACCTGCTGAAGCGCCTCGACGCGACAGGGCCGGCGCCGGCGAAGCTGCCGGAGAGCCCCAAGTCCGCCTCCGGGGACGGCGGGAGCGGCACGGTGGTCGCCTGGTCGCTCGCGGGCGCCGCCGTGGTCGTCGTCGCGGGCCTTGTCCTCGTCGTCCGCCGCAAGCGGCAGGGGCAGTGATGGCCCGCCGCACCAAAAGCGCGCTGCTCGCTCTGCTGCTGCCCGCCCTCGCACTGCTCGGCCAGGGCACCGCACAGGCCGTCGACGGCTACCGCTACTGGTCGTTCTGGGAGCAGAAGGACGCCAAGTGGACGTACGCCACCCAGGGTCCGTCCGTACTGCGCCCCGCGGACGGTGACGTCATCGGGTTCCGCTTCGCCGTCAGCAAGGACTCCAAGGACGCCGCCACCCCGCGCGGCACCGCACAGTTCGACACGGTCTGCGGCGACACGAAGGACAAGGCGGGTGCCAAACGGATCGCCGTCAGCGTGGACTTCGGTACCGCGGCCGACGCGCCGAAAGGCGACACCCCGCCACGGCGGCTGACGGAGTGCGCCCGTGTCGCACAGGACGCGACCGCGGCCGAAGCACTCGCGCGCGTGGCCGCACCGCTGCGCTACAACTCCGACTCCCTGCTGTGCGCCGCCAAGGGCTACCCGAAGAGCGGCTGCGGCGAACAGTTGTCGGGCGACAACAGCGAAGAAAGCAGCGACAGTTCGGCCGGCAAGGACGACAGCACGGCGTCCAACGGGGATGACGGCGACGGCGGGCTGCCTACCGGCGTCGGCGTCGGCGCGGGAGTCGTCGTCATCGCCGGTCTCGCCGGAGCGGCGGTGTGGCAGGCACGCCGCCGCGGGGAGTGAGCCGCGTGCGCGCACATCTGCGCCCTCCTCCGGCCTCCCGCAGTGAAGCGCTGCACCCCGGCGCGTGGTGGCTGTGGGCGCTCGGTCTGGCGACTGCCGCCTCCCGTACGACCAATCCGCTGCTGCTGGCCCTGCTGACCGCCGTCGCCGGCTACGTGGTCGCGGCGCGCCGTACGGACGCGCCGTGGGCACGTTCGTACGGCGCGTTCCTGAAGCTCGGTCTGCTGGTCATCGGCATCCGTCTGGTGTTCGCCTTCTTCCTCGGCTCACCTGTCCCCGGCACGCACACCGTGGTCACCCTGCCCGAAGTCCCGCTGCCCGACTGGGCGCAGGGCGTCCGCATCGGCGGGCGCGTGACGGCCGAGGGGATGGTGTTCGCGCTGTACGACGGGCTGAAACTCGCGACGCTGCTCATCTGCGTCGGCGCCGCCAACGCGCTGGCCAACCCGGCACGGCTGCTGAAGTCCCTGCCGGGCGCCCTGTACGAGGCGGGTGTCGCCGTGGTCGTCGCCATGACGTTCGCGCCGAACCTGGTCGCCGACGTACAGCGGCTGCGTGCCGCACGCCGGCTGCGCGGCAGGGACGACAAGGGGCTGCGCGGACTGCCCCAGGTCGGACTGCCGGTGCTGGAGGGCGCGTTGGAGCGCTCGGTGGCGCTGGCGGCCGCCATGGACGCCCGCGGGTACGGCCGCACCGCACAGGTGCCGCCCGCCGTCCGCCGGACGACGACCGTTCTCACCCTGGGCGGACTGCTCGGCGTGTGCGTGGGCACGTACGCACTGCTGGCCGCCGAAGGGGCGGCGTTCGGGCTGCCGTTGCTGCTGTGCGGACTCGTGCTGGCGCTGGCCGGACTGCGGCTCGGCGGCAGACGCAGCGTCCGCACCCGCTACCGCCCGGACCGCTGGGGTGCGCGCGCCTGGCTGGTGACCGGGTCCGGAGTGGCCGTCGCGGCGCTCATGATCTGGGCGAACAGCGCGTACCCCGCCGCCCTCCACCCGCCGGCCGTCCCGCTGACCGTGCCGGAACTTCCCCTGTGGCCCGCGGCGGCCACACTGCTCGGCCTGCTGCCGGCGTTCGTGGCGCCGGCGCCCGGGGGCCGGGCACAGCACCACCAGGACGACTGGAGTGACCGCACGTGATCCGCTTCGACCAGGTCTCCGTCACGTACGAGGGGCAGGCCGAACCCGCCCTGCACCACGTCGACCTGGAGGTGCCGGAGGGGGAACTGTGCCTGCTCGTCGGCCCGTCCGGCGTCGGCAAGTCCACCCTCCTGAACGCGGTGTGCGGGCTCGTTCCGCACTTCACCGGGGGCACGCTGCGCGGCAAGGTCACCGTGGCGGGCCGCGACACCCGTACGCACAAACCGCGCGAACTGGCCGACGTCGTCGGCACCGTGGGACAGGACCCCCTCGCGCACTTCGTCACCGACACGGTCGAGGACGAACTGGCCTACGGCATGGAGTCCCTGGGCCTGCCGCCCGGCACGATGCGCCGCCGCGTCGAGGAGACCCTCGATCTGCTCGGCCTCAACGACCTGCGCGACCGCCCCCTCGCCACCCTCTCCGGCGGCCAGCGGCAGCGGGTCGCCATCGGCTCCGTCCTCACCCCCCACCCACGCGTCCTCGTCCTGGACGAGCCGACCTCCGCGCTCGACCCGGCGGCAGCCGAGGAAGTGCTCGCCGTCCTGCAGCGGCTCGTGCACGACCTGGGCACGACCGTCCTGATGGCCGAGCACAGGCTGGAACGCGTCGTCCAGTACGCCGATCAGGTCCTCCTGCTGCCCGCCCCCGGCGCACCGGCACAACTGGGCGACCCCGCCCGCATGATGGCCGTCTCCCCTGTCGTCCCGCCTGTCGTCGATCTCGGCCGGACTGCGGGCTGGTCCCCGCTGCCGCTGTCCGTACGGGACGCGCGCCGCGCCGCCGGTCCCCTCCGCGAACGCCTCGCCGGGCACCCGCCGCCCTCCACCGGGAACGGCACCCCGCAGGACGGTGCGCCGCTGGCGGAGCTCTCCCGGCTGACGCTCAGGAGGGGCCGCGTCACCGCACTGCGCGAGGCATCGCTCACCGTACGGCCGGGTGAAACGGTCGCCCTGATGGGCCGCAACGGGGCCGGAAAGTCCACCCTGTTGAACACGCTGGCCGGTATGCACACACCCACCTCGGGCACGGTCACCGTGGGCGGCCTCACCCCGCACCGCACCCGCCCCGCACGACTGCTGCGCCATGTGGGCCTCGTACCGCAGGAGCCCCGCGACCTGCTGTACGCGGACACGGTGGCAGCCGAGTGCGCGGCAGCCGACACGGACGCCGGCGCACAGTCCGGCACGTGCCGCGCCCTGGTGTCCGAACTGCTGCCCGGCATCACGGACGACACCCATCCCCGCGATCTGTCGGAGGGTCAGCGCCTCGCCCTCGCCCTCGCGGTGGTGCTCACGGCGAGCCCGCCCCTGCTGCTGCTCGACGAGCCCACCCGCGGCCTCGACTACGCGGCGAAGTCCCGGCTCACGGGCGTACTGCGCGGTCTTGCGGCACAGGGGCACGGCATCGTCCTGGCCACCCACGACGTGGAGCTGGCGGCCGAACTGGCCCACCGTGTCGTCATCCTGGCGCAGGGCGAACCGGTGGCCGACGGGCCCACGGCCGAAGTGGTCACCTCCTCCCCCGCGTACGCCCCTCAGATCGCCAAGATCATCGCCCAGGACGCCTGGCTCACCGCCTCGCAGGTCCGCGCGGCACTCCCCGGGCAGGCCACCCGATGAGCCCCGGCCGGTCCCCGTCCTCCGCGAAAGCCGTCCCGTCCCCGTCAGGGGCGCCCCGGGCGGACGGGCCCGTACGCCGGCGCACGCAGGCCGTGCGACTGGGCCCCCGTTCGATCGCCGCGCTGGTCCTCACCTCCGCCGCCGGAGCCGCCGCCTTCGCCTGGCCCCTGCTGGCCGACACCACCTCCGGGCTGGCCCACTCCCGGGACGCGCCCTGGCTGTTCGCGGCGCTGCTTCCGCTGCTCCTCGCCGTCGCCGTCGCGACTGTCGCCGACACCGGCCTCGACGCGAAGGCCGTCGCGATGCTCGGCGTACTCGCCGCGGCCGGCGCCGCACTCCGCCCCCTCGGCGCCGGCACCGCGGGACTGGAGCCGATGTTCTTCCTGATGGTGCTCTCCGGCCGCGTCCTCGGCCCCGGATTCGGCTTCGTACTGGGCGCGTTGTCGATGTTCGCGGGCGCGCTGCTCACCGGCGGAGTCGGCCCCTGGATGCCGTTCCAGATGCTCGCGATGGGCTGGGTGTCCATGGGCGCCGGGCTCCTCCCCCGCCCCCTGGAGCTGCGCGGGCGCGCCGAACTGCTGCTGCTCGCCGCGTACGGCGCCCTCGCGGCGCTGCTCTACGGCCTGGTGATGAACCTTCAGGGCTGGCCGTACATCGCGGGCCTCGGCTCGGGCATCTCCTTCGTACCGGGCGACCCGCTGCACGAGAACCTCACCCGGTACCTCGCGTACGTGCTGGCGACGTCCCTCGGCTGGGACGTCCCCCGCGCACTGCTGACCGTCGTGCTCACCCTCACCCTGGGCGGCACACTCCTGCGCGCCCTCCGCCGGGCCACCCGCCGCGCGGCCTTCGACGCACCGGTGACCTTCTCACCGTAGGCCGCGCGAAGAGGGGCACTGTCCGGCTGAGAGACGCGTCCCTACAGCCGCTGCAGAATGGTGGCCGTCGACAGGGCGCCGCCCGCACACATGGTGACGAGGGCGAACTCCTTGTCCTGGCGTTCCAGTTCGTGCAGAGCCGTCGTGATGAGCCGCGCCCCCGAGGCGCCCACGGGGTGCCCCAGGGCGATCGCGCCGCCGTTCACGTTGACCTTCGAGAGGTCCTGCTCGAAGACCTGCGCCCAGGACAGCACGACGGAGGCGAACGCCTCGTTGATCTCGACGATGCCGATGTCCTTCAGCGACATTCCGGCCTTGCCCAGGACCGCACGTGTGGCGTCGATCGGACCGTCCAGATGGTAGTGCGGGTCGGCGCCGACGAGTGCCTGGGCGACGATGCGTGCCCGCGGTTTCAGCTTCAGCGCCCGTGCCATCCGTTTCGACGCCCACATGACGGCACTCGCACCGTCGGAGATCTGCGAGGAGTTGCCCGCGGTGTGCACGGCGGACGGCATGACGGGCTTGAGGCTCGCCAGCGCTTCCATGGACGTGTCCCGCAGCCCCTCGTCGCGTTCGACGTGCCGCCACATGCCCTGTCCGGCGGCCTGTTCCTCCTCGGACGTGGGCACCTGGACGGCGAACGTCTCGCGCTTGAAGCGCTCCTCGGCCCAGGCGGTCGCGGCCCGCTCCTGCGACAACAGGCCCAGCGAGTCGACCCGTTCGCGGGTCAGCCCCCGATTGCGGGCGATGCGCTCGGCGGCCTCGAACTGGTTGGGCAGATCGACGTTCCATTCGTCCGGCCACGGCTTGCCCGGACCGTGCTTCGACGCACTGCCCAACGGCACCCGGGACATGGCCTCCACACCGCAGCCGATGCCGATGTCGATGACACCCGCGGCGACCATGTTGGCCACCATGTGGTTCGCCTGCTGCGAGGAGCCGCACTGACAGTCGACGGTCGTCGCCGCGGTCTCGTACGGCAGGCCCATCGCCAGCCAGGCGTTGCGCGCCGGGTTCATGGACTGTTCGCCAGCGTGGGTGACGGTGCCGCCGACGATCTGCTCCACACAGTCGGCGTGTATGCCCGTACGGCCCAGGAGTTCGCGGTAGGTCTCCCCCAGCAGATAGGCCGGATGGAGATTCGCCAGGGCCCCTCCACGCCGGCCGATGGGGGTGCGCACTGCTTCGACGATGACGGGTTCTGCGGCCATGGGTCGTCCCTCCGGGCGGCGCGGCAGCGGCTCAAAACCTGGAAACCAGAAACGAGTTCTAGTTACACAAACAGTCTTATGAGCCTCGCGCCCGCCGCGCAAGGGTCGTGCACGGGTCCCGCGCGCCCGTATGCGGAATCCCCGCCGTCGTGCCTCTTGCCACTTGTAGAACCCGTTACTACCTTCAAGGCCGCCTTCTGATGGGCCGTCAGAGATCGCCGGAGGGCCGGGCTCCGCCGCCCGGGCCTCCGAACAGCACCGTCCGACGCCAGTCATGGATGAGTGGAGCTGCCGATGTCCCCCTGCCCCGCGCTGCCCGACGGGTTCGACTTCACCGACCCGGACGTCTATCAGGAACGTGTGCCCGTACCGGAGTTCGCGCAGCTGCGCGAGACCGCGCCCGTCTGGTGGAACGAACAGCCGCACGGGCTGGCCGGTTTCGACGACGACGGCTACTGGGTCGTGACCCGGCACGAGGACGTCAAGGAAGTCTCCACCCACCCGGAACTGTTCTCCTCGAACACCAACACCGCGGTCATACGGTTCGCCGAGCACATGACGCGCGACCAGATCGACATCCAGAAGCTGATCATGCTCAACATGGACCCGCCCGAGCACACCAGGGTCCGGCAGATCGTGCAGCGCGGCTTCACCCCGCGCTCCATACGCGCACTGGAGAACACCCTGCGCGAGCGCGCGGAGCGCATCGTGCAGACCGCCAGGACGAAGGGGACCGGCGACTTCGTCACCGACATCGCGGTCGAACTGCCGCTCCAGGCGATCGCCGAACTGATCGGCGTCCCGCAGGAGGACCGGATCAAGATCTTCGACTGGTCCAACAAGATGGTGGCGTACGACGACCCCGAGTACGCCATCACCGAGGAGATCGGCACCCAGTCGGCAGCCGAACTGATCGCCTACGCGATGGGCATGGCGGAGTCCCGCAAGGCCTGTCCGGCGAAGGACATCGTCACCAATCTGGTCGCCGCCGAGGGCGAAGGGAACCTCAGCTCGGACGAGTTCGGCTTCTTCGTCATCCTGCTGGCCGTCGCGGGCAACGAGACCACACGGAACGCGATCAGCCACGGCATGCACGCCTTCATGACCCACCCCGACCAGTGGGAGCTGTACAAACGGGAGCGGCCCGAGACCACGGCGGAGGAGATCGTACGGTGGGCCACCCCCGTCGTGTCCTTCCAGCGGACCGCCACCCAGGACACCTCGATCGGCGGCGTGAAGATCAAGGAAGGTGAACGGGTCGGCCTCTTCTACTCGTCCGCCAACAACGACCCCACTGTCTTCGACCACCCCGAACAGTTCGACATCACCCGCGACCCCAACCCCCATCTGGGATTCGGCGGCGGCGGCCCGCACTTCTGCCTCGGCAAGAGCCTCGCCGTGCTGGAGATCAACCTCATCTTCAACGCGATCGCCGACGCCATGCCCGGCATCACGCTCTCCGGCGACCCGCGCCGGCTCCGTTCGGCCTGGCTGAACGGCATCAAGGAGTTGCGCGTCGACTACGCCTGACGGCGCGCCAGGGGCTCACTCCGGCGGGGCCTGCGCCGTACGGTCCCCGCCGTGCTCCGTACGGTTGCCGGCGCGCGGCGTCCCGGGCGGTGCGGTCACCGGCACCGCCCGGGTGACACGGGTCAACGTTCCGCCACCCACGGACACTTCGGCCTCCGCTCCCGCGGCGCGGGTCGTCGGCGCGCCCTTCGGCTCGCCCGCCGCGTGCTGCTCAACGGTGCCGGACTGCTCTTCGCCACGCCGGTCCCACTGCCGGCCCCACACCCGGCCCGCCAGCCAGAGGCCGGCCGCCACAACGGCCACCCCGCCCACCGCGTCGAGCAGATAGTGGTTGGCGGTGGCCGTGACCACGAAAGTGGTCAGCAGCGGATAGAGCACACCGGCCGCACGCAGCCAGGGATTTCGCACCGTGCGCAGCACGACGACCGTGCACCACAGTGACCATCCGACATGCAGCGAGGGCATCGCCGCGTACTGGTTGGACAGTTCCGTCAGTGCGCCGAAGTCGGGGGACGTCAGATCCTGCGGTCCGTGCGCGGTGTCGATGTATCCCAGTCCTGGCATCAGCCGCGGCGGCGCGAGCGGATAGAGCCAGAAGCCGACGAGGCCCAGCAGCGTGGCGAAACCGAGCGCCCCGCGTGCGGGCCGGTAGGCGCCGGGACGTCGCCAGTAGAGCCACGCGAGCAGCACGAGCGGTATCAGGAAGTGGAAGGCCGAATAGTAGAAGTTGGAGAAGCCCTCGAGCCAAGGGGTGCGCGCCGTCAGCCTGTTGACCGCGTGCTCCACGTCGACCCTCAGGAAGGACTCGATGGCGAGCATCTGGTCGCCGTGCCCCTCGGCGGTGCTCCGCTCGTCGGGCGCCTGCCCGCGCACGTACGAGTAGGCCCAGTAGCCGACCCGGATCAGCAGCAGCTCCAGCATCAGATGCGGCCGGCTGAACGGGCTCGACGGCACAGGTCTGTCCCACAGCGCCGACTTGCGCGACAGGAACGGCACCAGGCATGCGGCCGACAGTCCCGCGATCAGGGGCGCGTTGTCGGCGATGCCGGGCAGCCAGGACACATGCGGTACGAGGGCGTCGCCCTTCAGCGACATCACCAGGACGACGAGCGCCGGCCACACCATCCGGTCGACTCTGCGCCTCCCCACCCTGCCGACGACGGCGAGGAGGATCCACAGCTGCTGGTGCTGCCACGCGGTCGGTGACACGGCGACCACCGCGCATCCCGCCACCGCGGCGGCGAGCAGCTGCTGGCCGTCCCGCGCGTACCGGATCGCACGTCGCAGTGCGCACCATCCGACCACGCACACCAGCACGGCGAGCAGGGCGAGTTCGAGCGGGCCGTTCAGTCCGAGGCGCAGCAGCGCACCGTGCAACGACTGGTTGGCCGTCGCGTCGGCCTCGTCACCGAGACCGGCACCGGCCACATGGTGCACCCAGTACGTCCATGAGTCGCCCGGCATCGCCGCCCAGGCGGCAGCCGTGCACACGGCGAACGTACCGGCGGCGGCGAACGCCGTCCGCCGCCGCCCCGTGGCCCACAGCAGCGGAAGGAACAGCAGCACGGCCGGCTGCAGCGCCGCCGCGAGCCCGAACAGCACGCCGGGCCACGGCCGTTCGCGCTCCTTCGCCAGCCAGCCGACGAGCACCAGCAGCACCGGAAGGATGCTGGTCTGTCCGAGATGGAAGGTGTTCCGGACGGGCACCGACAGCATCAGCAGCCCGAGGGCGACCGGCACGGCGAACAGCCGGGTCCGCGGCGACAGCGGCCGGGGCAGCGCCCGCACGGCCACCAGTCCGACGGCGGCGACGAGCAGCAGCGTGCCGAACGTCCAGGCCACGCCGAGTCCTTGCTCCGCCGCGGAGGTCAGCGGCTTGAGCACGAGACCGGCGAACGGCGTCCCGGTGAACGGGGACGAGCCGTCGTACAGCGCATCACGTACGCGCAGCACACCGTTGTCGCCTATCCAGGCCAGCAGCTCCGTCAGCCGCTCCTCCGGAGGCAGGCGCAGTACGGCGGCGGTCTGCCGCGCCGCCAGCGCCCCCGCCAGCAGCCACAACGCACCCAGCGTCAGCGCTGTCCTGGCCCCCCGGCCCTGGGCAGTCTCCCCCACCGTGTCCGCCCCCACGCCCAGTTGCCCCCGTCCTGTCCGGCCCCCGTGTGCAGCCCCGTCACATGCAGTCCAGCCAGTGGTTCCCGCCGCGGCCCCACCCCGCAGCCGAGAAGTCAGACGCAGAAAATCCCCTTGTTACCTGACACTCCATGATGAGGGCGGGCAAGTCATTTCACGGGGCATGAGTGCTTTCCGGCCGCCACGGAACGCCCCCGTCCACCACCCCTCCGCCCCGGCCGGGGCGCACAGCCCGCTCACCAGGCCGTGCGGCAGGATGGACGCATGAGCATCGTGAAGATCAACGTTCTGACGGTTCCCGAAGAGCAGCGCGAGACGCTGGAGAAGCGCTTCGCCTCCCGTGCCGGGGCCGTGGAGAACTCCGACGGCTTCGAGTGGTTCGAGCTGCTGCGCCCCGTCGAGGGGACGGACCAGTACATGGTGTACACCCGCTGGCGCAGCGAGGAGGACTTCCAGGCCTGGATGGAGGGCCCGATGAAGGCCGCGCACCAGGGTGGCGGTCAGGGCGGCGGCGAGAGCAACGGCAGCGAGGGCGAGCGCCCCAAGCCGGCCGCCTCGGGTTCGACGCTGTGGTCCTTCGAGGTCGTGCAGCAGGCAGCGCCGCAGCAGAGCTGACCCCGCGGCACCACCCCGTGGAACGCGGAACCGACAGGCGGGACTGACGCGTGACCGGCTCCGGCCGGCCGCCGTCGGTCTCCCGTCGCGGCGTACCGCCCGCAGGCGGCTTCCGTCAGCTGCTCTCGCCGGTGAAGTCGAGCCGCAGTCCCGCACCGTCCGGCAGGGGCGTGACCCGGACCTGCGTCAGGTCCTGTACATGCGCCGTCGGCCCGTACGCACCCGCGCGCGGGCCGACGCCCACCACCTGCATGCCGGCTGCCAGCGCCGCGGCGATCCCCGCGCCGGAGTCCTCGAAGGCCACACAGTCGGCGGGGTCGAAGCCCAGCTCCGCGGCGCCCTTGAGGAAACCCTCGGGGTCGGGTTTGCTCGCGCTCACGGCTTCCGCCGTGATGCGGACGTGCGGCATGCGGACGGCTGCCGCCCCCATGCGCGCGCCGGCCAGTCCGGTGTCCGCCGACGTCACCAGGGCGTGCGGCAGGTCCTCGATCGCGGCCATGAACGCATGCGCCCCGGCGATGGGCACGACGCCGTCGACGTCGGTGGTCTCCTCGGCCAACAGCTCGCGGTTCTCCGCGTGGTTGACCTCCGTGGGACGGTCGGGCAGCACCGCGGCCATCGTCGCGTGGCCCTGCCGGCCGTGTGCGATCTTCAGCACCTCGTCCGGGTCCACACCCTTGGCCGCGGCCCAGCGCCGCCAGATCCGCTCGACCACGGCGTCGGAGTTGACGAGGGTGCCGTCCATGTCGAGCAGCAGACCGCGTGCGGTGAGGGACGGTATCGGCATGACGCGCTGGCTCCCTGTGCGATCGGGAAGGGAAAAAGATGGCCCCGCCCGCCGGTCAGGGACGCCCCATCCTGTCGAGGTGCGGGGCACGGGCGGAACCACTTTGTTTCCCAAACATACAAAACGAGAGAGAGTCGCGCCAGTGCCCGGCCCTCACGCGCTTGTCCGCACCTGCCGTCAGCCGCTCGTACGGGACTCCAGTGAGCTGCGCGTCTGCGGCCCGTACTCGCCCCGCACGTCGTCCTCGATCCGGTGCTCGGCCTGGTACCGGAAGACCGACTGCTGGACCGCGGCGGAGTACTGTCCGTCCTCCTCCGCCGAGTCGTCGAGGTAGCCGGCCTGCTTGAGCCGCAGCTGCAGCTCGCGCACCTCGGGCCCCGAATCGCCCACCCGCAGCGTCCCGTCGTCCGCCGACGCCTCGGCTCCGCCGTCACCGGGCCCGGCGGACTCGCTCCGGTCCCGGTCGCGCCCACCGTCGTGCCACTGTCCGTCCCGCCCGTCGCCTTCCGTACGGGGAGCCGAACGGCTCGGCTCCGGCACGGGCGACTCGGTGTGTACGCGGCTGTCCCGGTCGGCCCGCTGCGGAGCGGACGTCTGCGTACGGGGCGGCGCGCTCGGCGAGGCGCTGGAGGGCGCACGCTGTGCGACGGTGCGATCCGGTGACGGGCTCTCGTGTGCCGGCGCGTTGGTCGGCCCGAGGTCGGGCTCCGCGTCCTCGGCGCTGAGGCTGTGACTGTCGGAACCGTCGTCCTTGTCGAACAGCAGCTGACTGCTGAGCAGTCCGGCGCCGAGTGCCGCGGCGACGCCGACGGCGGCCAGCAGCGCGTTGCCGGGACGGCGGCGGCGCGGCGCGCCTCCCGCACGGTGCCGCCCGTCGCCCGGCGCCGCCTCGGGGGCGGGCTCCGCGGGACGCAACGGTGGCCCGACCACTGGCAGTTCGGACGTCTCGTCCGTGCCGCAGCGGGCGAAGGGTGCGAGGTCGGGCTGTGGCCGCTCCTCGCCGGCAGGACTGTCCTGCACGCCGTCGTCGGGCAGATCGACGTACGGACGGATATGCATCGGATCGTCGTGTCCTGCGGTGAACGGCCCCGCACAGCCGCATCCGGTACCCGCTCGGCCCTCCGAAGCGAGCTCCGCACCGCATCCCGGACAGCATCTGTGTGCCGTCAAGCCGGTCCCCTCCCTGAGCGGCCGCACTGTCACGGCAGCCGCGCCCGAATCGCCAGTAACTGTCCAGACCGGGACCTTACGCGGTTCGTCACCCGAACGTGTTACCTCATACCGACATCGGCCAAAAACGACCGCCGCCCCCGGACGGGCTCCGTCCGGGGGCGGCGAGGGGCATCAGTTTCACGCCGCTTTGTTCCACCTGGGGCATTCGCCGTCCGAGCCGCCGATCTCCGCGTTCAACTGCCGCACCAGCTCCGTGAGATCCCGCGGCCGGTCCTCTGTCCACCAGTCGCCCAGCAGTTCGCCGAGCGACCTCTCCCGCGCCGCGGCCAGCCGTTCGGCGGTCTGCTCCCCCGCCGGCGACGCGAACAGTTCCAGCCCTTCCCGTACGGCAAGACCGCGCTCCTCCAACTCCCGTGCGGCGGCGGCGACCACGTCGCGCGGCAGCGCGGTCTGCTCGGCGAGCAGGGCCGGCTCGATCGTGCCGTGGCGCCTGAGGCGCAGCAGCATCCAGCAGGAGGCGGGCCGCAGTTCGACACCGGCGCCCTGGGCGATGTGCGCGTACAGCTCGCGCTGCCCGGCCCGCGTGCTGAGCGTGGAGAGGGCACGCCGTACCTCGTCCGCCGAGGTGCGGTCGACAGGATTGACGGCCATCGTCTCGCTGCCCTCGGGCACCCGCACACTGGCCCGCAGTTTGTCCTCGCGCAGGAACAGTGCGAGGACGAACGCGACGAGCACGACCGGCGCCGCGTACAGGAAGACGTCCGTGATGGCCGACGCGTACGCACCGAGCACGCCCTCCCGCAGAGCCGGCGGCAGTTGGCCGACGGCCCTCGGGTCGTGCTGCATGGCGGACGGCGTGACACCGGGCGGCAGTTGCTGCCCGCGCATCGCCTCGGCGATCTTGTCGCCGAGGCGCCCGGTGAAGATCGTGCCGAAGACGGCGACGCCGAACGAGGCGCCGATGGAGCGGAAGAAGCTGGCACCCGACGTGGCGACGCCCAGGTCCTCGTACCCGACGGCGTTCTGCACGGCCAGCACCAGTACCTGCATGACCAGCCCCAGGCCGAGCCCGAACACCAGGAAGTAGCAGCTCATCTCCAGCGTCGACGACGCGGGATCCATCCGGTGCAGCAACAGCAGGCCGCCGGTGGTGACCGCCGTACCGAGCACGGGAAAGATCTTCCACCGTCCGGTACGGCTGACCAGTTGGCCGGACAGCGTGGAGGAGAACAGCACGCCGGCCACCATCGGCAGCATGTGCACACCGGACATGGTCGGCGAGATGCCCTTGACGACCTGCAGGAAGGTCGGCAGGTAGGTCATCGCCCCGAACATGGCGAAGCCGACGACGAACCCGATGACCGAGCACAGGGTGAAAGTGCGGATGCCGAACAGCTTGAGCGGCAGCACCGGTTCGGCCGCGCGCCGCTCGACCGCCACGAAGCACACCACCAGCACGGCGGCCAGTACCGCCAGCAGCCACGTCTCCCACGACATCCACGGCCAGCTGGTGCCGCCCAGCGACGTGAGCAGCACCAGACAGGCGGCGGCGGAGGCGATCAGGAGCGTGCCCAGATAGTCGATGCGGTGCCGCTTGCTGCGTACCGGAATGTGCAGCACGGCGGCGATGACAACGAGGGCGACGGCGCCGACGGGCAGGTTGATGTAGAACACCCAGCGCCAGCTGAGGTGTTCGGTGAACAGGCCGCCCAGCAGCGGCCCGAGCACGCTCGTGGCGCCGAAGACCGCGCCGAACAGCCCCTGGTAGCGGCCCCGGTCGCGGGGCGGCACGAGGTCGCCGACGATCGCCATCGACAGCGTCATCAGCCCGCCGCCGCCCAGCCCCTGGATCGCGCGGAAGGCGATGAGCTGCGGCATGTTCTGCGCGATGCCGCACAGCACCGACCCGGCCAGGAAGATCACGATGGCGGTCTGGAAGAGCTTCTTCCGGCCGAACTGGTCGCCCAGCTTGCCCCACAGCGGAGTCGCCGCCGTCGCGGCGAGCAGATATGCCGTCACCACCCAGGACAGATGATCGAGCCCGCCCAGGTCGCTGACGATCGTGGGCAGGGCGGTCGCCACGATCGTCTGGTCGAGCGCGGCGAGCAGCATGCCCATCAGCAGTGCGCCGATGGCGATCAGGACGGTGGGCTTGGCATGTTCGCCGCTTTCGGGCGGCGCCGCGGGGGACGCGCCGGAAACCGGTTGCGCCGTCATGGACCCTCCTCGTACGGGCAGGCCTGGCGTGAGCGGCCGGGCCCCGGCCCGCGGGCGGTCCGGCCCTCACCCATCGTCACGGCAACCCCGGGTACCAGCCTGCCGGGGCATCCATTCGCGTCCGCACTGACCGCCGTGTTCCGCGCCGTACGGTGCGCCGCGGTGCGGGCGCGCGGGTGCGGCCGCGCGCCCCGCGGGCGTTACGCGGCGACCGCCTCGTACAGGCTGAAGCCGGCGAGGGCGAGCATGACGACGGCGGCGACCTTGGTGATGAGCCGCAGCGGCACGAACTTCATCAGTGTGCGGCCGCCGAGGATGCCGATGGCCGCCACGGCCCACAGGGCGAGCACGGCGCCGAGGCCGACCGACACCGGATCGTCGTACCGGGCCGCGAGGTTGGCAGTCATGATCTGGGTGAGGTCACCGAACTCGGCGACGAGGATGAGGCTGAATCCGCTGCCCGCGACCTTCCAGAAGGACTGGTCGGCGGGTGCCTTGATCTCCTCGTCCTCGTCGTCGTCCTTCTTCAGCAGCAGGACGGCGGCGCCGATCAGGAAGAGCACGCCGACGATGCCCTGCACGAGGCGGTGCGGCAGCAGAGTCAGCACGCTGCCCGCGGCGATGGCGAGCACGACGTGCACGGCGAAGGCCGCGGCGACACCGGCGAACACGTACGAGGCGCGGTAGCGGGTGCCGAGCATCAGGCCGGCCAGTGCGGTCTTGTCGGGCAGTTCGGCGAGGAAGACGACGCCGAACACGACGGCGGCGACGGTGAAACTGATCACGAGAGGATCCTCGGGGATCGGGCTGCCGTACCGCTGCTGAGACACACTTCGGCACGGCAGCGTCTGCTGTGGACACTGCTGCCGAAGGTCTCGCTGGCGGGGGCCCGTGGGCCGCTCGCTCCGGGCGCCGGGGTGATCGAGTCACCCAGTATGTCGACGGTCCGGCGAAGAGCTACTCCCCTTCTGACGCCACAGAGGGTACGCGATGCAGGACCCCGCGGGCGATGAGCTCCAGCGCCGCGGACACCGCGACCGACTGCACGAGCATCAGCGCGACGAGCACGAACAGCTGCACCGCACCCGCCAGTACGGGCGAGGCGCCGCCCAGCAGCATGCCGACGAAGGCGCCCGGCAGTGTGACCAGACCCACAGTGCGGGTCTGGTCGAGACCCGGCAGCAGCGCTCCCGCCGCGGCGGGGCGGGCGATCTCCAGACGCGCCTCGCGCGGCAGCATCCCGAGCGCCATGCCCGCCTCGACCTCGCCGCCGCGGACCGCCAGTTCCTCCAGCGCCCGCCGCCCGGCCAGCACGGTCGCCGTCAGCGCGCCGCCGATGAGGATGCCCGCGACGGGCACGAGCGCGATACCGCGCAGCGGGACGAGACCGGTCAGCAGCAGTACGGCGAGCACCGGCAGCACTCCGGCGGCGATCGGCACGGCGGCCCACCACCACGTGCCGTTCGGCGTGATGCGGCGGCCGGCCGTCCGCACCGCGACGGCGAACATCAGCACGATGAACGCCAGCAGAGTCGGTACGGCACCGACCACCCACACGATCACCCAGGAAACGGCGGCCAGTTGGACGGCGGCGCGCAGTCCGGCAGCCAACACCGCGCGCGCGTACGGGCGGCCGTTGTCCTGGGCGAGGTGGGCGATCGACGTGACGGCCGCCGCGCAGAGCAGCAGGACCGCGAGGACGGCTGCGAGCGTGCGGTTGACAGGCAGCAGGGCGTTGGCGGCGAGCAGCACCGGTTCACCCTATGGGGTGTCAGTTCGTATGAGGCGGAGGCGCGTTGGGCATCCTGCGCTCCACAGGGCTTGATGCGACGTGTACATGTCGTCACCCTGTTACCTGCCGACTGCCGGGCCGACACCCGCCGTCGGCAGGATCCACTCCACAACCCCCCACATACACCACGGGAGTTCGGATGCTCCGCATACACGACAGAGGGCGCCCCCTCTACGCGCGTCGATGGAAGACGCTGCTCACCGGCGTCCTCGCAGCCGTCAGCGCGGCCCTCCTGCTGCTGACCACCGGCACCTCCACCGCACAGGCCGAACCGCCCGCTCCGCCGAGCGCGGAGACGGCCAAACAGCAGCTCGGCGAGCTCAAAGAGGCCGCCGAAGGACCGATGGACGGCTACGACCGCGACAAGTTCCCGCACTGGAGCGACCAGGGCAGCGGATGCAACACCCGCGAGGCCGTCCTCAAGCGCGACGGCGAGGGCGTCGAGACCGGCTCCGACTGCTATCCGACAAAGGGCACTTGGACCAGCCCGTACGACGGCGCCAAGTGGACGAAGCCCGGCGACATAGACATCGACCACATGGTGCCGCTGGCACAGGCATGGCGCTCCGGGGCAGCCGACTGGACGCAGAAGCAGCGCGAGGCCTTCGCCAACAATCTGGACGTCGCCCAGCTGCTCGCGGTGACGGACAACGTGAACCAGGAGAAGAGCGATCAGGACCCGGCGCAGTGGATGCCGCCCAAGGCTGACTACCACTGCACCTACGCGCGCATGTGGATCTGGGTCAAGCACGAGCACAAGCTGACCGCCGACAAGGCCGAGAAGGACGCGCTGACGAAGGCCCTCGGCACCTGCTGAGTCCTCGGCCCTCCCCGGCGCACCCCTGAGCGGACTCCGTCCGCGGCTTCGGTCAGGAAACTCGCCGACTCCCTCCGTCGTTCCGTACGGTGCGAAGCGACGGAGGGAGACCACCATGGCCGGGCTGCTCCTGGGGCCGCTGCTGCGGTACGTCGACGAGGACACGGCAACCGTGTGGGTCGAGACGGACGGCCCGTGCGAGGCCGAAGTGCGCTGCACCGGCAGCAGTGCCGGCGGCAGCGCCCGCACCTGGCGTGTCGCGGGACACCACTACGCGCTGGTGACCGTGGTCGGCCTGGAGCCGGGCAGCGAGACCCCGTACCGCGTGCTGCTGGACGGCGAGGAGGTGTGGCCGCTCGCCGGGTCGCTGCTGCCGCCGAGCTCCATCCGTACCCCCGCGGCCGACACGTCCGCGCTGGACGTGGCCTTCGGCTCCTGCCGCTGGGCCTCCCGCCCCGCCGACAGCTCCCACGACCCGGTGGGCCCGGACGCCCTGGACGCGCTCGCACAGCGGGCCATCGCGGGCGGCCCGCGACCTGATCTGCTCGTACTGCTGGGAGACCAGGTGTACGCGGACGAGACCTCCGCCGGTGTCCGCGAGCGGCTCGCCGCGCACCGCGATCTGTCCGAGCCGCCCTGGGACCAGGTGGCCGACTACACCGAATACACCGAGCTCTACTACGAGTCGTGGCTCGACCCCGAAGTCCGCTGGCTCCTGTCGACCGTCCCCAGCTGCATGATCTTCGACGATCACGACGTCATCGACGACTGGAACACCAGCGAGGCCTGGCAGCGCGACATCCGCGCGACGTCCTGGTGGCGCGAGCGGATCCTCGGCGGCCTGACCTCGTACTGGGTCTACCAGCACCTGGGCAACCTCTCGCCCGGCGAACTGGCCGAGGACCCGCTCTACGCGGCCGTACGGGAGGCCGGCGACACCGGTGACGGTGTCGTGCCCCTGCGGAAGTTCGCCGAGCAGGCCGATGCCGACCCGAACGCGGTGCGCTGGAGCTACCGGCGCGACTTCGGCCGGGTACGGCTGCTGATGGCCGACACGCGCGCGGGCCGCGTCCTGGGCGAGCAGGAGCGCCGCATGCTCGACGACAGCGAGATGGCGTGGCTGCGCCGGCAGGCGCTGGACGGTGGCACCGGCAGCTACGACCACCTGCTCATCGGCACCTCGCTGCCCTGGCTGCTGCCGCCCGCCATCCACGACGCGGAGGCGTGGAACACCGCCCTGTGCGCCGGTTCGCGCGGCGCCCGCTGGGCGCGGCTGGGCGAACGTCTGCGCCAGGAGGCCGACCTGGAGCACTGGGCGGCTTTCCCGCGCTCGTTCGCGGACCTGACCGCGCTGATCGAGGAGGTCGCCTCGGCGCCGGAGGCACCGGCGACGGTCTGCGTCCTGTCCGGCGACGTGCACCACGCGTACGTCGCCGAACCGCTGTTCCCCGCGGAGCGGGACGGGAAGCGGCTGACCTCACGCGTGCTGCAGCTGACATGTTCGCCGATACACAACAGCATTCCGGCTGTCATGCGCGCCGGTTTCCGGTTCGGCTGGAGCCGTGCGGGACGGCTGCTCGGCAGGGCTCTGGCCCGGCACGGCAGGGCGGGACGGCCGATCCTCAAGTGGCGGCGCACAGGCGGACCGTGGTTCGGCAACCAGCTGATGACCCTCGCACTGCACGGCCGGTCGGCAGGACTGACGCTGGACCAGGCCCGGACGGCGGCCGCCGCCAGTACGGACGGCGCGACCGGCCCGGCTCCGGCTGCTCCCGGTGCGGGTACGGGAGGCGCGCGGCCCCCGGCGGACGCACGGATGCGACAGGTGCTCTCGAAACCGCTCACCCCTCCGGCGGCCTCCGCGGGGGCCAGTGAACAATCCCACACCGGGGCCTGAGGGTCCGAAGACGCTCGACTTCGGGTTCCCGATCGGCATGATGGGGCGCACCCCAATTCCCCTCGCGCCCCCACAGCCCCGGGAGACCCACGTGGTCCAGGTCCACTCCGTCGCCGTCGTCGGCGCAGGCCCCCGCGGCGCCAGCGTGGTGGAGCGGCTCTGCGCCTCCGTACCGGAACTCCTGCCCGCCGGCGACAGGCTGACCGTGCACGTCGTCGACCCTCATCCGCCCGGCGCGGGGCGCGTGTGGCGCACCGCGCAGTCCGGCGAGCTGCTGATGAACACCGTGGCCTCCCAAGTCACCCTGTTCACCGACGACAGCGTGACCGCGGAGGGCCCGATACGCCCCGGCCCGAGCCTGTACGAGTGGTACGCGCGTCTCCCTTCCGCACCGCCTGGCGAGGGCGCTCCCGGGCCTCGCACGCTCGGACCCGACGACTATCCGTCCCGCGCGCTCTACGGGGCCTACCTGGAGTGGGTTTTCGGCGAAGTGCTGCGCAGCGCACCGGACTCCGTGACGGTACGGGTGCACCGGGCCAGTGCCGTCCGGCTGACCGAGGAACCGGCACACGGCGTACAGTCCGGCCCCACCACCGCCGGCACACCGGCCGGCATCGCACCATCCGGCACCGCACCGTCCGGCGCCGTGCAGCAGCTCGAACTGTCCGACGGCAGCCGGATCACGGGCCTCACGACAGTCGTTCTCGCCCAGGGCCACCTCCCCGCCGAACCCGCCGCCGCACAGCGCCGCCTCGCCTCCCACGCCCGCCGCCACGGTCTGCGCTATCTGCCGCCCGCCAACCCCGCCGACCTGTCTGCCGAACTGGACGCTCTGGAGAGCGGCGAGCCGGTCCTGCTGCGCGGTCTGGGCCTCAACTTCTTCGACCACGTGGCCCTGTTGACGACCGGCCGCGGCGGCCGGTTCGAGGACACCCCCGCGGGACTGACGTACCACCCCTCCGGCAAGGAGCCCCGGCTGTACGCCGGTTCGCGGCGCGGTGTCCCGTACCACGCGCGCGGGGACAACGAGAAGGGCGCGCACGGCCGGCACACCCCACTGCTGCTCACGCCCTCCGTGATCGCCGGTTTCCGGGCCCGTACGGAGGCCGGCTCCCCGCCGGACTTCCTGTCCGAGGTGTGGCCGCTGGTCGCCAAGGAGGTCGAGACGGTCTACTACGAGACACTGCTCGGTCACCCGCACCCGTTCGGCTTCCGCGCGCGCTTCCGCGGCGCACCGCACGGCAGCGCCGAAGAGCGCGCGCTGCTGGAGGAGTTCGGCATACCGGACGCCCTGCGGTGGGACTGGCAGACGGTGTCCCATCCGCCCGTGCGACGCGAGTTCGGCGGACCGGACGACTTCCGGGCCTGGCTGCTGTCCGTACTGCACGAGGACGCCCTGCACGCACGGCAGGGCAATGTGACCGGCCCGCTGAAAGCGGCACTGGACGTCCTGCGCGACCTCCGCAACGAACTGCGGCTTGTCGTCGATCACGGCGGACTGTCCGGCACTTCCCGGCGCGACCATCTGGACCGCTGGTACACCCCGCTGAACGCCTTCCTCTCCATCGGGCCGCCCCGCCGGCGCATTGAGGAGACCGCCGCACTGATCGAGGCCGGAGTGCTCGAAGTCCTCGGCCCCCGCCTGGAGATACGTACCGGCAGCGACGGTTTCACGGCCCACTCCCCCGCCGTCCCGGGTTCCGCCGTGACCGCGACCGCGCTGATCGAGGCCCGGCTCCCGGAGCCCGATCTGCGCCGCACGGCCGACCCGCTGCTGCGCGGCCTGCTGCGTACCGGCGCGTGCCGCCCGCACAGCGCCGACGGGTACGAGACGGGCGGGCTGGACGTGACGCCCTGCCCGTACCGGCTCGTCGACGCGCGCGGCCGGGCGCACCCGCGGCGCTTCGCGCTGGGCGTGCCGACGGAGGGAGTGCACTGGGTGACCGCTGCGGGGGCCCGTCCGGGCGTCAATTCGGTGACGCTCACCGACACCGACGCGGTGGCCCGTGCGGCACTGCGCTCACTGGCGCCCCGGAAGCTGTCCCGTACACAGAAGGTTGAGCTCGCAAGCGTAGAGAGGTAATCCTTACCCAGCGGCGCCGTTCCGTCCCCGTTCCGCGCCGCCGGACCGAAGGAGCCTTCATGTCCTCCCCCACGGACGCCGGCTACGCCTACCACCCCGCCAACTCCCCTGCCGCCCACGCCGCTTCCGGCGTACACGCCGGCACGGACGGCAGGACCTCGTTCACCACGGCCACCCGGCCGTACGCCCTCGCCGCGTTCCGCGTCGTCTTCGGCGGACTGTTCGCCTGCCACGGAGCCGCCTCACTGTTCGGCGTGCTCGGCGGCGCGATGGGCACACACGGCGGCACGGTTCCGCTGTACTCGTGGCCCGGCTGGTACGCGGCCGCCATCCAGCTCGGCTGTGGCCTGCTCGTCCTGCTCGGCCTCGGCACCCGGGCCGCGGCCCTCCTCGCCTCCGGCTCCATGGCGTACGCCTATTTCGCCATGCACCAGCCGGAAGCCCTGTGGCCGCTGCAGAACGGCGGCGAGCCCGCGGCACTGTTCTGCTGGGCGTTCCTGCTGCTGGTCTTCACCGGCCCCGGCGCGTTCGCCGCCGACCGGCTCTTCGCCCGCGGCCGCGCGGACTGACACCGGGCCCGCGCGCCGGCACCGCCCCGCGTTGGGCCGCCCCTCGTTGGGCCGCCGGTATTCCACCCGCGAGTGAGATCGTCGCCACGCCGGATCTGCTGCTTTACACACGCCTTACAGGCGTAACCTGAACGACGGGCACCCGGATAAGCCAATAATTCGGGCGCTTTCGTTCGGGCCGGGGGAGAAGCGGAGACACGGTGCTGGATACCCTCGGGTCGGTGACCGGATCCCCGTGGATCTACGGTCTCATCGCGGCCTCCGTGCTCCTCGACGTGTTCGTGCCCGTACTGCCCAGCGGCGTCCTCGTGATCACCGCGGCCACCGCGGCGGCGGGCACCACGGCGGCCGACGCGGCCGACCTCCCCAGCCACGCCCAGCAGGCGGCACACGGGCTCCCGCACCTCCCCGAGATGCTGGCCCTCATCGGCTGCGCCACCGTCGCCTCCGTACTCGGCGACCTCGTCGCCTACCGGCTGGCCTGGCGCGGCGGCGACCGCTTCGGCCGCGCCATCGCCCGCTCGCGGCGGCTGACCGCGGCGCAGGAACGCCTCGGTCAGGCCATCACCCGCGGTGGCGGCGTACTGGTCGTCCTCGCGCGCTTCGCACCCGCCGGCCGTTCCGTGGTCTCCCTGACCGCCGGTGTGGCACACCGGCGCGCCGCCGAGTTCCTCCCGTGGTCGGCCCTCGCGGGCCTCGCCTGGGCCGCGTACAGCGTGGGCCTCGGCTACTTCGGCGGACAGTGGCTGGGCGCCAGCTGGCTCAGCACCGCGCTCTCGCTGGCCGCGCTGATCCTGGCGGGCTCCGTCGCCGCGTTCGTGATCCGGCGCAGGCCGCAGGCTCCCGGCGCACCCGCCGACCAGACCGCCGCCCCGCAGGACATGGAACCGGCAGCCCCGCAGGGCACGGAAATGGCGCTGCACTCCTGACGTCCGGTGGGAGAGCATGACCGCATGACCTCTGCCGACCACCCCACAGGCCACACGGACGCAGGCCACACCGGCCACTGGCCGACCCGCGCCGAACGACACGGCGACACGGACGCCGCCGCCGTACGCCGTGTCGAACTGGCCGCCTTCGACACCACGGAAGAGGCCGACCTCGTCGACGCCCTCCGCGCCGACCCCGAAGCCTGGCTCCCCCACCTGTCCTGGCTGGCCGTCTCCCCCGGCGACGGCGCGGCAGTGGGCCACGCCCTCCTGACGCGCTGTCACATCGGTGACACCCCGGCCCTGGCCCTCGCCCCGTGCGCCGTACTCCCCGCGCACCAGGGGCAGGGCGCCGGCACCGCCGTGATCCGCGCGGCCCTGGACGCGGCACGCGACGCGGGCGAGCACACCGTCGTCGTCCTCGGCCACCCCCCGTACTACCCGCGCTTCGGCTTCACGCCCTGCGCGGGCCACGGCATCACGCCCCCGCCCGGCCAGGAGTGGCCCGCCGAGGCGTTCTTCGCCCTCTCCCTCGACGGCGCTCCGCTCCCCCGCGGCGCCGTCCGCTACTCCAAGCCCTTCGGGCTCTGACAAGTCCTTCGGTCTCTGACAAGCTCTTCGGCCCCTGACGTACAGGACCGCCGCGTACTCCGGCCGACCGCCATCCGGAGGAGCAGACGAGCGTGGTGTCCCCCTCGCCGTCCGCGCACTCCTCACCATCGGCTCATGGCACACACCCGCACCGATGGCACGACAGGGGTGCGGCGCGGTCTTGTGCTGCACGGACCAGTGACCGGACTCCTGGCGACAACGCTGCTGCTCGGGCCCCTCGCCCCGCACGGCGTCGCCGATCCGCTGCCCGACGGGCTGGGGCCCTGTCTCGGGCCGGACTGCCCGAGCGACTGGAACGACCCCAACAACGGGAGCCCGGCGGGCCGGGACAGCAATCTCAACGTCTTCGTCGGCGGTGACTACCTTGTGCGCGAGTCCGCCGCCGAGGCAGAAGGCAAGATCGTCACGCTCGGCGACTTCGACATGAACAAGTCGCCCGGTTCCAGCCTGGTCTACAACGTCGGCGTGGCAGGCGTCGGTTCACAGGTCCCGCCGCCGGACGGCAGCGACTTCCTGACCAGCGGCGGGGATGTGACCGTGGCGCCCGGCCAGAGCATGTACGCGGAGGGCAACGGCGCAGAGGGCGACGTCGAATACGAAGACACCGCGCGCGGGGACATCGAACCCGCACCGGAACACGACCCCACGGCCGACGACCCGTACCAGCACATCCGGCACAACCTCACCGCGGCGAGCCACTGTTACGCCTACGACGAAGACGTACGGCGACAACCGACCGGCACCGTGCAGCAGTCCGGCTGGGCCACCACCTTCACCGGAGACGGCACTTCACAGCTGCAGGTCTTCTCCCTGGACGCGGACATCGGCGGGACCGGAGCCGATCAGGACATCCAGTTCGAGAACATCCCGGCCGACGCCACCGTGCTGGTCAACGTCTACGGGAGCAGCCGCACGATCTCCTCCTACGTCTCCGGGCAGAGCCTTCCCGAGGACATCAGGGAACGCCTGCTGTGGAACTTCCCCGACGCGCAGGACATCGGCCTCCACGGCACCGCGGCGTTCCAGGGCGCAGTGCTGGCAGGCAACCCCGACAGCACGGCAACGGTGACCATGCCCGGCATGAACGGCCGCTTCTACACCGCCGGTTCACTCACCCACACCTCCGACCCCGGCGGTGGCGGAGGAGAGTTCCACGCCTACCCCTTCAACGGCGACCTCCCCAGCTGCGCACCTCCCGATGACCCCACCCCCACACCGACGCCGACACCCACCCCGACTCCCACGCCCACCGGCTCCCCGACAGCGACGCCCACACCGTCGCCGGCCCACAGCTCCCCCGCGCCTCACCCCACCCGGACGGCCGCCCCCTCCCCGCCACCCGGCACCCTCGCGAACACCGGCGAGGGTTCACGCCCCGAGGTCCTCCTGATCGCTGCGGCCGTGCTCGCTCTGGGCTCCGGAACCGGCCTCTGCCTGCTCATCCGCCAACGGCGCCGCACACAGTGACACCGGAAGCGCGCCAACGAACGCCCTGCCGAAGAACCGCGCACCGCGGCAGGCACACGCAGTAGGACACGCAGCACACGTCAGGCCCCCTCCGAAGATTCCCGGAGGGGGCCTGAGCTGCGTTCATGGAGTGGGCACAACTGGGATCGAACCAGTGACATCTTGCTTGTAAGGCAAGCGCTCTACCGCTGAGCTATGCGCCCGGAGCTGTGGTGACGCCACAGACTACCCTGCCATCGGGCCCGCAGCGCAAACCCGTTCAGGGTTCCGGGGCCCGTACCGCCCGGTGTGTGAACGATCGGGCCGGTGTGTTCGTTGTCCGGGGGTGGGAGAATGACCACGATCCACGGACGGCGGCGGCACACGCGGGGAGAGGTTTTGTGACGGCGATGAACGGCGGCGGGACCCGCCGCTGGGGCTGGGGGAGCGGCCGCGCGGAGAACCTCCGGGCCGATGCGCAGTCCGCCAAGGACGCCGCGGCCGATGCCTTCTACCAACTCGACTCCGCCCAGCGCGATCTGCGGATCTCCATCGAGACGCTGAGTGCCGTCGACGACTCGCCCGCCGCCCGCAAGGCTGTCGCCGACTTCGCCGACTTCGGCACCCGCATCGACGAGGTGTCGCACACGTACATCAACACCGTCGACGCGCACGACCTCGACCGGGACGGGCTCGACTCGTCCGCCGCCGCCCGCGCCCGCGCCGAGCTGGACCGGGTGCGGCAGGACCTGGACCGTACGAAGTCCGAGCTGGACCGGTTCGGGCAGAGTCTCGGCTCCCTGCTGCAGAAGGCGGAGAACGAGCTGGCCCGGCTCGCGCCCGCCGTGGAGCGGGCCCGGCAGGGCTTGATGGCGGCGACCGGCGCGCTGGAGTCCGTACGGAGCGCGGGGCTCAAGGCCGACGACCTCGCCGCGCGGCTCGCGGCCCTCTCCCCCGAGCTCACGAAGCTCAACGAGGGCGCGGCCCGGCACGGTGTGCAGGACACACTGCGGCGCGCCGACCGTGTCGTGCGGGAGGCGGAGACCCTCCGCGGGGAGGCCGAGCGGCTGCCCGAGCGCGCCGCCGAGACCGACAAGCGGCTGGCCTCCCTGCGCACCCGCACGGAGGCGCTGCACACGCGCGCCGCGCAGGTCGAGCCGGTGCTGAGCGAGCTGCGCCGCCGTTTCAGCGCCGCGTGCTGGCAGGACCTCCAGAAGGTGCCCAAGGAGGCGGAGCGTTCCGTACAGCAGGCGGAGGACAAGCTGGCCGAGGCGCGCAAGGCGCGCGCGGAGCAGCGCTGGGCGGACGCGACCGCACAGCTGTCGACGGTGCGCGCCCTGCTGAACAGCACCGACGAGGCGGTGAAGGCGGCGGGCGAGCGGCTGCAGAGACTGAACGAGGTGTCCTTCGACCACACCAAGGAGGTCGACCGCGCCCGGTTCGCCATCCGGGACGCGCAGCGCCTCGCCATGGCCGGGCGCAGCACCCCCGATCCGCAGCACGCGCGCCCGCTGGACGACGCCGTCGCCCGGGTCGACCGTGCCGTGTCCTCGCTGACAGGCCGGCACCCCGACTACTGGCACCTGCTGACCGAACTGGACGCGGTGCGCGAAACCGTCCGGCTGGTCGTCGAGCGGATACGGGAAGAGCGGGGCGGGGGCGGCGCCTGACGCGCCGGGGCCGTACTCTTCCGGCATGCCGCGATACGAGTACCGCTGCCGCGAGTGCGGGGCCACCTTCGAACTGAGCCGTCCCATGGCGGAGTCGAGCATGCCCGCCGACTGTCCCGAGGGGCACGGGGACACCGTGAAGCTGCTGTCGGCCGTCGCCGTGGGCGGCAGCGCCGGGGCGCAGCCCGCTCCCGCGCAGGGCGGGGGCGGCGGATGCTGCGGGGGGGCGGCTGCTGCGGCTGACGGACCGCACGGCGCGTACGGGACGCGGGCGACGGCGCGATCTACGCTGGAGTGCGGGGACTCCCGCAGCGGACTTCCCGCGCCGCGGATCCCCTCCGGAGAAGGAGGGCGTCATGGCTCTCGCCCACCCGCACCGTACGCACCCGTACGGCGCCGGACCCCGGCCCCGTACGCGCGCCCGCACCGTGCTGGACGAGCACCTGCCGGTCGACCACAAGCTGAGCCGCGTCTACCGCGCGGGCGCCGGGCTGATGGGGCTCGTGCTGCTGGCCTTCGGGATCCTCGGACTGACCGGCACCGTCGGCTTCTTCGACACCCGGGGCGACACTGTCGCCGGTCTCAGTACGAACGGTGCGCTGGGTGTGCTGTCCGTCGTCGTCGGACTGCTGCTCTTCTCCGGCATGCTGCGCGGCGGGAACTTCGCCTCGACGCTCAACATCGTGCTGGGCGCGGCGTTCCTGCTGAGCGGTTTCGTCAATCTGGCGCTGCTGGAGACCGGCCTGAACTCTCTGGCGTTCCGCATCCAGAACGTGCTGTTCAGCTTTGTCGTCGGACTGATGCTGCTGGTGTTCGGCATGTACGGGCGCGTGGGCAGCGCCCTCCCGCACGACAATCCGTACTGGCGCAGCCGTCACCCCGGTGAGGCGGAACGCGAACAGCGCGCGCGGGCGCGCCGGCAGCGGCACAGCATCACCTGCTGAACCGCTTCACAGACTGACCGCGCCACAAGCTGACCGCTTCACAGGCTGACTGCGGAACCCGCTTCGCGCGGCCGGCCGGCGCTGACCGCGCACATGTCGCGCAGGATGCGCTCGCCCGCCGCCACGCCCCGCTCGCGCAGTGCTGTGATGTGCGGGGCCTGCCAGCCCTCGTCGGCCAGTTCGCCGTGTCCCGGCCGCCATCCGGCGTCGGCGGCGAGCAGCATGTCGGCGTCGAGCAGTGAGTCCCCCGCCGCGTACGTACGGTCGGCGCCCGTACGCCGGGCGACCTCCGCGACGGCGGCGCTCTTGGTGAGCGGGCGCGGCACGGCGTAGATCTTGCGGCCCTGGAGGGAGACCGTCCAGCCGCGCGGCCCGGCCCACTCGCCGAGTTCCTTCACGTACGCGTCGGGCAGCCGTTCCCGGTCGACGACGAGGTAGGCGAACAGGTCCTCGGCGACGCGCTCCTTGAGCAGCCACTCGTCGCTCGTGGTGTGGCGCAGATGTGCCCGGACCTCGTCCAGCGGTGCGCATTCGGAGAGCCGTTTGCGCACCTGTGCCTGCCAGTCGGTGTCGCTCTCGCCGTCGACCAGCAGATGGCCGCCGTTGGCACAGATGGCATAACGGGGGGCCGGTCCGGGCAGCCGGATTCGTGCGTACTGCTCGCGGGTGCGAGTGGTGGACGGTACGAACACGGCGCGCTCCGCGACCTCGCACAGCAGCGCCGCCGCGGTCTCCGTCATATATGACAGCGGTCTGCCTTCGTACACTTCGACGCACAGCAGCCGGGGGGCCTCCGCGTCCGGTACGGACAGTGCGAGGGCGGCGGACGAATAGATGAGCGTCCGGTCGAGGTCGCTGGCTATGACAGGCGTCGTCGAGGACAGACTGTTCACGGGGTCACCGTCCTGCCGTCGGCACCGGTCGCACCGCGGGTGAAGCGCGGGTGGATCAGACCCACGCAGGTGTACGGGAGTCCGTCCACTTCCTCGACGGGTACGCCGCGCTGCTCCGCGAGCAGCCGCACATGGTCCAGGTCGGCGCCCGCGCCGCGCCGGGCCAGTACCCGCCAGGGCACGCGGCGCAGCATGACACGGGTGGTCTCGCCGACACCGGGCTTGACCAGGTTGACGTCGCCGATGCCGTACTCCTCGCTGATCCGCTCGACGGCACGCCAGCCGGCCCAGGTGGGCGCCCTGTCGTCGGCGGCGAGCAGCGCCCGCGCGTCGTCCTCGGCGTCGCCGCGCACGTCGTCGAAACGGGCCGCGACGGTGTCCAGGAAGTGCCGGGAGAGGTCGCTTCCGGCCAGCTCGCTGTAGAACTTCCCGCCGTGGAAGTCGTCGGGCCCGACGAGGTCGGAGCGCAGCACGGTGCGCGAGATCAGCCCGGACACCGTGGAGTTGAGGCAGGCCGACGGGATGAGGAAGTCCTCCCGCGTGCCGTAGGTCCGGACACAGCCGCCCGGGTCGGCGAGCACGGCCAACTCCGGGTCGAAGCCGTCGAACGGGGCGAGCGCGTCGGCGAGTTCGCGGGTGATGGCGCCCTTGCCGGTCCAGCCGTCGACGAACACCACATCGCGCGGGTCGTGCCGGTCGGCCAGCCAGCGCAGCGCGGTGGTGTCGATGCCGCGGCCGCGCACGATGGAGACCGCGTAGTGCGGCAGGTCGCGCCCGTGCACCCGCTGCGCCCAGCGGCGCATCAGCACACCGACAGGCGTACCGGCGCGGGCCAGCGACACCAGGACGGGCTGTGCGCCGCCGTGCTGCCGTCCTGCCGCGCCGCGTTCGGCGAGCACGGTCTCGGTGACCGCGCCGACCGCGCGGGCGATCCGTGCGGCGGAGGCGTCCAGGGCGCTGTGGAACAGCTGCTGGTACTCGTCGCTCGGCTGGTATTCGACGGGCAGCGACTCGGCGTAGTGCGCGCCGCCGCGCTGGACGGCCTCCTCGCGTTCCTCCGTGGGCGCCTCCAGCCGGACGTGCGACATGTCCTGGAGCAGCCAGCCCACTTCGTCGGGCTCGTACGAGGAGAAGGCGGGCCCGCGCAGGGGCTCCGGCAGGCGTGCGGGTGCCGGCCTGTACGAGGGGACGACGGCCAGCAGGACGGTACCGGTGTGCGGGGCGAGCCGTGCGAGAAGGCCGTCGCCGTCGTGCAGTTGAGCCGTGTCGCCCTGTGAGTCGGTGACGGCGACGACGGCGTCGAACCTGCGGGAGGGGTCACCGCCGGGGTCCACGTTGTACGCGTAGCGGGTGCCGGGCCCGTCGGCGGGCTCGTCGTGCGCGGGGAACGTGAGGGCCGTACGTATCGCGTAGCCGGGGTCGTCGACGGCCAGCACGGGTGACCGGGTTGTCGTGGAGTAGCGCACCTCGGCGTGTCCGCCGAGGTGGTCCTCCAGCGCGGTGGCCAGCCGCAGCGGCGCGTACATCAACTCCTCGCTGCCGAGGACCAGTACGCGCCGTGCGCCGTGCGGCAGCGCGCCGGCGAGCTGTGCGGCCATGGAGGGCAGCGCGTCCTCCAGCCGGCCGCGGTGCTCCGGGGTGAAGCCGTGCCGCCCGCCGTCCGGCAGCCCGTCCGGCCAGCCGAGGGCGATACGGCGCACCGCTCCGGGCTCTTCCACGCTCTCGCGTGCCGCGGGGACCGTCGCACCGTCCCACTCGTCGACCAGCCGCCGGCCGCGTTCCAGTGCGTCGTCCGGGAGCCGTACGGTGCCGCCCGCCAGGGACACCACACGGATGCGGGCGCCCAGTTCGGCGGCGAACTTCTGCAGGTCGCCGGTGTCCGCGGCGGAGCGCATGTCGACCAGCGCCACGATGACGTACTGCTCGCGCGGACTGCGCCTGTGCAGTGCGGCGATGGTGTTGCGCACAGTGCGTCCGGTGGAGAACTCGTCGTCGACGAGCACCAACGGGCCGTCCCCGTCGAGCAGTCCGGGATCCTCCGGCAGCAGCAGGTGCGACGTGGCGTGGCTGTGCTCCTCCTCGAAGCCGCCCGCCGTGGCGACACCGTGCACAGGTCGCCGGGTGGAGTGCAGATAGACGGCGCCGCCCAGACCGTCGGCGACACTGTGCCCCAGGGCCGTGGCGGTCTCCGCGTACCCGAGCACGACGGCGCGCGCGGCACCCTCCGCGCCGAGCAGCTCCCGTACGCGCGCCCCGAGTCGCAGACCCGCGCCGTGCACCACGGCGGGACTCTGCGGCACGTGCTTGCCCAGTACGCGGGAGACCAACAGGTGGGCACGCTTGGGGTTGCGGCGCAGGGCGAGCCCCAGGAGATCCCGCAGCCCGTCCCCTTCGAGCTCGGCGCCCAGCCGCTCGGCGACCCACTCGCCGGACCACGTCATCTCTCGTTCCCCTCTCACCTGACACCCGCAGCCAGCAGGTCCACGAAGCTCACGCCCTCGTGCGCCACGCCGAACACCTCACCGCGCAGCAGTGTGCGTTCGGCCCAGGCGCGGTGGGGCTTCACCTCGTTCATCTTGTTCGTGTACGCGGAGCGCAGCACTCCCCCACCGTCCCGGGCGGGGCTCAGAATGTCCGTCGCGTCGGTGTACTCCTCGTGCGTCACGACGGACAGGGCGTGCACAGGCGCGACATGTGACGGATGGATGCACGTCTTGCCCAGCAGACCGTTGGTCCGGTCAAGTTCGATCTCCCGCAGCAGGCCGTCCATGTCATGTTCGATCAGAGCCGTACGCAGTTCTTCCGCGCGGCCGCTGAGGAACGGACTGCGGCGCAGCTGCGGCTTGAACTTCCGCTGCTCGAACCGGAAGTACTCCCACACGGGCCCGGTCACCGTGAAGCCCGTGCCGTCCGCACGGCCGAGGACGTTCACCACGTCCCCGATGACCCCGGCGACCAACTGCACGTCGTACGCCGTCATCTCGGGCGTGCGCCGCAGCCCGTACGCGGAGCAGAAGTCGGTGACCCCCAGCCGCAGCGCCAGCACCCGCTCGCGGTACTTGTCGACGGCGCGGGCGATCCCGGCGAGCGTGTCGGCCCGGGTCTCCAGATGCAGAAGGGCCGGCGACTCCAGCACGGGCATCGCGAACAGCCGGTTCCCGCTCTCCGCCTCCGCGGCGGCGGCGGCCTCCAGGAACGGGATGCCCCGCTCCTCGGTGAACTTCGGCAGGACGAAGCCGGAGAGCACGCGGACGGCCTCGCCGAGCCGGGCCGTCAACGTGGTGATCTGGGCGGGCTCACGCACCCGCACGAACAGCAGCGGCAGCTCGTCCGCCGGTCCCTCGGCCAACTCGCCCAGCTGGCGCACCAGATTGTGCTCGGCGTCCGCGACATCCGCGTCGTCGATCGAGTCCTCCAGGCACAGCACCATCGACACCACGCCGCGCGCGGACTGTTTGCGCACGTCGGCGGCGAGCGCCGGGCGGGTGGCGGGACTGTAGAGGGTGGCGCCGAGCGCCGCCGCCAGCACCCGGGACGGCGAACCGGCGGTGAATTCGGCCGGTTCGCGGTGGAACAGCGCGCGCCGTCGCTCAGGCGCCAGGTGCCTGAAATGCCGCATGGATGACCCCGTCTCCCCGTCGTGTCACGGCCGCCGGGCCCTCCTCGATGCCTCGCGGCGCTGATCTCCGCACCCGCGGCAGGCAGCGTCGCCGTGGCGGGATCCGGCCGTTCATCGTACGCAAGCGCGAGAGTCGAACGTTCCTCATGTGGGTGAAAGTCGCGTTACTGGGGGGTACCCGGCGGCCATCCCGCGTTGTCGGCAGCCACGGCAGGAAGGCAGGATGAGCGCATGACGCACGCCATGGTGAAGGGATCGAACGTCCAGCTGGAGACGGGATCGGTGCGTGCCGCTCTGTACTGGGTGCCGGGTACGTCCGCGCCCGACATCGACGCCTCCGCACTGCTCCTCGGGGACACCGGCACGGTGCGCACCGACGAGGACTTCGTCTTCTACAACCAGCCCCGGCACCCCTCGGGACTTGTCCGGCACCTCGCCAAGGTCCGCGAGGGCGAAGGGCTGTTGGACACCGTCGAGGCCGACCTGTCGGCGCTCTCCCCCGAAGTGACGCAGGTGATGCTGGCCGCCTCCGCCGACGGAGGCAGCTTCGCCGGTGTACGGGAGCTGCGGCTGCTGCTCTTCGCGGCGGGCCAGGACGGGGAGCCTGCCGGCGAGCCGCTGGTGCGCTTCGACATCCACCCTGAGACCGGCGCGGAGACCGCGATGATCTGCGGTGAGCTCTACCGGCGCGGGGACGGCTGGAAGTTCCGCGCGCTGGGCCAGGGCTACGAGACCGGACTGATCGGACTGGCAACGGAGTTCGGCGTCTCCGTCGAGGACGGCGCGGCCGGCCAGGAGGCAGCGGCCCCGTCGCAGAGCACGGACTCCGAATCGGCCTCGGCCGGCGCCGCGGGCGCCGCGCCCGCACGCCCCGCGCACGCGCCCGCGGTCGAGGACGACCCGGACGCGACCGTGCCGTACATCCCGGGTCCCGGCACGCTCGGCCCGGGCATGCCGGCGCCCGCCGTGGCCGCCGCCGGCGGGGCGGGAGTCGTGGAGGGCACGGTGCCGCAGCCACCCGGAGAGCCGGACTTCCCGGAGCCGGCCCCGGTGCCCGACCCGGGCCCCGAGCCGCATCCGCAGCCCGAACCCGGCCCCGCACCGCCCGCGCCCGAGCCGCCGCCCGGACCTCCGCCGGGCCCGCCGCCCGGCCCCGGAGGGCCGCAGCCGGAGCAGGCACCGCCGGCCGCTCCGCCCGGCGCCGGCTACCCGCCGCCCCCGCAGCAGCCCCCGGCCACCCGGCCCGCGTACGGCTATCCGCAGCCCGCGTACGGCTACCCGCAACCGGACCCGAACTTCGCACTGCCGCCCCAGGGGCCGCAGTTCGTCAGCCACTGAGGGTTCAGCCCCCGGGCGCCGGAGCGCCCGGGGGCGCACGTACGGCGGGTCCCGCGGGCCCTCAGACCTTGTCGGTCTTGTAGCCGCGGCCCCACTGCAGACCCCAGCCGTACAGCCGGTCCAGCTCTGCCTGGAAGCCGTACACGTAGCGCGCCTCGCGGCGCACGATCAGCTCGTCCTTGTGGTGCTCCAGCAGCAGCACCGCGCACGAACGGGCCTGTGGCGCACGCTCGTCGAGCGCCACTTCGACGCGCGGCCCGTTGCTGGGGAACAGCGACAGGATGGCCTGCGTACGGTCGAATGCGGGCGTGCCGTCGTAGATGTAGACGAAGAACAGCAGCCGCTTGATCTGGTCCTTGTGATCGAGATTCACATAGATCGTCTCGCCGGACGGCGAGCCGAACCGGTCGTCGCCGCTGAGCTTCACGAACGGCGGGGCGTTCATGTCGCCGTAGAAGCCGCCGAGCGGCTGCACCACGCCGCGGCTGCCGTCCACCAGCTCGTACATACAGGCGAGGTCGAGGTCGACGTTGACGACGCCCTGCGTGTGCGCCTGGACGACATCCGGCTTCAGCATCTGCAGGGGGCGGCGCAGTGAACTGCTACGACGCCTGCCTTCGTCGAAGTCGGAAGTCCGCATCCGCCAGGAGAGATTGACCCGCATACTGCCGCTGTCGGCGCTCTGCTCCGTCAGCGAGACGGTGGAGCGACGCTTCGTCAGCTCCACCGCGTACGTGTCGGGACCGCCGACCGTGTCGAACTTCGGTCCGCGGCGCATGCCCGCGGCGTTCCGCCAGTGCTCCCAGAGGGAGACCATCACCCACCCCCACCAATTCTTCCCTGTGCACAACTGCTGCGGGGCGGCACCGTCGCCCTCTCGGGACTTCCGTGCCGCCCCGCAGGGAGCGTTCCGCAAACCGGCTGTGATGACACCTTCGCAGGCTGACGTCAGCCGGCCGCCCGTCAGACCTGGCTGCCGACCTCCGACTGCTTGCCGGTGCCGCCGGCGGAGTCGTCGTCGCCGGAATCTCCGCCGTCGCCGCCGGCCGCCGTAAGGCGCCGGTTCCGCGCCACCGAGGACCAGAAGGACGCCGCGATCAGCACGACGCCGATCAGACCCGTGAACACTTCGTTGATCTCGTACTTGATGGTGACCAAGAGGATCACGGCCAGCGCGCCGATGGCGTAGTGCGCCCCGTGCTCCAGGTACACGTAGTCGTCCAGGGTGCCCTGGCGGACCAGGTAGACCGTGAGCGAACGGACGTACATCGCGCCGATGCCCAGACCGAGCGCCATCCAGAAGATGTGGTTGGTGACCGCGAACGCGCCGATCACGCCGTCGAACGAGAAGGAGGCGTCGAGGACTTCGAGGTACAGGAACATGAAGAAGGCCGCCTTGCCGGCGACTCCGACCAGACTCGGGTCCTTGCCCTCCCGCCTGGCTTCCTCCTCGCGTTCCTCCTCGGCTTCCTCCTCCTCTTCGAGCTTGTTCTCGAAGTGGCTGGAGAGACCGCCGACGATCAGGTAAGTGATCAGACCGGCGACGCCGGCGAGGAGCACTGTGGCCGACTTGTCGGCGTGTGTACCGCCGTGCTGGTGCGCGGCCGTGGCCACGGTCATCGCGGAGACCAACAGCACGATCAGCGCGACGCAGACGGACAGCATGTCCACCTTGCCGAGCTTGGCGAGGGGACGCTCGAGCCACGCGAGCCACTTGTGCTCACGCTCCTCGAGAATGAAGTTGAGGAAGATCATCAGAAGGAACATGCCACCGAAGGCCGCGATCGCGGGGTGCGCGTCGGTGACGAGCTGCTCGTACCGCTCGGGGTTGTCGAGCGCTACCTGAACGGCCTCGATCGGGCCCACCTTGGCGCTGATGGCCACGATGACGACCGGGAACACCAGCCGCATTCCGAACACCGCGATCAGGATGCCGATGGTGAGGAAGATCTTCTGCCAGAAGGCGTTCATCTTGCGCAGCACACCGGCGTTGACGACTGCGTTGTCGAAGGACAACGAGATCTCGAGGATCGAGAGGATCGCCACGACGGCGAAGCCCTCCCACCCCCAGAAGTACGCGGCGAAGGCCAGACCAACGGCGGTGACGCCGAAGGACCAGCCGAAGGTTCTCAGAAGCACTGGCTACCCAATCCGCTTTACGAACGACATGACGTCTGCTTACGAAACGTTGACCCCCGAGTCTAGAGCGATGCCCCTCAACCCTGAGGCGTACCCCTGCCCGGCTGCCCGGAACTCCCACTGTCCGGCATCGCCCACAGACTCGCCAAAGATCAGCGGTTTCACCGTTACGTCTCGTGTGTCCACACCACGCGGCGCCGCACACTCCCGTCGGGAAGTCTGCGGCGCCGGGGCGCTGTGTCAAAGCGCGCAGCGGGTTGTGCTCGTACTGTGCACGCTGTTCTTTGTGTTCGGACGCGGACGCGCCACCGCACGCGGAGGGCTCGGGCGTTGGCGTCTCGGACGCCGACGCCTCGCACAGCGACGTCTCAGACGTTGACGCCGAAGTCCTGCGCGATGCCGCGCAGACCGGAGGCGTACCCCTGGCCGATGGCGCGGAACTTCCACTCCGCGCCGTGCCGGTACAGCTCGCCGAAGACCATGGCGGTCTCGGTCGAGGCGTCCTCGCTGAGGTCGTAGCGCGCCAGCTCGTTGTTGTCCGCCTGGTTCACCACGCGGATGAACGCGTTGCGGACCTGGCCGAAGCTCTGCTGCCGGGTCTCGGCCTCGTAGATGGAGACCGGGAAGACGATCTTCTCCACATCGGCCGGCACACCGGCCAGATTGACCTTGATGACCTCGTCGTCGCCCTCGCCCTCACCGGTGAGGTTGTCGCCGGTGTGCTCCACGGAACCGTCGGGGCTCTTGAGGTTGTTGAAGAAGACGAAGTTCTGGTCGCTGCCGACCTTCCCCTCGCTGTTCGTCAGCAGCGCGCTCGCATCGAGGTCGAAGTCCGCCCCGGTCGTCGTACGGACGTCCCACCCGAGACCGACGACCACGGCGGTCAGGTTCGGGGCCTCCTTGGTCAGCGAGACGTTCCCGCCCTTGCTGAGGCTGACTCCCACGAGTCCTCCAGAAATCGGTGTTCGCAAGGAGCACAGCGTGCCCCCGTTGTTTGCGGATGTACGGATACCGTCGGATCAACGAGTCGATCCTAGTGAGCGGTTCCCCCGGCTCACAGAGCTGTGACCGAAAGGGTTGCCCCCGGGGTCAGAGGGTTTCCAGGGCCTTCGCGTACTCGTTCAGATCACGGGCGTCGGGCAGGCCGTTGACGACGGTCCAGCGGACCGTGCCCTCCTTGTCGATGATGAAGGTGCCGCGCACCGCGCAGCCCTTCTCCTCGTCGAAGACGCCGTACGCGCGGGAAGCCTCACCGTGCGGCCAGAAGTCGGAGAGCAGCGGGTAGTCCAGACCCTCCTGCTCGGAGAACACGCGCAGGGCGAACGGCGAGTCGTTGGAGACGGCCAGCAGCTGCACGTCGTCGTTCACGAACTTCGGCAGCTCGTCACGCAGCGCGCACAGCTCACCGGTGCACACGCCGGTGAAGGCGAAGGGGTAGAAGAGCAGGACGACGTTCTTCTTCCCCGCGAAGTCGGAGAGCGACACGGCCTCGCCGTGCTGGTTCTTCAGCGTGAAGTCCGGAGCCTTGGTGCCGACCTCGATGGCCATGGTGAAGCGCCCCTCTCAGGGTTCGTCTGCGTGCTGACGCGCCCCAGTCTTTCACTCTGCTGCCGCCCCGGAACACGCGAGGCGTGGGCCCCGGCAGCCACACTGCCGGGGCCCACGCCTCGAAATTCCGTCGTCTACGGGGCAGCGCCCGGGGAAGCTACCGCTTGGCGGCGCCCTTCGGGGTGACCAGCCTGCTGCCGGTCCAGTCCTTGCCCGCGTTGACGCTGCTGGTCTGGGCGAGGCCGGCGGTCTGCGCCGCCTCACCGATCTCGCTGGGTTCGACGTAACCGTCCCGGCCCGTCTTCGGAGTCATCAGCCAGACCGGGGAACCCGCGTCGATCATCGTGGTGGCGTCCACCAGCGCGTCCGTCAGGTCGCCGTCCTCCTCGCGGAACCACAGAACCACGGCATCGGCCACGTCGTCGTGATCCTCGTCGACGAGCTCCGTACCCGTGATGGCCTCGATTCCCTCACGGAGTGCCTGCTCGGTGTCGTCGTCGTAACCGAGCTCCTGGACCACCTGTCCGGGCTGGAAACCCAGCCTTGCGGCGGGGTTGGTCCGCTCCTCCGCGTGGTCCGCGGTCGCGCTCACGGATTGCCTCCTGTCATATATCTGGAATATGGCTTGCGCCCCGCGCGCACGCGAAGCATTGGCCGTAGTCCACACGGGCGGGACGGATCGCGCAAGTACCCGGCCATCTATCCCGCCCAAACGTTGACGTGTCATCCCACAATGCCTGACCGGTGCGGGTGTGCACCACAGGGATCTGCCGGGGATCCGCCGGGTTTGCCCCGGCCGGGACGGGGGACCCCGCCCGACCGGCCCGCTTGACGGCCTCTCGGGCGCGCCGTGGCGTGTTTACGTCGCTCCTGACGAGCCCACAAACGCGGGCGTAGGGTGGCGAATTGGGCACCCTCCCAATCCGGTCTGCGGATCGCCGTACGGGGAGCTCGGGTTACCTCGGGGTAGAGATGACGTACGGACAGCTGCGGTCCACGATGGAGGCGGCGCGACACCCATTGGAGAGCAAGACCGAACAGCGAAGGAACAGCGTGGCTTCCGCAGCAGATCGCAACCCGATCATCATTGGCGGCCTTCCCAACCAGGTCCCGGACTTCGATCCCGAGGAGACCCAGGAGTGGCTCGACTCGCTCGACGCGGCTGTCGACGAGCGCGGCCGGGCAAGGGCCCGCTACCTCATGCTCCGGCTGATCGAGCGCGCCAGGGAGAAGCGCGTCGCCGTACCGGAGATGCGCAGCACCGACTACATCAACACCATCGCGACCAAGGACGAGCCGTTCTTCCCGGGCAACGAGGAGATCGAGCGGAAGGTCCTGAACGCGACCCGCTGGAACGCGGCCGTGATGGTGTCCCGCGCGCAGCGCCCCGGCATCGGCGTGGGCGGCCACATCGCCACCTTCGCGTCCTCCGCCTCGCTCTACGACGTCGGCTTCAACCACTTCTTCCGCGGCAAGGACGAGGGTGACGGCGGCGACCAGGTCTTCTTCCAGGGGCACGCCTCCCCCGGCATCTACGCCCGCGCCTATCTGCTGGACCGGCTGACGGAGACTCAGCTCGACGGCTTCCGGCAGGAGAAGAGCACCGCGCCGCACGGACTCTCCAGCTATCCGCACCCCCGGTCGATGCCGGACTTCTGGGAGTTCCCCACGGTCTCCATGGGGCTCGGGCCGATCGGCGCCGTCCACCAGGCGCGGATGAACCGCTATATGGAGGCCCGCGGCATCGCCGACACCTCCAAGTCCCATGTGTGGGCGTTCCTCGGGGACGGCGAGATGGACGAGCCCGAGTCGCTGGGCCAGCTGTCCCTCGCCGCCCGCGAGGGCCTGGACAACCTCACCTTCGTGATCAACTGCAACCTCCAGCGGCTGGACGGGCCGGTCCGCGGCAACGGCAAGATCATCCAGGAGCTGGAGTCGTACTTCCGCGGTGCGGGCTGGAACGTCATCAAGCTCGTGTGGGACCGCTCCTGGGATCCGCTGCTGGCCCAGGACCGGGACGGGGTGCTGGTCAACAAGCTGAACACCACGCCGGACGGGCAGTTCCAGACGTACGCCACCGAGAGCGGCTCCTATATCCGCGAGCACTTTTTCGGCGGTGACCAGCGGCTCCGGGCCATGTCGGAGAACATGACCGACAACGAGCTGCTGCACCTCGGCCGCGGCGGCCACGACCACCGCAAGGTGTTCGCCGCCTACAAGGCGGCGAAGGAGCACCAGGGCCAGCCGACGGTGATCCTCGCGCAGACCATCAAGGGCTGGACGCTGGGCCCCAACTTCGAGGGCCGCAACGCCACTCACCAGATGAAGAAGCTGACGGTCGAGGACCTCAAGGGCTTCCGCGACCGGCTGCACCTGCCCATCCCGGACAAGGACCTGGAGTCCGGCCTGCCGCCGTACTACCACCCGGGCCCGGAGTCCGAGGAGATCCAGTACATGCACGACCGGCGGCGGGAGCTGGGCGGCTATGTGCCGACCCGCATCAACCGGTCGAAGCCGCTGAACCTGCCGGACGACAAGGCGTACGCCGCGGTCAAGAAGGGCTCGGGGCAGCAGCAGATCGCCACCACCATGGCGTTCGTCCGGCTGCTGAAGGACCTGATGCGGGACAAGGAGATCGGCAAGCGCTTCGTGCCGATCGCACCGGACGAGTACCGCACCTTCGGGATGGACTCCTTCTTTCCGTCGGCCAAGATCTACAACCCGCTGGGCCAGACCTACGAGTCCGTGGACCGTGAACTCCTGCTCGCCTACAAGGAGTCGCCCACCGGGCAGATGCTGCACGACGGCATCACCGAGGCCGGCTGTACGGCGGCGGCCATCGCGGCCGGCTCGGCCTATGCCACGCACGGCGAGCCGCTGATCCCGATCTACGTCTTCTACTCGATGTTCGGCTTCCAGCGCACCGGCGATCAGTTCTGGCAGATGGGCGACCAGCTGTCGCGCGGCTTCGTGCTGGGCGCGACGGCGGGACGCACGACGCTCACCGGTGAGGGCCTGCAGCACGCCGACGGGCACTCGCAGCTGCTGGCCTCGACCAACCCGGCCGCCGTCGCCTACGACCCGGCCTTCGGCTTCGAGATCGCGCACATCGTCAAGGACGGCCTGCGGCGGATGTACGGCTCCAGCGAGGAGCACCCGCAGGGTGAGGACGTCTTCTACTACCTCACCGTCTACAACGAGCCGATCCACCAGCCGGCCGAGCCGGAGAACGTCGACGTCGAGGGCATCCTCAAGGGCCTCCACCGCTACCGGCAGGGCGAGCGCGGCACGCACAGCGCGCAGATCCTCGCCTCCGGTGTGGCGCTGGCCTGGGCGCTGGAGGCGCAGCAGATCCTCGCCGACGACTGGGACGTGAAGGCGGACGTCTGGTCGGCGACGTCCTGGAACGAGCTGCGGCGGGACGCCGTGACGATCGAGGAGCACAACCTGCTGCACCCCGAGGAGGAGCAGCAGGTGCCCTACGTCACGCGCAAGCTGCAGAGCGCGGAGGGCCCGAAGGTGGCCGTCTCGGACTGGATGCGGGCCGTGCCCGACCAGATCTCCCGCTGGGTGCCGGGCACTTACCAGTCGCTCGGCGCGGACGGCTTCGGCTTCGCCGACACCCGGGGGGCCGCACGCCGCTACTTCCACATCGACGCCCAGTCGATCGTGCTCGGCGTGCTCACCGAGCTGGCCCGGGAAGGGAAGGTCGACCGCTCGGCGCTGAAGCAGGCCATGGACCGCTACCAGCTGCTGGACGTGACGGCCGCGGATCCGGGCGCCGCGGGCGGCGACGCGTAGCCACCGCGCGGAGCGTGAAACGAGGAACCCCGTGCGCCGGGGTGCCGGGCGAGTCGCCCGGGCCCCGGACGCGGGGTTCTCCGCTACCGGCGGGCGGACCCCAAGTGCCGTACGGGCGCACGGCGTTACACCCCCGGCACGCCGGCCGGGCGCGAGCCGCATGTCAGCGCTCCCACACCTTGAAGGCCCGCACCTGATAGGCGCCCTCCGGCGTCCAGCTTCCCGAGGGGTGGGTGGCGAACTCGCCGGTCTCCGCGCACTCGCGGCTCTGATACACCGTCACGGGCCGCCCGGTGCGGTTGGCGAAGGACAGCGCTCCGGTGCCGCGGGGCAGCGGCACGCAGCTCTCGACATCCAGCCCGCTCAGCTCGAACGTCTGCCGGGCGCCCGCGAATCCGGGGCGCTCCCACAGACACAGCCGGCCCGCCCCGCAGTCGCCCAGCCGCGTCCGGTCACCGGCACCGCTCCGCGTCTCCGGTGTGCTCGGCGTCTCCGGCGTGCCCGGCGCGCCTGCCGACGTGCCCGGCACAGCGGCGGCGAGCAAGGCTCCGGCGGCCAGCGCCGCACCCACGTAGATCTTCCGCACAGGAATCAACTCCCCCGTCTTGCCCCTTGGTTCGTGTCACAAGGTTCCGACGGCAACGGCCGGTCTGCCAGGGCAGACCGGCCGTTTCATCAGGTCGGGCGAGGAAGTTGTCCACAAGCTCCGCAGGCCTGGCCGTCGCCGAGGGGCGCCGGCCGGGGGTCAGACGTGGACCGAGGGGCCCGCGTCGTTCGTACCGCGCTTGGTGAAGAAGGCGACGCAGGCCGCCACCACCGCGACGACGCCGGCGCAGGTGAAGGCGAGACCCATGCCCGACATGAAGGAGCCGTGCACGGCGTGGGTCATGGCGTCGGCGAACTGCTGCGGCGCGCCCTTCGGGGCGGGAGGCGCCATACCGACCTCGGCGGCGCTCTTGAGCTGTTCCGCCTGCTGCCCCTTGAGCGGCGGGAGCTTGGACTCCGCCCACTTCTCCGGCAGCGTACTGCTCACCTTGGAGGCCATCACGGCGCCCAGCACGGCCGTGCCGAGGCTGCCGCCGACCTGCATGGCGGCCTGCTGGAGTCCGCCCGCGACGCCGGCGTGCTGCAGCGGCGCGTTGCCGACGATGACCTCGGTGGCGCCGACCATCACGGGGGCGAGCCCGAGGCCCAGCAGGGCGAACCAGAACGAGGTGGTCAGCGTGGTGCTGTCCGTCTCCAGCGTGGAGAGCCCGAACAGGGCGACGGCGGCCACGATCATGGCGCCGACGAGCGGGATGCGCGGCCCGACCTTGGTGATCACCGAGCCCGCGAGCGGCGAGCCGACGATCATCATCGCGGTCAGCGGCAGCAGGTGCAGTCCGCTGTCCAGCGGGCTCATACCGTGCACGTTCTGCAGGTAGAAGGTGACGAAGAACAGGCCGCCCATGAAGCCGAAGGCCATCAGCACCATCAGCACGGTGCCCGCGGACAGCGGCACGGAGCGGAACAGGCTCATCGGCAGCAGCGGCTCCTTCGCCCTGGTCTCCCAGAGGGCGAAGGCGATGAAGGCCACGACGGAGACGATCAGGAAGCCGACGGTGAGCTTGTCGCCCCAGCCCCACTCGGGGGCCTTGATGAGCGACCAGACCAGGCAGAACATCGCGCCCGACAGCAGCACGATGCCGGGTACGTCGAAGGACCGCGGGGCGTTCTCCGAGCGGTGTCCGAGCAGGAGCACCAGGCCCATGACGAGCGCGAGAAGGCCCACCGGGACGTTGATGAAGAACACCGACTCCCAGCTGACGTGCTCGACCAGCAGGCCGCCCACGATCGGTCCCGCGGCGGTGGAGGCGCCGATGACCGCGCCCCAGATGCCGATCGCCGCGTTGAGCTTCTCGGCGGGGAACGAGGCGCGCAGCAGGCCGAGAGCGGCCGGCATCAACAGGGCTCCGAACGCGCCCTGCAGCACGCGGAAGGCGATGACGAGGGAGATGCTGCCGGACACGCCGATGGCCGCCGAGGTGGCGGCGAAGCCGACGACGCCGGTCAGGAAGGTCAGCCGGTGGCCGAAGCGGTCACCGATCTTGCCTGCCGTGATCAGGAAGACGGCGAGGGCGAGCAGATAGCCGTTGGTGATCCACTGCACGTCGGCGAGGGAGGCGCCGAGGTCCTTCTGGATGGCCGGGTTGGCGATGGCGACGATGGTGCCGTCGAGGGCGACCATCGTGACGCCGAGCGCGACGGTCAGCAGCGTCAGCCAGGGGTGGCCGCGCAGACCGCGGCGGCTCTGCGGTATATCCGTGTCCGGTGGAGTGGGCGCACCGGGCGCATCGTCCTTCGGGGCGGTGGTCTGGGAGCTCATGCGGCGAGATTAATGACAGCCACTGACAATTGACAAACTCATTTATTCGCCGGTAAATGTCAGATGGCTCACAGGTAGCGTGAGCCGCGGAAGAACTGGAGGTGGCGCAGTGACCGGACTGCGTGAACGGAAGAAGCAGCGCACCCGTGACGCCCTCATCCGGGCGGCACACGAGCTCTTCGTCGCGCAGGGGTACGACGCCACGACGGTGGACGAGATCTCCGACGCGGTGGACGTCTCGCAGCGGACGTTCTTCCGCTACTTCGCCAGCAAGGAAGAGGTCGCCTTCGCGCTCCAGGACCTCATCGAGGAGCGCTACTTCGAGGCCGTACGGGAGCGTCCCGCCGACGAGCATCCGCTGGAGGTGCTGCGCCGCCCCCTGGAGGAGTCCTGGAAGAGCATCGGCGACACCGTCCAGGAGATCGTTCCGATCCAGCTCCACATGCGCATGTGGCAGGTAATCGAGACGACCCCGTCGCTCGTCGCGGTCATGCTGCGGCGCTCCACGCAGACGGAGGAGCGGCTCGCCCAGGAGATCGCCCGCCGTACGGGACTGGACATCGACGCCGACCCGCGGCCGCGCGTACTCGTGGCGGCGTTCTCCGGTGTGACACGTATCGCCGGACGGCTGTGGGGCTGCGGCGAGGACACGAGTGTCGACGCCGCACGTCAGTTCACCGCGTCCTATCTGGAGCAGCTGGTGCCCGCGCTGAGTGACGACTGGCAGTGAGCGGGACGAGTGACAGGCGGCTCACCGGCCGTGACCCGATCACCCCAACGGGAAACGTGAGATGGCTCACTGGAGTCTCGGCTCCACAGTCGGGTCTCCTATCGTGTCCCCCCAGTGACTTCCTTCTCCGCATTCAGCAACCCGCTGTCCGGGGCCGGCTTCCCTCCGACGGGAGCTCCGGGCACCACCGCCTGGCGCGCGCTGCTCGCGCTGGCGGTGGTTCTCGTGCTGCTCGCCACCACAGGATGGACCGCGCTCAAGAAGGGTGACGCCGCACCGGGCCCCCGTACGGCGGCGCTGCTCTCCTGGGAGAAGGGGAGCATAGGCGGCCGGCCGCTGCCGTCCGCCGACAGTTCGACAGGCTCCATCGCGCACTTCTTCCACTCGCTGGACGCCGCGCAGCAGCACAGGCTCGCCGACCGCTATCCCCTCGTCGTCGGCAATCTCGGCGGTGCGCCGGTCGAACTGCGCTACGACGCGAACCACACGGCACTTCAGCAGGCGCGGGACTCCGAGCGGAAACGCATGCACGACGACCGGCTCACCGACGAGGGCCGGCACGAGGCGGGCAGGCGTATGCACCGCTTCGAATCGATGCTGGAGCCCGGCCGGCAGATCCTCGCCTTCGACCCGACGGGGAACGGGCGTGCCGCCGAGGCCTTCGGTGATCTGAACCGCGCGCAGCGCGTGTCAGTCGTCGTGCCCGGCGTGGACACCAATCTGCTGACGTTCGAGAAGACGCACCACAAGTACGCGGCGCCCGTCGGCATGGGGAAGGCCCTGCAGAAGCAGCAGGAGCGTTCCGCGCCGAACATGCGCACGGCGACCGTCTCGTGGGCCGACTACACGGCTCCCGTCGGGCTCGGCGTGGACTCCGCTTCCGGCAACATGGCGGAGAACGGCGCACAGCGGCTGACCGACTTCGTGGGCCAGCTCGGACAGCTGCCGGGCTCTCCCAAGACCGCGCTGTTCTGCCACAGTTACGGCTCGGTGGTGTGCGGGGTCGCGGCGCGCGACCTGCCGTCGCGGGTGACGGACATCGCGGCCTTCGGCAGCCCCGGCATGCGGGCCGACACCGCGCAGCAGCTCGACAGCAAGGCACGCGTGTGGGCGGCCAGGGACCGGGAGGACTGGATCGCCGACATCCCGCACATGGAGTTCGGCGGTCTCGGCCACGGCGCCGACCCCGTCTCGTCGTCGTTCGGCGCCCGCAGGCTCTCCACGGACGGCGCCGTCGAGCACACCGGCTACTTCGTTCCGGGCACCGGCAGCCTCGCCAACTTCGCGTCCATCGGGACCGGCTCGTACCAGACCGTCAACTGCGCCACTACGGACCCGGGATGCACCGGAGCCACAGCTGAACAGCCGCCGCGTACCTACAGGGCAGCGGGCTGACGCGCGTAGCGTTGGAGAGGGGGACGCGCGGGCAGCTCGCGCATACGATGGCCCACATGGGTGACGTACTGGCTGGAATTCACTCCACCTGGGAGTTCGACACGGACTCCGTGCTCATCCGCTTCGAACGGGGGATCCGCACACCGAAGCTCTTCCACGTGCTCGGGGAGCGGCGCGTTCCGTACGAGGCGTTGAGCGATGTCGAGCTCTCGCCGGGGGGAAAACGCGGCACCGTGGTGCTGCGCATCGTGCCCCGGGCGGGCTCCGACCCGCTGCTGGAGGCTGCCGACGGGCAGTTGAAGGAGGGCAGCGATCCGTACCGGCTCGTGCTGCCGAGCGAGCGGGAGACGCTGGCCGACTACTACGCGACGGAGCTGCGCGGTGTGCTCGGACCGGACGCGGGCAAACCCGCCGAACAGTATCTGGTCGAGGCGCCCGCGACGCCGCTGAACTTCAAGGCGTACGACGGGAAAGCGACCTTCGACGGCACGGCGGTGTCCTTCCGGTGGTTCTGGACGGGCGCGTCCTCGGCGAAATGGAAAGCCGGCGACCAGAGCTTTCCCGTGGGCGACCTGGAGGGTGTCGAATGGCGCTCCCCCGAGGCGATGAACGGTCATCTGCGGCTGCGGGTGCGGGGGTTCGACCCGCCGGGCGAGGCCGATCTGGACCCGGCATCCGTGGTGTTCGGGCTGGGCTACGGGCTGGTGTACGAGTCGCTGCCGTTCGCGGCCGCGGTGCTGGAGGCCGTACGGGCCGCGGGGCCGCTGCCGTCGCAGGCGGTGGCGGCCGCCGCGACGATCGCGGCGCCGGCGGCGCAGGGCGCGGGGACCGCGGGGGTCCCCGGCCGCCCCGACCCGGCCGACATCGCGGAGCGCATCCGGTACTTGGGCGAACTGCACGACGCGGGTCTGCTGACGGACGACGAGTTCACGGAGAAGAAGGCCGAACTGCTGGCCGAACTGTGAGCCGGTACGCCCCTCACCCCCTACCGCGGTAGGGGGTCACACAGGGACGCCGGAGTGACGGCCCGCGCCGGGGCGGCCGCCTAAGCTGGGCCCGACATGGACAGGTCGAGGTGGAAACCCGGGGCACGCGTGGCCTCCTGGGCACGGTGGCTCGGAGACGCCCTCACCACGCCCGCGCCCGCGCGCAGTGCGAAGACGGCCCTCTACGTCATCGCACTCGCTTTCGTCGCCGTGCTGCTGCCGGTCACCGTTCAGGTGCTGACCAACGACTACGGAATGCAGGCCGGCGTCGCCGGATCGCTCGCCGTTCTGCAGACCGCGCCGCTGCTGCTGGCCGTCTCACGGCCGCTGCCCGCCTGGTGGATCGTCATCGCGGCGGACACCCTCGGCGCCCTTCTGAGCGACGACATCGGCCTGGAGCCGCACCGTCCGTGGCCGTGGCCGGCCACCGTGATCGTGGGCTATCTGCTGCTCTGTCTCGCCGTCGCGCGGCGCGAGCGGCGCCGCACACTCATCGCGGTCTGGCTGATCACGACCGCCGTGTCGGTGGTGCTCGGCTTCGTGCATCAGGACCGCAGCGACGGCACCAACGTGCTGCTGGCCGTGCTCAGCGGTGTCGCCCTGTTCGTCGGCGCCCTGGTGCGCGAACGGGGCGACGCGCGGCGGAAACTGGCGGAACAGGAGACCATCAGCGAGGCCGAGAGGGCGCACCGCACGCTCCTGGAAGAGCGCGCCCGGATCGCCCGGGAACTGCACGACGTGGTCGCCCACCACATGTCCGTCATCACCGTGCAGGCGGACAGTGCCCCGTACCGGCTGGACGGTCTCCCCGCCGCGGCCGCCGAGGAGTTCGGCACCATCGCGGCCACGGCCCGCGAGTCGCTGACGGAGATGCGCCGGCTCCTGGGCGTACTGCGCAGCGAGGAGGCACAGGGCGAACGCGCGCCGCAGCCCGGCCTCGAACGGCTGGAGCAGCTGGTGGAGGCGACCGTACGGGCGGGCGTACCGGCCGAACTGGACCTGGACGAAGGGCTGTCGGTACCGGACGGGGCCGCAGCGGAGCCCGGAGCCGGACCGTCCGGTGTCCCGCAGGCCGTGCAGCTGTCCGCCTACCGCATCGTGCAGGAGGCGCTCGCGAACGTCGTACGGCACGCACCCGGCGCCACCACCACGGTGACCGTCCGCGATGACGGCACCGAGCTCACCGTGCGCGTTGTCAACGGGCCCGCCGCGCAGCCGGACGGGCCTCCCCTGGAGACCTCCGGAACGGGTCACGGGCTGGTCGGCATGCGGGAACGGGTACGGCTCGTGGGCGGCTCGCTGGAGACCGGGCCACAGTCCGGCGGGGGCTTCCTGGTCGCAGCCGTACTGCCCCTCGGCGCACAGGAAACGGCCCCACAGGACGACGGCCCGCGCAAGAGGGCCGCACGGGAGAAGGGCGGCACCGCCTCGTGACCACACGGGTGATCATCGTCGACGACCAGGCCATGGTGCGGGCCGGGTTCGCCGCGCTGCTGGCCGCACAGTCCGACATCGACGTGGTGGGCGAGGCGCCCGACGGGACACAGGGCGTCGCCCTGTCGCGCCGCGCCCACCCGGACGTCGTCCTGATGGACGTCCGCATGCCGGAGATGGACGGGCTGGAGGCCGCACGTGAACTGCTCGCCCCGCCACCGGGGGTGACGCACCGTCCGAAGGTGCTCATGCTGACCACGTTCGACGTGGACGACTACGTGTACGAGGCGCTGCGCGCGGGAGCGAGCGGCTTCCTGCTGAAGGACGCGCCGCCCGCCGACCTGATCTCGGCGGTACGGGTGGTGGCCGACGGCGAGGCGCTGCTCGCCCCGTCCGTCACGCGACGTCTCATCGCGGACTTCGCCCGCAGCCGCCCCGTACCCCGCAAACAGCGCGCCCTGCGGCTGAACGGACTCACCGAGAGGGAGACAGAGGTGCTGGGGCTCGTCGCCCGCGGACTGTCCAACACGGAAATCGCCGACAGTCTCGTCCTGGCCGAACAGACGGTGAAGACCCATGTGAGCCGCATACTCACCAAACTGGACCTGCGCGACAGGGCGCAGGCCGTGGTGTTCGCGTACGAGTCGGGGCTGGTCTCCCCCGGCGACACCTGAACCGCCGCACACCGGCCCACCCACTACCCGGGTATCACCTCGCAGTTGGCTCCCCGGTGTGACGCGTGCACGGTGAACCGCACCGCAGTCTTCCCTCCGCCAGGCAGCCGGATCCTCCGGCGCCGAAGGAGGGAGATCCGGTATGCAGCGCCGCCTCAAGCGTGCTCTCACCGCCACCGCACTCATCGGGGTCACCGTGCTGGGAACGGCCGGCTGGGCCACGGGCTCGGGCCAGACCGCCGTCACGGGACCGCCTCCCGGCTCCGTCTCCTGGCGCGCCGATCAGTCGCTGGGCCGGCAACTGCCCGACCCCGCCACCACGTCCCCCGACAAGGCCGCCGCCTTCCTCGGCCGGCTCACCGCGGCACAGCAGCGGGACCTGGCACACCGTCACCCGCTGACCGTCGGCAACCTCGACGGTGCTCCTGTCGCCCTGCGCTACGAAGCGAACCGGCTCGCACTCCGGCAGGCCGTACGGCAGCAGCGGGAGCGCGCGGCCGACTCAGCGCTCCCCCGGGAGTACCGCGAGGAGGCCGGCGAAAAGGCAGGCCGGTACGCCGGGCTGCTCTCCCCCGGGCGGCACATCCTCGCGTTCGACCCGCGGGGCCGCGGCCAAGTGGCAGAAGTGCACGGCGACCTGACGACAGCTCAGCGCACCGCGGTCGTCGTACCGGGCTCCGACATCGACCTCGGCACCTTCGACCGTACGGGCAAGAACCGGCTGGGCACGCCCACCGGCATGGCCGTGGCCCTGCGCGACCGGATGGCCCGTCAGAGCCCGGACACCCGCACCGCGGTGATCGCCTGGACCGGCTACACCACACCCGTCGGGCTCGGGCCGGACGCCGCCACCTCCCGGCTCGCCGACGCCGGCGCACCCCGGCTGGCGCGCTTCCTGCACGGACTGGCGTCCGCCGGGACACCGGCACCCACGGTGTTCTGCCACAGCTACGGCTCGGTGGTGTGCGGGGAGGCCGCGCACCGGCTGACCAAACGGGACGCGGCAGGGCTCGTGGTGATGGCGTCGCCCGGAATGCACGCGGACTCGCTGTCCGGGCTGCACACCGCCGTCCCCGTGTGGGCGACACGGAACCCGGGCGACTGGATCGGCCGGGTCCCGCACGTACGGCTGCTCGGCCTGGGACACGGCGCCGACCCGTCCGACCCGGCGTTCGGCGCACGTGTCGTCAGCTCGCGCGGCGCGGACGGGCACACCGGTTACTTCGCACCGGGCACACGTTCGCTGGCCAACTTCGCGTCCATCACGCTCGGTTCGTACGGTGACGTGCAGTGCGCCGCACGGGGGTGCCGTCATGGCCTCTGACGTGTTCGCGTGGCTTCCGGTCGCTCTGCTGGCCCTGCTGGGCGCCGTCAGCGGGGCACGGCACCTGTGCCGGCCCCGGCGTGCCGGACCGCCCCGTACTGCTCCCGGGCCGCGGAGGTGAGGGCCGTGCCGCCCGTGTGCTCAAGAGGCCGGGAGCCCCTCCGGTGCCTCGGCGGCGTCCGAGTAGATGCCGATCTTGTAGTCGAGGATCGCGAGAGTGTCCTGGAGCTCCGCGATCCGCTGCCGTACGTCCGCGCGCGTGGCGGTGAGCAGTTCGTGCCGCTCGGGGTAGGTGTGCTCGCCCTCCCGTACGTACTCCGCGTACCGCACCATGTCGGCGACTGCCATGCCGGTGCTGCGCAGCTTGCCGACGAGGTGGAGCCAGTCCAGGTCGCGGTTGGTGAAGCGCCGCTGCCCGGTGTGCGAACGGTCCACGTGCGGCATCAGGCCGATGCGCTCGTACCAGCGCAGCGTGTGGGCGCTGAGCCCGCTCAGGGAGGCGACCTCGCTGATCGTGTAGTGGTCCTGCCCGTCGGGCTGCGGGTGCACGACCTGCCGGGCGGCGCACCGCTGAACGGTGGCGTTCGCCGGGACGACGGGATTCGTCGGTGTCTCCGTTTCCATCACGGTCATAAGTGAACGCTACGGACTTGGAGTGCACTCCAAGCAAGCGCAAAATCGAGGCCAATTCGACCGGCGTTAGGCTCGGGGGCCATGGACAGCCTGCGCATGATCGAGAACTGGCCGGTCGACAACGCGGCGGCGGCCGTCGTCAGTGCGGACGGAGGCCTCGCGGGGACACACGGTCCCGTCGGACGGCGCTTCCCGCTCGCCTCCGTCACCAAGCCGCTCGCCGCGTACGCAGCGCTCATCGCCGTCGAGGAGGGCGCGGTCGAACTGGACGAGCCGGCCGGGCCCGCCGGTTCGACGGTCCGTCATCTGCTCGCGCACACCTCGGGGCTGGCCTTCGACGAGGACCGCCCGATGGCCGAACCGGGCACCCGCCGCATCTACTCCAACGCGGGCTTCGAGGCGCTCGGCGACCATCTCGCCAAGGCCACGGACATCCCCTTCCCGCAGTATCTGCGCGAAGCGGTGCTCGAACCGCTGGGCATGACGGACACCGATCTGCCCGGCTCCCCCGCGAAGGACGGAGTGTCGACGGCGGCCGACATGGCGCGCTTCGCCGCCGAACTGCAGGCGCCGCGGCTGCTGGACCGTACGACGCTGGACGAGGCGACGTCCGTGGAGTGGCCGGGCCTCAAGGGAGTGCTGCCGGGGTACGGCAACCAGTCGCCGAACGACTGGGGGCTCGGCTTCGAGATCCGCGACGGCAAGTCGCCGCACTGGACGGGCGAGTCGTCCTCGCCGCGCACATACGGCCACTTCGGACAGTCCGGCACGTTCCTGTGGGTGGACCCGGACGCGGGCGCCGCCTGTGTGACACTGGCGGACCGCGCCTTCGGCCCGTGGGCGATCGAGGTGTGGCCGCCGCTGACGGACGCCGTGCTGGCGGAACTGCGCTCGGCCTGAAGCCGGTCCGCCCGGGACCGGTCCGCCTGAGGCCGGTCCGCCTGAGGCCGGTCCGCCGGCGCTCAGCCGTAGCCGGGTTCCGCGTGCATCTCCCACATCAGGAGCTCCGCGGATCCCGCTGCCGTCGCGTCGAGGTCCTTCGCGCCGGTGATGCGGGCCGCGTCCCCGTCCTTGAGCGTCTGACCGTCCAGCACCGCGCTGCCGCGCACCACATGGACGTAGACCCAGGCCGCGTCCGGCACCGCGGTGATCTCCCCGTCGCCCAGCCTGCGTACGTGCAGCACCGCCTCCGTACGCGGCAGGGCGAACGGGGTGCCGTCCGCGATGCCGTGCACCACTTCGTACTCCGGCTCCGTCCCGAACGAGCCCGGCACCAGCCACATCTGTACGAAGCGCAGTGGTCCGTCCCCGGCATTGCGCTCGACGTGCCGTACGCCGCTGCCCGCGCCGAGCCGCTGCACGTCGCCGGGCAGCACCCGGGACACGTGTCCCTCGGAATCGCGGTGCTCCAGCTCGCCCTCGACCACCCAGGTGACGATCTCGACGTCCCTGTGCGGGTGTTCGGAGAAGCCGGAACCGGCGTCCAGGCGTTCCTCGTTGCACGCCACGAGCAGCGCGAAACCGACATTGTCCGGATCGTAGAAGCCGGAGAACGAGAAGGCGTGCCGGGTGTCGATCCCGGCCGCCGCGTCCCCGCCCCGGTAGCGGTCGTCCGCCCGCCAGACCTCAAGCATGCCCCCACGGTATCCCCCGCACGCCCCGCCCCTTCCGCTCTGTACCGCTCCCGCCCCCGTTGTCCCGGAACCGCCCCGGCCCCCGGGCCACCCGTTCCATGAGGCAGGCTTGTCACGTGCCCGAACCCAATGAGTCCTCCCCGAGTCCCGCCGAACACCCGCACGCCGCGACCCTCCGCAGACTCGAGCAGTCCTCCGGCAAGCTGGCCGCCGCCGCGATCGCGCGCATGGACGAGCAGCTGCCCTGGTACCGGGCGATGCCCCCGGAGAACCGCTCCTGGATCGGCCTCGTGGCACAGGCCGGCATCGCGGCCTTCACGGAGTGGTTCCGGCACCCGGAGACCCCGCAGGCCATCAGCACCGACGTGTTCGGCACCGCACCGCGCGAACTGACCCGCGCGATCACGCTGCGGCAGACCGTGGAGATGGTGCGCACGACCATCGAGGTCGTCGAGGCGGAGATCGACACGGTCGCCGCCCCCGGCGACGAGTCCGTACTGCGCGAGGCGCTCCTCGTGTACGCACGGGAGATCGCCTTCGCGACGGCGCAGGTGTACGCGCAGGCCGCCGAGGCCCGCGGCGCGTGGGACGCGCGGCTCGAATCGCTCGTGGTGAACGCGGTGCTGTCCGGCGAGGCCGACGAGGGCGCCGTCTCCCGCGCCGCCGCGCTCGGCTGGAACTCCCCCGAACACGTTTCCGTGGTGCTGGGCACCGCGCCCGACGGGGACAGCGAGCTGACAGTGGAGGCCATCCGGCGCGCCGCCCGGCACGCCAAACTGCAGGTGCTGACCGGCGTGTTGGGCACCCGCCTGGTCGTCATCGCGGGCGGTTCGGACGATCCGCTGCGTACCGCCAAGTCACTGATCGGCCCGTTCGCTCCGGGCCCGGTGGTGGCCGGCCCCGTGGTCGGCGACCTGCTGTCGGCGACCCGTTCCGCACAGGCCGCGGCGGCCGGACTGCGGGCGTGCGCGGCATGGCCGGACGCGCCGCGGCCCGTACTCGCGGACGATCTGCTTCCGGAGCGGGCGATGGCCGGCGACCCCGCTGCACGGGACCTCCTGGTGGAGGAGATCTACAGACCGCTGGAGGAAGCCGGTTCTGCGCTCCTGGAAACACTGAGCGTCTATCTGGAACAGGCAAGCAGTCTGGAGGGCGCGGCCAGGATGCTCTTCGTGCATCCCAACACCGTCCGCTACCGGCTGCGACGTGTGACGGACGTCACCGGCTGGTCCCCCTCGGACGTCCGCTCCGCCTTCACACTGCGGATCGCGCTCATCCTGGGCCGTCTCGCGGACTTCGAGCAGCAGCCCTAGGCTCTGACCGCCCGTTTGTCGGGGGTCCACAATTCCCCTGACCGTTCTTCGTCTCGGTCCCCACCCACGGGGACCGCTGTCCACAGGAGAGAGTGAAAGAGTGCTCGTACTCGTCGCTCCCGGCCAAGGCGCTCAGCAGCCTGGCCTTCTGACCCCCTGGCTCGAACTCCCCGGCGTATCCGACCGGATCGCGGAGTGGTCGGCCGCCATCGACCTGGACCTGGTGCACTACGGCACCGAGGCCGGCGCGGAGGAGATCCGTGACACGGCCGTGGCCCAGCCGCTGCTGGTCGCCACCGCTCTTGTCTCCGCCGGCGCGCTGCTGGACGAGCGCGACCCGGCCGGAGTGCTCGGCGCCGTCGCGGGCCACAGCGTCGGTGAACTCGCCGCCGCCTCGCTGGCCGGAGTGCTCTCGCCGCTCGACGCGATGTCCCTGGTCCGCACCCGCGGCAAGGCCATGGCGGAGGCCGCGGCCGTCACCGAGACCGGCATGTCGGCCGTCCTCGGCGGCGACCCGGAGGAGGTGACGGCGCATCTGGAGAAGCTGGGCCTCACCCCGGCCAACGTGAACGGCGGCGGTCAGATCGTCGCCGCCGGTACCGCCGAGCAGCTCGCGGCGCTGTCCGAGGACAAGCCCGAGAAGGCCCGGGTGATCCCGCTGAAGGTCGCCGGAGCCTTCCACACGCAGCACATGGCACCGGCCGAGCCGGTGCTGGAGTCCGCCGTCGCCGGCGTCGAGGCACACGACCCGGCGGTTCCGTACGTCTCGAACCTGGACGGCGCCGTGGTCGCCGAGGGCAGCGAGGTCGTACGGCGGCTGGTGCACCAGATCTCCGCCTCCGTGCGCTGGGATCTGTGCATGGAGACGTTCGCCGCACGGGGCGCCACCGCGATGGTGGAGCTCTGCCCCGGCGGCACCCTGACCGGGCTGGCCAAGCGTGGCCTGCGCGGTGTGCAGACGCTGGCACTGAAGTCCCCCGACGACCTCGACGCGGCCCGCGAGCTGATCGCCGAGCACACGCAGACCGCCTGAGCCTAGGAGCCCCGAGAAGCATGACCGCGAAGATCAAGCCCGCTAAGGGCGCCCCGTACGCGCGCATTCTCGGCGTCGGCGGCTACCGCCCGGCCCGTGTCGTGCCGAACGAGGAGATCCTCAAGCACATCGACTCGTCCGACGAGTGGATCCGCTCCCGCTCCGGCATCGCCACCCGGCACTGGGCGAGCCCGGAGGAGACCGTCGCGGAGATGACCCTGGAGGCCGCCGGCAAGGCCGTCGCGGATGCCGGGATCACTCCCGAACAGGTGGGCGCGGTCATCATCTCGACCGTCTCGCACTTCAAGCAGACGCCGGCCATCGCCACCGAGATCGCCTCCCGGATGGGCACCGACAAGGCCGCCGCGTTCGACATCAACGCGGGCTGCGCGGGCTTCGGTTACGGACTGACCCTGGCCAAGGGTCTGATCACCGAGGGCAGCGCGGAGTACGTACTGGTCGTCGGCGCCGAGCGGCTGTCGGACCTGACCGACCTCACCGACCGTTCCACGGCGTTCCTGTTCGGGGACGGCGCGGGCGCGGCCATCGTCGGCCCCTCCGAGGAGCCCGCGATGGGTCCCACGGTCTGGGGGTCGGAGGGCGACAAGTCCGACGTCATCTCGCAGACCGTGTCCTGGGAGGGCTACCGCGTCGGCAACGTCTCGGAAATGCCCGTGGGCGAGGACGGCCAGCTGAAGTTCCCGGCGATCCGGCAGGAGGGCCAGACGGTCTTCCGCTGGGCCGTGTTCGAGATGGCGAAGGTCGCACAGGAGGCGCTGGACGCCGCCGGTGTGGCCGCCGAGGACCTGGACGTCTTCATCCCGCACCAGGCCAACATGCGCATCATCGACTCGATGGTGAAGACCCTCAAGCTGCCGGAGAGCGTCACGGTCGCCCGTGACGTGGAGACCACCGGCAACACGTCGGCCGCCTCCATCCCGCTCGCCATGGAGCGGCTGCTGGCGACCGGGGAGGCGAAGAGCGGCGACACCGCGCTCGTCATCGGTTTCGGGGCGGGTCTGGTGTACGCGGCTACGGTCGTTACCCTCCCCTAGTCAAGATCCACGCGGATCCGACGAGCCGGGTCCGTGTGGTGGACGTTTTCCCACCGCAAACGCAACACGCCGCAACAGCGGCAACACACCGAAGGAGCGCCCCAGATGGCCGCCACGCAGGAAGAGATCGTCGAGGGTCTCGCGGAGATCGTGAACGAGATCGCCGGTATCCCGACCGAGGACGTCAAGCTGGAGAAGTCCTTCACCGACGACCTGGACGTCGACTCGCTGTCCATGGTCGAGGTCGTCGTCGCCGCCGAGGAGCGCTTCGGCGTGAAGATCCCGGACGACGACGTCAAGAACCTGAAGACTGTCGGCGACGCGACCAACTACATCGTCAAGCACCAGGGCTGATCCCGGCTCTGCTGCGACCCGTCCGATGACGCGTTTGTCGCCACCCGCCGCGCTCCCCGGGGAACTCTCCCCGGGCCCCGGCGGGGTGGCCCAAACGTCACCCCCTCAACCCGTGGAGACAGGAATCCAGTGAACGCGACCCACCAGACAGTGGTCGTCACCGGTATCGGCGCAACCACACCGCTGGGTGGCGACAGCGCATCGACCTGGGAAGGGCTGCTCGCCGGACGTTCCGGTGTGCACCTCCTCGAGCAGGACTGGGCCGCTGACCTGCCCGTCCGTATCGCCGCCGAGGCAGCGGTCGACCCGGGCGAGGTCATCCCGCGTCCGCAGGCCCGCAAGCTGGACCGCTCGGCGCAGTTCGCGCTGATCGCGGCCCGTGAGGCGTGGGCCGACGCGGGTTACACCGCCAAGGCCGGCGAGGACACGTCCATTTCGCCCGACCGGCTCGGCTCTGTCATCGCCTCCGGCATCGGCGGCGTCACCACGCTGCTCGACCAGTACGACGTGCTCAAGGAGAAGGGCGTACGCCGCGTCTCCCCGCACACCGTGCCGATGCTGATGCCGAACAGCCCCAGTGCCAACGTCGGCCTGGAGGTCAACGCGCGTGCCGGTGTGCACACTCCGGTCAGCGCCTGCGCCTCCGGTTCCGAAGCCATCGGCTACGCCGTCGAGATGATCCGAACGGGCCGCGCCGACGTCGTCGTCGCGGGCGGCACGGAGGCGGCGATCCACCCGCTTCCCATCGTCGCGTTCGGCAACATGATGGCGATGTCGAAGAACAACGACGACCCGGAGCACGCCTCCCGTCCGTACGACACGGACCGGAACGGCTTCGTGCTCGGCGAGGGCGCCGGCGTCATCGTGCTGGAGTCCGAGGAACACGCCAAGAAGCGCGGCGCGAAGATCTACGCGGAGGCCGTCGGGCAGGGCATCTCGGCCGACAGCCACCACATCACGCAGCCGGAGCCCAGCGGCAACGGCATCGCGCTGGCGCTGCAGAACCTGGTGGAGAACACCGGGCTGGCCGCCGCCGAGGTCCAGCACATCAACGCGCACGCCACGTCGACCCCGCAGGGCGACATCGCGGAGCTGAAGGCGCTGCGCAAGGTCTTCGGCGACGACGTCGACCACATGGCGATCTCCGGCACCAAGTCGATGACCGGCCATCTGCTGGGCGGTGCGGGCGGTGTGGAGACCGTGGCGTCGATCCTGGCGCTGCGGGACCGCAAGGCTCCGCCGACGATCAACATCGAGAACCTGGACCCGGAGGCGGACGCCGACATCGTCCGCGACGAGTCCCGTGCCCTGCCGGCCGAGGGCCGGATCGCCGCGCTGAACAACTCGTTCGGCTTCGGCGGCCACAACGTCGTGCTGGCCTTCCGTACGGTCTGACGGAGCAGTCGTACGGTCTGACGACACAGTCGTACGGTCTGACGGACCGGCCGAACGGTCCGGCGGGACAGTGACGTTGTAAGGGGCGGCTCCCATGGGGGCCGCCCCTTACGCGTGTGACGGGGCGCTAGTCGCCCGTGTCGTCGCCCTCGAAGCTCGCGTAGTACGAGGCGGACATGTCCTCGGCGCCGTGGCCCTGTTCGGCCGCGCGCCGGAAGCGCTCCGCACCGGCCGCCGTGACGTCCAGCTGTACGCCGGAGGCCCTGCCCGCTTCGACGATCAGCCGCGCGTCCTTCTCGGCCGTGCCGACGGCGAAGCTGGGCGTGAAGTCCCGCGACCTGATGGCGGCGGCCTTCAGCTGGAGATAGCCCATGTCGAGCGGGCCGCCCGCGACGGCCTCCAGGAAGTTCTGCGGGTCGACGCCGAGGCCCTCCGCCAACGCCATGGCCTCCGCCGTGCCGTGAGTGACAGTCAGCACCCAGCTGTTGCAGACCAGTTTGAGCCGGGTCGCCGCGCCGGGCGCCTCGTCGACCCAGACCGTACGGGAGCCGACCGCGTCCAGCACGGGCTCCAGTCCGGGCCGCGCCTGTGCGGGGCCGGCCGCCAGCACCAGCAACTGGCCGGTCTCGGCGGGCTGTCGGGTGCCGAGCACGGGCGCGTCGACGAAGACCAGCCCCCGCTCCCGGGCGAACTCCGTCAGCCGGGGCAGGCCGTCGAGCCCCGCCGTGGTGCACTGCAGCCAAGTCGCGCCGGGTCGCAGTCCGGACGCCGCGGCGCGCATCGTCTCCAGGGCCGCCGGCCCGTCGTGCAGCATGGTGAGCACCACGTCGGCGCCGTCGACCGCCTCCGCCGGAGTGTCGGTGACGCGGGCGCCGTCGTCGGTGAGCGGTTCGGCCTTGGCGCGGGTGCGGTTCCAGGCGCGGACGTCGAGGCCCGCGCGGCAGAGGTTGCGGGCCATCGCGGCGCCCATGATTCCGGTGCCGAGGACGGCTACTGAGGTTCGGTCAGCCATGCCCGCACGGTACCGGCGCTCAGACCACCTGGTGCAGCCACCGCACCGGCGCGCCCTCTCCCGCGTACCGGAAGGGCTCCAGCTCGTCGTCCCAGGGCTTGCCCAGCAGCCGGGAGATCTCCGCCTCCAGGTCGCTCTCGCCGCGCGTGGAACGCGCCATGGCGGCCCGCAGTCTGTCCTCGGGGATCAGGATGTCGCCGTGCATGCCGGTGACGGCGTGGAAGATGCCCAACTCCGGCGTGGAGCTGTACCGCTCGCCCTCGGCCGAGGGGCAGGGCTCCGCCGTGACCTCGAAGCGCAGCAGGTGCCAGCCCCGCAGCGCCGAGGCCAGCTTGGACGCCGTGCCGGGGTCGCCCTGCCAGGAGAACTCGGCGCGCCATGTGCCGGGCGAGGCGGGCTGTCTGATCCAGTCGAGGCTGACGCGGGCGCCGAGCACTCCCGCCACGGCCCATTCGACGTGCGGGCACAGCGCGCGGGGCGCGGAGTGCACGTACAGAACTCCACGTGTCGTCACCGGGACCTCCAGTGCGGTTCGAGGGCCACGACTCCTTCGGTGGCCTCGACTACCTGCCGGTCACGCGCCGGTACAGCGCCTGACTTCCTGCACCATCGGTCACTTCACCGTCAGTGGCCGAGGTTACGAACAGTAAACACCATGGCGATCAATTCTCCCCGAAAGGGACATGAAGTGACGCGAGGTAATATTTTGTCCTTGCAGTGCGCCCCCATTGCATCGTGAGCCACGGGGCAAAGCTATCGTGCGCCGGACGGCTGCGGGTGACGGACCGTCCGATGCACGCTGAGACGGTGGGGTACCAGATGCGGCAGAGCGGACAGAAACCCCGGAACGGTCAGGGGACGCGGCGTGTGCGCACCGCCGCGATCGGCGCTTTTCTCGCGCTCGTGACCGGCGGACTGGTGCTCGCGGTGGCATGCGGTGACCCCACCGGGGGCAGCGGAAGCGAGCGTCCGGACGCACCGCGCACGAGCGGTTCCGCACGCCCCTCCGCCTCGCCTTCCCCCTCTCCGACGCCCCGGTGGGACCGCAGTCCGGACTCCCTCGCCGCGGTCGGCGACTCCATCACCCGCGGATTCGACGCCTGTTCGCTGCTGGCCGACTGCACGCGTGCGTCCTGGGCCACGGGAACGAAGAAGGGCGTGCACAGTCTCGCGCAGCGGCTGCTGTCCGACCCGGCGGGGCAGAGCTGGAATTACGCGGTCAGCGGGGCCGTCATGGCGGATCTGCGCGGCCAGTTGACGCGCGCCGCGAGCCACAGCCCGGACATGGTGACCGTGCTCAGCGGGGCGAACGACGCCTGCCGGTCCTCTGTTTCGCGGATGACGCCGGTCGAGGTCTACCGCGACGAGTTCCGGCAGGCGCTGCGCGCGCTGCGGAGTGAACAGCCGAAGACCTTCGTGTACGTCTCCAGCATCCCGGACCTGAAACGGCTGTGGCAGCAGGGGCGGAACAACCCGACGGCGGAGCGGGTCTGGCAGTTGGGCATCTGTCCGTCCATGCTGCACAACGCGCGCTCCGACAGTCCGGCCGACCAGCAGCGGCGCGACGAGGTGCAGGACCGGGTGGTGGCCTACAACAAGGTGCTGGCGCAGGAGTGCGCGAAGGACAAGCGCTGCCGCCACGACCGGGGCGCCGTCTTCGACTACCGCTTCACAGAGGCGGAACTGAGCAAGTGGGACTGGTTCCACCCGAGCCAGCAGGGCCAGCGCAAGCTGGCCCAGCTGGCCCACAGCCGGATCACCGCACGGTGAGGGTGGCGGTCACCCGCGGCCCGTCCACGGAACGGGCCGCCTCCACCGTGTAGTTGCCGCCGACGAGGCGCCAGCCGCCGGTGCCGCCGTGCAGCGACTCGTCCCAGATCTCGGCCGCGCGGCGCGGGACGCGGACCTCCACGGTCGCCGTCTCGCCGGGCGCCGCCTCCACCGGGGCGAAACCCGCAAGCCAGCGTGCGGGCCGCTCGGGTGACGGCCTGTCGGCCGGGCCGCCATTCTGCGGGTCGCCGTGCTGCACGCCGTCCTGCGGGGCGAGGTAGATCTGTACGACCTCTCGGCCCGTGCGCGCGCCCGTGTTGCGTACCCGCACAGTGACCGTGGCCAGTTCACCGCCGCCCGGGGCCGCCGGGGTGACGGCCGTCTCCTCGTACTCCCAGTCGGTGTAGCCGAGCCCGTGTCCGAAGGGGTACGCGGGCTCGGTGCCGGCACGCTGCCAGGCGCGGTAGCCGACGAAGACGTCCTCGGTGTACGGCAGTTCACCGTCCTGCGGGACGACCTGCCGTACGGGCGCGTCCTCCAGTGCGGCCGGCCAGGTGGTGGGCAGCCGTCCGCCCGGTTCGTGGTCGCCCAGCAGTACGTCGGCGAGGGCCGAGCCCGCCTGTTCGCCGGGGAACCAGCCGAGCAGGACTGCGGCCACGTCGTCGCGCCACGGCATCTGCACGGGTGCGCCCGCGTTGACGATGACGACGGTGCGCGGGTTGGCCGCGGCCACGGCACGGACCAGGTCGTCCTGGCGGCCCGGCAGGGCGAGGCTCGTCCTGTCGAAGCCCTCGCTCTCCACCCGTTCCGTGGTCGCGACCACGACGACGGCCGCCTCCGCCGCGCTTGCGGCGGATGCCGCCTCGGCGATGAGGTCGTCCGGGTCGCGGCGCGGGTCGAGGTGGGTGAGGGCGCACAGTACGGCGGGAAGCGGCAGTGCCTCGGACTTCACGACGGTGTACGTGAGGGAGACCGATACCGGTTCGCCTGCGGACAGTTCGGCGGTGCCGCGTTCCACGGGGGTTCCGAAGAACGCCTCGAACGGGTCGCCGGAGTCCAGGCCCTGATTGCCGTCGAACAGCTGCCGCCCGGCCACCTCCAGCCGGAACGCGCCGACGCCGCGGGTGCCGAAGTGGTGGGTGCCGGACTCGCGCGGGGTGAAACTGCCGGTGATCTCGACGGTGTGCAGCGCGTCGTAGTCGACGCCTTCCGGGAGGTCGCCCAGCCACTGCACCTGACCGCTGGGCAGCGGTTCGCCTCCCAACTCGCGTCCCTCCGCGTCACGGCAGACGGCGCGCAGGGTGAAACTGTCGCCGGCGACGACCAGTTCGTCGTTCGGGTCGGCACCCACCGCGTACGTGAGGCCGGGCAGTCGCTCCCGCAGCCCCTCCAGGGGCGAGACGACGTGCGCGGGGAACACGGTCGCCGAACCGCCGCCGAGCACGCGTGCGTCCCGCGCGGCGGCGCCGAGGAGGGCGACCCGTGTGTCGCGGCGCAGCGGGAGGACGGGCTCCTCGTGCGGTGCCGGGGCACCATCGCGCACAGCACCGTTCTGCACGGCCGCGGTCCGTACGGCGGCGTTGCGTACGAGGACGAACGAGCGGCGGGCGATCTCGCGGGCCACCGTCTTGCCGTCCTCCGGGGCGGGACGGCGGTCGGCGGGGACGGCGGGCTCGACACCGTCCAGCAGTCCGACCCGGGCGGCGAGCAGCAGGACGCGCCGTACGGCAGCGTCGACGTCGCGCTCGTCGGCACGTCCCTCGCGCACGGCGGTGGCCAGGGCGGGCCCGTAGACGGTGCGGGGGCCGGGCATGGCGATGTCCAGGCCGCCGGCGAGGGCCCGTTCGGTGTCCCGGGCCGCCATCCAGTCGGACACGTTGATGCCGTCGAAGCCCCATTCGCCGCGCAGCACGTCCTGTACGAGGTGCCGGTGCTCGGTCATGGTCGGCCCGTTGACGGAGTTGTACGCCGTCATCACGCCCCACGGGTGCGCGGTCTCGTTGATCATCTCGAACGGGCGGAGGTACAGCTCGCGCAGCGCGCGGTCGCTCACCTTGTTGTCGACGGTGAACCGGTCGGTCTCCGCGTCGTTGGCGACGAAGTGCTTCACCGTCGTGCCGACGCCGCCCTCTTGTACGCCCCGGACGTAGCCGGCGCCGATGGCCCCGGTCAGCAGCGGGTCCTCGCTGTACGCCTCGAAGTGCCGTCCGCCCAGCGGCGACCGGTGCAGATTGACCGTCGGCGCGAGCAGCACGTGGACGCCCTTGCGGTGCGCCTCGCGGGCGAGCGCGTGGCCGGCGCGGCGGGCGAGCTCCGGGTCCCAAGTGGCCGCGAGCGCCGTCGGGGACGGCAGGGCGAGGGAGGGGTCTGCCGCGGTCCAGCGGACGCCGCGTACGCCGATGGGCCCGTCGGACATCACCATGGCCCCCAGGCCGATCTCCGGCAGGGGCGGGAGTGTCCACATGTCGCGGCCGGACAGCAGGCGTGCCTTGGCGTCCAGATCGAGCTTCGCGAGAAGGGCGTCGACAGCGGAGGCGTGGGGCGGCTCGGTCATACGGTGCTGCCTTTCTGAAGAGGCTCCCGGAAGATCCGAGCCTACGGGCCGACGCAGACCCATTGACGCGCCACGCAGCACCTCAATACATTCACGCCAGCATTTCGAACGTGATCCGAAATCTCGAACAGTGGGAGAGGCAACTGCCGTGCGCATCACCGGAATCAGCACCCACGTCGTCGGAACTCCGTGGCGCAACCTCACCTACGTCCAAGTGCACACCGACGAAGGGCTCACCGGTGTCGGCGAGACCCGCATGCTGGGCCACACCGACGCGCTGGTCGGCTATCTGCGGGAGGCGGAGGCCAACCATCTGGCGGGCTCCGACCCGTTCGCCGTCGAGGACCTGGTACGCAGGATGAAGTACGGCGACTACGGACGCGCGGGCGAGATCGTGATGTCCGGCATCGCCTGTGTGGAGATGGCCTGTTGGGACATCAAGGGCAAGGCCCTGGGGGTGCCGGTCTGGCAGCTGCTGGGCGGCAAGGTCACCGACCGGGTGAAGGCGTACGCGAACGGCTGGTACACCACGGAGCGCACTCCGGACGCGTACCACAAGGCGGCCCGGACGGTGATCGAGCGCGGCTACCGCGCCCTGAAGATCGACCCGTTCGGCACCGGGCACTTCGAACTCGACCACGCGGCCACCCGGTACGCGGTCTCGCTGATCGAGGCCGTACGGGACGCGATCGGCCCGGAGACGGAGCTGATGCTGGAGATGCACGGGCGGTTCAGCCCGTCCACGGCGGTGCGGCTGGCGAAGGAGCTGGCGCCCTTCCGGCCCGCGTGGCTGGAGGAGCCGGTGCCGCCGGAGAACCTCAAGGCTCTGAAGACCGTGGCGGACAAGGTGGATCTGCCCGTCGCCACGGGTGAACGCATCCACGACCGGATCGAGTTCCGCGAGCTGTTCGAGGACCGCTCCGTCGACATCGTGCAGCCGGACGTCGGCCACCTCGGCGGCATTCTGGAGACCCGCAAACTGGCGGCGACGGCGGAGACCCACTACGTGATGGTCGCGCCGCACAACGTCGGCGGCTCCGTGCTCACGGCCGCGTCCCTGCAACTCGCGGGCTGCACCCCCAACTTCAAGATCCTGGAGCACTTCAACGACTTCGCCGACGCGGAGATCAAGAAGGTCGTCAAGGGCGCTCCGCAGGTCGTCGACGGGTACTTCGAACTGCCCACGGCGCCGGGTCTCGGGGTCGAGCTGGACACCGACGCGGCGGCAGAATTCCCCCAGCAGCAGGCCCGGTTCGACCTGTGGGCCGAGGGCTGGGAGAAGAGGGAGCCCGCGGGCGCGGACGGCGCGGGCGGCGCCCGGTGAAGGGAGCAGCGGTGCAGGAGTGGTCACGCGAGTCCGGGGGACGGCCGTCGCACGAGCCGGCATTGGAACAGGTTCCGGTGGACAGGCCCGAGCGGGCGCGGGCGGTGGTCGTCGACAAGCCCGGCGCGCACCGGCTCGTCAGCGGCGCCCGTGCGCGCCCCGGCCCGGGCGAGGTGCGGATCGCCGTGTACGCGGCGGGAATCTGCGCCAGCGACCGCGAGGTGTACGACGGGACGCGGCCGGCCGGCTACGTGCGCTACCCCGTCACCCCGGGCCACGAGTGGTCCGGCACCGTCGACGCCGTCGGTGAGGGAGTGGACAGCGAACTGATCGGCCGGAAGGCCGTCGCGGAGGGCTTCCGTGCCTGTCTGCGCTGCGAACGCTGCCGTGAGGGGCAGACCAGTCTGTGCGAGAGCGGCTACGAGGAGACCGGGTTCACCCTTCCGGGCGGCTTCGCCGACGCGCTCGTACTGCCGGCCCGGCTGCTCCATCTGCTGCCCGACGACGCCGACTTGCGGGCTGCGGCCCTGCTGGAGCCGGCCGCCGTGGTGGCCGCCGCCGTCCTCGCGGGCGCGCCGCGGGCCGGTGACCGGGTGGCGGTGGTCGGCGCGGGGACGCTCGGACTGCTGGCGGTCCAGCTGCTGGCCGCGTACTCGCCGGCCGAGCTGCTCGTGACCGATCCGCGGGTGCGCCGTGGGGAGCTCGCCCTGGAGATGGGCGCGAGCCGTGCGCTGACTCCCGGGGAGTGCGCCGACGAGGGCGGATACGACCTCGTGGTGGAGACCGCCGGCGCGGCCACGACTGCCAACGACGCGTGTGCGCTGGCGCGTCGGGGCGGGCGCGTGGTGCTCACCGGCATGTTCGAGCCCGGTGCGCAGGGCATGGACCCGGTGCGGCTCGCCGTGAGCCAGCTGACCGTGCAGTCGGTGTTCGGGGCACCCTCCGCAGCCTGGGCGTACGCCGTGCGGGCGTTCGGGGCGGGGATCCTCACGCCGGGAGCGCTCGTCACCCACGAGTTTCCGCTGGAGAGCTTCGGCGAGGCGATCGCGCTCGTCGGGTCGGGCGAACCCGCGGTCGGCAAGGTGCTGTTGAGGCCCTGACGGCGGTGGGCCGGGGGCGGGCGGTCCGGTTTCCCGCGCCCCAGCCGGCCGCCGCACCTGACAACCGCCGAACCGGACGACCCGGTGGCGGCCGCTGTGCCTGACGCCTCCGCGGAGCCCTGTCCCACCCCGGCTCCCTCCTCACTCCAACCAACACAGGAGTCCCGTGTCTTCCTCCTTCCGCCGTCCCGGTGCCGATACGCTCGCCGCCCTCGGCCACGAAACCCCCGCACTCGATCCCGCCGACGCCTCGCCGCACGCCTTCCCCGACGGCGGGACGTGGCGTACGGAGATCCCCTCCTGCGAGGGGCCCGAAGTGCTCGCCACCGTGCTCAAGGAGTCCGAGGCGCTCGGCGTACCGGTGCACCGCATCAGCCAGGGCAGCGGTGTGTGGATGCTGACCGACGCCGAGATCACCGAGATGGTGGACGCCTGCGCCGAACGGAACATCGAGCTCTGCCTGTTCACCGGTCCGCGCGGCACATGGGACATCGGTTCCGCCACCCGTACGGACTCCGGCGGCGGCGGTCTGCGCGCCCGCGGGCACGACGCCGTGGCGGGCTGCGTCGAGGACGCCGTACGTGCCACAGGGCTCGGTGTGCGATGCCTGCTGGTGGCAGACGAGGGCGTGCTGTGGACGCTGCACAGGATGCGCGCGCAGGGTCTGCTGCCGGCCGGCACGACGCTCAAGGTGTCCGCGCTCATCGGGCCCGTGAACCCCGTCTCCTTCAGCGTCCACGAGCAGTTGGGCGCCGACTCCCTCAACATCCCCTCCGACCTGACCCTGGACCATCTGACGGAGATCCGCAGGGTCAGCCGCGCCCCCATGGACTTCTACCTGGAGGCGCCCGACGACCTCGGCGGCTACGTCCGCATGTACGACGCCGCCGAGATCATCCGCCGGGGTGCGCCCGTCTATCTGAAGTTCGGCCTCAGCAAGGCGCCCGGCATCTATCCGTACGGCGCACAACTGCGCGACGCCGCCCTGGACTCCGCGCGCGAACGTGTGCGCCGCGGACGGCTCGCCCTCGACCTGCTGGCCCGGCTCGGCGCCGACGGCGGCATGTCACCGCTCGGCTCCCGGCTGCCCGGCGAGCTCAAGCGCTTCCCTCTGCCCGAACTCCCCGACAGGAGCTGACCATTGTGCGCACCGGTCCGAGAACAACAGCTGCCCTAGCGGCTGCCGCCCTGCTGACGGCCTCGCTGGCCGCCTGCGGCCAGGAGGCCAAGGGCGGCAGCCGCTACAAGCCGGACGAGGGCAAGGGCGGGACCATCGGTCTCGCCATGCCCACCAAGTCCTCCGAACGCTGGATAGCCGACGGCAAGAACATGGCCGAACAGTTCGAGGCGAAGGGCTACAAGGCCGATCTGCAGTACGGCGACGACAAGGTGGAGAACCAGGTCGCCCAGATCGAGAACATGATTTCCAAGGGCCACCGGCTGCTCGTCGTCGCCGCCATCGACGGCCGCGCCCTCACCGACGTACTGCGCCGCGCCAAGGAGGCCGGGGTCCCCGTCATCTCCTACGACCGGCTGATCCTGGGCACCAAGAACGTCGACTACTACGCGTCGTTCGACAACGAGCGCGTCGGTGAACTGCAGGGCCAGTACATCGTCGACAAGCTGAAGCTGAAGGAGGGCGGCGACAAGAAGTACACCGCCGAACTGTTCGCCGGTTCTCCCGACGACAACAACACGCGGTACTTCTGGGACGGCGCGATGAAGGTGCTGCGCCCCTATCTGCGCGACGGCCAGCTGACCGTCCGCAGCAAGCAGACCAAGATGAACCAGGTCACCACGCTGCGCTGGGACGGCGGTACGGCGCAGAAGCGGATGGACGACCTGCTGAGCAAGAACTACGGGTCGGCCGACGTGGATGCCGTCCTGTCGCCGTACGACGGGATCTCCATCGGCGTCATCTCCGCGCTCAAGAGCGCCGGTTACGGCACGGCGGGCAAGCCGTACCCCGTCGTGACGGGACAGGACGCCGAACTGGCGTCGGTGAAATCCATTCTGCGCGGCCAGCAGACGCAGACCGTCTACAAGGACACCCGCAAGCTCGCCAAACAGGCCGTGCAGATGAGCGACGCCGTCATCACCGGCAAGAAGCCGGAAGTCAACGACACGAAGACGTACGACAACGGCGAACGTGTCGTCCCGTCGTACCTGCTGAAGCCGGTCAGCGTCGACAAGTCGAACACCCAGCGGCTCATCGACGACGGCTACTACAAGGCGGGACAGCTCAAGTGACGGGCCGCGAGGACATACCCGTTCTGGAGATGCGCGGCATCACCAAGACCTTCCCCGGCGTGATCGCGCTGTCCGGGGTGGACCTGACCGTGCGGCCCGGCGAGATCCACGCCGTGTGCGGGGAGAACGGCGCCGGAAAATCCACCCTGATGAAGGTCCTCAGCGGGGTGCATCCACACGGGAGTTACGAGGGCGAGATCCGCTTCGAGGGCGAACAGGCCGGCTTCCGGGACATCCGTGACGCCGAACGGCGCGGCATCGTCATCATCCACCAGGAGCTGGCGCTCATCCCCCAGCTGTCCCTCGCCGAGAACATCTTCCTCGGCAACGAGCACTCCTCCCGCGGGATCATCAGCTGGAACGAGACGCTCCGGAAGGCCGGTTCGCTGCTGCGCCGGGTCGGGCTCGACGACAAACCGCAGACCCGGGTCTCCGACATCGGCGTCGGCAAGCAGCAGCTCGTGGAGATCGCCAAGGCGCTGTCGAAGGAGGTGCGGCTGCTCATCCTGGACGAGCCCACCGCCGCGCTGAACGACGAGGACAGCCGCAATCTGCTCGCCCTCATCCGGGAACTGCGCGACCAGGGCATCGCCTGCATCGTCATCTCGCACAAGCTCCAGGAGATCCGGCAGGTGGCCGACACGGTGACCGTCCTGCGGGACGGCCGCACCATCGAGACGCTGACCGTACGGGAGAGCGCGGACGCGGAAGCGGAGATCTCCGAGGCCCGGCTCATCCGCGGCATGGTGGGGCGCGACCTCGACCACCGTTTCCCGCCGCGCACGCCGTACGCCGGGGACGACGCGGGGAAGACCGCGCTGGAGATCGCCGGCTGGACTGTGCACCATCCCGTGGACCAGCACCGCAAGGTCGTCGACGACGTGTCGCTGGACGTGCGGCGCGGCGAGATCGTGGGCATCGCGGGACTGATGGGCGCGGGCCGGACGGAGCTCGCCATGAGCGTGTTCGGCCGTTCGTACGGACGGTTCGCCGGCGGCACCGTCCGGGTGGACGGCCGGGAGGTGCTCACCCGTACCGTGTCGGAGGCGGTGGGGCACGGAATCGCGTACGTCACCGAGGACCGCAAGACATACGGCCTCAACCTCATCGACGACATCACCCGCAACATCTCGCTGGCCTCACTGCCGGGGCTGTCGCGGCGCGGCGTCGTCGACGAGCACGCGGAGCGGCAGGTCGCCGAGCGCTACCTGCGCTCGATGAACATCAAGGCGCCCACGGTGCGCGAACAGGTGGGCCGGCTCAGCGGCGGCAACCAGCAGAAGGTCGTGCTGTCCAAATGGCTGCACGCCGGCCCGGAGGTGCTGATCCTCGACGAGCCGACGCGGGGCATCGACGTCGGCGCGAAGTACGAGATCTACACCGTCATCGCCGACCTCGCCGCACAGGGCAAGGCTGTCGTCTTCATCTCGTCCGAACTGCCGGAACTGCTCGGCATGTGCGACCGCATCTTCACGATGGCGGCCGGCCGGCTGACCGGCGAACTGGATGCCGCCGGCGCCACGCAGGAGGCGCTGATGCGCCACATGACCATGGACACGCGCCACCCCAGCCCGAGAGCCGAGGCCCGACCATGACCGACGTCAACGAGAGAGCGGACGAGAGGACCGGAGTACGGGAGTCCGCCGGAGCGCTGCTGCTGCGGACACTGCGCACCAACACCCGGCAGTACGGCATGCTCGTCGCGCTCGCGCTCATCGTCGTGCTGTTCCAGATATGGACCGACGGGGCGCTGCTCCTGCCCAACAACGTGTCCAACATCGTCCAGCAGAACAGCTACATCCTGGTGCTGGCGATGGGCATGATGATGGTCATCATCGCGGGCCACATCGACCTGTCCGTCGGCTCGTTGGCGGCCTTCGTGGGCGCGGCGGCGGCCGTGATGATGGTGCGGCACGACATGCCGTGGGTGCTCGCGCTCGTGCTGTCGCTGCTGATCGGCGCGGTGGCCGGAGCGTGGCAGGGCTTCTGGATCGCGTACGTCGGCATCCCGTCCTTCATCGTCACCCTGGCCGGCATGCTGCTGTTCCGCGGCGCCACGCAGATCCTGCTGGAGGGGCAGTCCATCGCGCCCTTCCCGAAGGGTTTCCAGGACATCGCGCAGGGCTTCATCCCCGAGGTGGGCCCGTACACGCAGTACCACAACCCCACTCTGCTGATCGGCCTGCTGGTCATCGCCTTCGTGCTGTTCCAGGAATGGCGGGACAGGAGGCGGCAGTTGGCGTACGAGCTGGAGGTGCTGCCGCGCGGACTGTGGGCGATCAAGTGCGGTGCGATCGTCGCGGCCGTCGTCGCGTTCACCCTGACGCTGGCCAGCTACCACGGTGTCCCCGTGGTGCTGCTCATCATGTGCGCGCTGCTCATCGGCCTCGGCTTCATCATGCGGAACGCGGTCGTGGGCCGCCATGTGTACGCACTGGGCGGCAACAAGGCGGCGGCAAAACTGTCGGGCGTGAAGGACAGGCGTGTCACCTTCCTCGTGTTCGTGAACATGGGCGTGCTGGCGGCACTCGCGGGCTGCGTGTACGCGGCCCGGCTGAACGCGGGCACCCCGCAGGCCGGCATCAACTTCGAACTGGAGGCGATCGCCGCCGCGTTCATCGGCGGCGCCTCCATGAGCGGCGGCGTGGGCACGGTGCTGGGAGCCGTCATCGGCGGGCTGGTGCTCGGTGTGCTCAACAACGGCATGTCGCTGGTGGGCATCGGCACCGACTACCAGCAGGTCATCAAGGGCCTCGTCCTGCTCGCCGCGGTGGGCTTCGACGTGTGGAACAAGCGCAGAGCGGGCTCGTAGAGCCGCACGGCGCACATGTCGCACGGGTCCGGCTGTGCGAGAGAGCGAGTCTCCTGTGCCGGAACCGGTGCCAAGTCGCCGGTTCTGCGCCACAGTTGGATCCCATAACTTCAACACTTCCGCACAGAATGGATCTGATGCGATCATGACTGCAAAGAGACGCACAGTTCTGGCCGCCGCCGGCGCCTGGGGCACAGCCGGTGCCCTGGGCGTCGCGGCCGGTGGCGGTGCGGCACACGCCGCACCGCGCGCACGGAGAGGGCAGCATGAGGCCATGCAGGAACACTTCGGCACCCTGCCGGACGGCACCGCAGTCGAGCGGTGGACCGTCTCCAACGGTGGCACCAAGCTCCGTGTCCTGAGCTTCGGCGGTGCCGTGCAGTCCCTCGAAGTGCCCGACCGGCACGGCAGAACGGCGAACATCTCCCTCGGCTTCGACAACCTGGAGTCGTACGTCGCCGACGGTTCACACTTCGGCGCGCTCATCGGCCGGTACGGCAACCGCATCGCCAAGGGCCGCTTCACGCTGGACGGCACCACGTACCAACTGCCGCTCAACGACGGGCCGAACAGCCTGCACGGCGGCGACAAGGGCTTCGACCGGCTGGTGTGGGACGTCGAGTCCTTCGAGGACGGCAGGGACGTCGGCCTGACCCTGCGCCACGTCAGCGCGGACGGCGAGATGGGCTACCCCGGCAAGCTGACCACGCGGGTGGACTACACGCTGACCTCGGCCGGACGCCTGCGCATCGACTACACGGCGACCACCGACAAGCCCACCGTCGTGAACCTCACCAACCACACCTACTTCAACCTCGCGGGCGAGGGCAGCGGCGACGTGTACGACCACGTGCTGCAGATGGACGCCGCCCGCTACACGCCGGTCGACAAGACGCTCATCCCCACCGGCGAACTCGCCCCGGTCTCCCGCACGCCCTTCGACTTCCGGCGCGCCAAGACCGTCGGACGCGACATCCGCGTACCGCACGAGCAGGTGCTGTACGGACAGGGCATCGACCACAACTACGTGCTCGACAAGGGCATCACGCGGCACCCGGAACAGTTCGTCACGGTCACCGACCCCTCGTCGGGGCGCGTCATGCGCATCGCCACCACGGAGCCCGGCGTGCAGTTCTACACCGGCAACTTCCTCGACGGCACGGCCGAAGGCACCTCCGGCCGCGTCTACCGGCAGGGCGACGGCTTCTGCCTGGAGACCCAGCACTTCCCGGACTCGCCCAACCAGCCGGACTTCCCGTCGACCGTGCTGCGGCCCGGTGAGAAGTACCGCTCGTCGACCGTCCTGTCGTTCAGCACACGCTGACGGCACTGCCTGCACGCACCGGCAACGCACCCAGGCAGCACAGCACGACAGCACAGCAGTACACGGAGAGGGCCACCGCCCGGTGCGGTGGCCCTCTCGTCGCGTTCGCCGGCCGGCCGGTCAGGCCAGCCGGATCACGTTCCAGGACAGCGGCTCCAGCACCGCGGTGAGCGTGCCGTCCTGCAGCCGTGTACCGCTCCCCTCGTGCGGGACGACCCGCTCCGGCTCGGCGAGCGTGTTGCGCGCCTCGGGGTCGCTGTCGGCCAGCACACTGTGCGCGACGACGCGCCCTTCGAGCCCGAGCCCCTGGAGGGCTGCCTCCAGGGGCAGTTCGGCGTCCTGTGAACGGTTGACGGCGAACACGGTGACCTCACCGCTCCCCTCGTCCCGTACGGCTGTGGCGTGCAGCAGCGGCACCTCCCCGTAGACGGCTGTGCTGTACGTCGGCGAGCTGGGCCGCACATCGAGCACCGTTCCGCGGCCGTACCGCGACGTCTGCGCGAAGGGGAAGAAGGTGGTCTGCCGCCAGGCGGGGCCGCCCGGCTCCGTCATGATCGGTGCGATGACGTTGACGAGCTGCGCGAAGCAGGCGATCTTCACACGGTCCGCGTGCCGCAGCAGGGCGATCAGCAGCGAGCCGAACACCACGGCGTCGGTGACCGAGTAGACGTCCTCCAGCAGCCGCGGGGCCTCCTCCCAGTCGGGCGACGGCTGCTCGTGGTGGCGGCTCTGGTACCAGACGTTCCACTCGTCGAAGGACAGGTCGATCCGCTTCCGCGACTTCAGCCGGGCACCGATGTGGTCGCACGTGGCGACGACGTTCTCGATGAACGACTCGGTGTCCACGGCGGAGGCGAGGAACGAGTCCCGGTCGCCGCCCTTCTCCTCGTAATAGGCGTGCAGCGAGATGTAGTCGACGAGGTCGTAGCACTCCTCCAGCACCTCCGCCTCCCACGCGGCGAAGGTCTCCATGGACTGGTTCGAGCTGCCGCAGGCGACCAGTTCGACAGCGGGGTCGATCTGCCGCATGGCACGTGCCGTCTCGGCCGCCAGCCTGCCGTACTCGGCTGCCGTCTTGTGGCCCGTCTGCCAGGGGCCGTCCATCTCGTTGCCCAGACACCACAGCCGGATGCCGTACGGGTCCTTGTCGCCGTGTGCGATCCGCAGGTCCGAAAGGGCCGTCCCCGAGGGGTGGTTGGCGTACTCCTGGAGCTCCAGCGCCTCGGCGATGCCGCGGGTGCCCAAATTGACCGCCATCATCGGCTCACCGGCCACCTTGCGCACGAAATCGGTGTACTCGGCGAGCCCGAACCGGTTGCTCTCCGTGGACCGCCAGGCCAGGTCGAGCCGGCGCGGCCGGTCCTCCTTCGGCCCCGTGCCGTCCTCCCAGCGGTGCCCCGACACATAGTTGCCGCCGGGATACCGGATGGCGGTGACCCCCAGTTCCCGGATCAGCTCCAGCACATCGGTGCGCAGTCCGGCCTCGTCGGCCGTCGGGTGCTCCGGCTCGTACACGCCGGTGTACACACAGCGGCCCAGATGCTCGACGAACGTCCCGAACAGCCGGTCGTCGACCGGTCCGACGGTGAAGGCGGGGTCCAGAGTGAAGCGCGCGGGGGTGCTCATGGGTTCCCTTCGGTGGGTGGAAATACGGTCAGCAGGCGGGCCGTTCGGCCTGTGCGCGGTCAGTACGCGGTGGGCCAGCCGCCGGCCCAGCTCAGGAGGTTGACGCCGAGCGTGGGCGTGCCGCCGGTGCGGCGGTCGTAGTAGTGGTAGACGAGCAGCGTGCCGTCGGTGTCCTGGAGCACGTCCTGGCCGCCGGGGCCGGTCACGTCGCCGTGCGAGGCGAGCACCGTCGTGCCGCCGCCGTCGGTCAGCCTCTTGCCGGTCCTGTCGGTGAACGGCCCGGTGGGGCTGGTGGAACGGCCGGCCCGGATGCTGTACGTACTGTCGGTGCCGGCACAGCACTTCCCGTACGAGCTGAAGAGGTAGTAGTAGCCGCCCCGCCGCATGAGCGCGGGGCCCTCGATGCCCTCCACGTCGGGCGCGGCCGAAGCGAGCCCGTACATGCGGGTGTTGGAGGCGGACTGTTTGCCGGTGCGCGGGTCGAGTTCGATCATCTTGATGCCGGACCACCACGAGCCGAAGGCCAGCCACCATTTTCCGTCGCTGTCGGTGAACAGGTCCGGGTCGATGGCGTTGTAGTCCGAACTCTCCGTGGTGGAGTGCACGATGCCCCGGTCGGTGAAGCTGCCCGGCTTTCCGGTGGAGCTGGTGGCCAGGCCGATGGCCGACTTCCGGGAGCCGAAGCTGGAGACCGCGTAGTACAGGTAGTACGTGTCGCCCACCTTGGTCAGGTCGGGCGCCCACGGGCTCTTCTCCGGCGAGTAGCCGCCCCACCAGCCGAGCGGTTGCGGGAAGGCGGAGCCCGCGTCCCGGAAGGCGGTGCGGTCGGGCGAAGTACGTGCCTCCAGACCCTTGTTGGAGCCGTACAGCGCGTAGCCGTCACCGGTCCTGGCCAGGGTCGGGTCGTGGATACCGGTGTCGCCGGTGACCGTGCCGGGGTCCGGGTAGGCGGCGGACGCGCTGCCGGGGGTGAGGACGACGGCGGCCAGGGCTGCCGCCGCGAGGGGCAGCCCGGCGAGGAGTTTCACGGATCTTCGGATGCGCATGGGACCTCCGTACGGACGGCTGTGGGGGTTCGCTGGGGCGTTGGGCTCACTGGCCTGCGAGGCCCGTGTGGGCGACGCCGCGGACGATCTGACGCTGGAAGAGGGCGAAGACGACCAGCAGCGGCAGGCCCGCGATCACCAGGGAGGCCATCACCTGCGAGTAGCGGACGCCGTAACTGGACTGCACGTTGACCAGCCCGACGGGCAGCGTCATGCCGTCGGGGTCGGTGGTGACCAGGAACGGCCACAGGAAGTTGTTCCAGGTCTGGATGAAGGTGAAGATCGCCACCGCGGCCAGCACGGGCCGGGACAGCGGCAGCACGATCGTCCAGAACACCCGCCAGCGGCCCGCTCCGTCGCAGAACGCGGCCTCCTCCAGTTCGCGCGGCACGCCCTCGAAGAACTTCACCAGGATGAACACCATGGCGGGCACCGCGACCTGAGGGAGGATCACACCCCAGTACGTGTCGACCAGCCCGAGGGCGAGCATCTCCGCGAACAGCGGGGCGATCAGCACCTGCGGCGGCACCATGATGCCGGCGAGCACCAGCCCGAACAGCACGCGGCGGCCGCGGAATTCGGTGCGCGAGAAGCCGTACGCGGCCATCGCGCACAGCAGCACCGTCAGAACTGTCGTCACGGTGGAGATGTAGAAGGTGTTGAACAGCCAGCGCGGCAGGTCACCGGCCTCCCACACCTTCTGGTACGCCTCGAAGGTGATGGTCGAACCGACCCACCGCAGTGGCGTCTTCACCTCTTCGCCGGCCGGTTTGAGGGAGGTCGCCACCCCGTAGGCGAGCGGCAGCACCCACAGGGCGGCGAGCACGACGGCCGCCGCCAGCATGGCGATCCTGCCGCGGGTCCAGCGGACGCGCCGGCCGTCCTGGACTCGGCCGCCTGTGGTGACGGTCGTGGTGGTCATCGGGTGGTCTCCTCACGGGAGCGGCGGCTGACCCGCAGATGGATCAGGGACACGAGGACGATCAGCGCGAAGAAGATGTACGAGACGGCGGAGGCGTATCCGGTGCGGTAGCCGGTGAAGCCCTGCTGGTAGACGTACTGGAGGATCGGGCGCGTGGAGTCGTCGGGGCCGCCCTGCGTCATGATGTAGACCTGATCGAAGATCTTGAGCGAGGCGAGCAGTTGGAGGATCACCACGACTCCCGTGGTGCGCCGCAGCATGGGCAGCGTGATGTGCCACAGCCGGTGCAGCGGTCCGGCGCCGTCCAGTTCGGCCGCCTCGTACAGATGCTGCGGAACGGCCTGCAGCGCCGCCAGGTAGAGCAGGAAGTTGAAGCCGACCGTCCACCAGACGGTCGTCAGCACGATGGAGAGCATCGCGTAGCGCTCGTCGGTGAGCCAGCCGATGTCCGGGTGCAGGCCGACGGTGGCGAGCAGTTGGTCGGCGAAGCCGAAGTCGGACGGGTAGATGATCCACAGCCACAGCAGTCCGACCACGCCGGACGGCAGCAGATACGGCGCGAACCAGCTGAGCCTCCACAGCCATTCGACCACGCGCAAATGGTGTGCGAGCAGGGCGAGCACCAGGCCGAACAGAACGAGCGGAACGGTGGAGAGCACCGTGAACACCACGGTGTTGCCGAGCGAGGACCACATGTCCGGGTCCCGCAGGGCCTCGGCGTAGTTGCCGAACCCGATGAACTCGCCGCCGCTGCCGGTGATGTTGTCGTCGGTGAGGCTCATCCGGATGCCCAGCAGCAGCGGCCAGACCAGGAACAGGCCGTACACGAGCAGGAAGGGGCCGACGAAGGCCAGCCCGTGCTCGGTCCAGTGATGCCGGCGTATGCGCGTTCCTGTACGCGCTCCCGTGGCCGGGCCGCCCGGTGCGGCGGCAGGTCGCGGAACTGTCGTCGTGCCGGTGGGGGACGTCGGGGCGGTCATGCGCCGTCACCTCCGCGGGAGCGCAGCGGGTCGGGGGTGTCGAGCAGCTTCTGCAGCCGGGACCGCATCTCGCGCAGCGCCTGCCGCGGAGTGCGGGAACCGGTGAACACGCCGGAGAGCACGGCGCCCAGCTCCAGCCACATCGTGGAGGCGGAGCCGGCGAACCATGCGGGCGGGTCGAGGACCACGTCGTCGATGACCGACCGGTACTCGGACTGCGGCTCCAGGGCCAGATAGTCGCGCCGCTTCAACGCCGGGAGGTGGGCCGGGACATGGCCGCCCCTGGCCCAGTCGACGGACTGTTTGATCATCCAGGCGACGAAGGTGTGCGCGGCACGGTTGCCCTCTCCCCCGCGGTCCTTCTGGTGCGGCAGTACGAAGGCGTGGGAGTCCGCCTGGGCGGTGGGACGGCCGAACAGGGCGGGCACGCGGGTCATCGAGAACGGCAGGTTGCCCTGCCGGAAGGTGCTGACCTCCCATTCGCCGTGGAAGAAGAAGCCCGTCTCGCCGGCGTTGAACGTGCTGATCGCGCCGTTGACGTCCATGCGCCGGGCGGCCAGCCCCTCGTGTGTGAGGGTGCGCATGAACTCCAGGACTCGCAGGGCCTTTTCGTCGTCCAGAGTGATGCGCCGCGCAGCGGAATCGAGCACCGTTCCGCCGGCCTGTGAGTACATCGTGGAGAAGAACCGCCACGGACCGACGACATCGGGACCGAGCGTCTCGGTGACCAGGGCCGGCCGTCCGGTGACCTTGCGGACAGCCCGCAGCGCTTCGATGAACTCCCGCGCTCCGGACAGCTGCCGCAGCTTGCCGTTCCCGTCGAGGAGGCCGGCCTTCTTGCAGATCCCGGTGTGGAAGAACAGCACGACGGGATGGGTGTCCAGCGGTACGGCGTACTGCTCGCCCCCGACAGAACCGCGCCGCCACAGAGCCGGCGCGAAGTCCTCCGCCCTGATGCCCTCGTCCTCGAGCATGCCGAGGTCGAAGGCGTCGAGGAGGCGGCCGGGGGCGAAGCCGGGAAGCCGGGACAGATGGAGCGTGGCCGCCTCGGGCGCCCGGCCGCCCGCGCCCGCCATGCCGAGCTTGGTGTAGTACGGGGCGCCCCACGCGAATTGGTTGGCTTCCAGGCCGAGGGTCGGGTGCTCCTTCTGGAACGTTTCGGCGAGAGCGGCCATGTTGACGCCGTCACCGCCGCCGAAGAAGTTCCAGAAACGCAGCCGGGTCCGGCCCGCGGCGACGGACGCGGGCGCGGCGCAGCCGGCAGTGCCCGCGGCTCCGGCGGCGGCCAGTACACCGATTCCGCCGAGCCCGGCGAGCATCCGCCGACGGCTGGGCGGGGCTGGGGGAGTTGAAGGCATGCGGCTCCTCCCCGGAGACCGGGAGTGGGTTCCTGGTCCGGATCACTGGAGCATCCGGACGCCTGCACCGCTGTTCGGAATACCGGACAGCGGTCGACTTTCCGAACGGAAGCTAGATTCGAATCGGTGCCGCGTCAATGCTTCGCACAGAAGCGGCAGTTGGGGCTCCGGAGCCGGAGCGGGCGCGCACGAGAAGGCCCCGCCCCGGCAGATGCCGGAGCGGGGCCTGGTGCGCGCTGGGGTCCGGGGCCGGCGTGCGGCCCTGCGGATCAGACCGCGGTGACGGTGACCTCGATGTTGCCACGGGTGGCGTTGGAGTACGGGCAGACCTGGTGGGCCTTCTCCAGCAGGGACGTGGCGGTGGCCGCGTCCACGTTGGGGATGTTCGCCTCGAGGGCGACGGTGAGGCCGAAGCCGCCCGCGGGGGTGCTGCCGATGCCGACCTTCGCGGTCACGGTGGAGCCGGAGATGTCGGCGCCTTCCTGGCGGGCGACGACACCGAGCGCGCCCTGGAAGCAGGCGCTGTACCCGGCGGCGAAGAGCTGCTCCGGGTTGGTGCCCGCACCGCTCCCGCCCATTTCCTTGGGCGGGTTGACCACGACGTCGAGCTTGCCGTCGTCGGTGGCGACCCGGCCGTCACGGCCGTTCTCCGCGGTGGCGACAGCGGTGTACTTGACGTCTACGGACTGGATGGACATGAATCCTCCTGTTCGGTGGCATGACCGGGGGCCTCGCGCCCGGGACCCGGCGGCCGGTGCCGAGCTTAGTACCAGGGGTGCCGCGTTCCCCCGGGGGGCGACCCCGACCCCCGGCGGGACGCCGGGAACGGGATCGCGCGGACGACCCGGGAGAAGGGCGTGTGGTGCGGTCCGTCACTCGCCGAGAGTGACGACCATCTTTCCGCTGTTCTCACCGCGGAGCATGCCGAGGAACGCCTCGACGGTGTTGTCGATGCCCTTCACGACCGTTTCGCGGTAGTGGAGTTCACCGGAGCGGATCCAGGCGGAGACCTCGTCGAAGAACTGCGGCTGGAGCGCGCCGTGGTCGGCGACGAGCATGCCCTGGATGCGCAGCCGCTTGCCGACGACCTGCATCAGGTTGCGCGGGGCGGCGGGCGGCTCGGTGGAGTTGTACATCGAGATCATGCCGCAGACGGTGACCCGGCCGTGCACGTGGAGGGAGCTGATGGCCGCCTCCAGGTGCTCGCCGCCGACGTTGTCGAAGTAGACGTCGATGCCCTCGGGGGCGGCCTGCTTCAGCTGCTCGGCGACGGGACCCGCCTTGTAGTTGAAGGCCTCGTCGAAGCCGTACTCCTCCTTGAGGACGCGGACCTTCTCGTCCGAGCCGGCACTGCCGATGACCTTGGCGGCGCCCTTCAGCTTGGCGATCTGGCCGACCTCGCTGCCGACCGCGCCGGCGGCACCCGAGACGAAGACGACGTCGCCCTCCTGGAAGGAGGCGACCTCCAGCAGCCCGGCGTACGCCGTGAGGCCGGGCATGCCCAGCACGCCGAGGTAGGCCGAGAGCGGGGCGAGCTCCGGGTCGACCTTGGTGAGGGCCTCGGCGCCGAGCGTGGCGTACTCCCGCCAGCCGGCCATGTGCAGCACGTGGTCACCGGGCTTGAAGCCCTCCGCCTGCGACGCCACGACGACGCCGACGGCCGCGCCCTCCATGGGGGCGTCGAGCTGGAAGGGCGGCACGTACGACTTCACGTCGTTCATGCGGCCGCGCATGTACGGGTCGACGGAGATGTGCTGGTTGCGCACCAGGACCTGGCCCTCGACGGGGTCGGCCACGGGCGCCTCCCGCAGCGCGAAGTCGGCCGGGACGGGCCAGCCCTGCGGGCGGGAGACGAGATGCCATTCACGGCCCTTGGTGGGCAGGGCTGCGGCGTCGGGCGAGGTCATCGGGGGGCCACCTCTCAGAAAGCTTCAGGAACTGAAACAACCATGCCCCTGGATATTTCATGTTGTCAAGCAAATGAGTACCCTGGGTGTCATGGCTGCCAGTCCGACATCGCGTAACCCGGCATCGCGTACCCGCAGAGAAGACCCCCTCACGTTCGAGGTGGTCGAGCTCATCGGCACGGTGGTCGCGCGGTACCACGAGGAGTACGAGCTCGCCGCGGCCGAGCACCACCTCACGGGCGCGCAGGCGCGCATGCTGTCGCTGCTGGCGCTCGAGCCGACTCCCATGCGGAAGGTGGCCGAGAAGCTGAAGTGCGAGCCGTCCAACGTGACGGGAATCGTCGACCGGTTGGAGTCCCGCGGTCTGGTGGAGCGCCGTCCGGACCCGGCGGACCGCCGGGTGAAGATCGCGGCGGCCACCGGCGAGGGGAGCGCGCTCGCCGCCCGCCTGCGCGCCGGGCTGGACTTCGCGCGCGAGCCCCTCGCGGAGCTCACTCCGGCCGAACGCACAGTTCTGCGCGACCTGTTGAAGCGCATGCTGGGCGAGGACATCGACGACAGCTGAGCGCGCGCGTCCGCCGTACGGACCGGTGCTTTCGGCCCGCGCTGGTCTGCCTCCGAGGTGTTCTGCCTCCGGTGTGTTCTGTCGCCGGTGTGTTCTGTCGCCGGTGTGTCAGCCCGCGAAGGCCGGCTGCGGGAGGCCCCGGCCCGCGCCGGGGAAGCACAGCAGGGAGCCCGCGAGGGGCTCGTGCGCGGGGTCGGCGGTGACGGCCGCCGTGGTGACGTACAGGTCGCGCAGGTCCGCACCGCCGAAGGCGCAGGCGGTGGGGTTCCGTACGGCGAGCGGCAGTGTGCGGTCGAGGGCGCCGGACGGGGTGTAGCGGCGGACCGCGGAACCGCCCCACAGGGCGACCCAGACGCAGCCGTCCTCGTCCACTGTCAGACCGTCCGGGAAGCCCCCGCCCTCCTCGATGACGGCGAGCGTGCGGCGGCCGGACAGTTCGCCGGTTTCCGGGTCGTGGTCGAAGACGTCGATGCGGCGGGTGGGCGAGTCGTTGTAGTACATCAGCCGGCCGTCCGGGCTCCAGCCGGTGCCGTTGCTGACGGCGACCGAGGGCAGCACCGTGCGCACCTGCCCGTCGCCCGTGTGCCGGGACAGCGTGCCCGCGCCCGGGGTCTCGTCGTACGCCATGGTGCCCGCCCAGAAGGAGCCGTCGGGTGCGACCGCCGCGTCGTTGCCGCGGCGGCCCGGGACGGGCTCGCGGTGCAGCCAGGAGAACGCGCCGCCGGCGTCGTAAAGGCCCACGCCGTCGCGCAGGTTGACCACGAGACCGCCGCCCGTACGGGGCTTCGCCGCGCCCACGTGCTGTCCGGTGGTCAGCACCGAACGGACACCGGTCACCGGGTCGTAGGTGTGCACACGGGAGTTGAGGATGTCCACCCAGATCAGCCGCTCGCGCGCGCTGTCCCAGGTCGGCCCCTCGCCCAGTTGCGCATCCGTCCGTACGGCGACCTCCGGCCGCTGTGCCGCGCTCATGCCCGCCTCCTGTGTCCCAGTCGTGCCGACAGTTCACCGGCGCCCTTGACCGCCAGCTCCTCCAGTTCGCCGCGCCGTTCCTCGCTCCACCGGATCGTCGGCACGGAGATGCTCAGCGCCGCGACCGTCTGCCCCGACGAGTTCCGTACGGGCGCGGCAACGCAGTTGACGTCGGGGTTGGATTCGCGCTCCTCGACCGCGGTGCCGTGCTCGCGTATGTCCGCGAGGGCTTCGCGCAGGGCCGCCGGGTCGGTGAGGGAGTTCGGCGTCATCGCGGCGAGCGGTTCGGCGGCCGGCAGCCGTGCCTCCAGTTCGCCCTCCGGCAGGGAGGCGAGCAGCATCTTGCCGACGGACGTGCAGTGCGCGGGCAGCCGCCGTCCGGCGGCGGACACCATGCGGACGGCGTGCGTGCTGTCGACCTTGGCGATGTAGATGACGTCCACCCCTTCGAGGATGGCGACGTGCACTGTCTCGTCACAGGTCTCGGCGACGCTGCGGGCCACTTGCTGTCCCTCGGCCGCGAGGTCGAGCTGCTCCGCGTACCGGCTGCCGAGCTGGTAGGGGCGCACTCCCAGCCGGTAGCGGCCCGGCTGGTCGGGCAGCGCGACGAGATAGTTGCGGGCTGCGAGGGTCGTCACCAGCTCGTGCACAGTGGTGCGCGGGAGGTCGAGCCTGCGGGTGATCTCGGGCGCGGAGAGCGTCCCGTCCCCGTCGAGGAAGAGCTCCAGTATGTCCAGGGCCCGGGTGACGGCCGGCACGAGACGACCCATGTCCCGCCCCTCTCCTTGCGCGGTGGTCACGGAAGTTCGGGATACCGGAAGCCGACCGGTATCCCGAACGGGAGCGTAGCCGCGCCCGTGACGCACGCACAATGGCCGCGACCGCGGGAGGCCCGCGCACAGCTGTGCTGCGCACGCGCCCCCGTCCGTTCTGCCGGCAGTCCGGACTGCCGGCCGTTTCGGGCTGCCGTCCGGACTGTCAGTCGAGTTCGCCGCGCAGTCTCATCGCCCGCAGCACCAGCTCCAGTTCGAACCGTACGTCCGGGTCGTCGACGTCGGAGCCCCACAGTTCGCGGATCTGGCGCAGCCGGTAGCGCACGGTCTGCGGGTGCACGCCCAGCCGGGCCGCCACGTCGGGCGCACCGCCGCGCGTCTCCAGCCAGGCCAGCAGTGTCTCGGCCAGCCGTCTGCTGTGCGCGGGACCGCAGTCGCGCAGCGGGCCGAGCCGCAGTCTGGTCAGTCCCCCGATGAGTTCCTCGGGCGGCAGCAGTACGAGCGCCTCGGTGTGCTCGGTGCACAACAGCAGCTGTCCGCCGGGCAGCAGACCGCGTTCCATCAGTCCGACCGCCATCTGCGCCCACCGCAACGACCGTACGGCGTGCGCCAGGGGCACCGGCGGTCCCATCGCCCCCGCCCATCCCGCGGTCGCCCGGCGGACCAGTTCCGCCCGTCCTGCCGCTTCCGGCTCGGGCACCACCATGCGGGGCTGTTCGCAGTCCATGTCGAGCAGTACCTCGTCGCCGACCGCAGGCGGTACGGCGGACCGTGCGGGCCGTACCAGCACGGCGACCGCGACCGTACGGGGCACGGGCCAGCCGATCCGCGCCGCGCGGTCGGCCAGCAGGTCGGCCGGGTCGCCTTGTGCGCGGGTGTGCTCGGACAACAGCAGGTCGAGCAACCGGCGCTGGAGGCGCAGGCGTTCACCGGCCTGCCGGGCGACTGCCTCCGCGTAGCCGCGCACCGACTCGGCGACGAGGCGGTCGAGGTAGGTGAATCCGGACTCGGCGAGTTCGTACATGGCGGGCGGCGGGATCTCCACCTGGGTGCCGATCTCCGCGAGGCGGCGCCAGGCCAGCCGGATGCCGAGCCGGTAGACGGCCTGCAACGAGTCCAGGCTGCGGCCCTGCAGCACCTCTCCCCTGCCGAACTCCTGGAACACGCGGGGCGGTACGTGAGGTGTGTCGAGTCCGTTGGCCAGATGGTCGACGAAGTGCTCCAGCGCACGACGGATGCCGATGAGTGCCATGGGTTCGCCCGACTCGTCGAGGACGAGCGGGAGTTCCGGGTACTCCTTGCGGATGGCGTGCAGGATGTCCTCCGCCAGCACGGGCAGCTCCGAGAGCGCCCGCTCGGCGAACTCTTTGGCACGCAGGGGCGGTACGTCCTGCCACGCTGACCCGGCCGGTCCCGCCGGCACGGCTCAGTCTCCCGAGGGCGTCTGGAAATGCACCAGCGGCACGTTCGGCTGCTCCGGTGTGGCGTCGAGCGCGGCGACGATTCCCATGGCCGCACCGACCGCGAGAGCGGCGGCGGCGACACAGGTGAACGCTGCGGCGAAGAGTCTGTGCATGGCGCGGCGACCTCTCTCGTAGGTGCGCACCGCCCCGCCCCGGGGCCGACTCCGCTGTGTGCGCCGAGTGTCCGAGAACCATTGACGCCGTGTCAAGACTCCGCCTACGGTTTCGCCTCCATACGCAGCCGTCCGGCCGGCCGTCGGCCGGGCTGCCCCAGGGGGCCGCCTTCCGGGCGCCGCACCGCGCCGCGCCACAGTGCGGTGCGTCCCTTCCTTCGCCGTACGTCGCACCACTTCACCCTCGGAGTGCCCGCATGCGCCGTAGATCGTCTCCGCTGTTACCGCTGTCCCTGAGCCTGCTCGGGGTCGGGGTCTTCCTGCTGGTCCTCGCCCCGATGCTCACCTGGTACGTCGAACCGCGCGCCAAGCGGACGCCCGTCGACGTCGACGTCACCTCCATTTTCACCGGCACCGGCGCGTACTTCGACCAGGAGGCCCTGAAGACGCGCAAGGGCAAGCAACTCACCGTCAACCGCCATGTGCTGGGCAATGTCGCCGCGAGCGAGAAGAGCGGACGGGCCGTCTGGGACGTGTCGCAGACCATCGACAATCCGGAGACCCTCAAGCTGAACGACCCGCGCAGGGCGTTCCAGTGGAAGGTCGAACGGTGGGTGACGGACCGCGAGACCAACCTGCCGGTGCAGTGCTGCAGGCTGCGCCCCGCGGACACCAGCGGAGAGGCGTACCTGAAGTTCCCCTTCGACGTGGAACAGCGCACCTACCGCTGGTGGGACAGCTCGCTCGGCAAAACAGTGCCCGTCCGCTACACCGGCCGCGAGACGGTCAAGGGGCGTGAAGGGCTGCGCTTCACGGCCACCGTCGCACCCATCCGCATGGGCAGCAGGCAGGTGCCCGGACGGCTGGTGGACCGGCCCAGGAGTTCCCAGGTGTTCGCGGAGGAGTGGTACTCCAACTCCGGCCTCGACCTGGTCGTCGACCAGCGCACGGGACGCATTCTGTACGCCGCGACCGGCCCGAAGGTGACGCTGCGCGCGCCCGGCGGCGATGCCGACAAGGTGACGCTCCTGCAGAGCGACAAGCTGGCGTTCGACGACGCCACACAGCGCGAGGCGGTCAAGCTGGCGGACGAGGACAACAAGAAGCTCGAACTCGTCGGCACGAAGGCGCCGTTCGGCGCACTGCTCGCCGGCGGTCTGTTGACGCTCACAGGAGCGGGTCTGCTGCTGCGGGGAGTACGCAAAGTACGCCAACCGCGTGAGATGTGATGCACCGTCAGCCCTATACCGGTGCGAAATTGTCACCCGCGTGAGTAGCCGTTCGCGAACAGACCGGCGAACACTGAGCCTTCCACCCGCCCGGCCTGCGGTTCCCGCCGGGCACCCGGGTTGTCCCCGGATCACACGCAGTACCGCGCACCGCCCCGTACCGCCCCGCTGAGCCGCACCGCCCCGCCCCGTACGTCCAGCGCTCCGCACCGAGTACAGAACCGCAGCGCAGAACCGCAGCACAGAGCCGCAGTACCGTTCAGAGCCGCACGTCCTGCACAGAGAGCCGTACGACGCACCGAGACGTACGACCGCACTGCCCCGCTCGATGGATGCCCGTACCACCCGTACCGCACCGTGAACGAGTTGGAGCGCCGATGCCCCAGCAGGTACCACCGTCACTGCTCTTCCCGCGCGGCACCGAACCGGCCGCCCGGCGGTACCCGGCCGACCCGGGACCGCCGCGCCGGATCGTCTTCCTGGCGCGCCGCGACCTCGGCAATCCGGCCGCGGGCGGCTCCGAGCTGCTCATCGACCGGATCGCCGAGGGACTCACCGCACACGGCCACCAGGTCACCCTGTTGTGCGGCGGTCCTGCGGCCTACCGCGACTACCGTGTGGTCTCCGCAGGCGGCGACGCCGGCCATTTCCTGCGCGCACGCCGGACGTTCGCCCGGCAGGTCGGCGACTGCGATCTGCTGGTCGAAGTGTGCAACGGCATGCCGTACCTGTCGCCGCTGTGGCACCGCGGTCCCACCCTGTGCTTCGTCAATCACGTGCACACCGACCTGTGGGGGATGCGCTACCCGGCACCGGCCGCACGTCTCGGCCGCCGGCTGGAGCACTGGGCGCTCGCCGGGGGCCACCGCGGCAACCTCAAGGTCGCCGTCTCCCCCTCGACCGCCGGGGCGCTGGGTCAACTGGGCGTCCCCCGCGAGGAGATCCGCATCGTGCACAACGGTGTGGAGGAGCCCGGTCCGCTGCTGGCACCCGACCGGGAGCCGCTGTTCGTCGCCATGGGACGGCTCGTCGAGTACAAACGGATCGACCTGCTGCTGCGTCTGTGGGAGCGGGTGCGCCCCGTCACCGGCGGCCGGCTGGTCATCGTCGGCGACGGCCCCGAACGGGCCCGGCTGGAGGCCATGGCGGGCCCGGACACCGTGTTCACCGGGCACGTCGGCGAGGCCGAGAAGCACCGGCTGCTGTGCCGGGCCTGGCTGTTGCTGCACCCCTCGCTGGTGGAGGGGTGGGGTCTGGTCGTCACGGAGGCCGCCGCGCGCGGCACACCGGCCGTCGGTTTCGACATCCCCGGGCTGCGCGACTCCGTCGAGCACGGGGTGACCGGTCTGCTGGCGGGCGGGGAGAGCGCGTTCGCCGCCCACTGGTGCACCCTCGCACTGTCCGCCCAGCGCCGTGACGCGCTGGGCAAGGCCGCCGAACAGCGCGCCGCGCGGTTCCGCTGGGCGAACACCGTGGACGCCTTCCGTACGGTCGCGGCCGAGGCGTACGCACGTCACACGCCGGACGGCCGGACGGTGGACAGACGGACGCCGGACGGACGCACACCGGACGCGCAGCACACGTCGCCGGGGCGTCAGTTACCCGGCGACCGCCCCTTACCCGCAGACCTCCCGGAATCTCCAGACCTCCCGGAATCCGCGGACCGCCCGGCCCCCGAAGGCCGCATACCCGGCGGAACCCTCACGTCCGCGTCCCGGCAGGCACTGTCGAGACGTCTGCCGGACTCGCCGCCCCCGGCTGGGCGGTGACCCGGCAGTGCGCGATCCCTCCATCCGAAGATCCGTCGCCCTGTGCCGTGCCTTCGCCCACGAACAGGACGACCCCGAGCGGTGCTACGGACTGCTCGCCCGTGACGCGGCCTCCCAGCTGGAGCGGTACGTGACCCTGGCGGGCGCGACGGTGGCCGATGTCGGGGGCGGCAGCGGCCAGTTCACCGAGGAGTTCCGGCGCCGCGGCGCACACGCCTACCTCTTCGAGCCGGATCCGGCCGAACTGACGGCACTCGGGCGGACGCCCGCAGGGGCCGTCGTCGCCGACGGCTATCTGCTGCCCCTCGCGGACGGCAGCGCCGACGTGTGCTTCAGTTCGAACGTACTGGAGCACGTCGCCGACCCTTTGACCTTCGTCTCCGAGATGGTGCGGGTCACCCGGCCCGGCGGCCTCATCTATCTGTCGTTCACCAACTGGTATTCGCCCTGGGGCGGCCACGAGACGGCCCCCTGGCACTACCTGGGCCACGAACGCGCCCGTGCCCGCTACCGCAGACGGCGCGGACACGAGGCCAAGCACCGCCTCGGCGAGAACCTGTTCGCCGTGCACATCGGCCCCACCCTTCGCCAGGTGCGCGCCCGCAGCGACGTCGAGATCGTCACGGCACGCTCCCGCTACTGGCCGTTCCTGGCCACAGCCGTGACCCGTGTCCCGGGGCTGCGCGAGATCGCCACCTGGAACCTCCTTCTCATCCTCCGGCGGTGTCCTTCATGACCACGACCGTCCAGGCACCACCCCGCAGCCCGGGTCCGGAGCGCGCCGCCGCGCAGGACCCGCCGCCGGAACGCCCGCGCGGCAGGCTGCTGTTGGCCGTCGTGTGGGCCGTGGTGTTCGTCGCCTTCCTGGCGAAGTCGCCCGGGAAGATGACGTTCGAGACGAAGCTCGGTGTCGCCGCCGACCCGTGGTCCTTCCTGGACCACCTGGGCGAACTGTGGCAGGACCGGGCGGGGTTCGGCGGGATCTCCGACCAGTACGCCGGCTACCTCTTCCCCTCGCTGCCCTACTACGGGCTGACCGATCTGCTGCAGATCCCCACCTGGATCGCGGAACGGCTGTGGCTGTCGCTGATCGTGGCCGCGGCGTTCTGGGGCGCGCTCCGGCTGGCCGAACGGTTCGGCACCGGCTCGCGCGGCACCCGCGTACTGGGCGCCCTGGTGTACGCACTGTGGCCGGCCTTCACCATCGTCGTCGGCTCCACCTCGGCCGCGGCCCTTCCGGGCGCCGTACTGCCGTGGGTGCTGCTGCCACTCACCTCGGTCACCGCCAACCCGCGGGTGGCCGCTGCCCGTTCGGCGCTGCTGGTGCCGTTCATGGGCGGTGTGAACGCCGCCGCCACCCTGGCCGCACTGCTGCCCGTCGGGCTGTATCTCCTCACCCGTACGGGACGCAGGCGGCGCACCCTGCTGGCGTGGTGGCTGCCCGGAGTGGTGCTGGCGACCCTGTGGTGGACGGTTCCGCTGATCCTGCTCGGCGTGTACGGCGAGGACTTCATGCCGTACGTCGAGACCGCGAAGGCGACGACCGACACCATGTCGGCCACCGAGATGCTGCGCGGCGCGGGCAACTGGACGGCATATCTGAACTTCGGTGAGGCCTGGCTGCCGGCAGGCTGGACCGTCGCCACGAACGTGCTCGCCATCCTGGGCGGAGCGCTGGCCGCAGGGCTCGGACTCGCCGGCCTCGCCCGGCGCGACATGCCGGAGCGGCGCTGGCTGGTGCTCACCGTCATGACAGTCGCGGCCATCATGCTCGCCGGGTACGCCGGTGCGCTGGGAGCGCCGTTCGCGGAGTCCGTACAGGGCTGGCTGGACGGATGGCTGCGGCCGTTCCGGAACATCTACAAGTTCCAGCCGGGCCTCGCTCTCGCCGTCGCCCTCGGGCTCGCCCATCTGACGTCCCTCACCGCCCGTACGGACGGTGTCCGTGCGCTGCCGGGCCGGCGTCTGCTGCCCGCGCTGGCGGCTCTGCTGGTGCTGCCCGGGCTGGCACTTCCCTATGTGACCGGTGACGTGCTGCAGCCCGGCGCCTTCAAGAAACTGCCCAACCACTGGGAGCAGACGGCCGACTGGCTGCAGAACCACTCCCCCGACAGCCGCGCGTACGTCACTCCGGCCACCGCACACGGGGTGCAGACCTGGGGCACGACTGTCGACCAGCCGCTGGACGTGCTGGCCGAATCGTCGTGGGCGCAGCGGGACTACGTGCCGTTCGGCCCGCCGGGCAACCGGCGTGCGACGGACGCCGTCGAACAGGCGCTGACGAGCGGCGGCGACGTACCGGGCCTGCCGGCTTTCCTGGCGCGCGCCGGACTGCACTACGTCGTCGTCCGCAACGACCTCGACCCCGACCAGATGGGCTACGTGCCGCCGCAGACCGTACGGCGGACCCTGGAGGAGTCCGGGTACGAGCGGGTGCGGGGCTTCGGGCCGAAGGTCACCCAGGGCACCATCCCGGCGAACACCCCGCTCCAGGTGGCGGGCCTGTACGAGCAGCTGCGCTCCGTGGAGATCTTCGCCCCTCCGGGCGACGACCGTCCCGGCGTGGCGGACGCACGCGCCGTCGCCGACACCGCGCAGGTGAGCGGCGGCCCCGAGGCGCTGCTGCAACTGTCGGCCGACCCGTCACTGGCCGGCAAGCCGACCGTGCTGACCGGCGACAACCACCCCGGACTCGGCACGCCCGCACAGCAGTTGACCGCGGACGGGCTGCGACGCGCCGACACCAGGTTCGGACTGGTGAGCAACAACACGTCGTACACGTACACCGCGAACGAGCGGAACGCGCCGGACAGCACTGAGCGGCCGGGTGAGAAGCCCAAGCAGATCCTGCCGACGACCGGGTCCAGGCACCAGACGGTGGCAGTGCTGCGCGGCGCGAAGTCGGTCACCGCCTCCAGCAGCGGCAACTGGCTGTTCCACCTCCCGCAGTTCGACCCGGTGGGCGCCTTCGACCGCAACCCGGACACCGCCTGGGCGGAGGGCAGCGCCGGCGATCCTGTCGGCCAGTGGCTGCGTGTCGGCTTCCAGCGGCCGACCGCCATACCGGCCGCGCTGAAGGTCACACCGCTGCCCGCCGAGGCGGCCAGGGCCGCGCCCACCCGGGTGCGCGTCGAGACCGACAAGGGCAGCAGGACCAGCACCCTGCGACCGGACGGCACGAAACAGGAGATCAAGTCGCCCCGCGGGACGGCGAAATGGCTGAAGCTCACCATCACCGGTGCGCAGGGTCCGCGTGCCGGACTGTCGGGCGTGGGCTTCCAGGAGATCGAGATCCCGGACGTCCAGGTGACACGGATGCTGCGGCTGCCGGACGACGCACAGCGCGGCGGCACGGGAGGCACGGGGGACGTCGGTACGGAGGACGAGACGTTCTCGCTGCACCGCGGCAGCGACCCCGGCGGACTGTCCCCGGGTACCGGAGAGACGGGCCTGCACCGGCAGTTCACCACCAAGGGCGGCAGTGACGAGTTCACGGTGCGCGCACAGGCGCTGCCCGTACAGGGCGCCGAACTCGACCGGCTGCTGGACGAAGTGGCGCCGGGTTCCCGCAACCGGGTCACCGCGTCTGCGGACTCCACGGCGCGCCTCGGCACCTCGGTCGGCGCCCGCAATCTGGTGGACGGCGACCTGACGACGGCGTGGATCGCCGGGAACAAGCCGACCATCCACCTCAGCTGGCCCGGCAAGAAGGAGATCGGCGAGATCGTCCTGGCCGGTGGCGGCGGCATCTCGGCCCGGCCCGAAGAGGTCCGCATCAGCTCCCCCGAGGGGGCGGTCACCGCGGGCGTCGACAAGAACGGCTGGGCCCGCTTCGAGCCCCTCAACACCGACCAGCTCGACATCACCGTCACCGCCACCCGCCCGGTGACGGTGCACAATCCGGTCGCCGACCGGAAGCTCGAACTGCCCGTGGGCCTCACCGAGGCGTACGTTCCGGCGCTGGACGATCTGCGGGTCCCCCGCCCCGACCCGGACCGTACGTTCCGGCTGCCCTGCGGTCAGGGCCCGACTCTCGCCGTCGACGGCACGCTGCACACCACGAGCGTCAGCGGGAAGGTCCGCGATCTCACCGACAGGCGGCCCGTCGACATCCGGCTGTGCGCGGGCGAGGCGAAGGACAGCAGTCTGGAACTGTCCCCCGGACGGCACACCGTGGAGACCGGCGGCACAGGGCCGCTGGCCCCGTCGGACATCACGTTCACCCGCGGCGAGCGCCCTGCCGGCGCCGCACAGCAGGCCGGTTCGGCAACAGAGGCGACCACCGCGGACGCCCGCAGCGTCACCCCCGTCGACTGGGCCGGCGACCGACGGTCCATCCGCGTCGGCGAAGGCCCGGCCGCCTACCTGCAGTTGCACCAGAACGTCAACGACGGCTGGAAGGCGACACTCAACGGCAAGGAGCTCACCGCGCTGCGGCTCGACGGCTGGCAGCAGGGCTTCCTCGTACCGGCCGGCCAGAGTGGTCTGGTCACACTGGAGTACGAACCGGCCCGCTGGTACGAGGGCGGTCTGATCGGCGGTGCCGTGGGCGTCGCCGTCCTGCTCGGACTCGCCCTGATCCGCCGCAAGTCGGGAACGCCGCTCGGCACGGACGAGAACGGGGCCCCGCCGCCCGGCGCCGTCCTGGGCACAGTTGCGCTCACCCTCGTGGTGGCGCTCGTCGCCGGACCGTACGCGGTGATCGTCCCGGTGCTCGCGGTACTGGCCTGGCTGCGGCCCGCCCTGCTGGTGCCCCTGGCGCTGCTCGGCGGGCTCGGCGCGGGAGTCGCCGCTGCCGTGGGCGCGGGGGACGCCGTGGCCGACGGGCGCGGCGCGTTCGGACCCGTCGCCCAGGCGCTGGCGCTGCTCGCGCTGACGGCCGCACTGGTCACCTTCCCCGTACGCGGGAAGGCCCGGCAGCCCGTACCGGAACCGGAACCCGACCCGCCGCTGTACGGGCCGCGCCCTGCGGAGTTCGATGGACCCGAACCTCCCGCGTCCGCCGCGCAGCCGGCCGAGGCCGCACCGCAGGCGCGTGCCGAACAGTCCCGGTCCGCCGAGCAAAACGGGGAGGAATCCACCCCATGACCGCACTCCAGTCCGCACGCGACGGACTGCCGGGCCCCGACCGGCGGCCGCCGGCGGCCAGAACCGGCACGGTCCCGTTCCCCACCGTGGACGAGATCACCCGGCACTGTCTGACCGAGGCCGAGCCGGAGACCGTGCACATCGAGATCCATCTGCCCGGCCGGCCCGACCCGGACCGGCTGCGTACCGCAGTCGACGAGGCGCTGCGCCGCCATCCGCGCATCCTCGTCCGGCAGGAACGGTCCCACTGGTGGCACCGCCGCTACACATGGCGGCTCACCGACGGGCCGGACTGCGATCCGGTGCACTGGCCGGGCGGCACGCTGGAAGAGGGACGCAAACGTGCGCTCGCCGAGTGCCCGCCCCTGGACGCCTCGCCGCCCGTACGGATCGAGGTGGTCGAGCACGACGGCCGCTGGGTGCTGCTGACCACCATCAACCACACGGCGCTCGACGGTCCGGCATGTCTGCGTGTGCTCGCCACAGCGGCCGAACTGTACGGCGGTGCGGACAACTCGCCCGCCCCGCCGCCCGTTCGTACGGACCGCGCACAGTCCGGCGGGCCGCAGCCCGAACCGTCGGCGTCCCTGCTGTCCCGTCCCGCACGGATCGCATCCGACACGGTGCACCCCGGACTGCCCGGCAACGGCATGTTCATCGCCGACCTCCCCGTCCCGGCGCGCCCTCCGCGCGCGCCGGGCGGGCCCAGCCCGTACACCGTCAACGACCAGCTGCTGGTGGCCACTTGGATCATGTGCGCCCGCTGGAACCGGATGCACGAACAGCCCGTACGCCCGGTCCGCATCACCATGCCGGTCGACGACCGCCCGCGCACGGCGGACATGCCCATCGGCAACGGCACCCGTCTCGTCGAGGTCACCTTCGGCCCGGAGGAACAGCAGGCCCACGACTCCCTGACCGCGTCCGGGGCGCCCGACCGGACCGCCGTCGCACGGCTGCTGCGCGCCACCGCGGCTCGTACCCGCGCGCTCAAGTCGGTCGACCGGCCCCAACTCGGCTTCAGCGGCGGCCTGCTGACGACACCTCTGCTGCCGGTCGGACTGCGGGCCGCCTACGTGCGCGGACTACGGGAGGCCGCGGGTCCCTGGGCGTCCACCACGCTCCTGTCCAACATCGGCCGGATTCCCTACCCGCTGGACTTCGGCGACGCGGGACGGGCGGAGGCCGTCTGGTTCTCCGCGCCCGCACGCTCGCCCCGCGGACTGTCCGTCACCACGGTCTCCACCGGCGGCCGGCTCCAGCTCGCCCTGCGCTGGTCGCACACCCGGCTCGACGACGCGGCGGGCAGCCGTCTCGGCGCACTGTTCGCCCGCTCGCTGGCCACCACGTCGTACGTGCCGGGCAGCACCCGGCAGGAGGAGGCCGGCCTGTGACCAGCGCACCCACACGGCAGCCCGGACAACACCCGGGCTCCCTGCGCGCGTTGTACGAGGATCCGGCCACCCCCGTGGCGTCCGGCCCGGACCGCGCACGCCGCCAGGCGGCCCTCCTCGCGGCGGCGCTGGGGCCCGCCCGCGCGACGCAGCCGCGCACCGTACTGGACATCGGCTGCGGCGACGGCACGGCGGCCGCCACGACGGCACAGGCTCTGCCGGGCGACGGGTACCGCGTCATCGGTGTCGACTGGTCGCAGGACGCGCTGCGCCGCGCCGCCACCCGGCTGACAGCCGTACGCGGCGAACTCGCCCCGCCCGGGCTGCCGTTCCGCACGGGCGCCGCGGACGCCGTCCTGTTCAGCGAGGTCATCGAGCATCTCGTCGACCCGGACGCGGCACTGGACGAACTGCGCCGCGTACTGCGCCCCGGCGGCCATCTGCTGCTGTCCACGCCCAATCTGGCCGCCTGGTACAACCGCGCCCTGCTGCTGGCCGGCATCCAGCCGGTGTTCTCCGAGGTGTCCCTGCGCGGCATCCACGGCCGCCCCGGCGCCCAAGTCGTCGGCCATCTGCGGCTGTACACGGCGCGGGCACTGCGCGGCCTGCTGAACGCCTCCGGGTTCGAGGTTGTCCGGATGACCGGCGCGCCGTACCACGATGTGCCGCGACCCTTCCGCCCGTTGGACAGGCTGGCCTGCAAGACGCCGTCCCTGGCGTCCATTCTGCTGGTGCACGCCCGCAAGACCCCGGACAGTGCGGACGGAACGCGCCGGAACGACGAGAACTCCGTGCGGCAGGACAGCTGATGTTCTGGGGCGTCGGAGCCGCGCTGCTGGCCAATGTGCTGTTCAGCGCCGGCTTCGTGATCGAGAAGCGGGCGCTGTCCTCCCTGCCGCCGCTCTCCGCCGCACGCCCCGGACAGGTCGTCGGACAACTGCTGCGCAGTCCTCTGTGGATCCTGGGCGCCGCGTCCCTGCTGCTCGGCTTCGCCGCACAGCTGGCGGTCTACCGCACGCTGCCGCTGGTCGCCGCGCAAGGACTGTTCGTCACAGGCCTGGTGATGCTCCTGCTGCTGTCGGCACTGTTCCTCGGCGAACAGTCCAGCGGCCGCGAACGGCAGGGCATGGTCGCGATCGTGGTGGCCCTCGTCATGATCGTGTTCTCGCTGCACGGGAGCACCGAGGAGATCAGCCGCCTCGCCCCGCTGCCCCTCCTGCTGGTCATCTGCGTGCCGTCCCTCGCGATCGCGCTGCTCCTCTTCCACTCCGCCGAACGCCGCTCGCGCCGCCGCCACCGGCTGCCGACCGCGGGCGTGCCGTACGGCGTGGCGGTGGGGTTCCTGTACGGGGTGAGCTCCCTGGCCATCAAGGGCGCGGCAGGACTGCTCGACCCGGACGACATCCCCGGCACGGTGACGGCCGTCCTGACGTCGCCCTATCCGTACATCCTGCTGTTCACGGGGTCGACGGGGCTGATCCTGTCGCAGACGGCGCTGCAGCGCTGCCGCGCGTCCCTCATCGTGCCCGTGTGCACGACGGTCAACTTCCTCTTCGCCGTCGTCAGCGGCACCGTCGCGTTCGCCGAACCGCTCCCCGACCAACCCCTGCGGCTGGCCCTGCGGTTGGGCGGCGCCGCACTGGCGGTGTCCGTGCTGCTGGCACTGCCGCGCCACGACCAGCCACAGTCCGACGGCGGCCCGGAAGCGTCCGCCCGCACCGAGAAAGGCGGTCACCATGCCCACGATCTCACCTGACGACCCGCTGCTGACGATCCTCGCCTGCCCCCTCGACAAGGGGCCGCTGTTCCTGCTCCAGCCCGAGGAGGCGCTCTACAACCCGCGCCTGCACCGCCGTTACCCGATCGTCGACGGCATCCCGCAGCTGCTGCCATCCTCCGGTGTGCAGCTGGAGGAGGACGAACACACCGAACTGCTGGACCGGATCGGCCCTCCGGAGGACGCCGCCTCATGACCCTGGCAGCCCGGCTCGCCCCCCACCTGCCGGCCCGGCTCGTCACCCTGGCGACCGACCTGCTGTACCCGCGGTTCGAACCCGAACTGCGCCGCCTCGACGACTTCTGCCCGCCCGGCGGCACGGCTGTCGACATCGGCGGCTGGTACGGGCCGTGGACCCGCCGTCTGGCACGCCGCGCGGACCGCGTCGTCACCGTCGAACCCGTCCCGCACCTCGCCCGCCGGCTCCGCTCCGGCACCCCGCCGAACGTGGAGGTCCTGCAGGCCGCGGCCACCGACCACTCCGGCACCGCCACACTCTGGCTGCCGGCCGACGGCCGCGGCGACCGCGGCGTGTCCTCCCTCGTACGGCGCGGGGAGGTGCACGGCACGCAGCTCGACGTGCCGTGCCTGGCGCTCGACGAACTCGCCCTGCAGGACGTCACCCTGCTCAAGATCGACGTCGACGGGAGCGAACTCGCCGTCCTGCACGGCGCGGAGAAGACCCTGCGCTCCTCGCGTCCCGCCCTGTTCATCGAGCTGGAGGTGCGGATCCAGCCGCTCGCCCCGGTACTGGACTTCCTGTACGGGCTCGGCTACACGGGCTGGGTGCTGCCCGGCACGGAGTGGCTGCCCCTCGGCGCCTTCGACCTGGCGGCCCACCAGCACCGCACGGCGCACGTGGCGGAACACGGCCTGCTCCGCCGCTCCCTGGCCCCGCACCGCCGCTACGTCAACTCGGTGCTGTTCCTTCGGGAGCCGGACCCCTGCTGAGGCCACCGGCCGGTATGCGTACGGGAGTTCCGCGCCGGGCCCGCCCGCTCACGCGGACTTCTTCGTCCCCGCGCTCTTCCTCGCCGACGCCGTCTTCTTCGAGGAAGCGGACTTGGCGGACGCGGACTTGGCGGACGCCATCTTCTTCGCCGGAGCGGCCTTCTTCGCGGCCGTCTTCTTCGCGGCCGTCTTCTTCGCCGGAGCCTTCTTCGCGGCGCTCTTCTGCCCGGTGCTCTTCTGTGCCGAGGACTTTCCCGACGTCCCCGAACCCTTCGCCGACGAGGCCTTCTTGGCGGTTCCGGAGCCGGCGGTTCCCGAACTCTTGGCAGACCCCGAACTCTTCGCGGAGGAGGCCGGCTTCTTCGCCGCGCCGCTCTTCCGCCGCCCCGACAGCTCGTGCACCGTCGCGTCGCCGCCCTCTTCGCCGCCCCGCGACTCCTTCGCGGCCTGCACGCTGTTCTCCAGCACGGCCATCAGGTCGACCACATTGCCGGAGCCGGACGACTTCTTCGCCGCCGGCTTCGTCTCCCCCTCCCCCGTGCCGCCCCGCTCCTTCGCCGCCACGAGCTCTTCGACCGCCTCGCGGTACTCGTCGCGCAGTTCGTCCCAGTCCAGCTCCCCCAGGGTGTCCATCAGCGTGTCCGCCAGGTCGAGTTCGGCGCTGCGCACGGTCACGTCGGCCTCCGGCGCGACACCGGCGGCGGACCGGATCTCGTCCGGCCAGAGCATCGTGTGCATCGCCAGCACGCTGTCGTACACGCGCAGCATCCCGAGGCTCTCCCGGCCGCGCAGCGCCAGCTTCACGACAGCCACCCGCTCCGAGCGCTCCAGCGCCTCCCGCAGCAGTGCGTACGGTTTCGCGGCGCTCTGCCCGTCGACGGCCAGATAGTACGAGCGGTCGAGCTGGATCGGATCGATGTCCTCGCGCGGGACAAAGCCGAGGATCTCCACCGTCTTGGTGGTCGGCAGCGGCAGCGAGGCCAGGTCCGCATCCGTCAGCTGCACGGTCTCGCCGTCCGCGGTCTCGAACCCCTTGCCGATCTCGTCCCGCGGCACCTCCTTGTCCTCCAGCTCGCAGACCTTGCGGTAGCGGATGCGGCCGCCGTCGGTCGTGTGCAGCTGGTGGAAGGAGACGCTGTGGTTCTCGGTGGCGGACACCACCTTGATCGGGATGGAGACCAGCCCGAACGAAATCGACCCTTTCCAGATGGAACGCATGATTTGTCCCTTCCATGGGACTCTCAGGTTATGCCGTACACGGAGATCGAGGGCCGCCGTCTCGCCCTGAGCAACCTGGACAAGGTGCTGTACCCGGTGGCCGGCTTCACCAAGGGCCAGGCGGTGCACTATTACGCCTCCGTGGCCCCCGTGCTCCTCCCCCACCTGCACGGGCGCCCGCTCTCCTTCGCCCGCTTCCCGGACGGCGTCGAGGCGGGCAGCTTCTACACGAAGCACGTACCGCCCGGCACCCCCGACTGGGTGACCACCGCCGAGATCACCGTGGCCTCCCGGAACCCGATGCGGCAGGTGCTCCTGGAGGACGTGGCCTCCCTTGTGTGGGCCGCCAATCTCGCCGCGCTCGAACTGCACACCCCGCAGTGGCGCGTGGAGCGGCAGGCCATGGCCGACCGGCTGGTCTTCGATCTCGATCCGGGCGAGGGCGCCGGGGTGCTGGAGTGCCGCACGGTCGCGGAGTGGATCCGCGACCGGCTCACCGCGGACGGGCTGACCGTCCTGCCGAAGACGTCGGGGTCCAAGGGGCTGCACCTGCTCGCGGCCCTGGAGCCCACGCCCTCGCCCGACGTCAGCGCGTACGCGAAGCGCATCGCGATCGAGGCCGAGCAGGCCCTCCCCGAGCTGGCGCTCAGCAAAATGGCGCGCGCCCTGCGGCCCGGCAAGGTGTTCGTGGACCACTCGCAGAACAACCAGGCGAAGACCACGGCCGCGCCGTACACGCTGCGCGCCCAGCCGTACCCCACCGTTTCGACGCCGCTCACCTGGGACGAGCTCGCCGGGGCCCGCAGAGCGGACGAACTCGTGATGCTCGCCACAGATCTGCCGGACCGCATCGCCGAACACGGCGATCTCCTCGGCCCGCTGCTGTCCCCCGGCGCGGCACGGCCGCTCCCCGCCTCATCGGCATGAGACGGGGAGCGGCCGGACTGCTGCGGCCCTACGGCCGGAGCGGGCTAGGTGTTGCTCGTCCCCCAGTCGTCGTCCAGCGGCGTCCGCTGCTGGCGCAGTGCGCGCACCTTGTCGCCGACCGTGTCCGGCAGCCGGTGCCCGACCTTGTCGGTGACGACACCGGCGGCCTTGGACGCCGCCTCCCGCCCCGACTGGGCGGCGGACTCGGTCACGTTGCGGACGGCCGGATTCTCGGCGACCTTGTGCGCGGCCTGCCGGAGCTTCTCGTAACGCTCGCGGCCGGCGCGCGTCCCCAGCACGTACCCCACGGCCACTCCAGTGGCGAACGTGAGCCGGTAGCGCATGGCTACACCCTTCTGTCGGTTCCTCTCACAGCCCCCGATCCGAACGGTCTCACCCTCCTGATCCGGGGCGGCACGGATACGGATTTCGGAGTACCCCCTGGCATGCGCTAATGTATTTCCCGCAGCGAGGGAACGCCCCCGGGAACGGGGCGCCGCGCCCGAGCAACGCAGTCCCGTGTAGCTCAATCGGCAGAGCAGCCGGCTGTTAACCGGCAGGTTACTGGTTCGAGTCCAGTCGCGGGAGCAGAAGAGAAGGGGCCCTCCGGGGCCCCTTCTTCTTGTGTGCGTCCCATGTGCCCACCGCCGTCGGGGGTTTCGCGCGGCGGCGCGTGAACACCTCGTCGGACGGGAACTTTTTCCGACCGGTGCCCGGCACCGGGAACCGATCACCCCGTGATCGAAGTCCTCCCCTGCGTACGGCTGCACCCGGCACGGGCGGCAGATCGTATGAGCAGCTATGCTGCGGCAGACGTGGCACGCACGTACACATGTACAGGGCGTGCCGCTTCGGGGCGGTAGCTCAGCCGGTTAGAGCAACGGACTCATAATCCGTCGGCCGTGGGTTCGAGTCCCACCCGCCCCACTTCTGCCCCTCTGCGCAGAAACGTTCACGCACGTGAGGCGCCTCCTCGACGCTCGCCGTCGAGGAGGCGCTGTGCGTGGTCGGCGAGTTCGACCTTGCGGATCTTGCCGGTGGCGGTCATCGGGAAGGCGTCGGTGAGCGCGATCAGCGGGATCTTGTAGCGCGCCATGCTGGTGCGGGCCCACTCCGCGAGGCCCTCCGCGTCCACGGCCGCGCCGGGGCGGCGGCGCACGAAGGCCACGGGCCGCTGGCCCAGTTCGGGATCGGCGGCGGCGACCACGGCGGAGGCGAGCACTTCCGGATGCTGGGCGAGCAGCATTTCGACCTCCGCGGGGAAGACGCTCATCCCCTTCACCTTGATCATGTCCTTGTCGCGGCCGAGGAAGTGCAGACAGCCGTCCTCGTCGAGCACACCGTTGTCCCCTGTGTGCAGCCATCCGTCGCGCAGTTGACGCGCTGTGGCCTCCGGGCTGTTCCAGTAGCCGCGCATCACGGAGGGGCCCCGTACGACGATCTCGCCCGTCTCGCCGAGGGGCAGCGGCTCGCCGGTCGCGAAGGAGACGACGGCCACATCGGTGCCGGGCACGGGCAGCCCGCAGAAGACGGGACGGGCGCGCAGATCGCGGTCGTCCTGCGAGAGTCCGAAGGGGGTGACGTCGCTCGTGTGGGTCTCCGTCATGCCGTAACCGCCTTCGCGCAGTACGGACTTCCGGCCTGCCGCCTTCTGCCAGTGCTGCCGCACTTCGGGGGTCAGCGTGCGGACGAAGGACACGGCGAGCGGGTCGGTCAGGGACGACAGGTCGGTGTCGGGCAGTGCCGGATGGCCGAGCAGTTCGAGGTAGTTCTCGACGGTGCCGACCATGGTGGTGGGCCGGTACGTACGGATGGCGGTCAGGGCGGCACCGGCGTCCCAGCGGGGAAGCAGAACTGTCGTACCCCCGGTGACGAAGGGTGCGAAGGCGGTGTTCTCGCCGGCGATCCAGAAGACCGGTATGTAGCAGAGCGCGGTGGACGGGCTGTCCGGGCCGCGTCCCGTGGTGCTCGCGACGGCGGCGAACGTGTAGATCATGTGCCGGTGGGTGTGCTCGCATCCCTTGGGCAGGCCCGTGGTGCCGCCGGTGTAGTTGAGGACGGCGAGGTCGTCCATGCCGGCCGCGTGCTGCGGCAGTTCCGCACATGGCGACGTGTCGTACCGCAGTGCCTCCTCCCAGCCGCCGGGCACGGTGAGGACCTGCCGTACGGCGGTCTCCTCCCGTACGTCCTGTACGCGGTCCGCCAGGTCGTCGCGGGTGATGACGGTGACGGCTCCGGAGTCGGCGAGTTCGTGGGTGAGTTCGCGGCGTTCGAACATCGGGTTGACCGGGACCAGGACCGCGCCGGCGCGCAGTACGGCCAGCAGTGAGACGACGTACTCGGGACTGTTGCCCAGATGCACGGCCACTCTGTCGCCGGGCCGTACACCGCCGGGTCCGGCGAGCCAGCCGGCCAGCCGTCCGGACTCCTCGTCGAGCTGTGCGTAGGTGTACGTACGGGGCGCGGGCCCGTGGAAGGCGAGGGCGAGCCGGTCGGGGTGCCGGTCCGCCCAGTGCGCCACGTGTCCGGGCAGGGTCATCTCGCCCAGCGGGAAGGTCACTTCGGCCGCGGCGCCCGCGGGGCGGGTCCGTGCCTGGCGTGCCCGCAGGTCCTTCAGATACGCCTCGATGTCCATGGCGGGGCTCCTCACCGGAAGGTCCGGAAGTCCGGAGGTCAGTTGTCGCCGGAGGTCAGTTGTCGCCAGAGGTCAGTTGTCGCCGGAGGTCAGTTGTCGCCAGAGGTCGCCGCACCGGATGCCGGTGCGGCAGTTGTCGGTTCAGCAGGACGGCAAGGTCAACGGGACGGTCGGTTCAGCGGGCCGTCGGTACAGCGGGCGGCCGGTTCACCAGGTGTCGATGAAGGGGCGCGCGGTGTGCGGGGGTTCGGCCGGGGCGGGCCCCGAGAGGGCGGCGGTGATCCAGCGGCGGGTGTCGGCGGGGTCGATGACGTCGTCCACGTCGAAGACCGTCGCGGCGCTGAGGGCGCGGCCGCGTTCGTAGGCGGCGTCGAGGAGTTCGTCGTAGAGGCGCTGGCGTTCGGCGGGGTCGGAGACGGCCTCCAGCTCGCGCCGGAAGCCGAGCCGCACGGCGCCCTCCAGTCCCATGGGGCCCAGTTCTCCCGTGGGCCAGGCGACCGTCGCGACGGGGGTGCGGAAGCCGCCGCCGGCCATGGCCATCGCGCCGAGCCCGTACGCCTTGCGCAGGACGACCGCGCACAGCGGGACGGTGAGCCGGGCGCCGCCCACGAAGAGCCGGCTGAAGTGCCGTACGGTCGCGGTCTTTTCGGAGTCGGGGCCGACCATGAAGCCGGGAGTGTCGACGAGGGAGACCACCGGCAGCCGGTGTGCCTCGCACAGCTGGAGGAAGCGGGCCGCCTTGTCGGCGGCGTCGCTGTCGATGGCGCCGCCCAGATGCGCGGGGTTGTTGGCGACGAGCCCCATGGGGCGCCCCTCGACGCGGACGAGCGCGGTGAGCGCTCCGGCGCCGAAGTCGCGGCGCAGCTCCAGGACGGAGCCGGTGTCGGCGAGGCCCTCGACGGCGCGCCGGATGTCGTAGGCGCGCACCCGGTTCTCGGGGACGACGTGCCGCAGGAGGCGCTGGTCGGCGCAGTCCCAGTCACCGTCCGGCGCTTCCGACGGGCCCTGGAAATAGGCGAGATAGCGGCGTGCCGCCTCCACCGCTTCGGCCTCGTCCTCGACGACGAGGTCGACGACGCCGTTGGGGGCCTGCACGGATATGGGGCCGACCTCTTCGGGCAGGCAGGCGCCCAGTCCGCCGCCCTCGATCATGGCGGGTCCGCCCATGCCGATGGTGGCGTCCCGGGTGGCGATGACGACGTCGCAGCAGCCGAGCAGCGCGGCGTTGCCGGCGAAGCAGCGGCCCGAGGCGATGCCGACGGTGGGGACCTGCCCGTTGAGCCGGGCGAGGGCGCCGAAGGTGCCCACGGAGAGGCCCGCGGTCTCTCCCGCGCCGAGGTCCGTGTCGCCGGGCCGTCCGCCGCCGCCCTCGGCGAACAGCACGACGGGCAGCCCGCGTTGGTGGGCGACGTCCAGCATGCGGTCGGTCTTGGCGTGGTTGAGGACGCCCTGGGTGCCGGCGAGGACGGTGTAGTCGTATGCGAGGACGGCGCACTGCCGGCCGCCGATCCTGCCGAGACCGGTGACCATGCCGTCGGCGGGCGTACGGGCGATCAGGTCGTCGAGGGAGCGGCGGCGGCGCTGCCCGGCGACGGTGAGCGCGCCGTACTCGGTGAAGCTGCCGGGGTCGCAGAGTCCTTCGACGTTCTCGCGCGCGGTGCTCTTGCCCTTCTCGTGGCGGCGCCCGACGGCTTCGGGGCGGGCCGCGTCAAGGGTGGCCTCCTGGCGGCCCAGGACCTCGGCGAGGTCGGGCCTGACGGTCTCCAAGTCGGCCTCGGGGCGGGCGTCCTGCGCGACGGCGGCGTCCTCGGAGGGGGTGACGAGTGCCAGCGTGTCGCCCTCGCGCACGGTGTCGCCGACGGCTGCCCGTACGTCCTTGACGGTGCCGGCGGCGGGTGCGGCGAGGACGTGCTCCATCTTCATGGCTTCGAGGACGAGGACGGCGTCGCCGGCGCGGACCGCCGTGCCGGGCGGGGCCTCGACGCCGACGACGGTGCCGGCGGAGGGGGCGAGGACCGAAGTGCCGTCCTCCGGCTGCCCATTCGGTCCGTCCCGCGACTCCCGCACGTCGGGCGCTTCCGGCTCCTCGGGCAGCAGCTCGGTCAGGTGCCGGTCGAGGAAGTCGGTGGTGCAGGCGGCAGCGGCGAAGTCCGGGTGCGCGAGGACGGCGCGGAGCAGGCCGGTGTTGCAGCCGGGCCCCTCGACGGTGAACTCGCCCAGGGCGCGCGCCAGTCGAGCCGCCGCGGCATCGAGGCCGCCGCGCGGGGTGTGGGCGACGACCTTGGCCAGGAGCGAGTCGTAGCGGGCCGTCATCTCGGCGCCGGCGCGACCGTACGTGTCGACGCGGATGCCAGGTCCGCTGGGCGGCTGGAAGGCGGTGAGGGTGCCGGAGGTGGAGCGGGGCACGCCGTCCCGGCCTGTGCGCTCCAGATTGACGCGCGCCTGTACGGCGTATCCGGCGGGCTCGGGTATCCGGTCCTGTGTCAGGCCCTGCGCGGCGAGGGACTCCCCCAGCGCGACGCGCAGTTGGGCCGCGACGAGGTCGATGCCGGTGATCTCCTCGGTGACGGTGTGCTCGACCTGGAGCCGCGGGTTGGCCTCGATGAAGAACAGTTCGTCGCCCTCGGGCGCGTCGAGGTCGACGAGGAACTCGACGGTGCACAGGCCCGCGTAGCGCAGTCCGCCGGTGAGGCGCAGCGCGGCGTCGGTCATGCGGCGGTGCAGACCGTCCGCGAGCGCGGGCGCCGGCGCGGTCTCGATGAGTTTCTGGTGCCGCCGCTGGATGCTGCAGTCCCGGTCCCACAGGTGGCTGACGGCGCCCGAGCCGTCGCCGATGATCTGCACTTCGACGTGCCGGGCGCGGCGGACGAGCCGTTCGGCGCACAACGCGCCGTCGCCGAAGGCGCGTTGCGCCTCGGAGCGGCAGCGCTCGAACGCGGCGGGCAGCTCGTCCGGGGCGCGTACGGGGCGCATGCCGCGTCCGCCGCCGCCGTGCAGCGCCTTGAGCATGACCGCGCCGCCGGGCCCCTGTCCGGCCAGGAACGCGCGCGCGTCCTCCAGCGTGACGGCGCCGGGGGTGGCGGGCAGGACGGGTACGCCGTGTTCGTGCGCGGCGGTGCGGGCGCGCGCCTTGTCGCCCAGCAGCCGCAGCAGTTCGGGGGACGGCCCCGCGAAGGCGAGGCCCGCTGCGGCGCAGGCCTCGGCGAACTCCGCGTTCTCGCTGAGGAATCCGTAACCGGGGTGCACGACGGTCGCGGTGCGCCGGGCGATGCCGACGATCTGTGCGGCGTCGAGATAGCCGTCCGTCGTGCCGTGGTCGAGCAGGTGCGCCTCGTCGGCGAGCCGGACGTGTGGCGCGTCCCGGTCGTCCGGGGTGTGCACGGCGACGGTCCGCAGGCCGAGTTCGGCGGCGGCGCGCTGGACCCGTAGGGCGATCTCGCCCCGGTTGGCGATCAGAACGCTGTGCTTGCCGGGCTCCTGCATGGGCGTTCAAGCCCCTTCCCTCACACGAATGCGGCCGCAGATCACGCTAAGTCCCCGCAGCGCACAGGGGCAGGGGTCGTACGCGGAAAGATCACGCGGCGGCGCGGGTCCGTACCCCTGTCAATGAGGGTTGACACGCGGAGACTGTCATCCTAGGTTGACAGCATGGCCGACACGGGAGCACGAGAAGCAGCGGACACCGCCGCGGCCGCCCTGAACAGCGATCCGCACGTGGGCCTGCGCGCCGTGGCCGCGCTGCGCCGGCTGACGGAGCGTCTGGAGGCGCTCCAGGTCGACAGCGCGCGGAGCCGGGGCTGGTCCTGGGACGAGATCGGGGCGGCGCTCGGCGTGAGCAGGCAGGCCGTCCACAAGAAGCACGCACGCAAGGCGGACGCGAAGAAGACGGCTCCGCGGGATCCGGGCACGAAGGGGAAGAGGTAGAGGCGATGTTCGAGAAATTCACCCGCCAGGCACGTCAACTCGTCGTGGGCGCACAGGAGGAGGCGCGCGGACTGGGCCACGGCTGGATCGGGACGGAGCATCTGCTGCTGGCCGCCCTGCGGCAGCCCGGCGACCCCGGCGCCGCGACGCTCGTACGGCTCGGGGTCACCGCCGAGGAGTGCCGGACAGCGGTGAAGGGCGTGGTCGGACAGGAGGGCGGAGCACTCGGTGAACAGGACGCCGAGGCGCTGAAGGCGCTCGGCATCGACCTGGACGAGATCCGCCGGCGCGCCGAGGGCGCGTTCGGCAGCGGCGCGCTGGACGTACCGGCGGAGGATCCCGCGGACAAGCGGCGCCGCCCGTTCCCGCTCGGCCGCCGCCGCGACCGGGACGGGGACGGCGCACCCGGCAAGGGGCACATCCCGTTCACGGCCCGCGCCAAGAAGGCGCTCGAACTGGCGCTGCGCGAAGCTGTCGCGCGCAAGGACCGGTACATCGGCGTGGAACACGTGGTGCTGGCACTGCTGCGCAGCGACGACAACATCACCGCGGCCCTCTTCGCCGAACTGGACCTCGTTCCCCGGGAAGCACGTGAGCATGTGCTGTCCGATCTCGGGGGAGCAGCCTGAGACAGGCCTAGTTGAATCTTGTACCATCGCATTCGCCCCTGGCCACCTACCGGTCCCGCCCCCGGAACAAGGAGACGACCGTGGCTTCCCAGATCGACGCCCGCCCCTCGGCCGGCCGCTTCCAGACCAGGAACTCCTGGCTGGACTCGCGGCACTGTTTCTCCTTCTCCCGGCACTGGGACCCGGCCAACACGCACTTCGGACTGCTGCTCGTCTCCAACGACGATGTCGTCGCACCCGGCAGCGGCTTCGAGACCCATCCGCACAAGGACATGGAGATCGTCACCTGGGTGCTGGACGGCGGCCTGGTGCACCAGGACTCCGAAGGGCACAACGGCGTCATCTACCCCGGCCTGGCCCAGCGGATGAGCGCCGGCACCGGCATCCTGCACAGCGAGAAGAACGACTCCTGGACGCTGACCGGCGAACCCGAGCACAAGGACCCGGTCCACTTCATCCAGATGTGGACGCTCCCGGATGAAGAGGGCATCAAGCCGGGATACGAACAGCTCGACATCAACGACGAGTTGGACAAGGACGGCTGGACCGTCGTCGCCTCCGGCATGCCGCGGCACCAGGACCGGCGCGCGATCTCCATCCGGCAGAAGCACGCGGCGCTGCACGTCACCCGGGTCCGCCCGGGGAAGACCGTGGAGCTCGCCACGGCGCCGTACGTCCACCTCTTCCTGGCCCGCGGCGTCGGCGACCTGGAGGGCGGCTACCCGATGGCCACCGGCGACTCGGTGCGCGTCACCGGCGCCGAGGGCCAGCGCTTCACCGCGGGTCCTACCGGTGCCGAGCTGCTGATGTGGGAGATGACCGCCGACGCGCGGGCCCGCTGAAGCAGCCGCGGCGGCTACGTCCGGCGGCCGGGCCCGGCCGTCGGAAGCCGTAGCCCCGTAAGGCATCATTCCGGTCATGGGGATAGTCGCCGGTCTGGACAGTTCAGCTGAGTACACACGCATCGTCGTCTGCGACGCGGACACGGGTGCCGTCATCAGGCAGGGGCACGCGGAGCACCCCGACGAGCGGGACGACCCGCAGTCCTGGCTGGTGTCGCTCGGCAAGGCGGCCGGCGGCGGTCAACTGGCCGACGTCCAGGCCATCGGCGTCTCCGCGCAGCAGCAGGGCCTGATAGCCCTCGACGACTCGGGCACCCCGGTACGGCCGGCGCTGCTCGGCAACGACAAGCGAACCCAGACCGCGGCGGCCGACCTGATCGACGCGCTCGGCGGACGCGAGGCGTGGGCACAGTCGGTGGGCGCCGTACCGCAGGCCGGGCACCCCATAGCCAAGCTGCGCTGGCTCGCCCGCAACGAGCCGGAGGCCGCGGCCCGGGTGACCGAGCTGATGCAGCCGCACGACTGGCTGGTGTGGCAGCTGCTCGGCCGCCCGCCGCAGCGCGTCACCGACCGGGGCGACGCCTCCGGCACCGGCTACTGGTCGGCCGCCACCGCCGCCTACCGGACCGACCTGATCGAGCTGGCGCTCGGTCACCAGGTGCGGCTGCCCGAGGTGATCGGCCCCGCCGAGGTCGCGGGCCAGACACCGGAGGGCCTGCTCATATCGGCCGGTACGGGCGAGACCATGGCGGCGGCGTTCGGCCTGGGTGTCGACTCCGGCGACGCGGTCATCTCCCTCGGCGCCTCCGGCTCGGTGTTCGCCGTGCACCACGAGGCACTCGCCGACCCGAGCGGCACCATCACCTCGTACGCCGACGCCACCGGCATGCACCTGCCCGCCGTACGGACGCTGAACGCGACCCGTGTGCTGCGCGGTACGGCGCAGCTGCTCGGCACCGATCTGGACGGACTGTCCGAACTCGCCCTGCAGTCCACCCCGGGCGCGTCCGGACTGGTGATGCTGCCCTATCTGGAGGGCGAGCTGACACCCCAGCTCCCGCACACCGCCGGCTCGTTGCACGGGATGCGCCGCGAGAGCATGCACCCGCAGCACCTGGCCAGGGCCGCGGTCGAGGGCATGCTGTGCGGACTGGCCGACGCGCTGCAGGTGCTGCGCGCACGGGGCGTCGAGGTGCGCCGGGTCTTCCTGCTGGGCCAGGCCGCCGAGCTGCCCGCCGTACAGGCAGCGGCACCCGGACTGTTCGGCGCGCAGGTCGTCGTGCCGCAGCCCGCCGACTACACCGCGCTCGGCGCGGCCCGGCAGGCGGCCTGGGCGCTGCAGGGCGGCGCGCAGCCGCCGCAGTGGCCGGCCGCGGCCTGCCAGGTCTTCGAGGCGGGCGACGAAATGGCGGTCGGACAGGCCGTCCGCCAGCAGTATGTGACGGTCCGTGAGGAGAGCCACCCGGGCGCCTTCGGCTGACCCGCGCACGGCGCTCCGGCGGGCCGGGTCACACCCGGACCGCCGGTCGGCCGTGCAAAAAGGTCAGTCGAGATAGCCGCGCAACTGGTCGGCGAAGGCGTGCTCGCGCAGCTTGTTGAGCGTCTTGGACTCGATCTGCCGGATGCGCTCCCTGGTGACGCCGAACAGCCGGCCGATCTCCTCCAGGGTGCGCGGCCGGCCGTCGGCCAGTCCGTACCGCAGCTGTACGACCTTGCGTTCGCGCTCGCCGAGGGTGGAGAGCACGGCCTCCAGATGCTCGCGGAGCAGCAGGAAGGCGGCCGACTCGACGGGCGAAGGCGCGTCGCCGTCCTCGATGAGGTCGCCGAGGTTGACGTCCTCCTCCTCGCCGACGGGCGCGTGCAGCGACACCGGCTCCTGCGCGAGCCGCAGCACCTCGGTGACCCGTTCCGCCGTCAAGTCCAGCTGCACGGCGACCTCTTCGGCCGACGGCTCGTACCCGCGCTCCTGGAGCATCCGGCGCTGGGCCCGCACCACACGGTTGATGAGCTCGACGACGTGCACCGGGACCCGGATCGTGCGGGCCTGATCGGCCAGCGCCCGGGACATGGCCTGCCGGATCCACCAGGTGGCGTACGTGGAGAACTTGTACCCGCGCGCGTAGTCGAACTTCTCGACGGCGCGGATCAGTCCGAGGTTCCCCTCCTGGACCAGGTCGAGCATGGTGAGCCCGCGGCCCACATAGCGCTTGGCGACGGACACGACCAGCCGCAGGTTCGCCTCGATCAGGCGCCGTTTGGCCATCCGGCCGAGGACGACCAACTGGTCCAGATCCAGCGCGAGCGCGCTGTCCAGATCGACGTCGCCCGCGAGCTTCTGCTCCGCGAACAGTCCGGCCTCGACGCGGCGCGCGAGGTCGACCTCCTCGGCGGCGGAGAGCAGCGGGATCCGTCCTATCTCGCGCAGATACTGCCGGAACAGGTCGGCGGACGGGCCGCTGCCGGACCCCGTATCCGGCCTGGCGGCTGGCGCTTCCGACTCGGCTTCGGGCGGACCCGGCTGCGCGGGCACGGCTTCGAGCAGGGACGCCTCGGTGCTTTCCGGGGGCGCCTGCGGAGCGGGTGGAGCGGGCGCGGGGGACGCTGTCGGGGCGGCAGGGGCCGCGGTGGTCAGGGTCTGGGTCTGCACGGGGGCGACCTCCAGTGTGATCGCTGCCGGTACGGGGGGCGGCGTGCGAGACGCGGACGACTGCGGCCATGCCGCATACCGTCCGACCATGCTGTGCGGATTCGCGGGGGACTCCGGCTCCTCCTGGCCGGCACCGCCGCGCTCCGAGGACTCAGGCACCGGGACCCAGTGTGGAGTACGACACACTCCCGCCACGAGGGGCGTGCGCCCGGTTTTTTGCCGGACCGGTGACGCCGCACGTACGGAGCGCGATGGCCTCCGGGGCGGCCCGCCGTCGTGACGCGGCACCCGCTGCCGCGGCGGGATGTGCGGCACGGCGAACCTGCCGGCGGTCTCCGCGCGAAGCGCCCCCGCGCGACGCGCTCGGACACCGCCCCGGACCGACCCTGCGGGGGCGCTCGCCGCTGCGGCGGGAAGAGGGGGCGGGCGGCCCCTCCGTCCGACCCCGCGTCCTGCCGGCGGTGTCTCCTTCGCGGCCGTCGGCCCGCGTCCGGGCCGCCCGGGCCGTACGGTCCGGTTACCGTCGCCGTATGCACGCCACCGACGGCACGACCGGTACGTACGACGTCTCCGACACCGAGCGCTGGGTTCCCGAACCGGACAAGCGGCCGGGCCGTACGGCCTTCCAGCGGGACCGCGGACGGGTGCTGCACTCGGCGTCGCTGCGCCGGCTCTCCGGCAAGACCCAGCTGGTCGCGCCCGGCTCCAGCAACCAGGCGTGGGACGCCAGTCCGCGCACCCGGCTCACCCACTCCCTGGAGTGCGCACAGGTCGGCCGGGAGCTGGGTGCCGCGCTGGGCTGCGACGCCGACCTCGTCGAAGTGGCCTGCCTCGCGCACGACCTGGGACATCCGCCCTTCGGGCACAACGGTGAGCGGGTGCTGAGCGACATCGCCCGGACCTGCGGCGGCTTCGAGGGCAACGCGCAGTCCCTGCGGCTGCTCTCCCGGCTGGAGCCGAAACGCTTCACCGAGGCACAGGACGGCAGCGGCCGGGTCTCCGTCGGGCTCAACCTCACCCGCGCCACCCTCGACGCGGCCACCAAGTACCCCTGGCCGCACGGCGGTCACCCCACGGACCCCGGCTCGCTGAAGTTCGGCGTGTACGAGGACGACCTGCCCGTCTTCGACTGGCTGCGGCGCGGCGCTCCCCCGTTCCGCACCTGCTTCGAGGCGCAGATCATGGACTGGTCGGACGATGTCGCCTACTCCGTGCACGACTTCGAGGACGGGCTGCACGCCGGGCACGTCGACCCCAATCTGCTGCTCGCCGAGCCCGAGCGGCGCGACATCTTCGGACTGGCCGCCGAGCGCTACGCGCCGGGCGCCGCACCCGCCGAACTGGCCGCCGCGCTCGACCGGTTGCTCGACGAGGAGTGGTGGCCGCACCGCTACGACGGCTCCGCCACCGCGCAGGCCCGGCTCAAGGACGCGACCAGCCAGCTGATCGGCCGCTTCTGCCTGGCCGCCGAGGGGGCGACCCGCGCCGCGTACGGCACGGGACGGCTGACCCGGTACGCGGCCGAACTGGTCGTCCCCCGCGAAGTACGGCTGGAGTGTGCGGTCCTGAAGGCCGTCGCCGACCGCTACGTGATGCAGCGGCCCGAACTGGAGCGGCTGCGGGCCGAACAGCGCACCGTGCTCGGCGAACTGGCCGAGGCGCTCGTCGCCCGCGCGCCCGAGGGCCTGGACCCGCAGTTCCGGGAGCTGTACACGGAGGCGGACGGGGACGCGGCACGGCTGCGGGTCGTCGTCGACCAGATCGGCTCCCTCACCGACTCCTCCGCGCGCTCCCTGCACCAGCGCCTCACTGCCGGCGGTGCGACACCGGCGTGAATGCCGCGCCCCCTGTGACACCCGCCCCCGTGTGACCGCCGTGCATCCCTGTGCACCGCTGTGCAGCTGTGCACCGCTGTGCACCGGCACAACGGGCGCCCCCGCAGACTGGGCAGCGGCCGCACGGGCGACGACGCCCGTGGACGGCACGACGGACCAGTGCTCTGCTGACCGCATGCACAGCCGTAGCTCCGTGCTCCGTGACATCGGCGAACTGCTCACCGCCACACGCTCCGGCTCCGGCGGTGCGCTGGTTCTGCGCGCCGCACCGGCCGCCGACGGCGAGGCACTGCTGCGCGATGCGGCAGCACAGTTCACCGACGGCACGGTGCTCCGCACCCGCGGCGTGGCCGCCGAGACGGACATCCCCTACAGCGGGCTGCACGCCCTGCTGCGCGCCGTGGACGTACCGCTGTCCACACCGCTGGGACGGGCACTGCGGCTGCAACCGGGCGCTGCGGACGAACTGTTGCCGGGCCCCGTGCTGGCCGGACTGCTCGCCCTGCTGCGCCGGCTGGCCGCCGGCCAGCCTGTGCTCTGCCTCGTCGCGGACGCCCATCTGCTCGACCCGGCGTCCCGCAGGGCGCTCGGTTTCGCCGCCCGGCGCCTCGGCCCGCCGCTGCCCGTGACGCTGCTGGCCACCACGGACCGCGAGAGCCCGGACGAGAATCTCGCGGGGCTGCCCACCCGTACCCCCGTGCGCGGTGTCGACGAACTCCGCAGCGGGCTGGCCGAATTGGCCGGCGGGGTGATCGGCGACGCGGGCGAACTGCTGCGGGAGGCGTCCCGACTGCTGGAGCCGCACGAACCCGCGGCGGCCGGGACCGCGCTGCTGTACGCGTCGGAGGCGGCCTTCGGCCTGGGCGACCGCGAGGGCTGCCTCTCCGCGCTGGACCGGCTGGCCCGCCTCTCCCCCACGGCCGGCGACGACCTCGTCCGCGCCTACGCGGAGGGCATGAGCGCCGTGATGGACGGGCGCTTCACCGAGGGAACCGGGCCGCTGCGCCGCGCCGTCGCCCTGGCCGCGCACGAGGAGCGCCCCGAACATCTGCTGCGCTCCACCGTCGCCGCGCTGGTGCTCGGCGAGGTACGGGCGGCCCGGGAGACCGGCTCGCGGGCCCTCGCCGCGGCGCGCGTCCGCGGCCCCGCCGAACTGGTCCCGCGGGTGCTGGAACGGCTGGCCTACGGCGAGTTGCGCACCGGACGGCACGGCCGCGCCCACGCGCACGCCGTGGCGGGACTGCGTACGGCGGAGGACACCGGGCAGCGCAACACCGCCGCGCACCTCCGCGCGGTGCTGGCCATGGCGGCGGCCGTCACGGGCGAGACCGAGGCCTGCGTACGGCACGCCCGCGCGGCCGGTCAGGCCGCCGGGCCGCACGGGCTGAGCGTCGCCGCGACCCTCGCCCAGTGGGCCCTGGCCCGGCAGGACCTCGGCCACGGCCACGTGCACGAGGCCGCCGAACGGCTGCGGCCCCTGATCCACGGCGGGCCCGCGCCCACAGGGCCCGAGCCCGGAGGGCCGCCCGGGCAGGGGCACTTCACCCAGCGCATGCTGGCCGTGCCCTGCTTCGTGGAGGCGGCCGTGTTCGCCGGCGCACCGGAGGAGGCACGTACCGCGCTGGACGGCTTCGCACAGTGGACGGCGGTGATGGCCGACCCGCTGGCACCCGCGCAACTGGCCCGCTGCCGCGCCCTGCTGGCGGAGGACCCGGAGGAGGCCGACGCGTACTTCGCGCGCGCTGTGGCGGAACACGGCCGCGCGGAGGGCGAGTTCGAGCGGGCCCGCACCCTGCTGCTGTACGGCAAGTCGCTGCGCAGACGGCGCCGCCCCGGCGAGGCCCGCGGCCTGCTGCACACGGCGCGGCTCGCCTTCGAACGCTGCGGCGCCCGCCCCTGGGCCGATCAGGCGGAGGCCGAACTGCGCGCGACGGGCAGCGCGGCGGCACGGCAGCCGGCGTCCCTGGCCGCGCTCACACCGCAACAGCTGCGCATCGCCCGGCAGGTGGCCGAGGGTGCCACCAACAGGGAGGTCGCGGTGCGGCTGTCGGTGAGCCCGCGCACCGTCGACCACCATCTGCGCAACACCTTCGCCGCGCTCGGCGTACGGTCCCGCGTCGAACTGGCCCGCGTGCTGGCCGCTGCGGAGGGCACCGACGCGGCGTGACGGGGCGTGAGGGGCGGGGGCCGCACGGGACGCCGGACAGCCGGCCGGCCGGGGTACGCCGGGCAGCCGCGGGGCGGCCGGTTCCCGCGGTACGGAGGTACGCTGACAAACTGTCAGTGAACCGTTCCAGCCACCCTGTCGCGCCCGAGGTGGAGGTCCCGATGCACCCGCCCGCGCGGACCGGCACACAGCACGCGCACCCCGACAGCCGTCCGGACCGGCCCGGCCGCGCCGACCGACCACAGGCCGGCGCCGACGCACAGGCCGTACTGCACCGTTCCGCCCGCAGCCTGCTGGACCGGCTGCCCGGGCTGGCGGACCGGGTGACGACGCTCCTCCGGCAGCACGAACCCGCTTACGGGGCACCCGCGTTCACTCACGAGGAGCTGCGGCGCGAGGTCCACCAGTCGCTGAGCTTCAGCGTCGGCTCGCTGCTGCGCCCCCGGGAGCTGCGGGAGGACGCGCACCGCTGCTCCCGGCGGATCGGCGCCGCGGGACCCGCGCGCGGGCTGCCGCTGGACGCCATGCTGCACGCGTTCCGCATCGGCGGCAGCGTGGTGTGGCAGGAGCTGCTGGACACCGCCTCGCGCCACGACCCGCAGTCCATGCGGCTGCTGGTCCATGTGGCCGGTGACGTATGGGAGTTCGTCGACGAGCACTGCGGCGTGGTGGCCGAGGCGTACCGCGGGGCCGAGCGGCGGCTGGCCTGGCGCCGCGCCAACCGGAACCGGCTGCTGACCGGCGCGCTGCTGGACGGCACCGCGCGCGTGGCGGACCTGCCGGAGGCCGCCGCCGTGCTGGGGCTGCCCCGGCACGGGCGGTACGCGGTGGCCGCGGTGACGGGTGCCGGACGGTCTGCCGCCAGGACGCTGCCCCTGCCGGACGGTCTGCGGGCGCTGTGGCATCCGGCCCCGGCCGAAGAGGGCCCGGACGGCACGGACTTCGCCCTCGTCCTGCTCGACGGGGCACGGCACGGTGGCGGCGACGGCGAGGACGGCCGCAGTCCGGCCGGTGCGCACGGGGACCGTACGGACCCGGCCCGTGCGGACGACGGCGCCGGCCCCGGGGCACTGGCCGGAGCGCTGCGCGCGGGCCGGACAGCGAACCGGACGGCAGGCCGGACGGGTCCGGCCGCCACGGAGTTCCGCGCCGGGGTCAGCACCGCGGTGGAAGGGCTGGCCGCGGTCGGCGAGGCCCGTACGCTCGCCGTCACCGCGCTGCGCACCTGCCCCGCCGGCGGCGGGGTCACGCTGCTGGAGGAGGAGATCCCGGCCGCGCTCGTGGCCTCCTCCCCCGGGCTCGCCGCCGTCCTCACGGAACGCGTCCTCGGCCCGGTGCTGCGGCTGGGCCACACCGATCGCGAGGTGCTGCTGGACACCCTCACCGCCTATCTGGAGTGCGACGGTTCGGCGCAGGCCACCGGGGTGCGGCTCTCCTGCCACCGCAATACCGTGCTCAACAGGCTCCGGCGGTACGAGCGGCTGACTGGACGCTCCCTCGGCAGTCCGCGCGAGGCGGCCGAACTGTCCCTCGCACTCACCGCGTGGCGGCTGCGGTGACGGGCCGCGCGGCGAACACCCCCTTCCCGCGTCCGCGCCGATGCGGGACGCTCGCCTGTGAACTCTGTCCGACGGGGGGACTGCGAGGAGGAATCAAGTGGTCGACGCACACCGCACGTTCGTCATCATCGGCGGCGGCCTGGCCGGCGCGAAAGCCGCGGAGGCGCTGCGCGCGGAAGGCTTCACCGGCCGCGTCATCCTGATCGGCGACGAGCGCGACCACCCGTACGAACGGCCCCCGCTGTCCAAGGGCTATCTGACCGGCGACGACGAGCGGGACAGCGTCTTCGTGCACCGCCCCGCCTGGTACGCGGGCGCCGACATCGAACTGCACCTCGGACAGCCCGCCGTACAGCTCGACCGCGAGGCGCGCACAGTCCGGCTCGGCGACGGCACCCGCATCCACTACGACACACTGCTGCTCGCCACCGGCGCAGAACCGCGCCGCCTCGACATCCCCGGCACCGACCTGGTCGGCGTGCACCACCTGCGCCGCCTCGCACACGCCGACCGGCTGCGCGGACGGCTGGCCACCCTCGGACAGGACAACGGACACCTGGTCATCGCCGGTGCCGGCTGGATCGGACTGGAGGTCGCCGCGGCGGCCCGTTCGTACGGCGCGGAGGTCACCGTCGTCGAGCCCGAGCCGACACCGCTGCACAGTGTCGTCGGGCCCGAACTGGGCGCCCTCTTCGCCGACCTGCACCGCGAACACGGTGTGCGCTTCCACTTCGGCGCCAGGCTGACGGGCATCTCCGGACAGGACGGCCTCGTCCAGCGGGTACACACCGACGACGGTGACGAGCACCCGGCGCACGACGTGCTGGCCGCCATCGGCGCCGCGCCCCGTACCGCCCTCGCGGAGGCGGCGGGCCTGGACCTGGCCCCGCAGCCCGGCGGCGGCATCGCCGTCGACGCGTCGCTGCGCACCTCCGACCCCGACATCTACGCGGCGGGCGACGCGGCCTCCGTCCAGCACCCGCTGCTCGGCGAGCGGCTGCGCGTGGAGCACTGGGCGAACGCGCTGAACAGCGGCCCGGCCGCGGCGCGGGCCATGCTCGGACGGGACGTCAGCTACGACCGGGTGCCGTACTTCTTCTCCGACCAGTACGACGTCGGCCTCGAGTACTCGGGGTACGCGCCGCCCGGCTCGTACGACCAGGTGGTGTGCCGGGGAGACGTCACCAAGCGGGAGTTCATCGCCTTCTGGCTGAGCGAGGGCAGGGTGCTCGCCGGGCTGAACGTCAACGTGTGGGACGTGGCCGAGTCCGTGCAGCAGCTCATCCGCTCCGGCGCGCACGTCGACACCCACGCGCTGGCCGACCCGGGTGTACCGCTGAGCACCCTCGAAAAGGAGTAATGCACACAGATCGCCTGTACGGGATAAATTGCCCTTAGTTCAGCGAGGTTCCGGTCCCCCGGTACACCCGGCGTCGAAGGGCAGTGAAGACCGATGGGCAAGTCGAAGCAGAGCGTGGCCGAACAGTTCGTCGACACCCTGGAACGCAGCGGTGTGCAGCGGCTGTACGGGGTGGTGGGCGACAGCCTGAACCCGGTCGTCGACGCGATCCGCCGCAGCTCCGCCATCGACTGGATCCAGGTGCGCCACGAGGAGACCGCCGCCTTCGCCGCGGGCGCGGAGGCGCAGGTCGCAGGGCGGCTCGCGGCCTGCGCCGGCTCCTGCGGCCCGGGCAATCTGCACCTCATCAACGGGCTGTTCGACGCGCACCGCTCCATGGCCCCTGTGCTCGCGCTCGCCTCGCACATCCCCAGCAGCGAGATCGGCACGGGCTTCTTCCAGGAGACCCACCCCGACCGGCTGTTCCAGGAGTGCAGCCACTACAGCGAACTCATCTCCAGCCGCGCCCAGATGCCGCGCGTACTGCAGACCGCCGTCCAGCACGCGGTCGGCCGGCAGGGCGTCAGCGTCGTCACGCTGCCCGGCGACATCGCCTCCGAGGAGGCGCCCGAAGCTCCCGAGGAACACGCCATCGTCACCCAGCGGCCCTCCGTACGCCCCGGCGACGAGGAAGTGGACCAGCTGGCCCGGATGATCGACGACGCGAAGAAGGTCACGCTGTTCTGCGGCAGCGGCACCCGGGGCGCGCACGAGCAGGTCATGCGATTCGCCGAGCGGATCAAGTCCCCTGTGGGACACGCGCTGCGGGGCAAGGAGTGGATCCAGTACGACAACCCGTACGACGTCGGCATGAGCGGACTGCTCGGTTACGGTGCGGCGTTCGAGGCCACCCACGAGTGCGATCTGCTGATCCTGCTCGGCACCGACTTCCCGTACAACGCCTTCCTGCCGAAGGACTGCCGCATCGTGCAGGTCGACGTGCGCCCCGAGCACCTCGGGCGGCGCACCAAACTGGACCTCGCCGTCTGGGGCGACGTGCGCGAGACGCTCGACTGTCTGACACCGCGCGTGAAGGTCAAGGAGGACCGCGGCTTCCTCGACCGGATGCTGAAGAAGCACGCCGACGCGCTGGAGGGCGTGGTCAAGGCGTACACGCGGAAGGTCGAGAAGCACACGCCCATCCACCCCGAGTACGTCGCGTCCATCCTGGACGAGGAGGCCGCGGACGACGCCGTGTTCACCGTCGACACCGGCATGTGCAACGTGTGGGCCGCGCGCTATCTGACGCCGAACGGCCGCCGCCGTGTCATCGGTTCCTTCACCCACGGCTCCATGGCGAACGCCCTGCCGCAGGCGATCGGCGCACAGTTCACCGACCGGCGCCGGCAGGTCGTCTCGATGTCCGGCGACGGCGGGTTCTCGATGCTGATGGGCGACTTCCTGACGCTCGTGCAGTACGACCTGCCAGTCAAGGTCGTACTGTTCAACAACTCCTCGCTCGGCATGGTCGAACTGGAGATGATGGTCGACGGCATGCCGGCGTACGGCACCGGCTACCACGCCACGGACTACGCGGCGATCGCGAAGGCGGCCGGCGCCCACGGGGTGCGGGTCGAGAAGCCCAAGGACATCCGCGGCGCGCTCAAGGACGCCTTCCGGCACAAGGGCCCCGCCCTCGTCGACATCGTCACCGACCCGAACGCGCTCTCCCTGCCGCCCAAGATCACGCGCGAGCAGGTGAGCGGTTTCGCGCTGTCGGCGGGGCGCACGGTGCTGGAGGGCGGCGTCGGCCGCATGGTCCAGATGGCCCGCTCGAACCTGCGCAACGTCCCGCGGCCCTGACCCGCGGCTCCGTCACTTCCGCCCCCTCCGTTCCCCAGCCCGGGAACGGAGGGGGCGGAGCCCGTTCGCGGGGATGTCGGAGCACGGCCGTAGACTCTCGGTGTGGCTGGGAAGATCAATGACGAGGACGTGAAGGCGGTACGGGACGCGGTCCCGATCGACGCCGTCGTGTCCGAGTATCTCCAGCTGCGGAACGCCGGCGGCGGAAACCTCAAGGGCCTCTGCCCGTTCCACGACGAGAAGTCCCCCTCCTTCCACGTCAGCCCCAGCAAGGGCTTCTTCCACTGCTTCGGCTGCCAGGAGGGCGGGGACACCCTCACCTTCCTGATGAAGGTCGAGCACCTCTCCTTCTCCGAGTCCGTCGAGCGGCTCGCGGCGCAGGCCGGCGTCACCCTGCGGTACGAGGAGGGCGGATACGGCCGCGCCAGCCAGCAGGGCGAGCGCACCCGCCTCGTCGAGGCGCACAAGGAGGCCGCGAAGTTCTACGCCGAGCAGCTCGGCGGCGCCGAGGCCGAGGTGGGCCGCCGGTTCCTCACGGACCGCGGGTTCGACGAGGCGGCCGCACAGCACTTCGGCATCGGCTACTCCCCCGCCGGCTGGGACCACCTGGTGCGCTTCCTGCGCGGACGCGGCTTCTCCGACAAGGAGTTGACGCTGTCCGGGCTGGCCCAGGAGTCGCGCAACGGCCGGCCCATCGACCGCTTCCGCGGCCGGCTGATGTGGCCCATCCGGGACATCACCGGTGAGGTCGTCGGCTTCGGCGCGCGCAAGCTGCGGGACGACGACAACGGGCCGAAGTATCTGAACACCCCCGAGACGCCGATCTACCACAAGTCCCATGTGCTGTACGGGATCGATCTCGCGAAGAAGGAGATCGCCAAGGCGAACCGGGCGGTCGTCGTCGAGGGCTACACCGATGTGATGGCCTGTCACCTGGCAGGCGTGACGAACGCGATCGCCACATCGGGCACGGCCTTCGGCGAGGGGCACATCAAGATCCTCCGGCGGCTGCTGATGGACAACGCGCGCTCGGAGGTCGTCTTCACCTTCGACGGCGACGCGGCCGGGCAGAAGGCGGCGCTGCGGGCCTTCGAGGACGACCAGAAGTTCGCGGCCCGCACCTCCATCGCGATCACACCGGGCGGGATGGACCCCTGCGACCTGCGCCTCGCGCGCGGTGACGACGCGGTGCAGGAGGTCGTCGAAGGGCGCTCCCCGCTCTTCGAGTTCGCCATCCGGTCGATGGTCGACCAGCACAACCTCGATACGGCGGAAGGCCGTTCGGCCGCGCTGGAGCAGGCGGCGCCGGTGGTCGCGCAGATCAAGGACGTGTCGATCCAGCACGAGTACGCCGTGCGGCTGGCGGGGCTGCTCGGGATCGTCGACGAACAGTTCGTCGTGCGGCGCGTGGCGCAGCTCGCGCGCTGGGCGCGGGAGCGGGGGCGCTCCGCGGGGCCGCCCTCCGGCGCGGGCCGGCAGGGCCCGCGGCCGCAGCCGCCCCCGGCGGGCGCCGGGGGTGTGCGTGGCCCGGCGCTCAATCTGCGCAGCCCTGCGCACCGGGTGGAGCGCGAGCTGCTGAAGCTCGCGCTGCAGCGGCCCGCGCTGGTGTCGCCCGCGTTCGACGCGTACGGCACGGACGAGTTCACCGCGCCGCCGTATGCGACGGTCCGTCAGGCGATCGAGGCGGCCGGCGGGGTGGAGGGCGCCGAGACCGACAACGGCCTCGTCGCCCGCGTCCGCGACGCCGCGCCGGACGACACGGTGCGCACGCTCGTCACGGAGCTCGCCGTGGAACCGCTGCGGAACGCGCGGGGGCGCGAGCCGGACGAGATGTACGCGGGCAACCAGCTCGTCGCGGTCCGCCTCGCCGCGGTCAACACACGCATCACCGACCTGGAGGGCACGGCCCGCCGGCTCGAGGCGCAGCGCGACGCGGAGTCGTCCGCGGCCGTCCGCGAGCAGATCTGGACCCTCCAGCAGTACGGCCGCGCCCTCCGCGAACGCGGCGCGTCAGCGCTCTGACCCCGCGGGTCGACCGTGACGGGCCCCGTCTTACGTGTGGGGCCCACCCGGGCCCCCGCCCCCGCCCAGGGGAGGGCCCGGTCTGCGCGACGGGCCCCGCCCGAGCCCCCGCCACGTGACGGCGCCCCTCCCCGCCGCAGCGGGACGTGCCACGCGGCGAACCGGCCGGCGAGATCAACGCTGCGCGACCCCGCACGACACGCTCAGACCGCCGAGCCGGCCCGCCGTGGGCGCCCGCCGCTGCGGCGGGAAGAGAGCCCTGGGGGACGCGGTGGCGGAGCAACCCCGCCCGCCCGCGTGACGGCCATACTTTCCCGCCGCAGCGGGACGTGCCACGCGGCGAACCGGCCGGCGAGATCAGCGCTGCGCGACCCCGCACGACACGCTCAGACCGCCGACCCGCCCCAGCGTGGGCACCCGCCGCTGCGGCGGGAAGGAGGGGGTCTCTCGGAGGAGGGTTCGCCGCTGCGGCGGGGAAGAGAGCCCTCCCGGTGCAGCGGGATGCTCGCGTATGCCGAGCCGTTGGTGGTCTCAGCGTGGCGCGGCCCCTCCCCCCGGAGGGTTACGTGTGGGCCAAGGGGGTGGGGGTTCGGGTGGCTGTGTCGTAGCGGTGTAGGAGGAGGCGGGCCAGGGCGGGGTGGGCGCCCAGGGGGGCGGCCGCGGCGGTGAGGCCGGGGACCGCCGCGCACTGTGCGGCAAAGTGGCCGGGGGCCGCGAAGTACGAGGCGAGGCCGACCCGTTCATGCCCCCGCGCCCGCAGCTCGCGCACCGCTTCCGCCACGCCGGGCCGCGCCGCCGAGGCGTACGCGGCCCGTACAGGGGTGCCGCCGAGCCGGCGGGACAGCCGGTCCGCCATGCGTTCGGCCCCCGCGACGCCCTCCGGATCACGGGACCCCGCGGAGGCCAGCACCACGGCGCCCTCCCCCGGCCCCGTCCCGGCCACCGCGCCCCAGCCCGCGTCGGCGAGCCGGTCGTGGAGCGCTTCCGCCAGCAGCGGGTGCGGGCCGAGGGGGCCGGCGACCGCGGCCCGTACGTGCGATGCCGCGTCCAGCGCGCGGGGGATGTCGTGCTTCACGTGGTGGCCCCGCCCGAAGAGCAGCGGCACCACCACCGCCTCACGGCCGGCCGGCAACGCCCCGAGCGTGTCGGGCAGCAGGGGCGCGTCGAGCTCGATGTGGCCGAGCTCGACCCGCAGTCCGGGCCGCAGCGCGCGGGCGCCGGCGAGGAGCCGCTCGACGGTGCGCCGGGCGGCGGGGTCGCGGGAGCCGTGCGCCACGGCGACCAGCACCGGGGAGTCCCCGGTGGCCGCAGGGGCGGGTGCCGCCGGGGGCACCGGACGTATCGCTCGCAGCTGCGTGGTGAGCTGCGCGGTGAATCGGGTCATGAGCTGCGCCGTACTGTCGATGCCTGCGAACGAGTCGACTGCGGGATCCTGAAGGAGCTTCGGGGGAAGCGACGCCGTCATGAAGGGATTCTGGACGCCGGGCATTGCCTGGCCATTGCGCCGGAATGACGGATGGTTGCGCACTGCTCACACGGAGGGTGACGTGAGGGTGCGCGGGCGCACCGCTGTCACCTCACGTCCGCCCGTACGGCACGCTGAGGTCGCCTTGCCGGGGCCGTAACCGGCGCACACGTTCCCCGTAACACGGCCGTCGCACCCTGCTCGTATGAAGGGTCACACCACCACGACCGACACCCACTGCCCCTACTGCGCTCTCCAATGCGGCATGGGGCTGCGCGCCGCGCGCCCCGCGCACACCGCACCGGCGGGCGACGTCCCGGCGGACGACGGCTCCGCGGCGGCCGGTCTCGAGGTGGTGGAACGCCCCGGTTTCCCTGTGAACCGCGGCGCCCTCTGCGGCAAGGGCCGCACCGCGCCCGCCGTGCTGTCCTCCCGGGTACGGCTGACCGAACCGCTGGTACGCGATCCGGAATCGGACACCCTGGAGCCGGCGACCTGGGAGGAGGCGCTCGACCGGATCGCCGCACAGTTCGGCCGTATACGGACCGCACACGGACCCGACGCGCTGGGCGTGTTCGGCGGGGGCGGGCTGACGAACGAAAAGGCGTACACGCTGGGCAAGTTCGCCCGTCTCGTCCTCGGCACCTCGCAGATCGACTACAACGGCCGGTTCTGCATGTCGTCCGCCGCGGCCGCCGGAACCCGCGCCTTCGGGCTGGACCGCGGGCTGCCGTTCCCGCTCGCCGACATCCCCCGTACGGGCTGTGTCGTCCTCGTCGGCTCCAATCCGGCGGAGACCATGCCGCCGGCCATGCGCTATTTCACCGAACTCCGCGAGAACGGCGGCACGCTGATCGTCGTCGACCCCCGCCGCACCCGTACCGCCGAACAGGCCGACCTCCATCTGGCACCGCGCCCCGGCACGGACCTCGCCCTGGCACTGGGCATGCTGCATCTGGTGGTCGCCGAGGGACGCGTCGACCAGGAGTACGTGGACGCCCGTACGACCGGCTGGACGGAGACGCGCAGCGCCGCCATGGCGCACTGGCCGGAACTGGTCGAACGGCTCACTGGTGTGCCGGTGCCCGAACTGCGCGAGGCGGTACGGCTGTTCTGCGAGCCGGAGAACGCCATGGTGCTCACGGCACGCGGGCCCGAGCAGCAGTCGAAGGGCACCGACACCGTGGGCGCCTGGATCAACCTCGCCCTGGCCACCGGGCGCTGCGGCCGGCCACTGTCCGGCTACGGCTGTCTGACGGGACAGGGCAACGGACAGGGCGGACGCGAACACGGCCAGAAGGCCGACCAGTTGCCCGGTTACCGCAAACTGGACGACCCGGCGGCACGCGCGCACGTGGCCGACGTGTGGGGCGTGCACCCCGACGTTCTGCCGGGGCCCGGACGGAGCGCGTACGAACTGCTGGACGCGCTGGGCGGCGACGTGAAGTCCCTGCTGCTGATGGGCTCCAACCCGGTCGTGTCCGCGCCGCGTGCCACCCACGTCGAACAGCGGCTGCGGGCACTGGACTTCCTCGCCGTGTGCGACGTCGTGCTGTCCGAGACGGCACAGCTGGCGGATGTCGTCCTGCCGGTCACCCAGTGGGCGGAGGAGACCGGGACGACGACGAATCTGGAGGGCCGGGTGCTGCTGCGCCGCCGCGCCGTGGACCCGCCGCCGGGTATCCGCAGCGACCTGCAGGTGCTCAACTCCCTCGCGGCGCGGCTCGGCTGGGAGAAGGGCTTCCCCAGCGACCCGGAGGAGGTCTTCGACGAACTGCGGCGCGCCTCGGCGGGCGGCCCGGCCGACTATTCGGGCATCACGTACCGGCGGATCGCCGAGGAGGACGGAGTGTTCTGGCCCTGCCCGGACAGCGCGGCACACACGGACAGGGACGGCGCGGGGCCCGAAGAACCTGTCGGCGGGCCCCTGTTCGCGGACGATCCGGCCAACGACTACGGCCCCGATGACAGTCTTGCCGACGGTCCCGGCACGGACCCGCACCCGGGTACGCCGCGGCTGTTCCTGGACGGGTTCGCGACGCCCGACGGCCGCGCCCGGTTCGCGCCTGTCACGCACCGGCCCGCGGCGGAGGAGCCGGACGACGCCTATCCGCTGTATCTGACGACGGGCCGGGTGCTCGCGCAGTACCAGTCCGGCGCCCAGACCCGCCGGGTGGACGAGCTCAACTCGGCGGCCCCCGGCCCCTTCGTGGAGCTCCACCCGCATCTCGCCGAACGGCTGGGTGCCGCCGAGGGCGACCGGCTCACGGTGGTGTCCCGCCGCGGACGGGTCGTCGCGCCGGCCCGGCTGACCCGCGCCATCCGGCCCGACACGGTCTTCATGCCGTTCCACTGGCCGGGCGAGGGCAGCGTCAACGCGCTCACCAACCCGGCACTCGACCCCACGTCACGCATGCCGGAGTTCAAAGTGTGCGCGGTACGGGTCGAACCGGCCACGCAACCGGGCCCGGTGCCCGCCGCGTCCAACGAGGCGTGCTGATACGGGAGTTCAGGAAACCACGGGAGTTCAGGAAACACAGTGCCGAGCGGACGAGTGTGGGACGGGCCGCGCCGGGCACACGGGCGTCCTGCGACGGCCGTGCCGGTGACGGTTCAGGCAAGGGCCCGTCCCCACGGCCGTCGCCCCGGGGCCCGTCGCATCCGCGTGTACCCCTGCGCCTTCCGCGTACCCGGCGCGGGCGGCGGCGGGCCCTCCAACTTCTCGACAGCAGCCGCCACGACGACGACCAACCGGACGCCATGCGCCGCTGTCTGACGGACCGTGGCGTTCCGGTCCGACGGGCCGACGGGCCGACGGGCCGACGGGCCGACGGGCCGACGGGCCGACGGGCCGACGGGGAGGAGCATGTCGGTCAGACTGCGGACGTCTCCGCCTCCACCCACGACAGGTAGTCGGCGCCGCCCCGTACGACGGGCGTAGCGATGATCTCCGGTACGTCGTAGTCGTGCGCCTCCCTGATGTACGCCTCCAGCGCGTCGTACCGGGCGGCTGCCGTCTTGAACAGCACCTGCCACTCGGTGTCGTTCTCGATGTTGTCCTCCCAGCGGTACACGGAGGTCACCGGCGCACTGATCTGCGCGCAGGCGGCGACTCTCCCCTCCACGGCGCCGGCGGCCAGCGCCCGCGCCTTGTCCTCGCTGTCGGTGGTGGTCAACACGGTAAGGATCTCGGCCATCCGCCCACGGTAACGGCCGCGGCACCGTGTCCGATTCGTTCAAGGCCGGGGGCGCGCGGGCGGTCTAGCGTCGTCCGTATGACACCTCGATTCGACCTCATCGGCATCGTCACAGCGGACATGGCGGCCTCGCTCGCCTTCTACCGGCGGCTCGGCGTCGACGTCCCCGACGGCGCGGAGGACAGCCCGCACGTCGAGGCCCAACTGCCCGGCGGGCTGCGGATGGCGTGGGACTCGGAGGCCACCGTCCGCTCCTTCGACCCGGACTGGACGCCGGGCCCGCGCGGCAGCGGACGGCTCGGCCTCGCGTTCCACTGCGAGACCCCGGCCGGTGTGGACAAGAACTACGACGAGCTGACCGCCGCCGGGTACGAGGGGCACAGCGCGCCCTGGGACGCGGTGTGGGGCCAGCGGTACGCCGTGATCCTCGACCCGGACGGCAACTCGGTCGACCTGTTCGCGCCGCTGTCGTGAAGAACGCACAGCCTGACGAACGCAGACCCTGAAATACGCACAGCCTGAGCCCGAAGTACGCACAGCCTGACGAACGCGTCGGCCCGACAAACGCGTCGGCCCGCTCAGCGGCGTACGAGCTCCGACACCGGGGCGCCCGCCAACGCCCGTATCTCGCGCGCGAGATGGGCCTGGTCGGCGTACCCGGCGTCGGCGGCGACGCCGGACAGCGGGCGGCCGTCCTCCGCGAGCCGCAGCGCACGCCGCATGCGCAGGACGCGCGCGAGGGTCTTCGGCCCGTATCCGAAGGCGGCCAGGCAGCGGCGGTGCAGCTGCCGTTCGCTGTAGCCGACGGCCTCGGCGGTCTCCGCCACACCGCGCCCCTCGCGCAGCCTGTGGACGACGGCGCCCAGCACCCCGTCCTGCCCGCCCGCGTCCCGCAGCCGCCCGGCCGCCGCGCTCTCCAGCACGCGTCCCCACCCAGGGCCCCAGCCGGCCGCGGCCTCCTCGGCCGCGGCCCGCTCGGTGAGCTCCCGCACCGCGCGCTCCGGCCAGACCGCCGCGAGCGGCACCCGCTGGTCCCGCAGTTCGTGTGCCGGGACGCCGAAGACGCGCGGCCCCAGGCCGGGGCCGAACCGCAGCCCCGTCACCGCGGCGGCCCGCTCCCCCGTCACGGTGTGCCCGCGCGTATCGGGCCCGGCGATCGTCAGTCCGCCGCCCCACCACAGCAGGTCCATGCACCCGTCGGGCAGCACCCGAACCGTCTCCCCGGGCTCGGCGGTGCGCACCCACACCACGGCCCCGTCCACGGCCGAACCCCGTTCCACGTACATGTCTCCAGCATGCCGGGTGTCGGTGACACTGCGCCTCCGAACAGCCGGCGCCCCGGACGCGACGGCCCGCGCTCCCTCCGTCCTCATCCCCCGCGCGCGGGTGCGGTGGCCGCGCGGTAGGCGGCAGGGCTCTGACCGCGGACCCTTTTGAACGCCACGCTCAGCGCGAACGCGTCCGCGTAGCCGACACGGCGGGCGACGGAGGCGAGGGTGGCGTCCGTGTCGCGCAGGAGGCGGGCCGCCAGGTCGAGGCGGCGGCGGGTCAGATAGGACATCGGGGGCTCGCCCACCATGGCCGTGAAGCGGCGGGCGAGCGCGGCGCGGGACACGCCCGTACCGGCCGCGAGGGACGCCACCGTCCAGTGGTGCGCGGGCTGTTCGTGCAGCAGCCGCAGGGCCGCGCCGACGACCGGGTCGCCCTGTGCGCGGTACCAGTCCGTCGGCTGCGCCTCCGGGCGGGCAAACCACGCGCGCAGGACGGAGATCAGCAGCAGGTCCAGCAGCCGGTCCAGGACGATCTGCTGGCCGGGGCCGTCCTTGACGACCTCGGCCGTCACGACGGTGAGCAGTGTGGAGTCCCAGTCCTTCGCGCCCAGCACCAGCACGTCCGGCAGCGCGGCGCGCAGGGTTCCGCCGATGTCGCCCTGTGCCGTGCAGACGCCGCTGAGCAGCAGGGACGGGCCGGTCCCCGTACTGCCCCAGGTGCGCACCCCGCGGCGCAGTTCCTCGCACAGGTCGCGCCCCGAGGGGGTGGTGCAGCAGTCGCCGGGCCGGATCACCAGACCGGGTGCGGCGGCGGTCGACGGGTGGTCCGCGAGGACGTACGGGGCCGGCCCGCGCACCACCGCGATGTCGCCCTCGCCGAGGGGCAGGGGCTCCCCTCCGTCGGGCACGATCCAGCCGTCCCCGCGCACCATGGCGGCGAGGGCCAGCGGCGCCTCGTCCTGCACGCGCACCGCCCACGGCGGGGCGAGCACCACCTGGTGGAACAGCCCCCCACTGGACCTCGTGCCGCTGCCGAGCAGCTCGGCGAGTACGTCCACGACGGCAGCGTAAGCCTGTACGGGCGGCCGGGCGGCGTGTGGCGGCGAGACTGCGGCACATGCGGGTGAGCGCACCGGCCATGTGACAGGACGGCGTACGGGAGTTGACTCCCCGGCATGGACAACGACATGAGCAGGAAGACCGTGCTGGTGCTCGGAGGCACCGGCACGACCGGCAGCAGGGTGGCACGGCGGCTGGAGGAGCGCGGCCTCACGGCGCGCGTCGGTTCCCGCTCGGGGCGGCCGCCCTTCGACTGGGCGGATTCCGGGAGTTGGGCGCCCGTACTGCGCGGTGTCGAGTCGGCGTACCTGGTGTGCGCGCCGGATGTGGGCGCTCCGGGCGCGGCGGAGGCGGTGCGCGGCTTCGCCGCGGCGGCGCTGGAGCGCGGGGTGCGGCGCCTGGTGCTGCTGTCCGCGCGCGGCGAGGAGAGCGCGCTCCCGGCCGAGCGGGCGGTGCGCGACTCGGGGGCCGAGTGGACGATTGTGCGGGCGAGTTGGTTCAACCAGAACTTCAGCGAGGGTCATCTGCTGGAGCCGGTGCTCTCGGGCGAGGTCGCCTTCCCCGCCGGGCATGTGCTGGAGCCGTTCGTCGACGCGGAGGACATCGCGGACGTGGCGGTCGCGGCGCTGACGGAGGACGGGCACCGGGACCGGGTCTACGAGGTGACGGGCCCGCGCCTGCTGTCGTTCGCCGAGGCGGTCGCGGAGGTCTCCAAGGCGAGCGGCCGCGAGGTGCGCTATGTGCCGGTGAGCGACGGGCAGTACGCCGAACTGCAGGCCGGTTACGGGATTCCGGAACCGGAGGCGGCGTTCCTGCGGGAGATGTTCGCCCAGGTGCTGGACGGCCGGAACGCGCACTTGACGGACGACGTACGGCGCGTACTGGGGCGCCCGCCACGCGACTTCACGGACTTCGTCCGTACGGCCGCGGCCGGCGGCGCGTGGACGGACGGCTGAGCATCGGCGGCGACGCCGGCCACTGACCCGCGAGGGACCCGCGCGCGGGCCGGCGGTACGGCTGTGTCACCCGCGCCCGGCGGCCTGCGCTCACAGTCGCTCCCCGCGGGCGATGAGGGACGCGTTGCGCCGGGGAAACGGTGGTGATGCGGGCGGGTAACAGGGGGGACGCACTCTCGTCCCATGACCTCGAGACAGCGTGTGGTGGTGGCCGGCGGCGGGATGGCCGGTGCACGGCTCGCGCAGCAGACGGCCGGCACCGGCGTCGACCTCACCGTGGTCGGTGAGGAGCCGCACGGCCCGTACAACAGGGTGCTGCTCGGCGAGGTACTGGCCGGCCGGTACACGTCCGACGTTGTCCGGCTGCCCCCGTACCCCGCGGAGGTCCGCACTCTTCACGGGGTGCGCGCCGTCCGCATCGACCGCGCGGACCGGGTGCTCGTCTGCGACGACGGCAGCCGCCTCCCGTACGACCGGCTCGTGCTGGCCACCGGCGCGAACCCCGTACTGCCGCCACTGCGCGGCCTGTTCGGGCAGGACGGCACCGCCTCGCAGGGCAGCACCGGCTCACAGGCCGGCACCGAACTGCCCGACGGCGTGCTGCCCTTCCGCACGATGGACGACTGTCTGGCACTCGGCGCGCAGGCCCGCGAGGGCGTACGGGCCGTCGTCATCGGCGGCGGACTGCTCGGCGTGTCCGCGGCCCGTGCCCTCGCCCAGCGCGGCGTCCAGGTGCTCCTCGCCCACCAGGGCGAGCGCCTCATGGAACGGCAGCTCGACGTGGAGGCAGCCGAGGTGCTGCGCCGCCACATGACGGACCTCGGCGTCGAGGTGCACACGGAGTGCCGGGTGCGCGGCGTACGGACGGACGGGGCGCACGGAGCGGCCCGTACCGTACGGGCCGTCGAACTGGCCGACGGGTGCACGCTGGACGCCGATCTCGTCGTACTGTCCTGCGGCACCCGTCCCCGTACGGGTCTGGCCCGCGCGGCCGGACTGCGCGTCGAGCGGGGCGTCGTCGTCGACGACAGGCTGCGCACCAGCGACCCGCACATCCACGCCATCGGCGACTGCGCGGAGCACAACGGTGTGCTGTACGGCCGGGCAGGACCCGCGCAGGAGCAGGCCGACATCCTGGCGGCCGTTCTCACCCGTCCGGCGCCGCCCCGCTACCGCGGCACGCGGGCCCTCACCCGGCTCACCCTCGCGTCCGGCGGCCGGAGCGGCCAACTGCCGCTCGACCTGGCCTCCTTCGGCGAGACCAGCCCGCTGCCCGACGACGACGTCGTCCGGCTGGCGGACGCCACCCGCGGCCGCTACCGCAAGGTCGTGGTCCGCGGCGACCGGCTGGTCGGCGGCATTCTCCTCGGCGATCTCGGCACTGTCGGCGCGCTCGCCCGCACCTGGGAGGGCGACGAGCCGCTGCCCTCCGCTCCCCTGCACCACCTGCTCACGAACGATGGAGGCTGACGGGATGACCGACACCCACGCCACGACGACCCCCACAATCGTGCTGGTCGGGCACGGCATGGTCGGCCAGCGCTTCCTCGAAGCCCTCGCCGCCCGCGGCGTGACCGGCAGTGCCCGCGTGGTCGTACTGTGCGAGGAGACGCGCGCCGCGTACGACCGCGTGCAGCTCACCTCGTACTTCTCCGGCACCACACCGGACGAACTGTCCCTCCTGGAGGAGGGGTTCGCCGAGAAGCACGACATCGAGCTCCATCTGGGCGATCCGGCGGTGAGCATCGACCGCGAGCGGCGCACCGTCACCTCGCGCACCGGGCTGACCGTCGCGTACGACACCCTTGTGCTCGCCACCGGCTCGTACCCGTTCGTGCCGCCCGTCCCGGGCAAGGACAGCGCGGGCTGCTTCGTCTACCGGACCATCGAGGACCTGCTCGACATCGAGCAGTACGCGCAGGGCACCCGCACCGGCGTCGTCGTGGGCGGCGGGCTGCTCGGTCTGGAGGCCGCCGGTGCGCTGCGCGGGCTCGGACTGGACACCCACATCGTCGAGTTCAACCCGCGTCTGATGGCCCTCCAGGTCGACGAGGGCGGCGGTGCCGCACTGCGCCGCAAGATCGAGGACATGGGTCTCACCGTGCATACCGGCGTCGGCGGCGAGGAGATCACCGCGGACGCCTCCGGAGCCGTACAGAGCATGCGGCTGTCCGACGGCACCGAACTCGCCACCGACATGGTGGTGTTCTCCGCCGGCGTGCGCCCCCGCGACCAGCTGGCACGTGAGCACGGACTGGAGACCGGCGAGCGCGGCGGCATCGTCGTCGACGCACAGTGCCGCACCAGCGACCCGCACATCTACGCCATCGGCGAGTGCGCCAAGGCTGTCGACGGCATGGTGTACGGACTGGTCGCGCCCGGCTACGAGATGGCGGAGACCGCGGCGGACAGCGTCGCCGGACACACCGGCGGACCGGGCTTCACCGGCGCCGACACATCGACCAAGCTGAAGCTCCTCGGTGTCGACGTGGCGTCCTTCGGCGACGCGCACGGCCGCACGGAGAACAGCCTGGACGTCGTGTACTCCGACTCCCGTGCCGGCGTCTACAAGAAGCTCGTCGTCGACGGCGACGGCACGCTGCTGGGCGGCGTCCTGGTCGGTGACACGGACGCCTACGGCACGCTGCGGCCGCTCACCGGCACCGTGCCGCCCGTACCGGCCGAGTCGCTGGTCCTGCCCGCGGGCGCGGAGGGCGGCGGCGCGGCGCTGGGGCCCGCGGCCCTCCCCGACGACGCCGTCGTCTGCAACTGCCACAACGTGTCCAAGGGCACCATCCGGGGCGCCGTCACCGAGCACAGCTGCACCGACGTGCCGTCGGTCAAGAAGTGCACCAAGGCGGGTACGGGCTGCGGCAGTTGCGTCAAGCTGCTCGGCCAGCTGGTGGACGCCGAACTGGAGGCCAACGGCGTCACCGTCGACAAGGGACTGTGCGGCTGCTTCGCGCACACGCGTGCCGAACTGTACGAGGTCGTGCGCACTCTGCGGCTCACCACCTTCGCGGAACTGCTGGACTCGCACGGCCGCCCCGAGGCCCGCGACACCGACGGCTGCGAGGTCTGCAAGCCGACCGTCGCCTCCATCATCGCGTCCCTCGCGCCCTCCATCGGCGCCGACGGATACGTGCTGGACGGTGAACAGGCCGCGCTCCAGGACACCAACGACCACTTCCTCGCCAACCTGCAGAAGAACGGCTCCTATTCGGTCGTCCCCCGCATCCCCGGCGGTGAGGTCACCCCGGAGAAGCTGATCGTCATCGGGGAGGTCGCACGGGACTTCGGCCTGTATACGAAGATCACCGGCGGGCAGCGGATCGACATGTTCGGCGCCCGCGTGGACCAGCTCCCGGTGATCTGGGCCCGCCTCGTCGACGCCGGCTTCGAGTCCGGGCACGCCTACGGAAAGGCGCTGCGCACCGTCAAGTCCTGCGTGGGGCAGACCTGGTGCCGCTACGGCGTACAGGACAGCGTGCGCATGGCGATCGATCTGGAGCTGCGCTACCGCGGGCTGCGCGCACCCCACAAGCTCAAGTCGGCGGTGTCCGGCTGCGCCCGCGAGTGCGCCGAGGCGATGAGCAAGGACTTCGGCGTCATCGCCACCTCGAACGGCTGGAACCTGTACGTCGGCGGGAACGGCGGCGCCACACCGCGGCACGCCGACCTGCTCGCGCAGGACCTCGACGACGCGGAACTGGTGCGCCTCATCGACCGGTTCCTGATGTTCTACATCCGCACCGCGGACCGGCTGGAGCGCACCTCCGCCTGGCTGGACCGTACGGAGGGCGGCATCGACCACGTGCGCGACGTGGTGGTGCACGACTCGCTCGGCCTGTGCGACGAGCTGGAGGCCCTGATGGCCGGCCACGTCGCGCACTACAGCGACGAGTGGGCCGAGACCCTGCGGGACCCGGAGAAGCTCTCCCGCTTCGTGTCCTTCGTCAACGCGCCCGAAGCGCCGGATCCGTCCGTGCAGTTCGTCGAGGAGCGCACACAGATCAAGCCGGACCTGACGCTGCTGTCGGGTCCCGACATCCCCGTACGCACGCTGGAAGGGGCCATGAGCCGATGACCACAGCAACGCTGACCCGTACACAGGTCGAAGTGCGCACCGAGGACGGCTGGTTCGCGGTGTGCGGCACGGACGATCTGACGGCCGGCCGCGGAGTGGCGGCGCTGCTGCCGGACGGCAGCCAGATCGCCGTCTTCCTGGACCGTTCGGGCCACACGTACGCCATCGCCAACCGCGATCCGTTCAGCGGCGCGTACGTCCTCTCGCGCGGGCTGCTCGGTACGGCGGACGGTGCGCCGTTCGTGGCGTCACCCCTGCTGAAGCAGCGCTTCGATCTGCGGACGGGCCGCTGCCTGGACGACGACACGGTCACCGTCCAGACGTACGGAACCCGCTCCCGCGAGGGGTGAGCCTCCCGTAACCCCTTCTCCGCCGCAGCGGGAAGCCGACGAACGGAATTGGCCGGCGGTGACAGCGCGACGCTGTCACCGCCGGCCAATTGTCCATCCGGTCACCCGCCACCGCGGCGCGAAAAGGGGCGGCACGGAACAACTATCCGCGCTGCGCCGCCTCCGCAACGCGGTGAAGCACTGCGCGCAGGGCCAGTTCGTAGCCGAAGACGCCGTGCCCGGAGACCATGCCCTGGCACACCGGTGAGGTCACCGAGGTGTGCCGGAAGGACTCGCGGGCGTGGATGTTGGAGATGTGCACCTCGATGGTGGGCACGCCCATCCCCGACACGGCGTCGATGGCGTCCCGCAGCGCGTAGCTGTAGTGCGCGTAGGCGCCCGGGTTGAAGACGATGCCGTGGTCGCTCTTGCGGGCCTCGTGCACAAGGTCGACGAGCTCGCCCTCGTGGTTGCTCTGCGCGCAGTGCACCTCGGCCCCGAGCTCCTTGCCCAGCGCCGCCGTGCGCTCCTCGATCTCGCGGAGTGTCGTGCTGCCGTACTGCTTCGGATCGCGTTCGCCGAGCAGATTGAGGTTCGGTCCGTGCAGCAGCAGGACGCGCGGAGTCGCGGGGGCGGTGGCCGGGCTCGAAGTCATCGTCAGTCGTGTCCGATTCGTCGGTCGAGGGCGAGGCGGGCCTCGTCCATGGCGAGGGAGGTGGCGAGCCGCGCCGCCTCGGCGTCGGCACAGCCGAGCGCCTCGGCGATCTCGTCCCAGTCGCGGCCCGCCGCGAGCAGGGCACGGACGGCGGCGCCGAGCGCGGTGTCGGCGGCGCGCCGCAGCTCGCCCAGTTCGGCGAGCGTACCCAGCAGATCGGGTGCGGTTCGAGCCGCGGAGTCGAGGTCCTTGACGCGGGTCAGCGACTGGCCGGCGGTGACCCACCAGTCGCCCGAGGTGGCAGCAGGTGCTTCCGGAGTCAGGGTCATGGACCCAGACTAGCGGCGTGGACCGTCACATGGTTCTGCCGGTCCGCTGAGCGGACCGGCAGAATCCGGACGGGTCCCGGCCGCGCGGGCTCAGATCTTCAGCCGCTCCACCTTGTCGATGAGCAGCACGTACGCGAGCAGTCCGGCCAGCACCAGCAGTGCGATGTAGCCGAGCGCCCAGACGAACGAGCCCGTGGCGTCGACGATCATGCCGACGAGGATCGGGGTGACCGCGCCGCCCAGATTGGCCATGAAGCTGAAGACGCCGCCGCCGGTGCCGGTCAGCCGCCGGGGCACCATGTCGGCGAAGAGCGCCCAGCAGTTCTGGATGAGGCCCTGCGCGAAGAACGCGACGGACATGAAGGTGATCACCAGCGGCGCGGAGTCCGTGAAGTTGGCCAGCACGATGACCGAGGCGAGCACGAAGCCGATCATGATGGGCGCCTTGCGGGCCACACTGCGGCTCCGTCCGGCGTTCAGCATGCGGTCCGACCAGGTGCCGCCGAACAGGGTGCCGATGAGCGCCGCGATGTACGGCACGGAGGCCCACAGTCCGGCCTTCAGGATGGTCATGCCCTTCTCGTCGACCAGGTACGACGGGAACCAGGTCAGGAAGAAGAACAGCACCGACGCGTTGGCGAACTGGCCGATGTACAGGCCCCACAGCGGTTTGGACGTCAGGAGCGCCCGCAGGTCGGCGCGGACGGACGAGGGTGCGGACTCCTCGGCGGCCTCCTCGGCCGTCTCCAGGTCGTCCGCCTGCCGGATGTGCTCCAGTTCCGCCTGGCTCACCTTGGAGCTGTGCTCGGGGCGCTCGTTGACCCGCAGGAACCACACCACGGAGAAGGCGAGACCGGCCAGACCGGTCACCAGGAACACCGAGCGCCAGCCGAACTGCACGGTCAGCAGCGACAGTACGGGCGCGGCGACGGCCAGCCCGACGTACTCGCCCGCGGTGTACGTGGCGGTGGCCCGGCCGCGCTCGCGGCCGGGGAACCAGTTGACGACGAGCCGGTTGTTCGACGGGAAGGCCGGCGACTCCATGGCGCCGAGGGCGACCCGCATGCCGAGCAGCGGGGCGAAGCTCTTCGCCAGCACGATGGCGACGGTCGCGAGGGACCAGCCGACCATCGCGTAGCCCATCGACAGTTTGGCGCCCACCCGGTCGATGAGCCGGCCCGCGGGGATCTGCAGCAGCAGATAGGCCCAGCTGAAGGAGGACAGCAGGAGTCCCTGCTGGGTCCCCGTCAGGTGCATCTCCTCCTTGATGTGCGGGAGGGTCACCGAAAGGTTGGTGCGGTCCAGGTAGTTGAGAGCCGTCACGACGAACAGGCAGGCCAGCAGGCCGTACCGGGCGCGGCTCACAGTCGGGCGCGCCGATTCGGGGACGATCGGCGGCGCCGGGCGGGACTCGGTGGCGGTCATGTCGAGACTCCTTCGTCTCGGCTCAGCACGTCCTGGGCGTGCTCAGCCAGGGCGGGAAGGGGGATTTTCCGGGCGCGAGCGGGCGCACGGAGGCATGGCGGAGCGGCCGCGACTGCGGGGTGCGCGGCCTGGTACGGACGGGACGGGAACCCGGGCGGAGAGGGACGGGTACGGGAAGACCCGGGCGGGCCCGTGCGATTCAGTTCGGGGCAGGGTGGCTGCGGTTGTCCGGATCGGGGCGGCCCGGAGGGTCAGCCGTCCTGCGGGTCGAGCGAGATCCAGGTCTTGCCCGCGCGGTCGCGGGCCCCGGCGAACGCCTCCTGCGCCCGTTCCAGGGGGAACCGCGCCTCGAGCGTGGCTGCGGGGCGTACCCGCCGGGCGGCGATGTCGTCGAGCGCGGCGCGGAAGTCCGACGGGTGGTCGTAGATCAGCGAACCGCGCAGGGTGAGCTGGCCGCGCACCAACTGCTCCATGGTGAGGGGCAGTTGCGCGGCGGTCAGGCCGATGACGGTGACGGTCGCGCCGGGCTCCGCACGGTCCAGCGCCGCGCTCAGCGCCGCGTCCACGCCGGAGGTCTCGAAGACCCAGGCGAAGCCGCCCTCGCCGGCGGAGGCCGTCTCGGCGCCCAGCCCGAGGGCGCGCTCCAGTCGCAGGGGGTGCGGCTCGGTCACCACGGGCTGCACGCCGATCGCCAGCAGCGCCTGGCTGACCAGCAGCCCCTGCGCGCCGGCGCCGACGACCAGCGCGCGGGCGCCCGCCGTGATGCCGCTGCGCCGCACCGCGGTACGGGCGACGGTGTACGGCTCGGCGCAGGCCAGGTCGGCGGGGTCGAGGGAGTCGGGCACGGGGTGGGCGAACGGGGCCGGGACGGCGACGCGTTCGGCGAGGATCCCGGGGGTGTTCATGCCGACGATGTCCCGCTTGGCGCAGGCGGAGGTCAGTCCGCGGGCGCAGTCGGGGCAGTCGAGGCAGGCGTAGTTGGGCTCGATGACGACCCGCTGCCCCACCTGCGGCGCCTCCCGCGCCGGCTCGCCCGCCCGGTCGCCGACGGCGACGACGCGGCCGAAGCCCTCGTGCCCGACGACCCAGGGCAGCACCGGCGGTTGCCGCTTGCCGTCGAAGACGGCGAGGTCGGAACCGCACAGGCCCATGCCCTCGAGGGCGACGAGGACATCGCCGGGCCCGCACACGGGCTCCGGCCAGTCCCCGGTCACCTCGAGGGTGCGGGCGGCGGTGAGGACTGCTGCTTTCACGGGTTCACCTCGCCACATCGGTCCCACGGACTCCGGGGACCCGGTCCGCTCTGCGGACCCTTCGTTCCAATGTGCGGCGACGATAGAACGCACACTGACTATCTACAAGAGGTTGCCGCAAAGTTACGGCGATGCACTGTCACCCCTGGTCCACGCAGTGGACCTGTGCGCATACTGGCGCCCGGCAGCAGCGGACGAAGGAGCATGTGCGAATGAACGGCGAATCCGGTGGGATGCGGACGGTTCAGCGGGCCATCGACATCCTGGGCCTGTTCAGCGAGCACCGGCCGGCGCTCTCGCTGCGCGAGATCGTCGAGTCGAGCGGTCTGCCCAAGACGACCGTGCTGCGGCTGCTCCAGACGCTCCGGCTGAACGGCCTGCTGTGGCTGGACGAGCACGGCCGCTACATCGCGGGGCCCGGCTTTCTGCGCTGGGTGCGGATGGCCGACCGCGGCTGGCAGCTGCCCGCCAAGGTGCGCCGCACGCTGCGCGAACTCGCCGCGGAGCACCGGGAGACGGTCCATCTGTACGTACGGCGCGACGTCCAGCGTGTCTGCATCGCGCAGGAGGAGGGCCCACAGGCGCTGCGCCATGTGGTGAAGGTGGGCGACGAGTTGCCGCTGTGGGCGGGCGGCCCGTCGAAGGTGCTGCTGACGGAGGCCGACGACGCGCTGCTGGACCGGGTGGCCCGCGCGTCCCCGTGGGGCGCGGGCCACACCGAGACACTGCGGCGCTGGGTCGCGGAGACCCGCCGGCACGGGTACGCGGCGAGCCACGGGGAGCACGAGGAGGGGCTGTCCTCGGTGGCGGTCCCGGTGCGCGCCCCGGCAACCGGCAAGGTGGTGGCGGCACTTGCCTTCGGCGGCCCCTCGTCGCGCTTCACCCGCGAGCGGATGCCGCTGTTCGTACGGTCGCTGACGGCGGCCTCCCGCACGGTCGCGTCGGACGGCCTGGGCGGACTGCCCACGGAGGGCTGAGCCGCACGGGTGGCCGCCCCGTACGCCCCGGCACCGCACAGCGGACCGCCCGTACGGCAGCCCGCCCCGCAGACACCAGACCCGCAGACACCAGACCCGCAGACATCAGACCCGCAGACATCAGACCCGCAGACATCAGACCCGCAGGTCCTCCGCCGCCTCCGCGACCCGGCCGATGAGCCGGAGCAGCTGCTCCTGCTCGTCCTCGGACAGCGGGGCCAGGAACACCCTGTTCATCCGGGAGGTGCGGGTGACCAGGCGCTTGTGGACGCGGGTGCCCTCGGCGGTGAGCTTGAGGACGTTCCGCCGCCCGTCGAGCGGGTCGCGCACGCGGGCGACCAGCTCGCGGCGCACCAGCCGGGCCACGAGGTCGGCGATGGTGGAGCGGTCGAGGTGCACGTGCTCGCTCAGGGTCCGCTGGTCTATGTCCGGCTTCTCCTGCAGGGCGTTGAGCACCGCGAACTGCGGTGATGTGGTCTCCTCGGAGACCATGGCCCCCCACAGCAGGGAGTGCGCCTGCTGGAGCCGGCGGGCCAGGTGCCCCGGATGGGTGCTGAGGTCTACCGCGCTCATGCCTCTCCCTCACAACATTGTTCGCGTGCTGAACGATTCTTGCGCGATTGCCGGAAGGTGTCGAGTGAAATCACGGTTCCGGGCAAGGTCTTGACGTTGTGACCTGGCGATGGCAGCGTTTCGCACCATCGAATAAATGCTCAGCACACTGAGCAACTGTTCCGGAAACTCGAAGGAGAGCAGGCGGACTGATGGACAAAACGGTTGCCTCCGCCGCCGAGGCGGTGGCCGGCGTCCGCGACGGCGCATCGCTCGCGGTCGGCGGCTTCGGCCTCAACGGCGTCCCGAACGTCACGATCGACGCGGTGCTGGAGCGCGGGGTCACGGACCTCTCGGTCGTCTCCAACAACTGCGGCGCCATGGAGACCGGCCTCGCCGTCCTGCTCACCGCGGGCCGCATCAGCCGCGTGACGGGCTCCTACGTCGGGGGCAACAAGGAGTTCGCCCGCCAGTACCTCGGCGGTGAGATCGAGCTGGAGCTGATCCCACAGGGCACGCTCGCCGAGCGGCTGCGCGCCGGCGGCTGCGGCATCCCCGCCTTCTACACCCCGGCCGGGGTGGGTACCCAGGTCGCCGACGGCGGCATGCCGTGGCGCTACGCCGAGGACGGTTCGGTCGCGGTGGCCTCGCCGCCGAAGGAGGTCCGCGAGTTCGACGGCGAGGAGTACGTGCTGGAGCGCGCGATCCGTACGGACTTCGCGCTGGTGCGGGCCGCGAAGGGCGACCGGCACGGCAACCTCGTCTTCAGCAAGTCCTCGCAGAACTTCAACCCGCTCGCCGCGATGGCCGGCAAGGTCACGATCGCCGAGGTCGAAGAGCTGGTGGAGCCGGGCGAGTTGGGCCCGGACGAGATCCATCTGCCCGGCATCTTCGTGCAGCACATCCTGCAGCTGACCCCGGAGCAGGCGGCGGACAAGAAGGTCGAGCAGACGACGGTCCGCGACGCAGGAAAGGTGCGCGACTGATGGCCTGGAACCGTGACGAGATGGCCGCGCGCGCCGCGGCCGAACTCCCCGACGGCGCCTACGTGAACCTCGGCATCGGCCTGCCCACGCTGGTGCCCAACCACATCCCGGACGGCGTCGACGTGGTCCTGGAGTCGGAGAACGGCATCCTCGGCGTCGGCCCGTACCCGACCGAGGACGAGCTGGACCCGGATCTGATCAACGCGGGCAAGGAGACGGTCACCGTCCTGCCCGGCGCCTCCTTCTTCGACTCCGCGCTCTCCTTCGGCATGATCCGCGGCGGTCACATCGACGTCGCCGTGCTCGGCGGCATGGAGGTCTCGGCCGCCGGCGACCTCGCCAACTGGGCCGTCCCCGGCAAGATGATCAAGGGGGTCGGGGGTGCCATGGACCTGGTGCACGGCGCCCGCCGGGTCATCGTGACGATGACGCACACCGCCAAGGACGGCACCCCGAAGATCGTCAAGGAGTGCTCGCTGCCGCTCACCGGCAAGGGCTGCGTCGACCGGATCATCACCGACCTCGCCGTCCTCGACGTCACCGACGACGGCCTGGTCCTCGTCGAGACAGCGCCCGGCGTCAGCGAGGACGAGGTCGTGGAGAAGACCGCGGCACCCGTGCGCGTGAAGGTGGAGGGCTGAGATGAGCCGGCAAGTACGCGATGTGTACATCGTCGACGCCGTACGGACCCCGGTCGGCAAATACGGCGGCGGACTGTCCGCCGTACGCCCCGACGACCTGGCCGCACACGTCGTCCGCGGTCTCGTGGACCGCACCCCCCAGCTGGACCCGGCACGCGTCGACGACGTGCTGTTCGGCAACGCCAACGGCGCCGGCGAGGAGAACCGCGACGTCGCCCGCATGGCCGTCCTGCTGGCCGGACTCCCCGAGTCGGTGCCCGGCGCGACCGTCAACAGGCTGTGCGCTTCCGGCATGGAGGCCGTCATCCAGTCGGCCCGTGCCCTCGCGCTCGGCGACGCCGACATCGCCATCGCCGGCGGCGTCGAGTCGATGAGCCGCGCCCCCTGGGTGGTGCCCAAGCCGGAGCGCGCCTTCCCGGCCGCGGCCCCGCAGATGCACTCCACCACGCTCGGCTGGCGCATGGTCAACGAGCGGATGCGGCCCGAGTGGACCGTCTCCCTCGGCGAGGGCGCCGAACTCATCGCCGACAAGCACGGCATCACCCGCGCACAGCAGGACGCCTTCGCACTGGCCAGCCACGAGAAGGCGGCCCGCGCCTGGCAGGACGGCCTGTACGACGCCGAGGTCCTGCAGTACGAAGGGGCCGAGCTGGAGCGCGACGAGACGGTGCGCGAGGGCGGCACCCCCGAGTCGCTGGCAAAACTGAAGACGGTCTTCCGCAAGGACGGCACCGTCACCGCCGCCAACTCCTCGCCCCTGAACGACGGTGCGTCCGCGCTGCTGCTCGTGAACGAGGAGGGCCTGAAGGCCACCGGGCGCGAACCCCTCGCCCGCATCAGCGCGTCCGCCGTGACCGCGCTGGAGCCGCGCTACTTCGGACTCGGCCCCGTCGAGGCGATCCAGCGCGCGCTGCGGAAGGCCGGCAAGGGCTTCGGCGACCTGGAGACGGTCGAACTGAACGAGGCGTTCGCCGCGCAGTCCCTCGGCTGCCTGGCCGAACTGCCCGAGCTGGACCCGCAGATCGTCAACCCGCGCGGCGGCGCCATCGCCATCGGCCACCCGCTCGGCATGTCCGGCGCACGGCTGACCGGCGCGGTGGCCCACCAGCTCGCGGCCAAGGGCTCCGGCACCGGAGTCGCCTCCCTGTGCATCGGCGTCGGCCAGGGCCTCGCCCTCGTCCTGGAACGGTAGGAGCGGAAACGTCATGACACTCAGCCAGCACGACATCGACCGCGAGGTCGCCGACCTGCGCGAGGCGTACGAGAAATCCCGTGCGGCCGGCGCACCCGCCGCCGACCATCCGCCCCGCGACTACGCGCCGTACCGCAGCAGCGCCCTCCGGTACCCCAAGCAGCCCCTCGTGGCCGTCAACGGGGGCGACCCGGAGACCGTCGAACTGCACACCCCGGTGTTCGGCTCGACCGACGTCACGGAGATCGACCACGATCTGACGCGCCAGCACACAGGCGAACCGCTGGGCGAACGGATCACCGTGTCGGGCAAACTGCTCGACAGCGACGGCCGTCCTGTACGCGGTCAGTTGATCGAGCTGTGGCAGGCCAACGCGTCGGGCCGGTACGCGCACCTGCGCGACCAGCACCCTGCGCCGCTCGACCCCAACTTCACCGGTGTGGGGCGCGTGCTGACCGGCGACGACGGCAGCTACAGCTTCACCACGATCAAGCCGGGCGCGTACCCGTGGCGCAACCACCACAACGCCTGGCGGCCGGCGCACATCCACTTCTCGCTGTTCGGCAGCGCGTTCACGCAGCGCCTCGTGACACAGATGTACTTCCCGAACGACCCGCTGTTCGCGTACGACCCCATCCTGCAGTCGGTCACCGACGACTCGGCCCGGCAGCGCCTGGTCGCCCAGTACGACCACGACCTGTCGCAGGCCGAGTTCTCGCTGGGCTACCGCTGGGACATCGTGCTCGACGGCCCGTCCGCCACCTGGATCGAGGAAGGCCGCTGATGACCGCCACCGACTCCACTCCCCTGGGCCCCACGCCCTCGCACACGGTGGGCCCCTTCTACGGGTACGCGCTGCCGTTCCCCGGCGGCGGCGACATGGCCCCTGCGGGGCGCGCGGACGCCGTCACGGTGCACGGCGGCGTGTACGACGGCGCCGGGAACCCGGTGCCGGACGCGCTGATCGAACTGTGGCAGGCCGACGACGGGGGCGACCTGTCCGGCGCTCCGGGCTCGCTGCGCCGCGATCCGGTGACGGGCGGTCATCTCGGCCGGAACGGCGTGGACTTCACCGGCTTCGGCCGGATCGCCACCGACGCCGACGGCAGCTGGGCGGCGCGCACGCTCGTACCGGGCGCGCGCCCCGGTCACGCCCCGTACATCAGCGTCTGCGTGTTCGCGCGCGGCCTGCTGCACCACCTGTTCACCCGGATCTACTTCCCCGAGCACACCGAGGCACATGCCACGGACCCGCTGTTCGCCTCGCTCGCGCCGCATCAGCGCGAGACGCTGGTTGCCGCGGCCGAGCCGCACGGCTCGTACCGTTTCGACATCCGGCTGCAAGGCGAAGGGGAGACGGTCTTCCTTGACTTCCACTGATCCGGCCGCGCGTACGGGGGACGCGGGACTGCTGTCCCCCGTACGCGCGGGCTCGGAGGCCGAACAGGCCACCGACGACACGGCGTTCCTCCAGGCCATGCTCGACGCCGAGGCCGCGCTGACCCGTGCGCAGGCGAACCTCGGCCTGGCTCCGCCGTCCGCCGCCGAGGCCGTGACGGCCGCGGCCCGCGCGGACCGCTTCGATGCCCGCGACCTCGCGCTGCGGGCCCGCTCCGGCGGGAATCCGGTGATCCCGCTGGTCGCCGACCTGACCGCGGCCGCCGGCGACGAGGCGGGCCCGTACGTACACCGGGGCGCCACCAGCCAGGACATCGTCGACACAGCCCTCATGCTGATGGCGGCGCGCACCCTGGACGGCATCCTCACCGACCTGGAGTCGGCCGCCGCCGCGCTCGCGGGCCTGGCCGAGGAGCACCGGGCCACCGCCATGCCGGGCCGCACCCTGACCCAGCACGCGGTGCCCACCACCTTCGGGCTGAAGGCCGCGGGCTGGCGCAGCATGGTCCTCGACGCGCACGACCGGCTGACCGACGTACGGGCCGCGCTCCCCGCCCAACTGGGCGGCGCGGCGGGCACGCTGGCCGCGTTCGGCGCCCACGCGCGGGCCGCCGGGGAAGCGGCCACGGCGGCCGGGGACGCCCCGGCCGAGGACACCGGCATCGCGCTGCTGCGCGCGTACGCGCGGGAAACCGGCCTGGCCGAACCCGAGTTGCCGTGGCACACCCTGCGCACTCCCGTGGCCGGTCTCGGCTCCGCGCTCGCCTTCGTCTGCGGCGCGCTCGGCAAGCCGGCCGCCGACGTCCTCGTGCTGTCCCGTACGGAGGTCGGCGAGGTCGGCGAGGGAAGCGGCGGCGGCTCCTCCGCCATGCCGCACAAGAGCAACCCCGTACGGGCCACGCTCATTTCCTCCGCCGCGCGGCAGGCCCCGGCGCTCGCCGCCACCCTCCAGCAGTCCCTCGCCGCCGAGGACGAACGCCCCGGCGGCGCCTGGCACGCCGAGTGGCAGCCGCTGCGCGAACTGCTCCGCCTCGCCGGAGGAGCCGCCCGCGCCGCGGCCGAACTCGCGCAGGGGCTCCAGGTGTTCCCCTACCGCATGGAGGAACACCTCGCGCTGACCGAGGGGCTCATCGTCAGCGAACGCATCGCCGCCGAACTCGGCCCGCTGCTCGGCAGGGCCCGCGCCAAGGACCTGCTCACCAGCGCGTCCCGGACCGCCCGCGACGAGGGCATCGCCCTCGACGAGGCCCTGGAGGAGGCCGAGCCCGAACTCCGCTCCCTGCTCGGCAAGGAGCGGCTGCGCGAACTCACCGACCCCGCGCGGTACGTGGGCAGCGCCCCCGTCCTCACCGACCGCGCGCTGCGCCGCACCCCACGCGCCCCGCATTCCGCACAGCCCGCCCGGCCCGCACCGCCCGCGGCGGGACACGACGGCTGACCCGACACCCACGCATCGGAGACCACCCACGATGGCCGGCACCGCCGCACCCCTCCCCCACCACCGCCTGGACGGCCCCGCCGACGGCACCCCGCTGATCCTCGGCCCGTCCCTCGGCACCTCCCTCGCCCTCTGGGAACCCCAGCTGCCCGCGCTCACCCGCGCCCACCGGGTGCTGCGCTGGGACCTTCCGGGGCACGGGAGTTCACCCTCCGGCGTGCTCCCCACCGACGGCTCGGCGACCGTCGGCGACCTCGCCGCGCAGGTACTGCGGCTGGCCGACGCGCAGGGCTGGGACCGGTTCGCGTACGCCGGGGTGTCCCTCGGCGGTGCCGTCGGCCTGTACCTCGCGGCGCACCACCCGGAGCGGGTCGCGTCGCTGGCCGTCGTCTGCTCCTCGGCCCGGTTCGGCGACCCGGACACCTGGCGGGCGCGTGCCGCGTCCGTGCGGGCCGACGGCACCGAGGCCATGGTCGCCAGCCGGCCCGGCACGTGGTTCGCGCCGGGCTTCGAGAAGACGGAGCGCGGCGCGGCCCTGATCGAGGACCTGCGGGCCGTCGACGCGGAGGGGTACGCGGCCTGCTGCGAGGCGCTCGCCGCGTACGACCTGCGGGGCGAACTGTCCCGCATCGGGGCGCCGGTCCTCGTCGTGGCGGGCCGCGACGACCCCGCGACGCCGCCGTCGCACGCGCGGGAGATCGCGGACGGCATCCCCGGCGCGGCCCTCACGGAGCTCCCCGGCGCGGCGCACCTCGCCGGCGCGGAACGTCCCGAGGCGGTCACCGCCGCGCTGCTGGCCCACTTCGGCGACGCGTCCGCGCCCGCGGACGACGGCGCGCGGCACCGTGCGGGCATGGAGGTACGACGGGCCGTGCTCGGCGACGCGCACGTGGACCGCGCGGTGTCCCGCACCACCGAATTCACCGCCCGCTTCCAGGACTTCATCACCCGCTACGCGTGGGGCGAGATCTGGACGGGCGACGCTCTGGACCGCAAGCAGCGCAGCTGCGTGACGCTCACCGCGCTGGTGGCGCACGGCCACTACAGCGAGCTGGCGATGCACGTACGCGCGGCCCTGCGCAACGGCCTCACCCGCGACCAGATCGGCGACGTCCTCCTCCAGTCCGCGGTCTACTGCGGCGTCCCGGCAGCCAACTCGGCCTTCGCCACAGCCCAAAAGGTCTTCGACGACCTCGACGGGTAATCCGGCGAAAGCGGGGGCAATGCCCCCCGCTTCTTGGGCGCGGGCGCGGGGCGCGTACTGCCCAACCGGCGTGTTCGCGATTACGCTGGCCGCATGGGCTGGACCGCGCGCAACATCCCCCCGCAGGCCGACCGCACCGTCGTCGTGACCGGAGCCAACAGCGGCCTCGGCTACATCACGTCCCGGGAGCTCGCGCGCCGCGGCGCGCGCGTCGTTCTCGCCTGCCGCAGCACGGAGCGCGGCGAGGACGCCGCGGCGCGGCTGCGGCGCGAAGTCCCGGAGGCGGACGTGGAGTTCCGCCCGCTCGACCTCGCCGACCTGGCGTCGGTCCGCGCGTTCGCGGACTCCCTCCCGTACGACCGCGTGGACACGCTGGTGAACAACGCGGGCCTGATGGCCGTTCCGTACGCCCGCACGGCGGACGGTTTCGAGATGCAGTTCGGGGTGAATCACCTCGGCCATTTCGCCCTCACGGGGCTGCTGCTGGAGCGGCTGCTGGCCGCGCCCGGCGCCCGTGTCGTGACGGTGTCCAGCCTCATGCACCTGCTGGCCAACATCGACATGGGCGACCTCAACAGCGAGCGCCGCTACCGCCGCTGGACGGCCTACGGCGCCTCCAAGACGGCGAACCTGCTCTTCGTGCACGAACTCGCCCGCCGCGCGGGCCGCAAGGGCCTGGACCTGACGGCCACCGCCGCACACCCCGGGTACTCGGCGACCGAATTGCAGACGAAGGGCGCGCGGATGGCGGGCCGCCCGTTCACCGAGCGGGTGATGCAGGCGGGCAACAGCCTGGTCGCCTCCTCGGCGCAGCTGGGCGCGGCGCCCGTGCTGTACGCGGCGACGGAGCCCGGGCTGCCCGGCGACTCCTTCGCGGGGCCGCGCATCCTCGGCGTCCGCGGCGGTCCCGCCCCCTCGTGGCGCGCACCGTGGACCCTCAACGACACGGCGGGCGAACGGCTGTGGGCCGCGTCCGAGCACCTCACCGGGGTCGGCTACGGCGCGCTCTGAGCCCGGCCCCCGCCGGCCGGGCCCGGCCGGCACGTGTGACGTGGCATACAGCCCGTCGTGACCCGTGCGCTACGGTGGCGCGCATGAACGAGAGGCCCGCTGTCCGCGTACTGGTCGTCGACGACGACTTCATGGTCGCGCGGCTGCACAGCACTCTCGTCGAGCGCGTCCCGGGCTTCACCGTCGCGGGCGTCGCGCACAACGGCACCGAGGCCCTCTCGCTCTTCCGTGAACTGCAGCCGGATCTGGTCCTGTTGGACATCTATCTGCCCGACGTTCCCGGCCTGGAGGTGCTGCGCGGCCTGCGCGGCGACGGCGCCCCCGAGGACGGCCCGGACGTGCTGGTGGTCACCGCCGCCCGGGACGCGGAGACCGTACGGGGCGCCCAGCGCGGCGGGGCGGTGCAGTACATCATCAAGCCGTTCGAACCGCAGCTGCTCCAGGAGCGGCTGCGGCGGTACGCGGAGCGGCGCCGCGAGCTGGCCTCGCTGTCCGCTCCGGGCCAGGACGACGTGGACCGGATCTTCGCCGGCTCGCAGAACGCCGGCCAGGACGCCGGCGGACACCGCAGGCCGCTGCCGAAAGGGCTGACGGAACAGACCTCCGAACTGGTGCGGGCCACGCTCGACGCGTGCCAGGACGGGGCGGGGGTGTCGGCCTCGGAGTGCGCGGAGCGCAGCGGCCTGTCCCGGGTGAGCGCCCGCCGCTATCTGGAGCACTTCGTGGCCACGGGCAGTGCCCGGGTCACGCTGCGGTACGGCACGACGGGCCGGCCGGAGCGCCGCTATCACCCGGACGGCGCGGCTTCTTCTTCCCCTTCGGCCTCCTCCCCGGACACAGCGGTGCCCGGCACCGGCCGTACGGACTGACCTTTTCCGCCCCTGCAGAAACCCTCCCGGATTTCACGGATTTCTGGAAAGTACGGCGCGTCGTACTGCCGCCGCTCTCCGGGGAACTGGCGCCGGATCAGCCATCCGTGACGGCAGTCACTTTCCCTCCCGCGCGTGCTGATCGTTTTCCGCATTGATCTTCCCCCGAATGCCGTACGCCACAAGATCGAATCTTGTAATTCAGTGACCCAAACCACAGGAACTCGGTGAGTCGGGTCACAAGAACGGCCGCCGTTTCCGCCATTGTTCGGCGTTCATGTCAGACGGGCCTCCTCAACTCCCCACACGGCAACGGGAGTTGGCGGGTAGATCAACTCCGGCCACGGAATGTAGGGGATCTGTACACGTGCCCTGATCTGTCCAGTTCCTTGTGATGGCGAATTTCGTCTGCTTACTGTTCATGCCGCCACCGCACGTCCCATGCGGCGGCTCCGTGACCGGGACGCCTAATCCTGCCGCCCGGTCTCGCGGATACACACGACTCACAGGGCGGCAGGAGCGGGGGAACCAGGTAAGTGCCGTGCCCGCACCCGATCGGTGCAGGCAACGGCTTGGGGTGAAGCCATCCCGTGGAAAGCGTCAAGGAGCGCTTTCACGAATGGCCGGGCATCTCCAGCCCGAATCCGACAGCTCACCTCGCAGGCGCAGGAGAGGAACGAAGAAGCTTTATGGCCACTATCTCTGAGCGCGCTCGCAACAGCCGTCAGCAGACCCGCCGCATGGCCCGTATCTCGCTGGCGCTGACCGCCGGCGGCGCGGGCATCGCGCTTCCGCTGCTCGGCGCGGGCAATGCCCAGGCCGCGCCGGTGAGCACGTGGGACAAGGTCGCCCAGTGCGAGTCCGGCGGCGACTGGTCCATCAACACGGGCAACGGTTACTCGGGCGGTCTGCAGTTCGACTCGCAGACCTGGCAGGCCCACGGCGGTACGAAGTACGCGCCGAGCGCCGGCGAGGCCAGCAAGGAACAGCAGATCAAGATTGCCGAGAAGGTGCTGGCCGAGCAGGGCCCCAGCGCCTGGCCGAACTGCGGCCCCAAGGCCGGTCTGAGCCAGAACAGCGGTGAGCCGCAGTTCTCCTCCGACAAGTCCTCGCAGCAGCAGGACCAGCAGAAGTCCCAGCAGCAGAGCGACGCGAAGCCGCAGCAGCAGGAGAAGCCGCAGCAGCAGAAGTCCGAGCCCAAGCAGGACTACACCCCGCAGAACGCCGGCACGACCGCGTACAAGGTCGTCACCGGTGACACGCTCGGCAAGATCGCCGACGCGAAGGGCGTCCAGGGCGGCTGGCAGAAGCTGTACCAGGACAACAAGCAGACCATCGGCAAGGACGCCAACGTCATCTTCCCGGGTCAGAAGCTCGACCTGAAGGGCGGCTCCGGTGACTCCGGCGCCACCCCGCAGGGCGGCGCCTCGCAGCAGGCCCCGTCTGCCGCGGACAAGGCCGACCAGGCGAAGAAGGCCGCCGAGAAGGCCGAGCAGCAGGCCCAGCAGAAGGCCTCCGCCGCCAAGAGCGCCCAGGGCGACTACGTGAAGCCCGTGAACAGCCAGACCAGCACGCCCTACAAGGCGTCCGGCGGCAGCTGGTCCAGCGGCAGCCACACCGGTGTCGACTTCACCGCCGACTCCGGTACGCCGGTGAAGGCCGTCACCAACGGCACCGTCGTGAAGACCGGCAACGGCGGCGCCTACGGCAACGAGGTCGTCATCAAGGGCGAGGACGGCAAGTACACCCAGTACGGCCACCTCACCTCGGCCACCGTGCAGGCCGGCCAGAAGGTCGGCGCCGGCGACCAGATCGCCGTCTCCGGCAACACCGGCAACACCACCGGCCCGCACCTGCACTTCGAGGTCCGCACCGGCCCCGAGTACGGCAGCGACATCGACCCGGTCGCCTACATGCAGCAGCACGGCATCAACATCTGAGCCGTCTCGCAGCAGCCACACGGTGGCGCAAGGGTCTGAGCACCGGATGCCCGGCACTCCCTCAAGGGGTGCCGGGCATCCGGCCGTTGGGGCCCGCGCCACCCCGGAACAAAAACTGAGGGGGCGGCACCTCCGCACAAGGTGCCGCCCCCTCCGGGGCCCCGGGCCCGGCGCCGCCGGTGAGGGTGGTGCGCGGCGTGAGGGCCCGGAAGCCGGCGCGCTGAGCGCGCCCCGGGATGGTCAGTCGTCGTTGGCGGCGGCGCGCCCGGCCTCCAGTCGCGCCACGGGGATCCGGAACGGCGAGCAGGACACGTAGTCGAGCCCCACCTCGTGGAAGAAGTGCACCGAGTCGGGGTCGCCACCGTGTTCGCCGCACACGCCGAGCTTCAGGTCGGGCCGGGTGGCCCGGCCCGCCTCCGCGGCGTTCCGTACGAGCGCGCCGACGCCGTCCTTGTCGATGGTCTCGAACGGGGAGACGCCGAAGATGCCCTTCTCCAGGTAGGCGGTGAAGAAGCTGGCCTCCACGTCGTCCCGGCTGAAGCCCCACACGGTCTGGGTGAGGTCGTTCGTGCCGAAGGAGAAGAAGTCGGCGGACTCCGCGATCTGACCGGCCGTCAGCGCGGCCCGGGGCAGCTCGATCATGGTGCCGAGCGAGAGGCCCAGCTCCACCCCGTACTTCTGCTCGGTCTCCGCGATGACGGCCTCGGCCTCCTCGCGGACGATCTCCAGCTCCTGCACGGTGCCCACCAGCGGGATCATGATCTCCGCGCGGGGGTCGCCGTTGGCGGCCTTCCGCTCGGCGGCGGCCTCCGCGATGGCCCGTACCTGCATGCTGAACAGGCCCGGGATGACCAGCCCGAGGCGTACGCCGCGCAGGCCCAGCATCGGGTTCTGCTCGTGCAGCCGGTGCACGGCCTGGAGGAGCCGCAGGTCGTTCTCGTTGGCGTCCTCGCGGGACTCGGCGAGCGCGACGCGCACCGACAGCTCGGTGATGTCGGGCAGGAACTCGTGCAGCGGCGGGTCGAGGAGACGCACCGTCACGGGCAGCCCGTCCATCGACTCGAACAGCTCGACGAAGTCGCCCTTCTGCTGCGGCAGCAGCGCGTTCAGCGCCTCGTCGCGCTCCTCGCCGGTGTCGGCGAGGATGAGCCGCTCGACCAGTTCGCGCCGCTCGCCGAGGAACATGTGCTCGGTGCGGCACAGGCCGATGCCCTGCGCGCCGAACCGCCGTGCGCGGGAGGCGTCTTCCGCGTTGTCGGCGTTGGCCCGCACGGACAGCCGGCGCTTCCGGTCGGCGTACGACATGATCCGGTGCACGGCCTGCACCAGTTCGTCGCCGGCGCCCGCGTGCGTACGGCCCTCGAAGTATTCGACGACCGGCGACGGCACGACCGGGACCTCGCCCGCGTACACCTTGCCCGTCGAGCCGTCGATGGACACGACGTCGCCCTCGTCGATCACGGTGCCGCCCGGCGCGGTCATCCGCCGCCGCTTGGTGTCGACTTCGAGCTCCTCCGCACCGCACACGGCGGTCTTGCCCATGCCGCGGGCGACGACGGCCGCGTGCGAGGTCTTGCCGCCGCGCGAGGTCAGGATGCCCTCGGCGGCGATCATGCCGTCGAGGTCGTCCGGGTTGGTCTCGCGGCGGATGAGGATGACCCGCTCACCGGAGCGCGACCACTTCACGGCGGTGTACGAGTCGAAGACCGCCTTGCCGACCGCGGCGCCCGGCGAGGCGGCGATGCCCCGGCCGATCTGCGCGATGCCCTCGCCGCTGAGGCCGCCGTTGCTGTCGAAGCGGGGGAACATCAGCTGCGCGAGCTGCGCCCCGTTGACCCGCTGCAGGGCCTCGGCCTCGTCGATCAGGCCCTGGTCGACGAGCTGGGTGGCGATCCGGAAGGCGGCAGCGGCGGTGCGCTTGCCGACGCGGGTCTGCAGCATCCACAGCTTGCCGCGCTCGATGGTGAACTCGATGTCGCACAGGTCCCTGTAGTGCGTCTCCAGGGTCTCCATGATGTGCATCAGCTCGTCGTAGGACTTCTTGTCGAGCTGTTCGAGGTCGGCGAGCGGCACGGTGTTGCGGATGCCGGCGACGACGTCCTCGCCCTGCGCGTTCTGCAAGTAGTCGCCGTACACGCCCTGGTGGCCGCTGGCCGGGTCGCGGGTGAAGGCGACGCCGGTGCCGGAGTCCGGACCGAGGTTGCCGAACACCATGGAGCAGATGTTGACGGCGGTGCCCAGGTCGGAGGGGATGCGCTCCTGGCGGCGGTAGAGCCGCGCACGGTCGCCGTTCCACGAGTCGAAGACCGCCCGTACGGCGAGGTCCATCTGCTCGCGCGGGTCCTGCGGGAACTCCCGCCCGGTCTCCTTGAGCACGATCGCCTTGAACTGCTCGACCAGGCCGCGCAGATGAGCGGAGGTCAGGTCGACGTCGCTGACCGCGCCCTCCTCCCGCTTGGCCTCGTCCAGCGCCTCGGCGAACAGCTCGCCCTCGATGCCGAGGACGGTGTCGCCGAACATCTGGATGAGCCGGCGGTACGAGTCCCAGGCGAAGCGCTCGTCGCCGGACTGCCGCGCGAGCCCGTTCACCGACTCGTCGGAGAGCCCGATGTTGAGGACGGTGTCCATCATCCCGGGCATGGAGAACTTCGCGCCGGAGCGGACGGACACCAGCAGCGGGTCGTCGGCCTGCCCGAGCTTCTTGCCCATCTTCGTTTCCAGCGCGGCCAGCTGCGCGCCCACCTGCTCACGCAGGGCCGGGGGTTCGTCCCCGGACTCCAGGTAGACCTTGCAGGCCTCGGTCGTGATCGTGAACCCCGGAGGGACGGGGAGACCGAGGTTGGTCATCTCGGCGAGGTTGGCCCCCTTCCCGCCGAGGAGGTCCTTGAGGTTCCTGTTGCCCTCCGTGAAGTCGTAGACGAACTTCCGCTTATCCGCACTGGCGTTGTGCGCCGCGCTGGATGCGTTCTTTGCGTTCTCTGCGTGAACGGCCACCGGACTCGGCTCCTCGTGGACGGTTGCCCTGACGGCGGGGAGCGTACCCAGATCAAAGGCTTTGAGGTACGTCCAGCAGCACGTCACACGGCTGTAACCCGCACTCGCCCAATGATCGAAAGTCACAGCGGGCTTACGGGGGACGGAGGTTGATGTCCATCTCTCGAATACGCGTCTCCACGATCCCGTGCGGCAAAACGGATGAACAGCACGAAAAGGGAAGTTGATCGTTCACACCACGAACCAAGGCTCGGTAAAGTCCCACCCCGCTCCTTGGAGATGTGCAGATCACAGGTGAGCGCTCATCTGAGCACACCTCTGATCAGAGTGGTGAGCATCACGCGGCACAGGGTGCCTGCATTCCAGAATGCGGACACTCTGATGGGAGGCGCATACGCCGGATACCGGACACGAGATGGCGAACTGCCCCTACGCGGGCACGTCTTCGAGGATTCCGCCCGCTCGCCCGGCACCCGGTGCCAGACGTGCGCGCCGCGTGTCGCCCCGCCCGAGCGTGCCGGGACCGTACGGGGCCCGTACCGGCCGCTAGCCTGACCGCTGATCACGGGCCGGCGGAGGAGGCGGAGGGGCAGCGGAGATGACGGGCAAGGACGTACGGCCGGAAGCACGCCGGGCACGGCTCGTGACGGGCGTCGTCGCGGCGGCACTCGGCCTCGCGCTGCTGCACATCGTCCTCGTCCAGCTCGTCCGCGACGAGAACGGCGCCCCCGTGTTCCCGCTCCGCGCCTGGGAGTGGAACGCCCTCGCCCTCGTCCCCCTCGCGGCCCTGGCCTTCCACTGGCACCCGCGCCAGCGCTCCCCCGCGCCCAACATGGAACCGGCGATCCTGGTGTCGTCCAGCCTGTACCTGGTGTACGGCTTCCTGTCCTTCTCCGGGGGCGACCTCCGCCTGTTCCCCGCGCTGCTGGCGAGCGCCGCGACCCTGACCGGCGTCTGGCTCTCCAACCGGCGTACGGCGCGCAGGGTGTGACGGGACGTCGGGCGCCCGGTTGACCCTCAGGTCTCCAGAAGGGCGGCGATCAGACTGAGGAACGCGAGCACCGTCGTGACCGTCCGCACGATGTTCCAGAGGACCCAGCGGCTCTCGAAAGCGGCCCGGTCGCCCTCCCGCTCCAGCTGGTTGTTCAGCGGCACGTTCACGATGGCCGTGATGACGAACGTCCCCAGGTACAGGGGCAGTGCGGGAAGGATCCACACCAGCGCGGGATCCCCGATGTGCAGCACGGCGGCGACGACCGTGAACACGAACGCGCCCAGATAGCAGGACAGGAACCACCCGTTCAGGATCGCCCTGTTGATGTGCCGCATCACGTCGACGAACGCCCGGTCCTCGGCCCGCCTCAGCCCCGGCATCACGGCGTACGAGAACGCCCCGAACAGTCCCGCCGTCATCCCTGTGGTCAGAGTGGCCAGCACCACCGCGATCGCCGCGAGCATCTCCACGCGCCCGGCCCCCTCCCCCGGCCACGCACCAGGTCAGCGCAAGCTAGCCGGGCCCCGAGGGCCCGTCAAGAGCGCATCGCGGGGCGCCGGTTGGCCCCGCCTCACCCCGCGACGGTACGGATGAACTCCGTGAACGCCGCTGCGGGGAACGTGAGGTGACCCCTGTCGGGGTCCTTGGAGTCGCGTACGGCAACAGTCGCGCTGGCGCGCGGCATGCCGACCTCGACGCACTCGCCGCTCTTGTCGGCGCTGTAGCTCGACTTACGCCATGCGGCGGCGCCGAGCGTGGCGCACTCGACGCATTCGCCGCCTTCGTCGTCGCTGTAACTCGACTTACGCCAAGGACGGGTCTGCCCCAGGTCGGTGTCCATAGCGCTCCTCCATGACACGGCCGATGAGCTCCGCCGAGTCCTGCAGGGACAAGGCGTTTGCTCTCAAAAGATCGTAACGGTGCACCCGTTCCTCAACATGCTGCAGTTCGGCCGTCACGTCGACCCGTCCATACGACTCGACGTACGCGAGCGTGGGTTGGTCCTCGTAGGAGTAGAGAGAGAACGCTCCTGGCAGCCCGGCGTGCGCCCCGGCACGAAATGGCAGCACTTGGATACCCACCCTCCGGCTGGGCCAGTAACTCAACAGGTGGGTCAATTGATTTCGCATGACCTCTCGGCCGCCAATCTCCTGATGCAGCACTCCTTCGCCGAGGATCAGCCAAAGCAACGGCGTTTCGTCCCACTCCAGCATGCGCTGCCGAGCGAGCCGGGCCGCGACCTGTCCGTCCACGTTCTCCTGCCCCAGGACTCCGAGTACCGCTCGCGCATACCCTTCTGTTTGGAGCAAGCCGTGCACCAGCTGCGGCTGAAATGCGCGGATCTTCTTGGCCGTTGACTCGATTTCGGAGACCTGCCGAAGCTTGTACGGCAACGGTTGCCGCCTCACCAGCTCCCACGCGCGCAGCAGCGCGCCGTCCGCGCCCACCGCGTCGTCGAGCCGCGGCACGTGCTCGTCGCGCGGCACCCTGACGGCAGTCTCGAACTGGCTGATCAGCGCGCCCGTGAGGAACAGCTTGCCGCCGAGCTGGTCCAACGTGAGCCCGGCGCGGTTTCTCCACCAGCGGAGTTCCGCGCCGAAGTAGTGGAGCGGCGAGGCTCCCGGGTCAAGCTTCTTGATGTTGGCCACGGGAGCTCCCTTGCTCAACCAGTTAAGCCCTGCACGCAGTTGATTTCACGCCATGGCTCAGCGTAGCCACGTGGACACATCCTCGTCCCGTGGCTGTGCATGAAACCCCCCTCAATCACTCGCCGTACCGGTTCCACGTAGAACTCACGCTCGGCGAGCACTCGCCCCTCTTCATGCGGAAGGCGGTGCGGCGCTACCTCCGCATGTGGGAACTCCCGTACCTGGCCGAGCCGGTGACGCTGGCCGTCAGCGAACTGCTGACCAACGTGTACCGGCACGTGCCGGACGCGTGGTGCGCCTGCACGGTGATCCGCACGCTGCACGGCGTACGGGTCGAGGTGTACGACCGGTCACCCGAGCTCCCCGAACCGGCCGCCGCGGACCTGCTGGACACCTGCGGCCGGGGGCTCGCTCTGGTCGGTCTGATGACGGACGCCTGGGGCGTCACCCCGCACCGCACCGGCAAGACGGTGTGGTGCGAGGTGGAAGCATGAGGTGTCGGGGACCGTCAGTCGCGGGCCGGGAGGCCGGCGAAGAAGTCCAGGAGGGCCTCGTTGACTTCCTGGGGGCGCTCCTGCTGGGTCCAGTGGCCGCAGCCGGGCAGGACTTGGTGCCGCACGTCCGGGGCCATGTGCGCGGCGCCGCGCAGCACGTTGTCGAGGCCGGTGAAGGTGACGAGGTCGCGGTCGCCGAGGACGTACAGCGCGGGGACCTCGACGCGGCGGCCCTGGAGGGGCGCGGTGAGCTCCCAGTTGCGGTCGAAGTTGCGGTACCAGTTGAGGCCGCCGGTGAAGGCGTGCTCGCCGTGCCGCGCGTAGTCGGCGACGAACGCGGCGACGTCCTCCTCGGTGAGCCACGCGGGCAGCTTGTCCGGCTCGGGGATGGCTTCGAGCACCCCGAGGCCCTCGGGGGCGATCCACGGCCGGACCGGATCGGTGAACGGGCTGTCGCCCGAGGCGCCGACCAGCAGCCGCCGGAACGTGGACGTCAGGTCGCGGGCCAACTCGGCGTCGGCGACGCCGGGTTCCTGGAACCGCAGGATGTAGAAGTCGTCGCCGGCGGCCTGGCGCATCGCCTCCGTGGGAGGCGTGCTTCCGCGCAGCGGCGCCGGCACGCTGAGCCCCACGACGCCCCGTACGACGTCCGGCCGCAGCATGGCCGTGGTCCAGGCGACCGGCGCGCCCCAGTCGTGGCCGACGACCACGGCGTGCTCCCGGCCGAGCGCGTGGATCAGACCGATGACGTCACCGGTCAGATGCAGCATCGTGTACGCGCCGATGTCCTCGGGCTGCTCACTGCGGGCGTAGCCGCGCTGGTCGGGGGCGACGACGCGGTACCCCGCCGCGGCGAGCGGGCCGAACTGGTGCCGCCACGAGTACCAGCTCTCCGGGAAGCCGTGCAGCAGCACGACCAACGGGCCGTCCTCGGGCCCCTGTTCGGCTATGTGCAGCCGTACGCCGTTGACGTCGATCTCGCGGTGCTGGACGTTTTGCAGCTCTGCGCCGGTCACGTGCCCTCCCCTGGTCGTGGCCGGACCTTGCCGGCACTCGGGAACGAGCGTACGCCGCCCGTACGACAGTCCGGTGTGGCGGGACGTAACGCCCGGTGAAGGACCGCGGTGACGCGCCGCTTCGCCAACGCCCCGCCGGCGGCGGGCTCCGACGGTCTGAACGGGGGAATCCCGTACCCCGTCCTCGGGTACGCCCGCCCGGCCGCCGGGGTACCCGGTGCCGCGTGCTGGATGCTGCCCCGAGCGCCGGACCGCGCACAGGGCGCACCGGCGGAACGGACCCACTGATTCGGCAGGAGTACCGACATGGCGGAATGCGAAGTCTGCGGCAACGACTATGAGATGTCCTTCGAGGTGATCACGGCCGGCATGTCGCACACCTTCGACAGCTTCGAGTGCGCCAGCCAGAAGCTGGCGCCGGTGTGCGACAACTGCCAGTGCCGCATCCTCGGCCACGGCCTGCAGGCCGACGGCCAGTTCTTCTGTTGCGCGCACTGCGCCCGGGTGAAAGGCCACACCCGGCTGTACGACCACGCGTAGCACCGGCGGCCCGCCGCACGGCCGTCCGTCCGCCGCAGTCCCGCGGGCGGCCGGCCTCGCGGCCCGCCCGCGCGCGGGTCAGCCGCCGGAGGTGGACAGTTCTGCGTCGGCTGTGACGCCGTCCGCGCAGTCGTTGGGGTCGTCCAGCCAGCCGTCCGGGAGGACGACCTTGTTGCGGCTGTGCGTACGCCCGCGGGGGCCGTCCGCGCCCGCCGCCGGCCACGGCTGGTCCAGGTCCAACTGGTCCAGCAGCGCCCGCAGTTCGGTGAGCGACGAGGCCACGGCGAGCTTCTTCCGCATCTCCGAGCCGACGGAGAAACCCTTCGTGTACCAGGCGACGTGCTTGCGGAAGTCGATGACGCCGCGCGCCTCGTCGCCCAGCCACTCGCCGAGCAGCTGCGCGTGCCGCACCATCACGTCCGCGACCTCCCGCAGCTCCGGCTCGGCCCGCTCGGGCCGCCCCTCGAAGGCCGCCACCAGATCGCCGAACAGCCACGGCCGCCCCAGGCAGCCGCGGCCCACCACGACGCCGTCGCAGCCCGTCTCGCACACCATCCGCAGCGCGTCGTCCGCCGACCAGATGTCGCCGTTGCCCAGTACGGGGATCTCCGGGACGGCCTCCTTGAGCGCGGCGATCGCCGACCAGTCGGCGGTCCCGCCATAGTGCTGCGCCGCCGTACGCCCGTGCAGCGCGATCGCGGTGACGCCCTCGTCGACGGCGATCCGGCCGGCGTCCAGGAACGTCAGATGGTCGTCGTCGATGCCCTTGCGCATCTTCATCGTCACCGGCAGCCCGCCCGCGTTGTTCACCGCCTCGTGCAGGATGGCGCGCAGCAGGGGCCGCTTGTACGGGAGGGCGCTGCCGCCGCCCTTCCGGGTCACCTTCGGCACAGGGCAGCCGAAGTTGAGGTCGATGTGGTCGGCCATGTCCTCGTCGGCGATCATCCGGGCCGCCTTGCCGACGGTGACCGGGTCCACGCCGTACAGCTGGATCGAGCGCGGCCGCTCGGTCTCGTCGAAGTGCACGAGCTGCATGGTCTTCTCGTTCCGCTCGACCAGCGCGCGCGTGGTGATCATCTCGCTGACGAACAGACCCTTGCCGCCCGAGTGCTCCCGGCACAGCGACCGGAACGGCGCGTTCGTGATTCCCGCCATCGGCGCCAGCACCACGGGGGGCTGGACACGGTGGGTGCCGATCTGCAGCGCCTGGGTCATCGCGTGCGTTCCTCCTGTTCGGGGCGGGCCGGTTCGGGGCCGGGCAAGGGGGCCGACCTCCTATTGTCCCCCAGCCCTGTGGGTGGTTTGCGCCGTTCCCCGCGCCCCTTGTCGTGCGCCGTTCCCCGCGCCCCTTGTCAGCGCAAGCACTCCAGCCGGTGCCGGGTCTCCTCGTCCGCCGGGACGAACGTGACGATGCGGTGTGCGTTCGGATGCGGGCTCAGCCAGAGGCTGCGGCTCTCCAGCCGGAGCCGGCCCGCGCGCGGATGCTCGTACCGCTTGACGTGCGGCGCGGGGCGCGCCACCTCGAACTCCCGCCACAGCTCCCGGAATTCCGGCGACCCCTCCTCCAGCCGCCGCAGCGCCGCCTTCCACACCGGGTCGTCCACGTGCTCCGCCATCGCCCCGCGGAACTTGGCGATCTGGTCGCGCAGCATCTCGTCCCGGTCCAGGAAGAGGGCGTGCCAGTACGGGTCCGTCAGCAGCAGCCACAGGCAGTTGCGGTCCTCGGGAGGCATCCGCTCGATGTCGCCGAAGACCCGCGCGTGCGGGCCGTTGGCGGCCAGCATGTCGTAGCGGGCGTTCGCCACGACGGCCGGCAGCGGCTCCAGCTCCCGCAGCAGCAGCCGCGCCGAGTCCGACACCATCGGGCACTCCGCGTCCGGCAGCGGGTCCGGCGCCCCCGCCAGCGCGAACAGGTGCTCCCGCTCGCCCCGGTCCAGCAGCAGCGCCCGCGCCAGCGCGTCCAGCACCTGCACCGAGACCCGGATGTCCCGCCCCTGCTCCAGCCACGTGTACCAGGTGACGCCGACCGCCGAGAGGTGCGCGACCTCCTCGCGGCGCAGCCCCGGCGTACGGCGCCGCTGTCCGCGCGGCAGCCCCACCCGCTCGGGCGCGATCCGCTCCCGGCGGCTGCGCAGGAACGCGGCCAGCTCACGCCGCCGCGCCCCGTCGCCGTCGGCGCGGGGCGCCGGTGATGCGGCCGGCGGGGCCGCGGACCCGGGAACTGTCGTCGTCATGCCTCCAGGGTGCGGCAGGAGCCCACCCTGGTTCCAGGTGCTCCCGGTACCAGGATGAAGACTGTCTGGTACCAGGCTGAGAGTTCGACGACCGTCGTACTCCATGAGCCCCAATATCAACACCGTGACGACTCACGGCACTTCATCACGTACACCGCACACCCCCGCCGCCACGGGCCCGGCGGAAACAGCTCCCGCACCGGACTCCGCACCGGTCCTCGGCCCGCTCGGGCTGCTGACCGTGCTACTCGGCGCGGCCCTGCCCATGCTCGACTTCTTCATCGTCAACGTCGCCCTGCCCAGCATCGAACGCGATCTGCGCGCCTCCCCCGCCACCCTCGAAATGGTCGTCGCGGGCTACGCCGTGGCGTACGCCGTGCTGCTCGTCCTCGGCGGCCGGCTCGGCGACACGTACGGTCGCCGCCGGCTCTTCCTGTGGGGCGTGGCCGCCTTCGGTGTCACCTCGCTGGCCTGCGGACTCGCGCCCGGCGCCTGGTGGCTGGTGGCCGCGCGGGCCGCGCAGGGCGCCGCGTCCGCGCTGATGCTGCCGCAGGTGCTGGCGACCATCCACGCGACCACGCGCGGCCCCCGGCGCGCCCGCGCGCTCAGCCTGTACGGCTCGCTCGGCGGGATCGCGGGCGTCCTCGGCCAGGTGCTCGGCGGGGTACTGGTCGCCGCCGATGTGGCGGGCACCGGATGGCGCGCGATCTTCCTGGTCAACGTGCCCGTGGTGGTGGCGGCCCTGCTGCTCGCCATGCGCTCCGTACCCGACAGCCGCTCCCCGCGGCCGGCCCGCGGCGACACGGCAGGGGTGCTGCTCCTCGCCGCCGCGCTCACCGCGCTGCTGCTGCCGCTGACGGAGGGCCGCGCCGCGGGCTGGCCGCTCTGGTCGGTGGCGCTGCTCATCGCGGCGCCCTTCCTCGGCTGGGCGTTCCTCGCGACGGAGCGCCGCGAGGAACGCCGGGGCGGCAGCCCGCTGCTGCCGCCGTCGCTGCTGCGCGAGCCGGGCGTCCGCAGGGGCCTCGCACTCGGGCTGCCGATCTTCCTGGGCTTCAGCGCCTGGATGTTCGTCATCGCGGTGACGCTCCAGCAGGGCCTGCGGTACGGGCCCCTCGCGGCCGGTCTGACCCTCGTCCCCATGGGGCTGCCGCAGTTCGTGTCCTCGCTCCTCGCGCCCCGGCTCGCGGAACGCCTCGGCAGCCGCGTCGTGGTCCTCAGCGCCGCGCTCCAGGGCGCCGGGCTCGTCCTCGTCGGGCTGGCCGCGCTGGCGTACTGGCCGCGCCTCGACGCGCTGCTGCTCGCACCGGGGCTCGCCGTGACCGGTCTGGGCCTCGGCCTCCAAGTCCCCATGTACTTCCGGCTCGTGCTGGCGGCGGTCCCCGCCGACCGGGCCGGCGCCGGCAGCGGACTCGCGGCCACGACACAGCAGGCCTGCCTGGCCCTGGGGATCGCGACCCTCGGCTCGCTGTTCCTGGCGCTGATCCCGGCCGTGGGGATGCGCGACGCGCTGCTCGCAGTACTCGCCGTGCACGTGGCGGGCCTGGCCGGAATGGCGGCGATGGGCCTGCGCCTGCCCCGGGCCCTGTGAGGGCGGGGCGGCTGCCGGCCCGCCCTCACCACACACGCGCAGAGGCCCGGTTCCGACGGCGTCCGTCGGAACCGGGCCTCTGCGCAAGCGAGTTGCGGGTCAGCAGCCCAGGAGGCGGGCGCCCAGGTAGGCCTCGATCTGGTCGAGGGAGACGCGCTCCTGCTTCATGGTGTCGCGCTCTCGGACGGTGACCGCGTTGTCGTCGAGGGTGTCGAAGTCGACGGTGACGCAGAACGGGGTGCCGATCTCGTCCTGGCGGCGGTAGCGGCGGCCGATGGCGCCCGCGTCGTCGAAGTCGATGTTCCAGTGCCTGCGCAGCGCCTCGGAGAGACCGCGCGCCTTCGGCGACAGCTTCTCGTTGCGGGACAGCGGCAGCACCGCGACCTTGATCGGGGACAGCCGCGGGTCGAGGCGCATCACGGTGCGCTTCTCCATCTTGCCCTTGGCGTTGGGGGCTTCGTCCTCGATGTAGGCGTCGAGCATGAAGGCCAGCATGGCGCGGTTCAGACCGGCCGCGGGCTCGATCACGTACGGCACCCAGCGCTCGCCGGCCTCCTGGTCGAAGTACGACAGGTCGTGGCCGGACGCCTTGGAGTGCGCGGTGAGGTCGAAGTCGGTGCGGTTCGCGACGCCTTCGAGCTCGGAGAACTCACTGCCGCCGAAGTTGAAGCGGTACTCGATGTCGGCGGTGCGCTTCGAGTAGTGGGAGAGCTTCTCCTTCGGGTGCTCGTACCAGCGGATGTTCTCCTCGCGGATGCCGAGGTCGCGGTACCAGTTCCAGCGCTCCTGCATCCAGTACTCGTGCCACTCCTCGTCCTCGCCCGGCTTGACGAAGAACTCCATCTCCATCTGCTCGAACTCGCGGGTCCGGAAGATGAAGTTGCCCGGAGTGATCTCGTTCCGGAAGGACTTGCCCTGCTGGGCGATGCCGAACGGCGGCTTCTTGCGCGAAGTCTGCTGCACCTGCGCGAAGTTGGTGAAGATGCCCTGTGCCGTCTCGGGGCGCAGGTAGGTGCGCGAGCCCTCGTCCTGGACCGGGCCGAGGAAGGTGGAGAGCAGGCCGGAGAACTGCTTGGGCTCGGTGAAGGCGCCCTTGTTGCCGCAGTGCGGGCAGTTGAGGTCGGCGAGGCCGTTGGCGGGCAGCTTGCCGTGCTTGGCCTCGTACGCCTCCTCCAAGTGGTCCGCGCGGAACCGCTTGTGACAGGAGGTGCATTCGGTCAGCGGGTCGGTGAAGGTCGCCACGTGACCGGACGCCTCCCACACCTGGGGGGCGAGGATCACCGAGGAGTCGATGCCGACCACATCGTCGCGGGAGGTGACCATGGAGCGCCACCACTGGCGCTTGATGTTCTCCTTGAGCTCCACACCGAGCGGCCCGTAGTCCCAGGCGGCGCGCTGACCACCGTAGATCTCGCTGCAGGGATAGACGAAGCCTCGGCGCTTGCTCAGGCTGACGATGGTGTCGATCTTGTCGGCGGCCACGGTGCTCTCTTCATCAACGACGACGGAATACCTCAGATTACCGAGCACTGAGGGGCCTGAATCAAATCGGTTCTCCCCTCGGACAGATGCCCGGACCCACCGTACGCTCACGCCCCGTAAGGCATTTGACAACGGTTTCCAACTAGACCGAAAATGAGTGTCATGAACGCTCGACGACGCCTCATACGGATCACCGCAGCCACCACCGCACTCGGCCTCGGCACGCTCGCCCTCGCAGGCTGCGGCGGCGACTCCGCGAGCGCCGGCAAGGAGAACGGCAAGCTCAAAGTCGTCGCGTCGTTCTATCCCATGCAGTTCCTCGCGCAGGAGATCGGCGGGAAGCACGTCACCGTCGAGAACCTCACCAAGCCCGGCACCGAGCCGCACGACCTGGAGCTGAGCCCGCAGCAGACCGGCGACCTCAGCAAGGCGGGCCTGATCGTCTACCTCAAGGGCCTGCAGCCCGCCGTCGACGAGGGCATCAAGCAGTCCGGCGCGGAGCACGTGGCCGAGGCCTCCTCCTACACCTCCCTCGAACAGCACGGCGACGACGTACACGGCGAAGAGGGCCACGGTCACGAGGAGAAGGGCCACGGGGAGAAGGGCCACGAGCACGCCGAAGAGGGCCACGAGGGGCACGACCACTCCACCGCCGCCGGCGACCCGCACGTCTGGCTGGACCCGGTGCGCTACGCGCAGGTCGCCGAGGGCGTCGGCAAGCAGCTCGCCAAGGCCGACCCGAAGCACAAGGCGGAGTACGAGAAGAACACCAAGTCCCTCGTCGACCGCCTCGGCGCGCTCGACAAGCGCTTCGAGAAGGGCCTCAAGGACAAGAAGTCCGACACCTTCATCACGACGCACTCCGCCTTCGGCTACCTCGCCGAGCGCTACGGGCTGCACGAGGAGGCCGTCTCCGGCATCGACCCGGAGTCCGAGCCGAGCGCGGCCCGCATGAAGGAACTGCACGGCGTCGCCAAGAAGGACAAGGTCAAGACCGTCTTCTTCGAGGACACCGCGAGCGACAAGACCGCGAAGACGCTCGCCACCGACCTCCAGCTGAAGACCGGCGTGCTGAGCCCGCTGGAGACCGTCAAGGACCCCAAGAAGGACGACTACTTCTCCGAGATGGAGAGGAACCTCACCGCCCTGCAGGGCGCACTCGGCGCACAGTGACATCGCGCAAGAGCGCGGTGACACCACGCGAGAAGTGACACCACAGGGGACAATCGGGCACCGGGCACACCGGCACGGAGCGCCCGGCCACACCGGGGCAACGGAGGAAGGCGGACGCCCATGACCGCACCGGAGAGCGTCATATCCCTGCGCGGCGCGACGGCCTCGCTCGGCGCGCGGCCCGTGCTGCGCGGGATCGACCTGACCGTGGGGCGCGGCGAGGTCGTCGCGCTGCTCGGCGCGAACGGCTCCGGCAAGTCGACGACCGTACGCGCCGTGATCGGCCAGGTGCCGCTCACCGGCGGCAGCCTGGAGCTGTTCGGTACGCCGCGCTCCAAGTTCCGCTCCTGGAAGCGCCTCGGGTACGTACCGCAGCGCTCGACCGCGGCCGCCGGAGTGCCGGCGACGGTCCGCGAGGTGGTGTCCGCGGGGCGGCTCGCGCGCCGCAGGATCGGTCCGCTGGGCAAGGAAGACAAGCGGGCCGTACAGCGGGCGCTGGAGCTGGTGGGGCTCGCCGACCGGGCGAAGGACTCGGTGAACGCGCTGTCCGGCGGCCAGCACCAGCGGGTGCTGATCGCCCGCGCGATGGCCGGTGAGCCCGAACTCCTGCTGATGGACGAGCCGTTGACCGGCGTCGACCTGCACAGCCAGCAGGTGCTGGCGGGCGCGCTGCGCGAACAGGTCGCCGCGGGCACCTCCGTACTGCTCGTCCTGCACGAACTGGGGCCGCTGGCCCCGCTGATCGACCGCGCGGTGGTGCTGCGCGACGGGCAGGTCGAACGCGTCGACCGGCCCGAGCAGTTGCACGACCCCGCCTGCCATCCGCACGACGCCACCCGCGACGCCGAGCCCGCCGCGAAGATCGAGACGGGACTTCTGACGTGACCGAGCTGCTGGACTTCCCGTTCATGCAGCGCGCGCTGCTCGCCGCGCTGCTGGTCGGCATCACCGCGCCGGCCGTCGGCATCTACCTCGTACAGCGCCGCCAGGCGATCATGGGCGACGGCATCGGCCATGTGGCGCTCACCGGCGTCGCGTTGGGCTTCCTGCTCAACAGCAACCCGGTGTGGATGGCCGTGCTCGTGGCGACGCTCGGCGCGATCGTCATGGAGCTGATCCGCTGGTACGGGAAGGCGCGCGGCGATCTCGCCCTGGCGATGCTGTTCTACGGCGGCATGGCCGGCGGCGTCATGATCATCAACTTGGCGCCGAACGGCTCCAACGCGAACCTCACCACGTATCTGTTCGGCTCGATCACCACGGTCTCCGACTCCGACGTGATCGCCATCGTGTGCCTGTCCGCGTTCGCCCTCCTGGTGTCCCTCGGACTGCGCCGGCAGCTCTTCGCGGTGTGCCAGGACGAGGAGTTCGCCCGCGTGACGGGGCTGCCGGTGCGGGTCCTGAACCTGCTGCTGGCCGTCACCGCCGCCGTGACCGTCACCGTCGCCATGCGCGTCGTGGGACTGCTCCTGGTCAGCGCGCTGATGGTGATCCCGGTGGCCGCCGCGCAGCAGGCCACCCGGGGCTTCGCGATGACACTCGCGGGTGCGATGGGCGTGGGGGTGCTGGTCACCGTCTCCGGCACGGTCACCTCGTACTACGCCGACGTGCCGCCCGGCGGCAGCATCGTCGTCCTGGCCATCGCGGTCTTCGCCGTGGTCACCGCGCTGGCCGCGCCGCTCGCGAAGCGGCGGGCACGGCGGGCGCGGGAGCTCGCCGCGCAGGAGGAGTCCGCGGCACCGGGAGCGCCGGACCGGTCCGGCGCCCCGCGGCAGGAGGGGAGTGGCGCCGTACGGGCGTAAGACCCGCTCCTGGTGCGCGCCTGGCACAATGTGCGGGCAAGGCGTGAGCACCATGAGCACGACGAACGAAGGAGCCAGCGTGGCCACCGCAGGTCCCCCTGTACGCGGCCGGTCGACCCGGCAGCGCGCGGCCGTGTCCGCGGCGCTCGCCGAGGTCGAGGAGTTCCGCAGCGCGCAGGAGCTGCACGACATGCTCAAGCACCGTGGGGACTCCGTCGGGCTGACCACGGTCTACCGGACGCTGCAGTCCCTCGCCGACGCCGGCGAGGTCGACGTGCTGCGCACCGACGAGGGCGAGTCGGTGTACCGGCGCTGCCACAGCGACGACCACCATCACCACCTGGTGTGCCGCGCGTGCGGGAAGGCCGTCGAGGTCGAGGGCCCGGCGGTGGAGAAGTGGACCGACTCGATCGCCGCCGAGCACGGGTTCGTCGACGTCGGCCACACGATCGAGATCTTCGGCACCTGCGGCGACTGCGCCGCCGCCCAGGGCCGCCACTGAGCGGCCCCGACTCCCGTACGGGGCACGCCCCTTACGCCTGCCTTTCCCGCCGCGGCGGGAAGTGACCCCAACTCCTCCCCGCCGCAGCGGGAAGTGACCCCAGCGATACCGGCCGGCGGTCCGAGCGTTGACGAGCACAGCTCGCGCTCAGGCCGCCGGCCGGTTCCGCTCAGCGGCTCGCCGCTGTGGCGGGGAAGAGGGGGCTGCCGCGCCACCGCGGAAGGGCGCGGGTTTCACCCGGTCGTCACTCCTTGACGACCGGGTCCGCGCCGCCGAAGCGGCGGTCCCTCTTCGCGTACTCCAGACACGCGTTCCACAGGTCGCGGCGGTCGAAGTCCGGCCACAGCGTGTCCTGGTAGACGTGCTCCGCGTACGCGCTCTCCCAGATCAGGTAGTTGGAGGTGCGCTGCTCGCCGGAGGGGCGCAGGAAGAGGTCCACATCCGGCATGTCCGGGTAGTAGAGGTACTTCTGGAAGGTCTTCTCGGTGACCTTCGCCGGGTCGAGCTTGCCCGCCTTCACGTCCGCCGCTATCGCCTGCGCCGCGTCGGCGATCTCCGCGCGCCCGCCGTAGTTGACGCAGAAGTACAGCGTCATCGCGTCGTTGTCCTTCGTCTGCTCCTGGGCGACCTGGAGCTCCTGGACGACGGACTTCCACAGCTTCGGCATCCGGCCCACCCAGCGGATGCGGATGCCGAGTTCGTCCATCTCGTCGCGGCGGCGGCGGATGACGTCGCGGTTGAAGTTCATGAGGAAGCGGACCTCTTCGGGCGACCGCTTCCAGTTCTCGGTGGAAAAGGCGTACAGGGAAAGGTTCTTGACGCCCATCTCCACACAGCCCTTGAGGACGTCCATGACGACGCCCTCCCCGACCTTGTGGCCCTCCGTACGGGGCAGGCCGCGCTCCTTCGCCCAGCGGCCGTTGCCGTCCATGACGACCGCCACGTGGTTCGGGACCAGTTCGCCGGGGATCTTCGGCGGGCGGGCACCGGAGGGGTGCGGCTCGGGGGTGACGTACTCGCGTCGCTGCCGTGACAGCATTCCGCGACGTGCCATGGGTGTTCAGCTCCAGGGTGCGGGGACGGCGGGCAGTGGCGAGGGTAGCCGCTGACCTGCCGCCCGTCCTAAAAGGCGGTGGCTCGGGCCAGAGGGCGGGTACTCAGGACGGTTCCGGCTGTGCCGGGCGTGCCAGGCGGTCCTTCCTGTCGACGTAGCGCAGGGAGCGCAGACCGCGCTCCAGGTGCCAGTGCAGATAGGCCGACACCAGACCGCTGCCCTCGCGCACGTGCCGCGCCTCGGCTGCGTCCGCGGTGTCCCAGTCCCCGGTCAGCAGCGCGGCCAGCAGCCGCAGCGCCTCGGGGGACGGCACGACGCTGCCGGGCACCCGGCAGTCGCCGCATATCACTCCGCCGGAGGCGACGGAGAAGAAGCGGTTGGGGCCCGGCAGACCGCACTTGGCGCAGTCCTCGAAACTCGGCGCGTACCCGCCGACGGCGAGCGAACGCAGCAGGAAGGCGTCCAGGATCAGGCCCGACGCGTGGGCGCCCTGCGCGAGGGTGCGCAGCCCCCCGACGAGCAGCAGATACTGCTGGACGTTGGGCTCGCCCTCGTGGTCGGTGAACCGCTCGGCGGTCTCCAGCATGGCCGTGCCGGCGGTGTACCGGTCGTAGTCCGCGACGATGCCGCCGCCGTACGCGGCGATCGTCTCGGTCTGCGTACAGAGCGGCAGTCCGCGCCCGACCAGTTCGCTGCCGCGCGCGAAGAACTGCACGTCGACGTGGCTGAACGGTTCGAGGCGGGCGCCGAACTTCGACTTGGTGCGCCGCACTCCGCGGGCGACGGCGCGAACGCGGCCGTGTGCGCGCGTGAGAACGGTGATGATCCGGTCCGCCTCGCCGAGCTTCTGGGTACGGAGCACGATGCCGTCGTCGCGGAACAGGGACATGCGCCCATTCTCCCCCACACCCCGAAGCCCCCGGGAAGGGCGGCGGGAACCCCTCGATTCTGCCGAATTCGGGCTTGAACTCTGCCAAATCCAGGAGGAAACTGGTTAATAACACCAGACAACCGGAGAGCCGCACCGCCGGTGGAGACGTCTTCCGGCAGGAGACGCTCAGCAGGCTCTGGCCAGGCCCCCGACAGCCCCTCGATACCGACCCTCGGCGACGACCGAGGCGGGAAGTACCAGAGCGGACTGTCGGGGACTGTCATGTCCGGCCCCCGTACGGCACAGCCGGACGGCAGGCGGACGTTACGCACTGACCCGACGCACAGGCCTCTCACACACAGCTCCCCTACGCGCAGACTCGCGCCCCGACAGGCACGCCGTGGATGACGCAGGGCCCCACATCGATGCCGTCCAGCGCGAGTTCGAGCGCCCGACGGCGCTGCTGCTGCTCGTACGCGATCAGATAGGGGCGCACGAGCGGCTGCGCGTCCGCATCGATCACAGGCCCCCAGTCGAAGCCGGCGCCACGGGGCCCGCGGCGCACGGGACCGTACGGCGGACCCCACGGGCGCCACACGAGGCGCAGCCCGGAGGCGGTACGGGGCTCGTGTGCCCGTTCCGGCCCGGCGACCCGGTGCCCCCAACCCCTGCCCGGCAACAGCGCATTGAGGAGGCGGCCCAGTACGGCGGGTCCGCGGGCCCGTTGCCGCACGGGACGCGCCGGGGAAGTTCGGCCGGTCATCGTGGCGCCTCCTCCGGCCACGCCGTGCGGAGTACGGCGGCGAGCTTCCGTGCGGTGCCGAGATTGCAGCTGCCCAGTTCCACGAGGGGTGCCAGTGGGTTGCCCGCGAGCGTCAGCAGGTCCGCGCCGAGCGACGGCAGAGTAATGCCGTGCTCTGCCAGCACCGTACGGAGTTCCGCTACGCAGGCGTGGACGTCCTCGCAGTCCGAGGTGGCCTGCCGGTGGCCGTGAAGATCGCGCATGTGCCGCACCTTTCCTGTGCGTTGTGTGACGAACAGCTCACACAATGACGTCAGGCGACGTACGGTGACAGGGGTTCGGGTTCCCGGCCGTGATCTGTGGAATGGCCGAGCAGGACTGTGGAATGGCGTGGAATCGCCGGGCCCGACAGGAATCGGTCGCGGACCCACGGCGGTGAACCCATGCCACGCCCCAAGGACATCGACGGCTCGTCGAGCCTCCCCACCTTCTTCGGCAAGGAACTGCGCTGGAAGCGGGAGGAGGCCGGCCTCACCCAGCACCAGCTCGCCGAGGGCAGTTTCTACGGCGCCAGCCACCTCAGCGAGATCGAGCGCGGCGCCCGGCGCATGCCGTCCGATCTGGCGGAGCACGTCGACACGGTGCTGCGTACCGACGGCTTCTTCCGCCGCGGCTGCGAGGACGTACGGAAGGCCAGGAAGGCCGGACACGCGGGGTATTTCGAGAAGGCCCTGGAGGCGGAGAAGCGGGCCGAGACCATCGAGGAGTGGTGCCCGAGCGTGGTCCCGGGGTTGTTGCAGACCGAGGCGTACGCGCGGGCCGTCGTCCAGGCGACGCATCCACTGGAGCTGCCCGCTGAAGTGGACGCGAAGGTCAACGCCCGGCTGGCCAGGGCCCGCCTCTTTGAGGACGACCACAAGACGCCGGAATACTGGGTGGTTCTGCACGAGCCGCTGCTGTGGCAGGCGGTGCTCCCGCCGGAGCAGATGGCTGAACAGCTGAACCATGTCGCGGGGTTGGCGAGGTCACGGCGGATCGTTCCACAAATTCTCCTGTGGAACGCGGGAGCGCATCCCTTCATGCTCGGCACAGCCAAGATCATGACCTTCCCGGACGCCCCTCCGCTCGTCTATACGGAGTCGCTGCACAGCGGCGACACCATCGACGAACCGGCACTCGTGAAGGAGTACCGCAGATCGTACGATCGGCTCAGGGCCGCCGCGGCATCACCGGAGGCGTCCCTGGCCATGATCGAGGCAGCGGCGGAGGACTACCGAAATGGCAAGCAACCAGGCTGACTTGAGTGCCGCCGTCTGGCGGAAGAGCAGCTACAGCAACGGCAGCGGCGGGGACTGCGTCGAGGTCGCCGAGGGGCTGCGGGGAATCGTGCCCGTACGGGACAGCAAGGTGCCCGACGGGCCCGCCGTCGTCGTCGGAGCCGACGCCTGGGCAGCCTTCGTCGGGCACGTGGGCTCAACCCGCGTCTGACTCCGCGTACTTGGCCCGCACCGCGTCCCGCGCCCCGGCGACCGCCGCGAGGCGCGGGGCTAGGCGGGGCCGGTCGGCGCCGGAGCTGTGAAGAAGTTCGGTGAGGGTGTCGGCCAGCCACGCCAAGTCAATCCACTGACGCGGCGAGACGAACAGCCGATTGAGCTCCGCATCAAGAACGGACCAGTCGGCCAGACCGGCGGCCATCACCACACGTCGGCACAGGTACGCGTCAGGGCGCCATTCCGAGGGATCCACCCGCCGGGCGACCTCTCGCCACAGCGGACGAGCAGCGGCCGTGCCTTCGGAGCCGCATACCGCCAGGGCGAGCCGGAACATTCCGTCCGCATCGCTCCTCGTGCGCCAGCACTCGGCTGTGCGCCGTGCGAGATTCCACCGGCCCAGTTTGCGGTACACCCGCCCGAGCTCTTCCAGATCCCCGTTGTCCGCCACGGCCCCACAGGTCACAGCAGCGCGCACCGCAGCCACCGCCTCCTGGGGACGTCCGTCCAGCAGAAGAATCTCGGCGCGCCTGTGGTGCGCCCACGACGGGTCCGCTACAAGCTCCGCACAGCGCGCGAGGTCGGTCTCAGCCTGCTCCAGCCGTCCGGCGGCCAGACATGTCAGAACCCGCTGTATGAGAAACCAGGGGGTACCGGGCATGAACCCGATGGCTTGGTCCAGATCTCCCAACGCCTCCCGGAACATTCCGAGATCGTGCAGCGCCGCGCCCCGGTACCCGAGGCACCAGACATCGTCCGGCTCCATCTCCAACGCCCGGTCCAGGACGCTTCGTGCCTCTGCCGGCCTTCCCAGACGCCGCAGCACATCTCCGCGTCGACCGAGGACCCATGCGCTGTCCGGCATGAGTTCGCCGACCCGGTCCACATCGAGGAGTGCCTCCTCGTACTCCTGTCGCATGCCGTGCACTGAGGAACGCTGCATGAGCGCCCAGCCATAGTCCGGATCGAGCTCCAGCGCACGACTCAGGTCCGCAAGGGCCTCCTCGGTTCGGTGCAAACCCGCGTATGTGGCGCCGCGGCTCGCATACGCCGAGGTGTACCCGTCCTCGATGCGGAGAGCGCGATCGAACTCCTTGAGAGCCTCCTCGTACCGCTGCGACAACCGCAGGGCATCCCCTCGCTCGCACGCCACGAGCGCTGATTCGGGGGACAGCTCGGCAGCCCGGTCCAAGTCGGCCAACTGGTGGGTGCGTTCCATGCGGGCCCGCCGCACCCGAGCCCTGCGCACCAGCGCCCACACGTACTCCGGGTCGATCTCCAGTGCACGGTCGAGACATGTGAGCGCCTGGTCGTGGCTGCCGAGGCTGTGCCGGCTGGCCCCGAGCGAGGCCCAGGAATGTGCGTGGGACGGGCAGAGTTCCAGCACATCGGTCAGTTCCCTGACGGCTTGGTCGTATTGCCCCAGCAGTCGTCGGCACTCGCCGTGCATAGAGAGATGGTCGACGTTCCCCGGTTCGAGAGCTACGGCACAGCCCAGGTCCGTGAGCGCGGTCGCGTAGTCCTTCCGCAGCATGTGGGCGACTGCCCTGCCGAAGTGCGCACACGCCAGCTCCGGATCGAGCGCGAGGGACCGGTCGTACTCGGCCAGTGCCCGCTCGAGCTCGCTGCTCCTGCGGAACTCCCGCCCGCGAAGCATCCGCACGTACGCCTGCCCCCGTGCATCGAAGTCCGCCCGATTCAGGAGCAATTGGAGCGCGGCGAGGACGCCGCCCTCCGTCAAGGCGACGTCCAGGCTGCGGCCCCACCGGCCCACCGCTTCCGCATCGGCATCCTCCCCCGCCTCGGTGAGCACCTGGGCCCACTGGCGGGCGGCGGCCTCGCCCGCTTCGCAGGCGTTGGGGACATCGCGCAGGATGGCGGGAAGCGCCGCGCGCGGCCCCGCGCACAGCCGGTGGTACGACTCCGCGAGGCGCAGCTCCCGCCACTCCTCGTCGGACCACAACTCCCGTTCCGTGCGGCCCTCTTCGTACTCCGTCCGCCACCCCGCGAACGTCTCCGCGAGCCGCGTATGCCGTTCCGCCCAGCCACGCGGGGAATGCGCCCGCTGGAGGCGCAGCATCGGAGCCCGTACGACGGCGTGGTACTGGACCCGGTCGGGGCGGTCGCTGACGAAGGGAAGGGCGCGGAGCCAGGCGAATAGCGGGGCCGCCTCCCCTTCCGTGCACTCCACAGCAGCCCGGAACACGTCCGCATCCAGGCGTCTCGGCAGCGCGCAGGCGAGGGCGACGGCGCGGCGTGCCGGGTCCCGCTCCCACTTGAGGAACCGGTCCACAGCCGTGGCGCTGGGGTCCCCCACGTCGTCCGGGTCCGCGGGGCGGCTCTCCGCGAGGGTGGAGACCAGGACCGGGAGTCCGCCGGAAAGACGCAGGACCTCCTCCACGACGGGCTCGGCCAACACACCCTTTTCGGCGAGGAGTCCGCGTGCCTCGGACTCCGTGAAGGGGGACAGCGGCACGTCCGTCACGAAGTCCGCGTAATCGCCCCAGCGGGCGGTGTCGAAGGGACGCTGTCCGGCCGTCACGACGACGACGTTGGCGGGGAGGGTCCCGTACCGGTCCGTGGTCATCAGGTCCTGCAGCCAGCCGTCCAGGAACGGCGCGGTTCGCTCGTACGTGTCGAAGAAGAGGACCAGCCAGGAGACCGACTCGGCGGCTTCGGCCAGCTCCTTGAGGAGTACGGGGGTGAGGACGCGTTCCGGAGAGAGGACGAGCTGTACGTCGTCCTGACTGCGGAGGCGGGCACTCAGGCCCGCTCGCAGCCGGTCAGCTCCATACGCAAGCCGGACCGGGTCGACGGCGCCTGCGAAGGGGCCGACACCCGGCATCATGCCAAGGCCGACGAGGCTCGCACGGGCGGCTGTCATGCTGACCGCGGAGGGCTCGGGCTCTGATGCGGTCTCGGTCTCCAGCGCGGCGACCGATGCGGCTTCGGCCTCGTGACGGCGTTCCCGGTGCGCGGCCAGCATCCGGTCGAGCACCTTGAAGCGGTGGCCCTGGCGGGCGAATTCCGCGCTCAGCGCCGTCATCGTCTCCGGCGCGCTGCCGACGGCCTCGTCCACGTACGCCGTCAACGCGCCGTGTTCGACGGCCAGTTGCTCCAGCTCCCGCACGAGGAAGGTTTTGCCGACGCCCGCATCGCCGTGGATGTGGAAGAGGAAACGGTGCCGCTCGTCCTCGGGCGGGATGCCGAAGTTCACTCGGAAGGCGTTGAGTTCGTCGCGTCGGCCCACGAAGCCGGCACGGCGGCGCCCCCGGATGATCTCCTGCATCGACGGCTGCGCACGGCCCATGCGGTGTTTCCCTCCGCCGCGCTCCGGTTCCGTTCCCGTGAGAATAGCCGCCGGCACTTCGCGCCCGTGGCTGCTTTCCGCCGCGGGCGGTTTCCAGGCCGGCGGGCCCCGGCGCGGGGCAGGGGCAATCAGAGGGCAGCCCGTAGCAGGAAGCAGCCCGGTGGGGACGGTAAGCGGTCCGGAACCGGTGGAGCTCAGGAGGGCATGCGGGCCTTCGCGAGGAGGCGGTCGACGTCTTCGGCAGGGATGCAGAGGGTGTCGCCCATCGCCGTCAGCACGACCCGCTCGCGCGCCCGGTACAGCCCGTCGGCCAGCGCGATGCGCGCGCCCTGGAGCAGCAGGCTCTCGCGCCCGGCGGGGGCGAGATGCGGGGCGAGCGGGGCGAGGGCCTCGTGCAGCTCGATCTCGACGGGCACGCCCGTCGAGCCGCCCTCCCCGTCGTCGAATCCGTGCCGCAGCGCGGCGAGGAGAGCCGTCAACTGGTCCTCGGTGCACTCCGGATAGCCCGCGGCCCGCACCACGTCGACGGCGGCCTCACGGGCGGGACGGGACTCGGCGCCGCCCGCCGCGAGGACCGCGAGCGCGACGGCGTGCACGGCGTCGCGGAGCAGCGCGGAGAGCCGCGTGGTGGTGGGGTGGTCGAGCGCGTCGGGGCTGAAGTGCTCCTGGCAGGCGGCACATTCGAGCACCGGCTCCGCGGCGCCGCGGGAGAGCACGGGCATGCCGAGGACGACGAAGCGGCGGCGTCCGGCCCGGCGGCGGTAGCTGCGGTCGCCGCCGCAGCCGGGGCAGAAGAAGTCGCCGTCGGCGACGGTGTGCCACACGGTGCGGGTACCGGCGAGGCTGCGGACGCGGGCGCGAAGGCGGTCACTCTCGCGGGAACGGGAACGCATCACGCCGCACCTCCGTCACGATTCGGCAACGCTGCCGTTGTGAACGTGATGTTAACCACATACCCGACGCCCCGTCAGTACCCCGTACGCGAATGGGGCGGGACCGGTGGTCCCGCCCCACTCGTGCGAGCTATCAGCGCGAGGCGCGGTTGACCGCCGAGACGACGGCCTTGAGGGAGGCGCGGACGATGTTGGCGTCGATGCCGACGCCCCACAGGACCTGGTCACCGACGGCGCACTCGATGTAGGCGGCGGCCTGTGCGCCGGCGCCCTCGCTCATCGTGTGCTCGACGTAGTCCAGCAGCCGTACGTCGACGTCGATGGTCTGCAGCGCGTCGAAGAACGCGGCGAGGGGACCGTTCCCGGCGCCCTGCAGCACGATGTCCTCGCCGTCGACGGTGGCCTCGACGGTGAGCGCGTCACGGCCGTCCGCGGTGCTGGACGTCTGCGCGTGGCGCAGCGCGATGCGGCCCCAGCTCTTGTCGGGCATCGGCAGGTACTCGTCCTGGAAGACGTCCCAGATGTCGGCGGGGGTGACCTCGCCGCCGTCCGCGTCCGTACGCGCCTGGATGATCTTCGAGAACTCGACCTGCATGCGGCGCGGCAGGTCCAGGCTGTGCTCGCCCTTCAGCACGTAGGCGATACCGCCCTTGCCGGACTGCGAGTTGACCCGGATCACGGCCTCGTACGAACGGCCCACGTCCTTCGGGTCGATGGGCAGGTACGGGACGGCCCACTCCAGGTCGTCGACCGTCTTGCCGTCGCGCTCGGCGCGGTTCTCCATCGCCTCGAAGCCCTTCTTGATGGCGTCCTGGTGGGAGCCGGAGAAGGCGGTGTAGACGAGGTCGCCGGCGTACGGGTGCCGGGGGTGGATCTCCATCTGGTTGCAGTACTCGGCGGTGCGCCGGATCTCGTCGATGTCCGAGAAGTCGATGTTCGGGTCGACGCCCTGCGAGAAGAGGTTCATGCCCAGGGTGACCAGGTCGACGTTGCCGGTGCGCTCGCCCTGCCCGAACAGACAGCCCTCGACGCGGTCCGCGCCCGCCATGACGGCCAGTTCGGCCGCGGCGACCGCGGTACCGCGGTCGTTGTGCGGGTGTACGGACAGACATACGTGCTCGCGCCGCGACAGGTTGCGGCCCATCCACTCGAACCGGTCGGCGTGCGTGGACGGAGTCGAACGCTCCACGGTGGCGGGCAGGTTGAGGATGATCTCGCGGCCGGCCTCCGGCTGCCAGACGTCCATGACGCCCTCGCAGATCTCCAGCGCGAAGTCCAGCTCGGTGTCCGTGAAGATCTCCGGGCTGTACTGGTAGCCGAACGTGGTGCGGTCGTCCAGCAGCTTGTCCGCGTACTCCATGACCAGCCGGGTGCCGTCCACGGCGATCTGCTTGACCTGATCACGGGTGCCGCGGAAGACGACCTCGCGGAAGACCGGCGCCGTCGCGTTGTACAGGTGGACCGTCGCCCGGTGCGCGCCCTTCAGGGACTCGACGGTCCGCTCGATCAGCTCTTCGCGGGCCTGGGTGAGGACGGAGATCGTCACGTCCTCGGGGATGGCGTCCTCTTCGATGATGGAACGCACGAAGTTGAAGTCGGTGGCGCCCGAGGAGGGGAAGCCGACCTCGATCTCCTTGTAGCCCATCTTCACCAGCAGATCGAACATCTCCCGCTTGCGGGCGGGGGACATCGGGTCGATCAGTGCCTGGTTGCCGTCCCGCAGGTCGGTCGAGAGCCAGCGGGGGGCCTGGGTGATGCGGTTGTTCGGCCAGGTCCTGTCGGGAATGCCGACGGCCTCGTACTGGCCGTACTTGTGAAAGGGCATTCCGGAGGGCTTCTGCAGATTCCGCATGATGCGTGGGGCTCCTGATCGCGGAGTGCGCTCCGCGCGAGTGGGCTTCGAGGGCCGACGGCAGCACCGGACTCCGCGGGGAGGGGGTCGGCCTTCTGACTACAGACCCTCGCCGCGGCAGCTAAGGAGAAGCAGCCCGTAACGCATGGTGCGGCCATCTTAACGGAGCCGGACGATGCGGCCAGACCCGTATCAGCATGCGGGACGAGGCCTGCCCCCTGCGCGCGACGTACACCATCGAACGAATCATGGCGCCGGGCGGTGACAGCATCATGCCTCAGTGCCACATTGCGGAGTATGAAGCCACACTCCACACGAAACCCCGTGTTCTGCACCATCGTTCCGCCCCACCTCCTCGACCGGATCGCCCGCGGGCCGGACGCCGCGCTGGCCGACACCGCACGCCGCACCCTGGAGCGGGACGCCGCCGAGCGCACCCGCCGCCGGACCGCCACGGTGCGGATGGAATACGCGACGCCGCCGGGCGCCGTGGACCCGAAGGCCGAGAAGAAGCCCAACCGGACGATCTGCGACGCGCAGCAGAAGACGACCCTGCCGGGCAAGAAGGTCCGCACCGAGGGCAGCAAGCCGTCCAAGGACGCCAGCGTGAATCGCGCGTACGCGGGCCTCGGCGCCACCTTCGAGCTGTATCTCGCCGCGTTCAAGCGCTACTCGATCAACAACGCCGGCCTGCCGCTCAACGCGACGGTGCACTACGACGAGAAGTACGGAAACGCCTTCTGGGACGGCAAGCAGATGGTCTTCGGCGACGGAGACGGCGAACTGTTCCGCGACTTCACCCTCCCCGTCGACGTCATCGGGCACGAACTCACCCACGGCGTCACGCAGTACACCGCCAACCTGGAGTACTTCTCGCAGTCCGGCGCGCTCAACGAGTCGGTGTCCGACGTCTTCGGCTCGCTCATCAAGCAGTACGGGCTCGGCCAGACCGCCGACCAGGCCGACTGGCTGATCGGCGCCGAACTGCTCACCGACCGCGTGGAGGGCGTGGCGCTGCGCTCCATGAAGGCCCCCGGCACGGCGTACGACGACGACGTCCTCGGCAAGGACCCACAGCCCGCGAAGATGGAGGACTACGTCCACACCGGCAGCGACAACGGCGGCGTGCACATCAACTCCGGCATCCCCAACCACGCCTTCTACGTCCTCGCTACGGAACTCGGCGGCCACGCCTGGGAGCGCGCGGGCCAGATCTGGTACGACACGCTGACGTCGGGTCAGCTCTCGAAGACCGCGGAGTTCGACGAGTTCGCCGGCGTCACGCTGACCAAGGCGGCCGGCAGGTACGGCGAGGGCAGCACGGAACACGACGCCGTCGTGAAGTCCTGGTCCCAGGTGGGCGTCACCCCGGCGAAGAACGGCTAGCCGCATTCCGCCCGTTGGGAGGTGAAGATGGGCCCATGCGAATTTCCGTGACCCGTACCGGAGGCTTCGGCGGACTGACCCGCCGGGCCACCCTCGACACGGTGGGCCGCCCGGACGCGGACGACCTGGCGGCCCTGGCCCGGGAGGCCGTCTCCCAGGGGAAGGGCGAACGCCCCATAGGAGTCCCGGACGGCTTCCACTACGAGATCGACGCCGACGGCGACGTCGGCTACTGCGCCGACCCCCGGCTCTCCGGGACCCAGTCGACGCTGATCAGCCTGGTGCTCAAGGAAGGGAGCTGACACACGCGCCCCCGCGGGGGCGCACCGGCGGCCGGCGGCCGACGCTCAGAAGCCCAGCCTGCGCAGGGCCTTCGGGTCCCGCTGCCAGTCCTTCGCGACCTTCACGTGCAGGTCGAGATAGACGGGCGTGCCCAGCAGCGCCTCGATGTGCTTCCGCGACCGGCTGCCGACCTCCTTGAGGCGCTTGCCCTTGGGGCCGATCACGATGCCCTTCTGGCTGGGGCGCTCCAGGAACAGCTCCGCGTGGATGTCGATGAGCGGCTTGTCCGCGGGGCGGCCCTCGCGCGGCGCCATCTCCTCGACGACGACCGCGATGGAGTGCGGCAGTTCGTCGCGGACACCCTCGAGCGCCGCCTCCCGGATCAGCTCGGCGATCATGACCTGCTCGGGCTCGTCCGTCAGGTCGCCGTCCGGGTACAGCGGCGGGCCCTCGGGCAGCAGCGGGGACAGCAGGTCGGCGAGGAGCTGCACCTGCCGGTCCGCGGTGGCCGAGACGGGCACGATCTCGGTCCACTCGAAGCCGAGTTCGCGGGCGAGCTGGTCGACGGCGAGGAGCTGCGTGGCGAGGGTGTCGGAGTCCACCAGGTCGGTCTTGGTGACGACGGCGATCTTCGGGACGCGCTTCAGCTCGGCCAGTTCGGCCGCGATGTAGCGGTCGCCGGGGCCGATCTTCTGGTCGGCCGGCAGACAGAACCCGATCACGTCGACCTCGGCCCAGGTCGTACGGACCACGTCGTTCAGCCGCTCGCCCAGCAGGGTGCGCGGCTTGTGCAGACCGGGGGTGTCGACGAGGACGAGCTGCGCCTCGGGACGGTGCACGATGCCGCGCACCGTGTGCCGGGTGGTCTGCGGCCGGTTGGAGGTGATCGCGACCTTCGTGCCGACGAGGGCGTTCGTCAGGGTCGACTTGCCCGCGTTGGGACGGCCGACGAAGCACGCGAAGCCCGAACGGTGCGGCGTGGCTTCGGGGGCGGGGGAAGGTGCGCTCATGGCGTCCATTGTCCCCGATCGTGAGCGGGGTCCGGACCAGCGGCCCGGCCCCGCCCCTGCGGAGGGTCAGCCGCCCGCCGTGGTCCTCGTCCGCAGCTCGCCGTCCGGGCCCGCCAGCAGCACCGGAGCGGCCGGCCCGCCCAGGTCGTGCACGGCGGCCAGGTCCTCGGCCGGCACCTGCTCCGTCTCGGAGACGACGGCGGCCGCCTCCAGCGACTTGGCGCCGGACGCCACGGCCATCGCCACGGCGGTCTGCAGCGCGCTCAGCCGCAGCGACGGCAGCGCGACCGAACCGGCCACGTACGTACGGCCCGTCTCGTCGCGCACAGCCGCGCCCTCGGGGACGGCATTGCGGGCGCGGGCACTGCGCGCCAACGTGAGGATCTTGCGGTCTTCGGGGTCCAGCGCCTGGTCACTCATACCGGCGAGGATATGCGCTCGCCCCCACCAAGCCGCTCCAGGGCCTCCCGGGTGCCGGGCGCCCGACAGGCCGGCCCCGTCCTCAGGGCCGGTCCAGGAGTAGGCGTTCGGGGCGGGGCAGTCCTGCTACGACGAGGTCGTAGGAGTCCTCGATCAGGTCGCCGACCAGGTCGTCGGGGAGGGAGCCGTCGAGCAGGACGGTGTTCCAGTGCCGCTTGTTGAGGTGATAGCCGGGGGTGACCGCGGCATGGGCCTCCCGCAGCTGAAGTGCGAGCTCCGGCTCGCACTTCAGGCTCACCCGCAGCGGCTCGTCGTCCAGAGCGCTGATCGCGAAGATCTTCCCGCGCACCTTGAAGGTCGACAGACCGGGGGCGCGCGGGAAGGGGAAGTCCTCGGCCGCGCCGTTCAGTTCGAGGCAGCGGCCCCTCAGCTCGTCCGGAGTCATGCCCCCAGTATGGCGACGGGGTACGACAGCCCGCCCCGTACCGCGCCCCACCGCCCCGGGCGTCCGCGCGTACGTCAGGGAGCGCCGTCGGAGGGGGCCGGGGCCCGGGGCGGCTCCGGGTCCGTACCGTCCTTGCCGTCCTTGCCGTCCGCGTCCTCTGCGGACTCGCGGACCGGCTCGACCAGCACCGTGACGATGCGGTTCCGGCGGCCCGCCGGGGACTCCGCGGTCAGCCGGAGCGCGGTGAGCTCCGGGTCGGAGCGGTCCTCCGTCACGTCGACCGTGGCCTTCGCACCCGCGATCGGCACCCGGCCGAGGGACTTGGCGAGCAGCCCGCCCACCGTCTCCACGTCCTCGTCGTCCAGCCCGACCAGCCCGTACAGCTCGCCGAGGTCGCCGATGTCGAGCCGCGCCGTGACCCGGTAGCGGCCCTCCCCCAGGTCCTCGACGGGCGGGAGTTCACGGTCGTACTCGTCGGTGATCTCGCCGACGATCTCCTCGAGGATGTCCTCGATGGTGACGACGCCGGCCGTGCCGCCGTACTCGTCGATGACGACCGCGCAGTGGTTCCGGTCCTGCTGCATCTCGCGCAGCAGATCGCCGGCGTTCTTCGTGTCCGGCACGAAGGCGGCGGGACGCATCGCCGTCGAGACGAGGTCGCCCTCCGCCTCCCGGCTGACGTGCACCTTCCGGGCGAGGTCCTTGAGATAGACCATGCCGACGACGTCGTCCTCGCTCTCCCCCACCACCGGGATCCGGGAGAACCCGGACCGCAGCGCCAGGGTGAGCGCCTGACGGACCGTCTTGAACCGCTCGATGGTGATCAGATCGGTGCGCGGCACCATCACCTCGCGCACGAGGGTGTCGCCGAGCTGGAAGACGGAGTGCACCATCTTCCGCTCGTCGGCCTCGATGAGGGACTCCTGCTCGGCCAGGTCGACCATCGCCCGCAGCTCCGCCTCGCTCGCGAACGGGCCCTTGCGGAAGCCCTTTCCGGGCGTCAGCGCGTTGCCGAGGAGGATCAGCAGCTGCGGCACGGGGCCGAGGATGCGGGCCAGCGGCACCAGCACGTACGAGGCGGCGGTGGCGGTGTTCAGCGGATGCTGGCGTCCGATGGTGCGCGGCGAGACGCCGATCGCCACGTAACTCACCAGCACCATCACGGCGATGGCGACGGTCAGCGCCTGCCACGTCGTGTCGTAGGCACGCAGCGACGCGTACGTCACCAGCGCGCCGGCCGCCACCTCGCAGGCGACGCGGAGCAGCAGCGCGAGGTTGAGATAGCGGGTGGGGTCGTCCGCGACCAGCGCCAGCCGGTCGGCGCCGCGCCGGCCCTGGCGGACGGCCTCGTCCGCGCGGTAGCTGGTGGTGCGGGCCAGACCGGCCTCGGCACAGGCCGCCAGCCATGCCACCACCACCAGCAGCACGGCCCACGCGATGAGTTGGGCGGTCACGAGGTGGTGGTGGGCGCCGGGGAGGGGCCCTCCAGGCCCCGGTCGGCGCGCCAGCTGTCGAGGATCGCGGCCTGCAGCCCGAACATCTCGGTGCGCTCGCCGGGCTCCTCGTGGTCGTAGCCGAGGAGGTGCAGCACACCGTGCACGGTGAGCAGCTGCAGCTCCTCGTCCATGGAGTGCTCCGTGGGCGCGTCCGCGCCCTGCTTCTCCGCCACTTCGGGACAGAGCACGATGTCGCCGAGGAGGCCCTGCGGGGGCTCCTCCTCGTCCCGGGCGGGCGGCCGCAGCTCGTCCATCGGGAAGGACATCACGTCGGTCGGGCCCGGCAGGTCCATCCACTGCAGGTGCAGCTGCTCCATCGCGTCGGCGTCGACGACGATCACGGAGAGCTCGGAGAGCGGGTGGATGCGCATCCGGCCCAGGGCGTGGCGGGCGATGTCGAGGAGGGCGTCCTCGTCGACTGTCGTGCCGGATTCGTTGTTGACGTCGATCGCCATGGTGCGGGTGTCTCAGCGCTTTCTGTTGCCGGAGCCGCGGTGGCCGCCGTCGTCGGCGGACCCCGCCTTCGGATTGCCGGTGCCGTTGGTGGTGCCGTTGCGTTCGTCGTAACGCTCGTAGGCGTCGACGATGCGGCCGACGAGCTTGTGGCGGACGACGTCGGAGCTGCTCAGATACGAGAAGTGCACGTCGTCGACGCCGTCGAGGATGTCCTGCACCTGGCGCAGACCGCTCTTGGTGCCGCCGGGCAGGTCGACCTGCGTGACGTCACCGGTGATGACGATCTTCGAGTCGAAGCCGAGCCGGGTCAGGAACATCTTCATCTGCTCGGGGCTGGTGTTCTGCGCCTCGTCGAGAATGATGAACGCGTCGTTCAGCGTACGACCGCGCATGTACGCCAGGGGCGCGACCTCGATCGTGCCGGCCGCCATCAGCCGGGGGATGGAGTCGGGGTCGAGCATGTCGTGCAGCGCGTCGTAGAGCGGGCGCAGATAGGGGTCGATCTTCTCGTAGAGCGTGCCGGGCAGATAGCCGAGCCGCTCGCCGGCCTCGACCGCGGGGCGGGTCAGGATGATGCGGGTGATCTGCTTGGCCTGCAGGGCCTGCACCGCCTTGGCCATGGCGAGATAGGTCTTGCCGGTGCCGGCGGGGCCGATGCCGAAGACGACGGTGTGCTTGTCGATCGCGTCGACATACCGCTTCTGGTTGAGCGTCTTGGGGCGGATCGTGCGGCCGCGGTTGGAGAGGATGTTCTGCGTGAGCACCTCGGCGGGCGTCTCGCTGCCCTGCTCACCGCTGCCGTTCCCCCCTTCGCGCAGCATCGCGATGGAACGCTCCACGGCGTCTTCCGTCATCGGCTGGCCGGTGCGCAGCACCAGCATCATCTCGTCGAACAGCCGCTGGATGAGGGCGACTTCCGAGGCGTCGCCGGAGGCGGTGATCTCGTTCCCCCGGACGTGGATGTCGACGGAGGGAAAGGCCCCCTCGATCACACGGAGGAGGGAGTCGCCGGAGCCGAGCACCGTGACCATGGGGTGCTTGGCGGGAACCGAGAAGCGCGCCGTCTCCTGCTCGCTCCCGGACTGGTTGGTCGTTGTCTGCGTCATGGGCGGCCTCTGGGGCCTGCTCATCCCTCTCTGTGCTGTGCGGCACCTTCGATACCCAGACTACGACGCGGCGGTGACAGCCCGGCAAGCAATTAGCTGCCGGGCGGTGGCCCGGGACGGAAGCCGATGGTCGGAACGGCCCGGGGCAGCGGACCGCGGTTGCCGCAGCCGGCCAGCAGCGTGTCCAGGAAGGCGTACCGGCGCTGCGTACGCGGGTCCTGGTCGGCGTACGCGCGCACGTGCCGCCACCAGGCCGCGATCTCCGCCCAGCCGGGCGCCGACAGCGAACCGCCGAATTCCTGCACGGACAGCGCAGCGGTGAGTCCCGCGAAGGCCGTGCGGTCGGCGAGCGGCCACCCGGCGAGGGAGCCCAGCACATAGCCGGCGACGAACACGTCGCCCGCGCCGGTCGGATCGAGCGCCTCGACGCCGATCGCGGGGACCTCGGCGGTCTCCCCCGTACGGCCGTCGACCGCGTACGCGCCCTCCGCGCCGAGGGTGACGACGGCGACCGGCACGTGCTCGGTGAGCGCGCGGGCCGCGGCGCGCGGGCAGTCGGTGCGGGTGTAGCGCATCGCCTCCCCGGCGTTGGGCAGGAAGGCCTCGCAGTGCCCCAGTCCCGGCAGGCCCGCGAGGTCCCAGCGGCCCGTCTCGTCCCAGCCGACGTCGGCGAAGATCCGGCTGCCGGCGCGGGCCGCGGTGGCGATCCACTCCTGCTGTCCGCCGGGCACCAGGGACGCCACGCAGGCCCGCGCGGGCGGCGGGCACGCGGGCGCGCTCGGGTCGTACGCGGTGGCCGAGTCGGCGGGCGGGCGCTCGCCGGTGGGCGGCGCCGCGTGGCCGTGGGAGACCATCGTGCGCTCGCCCTCGTACGCCATGGACACCGTCACCGGCGAGTGCCAGCCGCGCACAGTGCGGGACAGCGCCAGGTCGATGCCCTCGCCGCGCTCCAGGGACTCGCGGCAGTAGTCGCCGTACATGTCGTCGCCGAACGCCGCTGCCAGGGAGGTGCGCAGGCCGAGCCGGGCCAGCGCGGTCGCCATGTTGGCGACCCCGCCGGGGCTGGAGCCCATGCCGCGGGCCCAGGTCTCGGTGCCGCGTACGGGGGCCGAGTCGAGGCCGGTGAAGACGATGTCGAGGAAGACGGTCCCGGTGAGGTAGACGTCGCACTGCGGGTCACCGGGGCCGCGCTGCGCGGCGAGCGGGTCGAACCAGCCGCCCGGCCCTGCCGCGGCGCCGGGCGGCACACGTCCGCCGTCGGCGCCGCCGCTGCCCGTGTCCGCTCCCGTCCCGCTCACTTCGCACCCTCCGTACGGCCTGCCCTGTGCTCCCCGACCGTCCTGTCGTCGCGGTGCTGCCAGTGTGCCGTACGTTGCCTCTGCGCCGAGGTGCCACCTTGTGTGCCGGTTCGGGTGCCGTTGCGGGTGCCGCTTGGTGTGCCGGTTCGGGCTCGGGGGGTGAGCGTTCACGGGTGCGGACCCGCTGGGGTTTGCGCAGTTCCCCGCGCCCCTTGTTCGCGCCGTTTCCCGCGCCCCGAAGCGGGGCGCGGGGCCGCCGTCACCAGCGGGGGACGGTGGGGGCCGTCCAGGACGGGTCGGCGGTACGCATGGCCGCCGCGTCGTCCCGCTCCCGCATCCGGCCGTCGTCGTCCAGCCAGCGCCGGTGCAGCACGGCGAGCCTCTCGCGGTCGAGGGTGACGCCGAGTCCCGGCGCGTCGGAGACGGTGACGGCGCCGTCCGAGAACGTCAGCCGCTCGGTGAGGACGTCCTCCGTCTGCCAGGGGTAGTGGCTGTCGCAGGCGTGGTGCAGATTGGGCACGGTGGCCGCGACATGGGTCATGGCGGCGAGGCTGATGCCCAGGTGGGTGTTGGAGTGCATGGAGACGCCGACGCCGAACGTACGGCACACGGCGGCCAGTTCACGGGTGTTGCGCAGGCCGCCCCAGTAGTGGTGGTCGCTGAGCACCACCTGTACGGCACCCGTGGTGAAGGCCTCGGGTATCTCCGGGAAGGTGGTCACGCACATGTTGGTGGCGAGCGGCAGCCCCTCCGCACCCGCGGCGACCTCCGCCATGGCCGCTGTTCCGGTGGTGGGGTCCTCCAGATATTCGAGGACGTCCCGCAGCTCCCTGGCGACCTTCAGCGAAGTGCCCGTGCTCCAGGCTCCGTTGGGGTCGAGCCGCAGCGGCATGCCGGGGAACGCCTCGGCCAGCGCCCGGACGGCGGCGATCTCCTCGTCGGGCGGGTACACGCCGCCCTTCAGCTTGAACGAGCCGAAGCCGTGCTCCCGTACGAGCCGCCGGGCCTGCTCGACGACGCCGGCCGGACCGGTCGCCGCGTCCCAGTCGTCCGGCTCGCCCGCGCCGCCGGGGTGTCCGGCCCAGCGGTAGAAGAGATACGCGCTGTAGTCGACGCGGTCGCGCACCTTGCCGCCGAGCAGGGCGTGCACGGGCAGCCCCGTGGCGTGGCCGAGGGCGTCGAGGCAGGCGACCTCGAAGGCGGAGACGACGGACAGCCGCAGCTTGTCCGCCGTCTGCACTCCACGCTGCCCGCCCACATCGAGGGTGCCGGCGACGCGGTCGGCGTCCACCTCGACGGACGCGGCGAGTTCCACGAGCCCGTTCAGATCCGTGATCCGATGCCCGGGCAGCCGCTCGGCCAACGGCCGTGCCAGATCGAGGTACTTGGTGTCCCCGTACGTCTCACCGAGCCCCGTGTGCCCGCCGGCGGTGTCCACCTCGACGATCAGGCGCGGCGTGTACGGCTGGTGCACGCCCTGCGTGTTGAGCAGCGGCGGGTCGGCGATGAGGATCGGCGTGAGCCGTACGGCGGTGACCGTCAGGGACGCGGGGGCCGGGGCCGCACCGGAGGGCGCGGGGCCGGTGTGCTGGGCCGATGCGGTCATCGGGCGGCTCCGGTGATGAGGTCCAGTCCCGTGTTCAGCAGCTTCTCCAGCTCGTCGAGGTCGGCGGGCACGGGGTCGGTGAGCGGCGCACGGACCGGCCCCACCGGGCGGCCGCGCAGCCGCGCCGCGGCCTTGACCAGCGACACGGCGTACCCGGGCACCCGGTCCCGCAGTTCGACGAGCGGTACGTAGAACTCCCGCAGCAGCAGGTCGACTTGTGCGTCGTCGCCGGCGTGCAGGGCGGTGAAGAACGCGTCGGCGATCTCCGGCGCGAAGGCGTGCACGGCGGAGGAGTACGCGGGCACGCCGACCGTCGCGTACGGCTTGGCCTGCATCTCCGCCGTGGAGGCGCCGTTGAAGAAGAGGAAGCCGTCCGGCGCGGAGAGGGTGAGGCGCTGGAGCCGGTCGAGGTCGCCGTGCCCGTCCTTCAGCCCGATGACGTTCGGGATCTCCGCGATCGCGCGCAGCGACTCGGGGGTGTACGCGACCTGGTCCCGCTGGTACGCGATCAGCGGCAGGTCCGTACGCGAGGCGAGCTGCCGCAGCTGGCCGACGAGGCCCTCCTGCGGCCCCTTCACCAGATAGTGCGGCAGCACCAACGCGGCGTCGGCGCCCGCCTGTTCGGCGATGGCCGCGAAGCGTGCCGCCTGGGCCCACCCGTAGCCGACCCCGGCGACGACCGGCAGCGTACCGTCGGCCGCCTCGACGGCCGCCGTGATCACCTCGCGGTACTCGTCCTCGTCGAGGGAGAAGAACTCGCCTGTGCCGCAGGCGGGAAAGAGCGCGCCGGGCCGGGTGGCGACCTGCCCGGCCAGATAGTCGCGGTAGCCGTCCGCGTCGAGAGAACCGTCACGGGCGAAGCTGGTGAGCGGGAACGAGAGGACGCTGCGGTCCATTCCGTCGCGCAGCCGGGCCGCGGTGCGCGCTGCGTTCGTCATCAGGGAGTCTCCGTATGTAGATGACGTCCATGTATGAGAATGGAGGCTATGGATGCCGAACACCCGGGGTCAAGAGGTGCGTTGGGCGTTCATTGGCGCGCCTCGGGCCGGTGACGGCCGGCGATCTCTTCGGGGCCACTGCTCCCGGCGGGCGAGCATTTAACAAAATGTTGCATCTCCGCGCGTAGATAGGGGCCTGAGTGGCTGCTACGTTCCCTTCGGTCAGCAGCCCCAATGTCATGTCCGACTCACCGTCAGGAGTGCACAGATGGCCCGGTTCTCCCTTCGTACGCAGCGCACGCGCCTCGCCGCCGCGGCGGTCACCGCAGCGGTCGCCGGCACCGCCCTCTTCGGCATCGGCCAGGCCACGGCGGAGCACGCGGTGCCGCGCAGCGACAAGGAGATCCCCAACCTCGACAAGGTGAAGGACCGCATCGAGGCGTACTACGGCGACACCGAGACCTCCGACGGCGAGCACTACGCGTCGCCGAAGAGCGCGTACGCCGAGCAGACCCGCGGCATCGCGGCGGGGGCGCAGCGGGATCTGCGGCATGCGCTGGAGGGCGGGTCGGATTCGAAGGGTTCGGGTTCCGGTCCTGCTTCCGGTTCCGGTTCGGGTTCCGGTTCCGGTTCCGGGAAGCCCGCCATCGTGCTGGACGTCGACGACACGACGCTGCTGACGTACAACTTCGAACGCCGCGTCGACTACGCCTTCTCCGACAAGGCGCAGGACGACTACCTGCGGACCACCGACATGCACCCCGTATTCGGCATGAAGAAGCTCGTCAACTGGGCGCACAGCAAGGGCGTCACGGTCTTCTTCCTCACCGGGCGCAAGGAGCACCAGCGCGACTGGAGCGTACGGAACCTCAAGAACGCCGGCTACAAGGCCCCCGTCGACAAGACGCACTTCTACCTGAAGAACAAGGAGAACCCGCCGCCCTACCTGTCCTGCGGCGCGGACTGCACCACCATCGAGTACAAGTCGGGCACCCGGAAGCACATCGAGTCGCAGGGCTACGACATCCTGGGCAACTTCGGCGACCAGTACAGCGACCTCCGGGGCGGGCACGCGGCAAAGACGTACAAGATCCCGAACCCGATGTACTACCTTCCCTGAGCGTCACTGTCGTACGACGCACTCAGGGAGCTCTCCGTGCCCGCAACCGCCTCACCCGTCACTCTGGACGACATCCGTGCGGCAGCAGAGCAGCTGAAGGGCGCGGCGCACCGTACGCCGGTGCTCCGCTCCCGCACGCTCGACCGCCTCGTGGGTGCCGAAGTCGCCCTGAAGTGCGAGAACTTCCAGCGGGTCGGAGCGTTCAAGTTCCGCGGCGCGTACAACGCGGTGTCCCGCCTCGACCCGGAACGGCGGGCCCGCGGCGTCGCCGCGTACTCCTCCGGCAACCACGCCCAGGCCGTCGCCCTCGCCGCCCGCGAGCTGGGCACGAAGGCCGTCATCGTCATGCCGGAGGACAGCCCCCGCTCCAAGCTGGAGGCGACCGCCGACTACGGCGCGGAAATCGTCACCTACGACCGCTACACGGAGGACCGCGAAGCGATCGGCGGGCGCATCGCCGAAGAGCGCGGACTGGCCATCGTGCCGCCGTACGAACACCCGCACGTCATCGCGGGCCAGGGCACGGCCGCGCTCGAACTCCTCGAGGAGGCCGGCGAACTCGACGCGCTCCTCGTCCCCGTGGGCGGCGGCGGCCTCATGGCCGGATCCGCCACGGCCGCGACGGGGCTGCAGCCCGGCATCCGCATGATCGGCGTCGAGCCGGAGGCGGGCGACGACACGAAGCGGTCGCTGGAGGCGGGGCACCGGGTCACCCTCGACTCCGTGCCCCGCACGATTGCCGACGGCCAAGGCGCCGTCACCCCGGGCGAGTTGACGTTCTCCGTGAACCAGCGGCTCGTCGAGAGCGTCACGCTGGTCACCGACGACGAGATCCGCGCGGCGATGCGGCTCGCCTTCGAACGCCTCAAGATCGTGATCGAGCCGAGCGGAGCGACGGGGCTCGCGGCGCTCCTCGCGGGCCACCTCGACCCGCTGCCGCGGCGGGTGGGGGTCATCGTGTCCGGGGGCAACATCGGGCTGGAGCGGTTCATGGAACTGATGCGGTGACGCGTTTGCGCTCGCGCTGTGCGGTGTTCCGGTGCTGCGGTGCGGGGGCGCTTGCGGTGTTGCGGTGCGGCGGTGGAGGCGTGTTGCGGTGTGCGGGGGTGGGGGTGGTGGCTCCGGGGGACCCCGGGACGCATGATTTACGGGCCGCGCCCCCGGTCACGTCCGGGCCGGCCCGTCATTGGCTGTGCACGGCCCGAAAATCACGCTCTATTGTCCCGGGGCGCCCCCTACACCCCCACCCCCACCCGCGACCACGCAAACGGCGGAGGGAAACTTCGGTGTGGGCAGCTGGTCCGCCCAAGGGGCGGAACGGGTGGGCACACCGGACCGCACCCGCCAGGTCTGTCCCCCACGCACCCAGCCCACGCGCCCCGGTACCGCCCGCCCCGCAGGGCCCGGCACCCAACGCCCGCGCCCCGACGAGGGGTTGCCCCGCACAGGGCCCCCGCGCCCCGCTGAGGGGCTGCCCCGCACAGGGACCCGCGCCCCGACGAGGGGTTGCCCCGCACAGGGACCCGCGCCCCGATGAGGGGCGTGGGGAAGCCCTCACCCGCCCCTACGGCAGCGGCACATGAACCGGGTCCCGGAGACGCTTGTGAACCGGTAACACCCCACGCGGAGCGGCCCGCACGGCCGCCACCCGCACACGGCCAGTGACCCGCTTCGCCCCTCAGCCGCGGCGCGGTGAGGGGTCCATCGTGCGGACTATCCGGCTCACCTGGGCCTCCATGCCATGACCTCGGAGAACGTGACGCCGCAGGCCCCAGTCCGCAGGGCCACTGCTGCGACGAGGATGCCGGCCCTGGCAGAAGTATGAGTCGTGGGTTATATTGGCCGCGTGGCGTGGGAAATCGTGCTCCTGGAGCCAGTCGACGAGTGGTTCCTTGATCTGGTCGATTCCGATCCGGAAACGGCTGTGCTGGTGGAGCGCGCCATCGATCGGTTGGCGACTGTCGGTCCAGCACTGGGCCGCCCCTTGGTCGACACTCTGACCGGCAGTGAACTGCCGAACCTCAAGGAACTGCGGCCTGGTTCCCGCGGGCGTAGCGAGTTGCGCTTACTGTTCGTTTTCGACCCCGACCGCGAAGCGGTCTTTCTGGTGGCGGGCGACAAGGCAGGCCGTTGGTCTCAGTGGTATCCGGAAGCGATCGCTCTCGCAGAGAAGCGCTACACCGCCTATCGCGAGGAAAGGCAAGCGTCACAGGAACGGTCCTCGAAGGGAGACAAGCCATGAGCCCCGCCCGTCGCTGGCAGGACGTGAAGGCAGAGGCACGTCGACGCAATCCCGAGATGGACGATCCCCGGCTCCAGGACCAGGCGGATGCCACGCTGGACGCCCAGGTCACCGGCTATCACCTGCGGGAGCTGCGCAAGCTGGTCGGCAAGACCCAGGCCGAGGTCGCCGCTGTCATCGGCGTCTCCCAGTCCCGTGTCTCGCAGATCGAGAACGGCGATGTCGATGCCATGGAGCTGGAGACCCTGCGCGCCTACGCCGCCGCCCTCGGCGGCCATGTCGACATCACCGTGAGCGTCGGCCCGCACGCCGTAAAGGTCGCATGAGCGAGCGGAGTCCAAGCGCTGGGGTCGCTCCCCAGCAGCCGGAAGACGGCTCACATTGTCCACCGCATTTACGAGTTCCGCCCGGGGGCAACAAGCGGGCTCGGTGTGCCGTTCTTGACGGCTGGTCACCTCGGCGGCGATGTGCACGATGGGCGGGCTGGTCGTGAGGCTCGGGGAGTTCAGGGCTGCGTACTTGCCGGCCGGGGTCTGCGTGGGCGACCGGCCGGACGGCAGCTTCGACGAGCGGGAAGACAGAGAGCTCGCACGTCACCCTCGGATGCGCCGGATCCTGGTCTCCTTTTCTCGCAGCAGAGCCCCTGCCTACTACCTCCTGCATTGGAGCGACGGCAGCGATCTCGAGCTGCTGGACGAGTTGTTGGCCATGGATCCTCAGGACACGGATTGTCTTTCCGGCGCCGTCGTGGGGGAATCGCGCAACATGATGTGCCTGCGATGCCACGCAAGCGTGCGGACAATCGCTCACGAGCACGTTGTTACCGGTCTCCTCTTCGGCCCCGGGACCGGGAGAGGGAGGCCGGTCATGCGTACGCGGAGAACTGCCCCGCATGTGGCGAGCCGTGGGGCGCGCGGATACTTGAGCAGGGCAGCTTCACATGACGTGACCTCGGCGACCCCCGGGCTTTCGCCACCAAGTGCCGCTGCACTGCGGCCCGTTCTGCGCCAGTAGGCAAGAAAGGTGACTCCGTCCCGCTATGATCCACGACCTCGAAAGCCTCGGTTCGGAACGGAGTCGCCTGCGAGGCCGGCACGACGTGACCGGTGCGCCACCCGTGCTGTCGGTGTTCGAGGTCGGGCCGGAGGGGCTCGCGGCTGAATACGGACGCCGCGTCCGCGCGGCAATTGCTGCCGCCCTGGATCTGGGGCTTACGCAGTCCTTCGACGACCGGGACCTCCCACTGGAGGGGGTCCCCGTCTGGTTCAGTGCGGTGAGTGGAGCCGTGAGTACGCCGGTGCCGGATTTCGCGCGTCGGGGGAAAGAGCGCTATCTGCAGTTGCCCGGTACCCGGGCCTGGACGGTGCAGGAGTGGTTGTACCGGTTCGATCCCGACGAGGAGTCGAGGGGATGGTCCTGGTGGGATATCACCGTGACGGCCGACGGCAATGTCCGTGTCTGGGTCGACAGTTGGGGTGAATCATTCTTCGGCTGTGACGAGCTGCGCTGGGTCCTCCATACGGCAGGCGCGCTGAATGCCGAGGGGCCTTTACTGGCTGACGTCAGGGAGTGGAAGCGGACGGACTGAGCGTGTCTCCCGGTGCTGTTCCTCGCGCACGCTGCCCGCGCCGGCCTCACACCATCCGGAGGAAGTCGGCGACCACCGTGGCGAAGTCCGTCGGGGCGTCGTCGTGGATCCAGTGGGTGGTGTGGGGGAACTCCACGCGACGGGTGGCGGGGCGGTGGTGGGCCATGGCGGTGGGCAGCATCGTGGAGTGGGCGGCGTGCAGGACGAGGGCCGGGCAGGTGGGGGCGAGCCAGTCGGGCCGCCAGTCGCCGCAGCCGCTCTCCTGGACGGCCATCATGTCGTCCCAGGAGAAGAGGAGGCGCCAGCCGTCCTCGTACGGTTCGGCGCTCTGGAGGAAGTAGGCCGCGTCCGGGACGCCCCGCGCCTGGATGGGGGCGTGTTGCGGTGTGCGGGGGTGGGGGTGGTGGCTCCGGGGGGCCCCGGGACGCATGATTTACGGGCCGCGCTCCCCCTCCCGTACGGGCCGGCCCCACATTGGCTGTGCACGGCCCGAAAATCACGCTGTAGTGTCCCGGGGCGCCCCCTACACCCCCACCCCCACCCGCGACCACGCAAACAGTGAGGGTGGGAGGGGGTGAGACCTCGGTGTGGGCAGCTGGTCCGCCCTGGGGGCGGAACGGGTGGGCACACCGGACCGCACCCGCGCAGGGAACGCACCCCGCACCCAACGCAGGCGCACCCGCGCCCCGCTGAGGGCTTGCCCCGCACAAGGTCCCGCACCGCGATGAGGGGGTACCCGCACAAGGGTCCCTGCCCCAAAGACGGTTGCCCCGTACAGGGAAACGCACCCCGTAAGGGGCCCCGCACAGGGACCCGCGCCCCGCTGGGGGGGGCTGCCCCGCGCAGGGATCCGCGCCCCGCTGGGGGTTGAACCGTACAGGGGCCGCGCCCACCCGTACGGGGTGGCCCCGCGGGCTCGGCGCTTCGTACCAATGGCCGGACCGTACCGGGCTGTTGTGGGCACATGGGGCGGGAGCGGGCGCGGCTAGCGGCGCTTGGGGACGGGGATTCTGGCGAGGTCGGAGGCGATGGTGAGGTCGCCCTCGAAGCCTGCCGCGCGGGCCTGGTCGGCGAAGGCCGACGGGTCGGTGTAGCGCTGCGAGAAGTGGGTGAGGACGAGGCTGCGGACGCCCGACTCGGCGGCCACGCGCGCCGCCTGACCCGCCGTCAAGTGGCCGTGCTCCTTGGCCAGATCGGCGTCCTCGTCGAGGAACGTGGACTCGATCGTGAGCAGGTCGCAGCCCTCGGCCAGTTCGTACACGCCCTCGCACAGCCGGGTGTCCATGACGAACGCGAACCGCTGGCCGCGCCGCTGTTCGCTGACGTCCTCCAGCCGTACGCCGTTCAGTTCGCCGTCCCGCTGGAGCCGGCCGACATCAGGACCGCTGATGCCGTGCGCGGCGAGCCGGTCGGGCAGCATGCGGCGCGCGTCGGGCTCGACGAGCAGATAGCCGAACGCCTCGACGGGATGGGACAGTTTGCGCGCCGAAAGGGTGAACGGCGGGGCGGGGTCCGGGTCTTGGGGTGAGGCGAGGACGCCGGACTCGCGGACCGGTTCCTCGCGCAGCTGCACCGTCTCCTTGTACGCCGTCGCGTACCGCAGCCGCTGGAAGAAGCGGCGGCCGCTCGCCGGGTAGTGCGCGGTGACGGGGTGCGGCACCCGGTCCAGGTTGATCCGCTGGATGACGCCCGCGAGGCCCAGCGAGTGGTCGCCGTGAAAGTGCGTCACACACAGCCGGGTCAGGTCGTGCGCGGCGACGCCGGCCCGCAGCATCTGCCGCTGCGTGCCCTCGCCGGGGTCGAACATGATGCCGTGGCCGTCCCACAGCAGCACATAGCCGTTGTGGTTACGCTGCCGGGTCGGGACCTGGCTGGCAGTGCCGAGCACGACCAACTCTCGTACGGACAACTGGATTTCCCGCCTGTGGTTCGCTGGTGTGTACGGCGGCCGTTATCCGGGAGGCCACTCGAGGCCGCGACCGCCGAGAACGTGCGCGTGCGCGTGGAACACGGTCTGGCCCGCGCCCGCGCCGGTGTTGAAAACGATGCGGTACCCCGTGCCGGGGCCGCCCTCCGCGGCGACGATCTTCTCCTGCTCGGCGACGTTGCCCGCCTCGCGCAGCACGTCGGCGGCGATGGCGGGCTCGGCGGCGGCGAGCGTCGCCGCGTCCGCGTAGTGCTCCCGCGGAATCACCAACACGTGGGTGGGCGCCTGCGGGTTGATGTCCCTGAAAGCCACCGTCGTCTCCGTCTCCGAGACGACCGTGGCCGGAACCTCACCTGCGGCGATCTTGCAGAACAGGCAGTCAGCCTGGGGTTCTCCAGCCATGCCCGCATGGTATCGGGGCGCGGACACGGGTTCGCGCGCACGGGTCGCCGTACGGGGCGGCGCGCGTTCCGTACGGGCGGAGCCGGTCAGGAGTGGCCCGCTCGCTTCGCGTCGTCCTCACAGCCGCAGGTGGGCGGCGGGTCCGGGCTGGGGGTTCCCGGGGGCGGGTCAGGGGACGCCGTCACGGTGACCGTCACCGGCGGGGTGTTCGGCGGGTGCGTCGTCGGCTCCTGGGTCGGCGTGGGCGGTTGTACGGTCTGCGTCACGGTGGGGCGCGGGGTGCCCGGCTCTTCGGGCTCCTCGGTCTGGGTGGCGGTGGGCCTGCCCGTGGACGGCGGCGCGCCGCAGTTGCCGAGAACGTTCGCCTGGAAGACGGTGCTGCCCGCGACGCGCGCGGTCAGATTCCCGCGTACGCAGCGGCCGTTCCGCTCCTCCGTCACCCGGCCCTTGAGGGTGATCTTCTTGTTGTCGGTGGTCTCGCCCTGGCAGTCGACCGTGGCGACGTTGCGTACGGAACTGTTGCTCGTGCCCTGCGTTTTCGTCGGGGAACGCTCCCCCGTCTGCGAAGTGCAGCTCATCCACTGCACCTTGAGGCCGGTGCGCTCCAGGGCGCGGGTGCCGGTCTGGTCGGTGGTGAGTGCGACGGCGGCGGAGTTGAGGCCGTCGGCCGTCGGTTCACAGGCCGTGCCTATGGCCACGGTGGCGCCGATTGCCGCTGTGGCGAACAGTAAGCGTGTCCTCCGCTTTTTCCTTTTGGCCCCCATGGGGGGAGGGTCCCACCGTCGTGGGGGCGTCGGTAGGTGAGAGTCGGCCGCGTGTGGGGCTACGCCCCTCTTTGCTCCCCGGTTCTTCGCCCCCTTCGCCCCCTCCCCTGTGCGGGGCCCCCTTGCGGGGTGCGTTCCCTTGCAGGGTGCGGGGGCCCTTGCGGGACGCGTTTTCCTGTACGGGGCAACCGTCTTTGGGGCAGGGGCCCTTGTGCGGGTGCCCCCCTCCTCGCGGTGCGGGGCAACCCCTTAGCGGGGCTCGGGCTCCTGTGCGGGGCAAGCCCTCATCGGGGCGCGGGTGCGCCTGCGTTGGGTGCGGGGTGCGTTCCCTGCGCGGGTGCGGTCCGGTGTGCCCACCCGTTCCGCCCCTTGGCGGACCGCGTGCCCACACCGGGGTGGGAGCGTTCCGCGCATTGGTTGCAGCCGCCCACACCGAGGTGGGGCGTTGGCCCCACAGCGCACAGCGGACCAGCTGCCCACACCGGGGCGGGAGGTGGGGACCGGAGCGCGGAGCGGGTCCTCGTCCCTCCCCCACCCCCACCGTTTGCGTGGTCGCGGGTGGGGGTGGGGGTGTAGGGGGCGCCCCGGGACAATAGAGCGTGATTTTCGGGCCGTGCACAGCCAATGTGGGCCCGGCCCGAACATGACCGGGGGCGCGGCCCGTAAATCATGCGTCCCGGGGTCCCCCGGAGCCACCACCCCCACCCCCGCACACCGGCAAACCCCGCCCCCACCCGCACCACAGCACCGCACAGCGCGAGCGCCCCCGCACGCCGCGAACCCCCACCTCACATCGCAAGCTCCGACGCGTACGGCGGCCGCGCCCCCGCGCGGCTGCACGTGATCGCCGCCGCGCGCGCCGCGAAGGTGAGGACGTCGCGCCAGTCCTCCTCGCCGAGCGCCCGCACCGCGTCGGGCGTCAGCGCGCCGCCCGCGTGCGCGTCGAGCCGGTGCAGGAGCGCCGCGTTCACCGTGTCGCCCGCGCCGATCGTGTCGGCCACGTCGACCCGTACGCCCGGCACGTTCACCTCGCCGCCGTCGGCGGTGTGCACGGTCAGCCCGTCACCGCCGCGGGTCAGCACGACCGCGGCGGGCCCGGCGGCCAGCCATTCCTTGGGTGTGCCGCCGAGCCACTCCGCGTCCTCCTCGGAGAGCTTCAGCAGTCCCGTGTGGGGCAGCCACGCGCGGAACCGCTCCCGGTACGCGTCGGCGTCCGGGATGATCCCGGCACGGATGTTGGGGTCCAGCGCGGTGAAGACGCCGCGCCCCGCGGCGTCCCGCATCAGCTCCTCGTACGCGCTCGCGCCGGGCTCCAGGACCAGCGAACAGGTGCCGAAGGAGACGGCGCGGGTGCCCTGGGGCAGCGCGTCGGGGACGGCGAACAGCCGGTCGGCGGTGCCGTCGACGTAGAAGGAGTAGCCGGCGGATCCGTCGGCGCCGATGGTGGCCACGGCGAGCGTGGTCGGTTCGCTGCCGCGCTGGACGTACGAGGTGTCGACGCCCGCGTCGCGGAGCGCGCCCAGCAGCGCTTCGCCGAAGTTGTCGGTGGAGACGCGCGAGCAGAAGGCGACGGGTGCGCCGAGCCGGCCGAGCGCGACGGCGGTGTTGAACGGGCCGCCGCCCAACTGCGGGGCGAGTGCGGGCATTTCGCCGCTCTCGTCGCCCGCGTTCTGCGGTACGAGGTCGATCAGGGCCTCACCGGCGACGACTATCACGAAGGTTTCCTTTCGGACCGCTGTCAGGACGTACGGCTGGCGCACGGGGCGCGTACCGGAGTAGCGCCTCAGGCATTGTGCCCCACGTCTCAGCGGGCCCCGCCCGCCAACCCCGGCGGCCCGTCAACCCCGGCGGCCCGTCAGTCCAGCCGACCCGTCAGCAGGCGCAGCCGTCAGCCCCAGCGGCCCGTACGCCCCATCAGCAGCGCCGTCGCCGCCGTGCCGGCGGTGGAGGTGCGCAGGACGCTCGGGCCCAGCCGGTACGGCTTCGCGCCGGCTTCGGCGAAGGCGGCGAGTTCCTCCGGGGAGACGCCGCCTTCGGGGCCGACGACGAGCACCAGCTCGCCGTCGGCGGGAAGCGGCGCGGAGGCGAGCGGTTCGGCGCCCTCCTCGTGCAGCACGGCGGGCAGCGCGGCGCGCGACAGCAGTTCGCAGACCTGCTTGGTGGAGGCGAGGTCGGCGACTTCGGGGAAGCGCATGCGGCGGGACTGTTTGCCCGCTTCGCGGGCGGTATTGCGCCATTTGGCAAGGGACTTGAGGCCGCGTTCGGCCTTCCACTGGGTGACGCAGCGGGAGGCGGCCCACGGCACGATCGCGTCGACGCCGGTCTCGGTCATCGTCTCGACGGCGAGTTCGCCGCGGTCGCCCTTGGGCAGTGCCTGGACGACGGTGAGCCGCGGCCGGGGTTCGGGCTCGGCGCGTACGTCGGTGACCTCGACCTCCAGCCGGTCCTTGCCCTCGACGGAGGTGACCGTGCCGTACGCACCCGTCCCGGCGCCGTCGGTGAGCACGAGCTCCTCGCCCGCGCGCAGCCGGCGTACGGATACCGCGTGCCGTCCCTCGGGGCCGTCCAGTACGACGGTGCCGAGGGCCAGTTGCGCGGGGTCGGCGAGGAAGACGGGGGCGGTCACGCGGGGCCGCCCGGGGAGAGGGCCATGCCCTCGCGGGCCACGGCCAGTTCGGCGGTGAGCACCTCCATGAGCTGCGCCGCCGGCAGTTCGCGGGCCATGCGGTGACCCTGGCCCGCCCACAGCGCCATGCCCTGCGGGTCGCCGGCCTTCGCCGCGGCCTTGCGCAGCCCGGAGGTCAGGAAGTGGAGCTCCGGGTAGGCGGCCGGCGCGTACGGGCCGTGTTCGCGCATGAAGCGGTTGACCAGGCCGCGTGCGGGGCGGCCCGAGAAGGCGCGGGTCAGTTCGGTGCGGGTGAAGAGGGGGCTCGTCATGGCCTGCTTGTGCAGCGGGTTGGCGCCCGACTCGGGGCACACCAGGAAGGCGGTGCCCATCTGCGCGGCGCTCGCACCGGCGGCCAGGACGGCGGCGATCTGGCCGCCGCGCATCAGCCCGCCGGCCGCGATGATCGGAAGCTGCACGGCTTCCTTGATCTGGGTGACCAGCGACAGCAGTCCGAAGCTGCTGCCGGGGCCGTCGCCGTGCGGGTCGTCGCGGTGGGTTCCCTGGTGGCCGCCGGCCTCGACGCCCTGGACGACGACGGCCGCGGCGCCGGCCCACTCGGCGGCCTGGGCCTCGGCGACTGAGGTGACGGTGACGACGGTGACGGTGCCGAGCCGCGCGAACCGCTCCAGCACGCTGCGCACCGGGCAGCCGAAGTGGAAGGAGACGACGGGCACCGGGTCGTCGAAGAGGATGGCCAGCTTCGCCTCGTACGCGTCGTCGCCGTCACGGTCGGTGTCGCCGAGCGCCGTCTCGTACCAGGCGGCCTCGCCGGCGAGCTGGTCGCGGTACACCTCGACGGCGGCCGGGTCGCTGGTGGGCGGCTGCGGCATGAAGAGGTTCACGTTGAACGCCGCGGAGGTCAGCCCCCGCAGCTGTTTGATCTCCTCGTACATCGCCTCGGGCGTCTTGTAGCCCGCGGCGAGCGACCCCAGACCGCCGGCCTCGCTGACGGCCGCGGCCAGCTCGGGACAGGAGACCCCGCCGGCCATCGGTGCCTGCACGATGGGGTGATAGATCAGCTCGGAGAGCTTGCTCAGCGCGGACGACATGGCCACATCCTGTCACGGTCGCCGCATGCGAATACGCCGAGGGCCCCGGGGAGTCCCCGGGGCCCTCGGCGTGGAACGAACCGCTCGTCAGCGGCCGTTGAAGGCGTCCTTGAGGCGGTGGAACAGGCCCTGCTGGCCCGGCTGGAACTGGCCCTGGGGGCGCTCCTCGCCGCGCATCTTGGCGAGCCGGCGCAGCAGCTCCTCCTCCTCGGCCTCCAGGCCCGTCGGGGTCAGCACCTCGACGTGCACGATGAGCTGGCCTCGGCCGCCGCCGCGCAGGTGCTTCACACCGCGCTCGTGCAGCGGCACCGACTGGCCGGACTGCGTGCCGGGCCGGATGTCGACCTCTTCCATGCCGTCCAGCGTCTCCAGCGGCACCTTCGTGCCGAGGGCCGCGGCCGTCATCGGGATGGTGACCGTGCAGTGCAGGTCGTCGCCGCGGCGCTGGAAGACCGGGTGCGAGTTCTCATGGATCTCGACGTAGAGGTCGCCGGCGGGGCCGCCGCCGGGGCCGACCTCGCCCTCGCCCGCGAGCTGGATGCGGGTGCCGTTGTCGACGCCGGCCGGGATCTTCACGGTCAGCGTGCGCCGCGACCGGACGCGCCCGTCTCCGGCGCATTCGGGGCAGGGGGTCGGCACGACGGTGCCGAAGCCCTGGCACTGCGGGCACGGCCGCGAGGTCATGACCTGGCCCAGGAAGGACCGGGTGACCTGCGAGACCTCACCGCGGCCTCGGCACATGTCGCAGGTCTGCGCGGAGGTGCCGGGGGCCGCGCCCTCGCCGGTGCAGGTGTTGCACACGACGGCGGTGTCGACCTGGATCTCCTTGGTCGTGCCGAACGCGGCCTCGTCCAGGTCGATGTCCAGCCGGATCATGGCGTCCTGGCCGCGCCGGGTGCGCGAGCGCGGGCCGCGCTGCGAGGCGGTGCCGAAGAAGGCGTCCATGATGTCGGAGAAGTTGCCGAAGCCGCCGCCGAAGCCGCCCGCTCCGCCGCCCGCGGCGCCGGAGGCCGGGTCACCGCCGAGGTCGTAGACCTGCTTCTTCTGCGGATCCGACAGCACCTCGTAGGCGGTGTTGATCTCCTTGAAGCGGTCCTGGGTGTCCGCATCCGGATTGACGTCCGGGTGCAGCTCGCGCGCCAGCCTGCGGAAAGCCTTCTTGATCTCGTCCTGCGAGGCGTCGCGCTGAACGCCGAGGACCGAGTAGTAGTCCGTCGCCACTTACGACTCCGCCAGGATCTGTCCGACGTACCGTGCCACTGCGCGTACAGCTCCCATCGTTCCGGGGTAATCCATGCGGGTCGGTCCGACCACGCCGAGTTTGGCGACTGCCTCGTCGCCCGAACCGTAGCCGACTGATACGACAGATGTGGAACTCAGGCCCTCGTGAGCGTTCTCATGCCCGATCCGTACGGTCATGCCCGGATCCTTTGCCTCGCCGAGCAGTTTGAGGAGCACGACCTGCTCCTCGAGTGCCTCCAGCACCGGCCGGATGGTCAGCGGGAAGTCGTGGCCGAAGCGCGTGAGGTTGGAGGTGCCGCCGATCATCAGGCGTTCCTCCGTCTCCTCGACCAGCGTCTCCAGCAGCGTCGCCAGGACGGCCGAGACGGTGCCCCGGTCGTCCGCGTCGAACGCCTCCGGCATGTCCTGCACCAGCGAGGGCACTTCCGTGAACCGCTGTGCGACGACCCGGCTGTTCAGCCGGGCCCGCAGGTCGGCCAGGGTGGCCTCGCCGATGGGGGCCGGGCAGTCGATGAGGCGCTGCTCGACGCGTCCGGTGTCGGTGATCAGGACGAGCATCAGCCGGGCGGGCGCGAGTGACAGCAGTTCCACGTGCCGCACTGTCGAGCGGGTGAGTGAGGGGTACTGGACGACGGCGACCTGCCGGGTCAGCTGCGCGAGCAGCCGCACCGTACGGCCCACCACGTCGTCGAGGTCGACGGCGCCGTCCAGGAAATTCTGGATGGCGCGCCGCTCGGGCGAGGAGAGGGGCTTGACGCCTGCCAGCTTGTCGACGAAGAGGCGGTATCCCTTGTCGGTGGGGACACGGCCCGCGCTGGTGTGCGGCTGGGCGATGTACCCCTCCTCCTCCAGTGCGGACATGTCGTTCCGCACCGTCGCGGGAGAGACCTGAAGGTTGTGCCGCTCCGTCAGGGCCTTGGACCCGACGGGCTCTTCCGTGCCGACATAGTCCTGGACGATGGCGCGCAGCACCTCGAGCCTGCGTTCGTTGAGCATCTGGCGCACCTCCCGTCCGGCCGCTGCTCCGGTCTTCCAGTTCTGGCACTCTCACCGGGGGAGTGCCAACTTCCCCTGAGCCAGTGTACGGCCGGTCGTCCTGGCCGGGGCAAGGTGGCCCGGACCGACGTGCCGGACCGACGGTATCGCGCCGCAGCGGGCGGCTGCGGATAGCGTCGTTGTATGGCGGCACGATGTGAAGAGGCAGAGCAGTCCCGGTGGGAGCGGCCGGCCCCCGGCGTGTGGCGGCGGAGGCTGCCGCACTGGGATGCGACGGCCGGTGCCGTGGCCGGCTCCGACGGACTGCTGGTGATCGACACGGGGGCCTCGCTGCGGGAGGGCGCGGAGATCCGCACCGGCCTGCGCGAGCTCACCGGACTCCCGGTGCGGCACGTGGTGCTGACGCATCCGCACTTCGACCACGTACTGGGCACGGCGGCGTTCGCGGGGGCACGGGTGTACGGCGCCGACGGGCTCGCCGGCCTGCTCGGCAGCTCCGCGGAGCGGGAGGCGCTGCGCGCCTCGGCCGCCGCGCACGGGGCGGAACCGGAGGCGGTGGCCGAGGCCCTCGACGTGCTGGTGGTGCCGCGGTATCCGGTCACGGACGAGCTGAGCGTGGACCTGGGCGGACGCGCGGTGCGGCTGGTCGCCATGGGGGCCGCGCACTCGCCGTACGACCTGGTGGTGCTGGTGCCGGGTACGGAGGGGGCGCCGCCGGTGGTGTTCTGCGGAGATCTGGTGGAGGAGTCGGGTGCGCCGCAGGCGGGTTCCGACGCGAGCCCCGCGCGGTGGCCGGACGCGCTGGACCGGCTGCTGGAGTTGGGCGGCGAGGACGCGGTGTATGTGCCGGGGCATGGCGCCGTTGTCGGCGCGGACTTCGTGCGGGCTCAGCGGGACGAGTTGGTGCGGCGCGCCGGCTGACGCTTCGTGCTTGTGCGGCGGTTCGTGTGGCGTGTGCGGCTTGCGCTGTGGTTTGCGCAGTTCCCCGCGCCCCTTATCTGCGCCGTTCCCCGCGCCCCTTGTTCGCGCGTGCCCCTTGCCTGTTGGCGGGGGACGCCGGTGAAGAATGGCGGTATGCGCAGCCGTGAATATGACGCAGATCTGACGCCGCCGTGGAAGAAGCCGCAGGCCGTTCCCGAGGTGCCCGCCGACCCCGAGCTGGTCGTGGAGGAGGTGACGACCGGCTTCTGCGGTGCGGTGATCCGCTGTGAGAAGTCGGCGCAGGGCCCGGTGGTCACGCTGGAGGACCGCTTCGGCAAGCACCGGGTGTTCCCCATGGAGCCGCGCGGGTTCCTGCTGGAGGGGAAGACCGTGACGCTCGTACGTCCGCAGGAGGGCGCGGCTCAGGCGGGCCCGCGGCGTACGGCGTCCGGGTCCGTCGCCGTGCCGGGGGCGCGGGCGCGGGTCGCACGCGCCGGGCGGATCTACGTGGAGGGCCGGCACGACGCGGAGCTGGTGGAGCAGGTGTGGGGCGACGACCTGCGGATCGAGGGCGTCGTCGTCGAGTATCTGGAGGGCGTCGACGATCTCCCGGCGATCGTGCGGGAGTTCGGGCCCGACGCGGAGGCGCGGCTGGGTGTGCTGGTGGACCATCTGGTGCCCGGTTCGAAGGAGTCCCGGATCGCGGCGGAGGTCACCGGCGAGCACGTGCTGGTGTGCGGCCATCCGTACATCGACATCTGGGAGGCCGTGAAGCCGTCCTCGCTCGGCATCGCGGGGTGGCCGCGGGTGCCGCGCGGGCAGGACTGGAAGACGGGCGTGTGCCGTGCGCTGGGCTGGGAGGAGAACACGGGCGCCGCGTGGCGGCGGATCCGGGGCGCGGTGCACTCGTACAAGGACCTGGAGCCGGAGCTGCTGGGGCGGGTCGAGGAGCTGATCGACTTCGTGACGGCTCCGTAGGGGCGGGGCGGCGGGGCGGGCTTCCGCGCGCGTGCCGGACAATGGGACGCATGCCCTCCGTACTGCCCGACGGCGAACCCGTGCCCGACGACGGCTCGCTCCCGCCCGAGGCCCTCGGCTCCACCGCGCCGCTGGGCTTCTATCTGCACGTGCCGTACTGCGCGACGCGCTGCGGCTACTGCGACTTCAACACGTACACCGCGGACGAGCTGCGCGGCCGGGACGGCGCGGTCGCGTCTCGCGAGAACTACGCGCGCACGCTGGCCGGGGAGATCCGGCTGGCGCGCCGCGTGCTCGGGGACGATCCGCGGCAGGTGTCGACGGTGTTCGTCGGCGGCGGTACGCCGACGCTGCTGCCCGCCGAGGACCTGACGTACGTGCTGGGCGTGATCCGTGAGGAGTTCGGGCTGGCCGCGGACGCGGAGGTCACCACGGAGGCCAACCCGGACTCCGTCACCCCCGAGTCGCTGGCCGGGCTGCGCGCGGGCGGCTTCAACCGGATCTCCTTCGGCATGCAGAGCGCCCGGCAGCACGTGCTGCGGGTGCTGGAGCGCACCCACACGCCGGGGCGGCCCGAGGCGGCGGTCGCGGAGGCCCGCGCCGCGGGCTTCGACCACGTCAACCTCGACCTGATCTACGGCACGCCCGGCGAGTCCGACGACGACTGGCGGGCCACGCTGCGCGCCGCGCTGGGGGCGGGCCCCGACCATGTGTCGGCGTACTCGCTGATCGTCGAGGAGGGGACGCGGCTGGCGGCGCGCATCCGGCGCGGCGAGGTGCCGATGACGGACGACGACGTACACGCAGACCGCTACATCATCGCGGACGAGATGCTGTCGGCGGCGGGTCTGACCTGGTACGAGGTGTCCAACTGGGCGCTGGACGGCGACCCTTCGGCCCGGTGCCGGCACAACGAGCTGTACTGGACGGGCGCCGACTGGTGGGGCGCGGGTCCCGGTGCGCACAGCCACGTCGGCGGGGTGCGCTGGTGGAACGCCAAGCATCCGGCGGCGTACACGCAGGCCCTCACGGCGGGCCGGTCGCCCGGCGCGGGCCGTGAGCTGCTCACCAGTGAGGACCGGCGGGTCGAGCGGATCCTGCTGGAGCTGCGGCTCGTGGAGGGCTGCCCGCTCGAACTGCTCGCCCCGGCCGGGGCGAAGGCGGCACGGGCCGCGCTGGACGACGGGCTGCTGGACGCGGCGGCGTACGAACAGGGCCGCGCCGCCCTCACGTTCGCCGGCCGGCTGCTCGCCGACGCCGTGGTCCGCGACCTGGTGGACTGACCGGCCGGGCGGCTCAGCTCTCCGGGAGCCGGAGGACGAGCAGGGCGAGGTCGTCCGTCGGCGGTTCGGCGGCGAAGGCGTGCACGGTGTCGCGCACGCGGTGGGCCGTACCGGTGGCGTCGAGGTCACGGCACTCGGAGAGGATCGCGGCGAGCCCGTCCCCGTCGTCGAACTGCCGCCGCCCGGCGCGCCGTTCGGTCACCCCGTCGGTGACGCACAGCAGCGTCTCGCCCGGCGCCAGCGTGAACGTCTGGCTCTCGTACGCCACGTCCTCGACGACGCCCAGCAACAGCTGCGGCACGGCCGGAGCGCGCACCTCTCCCCCGGCGGAGCGCACCAGCGGGAGCGGATGTCCGGCGCACACGAGCGTGCACTCCGCGCCGCCGCCGTCCGCCGGGGAACGCAGCACGAGTTCGCCGTAGACCAGGGACAGGAACCGGGCCTGCTCGCCCACTTCACGGTTCAGCCGGTTCAGCACCTCCGGCACCGAGTACCCCTCGCGGGCCAGCAGCCGCAGTACGGGGCGGGCGAGGCCGGTGACGAGGGCGGCCTCGGGGCCGTTGCCGCAGACGTCGCCGAGGGCGAACCGCCAGTGTCCGTCGGCGGTGCGGAAGAAGTCGTAGAAGTCGCCGCCGGCCCAGGACCCCTCGCCTGCCGGTTCGTAGACGACGGCGGTGTCGACGCCGGGGATGGCGACCTCGCCCGTGGGCAGCAGTCCGCGCTGCAGCACCTTGCTGATGGTGGCCTGCCGGGTGTAGCGGCGGGCCGAGAGCACGGCGAGGGCGACGCGGCGGGCGAAGTCCTCGACTATGGCGAGGACTTCGCCCGCGACCTTGGTCAGCCCGGCGCGGCCGATGGCGAGTGAGCCAACGGTTCTGCCGCCCGCCACCAGGCCGCACGTGACGGCGGCGCCGCCCGGCCCGTACGCCGAGGCCTCGCCCGGCCAGGGCAGCGGAACGGCCTGTCCGGGCACCGCCGAGAGCGTCCGCGGCGGCAGCTCCGCCTGCAGCGCGGCCCGCAGTTCGTGCAGCCGGTTCTCCTGCGAGTGCCACACGCGGGCCAGCCGGGGCGGTCCCGGATCCCCCGGCGTGTCCAGCCAGACGGCGCACCAGTCGGCGAACCGCGGCACGAGCAACTGCCCCGCCAGGGAGGCGACCATGTCCTCGTCGGTCTGCCCTGCCAGCATGTCGGACGCCTCGGCCAGGAAGGACAGCGCGCCGTGGCTGACCCAGTACGGGCCGGACCGCGGCGCTCCCGTGCGGCGGTCGACGGGGGCGAGCAGCGCACCGTGGTCGACGCCGGAGGGCGTCTCTCCGTACGCGTCCCGGCCGGGCTGCGGGAGTCCGGTCCCGGCGCCCTCCGGCTCCATGCGGAACCAGACGGTCTTGCGCGTCCGGCGGTAACTGATGCCCCACTCGGCGGCTATGCCGGCGACGAGCTGCAGCCCGTGCCCGTACGCGGCGTCCGCTCCGGGGCGGCCCCGGGTGGCGACGGCCCGCGCCGGATGGCCGTCGGAGACCTCCGCGAGGAGGGTGCCCGCCTCGTCGCGGCACTCCAGCTCGACGGCGGTGCCCGCGTGCACCACGGCGTTCGTCACCAACTCGCTGACGAGCAGCACCGCGTCGTCGGCCGGCGCCCCTTTCATCCCCCAGCCGTCGAGGGCGGCCCGCACGAACGTGCGGGCGGCGGACGCCGCGAGGGAGTTGCCCGGCAGCTCGGTGCGGACGGTGCGGTGCGGGCCTTCGGCGGGGGCGGCGGGTCCGACAGGGGCGGAGAGGGCGGCCGTTGAGCCCGCGGAAGCGGCCGGAGCTGCGGCGGAGGGCATCCCGCCGGGCGGCTCGGCGGGCCGGGCCGCAGGTGCGGTCAGGGGCTGCGCGGGACGTGACGGGGGCGCGGCACCGGCCGGTGGCTGCACGCCACCGGCCCCCTCCGTGGCAGCCGCTCGCTGCCTTGGCATCGTCCCCACGTGCAACTCCCAGGAGTTCTGTCATTGGGTCCAGCGCGGTACCGCAAGAGTGACAGACTGACGGCGCTCGTACGCACCGAGTTACGGAAGTGGTGGCTGTCCATGGCTGCAGAAACCGCCGCGCCTCCCGGGGAACACGCCGGGGACACGTGGGTGCGCGCTTCCGAACTCCGGCCCGTGCTGCACGCGCTGCACTCGCTGCGGGACGGCGACTTCACCGCACAGGTTGCCCTGCCGGAAGCCGCCGGCCTGGGCATTCCCGCGCAGCTGGCGCGCGCCGTGAACGATGTCGCGGCGCGCTCCCGGCATTTCTCGGGTGAACTGCGGAATGTGCACAGGGGCATACTGCGGCACGGCAGGACGGACGAGCGGCTGAGCGAGAGCCCCGGCAGGGGGGAGTGGGCGGACTCGGTGCACGCCGTCAACGCGCTCCTTGACGCCCTCCTCGCCACCCGTGCCGACGCGACCCGGGTGTTGTCCGCCATCGCCGACGGCGACCTGTCCCAGCGCGTGCAGCTGTCCGAGTCCGGCCGCCCCGTCCGCGGCGAACTCCGGCTGCTGGGCCGCACGGTGAACCGGATGACCGATCAGCTGTCCCTGTTCACCAGCGAGGTGACCAGGGCCGCGGAGGAGGACGGCGAGGGCGGCCGCCGCTCCGCGGCCAGCGCCCCGCACACCACCACGAGCGGGCTGTCCGGCAGCTGGCGGGACGCGGCCGAGGCGGTGAACCGGATGGTGTCCGACCTGCGCGAGACCACCCGCGCCAAGGAGTGGCTGGAGTCCAACATCACCCGGCTGGCCGCCCTGATGCAGGGCCGCCGGGACATCCGGGACGTGGCCGAGCTCATCATGCGGGAGCTTCCACCGCTGGTGGACGCCCAGTTCGGGGCGTTCTACCTCGCCGGGTCCCCGGAGGCCGAGGCCGCCCCCGAGCCGGCCCGGCTGTCGTACGTCGCCGGGTACGGCACGTCCCTGTACCGGGTGGGCGAGCGGCCGCTGCCGGGCACACCGGGCAGCGGGCTGATCGCCCAAGTCGCCTCGCAGCGCCGCCGGGTGCTGCTCACCGAGGTGCCGCCCGGCTATCTGCCGATCGCCTCCGGGCTGGGGGCCGCCGCGCCGGCCTGTGTGGTGATCCTGCCGGTGCTGTACGAGGAACGTGTTCTCGGCGTGGTCGAGCTCGCCTCCTTCAGTACGTTCAGCGACATCCACCTGGCCTTCTTCGACCAGTTCGTGCACACCATGGGCGTCGCCCTGCACACCGTCCGCGCGAACACCGAACTGTCCGAGAAGGCCGCCCTGCTGGCCGCCTCCTCGCAGTACAAGTCGCAGTTCCTGGCGAACATGTCGCACGAGCTGCGCACCCCGCTGAACTCCCTGCTCGTGCTCGCCCAGCTGCTCGCGGACAACGAGTCGGGCAATCTCTCCGACAAAGAGGTCAAGTTCGCGCAGACGATCTACCGTTCGGGCAACGACCTGCTCCAGCTGATCAGCGACGTGCTGGACCTGTCGAAGATCGAGGCGGGCCGGATGGACGTACGCCCGCAGCGGCTTCCGCTGCTGAAGCTGCTCAACTACGTGCACGAGACCTTCCGTCCGCTCGCCCTCGACCGCGGCCTCGGCTTCTCCGTGACCGTCGCCGAGAACGCGCCCCGCGATCTGCACGCGGACGAGCGGCGGATCCAGCAGATCCTGCGCAATCTGCTCTCCAACGCCTTCAAGTTCACCGCCGAGGGCACCGTCGCCCTGCACGTCGCGCTCGTGGACCGGGAGGAGGACGGCGAGAGCGGGGACATGCTGGCCTTCACCGTGTCCGACAGCGGCATCGGCATCGACGCCGACCGGCTGCCGCACATCTTCGAGGCGTTCCAGCAGGCCGAGAGCTCCACCCACCGTACGTACGGCGGCACCGGGCTCGGGCTGTCCATCAGCCGCGAGCTGGCCGCGCTGCTCGGCGGCCGCATCACGGCGGAGAGCGATCCGCACCGGGGCAGCTCGTTCACGCTGTACGTACCGGCCGCGAACAGCTGCGAGGAGGCGGGCGCCACCGCGGTGCCCGCGAAGGACCCGGCGGACGTGCCCGCGGAGCCGGAGGCGGCCACGCTTCCCGTTCCCTCCGTCCCCGCACAGGACTTCCCCGCGCAGGACCTCCCGGCGCGGGGCCTCCCCCGGCAGGACGGCGGCGCGCAGGACCTCCCCGCGCAGGAGCCTCCCGCTCAGGACGCCGGCGGGGTGGCACGCGACGAGGTGCCGACCCTCGGCCCCTGGCAGCAGGGTCGGGCGGCCGAAATCCTGGGCGGGGCACGGGTGTTGATCGTCGACGACGACATCCGCAACGTCTTCGCCCTCACCCACGTGCTGGGCCGGGTCGGCATGGCGGTGCGCTATGCCGAGAACGGCCGCGACGGCATCGACAGTCTCGACCGCGACCCCGTGGTCGACCTGGTCCTGATGGACATCATGATGCCGGTGATGGACGGCTGCGAAGCCATGCGCGCGATGCGCGCCGACCCGCGCTTCGCGCAGCTGCCGGTGATCGCCCTGACCGCCCAGGCGATGCCCGGCGACAGTGAACTTGCCCTGACCGCGGGCGCGTCCGCATACGTGCCGAAGCCGGTCGACACCCGCCGGCTCCTCGACACGGTGCTCGCGCTGCTCGACCCGCAATCTTCCACGAGGCAGAAATGACCCAAGGGACCACGGACACCGCCCCGCACGGCGACGCGGGCATCCTGCTCGTCGACGACATGGAGGACAACCTCGTCGCCCTGGAAGCCGTGCTGGGCGCGCTGGACGTGCCGCTCGTGCGGGCCACTTCGGGCGAGGAGGCGATGAAGGCGCTGCTGCGCCAGGAGTTCGCGCTGATCCTGCTCGACGTGCTGATGCCCGGCATGGACGGCTTCGAGACCGCCTCGCACATCAAGCGGCTCGACCAGACCAAGGACGTGCCGATCATCTTTCTGACCGGCGCGGAGTCGGCGGCCGACGCCGGCTACGCCTTCCGCGGTTACGCCTCGGGCGCCGCCGACTATCTGACCAAGCCCTTCGACCCGTGGGTGCTGCGCACCAAGGTGTCGGTCTTCCTCGAACTGCACCGCAAGAACCGGCAGTTGGAGCGGCTGCTCGCGGTCGAGCGCGGCCGCCTCGACGAATTCGCCGAGCGGCTCGGCGCGGTGGAGCGGCAGCTGTCCGGCGAGGCCGCGGAGCCGAGCTCCGACGAGGACGGCGGGACCGGCCCGGTGCCGGACGCGGCGGAGCTCGCGCAGCACGTCGCCCGCATGGCCGACGTGCTGCGCGAGCTCTCCGAGCGGCTGCCCGGCCGGATGCCGTGAACCGGGCCGGGCAGACCGCGTGCGGACGGGCGGGCGTCAGGCCTCGCGGGAGCCCGCGTACATCTCCTCGATCAGGTCGCCGAACTCCCGCTCCACGACGGGGCGCTTGAGCTTCAGGCTGGGCGTGAGCTCGCCGTGCTCCACGTCCAGGTCGCGCGGCAGCACCCGGAACTTCTTGATCGTCTGCCAGCGCTGCAGCGTGCCGTTGAGCTGCTCGATGTACTCGTCCATCAGCTCGCGCACCGCGTCGGAGGTGACGACCTCGGAGTACGGCTTGCCCTTCAGGCCCTCCTGCTCGTCGGCCCAGGCCTGCAGGGACGGCTCGTCGAGGGCGATCAGCGCCGTGCAGTAGTTCCGGTCGGCGCCGTGCACCAGGATGTTGGAGACGTACGGGCAGAGCGCCTTGAACTGGCCCTCGACCTCGGCCGGCGCGATGTACTTGCCGCCGGAGGTCTTGATCAGGTCCTTCTTGCGGTCCGTGATCTTCAAGTAGCCGTCGTCGGACAGCTCGCCGATGTCGCCGGTGTGGAACCAGCCGTCGTCCTCCAGGACTTCGGCCGTCTTCTCCGGCAGGCCGTGGTAGCCCGCCATCACGCCGGGGCCGCGCAGCAGGATCTCGCCGTCCTCCGCGATCCGCACCTCGGTGCCGGGCAGCGGCTTGCCGACGGTGCCGGTGCGGTAGGCCTCGCCGGGGTTGACGAAGCTGGCGGCGCTGGTCTCGGTGAGGCCGTAGCCCTCCAGGATGTGGATGCCGGCGCCGGCGAAGAAGAAGCCGATGTCCGGTGCCAGCGCGGCCGAGCCGGAGACGCAGGCCCGCAGCCGGCCGCCGAACGCCTCGCGCAGCTTGGCGTAGACGAGCCGGTCCGCGACGGCGTGCTTGGCCTTGAGCCCGGCGGGCGCGGTGTTCCGGCCGGTGCGGCGGAAGTTGTCCTGGGTGACCTTCGCGTACTCGCGGGCGACGCCGGCCGCCCACTGGAAGATCTTGTACTTGGCGGGGCCGCCGGCCTTCGCCTTCGCCGCCACCCCGTTGTAGACCTTCTCGAAGATCCGCGGCACGGCGGCCATGTACGTCGGCTGCACCACCGGCAGATTCTCGATGATCTTGTCGATCCGGCCGTCGACCGCGGTGACGTGCCCGACCTCGATCTGGCCCGCGGTGAGCACCTTGCCGAAGACGTGCGCCAGCGGCAGCCAGAGGTACTGCACGTCCTCACTGGTGACGAGGCCCGTCTGCGCGATGGCCTTGGCCATGTACGACCAGCAGTCGTGCGGCAGCCGGACGCCCTTCGGCTTCCCGGTGGTACCGGAGGTGTAGATGAGCGTCGCCAACTGGTCGGCGCGCAGCGCCTGCACCGTGTTCTTGATGGCCTCCGGGTTCTTCTCCCGGTAGACGGCGCCGCGCCGCTCCAGCTCCTCGAGGGTGAGCACCCAGCCCTCGGGGTCCTCCCCCGCGCCCTCCTCGGACCCTTCCGGGTCGATGAGCACGACGTGCGCCAGGTGCGGGAGTTCGGCGCGCCGCTCCCGTACCTTCGCGAGCTGCGAGACGTCCTCGGCGATCAGCACGCGGCTGTCGGAGTCGGCGAGGATGTACGCCGTCTCCTCGGTGTTGGTGCTGGGGTAGACCGTGGTGGTGGCCGCGCCCGCGCACAGGATTCCGAGGTCGGCGAGGATCCAGTCGACGCGGGTGTTGGAGGCGATGGCGACCCGCTCCTCGGGGTTCACCCCCAGGTCCATCAGGCCGGCGGCGATCCCGAAGACGTGCCGGGCGGCCTCGCCCCAGCTGTAGGAGCGCCATTCGTCGGGGCCGTCCCCCGAGGCGGGCGGCACGGGATAGCGGTAGGCCTCCGCCGCGGGCGTGGACTCGACCCGCTCCAGGAAGAGTGCCGCCACGGAGGGCGGGCGGTTCTCGGTCATGGGTTGTGCGTCGCTCACGACATCCTCCGGGCCCAGCAGCACCATTGCTTGATGACTCACGAGTAACTCTTGAGTGCCGGTCAGCCTAGGCGTCCGAGTCCGCTGATGTAAGGGGAGGGCCGTCGTCGGAACACGAGCACTCCCGGATCACCCCGCGATCGTCACACGGCGCAGGACAGCACTCCGCCCCCGCGCCCCGGGAACACCGGGACAACGGGGGCGGACGGGGCGGAGCGGGCTACTTCTTGGGCTTCGTCTCGCCGCCGGTGCTGTCGTCGGTGGAGAGCGCCGCGATGAAGGCTTCCTGCGGGACCTCGACCCGGCCCACGACCTTCATCCGCTTCTTGCCCTCCTTCTGCTTCTCCAGCAGCTTCCGCTTCCGGGAGATGTCGCCGCCGTAGCACTTGGACAGCACGTCCTTGCGGATCGCGCGGACCGTCTCGCGGGCGATGACGCGGGCGCCGATCGCCGCCTGGATGGGCACCTCGAACTGCTGCCGCGGGATGAGCTCGCGCAGCTTGTTCGCCATGCGGGTGCCGTACGAGTAGGCCTTGTCCTTGTGCACGATCGCGGAGAAGGCGTCGACCTTGTCGCCCTGCAGCAGGATGTCGACCTTGACCAGGTCGGCGTTCTGCTCACCGGACGGCTCGTAGTCGAGGGAGGCGTAGCCGCGGGTCTTGGACTTCAGCGCGTCGAAGAAGTCGAAGACGATCTCGGCGAGCGGCAGCGTGTAGCGCAGCTCCACCCGGTCCTCGGACAGATAGTCCATGCCCTGCATGTTGCCGCGGCGGCTCTGGCACAGCTCCATGATCGCGCCGACGAACTCGCTGGGGGCGATCAGCGTCGCCTTCACCATCGGCTCGGTGACCTTGTCGGTCTTCCCCTCGGGGAACTCGGTCGGGCTGGTGACGATGTGCTCCTCGCCGTCCTCCATCGTCACGTGGTAGATCACGTTCGGCGCCGTGGCGATCAGGTCGAGGCCGAACTCCCGCTCCAGGCGCGCCCGGATGACCTCCAGGTGCAGCAGGCCGAGGAAGCCGACGCGGAAGCCGAAGCCGAGCGCGGCCGAGGTCTCCGGCTCGTACGTCAGCGCGGCGTCGTTGAGCAGCAGCTTGTCGAGCGCGTCGCGCAGCAGCGGATAGTCCGAGCCGTCCATCGGGTAGAGCCCCGAGAACACCATCGGCTTGGGGTCCTTGTATCCGGGCAGCTGCTCCGTCGCGCCCTTGTTCAGCCGGGTGACGGTGTCACCGACCTTGGACTGCCGGACGTCCTTCACACCGGTGATCAGATAGCCGACCTCGCCGACGCCGAGGCCCTCGACCGGGGTCATCTCGGGCGAGTTGGTGCCGATCTCCAGGAGCTCGTGCTGCGCCCCTGTGGACATCATCCGGATCTTCTCGCGCCTGCCGAGGTAGCCGTCGACGACCTTGATGTACGTGACGACGCCGCGGTAGGCGTCGTACACCGAGTCGAAGATCATCGCGCGGGCCGGGGAGTCCGCCTCGCCGACCGGGGCCGGCACCAGCTTGACGACCTCGTCCAGCAGCTCCCCGACGCCCTCGCCGGTCTTCGCCGAGACCTTCAGCACGTCCTCCGGCTCGCAGCCGATGAGGTGCGCCAGCTCGGCGGCGAACTTCTCCGGCTGCGCCGCGGGCAGGTCGATCTTGTTCAGCACCGGGATGATCTGGAGCTCGTGCTCCATCGCCAGATAGAGATTGGCGAGCGTCTGCGCCTCGATGCCCTGTGCCGCGTCGACCAGCAGGATGCAGCCCTCGCACGCGGCGAGGGACCGGGAGACCTCGTACGTGAAGTCGACGTGGCCCGGGGTGTCGATCATGTTGAGGACGTGCGGGCTGTCCTTGGCGTCCGTGGGCGCCCAGGGCATGCGTACGGCCTGGGACTTGATCGTGATGCCGCGTTCGCGCTCGATGTCCATCCGGTCGAGGTACTGGGCACGCATCTGCCGGTCCTCGACGATCCCGGTGAGCTGGAGCATCCGGTCGGCAAGCGTCGACTTGCCGTGGTCGATGTGCGCGATGATGCAGAAGTTACGGATCAGCGCCGGGTCGGTACGGCTCGGCTCCGGCACGTTCGATGGGGTCGCGGGCACTCAGGGTCCTGTCGGGTCGCTGCGTCGGTCACGTCGGTGCCCCCATGGTCCCATGCGCGAGGGGCTCCGCCGGGATTGGGAGGCGGGAGAGGGCCGCTGGTAGGCTGGGCCACTGTGCCTGCTGCCGGTTCCCTCGCAAGAGAGCGCCGGTCGGCAGGGTCTCTGAACGGAAATCATCGAACCGTAAAGGCTCTTTCGTGGCGAACATCAAGTCCCAGATGAAGCGGATCAAGACCAACGAGAAGGCGCGCCAGCGCAACAAGGCGGTCAAGTCCGAGCTGAAGACGGCCATCCGCCGTACCCGTGAGGCCGTCGCCGCCGGCGACAGCGCGAAGGCCCTCGAGGCCCAGCGTCTCGCGGACCGCAAGCTCGACAAGGCCGTCAGCAAGGGTGTTCTGCACAAGAACAACGCGGCCAACAAGAAGTCGGCCCTCGCCAGCAAGGTCGCCTCCCTCAAGGGCTGACCCGCTCTCATCGGCCGGCGCGGTCCACGGCGGGCCCTCTCATTCCGCCGCGCGCCGACCTCTGGCTCACAGCTCTTCTGTGAACAGGCGCCGCACGCGGCCTGCGTTCGCCACGCGGGTGCGGCGTAAAAGGATCGCTACGCGATTTCTGATCAGACGAAGGCCCCGCCTCGCTCTTCCCCAGAGCGCAGGCGGGGCCTTCCTCTTGTCCAGGGGGCGCGGGGAACGGCGCGATCAGGGGGCGCGGGGAACTGCGCGGATAAGGGGCGCGGGGAACTGCGCAAAACCACAGTGCGAGCCGCACCCGCCCCACAGAGCCGCGGGGCACACGAAACGGCTCACGCGCTCAGCGAGAACGCGCCGCCCCCGCGATCGTGATAACGGCCTGCTCCAGCGCGTACTCCGGATCGTCGCCGCCACCCTTGACCGCCGCGTCGGCCGCGGCCACCGCGCGCAGCGCCGTCGACACCCCGTCCGCGCTCCAGCCGCGCATCTGCTGGCGCACCCGGTCGATCTTCCACGGGGGCATGCCCAGATCGCGGGCGAGGTCACCGGGCCGGGCGCCGCGCGGCGCGGAGGCGAGCTTGCCGATCGCGCGCACGCCCTGCGCCAGCGCGCTGGTCACCAGCACCGGCGCGACGCCGGTGGCCAGTGCCCAGCGCAGCGTCTCCAGCGCCTCGGCGGCCCGGCCCTCCACCGCGCGGTCCGCGACGGTGAAGCTGGACGCCTCGGCGCGGCCCGTGTAGTACCGCCCGACGACGGCGTCGTCGATGGTGCCCTCGACGTCCGCCGCCAACTGCGTGACCGCGGAGGCCAGCTCGCGCAGATCGCTGCCGATCGCGTCGACCAGGGCCTGGCACGCCTCGGAGGTCGCGGAGCGGCCGATACGGCGGAACTCGTTGCGCACGAAGGCGAGCCGGTCGGCCGGCTTGGTCAGCTTCGCGCAGGCGACCTCGCGGGCCCCGGCCTTGCGCGCCGCGTCCAGCAGCCCCTTGCCCTTGGCGCCGCCGGCGTGCAGCAGCACCAGGGTGATCTCCTCGGCGGGCGAGCCGAGATACGCCTTCACGTCCTTGACGCTGTCGGCCGCCAGATCCTGCGCGTTCCGCACGACGACGACCTTGCGCTCGGCGAACAGCGAGGGGCTCGTCAACTCGTCCAGCGTGCCGGGCTGGAGGTCGGCGGAGGCCAGGTCCCGCACGTCCGTGTCGGCGTCGGCGGCGCGGGCCGCGGCGACCACCTCCTGCACGGCGCGGTCGAGCAGCAGCTCCTCCTGGCCCACGGCGAGCGTGAGCGGCGCGAGGGCGTCGTCGTTGGTCTTCTTGCTGTTCCCGGCCATCGCGGACAAGCATCCCACGCCGCTCCGACAGGCCGGGGCGACCGGCCGCCCGGGGCCCTGTGACCTGCGCCCGCCGGTCTCGCGGACAATGGCCGGGTGACTGACGTACGACACATCCTGGTGCTGCCGGACCGGGACGCGGCCGAGGACGTGGCGGAGGAACTGGCGGACGGCTTCGGCCTGCCCGAGGAGCCGCAGGTGGTGCGCGAGGCGCTGGCCGGTGAGGACGACGCGGAGGACGCGCAGTGGCTGGTGGTCCTGGAGGGGCCTGTAGCGCGGTTCGGGGCGGAAGTGCTTGGTGCGCTGGATGCGTTGGCCGAGAAGTACGAGGGGTGGGTGGAGCGGGAGTGACACCTGCGCGGGCGCCCGACGCGGACCGGGCCGCATCACTTGAGGGCTAAGATTTCCCTGTCGAGGGGTACGGCAGCGACGGGGACTTGTCGCAGGGAGGAACGCCCGAATGGACCGGAAGAGGACCGCGGACGCACGCCGGGACGCCGTGGCGTCCATCGTCGAGGACTGGCGGCGGGAGCGGCCCGAGCTGGACACCTCCCCGCTGGAGGTGTTCGCGCGGCTGCACCGCAGCTTCATCCGCTACCAGGCGCAGATCTCCAAGCCCCTGGAGGAGTACGGCATTTCGATGGCCGGCTTCGACGTGCTCACCGCGCTGCGCAGGGCGGGAGCACCGTACCGGCGGACGGCGGGCGAGCTGGCGGACTCCGGCCTGATCAGCTCGGCCGGGGTGACGCTGCGCATCGACCGGCTGGAGAAGGACGGGCTGATCGTGCGCGAACGCGGCCCCGAGGACCGGCGGGTGGTGCACTCGCGGCTCAGCGAGGAGGGCCGCAAGCAGATCGACGAGCTCTTCACCGAGCATCTGGAGAACGAACGCCGCATGCTGGCCGGGCTGAGCCCCGCCGAGTGCCGTCAACTGGCGCGCCTGCTCGGCAAGTTGGAGCGGTCCCTGGAGACGGCAGAGGCGGAGGGGGCGGAGGACGCGGACGGGGCGGCCTGAGGGGCCCGTCGGTCCGGGCCCCTCCCCCCGGGGTCTATCCCTTCGCCGCCAGGGCCGCGGCCTGTTCCTCGGCCGCCGCGCGGTACAGCCGGCGGAGGCGGACGACGCCCAGGTCGTGCTGGTAGAGGTTCTCCGCCTGGTCGGCGTCCCGCGGCATCCGCTCCAGCATGGTGCGGTCCTGCTCCAGGACCGCCCAGTGCCGCTCCTCGATGAGGGTGCGGTACAGGAAGCGCCAGCTGTCCCGCTCCCAGCCCTGCACACGCCGGTAGCGCCAGAAGAAGACGCCGCTGCGCTTCTCGTCCACGGGGCAGATCATGCCGACGATGCCGAACGGGCCGCCGGGGCCCGCGGACGGCGGGTACGGGATGGACAGGTCCACCCAGTCGACGCCCGTACGGCACAGCTCGACCCAGTCGAAGTTCACGCCCCGCTGGTCGGTCTTCTCGAAGAAGTAGCCGCGCTCCGTCTCGCGGATACGGAACTTGGCCGTGGTGTCGCCGTCGTACATGGTGTGCGACTCGTGGTGCAGGAACGCGCCGTGCATCGGGTCGAGCAGGTTCTCCATGCCGTACCGCCAGGGCGCGTCCCACTCCGCGTAGCAGAGGAAGGCGTCCACGTCGGGGTCGGTGAGCGGCTCGGGGAGGGTCAACTCGCAGGGCTCGGGGTGCTGTTCGTCACCGATGTACGCCAGGATCGCGCCGCTCACCTCGCGCACGGGCGGGCTCGTCACGAGCTGCTTGCCCTCCAGGTTGCAGCCGGGCAGGCCCGGTACGGAGGTGACCGTGCCGCCGCCGTCGACCTCGACGCCGTGATACCAGCAGGCGATCCGGTCGCCGAGGTGCTTGCCCAGCGAGAGCGGAGCGCCGCGGTGCGGGCAGCGGTCGGCGAGCATGTGCAGGGTGCCGTCGGCTCGGCGGAACAGCAGCCACTGTTCGCCGAGCACGGTGACGCGCCGCATGCCGCCGGGGGCGACGAAGTGCGAGGGGACGACGGGGTGCCACTGGTTGCGCAGCCCCGTGGCGTAGATGTGGTCCGCGGTCTGTTTCGCGGTGGTGGCAGAGGCGTTCGGGGTGGTGGTCGGCACGGTCGTCACGCTCCCAGGCGGTGCATCTCGGCACGGAAGGACTGCTCGGTCCACTGCGCGCCGTCCGGCGCCGGAACCTGACGGGCATTCAGCCCGGCCACCACGGCGGGCAGTTCGTGCCCCTCCTTGGTGAAGACCTCTTCGAGAGTGGCGGCGAGCTTGAGTTCGTACGGGGTCGGCTCGTGGGTGCGGCTCTGGTGCACCTCGAGATAAGGGCTGTCGCTGCCGGTCATCACGGCTCCTTCGGACACGGTGGTCGAGCGCGGCGGGTGGTCGGGAACGGCCGGGGGTGAGGAACGGCCGATGGTCAGGAACGGCCGGGGGTCACAGGTCGAGGGCGAGGGAGCCGGAGGCGCAGCGCGAGACGCAGATCATCATGGTCGCGCCCGCCGCCTGTTCGGACTCGCTGAGGAGGAAGTCGCGGTGGTCGGGGGTGCCTTCCAACACCCGGGTCTCGCAGGTACCGCAGATCCCGTCGCGGCAGGAGCTGGGCACGGACACGCCGGCCGCCTCGACGGCCTCCAGCACGCTGGTGCCGGGCTCCACCCGTACGGTGCCGCCCGTACGGCGCAGCTCCACGTCGAACGCGCCGTCGTCCGCGGCGGGTTCGGCCGGCGGGGCCGCGAAGCGCTCGACCCGCAGCCGGTCGGCGGCGCCGCGCTCCGCGCAGTGCGCCTCGACGGCGGCGAGCAGCGGTTCGGGGCCGCAGCAGTAGACGAGGGTGCCGTCGTCGAGGCCGTCGAGCGCGGCGTCCAGGTCGATGTGGCCGTGCTCGTCCTGCGGGTGGAAGCGCACCTCGCCGGCCGGGCCCGCGAGTTCGCCGAGCTCCGTGCCGAAGGCCATCGCGGTACGCCGCTTCCCTCCGTGCACCAGCCGCCAGGGCGTGCCGCCGCGGGAGGCCTCCCGTGCCATGGCCAGCAGCGGCGTGATGCCGATGCCGCCCGCGACGAACACGTACCGCTCCGCGGGCTCCAGCCGGAAGTGATTGCGCGGGCCCTGCACCGTGACGGTCGCTCCCGGGCGCAGCGCGGTGTGGACGTAGCGCGAACCGCCGCGCGAGGACGGCTCGTCGAGCACGGCGACGCGGTAGCGGCCGCCGTCGCGGGGGTCGCCGCACAGCGAGTACTGGCGGGTGTGGCCGCCGACGGCCAGGTCGAGATGGGCGCCCGGCTCCCAGCAGGGCAGCGGCTTGCCGTCGGGGTGGGTCAGCTCGACGGACAGCACGCCCTCGGCCTCCCACGTCATGCGGTGCACGAGCAGGTCGGCGGTCCAGTCCGCCGGTTCCTGAGACGTCGCCGTCGGGTGCGTCGCGTCGCGAGTCGTCGCGTTCTGGGTCATCGCGGTCCTCCTGGTCCTCTTCCCGTCACGCGGTGGGGAGCTTGACCGGCGGGGTGAACGGGGTCTTCATGGGGCCGAGCGCGGCGAGGTCCACCTCGACCAGCACGGGCCCGCCTGCGGCGGTGGCCTCCGCCAGGACGGGGCCCGCGTCCTCCTCCGCCGCGATGCGCGCGTACGGCAGGCCCGTCGCCTGCGCGAGGAGGGCGAAGTCCGGTGCGGCGAGGTCGACTCCGGACCTGCGGGTGAAGTAGCGGTCCTGCATGTTGCGGAGCACCCCGTAGCCGCCGTCGTTGAACACGAGCAGGGTGAGCGGGGGCCGGGCCTCGGCCAGTGTGAGCAACTCGCCGAGGTGTACGGCGAGTCCGCCGTCGCCCGCCATCACGACGGTGGGGATGTCGGGCCGGGCGAGCGAGGCCCCGATGCCCATGCCGAGGCCCTGGCCGATGCCGCCGCCGCGCGGGAAGACGTTGTCGCGCGGGTCGTAGATCTCCAGCAGCCGGTTGCCCCAGCTGCTGGACGCGATCGTCACATCGCGGGCGACGACGGCACGCCGGGGCAGCGCTGCGCGCAGCGCGTCGCAGACGGCGGCCTGCGCCCCGAGGCCCTCGCGCTGCGTGGCACGGACGTCGTCCCGTACGGCGGTGACGCGCGCGGCCCAGGACGGGTCGGGTGCCGGCTGCTCGGTTTCCGGCAGCCGGGTCTCCCGCAGCCGGGCCAGGAGCGCGTCGAGGACGTCCGGGGCATGGCCGTGGAGGGCGTGCCGGGCCGGGTAGACGCGGGACAGGGCCGCAGCGTCGATGTCGATCTGGAGGTGCGCGCCGGGGAGCCGGAGGCTGTAGTCCGCCGTCTCGTTGGAGCGGAAGTGGGTGCCGACCGAGACCAGGACGTCCGCCTCCGCGAGCAGTTCGCGTCCCGCGGGTGTCGTGGCGTAGTTGCCGACGACGCGGGGGTCGTCCTCCGGGACCGTGCCGCGGCCCGAGTTGGAGGTCAGCAGTCCGGCGCCGGTCGCCTCCAGGAGCGCGGCGATCTGCGGCCGGGCGCGGGTGGCGCCGCCGCCGGCCCACACCAGGGGGCGGCGCGCACCGGCCAACAGCGCGGCCGCCGCGTCCAGTTCAGCGGATGCCGGGGATGCTTCGGCGACGGAGGCTTCCGTGTCCACCGGCTCCGCGCTGACGGGCTCCTGGGGCGCGTACTGCAGGTCGATCGGCCACTCCACGCTCGCCGGGCCCGCCGGGTCGGTCAGCGCCGTGCGGGCCGCCGCGCGCAGGATGCGGCCCGCCTCACCGGCGTCGGTGACGGTCTCGGCATACGCGGAGACCGCCCGCAACATGCCGAGCTGGTCCTTCGTCTCGTGGATGAACCCCCGCCCCGCGCCCAGGTGTTCACTGTCGATCTGCCCGGTGACGTGCAGCACGGACGTACCGGCGCTGAGCGCCTCGATGAGCGAGCCCGCCGCGTTGCCCGCGCCGGTGCCGGTGCTGGTGAGCGCGCAGCCGATGCCGCCGCGGGCCCGGCCGTACGCGTCGGCGGCGCTGACGGCGGACGCCTCGTGCCGTACGGGGACGAAGCGCAGCTCACGGTCGACGGCCTCGACGAGCGGCAGGTTGTGCACGCTGACGATGCCGAAGACGGTGCCGACGCCGAGTTCGCGGAGGACGGCGACGAGCAGGTCGCCGCCGTTGAGGGCCGCGGGGGATGCGGGCTGGGTCATGGGTGAACGCTCCAGGGGGCAGAGGGCCGGGCGGGCCCGGTCAGGCGAGGCCGCGGCCGACACCGCCGCCGACGTCGAGGCTGGTGCCGGTGATGTACGAGGCGCGGGGCGAGAGCAACGAGGTGACGGCGTACGCCACTTCCTCGGCGCGGCCGAGCCGGCCGAGCGCGATGCCGCGGTCGTCGGCGAGGTCGCGCTGCCACTCCTCGTACGTGAGCGGGCTGCCGGACGCCGCGTACCGGCGCTCCCACTGTCCGGTGTCGATCAGGCCGAGGCAGACGGAGTTGACGCGGATGCCGTCCGGGGCGAGCTCGGCGGAGAGGGACTTGGAGAGGTTGAGGATGCCGGCGCGGGCGGCGCTGGTGGTGATCAGGCGGGCTTCGGGCTGCTTGGCGAGGATGGCGTTGATGTTGACGACGGAGGCGCCGGGAGCGGCCGCCGCGGAGGCGCGGAGCAGCGGCAGCGTGGCGTGCAGCGGGTTGAGCACGCCGGCGAACTTCAGCTCCAGCTCCTCCCTCCAGTCCTCCTCGGTGGTCTCCGCGAAGCGCTTCATCCGGGAGGCGCCCGCGTTGTTCACCAGTGCGTCGAGGCCGCCGAAGTGCTCTCCGGCGCGGGCGGCGAAGGCGCGGGTGGCCTGTGCGTCCCGTACGTCGCACACGCCCGTCAACAGCCGTTCCCGGTACGGGAGTCCGGCGGCCGCCTTCTCCAGGCGGGCCGCGTCACGTCCGCAGGTGGCGACGTGGGCGCCCTCCTCCAGCAGGGCGCGGACCGTGGCCAGGCCGACGCCCGAGCTGCCGCCGGTGACGAGTACGGTGCGGCCGGCGAGGCCGAGGTCCATGGGTGTTCCCTTCCGGGGTGCGGGGTGGGGTACGGGTGGGTGCGGGGTGGGGTACGGGCCCCCGGTGCACCGGGGGGGCGGGGCCGGTGCGGGCCCGGCACGGGTGCCGGTTCGGCGCCGGATCCCGGCGTTCCGGCCGGCGAAGCCGGTGCCGGCCTTGGCGGCCCTGCACGCCGCACGGCGTCACCGCATGGTGAATCCGCCGTTGACGGCGATCACTTGGCCCGTGAGGTAGCGGGACTCCTCGCTCAGCAGGAACGCGATCATGCCCGTGAGGTCGTCGGGCTGCTGCGGCCGGGAGACGGCCCGGTTCAGCCGGTACAGCTCGTGCCGCTCGGCGGGCACCCGCTCCGTCGACTCGCCCTCGGTGATGCCGGGCGCGACGGCGTTGACGGTGACGCCCTTGTCGCCGGTCTCGCGCGCCATGGCCCGGGTGAGGGAGATGACCGCGCCCTTGGAGGCGATGTAGTGCGCGAGCCGCGGCGAGCCGTAAAGGGCCGCGTCCGAGGCGAGGTTGACGACGCGTCCGCTGCCCGAGGCGACCAGCTGCGGCAGCAGCGCCCGCGCCACGAGCCAGGGGCCGCGCGCGTTGACCGCCATGATGCGGTCCCACTCCTCGACGCCGATGTCCTGGAACTCCTTGCCGCCCACGGCGTCCGCGAGACCCGCGTTGTTCACCAGGCCGTGCAGCACGCCGCCGGTCAGCTCCGCGACGCGGTCCGCCATGGCGGCGACCGACTCGGGCTCCGCGACATCGGCCCGTACGGCATGCGCGTCGATCCCCTCGGCGCGCAGCTCCGCCGTGGCCTTCTCGCCGCGCTCCGCGTCGACTTCGGCGACGACGACGCGGTGCCCGTCGGCGCCGGCCCGGCGGGCCGTGGCCAGTCCCAGGCCACGGCCGGCGCCGGTGACGACGACCGTACGGATGCCGCCGGTCTGCTCCGTCGCGGTCATCAGTCGCGAGTCACGCCGTGCATCGGCGAGTGCTCGGGGTACGTGGGGACCTGCGGCTTCTGCGTGCCGATGATGACGCAGAACAGCGCGTCGGTGTCGCCCTCGTTCTTCAGGCTGCGGGCCACCCCGGCCGGGACCACGATCATGTCGCGGTAGCCGAGGGTGCGGTACTCCGCCTCGCCCTCGCCGCGGTGGATACCGACCCTGACCCGGCCCTCCAGGACGAAGAACGCCTCCTCCACGTCGTGGTGGGTGTGCTCGGGGCCCTCGGCGCCGGGCGGCAGCAGCATGTTGGAGAACGTGAACCCGCCGGAGGGCAGGACCCGGTTGTCGCCCTCGTGATTGCCGGTCGCGCCGGAGCCCACGTAACGGATCTGCGCGCGGCGGTACTGGTCGCCGGCCTTCGCCTGGAAGGCGAGGGTGTTCCAGTCGGGCTCGCGGGAGTCCTTGCTGGCGATGAGGGAGTCGGTGTACTTGGCGAGGTCTCCGCCGTTGTCGTACTCGGTGGTGGTGACAGGCATGAGGGTCTCCTTGTCTACGGTGAACCGGCGCGTGGGGGCGGGCGGTTCAGGACTGTTCTCCGGGGGGCTCAGGGTGTTGCGGAGGTGTTCAGGATGTGGCGGGGGTTTCCGGCTGTTCGGGGATGCGCGCTGTGATCCGCAGGTGGGAGAGCACCCAGGCGTTGAAGGCCTCGGGGCGCTCCTGGTTCGCGAGGTGACCGGCGCCTTTGACGATCACGTACGCGGACTTGTGCACGGCGCCCGCGATGACCTGGCTCGCCTCCGGACCCGTCACCCGGTCCTCGTCGCCGCACAGCACCAGCACGGGGGCGCCGACGGAGGGGAGTTCGGGCCGCAGGTCGGCGGCGGCCATGGACTCGGCGGCGTACGCGTAACCGGGCAGCCGTACGGCACCGGCCATGGTGTCCGTGACGCGCCGCACCAGCTCCGGCGGCGCGTCCGGCGAGAGCAGCCGGGGCGCGCGCCGCGCGGCGAACGCGGCGGGGCCCGACTCCTCCAGTTCGGCGGCCCGTTCACGCATGGCGGCCGCCTTCGCCTCGTCCGTGCCCGAACCGGGGCCGGAGTCGGCGACGATCAGGCTCGCCACCAGTCCGGGGTGCCGGGCTGCGAGGCGCAGCGCGATGACGCCGCCCCAGGAGACGCCGAGAACATGGGCCGGTTCGCCGTCCGGAGCGTGCCGGCGGATCAGCGCGGCGACGGTGTCGGCGTACCCGTCCAGGGCCGGCGGCTCCGCCGGATCGGCGGACGCGGCATACCCGGGGGCGTCCCAGGCGACGACGCGTACGTACGGGGCGAGGGCCTCCAGCTGCGGGGCGAACGCGGCCGAGGACGAGCCGATGCCGTGCAGGCAGAGCAGCAACGGGCCCCGGTCACCGGCACGTTCGACGTGCAGGCCCTCGACGTCGTAGGGGGTTTTCACGGGCTGTGTACTCACAAGATCTGTCCCGTCCGTCCGGCGAGCGCGGCGAGGCTGCGCAGCACGGCGTACGGCACGACCTGGCTGGTGGCCGGGTTGCCGGGGTCGGGCAGGTGCTCCGCCTCGAAGCGGTAGCTGCCGTGCGCGCCGGACGCCTCGATGACGTGCCGGGTACGGGACGCGGCGGGGTCGGCGACGACGCTGACCCGTACCCGGCCCGGGTCGCCGACGGCGAGCGCGACGGACGCGGCCACGTTGGTGGACTTGGGGAACTTCACCGGCACGTCCCGCGCCGTGCCCCGCATGACCTCCACGGGTCCGGTGGCGGTGCGCATCCGCTCCAGCAACTCCTCGTCCATCCACGGCTGTTCGAGGGTGGAGGGGAGCTTCGTGGTGGTGAGCCGCACCTCGTCGAGGGGGCCCAGGGCCCGTACGGCCTGCAGCAGGTCGAGGCCGCCGACGGCGCCGCCGGTGAAGTAGGCCCGGCCGGGTCCCGCGGCGAGCAGCCGCTGCGCGAGGTCCTCGTCGGTCAGGGCGCCGGTGGAGGCGATCAGCAGATCGGTGCCGGAACGCAGGACCTGCTCGCCGCGCTCCCGTACGACGGCCTGGCCCGCGGCCTCGACGATCAGATCGCACGCTTCGAGTGCCTCCTCGAAGCCGAGCTGCGGTGCGGGGGCCGTGCCGTCGCCGAGCGCGCGGTTGTCGACGATGCAGGTCAACTCGGCGCCGGGGACGGCTCCTTCGGCGACGGCCCGGCCGACGACGCGGCCGATGGCGCCCCAGCCGACGAGTCCCACCCGGCGGGTCCTGCGGGCTCCGGCAGTGACCTCCGCCGCGGGGCTTTCAGCGGGCGTTTCGGCGGGTGTTTCGGTGGGGGCGGTCATACGGTGGCCTCCTCGCTGCCGGACTGCACGGCTGCCGGCGCGGTGCCCGCGGGCGAGTCCGGGGCGGTACCCGGAGTGGTGTCGGGGGCGGCGAGGGGGCCCGGGTCGGGGATGCCCGCCATGTGGTCGCGGATCTCGGCGGACGGCGGCCCGGCCGTGCCCCACAGGTCGGAGAGCTCCGGAACGCGCCGCCACACGCGGGCGATCCAGGCGTCCTCCACGATCTGCGCGACCTCGGAGGTGTATTCGCAGACCAGCCCGGCGGGGTCGGTGAAGTAGGAGAACGTGTTGTTGCCGGGGCCGTGCCGGCCCGGGCCCCAGTGCGGGGTGATCCCGTGGTGGCGGAGCCGGCCGAGGCCGCGCATGAAGTGGTCGACCGAACTCATCTCGTACGCCACGTGGTTGAGCGACGCCCACTCCGCCTGGTTGAAGGCGATGCAGTGGTGGTCGGCGTTGCAGCGCAGGAACGCCATCTGGTGCTCGGACCAGTCGGAGACGCGCAGACCCAGCACGTCGCAGTAGAAGGCCACGAGGGCGTCGATGTCGGTGGTGTTGAGCACCGTGTGGGTGACGCCGACGGGCACGGCGGCGTCCCGGCCGCGCGGCGGTACGGCCTCGACCTGGGTGCTCAGCTCGATGAGCCGGCCCTCGGGGTCGGTGAAGCGCAGCCCGTACCCGCCGCCGTTCTGGTCCAGCGGGCCCGGCTCCGTGACGGGCACGATGCCGCGGGCGAGCAGCCGGCGCGCCGCCTCGTCGATCTCGGCGGGGGTGGCGACGGCGAAGCTGACCCGGCCGAGGCCGTTGCGCTCGGCGCGGCTGAGGCTGAGCACGTGGTGCTCGGGCCCGGTGCCGCGCAGCCAGGCGGCGCCCGACTCCCGGTCAGTGTCGACGACTTCGAGGCCCCAGACCTCTTGGTAGAAGTCGGCCGCCTCGGTGAGGGCGGGGGTGCGCAGCTCGACGGCGCGCAGGGCGCGCAGCCGGGCGACGGGCGGCCGCTGCGGGCCGGCGGCCGGGACCGCGCCGGCGGTCGCGGCGGGGTCCGGCGGGGCGGGTACGGACATGGCGGATGCTCCAAGCGATGTGGCGTGACCTGCTCGGGGGCGGGAAGTCGGGCGGACGGAAGGTCGCGGAGGGCGGGCCGGGGCCGTTGCGTGCGGGCCGGTCAGCCGGCCCAGGGCAGGGGGCTGTCGTCGGTGCCCCAGTAGAGGCTCTTCTGGCGCTGGTAGGCGCGGATGCCGTCACGCCCCTTCTCGCGGCCGAGGCCGCTGTCCTTCATGCCGCCGAAGGGGGTGGCGATGCTGAACTGCTTATAGGTGTTGATCCAGACGGTGCCCGCGTCGATCCGGCGGGCTATTCGCCAGGCGGCGCGGTGGTCGCGGGTCCACAGGCCGCAGGCGAGCCCGTACACCGTGTCGTTGGCCTGGGCGACCAGGTCGTCCTCGTCGTCGAAGGGCAGCGCGACGAGCACCGGACCGAAGATCTCCTCCTGGCAGGTGCGGGCCGAGTTGGGCAGCCCGTCCAGGACGGTGGGCAGGTAGTACGCGCCGTCCGCGTACTCCTCACCCTCGGGCGCCGATCCCCCGCACAGCACCCGCGCACCCTCGCTGCGGGCGAGGTCCACGTACGCGGCGACCGCGTCCCGGTGCCGGTGGTGCACGAGCGGGGCGACCTGGGTGGCCGGGTCGGCGCCGGGTCCGACGCGCAATTTGCGGGCGCGCGCGGTGAGTTCGGAGACGAACTCGTCGTACCGGGAACGGGCCACGAACAGCCGCGACCCCGCGATGCAGGACTGTCCGCTGGAGGAGAAGACCCCGAACAGCACGCCCGCGAGGGCCTGTTCGAGGTCGGCGTCGTCGAACACGACGGTGGGCGACTTGCCGCCCAGCTCCAGCGACACCGGCATCAGCTTGTCGGCCGCGGCGTGCGCGATGGTGCGCCCCGTGGCGGTGCCCCCGGTGAACGTGACCTTGCCGACGCGCGGATGGCGCACGAGCGCGTCCCCGACGACGCTGCCGCTGCCGGCCAGCACGGACAGCAGACCGGCCGGCAGACCGGCCTCGTGCAACGCCGTGCTGACGAGCCGGCCCAGCGCGAGTGCGACGAGCGGGGTCCACTCGGCGGGCTTCAGCAGCACGGCGTTGCCGGCGACGAGCGCGGGGGCGAGCTTCTGCGCGTCGCTGGCGATCGGCGAGTTCCAGGGGGTGATGGCCGCGACGACCCCGATGGGCTCGTGCACGCTCATGGTGACGTAGCCGCCGCGCGAGGGGGTGAGGGCGTCCTCGGCGGTCTCGACGGCGGCGGCCGTGTACCGGAAGGTGCCGGCGGCGGAGAGCACGAGGGCGCGGGTCTCGGTGCGGCTCTTGCCGGTGTCGGCCGTCTGGAGCGCGGAGAGCGCCTCGGCGTCGCGCTCGATCAGCTCGGCGATCCGGTGCAGCAGCAGGGCCCGGCGGTGAGCCGGCAGTTCGCGCCAGCCGGGGTCGGCCGCGGCCCGCGCCGCACGCTCGACGGCCTCGTCGACCTGGGTGGGCGAGGCGGCGTGCACGGTGGTCAGCGGCCGGCCCGTGGCGGGGTCGGCGGTCTCGACCGGTGCGCCCGCGCCGCGCCGCCACTCCCCGGCCAGCAGCACTTCGTCCGCGGGGAGTTGAAGCATCCTCCGGCCTCCGATCCATGAGCTGTTTCGCCGGCAGATCCCGCCAGCACCAAAAAGCTAAGTGCTTAAGTAATTCTTGGCAAGGCCTCAACTCCGGCACAGTTTCGGGTCGCTACCTCTTGACGCTCGCCGGGGCGGAGCCGATACAACTTAAGCCCTAAGACGTTTTGCGGTTACCTGTCATGCACCGCAGTACGGCGGCGCGACCGCGCGGCAGCGCCGTGCGGCACATGCCGCACCCCTTCACGGGCGCCGTCGGCGGCGCCCGCCCCTCCCCGCCAGCCGCGCCCGCCCTTCGCCGCGGCCCGAACCGCTCCGCCGCCTCCCCGCGGCGGCGCTGGAGGACATCTGGATGAGTGTCGACACCTCCCCCGGCAGCGGCTCCCGCGACAGCCGAAAACCCGACGCCGCGGCGGCACGTGCCGCCATCGCCGCACGCTTCGAACGGCTCCCCGTCTCCCGCTGGCACGTCACGGTGCGCCTCGTCGTCGGCGTGGTCACCTTCTTCGAGGCCTTCGACCAGCTCCTCATCGCCTACGCCATGCCGGAGCTGCGCCAGGAGTGGCACCTCAGCACCGCGGGGACCACCGCCGTACTGACGGTCGGCTCCCTCGGCATGCTGGTGGGCGCGCTGTTCTCCGGGCGGCTGGCCGACCGCATCGGCCGGGTCAAGGTGATCGCGCTGTGCGTGGCCGTCTCCGGCGCGGCCAGCCTGGCACTGGCCGCCTGCACCTCCGTCACCCCCTTCATGGTGCTGCGCTTCGTCCAGGGCCTGGCCATCGGCGGTGAAGTACCGGTGGCCGCCACCTTCATCAGCGAGATCACCCGCAGCTTCCGCCGCGGACGGTTCGTCCTCCTCTACGAACTTGTGTTCCCCGCCGGGCTGACCGTGGGCGCGGTCGTCGCCGCGTGGGTGGTGCCCGCGCTCGGCTGGCGGTGGATGTACGTCATCGCCGCCGTACCCGGCCTGTTCTGTTATCTGGTGCAGCGCACGGTGCCGGAATCGCCCCGCTGGCTCGCCGAACACGGCCGGCTCGACGAGGCCGCCACGGTGATGACGGAGATCGAGGCCAAGGTCGCCCGCACCACGGGCCCCCTCCCCGACCCGGCCCCCGACGCCGCTCCGGCTCCTGGTTCGGCTGCCGCTGCCGGCCAGGGGGCCGGCGCGGGTGGCGACTTGGGCGCCGCGGGTGGTGGCTTGGGCGCCGCGGGTGTGAAGCCCGCCGCCGTGTCACCGGGCCGGCGAGTCGTCGACGCCCCCGCCACCACGGCGGAGGCCGCCGCGACCGGACTGCGCGGTCTGTTCACCGGCCGCTACCGGCGCCGCACCCTGATGGTGTGCGTCCTCTGGTTCACCGGCTACTTCGTCAACTACGGCATCACCTCCTGGCTTCCGACCATCTACGGGAGCCACTACGGGCTCTCCCTCTCCGACGCCCTCGTCTACTCGACCGTCACCTCCAGCGCCGGCTTCCTCGGCTGTCTGTTCGTCGCGCTGACCGTGGACAGGGCGGGCCGCCGCAGGGTGGTCACGGTATGTCTGGGGGGTACGGCGGCCGTCCTGCTCACCCTCGCGCTGCTCGGTGCGCACACCCCCCTTCAGGTCCTGATCTGGACCTCGCTGTCCGCGGTGTTCTTCTTCGGCTCCAACATCTGCCTGTACCTCTACACACCCGAGCTGTTCCCGACCCGGATGCGCGCCCTGGGCAGCAGCGTCGGCGGCGCCGTCAACCGGCTGGGCCTGATCCTCGGCCCGATCGTGGTCGGCTCCGTCTACGCGGCGGGCAACGTGCCCCTCGTCTTCGCGATGCTCGCCGCGGTGGCCCTCGTGGGCGCCCTCGTGGCGGGCCTGTTCGCCGAGGAAACGGCCAACCGACGCCTGGAGGACGTCTCCCCGTGAGCGCCGACGTCTTCTTCCGACCCCACCTCCTGCCCGCCGACGTCTCCCTCCGGTCCCAGACGTCCTGACCGCCGACGTCTCCCTCTGGCCCCAGGCCCTTCCGGGGCCCGCCCCGGAAGGGCCTGGGGCCGGGGGCACGCCTGCGAGGCGCACTCGCGGGTGGCCTTCCGGAACCTTTCCGGAGCGACTTCGAGGGTCCCGCCCGCATCGTGGGGGCTTTCCTCGCGGGGCTTCCCCGGGCGCCTCACCAGGGCGGCCCCCGGCTCGTTCGGCCAACTCCCCGTATCCGGGGGCCTTGTGGGGGCACGGCGTGCGGGGGCAGGCCTTGTGGGGACAGAGGCTTCCCGTGTGCCCGGTGCGGGAGTTCCCCGCGTGACCGGTGCGGGAGTTTCCCGCGTGGATGCTTCCCGCGCGGGAGTGGGCGTCGTCGGGTTGTGCCGCGGGCGGGGGTGCCGCGTTCTGTCACCAGGGCGGGTGCGGTGCCGGCTTCCGTCGCGGTCACGGCCAGGGCGCCGTTCCGGTCGGTGCGGGCCACGAGGGCACCCGTCGCCCGCAACGCCTCCAGCGTCCGCGGAGCCGGGTGCCCATAGGGGTTGCCCGCACCTGCTGACACCACCGCGATACGGGGCCGGACCCGCTCCACGAGGCCGGGCTCCTGATACGCCGAGCCGTGATGCGGCACCTTCAGCACGTCGGCCTGCGGCAACGCCGGGTACGCCGTCAACAGCCCCTGCTGCGCCGGTGGTTCCAGGTCACCGGGCAGCAGCAGCGTCAGCCCCGCCGTGCGCACCAGCAGCGTGACACTCGCGTCATTGGCACCCTCCGCGGCCGGCCCGCCGGCGTACGACGAGGGGCCGGCACCCATGACGCCGCCGGGGCCGGGAACGGGCGCCGGCGGCCAGAGCACCGTCCAGCTCACAGCACCCGCACGGCCCCGCTCCCCCGCCTGCGCCGCGGCGACCCGCACACCGTTCCGCCGCGCCGCGTCCCGTACGGCCCCGGCCTGCCCGGGCGGATCGTCCAGCGACGACGTCAGAAGCGCACCGACCGCACGGCCCTTCAACACACCCTGAAGGCCGGCCACATGGTCGGCATGGAAATGAGTAAGGACGAGCAACGGCACGGCCGTCACTCCCAGCACCCGCAGACACCGGTCCACCGCCCCCGGATCGGGGCCCGCGTCGACGACGACCGCCGAACCGCGCTCCCCCGTGGACAGCACCAGCGCGTCGCCCTGCCCCACATCGCAGACCACCAGCCGCCAGTGGGGCGGCGGCCAGCCGGTGAGCGGCCGCACCAGCGGCACGGGACGCAGCACCGCCAGCACCAGCAGCAGTCCGCAGAGGGCGCACCACCAAGGGTGCCGGTGCAGCCTGAGCCGTGCGGCACACAGCACCACGACCACGGTGAGCAGCGCGAGGAACAGCCCGCCGAGCCAGCTGCCCGGCCAGGGGACGGAGGCCCCGGGCAGCCCGGCACCCGTACGCGCGACGGTGGCGATTCCTCCCGTGGGCCAACTCGCCAGCCAGGCCAGGACCTTGGCCACCGGCATGGCGAGGGGCGCGGCGGCCAGCGCCGCGAAACCGAGCACCGTGGCGGGCGCGACGGCGAACTCCGCGAGGAGATTGCAGGGGACGGCGACCAGGCTGACGTGCGCGGCGAGCACCGCCACCACGGGGGCGCAGGCCAACTGGGCCGCCGCGGCGGCGGCGAGGGCCTCGGCGAGCCTGCCGGGCACACCGCGCCGCCGCAGCGCATCGCTCCAGCCGGGCGCGATGGTCAGCAGCGCGGCGGTGGCGAGCACCGACAGCAGGAACCCGAAGTCGACGGCGAGCCACGGGTCGATGAGCACGAGCGCCAGAACAGCGGCGGCCAGCGCGGGAAGCAGCGCCCGGCGCCGCCCCGTGGCCAGGGCGAGCAGTGTGATCAGCCCGAACGCGGCAGCCCTCAGCACGCTGGGCTCCGGCCGGCACACGACCACGAAGGCGAGAGTCAGCAGCCCGCCGCACACCGCGGTCGTCCGCAGCGACAGCCCGAACACCGGGGCGATGCCGCGCCGTTCGGCCCGCTGCGCCGTACCGGGCGGGCCGAGCAGCAGAGCCAACATGATCGTCAAGTTGCTACCGCTGACAGCCAGCAAATGCGTCATGTCCGTGGCGTGGAAGGCCTCGTCCAGGCCGACGGGAAGCCGGGAGGTGTCGCCGACGACCAGCCCCGGAAGCAGTCCGCGGGAGTCCCTGTCGAGACCGCCGCTCGCCTCGCGCAGTCCGGCCCGCAGCCCGCCGGCAGTGCGCTGGAGGGAAGTGGGAGGCCCGACGATGCGCGGCGGCTCCTCGCCGCTCACGCGCAGCACGGCCGCGATGTCCCGGACCGGTCCCGACCCCGTGGGTGTGCTGAGCCGTGCGGAGACCCGCAGCCCGGTCGAGGGCAGCAGGGACAGCCACTCGGAGACCCGCGAAGGGCCCTCGCCCTGCTGGAGGATGACGAGCACCGGCGTACGGACGGCCTGCGGGGCCGTCCCGCCGCCGGTGTCCGCCGCGACCCCGCGTGGCGTGACGCGGGTGGCCTCGGCCTCGAACAGGACGGTGCCGGGCCGCTGTTCGCTGCCCCGTACGGCGGGCGGCAGCCGGCGCGGATCTCCGGTGACGGTCAACTCGACGGTGCTCTCGGCGTACTTGTCGGCCAGCCGGGGCACCGGGCCCCGGTGCAGATCTGCCGCGTGCAGTGCGGCGACCCCGGCACCGGCCGCAACGGCGAGCAGGACCATGGCAGCCGTGACGTACAAAGCGCGGCACCGCCACCGCCGCCGAACGAACAGCCCCGCCGCGGCCGCGCAGCAGGCAACGGCACCCACCGCCACGGCGCCACCGGCCACGCACAGTCCGGCCGCGGCCCCGCCCCACGCGGCGAGCGACACCGGCACCAGCCGCAGATCCGGCGTCCCCTCCTGACGGGGCCGCGCCTCCCCGAGCGGATTCCCCGCCCCGGCGTGCACCCCGGCCCGCGTCCCGGCCTCAACATCCGCACCGGCTCCACCCCCGCTGCCCGTCCCGGCTTCGGGCCCGGGTCCGGATTCCGGCCCTACGCCGGGGTACCCCCGCTCCCCCGGCCGCACCGCTGCACCAGCCCCAACCCCCGCACCGGGGCTTCCCCGCCGTCCCTCACCCCGCCACATCGCCGTGCCGACGCTCGCACCGGCCCCAACTTCCGGGCCGGGTTCAGCCCTTGAGCCGTCCCCGGTTCCCAGGCCGACGCCGAGGTTTCCCTGTCCTCCTTCACCCGGCCGCGCCGCCGCGCCGGCCCCAGGACCCGCCCCGGCTTCCGGACCCGCACCAGGGATTCCCCGTGCCCCTTCACCCGGCCGCCGCGTCCCGCCGCTCCCAGGGGCGGTCCCCACTTCCGGTCCGGACCCAACTCCCGGCCCTGCACCGAGGTTTCCCCGCTCGCCCTCACCCGGCCGCACCACCCCACCGGCCCCGAACCCCGTACTGGCCTCAGCCCCTGGGCCGGCCCCGACTTGCACCCCGGCGCCGGAATCTCTCCGCTCCCCCTCGGCCGGCCGCACCACCCCGTCCCTCCCCGTCCCGGCCCGCCCTGTCGCGCTCCGCCCCGGAGGGCCCGTCCTGGCCCTCCCCCGTGCCCGGTTCACGGAGTGACCTGCGGCTTGATGTCCGCGAAGCGGCGATCGCCGATGCCGTCGACGTCACGGAGCTGGTCGATGGAGGTGAACCCGCCATGCTGCGTGCGGTAGTCGATGATGTGCCGGGCCAGCACGGGCCCCACGCCGGGGAGAGAGTCGAGCTGTTCGGCCGTCGCCGAGCTGAGGCTCACCGTCCCGGCGGCCCCTCCCGGCCCCGCGGCCCCACCCGATGCCGCAGACCCGCCCGAGGACGCAGCCCCACCCGACGAAGCACCGCTTCCCGGGGATGCCCCTCCGCCCCCTCCCGGCGGGACCGGTCCCGGGGCGGGCGCACCGGCCGAGCCGACCACGATCTGTTCCCCGTCCACCAGCAGCCGGGCCCGGTTGAGGTTTCCGAGCTTCGCACCCCGTCGCGGGCCGCCCGCGGCGTCCAGCGCGTCCTCGACGCGGGAACCGGACGGCAGCCGGTGCACCCCGGGGTCCTCGACCTTGCCCGTCACATCGACGACGACCCGCTTGCCCGCGGCCCCTCCCGGCCCGCCACGGGCACCCGGCACGAACACGGCGTTCCCTCCGGGGCGTTCGGGTCCGGGCCGGGCCTCCGCGCTCCGCACCCCGGCCGGGGCCGCGACGCTCCGGGGCCGCCCCGACCAGAAGTGCTGCACGGCGAACCCGACGGCGAGGACCAGCACCACGGTGAGCGCCAGCACGGTGCGCGGCTCCACCCCGAACCGCATACGCAGCCACAGCGCGGGCCGTTCCCGCAAAGCGATCCGCGACGGCTCAGCACCAGACCGCCCCGCCAAGCCACCCCCAGATCCCGCCCGGTGGTCACCCCGTCGGCCCCTCAAGTCGCCCCCAGAGCCCGCCCGATCACCCCGCCCACCGCTCAAGTCGCCCCGGGAACCCGCCCAGTCATCCCGCCGTCCGCTCAAGCCGCCCCGAGAACCCGCCCAGCCATCCCGCCGGCCCGCCAAGTCACCCCGAGGCCCCGACCACTCGCCCCGCTGCCCCACCGACTCGCCCAGAGAGCCCGCCCGGTCATCCCGCCGGTCCGCCAAATCGCCCCGAAGACCCGCCCGCTCCTCGCCCCGGCCCCCCACGTCACCCCGAGAGCCCGACCGGTCATCCACCTGCTCGTCCCGCCGGCCCCCCAAGTCACCCCGAGAACCCGACCGGTCATCCACCTGCTCGTCCCGCCGGCCCCCCAAGTCGCCCCGAGAGCCCGACCGATCGTCCACCCGCTCGCCCCGGCGGTCTCCCCGCCGGTCCCCCCGCTGGTCCCTCGCGGCGCGGCGGGCACGGCTCTCCCGTACCGCGGCACGCGCGGCAGCGGCGGCTTCGGCCCGCGACAAGGTCGCCGGGGGCTCGCCGGAACTGCCAGCCTCCTGCTCCTCCTCCCCCGGCACAGCCCGCCGCCCGGGAACGGCGCCCGGAGCGGGCCGAGGCGAGGGCCACGGCACCCGGTCCGGGGCGAACCCCGGCAGCGGCTCCGCCACGGCACCCTTCAGCGAACCCGGCGCGGAAACGGTGGGCGAACCGGCCACGCGGTCCGCTACAGATCCCCCGCCTGAACCGGCCACGCAGTCCGCCACAGATCCCCGAGCCGAACCGGCCACGCGGTCCGCCACAGGCCCCCGAGCCGAACCGGCCACATGCTCAGCCCCAGCACCAGCCCCAGCCCCAGCCCCGGTCCCAGCCCCAGACCCAGACCCGTCCCAGGAGTCCCGCACCAGCGGGTCCTCCCCCACCGGCTCCACCCGGGAACCGTCCGAAGCGCCGCCCGGGCCGGTCCGACCGCCCCCGCCGTCGGACTCCGACTCGCCCTCCCCCGGCGCCACTTCACAGACAGGAAAGAGCTCCCCCACCCGGGCCGCCGGCCCACCACCCAGCCCACCACCAGGCACGCCACCCTGCCCGGCCACGGAGGAAGCGGCCGGGGAAGGGGCCGCTTCGCGGCGGGCCGGGCGGCGGCGTGAGCGGCGGGCACCGCGACCGGGGCCCGGAGACGGGGGCCGGCCGGCCTGGCCCTGCGGAGACGTACGCGATCGGATGCTCATGCCGACCGACGGTAAAGAGCCTCAGCCCCAACAGCTGATCTTGCTCAATTTCCGTGGATAACCAGGGAGTTGTGGAAAACTCCGTCACTCACCTCAGCGACACCACGGCGCCGAGCAGCCCCGGCCCGGTATGGGCGCCGATCACTGCCCCGACCTCGCTGACGTGCAACTCGCCCAGCCCGGGGACGCGTTCACGGAGCGCCGTCGCGAGCCGTTCCGCGCGTTCCGGCGCGGCGAGGTGGTGCACGGCGATGTCCGCGTCGGCGTTCCCCGCACGCTCGACGACGATCTCTTCGAGCCTGGCTATCGCCTTGCCCGCCGTGCGGACCTTCTCCAGCATGCCGATCCGGCCGTCCACCAGCTCCAGCAGCGGCTTCACCGCCAGCGCCGAGCCGAGCAGCGCCTGTGCCGCACCGATGCGCCCACCGCGGCGCAGATAGTCGAGCGTGTCGACATAGAAATACGCGGAGGTTCCCTCGGCCCGTTTCTCGGCCGCGGCCACCGCCTCGTCCAGCGAACCGCCCGCCTCGGCGGCCTCCGCCGCCGCCAGCGCGCAGAACCCCAGCGCCATGGCGACCACTCCGGTGTCCACCACCCGTACGGGCACGGGTGCTTCCCGCGCGGCGACGACCGCCGCGTCGTATGTACCGGAGAACTCCGCCGACAGATGGAGGGACACGATGCCGTCCGCACCGGCCTCGGCCGCGGCCCGGTAGGCGTCGGCGAAGGTCTGCGGGCCGGGACGCGAGGTGGTGACGGCACGTCGCTGGCGCAGCGCCTCGGCCAGCGAGCGGGCCGAGATCTCGGTGCCCTCCTCCAGGGCCTGGTCACCGAGCACCACGGTCAGCGGGACGACGTGGATGCGGTGTTTCTGCAGTGCCGATGGCGGCAGGTAGGCCGTTGAATCAGTAAGGATCGCGACATGGCGGGGCATGGAAAGGAGGCTACCGCCGACTCAGGACGCGCTCCTCGGACGCCCCTTCTCGAAGCGGGCGTCGAAGCGCTCGGAACGCGCGAAGTCCGCGCGCGGATCTCCCGTTCCGTCCGCCTGCTGCTGAGTGCTCCGGGGCAGTCCGGGCCGCGGCTCCTCGCCCGGCCCGGCCTGCTCCGCGGGCCGCGCGGAGGGACCGGCGCCGGAGGAGCCGGCACCGGAGGGGTCAGCGGCGTACGGACCGGCGGCGGGCTCGGCGCTCTCCCAGTGCCGCAGCGCACCCGACTCGACCTCGATCTGCCGGCGGAGCGCCTCGACGCCCTCCTGGTCGTACTGCCGGGCGCGGTCCAGCGCCGCGTGCCGGAGGGAGTCCGCCGACTGCTTGATGTGCGCGACGCGTTCCCGCGCTTCGGGCAGCTGCTGCGTCATCCGCGCCCTGTCGGGCTCACGCTCCATCAACGTCTGCAGTTCGCCGTCGACTTGCCGGGCGTGCTCGTGCAGCCGGTCCAGCAGGCCGAGGGCCTCCCGCAGCGACGGGTCGTCCGCCACCCGGGCCTCCAGGGCCGCGCGGGCGTTGTCGATGGAGGCGCGCAGATCCAGCCGGTGGCGCGCCGCCTCCCCCACGGGGCCGGGCTGCATGCTCTTCGCCTTCAGCGTCGTGTCCTCGACCGTGCGCCGCACCTGCGTGCCGGTGCGCTCCACTCCGCGCTTCACCGCCCGGACGGTCTTCACCGTGACGAAGATCCCGGCCGCCACGAACAGCACGAAGATCAGCAGCGCCACCGCCAACATGACTTCCTCCACGCCGTGCTCCCTCGTCGGTCTGCCCGAACCGTCTCCCGTCCAGCGTAAACGGCCGGGGGCGGCCCGTGGTTCCTCCGAACCCCGGACCGCCCCCGCAGAAAACCCTTAGGGGTCGGGCGTCAGCTCACGCCGGGACGATGTTCACCAGCTTCGGGGCGCGCACGATCACCTTGCGGATGCCCGCGCCGTCCAGCGCGGCGACGACGGCGGGGTCGGCCAGCGCCTGCTCCTCCAGCTCGGCGTCCGCGATGGCGGGCGAAACCTCCAGCCGGGCCTTGACCTTGCCCTTGATCTGCACGACGCAGGTGACGGTCTCGTCCACCACGTACGCCGGGTCGGCGGCCGGGAAGTCCTCGTGCACGACCGTCTCGGTGTGCCCCAGCTTCCGCCACAGTTCCTCGGCGACGTGCGGGGCCAGCGGCGCGATCAGCAGCAGCATCGGCTCGACCACCGAACGCGGCACCTCGCGCAGCTTGGTGACGTGGTTGTTCAGCTCGGTGATCTTGGCGATGGCGGTGTTGAAGCGCAGTGCCGCCATGTCCTGCCGGACGCCGTCGATCGCCTTGTGCAGGGCGCGCAGGGTGTCCTCGTCGGGCTCGGTGTCCACGACGGACACCTCGCCGGTCGTCTCGTCGACGACGTTCCGCCACACCCGCTGCAGCAGCCGGTACTGGCCGACGACCGCGCGCGTGTCCCACGGGCGGGAGACGTCCAGCGGGCCCATCGCCATCTCGTACAGGCGCAGGGTGTCCGCGCCGTACTCGGCGCAGATCTCGTCCGGAGTGACGGCGTTCTTCAGGGACTTGCCCATCTTGCCCAGCAGCCGGGAGACCTTCTCGCCCTGGTAGTAGTAAGCGCCGTCGCGCTCCTCCACCTCGGCCGCCGGAACGGCGATCCCGCGCGCGTCACGGTAGACGTACGCCTGGATCATGCCCTGGTTGTACAGCTTGTGGAACGGCTCGCACGAGGAGATGTGCCCCAGGTCGTACAGCACCTTGGACCAGAAGCGCGCGTACAGCAGGTGCAGCACGGCGTGTTCGGCGCCGCCGACGTACAGGTCGACACCGCCGCAGCGCTGCCCGTCGCGCGGGCCCATCCAGTACTGCTCGACCTCGGGGTCGACCAGCTTCTCGCTGTTGTGCGGGTCCAGGTAGCGCAGTTCGTACCAGCAGGAACCCGCCCAGTTGGGCATGGTGTTGGTCTCGCGGCGGAACCGCCGCGGGCCCTTGCCGTCGCCCAGGTCCAGCGTCACGTAGACCCAGTCCTCGTTGCGGGACAGCGGGGTCTCGGGCTGGGTGTCGGCGTCGTCCGCGTCGAAGGTGCGCGGCGAGTAGTCCTCGACCTCGGGCAGCTCCAGCGGCAGCATCGACTCGGGCAGCGAGTGCGCGATGCCGTCCTCGTCGTAGACGATCGGGAAGGGCTCGCCCCAGTAGCGCTGCCGGCTGAACAGCCAGTCGCGCAGCCGGAAGTTGACCGTCCCGGCGCCGATGCCGTGCTCCTCCAGCCACTGGCTGGTGCGCTCCTTGGCCTCGGCCACGCCCAGGCCGTCCAGTGTGATGTCGGCGTGCGTGGAGTTCACGATCTTCGCGTCGTACGAGACGAACGCGTCGTCCCACGCGGAGGGGTCCAGGCCGCGGTCGTCGCTCGGCTCGACGACACAGCGCATCGGCAGCTCGAAGGCGCGCGCGAAGGCGAAGTCGCGGTGGTCGTGCGCGGGCACGGCCATGATCGCGCCGGTGCCGTAGCCCATCAGCACGTAGTCGGCGATGAAGACCGGCACGGCCTCGCCGCTCACCGGGTTGGTGGCATAGGCGCCGGTGAAGACGCCCGTCTTGTCCTTGGCTTCGGCCTGCCGCTCGACGTCCGACTTGGCGGCGGCCTGCGCGCGGTACGCGGAGACGGCCTCGGCCGGAGTGGCGTACCCGCCGGTCCACACGTCGTGCGTGCCCTCCGGCCACTGCTGCGGCAGCACCGCGTCGACCAGGGGGTGTTCGGGCGCCAGCACCATGTAGGTGGCGCCGAACAGGGTGTCCTGGCGGGTGGTGAAGACCTCGACGGCGCGCTGCTTGCCGGCCTCGTCGGTGCCGTCGACGGGGAAGTCGATGCGGGCGCCCTCGCTGCGGCCGATCCAGTTGCGCTGCTGCAGCTTGATGGCGTCCGGCCAGTCCAGCGCGTCCAGGTCCTCGATCAGCCGGTCCGCGTACGCGGTGATCCGCATGTTCCACTGGCGCAGCTTGGCCTTGAACACGGGGAAGTTGCCGCGCTCGGAACGGCCCTCGGCGGTGACCTCCTCGTTGGCCAGCACGGTGCCCAGACCGGGGCACCAGTTGACCGGCGCGTCGGACGCGTACGCCAGGCGGTACTCGCCCAGCACCTCCGCGCGCCGTACGTCGTCCAGTTCGGCCCACGGGCCGAAGCCCTCCGGGGTGTCCCGCTCGCCGGCGTCGAACTGCTCGATCAGCTCACCGATCGGCCGGGCGCTGCGGGCCTCCGTGTCATACCAGGAGTTGAAGATCTGCAGGAAGATCCACTGGGTCCACTTGTAGTAGTCCGGGTCGATCGTCGCGAAGCTCCGCCGCTGGTCGTGGCCCAGACCCAGGCGCCGCAGCTGGGTTTTCATGCCGGCAATGTTGGCGTTGGTGGTCTCGCGCGGGTGCGCACCGGTCTGCACCGCGTACTGCTCGGCGGGCAGGCCGAACGCGTCGAAGCCCAGGGTGTGCAGGACGTTGTAGCCGCTCATCCGCTGGAAGCGGGCGAAGACGTCGGTGGCGATGTAGCCCAGCGGGTGGCCGACATGCAGACCTGCACCCGACGGGTACGGAAACATGTCCATGATGAACTGCTTGGGCTTGTCGACCTGTTCGGCGTCGCCCGCCAGATCACCCGTGCCCGGGTTCGGCGCCTCGTAGGTGCCGTGCTTGTCCCAGAAGTCCTGCCAGCGTGCCTCGATGTCGGCGGCCAGGGCCGCCGTGTAGCGATGCGGGGCCGCGGTCTCGGCGGCGGTCGTGGTCTGGCTCATCGTCCTCAAGGCTCCATCGGTCGTCTCTGCCGGGCGGGGAAATGAAAAATCCCCTCGCACAGGAGGGGACGCCGCGCCGATTCCCGGCTCCGGAGCTCACGTCGGGAGCCGGGGACTGATCAGCGCGGCCCGCTAAGCAGAAGGCGTACGGCACGCATGCGGTCAGAGTACCGCAACGCAAGGAGGCACCCGCACGCGGTCCGCGGAACGGGCGGAGACGACAATGAGCGGGCTGCCCGGTCGGGCGGCCCGCTCATCCTGAGGTGGAGCTACGGAGAATCGAACTCCGGACCTCTTGCATGCCATGCAAGCGCTCTACCAACTGAGCTATAGCCCCAGGTGCTGGTCCGCCGGGGTGTTCCCCGCGGCGGCTTCGCCAACATTACACGGCCACCACCTGCTTTCGCCAAATCGGTTTCCGGTTGCGGCCACTCCGCCGGGGTACTGTCGGCCACCGGTGCCCGTCACCACCGTGCCCGTCCGTACCCAGCCGTCACCGAAGCCCCGGGAGCCGTACGCCGTGAGCACGCTGCAGCAGGCCGCGGACAGCCGGTCCGTCACTGCCGTCAAGACCTACGTGCTGCGCCGCCCTGTGCTGATCGCCGGTCTTGCCTGCCTGCTGTCGTTCGGCGCGTTCTGGGCCGCGCAGCGCGCCGCCGGCGTCTCGATGATCGACCTGATGGTCTACCGCTCGGAGGGCTGGACAGTACGCAACGGGCAGGACCTGTACGCGATGCGGGCCACCCACGCGGAACTGCCGACGACGTACCCGCCGTTCGCCGCGCTGCTGTTCATGCCGCTCACCCTGTTCGGCGTGACGGCGATGCGCACCCTGGCAACGGTGGGGAACCTCGTGCTGCTGGTCGCCCTGCTGCACTTCTCCCTGCGGCTGGTCGGCCGCCCCGCACGACTGCCCCGCCCCGCGGTCACACTGCTGCTCGCCTCGCTGGCCGTCTGGTGCGAACCGGTGTGGACGACACTGCGGTACGGACAGATCAACCTGCTGCTCGCCGTGCTCGTCCTGTGGGACCTCTCCCGGCGGGAGGGACACCGGTGGGCCGGCGTGGGCATCGGCATCGCCGCGGGCATCAAGCTGACGCCCGCCCTGTTCGCCGTGTCCCTGGCGCTGTACGGACTGGTGCGCGGCGGGCTGCGGATGCGGCACACGGGCAGCACGGCGGACCTGTGGAACCCGCGGCTGCGCCAAGCGGCCGTCGCCACCCTGGCGTTCCTCGGCACGGTGCTCGTCTCGGCAGTGCTGCTGCCGCGCGACTCACGGGAGTTCTGGACGGACGCCGTCTTCCGCTCCGACCGGGTGGGGCACACGGTCATCACCGACAACCAGGCGCTCAGCGGGCTGGCGGCACGCCTGTTGCACACCCAGCAGCCGGGCGCCGTATGGCTGTTGGGAGTGGCGGCCGTCCTCGTGCTCGGGCTGGGCGCCGCCACGGCGGCAGGCCTCGCAGGGCCGCGCAGGCTGCCGAACGCGCCCGCCTGGTCGGCGCTCGCGTGCGCCGTGACCGCACTGCTGGTGAGCCCCATCTCTTGGTCCCACCACTGGGTTTGGTGCGTCCCCGTCGCCGTGCTGCTGGGCGCGGAAGCCGCACGACGGGGCACGGCAGGATGGCGGACGGTGACCGTGGCGACAGTTCTGCTGTTCTGCTCGTACGCGATCTGGTGGGTGCCGCACAGCCCGGGCGCCGCTTCACCGCCCGAACTGCACCAGAACGCGGGCCAGATGGCGCTGTCCGCGCTCTATCCGGCCGCCGGCGCGGCCTTCCTGCTGCTCGCCGCCACGGTGTCCGTACGGGCACTGCGGCGTCCCGCACCGTACGAACCGGGCCCCCTTCCGTCCGCGCGGCGGGGCAGAACTGTGGACCGGTCTGCGGGCAGGACTGTGGACCGGTACGCGAGCAGAACTGTGGGCCGGCCTGCGAACAGGACCGCGGGTCAGGCCGTCACGAAGGAGTAGAACCGCTTCAGGGTGCAGTGCTCGTCCAACAGCCGCCCGTAGATGGGCTCTCCGTCGAGTTCGCGGTAGGTCTCGATGGGGTCGCCTTTTATGATCAGGGCGAGGGCGCAGTCCGCGCACCAGTACTGGTAGGCGGAGTTGGGCGGCTCCATGTCACGGACGATCGGCGTCCCGCTGCCGCACCAGTCGCACTTCCGGCTGTGTGCACCCATCAGTCATCAGCTCCAGCTGTGGCCGCACGCCGTGCACACGTAGGAGATGCCTCCGTTGTCACCGAGCACCTGAGCGACGTTGGGCGAACCGCACGCCGGGCACTGCAGGGCACTCGGGAAGCCGGTCCGGTGCGGGCGTTGAGGGCATGCTGTCTGCCCACCGTCCTCCATGAGGACCCTCGCCGACATCGCACACGTCCCTCCCCTCGGGCTGCCCCCGTTCAGCCGTCACGATTCTGCCACGCCTCGGGCCGTCCCAGGAGTCCCGGTCGGCGATCTCGGCGAGAGCGAATGCAGCGGGCCCGCCCCTCGATGAGGGGCGGGCCCGGGCTGCTCGGACTGTGGAGCTACGGAGAATCGAACTCCGGACCTCTTGCATGCCATGCAAGCGCTCTACCAACTGAGCTATAGCCCCGTGCTCCCGGCGGCTGCGCGCCGTGAACGAGAAGAAGCTTAACCGGTGACCAGGCCGGATGGGAAATCCGGCCCCGAGGCCCCCGGCCGGCCCCGCCTCAGGTGTCGTCGCCGAGCACCGGCTCCGGCAGCGTACCGGCGTTGTGCTCCATCAGCCGCCAGCCGCGCACCCCTTCACCGAGCACGGACCAGCAGCAGTTGGACAGCCCGCCCAGCGCCTCCCAGCTGCCCGACGGCAGACCGAGCAGGCGCCCGATGGTCGTACGGATGGTGCCGCCGTGGCTGACGACGACCAGCGTGCCGCCCTCGGGCAGTTTGTCCGCGGTGCGCTCGACGACGGGGGCGGCGCGGTCGGCGACCTCCGACTCCAGTTCGCCACCGCCGCGGCGCACAGGTTCGCCGCGCTTCCACGCGGCGTACTGCTCACCGAACCGTCCGACGATCTCCTCGTGCGTGAGGCCCTGCCACTCGCCGGCGTACGTCTCGCGCAGCGCCTCGTCGTGCGTGACCTCCAGGCCGCTGAGCGCGGCCAGTTCGGCCGCGGTCGCCGCGGCGCGCTGCAGGTCGGAAGCGATGATCGCGTCGGGCTGGAGCGCGGCGAGCAGCCGTGCCGCGCGCTTGGCCTGGGACACGCCCGCCTCGGTCAGCGCGATGTCGGTGGTGCCCTGGAAGCGGCGCTCCAGATTCCACGCGGTCTGGCCGTGCCGCCACAGCACGACCCTGCGGTCGCGGTGCACAGGTCCGTCCATCAGTCCGCCCTGCGGCCGCCCTGCCGTGTTTCCCGTGCCAGAGCTCACCGGGCGCCTCCGGTCTCCTCCACGTCCGCCCCTGTCTCCTGCGCGTGCTCGGCGGCCTTGCCGCGGGTGGCCTTGGCCTCCTCGGGCAGATCCAGCTCGGGGCAGTCCTTCCACAGCCGCTCCAGCGCGTAGAAGACGCGCTCTTCGCTGTGCTGCACGTGCACCACGATGTCGATGAAGTCCAGCAGCACCCAGCGTCCGTCGCGCTCGCCCTCGCGGCGCACCGGCTTGGCACCCCGCTCCTTGAGCAGGCGCTCCTCGATCTCGTCGACGATGCCCTTGACCTGCCGGTCGTTGGGCGCCGAGGCGAGCAGGAAGGCATCGGTGATGGCGAGCACGTCACTGACGTCGTAGGCGACGATGTCGTGCGCGAGCTTGTCGGCCGCCGCCTGGGCGGCGGTGTTGATCAGCTCGATGGAACGGTCCGTGGCGGTCACAGGCAAGGCTTTCGGATCAATGACAACAGTGGTCTGAGTGACAACAGCGGTCATGCGTGCGGGTCAGCGGTGTACGTATCGGAGTCAAGGGTCTCACGCCTGTCAGGCCGCTCCGCCGGATCCGTGACACACCCCTCAGCCGCGGTAGTCCCGGCCCAGCAGCACCGACACGTCGGCGTTCTGCTCCGCCCTGCCCTTCCGCACCGCGCTGCCCGGCAGATCGAGGGTCTTGGCGACCTCCACGGCCTTCGCCTTCTGCGCCGCGTCGCCGTACGTCACCCGTGAGCTGCCGCCGGCCGCGCCGCCCTTCCCGCCGTCGACGACCGTGTAGCCGCCGTTGGTGAGCGCGGCGGAGGCCGTACTGCCGGCGCCGCTATGGCCGCTCGCGTCGGTCACCTTGACGCGCAGCGCGGAGCCCGGGTCGGAGTTCTTGACGGTGCCGCCGAGCACCTGCTTGACCAGGCCGTCGCTGGTGCTGCGGCTGAGGGTGCCGTTCGCCTGCACAGGCAGCAGCTCCGTGCCGTAGGAGCCGTTCTTCGCCCGCTCGGCGAGCTTCGCGAGGGAGGCGCCGAGCTGCGATTCGGAGAGCGAGGGGTCGGGGATCTGGCCCAGCGACTGCACGGTCCGCGTCGCGCCCTGCGGATCGCTGGACATCTTCCGCAGAGTCCCCTGCATGACCTTGCCGAACCGGGTGAGCTGCGCGGACTGCCGCTCGCCCGGCGCGCGGTACGTCGCGTAGGCCACCGCGGCCCGGCCGTCCAGGTCCTGCGCCCTGCCCTTCGGGACCTGCGCCGCCTCGCCCTTCTTCTCGCCGGGCACCGTGACGTCGGTGTCGACGGAGATGCCGCCGACGAGATCGACGAGGTTCTCCAGGAACGGGGTGTCCAGCCGCCAGGTGCCCTTGATGTCGGCGCCCAGCAGGGTGCCGAGCGCTTCCCGGGTCGGTGAAGCGCCCTCCCCCACAACGGACTTGGCGAGCGTCGTGGTGCCGGCGCCCTCGGGGCTGACGGCCATCGAGTTGGGCAGCAGGACGGTGTTGCCCTTCTTGGCGTCCGCGTTGTCGACGAGCAGCGCCGTGGAGCTCTCGTTGCTGCCGGTGGTGCGCAGATGGACGGCGATGACATCGCGCTGCTGTCCCGGCGAGGTGGCGCTGCCGCCGCTCTTCTGCCCGACGCCGGGAAGGTCGCCCGCGTACCAGAGGTAGCCCGCGCCGCCCGCGGCGACGAGGACGAGCACGACGACGAGTGCCGTGATGCGGTGGCGTCCGCGCCGTCTCGCCTCCTCGCGCCGCTCGGTGCGGCTCTCGGTGAACTTCAGCCAGTCGATGACGTCTTCGGACTGCTCCGTGGGCTCCTCGACGAAGGAGAACTGCTCGGTGCGGTACTCCTCGTCACCGCCCTGCCGCTGCCCCGGGACCGGACGGCTCTGCTGCGCGGCCTCCGGCTGCTGCCGGTGCTCCTCGCGGTACCGCTGGTCCGGCTGCGCCTCCTGCGGCTGCTGTGCGTACTGCTGTCCGCCGTACTGCTCCTGCGCGTACGGGTCCTGGACGGACTGCTGCTGCGCGTAGGGGTCCTGCGCGTACGGTGCCTGGACGGACTGCTGCTGCGGGATCCACTCCTGCTGCTGCACGTACGAAGTCCCGTACGGGTCAGGGGAGTTCCCGTAGGGGTCGGACTGCTGCCCGTACGGGGTCTGCGGCTGGTATCCCGGATAGCCGTGCGCCGGCTCCTGCCGGTAGATGGGCTGCCCGTACTCGTCGTAGCCGAGCATCTCCGGCTGCTGGGCCTGCGGTTGCTGCTGTCCGTACGGATCGTCTCCGTAGCGCCCGTTCACGCGTGCGGCCCCTCCTTCTGGTACAGCGCCCGCTTGCTGATGTACCGCACGACGCCGTCCGGAACGAGATACCAGACGGGGTCGGCCCGTTCCACCCGCTCGCGGCAGTCCGTGGAGGAGATGGCCAGCGCCGGCACCTCCACCAGCGAGACCCCGCCGTCGGGCAGACCCGGGTCGGCCAGAGCGTGACCCGGACGGGTGACCCCGATGAAGTGCGCGAGGGAGAACAGCTCTTCGGCGTCGCGCCAGCCGAGGATCTGGGCGAGCGCGTCCGCACCGGTGATGAAGAAGAGATCGGTGTCGGGGTTCGCGGCGCGCAGATCGCGCAGCGTGTCGATGGTGTACGTCTTGCCGCCGCGGTCGATGTCGATGCGGCTCACCGAGAACTGCGGGTTGGACGCGGTCGCGATGACCGTCATCAGATAGCGGTCCTCGGCGGGCGAGACATCCTGGTGGCTCTTCTGCCACGGCTGCCCGGTCGGCACGAACACCACCTCGTCGAGGTGGAACCGCGCGGCCACCTCACTCGCGGCGACCAAGTGGCCGTGGTGGACCGGATCGAAGGTCCCGCCCATCACCCCGAGGCGCCGTTTTCCGGTGCCGGGCACTATGTCCTCTCCCATGCGAGCCGACCCTAACCGCTACGCCGTCCGGCCGTGGCCGCGGCTCAGCGGTCCCGGTTGAACCGCGTGGTGATCCAGAGCAGCAGGAGCAGCGCGACGAACGCGCCGCCGCCGGTGAAGTACGGCGTGAGGTGGTGGCCGCCGGACTCCTCCGCGGAGGCCAGGGCCGTCAGGGCGTCGGGGGCGGAGCTCAGAAGAGTCATCGTCGGCAGGTCCTGTCCACATGTCGTCGGGCGGTCCGCACAGTCCGCTGTGCCGTGCGGCGCACTGCTGTGCAGGCACATCGTATGCGGCGGGCCCCTCGCGGCTCACGCCGACTCAGCCGTTCACCCGGCGTCACCCGCCGCACGGCGGGTTCTCCGGCCTCCTCCGCAGCTCCCCGGTGTCCGTGCCGACGAACCGTACGGGCCGGGCAGCACACGGAGTGTGCGTGTCAACTGCACCCCCTGTCACAGGAGTTCACCGAGCCGTCACAGGGCCGCGCGCTCCCCTGCCACTGTCGCCCGCTGCGTCTACGCTGGAGCTCCAGCCGACCGGCAAGGCCGACGAGGGGGATCTCCATGACGGACGACAGCAACGGCACAGGCGGCACGGAGGGCGCGGGCGGGGAGGACCGGCTGCCGGGCCGTGAGCGGCGCGCCTTCCCGGGCATCTCGTCCCGGACGTACGAGCATCCCGCCGACCGCTCCGCGCTGGTGGCCCTGCGCAAGCTGACCGGTTTCGACACGGTCTTCAAGGCACTGAGCGCTCTGCTCCCGGAGCGCAGCCTGCGGCTGCTCTTCCTCTCCGACTCGGTGCGGGTCTCGGACGAGCAGTTCCGGCACCTCAACTCCATGCTGCAGGACGCCTGCCGGATCCTGGACCTGGAGAAGGTCCCCCCGATGTACGTCAATCAGGACCCGCAGCCGAACGCGATGTGCATCGGCCTCGACGAGCCGATCATCGTGCTGACCACCGGGCTGGTGGAGCTGCTCGACGAGGAGGAGATGCGGGCGGTCGTCGGCCACGAGACCGGGCACGCCCTGTCGGGCCACTCCGTGTACCGCACGATCCTGCTGTTCCTCACCAATCTGGCGCTCAAGGTGGCGTGGATCCCGCTGGGCAACGTCGCGATCATGACGATCGTGACCGCGCTGCGCGAGTGGTTCCGCAAGTCCGAACTCTCCGCGGACCGCGCCGGACTGCTCGTCGGCCAGGATCTCCAGGCGTCGATGCGCGGCCTGATGAAGCTCGCCGGCGGCAACCACCTGCACGAGATGAACGTGAACGCGTTCCTCGCCCAGGCCGACGAGTACGAGCGGGGCGGCGACCTCCGCGACTCCGTACTGAAGATCATGAACGTGCTGCCGCGCACCCACCCCTTCACGACGGTCCGCGCCGCCGAGCTGCGGAAGTGGGCGACGAGCCGCGAATTCCAGCGGGTCATGGACGGTCACTACGAGAAGCGCGAGGACGACAGCAGCCAGTCCGTCGGGGACTCCTTCCGCAAGTCGGCCGACCACTACTCCGAGTCGATGCGCACCAGCAAGGACCCGCTGATGGGCCTGGTGCGGGACATCGCGGGCGGCGCGGGCGACCTCGGCGGCAGGCTGCGCGACACCTTCACCGGCAGGAGCGCGGGCTCCTCCGGCGGCCGGGACAGCGGCCGGGAAGGCGGCGAGGGCGAGAACGGCGAAGGCACGAACGGCAACGGTACGAACGGGAACGGCACCGGCCCGGAGGGCCCCCGCTAGGGGCGCGGGGAACTGCGCGGGCCTTACGCGGACCGCACCCGCCCCCACACGGCCTCAGGGCACACGAAGCGGCACACGCGAAGCGCTCAGTGCGACGGGTGGGCGGGGCTCGGCTGGGCGTTGGCCGCCAGCACGCCGCACATGGACTGCGTGGACCGGCTCCCCGCGTAGGGGTCGGTCCCCGCGGTCTGGTCGTCCTTTGCCCGCTGGCCCGCCAGCAGCGGCGCCATCGCGTCGGACGGGTCGGCCGAGCACGGCAGCGGGCCGGCCCGCATCGCGACCTGCTGCACGCTCATCTGCTGGTCGCGCAGATCCGACCGGTCGAAGCGGAAGTGCACCTCGCGCCGCACGTTGAAGAGCGACGCGCTGTCCGCCGCTTTCTTCCCCTTGCCCGCGTCGGCGGGCCGCAGCGCGTACACGAACACGTGGTCCGCCGTGACCTCCAGCGCGTCCGCGCCCGACTCCCGTACGGAGAGCGTGCCGTTGACCCGCACACGCGGGTCGGCGACGGCCGCCTTCGACGGGTCGAAGCGGACCATCCAGCCGGTCGCCGCGTGCCGCCCGTCGCTGCGCGGGTGGTCCACGCTCTGGTCGAACTGCTCGTGCTGCGCGGGGTCCAGCATGATGCGCACGCCCCGTACGGAGCCCCCGGTCAGCACGTTGGGGTCGAGCGAGCTCTCCACGACGTACTCCTTGGCGCTGGTGAGCGCGGCGAGCACCTGGCTCTCGGAGAAGTGCGGGGTGCGGCGCACCGGCGGCAGCGTCACACCGGCGGCCCCGGTGCGGAACTGCGCGGCGGGGCTGTGCTGGAACAGATCGCCGGGCTTGGCGCCGGGCACCGGCTCGCGCGGGGCGAGCGGCAGCATCGTGAGACGCATCGGCTCGGTGGGCGGCTCGGCCGGGGACTGGTACGGATTCCGGATCCCCATGTAGATGGCGGTGCCGAAAGCGAGAACTATCAGGAGAACCAGGACAATTCCCTGCTTTGATGCAGCTATGCCCGTTTTATCCGGATCGGGTTCGCCGGGCTGACGGGTGCGCACCGCAGCGTGCTGCTCGTCCTCCATGCGCTCCCGCGCCGAGTACTCCTGCAGCCGCGCGGCCTCGATGAAGGACTCGTCAAAGACGACGGAACGATACTCGTCCCGAAATTCGTCATCGCCTCCCGGAGTGCCGCCTTCAGGTGTGCCCTCGGGAGGATCTCCTCGCCCGGCCATAAGAACAGGGTAGGTCGGCGGGCCGGATCGTAAACGCCCCGGTACCCCACAAGTTCCCCCGGTACGCCGCAGGACTCAGCGCGGGTCCGCCGAAGCGGCAGGCGGCCCCGTCTCGGCGGACGCGGAAGCGGAGGGCCCGGTCCCGGAACCGGCGCCAGGCCCGGCGTCCACCCCGGTCGACGCGGGCGGCGGCGCGGGCTCCTCGCGCTGCCCGCCGGCGCTGCGCACCGCGCTGAAGGCGAGGGCCACCATGCCGATGCCCATCACCACAGCCAGCACCCACGCCACGGGGCGCTGCCAGCGGGCGTGCCCCCGGTACGGACGCAGCGAGCCGCCGTGCGTCCCGTAGGGGCGGCCCCGGACGCCGTACGCGGCGCCGTGCTCGGCGTAGCCGTAGTCACTGCCGTGCTCGTAGGCCGGATCGACGGCGAACCCGTAACGGTGCCCGTAGGGGTCGGCCTCGCCGAACTCGGTGTAGTCGGAGCGGTCGAAGCGGCCCTCGTCGTCCTCGAACTCGTCGAACTCGCCGTCCGCGTCGGCCTCGTCGAAGTCGTCGGCGCCCGGCTGCACATGGCCGTAGCCCTCGTCGCGCGGATCGCGGCCGCGCGCGGCCTCGCTCTCCGCGTGCTTCTGCGCCGCGGCGAGGATGCGCTCGGCCGCCGTGGGCTCGTGCACCTCCGCGGCCCGTACGAAGGCCTCGTCGAACACCACGGCCGCGAACTCCTCGTCCGCGTCACCGTGGTGGCGGTTGTCGGGCTCCTCACCGTCCTCGAACGGCTTGCCCCCCACGTCGTCCGGCACGCGGCCCAGCGTAGTCCCGGACGGTCAATTTGGGCAGGCCCCACAGGAATTCGGCCGACCAGGCGGTACGGGAGCCGCCCCCGCACCGCCGCAGCAGCACTTCAGCGGATGTGACCGTCGCCCGTCACCACGTACTTCGTGGACGTCAGCTCGGGCAGTCCCATCGGACCGCGCGCGTGCAGCTTCTGCGTCGAGATGCCGATCTCGGCGCCGAAGCCGAACTGGCCGCCGTCCGTGAACCGCGTCGACGCGTTCACCATCACCGCGGTCGAGTCCACCAGCGACGTGAAGCGGCGCGCGGCCCCCGTGTCCTTGGTGACGATCGCCTCGGTGTGCCCCGAGGTCCAGCGGCGGATGTGCCGCACCGCCTCGTCCAGCGAGGGCACGACGGCGGCGGCGATGTCGTACGAGAGGTACTCGGTGCCCCAGTCCTCCTCGGTGGCCGGGACCACGGCCGTGCCCGCCCGCTTGCCCGCGTCCTGCCAGGCCGCGTCGCCGTGCACGGTCACACCGGCGGCGGCCAGCGCCTCGACGGCGCGCGGCAGGAAGGCGTCCGCGATGCCCTCGTGCACCAGCACGGTCTCCGCGGAGTTGCACACGCTGGGGCGCTGCGCCTTGGAGTTGACGAGGATCTCCACGGCGGTGTCCACGTCGGCGGCCTCGTCCACGTACACATGGCAGTTGCCGACGCCGGTCTCGATGACCGGGACGGTCGACTCCTCGACCACGGTCCGGATGAGCGAGGCGCCGCCGCGCGGGATGAGCACGTCGACCAGGCCGCGCGCCCGCATCAACTCCTTGACGCTGTCCCGGCTTTCGCCCGGCACCAGCTGCACCGTGTCGGCGGGCAGACCGGCGCCGGAGACGGCGTCGCGCAGCACACCGACGAGCGCCTCGTTCGACGCGTACGCGGAGGAGGAGCCGCGCAGCAGCACCGCGTTGCCGGACTTCAGACACAGTGCGGCGGCGTCGACGGTCACGTTCGGACGGGCCTCGTAGATGATGCCGACCACGCCGAGCGGGACCCGCACCTGCCGCAGCTCCAGGCCGTTCGGCAGGGTCGAGCCGCGCACGACCTCGCCGACCGGGTCGGGCAGCGCGACGACGTCCCGTACGTCGGCGGCGATCGCCGCGATCCGCTCCGGCGTCAGCGTCAGCCTGTCGACGACCGACTCGGCGGTGCCCGCGGCCCGCGCCTTCGCAACGTCCTGCGCGTTCGCCGCGACGATCTCCTCGGTGCGGGAGGTGAGCGCGTCCGCGACGGCCAGCAGCGCCGCGTCCCGTACGGTCCGCGGCTGCGGAGCGAGGGCGGCGGCCGCCTCCTTGGCACGGCGGGCGGTCTCGGTCACGGCGGACGCCTGGCGGTCCTGGGATTGCTGCGCAGCGCTCATGCCGCGCAGCATAGCCGCCGTGCCGGAGGCCCAGAACGGGAAGGTCCCGGGCCGTCACCTCAGGGGCCGGACCGGGTCAGAAGGGGTGCACTCCGACCGGTGCGGCGGGCGGCGGGCCCCAGCCCTCGGCGACCCGCTGGTGGTACGTCTCCCGGCCGATGACCTCCAGGCCGACGATCTCCCACGGCGGCAGCTGGGCCGTCGCCCGGTGCTCGCCCCACAGCCGCAGCGCGACGGCCGCGGCGTCGTGCAGATCGCGCGCCTCCTCCCAGTACCGGATCTCGGCATGGTCGGTCGCGTACCGGCTGGTGAGCAGAAACGGGTGGTCGTGCGCGAGCTGCTCCAGGCCGCGGCGCACCTCGGGCAGGGGCGCGGCCGGGCCGGAGACGCTGAGCGTGATGTGCCACAGCCTCGGTCCCCCGTGCGCCGCGGGCCCGTCCGTCTCCTCCTGCTGCCGGGAAGAGGGAGAGGTCCCCATGTCGACGCTGGCCAGTCGTCTCACCGGTGGCCTCCTGTTGTGGTGCTCAGTCGTGCTGCGTGCTGTCCCCGGGCCGCCCGATGGAAACGGCCCCCTCCCAAAGTTGACCAGCCTCGCGGGGAACGTGTGGCGGTTTTCGGGAAGGTGTCCGCTGAAAGTCCGCAGTTTGCACGAACCAGTTGTCCGGACAAGTGGACTGTGCGTCAGCTCCCGTGCAGCAGTACGAGATCGTCGCGGTGCACGACCTCACGTTCGTATGCGGGCCCGAGTTCCCGCGCCAGTTCCCGCGTGGAGCGGCCCAGCAGCTGCGGGATCTCGGCCGCGTCGAAGTTCACCAGACCGCGCGCGACGGCGTGCCCGTTCCCGTCCCGCAGCTCCACCGGGTCGCCCGCGGTGAACTGGCCCTCCACACCGGCGATCCCGGCCGGCAGCAGCGACGTGCGCCGTTCGGTCACCGCGCGCACCGCGCCCTCGTCGAGCGTCAGCGCGCCGCGGGGCGTCGAGGCGTGCGCCAGCCACAGCAGCCGCCCCGCGGTACGCCGTCCCGTACGCCGGAACAGCGTGCCGGTGCCGCGCCCGGCCAGGGCGTCGGCGGCGTGTATGGCGGAGGTCAGCACCACGGGGACCCCGGCGGCCGCGGCGATGCGGGCGGCCTCCACCTTGGTCACCATGCCGCCGGTGCCGACTCCGGCCCGGCCCACGCTGCCGATCTCCACGCCGTCCAGGTCCTCCGGTCCCGCGACCTCGTCGATGCGGGAGGTGCCGGGCTTGGCGGGGTTCCCGTCGTACAGCCCGTCCACGTCGGAGAGCAGCACCAGCAGGTCGGCGCGGACCAGGTGGGCGACCAGGGCCGCCAGCCGGTCGTTGTCGCCGAACCGGATCTCGTCGGTCGCGACGGTGTCGTTCTCGTTCACGACCGGCACGGCGCCCATCGCGAGCAGCTGCTCCAGCGTCCGGTAGGCGTTCCGGTAGTGCGCGCGCCTGCTGGTGTCGTCGGAGGTCAGCAGCACCTGCCCGACCCTTCGCCCGTAACGCGCGAAGGAGGCGGTGTAGCGGGCGACGAGGAGCCCCTGGCCCACGCTGGCCGCGGCCTGCTGCCGTGCCAGGTCACGCGGCCGCTTGTCCAGGCCCAGCGGCGCGAGGCCCGCGGCGATGGCGCCCGAGGAGACCAGGACGATCTCCTTGTCGTCGTGCTCGCCGTGTTTGGCGAGCACGTCGACGAGGGCATCCACCCTGTCCGCGTCGAGTCCGCCGGCCGCCGTCGTCAGCGAGGAGGATCCGACCTTGACCACGATCCGGCGCGCGTCCCGCACGTCCTGCCTGAGCTTCTCTTCGCCCGCTGTCCGCGCCACGCTCGTGTGTCTCCCACCACTCGCCGTCCGCACCGGGGGCACCGCCCGCCGGAATTCCGCCGGTGAGCAATCTACGCCAGGACCTGGCAATACCTGTCATCAGTGCTCCCTCAAGCGAACTCCAGGGAAAATTCCGTTTGACGCTGTTATGCAGTGAGGCGTCCCACCGAAGATTGTCACTGGGCACGTGGCCGTCATACGGTCAGTGGTCGACTACGGCCCACCCCCCACGGCCGCCCCCGTCCATTCCGCTTCGACCTCCTTGCAGGAGCCCAGCCCGTGCCCTCTGCCGGACGACTCTCCCCCCGTCGCGCTGTTCAGCTGGTGGCGTTGATCACCCTGATGGCGTGCTTCACCGCGCAGCTCGTCGGCGCGCTGCTGCCGAACGTTCCCACGTTCATCGCAGCCTCCCTCGCGGGCCTCGCCCTCGACATCTATCTCACGCACAAACAGCCGGGCCTGCTGGCCCTGCTGGGCAAGGTCCGCTTCGACGTCACCACGCGGCAGCTGCTGCGCGACATGCTGATCGTCATCGCCCTGGTGCGGCTCCCCGACGTACCGCCGGACTTCGAGCGCCCGCTCACGCTGCTGCTGCTCGTGGCCCTCGCCGCGCACTTCCTGTGCCAGGCCGTGGCCCAGCTCGTACGCCGCCGCCGCACGCTCCCCATCCTCACCCGCAACATCGACGCCTCGGCGCTGCGGCTCAGCCCGGCTCCGCCGCGGCTGCTGGCCCGCCAGCCCAGCCGGCGTCTGCTGCGCTACTCGATCCCCGGCACCGCCGGGCTGATGCTCACCGCTGCACTGGGCAACGAGGCATGGGGCCTGACCGGCGTCATCGTCAGCTTCGCGCTGTCGTTCGGCAGCGCCGTGTACCTGGCCACCTGGCTGCTGCCGAAGAAGCGGCTGGCCGACGAGCGCCGGGCGCTGGAGTGGCTGGAGAATTGGCTGGCCGAGTACCAGCCGACCGTCGGCATGTACTTCTCCGGCGGCACCACCTCCGCGTACCAGGCGAACATGTGGCTCTCCACGCTCGCCCAGCTCGACGGGAACCCGATCATCGTGCTCCGTGAGCGCTTCATGGTGCAGAAGATCGACGCGACCGACATCCCGGTCGTGTGCATCCCGAAGGTCTCCCACCTGATGGCGCTGGAGCACTCCACGCTCCAGGTGCTGCTGCACCCCGCGAACTCCGGCAAGACCTCGCAGGTGCTGCGGATCCCCACCATCAAGCACGCCTTCATCAACCACGGCGAGAGCGACAAGCTCTCCTCGTGCAACCCGTACGCCAAGGCGTACGACGAGATCTGGGTCGCCGGCCCCGCGGCGCGCGAGCGCTACCAGCTGGCCGACATCGGTGTCGACGACCGGGACGTGGTCGAGGTCGGCCGCCCGCAGCTGACGCCGATCCGGCCGTACGCGGGTCCGCCCGCCGGCGCGTACACCACGGTCCTCTACGCCCCCACCTGGGAGGGCTGGACCAACGACCCGGGCAACACCTCGGTCATCCTGGCCGGCGAGAACATCGTCCGGGCGCTGCTGGAGGACCCGTCGGTGCGGCTGCTCTACAAGCCGCACCCGATGACCGGTTCGGTCGACCCGCGCGCCAAGGAGGCCAACCGCAACATCCAGGCGATGATCCGCGAGGCCAACGCGGAGCGTGCCGCCCGCGCCGGCGCGGAGCGTCCGGGGCCGGAGGCCGCCGCCGAACTGGAGCTGCGCACGGCCGAGTTGAAGGAGCTGACCACCACGTCGTTCCGCAAGGGCGCGGACGAGGTGGAGCGGATGATGACGCAGTCCATCCCCGAGGCCGGCCGCACCCGGCACGTCGACGAGGCCACCCTCGCCTGGCAGCAGGCGTACTGGGCGTCCTTCCCCGAGTGGGAGCACCAGATCATCACCCGGCCGCGGCCGGCGATCTACGCCTGCTTCAACGAGGCGGACGTGCTCATCTCCGATGTGTCCTCGGTGGTTTCGGACTACCTGACCAGCGAGAAGCCGTACGCGGTGGCCAACACCAGCGGTCTGACCGAGGCCGAGTTCAAGGCGGGCTTCCCGACCGTGCGCGCGGCCACGATCCTCTCCCCCGAGGCGACCGAGGTGCCGGCCCTGCTGGACTCCGTGCGCGACCCGGCGAAGGACGCCCACGTGCAGGACCGCGCCGCGCTGAAGGTGCAGCTGCTGGGCCCGTCCGACCCGCCGTCGCTGACCCGCTTCAACGCGGCGGCCGTCGCGCTGTGCGCCGAGGCCGACAAGCGCAACGAGCGCGTCGCCCGCCGCGCCGCCGAGCTGGGCGAGCACAGCCCGGAGCAGGACAAGGAGCACGCGGATCCCGACGAGGCCGACGAGGCCGGTCTGGAGTCCCTGACGGGCCAGGAGGCCTGAGCCCCGTCACATGGCACAGCGGACGGCCCCGGGAGATCGGATCTCCCGGGGCCGTCCGCTGTCTGCTGTCTGCTGCCCGTACGCGGTGCTGTCCGTCCGCGCGGGGCGGCAGGGGTCACTCGAAGGGGTCGAACTCCTCGTACGCGCGGGACGCGTCGTCGCGCTCGGCCTGCGCCTCCCGGCGGCGCTGCGCCGCGGGCCGCGGGCTCTCCATACGGTGGTCCTCGCCGCGCCGGCCGAGCATCTCCGCGCCGGCGGCCAGCGTCGGCTCCCAGTCGAAGACGACGGCGTTGTCCTCGGGGCCGATGGCCACGCCGTCGCCCTCGCGGGCGCCGGCCTTCACCAGCTCGTCCTCCACGCCGAGGCGGTTCAGCCTGTCCGCGAGGTAGCCGACGGCCTCCTCGTTGGCGAAGTCGGTCTGCCGCACCCAGCGTTCGGGCTTCTCGCCGCGCACCCGGTACAGACCCTCTTCCTCGCGCGTGACGGTGAAGCCGGTGTCGTCGACGGCCTTGGGCCGGATGACGACGCGGGTCGACTCCGTGGCGGGCCGGGCGGCACGCGCCTCGTCGACGATCTTCGCGAGGGCGTACGAGAGTTCCTTGAGCCCCTGGTGCGAGACCGCGGACACCTCGAACACGGGGAAGCCGCGGGACTCCAGGTCGGGCCGGATGATGTCGGCCAGGTCCTTGCCGTCCGGGATGTCGGTCTTGTTGAGCACGACCAGCCGCGGCCGGTCCTCCAGACCGCCGTACTGCGTCAGCTCCTCCTCGATCACGTCGAGGTCGGAGGCCGGGTCCCGGTCGGACTCCAGCGTCGCGCAGTCCAGCACGTGCACGAGGACCGAGCACCGCTCCACGTGCCGCAGGAACTCCAGGCCCAGGCCCTTGCCCTCGCTCGCGCCGGGGATGAGCCCCGGCACGTCGGCCATGGTGAAGACGCTCGAACCGGCCGTCACCACACCGAGGTTGGGCACCAGCGTCGTGAACGGATAGTCCGCGATCTTCGGCTTCGCCGCGGACAGCACCGAGATCAGCGAGGACTTGCCGGCCGACGGGAAACCGACGAGCGCGACGTCCGCGACCGTCTTGAGCTCCAGCACCACATCGCGGGTCTCGCCCGGCTCGCCCAGCAGCGCGAAGCCGGGGGCCTTGCGGCGGGCCGAGGCCAGCGCGGCGTTGCCGAGGCCGCCGCGGCCGCCCTGCCCGGCGATGAACGTGGTGCCCTTGCCGACCATGTCGGCCAGCACATTGCCCTTGCCGTCGAGCACGACGGTGCCCTCCGGCACGGGCAGGACGAGGTTCTTGCCCTCGGCGCCGGAGCGCATACCGCCCTCGCCGGGGCGGCCGTTGGTGGCCTTGCGGTGCGGGCTGTGGTGGTACTCCAACAGCGTCGTCACATCGGGGTCGACGACGAGCACGACGTCGCCGCCGCGTCCGCCGTTGCCCCCGTCGGGGCCGCCCAGCGGCTTGAACTTCTCGCGGTGGACGGAGGCACAGCCGTGGCCTCCGTTACCCGCGGCGATATGCAGTTCGACGCGGTCCACGAAGGTGGTCATGAGGGTGCCTCCCGGCGGAATCAGGGTCTGTCCGTACTGCGGTGATGCTTGGTGCCGCCCTGCGTGATGCTCGGCGGTCTGCTGTGTCCAGTGGTGTAACGCGCCGAGGGCGGACCGGCTTCCTCATCCGTACGCGGGGAGCATACGGAGCGAGGAGGCGCGGTCCGCCCTCGGAAAGAATGCGCTGCCGAACCGGCTGCGGCTGATTACTCAGCGGCCGCCGGAACGATGTTGACGACCTTGCGGCCGCGGTGGCTGCCGAACTGCACCGCGCCGGCGTCCAGAGCGAACAGGGTGTCGTCGCCACCGCGACCGACGCCCGCGCCCGGGTGGAAGTGGGTGCCGCGCTGGCGGACCAGGATCTCACCGGCGCTGACGACCTGACCGCCGAAGCGCTTCACGCCGAGGCGCTGTGCGTTGGAATCGCGACCGTTCCGAGTGGACGATGCGCCCTTCTTGTGTGCCATGTCTCCTCAGTCCCTTACTTCTTGGCCGGGGCGGGGATGTCGGTGACCTTCAGCGCGGTGTGCAGCTGACGGTGGCCGATCCGCTTCTTGTAACCGGTCTTGTTCTTGTACTTCTGGATCCGGATCTTGTCGCCCTTGTGGTGGTCCACCACCTCGGCCGAGACCTTGACGCCGTCCAGGACCCACGGGTCGCTGGTGACCGCGTCGCCATCGACCACGAGCAGGGTCGAGAGCTCGACGGTGTCGCCGACCTTGCTCTCCGAAAGACGGTCAACCTCGATGACGTCGCCGACAGCAACCTTCTGCTGGCGGCCGCCGGTGCGCACGATCGCGTACACGTTCAGCTCTCTCTCTAACTCGTGAGGAAACCTCTGATGCCAGCCGCCCAGCACGAACCGGGGTCCGCGGACTGATCCGAAAGGATTGAGCGGCCTCTCCCTGACGGGAGGTAGTTGCTCAGAAGCGGGTGTGTCCTGTGACGACACACCGAAGGGCAAGGTTACGGGGGCGCTGTCCCGCCGGTCAAACCCCGCCCGTCCCGGCGGACCGGGACGGGCGGAACAGACCGTGTCACCGCGTGTGTCAGTCCTCGGCGGGAGCCGACACGGACGGGAACTGCTGCTGCTCGGCGGCGGCCGTCTTCTGCGTCTTCTTGGCCGCCGTCTTCTTCGCCGGAGCCTTCTTGGCCGCGGCCTTCTTCTCCGTCGACTTCTCGGCGGTCTTCTTCGCCGGAGCCTTCTTCGCGGCGGCCTTCTTCGCCGGGGCCTTCTTGGCCGCCGTCGTCTTCTTGGCCGCGGTCTTCTTCGCCGTGGACTTCTTCGCGGCCGTCTTCTTGGCCGGCGCCTCCGTCTCCGGCGCGGATTCCGTCTCCTGCGCGGATCCGGTCTCCGGTGCCTGTCCGGCGGGCGCGACGACCGTCTCCGGCGCATCGTCCGTCACCGGCGCCGACACCTGCCGCGTCGCCCGGCGCCGGGCACGCGCCGGCGCACCGGCGGGCTGCGGCTCGGGCGCGGCCGCCACCGGCTCGGGCCGCTGCTCCGCCGCGGGCTCGGCCGGGGTGACCACCGTGGCGGCGGGCTCTTCCGAGACGTTCGGCGAACCCGCGGGCACCGACACCGCGCGACGGCGGCGGGCGGGCGGCGCCGCCTCCGGCGTCACCTCGGCCGTGCCGTTCGGCGCGGGCTCCGCCGCCGGGACGGCCTGGGCCGCCTCCTCCGACGCGGAGATCACCGTGACACCGGCGTCCTGCGGACCCGCGGCCTTCGGCGAACCGGCCGGCACCGACACCGCACGACGGCGGCGGCGCCGCGGCCGCCCGGAGTCACCGGACTCGGCAGCGGCTTCCGCCTCGGCCGCCGCGGGCTCCCCTACGGGCTCGGACTGCGGCTCGGGCTGCGGTTCCTGCCGGGACCCGGACTGCGGCTCGGGCTGCGGGGCCGGCTCGACGTGCTCCGGCTCGGCCGCGGCCTCCGGCTGCGGCGGGGTCTCCGCCGGCGCCTCGGCCGTACCGGGCGAGCCCGCCTTGCGGCCCGCGCGCCGCCGCGTACGGCCGCCGCGCCCGCCGCCGGAGCCGCCGGAACCACCGGCTGCCGCCTCGGCCTCGGCCGCGCTGCTGTACAGCTCGTCCTCCGGCTGCTCCTGCGGACCGTCGGCGACGGACTGGCCGTCCTTCGCCTCGCCGCGGGACTCCGTGCCGGTCTCCGCCCCGTCGGACTGGCCGCCCTTGGCGTCCCTGTCCCGGTCCTTGTTCTTCTTCTTGCTCTTCTTGCCGCCGCCACCGCCGACCGCGGTGGGCATCTCCATGTGCACATGGACACCACGGCCGTTGCAGTGCACGCACGGCTCGGAGAAGGACTCCAGCAGGCCCTGGCCGACCCGCTTCCGGGTCATCTGCACCAGACCCAGCGAGGTGACCTCGGCGACCTGGTGCTTCGTACGGTCCCGGCCCAGGCACTCCAGCAGGCGCCGCAGCACCAGGTCCCGGTTGGACTCCAGCACCATGTCGATGAAGTCGATCACGATGATGCCGCCGAGGTCGCGCAGCCTCAGCTGGCGCACGATCTCCTCGGCCGCCTCCAGGTTGTTCCTGGTGACCGTCTCCTCCAGGTTGCCGCCCTGGCCGGTGAACTTGCCGGTGTTGACGTCGACCACGACCATCGCCTCGGTCCGGTCGATCACCAGCGAACCGCCGCTCGGCAGCCACACCTTGCGGTCCAGCGCCTTCAGCAGCTGCTCGTCGATCCGGTACGTGGCGAAGACGTCGGTCTCCGACGTCCACTTCTGCAGCCGGTCCTGGAGATCGGGCGCGACGTGCGAGACGTACCCGTGGATCGTCTCCCAGGCCTGCTCACCGCTGACGATGACCTTGGAGAAGTCCTCGTTGAAGATGTCCCGGACGACGCGGACGGTCATGTCCGGCTCGCCGTAGAGCAGCGTCGGCGCGTTGCCCTTCTTGGACTTCTTCTGGATGTCCTCCCACTGCGCCTGCAGCCGCTCGACGTCGCGGCGCAGCTCGTCCTCGCTGGCGCCCTCGGCGGCCGTACGGACGATCACGCCGGCGTTCTCCGGGACGACCTTCTTCAGGATCTGCTTCAGCCGGGACCGCTCGGTGTCCGGCAGCTTGCGGCTGATGCCCGTCATGGAGCCCTCGGGCACGTACACCAGGTAGCGGCCGGGCAGCGAGACCTGGCTGGTGAGCCGGGCGCCCTTGTGGCCCATCGGGTCCTTGGTGACCTGCACCAGCACGGACTGACCTGACTTCAGCGCGGTCTCGATACGGCGCGGCCCGTTGGCCATGCCGAGCGCCTCGAAGTTGACCTCGCCCGCGTACAGCACGGCGTTCCGGCCCTTGCCGATGTCGACGAAGGCGGCCTCCATCGACGGCAGGACGTTCTGCACCTTGCCGAGGTAGACGTTGCCGACGTACGAGGTCGACTGCTCCTTGTTGACGAAGTGCTCGACCAGCACGTCGTCCTCGAGGATGCCGATCTGCGTACGCTCGCCGTTCTCGCGGACGATCATCTCCCGCTTCACGGCCTCGCGGCGGGCGAGGAACTCGGCCTCGGTGATGATCGGCACCCGGCGGCGGCCCTGCTCGCGTCCCTCGCGGCGGCGCTGCTTCTTCGCCTCCAGCCGGGTCGAGCCCTTGATGGCCGTGACCTCGTCGGTGGACTCTTCCTTCTTCTTCCGCGGCTCACGGATCTTGACGACGGTGCGCTCCGGGTCGTCGCCCTCCGCGGGCGCCTCCTGCTGGCCGCCGTCACCGCTGCGGCGGCGACGGCGACGGCGGCGGCGCGAGCTGCTGGAGGAGCCGCCGTTGTCGTCGCGCTCCTCGTCGTCCTCGTCGTCCACGTCGGCGGAGCCGTTCTCCGGCTCCTGCGCGCCGCCGTTGCTCTCGTCCTGCTCCTCGCCGTCCCGCTCGGCGGCGTCGGCGTTCTCGCCGCGACGGCGGCGACGGCCGCCCCGGCGACGGCGGCGGGCCGGACGCTCGCCGTTCTCCTCGCCGTCGGACTGCGCCTGCGTGTCCTCGTCGTCCTCGGACTCGTCGGTGTCCTCCGCCTTGCCGGCGGCCGGCCGGCTCTGCTGCCGGTCGTCACGGCCGCCGTCGCGGCCGCCGTTGCGGGCGGCCGTTTCACCGTCGCCCGCCGAGTCGGCCCTGCGGCGACGGCGGCGGCGCGAACCGGCGCTGCCCGCCGTGTCCTTGGCGTCCGCCTCGTCCCGCTCGTCGCGCTCGTCCTCGTCGTCCGGCTCGTCCTGGCCGGTGTCCACCGCCGCGGCGGCCGCCGCGGCAGCGCTCTGCGGCGTCTGGAACGTGGGCTCGGTGAAGACCGGAGCCTGGAACACGGCCACGGGCGGTACGGACTTCTTGCCGGACCTGCCCTTCCTGCCCTCGGCCTTGCCGTCCGACCCGTTGTCGGTCTTGTCTGCCTTGTCGGCCTTGCTGTCGGCTTCGGCGCCCTTGCCGGCGGACTGGCCGCCCTGCTCCGGGGCCTCCGCGGCGGCAGCACGCTCACCGCGCCGGCGGGTACGGGCCGGGGCCGCGCTCTCGCCGGAGGCGGCCTGCTCGCTCTGCTCCGGCGTGGCCTCGGCAGCGGCAGCCTCCGCGGCACCGGCGGCACGCGAGGAACGGCGGCGCGTACGGGCGGGGGCCGCGCTCTCGGCGGGCGCGGACTGCTCTTCCGTGCTGCCGGCGGCGTCACCAGCCTGCTCGTTCTGCGTACCGGCGGCGGCCTCGGCGGCGCCTGCGCCACGCGAGGCACGGCGGCGCGTACGGGCGGGCGCCGCGCTCTCGGCGGGCTGCTCCTCCGTGGCGGGTGCCGCGTCGCCCGCGCCCTGCTCCTCGGCGGGCTGCGGGCTGCCCGCGGCGGCGGACGCCTTGCGGGTGGTGCGGCGGCGGGTACGGGCCGGGGTGGCGGGCGCCGGAGTCTCCTCGTCGGCGGCCGCGACGGCGTCCTGCTCCGGTGCGCCCACTGCGGCGGCCTCCGTGGTCGACTGCGGCGGTCCTGCGGGTGACGAGGCCTTGCGCGCGGCACGGCGGCGGGGCGGCGGGGCGGTCTCCGCGCCCGGCTCGTCCCGTATGGCCGCGGCCTCCGCGGCTTCGTTTCCGGGCGTTTCCGCCGCGGACGGTGCGGCGGCGGTCACTTCCGGCACTCCGGACGTGTCACCTGCCGCGGCCCCCGGCGGGCCCGCCGGGCGGGTCGCCGCGCGACGGCGGCGACGCGGGGGAAGCGTGTCGCTCGGGGTGCTGTTGTCCTGCTCAGCACCTGCGGCGGCAGGCTGTGTCGACTGGTTCTCGGCACTCTCCGCGTTTGCGGATTCGTTCGGCTCGAGCATGCGGGCGGTTCTCCCGTCACGCTCCCGGGCGCCGCGCCTCGTTCGTACCGGCAGCGGCCCGATTCCTCTGCGGGGCCGCTCTCCGGGGCGCGGGCGCCGCGCGGGAGCTGTTGTCTCAGCTCGCCGGTTCCGGTCCTTCTCGAAGCCCGGCTACGGCGAAAGTCTCCTGGTCAATGCGCCTGCCTGCCGGACAGCTGACCCGGGTGGCTCCCTGGCGCGTGCGTCGGCGGTGGCGCTTCGACGGCTGTCCTCAAGTCCGGGGCCCGTGGGTCCCGGACTACGCGCTGCCGCCCGGCGCCGTCGCGACGGGGGTTGCGTCGCGGTCGGGCGCCAACGGGTCGGTCACCGTGCCGGTCTCCTCATCGAGCGGCCCCTGCGCCAGCCTGGTCACCGCTGCGGCGACCGGCGGCGCCAGGTCGGCCGTAGCTCGGAGGCCGGACAGGACGTCGTCGGGTCGTACGGCAGGTGTCAGGTGCCGAACCACCAGGCGCAGTATCGCACAGGGACCGGCGCCGGGCCTATCGCCCCCGGCCGACGGGTCTGCCGCGGAGGCTCCCTCAACGGCCTTGTCCGCCACGCTCAGAGAGGCCACGGCGGCCCGGGCGTCGAAGGTGCGGATGCCCTTCTTGGTCTGCCGCTGGACCTCGACGGACTCGGCGGCGAGGAACGCCCCGACGGCCCGTACGGCCTCCTCGGTGGCCACTCCGTCCAGCCGCAGCTCCCACTGGGAGGCCTGGAGCCGGTCGGTGAAGTCGGAGGTGCGGGCCTCCACGGCGTCCGTGATGTCGAGGCCGTCGGGCATGTACTCATCGAACAGCGCGCGCAGTGCGGCGGGGTCCCGCCGCTCGGTGAGGGCGATCTCCAGATACTCGGCCTCACTGGCGGTGCCGGTCGGCGCGGCGTTGGCGTACGACACCTTCGGGTGCGGCGTGAAGCCGGCGGAGTACGCCATGGGCACCTCGGCCCGGCGCAGTGCCCGCTCGAAGGCGCGCTGGAAGTCGCGATGGCTGGTGAACCGGAGGCGGCCGCGCTTGGTGTAGCGCAAGCGGATGCGCTGCACAGCGGGTGCGGGCGGCGGGCCTTCGGGCTGTCGCTTGCCCAGAGCTTCTCTCTCCTCGGTACTGCCGGGCGCGCGCCGCGCAGTGCGCGGGGCGCCGTCGGTTCGGATGTCGGTCGACGTGCTCGAAGGGGGCGGAAGTCCGCACGTGGCGCACGCTCCGCGGGGCTGTGGGGCCGCGCCGGTGTGCGGTTGTGCGGATGATCCTTCCGACCAGGGTACGCGCCGCTGTCGCGGCGTCAGCTTCCGCTCCCGCCTCCGGAGGTGCCGAAGAGGGCCCGGCGGACCTCGGCGCGGGTCTCCCGTACGGAGGTGCGCGCCGAGCGGAGGGCGGCGCGGGCGCTGCGGCCGGCCTCGCGCGCGGCGCGTCCCGCGGGCCGCAGCACGTGCTCGCGTACGGCGCGGCCCACGGGGACGAGGACGTCGTCCCGGAGCCACACCACGGGGACGACGAAGAGGAGCCGCAGCACGCGGCCGAGGAAGCGGAACACGGCGCGGGAGATGTAGCCGGCCACTCGCCAGGCGTGGCCCAGCGCGGTGCCGGTCTCGCGGGCGATCAGGGCGAGGGCGTGGCCCACGGGGGTGAGGACCCAGCGGTACAGGGCGACGGCCGGAACAACGAGCAGCATCCGGACGAGCCGGCAGAGCGCCGTCCACACGGCGACGGCCGGAACGACGAGGAGGTACCGGCCGAGCCAGGCCATGGCGGTGCCGAAACCGCGTACTGCCGCACGGAGCGCGTGTCCGGCGGGGGTCAGTACATGGCGGTACAGGGCGACCGCGGGAACGACGAGGAGGACCCGGCCCAGCCAACGGGCCGCCGTCCACAGGGCACGTGCCGGGATCACGACGCCGTACGTGCCGAGAAAGCGCAGCGCCGTCCAGAGGGCGAGCGCCGGAACGGCGAAGAGGTAGTGGCCCAGCGCGCGGAGCACGGCGCGGAGGCCGTGCCCCGCCGGGGCCAGCATGCGGCGGTAGAGCCAGGTCAGCGGGAGCGTGACGAGGTGCAGGGCGAGCCATGCGAGGCCCGCGCCGGTCCCGCGCAGCACGGCGGCGAGGGCGCGGCCGACGGCGGACAGACCCTGCCCCGTCATCCGGCCCGCCCAGGAGATTCCTGCCCAAATGGCGCTGCCCGTACGGGAGATGCCCGCCCACACGCCCCTGCCCAGCCAGGCGAGGGCGCGGCCCGCGGGGGCGAGGACGTAGCGCCACACGGCGACGAAGGGCCACACGAAGACGGCGTACAGCAGCGGTGCGAGGACGCGTCTCCACACCTGCCGGGCCGCACCGGCGAGCGGGCGCCACAGGGCCCGTTCCAGCACGCGGCCGCAGGCGGTGAGCGCGTCCCAGAGCAGCCGTACGGGGACGACCAGTACGAGCGTGATGATCCGTACGGGCAGCCGGACCGCGACCGTGAGGCAGCCCTCCTGCGATGCGGGCGCGGCAGGGCGCCGCCCCTCCCCCACGGGAGGCTCGGACTTGACCAGGTTCACCGGCTGCTGCGGCGGATCGTCGCTCATACCGGCTGGGACGTTACCGTCTGCCCGCAGGTTTCAAGGAGTTGGAACCGAAGGAGCCGTGGCCCGGGCGGTCCCGGAACGCACCGGTGCCCCGCCCGTCCGGGCGGGGCACCGCGCGAATCACCGTGCTCGCGGGGCTACTTGACGCTGAGCGGCAGCAGCTTCCGGCCCGTCGGGCCGATCTGGATGTCCGTGTCCATCTGCGGGCAGACGCCGCAGTCGAAGCAGGGGTCCCAGCGGCAGTCCGGCACCTCGGTCTCGTCGAGGGAGTCCTGCCAGTCCTCCCAGAGCCAGTCCTTGTCCAGACCGGAGTCCAGGTGGTCCCAGGGGAGCACCTCCTCGTGGCCCCGCTCGCGCGTGGTGTACCAGTCGACGTCCACGCCCAGCTCGGGGAGCCGCTCGCCGGCGGACTCCATCCACAGGTCGTAGCTGAAGTACTCGCGCCAGCCGTCGAACCGGCCGCCCCGCTCGAAGACTTCGCGGATCACGGCGCCGACGCGGCGGTCGCCGCGGGACAGCAGTCCCTCGACGATGCCGGGCTTGCCGTCGTGGTACCGGAAGCCGATGTTGCGGCTGTACTTCTTGTTGCCGCGGATCCGGTCGCGGAGCTTCGTGAGCCGCGCGTCGGTGTCCTCGGCGGACAGCTGCGGCGCCCACTGGAAGGGGGTGTGCGGCTTGGGGACGAATCCGCCGATGGACACGGTGCAGCGGATGTCGTTCGACCCGGCGACCTCGCGGCCCTTGGCGATGACCCGCTCCGCCATGTCGGCGATCTGGAGCAGGTCCTCGTCGGTCTCGGTGGGCAGCCCGGCCATGAAGTAGAGCTTCACCTGCCGCCAGCCGTTGCCGTAGGCGGTGGCCACGGTCCGGATGAGGTCCTCTTCGGAGACCATCTTGTTGATGACCTTGCGGATGCGCTCCGAGCCGCCCTCGGGCGCGAAGGTCAGGCCGGACCGACGCCCGTTCCTGGTCAGCTCGTTGGCCAGGTCGACGTTGAACGCGTCGACGCGGGTGGAGGGCAGGGACAGGCCGACCTTGTCCTCCTCGTACCGGTCGGCGAGGCCCTTGGCGATGTCGCCGATCTCGGAGTGGTCCGCCGAGGAGAGCGAGAGCAGGCCGACCTCCTCGAAGCCGGTGCTCTTCAGTCCCTTGTCGACCATGTCGCCGATGCCGGTGATGGAGCGCTCGCGCACCGGCCGGGTGATCATGCCGGCCTGGCAGAAGCGGCAGCCGCGGGTGCAGCCGCGGAAGATCTCCACGGACATCCGCTCGTGCACGGTCTCGGCGAGCGGCACCAGCGGCTGCTTCGGGTACGGCCACTCGTCCAGGTCCATCACGGTGCGCTTGGAGACGCGCCACGGGACACCCGAACGGTTCGGCACGACACGGGAGATGCGGCCGTCGGGCAGGTACTCCACGTCGTAGAACTTCGGCACGTACACCTCGCCGGTCTTGGCGAGGCGCAGCAGCAGCTCGTCGCGGCCGCCGGGGCGGCCCTCGTTCTTCCAGCCGCGGATGATCTCGGTGATCTCCAGGACGGCCTGTTCGCCGTCACCGACGACCGCGCAGTCCAGGAAGTCCGCGATCGGCTCCGGGTTGAACGCGGCGTGGCCGCCGGCCAGCACGATCGGGTGATCGTCGGTGCGGTCCTTCGCCTCCAGCGGGACGTCGGAAAGCTCCAGCGCGGTCAGCAGATTCGTGTAGCCGAGCTCCGTGGAGAAGGAGACGCCGAGGACGTCGAACGCGCCGACGGGCCGGTGTGCGTCGACGGTGAACTGCGGGACCTCGTTCTCCCGCATCAGCTTCTCCAGGTCGGGCCAGACGCTGTACGTCCGTTCCGCCAGCACCCCTTCGCGCTCGTTGAGCACCTCGTAGAGGATCATGACGCCCTGGTTGGGGAGCCCCACCTCGTAGGCGTCGGGGTACATGAGCGCCCAGCGGACGTCGCAGCTGTCCCAGTCCTTGATGGTGGAGTTGAGCTCGCCGCCGACGTACTGGATCGGCTTCGATACGTGCGGGAGGAGGGCCTCCAGTCGCGGGAAGACCGACTCGACAGGCATGGGTGATGTCCTCGGGGCAGGTGATCTCTCGTACAGGGGTGACCCTTCAGCGTAACTCCACCGGAGGTACGCCCATGCCGGGCCCGTCCCCGGCCGCTCTCCCGGGGGACTCCCCCGCCGTCGCGCCGGTCGTCACACCGCCCGTCACACCGCCTCGGGGCCGAGCTGTTCCGCGGCGGTCACCTCCCGCCACAGCTCGGGCAGCTGCCGCTCGCACCCGGCGGCCAGCCCGCACTCGCGCTCGTACAGCACGCCGTACGTGAAGGACTGCTCGCCCGCGGCGTGCGCCTGGACGGCGATCTCGCGCAGCGCCTCGCGGGCGACGACGCTGTCCTGGTGCTCCCCCAGCAGGTCCTGGAGGTAGGTCATCCGGGCCACGTACTCCTTGGCGGCCCTGCCGAAGACGGGGCGGGCGGCCTCCGCCGAGTAGCGGGCGCGCTTGGCGGCCTTGCGGGCCTCGTGCAGGGACAGGTCGCGGAGGTCGCCGGACGGTGCGGCGAGGGCCTTGCCGATGTGTCCGGCCAGCCTGTCGAAGTCGCGCCGTACGGCGCTGGAGATCACGTGGTCCGGCGGTGCCTCCGCCGCCTTCTCGCGCAGCGGCGGACGGGCCAGCAGCGCGTCGAGCGTGTCGAGCAGCGCCAGGTAGCGGCCGCCGTCCAGTACGGCCAGCAGCCGGCGGCGGGAGCCTCCGCGGCGGGCGCGGCCGAAGGTGCGCAGCCGGCCGCGCACCGGGCCGAGCGTCAGCTGCCGGGGCAGCTCGGCGATCCGCTGTTCCAGCCGGGCCGTGAGCACCTCGCGGTCCCGGTCGACGCCCAGTTCGGCGGCGAGCCACCGGAGTTCGGCGCCGGCCGGCTCGGTGACGGTGCGGTCGAGGACCTTGCCGTACGAGCGGAAGCAGCTGCGCAGCCTGCGGGTGGCGACGCGCATCCGGTGCACCGAGTCGGGGACGTCGCGGCGTACGGCGGGGTCGAGGGCGACGAGGACGCGCACCTGCTCCCGGGCGTACCCCAGCACGACGTCGCCGGCGGTCAGCGGCGCACCGTCCGCCTCGCCCCGGCCGGCCGTGCGCACGGGCCGCGGGTCGGTCTCGGCGAGGGCGCGGGCCAGCTTGGAGTCGTGCCCGGCCCGGGTGAAGCCGGCGGCGAGCAGCCGCTCCTCCACCCGGTCCAGCAGGGCGGGGTCCTGCCCCTCGGCCAGTTCGGCCTCGGTCTCGCTCCACTCGGCGGTGCCGCGGGCCGGGCCGAACCGTTCGGCCGACACCCGGTCCTGCCCGATCTCGACCAGCAACTCGCCCCCGGCGCCCCGCAGATGGTGCCGCTCGCGCCGCTGCCGCAGCCGCATCACGGGTGCCAGCGGTTCGCCGCGCAGCCGGGACCTCAGCAGGGAGGTCAGCACCCGCGGAATGTCCGGGCCCTCGCTCAGGGGTGCCTGGATCTCGTCCCGTACGCCGGGGGCGACCGGCAGCTTCAGATGCCAGCCCGCGTCCTCGCCGCCGGTCCTGCGGCGCAGGGTGACCCCGTCCGCGGCCAGCCGCTGGTCCACGGTGTCGTAGTAGACGGCGTCGAGTTCGACGGTGCCCGCCCCGACGACGGAGTGCACTCCCCGTACGCCGAGGCCGGGCAGTTCCGCCCCGGTGCTGTCAGCGGCCTTCGCAGCCTGGTATTTCCGCTCGGTCTCCCGCACAACGTCCGCCATGCGGGGAACGTATGCGCGCCCTCACCCGCCCGCAATGGCCCGGTCGGGACTACGCCGACACGGGTCTGCGCGTGGTGATCGACTGCAGCAGTCCGAGGGCGATCCAGGTCGCGAACATGGAGGTGCCCCCGTACGACACAAAGGGCAGCGGAAGCCCCGCGACGGGCATGATGCCCAGCGTCATCCCGATGTTCTCGAAGGACTGGAAGGCGAACCAGGCGATGACGCCCGCGGCGACGACCGTGCTGTACAGGTCGGTCGAGTCCCGGGCGATGCGGCAGGCGCGCCAGATCACCACGCCCAGCAGCAGGATGATGAGCCCGGCACCGAGGAAGCCCAGCTCCTCGCCGGCGACGGTGAACACGAAGTCGGTCTGCTGCTCGGGCACGAACTGCCCGGTGGTCTGGTCGCCCTGGAAGAGCCCCTTGCCGGCCAGCCCGCCCGAACCGATGGCGATGCGGGCCTGGTTGGTGTTGTAGCCGACGCCGGCCGGGTCGAGCGCCGGGTTGGCGAAGGCGGCGAACCGGTCTATCTGGTACTCGTCCAGCAGGCCCAGCGCCCAGATCAGCACCGCGCCGCCGGCGCCCGCCAGGCAGAGACCGGCCACCCAGCGGTTGGAGGCTCCGGAGGCGAGCAGCACACCGAGCACGATGACGCCCATGACCATCACCGAACCGAGGTCCGGCATCAGCATGATGACGACGATCGGGAGGGTGGCGATACCGAGCGCCTTCAGCACGGTGCGGTGGTCGGGGAAGTCCCGGTCGCCCGCGTCGACCTTGGCGGAGAGCAGCGTCGCCATGCCCAGGATCACGGTGATCTTCATGAACTCGGCGGGCTGCAGGGAGATTCCGGCGCCCAGGTGCAGCCAGGCGCGCTGGCCGTTGATGGTGGCGCCGAGCGGTGTGAGCACCAACAGGCCGAGCAGCACCGTCAGTCCGTAGAGCACCGGCACCGCGCCGCGCAGCCTGCGGTGGCCGAGCCAGACGGTGCCGCCCATCATGACGATGCCGACGACCAGGCTGATCAGGTGGCGGGTCAGGAAGTAGTACGGGTCGCCCTGGTTGATGTCGGTGCGGTTGCGGGTGGCGGACCACACCAGCAGCGTGCCGATCACCGACAGGCCGACACCGGACAGCACTATCACCCAGTCCAGCCGCCACAGCGCGGAGTCGCGCGCGGTGAACCGCTGCCATACGGTGCGGCGCTGCGGTCCGTAGCCGCCGAGGGAGTAGGAGTGCGTGCTCAACCGTTGCTCCCCGCTTCCGCTTCGGCCGCCTTGCGCTTGTCCGCTGCCGTGGCCGCGTTCTTGTCGCGCTGGGCCTCGATGGTGCCGTCCTTGTTGACCTTCGGGAGGTTCTTCTCCGGCGTGGGCAGCAGCGCCTTCTTCGGGTCGATGGCGCCCTTCTTGCCGACGCCGTATATGGCGTCGTAGATCTTCCGCACGGCGGGACCCGAGGCGCCGGAGCCCGTACCGCCCTGGGACATCGTCATGACGATCGAGTAGTCCTTGGTGTACGTCGCGAACCAGGACGTCGTCTGCTTGCCCGCGACCTCCGCCGTACCCGTCTTGGCGTGCATCTTGATCTTGTCCTGCGGCCATCCCGCCTGGCCGAACCGCCAGGCGGCGGTGCCGCGTTCGGCGACGCCCGCGAGCGCCTTGTCCATCGCCGCGAGGCCCTTCTTGCCGATGGGCAGCTTGCCGTGCGACTTCGGCTCGATGTTGCTGATGTGCTGCCCGTCCGGGCTGACGGTCGCCTTGCCCAGCGTCGGGTCGAACATCGTGCCGCCGTTGGCGATGGCCGAGTAGATGGTCGCCATCTGGATGGGCGTGACGAGGGTGTCGCCCTGCCCGATGGAGTAGTTGACGCTGTCACCGGCGCGCATCTTCATGCCGGAGACGCAGTTCTCCTTGGCGATCTTGTCGGCGTAGGACTTGGGGTCCTTGCCCTGCGAACACCAGGCGTCCTTGTTCGCGTTGTAGTAGTCCTTCTTCCACTTCCGGTCCGGGACCCGGCCCTCGACCTCGTTCGGCAGGTCGACGCCGGTCCTCTTGCCCAGCCCGAAGTCGTGGGCTGTGCGGTAGAACCAGTCCTTGGTGTTCTTCTTCGGCTTGTTGCCACCGTCCTTCTTCCACTGCTCGTACGCCAGCCGGTAGAAGACGGTGTCGCAGGAGACCTCCAGGGCGCGGCCGAGGCTGATCGGTCCGTGCCCCTCCGACTCGAAGTTCTTGAACACCTGTCCGCCGACGTTGAACGAGGGCGAGCACTGGTACTGCCCGTTGAACGGGTAGCCGGCCCGCAGCGCCGCGGTGGTGGGGATGACCTTGAAGATGGAGCCGGGCGCCGCCAGGCCCTGGATGCTCCGGTTCAGCAGCGGGTAGTTGGACTGCTTCCCGGTGAGCTTCTTGTAGTTGGCGCCCGAGATGCCGCCGACCCAGCTGTTCGGGTCGTACTCCGGGTTGGAGGCCATCGACACGACCCGGCCGGTCTTGTTCTCCATGACCACGACCGCGCCGGCGTCCGCCTTGTAGTTGGTGCCGGTGTTCTTGTCGTGCTGCTTGCGCGCGTCCTTCATCGCCTTGTCGAGCTGCTTCTCGGCGACAGCCTGGACGCGGGAGTCGATGCTGGTGACGAGGTTGTCGCCGGGGTGCGCCTTGTCGCTCTTGGCGCGGCCCATGACGCGGCCCAGGTTGTCCACCTCGTACCGGGTGACGCCGGAGGAGCCGCGCAGTTTGTTGTCGTACTCGCGCTCCAGACCGGAACGGCCGATCTCGTCGGAGCGCAGGAACGGCGAGTCGGTCTTCTCCGACTTCTGCACTTCCTCGTCGGTGACCGGCGACAGATAGCCCAGCGCCTGCGCGGTCTGCGAACCGTACGGGCCGGGGTAGCGGCGTACGGCGGTGGGCTCCGCCGTGATGCCGGGGAAGTCCTCGGCGCGCTCCCGGATCTGCAGCGCCTGCTGCGTGGTGGCCGTGTCGCTGACCGGGATGGGCTGGAAGGGCGAGCCGTTCCAGCAGGGCTGCGGCGTCTTGGCGTCGCAGAGCCGGACCTTCTTCTTGGCCTCGTCCGGCGACATCCTCAGCACGTGGGCGAGGCGGGTCATCACCGCGTCGCCCCCGTCGTCCATCTTCATCAGCTCGGTGCGGGAGGCGGACACCACGAGGCGGGTCTCGTTGTCGGCGATGGGCACGCCGCGCGCGTCGAGGATCGAGCCGCGGGTGGCGGGCTGGACGACCTGCTGCACGTGGTTACCGGAGGCCTTCTTCTGGTACTCCTCGCCGTTCCGCACCTGGAGATACCAGAGGCGGCCGCCGAGGGTCAGCAGCAGGGAGAGCACCAGGACCTGAAGGATGATCAGCCGGATCGTGATCCGGGGCGTGCGGCCGGTCTCCGGAATGTTGCTCACAGCCGCTTGACCCCCTTCAGCCGTCCCGTCGCCTTCCGCCCGGAGCGGCTCAGGAGGGAACCGCGCTGGCTGCCGATGCTCGCGGCCTTCGCCGGCTTGTCGGCCGACTTGGACGGCTTCGGGGTCTTCCCCGGCTTGGGGGGCTTGGGGCCCTTGCCGGGTTTGCCAAAGATCCCGTTCTTGCCGCCGGTCCCGCTCTTGCCGCCGAACCGGCCCGCGTCACCGAGAGTCAGCCCGGTGCCGGTGGTCAGCCAGCCGTACGCCCGGCCGCCGGTGCTGGCGCTGCCGCCGCCGGTGGCCTCGGCCCCGCCGAGCGGGTCCGGTTCGGAACGCCGGGCCAGCGCCATGATCAGCGGCACGGTGAATGGCGCCAGCAGCAGGTCGTACAGCGTGGCCGAGAACAGCAGCCCGAGCAGGCCCACCTGACGGGCCGCCGTGTCCCCGACGAGGGCGCCGACTCCCGCGTACAGCAGGGTGGAACAGATCGCTCCGCTGGCGACCACCAGCATCGGCACGGTCGCCGAACGGTGCCGGCCGTTGTCGGGACGGGCCAGGCCCGCCGCGTAGCCCACGATGCAGAGCACCATCGCGTACCGGCCCACGGCGTGGTCGGCCGGCGGCGCGAGGTCCGCGAGCAGTCCGGCGCCGAATCCGATGACGGCGCCCGCGGTGTGTCCGTAGACCATCGCCAGGCCGAGCACGACGAGCATCAGCAAGTCGGGGACGGCTCCTGGGAGATGGAGTCTGGCGAGCACACTCACCTGGACGATCAGGGCGACGATCACCAGAGACGTCGAGAGAAGCATCCGGTTGAGGTGCATGGTCAGCTCCTGGAGGCGGGTGCGCCGGGCGTCTTCGTCACGGTCACCGTCGGGGCGGGCTTCGGCTGCTTCGGCTTCTCGGGCCGCAGCACCTCGTTGCGCGGGTCCTTCTTCGGCGCCTCGACCACCACGCCGACCACGTCGAGCTTGCTGAAGCCCACGTACGGACGGACGCTGACGGACCGTGTGAGATCGCCGCCGCTGGGGTCGACCTTGCTGACGCGGCCGACCGGCACACCGGGCACGAACGGCTTGTCGGACTGCGAGCCGAAGGTGACGAGCCGGTCGCCCTGCTTGACTTCGGACTTGCCGTTGAGCAGCTGGACGTTCAGTTCGTTGCCGCCGCGGCCGGTGGCGAAGCCGAGTTCGTCGGTCTTCTCCATCCGGGTGCCGACGGTGAAGTCCGGGTCGTTGGCGAGCAGGACGGTCGAGGTCGACGGGCCGACGGTGGTGACCCGGCCGACGAGGCCGTCGCCGTTCAGCACGGTCATGTCACGGGCGAGGCCGTCACGGCTGCCCGCGTCGATGGTCACGGTCCAGGAGAAGCCCTGTGCCGCACCGATGCCGATGACCTGGGCGCCCTTGATTCCGTAGCCGCCCGCTCCGGCGGTCTTCAGCAGTTTGTCCAGTTCCTTGGCGCGACTTCGGGTGTGGTCGCTGGAGCCCAGTTTCTGCTTCAGGGCGGCGTTCTCCTGCTCCAGCTTGCTTATCCGGCCGTGCCGCTCGCCGGAGTCGCGTACGGCGGCGATCGCGTTCCCCACGGGGTCGACCGCGGCCGATACACCGTTCTCGACAGGTCCGAATACGGATGCGGCCCCCTGCCGCGCGCTGTCGAGCGGGGTCTGCTCGCCGCCTCTGATATCCACCGTGATCAGTGCGAACGCGATGGCGATCAGAAGGACGAGCAGCAGCCGGCTTTCTCGTGTGTCCCTCACGTTGCGGCGGCCGTGCCCTTTCTGCTGTCGGAAAGTGCGGTGATGTCGCTGATCTAATGTGAACGTTTTCCGGAACAGTTAACGATCCGCCGCGCGGACAGTGGTCATCCGAGCGGCGGATCGGTGAATTCAGGTCATCGCCGCGGCTGCGCGTCGAGCACCTGTTGCAGAGCTTCGAACTCCTCGACGCACTTTCCGGAGCCGAGCGCCACGGAGTCCAGCGGATCCTCGGCGATGTGGATCGGCATGCCGGTCTCGCGCCGGAGCCGCTCGTCGAGGCCGCGCAGCAGGGCGCCGCCGCCGGTGAGCACGATGCCCCGGTCCATCACGTCGCCGGACAGCTCGGGCGGGCACTTGTCGAGGGTGGTCTTGACCGCGTCGACGATCGCGTTGACCGGCTCCTCCATGGCCTTGCGCACCTCGGCCGCGGAGATCACCACCGTCTTGGGAAGTCCGCTGACCAGGTCCCGGCCGCGGATCTCGGTGTGCTCGTCCTTCTCCAGGCTGTACGCCGAACCGATCGTGATCTTGATGCTCTCGGCGGTGCGCTCGCCGAGCAGGAGGCTGTACTCCTTCTTGATGTGCTGGATGATCGCGTTGTCCAGCTCGTCGCCGGCCACCCGGATCGACTGGGCCGTGACGATGCCGCCGAGCGAGATGACGGCGACCTCGGTGGTGCCGCCGCCGATGTCGACCACCATGTTGCCGGTGGCCTCGTGAACCGGGAGGCCCGAGCCGATCGCCGCGGCCATCGGCTCCTCGATGATGTGCACTTGCCGGGCACCGGCCTGGGTGGATGCCTCGATCACGGCGCGGCGTTCCACTCCGGTGATACCGGAGGGGACACAGACCACGACGCGCGGACGGGCCATCCAGCGGCGCTTGTGGATCTTCAGGATGAAGTAGCGGAGCATCCGCTCGGTGATCTCGAAGTCGGCGATGACGCCGTCCTTCAGGGGACGTACTGCCACGATGTTGCCGGGGGTCCGGCCGATCATCTTCTTCGCCTCGGCTCCGACCGCCAGAATGCCGCCGGTGTTGGTGTTGATGGCGACGACGGACGGCTCATTGAGGACGATCCCGCGACCCCTGACGTACACCAGCGTGTTGGCGGTCCCGAGGTCGACAGCCATATCACGGCCGATGAACGACATGTTGTTCGCCATAGGATGCGTCTGGCCTTCCAACTGGAGCGATGGTGTGTAAGAGGACGGCAGGAGATGTGAACGCGCTTGGTCTGCCCGGCGCGAGGTTCCATCGTAGACGCGGTCGCTCGAACACGTAGCGACGGTTCCTCCGCCATTGTCAGCGGAACACCGGTCGTCCTCGACAGTTGTGACGTCGTGTCGGGGTGATGCGTTCCCCCGAACAGCCGTGCATATGCCGAAGGGCGACCGAATCATGTCGGTCGCCCCAGGTCAACAGGGCCGGACTCGCTGACGGCCCGTCAGCTCCCGGTCAGGCCGCGGCGGGAAAGAAAATCTTCAGTTCCCGCTCCGCGGACTCCGCCGAGTCCGAGGCGTGGATCAGATTCTCCCGCACGATGGTTCCGAAATCGCCACGGATGGACCCCGGCGTCGCCGCGATCGGGTCAGTGGGTCCGGCCAGCGCACGGATCCCCTCGATGACCCGCTCGCCCTCGACGACCATCACCACGGACGGCCCCGAGGACATGAACTCGACCAGCGGAGCGTAGAACGGCTTGCCCTCGTGCTCGCCGTAGTGCTGCTCCAGCACGCTCAGCGGCAGGGTCCGCAGTTCGAGGGCGGAGATCGTCCACCCCGCCTTGCTCTCGATCCGGCCGATGATCTCGCCGATCAGGGAGCGACGGACAGCGTCCGGCTTGAGGAGCACGAGCGTGCGCTCGGACATGGTGCGACTCCTTGCAGGTCAGAAAGCGTAACGGAGGGTTGAGGCTACCGGGTGCGGTGCGGCGGACAGCACCCGGACCGCGCACCCCGTACGGGGCCGGCGGCGTACGCCACCCGACGGAGCGTCACGCCTGGGCCGCGTGCAGCGCCTTGGCCTCGTCGATCTTGCGTCCGAAATGCACGGAAGCCCACCACAGCCCGGCGAAGCAGGCGCCCAGGATGAACATCATCGGCACGACGAACCCTGCGGCGATCAGGGCGATTTGCAGCGCCCAGCCCAGGGCGACCCCGCCCGGGCGCGTCAGCACCCCGCACAGCAGCACACAGAGCACCATGGCGGTCCCGCTGACCGCCCAGACGGTGCCCGCACCCACGTCGGTCGTCCGCATCGCCACCAGACCGGCGAAACCGATGACGAAGAACTCCCCGATCAGAGTGGAGGCGCACAGCGTTCGCATCCGCTACTTCCTTCCTCCGCCACCCAGCAGCAGCCGGGCCTCTCCCACCGTGATGACCGAGCCGGTGACCAGGACGCCCGCTCCGGCGTACTCGTCCTCCTCCTCGGCCAGCGTGATCGCTTCCTCGATCGCCAGGTCCAGCCGCGGCTCCACCTGCACCCGGTCCTCGCCGAACACCTCGACGGCGACCGCCGCGAGATCGTCGACGTCCATGGAACGGTCGGTGGAATTCCGGGTGAGCACGACCTCCGCGAAAATTGGCTCGAAAGCCTCCAGCAGTCCCCGGACGTCCTTGTCCCGGCTCGGCCCGACAACGCCGATGAGACGGCTGAAACCGAACGCCTCACTGACCGCTTCCGCCGTCGCCTTGGCACCGCCCGGGTTGTGCGCCGCGTCCAGCAGCACGCTGGGCGAGCTGCGGACGAGCTCCAGCCGGCCCGGCGAGGTGACCGCGGCGAAGGCCTCGCGGACCGTCTCCTGGTTCAGCGTGCGGCCCTGCTCCTGGCCGACCCCGAAGAACGCCTCGACGGCGGCGAGCGCGACCGCCGCGTTGTGCGCCATGTGGGCGCCGTGCATCGGGAGGAAGATCTCCGGATACTCGCCGCCCACCCCACGCAGCGTCAGAAGCTGCCCGCCGACGGCGATTTCACGGGAGACCACACCGAACTCGATGCCCTCACGGGCCACCGTGGCACCGGCCTCCGCCGCCTTCTTCAGCAGGACGGACGCCGCCTCGACGGGCTGCTGCGCGAGCACGACCGTCGCACCGGGCTTGATGACGCCGGCCTTCTCGCCGGCGATCTCCTCCACCGAGTCGCCGAGCCGGTCCGTGTGGTCGAGGGAGATGGGTGTGATGACCGAGACCCCGGCGTCGATCACGTTGGTGGCGTCCCAGCTGCCGCCCATGCCGACCTCGACGACACCGACCTCGACGGGCGCGTCCGCGAAGGCGGCGTACGCCATTCCGGTCAGCACCTCGAAGAAGGACATCCGGTGTTCCTGGCTGCCGTCCACCATCCCGACGAACGGCTTGATGTCCTCGTAGGTCTCGATGAACTGCTCCGCCGGGAGCGGCGCCCCGTCGATGCTGATCCGCTCGGTGACCGACTGGACGTGCGGCGAGCTGTACCGGCCTGCGCGCAGCTCGAACGTGCCGAACAGCGTCTCGATCATCCGGGCCGTGCTGGTCTTGCCGTTGGTGCCGGTGATGTGGACGCTCTGGTACGCGCGCTGGGGCTCGCCCATGATGTCCATCAGCGCCGTCATCCGGTCCAGCGACGGGTCCAGCTTCGTCTCAGGCCAGCGCCCCATCAGCTCCGACTCGACCGCGCGCAGCGCCTTGTCGGTCTCCGGGTCCTCGGGCCGGGCCGGCACGTCCGCCTGCGGCGGCCCGGCCTGGGCGCGCAGCGTGCGGCTGCCGGCCTCGATGACGGCGAGGTCGGCGTCGCGGTCGGTCTCCTCGCCGACGATGTGGTCGAACTCGGAGGGATCGGGAATGCCGGTGACATCCTGCATGCCAGTGATGTCCGGGAGGCTCGTGATGTCCGGTACGTCGAGATCATCGTCGTGACCGGAATCGTCGGGGTCCTCGTGCGGCTCGGGCTCGGGGGGCTGCTGGTCGCTCACGCGGACCAGTCTACGGACCGCCGATCCCGATCACGGAGCCACGCCCGTGCCCGCGCCCGCGCTGCCCGCCGGGGGCCGGAGCCACCGGCGGACAGCACACGGGTCAGCTCTGCGGCAGCTGCTCCAACTGCCGTGTGATGCGGGCGATGTCGGCCTCGGCGGTGGACTGCCGCGTACGGATCTTCTCCACCACGTGGTCCGGGGCCTTGGCGAGGAAGCCCTCGTTGCCGAGCTTCCCTGTGGTCTGCTGCAGCTCCTTCTGCGCCGCCGCCAGATCCTTGTTCAGCCGCTTCCGCTCCGCCTCGACGTCGATCACGCCGGACAGGTCCAGCGAGACCGTCGCGCCCTGGACCGGCAGCGAGGCGGTGGCCTGGAAGCCCTCGCCCGCCGGCTGGAGCCGCAGCAGCTGCCGGATCGCGTCCTCGTGGTCCGCCAACGGCGTGCCCTCGGCGGCCAGTTCGGCCGGGACCTTCTGGCCCGGCTGCAGACCCTGGTCGGCGCGGAACCTGCGGACCTCCGTGACGGCCTGCTGGACCGTGGCGATCTCCTGCTCGGCCCGCTCGTCGCGGAAAGCGGAGTCGACGGGCCAGTCGGCGACGACCACGGACTCGCCGCCGGTGAGCGTCGTCCACAGCTGCTCGGTGACGAACGGGACCACCGGGTGCAGCAGTCGCAGCGTGACGTCCAGGACCTCGCCCAGGACGCGCTGCGAGACCTCGGCGGCCCGGCCGCCCTTGAGGAACGTGGTCTTGGACAGCTCCACGTACCAGTCGAAGACCTCGTCCCACGCGAAGTGGTACAGCGCGTCGGACAGCTTGGCGAACTGGAAGTCCTCGTAGTGGCCGTCGACTTCGGCGATCACCGAGTTGAGCCGGGAGAGGATCCAGCGGTCCGCCGCACCCATCTCGTCCCGGTCCGGCAGCGGGCCCTCGACCGTCGCGCCGTTCATCAGCGCGAAGCGCGTGGCGTTCCAGATCTTGTTGGCGAAGTTCCGGGAGGCCTTGACCCAGTCCTCGCCGATCGGCACGTCCGTACCGGGGTTGGCGCCGCTGGCCAGGGTGAAGCGCAGCGCGTCCGAGCCGTAGTCGTTCATCCAGTCCAGCGGGTCGACGACGTTCCCGAAGGACTTCGACATCTTCTTGCCGTGCTCGTCGCGGACCAGGCCGGTGAGCGCGATGGTGTGGAACGGCGCGACGCCGTCCATCGCATACAGACCGAACATCATCATCCGGGCGACCCAGAAGAAGATGATGTCGTGCCCGGTGAGCAGCACATCGGTCGGATAGAACTTCCGCAGGTCGGCCGTGTCGTCGGGCCAGCCCAGCGTGGAGAACGGCCACAGGCCGGAGGAGAACCAGGTGTCCAGGACGTCCGGGTCCTGGTGCCAGCCCTCGCCGGTCGGCGGCTCCTCATCCGGACCGAGGCAGCGCACCTCGCCGTCCGGGCCGTACCAGACGGGGATGCGGTGGCCCCACCACAGCTGGCGCGAGATGCACCAGTCGTGCATGTTGTCGACCCAGTCGAAGTAGCGGGACGACATGTCGGCGGGGTGGATCTTCACGCGGCCGTCGCGGACCGCGTCGCCGGCGGCCTGCGCGAGCGGGCCGACGCCGACCCACCACTGCATGGACAGCCGCGGCTCGATGGTCGTCTTGCAGCGCGAGCAGTGCCCGACGCTGTGCACGTACGGCCGCTTCTCCGCGGTGATCCGGCTCTGCGAGCGCAGCGCGGCGACGATCGCCGAGCGCGCCTCGAAGCGGTCCAGCCCCTCGTACGGGCCGTGCGCGGTGATCACGCCGCGCTCGTCCATGACGGTCACCATGGGCAGGCCGTGCCGCTGGCCGATGGCGAAGTCGTTCGGGTCGTGGGCCGGGGTGACCTTGACCGCGCCGGAGCCGAACTCCGGGTCCACGTGCTCGTCCGCGACGACCGGGATCTCACGGTCCGTCAGCGGCAGCCTGATCGTACGGCCGACGAGGTGCGCGTACCGCTCGTCGTCCGGGTGGACCGCGACGGCGGTGTCGCCGAGCATCGTCTCGGCGCGGGTCGTGGCGACCACGAGGGAGTCGTCGCCCTCGCCGTACCGGATGGAGACGAGCTCGCCGTCGTCCTCCTGGTACTCCACCTCGATGTCCGAGATGGCGGTCAGACAGCGCGGACACCAGTTGATGATGCGCTCGGCCTGGTAGATCAGGCCCTCGTCGTACATCTTCTTGAAGACGGTCTGGACGGCGCGGGAGAGCCCGTCGTCCATGGTGAAGCGCTCGCGCGACCAGTCGACGCCGTCGCCGAGGCGGCGCATCTGGCCGAGGATCTTCCCGCCGTACTCTTCCTTCCACTGCCAGACCCGCTCGGTGAACGCCTCGCGGCCCAAGTCCTGCCGGGACAGGCCCTCTTCGCCGAGCTGCTGCTCGACCTTGTTCTGCGTGGCGATGCCCGCGTGGTCCATGCCGGGGAGCCAGAGCGACTCGTACCCCTGCATGCGCTTACGGCGGGTGAGGGCGTCCATCAGCGTGTGCTGGAAGGCGTGCCCGAGGTGCAGGGAGCCGGTGACGTTCGGCGGCGGGATGACGATCGTGTACGGCTCGCGCTCGCTCTTCGGGTCCGCCTCGAAATAGCCCCGCTCTACCCAGCGCTCGTACAGCTTCCCCTCTACCTCGGCCGGCGCGTACTGGGTCGGCAGATCATCGGGGGCTGCTGCGATGGGCCCGTCGGTGTCCGGGCGCTGCTGAGTGTTCTCGGTCACGGGGGTCAGTGTACGGGCGCGAATGTGGCGGTCTCGAATCGGTTTGGAGGGCGGTGGGATGGCGCTGTCCGGCATCGGACAGGATGTGGGACACGCGTAGGCGTGCATGCACATGTCCAACGGGAGGGACGCGCCACCATGAGTTTCCAGCAGCCCGGTCCATACGGGCAGCCGCCCCAGCAGCCGGGACCGTACGGTCAGCCCCCGCAGCCGGGGCAGCCGCAGGGCGGACCGAATCCCTACGGTGCGCCGGGTCAACAGCCCGGCTACGGCTACCCGCAGGCCCCGCAGCAGCCCGGAATGCCGCCGCAGCAGGGCGGGTTCGGCCAGCCCGGGCCGTACGGTCAGCCGGGCCCCTACGGGCAGCCGGGTCCGTACGGCCAACAGCCCGGCCCGTACGGGCAGCCCGGGATGCCGGGACAGCAGGGCGGCGGGAACACGGGCAAGAAGGTGGGGATCATCGCGGGGGTGGCCGTCGCCCTCGTCGCGATCGCCGGGGGCGTCGTCGTCTTCCTCGGCAGCGGCCCCGACCCGTACGACGTCACCACGCCCAAGTCGCTGCTCACCAGCGAGTATCAGCTGGCGAAGGGCAGGAACGCGCAGGACGCGACCACCAGCGGCAACCTCGCGGACAACCCGAACGTGAAGGCCGCGGGAGTCTCCAACGGCAAGGGTGTGGGCGGGACTTACCAGTCCACGAAGAAGGAGATCCTCTCCCTCTACGGCGTCAACGGCGAGGTCGCCGACCCGGAAAAGGCGGTGGACGCGGCGCTCGCCGAGGTCGACAAGTCGAACCGGAAGCTGGACAGCCAGGTCGACGGCCGGACCACCGCGAAGCAGGGCACGGCCACCTCCTACGCCCCGGACGACTTCGACGGTGAGGTCATGAAGTGCATGACCAACAAGATCACCGTGAACAGCGCGGCGACCGGCCGGCAGTCGGTCGTCAACACCACGAGCACCTGCGCCTGGGCCGACGAGTACGCGGTCGGGATGGTCGAGCAGATGGGCTCCCTGACGCCCGGCTCCACCACCATCACGGGGCAGTCCGCACAGGAGCTCTCCGAGACCACGGCGAAGGTCCGCGCCGAGGCCCAGGAGCCGCGGTAACCGCTTCGCGTGCCCCGTAAGGGGCGCGGGGAACTGCGCAACCAGCCACGCGCCAACCGCAGCAGCCTCCCGGAAAGTCCCGTGGAAGCACGAAGGGGCGCCGGCACAATGCCGGCGCCCCTTCGCATGAGCGGTCCGCACGGGGTGGCCCCGCATGTCGCATGCGGCCCCCGCGGCTACGCGGCTACGCGCTCTTCTCGTGCCGGGTGTCGTCCTGTTCGCCGCTGCGGGAGCGCGGCACCAGCGTCGGATTGACGTTGGAGTGCACGACCTCCTCGGTGATGACGACGCGCTCCACGTCCTTGCGGGACGGGACCTCGTACATCACCGACTGCAGGACCTCTTCCATGATGGCCCGCAGACCGCGCGCGCCCGTGCCCCGCAGGATCGCCATGTCCGCGATGGCCTCCAGCGCCGGACGGTCGAACTCCAGCTCCACACCGTCGAGTTCGAACAGGCGTTGATACTGCTTCACCAGCGCGTTGCGCGGCTCCAGCAGAATCTGCAGCAGCGCCTCGCGGTCGAGGTTGTGCACGGAGGTGAGGACCGGGAGGCGGCCGATGAACTCGGGGATCATCCCGAACTTCACCAGGTCCTCCGGCATGACGTCCTCGAACTGGTTCTTCTCCTCCAGCTCCCGCTTGGAGCGGATGTCGGCACCGAAGCCGATGCCCTTGGTGCCGGCCCGGGACTCGATGATCTTGTCGAGGCCCGCGAAGGCGCCGCCCACGATGAACAGCACGTTCGTCGTGTCGATCTGGATGAATTCCTGATGCGGGTGTTTCCGCCCGCCCTGCGGCGGCACGGAGGCCGTCGTACCTTCGAGGATCTTGAGCAGCGCCTGCTGCACACCCTCGCCGGAGACATCACGGGTGATCGACGGGTTCTCGCTCTTTCTGGCGACCTTGTCGATCTCGTCGATGTAGATGATCCCGGTCTCGGCCTTCTTGACGTCGTAGTCGGCGGCCTGGATCAGCTTCAGCAGGATGTTCTCGACGTCCTCGCCGACATAGCCCGCCTCGGTGAGCGCCGTGGCGTCGGCGATGGCGAACGGGACGTTGAGCATCCGGGCCAGGGTCTGCGCGAGCAGCGTCTTGCCGGAACCGGTCGGACCGAGCAGCAGGATGTTGGACTTCGCCAGCTCGATGCCGTCGTCCCGGCCCTGCCCCGTGCCGTTCTCCCCGGCCTGCACCCGCTTGTAGTGGTTGTAGACCGCGACGGAGAGCGCCTTCTTCGCCGACTCCTGGCCGACGACGTACCCCTCCAGGAACTCCGAGATCTCGCGGGGCTTGGGCAGTTCATCCCAGCGCACCTCGGAGGACTCGGCGAGCTCCTCCTCGATGATCTCATTGCACAGATCGATGCACTCGTCACAGATGTAGACGCCAGGGCCCGCGATGAGCTTCTTCACCTGCTTCTGGCTCTTCCCGCAGAACGAGCACTTGAGCAGATCGCCGCCATCACCGATGCGTGCCACGAGGAGCTTCCCCTTCGCCTGGGATCCGTCGGCCGGACGGACCGAGCTACGTGCTCTCCGACGGTACCTTGCCGGACCGCCGGAATGGGCCCCCCTTGGGCCGACTCGGTCGGACAGGCCGACACCACCATCGGCCCAAGGGGGAACGGGACTTCGCAGTCCGTCAGATTCCGACCGAAGACTTACGAGTCGTGATGATCTGATCGACCAGACCGTACTCCAGCGACTCCTCAGCCGTCAGGATCTTGTCACGCTCGATGTCGTCACGGATCTGCTCGATCTCCTTCGTGGAGTGCTTCGCCAGCATCTCCTCGAGCTGGACGCGCATCCGCTGGATCTCGTTCGCGGCGATCTCCAGGTCGGAGACCTGACCGCGGCCGGTCTCGCTGTACGGCTGGTGGATCAGGATGCGGGCGTTGGGCAGCGCCATCCGCTTGCCGGGGGTACCGGCCGCGAGCAGCACGGCCGCGGCGGACGCCGCCTGGCCCATGCAGACCGTCTGGATGTCGGGCTTCACGAACTGCATCGTGTCGTAGATCGCCGTCAGCGCGGTGAACGAGCCGCCGGGCGAATTGATGTAGATCGAGATGTCCCGGTCCGGGTCCATCGACTCCAGGCACAGCAGCTGCGCCATGACGTCGTTGGCGGACGCGTCGTCGATCTGCACGCCGAGGAAGATCACGCGCTCTTCGAAGAGCTTCGCGTACGGGTCGTACTCGCGCGTGCCCTGCGAGGTGCGCTCGACGAAGCGCGGGACGACGTAGCGCGACTCGGCCTGCGGCCCCTCGTAGCGGCCGGCTGCGCCGAACTGGCCCGCGGCGCCGGGGAATTCCGGAAGGTTGGTCATCGGAGACTTCTCCTGGTGATGAGCTGAGTGTGCGGTGGGGGTGCGGAGCTCAAGCGTTGGCGGGGCTCACGCGCCCGTACCGCCGCCGCCCGGAAGCTGGGCCGCGGAGCCGTAGACCTCGTCGATCAGGCCGTACTCCTTGGCCTCCTGCGCGGAGAACCAGCGGTCACGGTCGGCGTCGTGGGTCCACTGCTCGACACTCTGCCCGGTGTGCTGCGCCGAGAGGTCGGCCATCTTCTTCTTCGTGCGGAGCAGCTGCTCGGCGTGAATCTTGATGTCCGAGGCGGAACCCGCCAGGCCGGCGGACGGCTGGTGGATCAGGATCTCGGCGTTCGGCAGCGCGAAGCGCTTGCCGGGGGTACCGGCGCTGAGCAGGAACTGGCCCATCGAGGCGGCGAGGCCCATCGCGATGGTCACCACATCGTTCTTGATGTACTGCATGGTGTCGTAGATCGCCATGCCGGCCGTGATCGAGCCGCCGGGGCTGTTGATGTAGAGGTAGATGTCCTTGTCGGGGTCGGCGGCAAGGAGCAGCAGCTGCGCGGTGATCTTGTTGGCGATGTCGTCGTCAACGGGCTGGCCCAGGAAGATGATCCGCTCGTTGAGCAGCCGGTTGTAGACCTGGTCGCCGAGGCCACCACCAATGTTGGGCTCAGCGGCGGCGGAAGGCATCGGAAGCGTCACGTGTCCACCTGCTCGTATCCGGACGGTCGCTCGTCGGCTGGCCGTCACTGGGGTCTTCGTGTACTTGGGACCCTAACGCGCGGGCCCGGCATCGCCATCCCGGTCTCTGACCTGTTCGCTGTGAGCGCATGCCCGGCGCCGGGGCCCTGAACGGGCCCGGTCGGGGTCCCGGAAACCGTACGGGGCTGCCGGGGCGCGTCGCACGCCCCGGCAGCCCCGTTCAGCTGTGGGTGAGGGCTCAGCCCTCGGACTTCTCCTCGGACTTGGCGTCCTCGGTCTTCGCGTCCTCGGCCTCGCCCTGCTCCGCGTCGGCGGACTCGGCGGCGACCGTCTCGGCGGTCTCGTCCTCGTCGTCCAGGTCGACCGTCTCACCGTTGGTGTCCTTGACGGTGGCCTTCTCGACGACGGTGGCCAGCGCCTTGCCGCGGGCGACCTCGCCGACCAGCATCGGCACCTGGCCGCCCTCGACGACCGCCTGCGCGAACTGGTCGGGGCTCATGCCGGAGGACTGCGCGCGGCGCATGAGGTGCTCGGTGAGCTCCTCCTGGCTGACGTTCAGCTTCTCGGTGTTGACGAGCTCGTCCAGCACGAACTGGGTCCGGATGCCCTTCTCCGCCTGCTCCTTGAGCTCGGCGTCGAAGTCCTCCTCGGACTTGTCCTGGAACTTGAGGTAGGTCTCCAGGTCCAGGCCCATCTGCGCGAGCTGCTGGTTGACGAGGTTCTCCTTGCGGGTGCGGACCTCGTCGTCGAGCAGGTTCTCCGGGATCGGGACCTCGACCAGCTCCAGCAGCTCGTCCAGCACCTTCTCCTGGGCCTGCTGGGCCTGCTCGCCCTTCTTCTGCTGCTCCAGGCGCGTCCGGCTGTCCGCCTTCAGCTCCTCCAGCGTGTCGAACTCGCTGGCCAGCTGGGCGAACTCGTCGTCCAGCTCGGGCAGTTCACGGGCCGAGACGGACTGCACGGTGACCGTGACCTCGGCCTCCTGGCCGGCGGCGGAGCCGCCCTTCAGCTCGGAGGTGAAGGTAGCGGTGCCGCCCGCCTCCACGCCGGTGACGGCTTCGTCGATGCCGTCCAGCAGCTCACCGGAACCGATGGTGTAGTCGATGCCCTGGGCGACGCCGTCCTCCAGGACCTCGCCGTCGACCTTGGCCTCGAGGTCGAGCTTCAGGACGTCGCCCTCGGCGGCGGCGCGCTCGACGGCGCTGGTGGAGGCGAAACGCTCGCGCAGCTGCTCGACAGCGGCGTCCACGTCTTCTTCGGAGACCTCAGTGGCGTCGACCTCGACCTCGATACCGGAGAAGTCCGGGATCTCGATCTCGGGACGCACATCGACCTCGGCGGTGAAGGCGAGCAGCTCGTTGTCCTTGAGCTCGGTGATGTCCACCTCGGGCTGGCCGAGCGGGTTGAGCTCGCCCTCCTCGACGGCGGACTGGTAGAGCTTCGGAAGCGCGTCGTTGACGGCCTCCTCCAGGACGGCGCCGCGGCCGAACCGCTGGTCGATGACCCGCGCAGGGATCTTGCCCTTGCGGAAGCCAGGCACCGAGACCTGCTCGTTGATCTTCTTGTACGCCGCGTCGAGGCTGTCCTTGAGCTCCTCGAAGGGCACCTCGACAGTGAGCCGAACCCGGGTCGGGTTCAGGGTCTCCACGGCGCTCTTCACGGTCGGTCTCCTTGGGGCTGACTTCTGGGGTTTCACGTCTGTCTGGGGCGCCCCGTATGCGACTCGATGAGTGTGCGGACACGACACAGGCACGCGCGTCATTCATAGTACGTGGTCGGGGTGGCCGGATTCGAACCGACGACCTTCCGCTCCCAAAGCGGACGCGCTACCAAGCTGCGCCACACCCCGTCGGTGCGACACGTAGAGTACATGCCGTACGATGCACATCGTGCCGCTGCGACAGGGCACTCTGTGCCGAACAGCAAGGAGCGCTCTGCGCCGGATGGCAAGGGGCACTCTGCGCTGAAGGACAGAGGATCTTCTGTCGGCGGTGCGCATGCGGGCGTAGCTCAATGGTAGAGCCCTGGTCTTCCAAACCAGCTACGCGGGTTCGATTCCCGTCGCCCGCTCTGTGAACACGACTGCGGCCCGGCTCCCTTGGGGAGCCGGGCCGCAGTCGTGTGGACGCGTGCCGTGCGGCCGGGCCCACGGGTGCCCGGCCGTACGGGCGTCAGAAGTTGATCTGGTTGATCGTGTCGGCGATCGAGTCGAGGAACCGGTTGATGGACGGGGCCACCCCGGTCGACGCGAGGAAGAAGCCGAAGAGGGCGGCGACGATGGCGGGCCCCGCTTTCAGGGATCCCCCGCGGACCAGGACGACCAGAATGACTGCCAACAGCAGCACGACAGACAGTGAAATGGCCACAACTGATCACACCCTCGCGGTCTCAACGCCACACCCGGCCGGGGACCCGTCGAACCTGGTCGCTTCCCCGCAGGGCACCATCGTGCCACCAAGTCCCGTGCGGGTGGTGCGGAGTGACGAATCATCGGCCAATGGTCGGGCTCCCTGCTGATGCGTCCGGACGTGCGCTTCATCCCCAGGAGGGAGCTCCCGTACACCCCCCGCGCTCCCCGGCTCGTACTCCGGGGGCGGCGTCCGCCGCCCGGTGCGGCCGCGGCGCGTACCGCCCGGACCCGGGAAACGGGAACAGGCGCCGAACAGGGGAACAGGAATTCGCGGGATTGTGTGGCGTCCGCCACGCCGCGGGACGGAACTGGACACTCAGTACATTCCGTTGGGCTCCCGCCAGGGCCATATGCCCTGCTTAACTTGGACATTGGTCCCGAAGAGCGGCATTCCGGTTCACCGGAATCACTGTGCCGATTCGCGTGTAAGGCATATCCACAAGGGGAGATGGAGAGGTGCCCCGGATAATCCCCGGGGAAATTTACGACTCACAGGTTTGCCCGCTATCGTGCGGCAGATGTTGCACGCTGGTTATGAGCGGACGCCGCTCCCCCCGGCCCGTGAGGACGGCCACTCTCCGGCGCATGACGCGTCGACGGAGCCCCCGGCGAAGGCGGAGGGCAAGCCGGCGGCCCAGGGCAAACCGCGCGATCCCTTCCTGGACAACGCCAAGTACCTGACGATCGTGCTCGTCGGTATCGGCCACGCCTGGGACCCGATCCGCAGTGACAGCCGTACGGCCGAGGCGCTCTACTACGTGCTGTACACGTTCCACATGCCGGCGTTCATCATCGTCTCCGGCTATCTGTCGCGGAGCTTCACGGGCAAGCCGAAGCAGATCCAGCGGCTGATCACCGGTGTCGCGGTGCCCTATGTGATCTTCCAGTTCGTCTACACACTGTTCATGCGCTGGGCGACGGACGATCCGGACCGCGAATTCCACTTCCAGGAACCGGGGTTCGCGCTCTGGTTCCTGCTCGCGCTCTTCCTGTGGCGGCTCACCACACCGGTGTGGAAGAACCTCCGCTGGCCGCTGCCCGTCGCGCTGGCCATCGCCCTGGCCGCGAGCGTCACACCGACCATCAGCAGCGACCTCAACCTCATGCGGGTCCTGCAGTTCATGCCGTACTTCGTGCTCGGACTGCTGCTGAAGCCGGAGCACTTCGAGATGGTCAAGGAGCGCCGGGTACGGCTCGCCGCGGTGCCGGTGACGCTGGTCGCGCTGCTCTTCGCCTACTGGGCCGTGCCCCGGATGTCCAAGGGCTGGTTCCTGCACGACAAGGCCGTACAGGACCTGGGCGTGCCGGCCTGGGCCGGTGCCGTGATGACCCTGGCGCTGTTCGGCTGCGGCCTGGTGATGACCGTCTGCTTCCTGTCCTGGGTGCCGCGCCGGCACATGTGGTTCACGACGCTCGGCGCCGGAACGCTGTACGCGTACCTGCTGCACGTCTACGCCATCAAGTCCTCGCGGGAGTTCGGCTGGTACGACATGGACTGGGTGGACCATCCGCTCAGCCGCGTCGTGATCACGCTGCTCGCCGCGGCCATGATGACGGTGCTGTGCACGGCCCCGGTGCGCAGGGCGCTGCGCTTCGCCATGGAGCCGGCGATGAACTGGTTCTTCCGGCAGGACGCGGGCTCGGAGGCCCGCACCCGCGAGCGGCGGCACACGCGGACCTGACCGTACGGACAAGCGGAAGGCCCCGGACCACGAGCGCGTGGTCCGGGGCCTTCTGCTTGTCGGGTGCGCGGGCTGCCTTCAGATGCCGAGGACGGCGCGGGCCGTGAGGAAGTAGATGACCAGGCCCGTGGCGTCCACCAGCGTCGTCACCATCGGGGCCGACACCACGGCCGGGTCGATCCGCAGCCGCTTCGCCAGCAGCGGCATCGTGCCGCCGACCGTCGCCGCCCAGGCGCAGATGATCACCAGCGCGACACCGACGACCAGCGCGATCTGCGCCCCGACGAAGAGGCTGCCGACCACTATGCCGAGCGCGGCCAGCAGCGCCCCCAGCACCAGGCCGACGCGGCACTCCCGCCAGACGACCGCCAGCAGGTCGGAGCCGCGCACCTCCCCCACGGCGAGCGCCCGTACGCAGGACGTGGCGGCCTGCGCACCGGTGTTGCCGCCGGTGCCGATCAACAGCGGGATGAACATGGCCAGTTGGGTGACCTGCTCCAGCGTGCCCTCGAAGGCCCGGGTGACGGAGACCGTCAGGGTCGCGGCGAGCAGCAGCAACAGCAGCCACACGACGCGGTACCGGGCGAGCTGCCACACCGTCGCCGCCATGTAGTGCCCGGCCCAGGGCGCCGAACCCGACTGCCGGGCCACGTCCTCGGTGTCCGCGGCCTCGATCACCTCGACGGCGTCGTCGATGGTGAGCAGGCCCACGAGCCGGTCCTCGCTGTCGACGACCGGCAGGTCGAGCACGTTCGTCTCGCGCATCAGCCGGGCCGCGTCCTCGGCCGGGTCGGTGGCGTGCGCGCGGGGCGCCTCGGTGACGACCAGTTCGGCGACCGTGCGCTGCGGCGGGCTGAGCACCAGTTCGCGCAGTTCCACCACACCGGTCAGCCGCCGCCCCGAGTCGACGACGGGCAGCGTGTAGACGGTCTCCGCGTCCCCGCCGCGCGCCCGTACCCGCTCCAGCGCCTGCTCCACCGTCAGGTCCTGGTTCAGCGGGACGGTCTGCGGGGTCATGAAGCGGCCGACCGAGCCCTCCGGGTAGCCCAGCAGCGCGGCGGTGACGTTCCGTTCGCCGGAGCTGAGCCCGGCCAGGACGCGCTGGACGACCTTCGCGGGGGCCTCGCGGAGCATCCGCACCCGGTCGTCCGGGTCCATGTCCTCGACGAGGTCGTGGAAGACGGCGTCCCGCAGGCCCATCAGGATGGCCTGCTGGTCGACCGGTTCCAACTCCTCGAAGACGGAGAGTGCCCGGTCCTTGTCCAGGAGCCGGAAGGCGACCACCGCGTCCACGCTGTCCATCCGCGCGAGTTCGTCGGCGATCAGGTGCGGCGGGTTCTCGCCGAGCCAGTGCTGGGCGTCCCGCAGGTCGTGCCGGGAGAGGGCCGACTCGAGGTCGGCGGGCATCCGGCCGGGCAGCTGGGAGTGTGTCATGGCAGGTCCTCGCGGAGGCGGTGAACGGCGGCTGGCGCATCTGCACGCACCGCGCACCCCGCGGGTCCGCTGCCGGGAGATCAGTGCAGCGGGCGGGTTCCGGGAAAGGAGGGCGGCGCGGCGCGGGATGGTCGACTGGGAGGCTCGGTACGCATGCCTGACCACCTCCTCGCTCTTGTGCCGCTCTGCTGACGCCGGCCCTGTGGGCCGTTCACAAGGGTACCGGCCGCCCGGAGCGGCAACCGGCCCGCCCACGGCGGCCGTCAGTCGCGGCAGAGGAGGAGCAGCGCGCGGTCGTCGTTGACGTCCCGGGCGACCGCCTCGATCAGATGCCAGGCCGCGCCGTGGAAGCCGGAGCCGACATACCGGTCGGCCTCCCCCGTGAGCCGGTCGATGCCTTCCGTCATGTCGCGCTCGGCCGTCTCCACCAGTCCGTCGGTGAACAGCATCAGCACGTCGCCCTGGCGCAGCCGCCCCTTCACCGGGTCGAACTGTGCCGCGTCGTACACCCCGAGCAGCTGGCCCTCCGCCACCTTCTCCTCCCACCGTCCGGTGCCGGCGTCCCGCTGGACGGCGGGCACGTGGCCGGCGGAGTAGAGCTCGTAGTCGCCGGTGTCCAGATCGAGCACCAGATGGACGGAGGTGGCGAAGCCCTCCTCCCAGTCCTGCCGCAGCAGATACGCGTTGGCCGCGGGCAGGAAGGCGTGCGGCGGGAGGGAGCCGAGCAGTCCGCCGAACGCGCCGGACAGCAGCAGCGAACGGGAGGCCGCGTCCATGCCCTTGCCGGACACGTCGGTGAGCACCACTTCGAGGGTGCGCTGGTCGGATCCGGTCCGTGCGGCGACGACGAAGTCGCCGGAGAAGGACTGGCCGCCCGCGGGACGGAGCGCCATCTCGCGGTGCCAGCCGCGCGGCAGCCGGGGCAACTGGCTCTGGACGCGGATGCGTTCACGGAGGTCGAAGAGCATGGTGCCGCCGCGCCGCCAGGGCACGCCGACACGGCTGCGGAACTGTGCCACGAGCAGCCCGGAGATCCCGGCGGCCGCGACGACCAGGACGGTGCCCGGGGTGACGCGGCCGCCGCCCGAGTCGTACGGGCCGAGCAGCGCCGACTCGACCACGATGGCCAGCGCGGCGGCCCCGTACAGCGTGATCAGGCTGGCCGGCCGCAGCAGGAGGCCGCCCGCGATGATGGGCAGCACCAGCGCCTCGGGCGCGAACCAGACGGGCAGCCAGAGCGTGGCGCAGGTGAGTGCCGGAACGGTGAGCAGGAGGGCGGCGAGCGCGACCCAGTCGGAGGCGCCGCCGCGGAAGTAGTCGACCGCGGACCTGCGCACTGTGGTGCGGACCCGGTGCAGGGCCTTGTGGGCCGCCCGCAGCCGGGCCGCCGTGGGAGCCACGCCCGGCCGACGTACCGTCATGCTCCGGGACCTTATCCAGCCTGCCGTCGGCGCGTCGATTCCCGGCACCGCCGACGGCGCGGCGGCATGTTCCGTCGCGCGGGCGTGCGGACGGGGGCGGGCCGGGGTGTGCCGGACGCCGCCGAAATCGTTCGCCAGGCCCTGAAAGCCCTGCTAGGGATGGGTACATGACGTGGGAACCGCGGGTACTGCAGGCCGGTGAATGGGACGCCTGGTACGAGAGGCTGGTGGCGGCGTTCGGGGGTGTGGAAGCGGTGGAGGAGCGGGCGCTGGCACGGGAACTCACCGATCCCGCCCGGTCGCTGGGCGTCTGGGACGACGGTGAAGTCGTGGGCACAGCGGGGGCGTTCGCCTTCCGGATGGCGGTGCCGGGCGGCGCTCTGGTGCCCTCGGCCGGCGTCACGATGGTGCATGTGACGGCGACTCACCGGCGACGCGGAGTGCTGCGGTCCCTGATGCGGCGGCAGTTGGACGGCATCCACGAGGCGGGCGGGGAACCGCTGGCGGTGCTGACCGCCTCCGAGCCCGCGATTTACGGCCGGTTCGGGTACGGCCTGGCGAGCAGGCAGATGAACGCCGACATCGATACTTCGCGTACGCGGTTCGACGTGCCGGCCGCGGACGCGCAGCCGGGTGGCGGGGTACGGCTGCGCCTGGTGGACGACGCGCAGGACGCGCGGGACCGGTGCGAGGCGGTGCACGCGCGGCAGGTGCGGGAGCGGCCCGGGGCGCTGGAGCGCCGGCCCGGCTGGGACCGGTGGCTGCTGCTCGACCCGGAGCAGGACAGGCAGGGGGCGTCGCCGCTGCGCTGCGTACTGGCCGAGCGGGACGGTGCGGACGTGGGCTACGCCCGCTACGCGGTCAAGGGCGGCTCGGACGAACGCGACGTGCCCCAGGGCGAGGTGCTGCTGCGCGACATGGTGGCGCTCGACCCGGCGGCGTACGGGGCGCTGTGGCGTCATCTGGCGGAAATCGACCTGACAACGGTGCTGCGGGTGCGGAACAGACCGGTCGACGATCCGTGGCTGCACCTGGTGGACGACGTTCGCCAGTGCGGACTGCGCTGGCGGGACGGGCTGTTCGTGCGCCCCGTGGACGTGGGCGCGGCGCTGGAGGCCCGTACGTACGCGACGCCGCTGGATGTCGTGCTGGACGTGCGGGACGCCTTCTGCCCCTGGAACACGGGCCGTTGGCGGCTCAGCGGCGACTCGAAGGGCGCCGTGTGCGAGCGCACCGGTGACGCGGCCGATCTGACGCTGTCCGTACGGGAGTTGGGCGCGGCCTATCTGGGCGGGGAGTCCCTCACGTCGCTGGCGCTCGCCGGGCGGGTGCGCGAGGAGCGCGAGGGGGCGCTCACGGAGGCGTCGACCGCCTTCATGAACGACCTTGCGCCCTGGCTGCCGCACGGCTTCTGAGGCGGATCCGCCCCGTCCCGTGGCCGGTGCACTTGCACCGGCCACGGGGCGGCCCGCTCAGCGCGAGGAGGCCGCGTCGCAGCGCTGTGCCCGCAGGGCGCGCGCCAGATCGTCACGCGCTTCCAGCACGAGCCGGCGCAGCGCGGGCGCCGCGTCCTCGTGGTCCCGGAGCCACACGTCGGTCTCGTCGAGCGTCGCTTGGTCGGACTGGAGCGACGGGTAGAGGCCACGCACGACGGCCATCGCGATCTCGATCGACCGGGTGCGCCACACGTCCTCCAGCACCTCGAAGTACCGCCCGGCGTACGGCGCGATGAGCTCGCGCTGTTCCGGTCCGGTCTGGGCGAAGCCCGCGATGTTCGCCTCGACCATGGCGTTCGACAGCTGGTCGGACTCGACGACCGCGGCCCACGCCTGCGCCTTGACGGCCGCCAGCGGGCGGGCCGCCAGGCAGCGGGCCTCGTGCCGCTTGCCGGACGCCGTGTCGTCGCGGGCCAGCTCCTCGCGGACGGCGGTCTCGTCCGCCGCGCCCTGCGCGGTCAGCGTCCCCAGGAGCGTCCAGCGCAGCTCCTGGTCGATGTCGAGGCCGTCGATCCGGGCCGAACCGGCCAACAGGCCCTGCAGCAGCCGCAGATCCTGCTCCCGCACGGCCACCGAGGCGAAGAACCGCGCCCAGGCCAGCTGGTGGCCGCTGCCCGGCTCGGCGGCGCGCAGCCGGCTCACCGCGCCTTCGGCCAGCAGCCGTTCGCCCTCCTCGCGCCACTGCGGCGCCGCGTAGTGCGTGACGGCGGTGCGGGCCCAGGCGTGCAGCATCTGGAGCACGCCGACGTCCGTCTCCTCACCGGCGAAACGCAGGACGAGACCGAGGAAGTCGCGGGCGGGCATCAGCCCGTCGCGGGTCAGATTCCACAGGGCCGACCAGCACAGGGCACGCGCCATGGGGTCGGTGAGTTCGCCGATGCCGTCCCGCAGGGTCTCCAGCGAGGTCTCGTCGAAGCGGATCTTGCAGTACGTCAGGTCCTCGTCGTTGACCAGCACCAGCTCGGGCCGGTCCGCGCCGGCCAGCCCCTCGACCACCGTCCGGGCGCCCGTCACGTCGGTCTCCGCCCGGGCGTACCGGACGAGGGCGCCGTCGGCACCCTCGCGCCGGTACAGCCCGACGGCGACGCGGTGCGGCCGCAGCACCGGGTGGTCCGGCACGGCCTCCTGGAGGACGGACAGCTCCGTGATCCGGCCCTGGGCGTCACAAGTGACCTGCGGCGTCAGCGCGTTGACCCCGGCGGTCTGCAGCCAGGCCTTCGCCCATTCGCCCATGTCGCGCGCGGAGGTCTCCTCCAGGACGGACAGCAGGTCGGACAGCCGGGTGTTGCCCCATTCGTGCCGCCGGAAGTAACGCCGGGCGCCCTCCAGGAAGGCGTCCTGGCCCACGTACGCGACGAGCTGCTTGAGGACGCTCGCGCCCTTCGCGTAGGTGATGCCGTCGAAGTTGAGCTTGGCGTCCTCCAGGTCCCGGATGTCGGCGGTGACCGGATGTGTGGAGGGCAGCTGATCGGCCCTGTACGCCCAGGACTTGCGGCGGTTGGCGAAGGTGATCCAGCCGTCGCTGAAGCGGGTGGCGCCCACGAGCGCGAAGGCGCCCATGAAGTCGGCGAAGGACTCCTTCAGCCACAGGTCGTCCCACCACTCCATGGTGACCAGGTCGCCGAACCACATGTGCGCCATCTCGTGCAGGATGACGTTCGCCCGGCCCTCGTACGACGCCTCCGTGACCTTCCCGCGGAAGACGAACTCCTCGCGGAAGGTGACACAGCCCGGGTTCTCCATGGCGCCGATGTTGTACTCCGGCACGAACGCCTGGTCGTACTTCCCGAAGGGGTACGGGTAGTCGAAGTGGTCGTGGAAGAAGTCCAGTCCCTGCTTGGTGACGGTGAAGATGTCGGCGGGGTCGAAGTACCGCGCGAGGCCCTTGCGGCACAGCGCGCCGAGCGGGATCTCCAGCTCCGTGCCGTCGTCGAAGGTGCGCCGGTAGCTGTCCGACACATAGTGGTACGGACCGGCGACGACCGCCGTGATGTACGTCGAGATGGGCTTCGTCCGCTCGAAGCGCCAGATCGCGGCCCGGTCGTCCTCCAGCCGCCGCGGCTCGCCCAGCTGCGCGCCGTTGCTGAGGACCGTCCAGCCGGCCGGTGCGGTGACCGTGAAGTCGAACGGGGCCTTCAGGTCGGGCTGTTCGAAGTTCGCGAAGACCCGCCGCGCGTCGGCCGGCTCGTACTGCGTGTAGAGGTAGGTCTGTCCGTCCTCCGGGTCGAGGAAGTGGTGCAGCCCCTCGCCGGTGCGGCTGTAGGCGCACGCGGCGTCGACCACCAGCTCGTTCTCCGCGGCGAGTCCTTCCAGCGCGAGGCGCGTCCCGTCGAAGACCGCGTCGACGTTCAGGGAACGGCCGTTGAGGGTGACGGAGTGCACCGCGGGGGCGATCAGATCGGCGAAGGTCGCGGCGCCGGGCTCGGCACAGCGGAACCGGACGGTCGTCGTCGAGCGGAACGTGCGCGGCCCGGTCGCCGGCGGGGGCGTCACGGAGGACCGCAGGTCCAGCGCCACCTCGTACCCGTCGACGGTCAGCAGCTCCGCTCGCCGGCGGGCCTCGTCACGGGTCAGATTCTCTCCGGGCACGACGCCACTCCCTCGTATCGCATGTCGGCTCGTCATCGCATGTCGAATGGCCGGCCTCAGCATCGCATGAGGTACAGACAACCTGTAGCGGGGAATTGCCGTGGCGGCCTGTGCGTTCCCCGTTCCGACCGGACGTACGCAGAGCCCGAGGAGACCGAAGCCCATGGCCGAGAAGACCCCCGCAGACTTCTGGTTCGATCCGCTGTGCCCGTGGGCCTGGCTGACCTCCCGCTGGATGCTGGAGGTGGAGAAGGTCCGCCCCGTCGAGGTCCGCTGGCACGTGATGAGCCTCGCCGTGCTGAACGAGGACCGGCTGGACGATCTGCCCGAGGAGTACCGGGACCTGCTGGCGAAGGCCTGGGGTCCGGTGCGGGTGTGCATCGCCGCCGAGCAGAAGCACGGCCCCGAGGTGCTGGGCCGGCTCTACACCGCGCTCGGCACCCGCTTCCACAACCAGGGCCTGGAGAAGACCCGCGAGACGATCGTCGCCGCGCTGGAGGAGGCCGGGCTGCCGGCCGAACTCGCCGACGCCGCCGACTCCGAGGCGTACGACGGACGGCTGCGCGCCTCCCACAAGGAGGGCATCGACCTGGTCGGCCAGGAGGTCGGCACCCCGGTGATCGCGGTGCCCGGCGCGGACGGCGGACAGGTGGCGTTCTTCGGCCCCGTCGTCACCCCGGCACCCAAGGGCGAGGCGGCCGCCAAGCTGTGGGACGGCACGCTGCTGGTCGCAAGCACCCCGGGCTTCTTCGAACTGAAGCGCACGCGCACGCAGGACCCGGTCTTCGACTGACCGGCGGCCCCGGCGGGCGGTTCACCGCTCCCCCGGGCTCCGCAAAGCAGGAGGGCCCCGTACGTCACGACCGTACGGGGCCCTCCCTCTGTACTCCCGCCTGCCCGGGGACCGGTGAGAAGACGATCACGAGGGCGGGAGATCCGGTGCCGTGCGCTCAGCGCCTCACGGCGCGAGCAGCAGGTTGTTGGCGCGCTGCTTCGCCGCGGTGTAGCGGCGGGCCACGTCCTGCCAGTTGACGACCTGCCACATGGCTTCGATGAAGTCGACTTTCTGGTTCTTGTACTGCAGGTAGAAGGCGTGCTCCCAGGCGTCGAAGACCAGGATCGGCACGCTGCCCTGGCCGACGTTGCCCTGGTGGTCGTAGATCTGCTCGACGATGAGCCGCCCGGTGACCGGCTCGAAGGCGAGCACGCCCCAGCCCGAACCCTGGGTGGTGGCCGAGGCCTTCGTCATCTGGGCCTTGAACTTCGCGAACGAGCCGAAGGACTCCGCGATGGCGTCCGCCAGTTCGCCCGTGCCGTCCTTCTCCAGCGGCTCGCCGCCGCCGTCGCCCGACATGTTGTGCCAGTAGATGCTGTGCAGGATGTGGCCGGACAGGTGGAAGGCGAGGTTCTTCTCCAGGCCGTTGACCGCACCCCACTGGTCCTTGTCCCGGGCCTCGGCGAGCTGCTCCAGCGTGTCGTTCGCGCCCTTCACATAGGCCGCGTGGTGCTTGTCGTGGTGCAGCTCGATGATCTCGGGGCTGATGACCGGGGCCAGCTCCGCGTAGTCGTAGGGCAATTCCGGAAGCGTGTACGTCGGCACTGTGCTGTCTCCTCCGCTATTGCACATTACTTGCAAGAAGAACGTAACAGCAAGAGGACATACGTCAGCGGGGCGGCCCCTTCTCAAGGGACCGCCCCGCTCGGGCTGTTGACCGGCCTGATCCGCCGGACCGCCGGTCAGACCTGCTTCGTCGGCTCCTCGTCCACGGCGCGTCGCGGCGCCAGCTTCTGCCGCAGCAGGCCGACGGCCGCCAGCACCACGGTCAGCACCGCGGTGGCCGCCAGCTGCGTACTGGTGTCCTTCTCGGTGAGCATCATGACCAGCACGGCGATGATGCCGAGGATGGCCAGACCGGTCAGCCAGGGGAAGCCCCACATCTTCACGACGAGCTTCTCGGGAGCCTCGCGCTCCGTGCGGCGGCGCAGGATCAGCTGCGCGACGGCGATGAAGCCCCAGACCACGAGGGTCGCGGCGCCCACCATGTTGAGCAGCCACTGGAACACGGTGTCCGGCCACCAGAAGTTGAGCAGCACGGCGAAGAAGCCGAAGCAGGAGGAGGCGACGACCGTCCAGCGCGGCACGCCGCTCGCGCTGACCCGCCCGAGGAAGGCCGGGCCCTCGCCGCGCTGGATCAGCGAGTACGACATGCGGGACGCGCCGTAGATGTTGGCGTTCATCGCGGAGAGCAGCGCCACCAGCACGACGATGTTCATGACCTGCGCGGCGGCCGGGATGCCCAGGTAGTCGAGGACGGCCGCGTACGGGCCGGCCGCCACGGACTTGTCGTCCCACGGGATCAGCGTGACGATCACCAGCATCGAGCCGACGTAGAAGACGGCGATCCGCCACACCGCGGTGCGCACCGCCTTGGCGACGCTCTTCACCGGGTTCTCCGACTCGGCCGCGGCGATGGTCACCGTCTCCAGGCCGCCGTACGCGAACACCGAGGCGAGCAGGCCGAGTACGAGACCGTTCGCGCCGTTCGGCAGGAAGCCGCCCTCGCCGGTCAGGTTGCTGACGCCCGGCGCCTCGGCGCCCGGCAGCACGCCGATGATGGCGAGCACGCCCAGCACCAGGAACGCGGTGATGGCGAAGACCTTCAGCGACGCGAACCAGAACTCCGACTCACCGAAGTTCTTCACCGCGATCAGGTTGGAGCCGCAGAACAGCGCCATGCTGAGCAGGACCCACATCCATTTGTCGGTCTGCGGCATCCACGTCGTCAGGATGTCCGCCGCCGCGGTCGCCTCGGTCGCGATGGCGACGCACAGCAGCACCCAGTAGATCCATCCGGCGGTGAAACCGGCCCACTTGCCCATCGCCCGCTCCGCGTGCACGGAGAAGGAACCCGACGCCGGGTTCGCCGCTGACATCTCGCCGAGCATCCGCATCACGAGCATGACCAGCAGCCCGGAGGCGGCGTACGCGAGCACGATGCCCGGCCCCGCCTTGGCGATGCCCTCACCGGAGCCCACGAACAGGCCGGCGCCGATCACGCCGCCCAGCGCGATCATGGAGAGGTGACGCTGTTTCAGGCCGTGCGAGAGCGCGTTCCCGTTCGTGCCGGAGTCGTTGCTCGGTGGCTCCTGAGGAGGAGGCGCGTCGGACAGCTCTGTGCGCGTCATGAGAGGCCGTTTCCTGGTGGGATGGAGAGGGGGACAGGTGCTGTGGTGCTGCCGTGGTGCCCGTGACGGATGCTGCGGCACTCACCACAGGTGCTGTAGTGCTCACATCAGTCTCGGCAGCCGCCCCGTGTCACTTCAATAGCCGGGCATAACGTTCCGGCATACGGACGGCATGCTCACACAGCGCGTTCGGCCGGGCATGTCCGGGTTCCACGAGAGGCCGGCGGGGTCTTTGTCGCCAAACTCACGCCGCCACTGCCCCGGGCCTCGTATAGCGTCGAACAGTCCCCGCAACCACGACGCATGACAGGGAGTCGCCCTGATGAGCGCCCTCACGTCCCCCGCAGCCGCGCCGCGCACCGGCGCCGTGCTGGCGGACCTGCTGCCGGCCGCAAGCTCCGCCGCCCGCGCGCGCACCCGCGACATCGCGCTGGTCGCCGGCGGCGCCGCCCTCACCGGCATCGCCGCGCAGATAGCCCTCCCCGTCCCGGGCTCCCCCGTGCCGGTGACCGGGCAGAGCTTCGCCGCGCTGCTCGTCGGCGCCGGCCTCGGCGCCCGCCGCGGCCTGCTCTCGATGGCGGTCTACGCGATCGCCGGCGTGGCCGGGATGCCGTGGTTCGCCGAGGGCGGTTCCGGCGTGGCCGCGCCCTCGTTCGGCTACGTGCTGGGCATGCTGCTGACCGCCGTGGTCGTCGGCGGGCTCGCCCGGCGCGGCGGCGACCGGAGCGTCGCGCGGACGGCCGGGACGATGGTGGCCGGCATGGCCGCGACGTACGCCGTGGGTCTCCCCTATCTCGCGCTCGTCACCGGCATGTCGGTGAGCGAGACCCTCGCGGCGGGCCTGGTGCCGTTCCTCGTGGGCGATGTGCTCAAGGCGGCACTGGCGATGGGCGCGCTGCCGACGGCCTGGAAGCTGGCCGGCCGCCGCGGCTGACGCCCGGCGTACGACAGCCCGGCGGACACGCGTCCGCGCCGTGGTCCCGGCCGCGCGCCGGGGCCGCGGCCACGCGTCATAGACTCGGCCCCATGCGCGTGTACCTCGGCTCCGATCATGCCGGTTATGAACTCAAGAACCACCTCGTCGACTGGCTGAAGGCGGCGGGCCACGAACCCGTCGACTGCGGCCCGCACATCTACGACGCCGAAGACGACTATCCGCCGTTCTGCCTGCGCGCCGCCGAGCGCACCGCGTCGGACAACGAGGCGCTGGGCATCGTCATCGGCGGCTCCGGCAACGGCGAGCAGATGGCCGCGAACAAGGTCAAGGGCGTGCGCTGCGCGCTGGCCTGGAGCGAGGAGACCGCGGCGCTCGGCCGCGAGCACAACAACGCCAACGTCGTCAGCGTCGGGTCGCGCATGCACACGACCGACGAGGCCGTGAAGTTCGTCGAGACCTTCCTGAACACGCCCTTCTCGGGCGGCGAGCGGCACGTGCGCCGCATCGACATGCTGTCCGTCTACGAGGCGACCGGCCAGCTGCCCCCCGTGCCCGCGCACCACCCGCAGCAGGACTGACCGGGGAATGCCCGAGGGGCACACCATCCACAGACTGGCCGCCGACCACGAGGAGTGGTTCGGCGGCCGGTCCGTGCGTGCCTCCAGCCCGCAGGGCAAGTTCTCCGACGGCGCCGCGCTGATCGACGGACAGCCCCTGACCGGCGCCGAGGCGCACGGCAAGCACCTCTTCCTCGGCTTCGGCCCGGTCGGCTGGGTGCACGTACACCTGGGCCTGTACGGCAAGTTCGGCTTCGGCGAGGGTGCCGCGCCCGCTCCCGTGGGGCAGATACGGCTGCGCCTCGCCACCGACGAGGGGTACGCGGATCTGCGCGGGCCGACGCGCTGCGAGCTGATCACGGACGCGGAACGGGAAGCGGTACGGGACCGGCTCGGCCCCGACCCGCTGCGGGCCGACGCGGAGCCCGGCCGTGCGTGGGAGCGCGTCTCGCGGAGCCGTACGACGGTCGCGGCGCTGCTGATGGACCAGAAGATCGTCGCCGGTGTCGGCAACGTCTACCGCGCGGAGGTCCTCTTCCGGCACGGCATCGACCCGTACCGGGCGGGACGGGACCTGACGCGGTCCGAATGGGACGCGATCTGGGCGGACCTGGTCCTGCTGATGCGGGAGGGCGTGCGCCTGAACCGCATCGACACCGTGCGCCCCGAGCACACGCCGGAGGCCATGGGCCGCCCGCCCCGCGTCGACGACCACGGCGGCGAGGTCTACGTGTACCGCCGCGCGGCCCGCCCCTGCCACGTGTGCGGCACGGACATCCGCACAGCGGAACTGGCGGCCCGCAACCTCTTCTGGTGCCCCGGCTGCCAACGGGGCTGAGGGGGCGGGGTGTTGACGGGCCTTGCGGAGTGCGGGGCTCGCGGGGTGCGGGCCCGGCGGTCGTTCGGGGTTCTCACCAGAGGTCGCCCTCGCGGTAGTCGCAGATGAGGGAGCCGCTCGGCCGGATCCCCGACGCCACGGGCAGCACCATCACTCCGCCGTCCTCCTCCGCGGTACGGACCACGCCCTGGAGGGTCAGCGCCCAGGTGGGGCCTTGCCAGAGCTGCCAGCCGCGGCCCGCGTAGAACGCCTCCGCCTCCTCCGAGGCGGAGAGCGCGCCCAGTTCGTACGCGCCGCGCACGACCCGTTCCAGCTCGGCCATCATCGCCGAGGCGATCCCGCGCCGGCGCATGTCCGCCCGCACGCCGACCCCCTCCACGTACCCGGTACGCAGCGCGCGCCCCTCGTGCACCAACTGCCGCTGTACGACGGCCGCGTGACCGGCGAGTACGGTGCCGTCCCACGCGAGCGCGTGCATGCCGCCGAGCGAGTGCGCCCAGTCCTCCGCCCCGAAGTCCCCCTCGAACGCCTCCTCCAGCACCGAACGGGCCACACGGCGGTCCCCGTCACCCAGCTCGGCGGAATGCACAACCTGAACACGAACTCCGGTCATGCGCCGCATCGTAGACCTGACCGCACGCGCGCCCTCCGGACGCCGCGGCGACGCCCGCTCCGCGGCCTCAGGCCGGGGCGGGCAGCGGGGCCGGGGCCGGAACGGGCTCCAGCAGGGGGGCCGGGAGGGTGTGGGGGTGATCCCGCAGCCAGTCGCGGTAGGCGTCACTGGCCCAGGCCACCTCCCCGTACGCGGCGCGCAGGTCGGAGAAGAGCGCGTCGTTCTCCGGCGCCGGCCCGGGGCGGGTGGCGAGGAGGAGGCGGACGGCGAGGGGGTCGCCGCGCAGGGGGCGGATGGTCATGCCGGGGCGGGGCCGGGACGTGGGCTGGCAGGGGGTGACCACTTCGCCGCCCGCCACGAGGTCGCCGGCGGCGAGGTAGTCGCCGTACACCACGCGCGGGGCGAGCCCCTCCTCGGCGAAGACCCGCCGCAGTCCGGCCGAGTCACCGTCGACCGCGGGGTCGACCATCCAGCGGTCGGAGGCCAGGTCGGACAGCCGCAGTTCGGACAGTGCGGCGGCAGGATGGTGCGCGGGCAGGGCGACGAACTGTGGTTCGCGCGCGACGAGTACACGCTGCTCGATGCCGTCCGGACAGTGCAGCGGCGCCCCTTCGACCTCGTGGACGAAGACGGCGTCCAACTGGTTTGCCGCGAGCATGCGCAGCAGTGTGTTGGCGGAGACGTCCATCTGGATGGTGGTGTCGGTCTCCGGGAAGCGTGCGCGGAGGCGGCGCAGCCAGCCGGGTACGGCGCGGCTGCCCGTACTGCCCAGCCGGATGCGGCGTCCGGTGTCACAGGTTTGCCCGGCCGCGTCCCTGGCCTCGGTGACGAGGGCCGACATCTCGGCCACCAGGGGGCGGGCGCGGCTGAGGACGGAGCGGCCCAGCGGCGTGGGCCGTGCGCCCGTGCGTTCGCGGGAGAAGAGCTGACCGCCGATGGTCTGCTCGATGCGTCGGAGCTGGGTGGTCAAGGAGGGCTGGGTCATGCCCAGTTGACGGGCCGCCTTGTGCACGCTGCCCGCGTCGGCGATGGCGCACAGGGCGCGGAGGTGCCTCACTTCGAGCTCCACGGTCGCGGAGCATAGCCGGACGTGGGCATGCCATCCAGACCCCGCGTACCGAGGACTCACGCGCGCGGGAGCCCCGTCTCCTCGGGGACAGCCGGGAGAACCGGGGACAGCGGTGACAGCCGGGGATAGCCCCGTCCTATCGGGAGTTGGCATCATCACGCGGCGCACAGGGCTCCCACAGACTCTCCCGCAGCAGACTCCGGCGGCCGCTCCGGCCTCCCCCACAGCGGAGCGGCCGCCGGTGTCACTGAGGAGAAGGAGACCCCCACATGCGACACCGTAAAACGGCCCTCACAGCGGCCTCGGCGTTCGGTCTCGCGGCCGCTCTGGGACTGGGCGCGGCCGGTTCACTCACCACGTCGGCGGCCCCGCCCGCCGGCCAGAAGGCCACACAGGTACAGGCACAACAGGCCGACGTGCGCGCCGGATTCACCGCGAAGGGCTCACACGGCTCCTACGCGGGCGAGGACAGGAAGGCGACCGAGGCGTTCATGAAGGCCGTTCTGGCCGACGCCCGCGAGAAGCAGGCGGCACAGCCCGGCATCCAGCAGGTGACGGTCACGTACGACGCGAGCAAGGCGCCCACGTTCAAGAGCCAGATAGCCAACAGCACGTCGGTGTGGAACGCCGCCGAGGAGAACGTGGAGCTGAAGGAGGGCAGCAGCCCCAGCTTCGAGTACCGCGAGGGCGACGACTCGCGCGGCTCGTACGCGTCGACCGACGGGCACGGCAACGGCTACATATTCCTCGACTACAAGCAGAACCAGGAGTACGACGCCGAGCGGGTCGTCGCCCACGAGACGGGCCATGTGCTGGGACTGCCGGACAACTACTCGGGCCCCTGCGAGGAGCTGATGTCCGGCGGCGGCCCCGGACCGTCCTGCACGAACGACCAGCCGAACGCCGCCGAACGCACACGGGTCGACCAGCTGTGGGCCAACGGCCTGCTGAACGGCGCCCGCTGACGGCCTGACAGCACACGCACACCCCCCACACGCATGTGGGCCCCGGCAGCGGCAGCCGGGGCCCACATGTCCGTGTGCGGGCAGACCGTCGGCCCGCCCGCACACGGGCGGAGATCAGACCGCGGCGGCCGTGTCCGCCTCCTGCGCGCGCAGGGCGCGCTCCACGCCGGCACGGGACTCGGTCACCATGCGGCGCAGTGCGGCGCTCGGTTCGGCGGACGCCAGCCACGCGTCGGTGGCGTCCAGGGTGCCCCGGCCGACCTGCAGCGTCGGGTACAGGCCGACGATGATCTGCTGGGACATCTCGTGGCTGCGCTGCTCCCAGATGCTCTTGACCACGGCGAAGTACTTCTCGCTGTAGGGCGCGAGGAGTTCCCGCTGGTCGGTCTGGAGGAACCCGCCGATGACGGCCTCCTGCACCGCGTTCGGCAGGCTGTCGCTCTCGACGACCTGCGCCCACGCCTCCGCCTTCGCCTCGGCGGTCGGCCGTGCCGCGCGCGCGGACGCGGCGTGCCGCTCGCCCGCCGCCGTGTTGTCGCGCTCCAGCTCGGCGGCGATCTGCGGCTCGTCGGCCCGGCCGGTGGCGGCCAGCCTGTGCAGCAGCGACCAGCGCAGCTCCGTGTCGACCGCGAGACCCTCGATGCTCTCGGTGCCGTCCAGCAGCCCCTGCAGCAGGTCGAGTTGCGCGTCCGTACGGGCGGTCGCCGCGAAGGCGCGCGCCCAGGCGAGCTGGTGGTCACTGCCCGGCTCCGCGGCGCGCAGCTGCTCCAGCGTCGCCTCGGTCCAGCGGCGCAGGCCCGTCTCGCGCCACGCGGGCGACGCGTACAGGTCGAGGGCGAGCTTCACCTGGCGGTGCAGGGTCTGCACGACGCCGATGTCGGACTCCTTGGTGACGCCGGACAGCACCAGGTCGAGGTAGTCACGGGTGGCGAGTTCGGCGTCGCGGGTCATGTCCCACGCGGACGCCCAGCACAGGGCGCGGGGCAGGGACTCGGTGAAGTCGCCGAGGTGCTGGGTGACGACCGCCAGCGACTCGGCGTCCATCCGGACCTTGGCGTACGACAGGTCGTCGTCGTTGAGCAGCAGTACGGCGGGACGCTTGCGGCCCACCAGCTGCGGCACGTCGGTGAGTTCACCGTCGACGTCGAGCTCGTAACGGTCCTTGCGGACCAGCTTGCCGTCCTCCAGTTCGTACGCGCCGACGGCGATACGGTGCGGCCGCAGAGTCGGCTCACCGGTCGCGCCGGCGGGCAGTGCGGGCGCCTCCTGGCGGATGGCGAACGACGTGATGGTGCCCGCCTCGTCGGTGACGATCTCCGGGCGCAGGATGTTGATGCCCGCGGTCTGCAGCCAGGCCTTCGCCCAGGTCTTCAGGTCACGCCCGCTGGTCTCCTCCAGCGCGCCGAGCAGGTCGGTGAGGCGGGTGTTGCCCCACTCGTGCCGCTTGAAGTACCGCTGGACGCCCTGGAAGAACTCGTCCATGCCGACGTAGGCGACGAGCTGCTTGAGGACGCTCGCGCCCTTGGCGTAGGTGATGCCGTCGAAGTTGACGAGGACGTCGTCCAGGTCGCGGATCTCCGCCATGATCGGGTGCGTGGAGGGCAGCTGGTCCTGCCGGTAGGCCCAGGTCTTCATCTGGTTGGCGAAGCTGGTCCAGGAGTGCGGCCAGCGGCTGCCCGGCGCGTACGCCTGGCAGGCGACGGAGGTGTACGTGGCGAACGACTCGTTCAGCCACAGGTCGTTCCACCACTCCATCGTGACCAGGTCGCCGAACCACATGTGCGCCAGCTCGTGCAGGATGGTCTCCGCCCTGCCCTCGTACGCGGCGTCCGTCACCTTGGAGCGGAACACGTACTGGTCGCGGATGGTGACCGCGCCGGCGTTCTCCATCGCGCCGGCGTTGAACTCGGGCACGAACAGCTGGTCGTACTTGGCGAACGGGTACGGGTAGTCGAACTTCTCCTGGAACCAGTCGAAGCCCTGCCGGGTCGTGTCGAAGATCGCGTCGGCGTCGAGGTACTCGGCGAGCGAGGGACGGCAGTAGATCGCCAGCGGGACGGTCCGCTGCTCGCCGTGCACGGTGCCCTGCCAGTGGCTGTGCACCGAGTGGTACGGGCCCACGATGAGCGCGGTGATGTAACTGGAGATGCGCGGCGTCGGCTCGAAGTTCCAGATGTTGTCCTTGGGCTCCGGCGTCGGCGAGTTGGAGATCACCGTCCAGCCCTCGGGGGCGCGCACCGTGAACCGGAACGTCGCCTTGAGGTCGGGCTGCTCGAAGCTGGCGAACACCCTGCGCGCGTCCGGCACCTCGAACTGGGTGTACAGGTAGGCCTGTTCGTCGACCGGGTCGACGAACCGGTGCAGCCCCTCCCCCGTGTTCGTGTACGCGCAGTCGGCGGTCACCTTCAGTTCGTTGCGCCCGGCGAGCAGGGAGGGCAGTGCGATCCGCGAGTCGGCGAACGCGGTGGCGACGTCGAGCTGCTCACCGTTCAGCACGGCTTCGCGGACGGTCGGGGCCACCAGGTCGATGAACGTGTCCGCACCGGCCTCGGAGGAGTCGAAGCGCACGGTGGTGACGGAGCGGAAGGTCCCTCCTTCCTGCGCCCCGCTGAGATCCAGTTCGATGTCGTAGGAGTCCACGGTGAGCAGCCGTGCCCGCTCCTGGGCCTCGTCGCGCGTCAGATTCGTGCCAGGCACCTGGTATCTCCCATTCGTGGCCGAAGTGTGTGTCGTAGCTGCCGCCATCCTTCCACTCGCGCCCGGGTGGGTGCCGGTCGACCGGTTCGTCCCCCGGTGTCGCGTTGAGCGGTGTTCGGCGTACTGAGTTCCCGCCGAGTTCAGACGCAGGTCATTCCGGCTGCCAAGCATCCAGGTGAGCGGGGGTCCACCCCGCCGGCACGCTTCGTGTACGCACCGGGGAGACCGCGCATGTCCCGCAGCAGCCGCCCGTACGTCCCGGCAGGACCGGACCGATCCCACCAACTGTCATCCGGCGGCCGCACACTCGACCGCCGCACCGTACTGGCCACCGCCGCCGCGGGCACGGCCGTCGGGGTCGGCGCAGGACTGGGCCTCGGGGGCGGCTCGGCCGCCGCGGGCCCGCCGGCGCGGCCGGGCACCGCGTCCGGCACCCACGCGCTCCTCGGCGGCGCCCCCGCGGGCATCCCGACACAGGAGGGCACCACCGTCGCGTCCGTCTCGGTGCCCGCCGGCTCCGGGGAGGGCTACCAGCGGCTGACCGAAGGGCCCGGCTGGGACCGGCTCGTACGGACCGAGCTGGCCTCTCCGCGGACGAGCGAGGGGAAGCGGACGGAGAAGCGCAAGGCGCTGGCGTCCTTCGTCCAGTTCACCGATCTGCACCTGGTGGACGTCCAGCACCCGCTGCGCTACGAGTACTTGCGCACGGAGACGCCGAGCGCATGGCGGCCGCACGAGATGCTCTCGGTGGCCGGTGCCGTGGCCCTGATCGAGCGCGTCAACAGACTCAAGGGCGGCCCGGTCACCGGTGCGCCGCTGTCGTTCGTCGTCACGACGGGCGACAACACGGACAACAACTGCACGGCCGAACTGGAGTGGTTCCTCACCGCCATGAGCGGCGGCCGGGTCACCCCGAACACCGGTGACCCGCGCGCGTACGAGGGCGTGCAGAACAGTGATCTGAAGCTGTACTGGCAGCCGGAGTCCGCACTGCGCGACAGGGACAAGGAGAAGGGCTTCCCCCGCATCGACGGCCTGCTGAAGGCCGCACTGCGCGAGGTCAACAGCCCCGGTCTGGGGCTGCCGTGGTACTCGACCGTCGGCAACCACGACACGCTGCCCGGCGGCTGTTTCGAGATGGGTGACAGCTACTTCTCGGACTACGCGGTGGGCGGCAGGAAGCTCATGGAGCTCGACTCCCAGGCGGAGGGCAAGAGGCTGTGGGCCGCCGTCGAGGAGGGTTTCGACCCGGCGGGCGACGGCTTCCGCGATCTGCTGCAGTCGCGGCGCGGCAAGGCGCGCTCGGTGACGCCCGACCCGGCGCGCGCGCCGTTCACGCGGACCGAGTACGTACGCAAGCACCTCGACCCGCGCTGGACGGGTGCGGGCCCCGTGGGGCACGGCTACGGGGAGGAGCACCTGGACGGCGGGAAGCTGTACTACAGCTTCGAGGTCTCCGAGGACGTCGCCGGCATCAGCCTGGACACGACCCGCAAGGACGGCAACTTCAAGGGCCGGATCGGCACCGAGCAACTGGCCTGGCTGGAGCGGGAGTTGGAGCGGCACCGCGGGGAAGGCCGGTACGTTCTGGTGTTCAGCCACCACACGAGCACGACGACCCCGGAGGGCGGCGACGAGGCGGTGGCGCTGCTGAAGCGCAATCCGCACGCCGTGGCGTGGATCAACGGGCACACCCACAAGAACACCATCCGGGCGCGCGACACCTTCTGGGAGATCTCCACCGCCTCGCACATCGACTTCCCGCAGCTCGCGCGCACGCTGGAGCTGACGGACAACGGGGACGGCACCCTGTCGCTGTTCACCACGCTCATCGAGTCATCGGCGCCGGTACGCACGGCCTATGACGACCTGTCACAGCCCGGTCTGGCGTCCCTGTACCGCGAACTGGCCTACAACATGCCGGGCAGGCGGCTGGGGCTCGACGGCGACAAGAACGACCGCAATACCGAACTGCTGCTGCGCAAGCCCTGAGCGCACCGCGGGACAGTCAACCGGCCTGCTCGGCGAGGGCGTTCACACAGGCGCGCACGGAAGGGCTCTCCGCACTGCCGCGCCAGGCCGCACGCACCTCGCGCCGCAGGGGCGGCTCCGTCGGCAGGAAGCGCACGCCGGGCGGCGCCGGGTACTGGCCCATCCCGGGCACCAGCGCGACGGCGAGGTTCCGCGCCACCAGCGCCAGCTGGGTCGCGAACTCGGTGACGGTGTAGCGGACTTCGGGTTCCGTCCCACAGGCCCGCACGGCCTGCACCAGCGCCTCGTACGGCTCGGTGCCCGGCGGACAGCTCGTCCACAGCGCACCGTCCAGCTCGTCCAGTCCGACGGTGTCCCGCGAGGCCAGCGTGTGCTGTTCGGACAGCGCGAGGTGCACGTCCTCGTCGGCGAGCGGCCGCAGGGACAGTCCTTCGGGAAGCGGCATCGGCCTGTTGGACCAGCTCTCGATGAGCAGCAGGTCGAGGTCGCCGCGCAGCAGCAGCGGCACCATGTCGACGGCCTCCCCGTCGACCAGGGTGGGCGTCAGCCGGGGGTGCGCCGCCGTGAGCCGTTCCAGCACGTCCGGCAGGAGGGCGCGCAGAGAGCTGCCGACGCCGCCGAGCCGCAGCGGCCCGAGGATCTCATCGCGCAGGTCGGCGAGGTCGGCCTCGGCTGCGGCCGCCTCGGCGGTGACCCGCGCCGCGTGCGCGGCCAGCACCCGGCCCGCGTGGGTGAGCCGGACTCCGCGGCCGTGCGGTTCGAGCAGCCGGTGTCCGGACTCCTTCTCCAGCCGGGCCAGTTGCTGCGAGACCCCCGACGGCGTGATGTGCAGGACCTGCGCGGCGCGGGCGAGCGAGCCGTGGGACGCGACGGCGTCCAGGACGCGGAGACGTTCGAGATGCAACACACAAGCCATGCTAACGATTACTGGCAACGAATCATCGCTTTTGCTTATGCGTGACGGCGGCCAGAGTGGCTGTCATGACCAGCGAAGCGACCGTCCGCGAGCAGACCGCCGGCCGAACCTTCAGCAGTCCGGCGCTGATGGTGGTGCTCGGTTCGGCCTGCACCTCGTCCTCGGCCACCCTGGTGAAGGTGTCCGGCGTGAACGCCGGCACCGCCGCGTTCCTCCGCTGCGGGCTGGCGCTGCTGGTCCTCGCCCCGCTCGCGTACGCCGAGGCACGCCGTACGGGCGTCCGTCCGCTGCGGATGCAACTGCCGGTCTGCGCCGCGGGGTTGCTGCTCGGCGTGGACTTCGTCTTCTGGGCGCAGAGCATCGAGGCGCTGGGCGCCGCCATCGCCACCGTCCTGCTCAACGTCCAACTGGTCGTCTATCCCCTGCTCGCGCGCGTGCTGTCGGGTGTCCGGCTGTCCCGCGGCTACTGGCTGACCGTTCCCCTCATGCTGACGGGCGTCGCCCTGGCGAGCGGTGCGCTGGGCTCCCCGGAGCCGGGCAGCGACCCTCTCGCGGGCATCGCGTACGGCACGGCGGCGGGCGTGGCGTTCGCCGGTTACCTCTTCCTCATCCGAACGGGCGGCGCCGACCGCCCCGCTGACGACGGCTCACGGCGCCCCGCGCAGCCCGTACAGCCCGTGTGCACCGCCACGTTGGCGGCCGCCGTGTCGTCCGGCGTACTGGGCGGACTGTGGACCGGTGTGGACCTCCAGCCGGGCTGGCCGGCATGGGGCTGGCTGATCCCCATGGCGCTGTTCGGGCAGGTGCTGGCCTGGCTGCTCATCAACCCGGCGCTGCCCAGGCTCGCTCCGGTCACCGGGTCGGTGCTGCTGCTCCTGCAGCCCGTACTGGCACTGCTGTTCGGCATCGGATTTCTCGGTGAACGCCCCACCGTCACCCAGTACGCCGGTTGCGTCCTGGTCGTGCTCGTCGTGTGGCGCACGAGCCGTACTGATCACTAGTGTGCTGTCGCATGTCCGTGCGCTCCACCGTCGTCGCCCTGGTGGTCACCGCTCTTGTCACGGTTGCGATAAGTTCGTCCGCCGCGGACGACAGGGGGCACGCGGCCGCGCAGGACATGATGGACCTCGCCGTCCAGGAGGACGGCGCGCCGGGAGTGTTGGGCCAGGCGCAGGACGGCGGCGGACTGTGGACGGGCTCGGCGGGTGTCGCCGACCTCCGTACGGACCGGCCGCCGCTCGCCCGGGACAGATTCCGCATCGGCAGTCTCACCAAGCCGTTCGTCGCCACCGTGCTGCTGCAGCTGGAGGCCGAGCACAGGCTGGACCTGGACGACCCGGTGGCGCGCTGGCTGCCGGACCGGACGCGCGCGCTGGGCAGCGACGGCCGGCGTGTCACCGTCCGGCAGCTCCTCGGGCACACCAGCGGCGTGTACGACTACACGCGGGACCCCGCCTTCCAGCGCGCCTACTTCAGCCCGGAGTTCATGACGAACCGCTTCCGCGGGCACTCCGCCGGCGGCCTCGCACGGATCGCGCTGGCCCACCCGCCGGACTTCGCGCCGGGCCGCTCCTGGGAGTACTCCAACACCAACTACGTCCTGGCCGGCATGATCGTCCGTCGGGTCACGGGGCACTCCTATGCGGAGGAGGTCGAACGGCGCGTGGTGCGCCCCCTGAAGCTGCGCGACACGTCGCTGCCGGGCAGTTCGCCGCGCATCGCCGGACCGCACGGCAGGGCGTACTCGACGCTGTTCGCCGCCGGCGGGCACGCGCGCACGTACGACGTGACCGCGCTGAACCCCTCGGTGGCCGGCGCGTCCGGCGAAATGGTGTCGTCCACGGAGGACTTGATGCGGTTCTTCCGTGCGCTGGTGACGGGAAAGCTGCTCCCCGCACGGCAGTTCGCCGAGATGCGCACCACCGTGCCCGCGGAGGGCGGCGACCGCTACGGGCTCGGCCTGAGCGAGCGGCGGCTGTCCTGCGGGACGACGGTGCTGGGACACGAGGGCACGATCCTCGGGTCGCAGTCCGTCGCCGTGACGACGCCCGACGGGACGCACACGGCGGCGTTCAACGTGAACGGCGACTGGGCGGGCGACACGCACGCCATGGTCGACGCGGAGTTCTGCGGCTGACGGTGCGCGACCGACGGCGCACCGCTGACAGTGCGGCCGGCGCCGGGACGTACCGCGCACGCTCAGCGCGGCAGCACCACCACGTACTCCGGCGGCTCCCGATCGGCCGCGGCCATCAGCGCCGTACGGATCACGGCCGCCTGCTGCTCGGGGGCCTCGCGCAGCTTGCGGGGCGTCAGATGGACGACGGTGAGCCCCAGTCCCTCCAGCGCCTCCCGCTTGCGCGCGTACTCCGACCACTGGTCGTCCTCGCTGCGCCGCGGTGCGCGGGTGTCCAGTTCCACCGCGACCGCCTGGTCCGGCCAGTAGGCGTCGACCCCGCCCAGCGGCGGTCCGCCCGGCAGCCGCAGGTCGACGTTCCAGCAGGGATCGGGCAGCCCGTACTGCAGCACCATGTCGTACATCCGCCCCTCCGCGATCGCCCGCCCCTCCGCGATCAGCGAGTCCACGGCGTCCACCACGTGCGGCCGGTGCAGCAGCCGCTCCTGGCTCAACTCCCGCACGATGGCCTGCGCTTCACAGTGGCCGCCGCGCACCGCCTCCGTCAGCAGCCGCCGTACGGTGACCGCGTCCGTCAGATCGCCGACCGCGTCCGCGAGGGCCCGCGGCACCGGCGCCACCGGCAGCCCCGTGACCTCCTCTGCCTGCGGCAGCACGTGCCCCCGCACGATGCGGGCACAGCCCGCGGAACGCAGCCTCCGCGTGCGGGGCACAAGCACGTCGAGCCGGTCGAGGGCCCGCAGCGGCGGCGCCCCGGTGAAGCCGTGCAGGGCGAGCGCGGCCAGCCCCGTGATCATCGCCTCCCTGCCGCCGGACCGTCCCGCTCCGGCGGCGGCCCCCGGCTCCTGCCGGCTCTCGCCGTGCGGCCCCGCCTGTTCGGGGATCAACTGCCGTCCCGCGTACAGCAGTACGGCCCGCAGCCGTTCCTCGCTCGTGGGCGGGCCCGCGTGCAGCAGATAGATGCCGGGCAGCAGCATCTGCCAGGGGCCGCCGGGCCGGCAGCGTTCGTTGGCCGTCGCCGCCGGCACACCGTGCTCGCGCAAGGTGCGGGCGGACAGCACGCGCTGCCGCGCGGCGTCGGAGAGTTCGCTGAGGGGGCGGGGCGAAAGCGGAATGTTGTGCGTCATGATCCGCCAATGCCCGCCCCCGGCCCCCTCCCCAACCTCTGTTACGCGCCTGTCGACGAACCAGGACAACCCCGCACTAAAGTACGGGCGTTCGAGTGGTACGCGCACTCATTCGGACCAGTCGTCACACACGTCCGACCGCTCTCCCGCGTCCCGCGAGCTCAGGCCCCGTCCGAGGCCGCGGCGAATCGTTCCCGCAGATCCGCGTCGCCACGCGCGGTCAGACTGCCGTGCAGCCGCAGCCGGGCGATGCCGCCGTCGGGCAGCACATCGAGCCGCACACAGTCCGCCGTCGCCCCTTCCGGCAGTGCGAAACGGTGCACCGTGTCGGGCTGCAGTGCGGTACGCGGCAGCAGTTCGCGCCAGGTCCGCCCGCCGTCGGACGAGCCGTGCAGCGCGACCCAACCCGCCGCGTTCCCCTTGTAGTTGGCGGTGTCGATCTCGACGGCCCGCAGCTCCGCCTCGGCGGCCGGGCGCAGCCGTACCCAGTCGTGGCCCGTGTCGCGGCGGCGCCTGCCCTCCCAGCCGTCCTCCATCTTGAGCGACAGCCCGGGCAGCGTGATGTTGACGGGCTGTGAGAAGAACCGGTCCGAAGCGTCCTCCACCGTGCCGCCGTTGAGCACCGACGCCAGGTCGTACGTGCCGAGCAGCGCGAACCAGTCGGGATCGGGCAGCACTTCGCCGTGCACGCGCAGCCGGGCGATCCCGCCGTCGGGGTGCTGCTTGAGCCGCAGGTGGGTGAAACGCCTGCCGTCCTCGACGGGGAACCCGTTGGCGGCGTGCCCCCGCACACGGGCGGGCGGTACGAGCTCGTGCCAGGTGACCTCGGCGGACAGCAGCTCCTCAGGACTCGGTGTCCCGGGGACGGCCGCCGCCTCGATGCTGACGCGCTGCGGGTAGTTGCCGCGGAAGTGCGCCGTGTCGACGACGACGCCGTGGATGACGCCGGGCGCGCCGAGGCGGATCAGCGCCCAGTCGTGGTCGCCCTCCGCGGGGTGCGGGGCTTCCGCGCCCGCGCCGCGCCTGCGGCGGGTCTCCCAGCCGTCCATGACCTTGCCCTTGTGACCGAAGTCGGCGGGGTCGAAGTGGGCGGCGTGCGGCTTGAGGAGGTTCTCGCGCTCGGCGAAGAACTCGTCGTTGGCGGCCACCACCCCGGCGCCGAAACGGCGGTCGGCCAGGTCGACGAGACCGGTGAACGGGAACGTGGTGCCGCGGTAGTCCGCGTACGGGTCGCCACCGCCGTACGGCGGTGCGTCATAGGCCCGGTCAGGGCCGCCCGGCGTCTCGCCGGAACGGCCCTCGGAAGCGCTGTTGCTGGACACCTGTCACCTCTCGGTCGCGTGCTGTGCGGTCGGCACGACCTTCGCAGCACGCGAAATGACAGGTCCATCGAATGTTTCTGACGCTTCCGTTCAGCCGGACTGAACAGCCCGGCCGGCCGGGTCAGTTCTGTGGGGACTTCCGGGACTTGTCCGTCGCTGCGACGCACGCCGCGATCACGAGGAACAGCACGATGGGTGCCGCGACATACAGACCGAGCGTCTCGATGACACTCAGCCCCTTCCCCGGGTCGTCGCCGTCATCGCGGGTGAGCGCGAAGGCGGGCGACGACAGCAGCAGCATCAGCGAAGTGCCGGCGGTGACAGTGCCGGCGCGCAGGGCGTTCTTGTAGACCTTGTTGCTCACGCAGCTCAACATATCGGACGGGTGAACCCCACGCGCGCGCGGGTCGCCCATGAGTTCAGCGCAGCACGTCGCGGACCGCCGCGAAGAGGGCCAGGGCGCGCGGCGACGCGGTGAACTGGTCCAGGGAGACGGGGCTGCCGTCCGGACCGGCGACGGGGAGGCGCCAGTTCGGGTAGCTGTCGTGGGTGCCGGGCAGATTCTGCGGGCGCCGGTCGCCGACGGCGTCGGGCAGCCAGACGCCGAGCATCCGGGCCGGCGTGCGGGCGAGGAAGCGGTACGCGGCCGTGACGCCGGCCTCCTCCTCACGGCCCCGGCTCCCGGCCGGCAGCAGTCCGAGGCGGGCGAACAGGGCGAGCCACTCGTTCATCTCGGCGGTGTCCGCGGCCCGTTCGGCGGCGACCGGGCGGCCGAGGAGTCCGAGCCGGTGTCGCAGTTCGACGTGGTCGCCGGTGAGTCGGGCCGCGGTGCTGGGCAGGTCGTGGGTGGTGGCGGTGGCCAGACAGTCGCCGCGCCAGCGCTCCGGGGGCAGCGGCGGGGGCGCGCCCGTACCGGAGTGCGCGTAGTCGCGCTCGAACCACAGCACGGACGTGCCCAGGACGCCGCGCCGGGCGAGGCTCTCGCGGACACCCGGTTCGACGGTGCCGAGGTCCTCGCCGATGACGGCGGCTCCGGCGCGGTGCGCCTCCAGGGCCAGCACGCCCAGCATCGCCTCGGTGTCGTACCGCACGTAGGCACCTTCGGTGGGCGGCCGGCCCTCCGGGATCCACCAGAGCCGCGAGTGGCCCATGACGTGGTCCACGCGCAGGGCGCCGGTGTGCCGCAGCTGCCCGGCGAGCACGTCGCGGTAGGGCGCGTATCCGGTGGCCGCGAGGGCGTCGGGCCGCCAGGGCGGCAGGGCCCAGTCCTGGCCGTGCGCGTTGAACGCGTCGGGCGGGGCGCCGACGGAGATGCCGCGCGCGAAGACCTCCTGACGGGACCACACGTCGGCGCCGTCGGGGTGCACTCCGACCGCCAGATCGTGCACCAGTCCGACCGGCATGCCGGCCTGTCGGGCGGTGTGCTGTGCGGCTGCCAGCTGGGTGTCGGTGAGCCAGGCCAGCCAGCAGTGGAAGTCGACGCGGTCCATGTGCGCGGCGCGGGCGCGGGCCGTCCGCGGTGAGCGCGGGTCGTCCAGACCCGGCGGCCACAAGTGCCAGTCGGGGCCGTGCAGTTCGGCGAGCGTCTGCCAGGTCGCGTGGTCGTCGAGTGCCTGCCCGCGCTCGGCCAGATAGTCGCAGTAGGCGGCGCGCCGGCCGGCGCCGAGGGGCACGCGGCGGACCAGTTCGAGGGCTTCCCGTTTGAGCGCCCAGACGGCATCCCTGTCGATGTGCGCGCCCTCGCCGAGCACCCCTTCGCGCAGGACTGCCGCGCGGGCGAGCAGCGTACGGACCTGCTGCTGTGCGGCGTCCGGCAGATACGCGTACTCGGGCACGTCCTCGACCCTCAAGTGCACGGGATCGGGGAAACAGCGCGACGACGGCCGGTAGGGCGAGGGGTCGGTGGTTCCGCCCGGCGCGCCGGGGACGGCGGCGTGCAGCGGGTTGAGCTGGAGGAAGTCGGCGCCCTGCGTCCGGCCGGCCCAGGCGGCCAGTTCCGCCAGGTCGGCGAGGTCGCCCATGCCCCAGGAGCGGGAGGACAGCAGCGAGTACAGCTGGACGAGCAGCCCGAAGCCGCGCCGGGCGCCCGGCCGCGTCGCGGGGACGGGCACCCGGTCCGGCGCCACGATGCAGGTGGCGTGCGCGGCCCGGCCGTCCGGGGCCTGCGCGTACAGCGTGTGCACCCCGAGCGGCAGGACCGAGCCGGGCCCCCAGTCGAGGGTCTCGCCGCGCTCTGTGACGACCCGCAGGACGGTGCCTGCGGGGAGCGCGGGCAGCGACCCGGCGTCAGGGGCTCCGGCTCCGGTCCTGGCGCGCAGGACGACGGTGTGCGGCAGCAGACGGAGTGCTTGATGTTCGTGCTGCCGCAGTGCCTCGCGCACGGCGTGCGGCGTACTGGCGTCGATCCCGAGCGCGGCCAGGACGGCGATCACCGATTCCTCGGGAACGTCAACCGTCCTGCCGGGAGCAGGCTCGTAAGAGGGAGAGACACCGTGCGCCGCGGCGAGCCGCGCGAGGCGGCTCATCAGATGTCCGGGGACTCCGTGCCGAAGCCGGTCCCGGTCGGCTCACTGGTGAGCGGAAGTTCGGCGAGAGGGGGTTCGCTGGTCAGCGGTGCGACGTCGGCGAGCGGGGGTTCGCTGGTGAGCGGTGCTTCGAAGCAGCCGCAGGTGCACGAGCCGTCCAGTCCGGAGTCGGGGTCGGACACACCGGACAGGTCTACCGGCTCGTGCCCTCGTTTGGAGAGTGCCTGGTGCGGCATGGGGGCGGAAATCAGCAGTGCAGCGGACGCGGCCACGGTGGGCCTCCGTTCGTCGGCAATGGATGGTCACGACGTGCCATACCCAGTGGGCGCCTGCGCAGACGTAAATACGGGGGCAGCGTGGCCCAGCTCACATTTGATGCGGGCAGGCGATTTCACTGCACAAGCGTACGGACAGCGGAGGGAAAGCGGGGAAGCGGGGGATCCGGGTGCAGAATTTTCTGCGCTCCGGTGCCCCCGGCGTCCGCCTCCCTGCGTCGCCGCTCCGCCGCAGCCGCGCGTTGACGCCCCGGTCGCACCGGTGATGAGCTCAGGCCCCATGCTTGTCCTGATATCCGCGCGCGCTTCCGACCATCAGGCGTGAACGCGGGCACAGGGCCGGAGGCCGGTTTCGGGGAGGAAGCGGTGACCACAGCGGCATACGGGGGCAGGGCGCACGGCAGCAGGAGGCGGCGCGCGGGCGCGACCGCGCTCACCGCGGCCGTCCTCGGCGGACTGCTGAGCGGGGCGCCCGCGGCGCAGGCCGCTCCCCCGCCCCGGCCGGACGACGCCGCGTCCGGCGCGCCCGACGACGACAGCAGCAAGGACGCCGGGCTGCCCGCAGTGTGGCCGCGTCCGCAGAGCATGCGGGCGCAGGGCTCCTTCGTGCCCGTGGGACGCGAGGTCACCCTGGTCGCCGACGCGGGCGCGGACGGTCCCGCGCTGGAGGTGCTGCGCGCGGCACTGCGTGACGCGGGCGCCCGTACGGTGCACGAACGCCGTCCCGGGGACGCGCTCCCGCACAACGGTCTCGTCGTACGCGCCGGTACGGACTCCGCGCGGGACGCGCTGCGCGCCCTGCGCGCGCCCGCCCGGGGCGATCTGCCGGCCGGCGGCTACCGTCTCGCAGCCGGCCGCGCCGACGGCCGGGACACCGTGGCGCTCGACGGGGCGGACGGCGCGGGACTGTTCCACGCGGCGCAGACCGTCCGGCAGTTGAGGACGGAGCAGGAGGGCAGCGGGGGCTTCGCCGGAGCGGTGGTGCGCGACTGGCCCGCCTCTCCCGTACGCGGTGTCAACGAGGGCTTCTTCGGTCAGCCGTGGAGCCGTCAGGCACGCCTCGAACAGTTGGACTTCCTCGGCCGCACCAAGCAGAACCGCTATCTGTACGCGCCGGGCGACGATCCGTACCGGCAGGCGTCCCACTGGCGCGACCCGTATCCGGCCGCACAGCGCGCCGGTTTCCGGGAGCTCGCGGAGCGGGCGCGGCGCAACCATGTGGTGCTCGGCTGGGCGGTCTCCCCCGGCCAGGGCCTCTGTTTCTCCTCCGAGGACGACCGCAGGGCGCTGCTGCGCAAGGTGGACGCGATGCGCGCGCTGGGATTCGGCGCGTTCCAGCTGCAGTTCGAGGACGTCAGCTACCGCGAGTGGCACTGCGACGACGACGCGGACGAGTACGGGGAGGGACCGGAGGCCGCGGCCGAGGCACAGGCCGACCTGGCGAACGTGCTGGCCCGTCATCTCGCAGACCGTCATCCCGGCGCCGAACCGCTGTCCGTTCTGCCGACCGAGTTCTACCAGAAGGGCACGACGGACTACCGGACGGCGCTCACGCGCAGACTGGACGACCGGGTGGAGGTTGCCTGGACCGGTGTCGGCGTCGTCCCGCGCACCATCACCGGAAGCGAACTGACCCGCGCCCGTGCGGCCTTCGGGCGGCATCCGCTGGTGACGATGGACAACTATCCCGTCAACGACTACGCGCGCGACCGGGTGTTCCTCGGCCCGTACCGGGGGCGGGAGCCCGCCGTCGCGGTCGGCTCGGCGGGGCTGCTGGCCAACGCGATGGAGCAGCCGACCGCTTCGCGCATCCCGCTCTTCACCGCCGCGGACTACGCCTGGAATCCGAAGGGTTACCGGGCGGACGCGTCCTGGCAGGCCGCCGTCGACGACGTCGCGGGCGGCCGCGACGCGGACGCGGGCACCCGTGCGGCAGTGCACGCCCTCGCGGACAACGACTCCTCGTCCGTCCTGGGCGGCGGCGAGTCCGCCACGCTGCGGCCGCTCCTGCGGGACTTCTGGGAGGCGTACGAGCGCCGGACGGAGGGCCGGGACGGCGCACAGCGGCTGCGGACCGCGGGGAAGGCCCTGCGGGCCGCCTTCGGCACGCTGCGCACCGCGCCGGACCGGGTGCCGGACGGGCTGGCCGGTGAAGTGCGGCCGTGGCTGGACAAGTTGGCACGGTACGGCGAGGCCGGTGAGCGCGCGGTCGACATGCTGCTGGCGCAGGCACGCGGCGACGGCGGCGCGGCGTGGGACGCCCAACTGGACGTCCGCAGGCTGCAGAAGGAGACGCAGGACAGTTCCGCGACGGTGGGCAAGGGCGTACTGGCACCGTTCGTGCAGCGCGCTCTGCGGGCCTCGGAGAGCTGGTCGGGCGTGCGGCAGCGAGCGGACGACGGGGCGCCGGGCGACGCGTACGCCACCGGGCACGCCGTGTCCGGGTCCGGCGCCGGTGCGGCCGCCGACGGCGACCCGGCCACCGCCTACCGGGCGCGCCGCGCCCCCGCGTCCGACAGTTCGGGCCCCGCACTGTCCACGGTCCCCGGCCTCCCCGCGGAGCGCGGGGACGGGAAGCGGGACCGTTCCGGGGGTCTGACGGTCAAACTGCCGAAGGCGCGCTCCCTGGAGGCGGTGACCGTGCAGACCGGCCCGCACTCCGGCACCCGCGGCACCGTGGAGGTGCACGTACCGGGCAAGGGCTGGCAGCACATCGGCACACTGTCGGGCAGCGGCTGGACCCAGGCCGGCGCCGACGGGGTGCGGGCCGACGCCGTACGGCTGTCCTGGGCGGAGGACTCGAAGGCGCCCGTGGTGCACGAAGTCACGCCCTGGTACGCGGACAAGGCCGCGGCGTCCCTCACGCTGCCGCACACGGAGACCGACGCGCCCATCGGCGGAACGGTCGACGTTCCGGCGGAACTGCGCGCGCGGCGCCCCGCCGACGTACGCGGCCGGATCACCGCCGACGCGCCCGAGGGCATCACCGTCGAGGCGCCCGGCAGGACGACGGCGCCGCGGGGCGGCACGGCGCACGTGCCGCTGCGCGTCGGGGTCGACGGCTCGGTGAAGACCGGCAGTTACCGCGTTCCCGTGTCCTTCGGCGGCGAGCGGCACACCCTGACGGTGCGCGCCTTCCCCCGTACGGCAGGACCCGATCTGGCCCGCGGCGCCACAGCGCGGTCGTCGGCCAACGAGACTCCCGATTTCCCCGCGCGCGCGGTCAACGACGGCAAGGACAGCACCCGCTGGTCCTCGCCCGCGAAGGACGGCGAGTGGGTGCAGCTGAAGCTGCGCCGTCCTGCCCGGATCGGACAGGTGGTGCTGCGCTGGCAGGACGCGCACGCCGGCCGCTACCGAGTGCTGGTCTCACCGGACGGCGAGCGGTGGCACACGGCGGCGACCGTACGGAACAGCAGGGGCGGCCGTGAACAGGTCCGCATGGACGCACCGCCGGACACCCGCTACGTGCGGGTACAGGGCGACAGCAGGGCGACCCGCTTCGGGATCTCCCTGTGGTCCGTCGAGGCCTATGCGGTGGCGGAGGACGGGAAGAGGGAGCGCTGACCGGAGCGGGCCGCAACAACAACTAAGCCCGGTCTCGGGCAGGTGCTCTGCCGTCGATCCGGGCGAGTGCGTCGTCCGCGCCGTATGGCTGGAGGTAGGGCATCCAGCGCGGATCCCTGTGCCCCGTACCGATGATCCTCCAGGCGAGGCCGGACGGCGGTGCGGGCTGATGGCGCAGCCGCCAGCCGATCTCCGCGACATGGCGGTCCGCCTTGACATGGTTGCAGCGGCGGCACGCCGCCACGACGTTCTCCCAGGTGTGCTGGCCGCCACGGCTGCGCGGGACGACATGGTCGACGCTGGTTGCGACGCCACCGCAGTACGCACACCGGCCGCCGTCACGGGCGAAGAGCGCTCTGCGCGTGAGGGGCACGGCGCCCCGAAAGGGCACTCTCACGAACCGCTTGAGACGGACGACGCTGGGGGCTGGTATGACATGGGTCGCGCTGTGCATCAGTGCGCCGGAGTCCTCCAGGCTGACCGCCTTGTCGTTGAGGACGAGGATGAGCGCGCGGCGAAGCGGTACGACGCCGAGCGGCTCGTACGACGCGTTGAGGACCAGGACATGCGGCACGGTGCCTCCTTGTACGTCGGCGGCGCGTGGCTCGCGCCGGGACGATCTCCCCTCAGTGTGTCCCGTGCCTTGGCGACTTCGCCACCACGACCAGGTAACGCACCGGGCGTGTTTTCCACCACACAGCCTTCCTCCCCGCATGGCCGGGATTCCTCCCTCGAACAGGCGCACGCCTGGGGCAAGATGGGCTCGCGCCCGCTCCGGTGCCGTGATTTGTGAAGGCCCTGCGCCGTTAGTGTGGTCCCTTCGTGGGCGCGGCGGAAGCGCCCACGTTTCCCGCACGGAAGGTTGTGCTGTGTACAGGCTGACCGCAGTCGCCTCCTCGTTCGGTGGGGCCGACCGCCCTCCCTCACTCGAAGAGGCTCACAAGACCGCCACCAACGCCGCGGGCTGGATCGGTGCCAACTGGTCGGACTGGCTCGGCGCAGGTCTGCGCATCGTGCTGATAGGCGTCATAGCGGTGGTGCTGCGTTTCGTCATACGCCGCTCCATCACCAAGCTCGTCACCAGAATGCACCGCAGGTCGGAGGCCGCGGACAGCGGAAACGCGCTGCGGGGCCTGCTGGTCAACCGCGAGCGGCGGCGGCAGCGCTCGGCGGCCATCGGCTCGGTGCTCCGCAACGTCTCGTCCTTCGTCATCATGGGCACCGCTGTGCTGATGGTGCTGTCCGGGATGGGCATCAACCTGGCGCCGCTGCTCGCGAGCGCCGGTGTCGCGGGTGTCGCCCTGGGCTTCGGTGCGCGCAATCTGGTCACCGACCTGCTCGCGGGAATGTTCATGCTGCTGGAGGACCAGTACGGGGTCGGCGACAGAGTCGACGTCGGCGAGGCGTCCGGCACGGTGCTGGAGATCGGTCTGCGGGTGACCCAACTGCGCGGCGACAACGGCGAGATCTGGTACATCCGGAACGGCGAGATCAAGCGGGTGGGCAACCTCAGCCAGGGCTGGGCGACGGCCGTTCTGGACGTCCAGGTGCGCTCCTCGGAGAGCCTGGACGAGGTCCGCAGGGCGGTCGAGGCGGCCGGCGAGGAGCTCGCGAAGACGGAGCCCTGGGACGAGCTGCTGTGGGAGCCGGTCGAGGTACTCGGCCTGGACTCGGTCACGCTGGACGCGATGGTCTTCCGCGTCTCCGCCAAGACCATGCCGGGCAAGGATCTGGCCGTGGCGCGCGAACTGCGCTGGCGGATCAAGCAGTCGCTGGACGGCAGGGGCATCGAGACCGTCGACGACGACTCGCTGGCGCTGGAGAACGGGCTGCTGCCCAGGCCCCGCGTGGAGCTGGGCAAGAACGCCGAGAGGAACGTCTGACGGCGGCGCACACGCCGCAACTGTCCCCGTCCTGCCGGAGGTTCACGGCTGTCCGCAGCCGTTGACCCCGGCGGGGCGGGGACTTACTGTTCTCGGCATCCGACAGGAAACCTTCCTGCCAGTGCGGGGGCGGTGGACAGTTTGACCAGCGGAACGGCACCCGGGACTCCCCGCGTACTGCGGGCCATGAACGACCGTGCGGCGCTCGATCTGCTGCTGGCGCACGGACCGCTGTCCCGCAGCCGGCTGGGCGCGCTCACCGGCCTCTCCAAGCCCACGTCCGCACAGCTGCTGGCCCGCCTGGAAGCAGCGGGACTGGTCGTCGCCACCGGCACGAGTGAGGGCCGCCCCGGGCCCAACGCACAGCTCTACGCGGTCAATCCGGACGCCGCACACGTCGCCGCCGTCGACGTCTCCACGGCGCGCGTACGTGCCGCCGTCGCGGACATCACCGGCCGGACTGTGGGCACGTACGAACTGTCCACGCGGACGGGGGACGCGGCCGCGCTGGTCGTCCGGACGGTGGAGGGGGCGCTGCGCGCCGCCGGGCTGCACAGTGCCGCACTGCGCCGCATCGTCATCGGCACACCCGGCGCCTTCGACCCCGGTACGTGCCGGCTGCGCTACGCCGCGCATCTGCCGGGCTGGCACGCGCCCGCGCTGCTCGACGAGTTGGCCTCCGCGCTGCCGGTGCCGCCGGTGTACGACAACGACGTGAATCTCGTCGCCGTCGCCGAACAGCGGCGCGGGGCCGCCGCCGGGCACGACGACTTCGTGCTGCTGTGGAACGAGGAGGGCATCGGCGCGGCCCTCGTCCTCGCCGGCAGGCTGCACCGCGGCAGTACGGGCGGCGCGGGCGAGGTCGGCTTCCTGCCGGTGCCCGGCACGCCGCTCGTGCGCCGCCCCGAACAGGCCAACACCGGCGGCTTCCAGCAGCTGGCGGGGTCCACGGCCGTACTGCGCCTGGCACGCGAACTCGGCCTGGAACACGACCGGGAGGCGCCGCCCGGCGCGGCCGCGGCCGCGCTGCTGGAACGCGCGGCGCTCATCGGAAACGGACACGAGCACGGGCCTGTGCCGCACGGCCCGTACGGCGAACTGCTGCGCCGTTTCGCACACGCCACCGCCGTCGGGCTGGCGGCACTCACCGCCGTGCTCGACCCGCCGCTCATCGTGCTGGCCGGCGGGGTGCTCACGGCCGGCGGCGCACAACTGCGCGCACTCGTACGGGACGAGCTGGCGGAGCTCGCCGTCCGGCGGCCCCGGCTGGCGCTGGGCACGGTCACCGCGTACCCGGTGCTCAGCGGGGCACTGGAGAGTGCCCTCGGCGCCACGCGCGACGAGGTCTTCGACACCTCACGCTGAACTCCAGGGAGGGCTGACTGTCATGACATCCCGCAAACTCGCCGTGGTCGGCGGGGGATCGACCTACACACCCGAACTCATCGACGGTTTCGCACGGTTGCGGGACACACTGCCGCTGGACGAGATCGTGCTCATCGACCCGGCGGCGGACCGGCTGGAGGCCGTCGGCGGGGTGGCGCGGCGAATTCTCGCCCGCCAGCGCCACCCCGCGCGCGTGACCACGACGGACGCGCTGGAAGCCGGTGTGGAGGGCGCGGACGCCGTGCTCGTCCAGCTGCGCGTCGGCGGCCAGGCGGCGCGCGACCAGGACGAGACCTGGCCGCTACGGTGCGGCTGTGTCGGCCAGGAGACGACCGGCGCGGGCGGGCTCGCCAAGGCGCTGCGTACGGTGCCCGTGGTGCTCGATGTCGCCGAACGGGTACGCCGGGTCAGCCCCGACGCGTGGATCATCGACTTCGCGAACCCGGTCGGCATTGTCACCCGCGCGCTGCTGCAGGCCGGCCACAAAGCGGTCGGACTGTGCAATGTGGCGATCCATCTGCAGCGGAAGTTCGCCGCGCTGCTGGGGGTGCGCCCGGACGAACTCCATCTCGACCACTACGGACTCAACCATCTGACATGGGAGTTCGGTGTCCGCATCGGCGGCAGGGACGGCGAGGACGTGCTGCCCCGCCTGCTCGCCCGGCACAGTGCACGCCTCGCGAAGGACCTGCGGCTGCCGCCGTCCATACCGGAACGGCTGGGCGTCGTGCCGTCCTACTACCTGCGCTACTACTACGCGCACGATGCCGTCGTCGGCGAACTGCGCGCCAAACCGTCACGCGCCGCCGAGGTCGCGGCCCTGGAGCGGCAGTTGCTGGACCTGTACGCGGATCCGGAGCTGGACGAGAAGCCGGAGCTGCTGTCGCAGCGGGGCGGTGCCTACTACTCGGAGGCGGCCGTCGCACTGGCCGCACGGCTGCTGGGCACGGGCCCCGGAACGAGCGGCGGACCGGGCGGCCCCGAGGTGCAGGTCGTCAACACGTACAACAACGGCACACTGCCCTTCCTCCCCGACGACGCGGTGGTGGAGGTCCCGGCGCGGGTGACGGGCGCGGGTGCCGCACCCCTGGCCGCACCGCACATCGACCCGCTGTACGCGGGCCTGATCTCCCATGTGACGAGCTACGAACAGCTCGCGCTGGAAGCCGCGTTGCACGGCGGCAGGGACCGTGTCTTCAAGGCGCTGCTGTCCCACCCTCTCGTCGGCCAGTACGAGCATGCCGAGGAGCTCACCGATCTGCTGCTGTCGCACAACAGGGAACATCTGAAGTGGGCGTGACCGGACTTCCGGACGGCGCCTGTCTCGCCGTCGACGCGGGCAACAGCAAGACCGACGCGGCCGTACTCGCCGCGGACGGCGCACTGCTGGGCACGGCCCGCGGCGGCGGCTTCCAGCCGCAGACGGCCGGCGCCGCCGCGGCCGTGGAGGAGCTGGCCCGCACGGTCGACCGTGCGGTGACGGCGGCGGGAGGGGCCCCGACGGCGGACGGCCCAGTCGGCGTGCCGGCGTTCGCGCAGGTGTCGGCATGCCTGGCCAACGCGGATCTGCCGCGCGAGGAGCGCGCGTTGGAGAGCGCGCTGCACACGTACGGATGGACTGACGCGCTCCATGTCGCCAACGACACGTTCGCCATTCTGCGTGCCGGACTGCCGGACGGTGAGGACGAACGGTACGGCGGTGCGGTGGCCGTCGTGTGCGGCGCGGGCATCAACTGCGTCGGGCGGACAGCGGACGGGCGCACCCACCGGTTCCCCGCCGTGGGCGAACTGTCGGGCGACTGGGGCGGTGGAGGGGGCCTCGCCCGCGCCGCCCTGTGGCACGCCGCGCGGGCGGAGGACGGGCGCGGCGAACGGACCGCGCTCGCACGGGCACTGCCCGGCCACTTCGGGCTGCCCTCCATGTACGCGCTCATCGAGGCGCTGCACATGGGAGACCTGCCGGCAGGACGGCAGCACGAAATGACACCCGTCCTGTTCGCCGTGGCGGAGGAAGGGGACACGGTGGCGGGCAGTCTGGTGCGCCGGCAGGCGGACGAGATCGTCTCCCTGGTCACCGTGACACTCGAAGCGCTGGAACTCCCCGGTGGGGAGACGCCCGTGCTGCTCGGGGGCGGGGTACTCGCAGCACGGCACCCCCTGCTGCACCGGCGGCTAGCGGAACGGCTCCCCCCGACGGCACGCGTGGTGACGGAGCCGCCGGTGCTGGGTGCCGGGCTGCTGTGCCTCGACCACGCGGGCGCCGCGGCCGGCGCGCACGCGCGGCTGCGGGGGCACTACACGTGAACGGCGCGGGCTCCCCGGGGGTGTTCCGGGAACCCGCGCCGTACGGTCGTACATTCCGCGCCTGCCGCGCGGGGGCGGTCAGGGGCTAACCGCGGTGGACCGTGATGGTCGTCCAGGCTCCGACGTGCACGCGGTCGCCGTCGTTCAGCGGGACCGGGACGTACGGCTGGATCGGCTCCTCGGAGAGGTTCACCGTCGTGCCGTTCGTCGAGTCCTGGTCGACCACCGACCAGCTGCCGTCGGGCTGTTGCACCAGCACCGCGTGCTGATGGGACACACCGGGGTCCTCGGGCGCCTGCCCCAGGTCGATGTCCGGCGCCTCACCGGTCGACTGCCGGCGGCGGCCGATGGTGATCTGGTGACCGGACAGCGGCAGTTGCTGCTCGGGCGAGTACGCGGGCAGTGCGAGACTCGCCGCTTCCGGACCGCTGCGGCCCATCATCGCGGAGAAGTACTCACGGTCCGGCGCGACGACCGCCGTCCAGCCCGCGGACTGCTGCGGCCCGGGCCGGGGAGGCGCCTGCTGACCCTGGAACGGGTCGGCGGGCTGCGCCTGATGGCCCTGCTGCTGGTACGGCGGGGGCGGCTGCTGACCGAACTGCTGCTGCGGCGGGGCCTGCTGCTGGGGCGCCTGCTGCTGCGCGTACTGCTGTTCCTGCTGCTGGGGCGGCGGCAGCGTCCAGTCACCGCTCGACGGCCCCTGCTGTCCCTGCTGACCGGGGCCGTTGGGGTCGCCGAACGCCCCGTTGGGCGCCAGCGGTTCGGCCGGACGGTTCATCTGGGACGGCCGCGAGCTCTCGTAGTCGAGCTGGTTGCCCTGCCCCTGCGACGGGCCCTGGTCGCCCTGGCCTGGCGCGTTGGGGAACGCCGGGGGCGGCGGGGGCGCCGGCGGGAAACCGCCCTGCTGCGGCACCTGCTGCTGAGGCGGCTGCTGGTGCTGCGGCGGCATCTGCTGCGGGGCCTGCTGCTGGTGGGGCGGCGGGGGCTGCGCGGCCCCGCCGAACTGCTCCGGCCCGTTCTGCGGCGCGTACGTGGTCGGCGTGTTCGTCAGGAAGTTGTAGCGGCATTCCTCACAGAACGGTGCCTGCGCCTCGCGCGGCGTGCCGCACTGCGGGCACGGCTGGGGCGGCGCCTGCTGCGGAGCCGGAGCCTGGTGCGGCGGCTGCTGAGAAGCCTGCTGCGGCCCGGGGTAGCCGTAGCCGGGCGGCGGACCGCCCGGGCCGCCCTGCGGGGGCTGCGGTGCCTGCGGAGGCTGCGGCGCCTGCGGCGGCCCCGGATAGCCGTAGCCACCCTGGCCCGGCGGTGCGGGGGGCGGCGGTACGGCACCACCGGCGGGCGCGGATGCCGCGTCGGCCATGCGGTGGCCGCACACCTCGCACCAGTCGTCGGCCGCCGACTGGTGGCCGTTCGGGCAAGTCGGCATGGTGAATGCCTCCCCCTCCGTGCTTCCTGCTCTGCGTACCTGTCGGTACTCGCTACTTCTTCACGCGGACCGTCTTGGTGGACCGCGTTTCCAGCGTCATCTCGTCGGCCTCGGCGACCTGTGCCTTCAGTCGAACAGTACCGGTCGTTTCGTCCACGACGTCCACCACCTTCGAAAGCAGCTTCGCCGTATCGGCGTTCCCCGAAGTGCTCGCCAGCTGCACGGCGCGCCCGAGTCGTGCGGTCGCGCCCGCTTCGTCCCCGCGCTTGCGGAGCTCCAGTCCCTGCTGGATGGCCTGGGCCAGTTCGGCCTGTCCCGTGTAGTGCGCGACCTGCGGATTGAGCGATGTGGAGGCCTCCATGTCGTCCGTCCACACCGCCCGGATCAGCCCCTGCGACAGCGCCTGCGGGGTGCCGCCCTCCGGCGCCGGCAGGATCAACGAGGCGCGCGCCGCCAGCATCTCCTGCCCGACGGCTGCCGCCGGCACCTCCACACAGACGTGGTAATCGCGGGATTCGTCACCCCACGAACCGGTCGGATAGTCACCCGCCCGTGGTCCGGCCTCCGTACGACGGGCCGTCAGGTCCTCGACGGAGGGTGCGACCTGCTTCACGAACTTGATCTCGGTGTCCTGCGGTGTCCACAGGCGGAGGGCGACATCCGCGACCTCCTTGCCCATCGCGCCGCGCATCATCTCCGTGAAGTCCGCGGCGAGTCCGTCCGGATCGGCCACGATGTCGGCGGAGCCGAGCAGCGCGGAAGCTATCCCTGTGACCTCTTTCACTTCCCAGTCGGTGCCCACGCCGCGCGCGTCACAGGTGAAACGGCCGGCACACGCCTCGATGGACGCCCGCAGTTCCTCGGGCTCCTCGTGCTCGTTGCGCCCGTCGGTCAGCAGGATGCCGTGCCGTATGGCGGCACCGGACGCCGACAGCAGTTTGTCCGCCAGCCGCAGCCAGGTGCCGATGGCGGTGCCGCCGCCGGCCGACAGCCTGCGCAGCGCCTCCTTGGCCTGCCCGCGCGTGGATGTGCCCGCGATGGCCAGCCTGCCGCCGCGCGGATAGATCTCCTTGGCCTGGTGTGTGCCGGCGATGACCGCGAACCGCACACCGTCCCGCAGGGTGTCGATCGCGGCGGCCGTGGCATCGCGCGCGTTGCGCATCTTCGCCGGCGGATAGTCCATGGAGCCGGAGCAGTCCACCATGACGACGACCGCGGCGTCCGGCTGCTCCCGCGCCTCCTCCGTGCCCTTTCCCACAGCCGTTCCCGCGGGGTCGGTCACCGGCCGCGGGACGCCGCGCGTCGTGCCGCCTCCGGTCGCGGTGACCGTGACGATGGCGTTGACCTCGCGGGCGCCCTCCGGCAGGTACTCGTTCTGATAGACGTCAACCGAGAACCGCGGCACGTTCGTCTTCGCGATGCTGGCCATCTGTTCCTCCCCCGGGAAGCGCGGCACTGGGCACGGGACGGCCCACCGGTGCGCGCCCCTGTCCGGTCAGGCCGATCCTGCCCCCTCGGCGGATGCCGGGAACGGCACCACCGCCACTGTTACGTTGTCGTGGCCCCCGCCGTCCAGGGCGTACCCGACCAGATGGCGGGCGGAGTGCAGTGGCCGGCTGCAGGCGTCCCGCGGGACCGCCGCGGCCATCTCCCCGGCGGACTCCGCGTAGTTCCACAGTCCGTCCGTGCACACCACCACTACACCCGCACGGTCCGGTTTGAAGGAAGCGGTGTGCGGGTCGAGTTCGTAGGCATCGGCACCCAGCCAGCCCGTGATGGCGTGCGCGCGCCGGTCGGCGTACGCCTCCTCCTCCGTCATCAGCCCGGCGGCCACCATCTGCGCCGCCCACGAGTCGTCCTCGGTCAGCCGGGACGGCGGTGCCTCGCGGTCCTCGGGGATCCAGTAGGCGCGGCTGTCGCCGACCCACCCGATGGTGAGGATGCCCTCCGACGTCAGTGAGCTGACGATCGTGCACGCGGGCGCGTTCTTGTTGGGCTCGTTCGGTGCGTCGGCGGCCAGTACGGTGACCGCCTCCGAAGCGGCCAGCAGGGCGTCGTGCATGGCCTGTTGGGGAGGCGTGCCGGACGGCACGGAGTCCCGCATCGAGGCACCGGCGGCGCGCGCGGCCGCTTCCGACGCCTCGTCCGAGCGGCTGGCGGAGGACACGCCGTCGCAGACCACCGCGACGGTCGCGACGGAGCCGTCCGGTGCCGTGGTCTCCAGGACGGCGAAATAGTCCTCGTTCCTGTGGTGCCGCAGCCCGCGGTCACTGGCGGCCGCCGCACCGTCCAACGCGGCCTCCATGTGGTCGCGTTCACGGGGCTGCTTGTGCCCGCAGTGCTCGCAGTAGCCGTCCTCGTCGATGGCACCCGTGCCGCAGGCCACGCAGCGCGGCCCCAGCTCCTCCGGCTCGCCCGAGCCCACGCCGCCGACGTCGCCGGCACCGTCGGACGCGGACACGCCGGCGGGTGCACCGGCTCCGGCGGCGGGAGGTGCCGGCGTACCGGGACCGTCGAGCAGCTCGCGGATCCTGCTGCCCGGCTCCTCGTAGCCGGCCGGCTCCTCGTACGCGGCTGTCTGCTCGTACCCGACCGGCCGGCCGTACTCCGTTGCCTGGCCGGGCAGTTCGAAGGGTGCGTCGTCCCGTACGGCACGCGGGTCGGCGGTACGCGGGTCCGGGCCCGCGTACGGCGGCGCGGCGGCCTCCGGGTGCGGCGCCGGGGCGTCCGGCATCCCGGGTGCGTCCGGGGCCGCGGGTGCCGTCGCCTCCGGGTGCGGCCAGGGTGCCGTTCCGCCGGGCTGTCCGCCCGGCGGCGGGGGCAGTTCCCCGGGCGGCGGCAGCGTGAAGTCCGGCTGGGTCGGCGTCGGGGACGTCTGCGGAGCCGGCGGGCCCGCCTCGGGGGCGGGCGGCACCTGCGGCGCACCGGCCGCGGGGTCGCCCGGCAGCCGCGTGCCCGGCACGGGCGGCGGGGGCGGGGGCGGCGGAACGGGCGCGGGCATCGACGGCAGCGTCGGTGACGGCGGGACGGGCAGCGGCGGTTGCGGGCCACCACCCTCCGGCGCGGGTCCGGTGGACGGCGGGTGCGCGGGCGGCGGCGGCACGTCGATGCCGTTGATGGCGAGAGTCGGCCGGTCCTCCCCCGCGGGATCCGTCCCCGAGGCGGCGGCCAGGTCGATGCCGCAGGCACCGCAGAAGCGGTCCCCCGCCTCCAGCGGCTCCTCGCACCGGGGGCAGGCGGACAGTTGGTCGAGCTGTGGCATCGTCACACCCACGTCCTGGGGCGGAACCGGTTGGCCCGTTCCACCAGTTCGATCCTCTCGGTACCCGACTGCGCGAGACGTGCGAGCAGCCGGTACGAGCGCTCCAGGCCGAAGCGCAGTCCTTCCTCGTCCAGCCGGCTGCCCAGCAGCGCGGGCGTGCCCGGCACCGTCTGTGCGCCCGGTGGCGCTCCGGATGGTACGCCAGCGGGTTCGCCGTTCCGTCCGGCAAGTACCCAGTCAAGGGCGCTGCCCAGCACCTCGGCCGTCAACTCCTCACGTCGCAGGGCGTCGAGGCCGACCTCGCGCAGCTGTTCCGTTTGCCGTGCGGCAGCGTACAGGTCGTCCAGCAGCGGCTCCTGCGGGGAGCGTTGCCGCAGGCGCGCGCGGATGGCGGCGACCCGGGCCGCCGTGTAGTGGATCGACACCTCCGGCACCGACTCCAGTGTCTCCACCGCGCCCTGCCGGTCGCCGCCCGCCAGTCGTACGCGGGCGAGCCCGAAGGCCGCGCTGACGTACGACGGGTCGGCGGTCCACACGAGGCGGTAGTACTCGGCGGCGTTGTCCAACTGGCCCAGCACTTCGGCACAGACACCGAGCGCCAGCTTCGGCGCGGCCTCCCCCGGGAAAGCGTCGTACACCGCGTCGAAGGCGTGCGCCGCTGTCTCGCGGTCCCCCGTCACCAGCGCGGACAGTCCGCGATACCAGACCACACGCCAGTCGTCCGGGTGGCCGGACTCCAGCGCGGCGAGGGCCTGTTCGGCGGCGAAACGGTCGTCCGCCGTGTCGAGCTCCAGACGGGCGCGCAGTTCGCGCAGCCTCCGTTCGACGGAGTCGGCGGGCGCCAGGCGGAGCGCGCCGAGGACCTCGGCGGGGGCCGACGTCATCAGCCCCGCGAGGAAACCGGCGTTGGGGTCCGCCGGGTCGGCGTGCGGCACGGGCAGCGCGAGCGCGGTGGCCCGCGCGTGCAGCGGCGCGAGCTGTACGGGCGGTGCGGCGGGCGGTGCGGTCCCCTCGGCGGCGGGCTGCCCGGAAGCCGGCTGAACGGTCGCGGGCGGTGCGGTCGTTGCCTCGGCGGCGGCCCCGTGCGCGGTGCCGGTCTGGCCGGGGAGCAGCACATGGGCCGGCGTACTGCCCGACGCCCCGTACTGTCCGGCAGCTCGGCTCTGTGCCGCCAGGGTGGTCGCCGGCGGGCCGACCGTCAGCGGTGCACCCGTTTGCTGTGCGCTCTTCCGCGTACGCCGTGACGTCCGCGGCGGCCGGGCCCCGAGCACCGACGCGTCGCCGCGCGTCTGCGCGAGCAGCTCCGTGTCCACCACCCGCGCCTCCGTGCCGAAGAGTGTCGACAGGGCGGGGCGGGGCCGTCCCGTCTGCAGGGCGACCACTTCCCGCAGGACGCCCAGCAGTTGCTCGGCCATCTCCTGCGCCGAGGCGAACCTGCGCTGCGGATCGGGGTCGGTGGCGCGGACCAGGAAGCGGTAGAAGGACTCGTACTGCCGGAAGACCTCGATGTTCCCCGGGTCGGGCAGGCTGTCCACGAAGACGTTGGTGTAGCCCTGGAAGTCGAAGGTGAGCACGGCCAGCGTGCGCGCCACCGTGTACAGGTCGGAGGACACGGAGGCGCCCTCTTCGGCGACTTCGGGTGCCTGATAGCCGACGGTGCCGTAGATGGCGCTGTCGACGTCGTCCATCCTGCGGACCGCGCCCATGTCGATCAGCTTCAACTGGTCGTCCTGCTGTATGGCATTGTCGACCTTGAAGTCGCAGTAGAGCAGATTGCGGCTGTGCAGATGGCCGAGCGCCTCCAGCGCCTCCAGCCCGTACGCGCAGGCCTGTTCGACGGGCAGCGGGTCGCGCTTGCCCGTGGGGGTGCGCCGCTCGTTGGCGATCTGCTTGAGCGACTTGCCGCCGACGTACTCCATGACGATGTAGCCGTCGAGACTGCCCGTACGGCGGTCGAGGTGCTCGACGAAGTTGTAGATGCGCACGATGTTGGAGTGCTCGATCTCCGCGAGGAAACGGCGCTCGGAGATGGCGGCGGCCATCGCGTCCTCGTCGCCGGTGTCCAGCAGCCCCTTGAGCACCACCCAGCGGTCGGACACCGCGCGGTCGACGGCCAGATAGACCCAGCCGAGCCCGCCGTGCGCGAGGCAGCCGGCCACCTCGTACTGGCCGTGCACGATGTCGCCGGGCTGGAGCTTCGGCACGAAGGAGTACGGGTGGCCGCACTTGGTGCAGTAGCCCTCCGTACGGCCCGGCCTGTCCCCCCGGGCACGGCCCACGGGCGCACCGCATTCGCCGTGGCTGCAGAATCGCTTCCGCTCGGGGACCTCCGGCTTCTCCTGCACGACTGTGCCCGGGTCGGCCTTCGGTACGTCCGGCACGCGCACCAGACCGGCGCCCAGCCTGCTCCTGCCCGAACGGTCGCCCGCGGTACGGGACGAACTGCGCACGGACACCGCGCGGCCCGCCGTCCCGCTCCCGGACAGCTCACGGGACAGCCGGCCGGAGACCGAACGGCGGGAGGACTGCGAACGCGCCGACGTGCGCGACGACGCACGCGAGGACCGCGCACTGTCCGAACCCTGCCCCGCTCCCGATGACTTGCTGTCGCGCCCCGGGCTGGTCATGCCCGTCGGCGCGGCGCCGAGCAGTCCGTCCGAGGCGACGACGGGAGCGAGCCCGCAGGTGTCGCAGTACAGCTCGCCGTCGCCCATGTCCGCGTAGTGCCCCTCGCAGGACGGGCGTTGGCACGGCTTGTGCAGGGCTCCCTCGCCCTCCGGACCGTTCTGCGTGCTCACGAATCCCCCTTGTGCTCAGCGCCCCCGAATTCGACGCCCCTGTGCTCACCGTCGCCGTGCTCGCCGTCCCCGTGTCCGGGGTCCCCCTGTCCGGCACCTGTCTGCTGATCCGGTGCGAGCACCTGCTGTGCGGCCTGCTGGAAGCGCAGTACGGCCTCCTCGGCGGCCTGCAGGTCGCACGGGGCGCTCCACAGCCTGCGGCGCGCCACGTCGTACCGCTCCATCAGCAGCCGGTCCTCCGCCTTCCCGTGCTGGGCCACCTTCGCCTTGTAGGCGTCCAGCCTGCCGCGGAGCTCCGCCCGTACGGCCAACGGCGCCGTCACGGCCGACAGTTCCGCGCGCGCCCTGTCCAACTCGTCCTCCGCGCGCTGCTCCAGGCTCTCCAGCAGCGGCGACAGCCGGTGCCACTGTCCGTGCCTGCGGTAGTCGGCGGCGGCCCGCACCTGCTCGTGGAGCGCGCTGGGCGGCCCGCTCACGGCGGGCACCTCGGACGCGGCGATCTTCGCCAGCACCTCACCGCGCGCCTCCCGGGCCTCGGCCAGCGTGCGGTCCGCGCGGGACAGTACGTCGCGCAGCCTCATGAGGCGCTGTTCGGAGTCCTGACGGACGTTCAGCACGGCGTCGATCTCGCGCTGTACGTCCTCCAGGGCGCGCGCCTCCCTGTCGTACCGCGAGGTGTCCGTGCTGCCGCCGCCCGGGGCACTGCTGCCGCCCGCCGGCGTCCAGAAGGCGAGCGGATCGGATATCACCTCGGCGCGCAGGGCTGTCAGTTCGGCCGTGATGCGTTCCAGGTCGTCACCCGCCGGGTGCTCCCCCGGGCGTACGCCCACGGAGTGCGCCCGGGAACGCACCCTGCCCAGCTCGGCGGCGAGCATGTCGATCCGGGCGGGCAGCGCCGACCAGACGGAGTCCGCGACGGCGACGACGTCGAGCGCCTGCGCGTACCAGCCGTTCATCCGCTCGACGAGGTCGCCGAGCGTCACCTCCTCGGTCAGCCGGGCGCCGGAGGGCGAACCGGCCGTACCGGCCAGGGCGTTGCCCGCGACGGTCAGCGTGCCGCGCAGCAGGCCGGTCAGCTCCGCCAGGTCGTCACGGCTGGGCCAGCGGCGGCGGGCACGCGTCTCCCGTGCCTGCTCCAGGGTGCGGGAGTAGACCTCGAAGTCGTTCCACAGCCGGGTGATGGCCTGTTCGGCGTCCGCCCAGCGCTGCGCGGTGGCACCGCTCAGCTCGGCGCCCTCGAGCAGCCGGCGGCCGGCGTGGTCCTGGAGTGCGAACAGCGAGGACTCGACGGCCTCGTACTCGGCGCCGAGCCGCTCCAGCGCACGGTCCACCTCCTCCCGGCTCATCACCGGTCCGGTGGGTCCCGCGGGGCCCATCGATCACCTCACTGCTCTCGGTCGGCGGCGGCCGGGCCGGTCGTGCCCGCCCGCCGGGCTCGTCAGTCGCGGTATTTCGGTTTCGGTGGTGCCGTGTCCATCATGTCGTCGGCAAGCCACTTGTCGAACGATGCCCGCCACTTGCTGCCCTTGCCGCCCGAACGGTAGTCGTCCAGCACCTTGTTGACTCTGCTGACGAGGTCCTTGTCCTTCAGGTTCATCGCCACGCCGTACGGCTCCGATGTCACCGGGCTGCCGATGAGCCGTACGGACGGGTCCTGTGCCGCCTGTCCCGCGCCCAGCGCGCTGTCGGTGAGCACCGCGTCGGCCTCGTCCAGCTGCAGCCGTACGAGACAGTCGAGCTGGTTGGGGACGACCACGGGGCGTGCGCCCAGCGCGCGGTAGTCGTCGGTGCGCATCAGCTCCTGCGCGGTCGAACCCTCCGCGTAGCACAGCCGTTTGCCCCGCAGCGAGCCGTTGAATCCCGTCACCCGGGCGTTCTCCTTCGGGGCCAGCAGCTGCTGGCCCGCCTCGAAGTAGGCCGTGGAGAAGGCGACGTCCTTGATGCGGTCGCAGTTGACGGTCATGGTGCGCACGACCATGTCGACATCGCCCGACTGGACGGCGGGGATGCGCTGGTCGGTGGGGATGGTCTTGTAGGTGACCTTGGCGTCCGACCCCAGCAGGTCCTTGGCGATCGCCCGCACGAGGTCGATGTCGAAGCCGTCGATGCTGCCCGTGGCCGGATCGCGGTAACCCCACAGGTAGCTGTTCTGGTCGACCCCCACGACCAGCCGGCCCTTCGAACCGTCGCTGTTCTTGCGGCCCTTGATGCGGTCGACCGCCGGACCCGAATCGCCGGACGGCTTGAGGCTCGCCGCCGGGTCCTTGCCGTCCTCGCACTTCTCCGGGCGCGGCTCGGCGAACTGCCGGGCGGGCGCCTGGCCCGCGGCAGCGGTGTGCGTACGGCCGCCGGTGACACGGTCCCCGCCCGTGCCGCCGTTCTGCGGGCCGCTCACCGACAGCACGGTGGACACCAGCACGGCCGCGACCACACCCAGCCCGCCGGCCGCCACGGCCAGCGGCCTGCTGTGCCGCCGCAGCTCCGCGCGCAGCGGCGGCCTCCGCCCGCGGCTCTCCCCGGACGCACGCTTCCGTCCCGGTGTGGCCGGCTGCTCCCCGCCGCTCAATTCCGTCCGCCCCCTCATCGGTACTCCGAGAGCCTGCGCCCGATGCCCAGCACCGCGGCGGCCGCACCGAGCACGGCAAGCACGCCGGCACCCACCGCCAGGCCCGTCAGCGCGGACCGGCCGTCACCCGCGGCCTGGTCGAACTCGGCCTGCTCGTGCTGCCGCGCCTTCTCCAGCCCGGCCTCGACGCTGTCGAAGCACTCGCCCGTGCTGCCCGAACGGCCGATCACGTCCCGCACCGCGGTCTCGTAGTCCCCGTTGTCGTCCTCGGCACGTACGTGCTTGTGCCGCTTCTGCCAGACGCCGACGGCGTCCTTGGCGTCCCGCACGGGAGCGCTCCCCGCCGTGTCGTCGGCGAGGGCCAGCGCGTCGTCGAGCTGACCGTTCTCCACACGCCCGGGGCCGCGCCCCGCGACGTCGCCCATCTGCTTCTTGTAGCTGTCCTCGTACGCGCTGCCCGCGCCCCGCGCGACGAGCGTCATGTTCTCGTCGCCGCGGGCCTGCAGGGCGCCGATCCACGCCTCGTTGAGCGCGTGCAGGGAACGGGCGCCCTTGTCGTCGGACTCGTCGAGGTTCACCACTGCCAGCGCGTGCCCGCCCACCAGCCATACGGTCGCGGCCAGCGCCACCGCGGTGGCGCCGAGCAGACCGGGGTTGAACACCCGGTTCGTACGGTCGTAGTTGCGCCGCTGCGCCCAGCCCAGGGCGGCCAGCGCGAGCACGCCCGCGCCGGTCGCGAGCCAGGGCCAGGAGCTCGCCGCGTCGTAGTCCTCGCGCAGCCGCTCCGTCTCCGCGGTGTACAGCGCCTTCGCCGCGGGCAGCAGGTCCGTGCGCATCTGCTCGTTGGCGTAGCGCAGATAGGCGCCGCCCAGCGGCAGCCCCTGGCGGTTGTGGGCACGCGCCGACTCCACCAGGCCCGTGTAGCGCGGGAGTTCACGGTTCAGCCGGGCGATCTGCAGCTGCGCCGAGGGGGAACTGCCGGAGTTCGCCGCGGCCTTGGCCAGCAGCGACGACGCCGCGTCGATGTCCTTCTCGTACCGCTCCCGGACGCTCCGCGGTTCGTCGCCGCCCGCCAGGAACCCGCTGGACGCCGTCGTGTCCGCGTCCGCCAGCGAACGGTAGATACGGGCCGCGTCCGCACTGAGCACCTGGCTGTGCTCGGTCACCGCGTCGGCCGCCGTCTGCCGGGCCGACACCTGCCACGCCGTCACCAGGCCGAACAGCAGGACCAGCGCGGCCAGTACGGCTCCGATGATGCGCAGCCTGCCCGGCTCCGTGGTGGCGGCGGCGCGCACCCGGTGCACGCCTTCGGACCAGGCCGTACGGCGCGGGCCCACGGGCGGCGTTCCGCCGGGCTGCGGTGCGGCGGGCGGGAGACCCGAGGGCTGCGGAGGCACGGGCGTACCCGGCCGGCCGGGCGGCGGCGACGCCGGTCGCACGCTCGGCGGCTGTGTCACGGTCGGGACCTCCCCCTGGTCGCTGAGGGCCCAGACCGCACGGCACCCGTGCGGATCCCGCGCTCCGGGCGGCACTGCCGGGACGCGGAACTGAAGCCCACGGCAAGCAGTATGGCCTCAAGGACCGACAGAGGCACCGATTTGGCCGGGATCTTGTTCGGATCGCGATCTGGGGAACGCTCTTCTCCCCGTCATCACGCGGCAGTTGGACAGCCCAGTTCCCTGCCCGCTCCCCGTACGGGCCCCGCTCACTCCCCGTGCGCCTCCGCGGCGCCCCGTTCGCCCAGCGGCCACACGTGCTCGCCGTCGGGGTCGTCGAGCCAGCCCCACTGCTGCGCACCGCGCACCGTCACGCCGTACCGCTGACGCGCGGGCCGGCCGGCGTCGTGCCACAGTGTGTACGCCTCGTACGCGCCCAACCGGCCGCCGCTGAGCGCCAGCAGGAAGCGGAACGAGTCGTCCCTCCGCACCCACCTCGGCACCTTCGTCTCCGGCCCCGGTATGCCCGGTGACCCGTGTGCGGGTGCGCCTCCGCGCAGCGGCACGAAGAACGCGGGCGTCGACAGGAAGTGCCCGCTCGCGTGCGCTCCGTCCGTCACCCGGAGGGACAGCAGTCCTGTCGCGAGGGGCAGCAGGACAAGCGCTCCCTCCGTGCACTGCGGCAGCCAGGCCGATGGCACCTCGGTCAGCGCGCAGGTGGCGATGATCCGGTCGTACGGGGCGTGTGCCGGACAGCCGAGCGCCCCGTTCCCCGTGACGACCCGCGGGCGGTATCCGGCCTCGGTCAGATGGCGTTGCGCGGACTCCGTGATGTCCGGATCGAGGTCCATGGTGGTCACCCGCTCGCCGCCCAACCGGTGTGCCAGCAGAGCCGCGTTGTAGCCGGTTCCGGTGCCGATCTCCAGCACCGTCATACCGTTCCGCACGTCCAGGGCCTCCAGCATGCGGGCCATCAGTGACGGCTGGCTGCTGGAGGAGATGAGCTCCCCGTCGCGCATCCGCGTGGCCAGCGGCATGTCGTCGTACACGCCTTCCAGCCAGCGCTCCCTGCGGCGCGGATCGGTGTCGTCGCGCCACAGCCGTTCGTCGCCGCCGCCCGTTCCGGACACGTAGTAGTAGGGGACGAACAGTTCGCGGGGCACCTCTTCGAACGCCGCCCGCCAGGCGGGGTCGGTGAGCGCGCCGCCCGCGACGATCTCCCGTACGAGGTCCGCCGCTGCACCCATGCCCCCACTGTCCTGCGCACAGCCCCGGGAAGCGAGCGCCGCCGCGACAGGCCGGGCTCCGGCGTACATCTGCGACCATGGACGGGTGATGGAGATTCCGCGCGGCAGCTTGCAAACGCAGACCTTCTACGAGCAGGTCGGCGGGGAAGAGACGTTCCGGCGCCTGGTGCACCGCTTCTACCAGGGCGTCGCGGAGGACCCGCTGCTGCGGCCGATGTACCCGGAAGAGGACCTCGGCCCCGCCGAGGAGCGGCTGGCGCTGTTCCTGATGCAGTACTGGGGCGGCCCCCGCACGTACAGCGACAACCGCGGCCACCCGCGGCTGCGGATGCGGCACGCGCCGTTCAAGGTCGACCAGGCGGCGCACGACGCGTGGCTGAAGCACATGCGGGAGGCCGTGGAGAGCCTGGAGCTCGCCCCCGAACACGAGCGGCAGCTGTGGGACTACCTGGTCTACGCCGCCGCCTCCATGGTCAACTCGGCGGACTGAGCCGACTCTGCGGGCTGGGCCAACTCGGCGGACCGGCCCGCCCGTACAGCGCGACGGCGAAGGGCGCCGGGGTGTCCGCCCCGGCGCCCTTCGCCGTTCTCGCACTTCCGTCCCGGCCGCACCGGGAGTCACTCGCTACACCGGGGTCACGCTGAGGCCCTGCCCCGAGTCGCCCTTGCCGCGCACCGCCACCGAGCCGTAGGGCGTCCGCAGCCGCAGCCAGGAACCGGCGCGCAGCAGCACGACGGGCTCGTCGCCGCGCAGGAAACCCAGCGCGTGCGCCGCGTGCGCGGCGCGCAGCGGCAGTTCGGTACGGCCCAGCGGCCGCGACCAGATCTCCTCGGCGAGCGCGTCCAGCGTCTCCCGGGTGCGCTTCTGCTTGTCCAACCGCTCGGCGCGCTCGCGGAATTCACCCACGGCCGCCGCCGCGACGGAGCGGACCGCGTCCGGCGGCACCTCCCCGAACGCCTGCCAGCCGCCGCGCGGCGGAAGCACTCCCGCCCACGGCGGTCCGGTCACCGCGCCCGGCACGGTCACCGACTCGGTCTCCTCCTCGATGCCCTCGAGGAGCTCGCCCGCGGAGACCGTGACGTCCACCTCGGCACCGGCCGGCTCCAGCAGCCGACCGGTACGCACCGCGAGCACCTCGAAGCGCGCCGGCTTGGCGAACACGGCGGCCACGCCACCGCCCGCCCGGATCCGGACAGCCGCGTTCTTCTCCCAGCCCAGCAGCCGCCCCAGGAAGGCGGAGAGGCCCGCCGCCTCCCCCGGGTCAGCGAAGGTCAGGCGCTGTCGCACCGGCTGCTGCGGCACTGTCATCGAAGTAGTCCTCCAGGAACGCCCGTTCGACGGCGGTCAGCCGCCGCGGCCGCTCCGACTCCAGGTCGTACGGCACGACGAGAGTCGCGGCGCGCGCGTACACCGTGCCCGTCTCCGGGTCCTTCACCTCGTACGCGAACGTCACCGACGCCGCGCCGAGTTTGGTCACCCACGTCTCTATGGTGACCGGGGCATGCCGGTGCACCAGCGGACGCAGATAGTCGATCTCGTGGCGTGCCACGACGGAGCCGCCCGTGAAGGCGCCGGCGTCCGCCTGCCGCGCCAGCCGGAACATGAAGTCTATCCGCGCCTCCTCCAGATACCGGAGGTAGACGACGTTGTTGACGTGCCCGAAGGCATCCATGTCCGACCAGCGCAGCGGGCACTCGTAGCTGTGACGCACTGCCGCTCCGCTCTCAGCCGCGAGTCAGCTTCTTGTATGTCGCACGGTGCGGACGGGCCGCGTCCGGACCCAGCCGCTCGATCTTGTTCTTCTCGTACGACTCGAAGTTGCCCTCGAACCAGAACCACTTGGACTCGCCCTCGTAGGCGAGGATGTGGGTGGCGACGCGGTCCAGGAACCAGCGGTCGTGGGAGACGACCACGGCGCAGCCGGGGAATTCCAGCAGGGCGTTCTCCAGCGAGGAGAGCGTCTCCACGTCGAGGTCGTTGGTCGGCTCGTCGAGGAGCAGCATGTTGCCGCCCTGCTTCAGGGTGAGCGCCAGGTTGAGGCGGTTGCGCTCACCGCCGGAGAGCACACCGGCCGGCTTCTGCTGGTCCGGGCCCTTGAATCCGAACGCCGAGACGTACGCGCGCGACGGCATCTCGACCTGGCCGACGTTGATGTAGTCCAGCTCGTCGGAGACGACGGCCCACAGCGTCTTCTTCGGGTCGATGTTCGCGCGGTTCTGGTCGACGTAGGAGATCTTGACCGTGTCGCCGACCTTGATGGTGCCGGCGTCCGGCTCCTCCAGGCCCTGGATCATCTTGAACAGCGTGGTCTTGCCCGCGCCGTTCGGACCGATCACTCCGACGATGCCGTTGCGCGGCAGCGTGAAGGAGAGGTCGTCGATCAGGACCTTGTCGCCGAAGGCCTTGCTGAGGTTCTCGACCTCGACGACGACGTTGCCCAGCCGCGGGCCCGGCGGGATCTGGATCTCCTCGAAGTCCAGCTTCCGGGTCTTCTCCGCCTCGGCGGCCATCTCCTCGTAACGGCTCAGCCGGGACTTGGACTTGGCCTGCCGGCCCTTGGCGTTGGAGCGCACCCACTCCAGCTCGTCCTTGAGCCGCTTCTGCCGCTTGGCGTCCTTCTGGCCCTCGACCTTGAGCCGGGTCTGCTTCTTCTCCAGGTACGTGGAGTAGTTGCCCTCGTAGCCGACGGCGCGGCCGCGGTCGAGCTCCATGATCCACTCGGCGACGTTGTCCAGGAAGTACCTGTCATGGGTGATGGCCACGACGGTGCCCGGGTACTGCGCCAGGTGCTGCTCCAGCCACTGCACGGACTCGGCGTCCAGGTGGTTGGTGGGCTCGTCGAGCAGCAGCAGGTCGGGCTGCTCCAGCAGCAGCTTGCACAGCGCGACGCGGCGCTTCTCACCACCGGAGAGGTTGACCACGGGCCAGTCGCCGGGCGGGCAGCCCAGCGCGTCCATGGCCTGCTCCAGCTGCGACTGGAGGTCCCACGCGTTGGCGTGGTCCAGCTGCTCCTGGAGCTTGCCCATCTCCTCGAGCAGCTCGTCCGAGTAGTCGGTCGCCATCTGCTCGGCGATCTCGTTGAACCGGTCGAGCTTCGCCTTGGTCTCGCCCGCGCCGTCCTCGACGTTCTGCAGCACGGTCTTCGACTCGTCCAGCGGCGGTTCCTGCAGCAGGATGCCGACGCTGTATCCCGGCGAGAGGAAGGCGTCGCCGTTGGACGGCTGCTCGAGCCCGGCCATGATCTTGAGCACGGTCGACTTGCCGGCGCCGTTGGGTCCTACGACACCGATCTTCGCGCCGGGCAGGAAGCTCAGGGTGACGTCGTCGAGGATCACCTTGTCGCCGTGCGCCTTGCGCGCCTTGCGCATGGTGTAGATGTACTCAGCCAAGAGGAACCGTCCGGCAATCTGTAGGTGTCGAAAAGCGGCTGCGCAGCGTCGCTGTGCTGGGTCGCCGAGCGGAGGCACCGCAGCCGCGTGGAGGCATACGCACCCCATCTTGCCGCACGCCCCCGCCGGGCCCGAAATGGGGCGGCGGCCGGCGGCCCCCGTGCCGCCCCTCCCGGCCGCCCTCGCCCCTCTGCGGCTACTCCTCGCCGTCCGTCCCGCCCGGCTCCGGGGAACCGGCCTCGTGCCGGCGCACCAGCAGCACCGCGCCCGCGCCGACGACGACCAGCGCGATGGCCACGCCGATGACCATCGGCGTACTGCCGGAACTGCCCGTCTGCGCGAGGTCGGCGGAGTCCTCCGCCGGGTGCGCCGCACCCGCGCCGCCGACCGTGGCCGGCCGGGTCAGCTGCGGAACGGCACCTCCCGCGCCGCTGCTCTGCTCCGCCTCGCCCTGGGTGGAGCTCAGCGTCGCGCAGTCGAGCACGCCGCTGAAGGCGCGGCGGAAGCCGTGCGGCCCGGTGATGCCTATCCGGTACGCCTGGTCCTCCCGCACCGCGACCGGCACCGTCTTCGTCCCGCCCGGGGCGACCTCGTGCTTCTGTCCGGCCAGCCCGAAGGTGAACGGGCGGTCGCCGCCGTTGCGGACGGTGGTGTCCACGACGCCCTTCGCGCAGTCCTTCCGCGCGGTGACCGCGGGGATCGCGCCGTGCGCGGCCCACTGCGCGGTCGCCGTGGCGGAGACCGTGGACCAGCTGGCCCCGGCGAGTATCTGGGTGGGGCTGCGCACTTCACCGCCGGCCGCGGAGAGGACCCGGCCGACGGGCACCTCGGTGGCCGCCTGCACCGTTAGCGAGGTGCTGCCGGGAGGGGCGTCCCCGGGCACGGCGAAGTACAGCTTGCTGCCGTTGCGCACCTGGTCGACGGGCTTCCCGCCGCTGTCGACGACCTTGACGCCGCGGGTGGCGGCGCCGGGTGCGGAGGAGACGGACACGCTCCGCTCGCGGGTGTGGACGGTCACCGGGCCCAGCAGGCCGCCCGCCTTCCCGGCGACGGCCGACCGGTCGAGGGTGAGGGAGGCGGCGGGCTCGGCGGCATCGCGCGCCGCCTTCACGAGCTGGTCCGCGAGCTTCTCCGCCGACGGGTCCGCCGCCTCGACGGAGCCGCCCTTCCCGCCGCGGAAGCGCGGGTCGGAGAACCGCCAGATCGCGACCTGCGTGCCGGCCGCCGCGGCGCCGGGGGTGAGCTGCTTCGCGCCCGCGCGCTTCGCCAGCTTCTGCAGGTCGTCCAGCTGCGGGTAGGAGTGCCGGAGGATCCAGCGGATCTTCCCGGCGTTCCGGTTGCCGTGCAGCGACGAGGCCGCTGCCGGGGACTCCTCGTAACGGGCCTGCGCCTGCGTGGGGTTGTCGATGTCCACCGAATACGTCTGGAAGGTGCCGCCGCCGTCGACCGCCATCTGGAAGAGGCCGGCTCCGGTTCTGCGTGTGGTCGTGCCGCTCCCTGCCGTGTCGCTGCTCCCGGCCGCGCCGTCCGTCGCGCTGCCGCTTCTTCCGGCGCCGCTCTCCGCCCCGTTCCGGGCACCGCTCTCCGCGCCGCCTCCCGTGGCGGGCTCGCGGACGACGGCCTCGCCGTACGTTCTCAGGCCGTCCAGGGTGGCGGTGGCGCCGCCCGGGGGCTGTGCGTCCTGGCCGGACGGCCCGGCCGCTGCCGCCGCCGGCGCGGCACCCGCCAGCGCACCCGCGGTGAGCAGCCCGCAGGCCACTGCCGCGGCGGCACGACGGGCTGCACCCCGCCTGCGTACAAAGGTCATGGTCTTCCCCTCTGGACGGGGCGGACAGACTGGTGGTCGAGCGATCGCGACGACCTGCGCGGTCCGTGCGATCGGTGTGGTCGGTGTCTGGCCGTCCCGCCGGTCGAGCTCTCAACCCCCGTCAGCTACGCGGAGGATGGTAGAGAGCAGGCGTCACACCTTCCCCATCAACCCCGCCGCACAAGCGTTCTGACGCTGAATCGTTATCACCGAATCCGGCGGACCGGGATGATCAAGGCGGGTGCTGGTCCGCGCCGTTCTGCGGACCGAGGGGGTCCGGTTCCGCGGCGAGAGCGGTCCGGGACGCGGCTCTCCCGGCACCTCCCCGGACGAACGCGGCGGTGCCCCGGGAGAGATCGTGGCCGACCGTCGCGGCGATCAGATCGGCCGAGAAGAACTTCCGCCCGTCCCGCTCCCCCTCCTTGAGGCGCAACTGCCCCTGCACCACGACCGGCTGACCGACCATCACCGACGCGGCGACGTTCGTGGCGAGCGTCCGCCACGCCCAGACGGTGTAGAAGCTCGTGGAACCGTCCACCCACGCCTCGCGCTTGGCGTCGTAGCGGCGGACGGTGCTGGCCAGCCGGAAGCGGGCCAGCGGATGCCCGTTCGCCGAGAGGCCGCAGGTGACATCGGTGGCGACATTCCCGACGACCGTCATGTGCGCCTCGTGCATACGGCTCGCCTCCCCCTCACACGGATCTGCCGGCGGGAAGTCCGCCCCGCCGGCCCGGGCACTGCCGCCCCGGAGACACCAGCGTGCACTGCCCTTGCGGATCCCGCTCGGACGCGCTCAGATCCGTGGATAACCCAGCGGTTGTGGACAACTCCGCCACTCACAAGGGGGAGTTGACGGCCGTACGGAGCGCCGGCCGGCCTGCCGCGGCGCCGGGCCGGGCCGGGCAGCCGTCCACGTCCCCGCCTCTGCCGCGCGTCGCCCCGCCCCGCGCCGCCCGCGCCCCGCTACACGCCCGGTCCGCTACGCCCGGTCCGGGCCGCCCGCGGCGATGACGTACTGCTCCCGCACCTCGCGGTAGCGCAGCAGTTCGGCCGCCACGGGCTCCAGTACCCGCGCTCTGCCGCACCCCGCGGCCAGCCGCCGCAGCCGCTGCTCCTTCTGCAGCCCGTACGCGCGTGCCGGTCCGCGCGCGGCGGTCCGGCACGCCCAGGCCAGCAACGGCGCGCCGGCCGCGCAGCCCACCGCGAGCACCACCGGCAGCCGGCCCACTCCCCCGCCCAGGCCCAGCAGTTCCGCCAACGTCCAGAGCACGCCCACCACTTGCAGCGCGAACAGCAGTCCCTGTACGGCCGCCGTCACGCCCCACCACGTCGGCCTCGGCAGCTGTGCCCCTTCGCCGCCCCGCGCCGTGTCCTCGGCCACCGCGTCGTCCAGCGCCTCCGGGAGCCCCTCGGCCCCGCGCCGTGCCGCGTCGCGCACCGTCCTCCCCCACGCCTCCGGCAGCCCGTCCGACGCCTGTTCGGTCAGCTCCCGTACGGCGCGGTCCACCACGGGCCGCGCCACGTGCCGTTCCTCCGGCCCCGCGCTGTCGGGCCCGCCGGGCCGGACCGCCACGCCCGTGCCCCGGAACCCCGGGAGGCCGCGGAGTCCACGGGGCGCCCTGGCGCCGAGAGCACCGCGGAGCCCGCCGGCGGCGCCCGGTCCGGCGGTCCTGCCGGCCCCGACTGCCCCGGCAGGAGCGGACGTTCCGGCTGCCGACGACTCCGCCGCTTCCGCCCGCATGCCGAGCAGCGTCTCTCCCGCCGGCTCCGTCTCCCCCGTACGCCGGGCCGCGCGCCATCGTGCGAGCCGCGCCCAGGTCGTCCCGCACGCGTGCTCCGCGTGCCGCAGCCAGGCCCGTTCGGCCGACTGTCCGGCCGCCGCGGCGCCGGCCGCCGACGCCAGCCGCTCCTCGAAGTCCTCGCGTGCGTGCTCCGTCAGCCCCACGGGGCCGTCGGCCGTGGCGTCGGGGCCCGGTTCCGCGTACACGGGGCGCAGCCGCCGTACGGCGCCGTCCAGGTCGGCGGTCAACCGCAACGCGGCTGCCCGCCTGCCGGCCACGAAGTCGCCGAGTTCCTCGCGCAGTCCGGCCACACCGTCCCCGGTGACGGCCGAGGCGCCGAGAACACGTGCGCCGGGTTCGCCGTGCTCGCCGAGCGCCATGCCGTCCTCGTCCAGCAGCCGCCGCAGGTCGTCGAGCACCGTGTCGGCCGCCTCGCCGGGCAGCCTGTCCGTCTGGTTGAGGACGACGAAGGTGACCTCCGCGTAGTCGGCGAGGGGCCGCAGATAGCGGTCGTGCAACACGGCGTCCGCGTACTTCTCCGGGTCGGCGACCCACACGACGGCGTCGACGAGACGCAGCAGCCGGTCGACGTGTTCCCGGTGTTCCACCGCGACGGAGTCGTGATCGGGCAGGTCGATCAGTACGAGCCCGCCCAGTTCACCGTCGTGCACGCCGCCGTCGCGCTCACCGTCCTCGTACGGTCCGCCCGCCGTCCGGCCTGCCCCCTCGCGGCCTCCTTCGTACCGGCCGCCGTTCTGTCCGCCGTCCGGCTGTGCGCCGGGGGCCCGCAGCCGGCGGCGGGCGGCCGGCGGGATGCCGAGCCGGTCCAGCAGTCCTCCGGCGCCGCCCTCCGCGGAACCGGCCTCCCATGTGCACGCGACGGGTGCCGCCGTGGTCGGCCGGCGCATGCCGGTCTCGGAAAGACGTGCGCCCGCAAGGGCGTTGAAGAGGGACGACTTGCCGCTGCCGGTGGCCCCGGCGATCGCCACCGTCGTGTACGCGCGCGGCAGCCGCCCGCGGGCGCTCGCCTCGTCGAGCACCTGCCCGGCCTCGGTAAGGGTCTGTCCGTCCAGCCGGGTGCGTGACAGTGCGACGAGTTCGCGCAGTGCGCCCAGCCGCTGCCGCAGTCCGTCGTCCGCGGGGTCCGTCGCCTGTGCGGCTGTGTGGCCCGTCGCACCGGCCGGCACGGTCGCCGGTCCGCGTGTGCCGCAAGACCCGCCTGCCGCGTGCCTGTTGCCCGCACCGGCCGTCTGTTCCGGCACACCGGACGGACCGTTCTGCTCGTCGTCCGTGCCACAGGCCGGCCAGGTTTCCGTCTCCTCTGTGAGCAGTCCGCCCCTGCCGCCGTCCGGCCGGGACTGTCCGTCCCGCTCCGGTGCGCGGCGTGCGATGAGTCCGTCTCCCCAGAGGGCGCGCTGCCTGTCCCGGCTGTCGTCCCCGCCGGTTCCTCCGGCCGCCGGGACGGCCGCGTCGTCTGCCGTGTGCTCCTCGTCCGCGGGCGGCATCCCGGTCACCTCTCCGTCTGCTGGTGGGTCAATTCCCGTACGTCCCGCCCCTGCTGGACACGGAGCAGCCCGGAGTACGCGGCGATCATCTCCACCTGCGGATCGGGCTCCGCCTCCAGCCGCTCCAGCGGCAGCAGCAGCCGGTCCCGCTCGCTGTACAGCACCCGTTCGACATAGGTACCGAGCAGCCGCTGCCCGCGGGCCCGCAGCCGCTTCGCGGCACGTGCGCCCAGGACGCCGGTCAGTGCCGCGCGTGCGTCCCCCGTACGGTCGCCGCCGAGCAGGGAGGCGGCGAGCAGTCCTGTGAGGCCGTCCACGTCGGCGGCGGAGTGCCGTTCGGCCGCGCGGGCCTCCTCCTCGGCGAGCTCCTCCAGGCAACGCCGCCAGCGCCGCACCAGCACGCCCGCACGGCCGTGCTCTTCGTCGGCCCCGTCGCCGTCCGCGCCGTGCGGCTCGCCGGCCATGGTCAACGGGCCGCCCGGAGCGCCCGGTTCGCCCTGCCAGGCGGTGCCCGCACGCTCGTCGGCCTCCGCGACCGCCTCGCCGAGCAGCGCGGTCAGTCCGTCCTCGAAAGCGTCCAGCAGTTCGTCCACGCTGCTGTCCACGGGGAAGCCGTGCCAGTGTGCGGCCGCGTCACCGGCGAGCAGTTCACCGGCCGCGATGCGCCTCCGTACGTCCTCGCCCGCCGTCTCGTACGCCTCTTCGACGTGCAGCATCAGCCGCTGTGCGGCCGCGTACTGTGCGGACGCCGCGTTCGCCAGAGCGGCGACCCGCGGACGGAGCGACACGAGCGCACCTGCTGCCGTACGGGCCGCGGCGACCGACCGTGCGACGGGATCCTGGGCCCGCCGGGTCAGCCAGTCCCGCAGTCCGGCCACGGCGGTGAGCGGCAGCAGCCCCGACCCGCCCGCGGATTCGGGCAGTTCGGGGATGGTGAAACGGGGCACCTCCGACAGTCCCTCGCTGTCCAGCAGCAGTCCGTACTGCCGTGCGACGTCCGGTGCGATCTGGTGCGGCACCCGGTCGAGCACGGTGGCGAGGGTGACGTCGTACTCCTTCGCGGTACGCAGCAGGTGCCACGGCACGGCGTCCCCGTACCGCGCCGCTGTCGTGACGAGCACCCAGATGTCCGCCGCGCAGATGAGTTCGGCCGCCAGGTCGCGGTTGCGGGCGACGAGGGAGTCGATGTCGGGGGCGTCCAGCAGGGCGAGGCCGACCGGCAGCGAGGAGTCCGTCTCGATCCGCAGCGCCTGTACGGCGCCGGCCTCTCCGTCCTCCTCGCCGAACGGATCGTCCTCCGTGCCCTCTCCGTCCGGTACGCCGTCGTCCGGCGCACTGCCCGACGTGCCCTCCTGACGGGGCATCCAGACCCGGCCGAGCCGGGGCAGCACACGCTGTCCCCCGAACCAGTGATGGTCTTCCGGATGGCACACCAGCACCGGGATGCGGGTCGTCGGGCGCAGCACGCCCGCCTCGCTGATCCGGCGCCCCACGAGGGAATTGACGAGTGTCGACTTCCCCGCACCCGTCGATCCGCCGACGACCGCGAGCAGCGGTGCCTCGGGCGAACGCAGCCGCGGCAGCAGATAGTCGTCGAACTGTGCCAGCAGTTCCTCGCGAGAACGGCGCGCCCGTTCGGCGCCCGGCAGCGGCAGCGGAAAGCGTGCGGCAGCGACGCGGCCGCGCAGAGCGGTCAGCGCGTCGAGTGCTTCGGGCCGTACGTCCAAGATCGCCACATGGGAAGAATGCCCAATTCTGTTGGCTTTTTGAAGCGCATTCGGGGTCCTTCGCGCGGAAAACGGTGGCATTCGCTCGCCATTCGCCCCATTCACCCCATCTGGCCCACACAACGAGGCCGCCGCAGGGGCCGCAGCCATAACGACTGCGCAACACCATCCGCCGACACGGCCAAAACCGCTGCACAAATCGCACCCGCCTGCGATTATCGGGACCGCTTCACTGAACCTCCACATGGTGTCGCGGACGTGAAGCAGGGGAAGCGTGCCGACCGGGCCCCTATCCTTGACCGGGCCGAGGTCACCGGAAGACGCGCCCGCCCCTCTCCGCGACCGAGAGACCGGCCCCCGTAGCTCAGTGGATAGAGCAGGCGCCTTCTAAGCGCTTGGCCGCAGGTTCGAGTCCTGCCGGGGGCACCTTCCCTCCCCCTGTCGGCCCCTCCCCCGCGGAGGGGTCTTTTTGTTGGTCAGGGCGGGTGACACGCGACACGACGTAACCCCGGCCGCTCCCCTCATGATCAAGGGAAGGGTCCGGGACTGTCCGGCTATCACCGGGTTTTCGCGGGTGGCCGTGTCGAATACGTGTCGAAGCTTCCAGCAGGAAGGTCAACCAGCGTCAGGGTGCTCGGGCAGGTCCCCAGCAGCTTCGAGCCGCTTCTTCAGGTCCGGGAGCTGCCCCTCGACACACCGGGCGTAGGTGGCCAGCAGAACGAGCACGCTGTTCCCTGCCCACTCCGCTACCTGCGCCGGCGGGATCCCGTCGTTCAGCCACTTGGTCAGGCGAGTGTGCCGGTTGTCGTACACGCGCTTCCCCGTGGGGGATTCGACCACGTGCGCGGGCAGTACAGCCTTCCGGGCGTTCCGCCACGCCCGCCTGATGACGGAGCCGGCGAGGATGCCGCCGTTCTCGCCCTGGAACAACAGGTCACCAGGCTTGAGCTGTTCCTCCTTGATGTGCCGCCGCAGGATGCGCGTCAGAGCCGGATGCCCCGGCACAGTGCGCGTGTCCCCTTCAGCACGGCCTTTCAGGTTCCGTTCTTCGTGAACCTCTCCGGTGTCGGTCCACTGCTTGCCGACCTCAGGGGTCGCCGTGTGGATCAGCAACTCAGACCACTGGTCACTCGCGTCAGGCTCCGGCAGCCTCACGTCCCGCACGCGCATGGCCACGACTTCCTCGGGACGCGGCCCGCAGTAGTACAGCGTGGCGAAGAAGGCATGCAGCCTCACGCCCCCGCGAGGACGCCGGCGGATGCAGTCGAGGATCGCCGCCGCCTGCTCGGGGTTCATCAGGCAGCGCTTGTCCACCGCGTTGGTGGTCTTGGTGGCCGTCGACAGCTCCTTGCCCTTGGGCAGAGGGTTGGTCCGCAAGATGCGCTGTCGGATCGCGTACTTCATCGCGACATTGAGAATCCGGCGATGGCGTTTCCGTGACCAGGCAGCCGCCTGCTTGCCATCGAGCCGCATATCGATGGCTTGCAGCACCTCATCAACCTTCTCCGGAGCTTCCCAGGCCGAGACCGGAAGGGAGTTCCGCTCAACCCACTTGAGGATGACCGCCACGTCCCGCGGCGCTTTCTCTCTGCGGTTCGCGTTGAACGCCCATTCGCGAAGTGCCGTGCGAACCGCCATGGGATCGAACAGGGAGGGCTGTACGCGGAGCAGCGCGATGGTCACTGCCGTGAGGGTCTTGGCCACGTTCTTACGGCTGTTGCCGCCGAGTTGGGCCCAACGGGCGTCCACGTACTGAGTGGCGAATTTGTACCAGCTCATCGCGGCCGACTTGGACCGATGGGAGACCGGCAGCCCAGTCGCCACGACGAACGCCTCTCCCTTGCTCATGGCCTGGATGAGGCTGGAGCGGAACCCTTCAGCCAGCGCGGCTGTTTCGAAGGGCTCACGCCAGCGCTTGCCTGCGGCCACCCAGCGCACGGTGTACGTGGTCTTCCGCGAACCCTTGTACGTCAGGATCTTGTAGACCTTGACGTCGTAAGTCGTCTCCATCAGGCAGCCTCCTCACGGTCGTCAAGCCAGTGATCCAAGTCGCTGCGCCTGATCCTGAGATCACCGTTCGGAAGCTTGATGCAGCGCGGCGCACGCCTCTTGGCCCGCCACTCGTAGAAGGTCGAACGCGAGATGTTCAGCTCTTCGCAGACCTCAGGAAGGGTGAGCATCCGGGGCGAGCCGACGGCCGTGGTCATGCTGAGCTCCCTTCGTATTGCAGGGCTTCGCGTGCGGTGTCGCGGTTGATCTGGAGGTCGCGGGCGATGCCGGCGACGAGGGCGGATTCACCCGGTGTGTGGCCGTGGCCGGCGTAGTGCCAGTCGGCGAGGACCAGCACGGTGTCCGGGTCGGTGTCCTCCAGGCCGAGAGCTGCGGCCTGTTCAGCGGCGCGGTAGTCGGCTCGTACCTGACGCAGGGCGCCCAGGGTTGTCGAGTACCGGCGCGACTTCGTGGAGAAGTGGTCGCGGAAGCCGAGCATGTGCGCCCACGCCCACAACCGCCGCTCCGGGTAGTGAGGGTCCAGATCCCAGCAGGCGCGGATGAGCCGGCGGGCGTGGTCGGGCACGTGGTGCGTGTCGAGTTCGGCCAACTCACCGATCTTCCGATCCAGAGTCCCCGTGTTCTCTGCTGCTTTGGTGGCGTACTTGGCCACGTAGGAAGCAACGGCCTGTTCGGTCAGCTCCGAGCCGTCCCCGAAGGCCCGTACCGGCCGGATGTCGAGCTGGGCACCCCAACGCAGGGTGCGGGACGGCTCATTGCCGGCTGCAGGTACTTCAACGCGGGTGTAGCTGTGGTGGGCGGCCGACCGGATCGCGTCGTCCAGAAGGTCAGCGGAGTCCCATTTAAATGGGCATGGACTGTGCGGACCGTCGGGTCCGTCGAGGCGGATGACCGCGTGGAAGTGGCTCGCGCCGCGCTTCTGGAACTCTGCGACCTTGCCGTAGGAGAGCCGGCACACCTCCCGCAGCCGGCCTTGCGGCACCCCGAGGCGGGCGGCGAGCTCGCGGCGCAGCCGGTTGGTGAAGCGTGCCCACAGGTCGGAGGCGTGGTTGTTGAAGAGCACCGCGCCCGCGTAGTCGTAGCTGGCAGGGTCCAACGGGGTGCCCAACTGCGGGTCGTCTTCGGTGTGGTGGGTGCCGCAGCGGCAGCGTCCGGTGTCGGGTCGGTTATGGACCGGGCCGAAGCTCGGGGCGGTGAGGGTGACGAAGGCCCGCAGATGTTCGCGCACGGTGGCAGGGATGTTCTTCGTCTCGTCGCCGGCCAGGCCCGCGCGGATCAGGTGGTACGTGTCCGCGGAGTACGTCCGAGCGCACGAAGAGCACCGGGAGGCACGGCGGTTGCCGCAGGCGATCCGCAGCCTGCCGCCCGGCTCATCGGTGATCGCGTACCGGTGCAGGACGGCGCCGGTGGCCTTGCCCTGGGTGACCTTCCAGCCCTGGAGGTGAATCGGGTTGGTGCAGCCGCCAGTGCGGCGGATCTGGTCTTCCCAGCGGCCGAAGTCCGGGTCCGAGGCGACCCGCAGAACGTCGGCGAGGGTGACCGGATCCAGACCGCCCACGGTGTCGAGGTTGGCCTCAGGCATCGGCGCTCACCGCATCCAGTGCGAGGGCGAGTGGCTTGGTGGCCAGCAGCTCCGCCGGAGGCGCCCACAGCCCCCGTTCACCCGGATACGGGATCGGCTGGGACAGCGGGATCACATCGGCCAGGTGCCAGTGCCAGCCGCCGGGCTGTGCCCACAGCGAACACCAGCCGTCATCCGGGTGGCAGCCGATGAGCCGGGCCACGGCGAGGATCGCGCCGAAGGGCAGCCGCCGGCGCAGGAACGGACGCGTCAACGGCACCTGTTGGGCTCGCAGGTCGAGGGACTTGCCGGCATGAATGAGAAGCAGGCCGCGGTAGTCGGTGCTCCAACTGCGGTTCTCAATCCGCTTCGTACCGCGCGCTATGCAGGTAGCCCAAGGCTGCCAAAGGGTGAGTGCGCGCACGGGCCGTGCTGCAGTGTGGTTCACGTGAAGCACCGCCCGGAGTCGCACAGGCCGGTCTCGTCCCACTCGTCGAAGGGGAGAGTGTCCCAGCCATCGGGGATGGCTTCGTTGAGTGGCTTGCCGAAGCGGGTGAGGTAGACCGAGTCTTTGCCGAGGTGGGCACGGCGCTCGTTGAGCTGGCGTTCGAGCTGGCAGGACTTGGCGAACAGGTCCGGGGCGCTGCGGCGTTGTTCACGCCAGGCTTCGGGACGGTGGAAGGGGCAGAAGAAGCAGGCCGACTTCGGCGGTACGGGCAGGCCAGCCCCTCGGATGATGCGGTGGCAGTCCGTACGGCGCAGGCCGAGGTCAAGCAGCGGATAGGTGATGTGCTCGTAGGGGTTGCTGCGACGGTTGTTGGCGCGCTGGATCTCATCGACGCTGATGCCAATGCCGACCGTGGCGGGGTTGTCTGCGCTGGCTCCGTGCTGCTTGAGCCATTTGCCGACAACCTTGATTTTGAAGTCAGCAGTGCAGTTGCGGGTGCCGGGGGCGCCGTTGGACATCCGTACGGGGATGGGCAGGGACCGGGAACCTTCCTTGGTGAGGCGGCCCCAGAGGGTTTCAGTGCTGCCGTCTCGGCGGGTGCGGTGCAGCTCTTCCAGGCGAATGCCTTGGGCGGCGGCGTACGGGGCGGCGTGCTGGCGGAAGTAGTCCAGGGTTCGGGGGTCTTCAGAGTCTTCACCGACGTTGGCGAAGAGGAACGCGTCATAGCGAAGCTGGCCCTGTGCGGCGAGCACGAGGCAGGCCACGGACTGCACCCCACCACCGAAGCTGAAGGTGCGCAGAGGTTGCGTGGTCATGCGGTCACCGCCGTGTGCCGCACGACGCGAGATGCGATCACTACGGGGACAAGGCCGGTACCCCGGCAGGCCCGGCAGGTCACGGAAACGGTCTGACGGCTGCCGTCCGGGTGGTGGGTGCCGGTGGTGACGTGGACGGTCGAAAACCCGTCGCAGTCGTTGCAGCGTCGCCGGGCAGGGGTGGGCTGGTTCATGATGGAGGCTCCTTCTGATCTACGGATTGGGAAGGTGCAGGCGCTCGGGACGGCGTGATGCTTGGCGGTATCTGGGCCGTCCCGAGGGCCGTTCAGCGCTTGGGCTGGGAGTTGAGAAGCGAGCGCAGGACCACCGCGCACACCGCGATGGAGATGCCGCAGACGGCTACGGCAAGTAGCAGCGAGACGAGGACCGAGCCGAGGACCAGCACCACGGCTGTTCCGCCGCCGACGAGCAGCGCGAGAGAGCCCGGAGTGAGCTGCACTGCGGGCCGGGTCGGTGCCGGGGCCTGAGGCGGCGTGTAGGCCGGCTGTGGGGCCGGGGCAGACGCCGTTGCGGCCGGGTGTACGGCGCTCGGGGTAAGGGCCTGTGTGGGTGCCGGTGGGGCGGGGTTGCTGGGGTACTTGGGTCGCAGCATGAGCGTTTCTCCCTAAGGTCACTTGGCGGTGTCGTTGACGATTTCGGTGCCGGTGCGTGCGCTGTCCTCGATGGCGGGGGCGAGGAAGGTGTCGGCAAGGAGGAAGCCACCGAGCAGGAGCACGATCACGAGCCAGATGGGCGGGTGCATGAGGCGGATGCCGAAGTAGCCGACGAGAGCCAGCAGCAGCACCAGCGGAATCGTGATGGTCATGGCGGGATGTCTCCTCTCAGCGGATGCGGCAGCGATGCGTGCGGGCAGCGAGTTGGGCAGCGGAGCGGTTGCCGTAGTCGGCGGACCAGCCGCACTCAGCCGAGGTGCACACCGCGGCATGCCGGGTGCGTCCGGTGCGCGGATCGCGGTGCGTGCCGATCTGCACGGGCCCGATCCGTTCGACCGAGTGGAAGCGATCGCGAGCAGGCATGACGGATCTCCTTGTCTGGTCAGGTGAGTTGGTCGGCGATGGCCTCAGCCATCGGTGCCGGCACGCCCAGGCGAGCGCGCAGGGTGTCGGTGTCGATAGCGGTACCGGTCTGGGCTTGGTGGGTGTCGGCGACCTTCCGGGCGTGCTCGACCAGAGCCGGCGGAACATTCGGCGCGGCCGGTGCCGGAGGCTGGGGAGGCGCGGACGGTGCTGGCTCGGCGGGCAGTTCGGGGCGATCCACGTGCACCGTCGGGGCAGGCTCGGAAGCCGATTCCGGAGCCCTGTCCGATGTCGGTTCGCGGTCGGGGCGTTCAGCAGGTGCGTGGGCCAGGAGGGTGCCGCCGAAGAACGCGAGCGCAGGCCATCCGGCAACGAGGATCCGCAGCCAGGCCGGCACGTGGTCCAGGTCGAGCAGGCCCGCGGTGGCGACGTTGGCCCCGAGCGAGGCAACGAGAGCGATGAGGAACCACGTCCACGCCAACCGGGCCGGGACCTGTGCGGCTTGCAGGGTGCGGATCCGATGCCAGGCCGCGACCAGCAGCAGATCCACGCTGATCGGGTAGGCCCAGGCCTTCCAGCCGTGCTGTCCGGCCGCATACGCGAGGTCGTGCAGGTGCGCGAAGGAGAGGGCACCAGCGATCACGGCCTGAACAAGTACGGCGTCGATCCGCAGCGAACGGAACATGATCCGGATTCCTCCTTCCCATGGTTGGGCCGGCGGCCGGACGGGGCTTGGTGTGCCTGCCGTCCGGCCGCGGGCAGTCAGTCGGTGGCGATGCCGGAGCCGAGGCAGGTGAGACACAGCCCGGTTTGCTGGTCATCGGTCATCCGCTTACGGCGAGAGCCGACCTGCACGTGAACGGCGACTTCGCCCGTGCCCTTACACGGCTGGCACTGCTTCGTGGCCGGCTTCTTCGCGGCGGGTTTGCGGGCGGTAGCCATGGCGGTCACCAACCCTGTCCGGGCGCAGGCGGGGCGGGCGGGAAGCCGCCGTCACCGGGCGCCGCCGCGGGCAGGGACGCGGCCAGCGCGTAGCCGGCCACCTCTGCGAACTCCGCATCCGCATCCGGCCGGTTGGCGTACAGGGCCAGATCGTTGAGCAGGTTCACTGTGCGGCGGAAGTCCTCACAGCGGTTGCACATGGCAGTCCACTCCTTCGGATTCAGGCATGGGAGGGGTAGGGCGTTGGCGCGAAGGCGGTCACACCGGCCGGTGAAGCAGGGAGGGTCAGGCCGTCTCAGAGACCGTTCGCACCACCATGCCCGCGGCGTGCTGCGAGACCTTGTACAGCTCTCAGGGCAACGCACCCCGACTCAGCTTGCCGAACTGGCCGAACGATGCGGCGTGTCCTGATCCATGGACGCAGCGCGGTCAGAGTTTCTCTACTTCATCAAGGCGCCCCGCACAGCGGGGCGCGCGCCGCTTCCGGCGCTCTGCGCTCCATGTCTCCGCCACCGCGCGACGCGCCACGCAGCGCGCCAAGCGTGCGGGGAGACGAAGAGGGGGCCGTACGGGGCTGGGTCCGGCCGGCTCCACGGCTTTAGGCAGCCACTTTGGGGCGAGCCTCTAAGATCGGGGGCCACGCTCGGGCGGTTCCGGGCAGGCGAGGTGCTGCCCGAGTCGCAGGCAGCTTAGTGGCCCCCGATCTCTCGCCCCAAAGCAGCTCCAGCCCAAAGCCGCTCCACCGACCTAGCGACGCTTGCCGCGAGCACGAGGCAGACAACGCCGGCAGCTACCTCAGGAGACTACCGGCATCGCTCGCCCTGCCGAACTAGCTTCGTGCGCGCTGGCGTGCCCTAGAGCAAGATCACTTCCACGCAACACGACGAGACACGAACGCTCAGAGCACCAGGTCATGTCCGGAGGCATCACCGAGGCGCAGCCCAAGCCAAGTGTCAGGTCGTCACCAAAGCAAGTTCTGACCGGAGTTGACCTTACGCCGTGACAACTGGGGCCTACCATGAACGAAGCTCAAAGCCATGGACGTTCGTCATGTCCACGAGCTAGCCAGACCCCGCCTCTTGAAGGAGCAGCAGTGGCAACAGAGAGCATCCTTGAGCAGTTTCGGGTTCATGATTTCCTATCCTGGCATGACACGGGAAGCCTGGTGCTGAATCCTGTTTTTCAGCGACGGGAAGTTTGGCGACCTGAGGCAAAAATTTATCTGATTGACTCTATCCTGCGCAGGATGCCAATTCCAAAGGTGTACATTCGAACATCAGTTGACCCGCGAACACGTAAAAGCAAGCGCGAGGTTGTTGATGGCCAGCAGCGCCTACGGGCAATCATCCAGTTCGCTGAAGGCGGGTTTTCACTTACGCGTCGAACCGGGGAATTTGCTGGAATGCAGTACTCTACAATGCCAGAGGAACTACAGCGAGATTTCCTAGACTACCCCATCGCAGTTGACACTCTGCAGAACGCCACAGATAGTGATGTTCTAGAAGTGTTCGCGCGACTGAACAGTTACACGGTCTCCCTAAATGCCGCCGAGAAGCGACACGCGAAATACCAGACAGCATTCAAGTGGGCCGTCCACGAGGCTGCCAGGGATTGGAAGGCCCTCTGGGAAAACCTAGGTGTCATCAATGGGAGGGGTCGTCTCCGAATGGGCGATGACAGCCTAATGGCGGAGATGTTCTCAGTAGTAATGAGGGGCGTAACCGATGGCGGTTCAGCGGCGATCGATCGCCTATACGGAGAAAATGACGACGACTTCCCCGAGGAAGACTCGGTTCGCAGCCTCCTTGATAAGGCCCTGACCTCGATCATCTCTAACCATGAAGCGCTAATTTCTTCGACACAGCTTCAGCGAGCTCCACAATTTCTGATGCTCTTTGCAGCATTCTGTCACGGACTTCATGGCCTTAAACAAGGAGATGTCAACCAAGAACTGCCACCTGGCGGGCGTGGCTTGAGGGATAAATCGCAGATCGAGAGTTCCCTTACGAAGCTAGCTGCCGCACTGGCTGAAGGCTCTACTAGTGGCGAATACGCCGAGTTTGTGTCGGCTAGCGGCGTATCCACTCAACGCATTTCAACACGCGAGGTTCGCCTAAAGTACTACATTGACGCCGTCTGCCGGCGCTAAAATGAAAAGTCTCCTGCGAATAGCGCAAGAATTTTCCGCCACTACGATGGGCCTCGACAGATCCATCGAATCGGTCCTTCTTGGCGCAAAGGACGTCGATCCACGCCACTCAAGCGCAGTAAAGAGAATCGCAACCATCAACCTGTACTCCAGCTGGGAAGAATTCACTCGAAAAATCCTTGCTGCTAGCGCATTCAAGAAGGCCTACACGGCTAATGGTGTGCAACTTCATCGGGCCGCGGGGATTCGCAGCTATGCGGACTTCAATACGGCCTGCAAATCCGCATACGGGAAACCACCCAACGCACTTTGGTCTCCAAACTGGGGAATATCCCGGACAGTAATGAAGTTAACAGGTAACATCTGCCTACAAAATTCCCAAACCTTACGCATAGCTTTCTCGTCCGCAACTTCTCCGGCTGATGAAATTAGACTGTGCCGAAACTTCTTTGGCCACATCAATCCAGGTACCGCTCAACAGGTCCAGCGACTCCTACAATTCCAGGGCGCCCCATCACTTGAGGCATGGATATGCCAGCGTGACAGCAACGGTGACACTCGTTTCACGCAATGGGCATCGGACCTCCGAGACATCGCATTCGCCGCTGCCCAATAAATACTATCTACCTATATCGCAATTACGCTACTCCGGCTCTAGTTCGTGGTCACATCCCCAAGTAGAAACCGTCCCGTGTCGCCGCTTAAAATTGATCACAACGATGTTGCAGCCGCGTTGTACCGTTAAATACGTGACATCACAACCAGACATGCTCCAGGTAGCTCTTCAAGGCTTTCGTTCTGCACGTACGCGTTACTACGACCAACTTGCCATCGGACACCCGGAAGCCTTGATGGTTATCCCTACTGTTGAGGTGATCTACTGGGCATGCGTCCTTGATGAACAGTTGGAGGATAGGGACTCCAACTATCGAGCAAGCAACGAGTGCGGTCGCATGGTCACGTTGGGAACTCGTTTCGCGAGGAATCGTGCAACGCATCAGCTCCCCATGCTCATCGAGAAAAAATCCGGAGCGATCTTCCCAATCAAGCTTCCCCAGTGCTTCGAAGAGATGCTCTGGCTTCCCATCAGCAGCATTCCCCCTGGCCGTCCCGCTCCACGACAAGAAAAGCAGTACACTCAGTACCTCGCAGGGAAGCCAGTACGACATACGATTGAAGAGATCACGAACTGGTTCGCTGCCGAACAGCAAAAGGGCGACTCCTTGCTTTAGGCAATAGGTACTTGACTCACCTCCTAGGAGGTCCTACCTGCTCGCGTACTCCCGAAGGCTTCTCCAACTTTCACTATCGACTATGAGCAATGAGTCGAATACGTGTCGAAGTTGAGCAGCACAGCAGAGGCGGCCCTTCACCCGCCCAGGTCAACGCCATGATCACGGCAGACCAGATGAGGCCCTTCTAAGCGCTTGGCCGCAGGTTCGAGTCCTGCCGGGGGCACCTTTCCTCCCCCTGTCGGCCCCTCCCACACGGAGGGGTCCTTTTGTTGGTCAGGTCCTTGTGCGGGCGTCGGCTGTGAAGTGTTCGCCGTTGGCCGGGACGCCTATGTCGCTCCAGGTGAAGGGCGTGCCGCGGCCGATGTCCGGGTCGGGGTGGTCCATCAGCTGGAAGTGGACGTGCGGTTCGGTGGAGTTGCCGGAGTTGCCGCAGCGGCCGATCTGCTCGCCCGCGGTCACCTTGTCGCCCGCGCGTACGGACAGCGAGCCGCGCTGTACGTGGGCGTACAGGGCGTACGTGCCGTCGCCGAGGTCGAGGACGACGTGGTTGCCGACGACGCAGCCCGCGCCCCCGATCTCCCGCGCGAGCCCCTCGAACAGCAGATAGACCAGCGCCGCCCAGGAGTTGCGGCTCAGGTGGTCGCGGCGGTGGCCGGACGCGTGCACGACGGTGGCGTCGGCGACGGCGAGGAGCGGCGCGCCGAACGCGGGGAAATCACGGTTCCGGCGTACGAGGGGCCACCAGCCGAACGGCGGGCGGTCGCCGTCGGACGGTTCGGCGACGATGTCGATCGCGTACGTCTGGCCGTACGCGTGCGTGCCGTGGCTGGGCACCTTGTCGGCGGGACTGTTGAGCGCGGCCCAGCGGCCACGTACCGGGGCGCCGGTCTCCGTCGGCTGCGCGCCTGTGACCCGGAGCGCACTTTTGCGGGGACGGCGGAGGACGGTCACCAACAGTGCGAGGGCGAACGGTGTGAACGTCAGCAGTTGGGAGTAGTCGGCGAAGAAGCCCCCGACGATCAGAGCGACGAACAGGAACAGGCAGCACCGGTAGAAGACCGAGCACGCTTTGAGCAGAGCGGGGTTCGTGATCACGGTTTGTCCTTTCTCGGGTCCGGCGGAGGTCCGGCGGACGGGACATCGGCCGCATTCAGCAGGCCGGCCCGGCGGCAGACCGGCGGCGTACAGCGGGTCAGCGGCGTACGGCCGCGAGGATCACCAGCAGCGGGACGACGCGTTCGGGCGGCACCTCGTAGCGGCCGCGGGAGACGGTGCGCAGCCAGCCTGCGGAGGTCAGCTGCCGCAGGTGGTGGTAGATCTGGCCGGTCGTGCCGAGGTCTTCGAGCGCGGCCAGTTCCGCGACGGTGCGCGGCTGTTCGTGGAGCTCGCGGAGCAGCCGGAGCCGCACGGTGTGGCCGAGGGCGGCGAGCGAGTCGACGGCCGGCGACCAGTCGCCTTCCGTGAGGTCCTCGGTGGTCGCGCCGTACTGCCATTCGTACGTTCTGCCGTCCTGCGTCCCGACGGATCCGGTGAACAGGACGCCGCCCCGTTCCAGGCCCTCCGCGGTCAGCTGTTCCTTCCAGCCGCGCAGCACCCAGAACGCGTCCTCGCGCCCTGCGGACAGACCGTCCTCCCGGTTGTCCTGCGGGCCGTCGGCCCGCGGGGCCGCCGACTCCAGTGCGGCCAGTCGCCGTTCGAGCTCGGCGACGCGCTCCTCCAGCTCCATACATCGAGACTACGTAATTACGGAATTTCCGCAAGTCCGTATCCGGGTCCATGCCCGGGTCCGGTCGCCGCACCGGAAGGGGCCGGGAAAGGCGGACGCGACACAGCCCCGGCCGGCCAGAAGGCAGACGGACGGCGCGCGGTCACAGCCCTCGCATCCCCCGGAGCGGCAGGCGTGTGTGACGGGCGGTCAGCTCACTTGTCGTCGCCGCCGGGTTCCAACGGCGGGGAGGACACGCCCAGATGCTTCGTGCACTGGGGGCGGGCCACTTCGTGCCCCGGGGTCTCCCGCAGGACGCCGGACGGTACGAGCAGACCGGTCAGCAGGGAGCCGACGACGCACAGTCCGGCGCAGAGGAACATGGCGGTCCCGAACGCCTGGTTCACCTCGACGGCGGAGGTGTAGCCGCGGTCCGACAGGCCGATCGCGAGCGGCAGCAGGGCGACGATCAACAGCTGCGCCGAGCGCGCCGCCGCGTTGTTGATGCCGCTGGCGATGCCCGAACGGGAGACGTCCACGGAGGCCAGCACGGTGGCCGTGAGCGGCGCGACGAACATGCTCATGCCCAGGCCCTGCACGAGGACGGCCGGCAGGACGTCGAGCCAGTACGAGGAACTGTCCGGCCCCGTCCTGCGCAACAGCAGCAGCCCGGCTGCCGTGACCAACGGGCCGGCGACGAGCGGCAGTCGGGGGCCGATGCGCTGGGCGAGGGCGCCGGCCGGCGCGGAGAGGCCGAGCATCAGCACCGTCACGGGCAGGGTCGCCATGCCGGCCTGGAGCGCGCTGTAGTCCAGGGCGGTCTGCAGCTGGAGGGGCAGGATGAAGAAGACGCCGCCGATGGCCGCGTACAGGCACAGCGTCACGAGGTTCACGGCGCTGAACACGCGCGAGGCGAAGATGCCGGGCGGCACCATCGGGTGTGCGATGCGCCGTTCGACAGAGACGAAGGCCGCACTGCACAGCAGCCCGACAGCGGCCGGCACGGCGACCGTCAGGAAGGACGGGTCGCCGGACGCGACGATGAGCGCGTAGGTGAAGCCCGCCAGCCCTGCCGCGGCGAGGATCGCACCCGCGCTGTCGAAATCGCCGACAGCTTCGCTGTCACGGCTCTCGGGCACATGGCGCAGGGCGACCACCACGACGGCGGCCGCGAGCGGCAGGTTGATCAGGAAGATCCAGCGCCAGCCGGGCCCGTCCACCAGCCAGCCGCCCAGGAACGGGCCGACCGCACCGGCCACCCCGCCGAGCCCCGACCACGCGCCGACCGCCTTCGCCCTGTCCTCCGGGCGGAAGGTGGACTGCACGAGCGCGAGGGAGCCCGGGGTGAGGAGCGCGCCGCCGACGCCCTGGAGCGCCCTGGCGGCGATCAGCACCCCGCTGCTGGGGGCGAGTCCGCACAGCGCGGACGCCACCGCGAACCAGACGACCCCCACGACGAACACCCGTCGCCGTCCGTACCGGTCGCCCAGTCCGCCGCCGAGCAGGATCAGTCCGGCGAGGGTCAGCATGTAGGCGTTGACGGTCCACTGGAGACTCGCCAGCGAGGCGTCCAGGTCCTCGCCGAGGCGGGGCAGTGCGATGTTCACGATGGTGCCGTCCAGCAGCGCCATGCCGGACGCGAGCACCGAACAGCTCAGCGCCCAGCGGCCGGACGGTGACGCGAGCCGGACAGTACCCGGGACGGAACCGGCGCCACCGGTCATCTGGAGCCTCCCCTGCGGGATCTGGGGGCCGTCAGGCCCCGGCGCCATCCTGCCCGGTGAACTCCCCGGAGTCCGCGTACTCCTCAAGTCCTTCGAACCCTTCGGCCCGTTCGGACTCCCCGTCCTCCCCTTCCGCCCCCTCGACCCCCTGAATCCCCTCTTCGCCCCAGTCGCGTTCGATGTGCACGGCTGCCTCTTCGGCGCTCGCGGCACCGCCGTCCACGCCCTCGTCGTACGCGTAGGTCTCCGGTTCCGCCGTCCCGTGCGTCCCTTCGTCCGAGGCGACCAGCCGTCCCGCACGGGGGCCGGGCCCGTCCTGCCACGTGTCGCTGACCGACCCCTGGACCTCCGGGACCTCGGCGGCGAGCAGTTGGTCGAGCGAGGCGCCCTCGTGCGCCTCGCGCGCCGTCGTGCCGAAGGACTCGGCCACCGACCAGCGGTCAGGCGGGACGATCCCGGTGTCCAGCGGGTCGGCGTCCAGGACGTCGGTCTCCAGCGAGTCGGAGGGCTCCAGTACGCCGTCGTCCTCGGGCAGTTCTGCGTAGTCGTCGGACATGTCTGCGCTCCGGTGTGTGAGCGGTACGGGGCCGGCCCCTGCCGGGCCGGCCCCTGGTGTCAGCCTTCCGGTGAGAAGCGGAGGAGTCCGCCGACGCCGTCGGGGAGTCCGGTTCCGGACGGCGTCAGACTGAACGACGCGCTCGTCTCGGCGGCCGCCTTCAGCAGCAGCGCCTCACGCTTGGCGGCCGCGCCGTCCTCGAACAGCAGCGTGCCGAGCGCGCCCGTCTCCGCGGCCTTCACCACCTCGGGATCGCCGCGCGCCGCCCGGCCGTGTGCGGCGCTCTCCTCCAGCCGGGACGCGGCCTGCCGTGCGGCGTCCTCACTGAAGTCGCCCGCGATGCGCAGCACTTCGTCGGCCAGTGCCTCCTCGGCGCCGGTCTGGCCGCGGCCGCCCTTCTCGGTCTCCACCAGGATTCCGGCCGGCTCCGCGTGCAGCTGTTCGCGCACCGCCGTGCGTCCCTGCACCTCGCCGGCGAGCACGACGACGTCCGGTCCGAAGTCCGACACCGCGCGGGCCACCGCCTCGGCGATCTCCTTGGCGTTCTGGCCGACCGCCTCGTCGGCGCGGCGCTGGATCCTGCGGTGCGCCAGTGCGCCCTCGCGCGGATGGTGCGGCCCCTCGACCGAGCTGCCCCGCACGTCCTCACGGAACACCTCTTCCGGGGAGTGCTCCTGAGCGACAACCAGGTGGCGCAGCTGAGCGTCCTCCTGTCCGGCGACGACCAGCAGCACACGGACCGCGCGTGCGGCCTCCCGTACGTACGCGCCGAGTTCGGGCAGCACGCCCCAGTGGGCGTCGTCGCCGCGGCCGAGTGCCGCGTCCCAGGGGGCGTCCAGGGCGACACCGCCGGCGGAGGCCACCAGCACGCGGCCGTTGGTCTGTTCCTCACCCGGCTCGTCGCGGGCGAGCGCGCGCTCCGCGGCGTCGAGTGCGGCACTGTCGGCGTTCTCGCCCTCCAGCCGCTCGCGCAGAGCCTGCCAGCGGAGCCTCACCTGCTTCTCTGCGTCCTCGCCCGGGGATCGGCCCTCAAGGTAGACCGTCGCGAACGGCCCCTCGTGGGCGTACACAGGCTTCAGCTCGTTCAGCTCCATGACCAACCCCAATCCGGTGCGGTTCCAGCCCTCCGCGTACCCGTACAGATCGGCGTAAACACGCAGGTGACAGGGGCATGCGACGGTGCGTGACGCGCAGCCGCCGCGGCTCGGCCGCGCGCCGGACGGCCTCAGCGGCGCATGCCGTCAATGCCCGTGACCGGCGCTCCCTGTTGCTAGCTTCGCCGCATGGGACACGACCACGGCCCCGGCGCGGGGGCGCTGTCCGCGGGGGCCCGGCACCGTAAACCGCTCGCTGTCGCGTTCGTGCTCACCGCGCTGTACATGGTCGCCGAACTGGTCGGCGGTGTGGTCTTCGGTTCGCTCGCCCTGCTGTCCGACGCGGCGCACATGGGCACCGACGTACTGGGGCTCGGGATGGCGCTGGCCGCCGTCACGCTCGCCGCGCGCGAGGGGCCGCGGCAGCGTACGTACGGCACATACCGGCTGGAGGTCCTGGCGGCGCTCGCGAACGGTGTGCTGCTGTTCGCCGTCGCCGCGTACGTCCTGTGGGAGGCGGTGCGCAGGTGGGGCGACCCGCCGGAGGTGCCCGGGCTTCCACTGCTGCTGGTGGCGGCCGGTGGTCTGGTCGTCAACCTGATCAGCTTCCGGCTGCTGTCCGTGGGCGCGCGGGACAGCATCAACCTCAGGGGCGCCTATCTGGAGGTGCTCGGCGATCTGCTGGGTTCGGTCGCTGTGATCGTCGGCGCCGTCGTCATCCAGTTGACCGGCTGGCGGTATGTCGACCCGGTACTCGGTGTGGCCATCGGGCTGTTCATCCTCCCGCGCGCGGGACAGTTGATGCGGCAGGCCGTACGGATCCTGATGGAGGCCGCGCCGTCCGGCATGGACGTCGCCGCGGTGGAAGCGGAGATCGAGGCACTGCCCGGCGTCGCGCATGTGCACGACTTGCACATCTGGACGGTCACTTCGGGCCTGGACTCCGCCAGCGGACACGTCGTACCGGAGTCGGGCGCGCAGCCGGGCGCGGTGCTCGACCGGGTGCTGGGACTGCTCGACGAGCAGTACGGCATCACCCACGCCACCATCCAGATCGAAGGTCCCGAAAGGAAGGACGAAGAGCCCGGCCATCCGTCCCACTAGCGCGCGCTCCGGGGCGTGTTGGGGACATGACCACGCCGGACGGATGTCCTGACGCAGCGCATCCGGGTCCTCACGAGACACGCCCGGACCATGTGACGCTTCTCTCTCGCCATCCCCTCCGTACCGTCTTGTCCGAATTTCGCCGCATACTGTCTGACCTGCGGAAATGAAGCTCTTTGAACGGCCGAATGAGCAATTTGAAGCCTCATGACGGATTTTGGAGCTTCCACGGCGGTCTGCTTACGGTCCTCCCGCTCGACCCGTTCACCGCGCCCGACGGTGAACCGCCGCGACCGTAAGGAAGAAAGACCATGCAGCTCTCCGGCAAGGGACGCCACCGCCGACCCGGCAAGACCGCTCGCATCGCCGCCGTGACCGGTGTCGCCGGCGCCACCGTCGCCATTCCGCTGATGTCGGCCACAGGCGCGCAGGCCGCCTCGGTCGACACCTGGGACAAGGTCGCCCAGTGCGAGGCCGGGGGCAATTGGTCCACCAACACCGGCAACGGCTACTACGGCGGCCTGCAGTTCTCGCAGTCCAGCTGGCAGGCTGCCGGCGGCACGCAGTACGCGCCGCGCGCCGATCAGGCCTCCAAGCAACAGCAGATAGCCGCCGCCGAGAAGCTGCTCGCACAGCAGGGCCCGGGCGCCTGGGGCTGCGCGGGCGCCGGCAACCTCCGCGCCGGCGGCGCCCCGGCGAACGTCAGCCCGGACAGCGGCAGCACGCAGCAGACCGAACAGCGCACTCAGCAGCAGTCGCAGCCGCAGCAGCACACCCAGCCGCAGCGCCAGGCGCAGCCGCAGCAGACCCAGCAGGCTCAGCCGCAGCGGCAGGCCGCTCCGGTGCAGCAGCCGCAGCAGCAGACCCAGCAGCAGTCCACGGGCGGCAACTACACCGTGAAGTCCGGTGACACCCTCGGCTCCATCGCGGCGGCCCACGGCGTCAACTGGCAGACGGTGTACCAGAACAACCAGTCCGTCATCGGCGGCAACCCGGACCTCATCCTCCCGGGCCAGCACCTCCGCATCGGCTGACCGTACGGCCCGCACGGGCCGTGCCCCTGAACCGCCGCGGCCCGCGTCCCCTCCCCCGAGGACGCGGGCTGCGGCTACTTGTGCGCAAGCGGCGTGCCCGCGCCTCGCTCAGCGGGAGTCCGTCATCGCGTAGTCCGTCCCCAGCACGCGCGGCCGTCCTGCGGGCGGCAGGTAGGCGGCGGCCTGTCCCGCGTGGGTGTCGGTCACGGTGCGGCGCGGGTCGGGGTCGTAGACGGCCTCGCGGGACGACGGGGTGACGGAGCGGCCCGGGCGGCCGGCTGTCGTACGGACGGTGTGGGCGAGCGGTACGACGGCGAGGGTGCCGCCGTCGCTGGTGCGCAGGGCGTGCACGCGGGGCAGCTCCGGGCGCGCGGGCGCGAAGGTCTTGCGGACGCCGAGCTTTCCGAGGGCACGGTCGCGCTCGCGGTGGATCTTCAGGGCGCGCTGCACGGACTTCGTACGGGCGAGTTTCCCGCCGGTCTTCTTGCCGCCCGTCGCGTACAGGTCGGCCACCGCGGCGGTCACCTGGCGGGGCGTCAGACTGCCGCTCGCCGCGTCCGGCTCCGCGGTGGCCGCCGCGCCCCGGCTGCCGGAGGCGATCTCCGGGACCTTCTCGTCCAGGTGGACCACGCCGGTCATCTTCCATGTGTCCTTGTCGCCGGCCCCACTGCCGCTCTTCTCGAAGACGAGTATCCGGCGCTGTCCGTCGTCGGCCACCCGGGCCGTGGCCGCGAACCAGTCGCCGCCGGACGGGATGTGGAACGTCAGGTCCTCGTAGCGGAACGCGCCCGCGTACTCGTCCTTCTCCTTCGGCGAGCGGGTGGCGAACTGCCGGTACTCGGCGGTGCTCCGCTCGTGGACCGGGCCCGCCTCGACCGTGCCGAGCAGCTTCGCGTCCTGCCGGGCGTTGGCCCGGTTGTTGACGTCCACGTAGTGGTCGACGACCTGCTGTGCGGCGTCCGTCGTGAGGACGGGCTTCCCTGCGGCCTCCGCGGTGGCTTCCGCGCGCGCCTTCCTGTCGCCGCCCCCGTCCCCGGAACCGGCGGACGTGCAGCCGGACAGTGCGAGGGCCGCCACGGAGAGGCAGGCCACAGCTGTGACTCCTGCGGCCCTCCCGCTGCCCGGCAGGGTCAACTGGCGCATGCGTACTCCCCGTTCAGCTGTTCGCCTGTACTGCGTGCCGCTCTCCGTATGATCGCGTGCCGACGGGACGAGGGGGAGACCGGAGGCCGTGGGGATGTGCGCGGCTGTCGCACAACTGTCGTACGTGTGCTCAGGCGCGCCGCTGTGCAGACAGATCACAGGACGACGACTCAGGGGGTCGACACTGATGACCGGTCAGCTCGGCGCGGCAGGCGGGCCGCACCGCTCCTCGCCGCTCGACAGGGCGAAACGGACCGCCGTACACGCTGCTCTGCGCACTGTGGGACGGGTGAGCAAGGGTGTGCGTATCGGCTGGCGGGACGGTTTCGACAGCGGCACGGCGGCCGACTACGTGTACGCGAACGAGCCGCACGGCCTCCGGGTGCTGCCCGTCCTCGGGGAGTTCGTCGACCGCAGGTACCTCGCCACCACAGGGGCGCGCGCTGTCCGGGCACGCGGCGAACTGCTCAAACAGATGCTGCGCGAGGAGATCGCCGGCCGCGGAGGGGAGATCCGCGTCCTCGACGTCGCCGCGGGGCCGGGCCGCTGTCTGCAGGATCTGCTCGCGGAGGAACAGCCGGGCGGTCAGTTGCGTGTGTTCTGCCGCGACCGCGCACAGTCCGCACTGGAGGCCGGCCGCAGTCTCGCGCAGCGCCGCGGACTGCCCGACGGCTCGCTCACGTACGAACTGGGCGACGCTTTCGACCCCGCTCCCCTGCCGGAAGGTACGCCGCCGGACCTCGTCGTCGTGTCCGGACTGTACGAACTGGTGGCCGAGGACGCCGCCGTCGTCACCTCCCTGGAGAGACTGCACGACATGCTGGCGCCGGACGGGGCGCTGCTGTTCACGACACAGACCCGCCCGCCGGAACCGGAGTTCCTCGGCGGTGTGCCCGGCCGGACGACGTGCCGTCCGGTGGAGGAGGCGGAGGCCTGGGCGGCGAAGGCGGGCTTCGCCGCGGGAGCCGTGGACAGCAGGCGCGAGGATGTGGGGCTCTTCACGGTGACCCGGTGCCGTCGCACAGGCGGGTGAGGTTCCGGTGCGTCCAGCGGCACGGTTAGGGTGTCAAAGAAGCGTCAAGGCATAAGGTCACGGCGCTGAGGGTGTGCCGGGAAGTCTGGTCGGCGGAGCCGTCTGCCTGCCCGATTCCGTCCCCGGAGCCCACTCGTGAATTCTTCCCCGGACCCCGCCGCGACCCCGCAGAACAAGCTGTTCGCCCGCCCCTCCGCCAGAGAGCGCAGACACCTCGCGGACGCGCTGCGCACCGAGACGGTCGGCGGAATGGTGCTCCTCGCCGCCGCGGTGCTCGCCCTCGTGTGGGCCAACACTCCGGTGATCAGCGACTGGTACGAGTCGCTCCGCGGTGCCCACTTCGGCATCCCGGCGCTCGGTCTGGACCTGTCGGTGGAGCACTGGGCGTCGGACGGTGTGCTGGCGGTCTTCTTCTTCGTCGCCGGCATCGAGCTCAAACGCGAGCTGGCCGTGGGCGAACTGCGCAAGCCCGCCGCCGCCGCGCTGCCCGTCGTCGCCGCACTGTGCGGCATGGTCGTGCCCGCACTCGTCTACCTGGGCACCGCCCTGGCGGGTGGCGGACAGACGCACGGCTGGGCCGTTCCGATGGCCACCGACATCGCCTTCGCGCTCGGCGTCCTCGCGGTCATCGGCACCAATCTCCCGTCCGGCATCCGCGCGTTCCTGCTCACCCTGGCGATCGTCGACGACCTGGGCGCGATCCTGGTCATCGCCGTCTTCTACACCTCCGGGCTCAACTGGTGGGCGCTCGCGGGCGCGTTCGCCGGACTGGTCCTCTTCCGCGTCCTGCACGTCAATCTGCGGGTGCGCGGCTGGTACGTGTACGTGCCGCTTGCCGTGGTCATCTGGGCGCTCATGTACAACAGCGGCGTGCACGCGACCATCGCCGGCGTGGCGATGGGCATGCTGCTGCGCGTGCTGCCCGACAGCGGGGACGGCGAGGACGCGACCTCCCCGGCCGAGCGCGTCGAGCACCTGGCCCGCCCGCTGTCGGCCGGTTTCGCCGTCCCCGTCTTCGCGCTCTTCGCCGCGGGGGTCGGCGTATCGGGCTCCGCGCTGGCCGAAACGTTCCGGCAGCCGGAGGCCCTCGGTGTCGTACTGGGCCTGTTCGTGGGCAAGTTCGTCGGTGTTCTCGGCGGTACGTATCTGACGGCACGGTTCACGCGGGCGCGGCTCAGCGACGATCTGACGTGGCCGGACGTGGCCGGCGTCGCCATGCTCGCGGGGATCGGGTTCACGGTGTCCCTGCTGGTGGCCGAACTGGCCTTCACGGATCCGTCGACCGTCGAGCACGTGAAGGCCGCCGTGCTGATCGGGTCCCTCCTCGCGGCGGTCGTCGCGTGCGTCCTGCTGAAGGTGCGGGACGCCAAGTACCGCGCGGTGTGGGAGGCGGAGACGCGGGACGAGGACACCGACACCGTCGCTGACATCGACCAGGAAGAGGACCCCGTCCGCCGTCCCGCGGAAGCCGCACGGCGCGCAGCGGAACGGGAGCGCGACAGCGGATCCGGCCGCTGACCCTCCCGGGCGCGCGGCTCACTCTCCGACGGGTGTGAGCTCCAGCCGCAGGAAGCGCGGCCGGTACAGGGCGACGTCCTGGTGGATCGCCGCGGTGCCGGTCAGCACGTTGACGTCGTAGCTCATCAGCAGCGAGCTCCCGCCGCCCGCCCGCTTCCCGTCGGCCGGCGCGCCCGTGAAGCCGACCTTCCCCGACGTGAACTCCCCGTGCCCCTGCGGGTTGTACGGCACGGCGCCCGCCTGCCGGCCGCCCGCCGGCAGCGGCGGCCTGGCCACCCGGGACGGCCCGTGCCACGGTCCGGACGGGGAGCACGACCAGTACGAGGCCACGTCGGACATCCCCCGGCCGTCCGGGCCGCCCGCGTCCATGGTGAGCAGCAGCCAGCTGCCGCTGTTGCCGTCCCGCACGACCGAGTACGTACCGGTGGCGCCCCGTTGTGCCGTCTTGCCGACCAATATGGGGGCGGATCTGTCCGGGTCGCGCTGCCATCCGCCCGCCTGTTCACCGGCCCAGTAGCGCCACGCGTCCGGATCGCCGAGCCGCCCTTCCGGTACGCGGGCGACGTGCGCGCGTGACGCCTGCCCGCGGACGCTGCCCTCGTCGGCGCCGTACACGTATGTCCAGCCGCCCTCGGTGACGGCGGATGTCCCGTACAGCACGCGGCGCTCCAGCGTCTGTTCACCTGTCGCCCGGTGCACAGTTCTGACGCTTTCCACCCGGAGGCCGGGCAGCGACAGTGTGGCCACCTCGGTGGCACGCGGGACACCGAACGCCCAGGGTCCGCTGCCCGCTTCGCGCTGCCACAGCACAACCCGTACGACCTTCTCCCGGCTTCCCGGAGAGCGGGGTTCGACGACCGCCTGGACGGGCCACCGCCACACTTCGCGCCCGCCGGGGCCCGCCGTCCCGGGGAACAGGGCTGTCGGGCGGCCGCCGGACGAGCCGAGCAGAGTGCGCTCGATCCGCCCCTGAGGGGACATCACCAGCCCCGCGTTGCGCACCCAGACGGGGTTCCCGCTGCGTGAGCGGCCCGCGGCCACCTGGTCGAGGAACGTGTCGGCGGACATCCACAGCGTGCGCCCGTCGGGCAGCCGTACGGAGCGGGTGCCGTCCCCGCCGGTCCAGTCGTCGAGACGGCTGTTGTCGTTGCCGTACCGCTCGAACTCCGCGTTCATGGCGGTCTCGTGACGCCATCCCACGGCCCGCACGCCGGCGCACGAGGGTTCGCCCTCGTCCCCGGGCACACCGACGAGCACCGCGAGCACGACGAGCCCGGCGAACAGCACCAGGCCTGCGCTCGTGCGTCTCCGCGGCACACGCGACGACGGTCTCCGCCCCTCCATCACCGGCCAGACTAGGGCCTGTTCGCCCCGTACGGGCCCCGGCCGCACCCGGCGCGGCCCCGGTAGGCTGCCGGTCCATGGGGAAGCGGAACGGAGCGGGGAGGCCCCGGCACACCGGCTGGCATGCGCCGACGGACGTCGAACGGGCCCTGTACGAGGCCAGGGAGCGCGGCGACTGGCCCGCCTATCTCGACACCCTCGGCAGCACCTGGCTGTACTACGCCGTACCGCGCGGCCCGTACGACTCCCTCGGCCAGGTCGACCGGTACGCCTACAAGGACCGCAGGTCGGGCCGCTACTGCTGCGCGGTTTTCACCCACGGCATGCTGCCCGCGCCACAGTCCGACCCGGTGTATCTGCGCAGGAGACTCAGGGACCTGGCGGCCGACTGGGGCAACGATCTGTGGTGGCTCGCGGTCAATCCGGGGTCGCCGTGCGAGGCGTACTTCCCCGGCACGCTCGACAGCCGTGTGACCTGGCGGCAGCACGGCGAGCGGGCGTGGCGGAGCCAGCGGCACACACTGCGCACCCTCGCGACCGGTGCCCCGCTGCACGGCCCCGTCGCCCACGGGCTCGCCTGCGGGGCCCTTCTCAGCGTGAGCAACGGATCGCTGTGGAACGCGATGGCGTGGCACGGGACGGGCTACGGGAGCGAGGTCGGCCGCCTCAGGGACGCCTGGGGAATCCGCAGCCGGCCGGACTGGGTACACCGACAGTACGAACTGCTGGAGGCCGAACAGCACGACAGCACATGGGAGTTCGTGCTCCGTGTGCGCAGGGAGCTGGCCGACTCCGGTGACGGTTGTGACGCGGACGGCGAGAGCGGTGCCCTCAGTTCGGCAGCGGGCGCGCTGCGCTGGAGGGAGGCGACGGAGCGCGCCGTACGGGAGCGCGAGGGTGTGCAGACCTCCGGCTCCGCGGCGCCGGGCGGCAGCACCGACCGGGCCGGTTCCGCGGTCGACCGGAGGGTGCACGCGCTGCAACGGGTCATCAGCCGTATCGCACGCTACGAGTCCCGGTTCCGTGCCGACGGGCTGCTCCCAGAGGGGGGTTACGTGCGGTCGGTGCTCGCCTGGGACTACGGTCGCGCCGCCAAAATGGCCCGCTGGGGACTCGGCGCCCGCTACTGCGAGCTGCCCGAGGCCGAGCACGCCGTCGTGCGCGCGGGTGAGCTCAGCCGACGGGTGTACGGCACGTGGGAGGACTTCTCCGCCGGCTTCGTCCTCGGGCGCTGTCTGCACTTCGACAACGAGGAATTCGGCGACTGGTACACCGACATGCTGGACGCGCACCGCATCCTCACCACCGACCCCGGCAGCCCCTGGCGGAACCTCCCGTTCACGTGAGCCGCGCCGTCCGGGCGTACGGGCGGCAGCGCTAGAGTGCGTCGCCATGGGGATGTGGAACAGCAGTACCGCAGGTCACGGGCCGGTGGGGGGACACGCAGGCAGCAGCGGACCGGTCCTGGCGCCGGCTGCACCGCAGGGGCAGCCGTGGCAGGCACCGTCCGCAGTCGAACAGGCCCTGTACGACGCCAAGATGCGCGGCGACTGGGCCGGCTATCTCGACGTCCTCGGCAACACCTGGCTCTACTACACCATCGACCGCCATCCGTACGACGCTGTCGGACAGCGGACGGTGCACCCCTTTCTGCACGGCGGTTCCGGACCCGCGTGCTTCGCCCTCCAGACGGCCGGTATACTCCCGGCCCCCATGGCCGATCCGGTCCACGTGAGCGAGGACTTGGAGACGCTCTCCCGCACCTGGCCCGACGACGACTGGTGGATGGCCGTCAATCCGGGCACCCCGTGTGAGGCCTACTTCCCGGCGACCATGGCCCAGCGGGCGGTGTGGAAGCAGCACGGTGAACGGGCCTGGCGTCCCCAGGACATGACGCTGCGCACCCTCGCGACCGGCGGCCCGCTGTACGGCCCCGTCGCGCACGGGCTGGCGTGCGCAGGACTGCTCATGGTGCGCAACGGTCACTACTGGAACGCGCTCGCGTACCACGGTCACGGGTACGACTGTGAGCGGCGCACGCTGGAGCAATGGTGGGGCGTCACCGACCGGGCGAAGTGGCAGAAGTATCTGGAGGAGCTGCTGCGGGCCGACATGGTGGACCCGCGCTGGGAGTTCGTCCTCCGCGTGCGCAACGCCCTGTACCGTTCCGCCGCCGAGGGCGGCGGGCCCGCCCCGGACGCGGACCAGTGGCGCGCCGCCACGGAACGCGTCACCCGCGAACGGCTCGCGGAGGCGGCGGGCGAGCACCCGCACGGGGCCGCGGCGGACGCCGAGGTGACGGCGCTTCACCAGCTGATCGGCAGCATCACGCGCTACGAGTCGCGCTTCCGCGCCGACGGTCTGCTGCCGGAGAGCGGGCACGTACGGTCGGTGCTCGCCTGGGACTACGGGCGCGCCTCCGGCATGGCCCGCTGGGGTCTGGGCGCACGGTTCTGCGAGCTGCACGAGACCGAGCAGGGCGTCATCCGGGCGAGCCGCGTCAGCCAGACGGCATACGACTCGTGGGCGGAGTTCGCCGCGGGGCACATCCTCGGGCGCTGTCTGCACTTCGACGAAGAGGAATTCGGCGACTGGTACACCGACATGCTGGAGGCGCACCGGATCCTCATGACGGACCCGGGCAGCCCCTGGCTGAACATCCCATTCAAGTGACGGGGTCTCAGGAGGACGGCGGGGCTCTCGAATTCACACGGGTGCACGCGTGCTGCGCCCGCGATGCGGTGGGCTGCGTCCTTAGGGTGGACCGGCGACAGTACGGCTCCGCGGACGAGAGAGGTCCTGCCCCATGTCCTTCGCCATGTCAGCCGCCGCCGCGTCACTCGCCGCGGCAACGGCCCTGGGAGGCGCGGACGTGTCCGCGACGTTCCAGCAGGCTCTCTTCCAGCCCGCCGGCACACGGGGTGCCGGTGCCATGACGTACGACAAGGCGGCCGTACCGGAGTTCAGCCGGGTCGGCGTCCAGCAGCAGGCCGGCGGTGAACGCGGCGGCACGCGCATCAAGCTGAAGGTGGGCGGTCTGCAGGCGAATCGGGACTTCGGCGCACACGTGCACACGAAGCCGTGCGGCGCGAAGCCGGACGACTCCGGACCGCACTACCAGCACCTCGCCGACCCGGCGGCGGGCCCGGACAAGCCGTCCACCGACCCGGCGTACGCGAACCCGCGGAACGAGGCGTGGCTCGACTTCACCACGGACAAGCACGGCAACGGTTCCGCCGACTCGTCGGTCCGCTGGCGCTTCCGTGCGGGCGAGGCCCGTTCCGTCGTCCTGCACGCGCACAAGACGCACACGGGAGCGGGTCACGCGGGTGACGCGGGCGACCGGCTGGCGTGTGTGAACGTCCCGTTCCGGCACTGATCACCGTTCCGCACTGAGCCCCCTTCTCCAGGGGGCTCAGTCGTCAGAGGGCTCAGTCGTCTCCCTTGCCCGAGCCCGAATCCGCCCCCGGCCCCGAGCCCGCCTCCGCTTCCGATTCGGCGCGGGGGCGCGGGTTGACCGCGTCGGCCAGGTCGTCCAGTGCGTCGGTCAGCAGGTCGGCCGTGCGCAGGGCGACGGGAGGCGGATCCTCGGCGTGCGCCCACCAGGCGGACAGCGCCTCGTGTACCGGGACTGTGTCCACCGCGCCGCCGTCCCGGACGGCCTGCGCCGCTTCCTGCACGGCCGGCCCGAACACTGTCGTGAACTCGGCTGCGTCGCCGTTCGGTTCGGCGTCCCGTCCGGGCAGGTGCGGCTCCAGCAGCATGGTCACCCGGCCCATCGTCAGCATCGCCGACTGGGCCTCCGCCGCGGAGCGGCGCGACAGCCGGCCGCGGTGCCGCACCGGTTCGGCGTCCGCGCGCGTGACCAGCTGGTCCCACTCCTGGCGCGCGGCGCGGGTGTCGAGCAGCGCCTCGCGGACCTGCCGTGAGGTGCCCTCCGAGGGGCGGGCGAACCGGTCCAGGACCGCGCAGGAGTAACGGCCGTTCGCGGCCAGCCAGTCGGCCAGCCTGTCGCGCAGCTGTGCCGTCTCCCATGCGGGGAAGACGGCGTAGCTGAACATGGCGAGCAGGCCGCCGAGTGCGGTCAGCCCGATGCGTTCCACCGCGGTCTGCGACCAGACGGACCCCGCGATGTCGAGCAGGAACACGACGTACGCGCCCGTACAGGCGGAGGCGATGGCGTACCCGGTGCGCATGAGCAGGTACATGGAGCCGATGCTCAGTACGGCCAGTCCCGCGCTGAGCCAGGCGCCGGGGGCGAGCAGGGCTGTCAGCAGGGCGCCGACCGCGACGCCCACGAGCGTTCCGGAGAACCGGGCGACTCCGCGCTCGAAGGTGCGGGAGAAGTCCGGCCGCAGCACCATCACGGCGGTCAGTGCGATCCAGTAGCCGTGTTCCGGGGGGAGCGCCTTGCCGATGATCCAGCCGAGGCTGGTCACGGCCGACGTGCGGACGGCGTGCCGGAACACCGGTGAGGAGAGGTGGAATTCACGCCGGTAGGCCCGCATCGCGACGGGTACCAGGCCGGCCAGTGTGGGCCGGTAGAGGTGCCGCGGCCGGCGTGCGGGCTGCGACCCGCCGGACGGTGCGCCGTCGCCGCCCTGCCCCCCGTTCCGCTGTCCGTCCGGCTGACTGTTCTGCCGGCCGTCCTGTTGCCCGTTTCCCTGCGCGCCCTGCTGTCCGTCCCGCTCCTTCCGCAGTGCGCCGGTGTGCGCCTGTACGGCTTCGGGGCTCACGTCGATGCCCGAGGTCTCGGACAGCGTGTGCCAAGTGGTGCGCTGCAGCACCGGGATGGGGCGGGTGACCTCCACCGGTTCCTCGGCCGCGTCCACCGCGTCGTCCGTCAGCGCGATGAGCCGCATGGCGGCCTTGCGTGCCGGACCGCGCAGCACCGGGCCCGAATCGGGCACTTGGAGCACGCTCAGTGCCTCTTCCGGGATCCGTACCCGTTCGCTGTGCCGGATGGCGTGCGCCGTGGCGTCCAGGACGGTGGCCGCGGCGGCGAGCAGCGCCCGTACCCGGTCGCGCTCCGGTCCTTCCGTCGGCGCACCGCCGACGACCGGGTCGGCGAGCGAGGCGAGTACGGGGCGGAAGCGTTCCGCCATGGCCCGGTATCCGCGCAACTGGCGGGGGCGGCGGCGCGCCTGACGGGGTGTGACCGCGGCCGCCTGGCGGGCCTCGATGAGCGGCTCGGGGTCGAAGGGTGCCGTGGGGTCGTAGCGCAGCCTGCGGGCGTAGTCCGCGACACCGGCCAGCGCGTCGGCGAGCGCGTCGCGCGCGTCGCCCCAGCGGCGGATGGGGAACAGCACGATCAGCGTCGCCTGGACGACACCGCCGCAGGCGATCAGGGCCGCGTGCACCAGGGCGCCCAGCACGCTGGTGGGCAGGGTGACGGTCACCAGCATGACCGCGATGGTCAGCGCCGCGACCACACCCGAGGTCGGCCCGATGCTCCACGCCATGCCGGCCGCGAACGCCCAGACAGCGAGCAGTACCACGAAAGCGGGTGGCCAGGCGGCCAGCAGGTAGCCGAAGAACGTGGACACGGCGAGCCCGCCGGCGGCGGCCAGCGCGAGCACGGGGCGGGGCCGCCAGCTGCGCTGGAAGGTGGCCACACCGGACGCGAACGCGCCGAACGCGGAGGCCACCGCGAGCTGCGGCGAACCCAGTCCGAGCGTCAGCCCGATGACGATGGCCACCCCGCACGCGCCCCGCAGTGCGAGCAGCGGGGTCAGCGAGGCGCGCTCGACCGACAGTCCGGACCGCGCGGTCTCCTTGAGAGCCCGGAGCCAGGGCAACGGCGTCATGCCCACGAGACTAATGGGGCGCACGGTACGTCAGCTCCCTGCGTCGCCGGTTGTGCCGGAGACGGTACGGAGGAGCCCCTGCCTGTTCCGTGCAGGCAGGGGCTCCGGTCCGGGTGTTCTGCGACGTCCGGGTACGTCCTACGAAGACGTGGGGAAGCCGAGGTTGATGCCGCCGCTGTCGGCGGGATCCGGCCAGCGGGTCGTGATGACCTTGCCGCGTGTGTAGAACTGGATGCCGTCGTTGCCGTAGATGTGCAGATCGCCGAAGAGCGAGTCCTTCCAGCCACCGAAGGAGTGGTAGCCGACCGGCACCGGGATCGGCACGTTGACGCCGACCATGCCGGCCTCGACCTCCATCTGGAACCTGCGTGCCGCACCGCCGTCGCGGGTGAAGATGGCGGTGCCGTTGCCCCACTTGCTGCTGTTGATCAGCTTGATGGCCTCGTCGTAGGTGTCCGCGCGCACGACGCACAGCACCGGACCGAAGATCTCGTCCTTGTAGGCGTCCATCTCCGGGGACACCTTGTCGAGGAGGGAGACGCCGAGGAAGAAGCCGTCCTCGTGGCCGTCCACCGAGAAGCCGGTGCCGTCCACCACGACATCGGCGCCCTGTTCGCGGGCGCCGCCCACGTAACCGGCGACCTTGTCGCGGTGTTCGCGGGTGATGAGCGGGCCCATCTCGGAGGCCGGGTCGTCGCCGGGGCCGATGCGCAGCGTGTGCGCGCGTTCGGCGATCTTCTCCACCAGCGCGTCGCCGGTGTCGCCGACGGCGACCACGACGGACACGGCCATGCAGCGCTCACCGGCGGACCCGTAGGCGGCGTTGATGGCGTTGTCCGCGGCGAAGTCCAGATCCGCGTCGGGCAGTACGAGCATGTGGTTCTTCGCGCCGCCGAGTGCCTGTACGCGCTTGCCCTCGGCGACGGCGCGGGACTGGATGTGCCGGGCGATGGGCGTGGAGCCGACGAAGGAGACGGCCTCGATGTCGGGGTGGTCCAGGATGCGGTCGACGGCCACCTTGTCGCCGTTGACGACGTTCAGCACGCCGTCCGGCAGGCCGGCCTCGGAGGCCAGTTCGACCAGCCGGTACGCGGCCGACGGGTCCTTCTCGCTGGGCTTGAGGACGAAGGTGTTGCCGCAGGCGACGGCCAGCGGGAACATCCACATCGGCACCATGCAGGGGAAGTTGAACGGTGTGATGCCGGCGACCACGCCCACGGGCTGCCGGATGGAGGACACGTCGACGCGGGTGGAGACCTGTGTGGACAGTTCGCCCTTGAGCTTCTCGGGGATGCCGCAGGCCAGTTCGAGGATCTCCATGCCGCGCGCGACCTCGCCCAGCGCGTCCGAGTGCACCTTGCCGTGCTCGGCGGTGATCAGGGAGGCGATCTCGTCGCGGTGCGCGTCCAGCAGCTCGCGGTACTTGAACAGTACGGCGGTGCGCTTGGCCAGCGAGGACTGCGACCAGGTCGCGTACGCGTCCTTGGCGGAGGCGACAGCCGTGTCCACCTCGTCGGTGGAGGCGAGCGAGACCCGGGTGGGCTGCGCGCCGGTGGCCGGGTTGTAGACGGGGCCGAACGCGCCGGATGCGGACTCGACGGGCTTGCCGCCGATCCAGTGGCCGAGAGTCTTCATGAGGGGGCCTTTCGCTTTCCTTAAGGACGTGCGGAGGAATCACATCAGCCGGCGGGGCCCGTGCGGACAGCAGGCCCGCCGGCCTGTGTGCGGCTAGAGGTGGCGCCGCCGGGTGGCGGCGTGCCGTTCGTAGTTCTCGCGTGCCTTGCGCGCGGCGGGGCGCTCGGAGGTCTCCGCGACGACCACGTCCCACCACGCCTCCGGCGCGGGCGCCGTGGGGCTGGTGTCCGTCTCGACGTACACACACGTCGGACGGTCCGACGCGCGGGCCGCCGCCAGTCCGTCGCGCAGCTGCGCGACGGTCTCGGCGCGGATGACGTCCATCCCCAACGAGGCCGCGTTCGCCGCCAGATCGACCGGCAGCGGGTCACCGCTGTACGTGCCGTCCTGTGCGTCGCGGTAGCGGTACGCGGTGCCGAAGCGCTCCGCGCCGGTCTCCTCGGACAGTCCGCCGATGGAGGCGTAGCCGTGGTTCTGGAGGAGCACGAGATTGATGTTGATGCCTTCCTGAACCGCCGTCACCAGTTCGGTGGGCAGCATCAGATAGGTGCCGTCGCCGACCAGCGCCCAGACCGGGCGGTCGGGTGCGGCGAGCCGTACGCCGATGGCGGCGGGGATCTCGTAGCCCATGCAGGAGTAGCCGTACTCCAGGTGGTACTGGCGGGGCGACCGGGCGCGCCACAGTTTGTGCAGATCGCCGGGGAGGGAGCCGGCGGCGTTGATGACCACGTCGTCGTCGCCGACTGTCGCGTCCAGCGCGCCCAGCACCTGCGTCTGTGTGGGCCGTACGGAGTCGTCCTCCGCGGCGTACACGGAGTCGACGACGCTCTCCCAACGGGCCTTGCCCGTCGCGTACTCGTCCGCGTAGGCGGCGTCCACACGGTGACCGTCCAGCGCGCCGGTGAGTGCGTCGAGTGTGGCCCGCGCGTCACCGACGACAGTCGTGCCGCTCAGCTTGTGCGCGTCGAACGGTGCGATGTTGAGGTTCAGGAAGCGTACGGACGGGTCGGCGAACAGGGTCGCGGAGGCCGTCGTGAAGTCCGTGTAGCGCGTGCCGACACCGATCACCAGGTCGGCCTTGCGGGCCAGTTGGTCCGCGACGGCTGTGCCCGTGTGGCCGATGCCGCCCACGTCGCAGGGGTGGTCGTGGCGCAGGGAGCCCTTGCCCGCCTGAGTGGAGGCGACGGGGATGCCGGTCGCCTCGGCGAAGCCGCGCAGCGCGTCCTCCGCCTCGCTGTGGTGCACGCCGCCGCCGGCGACGACGAGCGGCCTGCGTGCGGCCCGTACGGCGGTGACGGCCTCTGCGAGCTCCTCCGCCTCCGGCGCGGGACGCCGTACGCGCCACACGCGTTCGGCGAAGAACTCCTCCGGCCAGTCGTACGCCTCCGCCTGTACGTCCTGCGGCATGGCGAGCGTCACGGCGCCCGTGTCGACGGGGTCGGACAGGACGCGCATCGCCTGCAGGGCTGCCGGCATCAGGGCCTCGGGGCGCATGACCCGGTCGAAGTAGCGCGAGACCGGGCGCAGCGCGTCGTTGACCGACAGGTCGCCCGCGTACGGCACTTCGAGCTGCTGGAGCACCGGGTCGGCGACGCGGGTGGCGAAGATGTCGCCGGGCAGCAGCAGGACGGGCAGCCGGTTGACCGTGGCGAGCGCCGCGCCTGTCACCAGGTTGGTGGCGCCGGGTCCGATGGACGTGGTCACGGCCTGCGCCGACAGCCGGTTTTTCTGCCGTGCGTAACCGACGGCCGCGTGCACCATGGCCTGTTCGTTGCGGCCCTGCAGATAGCGCAGCGGTGCGTCGGGGCCCTGCCCGTTCTCCAGGAGGGCCTGGCCGAGTCCCGCGACGTTGCCGTGGCCGAAGATGCCCCAGCAGGCGTCGACGAGCCGGTGCCGCTGTCCGTCGCGCTCGGTGTACTGCGCGCCGAGGAAGCGGACGAGCGCCTGAGCGACCGTCAGCCGTCGTGTCGTGCTCACTGTCCCGGGTTCCCTTCCGCCGGTGCGCTGTAGAGCGGGAGCCTCGCGTCCACGGGCTGCTGTGCCCAGCTGTCGCGGATCCAGGCGTGCTCGGGGTGATCGCAGATGAGCCAGGCGCGGTCCTCGCCGGGCCCTGCCATCACGTTCAGGTAGTACATGTGGTTGCCGGGCTGGGCCATGGACGGGCCGTGCCAGCCGTCCGGGATGAGCACCGCGTCGCCGGTGCGCACCTCGGCCAGTACGTCCGTGCCGCGCGCGCCCTGCTCGGAGGGGGACACGCGCTGGTAGCCGAGGCCGGGGGTGCCGTCGTGCGGGGCGATCTCGAAGTAGTAGATCTCCTCCAGTTCGGCCTCCTCCCCCGGCCGGCACTCGTCGTGCTTGTGCGGCGGGTACGACGACCAGTTGCCGCCCGGCGTCAGCACCTCGACAGCGATCAGTTTGTCCGCTTCGAAGACGCCGGCAGCGCCGAAGTTGTTGACCTGGCGGGAGCAGTTGCCGCTGCCGCGCAGTTCCACGGGTACGTCCTCGGCCGCCCCGTACCGTGCGGGGAGCCGCCGTTCGCAGCGCGCACCCGTCAGGGCGAACCGGCCGCCCGCCGCACTGTCCACCCGCACCTGTGCGTCCCGCGGCACGTACGCGAAGTCGGTGACCCCGCTGAACACGCTCTCCCTGCCGTTCAGTTCGAAGACCGTGTCCTCGCACCGCACCGTGCAGCCGCCGGTCAGCGGGAGCACGATCCACTCGCTGTCGCCGGTGGCGAAACTGTGCGACCCCCCGGGCTCCAGCTCCAGCACACGCAGCGAGGAGTAGCCCCATCCGGCGCGCTTCGGGTCGATGTCCAGCGCGTACGGGCCGGACGCCGCGCTGCCCGCCGGTACGTAGAACTCACTGTCCGTCATGTGTCCCTCATCCTTCTCAAGCAGCCCTCTCGCAGCGGCTGTTCACAGCGAGCGGCTTCCACAGCAGCAGAGCACAGCGGCTCTCACAGCAGCCCGACGGCCGCGTCCACGGCCTCGGTGACGTTCCCGTCCGCGGGGTAGAGCAGTGACCGGCCCACCACCAGACCGCGCACGGTGGGCAGCCGGAGCGCCTTGCGCCACTTCTCGTACGTGCCGTCCTGGTCGCCGCCGACCTCTCCGCCCAGCAGCACTGTCGGCAGGGTGGACGTCTCGCACACCCACGCCATGTCGTCGGGGTCCGCCGTGACCGGCAGCTTCAGCCATGTGTACGCCGAGGTGCCGGCGAGTCCGGAGGCGATGGCGATGGAGTGGGCGACCGCTTCGGCGCTCAGGTCGTTCTTCACCTTGCCGTCCACTCTGCGCGAGATGAACGGTTCGACGAAGACCGGCAGCCGGCGTTCCGCCATGTCGTCGATGGCGCGCGCGGTGGAGAACAGGGTGCTGAGCGAGCCCTGGTCCTCGTAGTCGATCCGCAGCAGCAGCTTCCCCGCGTCGAACCGCAGCCGATCGATGTCCTGCGCGCGGTGACCGGTGAAACGGTCGTCGAGTTCGAAGGACGACCCCGCGAGACCGCCGCGGTTCATGGAGCCGAGCACGACCTTGTTCTCCAGGGCGCCCAGCAGCAGCAGGTCCTCCAGGATGTCGGCGGTGGCGAGCACGCCGTCCACGCCGGGCCGGGACAGGGCGAGGACGAGGCGCTCCAGCAGGTCGACGCGGGAGGCCATCGCCATCTTCTCGCCGCCGACCGCGAGGGCGCCGCGCGCCGGATGGTCCGCGGCGACGATCATCAGCCGGCCGCTGTCACCGACCAGCGGGCGGCGGGCACGCCGGGCGGCGGCCTCCGCGATCGCCTCGGGGTGCCGTGTGCGCACTTCCACGAGGTCGGGAATGCTGATGCTGCTCAAGGGGGCTCACTTTCGTGGCAGTTGAGGGTGGTGGGCGCCGGCCGGCACCGCGGAGGCGTCAGCCGCGCAGCAGCTCGTCGACCTCGTCCGCCGTCGGCATCGCGGAGGAGCAGGCGAGCCGGGAGGCGACCAGGGCGCCCGCCGCGTTCGCGTACCGCATCAGCGGCTCCAACTCCCAGCCGGCGAGCAGGCCGTGGCACAGGGCGCCGCCGAACGCGTCGCCGGCGCCGAGCCCGTTGACCACCTCGACGGGGTGCGGGGGCACTTCGGCGGCCGAGCCGTCCCGGTGCATCGCCAGCACTCCCTTGGGGCCCTGCTTCACGACGGCCAGTTCGACGCCGGCCTCCAGGAGCCCTTCGGCGCAGCCGCGCGGATCGCGGGTCCCCGTCGCCACCTCGCACTCGTCGAGGTTGCCCACGGCGACACTGGCGTGCGCGAGGGCCTGCCGGTAGACGGGGCGTGCGGTCTCCGGGTCCTCCCAGAACATCGGCCGCCAGTCGAGGTCGAAGACGGTCAGCGGCTGCTGCGAGCGGGCCTCCAGCGCGGTGAGTGTGGCCGCACGGCTGGGCTCCTCGCACAGTCCGGTGCCGGTCATCCAGAAGACGCGCGCCGCGCGCACGGCGTCCAGGTCCAGCTCACCGGGGTGGATCTCCAGATCGGGTGCCTTGGGCCGGCGGTAGAAGTACAGCGGGAAGTCGTCGGGCGGGAAGATCTCGCAGAACGTGACGGGCGTCGGGTACTGCGCGACCGGCGTCACGAAGCGGTCGTCAACACCGAAGCCCTTCAGAGCCTGATGGATGTACTCCCCGAACGGGTCGGCCCCCGTACGGCTGATGACGGCGCTGCCGCGGCCCAGCCGGGAGGCGGCGACGGCCACGTTGGTCGCCGAGCCGCCGAGGAACTTCCCGAAGGTCTCCACCTGCGGCAGCGGGACGCCGGTCTGCAAGGGGTAGATGTCGACCCCGATGCGTCCCATCGTGAGTACGTCGAACGCGTCGCTGCTGGTCTCGGCTGCCATGGGTGGGATGCCCTTTCGTCTGCGGGAAGCTGGGCGCCCCCTCATCGTTATGGCAGCGCACGACCACTGTCAATACTTTGTCCTTACATACTGACGTCCAGCTTCTCGCGCATTACGTACGGATGAAATGTTGTCCTTACAAAGCCTTGACAGCGGACCTGTGCCGGGAGTTGGCTCACCCCCGACGGCCAACTCCCCACCCGCACACCGAGGAGCCCTCCGCCATGCCTTCAGCTCTCGACCGACTCCGCGTCGGCTCGGCCCCCGACTCCTGGGGCGTCTGGTTCCCCGACGACCCGCAGCAGGTGCCGTGGCGCCGCTTCCTCGACGAGGTGTCCGAGTCCGGCTACGAGTGGATCGAACTCGGACCCTACGGCTATCTGCCCACGGACCCGGACCGGCTCACCGAGGAGACCGCGTCCCGCGGGCTGAAGGTGTCGGCGGGCACCGTGTTCACCTCCCTGCACCACGGGCCGGACGTCTGGGACGCCACCTGGGAGCACGTCTCCCAGGTCGCCGATCTGACGAAGGCCATGGGCGCCGAGCACCTCGTCGTCATCCCGTCCTTCTGGCGCGACGACAAGACGTCCGAGGAGCTGGAGCCCCGGGAGCTGACCCGCGAGCAGTGGGGGCACCTCACGGGCGGCATGGAGCGGCTGGCACGGCAGGTGCGCGACACACACGGTCTCGGCCTCGTCATCCACCCGCACGCCGACACACACATCGACACCGAGGAACACGTCGCCCGTTTCCTCGACGCCACGGACTCCGATCTGGTCAACCTGTGCCTCGACACCGGGCATTACGCCTACTGCGGCGGCGACAGCGTGAAGCTGATCGAGACGTACGGAGAGCGCATCGGCTATCTGCACCTCAAGCAGGTCGACCCGGAGATCCTGGAGGAGGTCGTACGGGACGAGATCCCCTTCGGCCCCGCGGTCAAGAAGGGCGTCATGTGCGAACCGCCGCTGGGCGTCCCCGCGATGGAGCCGGTGCTCCAGGCCGCACAGGGTCTCGGCATCGACCTGTTCGCCATCGTCGAGCAGGACATGTACCCCTGCACGCCGGACGCGCCGCTCCCCATCGCCGAGCGCACCCGCCGCTTCCTGCGCACCTGCGGCGCGTGACCGGCCAGCGCACACGCACCCCCTTCCGCACCAACTCTCAGAGTCGAGGGACCCCATGACGAACCGTTCGGACCTGGGCATCGCCGTCATCGGCACCGGCATGATGGGCGCCGATCACGTACGCCGCATCAACGACGTCATCAGCGGCGCCCGCGTCGCCGCCGTCGTCGACATCGACGAGGGCCGCGCCAAGGAACTCGCCGACCGCTACGAGGGCGCGACCGCCTACACCGACCACGCCGCCGCGATGGACGACCCGGCCGTCGACGCCGTGCTCATCGCCTCCCCCGGACCCGCGCACGAGGCGCAGCTCCTCGACGCGCTGCGGCGCGACCTTCCGGTGCTGTGCGAGAAGCCGCTGACCCCGGACCCGGACAGCGCGCTGCGCGTACTGGAGGCCGAGCAGAAGCTGGGCAGGCGGCGCATCCAGGTCGGCTTCATGCGGCGCTACGACAAGGAGTACATGCAGCTGAAGGAGCTGCTGGGCGGCGACTCGCTCGGCCGTCCGCTGCTGCTGCACTGCCGGCACCGCAACGCCCGTGTGCACGACTACTTCACCAACGAGATGCTCATCAACGACTCCGTCGTGCACGAGATGGACAGCTCGCGCTGGCTGCTCGGCCAGGAGATCACCGCGGTCACCGTGGTGCGCCCCAAGCCGTCCTCCAACGCGCCGGAGGCGCTGAGCGACCCGCAGCTCGTGCTCTTCGAGACCGACGGCGGCTCCGTCGTCAACGTCGAGATCTTCGCGACCTGCGGCTTCGGCTACCAGGTGCAGGTCGAGGCCGTGTGCGAGAACGGCTCGGCGCGGATCGGCGAGGGCCACTCCCTGATGACCAACACGGCGGGCCGCTGGGGCGGCGACATCACCCCCGACTTCGTCGCCCGCTTCGAGGAGGCGTACGACCGCGAGGTCCAGCAGTGGGTCAGCTCCGCACGCCGCGGCGAGGCGGAGGGCCCCAGCGCCTGGGACGGGTACGCCGCGGCCGCCGTGTGCGCGTCCGGCGTACGGGCGCAGACGTCCGGCGAGCGCACGCCCGTCGAGATGATCGCGCGCCCCACGTTTTACGCATGAGCACGGCCTGCGCGTGAGCACGGCTTACGCGTGAGCAGGGCCCGCGCATGAGCACGGCCTGCGCCTGAGCGCCCCCCTCGCACCGCACACACGCCCCCGAGATCCAGAGGTACAACTCCCGTGAAGATCGCCCTCGACCCGCACATGTTCCGCAAGGTGCCGCTCCTCGAACTCCCCGCTCTCGTCGCGGAGCTGGGCTTCGAGTGGATCGAGTTGTCGCCCCGGGACGACTTCAACCCGTTCTTCAAGCACCCGCGTGTGGACGACGCGACGGTGCGCGAGTTCCGCAAGGCCCTGGACAGCGCGGGCGTCGGCATCTCGTCCGTGCTGCCGCTGTTCCGCTGGTCCGGCCCCGACGAGGAGGAGCGCCAGGCCGCCGTCCGGTACTGGAAGCGTGCCATCCGGGTCGCCTCCGACCTGGGCGTGGACAGCATGATCTCGGAGTTCAACGGCCGCCCCGAGGACCCGAGTCACAGTGAGGCACAGTTCTGGAAGTCGATGGACGAACTGCTGCCGCTCTTCGAGCAGGAGGGCATCCAGCTCGCCCTGGAGCCGCACCCCGACGACTTCATCGAGGAGGGGTACGAGGCCATCGACATGATCAAGGGCATCAACCACCCCAACGTGAAGTACCTCTACTGCGCGCCGCACACCTTCCACCACGGCAACGACGCGCCGGGGATGATCAGTTACGCGGGCGACCTGCTGACCAACGTCCATCTGGCCGACACGTTCGACCACACGGCGTCGTCCGGACTGCGCTACATCGTCAACCCGCCCGGCTCCACGGCCCGCATCCACCAGCACCTGGACATCGGCCAGGGCGAGGTCGACTTCGACGAGCTCTTCGAGGCGCTGCGCGCCAACGGCTTCGACGGCACGCTCACTTCGTGCGTGTTCGCCTGGGAGGACCGGGCCAGGGAGTCGACCGAGTTCATGCGCAAGCGCATCCACGAGTACGTCGCGGACTGGCGGTAGACGCGTGGCGACCGGCATACGGGAGACGGCCGGGGAACGGGAGCCGGCCGGGACGCGGGAAGGGAAACAGAACCGCGCGCTGACCGGAATCGCCGTCATCTCCACCCTCGGCGGGCTGCTGTTCGGCTACGACACGGGGGTCATCTCCGGCGCCCTGCTGTACATGAAGGGCGACTTGGGGCTGACCCCGTTCACCGAGGGACTGGTCGTCGGGTCGCTGCTGTTCGGTGCCGCGTTCGGCGCGGTGGCGGGCGGCCGGACCGCGGACGCGCTGGGGCGGCGGCGCGCACTGTTCTTCGCCGCGGTGCTGTTCGTGCTCGGCGCGATCGGCACCTCCATCGCCCCCGACGTACTGCTGATGGTGCTCTCCCGGCTGGTGCTGGGGCTCGCGGTGGGCTCGGCGTCCGCCGTGGTGCCGCTGTACATCGGCGAGTTGGCGCCCGCGCACCGGCGCGGCCGGCTGGTCACCCAGAACGAACTGATGATCGTCACAGGGCAGTTGCTGGCGTTCTCCATGAACGCCCTGCTGGCCCACGTGTGGCAGGGCGCGCACATCTGGCGCTGGATGCTGGCGATCGCCGCGGTGCCCGCCGTCCTGCTGTGGCTCGGCCTGCTCCTGCTGCCCGAGACGCCCCGCTGGTACGCGAAGCAGGGCCGGTACGAGGAGGCCGGGCGGGTACTGCGCGGCACCCGCGCCGATCCGGCGGCCGCGGACGCCGAACTGGCCGCCATCCGCGAGTCGGTGGAGGCCGACGCGGCACTGGCGAAGGCCGGCTGGGCGGACCTGCGCACGCCGTGGATCCGCCGGGTGGTGATGATCGGTCTCGGCGTCGCCGTGTGCCAGCAGATCACCGGCATCAACACGGTCATGTACTACGCGCCGACGATCCTCGGGTCGACCGGGATGGGCACGTCCGCCTCACTGGTGGCGACGATCTCGATCGGGGCCATGTCGGTCCTGATGACCTTCGTCGGCATCTGGCTGCTCGGCCGCGCGGGCCGGCGTCCCATGCTGATCACCGGTCAGACGGGCACCACTGTTTCGCTCGCCGTGCTCGGACTGTGCTTCACGCTGCCCGAGTCGACGGTGCGCAGTTACGTGGTGCTCGCGGTGATGGTCCTGTTCGTCGCGTTCCAGCAGAGCCTGATCTCCACGGTGACCTGGCTGATGCTCGCGGAGATCTTCCCGCTGCGGCTGCGCGGCTTCGGGATGGGCCTGTGCATCTTCCTGCTGTGGATGGTCAACTGGGCTGTTTCCTCCGGCTTCCCCGTCCTGGTCGACAGCGTCGGCTCTGCGGCGACCTTCTTCGTCTTCGTGGCCTGCGGCATCGGAGCGCTGGTCTTCAGCACCCGCTGCCTGCCGGAGACGAAGGGGAAGACGCTGGAGGAGATCGAGACCGCGATGAGGGCCGGCAAGACTGCGGGCCCTTCTCCGGCCGTCGTACACAGCCCTGTTGACGGACCGTCAGGAAAGCGCGGCTCAGTGAACCGGTGAGCGCCCCGGTCGTACGCCGGCGTGTTCCCGTCCGGGAACGGGCGTCGGCGTACGGTCACGAGCGTCACCATTACACGGGTTCCGCGTCACAGACACGTCTCAGGCCCTCGCCGATGTCACCCTCCGTCGTTCACACGGCACAGGCTGATTGATCAACAGCCACCCCTGTGGGAGGTGCCGAGAGATGGCCGACCGACGGCTCTGGTCGTACAAGGAAATCGCCGCGCACATCCGCGTCCAGCCGGACACGGTGCGCTCGTACCGGAAACACGGTCTGCTGCCGCAGCCCGACCTGGTGGAGGCCGGGAAGCCGTACTGGTTCGCGGACACCATCCGTGAATGGGTCGCCCGCCGGCCGGGCCACCGCGGCGGACGCTGATCACTGACCACCGGGAAGACACCGTAACCGCAGCAAACTGACCGCACCGAGAACACAGCCCTGACCGACCGGCCCCGGCCGCCTCCTCCCCCCCGTGACGAGGCCGCCGGGGCTTCGACGTGTGCGAGGGCGCGTGCGGGGAACCCGGACACCGCGTCGGAATACCTAGGGGGGGTATAGTGTTCACTGCACTGAGAGACAGCAGAGCAGCATGAGCGCGAGGAGACTCTCCATGAGCAACGTCACCACTGTGTACAAGGTTGCCGGAATGACCTGCGGGCATTGCGAGGGCGCGGTCTCCGAGGAGATCGCGGAACTCACCGGCGTGGAGTCGGTCAAGGCCGTCGCCGCCACGGGAGAGGTCACCGTCGGCTCCGCGCAGGAGCTGGACGACGAGAAGGTCCGCGCCGCCGTGGACGAGGCGGGATACGAGCTCGTCGGCCGGTCATGAGCGCACCCACGGACACCTCGCAGGCCGTCGCCGCTCCCGCCGGGGAGCGGGCCGCGGAGCCCGCCACGGACGTCGAGCTGACGATCGGCGGGATGACGTGTGCCTCGTGCGCGGCCCGCGTCGAGAAGAAACTCAACCGGATGGACGGGGTGACGGCCAGCGTCAACTACGCCACGGAAAAGGCGAAAGTGGCCTACGGGGGCGGGGTGTCCGTGGACGACCTGATCGCCACGGTGGAGCGCACCGGGTACTCCGCCGAGCTCCCGCAGCCGCCGGCCCCGAAGCCCTCGGGTGACGCACAGTCCGGCGCCGCGCCGGAGGACGCGGGCGACGACGGGCTCGCCGCCGTACGGCAGCGGTTCCTCGTGTCCCTCGTGCTGTCCGTCCCCGTCGTCCTGCTGGCGATGGTGCCTGCCCTGCAGTTCGACAACTGGCAGTGGCTCTCCCTGACTCTGGCCTCCCCCGTCATCGTCTGGGCCGGACTGCCCTTCCACCGGGCGGCCTGGACCAACCTGCGGCACGGTGCGGCGACCATGGACACCCTGGTGTCGGTCGGCACGCTCGCCGCGTTCGGGTGGTCGCTGTGGGCGCTGTTCTTCGGGCACGCCGGCATGCCGGGCATGCGGCACGGGTTCGACTTCACCGCCGCACAGGGCGACGCGTCCTCCGTCATCTATCTGGAAGTCGCCGCGGGCGTCACGACGTTCATCCTGCTCGGCCGCTTCCTTGAGGCACGCTCCAAGCGGAAGGCGGGCGCGGCCCTGCGCGCGCTGATGGCGCTGGGCGCCAAGGATGTCGCCGTCCTGCGGAACGGCACGGAGACGCGCATCCCGGTCGGACAGCTCGCGGTCGGCGACCGGTTCGTCGTACGGCCCGGCGAGACGGTGGCGACCGACGGCACGGTCGTCGACGGCAGTTCAGCCGTCGACACATCCATGCTGACGGGCGAATCGGTACCGGCGGACACGTCAGCCGGTGACACGGTGACCGGTGCGACGGTGAACGTCTCCGGCCGGCTGGTCGTCGAGGCGACCCGTGTCGGCTCCGACACCCAACTGGCGCGCATGGCACGGCTGGTCGAGGACGCGCAGAGCGGCAAGGCCGAAGTGCAGCGGCTCGCGGACCGCGTGTCCGCCGTCTTCGTACCGGTCGTCCTGCTGATCGCCCTCGGCACACTCGTCGGCTGGCTGCTGGCGGGCGGCGAGATCACGGCGGCGTTCACCGCGGCCGTCGCCGTACTGATCATCGCCTGCCCGTGCGCGCTGGGGCTGGCGACGCCGACGGCACTCATGGTCGGTACGGGGCGCGGCGCGCAGCTCGGCATCCTCATCAAGGGCCCCGAGGTGCTGGAGTCCACCCGCCGCGTCGACACGGTCGTACTGGACAAGACCGGCACCGTCACCACCGGCCGGATGACGCTCCAGGACGTCTTCACCGCGGACAGCGCGGACGGCACCGGCGGCACCGACGAGGAGACTCTGCTGCGTCTCGCGGGCGCCCTGGAGGACGCTTCCGAGCATCCGGTCGCACGGGCCGTCGCCGAGGGGGCACGCGCCCGCACAGGCGCGGCGCTGCCCGCCGTGGAGGACTTCCGCAGCCTTCCGGGCACCGGCGTACGGGGCACGGTCGAGGGACACACCGTCGAGGCGGGCCGCATCACGGAGCACGGCGAACTCCCGCCCGGGCTCGCGGAGTCGAAGGCCGCTGCGGAGGCGGAGGGCCGTACGGCCGTCATCGTCTCCTGGGACGGCGCGGTCCGCGGCGTCCTCACGGTCGCCGACACGGTGAAGGACACCAGCGCGGAAGCCGTACGGCAGCTGCGCGGCCTGGGTCTCACACCGGTCCTGCTGACCGGGGACAACCGGGCGGTGGCCGCTTCGGTGGCCCGCGCCGTCGACATCGCGGACGAGGACGTCGTCGCGGAGGTGCTCCCGGAGGACAAGGCCGCGCAGGTACGGAGGCTCCAGCAGGAGGGTCGTACGGTCGCGATGGTCGGCGACGGCGTGAACGACGCGGCGGCGCTGGCCCAGGCGGACCTGGGGCTCGCCATGGGGACGGGCACGGACGCGGCGATCGAGGCCGGCGACCTGACGCTGGTGCGGGGGGACCTGCGGGTGGCCGCCGACGCGATCCGGCTGTCGCGCCGGACGCTGAGCACCATCAAGTCCAATCTGGGCTGGGCGTTCGGCTACAACGTGGCGGCGCTGCCGCTGGCCGCCGCGGGCTTCCTCAACCCGATGATCGCGGGCGCCGCGATGGCGTTCTCCTCGGTCTTCGTGGTCACCAACAGCCTCCGCCTGCGCCGCTTCCGCTGACGCCCGCGAGGCGGTCCCGCGCCCGGAACAGCACCCCGAAAGACAACGAAAGCGCCCCGTCGGCCGAGGTCCCCCCACGGGCCTGGCGACGGGGCGCTTCCGGTTCCCGGTCATGGATTCCCCCCACGGGATCCTGGCCGGGCGCTTGCTGGCTGCACGTACGGGCGGGAGGGCCGCTCAAAGCTCCCCGTGCTGCACGCTTCACCCCTGCTCCACCGGGCCCGTCCCCAAAGACGCGCTCGGTGGCGTGGCGAAGGCTCCGCCGGGAGGCCGACGCCACCCGGTTAGACCCTCGACACCCCGCAATGGTTACCCCCCAAACGCTGTGATCTATGTCTCCCGGCAGATCTGCACATACGGATGGGCCCGGTCCTCTCGGACCGGGCCCATCCGGTGCGCTGCGCGGAAACCGCGGTGGAGCGTCAGTGGTGCGAGCGGGGCCGCCGGTACGTCAGCGGGACTCGACCGGCACGTAGTCGCGCAGGACCTCGCCCGTGTACACCTGCCGCGGACGGCCGATGCGGGAGCCCGGCTCCTTGATCATCTCGTGCCACTGGGCGATCCAGCCCGGCAGCCGGCCGAGCGCGAACAGCACGGTGAACATGCTGCTCGGGAAGCCCATGGCGCGGTAGATCAGGCCGGTGTAGAAGTCGACGTTGGGGTAGAGCTTCCGCTCGGTGAAGTAGTCGTCGCTCAGGGCGTGTTCCTCGAGCCGCAGGGCGATGTCGAGGAGCTCGTCGCTCTTGCCGAGAGCGGAGAGAACGTCGTGCGCCGCCGACTTGATGATCTTCGCCCGGGGGTCGAAGTTCTTGTAGACACGGTGCCCGAAGCCCATCAGCTTCACGCCGTCTTCCTTGTTCTTCACCTTGCGGATGAAGGAATCGACGTCGCCGCCGTCGGCCTGGATGCGCTGCAGCATCTCCAGGACGCTCTGGTTGGCGCCACCGTGCAGCGGGCCCCACAGGGCGTTGATGCCCGCCGAGATGGACGCGAACAGGTTGGCCTGCGAAGAGCCCACCAGCCGGACAGTGGAGGTCGAACAGTTCTGCTCGTGGTCGGCATGCAGGATGAGCAGCTTGTCGAGGGCACTGACCACGACCGGGTCCAGCTCGTACTCGGCGGCCGGCACGGAGAAGGTCATCCGCAGGAAGTTCTCGACGTAGCCGAGGTCGTTGCGCGGGTAGACCACCGGGTGACCCATGGCCTTCTTGTAGGCGTAGGCCGCGATGGTCGGCAGCTTGGCCAGCAGCCGGATGGTCGAGAGGTTGCGCTGTTCCTCGTCGAACGGGTTGTGGCTGTCCTGGTAGAAGGTCGACAGTGCACTGACGACCGACGACAGCATGGCCATCGGGTGGGCGTCACGCGGGAAACCGTCGTAGAACCGTTTGACGTCCTCGTGCAGCAGCGTGTGCTGCGTGATGTCGTTCTTGAAATTGGCGAGCTCGTCGACGGTGGGCAGCTCGCCGTTGATCAGCAGGTAGGCGGTCTCGATGAACGAGCCGCGCTCGGCCAGCTGCTCGATGGGATAACCGCGGTACCGCAGAATCCCCTGCTCGCCATCGAGGTAGGTGATGGCGGACTTGTACGCGGCGGTGTTGCCGTAGCCCGAATCCAGGGTCACCAGACCGGTCTCGGCTCGCAGCTTTCCGATGTCGAATCCGCGGTCACCGATGGTGCTGTCGACGACCGGGTAGCTGTACTCGCCGTCCCCGTACCGCAGTACTACAGAGTTGTCGCTCACGTCATCCCTCACCGACGTAGTGCCTCTTCTTCGAGGTGCCCTGACTCACTCCACTGTCCCCCATGAAGTGCTGTGCGGTGCACTGGGGGTCGTCCAATGGGCTCCTATGTGGCACGCAGTGCCTTTCAGGAACATCCTGCACCCTCCATGCTCCGGCGGTCACCCCCCGGAGCCTTCCCTCGCAACGGATGTACCCCCGGAGGGCACGAGCCCACCACGGAGCCGGTGTGCGAGTGCCGTGCACCGTCTTCCGGCCGAAACAGTGCGGACCGCCTGCCCGAGGGCCCGTCGTGAACCGACCAGCACCACAAGGCGTTTCGCCCTGGTCACAGCCGTATAGAGCAAATTGCGCTGGAGCATCATCCAAGCGCCCGTCGTGACAGGAATCACCACTGCCGGATACTCGCTGCCCTGCGATCTGTGGATCGTGACGGCATAGGCGTGGGCCAGCTCGTCGAGCTCGTCGAAGTCGTAAGCGACTTCCTCGTCCTCGTCGGTGCGGACCGTCAGCCGCTGTTCGGCGGCATCGAGTGCAGTGACGACGCCGACTGTGCCGTTGAAAACGCCGTTCGCGCCCTTCTCGTAGTTGTTCCTGATCTGGGTGACCTTGTCCCCGACGCGGAACACCCGGCCGCCGAACCGCTTCTCCGGCAGATCGGGGCGGGCCGGGGTGACGGCCTGCTGGAGCAGCCCGTTGAGGTGCCCGGCGCCGGCCGGGCCGCGGTGCATGGGCGCGAGCACCTGGACGTCACGGCGCGGGTCGAGACCGAACCGCGCGGGGATCCGGCGGGCCACCACGTCGACGGTGAGCTTCCCCGCCTCCTCCGTGTCGTCCTCGACGAAGTGGAAGAAGTCGTCCAGGCCCTGAGTGACGGGCTGGGAACCGGAGTTGATGCGGTGCGCGTTGGTCACCACGCCGGACTGCTGCGCCTGCCGGAAGATCCGCCGGAGCCGTACGGACGGCACGGGGCCGCCCTCCGCCAGGAGGTCGCGCAGCACCTCGCCCGCGCCCACCGACGGCAGCTGGTCCACGTCGCCGACGAGCAGCAGATGGGCGCCCGGCGGCACCGCTTTGATCAGCTTGTTCGCCAGAAGCAGATCCAGCATGGACGCCTCGTCGACCACCACCAGATCGGCGTCGAGGGGCCGTTCGCGGTCGTACGCGGCGTCCCCGCCGGGCTTCAGCTCCAACAGCCGGTGCACAGTGGACGCTTCGGCGCCCGTCAGTTCCGCGAGCCGTTTGGCGGCCCGTCCGGTGGGCGCCGCCAACAGCACCTCCGCCTTCTTGGCGCGGGCCAGTTCGACGACCGAACGGACCGTGAACGACTTGCCGCAGCCGGGTCCGCCGGTGAGCACGGCCACCTTTTCGCTCAGCGCGAGCCGGACGGCCTCGCGCTGCTCGGGGGCGAGCTCGGCTCCCGTACGGGACGCGAGCCAGCCGAGCGCGACGTCCCAGTCGACGTCCCGGAAGGCGGGCAGCCGGTCCTCGTCGGCGCGCAGCAGCCGCAACAGCTGCGCGGACAGGGCGACTTCCGCCCGGTGGAACGGCACCAGATAGACCGCGACGACGGGTTCGCCGTCCTCCCCCGGGACGGTCTCCCGGACGACGCCCTCGTCCTCGGCGGCGAGTTCGGCGAGGCACTCGATGACGAGTCCCGTGTCGGCCTGGAGCAGTTTCACCCCCTCGGCGATGAGCCGCTCCTCGGGCAGATAGCAGTGTCCCTGGTCGGTGGACTGCGACAGGGCGTACTGCAGGCCGGCCTTGACGCGCTCCGGACTGTCGTGCGGTATGCCGACGGACTGGGCGATGAGGTCCGCGGTGAGGAACCCGATGCCCCACACGTCTGCGGCGAGTCTGTACGGCTGGTTCTTCACGACGGAGATGGACGCGTCGCCGTACTTCTTGTAGATGCGGACGGCGATGGACGTGGTGACGCCGACGCCCTGCAGGAAGACCATCACTTCCTTGATGGCCTTCTGTTCCTCCCATGCGGCGGCGATCCTCTTGGTGCGCCGCGGGCCCAGGCCCGGGACCTGGATCAGCTGCTGCGCGTCCTCCTCGATGACGTCGAGCGTCGCCGTGCCGAAATGGTCGACGATCTTCTCCGCCGTCCGCGGGCCGATGCCCTTGATGAGGCCCGAGCCGAGATAGCGGCGGATGCCCTGCACGGTGGCGGGGAGGACCGTCGTGTAGTTCTCCACCGTGAACTGTTTGCCGTACTGCGGGTGCGAGCCCCAGCGGCCCTCCATCCGCAGGGACTCGCCCACCTGCGCGCCGAGGAGTGAGCCGACGACGGTGAGCAGGTCGCTCCCGCGCCCGGTGTCGACCCGGGCGACGGTGTACCCGTTCTCCTCATTCGCGTAGGTGATGCGCTCGAGGACCCCCTCAAGCACCGCGGGTTGGAAGGTCATCTCACCGACCGTAGCGGCAGCTACCGACAACTTCCCGGCACGGGCGGGTATTTGGCATGATCACGATCTCGTACGCGACGGAGGGAGCCGCCCGTGGAAGGGAACCGGGAGCTGCTGCGCACCGAGGGCATCCGGAAGGCCTTCCCCGGCGTGCTCGCCCTGGACGGTGTGGACTTCCAGCTGTGCGCGGGCGAAGTCCACGTGCTGCTCGGCGAGAACGGCGCGGGCAAGAGCACTCTGATCAAGGTGCTGTCCGGCACGTACCGGGCGGACGCGGGGCAGGTGCTGCGCGAGGGGCGGCCCGTACGGGTGCACGACACGTCGGAGGCGGAACGGCTCGGCATCGCCACCATCCACCAGGAGTTCACGCTGGTGCCGCAGCTGAGCGTCGCCGAGAACATCTTCCTCGGGCGGCAGCCGCGCCGGTTCGGCCTGCTGGACCGCAAGCGGATGGAAGCGGACGCCGCCGTACTGCTGGAGCGGGTCGGTGTCGGCGTACCGCCGCACACGCGGGTTAGTGAACTGGGCATCGCCGGGCGGCAGATGGTGGAGATCGCCAAGGCGCTCAGCCTGCACGCCGACGTGCTCATCATGGACGAACCGACAGCCGCTTTGACGGCGGGCGAGGTGGACAGACTGTTCGCGCTCGTGCGCGGACTGCGGGACGAGGGCGTCGGCATCGTGTTCATCACGCACCATCTGGAGGAGATCCCCGCCCTCGGTGACCGGGTGACTGTTCTGCGGGACGGCCGGAGTGTGGGACAGGTGCCGGCGGGCACGCCGCGCGACGAACTGGTCCGCCTGATGGTGGGGCGCAGCATCGAGCAGCAGTACCCGCGGGCGACGGGGCACGTACAGGAAGCGGCCGGCGGTGACGGGGGGCCGCTGCTGCGCGTGTCCGGGCTGGGCCGTGCCGGCAGCTTCAGCGGCATCGGCTTCGAGGTGCGGGCCGGCGAAGTGGTGGGCCTGGCGGGGCTGGTGGGCTCGGGCCGTACGGAGGTCGCACGGGCCGTGTTCGGCGCCGACCGGTACGACACGGGCACCGTCGAGGTCCTCGGCAAGCGGCTGCCCCGCGGCGATGTGAACGCGGCCATGGCGGCCGGCATCGGCCTCGTACCGGAGGACCGCAAGGGGCAGGGGCTGCTGCCCGACGCGTCCGTACAGGACAACCTGGGGCTGGTCACACTGCGCGCCGCCACCCGCGCCGGACTGGTCGACCTGCGCGGGCAGCGGCAGGCCGCCGCGGGCGTCGCCGAACGGCTCGCCATCCGGATGTCCGGGCCCGGTCAGCATGTCCGCACGCTGTCCGGCGGCAACCAGCAGAAGGTCGTCATCGGCAAATGGCTGCTCGCGCGCAGCAGGGTGCTGATCCTCGACGAGCCGACCCGCGGCATCGACGTGGGCGCGAAGGTCGAGATCTACGAACTGGTCAACGAGCTGACGGCGTCCGGGCACGCGGTCCTGATGGTCTCCAGCGACCTCCCCGAGGTGCTGGGCATGAGCGACCGCGTGCTGGTCATGGCGCAGGGCCGGCTCGCCGGCGAACTCACCGCGCAGGAGGCCACCCAGGACGCCGTGATGGAACTCGCCGTCGGCACGGCGGCACCGGGCACCACGGAGGGGAAGAGCACGCATGGCGACTGACACACAGCGGACTCCGGACACCGGCACGAAGGGCCGGCCGCACCGGCTGCCGCCGGTGGCACGCCGGGTGCTGCTCGACAACGGCGCGCTGAGCGCGCTCGTCGTCCTGGCCGCCGCGCTGGCGCTGCTGTCGCCGGACTTCCTCGGCACCCAGAATCTGCTGAACGTCGGTGTGCAGGCGGCGGTCACGGCGATCCTCGCCTTCGGCGTCACGTTCGTCATCGTCAGCGGGGGCATCGATCTGTCGGTCGGTTCGGTCGCCGCCTTCTCCGCGATCATGCTGGGCTGGACCGCGACCGGACAGCAGCTCCCCGTGTGGCTCGCGGTGCTGGTCTCGCTGGCCACCGGCACAGCCTGCGGACTGCTGAACGGTGCGCTCATCGCGTACGGGAAGCTGCCCCCGTTCATCGCGACGCTGGCCATGCTGTCGGCCGCACGCGGCCTCGCGCTGGTCGTGTCACAGGGCAGTCCGATCCTGCTGCCGGACTCCATCGGCGACTTGGGCGGCACGCTGGGCGGCTGGCTGCCGGTGCCCGTCCTCGTACTGGCCGGCATGGGCCTGATCGCGGCGCTGGTGCTGGCGCGTACGTACAGCGGCCGGGCGATGTACGCGATCGGCGGGAACGAGGAGGCCGCGCGGCTGTCCGGCATCCGGGTGCGCCACCAGAAGCTGGTCGTGTACGGGCTGTCCGGGCTGTTCGCCGCCGTGGCCGGCATCGTGCTGGCCTCCCGGCTGGCCTCCGCCCAGCCGCAGGCGGCCGCGGGCTACGAACTGGACGCCATCGCCGCCGTGGTGATCGGCGGGGCGAGCCTGTCGGGCGGTGTCGGCAAGGCGTCCGGCACGCTCATCGGCGCCCTCATCCTCGCTGTTCTGCGCAACGGTCTCAATCTGCTTGCCGTGTCCACTTTTTGGCAGCAAGTGGTCATCGGTTGCGTCATTGCCCTCGCTGTACTGATCGATACACTGCGTCGCCGGGCATGAGCATGATCTACGCACTGCCTGACGCACCACGGGACAAGCACGTCGTTCCGCTCCCCTGCCACCGACTGCAAGGACTGCAGCAGCATGAGCAAGAGCAAGAGACAGCGCACTTCCGTGTCCACCGCCCTCTTCGCCTCCGCCGTCGCCCTGGCCCTCACCGCGACCGCGTGCGGCTCGGCGGAGAAGACGGCCGGAGGCGGTGAGGGGAAGCCGGTGAAACTCGGGCTGGCTCTCTCCACCCTCAACAACCCCTTCTTCGTCGAGATGAAGAAGGGGGCGGAGACGGAAGCCAAGGCGCAGGGCGCCCAGGTCACCGTGCAGGACGCGCAGGACGACGCATCCCAGCAGACCAACCAGGTGCAGAACTTCCTCTCGCAGAACGTGAAGGGCGTCATCGTCAACCCGGTGGACTCCGACGCCGCGGTGCCCGCCGTGAAGGCGTCGGAGCGCGCCGGGGTACCGGTCGTCGCCGTCGACCGGAGCGTGTCCGGCGGGAAGGTGGCGACCACGGTCGCCTCCGACAATGTGGGCGGCGGGCAGATGGCGGCCAAGCAGACCGCCAAGGCACTCGGCGGACAGGGCACGATCCTGGTGCTGCGCGGCACGCCGGGCACCTCGGCCTCGCAGGAGCGCGGCAAGGGCTTCACCGAGGGCCTGAAGAAGTACCCCGGCATCAAGGTCGCCGCACGGCAGTCCGCCAACTTCGACCGGGCCAAGGCCCTCGACGTCACCACCAACGTGCTCCAGGCCCACCCGGACGTACAGGCCGTGTTCGCGGAGAACGACGAGATGGCGCTGGGCGCCGCGAAGGCGCTGGGCAGCAGGGCGGGCCAGTCGGTCCGGGTGATCGGCTTCGACGGCACACCCGAGGCGCTGAAGGCCGTCAAGAAGGGCACGCTGAACAGCACCATCGCCCAACAGCCCGCCGAGCTCGGCAAGATGGCCGTACGCAACGCGGTGCGCGTCACCCAGGACGGCAAGATCGAGGAGACCATCAAGGTGCCGGTCAAGGTGGTGACCAAGAAGAACGCGGGGGACTTCTCCTGACGGAGCCCACGCGGCAGTCGGACGTGGCGGTGGGGGCCGCGGACAGTTCGAAGGGCCCGGTGTCGGTGTCGCACCGGGCCCCTCGCGTTCCCCCCGTCGCCTCCCCTGAACGTCCCCCCAGGAAGTCCGACGCCATGTATGACTCGCGACCCCCCGGAAGGGTTGTACGGCGTCCGCGGAAATTTCCGGCGGGCCCTCAAGGACCCATATGGGCCCTTACGGGCGTCAGTCGAGCGCGTGCCGTACGTACCGGGCTGCCGTGTCGGCCAGGACGCGGACGCCGTCCTGTGCCCACAACTCCTCGTTGAAGATCTCCACTTCGACCGGCCCGTCGTAGCCGGTGGCGTCGACCGCCTGCCGGAAGCCGCGCAGATCGACGGACCCGTCTCCCAGCTGTCCGCGTCCCAGCAGCACCCCTTCGGGGAGCGGCGTGATCCAGTCGGCCAGCTGGAAGGCGGCGATCCTGCCACCCTCGCCCGCCCGGACGATCTGTGCCGGCACCCGGTCGTCCCACCACAGGTGGTACGTGTCCACGGTGACGCCCACCTGGTCGGCGGGGAACCGTTCGGCCAGGTCGAGCGCCTGGCCGAGGGTGGAGACGACACAGCGGTCGGAGGCGTACATGGGGTGCAGCGGCTCGATGGCGAGCCGCACCCCCAGCTGACCGGCGTACGGGGCGAGTTCGGCGAGCGCGTCGGCGACACGTTCGCGCGCGCCGGGCAGGTCCTTGCTGCCTTCCGGCAGTCCACCCGACACCAGGATGAGCGTTGTGGTGCCCAGGGCCGCGGCCTCCTCCAGTGCGGCACGGTTGTCGTCGACGGCACGCCGGCGCTCCGCCGGGTCGAGCGCCGTGAAGAAGCCGCCCCGGCAGAGCGAGGTCACCGTGAGCCCGGCGTCCCGTACCAGCCGGGCGGTCTTCTCCAGGCCGTACTCCGCCACCGGTTCGCGCCACAGTCCGACACCGGGGACGCCCAGTTCCACTGCCGCGTCCGTGAGTTCGGGGAGCGACAACTGTTTGACGGTCTGCTGGTTGATGGAGAAGCGGGACAGGTCGCCGGTGGACGGCATGCTCATCGGGGCACTCCATGGATGTCGAGCAGCTGCCGCATGCGGTGCTGTGCGAGGGACGGATCGGGGAACAGGCCGAGCCCGTCGGCCAGTTCGTACGCGCGAGCCAGGTGGGGCAGCGACCGTGCGGACTGCATGCCGCCCACCATCGTGAAGTGCTCCTGATGGCCGGCCAGCCACGCGAGCAGCACGACACCGGTCTTGTAGTAGCGCGTCGGCGTCTGGAAGAGATGCCGGGAGAGCGGCACCGTCGGGTCGAGGACGGCCCGGAACGCGGTGGTGTCCCCGGTGTCCAGATCACGCACCGCCTGCGCGGCGAGCGGGGCGAGAGGGTCGAAGATGCCCAGCAGCGCGTGGCTGAAGCCGCGTTCGTCGCCGGCGATGAGCTCCGGGTAGTTGAAGTCGTCGCCCGTGTAGCAGCGCACACCGTCCGGCAGGCGGCGACGCAGTGCGACCTCCCGCTGTGCGTCCAGGAGCGACACTTTGACGCCGTCGACCTTGTCGGGGTGCCGGGCGATGATCCGCAGGAAGGTGTCGGTGGCCGCGTCCAGGTCGTCGCTGCCCCAGTAGCCCGCCAGCGCCGGGTCGAACATGGGGCCCAGCCAGTGCAGGACGACCGGTTCGGTGGCCTGGCGGAGCAGATGCCCGTACACGTCGGCGTAGTCCTCGGGCCCCCGCGCGCGGGCGGCCAGCGCCCGGGACGCCATCAGGATGGCCTGTACCCCGGTCTTCTCCACGAGGGCCAGCTGCTGTTCGTACGCGTCCCGTACGTCGGTCAGCGTGTGCTCCGACTGCGGGCCGGGCGCGGTCAGTTGGTCGGTGCCCACACCGCAGGCGATGCGCCCTCCGACGGCGCGCGCCTCCGCCGCCGAGCGCTCGATGAGCTCCGCTGCGCCCGCCCAGTCGAGCCCCATACCGCGCTGCGCGGTGTCCATGGCCTCCGCCACGCCGAGCCCGTGCGACCACAGGTGCCGCCGGAAGGCGAGCGTCGCGTCCCAGTCGACGGCCGCGGGCCCTTCGGGCGTCGTGTCCGCATACGGGTCGGCGACGACGTGCGCGGCGGCGAAGACCGTACGGGAGGCCGGCGGGGCCGCGAACGCACCGGCGGCGACGGCGGGTTCGGCCCGCGGCGTGTACGTGCGCAGCTGTCCTCCGGCGTCCGGCAGCCGGACCGTCTCCGGGCTCACAGCGACAGCTCCGGCACCTCGAAACGGCGGCCCTCGGCCGACGACTTCAGCCCCAGCTCAGCGAGCTGCACGCCGCGCGCGCCCGCCAGCAGGTCCCAGCTGTACGGCGTGTCCAGGGCGACATGCCGCAGGAACAGCTCCCACTGCGCCTTGAAGCCGTTGTCGAACTCGCCGTTGTCCGGCACCTCCTGCCACTGGTCGCGGAACGACTCGGTGGCGGGCAGATCCGGGTTCCACACGGGCTTGGGCGTGGCGGACCTGTGCTGCACCCGGCAGCGCCGCAGACCGGCGACAGCGGAGCCCTCCGTGCCGTCGACCTGGAACTCGACCAGCTCGTCCCTGTTGACGCGCACCGCCCAGGAGGAGTTGATCTGTGCGACGGCCCCGCTCTCCAGCTCGAAGATGCCGTACGCGGAGTCGTCGGCGGTCGCCGGGTACGGAGCGCCCTGCTCGTCCCACCGCCGCGGGATGTCCGTGGCGGCGTGCGCCTGTACGGTGCGCACCCGGCCGAACAGGTTGTGCAGGACGTACTCCCAGTGCGGGAACATGTCGACGACGATGCCGCCGCCGTCCTCCGACCGGTAGTTCCAGGACGGGCGCTGCGCCTCCTGCCAGTCGCCCTCGAACACCCAGTAGCCGAACTCGCCCCGTACGGACAGGATCCGCCCGAAGAAGCCGCCGTCGATGAGCCGCTTCAGCTTCAGCAGGCCCGGCAGGAACAGCTTGTCCTGCACGACGCCGTGCTTGATGCCCGCGTCCCTCGCCAGCCGTGCGAGCTCCAGAGCGCCGTCGAGCCCCGTGGCGGTCGGTTTCTCCGTGTAGATGTGCTTGCCGGCGGCGACGGCCTTCCTGAGGGCCTCCTCGCGTGCCGAGGTGACCTGCGCGTCGAAGTACACGTCGACCGAGGGGTCGGCGAGCACGGCATCCAGGTCGGTGCTCCATTCGTCCAGACCGTGCTGCTCCGCAAGGGACTTGAGCGCGTGGTCGCGCCGGCCGACGAGCACCGGCTCGGGCCACAGCACCTCACCGCCGCCCAGGTCGAGTCCGCCCTGTTCGCGGAGCGCCAGGATCGACCGTACGAGGTGCTGGCGGTACCCCATCCGGCCGGTCACGCCGTTCATGGCGATCCGCACTGTCCTGCGTGTCACTGGCTTTTCTCCTTCGCCGTTGATCCCCGGAACCCGATGTCTCCCCGGTACCCCGATAGCAAGCGCTTTCTCCCCGGTGCGCCGAACCGGCCGTTCCGCCGCCCGCGAGGGCGGCTTCAGGTCTGTGCTGCCCGGCCCCGCAGCAGGTGCAGGGTGCCGGTGAACGGCGTGCGTCCCGTGAGGAGCACGCGCGGCCCGTCGGGCGTGAGGCTGCCGTTCATCCAGCTGTACCGCTCCCCCGCGTCCACCACGGGCGGCTGTCCGCGGCCCGCCCCGGTGCCGGGGCCGAACTCGATGCGGTCGCCGCCCGCGGTGCATGTGCCCCACCCGTCGGCCAGTTGGTACGTGTCCTTCTGGCCGTCGACCGGCCGCAGCCCGTCGCCGGAGAGCCGGCCGCCGCGCTTGAAGCACAGTTCGACCGCGAACGGCACGGCGGCTCCGGTCAGCGTGAAGCCGATCTCGTACCCCCGGGCGACTGTGCGCACGAGCACTTCGGTGCGCAGTGAGCGCCATTCCTTGGGCCGGTGCGGGAAGTCCATGGAGGACCAGAACCGGCCCTCGTCGGTGAGCGCGTACGCCCCGTCCGGCCGTCTGTGCTGCGGAGGGAGCGGCTGGTGGAAGGCGGCCCGCACCTCTCCCGTCAGCCGCCAGGCGCCCTCTCCCGCGGGCTCCAGGTCCGCGGCGCGGAAATGGCCCGTGGAGAAGAACTGCGGGGCGAGGCGCAGTGATTCGAGCACCGCCTCCCCGTCCCGCATCCTGAAGAACGTGGGGTTGGCCGACAGTCCGGACGCGATGGCGTGCTTGCCGGGCACGTCGGTGCCGCCGAAGACGGTCGCACTGTGCGCGCCGCGGCGGATGCGTACGAGGCCCGTACCGCGGTCGTGGTGCGTGAACGTGCCGGGCGGTGCGCCGGCGGGCGGGAGCTCTCCGCCCAGCTCCGGGTGGTCCAGCACCTCCGCGAGCCGGTCTCCCAGCGGCGTCTCGCCGAACTTCTGGCCGCTGCCCCGCTGTTGCAGCAGCCGCGCCACGGCGGCGAACCGTTCGTCACCGTCGCGCAGTGCGAGCTCGCGGTACTGCAGCCAGTACTCCGGCAGTTCCTTGCGCTCCGTCTGGTCCTGGCGCCGTGAGTGCACGGTCTCCACCGTGCCGTCCGGTTCGATGAGGTACAGCGTGGCGGCGAGATTGCGGCGCACGTGCGCGTACAAGTCGGACCGGCCGTACAGCCGCGCGACGGTGAGCAGGGAGGGATTGGTGACGACGGCGGCGTACGTGGCACTGCGCTCGCTGTACTCGCCGCCCTCCAACTGGTCCACGCCCTCGGCCAGCCAGGCGTCGATCCGGCGGGCGCACCGCGCGTCGGGCCACAGGCTGTGGATGCGGGCGAGCGCCGCGCACACCTTCCAGCGGTGGTTCGGCGTGTGCACGCCGCCGTGCGCGAGACCGGGCACAGCTTTGCGCAGCACCCTGCGGAGCGCCGCGCGGACGCCCGCGGTCGCCGAGTGGCCGTCCTGGTCGAGGATCCGGTACGCGAGTGCCAGGTCGACCAGGGAGAAGGCGCTGTCCGGCGGGGAGTGCACGGCGCCCTGGTCCCACAGTCCGTCGGGGTGCTGTGTCTCCTCCAGGGCGGCGGCCAGTTCCCGCAGCGGTCCGTGCAGCGCCGCGTCGTGGTGATACCGCGAACCGTCGTGCACATGGAGGGAGCTGAGAGTACGCAGGGACCGTGCCGGTGCGCGGGCCATTCCCAGCGCGCGCAGATCGGCGATCTCCTCTTGATAGCCGTCCCGGATCTCGTCGGCCCGCTCGTCGGCCGCCTTGGTCAGCAGTGCCATGAACTCGGCGTCCTGTCCGCCCTTTTGCGCGGCGGGCGCGGCTGGCGCGGCGGCGGCCGCCGGTGCTCCGGCGGTCATGCCGGCTGCCGTCGTGGCCGCGGCAGTGGCCAGGAAGCCCCTCCTGGGAAGACCCCGGTCAGAGGTCGCCGTCCGGTCCCTCATGCGCCCCGCCCCTCACGCAGTTCGACCGCCGTCAGGGCCGCGGCCAGGGGCCCCGGCACCAGGAAGAGGAGCGGCGGCATGGTCCAGGCGCAGACGGCAGCCGTCATGAGCGCGAGCAGCACGAGTCCGGAGCCGGGAAGGTCGCGGGCCGTACGGGCTGAGCTCTCCCGCAGGGCGCCCCGCCAGTCGCGCACCGACCGGGGCCGGGCACACGCGCGCAGGCCGATGACTCCCGCGGTGGCCCCGGTGGCCGTGAGGAACCACGCGAACGGGACGGCGCCGGGCAGCCCCGCGGAGGCCAGGCCCGCATCGGCGGCGAGAAGGGCGCACAGCGCGAGCAGCACTCCGCCCGCCGCCAGGTCGCCCCGTCGCAGACGTGCGCGCAGGGCGGTGAAGTAGCGGCCGGCGGTGCGGGGTTCGTCGTACAGCCGGCCGCGCCGCAGCAGTTCGCAGGCCGTCGACAGGGCGGCCGGAACGGTGACCACGGGGACGCATGCCGCCGCGGTGGCGAGGCCGAGTGCCAGCACGTCGGCGAAGAGCTCGAAGCGGGGTCCGAACAGTTCGCCGCGTTCACGGACGGGTGCCGCTGTCATCGGTTCACCCCTTCACACCGGAGTTGGCCATGCCTTCGACCAGCAGCCGCTGGAAGGCGAGGAAGAACAGCACGATGGGCAGCAGTGCGAGCACCGACATGGCGAACATCGGCCCGTACGCGGACTGGCTGGAGGTGTCCACGAAGGTGCGCAGGGCCAGCGTCAGCGTGTACTTCTCCGGCTCGAACAGATAGATCAGCTGCGTGAAGAAGTCGTTCCACGTCCAGATGAAGGTGAAGATCGCGGTGGTCACCAGCGCGGGCCGGGTGAGCGGCAGGATGACGCTGGCGAACGTGCGGAAGGGTCCGCAGCCGTCGATCTTCGCGGCCTCCTCCAGTTCGCGCGGCAGTCCGCGCATGAACTGCACGATGAGGAACACGAAGAACGCGTCCGTGGCGAGGAACTTGGGCAGCACCATCGGCCAGAAGGTGTTCACCATGCCCAGCTGGTTGAAGACGATGTACTGCGGGATGAGCACGGCGTGGTGCGGCAGCATGATCGTGGCGATCATGAAGGCGAACAGCGGGCCGCGCATCCGGAAGCGCAGCCGCGCGAAGGCGTACGCGGCGAGCGAGCAGCTGAGGACGTTGCCCAGAACGGCTCCGACCGAGATGGTCAGCGAGTTGCCGAACAGCTGGAGCAGGCCGACCCCTTCGATGCCCTCGGCCGCCGTGCCGTAGTTCTCGGCCGCGAGCCGGGAGGGCAGCAGGGCGAGGCTGGAGAGCACTTCGTCGGCGGGCTTGAAAGACGTGGCGACGAGCCAGGCCAGCGGGTAGAGCATCACCAGCAGTACGGCGAGACAGCCGGCGTGCAGGGCGACGCGTGTCCAGTCGACAGGTTTGCCGTTCCGGCCGCCGCGGACCCTTTTGCCGGGGCCTCCCGTGCCGCCCGTCGTGTCGCTGTGCGGGCGCGGGGTGGTCGTGGTGGCGGTCATCAGCGGCCCTCCTCGTTCGCGTAGAAGACCCAGGAGCGGGAGGTGCGGAAGAGCACCGCGGTGACGATGCCGATGGCGAGCAGCAGCATCCACGCCATCGCGGAGGCGTAGCCCATGTGCGAGGCGGTGAAGCCGCGGTCGTAGAGGTACAGCGTGTAGAAGAGCGTGGAGTCGGCGGGCCCGCCGCGGCCGCCGCTGACGGCGAACGCGGGCGTGAACACCTGGAACGCCTGGATGGTCTGCAGCACCAGGTTGAAGAAGACGACGGGCGACAGCATGGGCAGCGTGATGGAGGCGAACTGCCGCCACCTGCTCGCCCCGTCGACGGCCGCGGCCTCGTACAGCTCCTGCGGTATCTGCTGGAGTCCCGCCAGGAAGATGACCATCGGGGCGCCGAACTGCCACACGGTCAGCAGGGCGACGCTCAGCAGCGCCCAGCCGGGCTGGTTGACCCAGCCGCCGATGTGCAGACCGAGACCGCCGAGCACACTGTCGACGGTCCCGCCGTCGTTGAAAATGGCCCGCCATACGAGCGCGATGCTCATCGACGCACCGAGCAGCGACGGCGCGTAGAAGGCCGAACGGTAGAAGGACTTGCCCCGCTTCATGGACTTCAGCGCGACCGCGACGGCCAGTGCGAAGCCCAGCTGGAGGGGCACGGCGACCAGCACGTACAGCAGGGTGTTCCCCACCGACCGCAGGAGTCGCGGGTCCTCGGTGAACATCTGCGTGTAGTTGCGCAGTCCGATCCAGCGCGGCGGGTCGAAGAGGTTGTAGTCCGTGAAGGACAGATAGAGCGAGACAGCCATCGGCAGCAGGGTGAGCACGGTGGCGCCCAGCACCCAGGGCGAGAGGAACACCCAGGCGGCGCCCTCCCGTTCACGCCGCGGCCGGCGTCCGGGACGCTTGCCGCCCTGTGCCCCGGTCCGCTGCCCGGGCACGTCCGTGCCCCGGTGGCGGGTCTCCGTCGTGGTCGCGGTGCTCATCAGGGCCTCAGCTCCGCACGTGCCTCGGTCAGATAGTCCTCGGCGACCTGACGGGGCGTCGCCTTGCGGAAGGACACGTGGTCGTAGTCGCGCTGGAAGACGGACTGCAGGGCGTTGTCGCCGCGCGGCGGCGCTGCGGGCGGGTCGTTCAGCTTGCCGAGGAGGCTCTGCTGGAGTCCGGCGACCCGCTTCTGGAAGCCGGTGAGCTCGGGGAGTATGCGGGCGCTCTGTGTGCTGTTGACGGGCAGTCCGCGGTCGACGCCGAGAATGCGTGTCCCCTCACGGGAGTTCAGCAGGAAGTCGATCAGCTGCGCGGACTCGCGGGGGTGTGCGCTGTTCGCCGAGATGCCGGCCAGCATGGAGGGCTTGAAGTACTGCCCCGGTGTGCCGTCCTTGCCGGACGGCATGGGGGCCAGTGCCAGGTCGCCGCCGTACATCGCCTCGTAACCCGCGGACGGCGCGTCCCAGTTGAACTCGCCGGACGTCTGCTTGCGTCCCATCGGCGCGTTCTCCACCGAACCGTCCATCTGCGTGGTCGCCTTGGCGGGGCTGACGAGCCCCTCCTTGCGGAGCTTCGTGACGTACGTCCAGTAGCGCGTCAGGTCCGCGGCGCTGAAGGCCGCCTGCCCGTTCTTGTCGTACAGCTTCTTGCCCTGGCCGCGCAGCCAGACCTCGAACCAGTCCTCCGTGCTGCCGGGGTCGGTGACCCCCGGCTTCCCGGTCTTCTCCTTCAGCTTGCGCAGCGCCGACTCCCAGTCGTCCCACGTCCATCCGGGCCGCGGCGGGGCGATGCCGGCCTCGCGCCAGGCCTTCCTGTCGTAGGCGAGCACCTGTGTGCCGGTGCCCATGGGAAGCGCGTACTGCGTGCCGTTCACCTGCCCTGCCTTGAGCAGACTGTCCGGCATCCGGTCCGTGGGGACCGTCTTGCTCTCCTTGCCGATGTCGCGCAGCACGCCCGAGCCGGCGTACTGGCTGATCTGCCGGTAGTCGAGCTGCATCACGTCCGGGGCGTCGCCGCCTGCCGCCTGGGTGGCGAGCTTCTGTTTGTACGACTCGTACGGCGCGTAGGAGGTCTGGACGTCGATGTGCGGGTGGGCGCGTTCGAAGGCGGCCACGGCCTTGTCGGTGAGCGCCGCGCGGTCGGCGTTGCCCCACCAGGTGAAGCGCAGCGTGACCTTGCCGCCGTCCGCTGCCGCGCCGCCACCGCAGCCGGTGAGCACGGCACAGAGCGTCAGCGCCGCCGCAGCGGCACAGGACGCCCTTGTCCTGGTTCCGAGCATGCTGGGGGCCTTTCGGTCTCTCGGTGGGTCACTCGCCGTAGTACGGGAGCGTGGTGCCGGGCAGTTCGTACTCCTCGCGCCGGCCGCACATGCCGTATCCGCCGTGCCGGGTGGGGCCCGCGGAGTGGGCGCGCGCCTGCGCGAGGTGGGACGGGTCGCCGCCGGCGAGCGCCTCCAGCTGCCGTCCCGTGCGTTCGGCGGCGGCCAGCGCGCCCTCGCGCCAACGCTCCTGCCAGGCGGCCACCTTGGGCCCGACGATCCGTGCCGCGGCACGGTGGAAGGCGTGCAGGGGCTCCGTGTCGCCGCCGCGGACCGCGTCGCGCAGCCGCAGATAGCCCTCGACGGCGAGGTCGCGGCGCTTGCGCACGGCCGCTTCGGCCTCGGGCCCTTCCTTCGCCGGCAGGGCTGCCGCCGCCGCGTACGTCTCCGGGTCGGCGAGCACGTCCGGCGGGAACGTGAAGACCGCGTCGCCCGCTTCGGGCAGCCCGCTGTTCTGCATCAGCACGGTCACGCGCAGCGCGCCCCCGTCGACCATCCTGTGCACGGTTCCGGGGCTGAACCAGGCGAGCGCGCCGGGTTCCAGAGGTGTCTCCAGGTAGCCGTCCTGCGGACTGAGCGTCTGGACGGCGCCCCGCCCGCCGGTCACGACGTACGCCTCCGTGCAGGCGAGATGGATGTGCGGGCTGCCGCCGCACACGCCGTCGGCGGCCTCCCATGTGTACGCGCTGATGTGCGACAGTCCGATGCCGCCCGGCAGCGGTGCGTCCAGTGCCGTCATACGGATCTCCTCACCAGGCCAGCGACTTGAGGTGCTGCTCGATGCCGGGCACGTCCCACTCGCCGTCGGCGACCAGCACGCGGTAGCGGTACTGGAAGGACTCGCCGGGCGGCAGCTCGAACTCCTCGAAGAAGGCCCACGAGAAAGCCACCGAGGGGATGGGCTCGGACCGTACGAACCAGTGCGAGGCGTGCCGCGCGTTCTCGTTCTCCGGCGCGTGCTGGAACGCGAGCGTCGAGTGCGCGTCCACGTCGTCGTGTTCGGCGGTGAGCGCGACCCAGGGGCACTCCGCGGCCGGTGTGCCCATCGCCTCCTGGTCGGTGCTCGGGCCCGCCGCGGTCAGCACCCGGCCGCCGGTGAAGTCGCGCGGGCCGCGCCACTGGAGCCCTGTGTAGCCGGCCTGTTCGCGGCCCGCGGTCGTGGGCGAGCCGAAGTGCAGTGCTTCTCCGCGGACGTTGGTCAGCGTGATGCTCCAGTCGACGGCGTACGAGGAGCTCTCCGCGTCCACCGAGTGCACCGCGACCGTGCGCTGTTCGCGGGCCCATTCGGTGCCGCCGTTCTCCACCCAGGTGAGCCGTTCGGTGAAGTCCAGCCTGTCGTCCGACACGTCGAAGGAGTCGAAACCGTCGTGCCGCATGGAGCCGACCCGCTCGTGGAGCGGAAGGTAACCCTCCCCGTGGACATAGGAGTTGCCGCCCCAGAAGTTCTGCCCGGACAGATGGCTCGCGGTCATCTGCAGGCCCTTGTGCCAGCGGTGGTCGCTGGGCCGGTATCCGCTGACAGTCCGGCCGCCGAGCGTGCGCAGCGGATGGACGTACGGCTTGCGGGCCTCGAAGGCCACCGGGTCGGGCGCGTACACGTACGACAGCAGCTCGGTGCCGCCCGCGCTGACGGTGACACGTTCGCCGTGGGTGTGGGTGACGGTGACCGGCATCTGTGCGCTCGGTTCGCTCATCGCTGCGTCACTGCTCCTTCGGTACCGGCGTCCTGGACCGCCCTGGGCGCCCAGTCGGGGTGGTTGCCGTGCATGGCCCGGTAGTACGGGTCGGCGGGGCCGATCTCGCCCGCGCGCACGGGGCGCGCCGTACAGGCCGACTTGTAGAGCGCGGCGAGGAATTCGAGGGTGCGGCGCGCGTCGGCTCCGCTGCCGGGCGGCCGGACGCCCTTCTCCATGGCGTCGAGGAAGCCGTCCAGCTGTGCGGCGTGCGAGCTGGGCAGGTCCGCGGCGGGCGCGCTCCAGCGGGCCGTACGGTCCGTCTGCTCCCGCACGTGCGGTGCGGGGGTGTACGTCCAGTCGTCGTTGCTGTGGCCGTACAGGTGCGTCAGTTCGACCGTCGCGTCGGCGCAGTCGACACGTATGCGGCTCACTTCGTCCGGGCTGAGCACACTGTTGACGACGGTGGCCATCGCGCCGCTGTCGAAACGGACGAGCGCGGTGGACACGTCCTCGCTCTCCACGTCGTGCACCAGCCGGCCCGCCATGGCGCGGATCTCCGTCCAGTCGCCCAGCAGGTGCAGCAGCAGGTCCATCTGGTGGATGCCGTGCCCCATCGTCGGGCCGCCGCCCTCGGTGTCCCAACGGCCGCGCCAGGGCACCGAGTAGTACGCCTCGTCCCGGAACCAGGTGGTCTGGCAGTGCGCGACGAGCGGCCTGCCGAGGTCGCCGCCGCGCAGCAGCTCCCGCGCGTGCACGGCGCCGGACCCGTAGCGGTGCTGGAACACGGGCGAGACGTACGGTCCGCCGTTCTCCCCCTCGGCGGCGGCCAGTTGGTCGTATTCGTCGAGCGAGAGACACAGCGGCTTCTCGCACAGCACCCACGCGCCGGCGCCGAGCGCTGCCCGGACCTGTCCGGTGTGCAGGGCGGGAGGCGTGCCGATCAGTACGAGGTCGGGGCGTTCGGCGGCCAGCATCTCGTCGATGCCGGTGTAGCCGGCGACGTCCTCTCCGGCCAGCGACCGGAAGGCGGCGAGCCGTTCGGCGTCGACGTCGACGGCCGCGACCAGCTGTACGCGGTCGGACTGTTCACGCAGGGCCGGCAGGTGGCTTCCGGTGACGATTCCGCCGGTGCCGACGACAGCGGCGCGGTACAGGGGCTTCTCAACGGGCATGCGACAGGGTCTCCTTGAGAATAGAAAGCGCTTGCCGTCGAGGAAGGACGGTACGGGCGCCCGGATCATCCGGGCAAGAGATGTGCACCGAGGAATTTTGAAACGTGTCAAACCGCGGAGTGAGAACATGACGCGGCAGTGGACGACGGAGGTAACGATGGCAGTGACCCTGGCCGACGTGGCGGCACGCGCGGGAGTCTCGGCGGCCACGGTGTCGCGGGTGCTGAGCAACAACTACCCGGTCGCCGGGGCGACACGGACCCGCGTCCTGCGCGCCGTGGAAGACCTCCAGTACGTCGTCAACGGGCAGGCGAGTGCGCTTGCGGCCGCCACCTCCGATCTGGTCGGCGTGCTCGTCAACGACATCGCCGACCCCTTCTTCGGCATCATCGCGGGGGCCGTGCAGAGCGAGATGGGCGGCGACGGCGGTACGGGCCAGAAGCTCGCCGTCGTCTGCAACACGGGCGGTTCACCGGAGCGCGAACTCACCTATCTCACCCTGCTGCAGCGGCAGCGCGCCGCCTCCGTCGTACTGACCGGCGGCGCCATGGAGGACGCCGGGCACCGTGCGGCACTGGCCGCCAGACTGCGCCATCTCGCCGAGGGGGGCACCCGCGTGGTGCTGTGCGGCAGACCGCCCCTGACGGATCCGGCGGAAGCGCACGAGGAGAGCGCCGCCGCAGAGACACCCGGGGCACCGCCCATCGTCACCGTCGCCTTCGACAACAGGGGCGGCGCCCGGCGGCTCACCGAGCACCTGCTCGCACTGGGCCACCGCCGCATCGGCTACGTCGCGGGCCCGGCCGAACGGACCACCACCCGGCACCGTTTGGAGGGCCACCGTGCCGCACTCCGCGAGCGGAGCCCCGGACTGCTGCCGGACGCCGACAGGCTGACGGTGCACGGCGGCGCGTACGACAGGGCCTCGGGGTACGACGGCGCGCTGGAACTGCTGCGCCGCGACCCCGGCGTCACCGCCGTACTGGCCGCCAACGACACGGTGGCGCTGGGGATTTGCGCGGCGCTGCGGGAGCAGGGGCTGCGCATCCCGGAGGACATCTCCGTCGCGGGCTACGACGATCTGCCGTTCAGCGCCGACGCCTCCCCCGCGCTGACCACGGTGCGGCTGCCGCTGCACGAGGCGGGGGCGCGGGCGGGACGGCTGGCGCTCGACCGGGAGACGCCTCCGCCGGGCGGCGTGGCCACCGCGCGCGCGGACCTGATGGCGCGCGCGTCGACGGCCCCGCCCCGCGGGTGAACTCCACGCAACCCTGCGGGGTCCTTGTCGTGGGGGCGGTGCGTCTGGTGCGCTGATCTCATGCGACTCGCCTTTTCCACCCTCGGCGTTCCCGGTCTGCCCGTCGCCGACGCCGTCCGCCTCGCCGCGGACAACGGGTTCGACGGACTGGAGCTGCGCGCGCACCCCGAGGAGCAGGTGCATCCCGGGATCGGCCTGTCCGAACGCGTCGGCGTGGTGGAGGAGTTCAAGAACGCGGGCGTGGAGATCCTCGCCGTGGCCGGCTACACGAAGATCGCCGAGCCGGGCGGGGACGACAAGGTGCAGGCCGGCCTGCGTGCCCTGCTGGAGCTCGCACGCGACCTCGACGCACCGTACGTCCGCGTGTTCCCCGGCGGCGGTGACACGTCCGCCGAGGAGGCCGACGCGACGGCAGCGCGGCGGCTCGCCAAGGCGGCGCCGCTCGCCTCCGATCTGGGCGTGCGCATCCTGCTGGAGACACACGACTCGCATCGCACGGGCGCGGACGCCGCCCGGGTGCTCTCCGCCGTCGGGCATCCCTCGGCCGGCGCGCTGTGGGACGTACTGCACACCTGGCGGGGCGGGGAGGACCCCGACACCACGTTCCGGCTGCTCGCGCCGCACCTCGGCTACGTACAGGTGAAGGACGTCGCCTCCCCCGAAGACACCACTCCCCTGCCGCCCGGTGAGGGGGTGCTGCCGCTGCGCGAGGTGGTCGGTCTGCTGAGGCGTGCGCGGGAGGAAACCCCCGCCACATCGGGCGATTTGGAGGGGGTCGAGGCGTCGCAGTACGGCCTGCGCCCGGATTCCGGCGGCTGGCTGTGCTGGGAGTACGAGAAGCGCTGGTACCCGGAGGTGCGGGAGTTGTCCACCCTGCTGCCGGGCGTGCGTGCACACCTTCGCCACCTGCTCGACGGGGACCGCGCGCACTGATACCGGCCGTACGCCCCGCCGGTTCCCGTGCAGACACCCGGCCGGATGCCGCGCTCCGCGTCCGGGCCGGCCGCAGACGTACGCGATGCGCCATCCACACCCTTTCCACAGTTTCTCCGGATTCCGGGAACCTTGACCCGCCACTCTCCGTCAGACTGGCATGCCGCCGGAGAGTCCCCGCAGTGCGGCGTCGGCCTCGCTGCTGGCTGCGTCGCTGACCCACCTCTCCAACCGCCTGCGGCCGGCGGCGGGCCGCCATCGGTGCACACCCCCCTTCAACCGCACCGGTGGCGGCTCACCCGTTCGACGTATGGCTCCCCGCTCGGCGCCGCAGCACGCTGGACTGCGATATGTTCAGGGGGATTTGAAGGGATTTCCCGGCGGTTTCGGTGCATCCGGGACACCACGTCGGGGACATCGGGGAAGCCGGGGAAAACACCATGCGCATGCCTACAGTGCGCGCCGCTGTCACCGCGGCCGCGTGCGCGGCGGCGCTCGCCCTGAGCGCGACTGCCTGTCAGCAGCAGCCGCGGACCGACGAAGAGCCCGGCCAGCCGTCCGCCGCGCCCGCGGCGCTGGACACCTCGTTCCTCGCGCGGGGCGAGTGCAGTTCGCGCGGCCGCGCCGACTTCCGCGAGGTCTCCTGCGGCAGTGAACGTGCCGTCGCCAAGGTGACCGCACGGCACGACGGCCGGAAGGCGGACGGGCCGCGCTGTCCCGCGTACACGGACTTCGTCCTGCACATCACCGAACGGCTGCCGGACGCCGACGAGGACGGCGACGGCAGCGTCCCGCGCGGCTACGCGTGCATGCGCAATCTCGAACCGCCGCACCCCGGCGACCCGGGCGGTGGCGGCGGCCCGCGGACCGTGGTCGGCGACTGCGTGTACACGGCCCGGCAGGGCGAGGTGCGGGAGGCGCCCTGCGACGGGTCCGGCGAGCACTCCCCAGGGTTCCGGGTGGCCTCCACAGCGGCCGTGCGCGGTGACTGCCCGTCCGACACGACGCTCTTCGTCGGGCTGGACGGCAGGGAGCCGGTCGGCTGCGCCCGCGCCGTCGGGTAGTCCGGTGTGCCGGACTGCCCTGCGGGCGCAGCCTTCTGACAGTGCGACAGTGCGTTACGGACGCACGCCGCGGTGGGTCACGGACGCAGTGTCTGCTGCTTCTGCGCGGTGCCCTTGTCGAGCTTCGCGTCGTACTCCGTCAGCCGCTTCGGCTTCGCCGACGGGTCGGTCTTCACTCCGGCCCAGCGCATCAGGGTGCGGGTGGCCGCGGCCCTGTCGTCCTCGCTCAGTTTGGCGATGTTCGCGCCGTGGTTCTGGCCGGGCGCCACATAGCGGTGGGAGTCCTTGCTGCCCTGTCCGACGGTGAACGGTTCGGCGCTCCACGGGTCGTTCTCCCCGTTGACGAACAGCATGTGCCGCGACTTCGTCCGCACCCACCGGTCGACGTCCTTCATGGCGCCCTTGTCGAACGTCATGGGGATGTCCCTGGGGACGTACGTGCGCGGCACGTTGAGGCCCGGGTACTTGCGCAGGCCGTCGAGCAGGGGCTCCTCGTAGTCGGGCGAGCCGAGCTGGGTGCCTGCCTGGTAGTAGTACGGCGTGTAGGGCTCCATGCCCTGGTCCGTACCGGCCTCCCAGCCGCCGATCTCGTCGGCCCACTTGTACAGGTCGTCCGTCGGCGCTTCGGGGGACGGCACTGTCTCGCACTCCTTGCCGTCCAGGTGGTACTGCCAGTAGCCCCACACGAGGTCCTGGGCGATCAGCTCGAAGGCCTTGTCCGCGTTGCCCGCCAGCTTGAACGTGTAGCCCTTGTCCTCGGCCCACTTGTCGATGCGGGACACGAACTCGTCGCGGCGCTCGAAGATTTCGCGCTGCGCCGCGTTCAGCCGGTTGCGGCACTCGTCGCTGCCGACGTTCTCGAAGAACCGGTAGTACGCGGAGTCCTCGTCGTTCTTGACGTCGTTGGGCGCGACGTAGGCGACGGTGCCGTCCATGTCCTGGGGGTAGAAACGGCGGTAGTACGTCGCCGTCATCCCGCCCTTGCTGCCGCCGGTCGACACCCAGTTCTTGCTGTAGATGCGGTCCAGCGCGTCGTGGATACGGTGCTGGTCACTGGCGGCCTGCCAGATGTCGAGCTTCTTCCAGTCGGCCGGGTCGGGCCGGGACGGGGTGAAGTACCGGTACTCCATGGAGACCTGGTTGCCGTCGACCATCTGCGTGGGCTCGCTGCGGCTCGGGTTCGTGTTGAGGCCGTAGCCGGAGGTGAAGAAGACCGTCGGACGGCTCTCGCCCTTGTGCAGGATGGATATGCGCTGCTTGAACGTGCCCTTCTCCGGGTGCCGGTGGTCCACCGGCTGCCGGTAGTTCAGGACGAAGTAGCGGTAGCCGTCGACCGGCTTCTCCTGGACCAGGCTCATCCCCGGAATCGCGAGGATGCGGTCCTTGATGTCGGTGCCTGCCGTGCCGGTTCCGGCCGCGGTGGCGGCCCCCGCCGAGATGCCGCCGGCCCCGACGCTGCCTATGAGCATCGCGGACGACAGCACCCATCTGAGCGTTGTACGCATGTTCCCTCCCCTGTAGCCCCTGTGGTGACAAAGGTCGGAGGGAACCTATCGGCGCGCCACCCGTCCCGCCAGACCTCCTCCGTGACCGGAATCGCCCCGTACGGACGCCGGGAGGGCCGGCGGGCCGGTCCGCGACGCCACGAAGGCCCGCCGGACACCCCTAAGGTGGCCGCATGCCGGAACTCTCACCGCAGCCGCTGGCCACCGGGCCGCGCCGGATGGCGCTGCTCGCCTTCCACCGCCTCCCGGAGGGGCGGCAGTTCGACGACGCACCGGTCGCCTATGTGCTCGTCATCCTGCGGCACGAGGGACGCCCGCTGATGGTGTACGTGCGCCACCGTGCGCTGTGGGAGCTGCCGGGCGGCGGCATCGAGTCCGGCGAGACGCCCCGCGCCGCCGCCGTGCGAGAGCTGTGGGAGGAGACCGGGCAGCGGGTCGAGGAGGACGCGCTGCGGTTCGCCGGGTACGCGCAGACGCTGCTCGGTGCGGACCAACGGATGCTGTACGGCGCCGTGTTCACCGCCGACTCGCAGGGTCCGCTGCCCTTCGAGGAGAACGACGAGATCGCCGCCGTGCACTGGCGCGACGGCGACGAGCCGCTGAACGGCCTGGTACAGACTGTGGACGAGTATCTGATCGACGTCTGCCGGGGCTGACCGTACGGCTGTACGGCCGGCCCCGGCAGGTCTTTCGGTTCAGCGGGTGGTCACCGCGTGACCGTTCACTGGGTGACCTTCAACTCCGTGATTCCCGCGGGCTTCTCGGCGTCCTTGGCACTCACGGACACCTTCACGTAGCGGTAGGGCAGCCGGCGCCCGTCCGCGTCCGCCTGCCGCCAGTTCCTGCCGTCGGACGACACGGCGACCGTGTGGCTCTGCGGCGCGGGACGGGTCCACTGCGGCGTGACCGTACCGCCGCTGCGCACTCCGCCCAGATCGACCGTCACACTGCCCCGCTTGCCGTCCGGCATCCATGCCGTGGCCGTGCTCCCGTCGACCGCGGCACCGGCGTACATGCCGGGCTGCTCCGAACTCGCCTGCGCGCTGCGGCACCTGGCCGCGTTGTCGGTCGGCTGCAGGTCGGGCCGGCGCGTCTTGAGCACGGCCGGCGCGGCCTCGCTGACGGTCTGTTCGCCCTGCGGGGTGTCCAGCGTCATCGGGTCGCCGTCGGTCAGCCGGACGGTCGTACTGTGCGCGCCGAGCGACACGTCGTACGTACGCCCCTGCCAGCGCAGTCCCTTCAGCGTGACGCCGTCCTTGAGCTGCGGCGGCAGCATCGGGTCGAGCTTCAGTTTGCCCTCGCGCAGCCGCTGTCCGGTCAGCCCGTGGGTGAACGTCTGCAGGAAGCCGCCCTTGCCGGTGAGGAAGTCCTGTGCGGGCGAACCGGACAGCGGGTCGTTCGCCCCGGCCTTCTCCCCGCGCGCCTCGGAGAAGTTGCCGAACTCCCGCATGAACGGCCGTACGGAGCGCTCCATGTAGGTGTACGCGGAGCAGCCCGGCTCGCCCGTCGCCGCGGCGTCCACGGAGTGCACCGAGTCCGTCATGGCGGGGCCCTCGGGGTCGGTGCGCTGGGCGTAGTAGTCGAGCGTGCGGGTCGCGGTCTTCCGGGACATGGGCCACTCCAGCGGGTACATCAGCAGCACCGTGTCGGCCTGCTTGATGGTCGTGCCCTTGTAGCCGTCGTACTGCTGGTAGATGCCCTTCTTCTTGTCGAAGGGGATGCGGAGCTTGTCCGCGACGGTGTGCCACTTCGCCGGTGTCTTCTCGCCCACCAGCTGTGCGGCGCGGGCGGCCTGACGGAGCGTCGTCGCCGCACCGGCGTTCGTGAACACCCCGTCGTCGACGCCGTTGCTGTACTCGTCGGGACCCGCGACGTTCTTGACGGAGTAGCTGCCGTCAGCGTTCTTGTGCGCCCGGCTCGCCCAGAATTCGGCGATGCCCTTGAGCACGGGCCAGCCGCGTTCGCGCAGCCACTGCTTGTCGCCTGTGGCCAGGTAGTACTGCCAGGTGGCGAGGGCGATGTCGCTCTGCAGATGGTTCTGCGTGCGGCAGTGCGGCGGGTCCCAGCTGTGGCACTCGCGCCAGGCGTCGCCCTTCCTGCCGGCGTTCCAGGCGTAGAACAGTCCGTCGTATCCCAGCTTGCGGGCGTTGGCACGCGCGCCGGGCATGGTGCGGTAGCGGTAGTCCAGTACGGACCTGGCCAGCTTCGGATGAGTCGCCAGCAGGCCCGGGTACATCCAGGTCTCGGCGTCCCAGAAGATCAGGCCCGCGTAGTTGTCGCTGCTCAGCCCCGTCGGGGCAATACTGTCGTCGGCGCCTTTCCGGGTGCTGGACAGCAGTCCGTACTGCGCGGAGCGCAGCCATTTCTGCATCTCCGGACGGCCGTTGACCTGGATGTCGGTCTGCCACAGCTTCCGCCATGCCGCCGTATGGTCCGCGTGCGCCCGGTCCCAGCCGCGCGACGCGGCCTTCCGCGACGCCGAGAGTGCCGCCTTCCGCGGGGACTTGGAGGTGAGCGCGGTGTCGACGCCGACGTACTTGGTGACGTCGTAGGTGTGGCCGCGCCGCGCGGAGAAGGACACGTCCCGCTTCGTGGTCAACTTCCGGGCATCGGTGGCCTTTTGTTCACCACCTGTACGCATTCCGGGTCCGGGGCGCAGCGTGGAGGCCACCGCTCCCGCGGTCTTCGAGCCGTGGGTGCGGAAGGCCACGTCCATCGATCCGGCACCGCGGTCGCCGCCGCCGGTCTGGCTGACGCGGCGGGCGCCCCGCCCGTCCAGTACGTCGGTCACCTTCGCGGGACCGCTCCAGTGCGGCGTCATCGACAGCCGTACGGCGCCCGCGTGTTGGTGGTTCCGGTCGGTGAAGACCTCGTACGTCAGGTCGGTGGCCCGTCCGTCGGGCGCCGTCCACGTGAGCGAGGTGCGTACGGTTCCCTCGCGCATGTCGAGCGACTGCTTGTAGCCGGAGACCCGGCCGCGCGGCGTACCGGACGAGAAGGTCGCCTGTGAACGGCCGCTGCCTGCGGTGACGTTGATCCCGGTCCAGTTGGGCAGCCCGGCGACGGCCGCCTTGTCCTTGGCCGTGCTCTTGTTGTGGCCGTAGAGCCCCGCGACGACTGAACCGTCGTAGCGCGGTGTGTAGAGGGGGAATCCGGTCTTCTCGCCACTCGCGGAATAGCCCGCTCCGGTGGCGGCCACACGCTGGCCCAGATAGCCGTTTCCGACGAACGGCCGGTAGCCGTCGTCCGGGGTGAACTTGTGGGAGGAGAGCACCCAGCCGCCGGGGCTCCCCGCCGGCTGGTGGTGCTGCTGCGGTGGCTGGGCGGCCGAGGCCTGCGGAACGGCGGCCACCAGGGCGCACGCGAGCGCCGGCGCCATGAGGCGGGCTGGTCGAAGCATGGAGCGAACCTAAAGATGTGAACATGACGAGTCAATAGAGCTCGCCATGTGTTAAATCCTTGAACTCCATCTCGTGGCTCCGGTACGGCCGTCCGGCCCCTCCGACGGACGTGCGTGCCCCGGCCGCACCGGGGCACGCACGCGTCACACCGTCACACCGCCGCCGGTTCGGTCTCCCCGGAGAACGTGCGCCAGAGCCGCGCGTAGTGCCCCTCGCGGGTGAGCAGTTCCCTGTGCGTACCGTCCTCGACGATCCGGCCGTGGTCGAGCACCACCACCCTGTCGGCACGCGCCGCCGTGGTGAGCCTGTGCGCGACGACCAGCGTGGTGCGGGTGCCGGCCAGCCGGTCGGTCGCCTCGTTCACCAGTGACTCCGTGGCGAGGTCGAGCGCCGCCGTGGCCTCGTCCAGCAGCAGCACGTCGGGGTCGACGAGTTCGGCGCGGGCCAGCGCGATGAGCTGCCGCTGACCGGCCGAGAGGTTCCTGCCCCGTTCGGCCACGGGGTGCAGATAGCCCTCCGTCAGCGCGGCGATCATGTCGTGTGCCCCCACCGCCCGTGCGGCGGTCTCCACTTGGGCGTCCGTGGCGTCGCTCCGCCCGTACGCGATGGCGTCCCGCACGGTGCCCGGGAAGAGGTAGGGCTCCTGCGGCACGACGCCCAGCCGGTGCCGGTAGCCCGCGAGACCGAAGGTCCGCAGGTCCTCGCCGTCCGCCAGGACGGCGCCGTCCGTCGGGTCGTAGTAGCGCGCGACGAGTTTCACCAGGGTGGACTTCCCGGCGCCGGTCTCGCCGACGAACGCGACGGTCTGTCCCGCCGGGATGTCCAGGCTGATGCCGGACAGCGCCTCCTCCTCGTGGAGGGAGCCGTCCGCCGACCCGTACCGGAACGACACGTCCTCGAACGTGATCTCGCCGCGCAGCGGCCCCGCCTCACGCGGCTTTTCCGGCTCCGGGGTGCTGGTCCGCTCGCTCAGCAGTTCCTGGATGCGGCCGAGGGCCACCGACGCCTGCTGGTAGCCGTCGAACACCTGCGACAGCTGCTGCACCGGCGCGAAGAACAGCTCGATGTAGAGCAGATAGGCGACCAGCGCGCCCGCCGTCAGCGTGCCGGCCTCGACCCTGCCCGCGCCGACGATGAGTACGGAGGCGGTGGCCAGCGAGGCGAGCAGCTGGACGAACGGGAAGTAGACCGAGATCAGCCACTGTCCGCGCACCCGCGCCTGCCGGTAGCTGTCGCTGCGGCGCGCGAACCGTTCGGCGCCGCTGCCCTCCCGCCGGAAGGCCTGCACCATGCGCAGTCCTGCCACCGACTCCTGGAGGTCCGCGTTGACGACGCTGACACGTTCGCGTGCCAGCTCGTACGCCTTGACGCTCTGCCGCCGGAAGAAGACCGTGCCGATGATCAGCAGCGGCAGCGACGCGAACACGACCAGGGCGAGCTGGACATCGATGACGAGCAGGGCGACGAGGATGCCGAGGAAGGTGAAGACGGAGACGACAGCGGTGACGAGTCCGGTCTGCAGGAAGGTCGACAGGGCGTCCACGTCGGTCGTCATGCGCGTCATGACCGCGCCGCCCAAGTGCCGCTCGTAGTAGTCGAGTCCGAGGCGCTGCAACTGCGCGAAGATCTTCACCCGCAGGGCATAGAGCACACGTTCACCGGTACGCCCTGTGAGCCGCATCGAGCCGAACTGTGCCGCCCACTGTCCCGCCACCACGAACAGCGCCAGTCCTGCCGCCGTCCACACGGCGCCGAGGGCCGCCTTCTGCACACCGTCGTCGATGCCGTGCCGGATCAGGATGGGCAGCGTCAGCCCGAAGCCCGCGTCGAACGCGGCACAGACGAGTGCGACGGCGAGTGCGGCACCGAAGCCGCCGAGCAGACGCCGCAGTCCGTACGAGGTCTCCTCCCGTTCGGCACGCTCCTCGTCGACGTCGGGGACGCCGTCGGCGGGCGGCAGAGCGGCGACCCGGGCGAGGAGTTCGGGGCTGCCGGGCGAGGAGCCCAGCGCCGCACCGAAGCTGCCCGGAGCGCCGGACTGTGCGTCGGCGCCCAGTCCGGACGTGTCGCTGTCGTCGTCCGTGCCGGAGGCCTGCCGGCGCACCCAGAGTCCGAGGGTGACGCCGTCGGCGTTCCGCTCGTCGTCGTGGTGCCCGGCGGCGCCCGCCGGGTCGCGGTCGACCTCGCCGAGCTCGTCCGGGTCGGTCAGCAGCCGCCGGTACAGGCCGCAGCGCTCGGTCAGTTCGTCGTGGGTGCCGATGTCCATGAGCCGGCCGCCGTCCAGCACGGCGATCCTGTCGGCCAGCGCGAGGGTGGACATCCGGTGCGCGATCAGCAGTGTGGTGCGGCCCGCCATGACGCCGCGCAGCGCCTCGTGGATCTCGTGCTCCACGCGCGCGTCGACCGCGGAGGTGGCGTCGTCCAGGAGCAGCAGCCGGGGGTCGGTGAGGATGGCGCGCGCGAGTGCTATTCGCTGCCGCTGTCCGCCGGAGAGGGTGAGGCCCTGCTCGCCGACCGCCGTGTCGTACCCGTCGGGCAGTTCGGTGATGAAGCCGTCGGCCTGTGCGGCACGTGCCGCGGCGCGTATCTGTTCGTCGGTGGCGTCGGGCGCGCCGTAGGCGATGTTCTCCCGTATGGACTCGGAGAACAGGAAGCTGTCCTCGGGCACGAGGCCGATGGCCGAGCGCAGCGAGTCCAGCGTCAGGTCGCGCACGTCGTGCCCGCCGACGCGTACGGCGCCGCCGGTCACGTCGTAGTAGCGGGGCAGCAGCAGCGAGACGGTCGACTTGCCGCTGCCGCTGGTGCCGACGACGGCCACGGTCTCGCCGGGCTCGATGCGCAGGCTGAACCCGTCGAGCACGGGACGGCCCACAGTTCGGCTTCCGGAACCGCCGTCCGTGGAGGCGTCCTTGGAGTCATCGGCGGCGTCGTCCTTGGAGCCGTCCGCGGTGGCCGCGCCGTGCGGGCCGTAGCCGAAGGTGACGTTGTCGAACTCGACGGACGCGTCGGCCTCTTCGGGCAGCTCGTGCGCGCCGGGGCGCTCCGCCATGCGCGGTTCGGTGTCGATGAGTTCGTAGACCCGCTCGACGCCGGCGCGGGCCTGCTGGCCGACGGTGAGCATCATGGCGAGCATGCGGACCGGGCCGACGAGCTGGGCGAGGTAGGTCGAGAAGGCGACGAAGGTGCCGAGGGTGATCTGCCCCTCGGTGGCCATCCAGCCGCCGAGCGCCAGCATGCCCACCTGCCCGAGCGACGGGATGGACTGCAGAGCGGGCGTGTAGCGGGAGTTGAGCCGTACGGTGCGCAGCCGGGCGGCGAACAGCCTGCGGCTGATGTCGCGCAGTTTGCCCTTCTCCTGGCTCTCCTGCCCGAATCCCTTCACCACGCGCACGCCGGTCACGGCGCCGTCGACGACGGACGCGACGCCGCCGGCCTGCTGCTGTGCGTACCAGGTGGCGGGGAAGAGCCGGGTGCGGCTGAGGTTGGCGATCCACCAGAGGGCGGGGAAGACGGCGAGCGAGACGAGGGTCAGCAGCGGGGAGAGGACCAGCATCACGACGAGCGCGACGGCGAACAGCAGCACGTTCCCGATCATCATCGGCAGCATGAACAGCAGGCTCTGTACGAGCTGCAGGTCGCTGGTGCCGCGGCCGACGACCTGCCCCGTCGACAGTTCGTCCTGACTGCGTCCGTCGAGCCGGACGATCGAGCGGTACATCTCGGTGCGCAGGTCGTGCTGTACGTCGAGGGCGAGCCTGCCGCCGTGGAACCGGCGCACATAGGTGAAGGCGTAGACGGCGATGGCCGCGACGATCAGCAACCCGATCCAGAGCGCCATGTCGCCCTGCCCGCCGACCACCACGTCATCGATGATCACCTTGGTCAGCAGCGGCACCAGCGCCGTGACGGCCATACCGCCCAGGGAGGCGCCCAGCGCGAGCAGCGCGCTGCGTTTGTACCGCCAGCAGTACGAAGCCAGCCGCCGTGTCCATCCGGCACCTTCGGTGCCGTCCCGGCCGGCCGGCCTGCTGTCCTTCTCGGTCCCCGCCACTGCGCGCCCTCCCGCTGTCCGACGGCTGATCTCTGCTGCCGGATGCTGCAACGCGCTGGCGTGGGGATTTCATCCCCACGCAATACTGCGCAACAAACCGCGCGCGGCGTACGCGGAGGGCGCGTGGAGGGCGCGGGGCCGGGTCAGTCCACGCCGGGCAGCCGTACGTCCAGCCGGTACAGCCTGGTGACCTGCTTCGCGCTCTCGTTGTCGTCGCTGGCGAGCAGGAGACGCAGCCGTCCGCCGGGGGCGTGCCCGGTGACCGTCATGGCCTCGATGTTGTCGAGCAGCGGGTTGCGCTGTGTGCCGGGGTGCGTCGCGCCGAGGTCCGGGCAGTCCCCCAGGTCGGCGAGGAGCGTCTTGCGGGCCGGGCGCTCACGCCCCGTCAGCTTGTCCACGGTGCCGACGTCCTGCGCGCCCCGCGGGTCGGCGAGCGAGAGCCGCACGGTGTTCCCCGTCGCCTCGTCGAAGCCGCGCTCCAGGACGAGCAGCCGCCCGTCGCCCGTCGCGGCGATCTCGGAGACACCGAGCTCCGGGTCGACCGGGTACGCCCACTGCTGTGCGGGCCTGTCCTGCGCGTCCCAGGTCTGCATGCGCACCAGCGGCCTGCCGTGCGCGTCCTTGCCGTCGCCCGCCAACTGGCCCTCCATGGAGGCGGTCAGCCTGCTGCCGTGCGGCCCGTGCCCGGCGGTCAGCCCCTCGAAGGTCTGGTTCTGCTGCGCCCGGCCGGCGGGGGCGACCCGCAGCGGTGCGGGGACGGGCAGCCGTCCGGCGAGCGTGCCGTCCGCGTCGTACCGGCGGACGGACGGTTCGGTCTCCGAGGTGACGAGCCGGCTGCCGTCCGGCTGGACGGCGAGTCCCTCCGAGTCGAGGGCCGCGCCCTTCTCGTCGGCCAGCGGCACCGCGCGCGTGACATGCCGGCCCTTCAGGGAGTGTCCGCCGAGGGAGTAGAGAACGGACCGGTCGGACAGTGCCTCGGTGCGCCCGTGTGCGTCCTGCGCGAGCGCGGAAAGACCGCCCACAATGCGGCCCTGGAAGACGGCCTTGTCGAGTGCGTCGGAGTAGCCGCGGACGGCCGCGCGCGGCGAGCAGGCCGCGCCGTTCTGTTCGCCGGTGTTGTTCTGTACGCCGGTGCCGGTCTGTACGCCGCTGCCGTTCAGTTCGCCGGTGCCACGCTGTCCGCCGGAGCCGGCCGCCGCGGCGGGCACACACGTCAGCGCGGCGAGGACGGCGGCGGCAAGGGTGAGCGAGGTGCGCGGACGTACGGTCACAGAGTCCCCCGGGAGTCGCAAGCAGGTCGTCGGCCGGAAACGGCAGGATCAGACCGGTACCGTAACGCCGCGCGGCGTCCCGGGGGCCAACAAGCGACACAGGGCTGACAGTTCGCCCGCCATCCCGTTCACATCCGGAATCCGTCCGTACGCGGTGCGGGCCGGTCGGCCGGACCGGCGGCGGCCCCGGGAAGCCGGGCTTCCCAGGACCGCCGCGGCCTGCGTGGCGCCGGTGGATGCGTACAGGCGGGCACCCCCCACGAGGCCGGCACTGTCGCCGTCAGCCGGCGCCCATCCCGCGGGACTGCGCTCGCAGTCTGACGAGAACTTCCACGGAATGCACATCGACCCGACAGATTCAGTAACGTTGCGTGTTAAAGCTGTCTCTCTTTGTCATCTCCCGGGGCAGCGGACGCGACTTCCGCCACCCCGTCCCATCAGCGACGATCGCCGCCCCGCCGGACGACGTGCCCAACTCCCCGCGCCCGCAACGCCGTTCGGACCGCTCTCAACACGGCCGGAATCATCCTGCCCGGCCGCGATCTGCCGCGATCTGCCGGGACATCAGAGTCGTCAGCTCGTACGCGGTGTGCGAGGCGGCCACCGAGGTCATCTCGGCGTGGTCGTAGGCAGGGGAGACCTCCACCAGGTCGGCGGAGACCAGGTTGCAGTCCGACAGGCCCCGCAGGATCTCCAGCAGTTCGCGCGACGTCAGCCCGCCGGCCTCCGGTGTGCCGGTGCCCGGGGCGTGCGCCGGGTCGAGCACGTCGATGTCGACGGAGACATAGAGCGGCCGGCCGCCGATGCGCTGCCGCAGCTGGTCGGTGATCTCGTCGACGCCCCGCCGCATCACGTCGGCGGAGGTGACGATGCCGAAGCCCATGCGGGCGTCCTCGTCAAGGTCCTTCTTGCCGTACAGCGGGCCGCGCGTCCCCACGTGGGAGAGCGCCGACGTGTCCAGCAGCCCCTCCTCGAAGGCCCGCCGGAAGGGAGTGCCGTGGGTGTACTCCGCGCCGAAGTACGTGTCCCAGGTGTCCAGATGGGCGTCGAAGTGCAGCAGTGCGACAGGGCCGTGCTTCCGGACGACCGAGCGCAGCAGCGGCAGCGCGATGGTGTGGTCGCCGCCGAGCGTCATCATGCGCGCGCCCGTGTCGAGGATGTCGTCGGCCGCGCCCTGGACGGTCTCCACCGCCTCCTCGATGTTGAACGGGTTGGCCGCGATGTCGCCCGCGTCGGCGACCTGCGCGAGCGCGAAGGGCGCCGCCTCCTGCGCGGGGTTGTACGGGCGCAGCAGCCGGGACGCCTCACGGATGGCGTTGCCGCCGAAGCGGGCGCCCGGCCGGTAGGAGACCCCGGTGTCGAACGGGACGCCCACGACCGCGACGTCCGTACGGCCCCCGACCTCGTCCAGCCGCGGCAGCCGCGCGAAGGTCGGCGGGCCTGCGAAACGCGGGACGCGGGAGGAGTCGACGGGGCCACGGGGCTCAGGATTCGGGGTGGTCATGCGTGCGAGCGTAAGGGGCTTCGGCGGCAGGCCAATTGGACGGTCCTGAGCATCCGCGGAGAAGTTTTCTCCACCGCGTCCAGTGACCGCGGCGCACGTCGTCCTCCGGTTCCGGAACATCCGGCCTCCGGGTACCGGCACAAGGGCTCACCGCAACGGGTGACAATGAGCCCATGCCCATATTCGCCGCCTGCGCCGCGCCCACCCGCTCCGAGCTGACCGACCACCTCGTCCGCACCCGTCTCGCGGGGGAGGTCGCCACGCCCCGCGAGAACAACCTGTCGCACTACCGGAAGCTCTCCGCCGGCGACCGCCACTACTGGCTCGGCCTGGAGCTCGGCGACCGCTGGAGCGACGAGCGGGACGTGCTCACCGTGATGGCGGAACGCTGCGGCGTCGTCCCCGGCGCGGACCACCGCGAGGGCCAGGACACCATCGACCCCGAGCTGACCGTCGGCGCGCTCGACCGCGCGGCCGCCGAGCTGCGCAAGGCGGCGGAGAGCGGGCAGCGCGTGCTGTTCGCGACGGGGCACCCGGGAGCGCTGCTCGACATGCACGGCACGGTGGCGAGGGCGCTGGACGCCGCGGGGTGCGAGATCGTCCGGGTGCCGCTGGGCACCTTCGCGGACGAGGGCGTGGTGGCCCAGTTCGCGGGTGTCGCGGTGTACGAGCGCGGCGCCTCCCTGTGGCACACCCACTCCCCCGAGCCGATGCGGGAGACCCTGGACGCGCTGGAGCGCGCCGGGGAGCCGCTGCCCGGCCTGGTCGTCGCCGACCACGGCTGGGCGGGCTGCGCGGCGCAGCGCGGCATCACCGCGGTGGGCTTCGCCGACTGCAACGACCCGGCGCTCTTCCTGGGCGAGGCGGAGGACACGCTGTCCGTCGCGGTGCCGCTGGACGACCATGTCGCCGACCCGCGGCACTACGAGCCGCTCGCCGCCTACCTGCTGGACGCGGCGGGCCTGCTGGGCTGACGCGCGGGGCGGGCGGGGCCGCTGCTCACCGGTCCGGGCGGGGCCTTCCCGCCCGGCTCTGGGCGGGCCCCGGCGTCGGGTCGAGGAAGACCCGGTCGACCGCGGGGAGGCGGTTGCGCAGCAGCCGCTCCGCGTCCTCGCAGGCCCACTCGATCTCGGCGGCCGTCGCGTAGTCGGCGAAGTCCACTTTGGCCGCGACGAGCACCGACCGCGGCCCCTGCACGATGGTCACCAGCTCCAGTACGGACTGCACATCGGACAGCGAGAGCAGTTCGGCGCGTACGGCCTCCCGCATGCGCGGCGGCAGTGAACGGCCGATCAGCAGCGAGGCGTTGCTGCGGCCGAGCGACACGGCGACGTACACCAGCAGCAGACCGATGCACAGGGAGGCGCAGCCGTCCCACAGGGGCGAGCCGGTCAGCTGGCCGCCCAGCAGTCCGCCCGCCGCCAGTACGAGGCCGACCAGTGCGGCGCTGTCCTCCATGACGACGGCCTTCACGGCGGTGTCCGGGGTGTGCCGCAGATAGGTCAGCGGCGGCACCCCGAACCGCTGTGCCTCGGAGCGCAGTTGACGCTGCCCCTGGAAGAGGGAGCTGCTCTCCAGGACGAAGGCGACGGCGAGCACCACGTACGAGACGGTGGGGTTTCCCAGTTCCTCGCCCCGCGCGATGGTGTGGATGCCGTCGTAGACCGCGAACACGGCGCCGCCGAAGAACGTGGCGACGGAGGCGAGCATCGCCCAGATGTACCGCTCGTTGCCGTAGCCGAGCGGGTGCTCCTCGTCGGCCGGCCTGTCGGCGCGCTTGAGCGAGGTGAGCAGCAGGATCTCGGTGACGGTGTCGGCCACGGAGTGCGCGGCCTCGGAGAGCATGGCGCTGGATCCGCTGACGATGCCGCCGGCCGCCTTGGCCACGGCGATGCCGAGGTTGGCGAGTCCGGCGATGACGACGGTGACGGCGCTCTCGCCGCCCTCGCCGCCGTTTCCGCCTTCGTCCTCCCCGGGTCCGGGGCTCTCCTCGCTGTGCTCCGTATCGCTGTTCACAGCAGGGAAGTATGCCCGATATGCGGCGTTACTTCTGGTCGTTCTGCTCCCACGGCACCCGGACGACGCCCTCCTGGATCACCGACACCGCGAGCCGGCCGTCCCGGGTGAAGATCCGGCCGCGGGCAAGTCCCCTGCCGCTCTGGGACGTCGGGCTCTCCTGGTCGTACAGCAGCCAGTCGTCCGCGCGGAACGGACGGTGGAACCACATCGCGTGGTCCAGGCTGGCGCCGACCACGTCGCCGACCGCCCAGCCGCCCCGCCCGTGCGCCAGCAGCACCGAGTCGAGCAGCGTCATGTCCGACACATAGGTGGCAAGACAGATGTGCAGTGTGGGGTCGTCCAGTTCGCCGTCCAGCTTGCCGTTCGTACGGAACCACACCTGCGAACGCGGTTCCTTCGGCTCGCCGACGCTGCCGAACGGCGGCTCTTCGACGTACCGCAGGTCCACCGCGCCGCGGGCCCGGATCAGCCGGCGCGGCACGTCCTCGTCCCGGAACAGGTGCGCGTACCGCGGGAGCATCTCCTCCGCCGTCGGCAGGGTCTCCGGGTCCGGCGCCTCCGGCATCGGCTCCTGGTGCTCCAGTCCCTCCTCGAACGTCTGGAAGGACGCCGACAGATGGAAGATGGGCTGGCCGTGCTGCACTCCGACCACGCGCCGCGTGGTGAACGACCTGCCGTCCCTGATCCGGTCCACCGTGTAGACGATGGGTGCCCCGGGGTCCCCCGCGCGCAGGAAGTACGCGTGCAGGGAGTGCGGGAGGCGTCCGTCGGGCACCGTTCTGCAGGCGGCGACGAGCGCCTGTGCGGCGACCTGTCCGCCGAACACCCGGGGGACGACGGACGCGCGGCTGTCGCCGCGGAAGATGTCCTGCTCGATCTGCTCCAGGTCGAGCAGATCGAGCAGGGACGTCAGTTCGTGACTCATGCCGACGATTCTGCCCGCCGCGCATTACCAACGGTTACGACGCAGGTCACAGCCCTGGTAACGGTTCTGTTCACAGCCCCATGGACTTCGCGACGATCGACCGCATGACCTCGCTGGTGCCGCCGTAGATGCGCGAGACACGGGTGTCCGCGTACAGGTTGGAGATCTTGTACTCCAGCATGTAGCCGTAACCGCCGTGCAGCTGGAGGCACTTGTCGATGACCTTGGCGGCCAGCTCGGTGGTGAACAGCTTCGCGGAGGCCGCGTCGGCGGGCGTCAGCTCGCCCGCGTCCAGCGCCTCCAGCGCGCGGTCGACGACCGCCTCCATCGCGTCCACGTCGGCCTTGCAGTCCGCCAGCACGAACTTGGTGTTCTGGAAGGAGGCGACCTCCTTGCCGAAGACCGTCCGCTCCTTCACGTAGTCGTGCGCGAACCGCACCGCGGCGGCCGACTGCGCGTACGCGCCGAGCGCGATGCCCAGCCGCTCCTGCGGCAGGTTCTGGCCGAGGTACGAGAAGGCCTTGCCCTCCTCGCCGAGCAGGTCCTCGACGGGCACCTTGACGTCGGTGAAGGAGAGTTCCGCCGTGTCGGAGGCGCGCAGGCCGAGCTTGTCGAGCTTGCGGCCGACGGCGTAGCCCTCGGACTTGGTGTCCACCACCAGGAGGGTGATGCCGGCGCGGCGGTCCTCCGGGGTGGCCGGGGCCGTGCGGGCGCACACGATCACACGGTCGGCCTGGACGCCGCCGGTGATGAAGGTCTTCGCGCCGTTCAGGACGTAGTGCGTGCCGTCCTCGGACAGCTTCGCCGTGGTCTTCATGCCCGCGAGGTCGGACCCGGTGCCCGGCTCGGTCATCGCGATGGCCGTCATGATGTCGCCCGAGACGAAGCCCGGTAGCCAGCGCTTCTTCTGCTCCTCGTTGCCGTACTTCAGGATGTACGGCAGGCAGAGCGCCGTGTGCACGCTGGAGCCGCCGAAGCTGACGCCGGCGCGGGCGCACTCCTCGGTGATGACCGCGTTGAACTTGAAGCTGGCCTCGCCGGCGCCGCCGTACTCCTCGGGGACCTCGATGCCGAACACGCCCAGCTCGCCGAGCTTCTTGTAGAGATCACGCGGGACGTACCCCTGCTCCTGCCACTCCGGGTAGTAGGGCACGACCTCCGCCTCGATGAAGCCGCGGATGGTCTGCCGGAACGCCTCGTGGTCCTCGTTGAACACCGTGCGCCGCACTGCCTGCCTCCTCAAGTCCCGCTCTGACACGCCCCGCTCTGGCAACAGCTCCGCTGCCGCGGCACCCGCTCGGCCCCGCCAGCTTGGCTAAGCGCTTGCTCAGAGCTCCTCGCGTCAAGCTACCCACCGGTCACACCGGCTGTCCAGAGGCGGCGGCGAACGCCCCGCGCGCGAGGCGGTGCAGCAGCGCGGCCGTGGCCTGCCGGCCGGGCAGCGCCGAACTGCCGCTCAGATGGGGCGTGGAGTTGAGCAGCCCGAAGACCGTGTGCACACAGACCCGCGCCTCCAGCTCGGTCAGCGCCGGATAGACCTGCCGCACGGCGTCCACCCACAGCTCCACGTACTGCCGCTGCAGCTTGCGCACTTGCTTGCGGTCGGTGTCCCGCAGCCGGTCGAGCTCCCGGTCGTGGACGGTGATGAGCGAGCGGTCGTCGAGGGCGAAGTCGATGTGCCCGGAGATCAGCGCGTCCAGCACCGCCTCGGGACCGCTGGCCGCCGCGGCCGACTCCGCGACCCGCATCCGGCCGCCCTCGTAGAGCCGTTCACTGATGCCCACCAGCAGCTCGGCGAGCATCGCGTCCTTGCCGGCGAAGTGCCGGTACAGACCGGGGCCGCTGATGCCGACCGCCGCCCCTATCTCGTCGACCCCCACGCCGTGGAAGCCGCGCTCGGCGAACAGCCGGGCGGCCTCCCGGAGGATCTGGTCACGGCGGGTCGGCACAGCGGACCCGGTGGCCCCCGTCTCGGTTCTCATGGATTCATTCTAGACAGCCGAGTTAGTGAGCGTTAACCTGGCCGCAACAGGTTAACGAGCACTAACTCGCGCCGTCGTGGCGGGCGCGCAGTCGTGGCAAGGGGGCCCGGACCGCATGGACGAACGGACCGCACCGGCAGCGGAGTTCACGCCGGACACCGCGCCCGCGCTGCGCACCGGCGCGGATCCCGCCTCCGAGGAGTTCCGGGGCAACGAGGCGGGACACCGCGAGCTGGCCGCGCGGCTGCGCGAGAAGCTCGCTGCGGCCCGGCTGGGCGGCGGCGAGCGGGCCCGCGCCCGGCACACCGAGCGCGGCAAGCTCCTCCCCCGGGACCGGGTGGACGCGCTGCTCGACCCGGGCTCGCCGTTCCTGGAGCTGGCGCCGCTGGCCGCCGACGGGATGTACGAGGGGGCCGCGCCGGCCGCCGGCGTGATCGCCGGGATCGGCAGGGTGGCGGGCCGCGAGGTGGTCGTGGTGGCCAACGACGCCACGGTCAAGGGCGGTACGTACTACCCGATGACGGTGAAGAAGCATCTGCGCGCGCAGGACGTCGCGCTGGAGAACAGCCTGCCGTGCGTCTATCTCGTCGACTCCGGCGGCGCCTTCCTGCCCATGCAGGACGAAGTCTTCCCGGACCGCGAGCACTTCGGCCGCATCTTCTACAACCAGGCGCGGATGTCCGCCGCCGGCATTCCGCAGGTCGCCGCGGTGCTGGGTTCCTGCACGGCGGGCGGCGCCTATGTGCCGGCCATGAGCGACGAGGCCGTCATCGTGCGCGGCCAGGGCACCATCTTCCTGGGCGGCCCGCCGCTGGTGAAGGCCGCGACGGGCGAGGTCGTCACCGCCGAGGAGCTGGGCGGCGGCGAGGTGCACAGCCGCGTCTCCGGGGTGACCGACCACCTCGCGGAGGACGACGCGCACGCCCTGCGGACCGTGCGGGACATCGTGGGCACCCTCCCCCCGCGCGGCCCCGCCCCCTGGTCGGTGCGGCCCGCGGAGGAGCCCGCCGTCGACCCCGCCGGGATGTACGGCGCGGTCCCGGTCGACTCGCGCACGGCATACGACGTGCGGGAGGTCATCGCGCGCGTGGTGGACGGCTCCCGTTTCCACGAGTTCAAGGCGGAGTACGGCACCACGCTGGTCACCGGCTTCGCCCGGATCCAGGGCCATCCGGTCGGCATCGTCGCCAACAACGGCATCCTGTTCTCCGAATCCGCCCAGAAGGGCGCCCACTTCATCGAGCTGTGCGACCAGCGCGGCATCCCCCTGCTCTTCCTCCAGAACATCTCCGGCTTCATGGTCGGCAGGGACTACGAGGCGGGCGGCATCGCCAAGCACGGCGCGAAGATGGTGACGGCCGTCGCCACCACGCGGGTGCCGAAGCTGACCGTCGTCATCGGCGGTTCCTACGGCGCGGGCAACTACTCGATGTGCGGCCGCGCCTACGGCCCCCGCTTCCTGTGGATGTGGCCCAACGCCAAGATCTCCGTGATGGGCGGCGAGCAGGCCGCCTCCGTGCTGGCCACCGTCAAGCGCGACCAGATGGAGGCGCGCGGCGAGGAGTGGAGCGCGGAGGACGAGGAGGCGTTCCGCGCACCCGTGCGCGCGCAGTACGAGGAGCAGGGCAACGCCTACTACGCGACGGCGCGGCTGTGGGACGACGGCGTCATCGACCCGCTGGAGACCAGGACGGTGCTGGGCCTGGCCCTCACCGCCTGCGCCAACTCCCCGCTTCCGCACCGGGATCCGAAGGCTCCCGGCTTCGGCGTCTTCCGGATGTGACGGCGGCGGTGACGGACATGGTGACGGCGGATTCGGTGACGGGGACGGCGAAGGGGACGGGGACTGTGGCGATGTTCGACACCGTGCTGGTGGCCAACCGCGGGGAGATCGCGGTGCGGGTGATCCGTACGCTGCGGGCGCTGGGCGTCCGCTCGGCCGCCGTCTACAGCGACGCGGACGCCGGCGCCCGGCACGTCCGGGAGGCGGACACGGCGGTGCGCATCGGTCCTGCGCCGGCCGCCGAGAGCTATCTGTCGGCGGAGCGGCTGCTGGAGGCGGCGCGGCGCACGGGCGCGCAGGCGGTGCACCCGGGCTACGGCTTCCTGGCGGAGAACGCCGCGTTCGCGCGGGCCTGCACGGACGCCGGGCTGGTCTTCATCGGCCCGCCTGCCGAGGCGATCGCGCTGATGGGCGACAAGATCCGCGCCAAGGAGACGGTGCACGAGGCGGGTGTCCCGGTGGTGCCCGGCTCCTCCGGGAGCGGCCTCACCGACGGTGAACTGGCCGCCTCGGCACGGGAGATCGGCATGCCGGTGCTGCTGAAGCCCTCGGCGGGCGGCGGGGGCAAGGGCATGCGACTGGTGCGGGACAGCTCCGCGCTGGAGGAGGAGATCGCGGCGGCGCGGCGGGAGGCCCGCGGCTCCTTCGGCGACGACACGCTGCTGGTGGAGCGCTGGATCGACCGGCCCCGCCACATCGAGATCCAGGTGCTGGCCGACGGGCACGGGAAGGTGCTGCATCTCGGCGAGCGGGAGTGCTCGCTGCAGCGCCGCCACCAGAAGATCGTGGAGGAGGCTCCCAGCCCGCTGCTGGACGAGGCCACCCGCGCGGCGATGGGCGAGGCGGCGGTGCGCGCCGCGCAGTCCTGCGGCTACCGCGGCGCGGGCACGGTCGAGTTCATCGTGCCGGGCGACGACCCGGCCGCCCACTTCTTCATGGAGATGAACACCAGGCTCCAGGTCGAGCACCCCGTGACGGAAATGATCACCGGCCTGGATCTCGTCGAGTGGCAGCTGCGCGTCGCCGCCGGCGAGCAACTGCCGTACGAACAGGACGACATCACGCTGCACGGACACGCCGTGGAGGCCCGGATCTGCGCGGAGACCGCCCGCCCCGCGGGGGACGGGGAGCGCGTGGACTTCCTCCCCTCGGCGGGCACGGTGCTCTCCCTGCACGAGCCGGCGGGCGACGGGGTGCGCACCGACTCGGGGCTCGCGGAGGGCACCGAGGTCGGCACCGTGTACGACCCGATGCTGGCCAAGGTCGTCGCCCACGGCCCCGACCGGCCCACCGCGCTGCGCAGACTGCGCGTCGCGCTGGCCGCCACGACCGTCCTCGGTGTGGACACCAACACCGGTTTCCTGCGCGCCCTGTTGGCGCTTCCCGAAGTGACGGCGGGCGAGCTGGACACGGGCCTGGTGGACCGCTCCGCGCACACGCTGGTGCCGTCCACGGTGCCCGACGAGGTGCTGGCGGCCGCGGCCCTGCTGCGGCACGCGGCTCTGGAGCCGTCCGGCGCGGGATGGACCGACCCGTTCTCGGTGCCGTCCGGCTGGCGGCTCGGCGCCCCGCCCGTCTGGACCCCGCATCCGCTGCGGGTGCCGGGCCGCCCTCCGGTGACGGTGTCCGTACGGGGCCGGGCCCACGAGGCCGAGGTGCGGGTGGGCCCGGACGGCACCCCGCGGCCCGCACGGCTCTCCCCGGACACGGGCCGACCGGACGGGGGACGTCTGGGAACGGAGCAACGGGGCACGGTGCGGCTGGAGTTCGACGGTGTCACGCACACCTTCGCGTACGCGGCGGGGCCCGGCGGCCGGTGGCTCGGCCGGGACGGCGACAGCTGGCATCTGCAGGACCACGATCCGGTCGCCGAAGCGCTGCGCGGCGCCGCGGGCGCGCACGGCGCCGACACGCTGACCGCCCCGATGCCGGGCACCGTCACCGTCGTCAAGGCGGCCGCCGGGGACCACGTCACGGCGGGCCAGAGTCTGCTCGTCGTCGAGGCGATGAAGATGGAGCACGTCATCACCGCCCCCTGCGACGGCACGGTCACCGAGCTGGATGTGACCGCCGGCAGCAGCGTCGCCATGGACCAGGTGCTCGCCGTCGTCGAACCGCACGCCACAGAGCAGCAGATCCCCGAGCAGGAGGCGGACCCCTCATGACCGAGCATCCCCCCGGCCTGCCGATGCGCTTCCCCGCCGACGGCCTGCCCTCAGCGGTGCGGATCCACGAGGTCGGCCCCCGTGACGGCCTGCAGAACGAGGCGGAGACCGTTCCCGTCGAGGTGAAGGCCGAGTTCATCCACCGCCTGCGGGAGGCGGGGCTCACCACCGTGGAGGCCACCAGCTTCGTCCACCCCAAGTGGGTGCCCCAACTCGCCGACGCCGAGCAGCTGATGCCCCTCCTCGGCGACCTTCCCGCGGACACCCGGCTGCCGGTGCTGGTGCCCAACGCGCGGGGTGCGGAGCGTGCCGCGGCGCACGGCTGCCCGTACATCGCGGTGTTCGCCAGTGCCACCGAGTCCTTCGCCCGGGCCAATCTCAACCGTTCGCTCGACGAGTCCCTCGCCGTGTTCGAGCCGGTGGTCGCCCGCGCCAAGGAGGACGGCCGGCAGGTGCGCGGCTATGTGTCGATGTGCTTCGGCGATCCCTGGGAGGGGCCGGTGCCGCCCGCCCAGGTGGTGCGGGTGTGCCGGGCCCTGCTCGGCATGGGCTGCGACGAGCTGAGCCTCGGCGACACCATCGGCGTCGCCACCCCCGGCCATGTCGCCGCGCTGCTGGGCGCGTTGACCGAGGCGGGGGTGCCTGTCGACCGCCTCGCCGTGCACTTCCACGACACCTACGGCCAGGCACTGTCCAACACTCTCGCCGCCCTGCAGCGCGGGGTGACCACCGTGGACGCCTCGGCCGGCGGCCTGGGCGGCTGCCCGTACGCCAAGAGCGCCACCGGCAATCTCGCCACCGAGGACCTCGTGTGGATGCTGCACGGCCTCGGCATCGGCACCGGAGTCGATCTGGCCCGGCTCACCGCCACCAGCGTGTGGATGGCGGACCGGCTCGGACGCCCCAGCCCCTCCCGTACCGTGCGTGCGCTCACCGGCGCCGACGGCACCCCGCAGCGCTCCGCCGCCTCCCACGAGGAGCGGCCGGAGCGGAAGGAGCAGTGAGCAGCATGTCCCTGGACCACCGCCTCTCCCCCGAGCACGAGGAACTCCGGCGCACCGTGGAGCAGTTCGCCCACGATGTGGTGGCCCCCAAGATCGGCGAGTTCTACGAGCAGCACCAGTTTCCGTACGACATCGTCCGTCAGATGGGAGACATGGGGCTGTTCGGCCTGCCCTTCCCCGAGGAGTACGGCGGGATGGGCGGGGACTATCTCGCGCTCTGCGTCGCCCTGGAGGAGCTGGCCCGGGTCGACTCCTCCGTCGCCATCACCCTGGAGGCCGGGGTCTCCCTGGGCGCGATGCCGGTGTTCCGGTTCGGCACGGAGGAGCAGAAGCGGGAGTGGCTGCCCCGGCTGTGCTCCGGCCAGATGCTCGGTGCCTTCGGCCTGACCGAGCCGGAGTGCGGCTCGGACGCCGGCGGCACCCGCACCACGGCGGTACGGGACGAGAGCACCGGCGAGTGGGTGATCAACGGCACCAAGTCGTTCATCACCAACTCCGGTACGGACATCACCGGTCTTGTCACGGTCACCGCCGTCACCGGCCGCAAGCCGGACGGCGCGCCCCGTATCTCGACGGTCATCGTGCCGTCCGGCACTCCGGGCTTCACGGTCGCCCCCGCCTACTCCAAGGTCGGGTGGAACGCCTCCGACACCCATGAGCTGTCGTTCGACGGGGTGCGCGTCCCGGAGGCCAATCTGCTCGGTGAAGAGGGCCGCGGATACGCCCAGTTCCTGCGGATACTCGACGAGGGCAGGATCGCGATCGCCGCGCTGGCCACCGGTCTCTCGCAGGGCTGTGTGGACGAGTCGACCGTCTACGCCAACACCCGTACGGCCTTCGGCAAGCCCATCGGGGCGAACCAGGCCATCCAGTTCAAGCTCGCCGACATGGAGATGCGGGCCCACACCTCGCGGCTGGCCTGGCGGGACGCGGCGTCCCGGCTGCTGGCGGGCGAGCCGTTCAAGAAGGAGGCGGCGCTGGCCAAGCTGTACTCCTCGGAGAGCGCGGTGACGAACGCGCGGGAGGCCACCCAGATCCACGGCGGCTACGGCTTCATGAACGAGTATCCCGTGGCCCGCATGTGGCGGGACTCCAAGATCCTGGAGATCGGCGAGGGCACGAGCGAGGTCCAACGGCTGCTGGTGGCAAGGGAGCTGGGCGTCGGCGCGGACTGACACCCGGCGCCGGGACCCGGCCGCCGCTGTCACGGGACGGCGGCGGCCCCTGCCCGGCGGGAACTGCGGACGGGCCACCTGTCGCCTGGACGAAAGCGGGCATAATCGCCGCATGGCGGAAATCATCCAGCGCGCCGGCACCTGGACGTTCGACGGGGACACCGTGCGGATCGTTCCGGGCGCCGAACGGCAAGTCGCCCAGCTGCGCAGGTCGTTGGGTGAGGTGGCGGTGCCGTTGGCGGCCGTGGCCGGGATCGCCTTCGAGCCGGGCCGCAAGGGCGGCCGGCTGCGGCTCCGGCTGCGGGACGGTGCCGATCCGCTGGCACAGGTCGCCAGCGGGCGGCTGCCGGACGCCTCCGATCCGTACCAACTGGCCGTGGAGAAGGACCGGATGGGCGTCGCCGAGTATTTCGTGGACGAGGTGCGGAACGCCCTGCTGCTGGAGCGGATACCCGACTCGCCCTGCGACCGCTTTCTCCTGCCGGGCCCGCCCGTCCCGCTGACCGCCAACGGCACGGACGGCACGGCCTCCTTCGACGGGGAGCGGATCCACCTGGAGTGGAACTGGATGGCGGAGGAGAGCAAGACCCACGCCGGCCCGCGGACGTTCACCCTGGAGGACCTGGAGGGCGTGGAGTGGACCCCGGCGATCGGCTGGGAGAGCGGCAGTCTCCGTATCCGCCCGCACGGCAAGCAGCTCTCTCTCAGGCCGCAGCACGACCCCAACTGCCTTGTGCTGTGGGGTGTCCGGCAGGCCAGGGAGACCGGCGGTTCGGTGCTGCTGGCGGCCGCCGTCGTGGCCCGGCTGCCGCATCCGCACGGTGCCGCCGTCTCCCGGCTCTCGGGGCGCCTGCCGGAGCCGCCCCCGTCCCCGGCCGCGAAGGCCGGGCCGGGGGCGGGTGCCGACGCCGACGGGCACGGCGACGCCGGTCACGACGTGCTGCTGCGCCGGCTGCGGGAGCTGGGTGAGCTGCACCGGAGCGGGGTGCTGACGGACGACGAGTTCGCCCTGGCCAAGAAGTCGGTCCTCGACCAGTTCTGACCACCGGCCCACCGGACCCGGCCGCCCACCGGACCCGACTCCTCACCGCCGGTTCGCGTCACCGTGCGGGCCAGGGCACCTCGGGCGACCGCCAGTAGTCGACCCCCAACTCCTCCCAGCGCGGCGCCTGTTGCGCCAGTCGCTCCCGGTAGCCGTCCCAGCCGTGCGTCGCCGCGGGCGACCAGCCGAGCTCCGCGATGCCGGGCAGCCGCGGGAAGGCCATGAATTCGATCTGGTCGTCCGTGGCGAGCGTCTCCGTCCACAGCGGCGCCTCGACCCCGAGCACCGCCTCGCCCGGTACGCCCTGCACCAGGCTGCCCGGGTCCCAGTCGTAGGACTGTCGGGCCTCCACGTATCCGGCCCAACTCAGGCCGTGGGGCGTGTCCTTGTTGTATTTCATGTCGAGGTAGGCGCGGTTCGCGGGCGACATGACGATGCGGGTGCCCTTCTTCGCGGCGTCGGCGACCTCCTTCTCGTTCCCCTCCGTGCCCCAGTACTGGGCGACCGCGCCCTTCACCGGATTGCCGCCGGTCAGCTGGTGCCAGCCCACGACCGTCTTCCCGTACTTCCGCACCGACTCCTGCGCCCGGTCCATGAACCGCACATAGTCCTCGTGGCTGGTCGCGTGCGCCTCGTCGCCGCCGATGTGCAGGTAGGGGCCGGAGGTCATGGCCGCGATCTCCCGCACCACGTCGTCCACGAAGTCGTACGTGATCTCCTTCGGCACGCACAGCGAGCTGAAGCCGACCTCGATGCCCGTGTAGAGGGGCGGCGCCTTGCCGTCGCAGTTCAGCTCCGCGTACGAGGCGAGGGCCGCGTTGGTGTGTCCGGGCATGTCGATCTCGGGCACGACCGTCAGATGCCGCTCGGCGGCGTAGCGGACGATCTCCCGGTACTGCTGCTTGGTGTAGTGGCCGCCCGCGCCGCCGCCGACCTCCGTGCTGCCGCCGTACGTCGCGAGCTTCGGCCACGAGTCGATGGCGATCCGCCAGCCCTGGTCGTCGGAGAGATGCAGATGCAGCTTGTTGACCTTGTACAGGGCGAGTTGGTCGATGTAGCGCTTGACCTGCTCGGTCTCCAGGAAGTGCCGGGAGACGTCGAGCATCGCGCCGCGGTAGGCGTAGCGGGGTTTGTCGGTGAGCGTTCCGGCGGCCACCTTCCACGGTCCGGGACGCTCGCCGCGCGCCTCGATGGCCGCGGGCAGCAGCTGCCGCAGGGTCTGTACGCCGTGGAAGAGGCCGGCCCCGGTGGCGGCCCGGATGACGGCGGCCTTCCGGTCCACGTCCAGCCGGTATCCCTCGGCGCCGTGCCGTGCCCGGTCGTCCGCGCCGGCTGTGAGCCGCAGTTGGATGCCGTCGGGGCCCGGTTTCGTGGTGACGGGCAGCGCGTAGCCGGTGGACGGGCGGAGCAGCGCGGCGAGTTGCTCGCCGGCCTTGCGGGCGGCGCCGCCGGGCCCGGTCACCCGGATCGGGGTCCGCTCCCCGAGGGTGAAGCTCCCGCTTCCCTCCCGTACGGAGGCCGGCGCGGGGATCACCTGGCCGAGCGGCCGGGGTGCGGAGGAGCGGGCGGTCTCCGCGCTGTCGCGCGGCTCCGGGGCCGCGGCGAGGGCGGTGGATCCGGGCACCGCGGTGGCGAGTAACGCGGCACACAGCAGCAGTGGTCTGAGCCGTCTCACGGGCGATCCCTCCACGGGCTCGTACGGGATGGGGACGAACGGCAAGCGTGGTGCGGTCGCGCAGACCCTCACTCGTACCGCCGACCCCAGAAGCGGTCAAGGTGTAGACCAATTCCGGCCTGTCGCACGCGATCCTGCCCGATATCGGGCAGGATTCTTGCACTTCCCCCGTCGAGACCCCACTATCGACAGGTGCTCGACACTCGGACGCCGGTCCACGACGACCTCATCGACCATCTGGTCCGCACCACGCCGCTGCAGCGCGGCGAGGCGGCCCGGGTCGTGCTCGACGTGCTGGCGTACTTCGACGAGACCGCAGAGGAGTTCGTCCGCCGCCGCCACCGCGAGCTGCGCTCCGGGGGCCTGCAGAACACGGAGATCTTCGAGCGGATCTCCGCGGAGCTCCCGCACCGGGCCGTCGCACCCGCCCGGCTCTCGCTCCGTCAGCTGCGCCGCATCGTCTACGGATGACGGAACCGGCGTCCGGCCCGGCGGGTCTCGACTCGCAGCACCACACGTTCATCACCGTCCGGTTCAGGGAGAGGCAGCAGCCAGCATGTGCGGAATCGTGGGATATATCGGCAAGCGTGAAGCGGCACCCCTGCTTCTGGAGGGCCTGCAGCGTCTGGAGTACCGCGGCTACGACTCCGCCGGTATCGCCGTCCACAGCAGCGGTACGGGCAAGAGCGCGGGCCTGAAGACCGCGAAGTCCAAGGGCCGGGTCCGCGATCTGCGCGACCGGCTCCCCAAGCGGTTCGCCGGCACCACCGGCATCGCGCACACCCGCTGGGCCACCCACGGCGCCCCCAACGACGTGAACGCCCACCCGCACCCGGACGCGGACGGCAAGGTCGCCGTCGTGCACAACGGCATCGTCGACAACGCGTCCGAGCTGCGCGCCAAGCTCACCGCGGACGGCGTGGAGTTCATCTCCGAGACCGACACCGAGGTGCTCGCGCACCTCATCGGCCGCTCCCAGGCGGCCGACCTGGAGGCCAAGGTCCAGGAGGCGCTGCGGCACATCGAGGGCACCTACGGCATCGCCGTGCTGCACGCCGACTTCCCGGACCGGATCGTCGTCGCCCGCAACGGCTCCCCCGTGATCCTCGGCATCGGCGAGCACGAGATGTTCGTGGCCTCCGACGTCGCGGCGCTCGTCACGCACACCCGCCAGGTCGTCACCCTCGACGACGGCGAGATGGCCACCATCACCGCCGACGACTACCGCACGTACACCACGGAGGGCTCCCGTACGTCGGCCTCGCCCGAGACCGTCGAGTGGGCGGCCGAGTCGTACGACATGGGCGGCCACGACACGTACATGCACAAGGAGATCGCCGAGCAGGCCGACGCCGTGGACCGCGTGCTGCGCGGCCGGATCGACGACCGCTTCGCGACCGTGCACCTCGGCGGCCTCAACCTGGACGCGCGCGAGGCGCGCACCATGCGCCGGGTGAAGATCCTCGGCTGCGGTTCGGCGTACCACGCGGGCATGATCGGTGCCCAGCTCATCGAGGAGCTGGCCCGGATCCCCGCGGACGCCGAGCCCGCCAGCGAGTTCCGCTACCGCAACCCGGTCGTCGACCCGGACACCCTCTACATCGCGGTCAGCCAGTCCGGCGAGACCTACGACACGCTCGCCGCCGTGCAGGAGCTGAAGCGGAAGGGCGCCCGGGTGCTCGGCGTCGTCAACGTCGTCGGCTCCGCCATCGCCCGTGAGGCGGACGGCGGCATGTACGTGCACGCCGGGCCCGAGGTCTGCGTCGTGTCCACGAAGTGCTTCACCAACACGGCTGTCGCCTTCGGGCTGCTGGCCCTGCACCTGGGCCGGATCCGCGACCTGTCCGTCGCCGACGGCAAGCGCATCATCGCCGGGCTGCGCAAGCTGCCGGAGCAGATCTCCCAGATCATGGACTCCGAGCCGGAGATCGCGAAGCTCGCCGAGGTGTACGCCCAGGCCAAGAGCATGATGTTCGTCGGCCGGGTGCGGGGCTACCCCGTGGCCCGGGAGGCCTCCCTGAAGCTGAAGGAGGTCTCGTACATCCACGCCGAGGCCTACCCGGCCTCCGAGCTGAAGCACGGCCCCCTCGCGCTGATCGAGCCCGCCGTGCCGACCGTCGCGATCCTCCCGGACGACGATCTGCTGGACAAGAACCGCGCCACCCTGGAGGAGATCAAGGCCCGCAGCGGGCAGATCCTCGCCGTGGCGCACCAGGAGCAGGAGAAGGCGGACCACACGATCCTGGTGCCGCAGAGCGAGCCCGAGCTGGACCCGATCCTGATGGGTCTGCCGCTCCAACTCCTCGCGTACCACACGGCGCTGGCGCTGGGCCGGGACATCGACAAGCCGCGCAACCTGGCCAAGTCCGTCACCGTGGAGTGACGTCGGAGCTCCGGGCCGGCACCGGAGCGGCCCGGGCCGCTCCGGGAGATGGGCGGAACCCCGCGCAGGCCACCAACTGCGCGGGATTCCGCCTCCCCTGAGCCGGCGTCGCCCATTACGCCGGCTGGTGGGCCACCGTGGCGGGACCGTCACCTCCCGTCCGGCAGCTCGCCGTTCAGGTACCCGGTCCTCCGTATATGCCCATCACAAGCGCACAATCCACCTCTACGGCTGAGTAGACTTATCGACCGCGGTGTACTGAATCACCCGTAGACGGGGGCAAGTTGACGGCGCGCCCCCGAACGAGTGGCCGCGCGTCAGGGAATGACGACGACGGGGCGCTGCGCGCGGCGCGCGAGCCGGCCCGCGACCGAGCCGAAGATGCGCCCGACCAGGCCGTGCGTCGAGCCGACGACGATGGCGTCCGCCTCGTACTCCTGCCCGACCTCTTCCAGCTCGTGGCAGATGTCGCCGCCGCGCTCCACGAGGATCCACGGAACGTCCGACAGGTGCTCCGCACAGGCGAGTTCGAGTCCGAGCACCTCGGTGCGGTGGTCGGGGACGTCGACGAAGACGGGCGGCTCACAGCCGGCCCACACGGTGGTGGGCAGCCGGTTCGCCACGTGCACGATGATGAGGCCGGAGCCGGAGCGGCCGGCCATGCCGATGGCGTACGCGAGGGCGCGCTCACTCGATGTGGAGCCGTCGAATCCCACGACGACGCCGTGCTGAAACGCCGGATCGCAGGAATGGCGTGCTTCTTCCGCCACCTCGGGGATCACTGTCGGATCGGCGACCTGCTTGCGGTCCGCTGGTTCGGGGATCTCGTGTCCAGCCATGATGTCTCGGCGAAGGGAGGCCTCTGTGCGGAGGACGGCGGGCGATGGTGCGCTCTCGTGGGTGCGGGACTGCGGTCTTGAACCTGGGATGTCGACCGGGAATGGCCTTTTCAACTCCCTACCCCGAGGGTACGGCGGTACTCCCCCGTTGCCCAGAGGCTGAGGGGCGTACGCGCCGCGGGCGCTGCGTTTCCCAGGGAGCGGAGCATGCCTGAGCGTGGGGCTTTGCGCAATGCCCGGCCGCGCCCCTTACAGGCCCCCGCGCCGCGCCCCGCCAGTGACCGGCACCCCGGGCAGCGCGTTGAGCAGGGCGTGCCCGCACCGCTCTCCGCTCCAGCCGCCCCGCACACCCTCTCCTCCGACACCCGTCCGGAGTCCGCGCCGGCCGCCGCCGTCCCCCCTGCGCCACGGAGCGCCCCGGAAGCCGCACCGGCCCACGGTGCGCGCTCCCCCGATCCGGTGACAGAGGTCGTCCGCTGGTCGGCGTTCAGCAGCGCACTTGTCCTCGTCGTTCTGCTGGTGTGCGGGTCGTCGCTGCCGGGCGCGTTCGGTACGTCGATCGGCTTGGCCGCCGTGACCGTCGTATGCCGTGGCCTGCTCCGCGAATCCGAGCGCACGCGCGCGAAGTTCGCCACCCGGGCGCCCGGCCCGCAGCGCGACCGCCGGCGGCGGCCCGGTGAGGGCTCACATCGCGGCGGCCGTCACCAGCGTTCTCTGTGACAAGCGCCTCAACTACGCGCCCGCGTACGGCAGTCGGCGACGGCGCACGCCCCCGGAGTGACCGAATCGCGCATCCGTACCCCGTCGTTTTCGGCCAAGTTCCATCCGAGTAGCGTTCCTTGCCGTGACCCCTCCTCAACCCCCTTGCCACCTGGGAGGAAAGGACTGCCGGTCACGTGTGCGGCCTACGGCGATGGGGCAGGGACGGCATGCGCACTTCCCAGCTGCGTCGCCGAGTGGAACGCTTCGTGATCGAATGCTTCACGCCAAGTTGCCTTATCGACATAGCGTCGGGTGCCGAACTTGTCCCGCTGACCTCATCCGACACAGTAGATTCGATCTTGGCTATCGCCGCGGGGGAGACGTGCAGGAACGATGAGGACGCGACGATTGAGGGGGGCTGACTTCCGGTGAGCGTTCCAAAGAGCCACGAGGACTCCACAAACGGCCCGGTGACGACCCGTAAGCTGGCCGCACGCCGCCGCCGCGAGATCGTGGCCGTGCTGCTCTTCAGCGGGGGTCCCATATTCGAGAGCTCCATCCCGCTCTCCGTGTTCGGCATCGACCGCCAGGACGCCGGCGTGCCGCGCTACCGGCTGCTGGTGTGCGGTGGCGAGGACGGGCCGCTGCGCACCACCGGAGGGCTGCAGCTGAGCGCGCCGTACGGGCTGGAGGCACTGTCCCGCGCGGGCACTGTCGTGGTGCCCGCCTGGCGGTCCATCACCCAGCCACCGCCCGTGGCCGCGCTGGACGCGCTGCGCCGTGCACACGAGGAGGGGGCCCGCATCGTCGGGCTGTGCACGGGTGCCTTCGTCCTCGCGGCCGCCGGGCTGCTGGACGGCCGTCCGGCCACGACGCACTGGATGTACGCGCCGACGCTCGCCAAGCGCTATCCGGCCGTTCACGTCGATCCGCGCGAACTCTTCGTGGACGACGGGGACATCCTCACCTCGGCGGGCACCGCCGCCGGGATCGACCTGTGCCTGCACGTCGTCCGCACGGACCACGGAGCGGAGGCGGCCGGCGCGCTCGCGCGGCGGCTCGTCGTCCCGCCGCGGCGCGGCAACAGCGTGGAGCCCGGGGCGCACGCACGGCAGCTCGACCGCTCCTTACCAGAGGAGATCAGCTCCGATCCGCTCGCCGAGGTCGTCGCGTGGGCGCTGGAGCACCTGCACGAACAATTCGACGTGGAGACCCTCGCCGCGCGTGCCTATATGTCCCGCCGCACCTTCGACCGGCGTTTCCGTTCCCTGACTGGGAGCGCTCCCCTGCAGTGGCTGATCACGCAGCGGGTGCTCCAGGCGCAGCGGCTGCTGGAGACCTCCGACTACTCGGTCGACGAGGTCGCGGGCCGCTGCGGTTTCCGCTCCCCCGTGGCCCTGCGGGGCCATTTCCGGCGCCAGTTGGGCTCCTCGCCCGCCGCGTACCGGGCCGCGTACCGGGCGCGACGCCCGGAGTCCGGCGGCTCGGGCGAGACGAACGCGGCCGTACGTACGGAGGCTCCGGCCGACCGTCCCGCGGGCGCTCCGCAGCGGGAGCAGCCGGGCGCGGGGGGCGCGGTGCCCGCGCCCCGGGAGCGCGCCGACCCGGGCAAGCCGGAGTCCGACGCGTACGCGCCCCGGATGCCGGGGCAGCGCTTCCGCCGGGACCAGGGCAGGGACCAGAGGGAGCACAGAGACCTCCGGGACCATCGCGGCCAGAGCCCGGGCCGGGCGACGTAGGGTGAAGCGCATGAACGATCGCATGGTGTGGATCGACTGCGAGATGACCGGGCTCTCGCTGTCCGACGACGCGCTCATCGAGGTGGCGGCCCTGGTCACCGACTCGGAGCTGAATGTGCTCGGGGACGGTGTCGACATCGTCGTCCGGCCCCCGGCCCCGGCACTCGCCTCCATGCCGGAGGTGGTGCGCGAGATGCACACCGCCTCCGGCCTGCTCGAGGAGCTGGACGGCGGCACCACGCTCGCCGAGGCCGAGGCGCAGGTCCTGGAGTACGTACGGAAGTACGCGCCGGAGGCGGGCCGCGCCCCGCTGTGCGGCAATTCGGTCGGCACCGACCGCGGCTTCCTCGCCCGGGACATGCCGGCCCTGGAGCAGCACCTGCATTACCGCATCGTCGACGTGTCCTCGGTGAAGGAGCTCGCGCGCCGCTGGTATCCGCGGGCCTACTACAACAGCCCGGAGAAGAACGGCAATCACCGCGCGCTCGCGGACATCCGCGAGTCGATCGCCGAGCTGCGCTACTACCGCGAGGCGGTGTTCGTCGCCGAGCCCGGCCCGGACTCGGACACCGCCAAGGAGATCGCGGCGAAGCACGTCCTTCCCCGGCAGTGAACTCCCGCTGCTGACCGCCCGCACGAAACATGTGCGCGAGCACCCCTGAAGACCCTGTACACTTTTTCTCGGCCGGTCGGAGAAAGCGCGCCGGTCGTGGTGGATGTAGCTCAGTTGGTAGAGCACCTGGTTGTGGTCCAGGAAGTCGCGGGTTCAAGTCCCGTCATTCACCCTCGTGGAGAAGGCCCCCGTTCCGGGAAACCGGAACGGGGGCCTTCTCGTTGCGTGGCCTCCGCGGGCGGCAGAGCCTTGGAGGATCTGGCTCCACAGCGGAGGGACACGCGACCCATGGCAGCTGCACGCGGGCGGTACGACGGATATCCGGGGCAGGGTTACCCCGATCACGGACAGGGCCCCGGCGGTCAGGGGCAGGGCCCGCGGTACGGGCAGCCGTACGGACAGCAGCAGTACAGCCAGAGCCACGGGCAGGACCCGTACGGCTACGGCGGCGGTGACCCCTACGGGCAGGATCCGTACGGGCGCGACCCCTACGGGCGGGGCCCGCGGCGGCCGCGGGTCGCGGCGGGCCGGCTGTGGGCAGGCGGGGTGATGGCGGCGGTGGTCGCGGCGCTCGCCGCCTTCGTGGCGCTGATGCTGGTGCGCGGGGTGCTGGACATCCCGGTCTTCGCGCCGCAGAAGCACGGCACGCTCGTCCTGGCCACGTCCGGCACCCTGGCGCTGGGCGCCGCGGCCGCCGCGCTGCTGGCCACGGCGGTGCTGCATCTGCTGATGGTGTCGACGCCGCAGCCGGAGCGGTTCTTCGCGTGGATCGTCGGGCTGGCCACGGTCGCGGTGATGCTGCTGCCGTTCACCTCGCAGGCGAGCTGGCCCGCGAAGATCGGTACGGCGGCCGTCTATCTCGTTCTCGGCCTGATCATCGGCTCACTGCTGACCGCGGTGGCGCGCAGCGCGAGCAACTCCGACTACGACTGACCCCGCCGGAGCGCTCCCGAAACACTCCGACCACGCATGACCGGGCGGGCCCCTGAGGGGCCCGCCCGGTCCGGTTCGGGGTGGTGTCCGTCACGTCAGGCTGATGCCTTTCCGTGCGAGGTAGGCCACCGGGTTGATGTCGGATCCGTAGCCGCGCTTCGCTCTCACCTCGAAGTGCAGGTGCGGGCCCGAGCTGCGCCCGGTGTTGCCGGACTTCCCGAGGTAGCTGCCGGCGCTCACCCAGTCCCCCTTGCGTACGCCGATCTTCGAAAGGTGCGCGAAGAGCGTGTACTTGCCGTCGGCCATGTGGACCGTGACGGCCTTGCCGTAGTCGCCGGACCGTCCGGCGAAGACCACCCGGCCCGCGCCGACGGAGCGGACGGTGGTGCCGACCGGGACGGCGAGGTCGACACCCGTGTGCCGGCCGCCCGCGTAGTCGCCCTTCACGCCGTATCCGCGGGAGATCCGGTAACCGCCCGTCAGCGGGCCGGTCCAGCCTCCCTGTGCCGCCCGCTGCGGCGTCTGCTGTGTGCTGTGCGTGCCGTGTGCGCTCCGGTCGCTCTGCGGGGCCGCGGCGGGGGCTGCGGCGGCGTTTCCTGCCGCACCCCCTATGGAGACCGCGGCAGCGAGTGCGCCGATAGTCACTATCCGGGCGAAACGCCCTGTTTCTGATGTCATGTCAGCGAGCAAAAGACAGTTCGCACCGGCACGCATCCGGGAGCCGTCCGCCAGGGTGACTGTGAACCGTCCGCCGGGTGAGAGGCGGTCAGGATCAGGACGATGCGCGGCGGATGAGCTCCGTGGGCAGCACCCTTGCGGGCGGCTGCAATCCGGACACCTGCTCCCCTTTTTTCCGTCCCACGTCCATCAGTTCGAGCAGCATGCGGGCCATCTCCCGGCCCATTTCCTCGATCGGCTGCCGCACGGTGGTCAGCGGCGGGTCCATGTGGCGGGCCACGGCGGAGTCGTCGAAGCCGACGAGCGCGACGTCGCGCGGCACTTCACGGCCCGCCTCGCGCAACGCCATCCGGGCCCCCGCCGCCATCACGTCGGAGGCGCAGAACACCGCGTCCACGTCCGGCGCGGCCGCCAGGAGCCGGCGCATCGCGGCGTGCCCCCCGCGCTCGGTGAAGTCGGCCGCGGCGACGAGCCGTTCGTCGTCGGGGACGCCCGCGGCGCGCAGTGCCTCGCGGTAACCCGCCAGCCGGCACTGGGCGACGTACATGTCCTGCGGTCCCGTGATGGTGGCCACTGTCCGTCTTCCGCGTGAGAGAAGGTGGTTCACCGCGAGCAGCGCTCCCCCCGGATTGTCGGAGTCGACGTACGGCACGGTCTCGCCGGCCGAACGGCGGCCGCCCAGTACGGCCGGAGTCCCGGAGCGGCGCAGCAGATCGGGCAGCGGGTCGCCGGTGTGCACGGAGACGAGCAGCGCGCCGTCGACGCGGTGCGCCGCCGCGTACTGCGCGAAGCGGTCCCGCTCGCGTTCGTCCCGTATGAGGGTGACCAGCAACTGGAGCTCGTTGTCCGCGAGTTCCCCGCTGACGCCGCGCAGGATGCCGGAGAAGTACGGCTCGGCGAACAGCCGCGACTCGGGTTCGAGGACGACCAGCGCGATGGCGTCGGCGCTGCCCGCGGCCAGTGCGCGGGCGGCGCGGTTGGGCACGTAGCCGAGCTCGGCGACGGCCTCCTGGACTGCCGCGCGGGTGCGTTCGCTCACCCGGGGCGAGCCGTTGACGACCCGGGAGACGGTGCCGCGGCCCACTCCGGCGCGCGCCGCCACCTCTTCCAGCGTGGGGCCCGGCCGCCCGGCGCCGCGCCGGGTGCGGGGTGTGACCATCTCCGCCTCCCTGCCGAGGGTCTGAGCCGGCTGTGCCGGCTCATTCAACTACACCCGTTTCCCGACGACTTGCCGTCCGACTCCTTGACACCTTCGCACGGCGCCGCAACTCTTCAACCCATCACGTATGGGAGCGCTCCCACACTTCTTCCCACTCAAGAACCCTTACGTTCGAGAGGAAGCATCATGCGCGCCATCTCCCGCTCCAAGCCCTCCCCACGCCCCCGGTTACGGCCCGTCCGTGCGCTCACTGCGGCCACTCTCGCCACGCTGCTCGGCGGCGGCGCGCTGGCCGGCTGCGCCGAGGACGGCAAAGAGCCCGCGCGTTCAGGAAGCGACGCCAAGGGCAACACCACCGTCTCCGTCGGGGTGTTCGGGGTCTTCGGCTACAAGCAGGCCGGCCTCTACGACGAGTACGAGAGGCAGAACCCCGGCGTCACCGTCAAGGAGAACTCGACCGAACGGGCCGAGGACTACTACCCCGCGCTGCTCAACCACCTCTCGGCGGGCAGCGGTCTGAGCGACATCCAGGCCGTCGAGGTCGGCAACATCAACGAACTGGCGACCGTCCAGGCCGACAAGTTCCTGGACCTCTCCAAGCAGCCGGGGGTGCGCAAGGAGGACTGGCTCGGCTGGAAGTGGGACCAGGCGAAGACCGAGGACGGCAAGGTCATCGGCATCGGTACGGACATCGGGCCGATGGGCATCTGCTACCGCAAGGACCTCTTCGAGAAGGCCGGTCTGCCCACCGATCGGGAGGACGTCGGCCAGCTGTGGGCGGGCGACTGGGGCAAGTACGTCGACGCGGGTGAGACGTACATGAAGAAGGCCCCGAAGGGGACGAAGTTCACGGACTCGGCCGCCGGGCTCTACAACGGCTCGGTGTCCAGCTACGTGGACAAGAACTACGACCGCGACGGCAATCTGGTCTACAAGAAGAGCAAGGCCGTCAAGGAGTCCTGGAACCTGGCCATGCAGGCGTCCGAGGCCAAGATGACCTCGGGCCTCAAGCAGTTCGACAAGGAGTGGGACCAGGCGTACGCGAACGGCAGCTTCGCCAGCGTCATCTGCCCGCCCTGGATGCTCGGCTACATCAAGGAGAAGGCCGGCACGAAGGGCGCGGACAAGTGGGACGTGGCCGCCGCGCCGAAGCCCGCGAACTGGGGCGGCTCCTTCCTGGCCGTACCGCAGAACGCCAAGAACAAGACCGAGGCCGTGAAGCTGGCCCGCTGGCTGACCGCACCGGAGCAGCAGGCCAAGGTGTTCGAGAAGCAGGGCAGCTTCCCCAGCACCACGAAGGGGCTGGCACTGCCGCGCGTGAAGGACGCCAAGCACCCGTACTTCAGCGACGCGCCGACCGGGCAGATCTACACGAAGGCCGCCGAGAACGCGCCGCGTGCGGTGCTCGGCCCGAAGGACCTGCTCATCCAGCAGTACATCTCCGACATCGGCATCCTCCAGGTCGAGCAGCAGGGCAAGTCGCCCGCGCAGGGCTGGGACGCGGCCGTCAAGAAGATCGACGACGCGGTCGAGGACTGAGCCGATGACACTGCCGACGACCGACCCGGAGCGCCGGGACGCCGTCCGCACGGACGGCGCCGGGGGCACCGGCGCCGGCAGCCCGGCCCGCCGTCCCCCGCGCCCGCCCCGCGGGCGCGGGGGTGCCGCGGACCGGCGCAGCCGGCGCTACCTGCGGGACGCCAAGTGGAGCCCGTACGCGTTCATTTCGCCGTTCTTCCTGTTCTTCGCGGCCTTCGGGCTCTTCCCGCTGCTCTATACGGGCTGGGCTTCCCTGCACAAGGTCTCGCTGCACAACCCGACCGAGATGGAGTGGGCCGGGCTGCACAACTTCGCCCGGCTGATGGAGGACGAGTTCTTCTGGAACGCGCTGCAGAACACGTTCACCATCGGCGTGCTCTCCACCGTTCCGCAGCTGGCGATCGCGCTGGGGCTCGCGCATCTGCTCAACTACCGGCTGCGCGGCAGCACGTTCTTCCGCGTCGCGATGCTCACGCCGTACGCGACCTCCGTGGCCGCGGCCACGCTCGTCTTCGCGATGCTCTTCGGACGCGACTACGGAATGATCAACTGGGCGCTGGGGCTCGTCGGCATCGACGGCGTCGACTGGGAGAACGGCACCCTGAGTTCGCAGATCGCGGTGTCCACGATCGTCATCTGGCGGTGGACGGGCTACAACACGCTGATCTACCTCGCCGCCATGCAGGCGGTGCCCGCCGATCTGTACGAGGCCGCGGCGATCGACGGCGCCTCGCGCTGGCGGCAGTTCCTGCACGTGACCGTGCCGTCGCTGCGGCCGACCATTCTGTTCACCGTGGTCGTCTCCACGATCGGCGCGACCCAACTCTTCGGTGAGCCACTGCTGTTCGGCAAGTCGCAGTCCGGCGGCGGTTCGCACCAGTACCAGACGCTGGGCCTCTATCTGTACGAACAGGGCTGGTTCAGCTTCCATCTCGGCCGGGCCTCCGCGGTCGCCTGGACGATGTTCCTGATCCTCGTCGTGATCGGCCTGGCCAACTGGCTGGTCGCACGGCGGCTGCAGAAGAGCCACTGAGGGGGCCGGCATGCTGCGTACCAAGGCCAACACGGCGGGCAGGCAGTTGCACGGCGGAAGGATCACCTATGCCGTGCTGATCCTGTTCACCGTCGGATCGCTCTTTCCGCTCGTGTGGACGGCGATCGCCGCGTCCCGCGACACCCAGCGGCTGGCGGAGACACCGCCGCCGCTGTGGTTCGGCGGGAACCTCTTCCACAATCTGAGCGTCGCCTGGAACGACGGGGCGATGGGCAAGGCGCTGTTCAACACGGTCATCGTGTCCGGCACCATCGCGGTGAGCACCGTGCTGTTCGCGACGCTCGCGGGGTTCGCCTTCGCCAAGCTCCGGTTCCGGGCCAAGAACGTCCTGCTGCTGCTGGTGATCGGCACGATGATGGTGCCGCCGCAGCTGAGCGTCGTACCGCTGTTCATGGCGGTCGCCGAACTGGAGTGGACCAACCAGCTGCAGGCGGTGATCCTGCCGACGATGGTGAGCGCCTTCGGCGTCTTCTTCATGCGGCAGTACCTGGTGACCGCGCTGCCCACCGAACTGCTCGAGGCGGCACGGGTGGACGGCGCGCACAGCCTGCGCGTGGTCTGGCACGTCGTCTTCCCCGTGGCACGCCCCGCGATGGCGGTCCTGGGCATGCTGACGTTCGTGATGGCCTGGAACGAGTTCTTCTGGCCGATCATCGCGCTGACCCAGGACAACCCGACCGTGCAGGTCGCGCTGACCGGGCTGGGCCGGGGCTACATCCCGGACGAGTCCGTGATCATGGCGGGCGCGCTGCTCGGCACGCTGCCGCTGCTCGTCGCCTTCGCGCTGTTCGGCAAGCAGATCGTCGGCGGCATCATGCAGGGCGCCGTCAAGGGCTGAGTCCCGCCCTCTTACTTCCTCCCCTCCCCTCCCCCGAGACGTCGTACGACCACGAAATGGGAGCGTTTCCATGACCCTTGTCCCCGAGACATCCGAGAGCTCCACCGGGGCGCCGTCCTTTCCGCCCGGCTTCCTGTGGGGCACGTCCACCGCCGCGTACCAGGTCGAGGGCGCGGCGGCGGAGGACGGGCGCACGCCCTCCATCTGGGACACGTTCGCGCACACGCCGGGCAAGGTCCTGCACGGCGACACCGGTGACCGTGCCTGCGACCACTACCACCGGTACGCCGAGGACGTGGCGCTCATGTCCCGACTGGGCGTCGGCGCCTACCGGTTCTCCGTTTCCTGGTCCCGCGTGCAGCCCACGGGCCGGGGTCCCGCCGTACAGCGCGGCCTCGACTTCTACCGCAGGCTGACCGACTCGCTGCTCGACGCCGGCATCACTCCCCTGCTGACCCTCTACCACTGGGACCTGCCGCAGGAGTTGGAGGACGCGGGTGGCTGGCCGCAGCGCGACACCGCGTACCGGTTCGCCGACTACGCGCGCGTAGTCGCCGACGCGGTCGGCGACCGTGTCGACATGTGGACGACGCTCAACGAGCCCTGGTGCAGCGCCTTTCTGGGGTACGGCTCCGGGGTGCACGCGCCCGGGCGTACGGACCCCGTCGCGGCGCTGCGCGCGGCGCACCACCTCAACCTCGCCCACGGGCTCGCCGCGCAGACCCTGCGCGCCGCACTGCCGGCCCGCGCGCAGGTCACCGTCAGCCTCAACCCCGCGGTGGTGCGCCCCCGTTCGCACTCGGCGGCCGACGTGGACGCGGCGCGCCGTATCGACGCGCTGGCCACCCGCGTGTTCACGGGGCCGATGCTGCACGGCCGGTACGACGACGATCTGCGGGCCGACACGGCGCACCTGACCGACTGGAGCTTCGTACGGGAGGGCGACACCGCCCTCGCGCGGCAGCCCCTCGACGCGCTCTGCATCAACTACTACACGCCGTCCTGGGTTTCGGCAGTCGAGGGCGACGGAGCCGCCGTGCGCGACGACGGCCACGGGGCCTCCGGGCACTCCCCCTGGCCGGGCGCCGACGACGTCGCCTTCCACCAGCACCCCGGCGAACGGACCGGCATGGGCTGGGGCGTCGACCCGGAGGGGCTGACCGAACTGCTGCTGCGCTTCCACCGGGAGGCGCCGGGCCTGCCGCTGTACGTGACGGAGAACGGCGCCGCGTACGAGGACCGGCCGGACGCCGAGGGCCGGGTGCACGATCCGGAGCGCATCGCGTATCTGCACGGCCATCTGAAGGCGGTGCACGCCGCGTTGGAGCGGGGCGCCGATGTGCGGGGCTACTTCCTCTGGTCGCTGCTGGACAACTTCGAGTGGTCCTACGGCTACAGCAAGCGCTTCGGCATGGTGCACGTCGACTTCGAAACCCTGCGGCGTACGCCGAAGTCCAGCGCGCACTGGTACGCCGGTGTGGCCGCGTCCGGACGGCTGCCGGACGGCCCGGCGTGAGCTGAAGGCCGTACGCAGAGGGGCCGCGCACAGAACTGCCGCACGCAGAACTGCCGCACGCAGAGCGGCCGTACACAGAGGGGCGGGGCGCAGCGGGTGGGGGACTGTCCGCTGCGCCCCGCAGTTCCGGGGTCCTCGTGGGGGATGTGGGGGGTGACCCCGGGGGCGGGGGTGGCTGTCAGTGGGTCAGCCGGCGAGCACCTTGGCGAAGGCGTCGGCGCTCTGCTCGACGCCCGAACAGGTCGGGTCCGCCTGGTCCTTGGAGCCGCCGGGGCACGCCTTGTCGCGGGTCGCGGACCACATGGACAGGCTGCCGACGCCCTTGTCCGCGGCGAACTTCCGTACCTGCGCGGCGTCCGCCGTGGTGAAGACCTCGCCCTTGACGTCGTTGACGCCGATCATCGGGGTGAGCCCCACGGTCTTCCACGCCGCCGTGTCGCCGAGGCCGAACGACTTCTTGATCTGCTTCTGCGCGGCGGTCGCGGCCTTGGTGGCGTACGTGCCCATGTCGCCGTCGTAGGAGGGCCCGTAGTCCATCGCCATCAGGTTGACGGTGGAGGTCTTCACGCCCTGCTTCTTGGCGTCGTCGAGCAGTTTGACGCCGTCCGGGGTGAGGCCTTCCGGCATCACGGGGAGGGTGAAGGACACGTCGAGTCCCTTGTGGGACTTCTGCAGTGCGGCGATGGCCTTGGCGCGCTTGGTGTTGGCGGCGGTGTCCGGGAGGGCGCCGCCCTCGATGTCGAAGTCCACCTTCTTCAGGTCGAAGGTGTCGACGACCTTGCCGTACGCCTTCTCCAGTTCGCCCGCCGAGCCGCAGGACAGGCCGAGTTCGGAGCCGTTGGCGCCGCCGAAGGAGACCCGGACGTCGCCGCCCTTGGCGCGCAGCTGCTTGATCTGCTTCGCCGTCGCGTTGTCGCCGAGGTTCTGCGTGCCGCCCCACTTGGGCGTGCAACTGCCGTCCGCCGCGGTCACGAAGGCGAGGTTGAACTCCTTCGTGCCGGTCTTCTCCGCGCTCTTCACCAGGTCGTACGAGGGCTGGAGCGAGGTGTCCACGTACGGCGCGAAGGACGTGCTCCCGGCGGCGGCCGTGCTCTCCTCGCCGGCCGTCGCGTTGCCGGCCAGCAGGAAGCCCCCGCCGGCGACCAGGGCCGCTGCTCCTGCGGCACCGACTGCCTTGACCTTGCGGCTGGTACGGCGGCGGTGTGCGGCGTTATTGCTCATCGCGGTGCTGCCTCGTTCTGTGGGGGGATCGGGTCCGGTGTGCACCCCGTGGAGACGAGGTGAACGAGCAGCACGCTAGCGGTGGAGAATCCGGCATCCGGGGCGAACCGGACGGACGCCGTAAGGCTTAGGGGTCGCTTAAGGAGGCGAAAGGGCCCTCTTAGCCGCGGCGGGCCGTACGGCGGTCGACGCCGCCCCGCATCCGGTGCCGTACCCGGCCCGCGACGCGGTGGCCGCGCGCTCCTGTACGTGCCCCGGCCCCGTCGGCGGGGTGCTGCGCGAGCCACACCCGTACCTCCGTGCCGCCGAGCACCGAGCGCCCCAACCGCACGTCGCCGCCCGTCGATTCGGCGACCCGGCGCACGATGTCCAGGCCGAGGCCCGTCGATCCGGGGCCGCCGTCGCCGTGTCCGCGCCGCAGCGCGGCCGCCGGGTCGTCGATGCCGGCTCCGGCGTCCGACACCAGCACGATCACGGCGTCGCCGGCGTCGTGCACGTCGACGGAGAAGGCGACGCCCTCGCGGGTGTGCCGGAAGACGTTGCCGAGCATCGCGTCGAGCGCGGCGGCGAGTTCGGCGCGGGCCACGGGCACCCGTACCGTCCGGTCCACCCCGGCCAGCCGCACCTCGCGCCCCTCGTCCTCGGCCAGCGCCGACCAGAAGCCCATCCGTTCGCGGATGACCTCCGCCGCGTCGCAGCCCGTGAAGGTGTGCGCGCCCGGGGTCCGGTCGCGCTGTTCGCGGGCCGTACGGATGACCTGGTCGACCTCGCTCTCCAGCTTCGCGACGGCCTCCCTGGTCTGTTCGGCCGCGTCGCCGTCGCCGAGGGAGGCGGCGTTCAGCCGCAGCACGGTCAGCGGTGTGCGCAGCCGGTGCGACAGGTCGGCGGCCAACTCCCGCTCGTTGGCGAGGAGCTGGACGACCTGGTCGGCCATGGAGTTGAACGCGACGGCCGCGGACCGCAGTTCGGTGGGGCCGTGCTCGGGTACGCGCACGCCGAGCCGCCCCTCCCCGAGGTCGTTGGCGGCCCCGGCGAGCTGTTCGGCGGGGCGCACCATGCGGGTGCCGAGCCGGTCGGCGACCGCCACCGAGCCGACGATCAGGGCGAGTCCGACGCCGGCGAGCACCAGCCAGGCGGTCGCGACCCCGTTGGTCACCTCGTCGTCGGGCACGAACACCTCGACGACCGCGACCTCTCCGCTGGCCACGGCGGTCGGCTGGAGCAGCGAGTAGCCGCCGGGCACGGCGACCGTGGCGGCCCGGCCCAGCCGCTGCACGGTGTGCAGATCGTCCGCGGGCGCACGCCCCCGGCCGACTTCCACGTCGTCGCGCCCGCCGGACGGCTCCCGGCCGGCGGGTGCGCCGAGGCCGCCCGGCACATGGACGGCGATCCGTCCGTCGGCGCCCGCCTGGGTGCTGGCGACGGCGCGGTCGAGCTTCTCGCGGTCGCTGGTGATGGCGAGCGCCGGTCCGACGGCGGACGCCTGCCGCTCCGCGTTCGAGAAGGCGCGGTCGCGCGCTGTCTCCTTGACGACGAGGGCGAGCGGGACGGCGAAGGCGACGACCACCATGACGGTCACGGCGAGGCACACCTTCACCAGTGCCCATCTCATGTGGCGGGCCCCGGCTCCGCGGGCGGCTCCAGCTTCACGCCGACGCCGCGCAGCGTGTGCAGATAGCGCGGACTGGCCGCGGTCTCCCCCAACTTGCGGCGCAGCCACGACAGATGGACGTCGATGGTCTGGTCGTCCCCGTACGACTGCTGCCACACCTCGGCGAGCAGTTCCCTGCGCGGGACGACGACACCGGGCCGGCCCGCCAGAAAGGCCAGCAGGTCGAACTCGCGGCGGGTGAGGTCGAGCAGTCCGCCGTCGAGCTCGGCGATCCGCCGCAGCGGGTCGATGGCGATGCCGCCGACGCGCAGCACGTGGTCCTCGGCGGTGCCGCCGTTGCCGCCGCCGCGCGAACGGCGCAGCACGGCGGTGAGCCGCGCCGAGAGGTGCTCCACGGAGAACGGCTTGACCAGGTAGTCGTCGGCGCCGTCGTTCAGCAGCCGGACGATCTCCGTCTCCTCGTCCCGCGCTGTGGCGATGATCACGGGTACGTCCGTGATCCCGCGCAGCATCTTGAGCGCCTCGGCCCCGTCCAGGTCCGGCAGGCCGAGATCCAGGATGACGAGGTCGAATCCGACCTGCGTCACCTCCCGCAACGCCTCCAGCGCGGTCCCCACACTCCGCACGGTGTGGGACGCGTCGGTGAGGTGGCGGATGAGGGCGGAGCGTACGAATTGGTCGTCCTCGACCACGAGCACACTTGCCATGCGCGGCACCGTACGCCATTAGGGTGAGCCGGATGCAACGACGACGTCTGGTCCACGCGGCGGCGTGGACCCTGGCCACAGGGGCCGCGGTCACCCTCTCCTGGTGGGGTGTGCACACGGTGCTGGCCGGTACGGCGTACGACCCGCCGCGCGCGCTGCCGGTGTCCGGCCCCCCGGCCAAGGCCGAGCCGCGGGTCTCCTCGACGCACCGGCCGAAGCCCTCGTCGTCCTCGCCCACGGCGTCCCCCTCACCGTCGGAGTCCGGCGGGAAGCAGACGCCCTCGCGCCCGCCCGACACCGGGAGCGCGCCGGACCCCGAGCCGTCGCACTCGCGGACGCCGGCGGCCCCGTCCTCCTCGGGGAACGTCGAGAGCGTGTCGGTGGACGGCGGCCGGGCGGTGTTCGACATGGGGAAGCGCTCGGCGACGCTGGTGTCGGCGACGCCCAACGCGGGCTGGGACATGCGGGTCTGGAAGTCGCAGCAGTGGATCCGGGTGACCTTCACCAAGAGCGACGGGACAGAGGCGTCGGTCTTCTGCCGCTGGGACGAAGGCGCGCCGCGGATCGAGAAGTTCGCGGGCTGAGCCGGCCGGCCACGGGGCCGGTTCCGCGTCAGTCGAAGGTGCCTGCGGGCGGTACCGGCGAGTCCTGTGCCGTCGCGTCGGTGACCGGGCGGGCCCCGGCGGTGAAGTCGTCGAGGTCCTTGCCGTGTTCCACGCGCGCGTGCTGCGGGTCCCCCGCGGCCCGCCGCGTCAGCACCGCGACGGGCAACTCCCCGTCGGACGCGGCCAGTACGCCGTTGCCGAACCGCCGCCCGCGCAGCACCGCGGGCTCGGCGACCAGGCACACCTCGCGGAACTCCGCCCGTACGGTGGCGACTTGGGCCCTCAGATGCGCCGGCGCGGGGCCCGTACGGGACGGCCCGTCCGTGATGTTCGCCGTGTACAGCCCGCCGGGCCGCAGCACCCGGCGCACCGCGCGGAGGAACTCGACGCTGGTGAGCCGGGCGGGCGTGCGCGCGCCGCTGAACACATCGGCGATGACCAGGTCCGCCCACCCCTCGGGGATGCGGTCCAGCCCCTCCCGCGCGTCGCCTGCGCTGACCCGCACCCGCCAGTTCCTGTCCAACGGCAGCTGTTCGCGCACGAATCGGGTGAGGGGCGCGTCCGCCTCCACGACCCGCTGGACCGAGCGCGGGCGGGTGGCGGCGATGTAGCGGGCGAGGGTCAGCGCCCCGCCGCCCAGGTGCAGGACCTGCAACGGAGTGCCCTGCGGGGCGGCCAGGTCGGCGAGGTGGCCGAGCCTGCGCTGGTACGCGAAGTCGAGGTGTGCGGGGTCGTCCAGGTCGACGTACGACTGGGGGGCGGCGTCCACGGTGAGGGTCCAGCCCCGGGGGCGGTCGGGGTCGGGCACCAGTCGTGCGAGTCCGCCGTCGACCGTCGCGCTCAGCGGCTCACGCTGCGCGTGTGGCTTGCGGCCCGTGTGTGCCCCGCGTTCTCTTTTCCGTCCCACGAGGCCAGTATCCCGCGCCCCTTTTTGCGCAGTTCCCCGCGCCCCTTGTGTGCGCAGTTCCCCGCGCCCCTTTGGTGACGTCAGCGGCAGGGGTGCGGTGCCGCTGGGGTTTGCGCAGTTCCCCGCGCCCCTTATCTACGCCGTTCCCCGCCCCTTATTTGCGCGGTCAGTGGCAGCGGTCCAGGGCTTCGATGGTGCGGGCCGCCTCGCCGAGTGCGGCGCGGAGGCGGGCCGGTTCGGTGGCTCCTGCGTACGCGCCGTCCGGTGGCACCAGCCAGCCGGTGCCCGCGACGGGCGGATCGCCCTGCTGGGTGCCCCGTACGGGGCTGCAGGTCTGCGTACAGGCGCTGCCCGGCAGGTCCCAGCCGTCGGCGGTCCCCGGGGGGACGAGGAATCCGAGCGTGTCGCCCGCGCCGTCGTGCAGCACGGGGCCGACGCCGTCCCGCAGCCGCAGGATGTCGACCGCCTCCAGACCCTGCCGCGCCGGCACGGTCACCAGATCACAGGGTTCACCGCCGGGGCGGATACTGCCCGCGCCGCCCAAGGCGGCGGTGCCTACGCCGGTGTGCAACATAGGGCGCTCCTCCGAACTACTCCGGTGGTTGTACGGAGTTCAACGCCCGTCGCTGTCAATGGCTACGGCGGCAGAATGCCGCAAAGGATGGCACTTCATGGCGGATCCTGGGTGGGATATCCCTTTTGTAGCCAGATCCCGCGTGACGGCCGTATCGCAGCCGGTACGGTCCCGCCATGGCGTCGTCACCCTCTGCGTCACAGGAGCCGCGCGGCACAGCACGCGGTTCCAACACCGCTTTCCGCCGGCTGCGCGGCACGCTGTCGCCCGGCGAGTTCGCCGCGGCCGTGCGCCGTGCCGCGCGGGAGATCGGAGAGCAGGTCTCCTGCGACGCGCGGTACATCGGGCGGGTGGAGGCCGGCGAGATCCGGTGTCCCAACTACGCCTATGAACGCGTGTTCCTGCACATGTTCCCGGGTTACTCGCTCACCGACATGGGCTTCGCCCCACGGGAGTCCGTCCGGGGCCGCGCGGCACGCGCCGGAGAGGAGCGCGGCGGCGCGGACGAGGCAGCGCACGGTGTCGACTTCGCGCTCCCGCTGCCGCCGATGCGCCACCCGGACGCCTCACCCTGCGGCGCCCGTCGCCACTGCACCGACTGCCCCGAGATCGACGAGGAGAGCGACGTGCTACGTCGCGCATTCATGACCGGCGGCCCGGCCGCCCTGGCGGCCGTGTCCTTCGGCGCCACCTCCGCGCGCGCGGCGACCGGCCCGCCCGGCATCCCGTCGCCGGGGCGACGGGCCGGCGGCTCCGACGCCGCCGCCGTGGAGGGCGCCGTCCGCCACATCCGTCTGCTCGACGACCGGCACGGCGCGGACGCCCTGTACCGGCACGCGGGCGATTCGCTGCGCGCCGCGTACGAGATGCTCGACGCCGGCGCGCAGCGGCAGTCCGTCTTCAACCGGCTGCACTCGGGCGCGGGCGAACTCGCCATCTCCGTCGGGTGGCTGGCGCACGACTCGGGCCGCTTCGGCGACGCCCGCTCGCACTACGCGGAGGCGCTCGCCACCGCGCGCGTCGCCACCGATCCGGCGCTGGAGGCGCACGCCTTCTGCAACACGGCGTTCCTCGCCCGGGACGCGGGCCGCCCCCGCGAGGCGGTGCGCGCCGCGCAGGCGGGCCAGCAGGCGGCGAAGCACCTGGGCTCCGACCGGCTGCTGGCGCTGCTGGCGCTGCGCGAGGCGGGCGGCTGGGCCGGCCTCGGCGACCGGCCGGGCTGCGAACAGGCCCTGGGCCGCGCCCACGCGCTCTTCGCCCGCGGCCCCGAGGACGCCGACCCCGAGTGGATGTCCTTCTTCGGCGAGGCCGAACTGGAGGGCCTGGAGGCCCAGTGCTGGTCGGCGCTGGGCGCCTGGCCGCTCGCCGCCGAGCACGCGCAGCGCGCGGTCGACCTCCAGGACCCGCACTTCGTGCGCAACAAGGCGCTGTACACCGCGGAGTTGGCGGACGATCTGACGGGCCGCCGGCGCCCCGACGAGGCGGCGGCGGCCGGCACCCGGGCGCTCGCGCTGCTCGGCCCCGTCCAGTCCCGCCGGATCCGGGAGATGCTCGGCCGTACGGCACGCCGCCTGCGGCCGTACGCGTCGGAGCCGCCCGTGCGCGACTTCCTCGCCCGCATGCCGCGCACAGCCTGACTGTCGCTTGCCGCGCACTGCCTGACCGTTCGGCCGTCCCGTCAGACTGTGCGCCGATCCGTCGGACAGTCCGTCAGGTGACGTCCGGACAGTCCGTCAGGCGATGTCGCGCTCCAGATGTCCGGTGTCGTTCCAGCGCACGATCGCCGGTGCGCCGTACGCCCAGCCGAGCGTCGACAGGGACGTGGGGTCCAGCTTCAGCCGCGCGGCGAACAGCGGCTCGTAGCCCATCCAGCGTGCGGCGAGGACCCGCAGCACATGGCCGTGCGCGAAGATCAGCACATCGCGCTCGGGCTCCCCTCTGACCCACTCGACGACCTCGTCCATCCGTGCCGCCACGGACGACAGCTGCTCGCCGCCCGCCGCGCCGTCGCGCCAGATGAACCAGTCCTCCCCGGCACTCTGCCGGATCTGTTCGGGCGTCAGCCCTTCGTAGTCGCCGTAGTCCCACTCCTGCAGCACGTCCCAGACCTGCGCCCGGTCGCCGCCGAATCCCGCGATGTCGCAGGTCTCCCGCGCGCGGGACAGCGGGCTGGTGAGCACCGAGACGTCCGGCAGGCCGTTCCACGGAGCGTGGTGCAGCCGCTCGCCGAGCAGCTTGGCTCCTCTGCGCCCCTCGTCCAGCAGGGGAATGTCCGTACGGCCTGTGTGCTGTCCGGTGAGTGACCATTCGGTCTGTCCGTGCCGGACCAGCAGGATGCGCGCTGCCATGGAAACCTCTTCGGCGTTTTTGCTTTGTAGCGGTGAACGGCTGTCTCCGCTTGTGCTGCCACGGTCCATCTTCGCTCAGCCGTTCGCGCTCAACCTCCGAGGGTGGCTTCGCGTCCCGTTGTGTGACCGACGGCATACGTTCATCTCTGGTATGCCGTGCCCCATTTTGCGGGACTGCCACCGAAAAATTGGAGAGCGCCCGTATGCCCAGCCGGTTGCCCGAGACACGTCGTCCACGGTGGTGGACAGAGCTGCCACTGATCGTCGCGGTGTACGCGCTGTACTCCGCGGCACGGCTGTTCGTGCGCGGCGACGAGTCCGCCGCCGGAGCACACGGACTCGCCCTCCTGCGCCTGGAGCAGCCGCTGCGGCTCGACCTGGAGTCCTGGCTGAACAGTCTGTTCACCGAGCACGCCTGGCTGGGTGTGCCGGCGGACTTCTCGTACGCCTCGCTGCACTATCTGGTCACCCCCGCCGTGCTGGTCTGGCTGTTCCGCAGCCGTGCCGTCCGCTACCGGGCGATGCGCACCTGGCTGATGTGCTCCACGCTGCTCGGCCTGGCCGGGTTCGTGCTGATGCCCACCAGTCCGCCGCGGCTGCTGGGTCCGGGGCACGGGTTCACGGACACCATGGAGCAGTACGCCGCGTACGGATGGTGGGGCACCGAGGCCAGCGCTCCGCGCGGACTGGGCGGTCTCACCAACGAGTTCGCGGCGATGCCCAGCCTGCATGTCGGCTGGGCACTGTGGTGCGGTGTCGTGCTGTGGCGCTGCGGGCGGCGGTCCCTGCTGGTGCGTACGCTCGCCGTCGGCTATCCCCTCGGCATCACCGTCGTCGTGATGGGCACGGCGAACCACTATCTGCTGGACGCCGTCGCCGGGGTCGCGGTGATGGCGCTCGGGCTGCTGCTGACCCGCCCCGTGCTGCTCGTCTCCGCCCGTCTGCAGGCCGTACGGCGGCGGACGCCCGCCGGTGCGGTGCGACCGGTGGCCGGTTCGCCGGGCCGTGTGCCGGCCGTGCCCGCGGGGCGTACGGCAGTGACTTCGGCGGCACCGGTGACTTCGGGGCACGCGGGGGCCAGGATTGTCGGTGCCGGATGCAAGACTTCCGGAGGTACTGCAATCTCCCACGAGGCCACAGCCGATGAGCACATCCCCCGGCGACGGGACGGAGCCGACGAACGGCCCGGCGAGCGGTCTGCGCCGGCGGCTCACTGAGCTGCGCGGCGGGCCGCACATCCCGCCGCGCCCGCTCGACGCCCGCGCGCTCGCCGCCCTGGCGGCGAACCCGGGCTGCCACCGCAGGGCCCTGCTCGACGGCGCGGGGGTGGACAAGGGCGCCGTCGCCGGCGCGCTCGGTGCGCCCGCCGCGTTCGGCCAGTCGCAGTTCGCCTTCATCCGGGGCAACGCCTTCGAGGCGCGCGTGAAGGCGGACGGCGGCGCCGAGTTGATAGCGCTGCTGTGCGCGCGGACGGGCGAGGACCGTCCGGACCCCGCGGACGTCTCCGTCCCGGAGCTGACCGCCGACGGCCCCGTGGGGCGTGCGGCGCGGACGCGGCTCGCGCTGGAGGAGGCCGCCGGTTCGGGCGGCTGGGCGCTGCTGGACCATCCGATGCTCGCGCTCGACGTGGCGGGTTCGACGGCCTATCTGGAGCCGGACGCGCTGGCGGTGCACCCGGACGGCGCGTGGACGGTCCTGGAGATCAAGTCCTTTCCGGTGCTGGACGGTTCGGCCGATCCGGCGAAGGTGGGCGCGGCGGCCCGGCAGGCCGCGGTGTACGCGCTGGCGCTGGAGGCGCTCGGCGGCACTGTCCGGGAGCGGGCCCTGCTGGTGTGCCCGAAGGACTTCTCCAACCTGCCCACCGGTGAGCTCGTCGATCTGCGCAAGCAGCGTGCCGCGACCCGCCGTCAGCTGGCGCGGCTCACCCGTGTCGAGGAGATCGCGGCGGCCCTCCCGGAGGGCACGAGCTTCGATCCGTCGCGTTCCCGGGAGGAGCTGACGGCGGCGGTCGAGTCGGTGCCCGCGGCGTACGCGCCGGAGTGTCTGGCCGGCTGTGAGCTGGCGTTCCACTGCCGGGGCAGGGCGCGGGAAGAGGGCGCCGTGGAGGCGCTGGGCCGGGGTGTGCGGGCCGAGTTGGGCGCTCTGACCACGGTGCGGGAGGTGCACTCCGCCGCGGCGGACCCGCCGCCGGACGATCCCGCGGCCGAGGCCCTGCACAGGGCGGCGCGGCTGCGGGCCGAGGCGCTGGGGCGCACGCCATGACGGGAGCCGGTGTGACGAGGGGCGGTATGACAGGTGCCGGCATGACGGTGGCTGGTACGACGGGAGCCGGCATGACGGGAGGGGCCGCATGACGCTGATGTCCGTGGTGGCGCGCGTGGAGGCCGTCGAGGCGGACCGGGCGCAGCCGACGGCGACCGTACGGCACCGGCATCTCGCCGAACGGCCGCTGGTGATGGTGCCGTTGACGACCGCCGGGGAGGCCGGCGCGCCGCTGGGCGTGATGCTCGGCACCGATCCGGACGCGCCGACGACGCTGGTCGTGCCGCAGCCCCGGGACCGCGATCTGCGCTTCGCGTTCCTGTCCGCGCTGGCCGACGCCCTCCTGCCGCATCTGGAGTCCGCGCAGGACGACGTGGAGTTCGAGGAGCGCAAGGAGAAGGACCCGGAGACCGGGAAGCAGACCCCGGTCCAGGTCGAACTGTGCGCGGACGCCCCGCAGTTGCTGGTGCCGAACGCCCCGGGTGCCGATTTCGTACGGCTCCTCGGGCGCTCCACGCGGTTCCGCCGCACGGCCGCCGACGACCCCGAGGCGGCGTATCCGGCGCCGCCGCGTGTCCCGCTGCTCGGCCGCTGGCTGACGCACTACGGGGAGCGCGCCCGGGTGCCCGGTTCGGCGCTGCTGCTGTCCATGACGGAGCTGCTGACCCGTCACTGGGCCACCGGGCAGAGCCAGTTGGAGGACCAGCACCTGCCGTCGCTGCTCGCCTGGATCGACCCGCCGGAGGGCACCGGAGGCGCCGCGGCGGCGCTGCGCGCGGAGACCGCGCGGGACGAGCGCGGTCAGCTGCTGGTGCCGCCCGCGGGGCCCGCCACCGACCCGGCCTTCGACAACAAGCTGCTCGCGCCCGCCGTCGAGGCGTACGACGCGAAGGTGCCCGGCGCCGAGCAGCGGGTCCGCGAGCTCGTCACCTCCCAACTGGCCCCCGCCTGGCGCGACATGTGGCGCGGCGTCGAGCTGCTGCGCGGCCTGCCGGAGGGCGCCAGGGTGGCCGAGCGCTGGAAGCGGGACCGCTGGTCGTACACGGGCCACCGGGACCGTGTCCGTTCCGGCGAGCCGCCGCAGCCGCGGCGGGACGACGCGGTGACCGCCGCGCAGAAGCTGGCCGGGCGCGAGCAGGCGCAGGCCCGCCTGGAGGCGCAGGAGGCCCTCGACGATCCGCTCACCATGGCGGCGGCCCGGCTCACCGGCGCCGCCTTCGCCGGTGAGGTCGTGGAGACGGAGATGGCCTGGTCGGAGGGGAAGCGTCCGATGCCTCGGCCGCTGGTCACGCTGCGCACGGACGACCAGCCGCAGCTGTCCGCCGGCGGCAGGGTGCACCGGGCGCTGCCCGAAGGGACGCAGCAGACGGCCGAGTTCACCGGTTCGCCGGGCGCCGGGCTGATCACCGTGCGGCTGACGAACGGCATGGGGCGCGGCAAGGAGCCCGCGCCGGGGACCGTTCCGGAGCCGGGTGACCGGCTGTGCTGGACCCTCTTCGAGCACGCGCCGCGCGGCGGGCCCGGCCTGCCGGCCCCGGAGGACACCCCGTGGACGCACGGCGGTCCGCCCGAGTCCGCCACGGGCCAGGCCGAACTGCCCGCGCCCGCCGAGGCTCCCGACCCCGTGACCCCGGAGGACCTCCTGTGACGCCGTCCCCCGACCTGACCGTGGCCGCCGAACAGACCGGCGCTCCCGGGGCATTGGACCTCTCCCCCGGCGAGGCCGCGTCCCGCGCCACCGCCGCGATCCTGCACGACACGCTGTACGGCACGGCCCGCGGCGTCATCGTCGACTCCCCGCCCGGCGCGGGGAAGTCCACCCTCGTGGTCCGCGCCGCGCGTGAACTGGCCGCCGCGGGGCACCGCCTGATGGTGATCGCGCAGACGAACGCGCAGGTCGACGATCTCGTCGACCGGATCGCGGAGGCCGACCCCGAGCTCCCCGTCGGCCGGCTGCACAGCAGCGAGCCGCATCCGTACGACCCGGTGCTCGACACGCATCCGTCGGTGGTCACCTCCGCCAAGCCGGCCGACCTGGCGCAGCTCGACATCGTGGTGTCGACGGCGGCGAAGTGGGCGTGGGTGAAGACGGAGGACCCCTGGCCGTACGCCATCGTCGACGAGGCGTACCAGATGCGGTCCGACGCGCTGCTCGCCGTGGCGGGCCTGTTCCAACGGGCCCTGTTCGTCGGCGATCCCGGCCAGCTCGACCCGTTCAGCCAGGTCGGCGCCGACCAGTGGGCCGGCCTGTCGTACGACCCGTCGGCCAGCGCCGTCGCCGCGCTGCTGGCGCACAATCCGCAGCTGCCGCAGCACCGGCTGCCCGTGTCGTGGCGGCTGCCGGCGTCGGCGGCGCCGCTGGTGTCCGACGCGTTCTATCCGTTCACCCCGTTCCGCAGCGGCACAGGACCCGACGACCGGCGGCTCGCGTTCGCCGTGCCCGCGGACGGTTCGCCCGCCGACCGGGTCATCGACGAGGCGGCCGCGGCCGGCTGGGGCCTGCTGGAGCTGCCCGAGGCCCGTACGCCGCGCACCGACCCGGAGGCGGTGGAGGCCGTCGCCGAGGTCGTACGCCGTCTGCTGGCCCGCGAAGGGGGCGCCGTCAGCGAGCGCTCCGAGGAGGCCGCGCCCCTCACGGCGGCGCGGGTCGCGGTCGGTACGGCGCACCGCGACCAGGCCGCCGCGGTGCGCGCCGCGCTGGAGCGGCACGGCGTCGAGGACGTCACGGTGGACACCGCGAACCGGCTGCAGGGACGGGAGTTCGACGTCACGGTGGTGCTGCACCCGCTGTCGGGCCGCCCGGACGCGACGGCGTTCCACCTGGAGACGGGGCGGCTGTGCGTGCTCACCTCGCGGCACCGGCACGCGTGCATCGTGGTGTGCCGGGCGGGAGTTCCGGAGCTCCTCGACGACCATCCGGCCACCGAGCCCGTGCAGCTGGGCGTCACGGTGAAGTTCCCGGACGGCTGGGAGGCGAACCAGGCGGTGCTCTCCCATCTCGCGGGGCACACAGTGAGATGGGCCTGACGGCCCGACGGCGACCGACCGCGACGACGACTGCCCGCTGCGGCGACCCCGCACAATGGAACGCGGCCCACGACCTACGGAGGTAGCCCGATGTCCGAGCCGCAACCGGCTCCGGGACCGCGCGGTGCGCCGCGCTTCCACCGTCCCGCACCGCTGCTCTTCGAACCGACGGATTCCACGGCGGACGACGAGCACTTCTTCGACCTGGAGACGATCACCGACCCGGGAGAACTGCTCGGCCGTTCCACGGAGCTGACGCTCGCCTTCCGCGCGGCGGCCGACCGGGCCATGGAGTTCCAGGCGATGGCGGCGGCGCAGCTGGCCGACCCGAAGCGGTTCGACCGGCTGACGGACGAGGCGATCGCGGAGCGCGGCGGCTGGACGGCGGCATACGCCCGGAAGATGGTCGAGTTCGGCCGGGAGCTGCTCGCGAACCGCGGCCCGGAGTCGGCCCCGGACCGCGCGTGACCGACCGGTCGTACCCGGAGTAACCCGGCGGGGCTTGCCCCTCTGGCATATCCCGGCCAGAAGGTACCGGACACGCGGTCACCTTGTCCCCGATTCGGGCAATACCCGGAATCGGAAGCCCTGCCTTCGCTACTCCTGGGAGGTATGAGCGACTGGCAGCGGGAGACCCCCCATACCGACATCTTCGAACTCGCGTCGACCAGGCCCCGCGGGGACCGGTCCGCGCACTCCGGAGGCGACCGGCCGGGGCCGGCCCGGGTCACCCTCGCCGGGGCCGACTGGCTCGCCTCCGCCAGCGACTTTCCGCGCAGCGTGCACGCCCTGTGGCACCTGCGCCCCTCGGCGCCGAGCGTGCTGCCCTGCGGCACCGCGTTCGACATCGTGAGCACGGCGCCGCTCTTCGGCCGGCACCTCCTCGACCGCCTCTGGTCGGGGGGTCCCGGCAGCGGCCCGGTCGCCGTGCACCGCGGCCGTACGCTGCTGTTCACCGCGCCGGGCACGGCCGACCGGCTGCCCGCGCTGCTCGGCTGGGAGGAGTGGCACGACGCGGACCAGCCGGAGGAGGACGAGGGCGAGGACGCCGCGGGCAGCGTTCCGCGGCTGCTGTGTCACGGCCCCGGCGACGCCGTCACCATCCCCGCGCTGCATCCGGCGGGCCCGGAGCCCGCCTCGTCCCGCTGGCTCGTCGCCCCGGATCTCCGGCATCCCTGGCTGCCGGGCCCCGATGTGCTGCTCTGGGCCTGCATCCGCACCCAGCGCGCCATCCGCGCAGGTCGGACCGGTCAGCGGCGCGGACAATCGATTTTCACAACGGCGGGGACCGATGCTAAGGTCTACGACGTCAGCGGGCGCCGCTAGCTCAGTTGGTTAGAGCAACTGACTCTTAATCAGTGGGTCCGGGGTTCGAGTCCCTGGCGGCGCACAGACACACCGGAGGCCCCTCGCGCAGGCGAGGGGCCTCCGGTGTTTTCGCACCACAGAGGCCGCAACGGCCGTACGGCGATAGCCCGCCGTGTCAGCCAGTGCCCATCGCCGTTCTGTGGCTCTGGGGCCTCAGACCGGCTCGTGCCCGTGGAGGCGCAGCAACCCGTACTCCCCGTCGGCCTCATGTTGGACATAGATCACGAAATCACGCCCGGTCGCGTGTTCGCGAGCCCACCGCATGACCTCCTCGATGCCTCCCGCACCCTCGAGGAGCCATTCGTCGCTCTCGGTCGTTTCGAGGTTCCAGAAGTCCACCCGGTACGACGGTTCGTCGACCTCCCAACGGACATACCTGGGATCAACTTGCCTGGCCTTCATATGTCCTCCGGGGCAGATCTACTTCGCCGCGAACCTCAACAGCCCGCGTACGCACAGGTTTACGCTGCTCACGTCGTGCCCGTGGCACTCCCCCGGATCAGCGTGATTGCCCGGGCCCCCGGCTGTGCTCTTCCTGATTCGCGGCACGCTCCGGGCCGCAGTCCCTGCACGTCCCCGGGGCCGGCGCGCGGAAGGCGCGTTCGCAGCCGTCGCAGGTCTGGAGCGGGTCCGGGCGCTGCGCCTCGGGACGTGGCGGGCCGGGAGTTTCCGGGAGGGCTGGTGGCAGCCAGTGCTTCAGGCGGTACGCCAGGACGGCGGCGGGCATCCGGAGCACCCCGGCCGGCAGATCGGCGACGAGCGTACGAGCGGTGGCCTCGGGCGATACCCCGCGGGCAAGCCAGGCAGTGGTTGCCGGGGCGAGTCGCCGGATGTCGCGCTCGCTGAGCAACAGCCGCGGGTCCGGCCCTCGGAGCGAGGCGAGCAGGTCGGTGGCGGTGCGGTACTCGGAGGGGTGGTGCTCTGCCGAGTGGAGATTTACGGGGCCGGTGAGGAGTTCGGGGAGCGACGCCGGCTCGGTGGCCGACCCGGGCGCCGTTGCGGGGCCCTGCCCTTCGGCCGGAACAGCCGCCGGCCGAGGGGCCGTTGCGAGGTCCCGGCGCTGCGCCGCCGCCCGCACGGGGCGGCCCGCGGGCTCCGCCTCCGCCTGCGCGGGCCTACCCGCACGCTGCGGGTGCGGGGGCTGGGGCTGGGGCTGGGGTCGCCCTCGATCCGGGTGTTCCCGGTCAAGTGGCTTGTCGTAGGCGAGGGTTCGGGTCGTCCAGCGGCCCGTGCTCGTGCGTTCGCGTACGCGGGTGAGGTAGCCGTGGGTTTCCAGTTCGCGGAGGGCGCGGGCGATGGTTACCTCTCCCTCGCGGAAGCGGGAGGTCAGGCATTTGATGCTGATGACGGCGCCGTCGGGGAGGGACTGGATGTGGACGGCCAGGCCGATCGCGGTGAGGGAGAGCTCGCAGTGCTGGGCGAGGTGGTTTCCGACCACGGTGAAGCGCTCGGTGTGCCGGTGCCGGACGTGGGTGACTCCGGCGGTGACCTTCGTGCCGGGAACGGGGTGTTGGGCGCGCGGGGGCGCGTTAAGCTGCTGCTCAGCCATCGGGAAGGTCTCGCTTCCTCGGTGGTCAGGCCCTCGTTCGGGATGCCACTCCCGGCGGGGGCCGTCTCATGTTCGGTTGTACTCGGTCGGCGCGAGCATAAGCGCCAACAACCGCTTGACGACCCACAGTTCGAGGAACGCCACCCGTACGGATGAGGCGGGACGGGTTTGGTTGGGGAAGGTTTTTCCCTGAATTCTTTACGGGGCGGCCGGGCGCACCGGGACACGGTGCACCGGGTCGTGGCGTACCGGGTCGCGGAAACCCCGATCCGGTGCCGGGCAGCCGGTCGACGGGTCCGGCCGAGGGTGCGGGCGGGCACGCGAGAGGGGCCGGGCGGTCCTCGCCGCCCGACCCCTCTCCGTACGTACAGTTCAGCGCGCGCCGAGAACGCCCTCGCCCGCCGCGGTCACGAACGCACTGAACGCGGCGGCAGGAGAGCCGCGTAGCCGCGTGGGGCCGCGCAGAGCTCAGCGGACGACGGGGAGTTCGGGGGCCGCGGCGGTGGTGGCGCGGAGGGGGCCGCGGTTGATGCGGAGGTTCCAACTGCCGTCCGGGTCGCGCCCGGTGACCTGGACGCGGATCCCGCCGCCGCGCGCCGTCCGGTAGCTCTCCCCCACCCCGAGCGGCGCGTCCGCCAGTTCGGGGCTGACCGCCTCGGACGGGCAGCCGCCCGTACGGGGGTGCCCGTCGACCACCTCGACGGGGCCCTCGGTGGACGGGCGGTCGCTGCGTACCCAGTACAGGAGGACGCCGCTGCGGCACGCGCCCGCGTCCACGCCCTTCGGCTCCCGCACCTCCATGGCCAGCGCCTCCGTCGCGCCGGTCCGCACCACGGCGAGCCGCCGGTCGTCCGCGCCGCCGAGCCGGGCGCCGGCGAGCGGGTCGAGGGTCGCGTCGTAGCCGCCGGGCCCGGCCGGTACGCACGTCACGTTCCGCTTCTCCAGCCAGCCGAGCTTCCACTTGTCCCAGCCGAACGGGTCGGGGGCCAGCCCGAACTGACTGCCCATGAGATCCCAGTCGCCGACGTACGTGTCCCAGTCGCCCTTGCCGTCCTCGGGGCGCTGGTAGAGGTCGGGCAGATCGAAGATGTGCCCGGTCTCGTGGGCGAGCACGTTGCGGTCCGGCGGGGTCTGCTCGAACACCGTGACGACGCGGCTGAGCTTCCGGCCGTCGGCCTCGACGGGTTCCTCGAGATTGACCACCTTGGTGGCGTCGGAGTTGACGCCCGGCGCGTCGGGGTCGGCGACGAGATAGACGAAGTCGTAGCGGCTGAAGTCGACATGGGGGTCCGCGGCGGCGATGGCGTCCCGCAGATAGTCGGTGCGCTGCTCCGTGCTCCAGTCCCGCTGTATCCCGTACGCCGTGGACGCCTCCGGCATCCGGGTCCACCGCCGGTCGGGGTGCGGCCGCAGCCGGAACTTGCCGTACGAGACCCGGTCGAAGAAGTCGGTGGTGACCGGGAAGTGGTCGGCGGTCAGCTCGGCCGGCGTGGCCATCGGCTGCGCGTCCGGGAACGAGAGGAAGAGCATCGCGGCGTCGAGGGCGCCCCGTGGCTTCGGGTAGCTCGCGTCCCAGCTGTCCACGCCCAGCGAATGGTGTGAATCGGTGCGCGGAAGGGCGCACGGACCGGCTGCCGCGTACGCCGTGGTGACCGGTCCCGCCACAAGCCCCGTCGCCATGAAGGCCGTCATCGATATCAGGATCGCGGCGGGGCGGCGCCAGCCGCGCCACGCCGGGGCGGCAGCGGGCTTTCGCGTGAACGCCACGTATCGACCTCGCCGGATGAGGGGGTGCGGACCGCTTCCACCCTTGTCCGGCTTGTGGCGTTACGTCCTGTTCGGCTGCTCCGGAAGAGCCACGGGCAATACGATTACTCCACGTGACGACATATCGCCTGTGATCAGAACTCTTTCAACACCGGAGGGAAATCTGTCAGGTGCGTAAGAACGAGTCTGCCCCAGGCGCAACAGTGGCCCGGATCAGCACCGGAGACACTGGCTCCGGTCTGCCGAAAGCCTCTATGATCGGCACATTTCCAGCGCGGACCGGCTACCGGACGGATCAGTCCCGCCGCCCTGCCGGCCCGTACGTATCGAGTCCCCCGTGGGAGCGATCGGTGAACGGACCCCTCGAAGGACCGGGCGACAGCCCCGGCCACGTCCCCGGAACACCAGCGCAGACCATCACGGAGAGTATGGGAGGGCGAGCGGGGCGCGGCCGCCGCGGACGGCCACGGATCAGCGACTACCGGGCGGCGTTCAACGCGGCGCAGCTGCCCATGGCGATCGTCGACCAGGACGGCAGAGTGCGGTCGGCGAACCGGGCGCTCGGCGCGCTGCTCGGCATCCGGCCCGAGTCCCTGGCGGCCGTACCGGTCGTCGAACTCGCCGGCATCGGCCCGGACGCCAGGGCGCACCACGCCTGCCGCGACGTACTGAGCGGACGCAGCGACCGGATGAGCCGCACCAGCCGGCTGAAGCACGCCGACGGGCACACCCTGTGGGCCGATGTGGCGCTGGTGCCCACGGCGCAGCCCGGCGAGGCGCTGCTGACCATCGCCGACATCAGTGAACGGCGGGATCTCCAGGAGCGGTTGAGGCACCTGCAGATGCACGACCCGGTGACCCGGCTGCCCAACCGCACGCTGTTCTTCGAGCGGCTGACGAACGCACTGTCCGACACGGCGACCGGCCGGGTGGGGCTCTGCTATCTGGACCTCGACGGCTTCAAGGCCGTCAACGACACGCTCGGACACCGGGCCGGCGACCAGCTGCTCGACGCGGTCGCGCAGCGGCTCGCCGGCTGCGCGGAGGACGGCGACGGGCCGGGGCATCTGGTGGCGCGGCTCGGCGGTGACGAGTTCGCACTGCTGGTGGAGAGCTCGACCGGGACGGAACAGCTGACGGGGCTCGCGAAGGCCGTACAGGCGGAGCTGCGCAAGCCGTTCGACCTGGACGGGCAGCGGCTGGCGGTGTCGGCCAGCATCGGCGTCGTGGAGCGGGAGGCGGCGGGCACCGGGCCGACCGCGCTGATGCAGGCGGCGGACACCACGCTGTACTGGGCGAAGGCGGACGGCAAGGACCGCTGGACGCTGTTCGACCCGGAGCGGAACGCGCACCGGATGACCCGTCAGGAGCTGTCCAGCACCCTGCGCGGCGCCATCGAGCGGGGCGAGTTCCTGCTGGAGTACCAGCCGATCGTGGGCTTCGGAGACGAGTCGGTGCGCGGGGTGGAGGCGCTGGTGCGCTGGCGCCATCCGCGGTTCGGCACGCTCGGGCCGAACCGCTTCATCGGACTCGCCGAGGAGAACGGCGCCATCGTGCCGCTGGGGCGCTGGGTGCTCGCGGAATCGTGCCGCCAGGCACGGCGGTGGATGGACGAGCACGAAGGGCAGCCGCTGTTCGTCAGCGTCAACGTGGCCGTACGGCAGGTGTGGGACTCGGACTTGGTGGCCGACGTCCGGGACATCCTGGAGGAGACCGGGCTGCCGTCGGGGCTGCTCCAGCTGGAGCTCACCGAGTCCGCGGTGATGGGGTCCGGGGGCCGCCCGCTGCAGGCGCTGCGGGCGCTGAGCGACATGGGCATCCGGATCGCCATCGACGACTTCGGCACCGGCTACTCCAACCTCGCCTATCTCAGCCGGCTCCCGGTGCGCACGCTGAAGCTGGACGGCACCTTCGTCGAGGGCTTCCGCACCGCGCGGGAGTACGCCAACCCGGCCGACGAGACGATCGTGGCGGCGCTGGTGCAGCTCGCGCACAACCTCGGGCTGACCGTGACTGCCGAGTGCGTGGAGAACCAGGCGCAGGCCGAGCGGCTGCGGCGGATCGGGTGCGATACGGGGCAGGGGTGGCATTATGCGCGGCCCATGGCCGCGGAGCGGATTGGGGAGTTGCTCGGGTAGCGCGGGGGCGGGGGGCTGCGGTTCCGCTGGGGTTTGCGCAGTTCCCCGCGCCCCTTATCTTGCGCCGTTCCCCGCGCCCCTTGTTCGCGCCGTTCCCCGCGCCCCTTCCCTTACGGCAAGTCGTAGGCGTCTGCGATCAGTTGGAGGGAGTGGACTCGGGCGGCGGGAGTGTGGGCGTTGGCTGTGAGCATGAGTTCCTGGACGCCGGTGCGCTTCACCAGGCCGTTGAGGCCCTCCCGTACCGCGTCCGGCGTGCCGAAGGTGACGTTGTTCATCCAGCTGTCGACGAAGTCCCGCTCGATCTCGCTGAAGGGGTACGCCTCCGCCTCCTCGGGAGTCGGCATCAGGCCGGGGCGGCCCGTCCGCAGCCGGAGCATGGACAGCGCGCCGGTCAGCACCTGACGGCGCGCCTCCCGCTCGTCATCGGCTGCCAGCGCCGCCGCACCGATCAGCGCGTACGGCTCGTCGAGCACCGCCGAGGGGCGGAAGCTCTCGCGGTAGAGGTCCAGCGCGGGAAGGGTGTTGGCGCTGGAGAAGTGGTGGGCGAAGGCGAACGGCAGGCCCAGCTGGCCGGCCAGCTGGGCGCTGAAGCCGGAGGAGCCGAGCAGCCACACCGAGGGGCGCGTGACGCTCTCGCCCTGGACGGGTCCGGGGACGGCGTGGATCCGGGAGTACTTGTGCCCCTCGGGGAAGTCGTCGTCGAGGAACCGGATCAGCTCGGCGAGCTGCTGCGGGAAGTCGTCCGCGCCCTCGTTCAGCCGGTCCGTGCGGCGCAGCGCGGCGGCGGTCGCGCCGTCCGTGCCGGGCGCGCGGCCCAGGCCCAGGTCGATCCGGCCGGGGGCCAGCGCCTCCAGCGTGCCGAACTGTTCGGCGATCACCAGCGGGGCGTGGTTGGGCAGCATGACGCCGCCCGAGCCGAGCCGGATCCGCTCGGTGCGGGCGGCGAGATGGGCCAGGATGACGGCGGGCGAGGAGCTGGCCACGCCCGGCATGGAGTGGTGCTCGGCCACCCAGTAGCGGGTGAAGCCGCGCTGTTCGGCGAGCCGGGCCGCCTCGGCGGAGGCGCGCAGCGCGTCGGAGGAGGTGTGCCCCGTACCGACGTTCGCCAGGTCCAGTACCGACAGCGGCACCGGTGCCGTGCCGTGTGCCGTCCCCCGGATGCCGTCGTCCGCCGCTCGCTCTTCGCCCGCCACGTGGTCCGCCTCTCTCCGCTCACTCAGTGCTTCGGTCCGGTGAGGGACAACGGCGGGCGGCGCCGTTCTCTTCCCCGTGGCGCGTGTGCGACGCGCCACGGGGACGGAATCCGTACGGCGGCGGGGCGGGGGTCAGGAGAAGAGGCGGCCCAGCGCGGGGCAGCGGACCTCTTCGTCCAGCAGGCGGAGCCCCTCCCAGGCGGTGACCTGGTTGGCCGTCAGGACGGGCTTGCCCAGCGCGTCTTCCAGGTCGGGGATCCACTCCGCGGTGTGCAGCGCCGTGTCCGGCAGCAGCACCGCCTGCGCGTCGGGGTGGTCGCCGCCGCGGGCCAGGGCCAGGACCTCGTCCCGGCCCCAGGTGCCGACCTCGGCCGCGGTGATGATGCCGCTGCCGCGCATGGTGACGACCTCGGCGCCCGCCGCCTTCAGGAAGCCGGTGAACAGCGCGGCCACGTCCTCCGGATAGGTGGCGGCGATCGCGACCCGCTCGACACCGAGCTGCCGTACGGCGCCGGCGAACGCGAAGGACGTGCTGGACGCCGGGAGGCCCGCGGTCGCCGACAGCTCGCGCACCTGCTCGTGCGCGCCGTCCCAGCCGAAGACGAAGCTGGCGCTGGTGCAGGCCCACACCACCGCCTGGATGTCCGCCTTCTTGACCTCCTCGACCCGGTCGGCGAGCCGCGCCGCCGAGCCCATCTCCAGCAGCGCGTCCACCCGGTGCGCGTCCTCGCCGATGTCGGTGTGCACCAGCGGCAGCCGGACCCGCGCGCCGGCGTCCGCGAGGATGCCCTCCAGCCGCGGATAGTCGTCCTCTGCCGAGTAGCCGGGATAGAGGAATCCGACGGCCTTGGAGCTCCCCGTCATGTCGGTCGCGTTCGCCGTGTCCGGCACATTCGCCTCCCGCTGCGCCTCTCTGTGCCCCACCTGTCGGATGAGGCTGCCTGCCGTGCCCCGCCTGCCGGTTGGGGCTGCCTGCCGTGCCCGCCTGTTGCGCTTACGCCCGTCAGACGGGCGGCTGCGGGCCGCCCCACTCGTCGGGGCCCGCGGAAGGGCCCGCGCCGTCGAGGCCGTCGGACGGGTCGATGCCGTCCGTGCCGGCGCCGGCCAACGCGGCTGCGTCGCCGGGCTCGTTCACCCCGTAGGGACGGCAGGAGTCGTACGTCTCGTACGGCTCGTAGGGCTCCGACGGCGAAGGGGACATCGCCGCCGGGCCGCGTCGCGCGACCGGGTCGAGCAGCGCCTGGTACGGACCGACCGCCTCCTTGCCCATCCGGCGCAGCGCGGCCCACACCGTCACCTGGTTCGCCGACAGGACCGGCATCCGCAGCTCGGCCTCCAGCTGCGGAATCACGTCGTACGTAGGGAGGTTGGTGCAGCTGATGAACAGCGCGTCCGGCCCGTCGGCTACCGCGTCGCGGGCCATGGCGACCACGTCGCGGTAGGGCACGCGCCAGATCTCCCCGGTGAGGCCGAGGTAGCTGCGGCCTGTGACGGTGATGCCGGCCTCGCCGAGGTAGTCCTCCAGCGAGTCGGTCACCGACTTCGTATAGGGGGTGACGACGGCGACCCGCCGTGCGTCGATCTCCTGCAGCGCTTCGAGGAGCGCGCCCGAGGTGGTCAGGCTGGGCAGTTCGCCGGCCTGCGCCATCGCCGCGCTCATGGCCCGCTCGCCCGCGGTGCCGCCGACGAAACTGCCCGACGTGCAGGCGTACGCGAGGACTTCGGGCGCCACGGCGCACAGTGCGCGCACGCCCTCGCGCAGCGTCTCGTGCTCACTGACCATGCGTGCGAGGTCGAGACTCACCTCGACGGGTACGAACGGGGTACGGGTGAGGTGCAGCGACACATCGTCCGGAACCCAGCGCCACAGCTCCCGGTCGAGAGCGAAGTCGAACGGAGCGACGATGCCGACGCCGCGCTGCGGCTGCGGTCCGCCGAGGAAGGAGACATCCATTTCGAGCCCCAAAGAACGGAGGGGTGGCCTGCGCGGCCAGAAGCCAAAAGAAAGAAACGGAACGCCGGTCGGAAGCCGGGACGCAGGGACAGATGCCTTTGTTGACGAAGGTAGTTCGCGCTCCCTACCGTGGTCAATCCTCGCATCCCTCACAAGGCCATGCCTTCCTCACCGGGCGCCGCACAGTCAACCGCACCTTCGTTTCGAAATGGTTTCCTGGCTATGACCGACGAATCCTGTGTGCTCGTCCTGGATGCGGAGCCGCTGCCGCGACTGGACCGGCTGGCGGGCCGGGCCCGAGTCGTACACGCCGACGAGAAGAGCCTGGCCGAGCATCTTCCCACCGCGGACGTGCTGTTGGTGTGGGATTTCCTGTCCGACGCGGTACGCGAGGCGTGGCCCGGCGGCGGTCCGCGGCCGCGCTGGGTGCACACACCGAGCGCCGGTGTCGACCGGCTGCTCCCCGAGCTGGCCGAATCGCCCGGCACCGTCCTCACTAATGCGCGCGGAGTCTTCGACCAGCCCATTTCCGAATACGTGGCGGGACTTGTCCTCGCCATGGCCAAGGATTTTCCCGGGACATGGGAATTGCAGCGTCAACGCCGTTGGCGACACCGGGAGACAATGCGCGTGAGCGGAAGCCGCGCGGCGGTGGTCGGTTCCGGTCCTATCGGCAGGTCAATCGGCCGCACCCTCAAGGCACTGGGTGTCACGGTCGATCTGGTCGGCCGGCGCGCGCGGGACGGCGATCCGGAATTCGGCCGGGTGCACACCGTCGGCGCGCTCGGGGACGTACTGGCCACGGCCGACTGGGTGGTGTGCGTGGCGCCGCTGACGGAGGAGTCGCACGGGCTGTTCGGCGCGGAGTCCTTCGCCCGGATGAAACCGGGGGCGCGTTTCCTCAACGTGGGGCGCGGACAGCACGTCGTCGAGGACGAGTTGGCGGACGCGCTGCGGCGGCAGCACCTCGCGGGCGCGGCGCTGGACGTCTTCGCGGACGAGCCGCTGCCGGAGGACAGCCCGCTCTGGGACGTGCCGGGACTGCTCGTCTCGCCGCACATGAGCGGGGACACCGTGGGCTGGCGGGACGACCTCGCCGAACAGTTCCTGGACAACTTCGACCGCTGGGAGGCGGGCGAACCACTGCTGAACGTCGTGGACAAACAGCTCGGTTACGTCCCGACGGTGTGAGCCCGCGGCCGGTGCGGCCCGCGCGGGAAGACTTGTGACTGTCGTGACTGGAGAGGACGTGCCATGCCGGATCTCGGCGCGCTGACGGCGAACCAGCTCCTCGCGGGGTACGCGGCGGGGGACTTCTCCCCCGTGGACGCCGTACAGGAGACGCTCTCCCGTGCGGAGTCGGCGCAGAGCCGGGTCAACGCCTTCGTACGGATCGACCACGAGGAGGCCCTCTCCCGCGCGCGGGAGAGCGAGGAGCGCTGGCGGCAGGGCACCCCGCGGGGACTGCTCGACGGGGTGCCGGCCACGGTGAAGGACATCCTCCTGATGCGCGGCGCCCCCACGTACAAGGGGTCGTGGGCCATCGGGGACGACGCGCCGCAGGACGAGGACGCCCCCTCGGTGGCGCGGCTGCGGGAGCACGGGGCGGTGTTCCTGGGGAAGACCACCACACCGGAGTTCGCCTGGAAGGGCGTCACCGACTCGCCCCGCCACGGGGTGACCGGCAACCCGTACGACCCCTCCCGTACCGCGGGCGGCTCCAGCGGTGGCGGGGCCGCCGCCGTGGCTCTCGGGGCCGGGCCGCTCGCGCTGGGCACGGACGGCGGCGGGTCGGTGCGGATCCCCGCGTCCTTCTGCGGGGTCTTCGCGCTGAAGCCCACGTACGGGCGCGTTCCGCTCTATCCCGCCAGCGCCTTCGGCACGCTCGCGCACGTGGGGCCGATGACCCGGGACGCTGCCGACACGGCGCTGCTGATGGACGTGATCGGCGACCCCGACCCGCGGGACTGGTCCCATCTGGGGCCGCGGCAGGGCAGTTTCCGCGAGGGGCTGCACGGCGGGGTGCGCGGGCTGCGGATCGCGTACGCGCCGACGCTGGGCGGGCACACGGACGTCGACCCGGCGGTCGCCGACGCGGTGCGGCGCGCCGTGGGCCGGCTCGCGGAACTGGGCGCCGAGGTGGAGGAGGCCGACCCCGGACTGCCGGACTGTGCCGAGGAGTTCCACACCCTGTGGTTCAGCGGCGCCGCGCGCGTGACGCAGCACTTCGGCAAGGAGCAGCGGGACGCGCTGGACCCCGGGCTGCGGGAGATCTGCGAAGAGGGCGCCGCGTACAGCGCGTTGGACTATCTGGCGGCCGTGGACGTACGGATGGCGATGGGCCGGATCATGGGCGGGTTCCTGAGCGGCGGCGGAGGCGCGGCGGGCGGCCCCGGGGCGCGCCGCCCCGGCACGTACGACCTGCTGGTCACGCCGACCCTTCCGGGGACCGCGTTCGGCGCGGGGCGCGAGGTGCCGGAGGGCGCCCCGTACCGGCGCTGGACCGGCTGGACGCCGTTCACCTATCCGTTCAACATGACGCAGCAGCCCGCCGCTTCGGTGCCGTGCGGCACTGACGGCGACGGACTCCCCATCGGTGTGCAGCTGGTGGCGGCGCGGCACGAGGACGCCCTGGTGCTGCGCGCGGCGCACGCGCTGTACGAGGCGGGCGTCGCCGGCATCCCGGCACCCCCGGGCGGTGAAAACTGAGGAGCAGAGAACTCCCGGAATGCTCCCGGAATGGGAGTGATGGCCAGATTCTCCGGTGAACGGTTCCCACTGTGCCGAGAGGAACGCTTGTTTCCTGGGTGTTTCCGGAGCACAGGTCACGCTGGTTGCAAGAGGATCAAGGGCCGGAAACGATCGGCATATTGTCGTCCCCGCTGGGTAGTTGCGCGCCCATGGCTCCACCACAAGGGAACAACACCGGAAGAAACGGAAGAGGTTTCGGCCGCCGCTCCCTGCTTGCGGGAGCGGCGTCTTTTGGTGCGGTGGCCGCGCTCGGGGCGACCACCGCATGCAGCCGGGTACCAACGGGCGATCTGCTCACCCGTCTCAAGAGCGCCGGAACCGTACGTCTGGGCATCGCGGGCGAGGTCCCGTACGGATTCATCGACAAGAACGGCGAGTTCACCGGCGAGGCGCCGGAGCTCGCGAAAGTCATCTTCAAACGGCTGGGGGTGGAGAAAGTCCAGCCCGTGGCGACCGAGTTCGGTTCGCTGATACCCGGGCTGCGGACGCAGCAATTCGACGTGGTGTCGGCCGGTATGTACATCAACGCCGAACGCTGCGCGAGTGTCATCTTCTCCGATCCGGAGTACCGGATGCTGGACTCTTTCATCGTTCGCAAGGGCAACCCGCTGGGGCTGAACTCCTACGAGGACGTGGTGAAGAAGAAGGCCAAGTTCGGTACCGGCAGCGCCTACGCGGAAATCGACTACGCGGTGGCGGCCGGCTATCCGAAGGAGAAGATCACCATCCTGCAGGACCAGGTGGCCGGTCTGAACGCCGTGGAGGCCGGACGCATCGACGTTTTCGCGGGAACCGCGGTGACCGTCCGCGAAGTGGTCAAGAAGAGCCGGAAGGCGGAGGCCACGGGGGAGTTCGCCGCCGTGGTCGACGGAGCGAAGGTGCGGGACGCGGGCGGGTTCGCCTTCCGTCCCGTGGACACCGAACTGCGCGATCTGTTCAACCGCGAACTCAAGAAGATGAGGGAGAGCGGTGAACTGCTGCGCATCATGCGGCCGTTCGGCTTCACCGAGAACGAGATGACCGACTGGACCGCCAGGGAACTCGGGGGCAAGGACAAGAAGGGGAGGTGGATCTGTCGATGAACATCCATCTCTGGGAACTTCTGCTCAAGGGACTCTGGATCACCATCCAGCTCACCGTGTTCAGCGGCGCGCTCGCCGCGGCGGTGTCCTTCGCCGTCGGCATCGCCCGCACCCACCGGCTGTGGATCGTCCGCTTCGTCGCGGGCTTCTACACCGAGGTGTTCCGCGGAACCTCCGCACTGGTGCTGATGTTCTGGGTCTTCTTCGTCCTGCCGCTGATGCTCGGCTGGCAGCTCGTCCCGATGTGGGCCGCGGTGGTCTCCCTCGGCCTGACCTACGGCGCGTACGGCTCCGAAGTCGTCCGCGGCGCCCTCCAGTCGGTGAGTCCGGCGCAGCGCGAGGCGGGGATCGCACTGAGCTTCACCGCGGGGCAGCGGATGCGGAAACTCCTCATCCCCCAGGCCTGGCCGGAGATGATCCCGCCGTTCAACAACCTGGCCATCGAGCTGATGAAGGGTACGGCGCTGGTCTCCATCATGGGCGTCGGCGACACGGCGTTCAGCGCCCAGATGATCCGCCTCGCGCTGCAGGAGAGCGCCGAGGTCTACTCGTACACCCTCGTCATCTACTTCGTCGTCGCCTTCCTCATCACCCGCGGCATGCGGGGACTTGAGCGCAAGGCCAAGGCGGGCATCGGGCAGGCGCCGCCGAAGGGCGCGGGGCTGACCCGGATGCTCGGCCTGCGGCAGCAGTCCGAGACCGCTGCCCCGAAGGCTGGAGGCGGTATCTGATGCAGTGGGACTGGTCCGCGGTATCGGACTTTCTGCCGGAGTTCTGGCGCGGGGTGCTCGTCACCCTGCAGGCGCTGGTGATGGGCTCACTGATGTCCTTCGCGCTGGGGCTCGTGTGGGCGATCGCGCTGCGCTCGAAGACCCGCTTCCTCACCTGGCCGGTGGGGCTGCTGAACGAGTTCGTGCGCAACACGCCGCTCCTCATCCAGCTGTTCTTCCTGTTCTACGTGATGCCCGAGTGGGGCGTGCAGTTCTCCACGCTGACGACCGGCGTCCTCGCGATCGGGCTGCACTACTCGACGTACACCGCGCAGGTCTACCGGGCGGGCATCGACGCGGTGCCCGAGGGCCAGTGGGAGGCGGCCACCGCGCTCAGCCTGCCGCGCACCCGCACCTGGGGCGCGGTGATCCTGCCGCAGGCCTTCCGCCGGGTCGTCCCGGCACTCGGCAACTACGTCATCGCGATGCTGAAGGACACCCCGATCCTCGCCGTGATCGGCGTGCTGGAAATGCTCCAGCGCGCCCGCATCTTCGGCGCCGGATCCTTCCAGTACGTCGAGCCGATCACCGTGGTCGGCGTCGCCTTCATCCTCATCGCCTACCCGGCTTCCCTGCTGATGCGAGCCCTGGAGCGTCGTCTTGTCCAGTGACACCACCCCACCGACCGCCTCCGCGGCGGAGACCGCGAACCCGGCCGTCGACGGCAGCGAGTTGATCAAGTTCGACAACGTGACGAAGCGCTTCGGCAGCAACGTCGTGCTGGACAACCTCTGCTTCGACGTCGCCTCCGGAAAGCACGTCACCCTCATCGGCCCCTCCGGATCCGGCAAGACCACGATCCTGCGGCTGCTGATGACGCTGGTGAAGCCCGACGAGGGCACCATCAAGGTCGCCGGCGACTACCTCACGCACGAGGAGAAGGGCGGCAAGCTCGTCGTGGCCGGCGAGAAGCACACCCGCGAGGTGCGCAAGAGCATCGGCATGGTGTTCCAGCAGTTCAACCTCTTCCCCAACATGAAGGTGCTGCGGAACATCACCGAGGCCCCCGTGCACGTGCTCGGGCTGTCCAAGGACGAGGCCGAGCAGCGCGCCCGCGACCTGCTCGAACTCGTGGGCCTGACCGAGCACATCGACAAGTACCCGACGCAGCTCTCCGGCGGCCAGCAGCAGCGCGTCGCCATCGCCCGCGCGCTCGCCATGCGGCCGCAGGTGCTGCTGCTGGACGAGGTCACCTCGGCGCTCGACCCCGAACTGGTGGCCGGTGTGCTGGACGTGCTGCGCGACATCGCGCAGACGACGGACATCACCATGCTGTGCGTCACGCACGAGATGAACTTCGCACGGGACATCTCCGACGACGTGCTGATGTTCGACGCGGGGCGGGTCATCGAGTCCGGCTCGCCGGAGAAGATCTTCAGCGACCCCGAACACGAGCGCACCCGCGAGTTCTTGAGCGCGGTGCTCTGATCCCTGCGGAGTACGGGGTGCGGGGTCGTCGCAGGTGCGGGGCCCCGCACCCCCTCTCCGCCAACGGCATATGCCGATAGCAGCAACAGCACCCCCTGGGGTGGCAGTTGGCGGCTATCGTGTGTCGTACGGTCGTGACCACATCCGCTGGACGCGACACGAACGGGCACACCCTCCAAGGAGGCCACCGTGGCGCTCAGGCCGGAGCCGACGGCTCCGTTCCACTCGGTGCAGTACGCGCTGCGCGTGCTGGAAGCAGTGGCGAGGCACCGGGACGGCGTCAGCGAGGAGACGCTGTCACAGGAGACCGGACTGCCCTCCGGGCACCTGGCGCATCTGCTGCAGATGCTCCGCCGGGAGAACTACGTGGAGCAGCTGGCCGAGGGCTCGTACGTGGTCGGCGAATCGCTGATGCTGCTCGGCGCCGGCGGAAACCGCGAACACGCCCTGCGCGACCGGCTGCAGCGCACCCTCACCGAGCTCCGCGACACCGTGGGCGCGGCCGTCTACTACAGCCGGTACCGCGACGGTGAGCTGGAGATCGCGCAGTACGCGGACGGCCCGAAGACCCCCTCGGTGAACCAGTGGGTCGACTTCCGCTCCGCCGTGCACGCCACCGCGATCGGCAAGTGCCTGCTCGGGCAGCTCGACCACGACGGCCGCAAGGACCATCTGGCGCGGCACAAGGCCGCCCGCCTCACCTCGCGGACGATCACCGACGAGCGGCTCCTGCTGAACACCCTGGAGCGGCAGCCCCCGACGGTCCCCGTGCTCGACCTCCAGGAGTACGCGGTCGGCACCGTGTGCGCCGCGGTGCCGATCACGGCGGGCTCCTCCGTCGGCTGTCTGGCGCTCTCGCTCCCGGTGGAGAACGCCCACCGGCTGCGCAGCGCGGCGGAGACGCTGAGCCGGCGGGCCGCGCCGGTGCTGCTGTCGCTGTCGATCTGAGGACAGCCGGTCCGAGGCCGCCCCGACGGCGGGCGGCCGCCACGGGAGTGGTCACGAGCACCCCCGCACAGGGGGTAGTATTTCTTTTGTCAGCCGGTCACGGCAGACACCACAGGCGCCGTTAGCTCAGTTGGTTAGAGCAGCTGACTCTTAATCAGCGGGTCCGGGGTTCGAGTCCCTGACGGCGCACCTGTTTCCGAAGGCCCCTCGCACAGGCGGGGGGCCTTCGACGTGTGCGGTGTGTGCTCGGGATGCCCCGAGCCCCGTGCCCGGTGAGGGCCCGATCCGGTGGTCCGCGCTCCGTGTGACTTAGGGTGCCCGGATGACCGGGGAGGCGTGGATACGGGTACCGGTGGGGGCGCATGCCGGAGACTGGGCCACCCGCGGCGGCTGCCGTCGCGTTCTGCTGGTCGTCCACAATGTGACGTCCGCCACGCGACTGCTGGATGTGCTCCCGCTGTTCCGCGACGACTTGCGGGTCCAGCTGCTCGCGACCTGCACCGGCTCCTCACCCTTCCAGGCCGGGGTGCCGGAACTGCTCGCCGCGGCCGGGCTGCCGGTCCTCCCCTGGGAGCAGGCCGTACGCACCCCCGTCGACCTCGCCGTCTCCGCCAGCTACGGCGGTGAACTGCACGCTCTCCAGGGGAAGTTGGCGGTGCTCTCGCACGGGCTCGGCTACAATAAGAGGCTGGCTACACCGGACACCGGACACCGGACACCGGACACCGGACGTCCCGGGCCCGGGTCCGCCCCCGCGCCCGTCTTCGGTCTCGCCCCCGAGTGGCTGCTGCACGACGGCCGCCCCGTCGCGGACCTCACCGTTCTCTCGCACCCCGAGCAGCTCGGCCGGCTGCGTGCCGCCTGCCCCGAGGCCGCGGCCACCGCGGAGCTCGCCGGTGACCCCTGCCACGACCGGATGCTCGCGGCCCGCCCGTACCGCGAGCGCTTCCGCCGCGCCCTCGGCGTCGGTCCCGGCCAGCGGCTCGTCGTACTCAACTCCACCTGGAATCCCGGCTCGTTGTTCGGAGACGGGGACGGGGGCGCGGACGGCGGGGACGACGTACTGCCCTCGCTGCTCCCCCGGCTGATCTCCGAACTGCCCGCCGACGCCTACCGGGTGGCCGCCGTCCTGCACCCCAACGTCTGGCACGGGCACGGCCCCGGCCAGATCCGCCTCTGGCTGGACCGGGCGCGGCGGGCCGGCCTCGCCCTGACGGATCCGCTGCACCACTGGCGGCAGGCGGTCCTCGCCGCCGACGTCGTGCTCGGCGACCACGGGAGCGTCAGCTGCTACGCGGCGGCCCTCGGCGTTCCGGTGCTGCTCGGCGCGGCGCCGCACGAGGGGCTCGACCCGGAGTCGCCGGTGGCCGCCTTCGTACGGGAGGCGCCGCGGCTGCGCCCGTACGAGGAGCTGCTGCCGCAGCTCGAAGCGGCGGTCGAGGCGCCACTCCCGGCGGCCGGCGCCCGGCTGGCGGAGGCCGTCAGCTCCTCCCCCGGCGAGGCCGCGGCCCTGCTGCGCCGCGCCTTCTACCGGCTGCTCGGCCTCCCCGAACCGGACGCGCCGGCGCTGCTCGACCCGCTGCCGCTGCCGCCGTACGAACCGCCGCACAGGACCGTGCCGTTGAGCGTGCTGACCCGGCTGCTGGGCGCGGCGCCTCCGCAGGCGCCACCGGAGATCGAGGTGTTCCGCTGGGCGGGCGCGCCGCCGGAGCGGGGCTTCGCCGTGCACGACGCGCACACCGCCGTCGACGAGGAGACGGCCGATCCGGGCAGGCTCGCCCTCGCCGATGTGGTGCTGCGCCGCGGCGCTCCGGACGATCCGCGCCTCGGGCCGCCCGCCGTCTGGGCGGCGGAGGCGGCGGACCGCTTCCCGTACGCGGCGCTCTGCGCGTACGTCACCGGGCCCGGGGAGTGTCTGGCCCGCACCCGCGAGGGCCAGTTCGTCCGGCTCACCGGGGAGCGCGGCCCGGACGGCAGGCCCGCGGCGGAGGACCCCGGCGTGTACGCGTCGGCCCTGCACGCCTGGCTCGGCAACGGGAAGTCGCTGCGGGAGCTGGCCGCCGGACTGGTGGTGTCGACGGGCCGGGCCCGGTATCGCGTCACGGTGACGGTGCACCGTTGACGGGGCGCGGATAAGGGGCGCGGGGAACTGCGCAAACCCCAGCGGGACCGCACTCCACAGGGTTGCCCACACCGGGGCGGGCGCTCAGGGCTCGTTCAGCAGGGCGAGGACGTTCCGCGCTTCCTCCAGGTCGCCGGTCGCCGTCTTGATGCGGTGGGCGCGCTGCCACAGCTCGCGCTGTTCCGCGCTGCCGGACGTGGCGGCGTGGCCGCACAGCACGGCCACGTCGCCCTCCTGCACCAGCGCCCCCTCCTCGGTCATGATCCGCAGGGCGGCGCCGAGCGGCTCGCGGGCGGACTCCCGTTCCCCGGCGTCGAGTCGGGTCCCGCCGAGGCTGGTGAGCACGCGCCCCTCGTTGTAGCGGTCGCCCAGTGCCCGTACGGCGGCCAGCGCGGACACCAGCCGGTCCAGTGCCTCCTCCGTACGCCCCCGGCCGCGCAGCGCACGTCCGATGTGGTGTTCCAGGAGGGCCTCGGCGCGGGGTTCGGCCGCCTCGGCGGCGAGCGGCAGAGCGGCGCGGAAGCACTCCTCGGCCTCCGCGTACCGCTCCTGCCGCAGCCGCAGCAGTCCGAGCGCCTCGGTGGCGGTGGCGCGGCCGCGCGGGTGGGACGCGGGCTCGGTGTCCCGGGCCGTACGGAACTCCCGCTCGGCTTCCTCGTACTGGCCCAGTGCCATCAGGGAGAAGCCCAACTGCACGCGGATGCGCGGGGCGAAGCGCGGGTCGGGGTTCTCCCCGGCCGCCTCGACGCCGAGCCGGTGGGTGCGCACGCAGTCCTCGTGGTGGCCGAGCCGCAGGTGCAGCCCCCACATGGCCTCGCACAGCTCGCACACGAGGTCGGCGAAGCCGAAGTCGTGGGCTGCGCGCACCGCTTCGACCAGTCCTGCCCGCTCCGTACGCAGCGCGTCCAGGGCCTCCTTGCGGCCGGAGTACGGGGAAGACCCGGCCTCGGCGAGCCAGCCGTAGGACCGGCCGAGGTACCAACGGCCCCTGGTGACCTCGGAGTCGGCGCGCACCGCGAAGTCGCGGTACCACTGCACGATGCGGCGGACGCCGCGGGCCTGCGGCTCGCCCGTCCGTGCCGCCTCCGCCGCGGCGTGCCGGCGGGCCGCCTCCGGCTGCCGGTAGCGCTCCTCGTCCGTCTCCTCCAGCAGGTGCAGTCCGGCGAGCTCCTCCAGGAGCAGCCGGGCCTCGGCCGCCGGGCAGTCCAGTACACCGGCCACCAGGTCCGGGCCGACCGCGGGCCAGCTCCGGGTGCCGAGGAGCCGGTGCAACGCGGCGGCGCGCGCGGTCAGTTCGCCGTACGACAGGTCCACCGCGGTGGCGACCGCGTCCCAGCCGTCACCCTCGCTGTTCTCCTGTGTACCCGCCATGTCCCCTCCTCCGGGGGTGAGTTCGCGCGCCACACGGTCCCAGGTCAGCTGCGGGCGCAGGGCGAGCCGCGCCCCCGTGGCGCCCAGCGCCTGCGGGTGACCCGCGCACAGCCGGGCCACGGCACGTGCGGTGTCGCCGCCCTCCGCGAAGCGCTCCTCGCCCGTGATGCGGGCCAGCAGCGTCTCGGCGTCCCGCTGGGCGAGGGCGCCCACGTGGCTCACGCGGGCGCCGTACCGCACCAGTTCGGGCAGCCGGCGGCGGCTGGTCACGAGCGTGAGGGAGCCCGGGACGCCCGGCAGGACGCCGCGGACCTGCGCCGCCGAGTGCGCGTCGTCGAGCAGGATCAGCGTCCTGCGGCCCGTCAGATGCCGGCGCAGCAGCGCCGCCTGCGCCTCCCTGCCCGCGGGTATCCGCTCGGACAGCACGCCGAGCGCGGTGAGCAGGCCGGTCAGTACGGTGGCGGGGTCGGCGGCGCCGTCCGGGGACGAGCCGCCGAGGTCGGCCTGGAGATGGTGGTCGGGGTAGTGCTCCTCCAGCATGTGCGCCATGCGCAGGCCCAGTTCGGTCTTGCCGATGCCGACGGCGCCGAGCAGCAGATGCAGCTGCGGTGCCTCCGCGGCGGTGACCGCCGCGGCCCGCGCCTCGTCCAGCAGCGTCTCGCGGTTGACGAACGGCGCGTACGGTACGGCGAGCCGGGCGGGCGGCAGCGCGTCGTGCTCGCGCAGCCAGCTGCGCAGCAGCACGTCCACCGACTCGTCGCGGGCTGCCCGGTCGAGCACCTCCCTGGCGGCGCGGAGCGCGGCGGCCTCGTCGCCGGCCGGCGGCAGTTCGGCGTCCCCGCCGCCGCCCCGCCGGACCCGGCCCCAGAGGCCGGCCAGCGAGACCACCCCGAGCCGGCCCGCCTCCTGCCCCGACCCCTGGAGGAACGCCCCGCCGAGCGCGCCCAGCGCCATGGAGAACGGTTCCACCGTGCCACCCCCTCAAAAGATCGCCAACACACCCACGCTACCGGCTCGTTGAACCCCCCGCCGGGGTACGGAGCACCGCCCCGAAAGGGGCGCGGGGAACTGCGCAAACCCCACGCGAACCGCAACTGACGAAACACCGAGCGACCCCGGCAACCCGGGCGCGAAAGCGCCCCGAACAGGGGCGCGGGGAACTGCGCGAACCCCGCACGGGCCGCGACTGACGAGATATCGGGTACCCCCGGCAACCCGGGCGCGAAAGCGCCCCGAACAGGGGCGCGGGGAACTGCGCAGACCCACAGCGCGAACCGCAGCCGCCCGCCCACACCCCGGGCACACGAGGCGGCGTATGTGACGCCCCACCGCGCGCTCAGCGCAATGGCAGCCCCTCCAACCGGTCCTCATGCGCGTGCCGGAGACCGCCGAGGAGGGCGAGAAGCACGCCCGCGACGGCCCAGACGCCCAGCACCCACAGGTGCCCCGCAAGGGCGTTGCTGTGGAAGTACACGATGTTCCGCACCGCGTGCGTGCCCGCGCCCGGCGGGAGCCAGGCGCCGATGACGCGCCAGAACGGCGGGATCATGCTGCCCTGGTAGGCGCCGCCCGCACTGGGGTTGCCGAGGACGACGAAGAGCAGGATGGCGAGCCCGATCCCGATGACGCCGAAGAGCACCTGGAGGGCGATGGTGGCCGCCCCCACACCGAAGACGATCAGCGCGCCGAGCCCGGCGAGCTGCCAGAAGTGCCCCGGCAGCGCGTCCAGTACGGGTCCCACGATGATCGCGCCGCCAATGCCGGAGGCCACGGCGTAGACGGCCATGGTGCCCAGCCGGAGCACGGCGCGGCGGGTGTTGGCGGGGCGGGCGCCCGCGGTGACGCCGAGCATGGAGGCGGCGAGATAGCCGCCGACCAGCCAGCCGATGACGAGGTAGAACGCAGTGAGGCTGCCGTGGTCCTGGTCGCCCGCGGGGACGATGTCACGGGTCGTCAGTTTCCGCTGCTGCTTCGCCGCGGCCTGTTCGGCGACCTGCTCGACGGCCTGGGTCACCGACTGGCCCGCGGCGGAGGCGACCAGCAGGGTGTCCTCACTGCCACGCGGGTTCATCACGTACGCGGCCTGCGCGTCGCGGTGCATGATGCGGTCGCGGGCGGCCTGCTCGCTGCGGACGACGGTGGTGCTGAGGGGTTCACCGGGCAGCCCGTCCAGCTGGTCGGCGACTTTCTGCGGGGCGACGACGGCGACCGGGATGCGCTGCGGCTCGGGGTGGTGGAAGGCGCCGATGTACGAGAGCAGGAAGCCCAGTTGTACGAGGAGTACGGCCACCATCAGGAAGAACGCCCGAGGGGTGACCGCGTCCCGCAGTTCGGCGGCGAAGCTGGAGTGGCGCATGGAGGCTCGATCCTCATATCGACGATTTACACCATGCATACCTTAATGTCCGGTTTCCGGGTGGGAGGGTTCCGGCACGCCCCGCACACCGCCCCGCACGGCACATGGCCAGGGCCCGGTCCGTCGGGGAAACTCCCCTCATGTCGCCCGACGTTCTCACTCCCCGCGCCCTGGGCCGGGCCACCCTGAGCCGCCAACTCCTGGCCGAGCGGGCCACGATGACCCCGCTGGAGGCGATCGAGCATCTGGTCGGCCTCCAGGCCCAGGCACCCCGGCCGCCGTATTTCGGGCTCTGGTCGCGGCTGGCCGGATTCCGGCCCGAGCAGCTGTCCGAGCTGCTGCTGAACCGCACCGCCGTACGGGCCGGACTGATGCGCGGCACCGTGCACCTGGTCAGCGCCGACGACTACGTACAGCTGCGCCCGCTGACCCGGCCGGTCTTCGAGCGGGGCGTGGCGGGCGAACACCGGCGCGGCGAGCTCGGCGTGGAGCCGGCCCGGGTGACCGAGGCCGCTATGCGGCTGCTGGCCCAGCGCCCGTACACCCGCGCCGAGTTGGGCGAGGAGCTGGGGCGGCTGTGGCCGGACGAGGACCCGTACACGCTGTCCAAGGCGGCGTGCTTCCTCGCCCCCGTCGTGCAGATCCCGCCGCGCGGCGTCTGGGGCCGCGGCGGGAAGCCGACGTTCGACACCGTGGAGCACTGGCTGGGCCGGCCGCTCGCGGTGGAGCCCTGCGTGGAGACGTACGTACTGCGCTACCTCGGCGCGTTCGGCCCCGCCTCGGTGGCCGACGCGCAGACCTGGTCGGGGCTGACCCGGCTGGCGGAGGTGCTGGAGCGGCTGCGGCCGCAGCTGCGGGTCTTCCGCGACGAGAACGGCCGGGAGCTGTTCGACCTGCCCGAGGCACCCCGGCCCGACCCGGAACTCCCGCTGCCGGCCCGCTTCGTGGCCGAGTACGACAACCTGATCCTCTCGCACGCCGACCGCGGCCGGGTCCTCGGCGAACCGGACCGGAAGGCCATCGCGACCCGCAACGGGCAGGTCCCGGGCACCTTCCTGCTGGACGGCCGGGTGCGCGGCACCTGGAAACTGCAGGAGAGCGGCGGCAGGCAGGGCGCGGCGACGCTGACGGTCGCCCCGTTCTCCTGGCTGTCGGACGAGGAGGAGCAGGCCCTCGGGGACGAGGGCGAGAAACTGCTGGCCTTTGCCGCCCCTGGCGACAGGTCACGCACCGTGCGTTTCACCGTGCAGCGCCGGACGTAGGCAGTGCCGGCCGTAAGATGGCCCTGACGCACGGAGGGCAGACCAGCGTGAACAACCGGGGCATGGCACGGGAGATCCAGGAACAGCTCAAGCGGCTCATCGTCGACCGGAGACTCCCCTCCGGTGCCCCGCTGCCCACGGAGAACGAGCTGATGGAACAGCTCGGGGTCAGCCGGAACTCCGTGCGCGAAGCCCTCAAGGCGCTGCAGGCGATGGGCATCATCGAGATCCGGCACGGCTTCGGCACCTACGTGGGCGCCATGTCGCTGGCCCCGATGATCGAGGGCCTCACCTTCCGTACCGTGGCGGGCCACTACCGCGGCGAGGACAGCCTGCTGGAACTGCTGGAGCTGCGCGAGGCGGTGGAGACCGGGCTGATCGCGCGGCTCGTCGGCACCGCGGGCCGGGACGCGGACCTGTCCGAACTCGAGGAGATCGTCGCCCGGATGGGCAAGGAGGCACGCGAGGGCGGCGTGCACGCCGCGACCGACCGCGCCTTCCACGTCGCCCTCTACAAGGGGCTGGGCAACTCCCTGCTGAGCGAGGTCCTCGACGCCTTCTGGGACGCCTTCCACCGGGTCCGCACCGACCTGGCCGACCTGGGCGAGGACCCGAAGGTCACCTGGCAGCAGCACGCGGACATCCTGGACGCCGTACGGGACGGTGACGCGGTGCGCGCCGAGGCCGCCGTACGGGACCACTTCGGGAACATCCGTACCCGGATCCGTTCCGCCGTCCCCGCACGGCCTTCGCGGGACAGTGACACTTCCGTCACAACTGACCCGGCATTTCCGCACGTTCAAGGGTAAACACCTGCTTTACCCGCTTGCGCGCCCTCGCCGGAGTTCGGGACCCTGCTGCACAACCGCCGGAAAAAAAGTCATGGAACCGACAACCGGTTCTGCACAGTCTCTTCATCCGGCGGCCGCACGTGCCGCTCCCGGGTCGGGGGGTCCGAGGACGCGGGTCAGTACGAGCACACGCGGCGCTGGCCGCGTGCGGGGGGATGGACTCATGACGTCTACGCCGCCGCCCGAGGGCGACCGGCAGCAGGCTCCCGGCGACGGGAGTCACCACAGCGACGCGCCGCAACGCGCCGATCAGACGGCCCAGTTGCGCATCCCACGGCAGAAGCAGCCGCACCGGACGTCGCACACGGGGGCCCAACGCATCATCCGGACGACCGGCAGCACACTCACCCGGGGCATGCGCCTGTGGACCCGCAAGTCCCTGCCGCGCTACGACTACGAGCACTACAGCCGGCTCGCCGGCCCCCTCACCCAGCCGCCGAAGGACCGCGCCTACCGCGTCCGGTACCGCAGCCTGCTCGCCGACGAACCGCACCGCATACGCGCGGCGGTCCTGCTCTGTCTCGCCCCCCTGGTCTCCCTGGGGCTGCTGGCCTGGCTGATGCAGCCCCAGCACTGGACGAGACGCGACGACGGCTCGGTCTCCGACCTGGTCGTCAAGCTCGACGTCGTGATGCTCGTCGCGATCGGCCTGATCGAGCTGTTCCGCGTCATGAACGTGGTCTCCAACGCACACGCCACGCTGGTCGCGAGAGACCCGATACCCGTCGTCCCCGAGACCGGCACCCGCGTCGCCTTCCTCACCTCGTTCGTCCCCGGTAAAGAGCCCATCGAGATGGTCACCAAGACCCTCGGGGCCGCCGTGAAGATCCGGCACCGGGGACTTCTTCATGTCTGGCTGCTCGACGAGGGCGACGACCCCGAAGTGAAGGAGGTCTGCCGGCGGCTCGGCGTGCACCACTTCAGCCGCAAGGGCGTGGCGCAGTGGAACCAGGCCAAGGGCCCGCACCGCGCGAAGACCAAACACGGCAACTACAACGCCTGGCTGGCGGCGCACGGCGACGGCTACGACTACTTCGCCTCCGTCGACACCGACCACGTACCGCTCCCCAACTATCTGGAGCGGATGCTCGGTTACTTCCGCGACCCGGACATCGGCTTCGTCATCGGCCCGCAGGTGTACGGCAACTACGACAACTTCGTCACCAAGGCCGCGGAGAGCCAGCAGTTCCTCTTCCACGCGCTGATCCAGCGCGCGGGCAACCGGTATGAAGCGCCGATGTTCGTCGGTACGAGCAATGCCGTACGCATCTCCGCGCTCAAGAGCATCGGCGGGCTGTACGACTCGATCACCGAGGACATGGCCACCGGCTTCGAGATGCACCGCCACCGCAACCCGCAGACCGGCAAGAAATGGCGCTCGGTCTACACCCCGGACGTGCTCGCGGTGGGCGAGGGCCCCAACTCCTGGACGGACTTCTTCACCCAGCAGCTCCGCTGGTCGCGCGGCACGTACGAGACGATCCTCAAGCAGTACGGGCGGGGCCTGTTCACCCTCTCGCCGGGGAAGCTCTTCAACTACACGATGCTGATGATCTTCTACCCGATCTCGGCGATGAACTGGATTCTCGCCGCGGTCAGTTGCGCGCTCTTCCTCGGCCTCGGCGCCTCCGGTGTGCAGATCGACCCCACCGTGTGGATGGCGCTGTACGGCAACGCCACCGCGCTGCAGATCGGGCTCTACATCTGGAACCGGCGGCACAACGTCTCCCCGCACGAGCCGGAGGGCTCCGGCGGCCTGGCCGGCATGCTGATGTCCGCGCTGTCGGCGCCCATCTACGCGCGCTCACTGTTCGACGCGCTGCTGCGCCGCAAGAGCAAGTTCGTGGTGACCCCGAAGGGCGACTCGGCGAGCCCGGACACGCTCTTCGGCACGTTCCGCGTGCACCTCTTCTTCATCCTGATCTTCGGCGGATCGCTGGGCGGCTCCTTCTATCTGGGCCACGACCACCCGGCGATGCTCACCTGGGCCACGCTCGCCCTGCTCATCACCGCCGCGCCGATCATCGGCTGGCGCGTCACCGTACGGCGGGCCAAGAAGGACCGGAAGGCGCAGCGGCAGCACCGGGGAACGCACGGCGGCGGCCGCCAGGGCCCGCCCGCTTCCGCGCCGGGCGCCGCGCCGCCGGACCGGCCGCGGCCGAGCTGGGCCGCCACTCCTGACGAGACCGTGCAGATCGCCCTTGGGGGACGGGAACAATGAATTACCGACCGAGCCGCCGCACCCGACGCATAGCCATCGGTGCGGCGGCCGTCCTCGTGATCGCGGGCTTCAACGCCCCCTGGCTGTACAACTTCACGACGGACAAGTATCACCAGTACAAGATCAATCAGCCGGAGTACAAGGCGGCCAACGGGCACTGGCAGAAGCTGGACGTGCCCACGAAGTTCAGGATCAACACGATCCACGCGGCACTGCTGCACACCGGGAAGGTGCTGCTGGTCGCGGGCTCCGGCAACGACGCCAAGCAGTTCCGGGCCAAGACCTTCCGCACCGTCCTGTGGGACCCGGAGAAGAACTCGTACAAGAACATCCCCACACCGAAGGACCTGTTCTGCGCCGGGCACACCCAACTGCCCGACGGGAAGCTGCTGGTGGCGGGCGGAACCCAGCGGTACGAGAAGCTGGGCGGCAATGTGAAGAAGGCCGGCGGCCTGATGATCATCCACAACGAGAGCCCGGACAAGGCGAAGACGATCAAGGCCGGCACCCGCTTCACCGGCCGGAAGAACGGCAAGACCTTCGAGGCCAAGGACTCCGTCCTGGTGCCCCGCGCCAAGAAGCAGGCCGACCCGGTCACCGGCCAGGTGCAGGTCAGCGCGAGCGTCGCCCGCGTGTACGTCGAGGCGTCCCGCAAGGGCAAGCAGTACCAGACCGGCACCGAGGACAACTACCGCATCCAGGGGCTGCGGGGCGGCGACAAGAAGAACCTGTACGGCATCGCGCAGAAGCTCTCCTTCGACAAGAAGGACTTCCAGGGGATCAAGGACAGCTTCGAGTTCGACCCGGAGACCGAGCGCTACCAGCGCGTCGAGCCGATGGAGGAGGCCCGCTGGTATCCGACGCTGACCACCCTGGAGGACGGCAAGGTCCTCTCGGTGTCCGGGCTGGACGAGATCGGACAGGTCGTCCCGGGCAAGAACGAGATCTACGACCCGCAGACCAAGAAGTGGGAGTACCTGCCGAAGACGCGGTTCTTCCCCACGTACCCGGCGCTGCACCTCACCGACGACAACAAGATCTTCTACTCGGGCGCCAACGCCGGCTACGGGCCCGCCGACAAGGGCCGCAAGCCCGGTCTGTGGGACCTCCAGACCAACAACTTCCGTCCCATCCCCGGCATGAGCGACCCGGACGCGCTGGAGACCGCGATGTCCGTGCCGCTGCCGCCCACCCAGACACGGAAGTTCATGGTGCTCGGCGGGGGCGGCGTGGGCGAGTCGAAGAAGTCCACGGCGAAGACGCGCATCGTCGACCTGAAGAAGGACAACCCGCGCTTCCACGACGGGCCCGACCTGTACGCGAAGGCCCGCTACCCGAGCAGCGTCATCCTGCCCGACGACACGGTGCTGACCACCAACGGCTCCGGGGACTACCGCGGCCGCAGCGACACCAACATCCTCAAGGCGGAGCTGTACGACCCGAAGAGCAACACCAAGCGGTCCGTCGCCGACCCGCTGGTGGGCCGCAACTACCATTCGGGGGCGCTGCTGCTGCCCGACGGCCGCGTGATGACGTTCGGCTCCGACTCGCTCTACTCCGACGAGGCCAACACCAAGCCGGGGAAGTTCCAGCAGCAGATCGACATCTACACGCCGCCGTACCTCCACAAGGGCAAGCACCGGCCGTCCCTGCGGGACGTGGGGCAGCCTCGGAAGACGGTACGCCCCGGTGACGAGATCTCCTTCCGGAGCGAGGACGCCGCGTCGGTGAAGAAGCTCCGCCTGATGCGGCCGAGCTCCTTCACGCACGTCACCAACGTCGAACAGTCCTCGCTCGCGCTGAAGTTCAAGCGCTCCGGCGACGGCCGCCTGACGGCGACCCTCCCCGAGGACCCGTCCCTGGTCCCGCCCGGCTGGTGGATGGTCAACGCGGTGGACGCCAAGGGCGTCCCGTCCGAGTCGACCTGGCTCAAGATCACCCGCGACATGTCCGCGACGGCCCCCACCACGTCGACGGTCTCCCCGTAACGGAGTCGAGGGGCGGGCCCCGCCCGCCCCCTCATGTCCGCCGTCGCGGGAAGCGCGCTTCTTCTCCGCCGCAGCGGCGCGCAGCCACCGCGGCGCGTGCCGGCGGTCTCAGCGCGACTCGCGCTCACACCGCCGACACGCAACGCTCAACTCACCCGCCGCTGCGGCGGAGTTGAGGGATGCGCCGCCTCAACGGCGCGGCAGCCAAGAGCCCGCCGCACAGGCGCCGTACCGGCCCGCGGGGCGGGCCCTCCTCCGCTGCGGGAAGCCGCGGCAGAATCTTCTCCGCCGCAGCGGCGCGCAGCCACCGCGGCGCGTGCCGGCGGTCTCAGCGCGACTCGCGCTCACACCGCCGGCACGCAACGCTCAAACTCACCCGCCACCGCGGCGGAGTTGAGGGATGCGCCGCCTCAACGGCGCGGCAGCCAAGGGGCCGCCGCACAGGCGGCGTACTGGCCCGCGGGGCGGGCCCGCCGCCTCACCGGCGCTACGCGCCGGCCCCGCGCTACTTTGCGTTGCTCGCCAACGCCAACGCGTACTGGGGCCACCACTGGCCCGCCTTCGGGCCGCCCTTGCACTCGCCGTCCGACTCGCCGGGGCGCTTGATCCACAGATACGCGTCGACCGTCTTGTCGCCGGTGCGCACCGTCGGCGCCTCGCCCAGCGCGCGGCCCGCCGGATTGCACCACGCCTCCTCGTCCGCGCCGGCGCCCTCCACGGGGCCGTTGCCGTTGCGGCTGGTGTCGATGACGAACGGCTTGTTGCCGACCATCGGGGAGACCTTCTTGCCGTACTCCCGGTTCGACGCGGTCGTCTGGTAGTTGGAGACGTTCAGCGAGAATCCGTCCGCCTTGCCGATGCCCGCGCGGTTCAGCGGTTCGACGAGTCCGCCCGGATCGCGCACCCAGTCCGGGTTGCCCGCGTCGAGGTAGACGGTGGTCTTCTTGAGCCCCTTGAGCTTCGTCACCGCCTCGTGCAGCAGCGCGTACCGCTCTTCGTGGAACTGCTCCGGCGTACATCCCTCGGCCAGCAGGTGCGGAATCGCGTCCGGCTCCACGATCACCGTGGCCTCCCGGTCGCCGATGCCCCGCACCACCTTGTCCAGCCACTGCCGGTAGGCGTCGCCGTCCGCCGCGCCGCCCTTGGAGTACTGGCCGCAGTCGCGGTGCGGCAGGTTGTAGAGCACCATCAGCGCGCCGCGGTCCGCCTTCTCGGCGGTGCTCGTCAGCTTCCGGGTCTCGCCCTCCGGGTCCTCGGTGCCCACCCAGTCGGCCACCGGCTGCCGCGCGATCTTGTCGATCGCCGCGGCCTGCTGGTCCTTGCCGTCCTTGCGGAACGCGGCCGCTTCCCGAGCCGCCTTGCTCTGCGGATCGACCCAGAACGGGGCGGTGTCTCTGGGCCGTTGCTCCGTTCCCCCGGCGTCGTCGCCCCCGCCGTCGTCCGAGGAGCCTGAGCACCCCGCCAGCAGCATCGCGCCCACCGCGGCGGCAGCCGCGGCTCTCGTCAGCCGCGCGCCCGAACGCGCGCCCCGCGTGGTCCTGTCGGCACAGGTGTACCCGTACATCCACTCCCCCCTCGGCCGTACTGCGCGGGGACCGGCCCCGAGAGGCCACTCCCCTGCCCCCTCGCCGCACCCCGCCGGACCGCACCATCGTGTCACAGCGCCCTCCCGTGAAGGCCGCCGCGCGGAACTGTCGACCAGCTGTTACCCGCACGCCCGCCTCCGGCCGCGCATAGGATGTGGGTCCACCAGGCCGCACGGGCACGCAAGGAGGAGGGTGTGGTCAGCCACGAACTGGCAGCCGTCCTCAACGAGCTGACAGCCCACCCCGGTTTCCCGCTCTCCACGGAGACGGCCCGCCGTATCTGCTCCGCACTCGGTGTCGACGGGGCAGCCGTCTCCCTCGCGCACGACGGCCCGCCGCCCGGCGAACAGCTGTGGTCCTCGGGGCGTACGGCGGGCGAGCTGGAGGAGCTCCAGTTCACCCTCGGGGTCGGGCCCGGCGTCGACACGGCGCGCAGCGGAATCATGGTGCTCGAACCGGAGCTGCGTACCGTCCCCGCCGACCGCTGGCCGGGGTTCCCGCCGGGGGCCCAAGAGCTGGGCGTACAGGCGGTGTTCAGCTTTCCGCTGCAGATCGGCGCCATCCGCGTGGGCGTCCTGCTGCTGCACAGGGGCACTCCCGGGACGCTGTCCCAGGAGACGCTCGGCCGGGCGCAGATCCTGTCCGGGGCGCTGGCGCTGTCGCTGCTCGGCGGCCGGGACGCGCAGGGCGACGGCAAACCGCTGCACGACAGTTCGCCGCTCGTCGTGGACTGGGTCGCGGACCGTGCCGCGCTGCGCAGGGCCGAGGTCCATCAGGCGACCGGCATGGTGTCGGTGCAGCTGGGGGTCACACCGGAACTCGCCCTGCTGCGGCTGCGCGTGCACGCGTACACGCGCGGTCTCGCCCTGCTCGACGTGGCCAGGGACGTGGTGGCGAGGAAGCTGCGGCTCACAGACGACGGCCAGGACGGCGAGAGGGATACGAAGTGAAGTGTGTGCCCCCGAAGACCGGCTCGCGCGGCCGCTTCCGCGACGAAGGGACGGGACCGTGATGAGCACGAACCGCGAGCAGCGTCTCGCCGAGACCTTCGTGGAGCTGGCCGACACCCTGGTCGACGACTTCGACGTGGTGGACTTCCTGCACCGGCTCGCGGTGCGCTGTGTCGACCTGCTCGATGTGACGGCGGCCGGGCTGATGCTCGCCGACCCGCAGGGCGATCTGCACACCGCGGCGGCCTCCGCCGAACAGCCGTGGCTGCTGGGGCTGTTCGACCTCCAGCAGGAGCAGGGACCCTGCTTCGAGTGCTACCGCACGGCGGCTCCCGTACCGCCGCACGGCATGACGGAGACCCTGCGGCGGTGGCCGGAATTCGGCACCGCCGCACAGCAGGCGGGCTTCGCCTCCTCGTACACGGTGCCGCTGCGGCTGCGCGAGGACGTCATCGGAGCGCTCCAACTGCTCACCAACGCACCGGAAGAGGCCGCGCCCCCGGCGGACGGGATGCAGGTCGCGCAGGCCCTCGCGGACGCCGCGACCCTCGGCATCCTCCAGCAGCGCACCCTGCGGCAGCGTGAACAGCTCGCCGGCCAGCTCCAGTCGGCGCTGGACAGCCGCGTGGTGGTGGAGCAGGCGAAGGGAGTGCTCGCCGAACGCCGCGGCGTCAGCGTGGACGAGGGCTTCGCGATGCTGCGCGGCTACGCCCGCTCGCACGGGGCGCGGCTGTCCCAGGTGGCGCGGGACGTCGTCGACGGCAGGCTCGGCCTTCCCCAGCCGGGCCCCTCCCAACGGTGAACTGCCGTCCGCGGGCGGCCGGATGACCGCCCGCCCCCGGCCGGCTGTTCCGCGCCGCGGATGGCCTGAAGACGCCCTGCTGCGGCCGGTTGCATGACTGACGGATCAGCCCCGCTCGCCTAATCTTGCCCCTGTGGCCCCGGACCCCGGCCCCGCGTACTCCCCCTCTTTCCTGGGCTCATTCCTCTCGCGGCCCGGAACCCGGGGGGATGAGACGCCCGGCCGGAGTCCTCGGGCACGAGGGGGGCGGACACCGGCCGGGCGTCGGCCACCTCACGCGGGCCGCGCGACCGCACGCCGGTACGGCCGTGTTGACAGTGGTCAGCCACCCTGGGACTCTCCTGGCGGCACATATTCATACTGAGGCGACGGTGTACAGGAACCCGGTGCGAATCCGGGGCGGTCCCGCCACTGTGTCCGTACGTCCGCGACAGCCGAGTGCTGTCCGGCCGGCGTACGGGAGTCAGGAACTGACCCGTCGCTTCTCCCAACGGGGCGTGGAAACCCCAGGAGGAGTACCAATGTCCCTGCACACCGCGGGTCCGACGAACAGCACTGTGTCCCCGGCGGCGGACGCCGCCACGCTCGGCGCACGCGACTGGATGATCGCGGCGGCAGCCGCGATCGTCGCACTGATCGCCCTCTACGCCGTCTTCGTCGACAACGGCACCGTCATCTCGGCGACGGGCAACTACCTGCACGAGTTCTCCCACGACGGCCGGCACCTCTTCGGCGCCCCCTGCCACTGACGGGGCCCGGCACGATGACAACCGCACACACCGAAACACCGTCCCCCTCCGGCACCCCGGCGGAGGCCGGCGCCGCCGTGCGTCCCGTGCTGCCCCTGCTGCGGCGCGGGCTCGCGGCGGGCGGCCTCGCCGGGCTGGTCTCCGGACTCTTCTCGCTGCTGCTGGCCGAACCTCTGATGGACCGGGCGATCCGGCTGGAGGAGGAGCGCGCGCAGCACGAGCACGCCGGGCACGGCGGCGGGGGCCACCAGCACGCCGCCGAGGAGCTCTTCTCGCGCGGCACCCAGCACACGGGCCTGGTCGTCACCGCCGTGATCGTCGGCCTCGCGCTGGGCGTCTTCTTCGCTCTCGTGTACGCGCTGGCACACCGTCACGATCCGCTGCGGCACCGGCCGTGGGAGCGCGCCCTCACCCTCGCGGGTGCGGGATTCCTCGCGCTGTCCCTGCTGCCGGGGCTGCGCTATCCGGCCAACCCGCCGGGTGTCGGCGACGCCGGTACGGTCACCGACCGGCAGTTCATGTGGCTGGGCGCGCTGGCCGTCGGCGTACTCGGGCTGCTGCTCGCGTGGCAGCTGCACCGCCGTCTCGCCCGTGCGGGCCGCTCCTCCGCGGTCTGCCAACTGGCCGTCGCGGCAGCGGTGGTGGCCACTCTCGGCCTGATGTTCCTGCTGCCCGGCAACCCCGACCCGGTGCCGGTCCCGGCCCCGCTGCTGTGGGACTTCCGGGTGCTGTCGCTGGCCTCGCACGTCCTGCTGTGGGCCGCGCTGGGCGTGACGTTCGGCGCGCTCGGGCTGCGCGCGGCACGGGCCGCCGGCCGTACGGACGCCGGCGGGGAGCAGGACCGGGGCTCAGCCGCGGCGTGACCCGGTGAGGTAGGCGGAGACCACCCGCTCCGGGGTGCAGCCACGGGCCCCCGCGCCCGTGGCGTCGCCGCAGACCCGGAGTTCGAGCACGGCACGGTCCCGCGGCGCCGCTCCGTCCCGTACGGCTGCTCCGTCCCATACGGCTGCTCCGTCCCGTACAGCTGCTCCGTCCCGGGCGGCTGCCCCGTCCCCTTCCCCGGCGGGGCCGCCGCCCGGGTCCGTCCGCACCGCCGACACGGTGAACTCCGCGACGGTCCCGTCGGCCCTGCCGACGGACAGCTTCGCGCCCCGCACGGGCCGCCGTTCCGGGCCCGCGGCGCTCCGCGCCTCCAGCCGCGCCGTGCCCCCGGCGCCGGGCACGGGCCCCGTACCGTCCCAGCGGACGGGCCCCGTTCCCGGTGCGGGCGGCGGGGCACCGTCCGCCTCCCCCACTGTGCCCGCTCCGTGTCCGGCGACCGGCTCGTGCAGGCCGAGCGCCGCGAAGTCCAGCCGTTCCGGGCGGGGTTGGCCCTCCAGCGGGTCGTGCGCCGCGGGCAGTTCGGGCCGCTGTTCGCCCGCCGCGAGCCGCGCCAGCGGCGAACCCTGTGCGGAGCCGCCGGTGTCGGGGCGGCTCGCGCCGTCGGTGAGCTTGTAGCCCCACACCCACAGCGCGGAGAGCAGCAGAACCCAGGCGGCGGCGGTCAGGAACCGGCCGCGCCCGGACGTACGGGGCATCGTGTCGTCCGCGAACATCGGCCGGTGCACCTCCCTGGAAGCTGCTACCGACCTTCGCGGCCCCGCCGCGCGCCCGCATCCGCTGCCGGTGCCGGATACTCCGTACGGGCCGTCAGATGCCGTGCGCCCGCGCCCCTTTCACCCACACAGCAGGGCCCCACACAGCAGGGGACCCCGCATGCCATGCGCTGCGGGGTCCGGACGCGGGGTCGCTCAGATGCGGTCGACCAGGTCCGCGATGGAGTCGACGACGGTCGTCGGGCGGTACGGGTGCCGGTCGATCTCCTCGGGCTGCGTGAGCCCGGTCAGCACGAGGAAGGTCTCCAGACCCGCCTCCATACCGGCGCGCACATCGGTGTCCATCCGGTCACCGATCATGGCGGTGGTCTCCGAGTGCGCCCCGATCGCGTTGAGTCCGGCGCGCATCATCAGCGGGTTGGGCTTGCCCACGAAGTACGGGTCCTGGCCCGTGGCCCGGGTGATGAGCGCCGCGACGGAGCCGGTGGCGGGCAGCGCGCCCTCCGTGGAGGGCCCCGTCTCGTCGGGGTTGGTGGCGATGAAGCGCGCGCCGTTGTTGATGAGCCGGATCGCCTTGGTGAGCGCCTCGAAGCTGTACGTACGGGTCTCGCCGAGCACCACGTAGTCCGGGTCGACGTCGGAGAGCACGTAGCCGATGTCGTGCAGCGCCGTGGTGAGACCGGCCTCCCCGATGACGTACGCGGTGCCGCCGGGCCGCTGGTCGTCGAGGAACTGGGCGGTCGCCAGGGCCGAGGTCCAGATGCTGGAGACCGGGACGTCCAGGCCGATGCGCGCCAGCCGCGCGTGCAGATCGCGCGGCGTGTACATCGAGTTGTTGGTCAGCACCAGGAACGGGCGTCCGGACTCCTTCAGGCGCTTTATGAAGGAGTCGGCGCCCGGGACGGGCACGCCCTCGTGCATGAGGACACCGTCCATGTCGGTGAGCCAGGACTCGATGGGCTTGCGCTCTGCCACGTGACAGCTCCTGCCGTGCGTAACTGGGGTGCGTAACGGCGTGCGGTCCGGCCGCCGCGTTCAGCGTAACCGCAGCCACCGGCCCCGTGCGCCCCGTGTGCATCAGCTTCAGCTGCCCGTCGCCGACTTCCAGTCGTCGATGTAGGAGTTGAGGTTCCGGGCCACGGTCGGCCAGTCCGGCTCGAAGACCCGCACACCCTTCATGATCTTCTCCAGTTCGGCCGCCTCCCTGCCCGACGGCCGCACGTCCTCGCGGGCGGGGAAGCCCTTGCCGACGGTGGTGGCCTCCTCCTGCGGCTTCTTGCTCAGCAGGAAGTCCAGCAGCTTCTTGCCGTTCCCGGCGTTCTTGGAGTCCTTGACCAGGCCGCCCGCGTACGGCAGCGCGAAGGTCGAGGGCTTGTCCGCCGGCTTCGCGGCCGGGAAGAAGATGCCGGTGTTCGGCTGGTTCTTCTGCTGCGCATAGTTCATCTGCACATCGCCGTTGGCGACGGTCAGCTCGCCCTTGTCGACCTTCGGGCCGAGCTTGCTGGTGGAGGAGGACGGGCCGACGTTGTTCTTCTGGAGCTTCCTGAAGTAGTCCATGGCCGGCTTCTCGCCGCCCATGTCGTGCATCGCCTTGATGATCATCGCGGTGCCGTCGCCGGCGACGCCGGGCGTCGAGTACTGGAGCTTGCCCTGGTACCGGGGCGACAGCAGGTCGTTCCAGGTGGCCGGGGGCTCCGGCTGCTCCTCGGTGTTGTGGATGAAGCCGAAGTAGTTCTTCACCAGGCTCGTCCACGTGCCCGTCGCCGACTTGTCCTCGGCGGCGACCTGTTCCGCGCCCTTCGGCCTGTACTTCCGCAACAGGCCCTGGCTGTCGGCCTGCTGGATGAACGGCGGCAGCGTCACCATCACATCGGCCTGCGGGTTGTTCTTCTCCCGCACGGCGCGCTGCACCATCTCGCCGGAGCCGCCCTCGACGTACTTGACCTTGATGCCGGTCTGCTTCTCGAACGCCTTGAACTGCTGGTCGTACCAGCCGTCGCCGTTCTCGCCCTTGAGGCCGTCGGCGCTGTAGACGGTGACGGTCCTGCCGTCCTCGGCGGCGGTGCCGGTGCCGCCGCAGCCGCTGAGCGTGACGGTCAGCGCGAGGGAACCGAGGGCCGCGGTGGTGAGCGTGAGCCTGGAGTGGCGGGGCATGGCAGAAGAGCTCCTCATGACAGGGGCGTACGCGGGGCGGGGAAGTGCGGGGCGAGGTGACGCCGGCTCAGCGGAGCGACGCCTTCGTACGGACGCGGGACACGGCGAGCAGCACCAGCAGCGTGGTCGCCATGAGCAGCACCGCGATCGCGGAGCCGGAGAACAGCGAGCCCCGGTCGGTGGCGGCGAAGATCTGCACGGGCAGCGGCATCCAGTCCGGCGGGTAGAGCATCATCGTGGCGCTCAACTCGCCCATGGACAGGGCGAAGCAGAGGCCGGCCGCGGCGTTCAGCGACGGCAGCAGCAGCGGCAGCTTCACCCGCCACAGGACGTACGCGGGGCGCGCGCCGAGCGACGCGGCGGCCTGTTCGTACGCCGGGTCGAGGCGGGTGACCGCGGCCGAGACCGACTGGAAGGCGAAGGCCGTCACCAGCACGGTGTGCGCGAGGATCACGATCCACCGGGTGCCGTTCAGCAGCACCGGCGGCTTGCTGTAGGCGACGAGCACGGCGAGCCCGACGACCACCGAGGGCACCGCGACCGGCAGCATGAACAGGGCGTCCAGCAGCCGCCGTACGCCCCGGCCCAGCGCGGACGCGGCGAGCGCCGCCCAGGTGCCGATGACGAGCGCCACGACGGAGGCGGCGAGCGCCGTCTGCAGGCTGACGCCGAGCGCGGCGAGGGACTCGCCGCGGGTGGCCGCCGCGTAGTTGCCTGTGGTGACGCCGGAGGGGAAGGCGCCGCTCCAGTTGGTGGCGAACGACGCGACGGCGACGACGAGCAGCGGCGCGGCGAAGACGGGTACGAAGAGCACCGCGAACAGGGCCCAGGCGGCCCGGCGGCCGTTACGGCTGTGGACGAGCACGGCGGCTGTCCCTCCCTCCGGAAGTGGCCCCGGCCGCACGGGCCGTGACGGCCCGGTAGAGGGCGTAGAGGCCCACGGAGATGACGACGTTGACGGACGCCACCACACAGGCCGAGACATAGTCGGATTCGAGGATCGCCTTGCTGTAGACCAGCATCGGCAGCGTCACGACGTCCTTGGCGCCGGTGAACAGCACGATGGCGAACTCGTTCAGGCACAGGACGAGGACGAGGCTGCCGCCGGCCATCAGCGCCGGGTACGCCTCGGGCAGGATCACCCTGCGGATGATCCGCAGCGGGCGCGCGCCCAGCGAGGAGGCGACCTCCAGCTGCGCGGTCTCCATCTGCGAGAAGGCCGCCAGCAGCGGCCGCATCACGAACGGCGTGAAGTAGGTGACCTCCGCGAGCAGCACGCCCCAGGGCGTGGTGAGGAAGTCGAACGGGCCCTCGGCCGCGCCCGTGACGTCCGTCCACACGCCGTTGGCCATGCCGACGGTGCCGTAGATGAACAGCAGCGCGAGCGTGATCAGGAAGGACGGGAAGGAGAGGAAGACGTCGATGAACTTCGACACCGCGCGGCTGCCGGGGAACGGCACGAAGGCCACGACCAGCGCCAGCAGGAAGCCCAGCACCAGACAGCCGACGGTGGCGCCCACCGCGATCAGCACGGTGGTGACGAGGGCCTCGCGGAAGGCGGTGGAGGCGAAGACCTCGGCGTACGGCTGGACCGACAGGCCGCCGCCGTCCGGGGTGAAGGACTGCTGGAAGACCAGCGCCAGCGGGTAGAGGAACAGCACCGCCAGCACGGCGACCGGCGGCAGCGCCCAGAGCCGGGACAGCCTCCCGCGGGTACGGCGGGCGGGCCGTGCGCCGCCCGCGGGCGCGCTCTCCGCGCTCCCGGCGGCGGGCCGCTCCGTGACCGTCAGGTCAGTCATGGAGCAGCACCCCGTCCTCCGCGGCGAAGGACAGCTCGATCTCGTCGCCCAGCGCCGGAGGGGCCCGCAACTCCTTGACCTCGGCGTTGACTTCGTGCCCTCCGACGGCCGCGGTCACCCGGTGGGTGGCGCCCCGCCACTGCAGCCCCGTGACGGTGCCGCGCAGCGTGTTCGGTCCTTCCGCGCCGAGGGCCAGCCGGTGCGGACGTACGCACAAGGTGGCCTTGCCGTCCTCCGGTACGGGGCCGCCGGCGACCTTCAGCCCCGTACCGGCGAACCGTACGGAGCCGTCCGAACCCCCGGTGACGGGCAGCAGGTTGGCGCTGCCGACGAAGGAGGCGGTGAACTCGCGGCGCGGCTCCCGGTAGAGCCGCCGCGGGGTGCCCACGTCCTGCAGCCGCGCCCTGTCCATGACGGCGATCCGGTCGGCGAGAGTGAGCGCCTCCACCTGGTCGTGCGTCACGTACAGGATGGAGACGTCCGGCAACTCGCGGTGCAGCCGCTCCAGTTCGGCGAGCATCCCGGAGCGCAGCTGCGCGTCCAGCGCCGACAGCGGCTCGTCCAGCAGCAGCACGCCGGGGCGGATCGCGAGCGCGCGGGCGATGGCGACCCGCTGCTGCTGGCCGCCGGACAGCTCCCGCGGATGGCGCTTGGCGTACGCGCTCATCCCGGTCATCTCCAGGGCCTCGCCCACCCGTCGGGAGATCTCGCCGCGGGGCGTCTTCCGCGCCTTCAGCCCGAACGCGACGTTGTCCTCGACCCGCATGTGCGGGAAGAGCGCGTACTGCTGCACCACCATGCCGACGCCGCGCCGGTGCGGGGGCAGGTCCGTCACGTCGCGGTCGCCGAGCCACACCCGGCCGCTGCGCGGCCGCACGAAACCGGCGACCGCCCGCAGCGCCGTGGTCTTGCCGGAACCGGAGGGGCCGAGCAGGGCCATGACCTCACCGGGCTCGACGGTCAGGTCGAAGGAGTCGAGAACGACGTTTCCGTCGTAGGCGACGGTGACCTCGTCGAAGCGTATGCCGGCCGTGTCCGGCACGGCGGCCGTCCCGGCCGCTGTCTGATCTCGCATGCTCCGCACGGTGGTTGGCTGCCGTGTACCTCACGGGGCCTGCCGGCGAATGACCGGTTAACTGATCCTCAATCCTGGTCCGGACCCGTTATCTTCTCGTTATCAAATGAGAGGGCGCCGACAGCCGGCCGCGCTCAGCCCAGCTTCGTGGTGAAGCTGAAGCGGTCGCCGCGGTAGAGGCTGCGCACCCGTTCCAGGGGGCGGCCGTCCGTGTCGCGGGACAGCCGGTGGATGAGGATCATCGGCAGCGCGGGCGACGTACCCACCAGCAGCGCCTCGCGCGGCGTCGCCAGCACCGTCTCCAGCCGCTCGTCCGCGTCGCCGGAGCGGACGCCGACGCGTTCGCTCAGATACGCGTAGAAGGACGAGTCCGGGTCGAAGTCCCGCTCCAGGTCCGGCACCCGCTCCACGGCGATGTACGTGCTCTCCAGCCCCACCCGCTCGTCGTCGGCGAGCAGCACCCGCTCCATGTGCCAGACGGGCGTGCCCCGTTCGAGGCCGAGCTCCCCGGCGAGCTGCGCCGGGCACGGATGCCGCTCCAGCCCGATCAGGTTCCGGCCGGGCTCGCGGCCCTGCCGCCGTACCCCCTCCGTGTAGCTGGCCAGCGACAGCGGCTGCTCCAGCTTCGGCCCCGCCACCACCGTGCCGCGCCCGGACCGCCGCAGCCGTCCCTCCAGCAGCAGCTCGCGCAGCGCCTGACGGACCGTCTCCCTGGACACCTCGTACCGCACGGCGAGTTCACGCTCGGTGGGCAGCGTCCCGCCCTCGCCGAGCTCGTCGAGCATCGGGACGAGCTTGGCCTTCACTGCGTAGTACTTGGGCACCCTGCCGTGCTCGGGGATGCCGGCGCGGACCGGCGCAGCGCTGTCGTACGGAATAGCCACGCCCGTATCTTCCCAGGCAGCAGCCGTACACCGCGGCGCAGCACGTCCTCCGCCGCCGCGCGGCTCTGCCAAAATGGCCGCATGGACGCTGCGACACCCCCCGCGAGCCCGCTCCGGACCGGCCTCATCGGCTACGGACTGGCCGGTTCCGTCTTCCACGCCCCGCTCATCGCGGCGGCCGAGGGACTCGTACTGGACACGGTCGTCACCTCCGACCCGGTCCGGCAGGAACAGGCCCGCGCGGAGCACGGAAGCGGCCTCCGTACGGTCGCGAGCCCCGACGAACTGCTCGCCCTCGCCGGGGAGCTGGACCTCGTCGTGATCGCCTCGCCCAACAAGACCCACGTCGACCTCGCCCGCCGGGCGCTGGAGGCGGGGCTGCCGGTCGTGGTCGACAAGCCTCTGGCCGGCACGGCCGCCGAGGCGGAGGCGCTGGCGGCAATCGCCGCGGAGCGCGGGCTGATGCTGTCCGTCTTCCAGAACCGCCGCTGGGACAACGACTTCCGCACCCTGCACGCGCTGCTCGCGGACGGCGCGCTGGGCGAGCGGATCTGGCGCTTCGAGTCCCGCTTCGAACGCTGGCGGCCGAAGCCGAAGGGCGGCTGGCGCGAGTCGGGCGACCCGGCGGAGATCGGCGGCCTGCTGTACGACCTGGGCAGCCACGTCGTCGACCAGGCCCTCGCCCTCTTCGGCCCGGTGCTGTCGGTGTACGCGGAGTCCGACGTGCGCCGTGTCGGCGCGGAGGCCGACGACGACACGTTCATCGCGCTCACCCACGCGAGCGGCGTCCGCTCCCACCTGTGGATGAGCGCCACGGCCGCCCAACTGGGCCCGCGTTTCCGGGTGCTGGGCAGCGAGGCGGCGTACGTGAAGTACGGCCTCGACCCGCAGGAGGCCGCACTACGGGCCGGCGAACGGCCCTCCATGGACCTGCCGTGGGGCGTGGAGCCGGAGTCCGCGTGGGGCACGCTCGGCGCGCTGGACGACACCCGCCCGGTGCCGACGCTGGACGGCGACTATCCCGCGTACTACGCGGCGGTCGCCGACGCCCTGCGGACGGGCTCCGCGCCGCCGGTCACCGCCCACGAGGCCGCGGCGTCCCTCCGCGTCCTGGAAGCGGCCCGAACCTCAGCCCGAGAACACCGAGCCATCCCCCTGGGCTGACCCCCGGCCTCCGCCGAGGTGTGGGCACCCCGCCCGCACCCCGGTGTGGGCAGCTGGTCCGCCCTAGGGGGCGGAACGGGTGGGCACACCGGACCGCCAGCCGCGAGGCCACGTCCCCCACGCACCCAACGCACGCGCCGCCGTGAGGGGTTGGCCCCAGACCCGCCCCTACCCGTTTCTTCCGGGGCTCCCGCCCCGGCCCCCAGCCCTGCCCTGCGGGCAGGGAAAAGGGGAACCGGGGCTACGCCCCGGCCCCACCGCGCTCCGCGCGAAACGGGGGGGCTACGCCCCGCCCACGGGCGACGCAAGGGTAACCGGGGGTCCGCCCCGGACCCCACCGCGCGCGAAAGAACGGGGGCGAGGGGAACAGGGGCTCCGCCCCAGGCCCCGGCGGGGCTGCCGCCCTGCACCCCCCGGGGGGGGGAGGAACAGGGGCTACGCCCCGGACCCCACCCGCGGGGCGCGGGAACGGAGCTGGGCTCCGACCCGCACCGCGAAGAGCAGGAACAGGGGCCCGCCCCGCAAGGATCCGCGCTGCCCCCAAGGGGCGGACCGCAGGGGGCTATGCCCCCTTGAGCTCCTGGCGTTGCCGCCCAAGCCCCTCGATCTCGAGCTCCATGACGTCCCCCGCCCGCAGATACGGCTTCGGCTCCGCGTGCCCCATCGCCACCCCCGCCGGCGTACCCGTGTTGATGACGTCGCCGGGATACAGCGTCATGAAGTGGCTGACGTACCGCACCACTTCGGCCACCCCGAAGATCTGGTCGGAGGTGGAGCCGTTCTGCCGCAGCTCGCCGTTCACCCACAGCCGCATGGCGAGCGCCTGCGGATCGCCCACCTCGTCGGCGGTGACCAGCCACGGCCCCAGCGGGTTGAACGTCTCGCAGTTCTTGCCCTTGTCCCACTGGCCGCCGCGCTCGATCTGGAACTCCCGTTCCGAGACGTCGTTGGCCACCGCGTATCCGGCGACCGCCGCGAGCGCCTGCTCGTCCGTCTCCAGATAGCGCGCCGTACGGCCGATGACGACGGCGAGTTCGACTTCCCAGTCGGTCTTCCGGCTGCCGCGCGGCACGAGCACCGTGTCGTCCGGGCCGACGACCGTGTCCGGCGCCTTCATGAAGATGATCGGTTCCTGCGGGATCGCCGCGCCCGTCTCGGCGGCGTGGTCGTGGTAGTTGAGCCCGATGCAGACGACCTTCCCGGTGCCCGCGACGGGCGCACCGGTCCGCAGTCCGCCCGCGTCGAGCACCGGCAGCCCGCCGCCGGCGGCGGCCTCCCGTATCCGGGCGAGCGCGGCGTCGTCCGCCAGCAGCTCCCCGTCGATGTCGCGGACGAGCCCGCCGAGGTCGCGCAGGACCCCTTCGTCGTCCAGCAGCGCCGGGCGTTCCGCCCCCACAGTTCCGACACGCAGCAGCTTCAAGGTCACACTCCCGTGGTCGAGGACTCCGGCGGGGACGGCCACCGGTAGAGCATGGCCGATCGTCCAAGAGCCCGTTCAGAACCACAAGACCCCGTTCACGTCCTGGACTTGGACGGAACGTCAGCGACCCGCGCTACGGCACGTATCCGCAGGTCATCGGGGTGATACGGACCGCAGCTCGGCCCAGACGACCAACCGGTACCGGGAGGTGTACTCGGGCGTACAGGTCGTCATCGTCAGGTAGTAGCCCGGTCCGGACATCCGCATCCCGGGGTGCACGCTGCTGTACGGCTGCGCGTTCAGCACCGTCCCGTCGCCCGGCGTCGTCTGCGCGACAGTGCGCCGCACCGTGTAGACGTAGCGCGCCTCCCGCGTCTCCACCCGCACCGCGTCGCCGGACCGCAGCCGGTTGATGTAGCGGAACGGTTCGCCGTGCGTGTTCCGGTGCCCGGCGACCGCGAAGTTGCCCGCCTGCCCCGGCCCGGCCGTCTGCGGATAGTGGCCGATATAGCCCCTGTTGAGCACCCCCGGCTTGCTGATGCCCTGGGCCACGGGCGCGGTGACCCCCAGCTTCGGGATCCGCATGACCGCGTACGCGCTCTCCCAGCGCGGCCGTTGGGGCCCCGTCGCCGCGCCGCTGTCCTGCCGGCCGTCCGCCGCGGACTGCCGCGTACCGCCCGAGCCGCTGTCCGTACCGTCCGCGCCCGGCTCCGGGGCATCCCCGGACTCCTCGGACTCCCCCGGCGATGCCTCCGGCGCCGGCGCGTCCCACTGCCGCCGCAGTTCGGTCACCTGCTGCCGGGCGTCCGCCTGTGCCTCCCTGTTGGTCCACCACAGCTGGTGCACCACGAGCAGCAGCACCACGAGCCCGCAGGTGACCGCCAGTTCCGCGGCACCCCACAGCGCGCGGGCCAGCCGCTCACCGCGGCCGGCCGCACCCCCTTCGTACGGGGCGTACGAGCGCCGGCGCCGCCCCTGCTGCACCACAACCCGGTTCCGCATCGCGCGCACCATAGGACGGCGGCCTCACGTTTGCCATGCCCGGAACACGGCGAACTCGCGCGAGTTCACCCCGCGACGGCGCTCCCGGCGACAGGGTCACGCGCCCAGGAGGTGCGCCACCGTGTAGATGACGAGCCCGGCCAGCGAGCCCACGACCGTGCCGTTGATGCGGATGAACTGGAGGTCCCGGCCGATGTGCGCCTCGATCTTCTTCGAGGTGTGCTCCGCGTCCCAGCCCGCGACGGTCTCGCTGATCAGCGAGGTGATCTCGTTCTGGTACGTGGTGACCACGTGCACCGCGGCCCCCTCGACCCAGCCGTCGACCTTCCCCTGGAGCCCCGCGTCCCCGGACATCCGGTGGCCGAGCGACAGCAGCGCGGACCGTGCCCGTACGCGCAGCTCGCTGTCCTCGTCCTCCGCCGCGGCGAACAGCATCGAGCGCACCGCGTTCCACGCCGAGGCGATCAGGTCCTGCACCTCGCCGCGCCGCAGCACCTCGCTCTTCAGCCGCTCGACCCGCGCGCGGGTCTCCGGGTCGGACTGCAGATCGGACGCGAAGTCGGTGAGGAACCTGTCGAGCGCGCCGCGCGCCGGGTGCTCCGGCATGTCCCGCATCTCCGTGACGAAGCGCAGCAGTTCGCGGTAGACGCGCTCGCCGACCTTCCGGTCGACGAACCGCGGCGTCCATCCGGGCGCCCCGCCTGCCACGGCGTCCATCACCGAGTCGCTGTGCACCTCCAGCCAGTCGGCGGCCCGTGTGCACACCAGGTCCACGAACCGGCGGTGCCCGCCGTCCGCCACGACCTTCGCCAGCATCGTGCCGAGCCCGGGAGCGATCTCCTTCGCGTCGGCCCTGCGGGTGATGGCCTCGCCGACCACCGCCTGTACGTCGGAGTCCCGCAGTACGGCCAGCGCGCCCCGCAGCGCGGTGGCCAGTTCGGCCGTCACCCGCTCCGCGTGCTCGGGCTCGGCGAGCCACGTACCGAGCCTGCTGCCGATGCCCACCGAGCGCAGCCGGGCCCGTACGACGTCCTCGGACAGGAAGTTCTCGCCGACGAAATCGCCCAGACTCTGCCCCAGTTGGTCCTTCTTCTTCGGAATGATCGCGGTGTGCGGGATGGGCAGCCCCAGCGGATGCCGGAACAGCGCCGTCACCGCGAACCAGTCGGCCAGCGCGCCGACCATGCCCGCCTCGGCCGCCGCCGCGACATACCCGGTCCACGCACCCGCGCCCGCGTGCCCCGCCCAGGTCGCCAGCGCGAAGACGACCGCCATCAGCCCCAGCGCGCAGGTGGCGATGGTCTTCATCCGCCGTACGCCGCGCTGCCGCTCCTCGTCCGCCGCGGTCAGGGCGCCCAGTGACCCTCGGGAACGGACTCCGCGCGGTGCGTCGACCACAGGATCCCCGTCCGGTTCCGCGCTTGTGATTGCCCTCACGCGGCCATCCTCTTCAGCGGCATTTTCACCCTGCTTTGTCCGTTCCATCCCGTTCCACCGTCCACCCTCTCCCGCCTACAGTGTCCCAAGCTGCCGTATGGAGGGAACGCTGGGCGGTTTCCTGGCGTCTGTCTGTCCGGGTGACGACGCCGTCGCCGCATTCCCAGGTCCACGGCCCGTCCGAAGACGGCCGAGGGGATCGTGGGATCATGAACCGCCGACGATCCGGAGCCCCGGGCTCCGCCTGCCCGAGGAGACACACCGCGCATGACCAGAAACATGGGTTATGCCCTGCTCGCCGGACTCGCGGCGATCGTCGTCCTCGTCTCGACCGCGATGTTCATCGGAGTCGGGAGCGATGACGGCGGGCTGGGCGGAGACTCCTCCGGCAGCGGCAATCCCGCCAATCCGGCCTCGGCGGGCGCGTGGACCGGCACCTGGGCCGCGGCACCCGCCGCCGCCGAACCCCGCACCAACGACGGGTTCACCAACATGTCGATACGGAACGTGGTGCACACGTCCGTCGGCGGCACCGGAGCCCGGATCAAGCTCTCCAACCTGTACGGCACCCGCCCGCTGACCGTCTCGCACGCGACGCTGGCCCTGGCCGCGGCCCCCAGCAACCCGACCGCCGCGAGCGGCACCATGCGCCGGCTCACCTTCGGCAACGACCCGACGGTGACCATCCCCGCGGGCGGCGCGATCACCAGCGACGCGGTCCGGCTCAACGTGCCGCACTCCGCGGACCTGCTGGTCACCACCTACTCACCGCAGCCCTCCGGCCCGGTGACGTACCACCCGTACGCACGGCAGACCAGCTACGTCGCGCACGGCGACCGCTCCGAGGACGCGGCCGGCACCGCCTTCGCGCAGCAGAGCCCGTACTGGCGCTACCTCACCGGCGTCGACGTGTGGTCGAACGAGACCCGCGGCGCCGTCGCCGTCCTCGGCGACTCCATCACCGACGGCATCACCTCCAGCCCCGGCGCCAACCGCCGCTGGACCGACTTCCTCGCCGAGCGGCTGCGCACCGAACGCGGCGCGCCGCGGCTGAGCGTCCTCAACGGCGGCATCAGCGGCAACCGCGTCCTCGTCGACGGCACCCGCTTCTCCCCCAACAACGGCCCCAGCGGCATGAGCCGGATGGAGCGCGACGCCCTCACGCAGACCGGCGTGAAGACCGTCGTCGTCGAACTCGGCCTGAATGACATCGTCAAGCCGCCCCGCCAGCGCGACCCGCGGCGGATCGTGGACGGGCTGCGGGACATAGTGCGCCAGGCACACGGCCGCGGCCTCAAAGTCATCGGCGGCACGCTCACCCCGTTCGGCGGCCACCGCGGCGACGAACCGCACCTCAACGTGATCCGCCAGCAGGTGAACGACCAGATCAGGGCGGGCAAGGTGTTCGACTCCGTCGTCGACTTCGACGCCGCGCTGCGCGACCCCGCGCACCCCAACCGGCTGCGTCCCGCGTACGACTCGGGCGACCACATGCACCCGAGCGACAACGGCTTCCGGGCCATGGCGCACGCACTGGATCTGCGCACGCTGAAGGGTTCTTCCCCGGCCAAGCTCTGACTACGGTGCATCCTTTCGGGCACTCCGACCGTCTCTCTTCACGACCGATACGTACCGAACGGGCCTGCGGACACCGCTCACCTGATGGAGTGACAGGCGCGGGGCCATCCGGCCCGTGCCGTACCCGCTCCTGGTGGAGCCGGTCCGCACCGACCAGTGCGGTAGATGCAACAGTGGACTACGGGGCGCATGACGGGAATCGCCCAAAACTGGACGAGGGGTCCCTGCGGATATGAGTGACGAGCCGAAGAGCCGGGCCGAAGGCGCCCACAGCGCCGAGGGCTGGGAGCCCCGGCCCGGCGGCAAGGGCAGACCGCGCAGGACCGGGCTGCGGCGGCTGATCCCCACCTGGCGCATGGTGCTGGGCGGGGTGCTGCTGGTCCTCCTCGCGCTGTCCGGCTGCTTCGTCGCCGGCTATCTGCTCGTGAGCATCCCCGCGCCCAACTCGGCCGCCGCGGCGCAGTCGAACGTCTTCCTCTACTCCGACGGCTCCCAACTCGCCCGCGAGGGCGAGGTCAACCGGGAGAACGTCAGCCTCTCGCAGATCCCGAAGACCACCCAGCACGCCGTACTGGCCGCCGAGGACCGGGACTTCTACAACGAGTCGGCCGTCGACCCCAAGGCCATCGTCCGCGCCGGCTGGAACATGCTCACCGGCGGCGGCAGGCAGTCCGGTTCGACCATCACCCAGCAGTACGTGAAGAACTACTACCTGGACCAGGACCAGACGGTCACCCGCAAGGCCAAGGAGTTCTTCATCGCCCTCAAGCTGGACCGCGAGGTGAGCAAGGACGACATCCTCCTCGGCTACCTCAACACCAGCTACTTCGGCCGCAACGCGTACGGCATCCAGGCCGCGGCGCAGGCCTACTACGGCAAGGACGCCGTCGACCTGAAGCCCGCCGAGGGCGCCTACCTCGCCACCCTCGTCAACTCCCCCAACGCGTACGACACCCAGGCCCACCCGGAGAACCGGCAGCGCGCCGTCTCCCGCTGGAACTACGTGCTCGACGGCATGGTCAAGGAAGGCTGGCTCACCCAGTCCGACCGCAGCACCATGAAGTTCCCCGACCCGGACCGCGCCAAGGCCCCCACGGGCCTCTCGGGCCAGCGCGGCTACCTCGTCGAAGCCGTCAAGAACTATCTGACCGACAACGGCATCGTCGACGAGAAGCGGCTGGCGGCCGGCGGCTTCCGCATCACCACGACGCTCGACCCGGACAAGCAGAAGGCGATGCGCAAGGCGGTCGACGACAGACTGATGTCGCAGCTGGACGAGAAGAGCCGCTCGGTCGACAAGTACGTCCGCGCGGGCGGCACTTCGGTCGACCCGAAGACCGGCAAGATCGTGGCGATGTACGGCGGCCGCGACTACACGCAGCAGTACGTCAACAACGCCACCCGCCGCGACTACCAGGTCGGCTCCACCTTCAAGCCGTTCATCTTCACCTCCGCGCTGCAGAACGACTCCACCACCCAGGACGACCAGCCGATCACCGCCAACACGGTGTACGACGGCACCAACAAGCGCGAAGTCATGAGCGACGGCAACGGCACCGGCTACGCCCCGGAGAACGAGGACCACAAGTCCTACGGCCAGATCCCCGTCACCACCGCCATGGACAAGTCCGTCAACGCCGTCTTCGCGCAGATGGGCGTCGACGTCGGCCCGCAGAAGGTCAAGGACACCGCCATCGACCTCGGGCTGCCCAGCAAGACCCCCAACATGCCCGCCGACGGCTCCATCGCACTCGGCGTGTCCACCGCCTCCACACAGGACATGGCGGAGGCCTACGCCAGCCTCGCCAACCACGGCAAGCACGGCCAGTACTCACTCGTCGAGAAGGCCACCCGCGGCGGCGAGGTCGTCGACCTCCCCGACCACGACCCGCGCCAGGCCGTACCCCGCGAGGCGGCCGACTCCACCACCGGCATCCTGCAGAGCGTCGTCGAGGGCGGCACCGCCACCGCCGCCAAGTCCGCCGGACGCCCCGCCGCCGGCAAGACGGGCACCGCGGAGGAGGACAGGGCCGCCTGGTTCGCGGGCTACACCCCCGAACTGGCCACCGTCATCAGCGTGATGGGCCAGGACTCCGAAACGGGCGCACAGAAGTCCCTGTACGGCGCCGCGGGTCTCCCCCGCGTCAACGGCGGCGGCTTCCCCGCGGAGATCTGGGGCGCGTACACGAGGGACGCCCTCGAGGGCGAGCCCGTGACCCCGTTCGACCTGGAGGAGGGCAGCGGCGAGAGCATCCCCGCCAGCCCCCCGCCGCCCACCAGCGAGACCCCCACCAGCGAACCGCCCACCACCGACTCCCCCACCAGCGAGCCGCCCACCAGCGAAGCGCCGACCGGTGAACCCACCGAGCCGACACCGCCCACCACCCCGCCCACAACTCCCCCCTCCAGCCCGGGCATTCCGCCCACCGGCGGCCTGGAGGGCGGCAACACCCAGGGCAACAACGGGCAGGGCGGCGGCAACGGCGGCGGAGGCTCCGACGGCGGCACGGACGACGGCGGCACCACCACCGACCCCGCCTCCGGCGGCGAATGGGACGGCGGCACCACCGAGGGCCCCTGACCCACAGGCCCGCACACAGCCCGCACACGAGTGGGGCCCCGGCAACCGCCGGGGCCCCACTTCTGCTTCTGTACTCGCTTCCGACAGCTCTACAGGTACAAGCCCGTCGAGTCCTCGGAGCCCTGCAGCCGTTCGGCCGCCACCGCGTGCAGATCACGCTCACGGATCAGCACGTACGCGACACCGCGCACCTCGACCTCGGCCCGGTCCTCCGGGTCGTACAGCACCCGGTCACCGACCTCCACGGTCCGCACGTTCTGCCCGACCGCGACCACCTCGGCCCAGCTCAGCCGCTTGCCGACCGCGGCCGTCGCGGGAATGACGATGCCGCCCGACGAGCGGCGCTCGCCCTCGTCGATGTCGGTGCGCACCAGCACACGGTCGTGCAGCATGCGGATCGGCAGCTTGTCGTGCTGCGACGCGGCGGCCCGCGAGGTGCCGCGGCCGTCGGAACCGGAGGAAGACTTCTGGGAACTCACGGCCAGAACCGTATCTCAGCGGCTCAGTCGCGCCTGCGGCGAGCCGACACGGCGTACAGCCCGCCGACGAGAGCGACGGCCACCACGGCCGCCGGCACCACACGCTCCATCCGCGGCGCCCCGTCCTCGGAGACGAACTGCGCCCGTACGTCCGAGACCGCGCGGTTCGCCGCCACATAGGCGCGCCCCGCCGTACGGTCCACCGCCGCCGTGGCCTTCGCCTTCGCGTCGCCCATGATCGTCTTCGGGTGCACGCGTACGGCGATCTCGTCCAGCGCGGCGGCGAGGTCGTGCCGCCTGCGGACGATGTCCGCCTCGATGTCCGCGGGGGTCCTGGCTTCCGGCACCGCGCTGCCTCCGTCGCTGTCGCTGTCCTCGGGTCGATCCCTGGTTTCCGGACAGTCTGTCAGCTCACCTCGCTCCACGCCCCACGGCACCCCCGACAGTTACGCTCAAGCGTGTACGGATTCCCTGCCGAACCATCCCAGGAGTGCACATGAGCGAGCGGCTCCAGCCGGGCGACACCGCCCCGGACTTCACGCTTCCCGACGCCGACGGCAACGAGATCTCCCTCGCCGCCCACCGCGGCCGGAAAGTCATCGTGTACTTCTACCCCGCCGCGCTGACCCCCGGCTGCACCAAGCAGGCCTGCGACTTCACGGACAATCTCGAACTTCTCGCCGGCAACGGTTACGACGTCATCGGCATTTCCCCCGACAAACCGGAAAAGCTGGCCAAGTTCCGCGAGAAGGAAGACCTGAAGGTCACCTTGGTGGGCGACCCCGCCAAGGAGACCCTGGAGGCCTACGGCGCCTTCGGCGAGAAAAAGCTGTACGGCAAGACCGTCACCGGCGTCATCCGCTCCACCGTCGTCGTCGACGAGGACGGAAAGGTCGAACGGGCCCTCTACAACGTCAAGGCGACCGGCCATGTCGCCAAGCTCCTCAAAGACCTCTCCATCAGCGCCTGAACACCACCTCAACACGCGGTGGAGCACGCTGAAACGTGGCGAACGCCACTCATGACGCCGCATGAGGAGTAAGGGGCCCGGTGTGCGGTACAGATAAGGCCATGCACACCGAGGCCCCCGCGCCGCCGGACCCGGAAGCCGCGAAACGGCACCGGACGCTTTACCGGGCGATGAAGCGCAGACTGCAGCCGAAAATCCGTCGCAGTGACATCACCGTCACCGACGAGAAGACCGTAAGGCGCGCGACGAAAGCCGCGGCACTGGGCAATGCCATGGAGTGGTTCGACTTCGGCATCTATGCCTACCTCGTGGTCACCATCGGCCATGTCTTCTTCCCCGGCGGCGGCGCCACCCAACTCCTGCTCTCCTTCACCACCTTCGCGGCGTCCTTCATCGTGCGCCCGCTCGGAGGCCTGTTCTTCGGTCCGCTCGGTGACCGCATCGGCCGCAAGAAGGTCCTGGCCCTGACCATGATCCTCATGGCCGCCGGAACCTTCTGCATCGGCCTGCTCCCCGGCTACGCGTCCATCGGCCTCACCGCGCCGGTCCTGCTCCTGGTGTGCCGTATGGTGCAGGGCTTCTCCACCGGCGGCGAATACGGCGGAGCCGCCACCTTCATCGCCGAATACGCCCCCGACAAGAAGCGCGGATTCTTCGGCAGCTACCTCGAGTTCGGCACCCTCGCCGGCTACACGGGCGCCGCAGGCCTCATCCTCGTCCTCAACACCGTGCTCGGCTCCGCCGCGATGGAGAGCTGGGGCTGGCGCATTCCGTTCCTCATCGGCGGACCCATCGGCCTGGTCGGCCTTTATCTCCGGATGAAGCTGGACGAGACCCCCGCCTTCCAGAAGCTCGCCGAACAGCAGCAGGCGCAGAGCAGCCAGGCGAACGGAAACGGCAACAGCAACGGAAACGGGACGGAAAAGGACACACCACACCTCTCCGAAAACGTTCCGCAAAAGGAGTTCAAGACCCTCTTCGTCAGCCAGTGGCGGCGGCTGCTCATCTGTATCGGGCTCGTCGCGGCGTACAACATCTGCCACTACATGCTGACGTCGTACATGCCCGCCTATCTCACCGACGAGCTGGGCTACAAGAACTCCATGGAACTCATCGCGGCCATCATCGCGATGGTCGCCATGATGGCCGTCATCCACCGCGTCGGACATCTCAACGACCGGATCGGCCGCAAGCCCGTCCTCATGGCCGGCATGATCGGCTTCCTGGTGCTCACCGTCCCGGCGTTCTGGCTCTTCCAGCAGGGCAGCTTCATCTTCGTGCTGCTCGGCCTGATGATCCTCGGCGCCTGCCTGGTGTGCCTGCTCGGCACCATGTCCGCGACCCTGCCCGCGCTCTTCCCCACCGACGTGCGGTACGGCGGACTCTCCATCGGCTACAACATCGCCGTGGCCGCGTTCGGCGGCACCGCGCCCGCCATCATGACGTTCCTGGTCAACAGCACCGGCAGCAAGATGGCCCCCGCCTACTACGTCGCGGCGGCCGGCCTCGTCGGCATCATCACCGTCGCCTGCCTCAAGGAGACCGCACGCCAGCCCCTCGAGGGCTCGCCGCCCGCGGTCGCCACCAGGGAAGAGGCGGAAGAAATGGCCCGCGCCCAGAGCCAGGACCCCGCGTTCTGACCTGAAGCCACCCGCGGAACAGCGACGCGAAGGCCCCAAAGCCCGCCCCCCGGGCCGGCTTTGCCCCTCCGCGTCGCTGTTGCGCGCGGGGCGTAACCCCTCCCGCCCCGGCTCGTTCTCCAGTGCGAAAGAGGAACAAGCGGATCGATCCGGGGAGGGGTCGTGGGATCCCGCTACAGCCGCGAGGAGCTGACGGAAGCGGTGGCCCGCTCCGAGACCCTCACCGAAGCGCTGCGCCGGATCGGCCGGGAGCCCACCCCGGGCAGCCGGAGGTACGTTCGCGGGCTGCTCGCCGCCTGGGGCGTCGACACCACCCACCTGGAACGGGACGGACTCCGGCACAGCGCGCGGAGGTTGCGTGAGGAGGTCCGCGCCTCCCGCAGCACCGCGGAAGTCGTCCGCCGCCTCGGCCTCTCTCCCGTGGGCGGCAATCAAGCCCACATCGGCCGGCGGATCGCCGAACTCGGCATCGACACCTCGCACTTCAGAGCGGAACGCCGCGTTCCCGCCCCTCGGCGGACTGCGGACGACCTGCTCGGGCTGCGGCTCCCCGAAGCCGGCCGGATTCCCGGAGAACGCCTGCGAAGAGCCCTGCTGCGCCGCGGCGTCCCCGAGTCCTGCGCCGTGTGCGGTGTCGGTTCCGAGTGGAACGGAAAGCCGCTCCGGCACGAGGTGGACCATCGCAACGGCGACTGGTGGGACAACCGTCCCGGCAATCTCCGGCTGCTCTGCCCCAACTGCCATGCCGTCACGGACACGTACCGCGGAAGGAAGCGGGGGCCCGCGGCGTGACGCCCCGCGGCACCTTCGGCCGGGAACGTCTCGCCCGCACGGCGGCACAGGCCCGGAGCCATGTCGACATGCTGCGGCGGCTGGAGGTGCCGCCCGGCAACACCACGAGGAACTACCTCCGTCAGCGTCTCCGCCATTACGGCATCGACACCCCGCACTTCGTCGAGGAACCACTCCCCGCCCGCGAGCGGCGCAGCTATCCACGGGAAGTCATGGAAGAGGCAGCCGCCCACAGCCACAGCATCCGGGAGATGCTCGTCCGCATGGAGGTGCCGCCGCAGGACTGGTCGTACAGTCACGTGCGGAAGCGGCTCACCCACTTCGGCATCGACACCTCGCACTTCACCAGCGGCCGTGATCGCGGCACGGCTGTCCTGCCGTTGGAGACGCTGGCTCCCGCGGTCGCCTCCGCACGCAGCATGCGGCAAGTGCTGCTCCGCCTGGGCCGGGCGGACAACGGGGCCGGCCGTGCGCTGGTCAGGCGCAGCATCGCCGAACACGGCCTGTCCACCGAGCACTTCACCGGGCAGGCCCACGCCGCAGGGTCACGGTCACCGGCGCGCAAACCCGCGCAGGACGTGCTGCGTCTCAGCCCTCCGGGCTCCCCGCGGACGAGGACAGCCATGCTGCGGCGCGCGCTCGACGACCTCGGAGTGGCCCACCTCTGCGCCGCATGCGGTCTCGGCGACTCCTGGCAGGGCAAGCGGCTCGTATTGGAGGTCGACCACGTCAACGGCGACCGGCTCGACAACCGCCCGGCGAACCTCCGTTACCTCTGCCCGTCCTGTCACAGCCAGACGGGAACCTTCTCGAAGCGCCGCCGGGAAGCACAGTAGAGTGACACCGCGGGTCCGTACCCCAGTTGGCCAGAGGGCGCCGGTTTAGGTCCGGTGTGTCGTCGGTTCGAGTCCGACCGGGCCCACGCGCATCGGGCGCGGCTCCCCTCGGGCGCCGCGCCCTTCCGCTGCCTCAGCCCAGCAACTCCCGTACGACCGGGGCCAGGGCGCGGAAGGCCTGGCCTCGGTGGGAGATGGTGTTCTTCTCGGCCGCGCTGAGTTCGGCGCAGGTGACCGTGTAGCCGTCGGGCTGGAGGATCGGGTCGTAGCCGAAGCCGCCGGAGCCCGACGGGGCGTACCGCAGGGTGCCGCGCAGCTGTCCCTCGACCACGCGCTCCGTGCCGTCGGGAAGGGCGAGCGCCGCCGCGCAGGCGAAGTGCGCGGCGCGGTGGGTGTCGTCGATGTCGGAGAGCTGCGCGAGGAGCAGGTCGAGGTTGGCCTGGTCGTCGCCGTGCCGGCCGGCCCAGCGCGCTGAGAAGATGCCGGGCGCGCCGCCCAGGACGTCGACGCAGAGACCGGAGTCGTCGGCGACGGCGGGCAGGCCGGTGGCACCGGCCAGCGCGTGTGCCTTCAGCAGCGCGTTCTCGGCGAAGGTCACCCCGGTCTCCTTGACGTCGGGGATCTCGGGGTACGCGTCGGCGCCGACCAGTTCGAGGTCGAGGCCCGCGTCGCTGAGGATCGCCTGGAGTTCGGTGACCTTGTGGGCGTTGCGGGTGGCGAGGATCAGTCGGCCGGTGCCGGGGGTGCCCGGAGTGCTGGAGGTGCTCATGCGGCCCATTGTCCCGTCGCCGGGGCCCGGCCGGAGCCGGGCCCCGCGGCGTGGGCCGGATGTCAGCCGGGCTTGCAGACGTTGGTGAGTTCGTTGGCGGCGCTGCCGACCTTGCCCGTGTCGGGGGTCCTGCCGGCGTCGACGTCCTTGCGGGCGTCGTCGACGGACGAACGGAGGTCGTCCACGGCCTTGTTGACGTCGGTGTCGCCGGTGCTGTCCCCGATCTTGTCCAGATTCTTGTCGATCTTGTCGAGGGACTGCTGGGCCTGTTCGGGGCTTTCGGTGGCGTTGGACGCGGCCTGCTGGAGGTCGTCGGCGGCCTGCGCGACGGTGGTGGCCGTACGGGCGCAGTCCAGGGCCTTGTCGACGGCCCCGCAGCCGGTGAGCGCGACGGCGGCGAGCGCGGTCGCGCTGAGGGCTGCGGCGGTGGTGAGGGCGGGCTTGCGGCGCACGGCGGAGGTCCTCTCGGGTGACATTGGACGGGCCGTACGGCTCGACCCGTACGGCCCGTACCTCTCATGACGCTTCAATGGAGCGCAAAGTTTCCCCGTGCCGCCCGGAAATTGTTCCGCGCGGCGCGGATGGCCGTCCGCGCCGCGCGCGGAAGGTCAGTCGCCGAGGGCGGTCCGCTGTGCGCCGTCGAGCTGGAGGCAGCCCTTGACGGCCAGGTCGAGCAGCGAGTTGAGCTCTTCGCGGGCGAAGGGCTCGCCCTCGGCGGTGCCCTGGACCTCAACGAAGCGGCCGTCGCCGGTGCAGACGACGTTCATGTCGGTCTCGGCGCGCACGTCTTCCTCGTAGCAGAGGTCGAGCAGCGGTTCACCGTCGACGATGCCGACGCTGATCGCGGAGACGGTGCCGGTGAGGGGCTGATTCTTTGCCTTGATCAGCTTCTTTTCCTGGGCCCAGGCGATCGCGTCGGCGAGGGCGACGTACGCGCCGGTGATGGCGGCGGTGCGGGTGCCGCCGTCGGCCTGGAGGACGTCGCAGTCGAGCACGATGGTGTTCTCGCCCAGCGCCTTGAAGTCCACGACGGCGCGCAGGGAGCGCCCGATGAGGCGGGAGATCTCGTGGGTGCGGCCGCCGATCTTGCCGCGGACGGATTCGCGGTCGCCGCGGGTGTTGGTGGCGCGGGGCAGCATGGCGTATTCGCCGGTGACCCAGCCCTCGCCGCTGCCCTTGCGCCAGCGCGGTACGCCTTCGGTGACGCTGGCGGTGCACAGGACTTTGGTGTCGCCGAAGGAGACGAGGACGGAGCCTTCGGCATGCTTGCTCCAGCCGCGTTCGATCGTGACGGGGCGCAGCTGGTCGGCCGTTCGGCCGTCGATACGTGACATGGGGGCGAGCCTAGCCCGCCCATACGGAAAGGCCCGTTCCGGGCGAGGGGAACAGGCCTTTGCCGTACGGTTTTCCGTCGCCGCGGCGTTACGTCTCCGTCGCCGCGGGGCGTCACGGGAGTCCGCTCACATCATGTCTTCGATCTCCGCGGCGATGGGGTCGGCGTCGGTGCCGATGACGACCTGGACCGCGGTGCCCATCTTGACGACGCCGTGTGCGCCGGCGGCCTTGAGGGCCTTCTCGTCGACGAGGGAGGCGTCTTCCACCTCGGTGCGGAGGCGGGTGATGCAGCCCTCCACCTCGGCGATGTTGTCGAGGCCGCCGAGTCCGGCGACGATCTTCTCAGCCTTGCTGGCCATGTCTCTCTCCTGATGTCTCGGAGCGGCGGAGTCCCGCTGGTGGCGGGTGTTTTCTCACGCTAGCCCACGTTCAGACCACGTTCGCGGGCGTATGCCCGGTGCGTAGCGAATTATGGCGATCACCCGGCGTCACGCCCCGGTCGTCGGCCGGAGCATCACGCCACTAGAGGTCTACACCAGTATGCGTCAGGCAGCCGGGCCCGCGCCCACGGGGCATGACCGGAGCGGAGCGGGGGCCGGCCGGCAGGCGGGAGGCGATTCGTGAGTTCCAGCACCGCGGCGGCTTCGGGGGGCAAGCCCGCGCCCCAGTGGAGGGCCGGTCTGTTCCAGGGGCTGCAGAAGATGGGGCGCAGTCTGCAGCTGCCGATCGCGGTGCTTCCCGCGGCCGGCATCCTCAACCGGCTGGGCCAGCCGGATGTGTTCGGCGCGGAGGGGCTCGGCTGGAACAACGTCGCGAAGGTGTTCATGGGTGCCGGCAGTGCGCTGCTGGACTCCTCACTCGGTCTGCCGCTGCTGTTCTGCGTGGGCGTCGCGATCGGTATGGCGAAGAAGGCGGACGGCTCGACGGCGCTGGCGGCGCTGGCGGGTTTCCTCGTGTACTACAACATCCTCCACCAGTTCCCGGAGTGCGCCGGGGGTGCCTCGTTCAGCAACGGGACCTGTCTGGCGAAGGACGGTACGACGGCTCCGGTGACGTACCAGAATCCGGGGGTGTTCGGCGGCATCGTGATGGGGCTGCTGGCGAGCTGGTTCTGGATGCGCTTCCACCGGGTGAAGCTCGTGGACTGGCTGGGCTTCTTCAACGGGCGGCGGCTGGTGCCGATTCTGATGGCGTTCGTCGCGCTGGTCGTCTCGGTGCTGTGTCTGTGGGTGTGGCCGCCCATCGGTGACGCGCTCACCAGCTTCAGCAAGTGGATGGTGGATCTGGGCGCTTGGGGGTCGGGCGTCTACGGCGTGTTCAACCGTGCGCTGATCCCGATCGGCATGCACCAGTTCCTGAACACCTTCATGTGGTTCCAGTTCGGGGACTTCACCAAGCCGGACGGTTCGATCGTGCACGGCGACATCAACCGGTTCCTCGCCGGGGACCCGACGGCGGGTCAGTTCACGTCGGGCTTCTTCCCCGTCATGATGTTCGCGCTGCCGGCGGCGGCGCTGGCGATCACGCACGCGGCGCGTCCGGAGCGGCGCAAGGTCGTCGGCGGCATGATGCTCTCGGTGGCGCTGACGTCGTTCGTCACGGGCGTGACCGAACCGCTGGAGTTCTCCTTCATGTTCATCGCGCCGCTGCTGTACGTGCTGCACGCGATCCTCACGGGTGTCTCGATGGCGGTGACGTGGGCGCTGGGGGTGCACGACGGCTTCAGCTTCTCCGCGGGCTTCATCGACTACGTCATCAACTGGGGCCTGGCGACGAAGCCATGGCTGATCATCCCGATCGGTCTGTGCTTCGCGGTGGTCTACTACGTGGTCTTCCGCTTCGTGATCGTCAAGTTCGATCTGAAGACGCCGGGCCGGGAGCCGGAGGAGCTGGCCGAGGAGCTCGAGCAGGAGAACACCAAGTGACGCCGGTCGTCTGAGCGTCGGGTACGACGTCCTCCGCGCGGTACCCAAGCGGCCCCCGAGTCCCCGGACTTGGGGGCCGCTCGCTGTGCGCCGCCCGCGGTGGCGCGAGGGCCGGGCGGGGCGCGGGAGAACGGTCGATAACCATTGGGATTCGGCCGTTCCGCGGGGGGCCGGGCACATGTTAAGAATGGTCTAAACCACTGTTGTGGTGCTGACCGAGTTTGACCACCTCGCGGGCCGTCCCCTCAGCAGCGCCCGTTTCACCAGGAGGATCGATGAGTACGGACGCCGCTGCGGCTCCCGCGAAGAAGCGGGGCGCGGGAGCGATGGCAGTCGCCCAGCGCATCGGGCGCAGCCTCATGCTGCCGATCGCCACCCTGCCCGCCGCCGCCCTGATGGTCAGGCTGGGGCAGGACGACATGCTCGGCCGGGCCGGCTTCCCGGACTTCCTGAACCGCGTCGCGGAGTTCCTCAACGCGGGCGGCAGCGCCCTGCTGGACAACATGCCGCTGCTGTTCGCCGTCGGCATCGCGGTCGGCTTCGCCAAGAAGTCGGACGGCTCGACAGGACTGGCCGCCGTCGTCGGCTACCTGGTCTTCAAGAACGTGCTGGAGGTCTTCACCGACCCGAGCATGCCGAAGGTGCCGGAGGCGCAGGGCGGAAAGGTCGTCGAGGTGGCGCCGCCCGTCGACGCGGGTGTGCTCGGCGGCGTGGTGATGGGCATCGTGGTGGCGCTGCTCTACCAGCGCTACCACCGGAAGAAGCTCCCCGACTGGCTGGGCTTCTTCGGCGGCCGCCGCCTGGTCCCGATCCTGTCGTCCTTCGCGGGCCTCGTGATCGCCATCGTCTTCGGCTACATATGGCCCGTGCTGGGCACCGGTCTGCACAACTTCGGTGAGTGGCTGGTCGGTTCGGGCGCCACCGGGGCCGGCATCTACGGCGTCGCCAACCGGGCGCTGATCCCGGTCGGCATGCACCACCTGCTCAACTCGTTCCCCTGGTTCCAGGCCGGCAGCTACGACGGCAAGCACGGCGACATCGCCCGCTTCCTCGCCGGGGACCCCACCGCCGGACAGTTCATGACCGGCTTCTTCCCGATCATGATGTTCGCCCTGCCCGCCGCCTGCCTCGCGATCGTCCACTGCGCGCGTCCGGAGCGGCGCAAGGTCGTCGGCGGCATGATGCTCTCGCTCGCGCTCACCGCCTTCGTCACCGGCGTGACCGAGCCGATCGAGTTCACGTTCATGTTCATCGCGCCGGTGCTGTACGGCATCCACGCCGTCCTCACCGGTGTCTCGATGGCCCTGACCTGGGCCCTGGGCATGAAGGACGGGTTCGGCTTCTCGGCCGGCGCGATCGACTTCGTGCTGAACCTGGGCATCGCCAGCAAGCCCTGGTTCCTGGTGCTCGTCGGGCTCTGCTTCGCGGTCGTCTACTACGCGGTCTTCCGCTTCGCCATCCTCCGCTTCGACATTCCCACGCCGGGCCGTGAGCCCGAGGAGGACATGACGAAGGAGGACAAGGAGCAGCTCACCAAGTAGCGGCCGGCGTACGGACGTTCGAGGGGCCCGGGACCGTGTGCGGTTCCGGGCCCCTTCGCCGTGTGCGGGTGCTCAGACGACGTACACCGCGCCGGGGCGGGCCAGTTCGACGGGGCCGTCGAAGACCGACTTCGCGTCGCGCAGGTTGATCTGCGCGTCGGTCCACGGCGGTACGTGGGTGAGGACCAGCCGTCCCGCGCCGGCCTCCTGCGCGCACACGCCCGCTTCCGTGCCGTTCAGGTGCAGGTCGGGGATGTCCTCCTTGCCCTCCGTGAACGACGCCTCGCAGAGGAACAGGTCGGCGCCGCGGGTGAGCGCGCCGAGCTCCGCGCACGGGCCGGTGTCTCCCGAGTAGACCAGCGTCCGGCCGGTCTCCCGGTGCTCGATCCGGAAGGCGTACGCCTCGACGGGGTGCGCGACCAGTTCCGTGCGGACGGTGAACGGGCCCAGCTCGAACGTGAGGCCGGACGCGAGCGTACGGAAGCCGAAGACCTCGCTCATGGCGTGCTCCGACGGGATGTCCCCGTAGGCGGTGACCAGCCGCTGTTCCGTGCCGTCCGGCCCGTAGACCGGTATCGGCGCGCACCGGCCGCCCTCGTGCCGGTAGTAACGCGCCACCCAGTAGGCGCACATGTCGATGCAGTGGTCGGCGTGCAGGTGGCTGAGCGCGATCGCGTCGAGGTCGTAGAGACCGCAGTGGCGCTGCAGCTCGCCGAGGGCTCCGTTGCCCATGTCGAGGAGCAGCCGGTAGCCGTCGGCCTCGACGAGGTAGCTCGAACAGGCCGAATCCGCGGACGGGAACGACCCGGAGCAGCCGACGACGGTGAGCTTCATGGAGCGGGAACCTCCGTTGGCGGCCGGTGAGGTGGGCCCCATGCCGGGGGCGGCGCGGGGTGAGGGGATTTCCCGAGCGTAAGGCGCGTGGCAGCCGTTGACTCCTCCGGACGGCTCCGGTGTGTGCGGAATCACCGGCCCGGGGTAGCGCCGTCACCCTTCGTGCTGCCTCCTCGGAACCCGGCCGTGCGCTGCGCCGGGGCAAAGAGAAGCGCCGCCGGTGGCGGTCCGGCGGCGCGGGGGTGGGGCGGGCCCGCTCGCGCGGGAGCGGGCCCGGCGCCCCGCGCAGTGGGCGGGGCGTGAGCGGCGGCGGTCAGGCCCAGAGCTGGCCCTGCAGCGCCTCGACCGCCGCGTCCGTGGACTCGGCGGTGTAGATGCCGGTGGACAGGTACTTCCAGCCGCCGTCGGCGACGAGGAAGACGATGTCCGCGCTCTCGCCCGCGCGCTGGGCCTTGCGGCCCACGCCGATGGCGGCGTGCAGGGCAGCGCCGGTGGAGACGCCGGCGAAGATGCCCTCCTGGGCGAGGAGTTCGCGCGTACGGGTGACGGCGTCCTCGGAGCCGACGGAGAACCGGGTGGTGAGCACCGACTCGTCGTACAGCTCGGGCACGAAGCCCTCGTCGAGGTTGCGCAGCCCGTAGACGAGGTCGTCGTAGCGCGGCTCGGCAGCGACGATCTTGATGTCCGGGTTCTGCTCGCGCAGGTAGCGGCCGGCGCCCATCAGGGTGCCGGTGGTGCCGAGTCCGGCGACGAAGTGCGTCACGGACGGCAGGTCCGCGAAGATCTCGGGGCCGGTGCCGGCGTAGTGCGCACCGGCGTTGTCCGGGTTGCCGTACTGGTAGAGCATCACCCAGTCCGGGTTCTCCGCGGACTTCTCCTTGGCGACGCGCACGGCGGTGTTGGAGCCGCCGGCGGCCGGGGAGGAGATGATCTCGGCGCCCCACATGGCGAGCAGCTGGCGCCGTTCCTCGCTGGTGTTCTCCGGCATGACGCAGACGATGCGGTAGCCCTTGAGCTTGGCCGCCATCGCCAGCGAGATGCCGGTGTTGCCGGAGGTCGGCTCCAGGATGGTGCAGCCGGGCGTCAACCGGCCGTCCTTCTCGGCCTGTTCGATCATGTGCAGGGCCGGGCGGTCCTTCACGGAGCCCGTGGGATTGCGGTCCTCGAGCTTGGCCCAGATCCGCACGTCGTCGGAGGGGGACAGGCGCGGCAGCCGCACCAGCGGGGTGTTGCCCACGGCGGCCAGCGGTGAGTCGTAGCGCATCAGCGCGAGCCCCCGGCGACTGCCGGAAGGATGGTGACGTTGTCGCCGTCGGACAGCTTGGTGGAGATGCCGTCGAGGAACCGCACGTCCTCGTCGTTCAGGTAGACGTTCACGAAGCGGCGCAGCTCGCCGCCGTCGACGACGCGCTCCTGGATGCCCTCGTGCCGGTTGTCGAGGTCCTGGAAGAGCTCACCGATGGTGGCGCCCTCGCCGGTCACGGACTTCGCGCCGTCGGTGTAGGTGCGGAGGATGGTCGGGATGCGGACCTCGATGGCCATGGTGGGCTCCTGTCGGGGAGTGGTGTGGGTGCGTGCGTGGGCGGCGTACCTGTGCGGTACGCGCGGGGAGGCCGCGCCCGGGGCCGGTGGGGGCGGGCCGCGCCGCGCTGTGGCGGCGGGCGGGCCCGGCGGTCAGTGGGACGCGGCGGCGCGGCGCTCGGCCGGCTGACAGATGGCGCTGGCGAGGCGGCACAGATCGACGTGCAGGCGCCCCACGAGCAGCATGCCCGGGGTCTTCTGAAGTGCGCTCACGCCGTGGACAACCATGGGCTCATCGTAACGATTCCCGGACCCGGAATCGGATGCGTGTTTCATGATGCGGACTCTTCTGTCTCAGATCGGCGGGGCCGTCCCGGAGCCGCTGCCGTCGCGGCTCCGCGGGCCCGGTACGCGCCGGCTCAGTACGCCTCGACGACCTCGACCTCTTCCTCGGTCACCGTGCCGTCCACGATGCGGAAGGAGCGGAAGGAGAACGGGCCTTCGTCGTTGCCGCACTCGGCGGTGGAGACCAGCACGTAGTGCGCGTTGGGCTCGTTGGCGTACGTGATGTCGGTGCGCGAGGGGTAGGCCTCGGTGGCGGTGTGCGAGTGGTAGACGACGACCGGTTCCTCGTCGTTGTCGTCCATCTCGCGGTAGAGCTTCAGCAGGTCCGCGGAGTCGAACTCGTAGAACGTGGGCGAGCGCGCCGCGTTGAGCATCGGGATGAAGCGCTCGGGCCGGCCCTGGCCCTCCGGTCCCGCGATCACGCCGCAGGCCTCGTCGGGGTGGTCCTCGCGGGCGTGGGCGACGATCTTGTCGTGCAGCTCCTGGGTGATGGTCAGCATGCCCGCCACAATATGCGGGTACGGCAGCGGGCCGGACCGTACCCCCGAGCGGTACGGTCCGGCCCGCTGTCGCGGTCCGCCGTGCGGGTCAGCCGTCCTCGCGGCCGCCCGACAGGGACCGCTCCCGGTCCGCCAGCCCCTTGCCGTTGCGGTGCGCGGCGGCACTGTCGCGGAAGAAGAGCATCCAGCCGAGGAGGAGCAGCACGCCCCAGCCCAGGCCGATGTAGAGCGAGATCCGGGCGACCGGGTCCAGGGCGACCACGACCAGCACGCCGGTGAGACACGCGAACGCGACCCAGCTGAGCACCGAGCCGCCCGGCGCCGGGAAGGACGAGGCGGGCAGCCGTCCCGCGACCACCTCGCGGCGGTACCGGATGTGGCTGAGCAGGATCATCATCCAGGTCCAGATGCCGCAGGCGGTGGACACCGAGGTGACGTACGCGAACGCCTCCTCGGGGACGACGTAGTTGAGGATCACGCCGACGCTCATGATGATCGCCGACAGGGTGATGCCGGTCGCCGGCGTCTTGCGGGAGTTGAGCCGGCCGAGGAGCTTCGGGGCCTCCGCGTTGGCCGCGAGGTCGCGCAGCATCCGGCCGGTGGAGTACATCCCGGAGTTGCAGGACGACAGGGCCGCGGTGAGCACCACGAAGTTCACGATGGAGGCGCCGAGCGGGATGCCGATCTTGGCGAAGGCGGCCACGAACGGGCTGGTGCCCTCGCTGAATTCGGTCCACTTGACCACGGCCAGGATCACCGAGAGGGAGCCGACGTAGAAGATGATGATGCGCCAGGGCAGGGTGTTGATCGCCTTGGGCAGGGTCTCCTTGGGGTTCTCGCTCTCGCCCGCGGTGACGCCGACGAGCTCGACGGCCAGGTAGGCGAACATGACGCCCTGGAGCGTCATCAGGCTGGAGCCGATGCCGTTCGGGAAGAAGCCGCCGTGTGCCGTGAGGTTGCTGACGCCGGCCGTGTCACCGGCCTCCGAGAAGCCGAGGGTGAGCACGCCGAGACCGATCACGATCATGCCGATGATCGCGGTGACCTTGACCATCGAGAACCAGAACTCGACCTCGCCGAAGATCTTCACCGAGATCAGGTTCACGCCGAAGAGCACCACGAGGAACACCAGGGCGCTGAACCACTGCGGGATCTCGGGGAACCAGAAGTGGATATAGATGGCCGCCGCGGTGAGCTCGGCCATACCGGTGACGACCCACATCAGCCAGTACGTCCAGCCGGTGACGAACCCGAAGAACGGGCCCAGGAACTCCCGGGCGTACTCGGAGAAGCTGCCGGAGACCGGCCGGTACATCAGGAGCTCGCCGAGCGCCCGCATGATGAAGAAGATGACGACGCCCGCGAGGGCGTACATCAGGATGATGCTGGGACCGGCCTTGACGATGTTCGCCCCGGCGCCCATGAAGAGACCGACGCCGATGGCCCCGCCGATGGCGATCATCTGGACCTGCCGGCTGCCCAGTCCCCGCTCGTAACCCTCGTCGACGGGTTCGGCGCCGTTGCCGCCCCCGCCTGTCGCTGCGGTGCTGTCCGCGACCCGCTCAGAGGTCATAAGTGTCCTGCGCCTTTCTCCATACCGACCCGGCATGTCCGGATCGGGTTCCGATCCCCCCGGATGGAGTCATCTGCTTGCCGACGGTCGGCCGGAACAGCACTCCGCCGGACGCAGGGGTGGCGCGGCCGACGCAGATCGTGCAGGTGTACCACGGAGCGAGACAACATCCTGTGGCACAGGTCACGCGCAAAACGGACAGCGGCGTAAATACGGCGCAGTACGCCGGGCGCTGTGATGTGTTCGTTAGTCGGGCGTTACTCCCCATATAGCGGAGATCACTGAGGGGTGACGGCCCGTCATTTCCATCCCGTGACAGCCGCGCGGGCGGCGTTTCCGGCCCGTTGCGGGGCGGTCGCCGAGGGCTACGGGAGGAGGGTCTCGACGAGGCTCTCCTGCAGCCCGCCGAGCCAGAGGTACGCCATGACCATCGGCTTCCGCGGATCGGAGTCGGGCAGCGAGTAGAGCCCGCCGCCGTCCTCGTCCTCGGTGACCTCCAGCCGGGTGCCGAGCGCGAGCCGCAGATCGTTCAGCGCGCCGAGCCACTGCCGGCAGTCGTCCTTGGCGAGCCGCAGCACCGCGCCCGCGTCGCCCGCCGGGGTGAGCGAGTCCAGCGCCCGTACGACGGTCAGGCCGTCCTCGCGCTTGGCGGTCCGCAGGTCGTTCTCCGTGAAGCGGCGGAACTCCGAGGACGCCTCGCGGGCTTCCTCGCTCTCGCCGCTCTCCGCGGCGGCCGGGCCGCTGCCGTACGCGTCGGGGAAGAGGCGCGCGAGCACCGGGTCGGACGGCGGCTCGGAGGGGCCCTCGGAGAACAGCGCGTCCAGCGGGTCCACGTCCTCGCCGGGGCCGTCGGCCGGCTCGTCGCCGGGTCCGATCAGCTCCAGGAGCTGCACGGTGAGGCTGCGCAGAATCGAGATCTCGACCTCGTCCAGCGCGATGGCCGCGCCGCCGTCGCCGGTCGGCTCGAAATATCCCGCCATCTCAGCGGTCCTGCTGCAGGGTCGCCCAGAGGCCGTAGCCGTGCATCGCCTGCACGTCGCGCTCCATCTCCTCGCGGCTGCCGGTGGAGACGACCGCGCGGCCCTTGTGGTGGACGTCCATCATCAGCTTCTTCGCCTTGTCCTTGGAGTAGCCGAAGTAGCTCTGGAAGACGTAGGTCACGTAGCTCATGAGGTTCACCGGGTCGTTGTGCACGACGGTGGCCCAGGGCACGTCCGGCTCGGGAACCGCGACGGGTTCCTCGGCGGATTCCGGGCGTTCGATCTCCGTGGGGGCGACACTCACGCGTCCCATGCTGCCACCCCCGAGGGCGGGTCGCGCAAACGGTCCCCGCTCCACGGAGGGACGGGCGCCCGGCGGAGGCGCCGCCGGGGGCACGGGCGGGGCGGCACGGCGGATCCGCGTGCCGATATCGTCACCCTGACGAGATCTGAGGTACGCTCACCTCCATGACTTCTGCGGACAGCGGACTGCCGATGCCGGTGCCGTCCACGGCGCTCTTCACCGACCAGTACGAACTCACGATGCTGCGGGCCGCGTTGCAGGCCGGGACCGCCGGACGGCACTCCGTCTTCGAGGTCTTCACCCGCAGGCTCCCCGAGGGCCGCCGGTACGGCGTGGTCGCCGGCACCGGCCGGGTGCTGGACGCGGTCGAGAACTTCCGCTTCGACGAGCAGCAGCTGGCCTTCCTGGAAGAGAACGGCGTCGTGGACGGGCCGACGCTGGAGTGGCTCGCCGACTACCGCTTCAGCGGCGACATCCACGGCTATCCCGAGGGCGAGGTCTACTTCCCCGGCTCCCCCGTACTGCGCGTCGAGGGCAGCTTCGGCGAGTGCGTGCTGCTGGAGACCGTGATCCTCTCGATCCTCAACCACGACTCCGCCGTGGCGGCCGCCGCCTCCCGGATGGCCGTGGCCGCGGGCGGCAGGCCGCTGATGGAGATGGGCGCCCGGCGCACCCACGAGCTGGCCGCGGTCGCCGCCTCCCGGGCCGCGTACGTCGGCGGCTTCGACTCCACGTCCGACCTGGCGGCCGGCTACCGGTACGGGATCCCCACCGTCGGCACCAGCGCCCACGCCTTCACCCTGCTGCACGACAACGAGCGCGACGCCTTCCGGGCCCAGGTCGACACCCTCGGCTCGGGCACCACGCTGCTGGTCGACACGTACGACGTGGCCGAGGCCGTACAGGCGGCCGTCGAGGTGGCCGGGCCCGGACTGGGCGCCGTCCGGATCGACTCCGGCGACCTGCTGCTGCTCGCCCACCGGGTGCGGCAGCAGCTGGACGAACTCGGCGCCAAGGAGACGAAGATCGTGGTGACGAGCGATCTCGACGAGTACGCGATCGGCTCGCTGGCGGCCTCCCCGGTGGACGCGTACGGCGTCGGCACCCAGCTGGTGACCGGCAGCGGCCACCCCACCTGCTCGATGGTCTACAAGCTCGTCGCGCGGGCCGGCTCTGACGCGCCGGACGCGCCGCTGCGGGCCGTCGCCAAGAAGTCGATGGGCGGCAAGTCCTCGGTGGGCGGGGCGAAATGGGCCGCGCGCCCGGTCGACGACGACGGCACGGCGGAGTCCGAAGTGGTCGGCACGGGACCCGTGCCGGACCACTTGCGGGACCGGCTGCTGCAGACTGAACTGGTGCGCGGCGGCGACGTCGTGGGCCGCGAACCCCTCTCGGCGGCCCGCGCACGGCACGCCGCGACGCTGGCCGGGCTGCCGATGTCGGCCACCCAGCTGTCGCGCGGCGAGCCCGTGCTGCCGACAGAGCACCTCTGAGCGATCCGAGGGATATGCCCGGTGCCGCCGGGCATGTGCTGTACAGGGATGTCCCCTACTCCGGCCGAAAGGTGTGCGCCATGCACCGGGCACTGATCGTCGTCGATGTGCAGAACGATTTCTGCGAGGGCGGCAGCCTTGCCGTCACCGGCGGCGCGGACGTCGCCGCCGCCATCACCGAGCTGATCGGGGACGCCTCCGCGGGGTACCGGTACGTCGTGGCCACCCGCGATCACCACATCGCCCCCGGTGACCACTTCGCCGAGCACCCCGACTTCGCCCACTCCTGGCCGCCGCACTGCGTGGCGGGCACGGAGGGCGTCGGCTTCCACCCGAACTTCGCGCCCGCCGTGGCGGCCGGAGCGCTCGACGCGGTCTTCGACAAGGGCGCGTACTCGGCGGCCTACAGCGGCTTCGAGGGCGCCGACGAGTACGGCACGCCGCTGGCGGACTGGCTGCGGGCCCGCCACGTGCGGGAGGTCGACGTGGCCGGGATCGCCACCGACCACTGCGTACGGGCGACAGGCCTGGACGCGGCCCGCGAGGGCTTCCGCGCCCAGGTCCTGCTCGACCTCACCGCCGGGGTGGCCGCGGCGACCACCGAACGCGCGCTGGAGGAACTCCGGGACGCCGGCGTGGAGTTGACCGGCAAGCCACTGGTGCAGTGACCTGCCGGAACCGCCGGACCGCGAGGCCTCCGGACCGCTAGGCCGCGCTCCGCAGCAGGGCCGCGATCGGGTGCCAGCGGCCCCGGTCGCCCTCCGGCGTGGCCCGCCACACCAGCCCGTCCGGATGGTGCAGCACCGCCGTGACCTCGTCGGGGGTCGGCGGCTCGCTGTTGCCGTTCAGATAGACGGCACGCATCCCCAGATTCCGCAGCCGGGTCAGGGCGCGGGAGCGGTTCAGCGCGTGCACGAGCACCCGGACCCGCGGCTCCTCACCGGGCCGGCGGGCCGCCTCCGCGGCCCGCACCGTGTGCGCCTCGTCGGCGTGCGCCGACCATCTGCGCCGCCGGTGCGGGTCGGGCACCGCGGCACGGCGCGCCGGCAGCAGAGCAGGGCGCGAACCGGGCCGCGGCAGGGTCAGTGCGACGACCACGCTTCCGTCGGGAAGCTCGGCGTATCCACCTCTGGACATGATCAACATCTCCCCCGCGAGACTTGCGACGAGGGACCCCGGTCGAGGTCCACAGGAGGCATCTAAACGCGATCGAGCGCCGTCCGCTAGGGGGGCTTCGGCCGATCATGTTTTGACCTGCAACGATGCAAATTAATTTACCGAGGCATTCACCTCAAGAGTGATCGTCGTACCGCACGCACCCCCTCCCCGCCCCCGCCGGACCCCCGAGTGGCCGGTTTCGATCGGTGCTGAGTGGGCGTTTTGCGGGGGTCTGCACTTTTACTCACAGCATGATCGCAAATGCTCAACTTCCGTGGCTTTTGCGAGAGTTCACTGACGGACTCCCCTGCTGGTCGTGGCGCCCGGCGGCCGTGAGCCCTCCCCTCGTCCGCCGAATTCCCAACGATACGCCCCCGCACGGAAGTTGACGGTCCGTCCTGCGTCGCGGCCGAACTCGCCGCTCTCACCCAGCCGTTGAACCAAGGGACCGTCAGATTACAAAAGCGAACATCATTCTGGCCACTGGCCAAGCCCCGGCGCCCGTCCGGCAGTTGGGACGCGAGGGGCGGCGTGCGCCAGTGCGCCCCCTGTGCCTCCACGGCGTGGGTAAGGTCACGCTTACCGGGCTGTCCGCGGGGGCATCGGCACCGTAGAGTCGTTCGGCGGCGCACCTTTTGTACCGGCTTGATCGCCGAGCGATCGGCTTCCGCATTCCACCCAGACTTCTGAGGACGGATCCCGCCATGCCGCGTCCGACCCCCGCACAGCTTGCCTACGGCTCCGTCACCGTCATCTTCTCCGGCCTCGCGATGCTGCTGCTGTCGCAGACCCGCTCGGGCCCCGGAATCGCGGTGATCGCCATCGTGGCCACCGCAGTCGGCGTGCTGGTCGCACTGACCGCGCCGGGCTTCCGTCTGATACGCCGCTCCCCCGCGCGCCGGGGCCCGGCACGGCAGCGGGCGCGGGCCGCCCGTACGGCGAACTCCGCGCCCACTGCCGCCTCTTCGGCCGGCGCCGCCTCCGCGGCCGCGCCGCAGCGCATCTCCGGCGCCGCGGCCCCGCGTGCCAACTCCGGGTCCAGGATGGCCGAACCCTCGCTCTGACCCGCTAACGGGCCGTGCCGGCCTCCTGGTCGGCTGACTGGTCAGCCGACACGACGACGGTCTTCGCGACCTTGTCGTGCAGGCACTGCCGGTACGGCTTGTCCCATGTGCAGAAGAGGACGTTCACCAGCCAGAACAGCGAGCCGATGCACGGGATGACCGGCGGCACCGAATAGGCCAGGGCCCGGAACCAGCCCGGACTCCCTTGCGGCACCTGGCCGTTCTGCAGCACCGCGACCCGGATCTTCACCAGCTTCTTGCCGAGCGTCTGGCCCGAGCGGGTCAGCATCAGGCCCTCGTAGACGAGATACACGAGCTGGTAGACGATCGACTGCGAGACCGTGTTGCCCGAGTCCCAGGGCGCCGCGTCGCCGCTCGCGGCCCCGTTCAGCAGCGCCATGACGATGCCCACGGGGATGCCGACAATGAGCGCGTCCACGATCCGCGCCAGCAGCCGCAGACCGCGCGAGGCCAGCGGGGGCATCCCGGCCAGCGGATCGGGCTCGCCGTACGGACTGCCGGCAGCGGCGCCGCCCCCGTACGGACTGCCCGAGTACGGGTCGCCGGAGTACGGGCTGCTGCCGGGATACGCCGTGCCGCCGCCCTCGGGGGGCGGCGGCAGGGGCGCGTGCGGGGGCTCCTGCTTGCGGAAGGGGTCGTTCTCGGGCTGCTCCGAAGTCATGGCCCGAGTGGATCTCCTGCCCGGCCCCGGCGCATCCGGCGGACGGCGTTGGGGGGAAGGCCCGTAGGCCGTACGGAGCAGCGGCCCGTACGGAACCGAGGGTCCGTCAGATACGGACTCCCCCGGTGTCCTTGGAGACGAACGTCCGGGCCGCCTTGTCGTGCCAGCACTGCCGCCAGGGGCGGTCGAAGACGCACCAGAGGACGTTGACGACACCGACCGCGACGGCGCCCAGCACGCCGTACACCAGCCAGCGGCGCAGGGCGGCGCCGAAGTCCGGGGTGTCCTGCCGCTCGACGTCGAGCACCTTCAGCCCGAACAGCTTCTTGCCGAGGGTGTGGCCCCAACGGGACGTCGGCAGCACCTCGTAGAGCAGTCCGAAGGCGATCAGCACGGCGAGGACGATCGCGAGATAGACGCCGGTGGTGCCGTCGATCAGCCAGACCCGCTCCGTCCTGCCGGACATCCGGACGGCGTCGATCTTCTCCTGGATGTGTGCCGTGGCCTGGCCGAGGAAGGGCACGGTGACGGCCGCGGCCACGGCGCCGGTGAGGACGTTGTCCACGAGCCGGGCCGCGAAGCGCTTGCCCAGCCCGGCGGGGCGGGCCTGGTCCAGGGACATCTGGGCGAAGGGGTCGTTGACCGGCGGCTTCCACGGCGTGACCGGCTCCTGCGCCTGCGCCGGGCTCTGCTGCTGCGCCGGGCCCTGCTGCTGGGGCGGAAGGGCGGCGGCCGACGGGGAGTTGGCGCCGACGGGGGCGCCGCCGGACTGGGCGGCGAGGTCGTGCACCTGCTGGGCCCAGTGCTGCTGTTGCGGCGGTGCGGCCTGCTGCTGCGGTGGTGCGGACGGCTGTTGCTGCGGCTGCGGGGCCTGCTGCTGTTGCGGCGGGACCTGCTGGGGCTGTTGCTGCTGGGGCTGGGGCTGCGACTGCTGCTGCGGCGGGGCCTGTTGGGCCGGGGCCTGCTGCTGTACGGGCTGCTGCGGCGGGTGCTGCGCGGCCTGCTGATGCTGCGGCTGCTGGGGCGCCTGCGGGGGCTGCGCGGTCTGGTCGGGCACCCCCGGGGCCGTCGCGGCGGGCGGACCCTGCTGCGCGCCCTGGGAGTTGAGGACATCGGAACGGCGCAGCCCCACCGTGTGCTCGGGCACGGCCGCCGGAGCCTGACCACCCTGCTCCTGCTGCCTCTTGAGCTGCTGCGGGCTGAGGGCCCGCATCTGGAACGTGCCGCCCTCGGGCACCCGGCCGCCGGCCTCCTCGGCGCCGGGACCCTCCTCGCCGTGCCGGCCCCAGGAGATCCGCTCCTCGCGCTGCCCCGCGAAGCCGTCCTGGCGTGCCGCGTCCGCCTGCCAGGCGGTGGACGGCTCCTGGCCCGCCATCTCTCCGGCGTCCTCGTCCAGGAAGACCGGGCCCGTCTCCTCGGCGGGGGCGGGCTCGGCGGCGGTGGGCGGCGGCGCGGCCTGCGAGGCCGCTGCGGAGGGCGGCGCCGGGAGCGGTTCGCCCTCGCGCGGGGCGGGACGGCTGGTGCCGGGCACCCAGGCGGCGCCGTTCCAGTAGCGGACATATCCGGGAATGGACGGGTCCGGGTAGTAACCGGCGCTGGGGCTGCCGCTGGCGGATCCTGAGGGAGGCGCACTCATGATGTCCGGGTCCCGTATCTGTTCGACTGTGGTGTCGGCGTGTGGCGTAGGCGGCACTCCGCCGCCGTGCGGTGAAGCGCGGACGCGAAGCGCAAGGTCCACATCTACCAGACCCGTACGGCCCACGGCCCGCCCGAACGCCCGCTTCAGCCTTCCGGAGAGACAACCTCACACGGCGCCGCGGGACTCCGCGCGAAAAGAACTGAGAAAAGTCGTGTAAGGATCCGCGCCCCGCGCTCTCTCCCCAGTGCACGCCGCCTCCAGGCGGCACCGGATGAGAAGGAGAAGGTCGTGAACGAGCACGAAGGGGCGCAGCACATGCACACGGTGGTCGAACGCGAACTCGAACTCAGGCTCGTGCTCTCGCCGGAGCGCAGCATCCCCGTTCCCGCGCGGCTCAGCTATGCCAGCGACGACCCGTACGCGGTGCACGTGGCCTTCCACACCGGCAGCTCGCACCCCGTCCACTGGACGTTCGCGCGCGAGCTGCTCGTGGAGGGGGTCTTCCGGCCGTGCGGGCAGGGCGACGTGCGGGTGTGGCCGACCAAGGTGAACGACCGGAGCGTCATCTGCATGGCGCTGACCTCGCCGGACGGTGACGCGCTGCTGGAGGCGCCGGCGACGGCGGTGTCGGCGTGGCTGGAGCGCACGCTGCGTGTGGTGGCGCCCGGGCAGGAGGCGGAAGTGCTGGGAATCGACGAGGCGTTGGCCGATCTGCTCACGCCGACGCCGAGCGACGATCTGTATCTGCGCGACCCGTGGCCCTCGGACGAATCCGGCCCCGAAGAGGCGGGTGCCTGAGCCGGTGCGATGTGTTCCGGCCGTAACAGCGGCGGATTCCCCGGAGATTATCCGGATTCCGGCCCAAGGCGATGCGGAATCCGTCACCATTCCGGGCATGCCAGAGGAGGAGGACCGGGCAGTATGCCGCACGGAGGCGGAGCCGGTGCACGACACGGCGGCGCCGGATCCGGCGCCGCACACGGACAGCGGGGACAGGACGAACGTGATCGGTAGAGACCCGGAGGGCACGGGCGGTGACGAGGACGCCGCCCGGCTGCGGGTGTGGGAGCACCTCGCGGATCTGGCCGAACGGCTGGATCCGGATTCCTTCCAGTTGTTCCTGAAGGTGCTGAGCGGGGTCAACGAGGCATTCGCGCGGCGGGACAGGCGCGTGGAGATCAAGCTGTCCCCGCAGGACATGGAGTTGTACACGCCGCAGTTGCGGCGGGAGCTGACGGCACTGATGGAGAAGGCGAGTTTTCCGGCGAACCGCATCGTCGCGGAAATCGTCCCCGTCAGTGCCGGCAGCGAGCAGCGCGGCGCCGTGGCCCGCGCTCACGAGCGAGAGGCGTGAGCGCGGGCTCCCTGCGGAGCGGTAGTGGACTCAGCCGCGGAGCGGTGAACAGCACAGCCGTGAACGCGGTCGCGGTCAGAACAGTTTGCCGGGGTTCAGCAGCCCGAGCGGGTCGAAGACTTCCTTGATTCCGCGCTGCATCTCGACGCCCACCGGGCCGATTTCGCGCGCCAGCCATTCCTTCTTCAGTACGCCCACGCCGTGTTCGCCCGTGATGGTGCCGCCGAGTTCCAGGCCGAGGCCCATGATCTCGTCGAAGGACGCGCGGGCCCTGCGTGACTCGTCCTCGTCCGTGGGGTCGAAGCAGACGGTGGGGTGGGTGTTGCCGTCGCCCGCGTGCGCGCAGACGCCGATCGTCAACTGGTGCTTCTCGGCGATCGCCGCGGTGCCCTCCAGCAGGTCCGCGAGCCGGGAGCGCGGTACGCAGACGTCGTCGATCATCGACGTCCCGGTGATGGCCTCCAGCGCCACCAGCGCCTGACGGCGGCCCGCCAGCAGCATCTCCGACTCGGCATGGTCCTCGGCCGGCACGACCTCGGTGGCCCCGGCCGCGGCGCAGAGCTCGCCCACGGCGGCCAGGTCGGCGGACGGGTCCGGGGAGTCGAAGGCGGCCAGGAGCAGCGCCTCGGTGGACTCCGGAAGGCCCATCTTCGTCAGCGAGTTGACCGCGCGCAGCGTCGTACGGTCCATGAGTTCGAGCAGCGAGGGGCCGTAGCCGCCCTCCATGATCCGGCACACCGCGTCGCAGGCGGCGGCAGCGGAGGGGAACTCGGCGGCGAGCGCGAGCTGTTGGGGCGGTTCCGGCTTGAGCGCGAGCGTGGCCCGCACGACGATGCCGAGGCTGCCCTCGGCGCCGACGAACAGCCGGGTGAGGTCGTATCCGGCAACGCCCTTGGCCGTGCGGCGGCCCGTGGACATCAGCCGGCCGTCGGCGAGCACCACGTCGAGGCCGAGGACGTACTCGGCGGTGACGCCGTACTTCACGCAGCACAGTCCGCCGGAGGCGGTGCCGATGTTGCCGCCGATGGTGCACATTTCCCAACTGGAGGGATCCGGCGGGTAGTAGAGGCCGTGCTCGTTGACCGCGCGGGACAGCGCGGCGTTCACGACGCCGGGTTCGACGACGGCGACCCGGTCGACCGGGTTGATCTCCAGGATCCGGTTCATCCGGGTGAGGGAGAGGACGATGCAGCCCTCGCTGGCGTTGGCGGCCCCGGACAGTCCCGTACGGGCGCCCTGCGGCACGACGGGGACGCGCAGTGCGGTGGCGGTGCGCATGACGTGCTGCACCTCTTCCGTGCCGCGCGGCAGCACGACGGCGGCCGCGGCGCCCGCCTCGCAGAAGCTGGCCATGTCGTGGGAGTACGAACGGACCACGTCGGGGTCGGTGAGCACCGCGTCGTCCGGCAGCCCGTCCCGCAACCGGCTGAGAAGATCACTCATGTCCTCAGCGTCGCACCGCGTGGCGTCCGCCGGAAGACCGTGAGAGAGCGCCGTTTCCGCGTGGTCCGGCCCATGTTCGGCCGCCCGAACGCAGGGCCCGCCGCCCGCCGGTACGAGGTCGACGTCGCCCCTTCACGGCGCGCTCGGCACCTTCGGCCGCATACCGCCGGCCGGACGGGTACGGGGTCCGTACCGCTGCGGCGGACTGGAGGGACGATGCGTGTCCCTCCAGTCCTCACTTCGGCGTGTGCAGGGGCGCCCCTCATCGGATCACCCCGCGGACGCGTCACAGGTTGCCGCGGCGTTCCTGTTCGCGCTCGATGGCCTGGAAGAGGGCCTTGAAGTTGCCCTTGCCGAAGCCCATCGAGCCGTGCCGCTCGATGAGTTCGAAGAAGACCGTCGGCCGGTCCTGAACGGGCTTGGTGAAGATCTGCAGCAGATAGCCGTCCTCGTCGCGGTCGGCGAGGATCTGCATCTCGCGCAGCGTCTCGACCGGGACGCGGGTCTCGCCGACCCACTCCCCCAGCGCGTCGTAGTAGGAGTCCGGCACGTCCAGGAAGCGCACGCCCGCGGCGCGCATGGCGCGCACGGTGGCGACGATGTCGTTCGTGGCGAGCGCGAGGTGCTGGACGCCGGGGCCGCCGTAGAACTCCAGATACTCGTCGATCTGGGACTTCTTCTTCGCCGGGGCGGGCTCGTTCAGCGGGAACTTCACCTTGCGGGTGCCGTCCGCGACGACCTTCGACATCAGGGCGCTGTACTCGGTGGCGATGTCGTCGCCGACGAACTCCTTCATGTTGGTGAAGCCCATGACGCGGTTGTAGAAGGCGACCCACTCGTCCATCCGGCCGAGTTCGACGTTGCCGACGCAGTGGTCGATCGCCTGGAACCGCCGCGCGCCGGGCTCGACGAGGGGCTCGGCCGCCGCGTACCCGGGCAGGTACGGGCCGTCGTAGCCGGAGCGCTCCACGAGGGTGTGCCGGGTCCTGCCGTACGTGGCGATGGAGGCGAGGACGACGGTGCCGTGCTCGTCCTTCTCCTCGTGCGGCTCCTCGATGCCGACGGCGCCGTTCTCGACGGCGTGGGCGTAGGCGCGCCGCGCGTCGGGGACCTCGACGGCCAGGTCGATCACGCCGTCGCCGTGCTCGGCGACGTGACCGGCCAGGAACCGGCCCCAGTCCGTCGCGGGTTTGATCACCGAGGTGAGCACGAAGCGCGCGGAGCCGGATTCGAGGACGTAACTCGCGGTCTCGCGGCTGCCGTTCTCCGGTCCCGCGTAGGCGACCAGCTTCATGCCGAAGGCCGTGGAGTAGTAGTGGGCCGCCTGCTTGGCGTTGCCGACGGCGAAGACGACCGCGTCCATCCCCTTGACCGGGAACGGGTCGGTGTCACGGGGGGCCGTACCGGGGGCTGCGTGGGTGGTCTCAGTCATGCCGGAAGGCTCCCGCCGATCCACAAGGTGCGCAATACTTCGCGCATTCACTGGACAGTCTGCTCAGTAGAGCCGTGCAATTACTGGGCGTTCTGCACAAGCTGTCCACGCCCACTCAGGGGTCGACTACGGAGGGACAGGCCATGGGCATCGATCGGCTCGACGGTCAGCTGCTCGAACTCCTTGCGGAGGAGCCGCGGATCGGCGTACTGGAGGCCTCCCGGCGGCTCGGGGTCGCGCGCGGCACCGTGCAGGCCCGGCTGGACCGGCTGCAGGCGTCCGGGGTGATCCGCGGCTTCGGCCCGGACGTGGAACCGGCCGCGATCGGCTATCCCGTCACCGCCTTCGCGACCCTGGAGATCCGGCAGGGCCAGGGGGCGGACGTACGGGCCCACTTGGCGACGGTGCCGGAGGTGCTGGAGCTGCACACGACGACCGGACAGGGCGACATGCTGTGCCGGCTCGTCGCCCGGTCCAACGCCGATCTTCAACGCGTCATCGACCGGGTTGTCGGCTTTGATGGGATCATGCGCGCTTCGACGGCGATCGCCATGGAGAACCCCATTCCCTTCCGGGTCGTCCCGCTGGTGCGCCAGGCCGCCGGAGCCACCGGGGCGGAAACCTGTCTTGACAACGAGCCGGTAACAACTGTGCGTAAACCGCAGGCCACGGGGCAGGTGCCTTCACCGGCGAGCGCCCGCGGACCGCTCCGCGCCCGGAGTGACACCTGAACAGAACGTAGGGAGAGGCCCAGTGAACTTCTGGGAATACCTCGGCAGCAGGCATGCCCAGCTGCTGACGGACTCGCTCCAGCATGCGAGCGCGGTTTTCCAGTGCATGGTGGCCGCCACGGTCATCGGCGTACTGGTGGGTGTGCTGACCTACCGCAGCGAGTGGGCCGGGAATCTGGCCACCACCGCCACGGCCTCCATCCTGACCGTTCCCTCGCTGGCGCTGATCGGCCTGCTGATCCCCGTCGTCGGGCTCGGCGTGATGCCCACCGTCATCGCCCTCACCCTGTACGGGCTGCTGCCCATCGTGCGGAACGCCATCGTCGGGCTGCGCGGCGTGGACCCCGCGCTCGTCGACGCGGCGCGCGGCATCGGCATGTCCCGCGTGACGCAGCTGCTGCGGGTCGAACTCCCGCTGGCCTGGCCGCCGATCCTCACCGGCATCCGCGTCGCGACACAGATGCTGATGGGCATCGCCGCGATCGCCGCCTTCGCCTCGGGCCCCGGCCTGGGCAACCTCATCTTCCGCGGCGTCGCCTCGCTGGGCAGCGCCAACGCCCTGAACCAGGTGCTCGCGGGGACGCTCGGCATCGTCGTCCTCGCGCTGCTCTTCGACGCCGCGTACGTCCTCATCGGACGTCTGACCATCCCGAGGGGGATCCGTGCCTGACCCGACACCTGCCGGCGCCACACCTGCGAACGGTGCGCACAGTACGACCGGTACGGCCGGTGTGAACGGCATGCCCGGCGCGAACGGCGCCTCCGGGGCGACGATCCAGCTGGAGGGGCTGACGAAGCGCTACCCCGGCTCGCCGTCCGCCGCCGTGGACAACGTCTCCATGGAGATCAAGGCGGGTGAACTCGTCGTCTTCGTCGGCCCGTCCGGCTGCGGCAAGTCCACCACCCTCAAGATGATCAACCGGCTGATCGAGCCCACCGGGGGCCGCATCCGGATCAACGACGAGGACGTCACCGACATGGACGCGGTGAAGCTGCGCCGCAAGATCGGTTACGCGATCCAGTCGTCGGGGCTCTTCCCCCACATGACCGTCGCGCAGAACATCGCGCAGGTCCCCAAGATGGCCGGCTGGTCGAAGTCCGCCATCAAGGCCCGCGTCGAGGAGATGCTGGACCTCGTCGGCCTCGACGCCGGCGAGTTCCGCAACCGCTACCCGCGGCAGCTGTCCGGCGGCCAGCAGCAGCGCGTCGGCGTGGCCCGCGCGCTCGCCGCCGACCCGCCCGTACTGCTGATGGACGAGCCGTTCGGCGCCGTCGACCCGATCACCCGGGACCATCTGCAGGACGAACTGATCCGGCTGCAGCGCGAACTGCGCAAGACCATCGTCTTCGTCACCCACGACTTCGACGAGGCCATCAAGCTCGGCGACCGGATCGCGGTGCTCCGCGAGCAGTCGCACATCGCGCAGTTCGACACCCCCGAGGCCATCCTCACCAACCCAGCGGACGACTTCGTCTCCGGCTTCGTCGGCGCGGGCGCCGCCCTGAAGCGGCTCAACCTCACCCGCGTACGGGACGTCGGCGTCGTCGACTTCCCCACCGCGAGCATGGACGAGCCGCTGCAGACCATCTTCGACCGGCTGCGCAACGGCCCCTTCAACGAGGTGCTGCTGCTCGACAAGCACCAGCGGCCGTTCAAGTGGCTGCGCCGGGGCGACATCATGCGCGCCAAGGGCTCCCTGGCGCGGGCCGGTTCGCCGGTGAACGACACCGTGACCCGCGACGCCACCCTGCGCGACGCGCTGGAGGCGGTGCTCACCGACAACGCGGGCCGCGTCGCCGTCACCGGACGCCGGGGCGAGTACACCGGCGTCGTCGACATGGAGACACTGATGAACTCGGTGCACGAACTCCTCGACGCCGACCGGATGGACGCCACCGAGCACCAGCACCTCCTGGAGGAGCAGCAGATCCGGCAGACGCATGCCGCGCAGGAGGGCCTCTCGTGAGCGGCACGCTGGAACGGGACACCGGCCCCGGCGAGGAGCGTGCCCCCGACGAGGAGCCGCCCCGCGAGGAGGCCGCCGGCCGCCTGCCGGCCCGGATCACCTGGCGCAAGCTGACCGTGCTGCCGTCCGTCGTGGCGGTGGCACTGCTGGCGACCTGGCTGTGGTTCCGGGGCGCCGACCTGGACTCCATCGCGCGGAACGCGCTGGCCGACGGCAACGTACAGACCCGGCTGTGGCAGCACGTCGAACTCACCGCCGTCTCCACGTTCTTCGTGCTCGTCAGCGCGATCCCGCTGGGCATCGCGCTGACCCGGAAGACGTTCCGCAAGGCCAGCCCGGTCGCCATGGCCCTCGCCAACCTCGGCCAGGCCATCCCCTCCCTCGGCCTGCTCGTACTGCTGGTGTTCTGGCTGAGCATCGGCTCCAGTACGGCCATCGTCGGCATGGTCGTCTACGCCGTGCTGCCCGTGCTGGCCAACACCATCGCCGGGCTGCGCGCCATCGACCCCGGCCTGGTGGAGTCCGCCAAGGGCATCGGCATGTCCCCGCTGGGCGTGCTCACCAAGGTCGAACTGCCGCTGGCGGTACCGCTGATCCTCGCCGGCGTACGGAACGCGCTCGTGCTGAACGTCGGCACCGCCACCCTGGCCACCTTCATCGGCGGCGGCGGACTCGGCGACCTGATCGCCGCGGGCATCACCACCCAGCGGATGCCGGTACTCGTCCTCGGCTCGCTGCTCACCGTGGCGCTGGCCCTGATCGTCGACTGGCTGGCCTCGCTCGCCGAACTGCTGCTGCGCCCGCGCGGCCTGGAGGGAACGTCCTGATGCGCACGCCCCGTTCTCGCACCTTCGCGCGGACGCGCAGGGCGGCGACGGCCGCCGGAGCCGCGGCGCTCGCCCTCGTACTGGGCGGCTGCGGGCTGGTCAGCGGCAGCCCCATGACCGACGACGTACGGCCCGGCAGCGTCGGCCAGGGCGAACCGCTCGAGGGCGCCGAACTGACGGTGACGTCCAAGGAGTTCACCGAGCAGATCGTGCTCGGCCAGATGCTGGGGCTGCTCTTCGAAGCCGCCGGCGCCAACGTCGTGGACCGCACCAGCATCCAGGGCTCCATCGGCGCCCGCGAGGCCGTCAGGTCGGGCACGGCGGACGCCATGTACGAGTACACCGGCACCAGTTGGATCACCTACCTCGGGCACGCGAAGCCGATCCCGGACAGCAAGAAGCAGTACGAGGCGGTGCGCAAGGAGGACGCCGGCGAGGGGATCAGCTGGCTGCCGCCGTCCACGCTGAACAACACCTACGCGCTGGCCGTGAACAGTGAGGTGCGCGAGAAGTACGGCGTGAAGACGCTCTCCGACGTGGCGGAGCTGTCGCGGAAGAACCCGAAGGCCGTGACGCTGTGCGCGGACAACGAGTTCGCGTCCCGCGACGACGGGCTGAACGGAATGATGAAGGCGTACGGGATGAGGATCCCCGCCGCGAACGTGCACAAGATGAGCAGCGGCGTCGTCTACACGCAGACGGCGAAGGGCTCGCCCTGCACGTTCGGCGTGGTCTTCACCACCGACGGCCGGATCCCCGCGATGAAGCTCCATGTCCTCGCGGACAACGGGCACTTCTTCCCGAACTACGACGCCGCGCCGGAGATCAACAGCGCGACGCTGAAGAAGCATCCGGAGATCGCGCAGGTGCTGGGTCCGGTCACGGAGGCGCTGAACAACAAGGAAGCGCAGAAGCTCAACGCGAAGGTGGACGTCGACGGGCAGGACCCGCACGACGTCGCCAAGGACTGGCTGGTGGAGAAGGGCTTCATCAAGGACTGACGCGGGGCGGGCGGGGCGTTTCCGGCCCCGCCTGTGCTTTCCGCTCTGCCCCGGGTCAGGGGCAGGACGGGACCTTGCCGCCGTCCTTCAGCGCCTTGAGGGAACCGGCCGCTCCGTGCAGGCTGCTGACCGGGATCAGCCGCAGCCCCTCGGGCAGTCCGGCCTTCGCGTCCTTGCACTCCGCCTTGGGCACCAGGAACACCGAAGCGCCGTCCCGCTTGGCCGCCTTGGTCTTCAGCGGGACGCCGCCCACCGCGCCGACCTTGCCGGACGCGTCGATGGTGCCGGTGCCGGCGATCGTACGGCCGCCCGTCAGCCCTCCGCCGCTGCCGTCGCCGTCCAGCTTGTCGATGATGCCCAGCGAGAACAGCAGGCCCGCGCTGGGCCCGCCGACATCGGCCAGCCGCAGCCGTACGTCCACGTCCTCCGGCGACCTGTGCAGCTCGTTCAGCGCGGCCTTGACGGCGATGTCCTGGGACTTCTTCATCTCGGCCTTGTTGTACTTCTCGGCCTCGGCAGTGCTGTCGCCCCCGGGGTAGACGGCGTCGCGCGGCATCGCCGCACGGTCCTCGCGGAACCAGCCCCGTACGAGGTCCGGCAGCCGCACCGTCGTGTCGGGCGCCGTCGCGGCGATCGTCACCATGCGCAGCTGGCCGCCGTCCTTGCCGGCGGCATCCTTGCCGGAACTGCCCTTGCCGGCGGCGTCCTTGTCCGCGGCGCCGCCGACCGTGATGACGGGCTTGCCCTTGTTCTCACCGAGCACGTCGGCGGTCAGGCCCGGCTGTGCGAGCGAGAACGGCAGCGGCGCGGTGGCGACGACCGCCCCCAACGCCACCACGGGTACGGCGCAGATCGCGAGCGTACGGCGGCGCGGGGTCAGTCGCATTCGGCTGGTACGAGTCGTCACCCCTGCAATCTAGACGACGCGCCGCGCCGTCACCGAAGCGCGTCCGCCACCTCCTGCGCCGCATGCACCACACGCTCACCGACCTGGTCGGGCACCGAGTCCGCGAGCATCACGACACCGACGCTGCCCTCGATGCCCGTCACCCCGAGCACGGGGGCCGCGGCGCCGCTGGCGCCCGCCTCCAGCTCGCCGTGGGTCAGCTCGTACGGGGCGCGGCGCTGCTGGTCGGGCACGCGGCCCGAGAGGATGGCCCGGCCCGCGGCGCCCCGGTCCAGCGGGTGCCGGAAGCCCGGGCGGTACGCCACGTGATAGTCCGTCCAGCTCGGTTCGACGACGGCAACGGCCAGGGCCTCGGTGCCGTCGACGAGCGTGAGGTGTGCGGTGGCGCCGACGTCCTCCGCGAGCGCGCGGAGCGCGGGGAGCGCCGCCTCGCGCACGAGCGGGTGGACCTGGCGGCCCAGGCGCAGTACGCCGAGCCCGACCCTGGCGCGGCCGCCCAGGTCGCGGCGGACCAGGGCGTGCTGTTCCAGGGTCGCCAGCAGGCGGTACACGACGGTGCGGTTGACGCCGAGCTTGTTGGACAGCTCGGTCACGGTCAGGCCGTGGTCGGTGTCGGCCAGCAGTTTGAGGACACGCAGTCCTCTGTCGAGCGTCTGAGAAGTCTCCGCGGTCACGACGCTCCCCCCTCCTCGGGTGAGTGCCGGCGGATGGCGCGGGGGTCGGCACTGCCCGTCCCGTCACGGCAGCGCGGCGCCAGCTACCGCCGGTCGCGGTGGCTGCGCTCCGCGGCGACGCTGCCACGGCGCGTGTGTGAGCGGCAACTTAGCGATCCTCACCGCTCACCGGAAGACTCTGTCCAGAATCCGGTCAACGGGTCCTCTACGCGAGGCGGCTCCGCGCCACGAAAACCCGCCCCCCGGTTCGGCCACGGCGGGACGGCGCGGGAGGGGCTCCCCCTCTCATTCCGCCGCAGCGCGTTCGCCCCCCGGCGGGGGTGGCGCGTGAAGGGCGAGCCCCTTCATTCCGCCGCAGCGGAGGGTGCGTTGAGCGGGGCGCTCCCGGCGGGGCAGCGCGGGCCACGCTGAGGCCGCCGGGCGGATCCGCGGGACGGCTCGCCGCTGCGGCGGAGAAGGATGCGGCGGCATCTCCGGCGGGGCCGCCCCGGCCCGGCGGGGCGCGAGCGGCCTCCGCTGCCAGGGCGCGCGTTCGCCCCGGTGGGGCGGCACGGGAGGGGCTCCCCCTCTCATTCCGCCGCAGCGGAAGGTGCGTTCAGCGGGGCGCTCCCGGCGGGGCAGCGCGGGCCGCGCTCAGACCGCCGGGCGGGGCCGCTGGGCGGATTGCCGCTGCGGCGGAGAAGAGGTGGCCTCCCGCCACCACGGGGCACGTTCCGCCGCCGTGGCGCGCCTTCGCCCCCGGCGGGGCGGCACGGGAGGGGCTCCCCCTCTCATTCCGCCGCAGCGGAAGGTGCGTTCAGCGGGGCGCATCCGGCGGGACAGTGCGGGGCGCGCTCAGACCGCCGGGCGGATCCGCGGGGCGACTTGCCGCTGCGGCGGGGAGAGGTGGCGGTCTCCCCGCCCCGCTGGGCTGATTGCCGCTGCGGCGGGGAAGAGGCGCGGGGGGCGTTAGTGCATTTTGGTGGCCCATTCTCGGACCTTGGTGATGCGTTGTTCGAGTTGGCCCGCTGTCGCCTCGGCTGACGGCGGGCCACCGCAGACGCGGCGGAGCTCGTTGTGGATGACGCCGTGGGGCTTGCCGCTCTGGTGGACGTAGGCGCCGACCAGGTTGTTCAACTGCTTGCGCAGCTCCAGCAGTTCCTTGTGGGTGACCACGGGCCGCCGCTCGGCCGGCAGCTCGACGAGGTCGGCCTCGTGGTCGGGCCGCTTCTTGCTGTGCGAGATCTGCTTCGACTGCCGCCGCTGGAGCAGCATCTGCACCTGGTCGGGCTCCAGCAGTCCGGGGATGCCGAGGTAGTCCTGCTCCTCCTCGCTGCCCGGGTGCGCCTGCATGCCGAACTCGGCGCCGTCGTACATCACCCGGTCGAAGACCGCGTCGGACTCCAGCGCCTCGAAGGGCAGCTGCTCCTGGTCGCCGGTGTCCTCGTCCTGCTCCTGTTCGGCCTCCTTGAGCAGGTCGGCCTCTTCCGCGTACGGGTCCTCGTCCTTGTCCTTCTTCGGCTTGTCGAGGACGTGGTCCCGCTCCACCTCCATCTCGTTGGCCCAGGTCAGCAGCATCGGGATGGTGGGCAGGAAGACGGACGCCGTCTCGCCGCGGCGCCGGGACCGTACGAATCGGCCGACGGCCTGGGCGAAGAACAGCGGCGTGGAGATGGTCGTGGCGTACACGCCGACCGCGAGCCGCGGCACGTCCACGCCCTCCGAGACCATCCGCACCGCGACGAGCCATCTGTCGTCCGAATTGCGGAAGTTCTCGATGCCGTCCGAGGCGCCTTTGTCGTCGGAGAGGACGACGGTCGGCTTGCTGCCGGAGATCTCGCGGAGCAGCTTCGCGTACGCGCGGGCCGACTCCTGATCACTCGCGATCACCAGCCCGCCCGCGTCCGGGATGGCCTTGCGCACCTCGGACAGCCGGTTGTCGGCGGCGCGCAGCACCGCGGGCATCCACTCGCCCTTCGGGTCGAGCGCGGTGCGCCACGCCTGGGAGATCGCGTCCTTCGTCATCGGCTCGCCGAGCCGCGCCTCGATCTCGTCGCCGGCCTTCGTACGCCAGCGCATGTTGCCGCTGTACGAGAGGAAGATGACGGGTCGCACGACACCGTCGGTGAGCGCGTCGCCGTAGCCGTACGTGTAGTCGGCGACGGAGCGGCGGATGCCCTCGGCGTCCTCCGCGTAGTCGACGAACGGGATCGGGTTCGTGTCGGAGCGGAAGGGCGTACCGGTCAGCGCGAGCCGGCGGGTCGCCGGTTCGAACGCCTCCTGGCAGGCCTCGCCCCAGCTGCGGCTGTCGCCGGCGTGGTGGATCTCGTCGAGGATGACGAGGGTCTTGCGCTGCTCGACGCGGTTGCGGTGCAGCATCGGGCGGACGCCGACACCGGCGTAGGTGACCGCGACGCCGTGGAACTCCTTGCCGAGCGGGCCCGCGCTGTAGTCCGGGTCCAGCTTGATCCCTATCCGGGCCGCGGCCTCCGCCCACTGCTTCTTCAGATGTTCGGTCGGCGCGACGACGGTCACCTGCTGCACGAAGTGGTGGTGCATCAGCCAGGAGGCCAGCGTGAGCGCGAAGGTCGTCTTGCCCGCGCCAGGGGTCGCCACCGCGAGGAAGTCGCGGGGCTGCTGTTCGAGGTACGAGTCCATCGCCGCCTGCTGCCATGCGCGCAGCTTGTTGGCAGTGCCCCAGGGAGCACGGCCGGGGAAGGCGGGCGACAGGTGGGTGTTGGACGTGGGCGTGGTAGTCACGGTCTCCGTCGGGGTCGGCAACGGGTCGAAGCAACCGCGTCAGCCTACCCGTGCCCCCACCCGCTCTTACGGGTGACGTAGCGCAGTTCCGCCCGGATGGGATTCAGCTCACACGGCGGGCGGCGTCCGTACGGGCCCGGTGTCACGTGGTGAGCAGCACGCCCGCGTACGACACGCCCGCGATCACCACCCAGGAGCACAGTCCGAGCGCGGCGACCCTGCCGCCGGTACGGGCCAGCGAGGGCAGGTGCACGGCGCTGCCGAGCCCGAAGAGGGCGGCGGCGAGCAGCAGTTCCTGTACGGTCTGCGCGCTGTCGAGCACCCCGTGCGGGACGGGTACGACAGTGCGTACGGCAACCATGGCGAGGAAGCCGAGGACGAAGAGCGGGACGAGCGGCGGCTGTTTGGTGCGCGGTCCGGTGCGTACGGGTGCGCGGTTTCCGTGTCGTACGGAGGTGTCCCCGTGCCGTACGGAGGTGTCCTCGCGGCGGGCTTTCGCGCGCTGCCGTGCGGACAGGACAACTGCCGCGACCAGGGGTGCCAGCAGGGCGACGCGCATCAGTTTGACCAGAACGGCCTGCCCCAGTGCGTCGGGTCCCGCTGTCTGGGCGGTGGCGACGACCTGTCCTACGTCGTGCACTCCGGCACCGACCCAGCGGCCGAACTGTCCGTCGTCCAGGCCGAGTGGCTGGTGCAGCAGGGGCAGTACGGCGATGGCGAGCGTGCCGCACAGGGTGACGAGGGCGACGGAGGTGGCGACGTCGCGCCGGTCGCTCTCGCGTACCTCGCCGACGGCGCCGATGGCGGACGCGCCGCAGATCGAGTAGCCGGTGGCGATCAGGAGCGGCTGGTCGCCGGGCAGGCCGAGCCTGCGGCCCAGCCACAGCGTGCCGGTGAACGTGGCCGCGACCACCACGCACACCATGCCGACGGTCGCCCATCCGATGCCGAGCACGTCGCCGACGCTCAGTTTCAGTCCGAGCAGCACGATGCCGAGCCGCATCAGCCGCTTGCCGGCGACCGAAAGGCCGGGCCGGGCCAGGCCGTTCACCAGGCCGCGCAGGCCCGGCAGATGGGCGGCGCAGATGCCGAGCACCACGGCGGCGGTGAGCATCGGCACGGCGGGTATCAGCAGATGCACCGCGGACGCCGCGGCGACGCCGAGCGCGGCGAGGGCCAGCCCGGGAAGTCTGCTGCGCGCCGTGCTGCTCGTACGGGTCGCACGGGAGCCCGCACGCGTGCCGGAGCGGACACGGGGCACGTTCCGGGTACGGGAGCCGGTCCGCGTACGGGAGCCGGTCCGCGGGTGGTCGGTGTGCTTCCCCGCGCGCTCCCCGGCCTGTGCTGCCGCGCGCTCTCCGTCCGGTGCTGCCGCGCGCTCCCCCAGCAGCGCCATCAGCGGTCGGCCGGCAGTTCGTACACGCGGCGCACACTGGTGCCGAGGCGGGAGATGTCGGCGCCGTAGATGTGCAGCGAAACGGCCGTCTCCGTACAGCCGTTCCACACCCGGTGGATGTCGCCGGGCGGGGCGAAGCCGCACACCGCGCCCTGCGGATTGACCACGTCCTCGGTCGCCACGAGCCGCGCGCTCTCGCCGGCGGCGCCGGCGGGCAGCAGCCGGTAGCGGCGCTCGTGCTCCTCGCCCCGGTGCACGCCCGTGACGCACCAGGAGACGTGATCGTGGATGGAGGTGTACTGGCCGGGCAGCCAGACGAGGGCGACGAGCGAGAAGCTGCCGTCCGGTTCGGCGTGCAGAAGGTGCTGGCGGTAGCGCTCGGGGTCGCCCTCGCACTGTGCGGGCGTGAGCAGCCCGTCGGCGCCGAGGTGCGGGGCGAGCTTCTCGCCCACCAGATAGGACGTCACATCCGGCGGCAGGCCCCGTCCGACGGCGTCACGGACGTCCCCGACGAGCGCGTCGAGCCGTCCGGTCCGGCGAAGGGCCGTCGTGGAGCCGTTGGAACCCGTTGAACCCGTTGAACCCGTCAAAGTGGCCATGCCAGGAGCGTGCGGCCGCCCGTCCATCACGTCCAACGACGGTTTCTTCGCCGTACCCGCACAACTGCTTATGGGTCACCGGTGGCTGACGGGCCGTCCGCGGTGTGCGCCGGAGGACCGGTCAGCAGCCGACCCGGTTCGCCGCCGCGGTCCGCAGCTCGTCCAGCACGAGGGCCGTGGCCGGGATGTCCAGATGCTCGCGCAGTACGTACGCGGAGACCTGCCGGCGCGAGGCCGGATCGAGGGCGCGCCCCGTCACCTTCTCGTGCACCAGGAACGACAGCACGAGGCCCGGCATCATGGCGATACCGAGCCCCTCGGCGACCAGACTCTGCACGACGAGGATGTCGTCCGTGGTGAAGGCGATGTCGGGGGCGAAGCCCAATTCGGCGCACTCGTGCAGGAAGTTGGCCCGGCAGCGCAGACAGCCGGCGATCCAGCGCTCGTCCGACAGTTCGTCCAGCCGCACCGCACGGCGCCGCGCCATCGGGTGCCCGGTCGGCATCAGAACGGTCAGCTGGTCCTCCAGGAGCGGGATGCCGACGACCTCTTCCGGCACCTGTTCGTGCAGCCCGGGGTAGGTGAAGGCGAGGGTGATGTCGCACTCGCCGCGCACCACGCGGCGCAGCGACTCGGGCGGCTCCTCCTCCTGGAGCTCCACCCGTACGCCGGGGTGCTCGCTCGCCAGCCGGGCGAGCGCCTCCGGTACGAGGGTCGCGCCGGCACTGGGGAACGCGCACACGCGGACCCGTCCCGCACGCAGCCGCGTGAGGGCGGACATCTGCTGCTGCGCCGTCGCCATGCTGTCGAGGATCGTGGTGGCGTGCCGGGCCAGCGCCTCGCCCGCCTCGGTCAGCCGCATCGACCGGCCGACGCGGATGAACAGCGGCGTGCCGACGTCCCGTTCGAGGGCCTTCATCTGCTGCGTGATGGCGGGCTGGGTGTACCCGAGGGCGCGTGCGGCTGCGGTGTACGACCCGGTGCGCACGACTTCGTGGAACGTCCGTATGTGCCGCGAGTCGAACATGCCCGCACCATAAGCAGATTTTGGTGCGCCGGACATCTTCCCCGGCGCTGCTGCCGGGGAGGAGGGTGCGCTCCGTGATGAGCTGTCGGCTGCGCCGCGACCGGCCGCACACTCGCCGGCTGCACGTTCGCCGACAAGGAGGTACCCGGGTGCAGTTCCTGCATCACCGCCACGGCACGGCACTGCTGGTGGGCGTCCTGGTTCTGGTGACGGCGGGCGCCGTGTGGGCCGCCGTCGCGGGCAGTCCGTTGTGGTGGATCGCCGCGGCTCCGCTGCTGGCCTGCTCGCTGGCCGGTACGTACGACGTACTGCAGCGGCGGCACTCCGTCCTGCGCAACTACCCGGTCCTGGGACACCTGCGCTACCTGCTGGAGAGTCTCCGTCCCGAGCTCCAGCAGTACTTCATCGAGCGGGACTTCGACGGCCGCCCCTTCGACAGGGAGACCCGGTCGACCGTGTACGAGCGGGCCAAGGGCACCGCCGACCAGGACCCCTTCGGCACCGAAAGGTCCGTCTACCAGCCGGGTTACGAGTTCTTCGTGCACACGGTGACGCCCCGCCCGGCGCCCGAGGAACCGTTCCGCGTGCAGGTCGGCGGACCGCACTGCACGAAGCCGTACGACATGGCGCTGCTCAACGTGTCCGCCATGAGCTTCGGCTCACTGTCCGGCAACGCGATCCTCGCCCTCAACCGCGGTGCGGCGGAGGGCCGTTTCGCCCACGACACGGGCGAGGGCGGCATCTCCGACTACCACCTGCGGTACGGCGGCGACCTCGTGTGGGAGATCGGCACCGGCTACTTCGGGTGCCGTACGGACGACGGGGGCTTCCACGAGGGCGAGTTCGCGCGCAAGGCGGCATGGGACTCGGTGCGCGCCGTGTCGCTGAAACTGTCGCAGGGCGCCAAGCCGGGCGTCGGCGGAGTGCTGCCCGGCGGCAAGGTCACCGCCGAGATCGCCCGCGTACGGGAGGTGCCGCAGGGCAGGACTGTCGTCTCCCCCTCCTACCACCGGGTCTTCTCCACCCCGCGCGAACTGGTGCGCTTCCTGGGCCGCATGAGGGAGCTCGCCGGCGGCAAACCGGTCGGCTTCAAACTGTGCGTCGGACGGCGGCGCGACGTGCTGGCGATCTGCAAGGCCATGCTCGACGAGGACCTCACACCGGACTTCATCGTCGTCGACGGCGCCGAGGGCGGTACGGGCGCGGCCCCGCTGGAGTTCGTCGACCACATCGGCGTCCCGCTCACCGAGGGGCTGAACACCGTGCACAACGCGCTCGTCGCCACCGGCCTGCGGGACCGGATCAGGATCGGCGCGAGCGGCAAGGTGGCCACAGGTTCCGACCTCGTCAAACGCCTTGTGCAGGGCGCCGATTACACCAACGCCGCCCGCGCGATGATGTTCGCCGTCGGCTGCATCCAGTCCCAGCGGTGCCACGCCAACACCTGCCCGGTCGGCGTCGCCACCCAGGACCCGCGGCGCGCGCGGGCCCTGGACGTGGCCGACAAGTACGCGCGGGTGCGGCGCTTCCAGGACGCTACGGTGCGCAGCGCGCTGGACATCATGGCGTCCCTCGGCTGCGACTCCCCCGAGCAGCTGCGCCCCCACCATCTGTACCGGCGCACGGCACCGCACGCGGTCGCCTCGTACGCCGACCTGTACGACTGGCTGGAACCGGAGGCGCTGCTGAACGGCGGCGACGTGCCGGGCCCTTGGGCCGCGGACTGGGACGCGGCGGAACCGGACGCGTTCACGGCGTGAGGCCGGACCGCACGGCGTGAGGCGGACCGCACGGCGTACGGACCGCCTCACGGTGCTGAGACCCCTCACGGAGCTGAGGCCGGCTCCCCCGCGTCATCCCCGCTCGCGGAGCCGGCCCGCCACGAAGACGGCCACGGCGGCGACCGTCGCGGAGATCGCGTAGACCGCCGTGAACGCGAGCGGCTGGCCCGCCGACGTGTGGGCCGCCGCGGACGGCGCCGCGTGCGAGGCAGCGCCGGCCGAACCGCCGCCGAAGGCGGCGAACGCCGCACCGGTGAGGGCGAGGATCAGCACGTTGGACAGACTGTCGGACATCTGCAGCGACGAGGAGTTCTTGCCGGTCTCCTCCGGCGCCGACAGCTCCAGCAGCAGCACACTCGTGGCCGAGATGACCAGACCCATGCCGAAACAGCCGACCGTCATGCCGACCGCGAGGGTCCACACCGGCACGCTGTCCACGAGCACGACGGGCACGTAGACGATCGACAGTGTCACCAGCACCATGCCGAACTGCGCGAGCTGCGTACGGTACGGGCCCAGCCGCGGCCGTGACTGGGTGAAGGAGCCCAGCGCCCAACTCGCCCCGCCCGCCGCCAGGGTGAGCCCGGCCAGGGTCACCGACAGCCCGCGCTGCGTGACGAGCATCAGCGGGATGAAGCTCTCGGTGACGATGAACGCGCCGGCCGCCATGCCGCGCAGCAGCACCACGGCGGGCAGCCCGCGCGCGGCCCGGTACGTGCCGCGGGGCATCAGGGTGCGCACCGCGGGCACCAGCAGCACGGCGCCGAGCACCGCGGCGGGCAGCCCCGTCAGGTCCAGGGCCTGCGCCCCGTACTGCAGCAGTCCCGCGCCCGCCGCCACCGCGACGGCCATCCGTATCCGCCGCCGGTCCACGCGGCCGTGCGCCTCCGCGCCGGGCGGCGGCCCGGACGCGGCGCGCCGCAGCGCGGGCAGCATGACCACCAGCGGCAGTACGACCAGCACCGGGATGCCGAGGAACACCCAGCGCCAGCCGAGGTGTTGGGTCACCGTGCCGGCGATCAGCGGTCCGATGGCGGAGGGCACCACCCAGGCCGCGGCGAACGACGCCATGACGGTGGGCCGCAGCCGCTCCGGGTACGCACGGCTGACCGTGACGTACAGCGAGACGATCACCAGACCGCCGCCGACGCCCTGCACCGCGCGGCCCAGGACGAAGACCCACATGGCCACCGCCGTGCCGGACAGCAGCAGTCCGGCGACGAACGCGCCGATGCCGGTGGCCAGCGCGGGCAGCGGGCCGCGCCGGTCGCACCACTGACCGGAGACGACCATGCCGAGCAGGCTCGTGGTGAAGAAGGCGGAGAACGCGAACGCGTAGACGGAGACACCGTCGAGTTCGGCCGCCGCCGCGGGCATCGCCGTGCCGACGGCGGTCGCCTCGAAGGCGATGAGCAGCACGACGGAGACAATGCCGAAGGTCAACGCCCGGTAGGTGCGCCCGAGCACGGTCTCCTCGCCGTTCCCCGCGGGCCCGGCCCGCTTGGCCGCGGCCTCCCCGGGTACACAGTCCTGCGGCCCCCGGCTGCAGGACCCGGTACATCGGGCGCCGGCCCGGCGGGCCCTTCCGTGGCCACGTCCTCGTCAGCACTCATGCCGCCCACGGTAAGTGCCGTATCCCCCAGTGACACCTGTCGCGGGGAGGGGTTCACCTGGTCCGCCGGTCCTACGCCGGGTAACAACCGGGATAATCCTCGCTTTTGCGGCAACCTTGACTGCATGCCCCTCTTCACTTCGTACGACGGCGCCGAGCTCACGTACCGGATCGTGGACAACGTCCCGAACCACGTCCCGGAGCCGCCGCCCTCCCCGCTCGTCTGCCTCGCCGGCGGACCGGCCCGCGACGCCGCGTACCTCGGCGACCTGGGCGGACTCAGCACGCGGCGCCGCCTGATCGTGCCCGACTCGCGCGGCACCGGGGCCTCTCCGCCCGCCGCCGACCCGGCCGCGTACGCGTTCCCCCGGCTCGCCGAGGACGTCGAGGCGCTCCGTACCCACCTCGGCCTGGACCGCATCGCCCTGCTCGCGCACGACGCCGCGGCCGCCACCGCGCAGGCGTACGCGGCGAGCCACCCCGAGCGGCTCAGCCGGCTCGTCCTGCTGAACCCGGGAGGCCGGCTGCAGGGCGAACTCCCCGACGACGCACGGGAGATCTTCGAGTCCCGGGCCGCGTACGAGGACTGGTGGGAGGAGGCCTACGTCGCCGTCCAGCTGCTGCGGCAGGCCGACGACCTCGACGAGATCCGCGGACTGCTGCTGCGTGCCGCGCCGATGGGGTACGGGCGCTGGGAGCACGCCCAGCAGCTGCACGCGGCGGCCGAGGGCGAGCAGCTCAACCCCGTGCCGCGCGCGGCCTTCTGGCAGGGCGTCGACGACGCGACGCGGCGCGCGCTGCTGGAGCGGCTGCGCGAGGTACGGGCCCCGGTCCTCGTCGTCACCGGCGACCTCGACGGCATCACCGGCATGCGCGCGGGCGAGGCCGTCGCCGAGTCCTTCCCCGAGGCCCGGGTCCGGCCGCTGCACCGGGTCGGCCACTATCCGTGGGTCGACGAACCGGCCATGCTGGTCCCGCTGTTGGAGGCCTTCCTGGCCGAGGACGGCAGCGACGGCGACACCGTCGACGGCACGGCGGACACCCGCGACGGCGCGTGAGGACATGCGAAGGGGGCGCGGCCACGAGTTGATCCCGCTGCGTGACCGCGCCGCCCCCACTTTCTACACGTTTTACGAAACAGATGCCAAGAGCAGCGGAACCCTTTTCCCTCACCCGCCCCAACCGCCCCCCGGAACAGGGGCGGCGAGCGGACCGGGGAGCGTCGGATCCCTCAGGCGCCGCACGTTACGGATGAGTACGGACCGGGTGGTTCCCTAGGTCGGCACACTCAGGCGGCAAGCCTCTGACCAGCACATCCTGGTGCGCATGACATTCCGTCCAGTACCTGGGAGCACGCGCCACGCGATCATCACCGCCGCAGTCCCGGCCCCGTCCGCCACACACCTCGGCGGCGGAGCCGACGGACTCACAGACGACCGTCACACGACGTGAGGCAACCCGCCCACACCCCGACCCCGCGCCGAGGCCACTACGGCGTGGGGTCGGTTACGTGGCGCTTCTCCACGGATACCGGCTGGGGCAAAGAACAGACATTCCTTGGTCGAACGGGTGACTTCTGGGGCGGTGTTTCGTTGGACAGGTCCTCAGCGGGCATGGCGGTTACGAGGGGCGGAATGGGGCAGGGCGAGCGGGTACTGCGGGCGATGTCCACGCCACATGTGGCGCTGGCACCGTCGGGGGTGGCGATCCGTACCAGGCTCAAGCACCTCACCCCCACCGATGAGCGGGTGCTGTGGGAAGTCGGCCGGTATCTGGGGTCGTTGGCCTCCGGCGATCTCAAGGCACGGTGCGCGGCGGGAAATGGGCACAACAACACCGGATGGGCGGGGCGGAAGCGAGCGCTGACGCCGAGGTGCTCCGCCCGGTGGGCGGGGTCGATCACGAAGGCCACCAACGATCAGTGGGCGCTGGCGCGCCGAGGGCTGTCCGCGCATATCAAGGGCCTTGAGGCGGGCATTGCCACGATCCGCCACCGTCTTGCCCAGCCGCCTGGCACGAGGGGTACGAAGCGGATGCCGGGCGGCTATGGGTCGCGGCGGGAGTGGCATGCCAAGTCCCGCCGCCTGCACGCCTTGCAGGCCCGGCACACTGCGGCGGTGGCGGACTGGGCGGCGGGGCGGGTACACGTGGTACGCGGCGGGAAACAACTCGCCCATGTCCGGCACCACCTGGCCGACGCCGGTCTGGATGAACAGGTGTGGCGGAGTCGGTGGGAAGCGGCGCGGATATTCCTGGCTGCCGACGGCGAGTCCGGCAGATGTTGCGGCAACGAGACGATTCGGATCACGCCCGAAGGGGAGGTGAGTATCAAACTCCCCGCCCCCATGACCCACTTGGCCAACGCTCCGCACGGTCGCTACCGGATTACCGGGACGGTGGCCTTCGCGCACCGCGGAGCCGAGTGGGGGGATCGGGTCGCTGCGCGGCGGGCGGTGGCGTACCGCTTCCACTACGACCCGGCGCGGGGCCGCTGGTACGTCACCGCCTCCTGGCAGCGCACGCCCGCCCCCACTCTGTCGCTGGAGATGGCGCTGGCTGCGGGCCGGGGCCGGGTGATCGGCGTGGACACCAACGACGACCATTTCGCGGCGTGGCTGCTCGACCAGCACGGCAACCCGATCGGTGCCCCACGCCGTTTCGCCTACGACCTGTCAGGTAGCGCTCAGCACCGGGACGCGCAGATCCGGCAGGCCACCAGCCGTCTGCTGCACTACGCCCGCCACTGCCGCGCGGCAGCGCTCGCCATCGAAGAGCTTGATTTCGCCGACGGCAAGTCCCGGGAGAAGTACGGCCGCCGGAAGCGTTTCCGACGGCTGATCTCCCGCTTCCCCACCGCGAAACTGGCCGCCCGGCTGACCTCGATGGCGGCCGAGCAGCGCGGTGATCGGGGTCGATGCGGCCTACACCAGCAAGTGGGGCGGCGAGCACTGGCAGCAGCCGACCAGCAGCCCCGCCCGCAAGACCAGTCGGCACGAGGCCGCAAGTCTCGTGATCGGCAGGCGCGCCCAGGGTTTCGGAGCGCGGCGACGGACACCACCGCCCCCACGCGACCAGAGAGATCGCGTGGGGCATCGGAGCGTCCAGGCCGCACCCCGGACTCCCGGGGGTGAGGGAAACCGCCCGCCCCGGGCCGGACCACCATCACGAGTGGTGTCGCCGCCGGAGACGAGAACGCGGCCACCCAGCCCGTCCAGAACCGTTCGGGACGAGCGCAGCGGCCGGGAGTGGATCTACGACCCGCTTCCGTCTGTTGAATAGGAACGGTCGGTCACTGCCGTCTGGGGGCGGATGGGGAGGCGGTTGACGGGGCGGCCCGTGGCCTGGCGGACCGCGGAGGCGACGGCTGCCGGGGAGACGACCACCGGGACGGCCGACGCGGGCTTCGCGCCGAACGGGGCGACCACGTCGCGCTCTTCGACGAGCTTCGCGATCCGGATCTCCGGGGCGTCGAGGGCCGTCGGCAGCGCGTATCCGGTGAAGTCGGGATGCCGGACGACGCCCTTGGCGACGCGGAGGTGTTCCGTGAGGGCCGCGCCGACGCCCTGGGTGACGCCGGCCTCGATGCGCGTGCGCAGCTGACGCGGGTTCAGAACGCGGCCGACGTCCTGCGCGATGGTCATCTCCACGACGCGTACGGAGCCCAGTTCGACGTCGACGTCGACCACGGCCCGTACGGCGGCGAAGGCCATGCCCACGAACGCGTCGCCCTGCCCTGTGTCGTCCAGCGGCTCGGTGGGATGCGGGCGGCACTGGGCCGTGGCCCACAGTTCCTTGCCCTCCAGGGCCTCGGTCACCGTCGTCGACAGCACCCCGTCGTACGAGGTGATCTTGCCATCCGCGATGGACAGCAGCTCCGTGGACATCCCGAACTTCGCGGCCAGCGGCTGGAGAAGCTGCGTACGGACCATCCGCGCGGCCCGTTCCACCGCGCCGCCGGACACCCACGTGTGCCGGCCGCGCGTGCCGGGCCCGGAGGGCGGCTGGTCCGTGTCGACGGAGGCGACGTGCACCTCGTCGACGCCGAGGGTCTCCTGGACGATCTGCCGTGCCAGCGTGGAGAAGCCCTGGCCGGTCTCGACCGCCGCGCACATCACGGTGGCCACCGGGCCGTTGACCTTCACGGTGGCCGTGGAGACCTCGTCCGTGCCCTCCGCGCCCAGCAGGTGCACCATGCCGAGCGCGTAGCCGACGCCGCGGCGCACCGCGCCCGGTTCGCCCGCGCCCTCGGGACCGCCCGGCAGCAGCCAGTCGCGCTCCGGGGTCTCCTTGGGGAGTGGCGGCAGCGGCTCCTCCCGTACGGCGCGCAGGAGTTCGGCGACGGGCGCCGGGCACGTCACCGTCTGGCCCGTGGGCAGCAGGTCACCGGTGGCCAGCACGTTCCGCATGCGCAGGTCGGCCGGGTCGATGCCGAGGCGCGCCGCGAGCTTATCCATCTGGCCCTCGTACGCGGCGCACACCTGCATGGCGCCCTCGCCGCGCACATGGCCGGACGGCGGGTTGTTCGTACGGACCGCCCAGCCGTCGACCACCGCGTGCGGTACGACGTACGGTCCCGCCGCGAAGGAGACGGCGGCGGCGAGCGCGTCGGCGGACGTGTCGGCGTAGGCGCCCGCGTCGAGCAGGATCTGCGCCTCCACCTTGAGCAACCGGCCCTCGGCGTCGGCGTGATGGCGGTAGCGCAGCAGGGTGGGGTGGCGGTGCGCGTGGCCGAGGAAGGACTCCTCGCGGGACACGGCGATCTTCACGGGGCAGCCCGTGCGCATCGCCAGCAGGCCCAACGGCACGGTGATACCGGTGTCTTCGCGGTCGCCGGTGGCGCCCGGCACTCCGGTGACGACGACCTTGACCTGTTCCGGCGGCAGCCCGAAGCAGGCCGCCGCGAGGTCCCGGTCGGTGTGCGGGTCGGTGGACGCGGTGTAGATCTCCACGCCGCCGTCGGCGCGCGGCACGGCCAGTCCCGCCTCGGCGCCGATGGGCGCCGGGTCCTGCCGGCCGATCCTGTACAGCCCCTCGACCACGACGTCGCCGGTCACGTCCGCGTCGCCGTAGCGCAGCGGGATGTGGCGGACGATGTTGCCGTCCGGGTGCAGGGGTTCGGCCTCGAAGGACTTCTCCGGGTCGGTGACCGGGTCCAGCACCTCGTACTCGACGGCGATCGCCGCAGCGGCCAGCCGCGCGGTGTCGGGATGGTCGGCGGCGACGGCCGCGATCGGCTCGCCGTAGAACCGCACGAGGTCCCGGGCGAACGCCGGCTGGTCGGCGACCTTGCGGCCGTGCGTCGCGTCGCCGGGCACGTCCCGGTGGGTGACGACGGCGCGCACCCCGGGCATGGCCTCGGCCTGCGCGGTGTCGATGGAGACGATCCGCGCGTGCGGGTGCGGGGCGCGCAGCACGGCGGCCCACAGCAGGCCCTCCGCCCACAGGTCGGCCGCGTACGGGAAGACGCCCTCCGCTTTGGCGGGTGCGTCCTCCGACGGTACGGAGGCGCCCAGGCCGTGCGCGTTCTCCGGCAGGAGGGGGCCGGCGGGAACGGCCGTTCCCTCGGGGGGAGTTGCTGTGACGGCGCCGGAGCCGTCGGCCGTACCGGTCATGCCGCTGCTGCCTTTCCGCGTCGTCGCCTGGCCTGCCTGGCTGCTGTGCTGTCTGTCGTACGGCCCGCCGCCGGCGTGCCGTACCGCGCCGCACTGTCCGCGATCCGCCGCGGGGCGCGGCGCGCGGTCATGCGCCGCCTCCCTCGGGGTAGTGGATGCCGCCCGTGCCGGGGCCGCCCTGGTGCGGAATCCGCGCCGTGTCGTCGCCGCCCACCGCGGGTCCCGGCAGTACGGGCCCCGACTGGTCGCGGCCGGCGTGCAGTTCGCCCTCGGGCTGCTGCTCGTGCCGCTGGGACCGGTCCGCCGCCTCGTCCGCCTCGCGGGCGGCCTTGGCCTGCCGCTCGGAGACGACCGTACGGACGGCGTCGAGGACGCCGCTGTAGCCGGAGCAGCGGCAGAGATTGCCGCAGATGGCCTTGCGGGTCTCCAAGTCGCTGGGCGCGTGGTTGCCTTCGAGCAGGTCGTGCACGGTCATGGCGAGCCCCGGCACGCAGAACCCGCACTGCACGGCGCCGCATTCGGTCAGCGCCCGCTGTACGTCGGAGGGCGTGCCGTCGGCGGCGAGCCCCTCGACGGTACGGATCTCGCTGCCCGCGGACGTCGCGGCCGGCACGAGGCAGGACGCCACCAGCCGGCCGTCGACCTGTACGGAACAGGCCCCGCATTCGCCCTGCGAGCAGCCGTCCTTGGCGCCGGCCAGACCGAGCCGCTCGCGGAGTACGTAGAGCAGGGACTCGCCGATCCAGGAGTCGGTGACGGGCCGGTCGACGCCGTTGACGTGCAGCACGTACGACGTGTGCGGGTGCTCGTCGTCGACGGGCGCGAACCCCTCGAAACCCTGGACGGCACTGTCCGGCGAGCTGTCCACGGGCAGGCTGTCGACGGGGACCCCTACGGGCGCGGCCTCCGCTGCCGCGCCCTCGGCCCCTCCGGCGGGCGTGAACTCCTCGCGGGCGCCCTCGACTTGACCGGAGCCGTCCGGGGACGTGCGGTCGGAGACGGCCGCGTCGCCGGGAGCGGGTACGGATACGCCGTGGGCGGGGGTGTCCTGGTGCGGGGGCTCCGCGTGCGGACCCTCGTGGACCGGGACGTCCTGCGCGGGTACGCCGTGGGCCGGGGTGTCCTGGTGCGGGGCGCCCTGGTCCGGGGCCTCGGGGTGCGGGGCTTCGGCTGCGCTGGGGACGTCATGGGCGGGGGCGGGGCTCTCGGGGGCCGAGCCCTCAAGGGCGGGGCCCTGGGTGGCGGGGCCCTCGGGGGTGATCCCCTGAGGGGCGGAGCCCTCAGAGGCGGCCCCCTCCTGGGTGGGCCCCTCAGAGCCCGTGCCCTCCTGGGTCAGCGCTTCACGGGCCGGGCTCTCCTGGGGCAGGGCCTCACCAGCCGGGCCCTCAGAGATCAGCCCCTCAGAGGCCAACCCCTCATGGGCCACGCCCTCCTGAGGCAGCCCCTCACCGGCCGGGCCCTCAGAGATCAGCCCCTCAGAGGCCAACCCCTCCTGGGCGGCGCCCTCTTGGGACAACCCCTCACGGGCCACGCCCTCAGAGGCCAACCCTTCCGAGGTCACCCCCTCACGGGCCGCCCCCTCATGAAGCAGCCCTTCCGAGGCCAACCCCTCCTGGGCCAACCCCTCATGAAGCAGCCCCTCCGAAGCCAACCCCTCCTGCGCCAACCCCTCACCGCGCACGCCCTCCTGAGCGGGGACGTCATGTTCGGGTGCCCCAGCGGGGACGTCGTGTTCGGGTGCCCCCTCCTCCGGGGGCGCGGGCGAGGGCTCCGGGGTGTCGGCGGGCGCGGCATGTTCGGGCTCGGGCTGCGCGGGGCCGCCGGACACGTCCTGCGGCGCGGGCTCGGACTCACCAGGCGCGGGCTCACCAGCGGCACCGTCCCCTACGGGACCGGCCGTCACGGCCTCCCCCGTACCCGAGGCGTCCACACCAGCGGCATCCGTACCGACAGCGCCCGCCGCATCCGTCCCACCCACCGGCGCCCCGTCCGTCGTGGACGGCCCCGTCGTGGACGGGCCCTCGGCGTGCGGCGGTTGGCCCGCGGCGGGCCAGCCCTCACCGGGCACGGGCGGCATGCCCGCGAGGGGGTTCGCCGCCGTCCAGTCCTGGCCGGTCTGCGGCTGCGCGACCTCTGCCGGGGCTTCCGGGACGAACCCGCCCTGCGGTGCGTAAAGGCTCTGCGGTTCGGACGAGCCCTGCGGTTCCGCAGAGTTCTGCGGTTCCGAAGAGCTCTGCGGTTCGGAAGAGAAGTGGTCCGAAGAAAACTGATCCGTCGCATCCGCGAACGCCGCTTCCGTGGACGGGCCGTCCCATCCCGCGCCGCTCACCGGGGGTGCGGGCTCGCCGCGTTCGGGCACGGACGGGGTCCACGGGATGGCCGATCGGCTCGGCTCCGGGGAAGCGGGAGCGGGGACGGCACCGGACACACCGGCGGAACCGGGCCCGGCCGCCCACTCGTCGGCGGCGTTCTCCTCCGGAGAGGGCGCCACCTGCATGTCCGGGGTGCCGGCCGGCTCCTCCGGCGCGGCGGGGGGCAGCGGCCCCCCGTGCTGCGCGAACGGATCGCCGGACCCGTCCGGGGCGGTGGGCACCGCCCCGTGGTCCGCCGGTTCGCCCGCGGGCAGTCCGGTGTCGAAGGGCGGCTCTGCCGCGGGCTCGAAGCCGCCGCCCCCGAACGGGACTTGCCGTCGCGCGTGTGCGTCCGCGAACAGTTCGTCGTGCATCTGCGGCTGCTGCTGAGGCTGCGGTTCCGGCGGCGGCTGCGGCTCGAACGCGTCCGGCGGCAGCACTCCCGCGCCGCCGCCCTCACCGAGCGGACGGCGGTGCGTCCGCGCCTCGTGCGAGCCGGCGAGCGCGGCCGCCGCGCCCTGCCCCATCGCCGCGGCGGCGGACCCCTGCGCGTCGTCACCGGCGGCGGGTTCGCCCGCGCCGCCGGGCACGCCGAGCGCGTCCGGATACCCCAACTCGCCGCCGGCGCCCGGGTCTCCGAGATCCGCGCCGGCCTGCGGCTGTGCCTGCTGCTGCCCCTGATAGGGCAGGGTCCAGTGCCCGGTCGCTGCCGGGTCCATCGTCGCGCCCGGTGTCAGCGGACCTCCGGGGGAGGTGCCGGTGTTCGGCTGGGTGACCTCGATGCGCGGCGGCGTGTATCCGCCCTGGCCCGTTCCGGGCGCTGCCAGCGGACCGGCGAGCGGGTCGCCGTACGCCTCGGCTCCGGCGCCGTTCTGCGGGTCGAGCGCGGGCCAGCCGCCGGCGGGCAGCTGCACGAACGCCGTGGCGTCGGCGTCGTATTCGCCGCCCCAGCCCTCCGCCGGGGGCTGCGCGGGGGGCATGCCGCCGCCGTAGGCGTAGCCGTACGCGTCGGTCCCGCCGTGCATGCCGCCGTGCGGCTCGCCGTGGGCCCGGCCGTCGCCCTGCCCGTACGCGTCCCCCTGAGCGCCGTGGCCGAAGTCGTAGCCGTAGCCGTGCCCCTCGGGGTATCCGCCGTCGTACCCGTACGGGTATCCGTCGCCGTAGGTGTTGTCGTTGGTCATGCGAGTGCCCTCCCGAGTCCCCGGCGGGCCAGTGTGGCAACCGTACGCCGCAAGTGCAGCGCCGCGGGCGGCAGCGCGGGAGTCTCCGCGCCGTCCTCGGCGGGCTGCGGGTCGGGGATACAGGCCATCGCGACGTACTCGCCGAACGCCTGCAGCGCCTCCGGGGCGAGCGCGGCACGCTGCCCGTCCCAGTCGATGAGCGAGGCGATCCAGCGCTCCGCCTCCAGCGGCCGCAGCGGCATCGGGGCGACCGCGCCCACCGCGCAACGCACGCCGCGCCGGGCCGGATCGAGCACCACGGCGACCGAGGCGAGCGCGCGTCCCGGGCCGGTGCGGCCGGTCGCCTTCAGGAACGTCTGCGGCGCGTGCAGCAGCGGCACCCGGACGAATCCGACGATCTCTCCAGGGCGGAGCATCTCGACTCCCGCCAGGAGGTGACTGACCGGGATCTCGCGCCGTTCGCCCTCGGGTCCCGCGATGACGACCGTGGCCTCCAGCGCGGCCAGCACGGGCAGCGTGTCACCGGTCGGCGCGGCACTGACGATGTTGCCGCCGAGCGTGCCCGCGTTGCGGATCTGCGGCGGTCCCGCGGCGCGCGCGGCGTACGTGAGGGCCGGGATGAGCGCGGCGAAGTCGGGCCGCCCCATGCGCGCGAGAGTCAGGCCCGCACCGAGGAGGGCGTGTCCGTCGAGGTACTGCCAACCGCGGATCTCGCTGATCCGGTTCAGGCCGACGAGCGCGGAGGGGCGCAGCTGGCCGGAGTTGACCCCGGTCATCAGGTCGGTGCCGCCGGCGACGGGCACGGCCGCCGGCACGGCGGTCAGCGCCGCGACGGCCTCGTCCAGTGTCGACGGCAGCATGACGGACGGCTGCACAGCCTGTGGTGCATGTCGTGCCTGCTGTGCGTGCGTGCTCAATGCCGCTGCCCCTTCCCCGGTTTTCCCGGCTGCCGTGCCCGTACGGTACGTGCTCACAGCCCGGACGTGGCAACTCTGGCACATCCTGCCGGACCCACGGTGCGAGGGTCCGTGAAGGGGGGAACTGCCGGAGTCACCCGCTGTCCTCCCGTCTCACGGACAATCAACCGGATAACCGCTCTTGGGGAACCTTGTGCGTTTTGGTCCCGCCGTCACGCTCCCAGGGACGGCGCGCACCGCGCCGTCCCTTCGGCCGCGCTCACACGATCGGGGGCGGTCCGTCGATCGGGCGTCCGAGTACGCCGGGACGCCGCTGCCACGGCCGCGGACCCGACGGCGGGCGGTAGTCGACGCCGAGTGCGTCGAGACGGGCGAGGTGGGCGCCCTCGACGCGGCGTACGAAGCCGTCGGTGTCCCGCTCCGCGGGCGGCGGCAGTTGGGACCAGGCCACCTCCGCGAGCGCCGCCAGCCGGGGGAACACCTGGTAGTCGACGCGCTGTTGGTTCTCCGTCACTTCGGTCCACATGTTCGCCTGGGTGCCGATCACGTGCCGTTCACGGTCCGTTCCGGCCAGCTGCGGCGGTACGGGCTCGAAGGCGTACACGTCGCGCAGGGTCCGCACGTAGCCGATGGGCACGGGTTCGTCGGGGCCGCCGTCCTCCCGGTAGTTCAGGTAGACCTGCTGCTCGGGGCACATCACGACGTCATGTCCTGCCTGTGCGGCGGCGATTCCGCCCGCGTAGCCGCGCCACGACGACACGGTTGCCCCTTCCGCCAGGCCGCCCTCCAGAATCTCGTCCCAGCCGATGAGGCGGCGTCCGCGTGCGGTGAGCCAGCGGTCGAAGTGCCGGATGAACCACGACTGGAGCTCGTCCTCGTCGGCCAGACCCTCCTGCCGTATGCGTTCCTGCGCGGCGGGCGAGGCCCGCCACTGGTCCTTGGGGCACTCGTCGCCGCCCAAGTGCACATAGGGGGACGGAAAGATGTCGAGCAGTTCCTCCAGGACGCCCTCGTAGAAACGGAGCACGGTGTCGGTCGGCGCGAGGATGTTCGGATTGACGCCCCAGGTGTCCCAGACGCCGAGTGAAGTGGTGTCCACCACATCGGAGTTGCCGAGCTCCGGATAGGCGGCGATGGCCGCCTGCGAGTGGCCGGGGATGTCGATCTCGGGGACGACGGTGATGTGCCGTTCGGCCGCGTAGGCGACGATCTCGCGCAGGTCGTCCTGCGAGTAGTAACCGCCGTGCGGGCGTTCGTCCCACAGGTCGGACGCGCGGTGGCCGACGCGGGTGCGCGGCCGCCAGGAAGCGGCCTCGGTGAGCCGCGGATAACGCTTGATCTCGGGGCGCCACCCCTGGTCGTCCGTCAGATGGAAGTGCAGCACGTTGAGTTTGTGCGCGGCGAGCAGGTCGATGTAGCGCAGCACGCCGTCCTTGGGCATGAAGTGCCGTGCCACGTCCAGCATGAAGCCGCGCCAGCGGAAGCGGGGCGCGTCCTCGACGACGCCGTACGGCAGCTCCTGCTTCACCGGCCCGTGCGGCCCGGCCTTTCTGAACTCGTCCGGGCCGAGGAGCTGTTTGAGGGTCTGCCGCCCCCAGAAGACCCCCGCCGCGTCCCCGCCGGTAATCTCCACTCCTTCGGGGCCGACGGTCAGCCGGTACGCCTCGGCGCCCAACGAGGCGTCCGTGCGCGTACGGACGTCGTCCGGGCCGCCGCTCCAGGTGTACGTCCGCCCGCTCTCCCGCGTGAACTCCACCCGGCGCGGGGCGGGAAGCAGTGACTCCGTGTCCGGCATGCGTACCTCTCTCGCGTCTCAGACCATCCGGTCCGCGACTACCTGCCCCGAACAGGGCCGCGGGGAACGGCACAAGACAGGGGCGCGAGAGAGGGGCGCGAGGAACGGCGCGAAATAAGGGGCGCGGGGAACGGCGCGATAAGGGGCGCGGGGAACTGCGCAAACCCCACGCGAACCGCAGCCGCCCTCCCCGCCCGGGACACACAAAGCACGGCCACAAGCACAGCGCAGCGACAGCGCGCTGTGGAGCCGGTCCGCGGGGACTGCCGGCCGGAAGGCCGGCGAGGGGGCTACTTCTTGTCGCCGCCCTTGCCGTCCTTGCCGTTCTTGTCGCCGCCGGCGCCCATGGTCTCGTAGATCTCCTTGCACATGGGGCAGACCGGGTACTTCTTGGGATCGCGACCCGGGACCCAGACCTTGCCGCAGAGCGCGACGACGGGGCTGCCCTCCATCGCGCTCGCCATGATCTTGTCCTTCTGGACGTAATGGGCGAACCGCTCGTGATCGCCGTCACCGTGCGACGTCTCCGGGGTCGGGTCGACAAGTGTGCCGGTGCCGGTCCCGCGCTCAGGCTCAAGAGGAGTGCTCATACAGACCAAGCCTAATTCAGCGACGGGTCGTCCGGGTACGTGGCCACGATGGCCAGTTCACTGCGTTGACGCCGCAGGACAGAGCGCCAGAGCCCCTCGGGCGAGGTGGACGACACATCGCCCGGCTCGGCCTCCACGACGTACCAGGCGCCCTCGGACAGTTCGTCCTCCAGCTGGCCCGGTCCCCACCCCGCGTAACCGGCGAAGATCCGCAGCGAACCCAGTTCGGCGGCGAGCAGTTCGGGCGGGGCCTCCAGGTCGACGAGGCCGATGGCCCCGTGCACGCGCCGCCAGCCCAGCGGCCCGTCCGTGGCGCTCTCCTCGCCCTGCGCGCCTCCGGCGTGCGCGAGTCCCGCGTCCTGTGCGCCTTCTCTCTCCCGTACGCCGTCGTCCGTTTCCGCGCCGTCCCGCGCGACGGCGCCTTCCCCTGCGCCCGTACCGCCCCCTCTGTCCGCGGCGTCCACGCCGTCGACGGTGGGGACGACCGCGATGCCGAGCGCGGCGTCGAGGGAGACGGGGCCGCCCTGGAAGACGACGCCGGGCTCACCGGCGAGGTCGGCCCAGGGCTCCAGGATGTCGCCGACGTCCACGGGCGTCGGACGGTTCAGGACCACCCCGAGTGTGCCCTCCTCGTCGTGGTCGAGGAGCAGCACCACCGCGCGGTCGAAGTTCGGATCGGCCAGCACCGGGGTGGCCACGAGCAGCCGCCCGGCGAGCAAGGACGCCTCGGTCATGCGGCAATGATCCCGCACCCGCCCCCTCCACGGGTGCCCCTCGCTCATTTCGCGGGACGGTCGACGGCGAGTTGCCGTCAGGCCGCAGACAGTCACAGGGCGTCCACGGCCTTACCCAACCGCCCCTGACGGCCATTAGCATTGCCATTTGTCCCAACCCGTCTCCAGGAACGCGGAGATCCATGACCGTCCCGACCGACGACGTCCTGCTTGTCCACGGCGGTACCCCGCTGGACGGCGAGATCCGTGTCCGCGGTGCGAAGAACCTCGTACCGAAGGCCATGGTCGCCGCGCTGCTCGGCAGCGAGCCGAGCCGTCTGCGCAATGTGCCCGACATCCGTGACGTACGCGTCGTGCGCGGGCTGCTCCAGCTGCACGGCGCCACCGTCCTCTCCGGGGACGAGCACGGCGAGCTGGTGATCGACCCCTCCCATGTGGAGAACGCCGATGTCGCCGACATCGACGCGCACGCCGGCTCGTCCCGTATCCCGATCCTCTTCTGCGGTCCGCTGCTGCACCGCCTCGGCCACGCCTTCATTCCGGGGCTGGGCGGCTGCGACATCGGCGGCCGCCCGGTGGACTTCCACTTCGACGTGCTGCGGCAGTTCGGCGCCACCATCGAGAAGCGCGCCGACGGCCAGTACCTGGAGGCGCCGCAGCGCCTGCGCGGCACGAAGATCCGCCTGCCGTACCCGTCCGTCGGGTCCACCGAGCAGGTGCTGCTAACCGCCGTGCTGGCGGAAGGCGTGACGGAGCTCTCGAACGCGGCCGTCGAGCCGGAGATCGAGGACCTGATCTGCGTGCTCCAGAAGATGGGCGCGATCATCACCATGGACACCGACCGGACCATCCGGATCACCGGTGTCGACAAGCTCGGCGGCTACACGCACCGCGCGCTCCCGGACCGCCTGGAGGCGGCCTCCTGGGCGAGCGCGGCGCTGGCCACCGAGGGCCAGGTCTTCGTGCACGGCGCCCAGCAGAAGCCGATGATGACCTTCCTCAACACCTTCCGGAGGGTCGGCGGCGCCTTCGAGGTGCTGGACGACGGCATCCGCTTCTGGCACCCGGGCGGCCCGCTGAAGTCCATCGCGCTGGAGACCGACGTGCATCCGGGCTTCCAGACGGACTGGCAGCAGCCGCTGGTCGTCGCGCTGACGCAGGCGACCGGCCTGTCGATCGTGCACGAGACGGTGTACGAGTCCCGGCTGGGCTTCACCTCCGCGCTCAACCAGATGGGCGCGCACATCCAGCTCTACCGCGAGTGCCTGGGCGGTTCCGCCTGCCGCTTCGGACAGCGCAACTTCCTGCACTCGGCGGTGGTTTCGGGCCCGAACAAGCTGCAGGGCGCCGATCTGGTCATCCCCGACCTGCGCGGCGGCTTCTCGTATCTGATCGCGGCGCTGGCGGCGCAGGGCACCTCACGGGTGCACGGCATCGACCTGATCAACCGCGGCTACGAGAACTTCATGGAGAAGCTCGGCTCGCTCGGCGCCAAGGTCGAACGGCCGTAGCGCGGCGGTCCGGTGGCCCGCGGGCGCGCCGGACAAGCAGAAGAACACGCACAGGAGGGGCGGTCACCGTGCTCGGTGACCGCCCCTCCCGCGTGTGTGCGTCAGTCCGGCGTGTACGCCGTCAGTCCCGCGTGTGCGCGGTCAGCCGCGGGGTTCGACCAGCACGGGGCCGCCCTGCGGGGCGACCACGCACCGTGCGCCCACGGCCAGTTGACCGGCGTACCGGCTCGGCAGGTCGGCCTTGCAGGCGGTCCCCTCGTCCGTGACGAGGTGCAGCCGTGTCGTGGCCCCGAGGAAGGTGGTCACCCGCACGGTCGCCTCCACACCCTCCGCGGGGCCCTCCGCCGCGCCGTCCGTCCCCTCCCCGGACGGCGCGGCCTTCAGCCCCTCGGGCCGCACCAGTACGTCGACGTCCGTCCCGGCGGCCGGCGCCGTGCCGTGTACGGGCAGCCGCGCGCCGAACAGGCCGACCGTGCCGTCCTCGTGGACCGTGCCGGGCAGCCGGTTCATGGTGCCGACGAACTCGGCGACGAACGGGGTGGCGGGACGCTCGTACAACTCGGCGGGGGCCGCGCACTGTTCGAGCCGGCCGTCCTTCATCACGGCGACCCGGTCGGCCATCGACAGCGCCTCCTCCTGGTCGTGGGTGACGAAGACGGTGGTGATGCCCAGCTCCAGCTGGATGCGCCGGATCTCCTCGCGCAGCTGGAGCCGCACCTTCGCGTCGAGCGCGGACAGCGGTTCGTCGAGCAGCAGCACCCGCGGCTGTACGGCGAGGGCGCGGGCGAGTGCCACGCGCTGCTGCTGGCCGCCGGACAGCTCGTGCGGGTAGTGGCCCCCACGGCCCGGCAGGCCGACCAGATCCAGGAGTTCGGCGGCGCGCCGGGCCCGCTCCCCCTTGCCGGTACCGCGCACCCGCAGGCCGTACGCGACGTTCTCGGCGGCGGTCATGTTCGGGAAGAGGCTGTAGGACTGGAAGACCATGCCGATGTCGCGCTCGTTCGCCGGCGTGCCCGCGATGTCCTCGCCGTCCATCAGCAGTTCGCCCCGGTCGGCCGTCTCGAAGCCCGCGATGATGCGCAGCGCGGTCGTCTTGCCGCAGCCGGAGGGGCCGAGCAGCGCGACGAGTTCGCCCGGTGCGATGTCCAGGTCCAGCCCGTCCAGTGCGACGGTGCCGCCGAACGTACGGCGCAGTCCGGCCAGCCGTACGGGCACTCCGGCGCGCTGTTCCGGGGCGCGGGTCTTCTCTGTGGCGGCGGCGGTGGCGGTGGCGGTCATGCGGTGGTCCTCCGGGTACGGCGGGCTCGCCCGCCGGCGAGGGTGGTGAGCAGAAGCAGCAGGCCCCAGGTGATGAGCAGGCTCAGCATGGCGGCGGCGACGGACAGTTGGGCCTCGGTCTCGCCGGTCTGCACCATCCACACGGCGAACGGGGTGAAGCCGAGCACCGAGGCCACGGTGAACTCCCCCAGCACCATGGCCAGGCTGAGCACGGCGCCGCTGACGAGGGCGTGTCGCAGGTTGGGCAGTACGACGCGGTACAGGGTGGCCGTACGGGAGGCGCCCAGACTGCGGGAGGCCTCCACGAGGGTCTTCAGGTCGACGCCGCGCAGTCCCGCGTCGAGCGAACGGTGCAGGAAGGGCAGCGACATGACGGTGTAGACGAGCACCAGCACCAGCGGGAACCTGTCGTTCTGCAGCACCTGGAAGGTCTTCCAGAACGGGGTGTCGGACAGCGCCTGCTGCCACGACAGCACGGTGCTCACGCCGGCCACGAGGGCGATGGGCGGCACCATCAGCGGGGCCATGCAGAGGATCTCCACGGCCCGCCGCAGCCGCGGCAGATGGAGGGTGACGGCGACCATCGTCGGCACCATGAGCAGCAGCCCCAGCGCGACGGTCGCCAGTCCCAGGCCGACGGAGAGCAGCAGGCTGCTCGCCATCCCGTCGGAGGTCAGCCCCTGCGTGTACGGGGACAGGTCGAGGCCCGAGGCGCCCGGGGTGTCCACGGTGAACCAGAGCGAGGCCGCGACCGGCACCAGGAAGTACAGCGCCGCGCACAGCAGTACGAGGGCGCCGCCCCAACCGCCGCGCCGGCGGCGGGAGTCGCGTACCGGCGCCGGCGCCGCCGGCTCGGTGGATGCGGGGGACGCGGGAGGCGCCGGTGGGGGCGCGGTGTGGGTCAGCCCAGCCATCGGGAGCTCCGTCGTTGCAGGGGGATCTGTACGGCGATCACCAGCAGCGCGACCACGACCATGTTGAGGCTCATGGCGAGCGCCAGGTTCTCCTGTCCCGCGAGCACGTTCCCGGAGAGGGCGTTGGCGATCTGGATGGTGAGGACCGGCACCGAACTGCCGGTCATCACCGCGGCGGTGGCGTGCGAGGCGAAGGCCGTGCCGAACATCAGCACGGCGCCGCCGAGCAGCGCGGGGGTGAGCACGGGCAGTCCCACGTGCCGCCAGAACTGTCCGCGGGTGGCCCCGCAGGACGCGGCGGCCTCCCGCCACTGGCTCTTCAGCCCGTCGAGCGCCGGCAGCACGGTGGCGACCATCAGCGGCACCATGAAGTACAGGTAGGCGAGGACGAGTCCGGTGAAGGTGTAGAGGCTGAAGCCGGAACTCTCCAGGCCCAGCAGCCGGGTGAGGGTTCCGGTGGTGCCGAGCGTCGCGATGAAGGCGAAGGCGAGCGGCGCGCCGCTGAAGTTGGCGAAGACGCCGCACGCGGACACGGTCAGCTTGCGCAGCGCCGGGCTCTTCGCGTTGATGAGCGCCTGGGCGACGACCGCGCCGAGCACGGTGGCCAGTACGGCCGTCAGCAGGGACAGTTCGATGCTGCCGGTCAGCCCGGTGGCGTACACGCCGGACAGCGATCCGGTGACGTTCGCGGTGCTGTAGTGGCTCGCCCCGGTGCCGGGGTCGATGACGGTGAAGGCGTTCACGGCCATCGATCCGGCGGGCAGGCCGAAGCAGAGCGCCAGGAAGACGAAGAACGGGACGACGGCCGGCCAGCGCGGTGTGCGCCTGCGTGCGCGTACGGCCCGGGCGGGGGCGGGAAGTTCGAACATGGGGTCTCCAACGTGAGGGGGCGGCGGGTGCGCGGGGTCAGCTGACGGCGGCACCCCAGCCCTCACTGATCGCCTTCTGCGCCTCGGCCTCCTGGTCCGCGTCGGGGAACTCCGGCTCGCCGGCCACCTCGGGCAGCTGCCGTGCCGCCTTCTTGTCCGCCGTGCCGTCCCGTTCCATGGCCTCCAGCAGCGCCGGCCGGGAGAAGCCCTTGAGCCACATGTTCTGGCCCTCGCGGCTGTAGAGGAACTCCAGCCACAGCCGGGCCGCCGCCGGGTGCGGGGCGAAGGCGTTGACGCCCTGGTTGTAGTACTCCGCGTACTGGCCGTCGGAGGGCACGGTGACCTTCCAGTCGATGCCCTTGGACCGCAGCTCCTCGCGGTAGCCGAGGTTGAGGTAGTCCCAGTCCACGGAGATGGGCGTCTCGCCCTTCTGGATGGTGGCCTTGGTCGACTCGACGGGCAGGAAGTTGCCCTTCTCCTTGAGCTTCCGGAAGAAGTCCAGGCCGGGCTGTACGTCGTCGAAGCTGCCGCCGTTGGCGAGCGCGGCGGCGACCACCGCGCCGTACGCGGAGGTGGATTCGTTCGGATTTCCGTTCAGCGCGACCTTGTTCCGGTACTCGGGGCGCAGGAGTTCCTTCAGAGTGCGCGGGCAGTGCGCGACGGCCTTCTCGTCGCAGCCGATCGACACGTAGCCGCCGTAGTTGGTCTGGTACGAGCCGTCGCGTTCCTTCATACGGGCCGGGATCCGCTTCCAGTCCCGCACCTTGTACGGGGCGAGGACCCGCTTGGCCTTGGCGCTGCGCATGAAGGAGCCGCCCAGGTCCATGGCGTCCACGGCGCGGGTCTGGCCCTGCCGTTTCACGGCGGCGTTGAGGACGCCCTGGCTGCTGCCGCCCGGGTCCTCGTTGTGCACCTCGATGCCGTACTTCTTCTCGAACGCCTTGATCATCGCGCCGTAGTTGGCCCAGGTCGGCGCGAGCGCGTAGACGTTCAGCGAACCTTCCTCGCGGGCTGCGGCGACCAGTTCGCGCATCCCGCCGAAGTCCTCCGCCGAACGCGCCTTCGCCGCCTTGCTGTTCACACTCTGCGCGGGTGCCGCGCCGCATCCGCCGACGGCCACCGTGACGGCGAACGCCGCGGCGGCCGTGACAGTACGGCGTCGATGGTGTGCCTTCACATGCTGCTCCCGTGGTCTACCGGCAGCCACCTGTTTGGACAAGTGGTCTTCAACAAGCCCAGGAAAACTAACAGCGCCGACCCTCTTCCACAAACCTCCCAGGTCAGCAAAACCCCAGCTCATAGCGTTATGGACAACGAGGTTTAGCTTCCGCGGAAGCGGTAATAAGCATCTGCCCACCCCTGATGGGATGCGCACTACTGTGCACAGGTGACATGATCGGAGTCCGCTCGCAACGAGCGCACACTCCGCGTACCGAGGAGCCCGCAGTGACCCGACGCCACGAGCAGATCGCCGACGCGCTGCGCCGTGCCATCTCCGACGGCCGCCACCCCGTGGGGTCCACGCTGCCCTCCGAGGCCGAACTGGCCGCGGAGCACGGCGCGTCCCGCGGCACCGTCCGGCAGGCCGTCGCCACGCTCCTGACGGAGGGTCTGATCGGCTCCCGCCAGGGCGCGCGCCGTGTCGTCCTGTCGACCGCGCCCCGGCAGACCTTCACCGAGCTGCGCAGCTTCGCGCAGTGGGCGCAGGCGGGCGGCCACACGGCGGGCGGTCTCGTACTGGACTCCGGCTGGGACACGGCGAGCCCGGAGGAGGCGGCGCTGCTCCAGCTCGGCCCGGACGAACGGGTGCTGCGCGTCATGCGGCTGCGCACCCTCGACGGCGACCCCGTCCTGCTGGAGCGCACCGTGTACGCCGGCTGGGCGGGCCCCGCGGTCGAACGCCTGCCCGCCGACTGCGAGTCGGTGACCCAGGCGCTCAACGAGCAGGAGGGGCTGGTCTTCGCGCACGGCGAGCACCACATCGACGCGCTGTCCGCCGGCACCGTCGAGGCTCGCCATCTGCAAGTACGGCGCGGCAGCCCGCTGCTGCGCGTCCGCCGCACCACGACCACGGCGGACGGCCAGCCCGTCGAGACCTCCGACGACCGCTACCGGCCCGGTTCGGTCGTCTTCACCGTCCGCAACTCCACCCGCACCAACCCCCTTGCCCGCACCACGGGCTGACACCGAGCGAGCCGCACCGTATGCCTTCTCTCCCCGCCGCCCTGCTGTGTGACATGGACGGAACACTCGTCGACACCGAGCGCGACTGGCTGGCCGCCGTCGCCGAGCATCTCGGCACCCGTACGGACGACCCCGTCGTTCTCCAGTTCGCCGGTCTCACCATCGCGGACGGCGCCGAACTCCTCGCCCCGCGCGTGCCGGAGCTCACCACGGAGCGCGCGGCGAAGATGCTGGACCGCGCGTTCGCCGAGCGGGTGGCCGCCGGGGTGACCGTCCAGCCGGGCGCGCTGCGGCTGTTGGACGCGGCGGCGGAACTGGGCATCCCCGTGGCGCTCGTCACGGCCTCCGAACGGGCCGTCGCGGGGCTGGTGCTGGACCGGCTCGGCCGGCACCGCTTCGCGCACTCCGTCGCCGCGGGCGAGGCGGGCCGTGACAAACCGCACCCCGATCCGTACGTGTCCGCCGCCCGGGCCCTGGGCGTGGACCCGCGGGACTGCCTCGCCGTGGAGGACACCCCGACGGGCGCGGCGGCCGCGCTCGCCGCCGGCTGCCGGGTGCTGGCGGTCCCGACCGTCCCCGGTATCGCCGCGGGACCGCGCACGCTGCTGACGGACTCACTGGAGGGCGTGGACCTGGTTTCCCTCGGCGCCTCCTGAGGGGCGCTCAGAAGCCGCTCAGGCGCCTCCCGTACGGCATCCGGCCCCCTGCGGCCAGCGCGCCGTCCGGGAGGCGCAGACACGCACGAGGGGCGGCCACCCGGAAAACCGGGTGGCCGCCCCTCGCCTTTGCGTTTCCGAACGCCAGGGGGCTCAGTTGCCCTTGGCGGCGTCCTTGAGCTTCGAGCCCGCGGAAACCTTGACGCTGTACCCGGCCGGAATCTGGATCGGGTCGCCGGTCTGCGGGTTGCGGGCGGTGCGAGCGGCACGGTGCGTGCGCTCGAAGGTGAGGAAGCCGGGGATGGTGACCTTCTCGTCGCCCTTGGCGACGACCTCACCAACGGTGTCGGCCAGGGCGGCCAGCACGGCGTCCGCGTCCTTACGGGTCACCTCGGCGCGCTCGGACAGAGCGGCCACCAGCTCACTGCGGTTCATAACTCGTTTACTCCCGTGTTCTTCTTGCCGATGAGGCGTGAGATCGAAGCCGATGCTGCCAGGGCCCTCGGACAGTCCCCGGACCCGGGTCTGCTTTCAGACCCTCGCGCCCAGTGACGCATCCTGCCCCCACCAGCGGCGGGAAAGCCAATCCGGCACCCTGTGGGCAGCTACGGAGTCACACGAAAAGCTCCAGTGGCTCGCAGTGGTGACTTTCCATAGGCTTTGTCTGCCCGCAACCCTAAGGGGCCCGTCCGTGCCGCCGCCCACCGACGCGCCGTCATCGGCGCCCGATTGCGTCGGAACGCACCGGGCGCCACGGCGTGGTACGCGGCGGAACAGCCGGGGTGCCGTGCACCGGCGGAGTCCCGACCGTACGGCCCGGGGTCAGGACGCGGGGGTGGCGGGGGCCGGTTCCATGGCCTCGCCGGCGGCGCGGGCCGCGTCCCGGACGGCGCCCGCGACGGCCCCGGACACCTTCTCGTTGAAGACGCTGGGGATGATGTAGTTCGCGTTGAGCTCGTCCTCGAGCACCACGTCGGCCAGCGCCCGCGCGGCGGCGATCATCATCTCGTCGTTGACGGTCCGCGACTGGGCGTCCAGCAGACCGCGGAACACACCGGGGAAGACCAGCACGTTGTTGATCTGGTTCGGGAAGTCCGAGCGGCCGGTGGCCACGACGGTCGCCGTCTCGCGCGCGATCGCGGGCTCGACCTCGGGGTCCGGGTTGGCGAGCGCGAAGACGATCGCGCCGTTCGCCATCTTGGCGACGTCCTCTCCGCCGAGCACGTTCGGGGCCGAGACGCCGATGAAGACGTCCGCGCCGACGACGGCCTCCTTGAGCGTGCCGGTGACACCCTCCGGGTTGGTGTTGTCGGCGATCCAGCGCAGCGGCGTGCCCTCCTCCGCGCCGACCAGGTCCTGCCGGCCGGAGTGCACCACGCCGTGGATGTCGGCGACGACGGCGTGCTTGACGCCGGCCTCCAGCAGCAGCTTGAGAATCGCCGTACCGGCCGCGCCCGCACCGGACATGACGACCCGTACGTCCTCGATCCGCTTGTCCACCACGCGCAGCGCGTTGAACAGCGAGGCGAGCACGACGATCGCGGTGCCGTGCTGGTCGTCGTGGAAGACGGGGATGTCGACGGCCTCGCGCAGCCGCGCCTCGATCTCGAAGCAGCGCGGCGCGGAGATGTCCTCCAGGTTGATGCCGGCGAAGCCGGGGGCCAGCGCGCGGACGACCTCCACGATGGTGTCGGTGTCCTGGGTGTCCAGGCAGATCGGCCAGGCGTCGATGCCGGCGAACCGCTTGAACAGGGCCGCCTTGCCCTCCATGACGGGCAGCGCGGCCTTCGGGCCGATGTTGCCCAGGCCGAGCACGGCCGAGCCGTCGGTGACGACCGCGACGCTGTTCCGTTTGATCGTCAGACGCCGCGCGTCCTCCGGGTGCTCCGCGATCTGGGTGCACACCCGGGCCACGCCCGGGGTGTAGATCATGGAGAGGTCGTCACGGTTGCGAATGGGGTGCTTCGACGACATCTCGATCTTGCCGCCGAGGTGCATCAGGAACGTACGGTCCGAGACCTTGCCGAGGGCCACACCCTCGATCTCGCGGAGTTTGTCGACGATTTCGTCGGCGTGCGCCGTCGAGGAGGCCGCGATGGTGACGTCGATCCGCAGCCGTTCGTGGCCGGATGCGGTGACGTCGAGGCCGGTCACCGAACCGCCCGACGACTCCACGACCGTGGTGATCTGACTGACCGCTGTCCCGCCCGCGGGGACTTCGAGGCGGACCGTCATCGAGTACGAGACGCTTGGCGCCGAGCTCATTGCCGACTTCCCTCTGCTTTCCCTATGTGCACGTATGCAGCCCGGCTCCGGGGGCCGGGCACTCTTCAGATCGTCCCACCTACCAATTGGTACGCGGTAACAACCCCTGTTCGCGGAAATGAACTTCCACCATACGAGAGGGCGTCAGCGGAAGGGAACCCCCCACTCCTTCGCGGGAAAACCGGATCCAATACCCGTAAAACGGCGTAAACCGACTTAGGCTCCCTCCGCACATGCTCACCCCCTCACGAAAGACCAGGAACATGGCTCAGGGCACGGTCAAGTGGTTCAACGCCGAGAAGGGCTACGGATTCATCGCACAGGAGGGCGGCGGGCCCGACGTCTTCGTGCACTACAGCTCGATCGACGGCAACGGCTTCCGCAGCCTGGAGGACGCCCAGCGCGTGGAGTTCGAGATCGGCGAGGGCCGGAAGGGCCCGCAGGCCGAAGGGGTTCGCGTCATCGGCTGAACGCCCTTGCGCGGCTGCCCTGTTGGACGAAGTCAGTGACACCGACCCGCCAGCTCGCCTCGCGGCAAGTGGTCGCTCGAAGCGACTATGGTTGGGCCCGGGGGCATGGATCGGGCCGGTGCCACCACCAGGCTAACACCGACGTTCGCGTCACTCGGGTGCTGCGGCCTCAGTCCCGCAGCAGGTCCGGAACTCCGGTCCGGTCGGGCAGGTCCCGCTCCCCCGCCACCACCAGAAGACGCTGCGTGGCCCGGGTCAGCGCCACGTACAGCACCCGCAGTCCCGCGGGCGATTCGTCGGCGATCTCCGCGGGGGACACCACGACCGTCGCGTCGTATTCGAGGCCCTTGGCCTCCAGGCTGCCCAGCGCCACGACACGGTCGCCCAGGTCCGCCAGCCACTCCCGCGCCGCGGCCCGCCGGCCCATGGCGACGACGACGCCGACGGTGCCGCCCTCCTCGCCGAGCCCGTCCAACGCCCGTTGCGCCTCGGCCCGTACGGCGGCGCGCAGCGTGTCCTCACCGCCGTCCGGGACGGCGGTGAACCGCGGCTGCAGCCCCGTCGCACGCACCGCCTTGGGCGGCACGCTGCCCGGCATGGCGAGGGCCAGCACCCGGTCGGCGAGCTCCGCGATCTCGGCGGGATTGCGGTAGTTGACGGTCAGTTCGAAGCGCCGGCGGGGCCGGGAGCCCAGCGCCTCCGTACGGGCCTCGGCCGCCTCGTCCGGGTCGGTCCAGGAGCTCTGCGCGGGGTCGCCGACGACCGTCCAGGTGGCCTGCCGGCCGCGGCGGCCGACCAGCCGCCACTGCATCGGCGTGAGGTCCTGCGCCTCGTCGACGATCACGTGCGCGTAGTCGCGGCGCTCCTCGGCGAGCCGCTCGGCGCGGTCCCTGCGCGTCTGGTCGCGGTCGGCCGCGGTGGTCAACTCCTCCAGTCCGGTGAGCTGTTCGAGCGGGTCGAGCTCCCGTTTCCTCGGCTTCGCCGGGGCCCCGAGCAGTAGGTGCAGCTCGTCCAGGAGCGCCACGTCGTGTACGGACAGCGGGCCCTGGCCCGTCTCGTCCAGCCGGCCCAGCGAACCCGCCAGCAGCCGTACCTCCGCGGGCTTCAGCACCCGGCGGGCCCAGGGGGCCAGCAGCCGTTCGTCGGCCATGGCGGCGAGGACCCGACGGGGCGTCAGCTCGGGCCACCAGGCGGCCAGGAAGTCCTGGAAGGAGTCCTCCGTGGAGACGTCCTCGTCGAACGCCTCGCGGGCCTCGGCCTCCAGCTCCGGGTCCGACCAGGGCCTGCGCGCACCGGACTTGGCCCACAGGGCGTCCAGCAGCAGCTTGCGGGCGCGCGGCCGCATCAGGTTGACCGGCGCGGTGCCGCCGAGGATCTGGCGGCGGACCTCGCGGAGCTCGTCCGCGTCCAGCTCGACGCGGGCGCCGTTCGCCACCACCCGCAGCCTGTCCGGGAGTTCGCCCAGTTCGAGCGCCCCGCGTGCGGCCTTGCGCAGCACCTTGACCATGCGGGCCGAGCCCTTGATCCGGGCGACGGGCTGCTCGTCGTACGTGTCGGCCTCGGCGCCCTCCACCAGCGAGCCGAGCGCCCGGATGGCGACCTGGCCCTCCTCGCCGAGCGAGGGCAGCACGCCCTCGGTGTAGGACACCAGCAGCGGGGTCGGGCTGACGATCAGGATGCCGCCGGCGTAGCGGCGTCTGTCCTGGTAGAGCAGGTACGCGGCACGGTGCAGCGCGACCGCCGTCTTGCCGGTGCCGGGGCCGCCCTCGACCTCGGTGACGGAGGCCGCGGGGGCGCGGATCACCTCGTCCTGCTCGGCCTGGATGGACGCCACGATGTCGCGCATCGAGTGGCTGCGGGCCCGGCCCAGCGCCGCCATCAGCGCGCCGTCGCCGACCGCGGGCAGCTCCTCGCCGCCCAGGCTGGCCCGGACCTCGGGGCGCAGCAGATCGTCCTCGACGCCCAGCACCTGCCGCCCCTTCGAGCGGATGACGCGGCGGCGTACGACACGGCCCGGCTGCACGGGCGTGGCGCGGTAGAAGGGTGCGGCGGCGGGGGCGCGCCAGTCGATGACCAGCGGCGAGTAGTCGGCGTCGAGCACGCCGAGCCGGCCGATGTGCAGGGTCTCGGCGATGTCGGCGGTGCGGTCGTCGCGGACGGCGCCCTCGGCGGGCTCCACGGAGGTGTACGCGCCGTCCGGGCCCTTCTTGCCGTCCTTGCCCCGCAGCAGGTCGACGCGGCCGAAGAGGAAGTCCTCGAACTCGCTGTTCAGGCGGTTGAGATGGACGCCGGCGCGGAAGACCTGCGCGTCGCGCTCGGCGAGGGCGCCGGGGGTGCCGACCTGCCCCCGCTTGGAGGCGTCGTCCATCAGGAACTCGGCCTCGTGGATCTTCTCTTCGAGCCGCCGGTAGACGTCGTCGAGGTGCGCCTGCTCCTCGCGGATCTCACGGTCCCGGACGGTGTCCTGCCGGCCGGCCTCGTCGTGCTGCGCTCTCAACGCCGCGGCCCCCTTCTGCTTGCTTAGGGCAGCCGTCCACCGTACGCGAAGCGGTGTGCGCAGCGCACGTAAGCGGCGCGGGCGGCGTACGCCGTCACACGCCGATCGACGCGAGGGTGCGCCCGTCGAGGGTGCGGACGACGAAGCGGGAGATCTCGTCGCGGTCGAACGCGGCGCCGCCGTACGCGTACAGCGGCTTCGCCGACCAGTCGTCGCCAGATCCGGGGACGCCGTAACCGCCCTTCGGTACGGCCCACGTCGTGACCGTCTGCTCCTTGCCGCGCGGGCCGACGGCGACCAGTTCACAGCTCAGCGGCCCGCGTACGTCGCTCAGCTTCAGCGCGACGTGCGTGCCCCAGGGCTTCCGCTCCAGGGAGACCGTGGCCTCGGCCCGCGTCCGCGGATCGGTGACGCCGATCTTCTCGCCGTGCGCGTACATCTGCCGTGCGGCGCTCACCGTCTGCCGCGGCGTGTCGTCGTCGCCGGTCAGCCCGAGGGTGGCCAGCGGGCCGCCGGCCACCAGCACGAAGGCGGCGGCGACCAGCCACAGGCGGCGGGTGCGCCGGGTGCGGCGCTCGGCCGCTGTCGCGGCCAGCAGCCGTGCCAGCAGCGCCGGTTCGGGGGGCGCGGGCACGCCGGCCTCCTGCCGCTGCCCGGCGAGCAGCGACTGGAGGCCCATCAGCTCCTCCAGTTCGGCGGCGCAGCGGTCGCAGGCCGCCAGGTGTTCCTCGAACCGCTCCGCTGCGGCGGGGTCGAGTACGCCGAGCACGTACGCACCGACGTCCGTGTGCGCGGTGTGCCCCGAGGCGTTCTCCGTCATGCCGTCACCCCTCTTTCCTCCAGCGAGAGCTTCAGCGCGCGCAGCGCGTAGTACACGCGTGAGCGCACCGTCCCTGGAGGAATACGCAGAACCGCTGCCGCCTCGTTCACTGTGCGGCCCCGGAAATACGTCTCGACGAGAGCTTCCCTGTGTGCAGGCGTGAGGTCGTCCAGTGCTTCGGAGATCGTCATCATCCGCAGGGCGCGGTCGATTTCGTCGGCGGCGGGCAGCGCCTCCAGCGGCGACGGGTCGACCTCGTGGGGGCGGGCGCTGCGGCTGCGGTGCCCGTCGATGACGATGCGGCGGGCGACGGTCACCAGCCAGGGACGTACAGAACCGTGCGCGGCGCGCAGCTGTTCGGCGTTCCGCCAGGCGCGCAGCAGGGTCTCCTGTACGACGTCCTCGGCGCGGTGCCGGTCGCCGGCCACCAGCCGCAGGACGAAGGCGAGGAGCGGGCCCGCGTGCTCGGCGTAGAGCGCCCTCATGAGGGCGTCGTCCGGCGATGTTCTGTCGGCGGCCACGCCGGAATCCTCGCGCACCCCTGACCTCCGGTCGAGAGCCGTTTCCGGATCTGTGCCGCGCGGGGGTACGGAACCGACTGCCGCCATGTTCAAAGGAGTTGGAGTGAAGCGGCGCAGATAGGGGGCGCGGGGAACTGCGCAAACCCCAGCGGAACCGCACTCGCGCAGCGCAACAGGGGCGCGAGGAACCGCGCAAAAAGGGGCGCGGGGAACTGCGCACGCCCGAGCAACACCGCACCCGGGACTCGCAGGCCCCGTCAGTCCTCCGCGTCGCCGCCCGCAGGGCCCCCGTACTTGTCGGAGGAGGACCCCGCCGCGGGGTCGAGGGACAGCCGGTACCCCCGCTTCACAACCGTCTGCACCATCCGCGGCTCGCCAAGCGCACCGCGCAACCGCGCCATCGCCGTCTCCACCGCGTGCTCGTCCCGGCCGGCGCCGGGCAGCGCCCGGAGCAGTTCGGCGCGGGGCACGACCCAGCCGGGCCGGCGGGCCAGCGCCCGCAGGAGCGCCATGCCGGCGGGCGGTACGGCGCGCAGTTCGCCGTCCACCAGGACCGCGTGCCCGCGCACCTCCAGCCGGTGCCCGGCGACGGGCAACGGCCTTACGCGCCCGGGGAGTTCGGCGCACAGGAGCTGCACCAGCGGCCCGAGCCGGAAACGTTCCGGCTGGGACGTGGGCACGTCCCAGGCCTCCAGGGGCAGGGCCGTCACGGGGCCGACGCACGCCACCAGCACGTCGGTGCGCAGCGCGTCCAGCAGCGCGTCGCGGACGCCGCGCTCCTCGGCCCGCTTCAGCAGCGACGCCGCGGCGGGCGCGCTGGTGAACGTCAGCGCGTCCACGCCCCGGGCGAGCGTCGCGTCGATCAGCCGGTCCACGGGGGCGATGTCGGCGGGCGGCATCCACCGGTAGACGGGCACGCCGACGACCTCGGCGCCCGCGGCGCGCAGCGACTCGCTGAAGCCGGGCAGGGGTTCGCCGTGCAGCTGGATGGCGATGCGGCGGCCCGCGACGCCCTCCTCCAGCAGCCTCTCCAGCACCTCCGCCATGGACTCGGACGCCGGCGACCAGTCCTCGCGCAGCCCCGCGGCGCGGATGGCGCCGCGCACCTTCGGGCCGCGGGCGAGGAGTTCGACGGTGCCGAGCAGTTCCACCAGGGCCTCGCCGAGGCCCCAGCCGTCGGCGGCCTCGACCCAGCCGCGGAAGCCGATCGCGGTGGTCGCGATGACCACGTCGGGGGCTCCGTCGATCAAGTCCTTGGTGGCGCCGAGCAGTTCACTGTCGTCGGAGAGCGGAACGATCCGCAGCGCCGGCGCGTGCTGTACCTCGGCACCGCGCCGCTCCAGCAGCGTGCCGAGCTCGTCGGCGCGGCGCGCCGCCGTCACCCCGACGGTGAATCCGTCGAGGGGCCGCGCGGGACGCACGTCGTCCGTCTCCGGCGTTGTCCGCTCTGGCTGCTGCATCTGTGTCGTCGCTCCGCCCACTTCGTTCCGTTCCGGGGATCAGGGTCTGTTCCCGGGAGACCTGGCGCCCTTCTCCGGGGAACCTGTGTCCTGCTCCGGGGAACCGACCCTGCCCGCTGTCCGTGACAGGACCGGTTCCTCCTCATTTCCCCGACGTTACAAGGGTCGCAGTGCGGGACGGCTCACACCTCGGCGAACGCGGGCTGCCGCTCGGCCGCGGGTGCCTCCGTACCGGCAGCGGCGGGCGCGGCGGGGCGCCGCCGCAGGTATACGGCCCAGGTGACACCGGCGCACGCCGCGTAACAGACCAGGAAGGCCGTGAAGGCGGCGGTGCCGGTGCCGGCCGTCTCGAAGGACTGCCGGAAGGCGAGGTTGATGCCGAGTCCGCCGAGGGCGCCGACGGCGCCGATGAGTCCCATGGCCGCGCCGGACAGCCGCCGGCCGTAGACCGCGGCCTCGTCCTCCGTCATGCCGCGGGCGAGGCCCTTGGTGTGGAAGATGCCGGGGATCATCTTGTACGTCGAGCCGTTGCCGACACCGCTCAGCACGAACAGCAGCGTGAAGCCGGCCAGGAACAGCGGCAGCGAGGCGTTCAGCGAGGCGACGATCACCACGGCGGTGGCGGCGCCCATCGCGGCGAAGTTCCACAGCGTGATCCGCGCGCCGCCGTACCGGTCGGCGAGCCGGCCGCCGACGGGCCGTACGAGGGAGCCGAGGAGCGGGCCGAGGAACGTGAGCGAGGCCGCCTGCAGCGGGGTCTGCGCGAACTGCGTCTGCAGGACGAGCCCGAAGGCGAAGCTGTAGCCGATGAACGAGCCGAACGTGCCGATGTAGAGGAACGACATGATCCACGTGTGCGCGTCCCGGACCGCTTCCCGCGCGGCGCCGGTGTCGTTCCGTACGGGCGCCAGGTTGTCCATCCAGCGCGCCGAGCAGAGTGCGGCGAGCACGATCAGCGGGATGTAGATGCCCAGCACGATCCGCGGGTGGCCGGCTCCTGCGGTGCCGATGACCGCGAGCCCGACGAGCTGCACGACGGGCACCCCGACGTTGCCGCCGCCGGCGTTGAGGCCGAGCGCCCAGCCCTTCCTGCGCAGCGGGAAGAAGGAGTTGATGTTCGTCATGGAGGAGGCGAAGTTGCCGCCCCCGACGCCGGTGAGCATCGCGACGACCATGAACGTCGTGTACGAGGTGCCCGGTTCCATCACGACGAACGCCGCGATGCTGGGCACCAGCAGCATGCTCGCGCTGATCACCGTCCAGTTGCGCCCGCCGAACCGGGCCACGGCGAACGTGTACGGCACGCGGACGACGGCGCCGACGAGCGTGCCCATGGAGATGAGGAAGAACTTCCCCGCCGGGTCGACCCCGTACTCGGGCCCCATGAACAGCACCATCACCGACCACAGGGACCACACGGAAAAGCCGATGTGCTCCGAGAGCACCGACAGGAAGAGATTCCGGTGCGCGATCCTCTTCCCCTTCTCCTCCCAGAACGTCGTGTCCTCCGGGTCCCACTGCGCGATCCAGCGGCCAGTCATGGCGCCTCCAGCTGTACGGGATGTCGCTTCCCGCACGAAGCTAGGGAGACCACGTTTCCGCCCTGTGCTGCGAGGTGACACGTACGAAACCTTGCGCTCATTCCCCACGGGGGGCAGCGGTGAGCGCCCGGTCCCCTCGGCTCGGCCCCGCCCCGCCGCGCGCGGGTCCCGCGCCGTCACCGGGTCATGAAGTGAGCGCGGGCCAGGCGGACATGGCGGCTTCTGCCACCGCCTCCAGCTGGGGGAGGGTCGCTCCGTCGCGGGCCTGGAGGCTGAGGCCGAAGAGGACCGTGGAGTAGAAGGCCGCCACGGTCGCGGTGTCCGTGCCCGGCGGCACGTCGCCGTCCTGTACGCCGCGGTCCAGGCGGGCCCGGACGGCGTCGGCCGTGTCCCGGCGCGCGGCGGCGAGGAGTTCGCGTACGCCGTCGTTCTCCTCCGTGCTGGTGGTGGCGGCGAGTACGACCATGCAGCCGCGCGGCGTTCCCGGCGCCACGTACGCGGCGGCGTTGTGGCGCAGCATGTCGCGGACGCCCTCCCGGGCCGTGCCGGCTGCGTTCAGGGCGGCGTCCGTGACGGTGCCCTCCGTCGCCCTGTACCGGTCGACGGCCTCGCGGAACAGCTCCTCCTTGGAGCCGAACGCGGCATACAGGCTGGCCGACTTGATGCCCATCGCCGCGGTCAGCCCGGACAGCGAGGCGGCCTCGTAGCCGCGCTCCCAGAACACCCGCATCGCGCTCTCCAGCGCCTCGTCGCGGTCGAAACCGCGGGGGCGGCCCCGTACGGCCATCGCACGGCCCTCCTCCCTTTCTGTGCCGGTCGCTCAACAAAGCCTTGACGACCGAGGGTACCCATGGACTAGTTTTTTAGCGATCGCTAAATAAAAGTGCTCGCGCCGGGCAGGACCCTGCGCGGGCCCGTTCAGCAGGAGGACACGATGACCACAGCAACCGCCACCGCCACCGCCCCGCTCGCCGGCAGGGCCGCCCTCGTCACCGGGGGCAGCCGCGGCATCGGCGCGGCGACCGCGCGGAAGCTGGCCGCGGACGGCGCCGACGTGGCGCTGACCTACGTGAACGGCGAGGACAAGGCGAAGGCCCTGGTGGAGGAGCTGCGCGCAACGGGCGTACGGGCGCTGGCCGTTCAGGCCGACAGCGCCGACGCGGAAACCGTCCCGGAGGCGGTGGACCGCGTGGCGGAGGAGTTCGGACGGCTGGACATCCTGGTGAACAACGCGGGCATCTTCCCCGCGGGCCCGCTGGAGGAGATCACCGCGGCGGACATCGACCGCACGCTGGCGATCCACGTACGGGCCGTCCTGCTCGCCTCGCAGGCGGCGGCCCGCCACATGACCGAGGGCGGGCGGATCATCAGCATCGGCAGCAACCTCGCGGAGCGGGTGCCCACGCCCGGCATCACGCTCTACGCGGCGAGCAAGTCCGCGCTCGGCGGCCTCACCCGGGGCCTCGCCCGCGACCTGGGCGGGCGCGGCATCACGGCGACGCTGGTGCACCCGGGCTCCACCGACACCGACATGAATCCGGCCGACGCCGGCGCGCACTCCGAGGAGCAGCGGCAGCGCACCGCGCTGGGCCGGTACGGGGCGGCCGCGGACATCGCCGCGACCGTTGCTCATCTCGCCGGGGAGGGTGGCCGGACCGTGACCGGGACGGCGATCACCGTGGACGGCGGGACGAACGCGTAAGCGCCCCCGCGGGTGTGCCGATTGCGCCTGCTTGCACACCCCGTGCGCTTGTCGGGCGGCCTGCGGGCCGTGCGTGGTCGGCTCTGCGCAGTTCCCCGCGCCCCTGTAGGGCGTGGCTCGCCGACGGGGGCGGGTTGACCCAACCCGCCCCCGTACACCGGGAGTTCACACACCGCCCCCACCCTCACTGCGGGGCCGCTGTTTCTCCCGTGGCCGAATATTACCTTCCTTTGACACTTGCTTGGTACCCCTTTTACGCTCCTCCGAGCGGCGTGGATCATGAACTTCGCCGTGTGTCCCCACACCATTCGGAGGTCCGCACATGCATGACCTGATCAAGAAGATGGCGCAGGACGAGAACTGGCAGGGCTGGGTCGCCGCCAACTCGGCGACCGCGGCGAAGGACGGCTGCATCAGCGCCGCTCCCAAGTCGGGCTGCATCAGCGCGGCTCCGAAGTCCGGCTGCATCAGCTGACGGCTGCGGCAAGTCACGGCCTTGACGGCCGTATCAGCTGACGGCGCCGGGCCGGTCCGGACGCGGGCCGGGGGAAAGGACAGCGCCCCGGCCCGTTCCCGGCGGCCCGCGTCATCGCCGGGGGAACGACCAGGGACACGGAGGGGCAGCGCAATGGACGGTCAGCCGACGGCCGACGTCATCGACCAGGTCAAGGACATACCGATCTACCGCACCTCGGTGGAGCGGGGCCACTTCCCCATCCTGGAGAAGGCCGAGATCGCACGCGGCTTCCCGGACAACTGGCGCACGCCGCGGCTGGACGCCGCACTCGCCACGGGCGAGGCCGAGTTCGTACTCTCCACGGGCACCAACCACGCGCGGATGCAGCTCATCCGGCCCCCGTACTTCCTGCTCGACTCCTACTACCGGCTGTGGAGCGAGCATCCCGACATCGCCGGCACCTGGCACGAGGGCTGCCAACGCGCCTCCCTGACCACGGTGCTGGCCACCGAGCACGTCGCCCGCGTCAACGCGAAGAAGCGCGGCGGGCAGGAGCCCGACCCCGTCCCCGCGCTCGCGGACCGGCGGCTCGACGACCGTACGGTCTATCTCAACCTGCGGCTCGACCCCGCGCTGTGGGACCGCGCCGACGTCGAACGCATGCTGGGCGAGCTGCGCGAGGTCGCGGACAGCCACCCGCAGGGGCGCTACCACCTCGACTGCTCCGGCTACCACCTGGCGCACCTCGTACGGAAGGCCGACGAGTGGGGGCTGTGGGAGGGCTTCCCCGAACCGGCCAGCATCATCACCGCGTACGAGTACACGCCCGCGAACGTACGGCGCTTCCTGGAGCGGCAGTTCGGCTGCCCGGTGATCGACCTGTTCGGCAGCACCGAGCTCGGCTACCTCTACTACAGCGACCGGCACGGCACGTACCGGCCGTACCTCGACAAGATGAGCGTGGAGCTGCTGCCCGTGGCGCCGGGCAGCACCCTCTACAGCCTCATCGTCTCCAGCGTGCGCAACCCCCATATGCCGCTGATCCGTTACCGCTCCGGCGACGTGGCCCGTACGACCGACGGCAGCCCCGACCCGGCGAGGATCGCGCAGTTCTGCGGGCGGGAGAAGGAGCTGCTCGACGCGCCCGACGGGCCCGTCGCGCAGGGCGATCTGGACGCGTGCGTCACCGCGGCGTCGGCGCACGTGTTCGTGCACCGGCTGCGGGTGGGCGCGGCTTCGAGCGTGCTGGAGTACACGACCTTCGACGGCGGCCCGCTCGCGCCGCCGGAGACCGCCGCGCTGGAGCGCGGCGTCCGCGAACTCACCGGCCGGGACTGCCGGGTGGAGCAGCGGGGCCACATACCCGTCGGGAAGTCGGGCAAGTACGCCTGGCTCGCCGTGGAACAGAACGACGAGCCGGAAACCGGTGACGGTCCGGAAGCCGGTGACGACCCGGAGACCTGCTCCGGCCCGGATACCTGCGACGGTCCGGAATCGGGCGAAGGCCAGGCCTCCGGCGTTGGCCGGGCATCCAGTGAAGGGGAGCGTCAGTGACCACCACCGCACAGCCGGACGGCCGTACGGGCCGGATATCCGCCGACGACCTCAGAGAACTGCTCGGCGGCACGCTGCACACCGAGGTCGTCGACCACTTCGTCCAGGAGACCGGCGAGGAGCGGGAGTTCGTCGAGCGCCAGGTGACCGAGTGTCTGCGCTACCTGTACCTCGTCTCCCGCCACCGCGACCGGCTCAGCGGCCTCTTCCTCCCCGTCGAGCAGGCCATCGACGAGATCTGGCACTACCTCATCCTGCAGACCCGCGAATACCGGGCGCTGTGCGAGGAGCGGCTGCCCGGCGGCTACTTCATCGAGCACCGCAGCATCGCCTACGAGGACTACCAGCGGGAGCCCGGCCGGGAGCAGGCCGTCGAGGAGGCGCTGCGCTGGATCCCGCTGTACTGCCGGGAGTTCGGTCCTTTCGACGAGGGCGCGCTGCCGCACTGGACCATCGTGCGCTTCCTGCACGAGCACATGCGGATGCCGCTGGCCGACATCGCGGCGCTCGAACCGGCGGACGCGGCGACGGACGCGGCGTGACGGCTGCGCCGGTACCCGCCGGGCCTTCGCAGTCCGGAGCTGCACAGCCCGGGCCGGCGGGGAACGGGTCCGGACAGCGCGGGACGTCCCGGAAGGGGACGTCCCGCTCCGGGACGCCCGAGGGTGAGCACCCCCTGCAGCGGCGGACCCTGGCCGTCCTGGTCCTCTGCCAGGGCCTCAGCGGCGCCGGACTCGCCGCCGGCATCACCGTCGGGGCGCTGCTCGCCGAGCAGATGCTCGGCTCGACCGGCCTCGCGGGGCTGCCCAGCGCCCTGTTCACCGCCGGGGCCGCGCTCGGCGCCGCGGGCATCGGCCGGCTCTGCCAGCGCTGGGGACGCCGGCCCGGCCTCGCCGGCGGCTACGGCGTCGGCGCGCTCGGCAGCCTCGGCGTGGTCGTGGCCGCCGCGACGGGGAGCGTGCCGCTGCTGTTCGTCTCGCTGCTCGTGTACGGGGCGGGCACCGCGGCCAACCTCCTGGCCCGGTACGCGGGAGCCGACCTGGCCGGCCCCGCGCGCCGCGCGCGAGCCGTCAGCACGGTGCTGTTCGCGACCACGTTCGGGGCCGTCATCGGCCCCAATCTGGTCGGCCCCACCGGGGAGTTGGCGCACGCGTGGGGCATCCCGCGGCTCGCCGGCCCGTTCCTGCTGGCGACGGCCGCGTACGGCGCCGCCTCCCTCGCACTCGCCGCCCTCCTGCGCCCCGACCCGCTGCGTGTGGCCCGCGCTCTGGCGGAGACGGGGACGGGGTCGGCTTCGGGTACGGGGCCGGGTACGGGGTCGGCGTCGCGTACGGGTGCGGTCGCCGGGCCGGACGCGCGGGACGGCCGGGAGCAGGAGGGCACGGCGCGGGACGGCACGGCGCGCGATGCGGACGACGACGCGGACGACGACGCGGCGGCGGGGCCCGGTGACGGGACGCCCGCTGTCACGGACCGGCGCGGGGTCGCCACCGGTACCTCCGTCATGGTCCTCACCCAGCTGGTGATGATCGCCGTCATGACGATGACGCCCGTCCACATGCAGGCGCACGGACACAGCACGCAGGCCGCGGGGCTGGTCATCGCGCTGCACGTGGGCGCGATGTATCTGCCCTCGCCGCTGACGGGGATCCTCGTCGACCGGATCGGCCGGCTGTGGCTCGCGGCGGCCTCCGGACTCACCCTGCTGACAGCCGGACTCGTGGCGGCCCTCTCCCCCGCGCACTCCGTCCCCGCCCTGGCCGCCGCGCTCGTACTGCTGGGCCTGGGCTGGAACTTCGGCCTCGTGAGCGGCACGGCGCTGATCACGGACGCGCTTCCGTTGGCCACGCGGGCCGCGACGCAGGGGCTGGTCGACGTGGGCATCGCCCTGGCGGGCGCGACGGGCGGGATGGCCTCGGGTCTCATCGTGGCCACAGGCAGCTTCCCCACCCTGGCCCTCACCACCGCAACCCTCTCCCTCCTAGTCCTCCCGCCCCTCCTCCTCCGCCGAGCGCGCTGACCCGAGGTGTGGGCCGCACCCCGCCGAGGTGTGGGCGGCGGTCCGCCCAGAGGGCGGAACGGGCGGGCACACCGGACCGCACCCGCGCAGGGTTCCGCACCCCGCCCCCAACGCACGCGCCCCGATGAGGGGGTTGGCCCCAGCCCCACCCCTACCCGTTTCTTCCAGGGCTCCGCCCCGAACCCCACCGCGCTCCGCGCGAAGGAACGGGGGCCGCGCCCCTGCACCCCACCGAGGTGTGGGCAGCTGGTCCGCCCAAGGGGCGGAACGGGTGGGCACACCGGACCGCACCCGCACAGGAAACGCACCCCGCCCCCAACGCACGCGCCGCCGTGAGGGGTTGAGCCCCGGACCCGCCCCTACCCGTTTCTTACGGGGCTGCCGCCCCGGACCCCAGCCGCGCTGCCCGCGGAAACGGGGGCCGCGCCCCAGACCCCGCCCCTGGGCGGGGAAAGGAGGAGGAACCGGGGCTCCGCCCCGGACCCCAGCGGGGCTACGCCCCTGCACCCCACGCGCTCCGCGCGAAGAACCGGGGCTGCGCCCCGGGGGGGGTGAGGGAAACCGGGGGGAAACCGGGGGCGCGCCCCGGGCCCCCGGGGCGCGGGAAAGGGAAGTCGAGGCTGCGCCCCGGCCGGGCGCCCCGCCCCCGCCGCGCCGCGCGCGGAAAGCCGGGGGCCGCCCCCTCGGGGGCGGGAGGGAATCGGGGCTCCGCCCCGGCGCCCCCAAAGGGTCACCGCAGCGCCGCGTCCCCCGCAGGGAGCCACGCCCCGCCCCGCGGACGCACGCGCCAACCCCCCTCCTCCGCAAGCGCGTCCGCCGCCGCGGACAACCGCCGAAGGGCCGGATGCCGCAGCGACGCACGCCACACCAGGGAGACGGGCGAAAGCGGCACCGGCCCCGTAAGGGGAAGGAGCACCATGCCCGGCACCCCCGTGAAGACGTCGGTGGCCAGCACCGACCAGCCCCGTTCCCGTACGACGCGGGCGAACTCCGTCTCGCCCTCGATCCGCGGGAAGGGCGGGGCCAGTTCGATGCCGCGGCCGGCGAAGAGCGTGCGGGCGTAGTCCGTCCACTCGGCCGTGCCCGGATTGCCCGCGCCCGCGTACAGGGTCTCGCCCGCCAGGTCGGCGAGCGGCACCCGGCGCAGGCCCGCGAGCCGGTGCTCCGCGGGGAGCAGCACGGCCACCCGCTCGTACCGTACGAGCCGGTGGGCCAGGCCCGCGCGGAGACCGTCCGGGAGGCCCGCGAACCGGCCGAAGGACACGTCCAGTCCGCCGGAGTGCAGTTCGTGCGCGGCGCCGGTGAGCCCGGAGCGGTAGCGGGCCACGAACTCCGTTCCGGGGTCCCGCAGCCGGGCCGCCTCCAGGACGCGCTGGCCGGTGCTGACGGGTGCCGCGACGTCGACGGTCAGCGGGCGTGCCTCCGCGGCGTCCCGCCCGAACGCGTCCGTCAGCTCCTCCTGCGCGGCGAGCACGCGGCGCGCGTACGGCAGCAGCCGTTCGCCCTCCGCCGTGAGGGACACCTGGCGCGTGGTGCGTACGAACAGCTCCGCGCCCAACTCCCGTTCCAGGCGCCGGACATCGCGGCTCAGCGCCTGCTGCGCCAGGTGCAGCCGGGCCGCGGCGCGGGTGAAGTGCAGCTCCTCGGCGACCGCCAAGTAGGCCCGCAGCAGGCGGGGTTCCAGGTCACGGGACACGAAGGGGACAGTACTCCGCGATTCACATCGCAGGTGCGTGAAGGGGCACCGAAAAGGTGTTGGACCCCGGTACCGGGCCGCGGCGAGGCTTTCCGGCATGCCCCTCTCCCCTGCCGCGACCCCGGTGCGCCGCGTACTCGCCCCGTACGGACGGCTGTTCGCGCCGCGCGGCGCCGTCGCCTTCACGCTCGGCAGCCTCCTGGCGCGGCTGCCCATGGGCATGTTCACCGTGTCCGCGGTGCTGATGATCTCCGGCGCGCGCGGCTCGTACGCGCTCGCCGGGGCCGTCACCGCGTGCGGGCTCGCGGCGACCGCGGTGGTCGCGCCGCTGATCGCGCGCCTCGTCGACCGGTACGGGCAGGCCCGCGTGGCGCTGCCCGCGACGGCCCTCGCGGTGTGCGGTTCGCTGGCCCTCGCGGCGTGCGTGCGGTACGGCACGCCGGACTGGACGCTGTTCGCCTCGTACGTGGCGACCGCCACCACCCCCAACACGGGCGGCATGTCCCGGGCCCGCTGGGCGTACCTGCATCACGGCGACCCCGCTGCCCGGCACACCGCCAACGCCTTCGAACAGGCCGCGGACGAACTGTGCTTCATGTCGGGCCCGGTGCTCGCGACGTTCCTGTGCGCCGCGTTCTTCCCCGAACTGGGCACTCTGACAGGCGCGTTGCTCCTGCTCGCGGGGATGCTGCTGTTCATGAGCCGGCGGCGCACCGAGCCGCCGGTGGCCCACGGAGCAGGCAGCACGGCGCACGCCCCGGCGCCCCTCCGGCGGCCCGGGATGGTCCCGCTGCTGTGCGTCTTCCTCGCGACGGGCGCCGTGTTCGGCTCGCTGGAGGTGGTGACGGTCGCGTACGCCGACGGGCAGGGCCACAAGGCCGCGGCGGGCGCGATACTGGCGTGCCAGGCGGCCGGATCCGGCGCCGCCGGACTGTACTTCGGGACGCTCCGGCCGCGCGGACCGCTCCCCCGCCGCTTCCTGCGCTGCGTGACGGCGATGGCGGGGCTGATGCTGCTGCCGCTGTGCGCCGCGGCGGGTACGGGAAGCCTTCCGGTGCTCGCCGTCGCGCTGCTCGCGGCGGGCATGGCGACGGCGCCCACGATGGTCACCGGCATGACGCTGGTGCAGAACACGGTGCCGGCCGCGCGGCTCAACGAGGGGATGACGCTGGCCGTGACGGCGCTGCTGTGCGGAGTCGCCGCGGGCGCGGCCGCCGGCGGGCGCGCGGCGGAGTGGGCCGGGGGCGGCGCCCTCGCGTACGCCGTGCCGCCCGCCGCCGCGGCACTCGCCGTGGCCGTGGCCCTCGCGGGCCGGGCGGTACGCCGTGAACTGCCGGGCGGGAAGGGCGAGTCGGGCCGGCCCTGGCGGGAGCCCGCCGCACCCGCTCAGGAGGGGCGGCGGTAGCCGGCCGGCAAGTAGTGGGTGGGCGCGTCCCGTTCCTCGGGTAGCGGCAGGTTGCGCAGGGGCGTGTCGACGCGCGGCGCGGCGCCGTCGCGGCGCCCCGCGGCGCGTTCCCAGCCGGCGCGCGCCCGCGGGTGGTAGCGGCGCGAGCGCGGAACGAGCTTCCACGCGTGGTGCACCAGCCGTCCGAAGCGCCGCAGCCGCCGTTCGTCGCGGACCGTCCACTCGTAGCCGAGCCGGCGGCGCGCGGCGGGCGGGAACAGGCCGACCGTGAACCACACGGTGAACCGCGCCTGCGGCCCGCGCACCAGCCGCCACATCCACATCGGTACGCGCAGCGCCTCCGGTCTGTCGATGTACCGGATGTCGAGGACGTCGCGGGTCGCCGCGTTGTCCTCCAGTACGTCGCGGGCCATCCGGTCCCAGTAGGCCTGGAAGTCCTCCCAGCTGTCCGGGACGGGGCGCATGCTCATGCCGTACATCCGCCACCACTGCACATGCTCGTCGAACAGCTGCCGCTTCTCCGCCTCGGTGAGACCGGGTCCGAACCGGTCGGCGACGAGGAATGTCAGCATGAAGAACGTGGAGTGCGCCCAGTAGAAGGTGTCCGGATCGAGCGCGTGGTACGGGCGGCCGTGCCGGTCGACGCCCTTCACCGTGTGGTGGTAGCCCCGCACTTCGCGGGCGGTCTCGGCGGCGCGCGGCCCGTCGTACACGACACCGCCGATGGGATACAGGGAGCGGAACAGCCGCTGCCAGCGCTCCTCGAAGAACCGCGAGTGCTCCTCGACTCCGGCGCCGAGGCCGGGGTGCATGTTCTGCATCGCGCCGGCCCACGGCGCGAGCAGCACACCGCGCCAGTCGCCGAAGTACTTCCAGGTCAGCGAGGAGGGGCCGAGCGGTTCCGGCGGGGTCCCGCCCGTGGTGCGCGCGTCCGGTCCGGCGTTCTGTGCGTCACGCTCCATACCGCCACTCCGTCCTGCCGCGGGAACGGTCCACGAACACGCCGCCCGTCCGTGACAGCGCTCGTGCCGGACACGGTAAGTGTCACACCTGTCCCGTTCCACCCCCCGTGCACAGAAACAGTAGCCGTCGCATTGTTGCGGCACGGGAGTCGGACCGTACGGCGCCGCGGGCTCAGACCGTCACGACCGTCGCCTTCGGCAACTCCCGGAACGGGGCGAGCTGTTCGTCCGTCGCCCCGGTGTCGGTGACCAGCGTCCACGGCACCTCCAGCGGCGCCCACACGGGGAACGGGCGGTGTCCGAGCTTGCTGCTGTCGGCCAGCACGTACACCTCGCCGGCCCGCGCCGTCATCAGCTCCTTGAGCGCGGTCTGCTGGATGTCGGCCTCGCAGATGCCGAACCGCGCGTCCAGTCCGTCGGCGCCGAGGAACACCTTGTCGGCCGTGAGCCGGGAGAGCGTGAGCTCGGCGAGCGGCCCCACGAACCCCTGACTGACGTGCCGGAGCGTGCCCGCGAGGGTGACGACCTGCACCCCGTCGGCGTCCGCCAGCTCCTTCAGCACCGTCAACCCGCTGGTGATCACGGTGAGTTCGGTACGGGCGTGCAGCTGCCGCGCGAGCCGGCCCGTCGTCGTCCCGGCATCCAGGATCACCGTGTCGCCCTGCCCGATGTGCCCGGCGGCCCAGCGCGCGATCCGGTCCTTCTCGGCGACGGCGAGCGCGGCACGCTGCCCGACAGTGGTCTCCGGCTCGTGCTCGCCGGCCCGCGCGCTCATGGCGCCGCCGTACGTACGGGCGATCCGGCCCTGTTCGGTGAGCAGCGCGAGATCGCGCCGGATGGTGGACGGGGTGACCTCCAGGGTGCGGGCCAGCTCCTCGACCACGACCGCGCCGTCCGCCGCCACCGTACGGGCGATCAACTCGCGCCGGTCGGCGGCCCGGGTCCGCTCGCGCGGCGCACTGCCGGCCTCGTTCACTGCCTGTCACCTCGCAAGAGTGGTCCGGCCCTGCCGGACCTTCGCATGACCGGCACCGTACAGACCATTGCGCGGACCGCGCAATCGTGTCAACGTCTCGCACGCAACACGCACTTGATGCCGGAGCACCGTCCAATGGCGGACGGAAATGGAGACCATCCATGCAGACGGAGAGCGTGCACACACCACCCGGAAGCGGCAGGGAGAACCAGCGCATCCCCGCCCCTGACGACCCCTACGTCCTGCGCCCCGAGGACGTTCGCGAACCCCCCACAACCCTGCGCGGCACCATCGGTCACCTCGGCCCCGGCATGGTGCTCTCCGCCGCGGTCGTCGGATCCGGCGAACTGATCACCACCACCTCGCTCGGCGCGAAGGCCGGCTTCGTCCTCCTCTGGCTGGTCATCATCAGCACCCTGGTGAAGGTCTGGGTGCAGATGGAGCTGGCGAGTTGGGCCATCCTCACCGGCAGAACGGCGATCCGCGGCTACAGCCAGGTCGGCCCGCGGCTCTCCCGCCGCAACCGCCTCGGCTGGATCAACTGCCTGTGGATCCTGATGGACTTCGCCAAGTCCGTGCAGCGCGGCGGCATGATCGGCGGCACGGCGGCGGCGTGCAGCATCATGCTGCCACTGGCCGGCGAACCGCTCGGCGGCACCTCGCTGACCGTGTGGGCGCTGCTGGTCACCCTCAGCGTCATCGCCCTGCTGTACGGCAACAAGTACGCCACCGTGGAGCGGATCGCGTTCGGCACGGTCGTGCTGTTCACGCTCATCACCGTCGGGCTCGCGCTCTCCCTGCCGTGGACGGAATTCGGCTACACCGGCGCCCAGTTGGGCTCCGGACTGGAGTTCGCCATCCCGGCCGGCACGCTCGGCCTCGCCCTGGCGATGTTCGGCATCACCGGCGTCGGCTCCGACGAGATGACCACGTACACCTACTGGTGTCTGGAGAAGGGCTACGCGCGCTGGACCGGCCCCGACGACGGCAGCGAGGAACGGGCCCGGCGCGCGGAGGGCTGGCTGCGCGTCATGCGCATCGACTCCCTCGCCTCCTGGGGCGTGTGCACGCTGTGCACCCTCGGCTTCTACATCATCGGCGCCGCCGTGCTGCACCCGCAGGGACTGGTGCCCGAGGGCAACCAGATGATCACGACACTGTCCCGGCTCTACACCGACACCCTGGGCCCGTGGGCGATGTACCTGTTCCTCGCGGGCGCCATCGCCGTGCTGTACTCGACGATCCTCGCCTCGACCGCCAGCACGCCCCGCCAGTGGACCGACATCCTCGGCCTGCTGGGCGCGCTGGACTGGTACGACACGAAGGTCCGGCAGCGCGTAGTACGGGCGCTGACCGTCCTGCTCCCGCTGGTGTGGATGCTGTGCTTCCTCACCATCCAGGAGCCGGTCCTGATGGTGCAGATCGGCGGCATCGCCAGCGGCGTCTTCCTGCTGGCCGTGGTCATCGCGGTCTGGCACCTGCGCACCGGCGAGGTCCCGCACCGCTTCCGCCGCAACCGGCCGCTGACCGCGGCGCTCGTCCTGAGCAGCGCGGCGATCGCGGCACTCGGCGTCTACACGGTGCTGGAGTCCCTAGGCCTGGCCCCCGGCGCGTGACCGCCCACCCAACCTGAGGAGCACGCGTAACCGCCCACCCGGCCCCAGAGGCGCGTGCAACCCGCGCGCCCCGCTTGAGGGGGTGCGGGTGGGCGAAGCCCCCCGCCACGCGCGGCGAAGCCGCGCAAAAACAACGAAAGACGACGGGCCCCCGCTTTCCGGGGGCACACGTCGCCTGTCGTCTTTCGTGGAGATGGCGGGAATCGAACCCGCGTCCAACGGTGCGGAAGAAGGGCTTCTCCGAGCGCAGTCCGCTGCGATTTTCTCGGCCCCGGAGATCTCGCGGACAAGTCTCCGACGGGCCCAGTCACTGTGTGATGTCCCGGCAGGTCCCGTGACCGGACCTACGCGGTGAGTCCCCTAGTCGATGCCAGGACCCGGGGCGGGGACGCACCCGGACTGACACTTCATGCTTGCTGCTCAGGCAGCAAGCGCGAAGGAATCGCGCTTTGTGTTGGCGATTATTTTTTTGCGGCACATGGTTAACGAGATCATTGCCGCGTTCCTCGGCTCGCTTCCCCTGCTTCGACATCCGCTGTCGAAACCGATCATCCCCATGTTGAGTTGACAAACTGTCCGCCCTCGCGAGCGGCGCTGCGACCATGGTACGTGACCGGGTCACGTGAAGGCCAACACCTTTTACGGCCGGCCGTATTCCCGGGCCCGGCGGCTCACTTGAGCCGGCTCACTTGAGCTGGGCCCGCTCGCGGCGGCGGACCGCCGAGATGACCGCGTGCGCCTCGCGGTTGTCCTGCTTCTCGCGCAGGGCCTGCCGCTTGTCGTAGTCCTTCTTGCCCTTGGCCAGCGCGATCTCGCACTTGGCGCGGCCCTTGGTGAAGTACAGCCGCAGCGGGACGAGCGTGTGCCCCGTCTCCTGCGTCTTGCCGATGAGCTTGTCGATCTCCGCGCGGTGCAGCAGCAGCTTCCGCTTCCGCTTGGCCGCGTGGTTGGTCCAGGTGCCCTGCGAGTACTCCTGGATGTGCACGTTGTGCAGCCACACCTCCGCCCCGTCGATGTGGGCGAAGCCGTCGGCCAGTGAGGCGCGACCCTGGCGCAGCGACTTCACCTCGGTGCCCGTGAGCACGATGCCGCACTCGTAGGTGTCGAGGATGTTGTAGTCGTGCCGGGCACGCTTGTTCTGCGCGATGAGCTTGTAGCCGTCGGGGTCCTTGTCCTTCTTGCTCTTGTTCTTCGCATCTTTCTTCGCCATAGCCAGGCCATTCTTCCACTACGACCGGGTCGCGAGGCCACTCAATACTGTGCGGGCCCGCTCCGCGGCATCCCCTTGTGCACCGGTTCCGACCGAAAGGTCCGGAGTGATACCCCGGTCGTCGATACGGCGCCCCGCGGGGGTCGCGTAATGGCCGACGGTCAGCTCGGCGACCGACCCGTCGTACTGCCGGCTGGGCATCTGCACGGTGCCCTTGCCGAAGGTGCGGGAGCCGACGACGACCGCGCGGCCGCGGTCCTGCAGCGCCCCGGTCAACAGCTCGGCCGCGCTCATTGTTCCGCCGTCCACCAGCACCACCAGCGGCCTGCGGTGATCGCCGCCCTGCTGTGCGTACAGGGCGCGCTGGGTGCCCTCGTCGTCGTACGTCGCGACCAGGCCGCCGTCCAGGAAGGCGGAAGCGGCCTTCGTGGCCTCGTCGACCAGACCGCCCGCGTTGCCGCGCAGATCGAGCACTATGCCCGAGCCGTGCGGCACCTGCTCGCGGACCGCCTTCCGCACCTCCGCGCCGGTGCCGCGGGTGAAGGAGGAGACCTTGATGCGGGTGGCGCCGTCACCGAGCCGGTCCACGTCGACGGTGTCGGTGGACAGCCGGGCGCGGCGCAGCGACTCCGTCCACTCGCGGCCGTCCCTGCTGAGCCGCAGCAGAACGTCGCTGCCGGTGTCGTGCGCCGAACCGCGCAGCCGTCCGACGACATCCGTGATCGGCCGGCCCGCCACCTCGTCGCCGTCGACGGCGCGCAGCCTGTCGCCGGGGCGGATGCCGGCCGCCGCCGCCGGACTGCCCGGGTGCACCCTGGCGACCGTGACGGCGGGAGTCTCCTCGGAGTCGCCCCGGTCCTGGAGGGCGCGCGGGCCGGAAGCGCGCGTCCCGTGTGCATCGGGATCGGGGGCGCCGGGCTCGGGAGCGTGGGCCCCGGCCGGGCGTTCGGGGGGCCGGCGGTCCTCCTGGACGGAGATGCCGACCCCGACGTACTGGCCGTTCAGCGTCTGCCGCAGACCCTCGTACTCGCGGGGGCTGTACGCGCCGGACCAGCGGTCGCCGCTGCGGCTGACGAGCTCCTCCGCGGCCTCCTCGGCGCCCGGCGGGCCGTGCACGGCGCGCTGCTCGACACCGGCGGCTCCGCGTACCCCCTCCGAACTGCCGCCCGGGGGTGCGCCGTTGACCACCGCGCCCGCGGGGGTCTGCCGCGAAGTGTCCTGCGCGGGCCCTGCCTGCGCACGGAACGCGTCACCCCAGGAACCGGTGGCGGCACCGGTTCCCAGCACGCTCGCGAAGACCAGCGTCAGCACGGCCCCGCGGCGGATACGCCTGGATCTCCCCCCGGTCGACTCGGGGGGAGAAGCGGAGAACCACAAGCCCGACATATTGCGGAGTCTAGGCCAGACGCAGGCGCGGCACGGGCCGTTGGGCGTACCGCGCCCGCGTCATGCGTCACACCTTCAGGTACTTGCGCAAGGTGAAGAAGGCGGCAATGGCAGGCATCAGCACTCCCACCGCCACGATGAACGGCAGCACCTTGAACACCGCGTCCCAGCCGATGAAGTTGATCAATACGATCTTCTGCTGGAGCCAGTTGTTGATCAGGAAGTACTTGCCGCCCACGAGCAGAACGGACGCGAAACCCGCCCCGATCAGGCCCGCGATGGCGGCCTCCAGGATGAACGGCATCTGGATGTAGAAGCTGGAGGCCCCCACCAGCCGCATGATCCCGGTCTCCCGCCTTCGGCTGAACGCCGACACCCGCACGGTGTTGACGATCAGCAGCAGCGCAACGACCAGCATCAGCGCCATCACGCACAGCGCGGCGATGTTCATGCCGTTGAGCAGGTTGAACAGGTTCTCCAGGAGGCTGCGTTGGTCCTGGACCTCCTGCACGCCCTGTCTGCCGGAGAACGCCGTCTGAATCACCTGGTACTTGGTCGGGTCCTGCAGTTTGACCCGGTAGGACTCCTGCATCTGGTCCGGCGTCAGGGAGTCGGCCAGCGGAGAGTCCTGGAACTGCTGCTTGTAGTGCTTGTACGCCGCGTCGGCGGACTCGTAGTAGACCTTGTCGACAACCCGGAGCTCCTCCAGGTCGGACTTGATCTGCTGCTTCTGCTGCGCGGTGACGGCGCCCTTGGCGCAGTTGGGGTCGGACGCGGCGTCGTTCTTGTTGCAGAGGTAGATCGACACCTGGACCTTGTCGTACCAGTACCCCTTCATCGTGCTGACCTGCTCGCGCGCGAGCAGCGAACCGCCGGCGAGGGCGAGCGACAGGGCTACCGAGACGATCACCGCGAAGGTCATCGTGAGATTGCGGCGGAGACCGACGCTGATCTCCGACAGTACGAACTGGGCGCGCATGGCGTCCTTTCAGCCTTTCCGTGGTGGTGCTGAGAGAGCCGGCCGTCCCCCCGGTGCGGCCTCTCAGTGCTGGTAGCCGTAGACGCCGCGCGACTGGTCACGGACCAGGCGGCCGGTCTCCAGCTCGACGACACGCTTGCGCATCTGGTCGACGATCTGCTGGTCGTGCGTGGCCATCACGACTGTCGTACCGGTGCGGTTGATCCGGTCGAGCAGCTTCATGATGCCGACGGAGGTCTGCGGGTCGAGGTTGCCCGTCGGCTCGTCGGCGAGCAGCAGCATCGGACGGTTCGCGAACGCGCGGGCGATCGCCACGCGCTGCTGTTCACCACCCGACAACTCACCGGGCATACGGTCGTCCTTGCCGCCGAGACCCACCAGATCGAGCACCTCCGGCACGGTCTTGCGGATCTGCCCACGGGACTTGCCGATGACCTCCAGCGCGAACGCGACGTTCTCGCCGACGGTCTTGTTGGTCAGCAGCCGGAAGTCCTGGAACACGGTGCCCAACTGGCGCCGCATGTGCGGCACCTTCCAATTGGAGAGCCGGGCGAGGTCCTTGCCGAGGACGTGCACCTGTCCGTGCGAGGCGCGCTCTTCGCGCAGCAGCAGTCGCAGGAAGGTGGACTTGCCGGATCCGGACGATCCCACCAGGAACACGAACTCTCCGCGCGCGATCTCCAGCGAGACATCGTGGAGCGCCGCACGGGTCTGCTTGGGGTAGTGCTTTGAGACGTTGTCGAATCGGATCACGGAAACACCACGTCGACCTGGGTAGGGGCAGCGGAAGCCGGAGAGCGGGCTCCCCGTCGGTGTGGTGACCTTACGCGAACCGGTGCGCACGGCGCAGTCGCCGTCCGGTGTTGGTGGGTTTATTCACGGCGTCTTTAGGCATAAAGAGGTCACTCGTGACAGTGCGGACCGCTCTGCGTTACTCCCGGGGAGCTGGCACAGTGGAAGAGGTACACCGTTGGGGAACGCCTGACTTACGGGTGGCGTTGGCACGGTGAAGGAGGTTTTCGCATGACATGCGACCGACTGGTGTGTGCCAACTGCTCGGGCCCGGTGAGCGAAGGCCGCTGCTCAGTGTGCAGGGCGCACCGCGCGCGCATGCAGCGCGAGTCCCCGTTCGCGACCCTGACCCCCGCCGCGCTGATCGCCCTCCTGCTGGCCCTGATCGCCGTGGCGCTGGTGGCGCAGCGCGTGGCAACTGCCTGAGCAGGCACGGCCGGAGACCCGGGACGGCGAAGGCCCGGGACGGCACGGACCGGACATGAACAGTACGGACCGGACATGACGAAGGGCCCGGAACGCGGAGTGCGTTCCGGGCCCTTCGACTGTCCGTTACGGCGTGTCAGGCAGCCGTACGACGGTTGATCAGACGCGGCATGAAGCGGAAGGCGATACCGCCCGCGATCATCGTCGCGGCGCCGACCAGCAGGAAGGACGTCTCGTTGGAACCGGTGTCCGCCAGCTCCTGGTTCGGGCCCTGCGGCTGCGGGTCCGGCTGCGGCTGAGGCTGCACCGGACGGCTGCCGTCGGTGTCGGGGTTGGTGCCGCCCGACGTGGCCGGCTGCTCGCCGCCGCTGGAACCGCCCACGGTCGCGGGCTGCTCGCCGGTGTCGCCACCGCCGTTGTCACCGCTGCCGGTGTCACCGCCAGTGCTGCTGCCGCCACCGCCGGTGTCGCCGCCGGAGGTGGCCGGGGGCTCGCTGCCGCCGTTGTCGCCGCCGTTGCTGTCGTCGCCGCCGCCGGTGTCGCCGCCGATGGTGCCCTCGGTGTCGCCGCCGACGGTGCCTTCGGTGCTGCCACCGTCGTCGCCGCCGATGGCGCCGCCGATCGAAACGTCGCCGTCGTCACCGCCGTTCTGGCCGCCGCTGTCCTGCGGCGGAGTCTCCGGGTCCTCCGGGTCTTCCTCGCCGTTACCGGTACCGCCGATGATGCCGAGCCCGAGGAGCCCGCCGTCGTCTTGCTTCTGGTCGCCGATGCCCTGGCCCGCCGTCGGCTCGGACCCGGTCAGGTCCGCCGCCGAGGCGGCACCCGCGGCAGTGAGCGAGGCGCCGGCTGCGAACACCGCACCGGCGGCAATACGCGCCACACGCAGCCGCGTCTTCGAATTGGTCATGTGCCAACTACCCCCAGTAGCTGTACTTGTCAGTGGGACAGCCGTGCCGGGCCGTGGAACATCACTCGTGGCTCGGGCGCATCCGTCCCGCCCCCGCACACGCGCCGCTGACACAGGCATGCCGAGCGAACAGCTTTCCCACTTTTCACACAGGCGTCAAGCGAGCACTGTCCCAAATGTCCCGGGGAGGGGGGTAGTTCGCTTACTGGGACGGGAATCACTGCAATTCCCGCACATCAGCGCGGAGGAACAGGCGTCAGTTCGTCTGCTGTTCCTGCTGCTTGCGCCAGCGGATTCCGGCTTCCAGAAATCCGTCGATATCGCCGTCGAGAACCGACTGGGGATTGCCGACCTCGTGTTCGGTCCGCAGATCCTTCACCATCTGGTACGGGTGCAGCACGTACGAACGCATCTGGCTGCCCCAGGAGTTGCCGCCCTCGGTCTTGAGTGCGTCCATCTTCTTCTGCTCCTCCATGCGGCGGTGGGCGAGCAGCCGGGCCTGCATGACGCGCATGGCGGCGGCGCGGTTCTGGATCTGCGACTTCTCGTTCTGACAGGAGACGACGATTCCGGTGGGAATGTGCGTCATCCGGACCGCGGAGTCCGTGGTGTTGACCGACTGGCCGCCGGGGCCCGAGGAACGGAACACGTCGATCCGCAGCTCGTTCTCCGGGATGTCGATGTGATCTACCTGCTCCACGACGGGCAGCACCTCGACGCCGGCGAACGACGTCTGGCGGCGGCCCTGGTTGTCGAACGGGGAGATCCGCACCATGCGGTGGGTGCCCTGCTCGACGGAGAGCGTGCCGTACGCGTACGGGGCCTTCACCGTGAACGTGGCGGACTTGATGCCCGCCTCCTCCGCGTAGCTGATGTCGAAGACCTCGGTCGGGTGGCCCTTCCGCTCGGCCCAGCGCAGATACATCCGCATCAGCTGCTCGGCGAAGTCCGCGGCGTCGACGCCGCCGGCCTCGGCGCGCACGCTGACGACCGCCTCACGCGGGTCGTACTCGCCGGACAGCAGCGTGCGGACCTCCATCTCGTCCACAGCCTTGCGGACGGAGGTCAGCTCCTGCTCTGCCTCGGCGCGGGCGTCGGCGTCGTCCTCGCTCTCGGCGAGCTCGAAGAGCACTCCGAGATCGTCGATACGGGAGCGCAGCTCCTCGGCACGCCGCAGGTGCCCCTGGAGGTAGGAGAGCTTGCTGGTCACCTTCTGCGCGTTCTCGACGTCGTCCCACAGGTCGGGGGCCGCCGCCTGCTCCTCGAGCGAGGCGATATCGGCCCGCAACTTGTCGAGGTCGAGAACGGCCTCGATCGACTCCATCGTGGAGGAGAGGGACTTCAGCGCTTCGGATACATCGACGACTGCCACGCCCCCCACCCTAACGGCTGCCTCCCCCACCCGGTCCCATGCCCGGTGGGGGCACCTTCCGTACGCCTCCGGGCCCCGGAACGCCGGGCCGCTCACGGGCTCCGGACCGGGGCACCGGCGGACCGCCCGGTCAGGGACTGTCGGGCTGCTCCACGGCGGGCGCCGGCTGCGTCGTCCCCTCGTCGTCGCCCGAGGCCATCAGCCAGCCGCCCACACCGGCCACCGTGGCGACCGCGGCCACCACACCCACCTTCAGCCTGCGACGGCGCAGCGCCGCACGGTGTTTGGCCGAGCCCGCCCGGGGCGCGCCCGTGGCGCGGGGCGAGCGGGCCGTGCCGTGCGGGCCGCCGGCCAGCTCGTCGGCGCCGGGCACGCGCATGCTGGTGTGCGTGTCCCGGTTGGAGTCGGGACGTGCGCCGCCCTGCACCAGCGGCACCGCTCCCCGCGCGGGGGCCGCGGTGCCCGGCTGCGTGCGCAACTGGGGCTCCGTCTCGGCCTCCTCGCTCTCCTCCGGCGCCTCCTCCTCGTACCGCTCGTCGATGTCCAGCGGCGGCAGGCCCTCCAGCGCGGGCAGCATCTCCCGCAGCCTGGCGGCGAGTTCGGGGGCGCGCAGCCGGGAGGCGGGCGCCTTGGCGAGGCACTGGTGGATGAGCTGCCACAGCTCGTCCGGGATGCCCGGCAGCGGCGCGACGGACTCGGTGACGTGCCGGCGGAGCACCGCGCCGGGGTGTCCGCCGCCGAACGGCGTGAATCCCGCGAGCAGTTCGTACAGCACCGTCGCCAGCGCGTATATGTCGACGGAGGCGCGCGGCGGGAGACCCTCGACGATCTCCGGCGCCACGTAGTCCGGGGTGCCGATCACGGAGGTCGCGCGGGTGCGCCGCGGGGAGTCGATGAGCTTCGCGACGCCGAAGTCGGTGAGCAGCGCGGGCGGCGCGCCGCCCGCGCCGGCGGGCGCGTTGACGTCCAGCAGGACGTTCTCCGGCTTCACATCGCGGTGCGCGATGCCGGCCGCGTGCGCGGCGGCGAGCCCGTCCGCGACGTCCGCGGCGACGGCCGCGGCCGCCTGCGGGGTGAAGCGGCGCTCGTGCTCCAGTCGCGTCCGCAGGTCCGTGCCCCGCACCAACTGCATGACCAGCGCGAGGTCGTTGCCGTCGACGACGAGGTCGCGGACGGCCACCACCTTCGGGTGGTCCAGGGACAGCAGCGCCGCGCGCTCCCTGACGAACCGTTCGACGAGCTCCTGGTCGGAGGCGAGGTCCTCACGCAGCAGCTTGAGGGCGACGGGCCCCTCGGGACCCTCGCCCAGCCACACCGTGCCGGCGCTGCCGCGTCCCAGGACCTGGTGGGCTGTGTAGCGACTGCCGATCTTCCGTGCCATAGCGACAAAACTACGCGGCGAACGGGGCGTTGAGAGCCCCGGATGCCATTAACCGCCACTTCTGTGCGGGAAATTGACCCGTAGAAGTCGATAAATCTCTGAACTCGCCTTCCGGTGCTCAGCCGCCGGTCGCGCTCTTTCCGCTGTTCACCAAGTCCTGTACCTGGCCGAACCAGTCGGTGACCGTCTCCCAGAAACTCTTGCCCTGCGCCACCCACTCCGGCAGCGGCGTGAAGTTCCACACCAGCACGCAGATCACGACCAGGATCAGGATCAGGAACAGACAGCCCTTGAGGCAGCCGAGACCGGGAATGTGCATCGGATTCGCGCGGCGCCGGGGCTCACGGCGCTGCCGGGGCTCGCGCTCCGGCTCGCGCGGCGGCTCGCGGCGCTGCGGAGGCTGCTGCGGGGGGCGCTGCGGCGGACGCTGCTGCTGCGGCCCGCCGTACTGCTGACCGCCGGGGCCCTGCCCGTACGGCTGCGCGTACTGCTGACCGTACGGCTGGCCGCCGGGCGGCGGTCCCCCGCGGCGCGAGCGGCGGCGCAGCGGGTCGTCGATGTTCGGGTCGAGCGGCTGGACCTGCGTCTGCTCGTTGCGGTCGCGCGCCTGCTGGAGCTGGTCCCCCCACGGGGGCGGGCCCTCGGGCTGCTGCGCCTGCGGGGCCTGCTGGGGCTGCGGCGGTGCGCCCGGGACGGGCGGCATCATCTGGGTCGGGTCCGCGTTCGGGTCCTGGCCCTGGCCGCCCTGGCCGAAGCCTTCCTGGCCGTGCGCCGCCGTACGGGGCAGCATCTCGGTGGCGTCGGCGTCCTGCGCGTGGCCAGCGGCATAGCCGGCTGCGGCACCGGCGGCCGCGCCGCCCAGCGCTCCCGCGGCGGCCGCGCCGGCGACCCCGCCCGCTCCCGCGCCGCCCGCACCGCCGGAGGCCGAACTGCCGTCCCCCGCACCGTTGTCGGGCACCTGCGCGGGCGCCGGGTCGGGCGCGAGCAGCGCGGCGACGCCCATGGCGGCGCCGGCCTGCTCGGCGGTGGCGTTCGCACCGATGCCGTTGGCGACGGTGCGCAGCGCGCGCGCCAGGTTGACCGCGCTGGGGCGCTCGTCCGGGTTCTTGCGCAGGCAGCGCTCCAGCACCGTCCACAGCGGTTCGGGGATGCCGTGCGGGCGCTGCGGCTGCTCGCTCAGGTGCCGCTGCAGCACCTCCAGGGTGCTGCCGCCGGAGAACGGCGGGTGCCCGGTGACCAGTTCGTACAGCAGCACGCCCGCGCCGTAGACGTCCACGGCGGAGGTCTGCGGCCGGCCCTCGGCCGACTCGGGCGCCACGTACGACGGGGTGCCGACGAACTCCTGGGTACGGGTCAGGCCCGGCGAGTCCGCGAGCCGCGCGATGCCGAAGTCGGTGAGCATCGGGCGCATCGCGCCCTCCGCGTCCTGGGACAGCAGGACGTTCGCCGGCTTCAGGTCGCGGTGCACGACGCCGTCGGCGTGGCTGGCGGCCAGCGCGTCGGCGACCTGCGCCGTCACGAGGGACGCGGCCACGGCCGTGAACGGCCCGTTGTCCCGCAGATAGTGGTGCAGGTCGGGGCCGTCGACGAGGTCCATCACCAGGGCGAGCATGTCGCCCTCGACGACGAGGTCGCGGGTCCTGACGATGTTGTGGTGCTGGAGGCGCAGCAGGACGGAGCGCTCCCGCAGGAAGCGCATCACGACGTCCGCGTCGTTGGCCAGCTCCTCCTTCAGCACCTTGATCGCGACCGTCTCACCGGGCTGCCCGGCGACGGACGCCTCGGCTCCCGCCGTCTCGCGCTGGCGCGCTCGCCACACGGTGCCTGTCGCGCCGCGTCCGAGCGGCTCCTCGAGCAGGTACTTGCTGCCTACCGGCCGCACGTCATGCGCTCCCTGGTCTCGTACTGCAGTGCTGAAGGGCTTGCTGAAGGGGCAATCCCATCAACAATAGTGCCGCCTCGCGAGGCGTCCGTCCGACTGCCTGCCCACACTGCGCAGATGTGTTCGTACGGATGCGCACGGGGGCGGCTCCCCCGGGAGACGCACACCAGGGGCGCCGAGGTTGCAGCACAGTCCTGTGAACCGAAACCGGGCGGTCCGGTGCCGCCATGGAATAGGCACGAGATGATCAGCAGATTGTTTCGGGTCGAACACATCACAGTCGGAGCCGATCGGTCCCGTTCCGTCCCGGACAGCCGGGCGGACCGGCCGCCGCAGGCCCTTGCGCACCAGGTCACAAGGTCAAGATCATTGACGGGAGACGGACGGGGGAAGCTGTCAGTGCCGGGTGCGAGGATGCATCCGGCGTCGAGTGCGTTGTGCGCTCCGTGGGGGGCGCGCAGTACGCGGATGGGACCGGGAGGGGCCGATGCGGATCCGGCTGACTGTCGCACGCGCCGGTGCGGAGTGCGGCGAGGCCGCCGTCGTCGTGACGGCCCCGGTCGGCACGGTGCTGGCCGCCGTGACGAGCGCGCTGGTGACGGAGTCCGCCGCTGCGGGCGGCGGAGCGGAACCGGCGGCCGGCGACGGCCCCGCGCCCGTGTTCGCGGGCACGCAGCGGCTCGACCCGCACCGGCACGTGCTGGGCGAGCCCCCGCTGCTGGACGGCGCGGCCGTCTCGCTGTACGGACCGGGACCCGTCCCGCCCACCGCCGTCTCCACGGCCTCGGCCGTCGCGGCGTACGACTCGGCGAAGGCCCGGCTGCACGTGGTGGCGGGCCCCGACGCGGGCGGTGTGCACCTTCTCCAGGGCGGACAGGTGCACTTGGGGCGCTCGGCCGAGGCGGACGTGCCCCTGGACGACCCCGATGTGTCGCGGCTGCACTGCGCGGTGACCGTCACCGACAGCGGCGACGTCACCGTCACGGACCTCGGCTCCACCAACGGCACGACGCTGGACGGCAGGCCGGTCGGCGAGCGGCCGCTGCTGCTGCGGCCCGGCGCCACGCTGCGGCTCGGCGAGTCGGAGGTCCGGCTGGTCGCCGCGGAGGACCCGTCCGCCGGGCCCGCCGTCCCGGCCCCGGCCCCGGACGGCAAGGGCCGCCTCCGGCTCGCCCCGTCGGCGGGCCCGGCCGGCGCGGCGCAGCCGCCCGCCGCCGCGTCCTGGCCCGCGGCCGCGGGCGGGGACGGCCCCGGCGGCGCCACCACGTCGGGTACGGGCTCCGTGACGCCCGCCCGTTCCGCCGCGCCGAGGCAGTCGGCCGAGCCCCGTGTCCCGGGCCCCGCGCGGCCGGAGGGACACCCCTCAAGTGCCGCGGGCGGCCCGCCCGTTGACGCGCCGGGACCGCCACCGGCAGCCGCCCCGCAGCCGCCCGTCGACGTCCCGCACGCGCGTACGGCGCCCGGCAGCACGGCGGAGCCGGAAGGTCCCGGCTCACCGTTTCCCGGCGGCGGGGTCACCCACGGGGCGGGTGTCGCCCCGGCGCGGGCGGATCAGGAGCGGGCGCGGTCCAAGGGGCTCGGGGCCTGGGCCCGCCGGTTCGCCGGAGGGCGGGCCGGCACACCGCGCGAGGCCGAAGGGGCGCGGCCCGGGGGCGCCCCGGGCACGCCGGCGGACGGCCCTCCCGCGGCGCACCGCGTTCCGGCGCAGCGGGACCGCAGGGCGCTGCCCGATCCCGCGACGGTGCTGCTCACCGCGCTCGGTCCGGGGCCGCGGCTGTGGGAGCGCGAGCCGTCCCATCCGGACGCGCTGACCGTGCGGCTCGGCACGGCGCACCAGGGCGAGGGCTCCGGCGAGCCGGTCACGGTGAGCCTGCGCGAGGCGGGTTCGCTCGGTCTCGCGGGGCCGCGCTCGCGGCTGTCGGGGCTGGCCCGTTCGGTCGTGGCACAGCTGGCGGCGCTGCACGGCCCGGCGACGCTGGAGATCGTGCTGCTCTCGGCGGACCGCGCGCGGGACGTGGAGACGCGGACGGCGGAGTGGTCGTGGCTGGGCTGGCTGCCGCATCTCGTCCCGGCGCACGGCCAGGACTGCCGGCTGCTCACGGCGTACGACCGCGATCAGGCCGCGGCCCGCACCGCCGAGCTGACGCGCCGTCTGGAGATGCCGGGGGCCGCCCGGCAGCGGCCGCACCCCGGGCCGTACACGCTGCTCGTCGTGGACGGCGATCCCGGTTCGGCGGCGCTGCGCGACGCGGTGGCCCGGCTGACCGCCGAGGGGCCCGTCGCGGGCATCCACACGCTGTGTCTCGCCGAGACCCCCGCCGCCTCCCCCGCCTCGCCGCTCACGGCGACGCTGGAGGCCGCACACGCCGTCTCGCCCGCCTTCAGCGTCTGCGGCAGCATCGCGCTGCTGAGCGGCGCCGTGGCGACGGCCGTACGGATGGTGCTCGCGCCGGGCAGCAGTCCAGGCGGCGGGCAGCTCGCGGGAAATCCCGGGCCGGTGGCGACAGTTGACGCCGTGTCGGCCGCCTGGGCGGAGCGCTTCGCGCGGGCGCTGGCGCCCCTGCGGGAGGCCGAGGACGCGCGGGCGCGCGCGGCGGCACGGCCGGCCGTGCCGCTGCCGCGCAGCTCGCGGCTGCTGGACGAGCTGGGTCTTGCCAGGGCCACCCCGGCGGCGCTGCTGGCCCGCTGGTCGGAGCCGGACAGCACAGGCGCGGGGCACGCGGCGCTGGTGCTCGGCGCCGGCCCGCACGGCCCGCTGGAGGCCGGTCTGTCGGCGGAGCACGGGCACGCGCTGATCACGGGCCCGGTGGGCGCCGGCAGGACGGAGCTGCTGCTCTCCTGTGCCGCGTCCCTCGCTGCGGGCGACCGTCCGGGCCGCCTCGGCCTGTTGCTGCTGGACGGCGTGTCCGATCCGGCCCGGGACGGCCTGCGCCAGTGCGCCGGGCTGCCGCACACGGACGGGCATCTGACCGCCGGGGACCCGGGCAGGATGCGCGAGTTCGCCCAGTCGCTGAGCGCCGAGCTGAAGCAGCGCGCCGAACTCATCGGCGAGCAGGGCACGTTCGAGGAGTACGCACGCGCGGCGGAGCCGCACCCCGGGCGGGTCGTCGCACAGCGCAGCCGTACGCCGGAGGGCGCGGCGGACCTGGAGTCCGACTCCTCGGGCGGCACGCTGCGGCTGCGCACCCGTTCGGGCTCCGGCGGGGAGGACGGCGAGCCGCAGCGGCCGCGGCTTCCGCGGCTGCCCCGGCTGGTGGTGCTGGTGGACGACTTCGACACGCTCGTCGACCCGGCCCTGGGCAATCCGGGCCGCCCGGCGGCGGGTTCGGTCGTCCGGGCGCTGGACTCCGTGGCCCGGGAGGGCGCCCGGCTGGGCGTGCACCTGGTGGCGGCGAGCGCCCGCACGGACAGCACGGCGGGCACCGAGCTGGCCCGTACGGCGGCGCTGCGCATCGAGCTGGCGGGCACCGCGCCCGCCGGCGGGGACGGCGCGCCGGAGGGCCCGTCCGGGGCCGACGACGAGGGCGAGGAGCCGGTGGTGGGCCGCGGCACGCTGCGGGTGGCCGGCGCGGCCCCGGTGTCCTTCCAGGCGGGCCGGGTCACGGGCCGCATTCCGCGGACGGCGACGCTGCGTCCGACGGTCGTTCCGCTGGACTGGGCGCGGGCGGGCGATCCGCCCACCCGGCGGCCGGTGCGGGAGCTCGGCAACGGCCCCACCGACCTCGCGCTCCTCGCGAGCGCGATCGAGCGCGCGGCCCAGTCGCTGGGCCCGGCGGGGGCTCCCAGGTCACGGAGTGGTGAAGAAGGCGTACTTGACAGCTGACGGCCTATTGCGGCGCCCCCCACTCCGCGTATAGGACTTCCGCACGGGACGTAGGGCTCGCGGGCCCCGCGGGGCCGGCGCGTCCGCGGCCCCCGTCGGCATCCCGCGTATGGGGACGGGCGGTAGTCATGCGCAACTCGGTCCGTACGACACGCACTTCACGCACCGCGTACGCCGCTGTGCGCGGCCTGGCACCCGGCGGTCCACGCCGGAGAGGCGCACCGCGCACGGGCACACGCCGTACGCCCGCTCGCGCCGCGCTCGCGCTCTTCGCCGCCGCCGCGCTGTCGCTGACCGCCGCCTGTGGCGGCGGGGGCGACGACAAGGGCGGGGAGAAGGACGGCGGCGGGTCGCAGGCGGAAGGCCAGACGGTGAAGCTGCCGAAGCTCAACGGGCAGAAGCTCCAGGTCGCCGCCGTGTGGACGGGCGACGAGGAGAAGAACTTCCGCAAGGTGCTGGACGATTTCGAGAAACGCACCGGCGCCCAGGTCGAGTTCGTGCCGACCGGCGACAACGTCGCGACGTACATCGGCTCCAAGGTGGAGGGCGGCAAGCCGCCGGACGTGGCGATGCTGCCGCAGGTGGGCGTGCTGCACCAGTTCGCCGACAAGGGCTGGATCAAGCCCGTCGACGCGGCCACCCAGGCCCAGTTGAGCAAGAACTTCGCGAAGGGCTGGCAGGACCTCGGCGCGCACAAGGGCAAGCAGTACGGCGTCTATTACAAGGCGGCCAACAAGTCGCTGGTCTGGTACAACACCAAGGCCTACGAGAACGCGGGCGTCAGCGAGGCGAAGACCTGGAAGGACCTGCTGGCCAACTCCCGTACGCTGGCGGACTCCGGGGTCGCGCCGATGTCCGTGGGCGGCGCCGACGGCTGGGTGCTCACCGACTGGTTCGAGAACGTCTATCTCTCCCAGGCCGGGCCCGAGAAGTACGACCAGCTCGCCCAGCACAAGATCAAGTGGACCGATCCGAGCGTCAAGAAGGCCCTCACCACGCTGGCCGAACTGTTCGGCAAGAAGGACCTGTTGGCGGGCGGCAACAAGGGCGCGCTGCAGACCGAGTTCCCGAAGTCCGTGTCGCAGACCTTCGCCTCGACCGACGCTCCCGAGGTGGGCATGGTGTTCGAGGCCGACTTCGTCGGGGTGAACATCGTCAACGACACCAAGGCGAAGATCGGCACGGACGCCAAGGTCTTCCCGTTCCCCTCGGTGGACGGTGAAGCGCCGGTGGTGACCGGCGGCGACGCCGCTGTGGCGCTGAAGAGCGGCAAGGGCGCGCAGGCACTGCTCACGTATCTGGCCTCCAGCGAGGCGGCGGCCCGCGCGGCCGGGCAGGGCGGATTCATCTCCCCGAACAAGGAGATGGACCTGGCGGCCTACCCGAACTCCGTACAGCGCGAGATCGGCAAGGCGCTGGTCGCCGCGGGCGACAGCTTCCGCTTCGACATGTCGGACCAGGCGCCCGCCGCCTTCGGCGGCACCAAGGGCGAGGGCGAGTGGAAGGCGCTGCAGGACTTCCTGAAGAACCCCAAGGACGTGGCGGGCGCCCAGCGCGCGCTGGAGGCCTCGGCGGCCAAGGCGTACAAGAACTGAGACCGGGGCCTGCCGTCCGCCGGGCGGCAGGCCCCGCACCGCGAGGCCCGGCGCCGGCACCGGCCGGTATCCGGACAGTTGAGCACCCGGACAGGGGGCACGGTCATGCCGAGCTCGACACCGCCGTCCGCGGACGGCCCCAGCACGCCCGCCGTCCCGGGAGGGGGCGCGGCAGCCCGGCCGCAGGTCTCGGTGATGCGCTCCCGGCCCCTGGTGGCGGCGTGCTTCCTGCTGCCGGCGCTGCTGCTGCTCGGCGCGCTGGTCGTCTATCCCATCGGCTACTCCGTCTACCGCAGCTTCTTCGACGCCGACGGCTCCGGCTTCGTCGGCCTGGAGAACTACGGGGAGATGTTCACCGACCACACCATCCTCACCGCGTTCAAGAACAATCTCGTCTGGGTGATTTTCGCGCCGTCGATCGCGACCGTGCTCGGCCTGATCTTCGCGGTGCTGACCGAACGGGTGCGCTGGGGAACGGCGTTCAAGCTGATCGTCTTCATGCCGATGGCCATCTCGATGCTCGCCGCCGGCATCATCTTCCGGCTGGTGTACGAGCAGGACCCGGACCGCGGTGTCGCCAACGCCGTATGGGTGGGCGTCCACGACACGTTCACCGACGCCTCGGCCTGGCCCGGCGCCCGGCCCCGCCCGAACGCCGCGCTGAAGCCGTCGGGCGGCGGTTCCTTCACCACCTCCTCGCCGGTCTCCGCGGCGGACCCGGCGAACCTCCCCCTGGTGGGCGTGCCGCCGAAGGACGCCGCCGGCGCGGCGCCCGCGAAGCCCGCGCCGGCAGCCGAGGGCGGCGGCATCAGCGGCACCGTCTGGCTGGACTTCGCGCCCGGTGGCACGGGCCGGCCCGACGCCATCGACCCGAAGGAGAAGGCGCTCGCCGGGATCACGGTGCAGGCGGTCGAGGGCGGCAAGGTGGTGGCCGAGGCGAAGACGGGCGCCGACGGGACGTACAGCCTCCCGGCGAAGGCCGACGGCGCCCGGCTGACACTGCCGGCGAGCAACTTCGCGGCGCCGTACAACGGTGTCGACTGGCTCGGCCCGGGGCTGGTCACCCCGGCCATCATCGGCTCGTACATCTGGATGTGGGCGGGCTTCGCGATGGTGCTGATCGCGGCCGGGCTGGCGGGAGTGCCGCGTGAACTCCTGGAGCAGGCGCGGGTGGACGGGGCCGGCGAGTGGCAGGTCTTCCGGAAGATCACGGTGCCGCTGCTGGCGCCGGTGCTCGCGGTCGTCCTCGTCACGCTGATGATCAACGTGCTGAAGATCTTCGACCTCGTCTACATCATCGCGCCGGGCGCCAACCAGGAGGACGCCAACGTCCTCGCCCTGCAGCTGTATCTCGCCTCGTTCGGCACCGGCTCCAACCAGGGCGTGGGCAGCGCCATCGCCGTCGTGCTGCTGCTGCTCGTCGTGCCGGTCATGGTCCTCAACGTCCGCCGCCTGCGCAGGGAGTCCCGCCGATGAGCACGGTCAGCGCCGTACGCAAGCCGCCCTCCGGCGAGTCCCGGCTGGCCGCCTTCACCGCGCACTGGGCGGTGCGTTTCGCCCTCGTCGCCATCGGGCTGTTCTGGCTGCTGCCGACGGCGGGGCTGCTCTCGTCCTCGCTGCGCGATCCGGCCGACATCGGCACGAGCGGGTGGTGGCAGGTCTTCGACCTCAACTCCCGCTTCCCCTGGGTGCTCGACCCGGATCAGCTCACCTTCGCCAACTACGACGCGTTGCTGTCCAACGACCAGATCACCGACTCGCTGGCCACCACCCTGGCCATCACGGTGCCGGCGACCGCGCTCGTGGTGATCATAGGCGCGCTGGCCGGATACGCCTTCGCCTGGCTGGACTTCCCCGGCCGCGACTGGTGGTTCCTGCTGGTCGTCGGCCTGTTGGTGGTGCCCGTCCAGGTGGCGCTGATCCCCGTGGCGAAGCTGTTCAACACCCTGGGCATCTTCGAGACCACAGCAGGTGTGGTGATCTTCCACACCGCCTTCGGGCTGCCCTTCGCGGTGTTCCTGCTGCGCAACTTCTTCGCGGAGATCCCGCGTGAACTCCTCGAAGCCGCACGGCTGGACGGGGCGGGCGAGATCCGGCTGTTCACCCGGGTCGTGCTGCCGCTCGGTGCCCCCGCGATCGCATCGCTGGGGATCTTCCAGTTCCTCTGGGTCTGGAACGACATGCTCGTGGCGCTCATCTTTGCGGACTCGGCCAACCCACCGGTTACGGTGGCGCTTCAGCAACAGGTGCGACAGTTCGGCAACAACATCGACGTTCTCGCGCCCGGCGCCTTCGTCTCGATGCTCATCCCGCTGGCTGTCTTCTTCGCTTTTCAGAGGCAGTTCGTGTCTGGTGTGATGGCGGGCGCGGTCAAGTAGCTTGATCGTGACAACCTACGTACGCCGTTGTGGTTACACTCCAATCGACCAGGAGTGTTCACTTGTGCGCAAGAACCGCACAACGCCGCACCGCGGTCCGATGTGAGCCGTCAGCAGATCCCGCGCTCGCGCCCGCACAGTCAGGATTGGTGGTCATGCCTCGTTTCAGCGTCATCGTTCCCTGCTTCAAGGTCCAGGGATACCTGCGCGAGTGTCTGGATTCGGTCCTCTCGCAGCAATTTCCGGACATAGAACTGATCGGAGTCGATGACTGTTCACCGGACGGCAGCGGACGGATCCTTGATGAGTACGCGGCTCGCGACAAGCGTGTAAAAGCACTGCACCTGCCGGAGAACGTCGGCCTCGGCCGTGCCCGCAATGCGGGAGTGGAGCACGCCACCGGTGAGTACCTGCTCTTCCTCGACAGTGACGACACCTATCTCCCGGGCTCCCTGGCCGCCATCGACCAGCAGTTGACCGACTGCGGCACACCGGATGTGCTGGTCTTCAACCACCAGCGTTCGTACTGGTGGGGCGGGGTGCGGCCGAGTGATTTCGGGGAGAAGCTCGCCGAGACGGGCACGGAGAGCCACAGCGTCTCCGAGCGTCCCGAGCTCCTCAACCTGTTCCACGTGGCCTGGAACAAGGCGTACAAGCGCGAGTTCTATCTGCGCAACGAGCTCACTTTCGAGCCGGGTCTCTACGAGGACGCCCCGCTCAGCAACGAGGCGATGGTGACCGCGGAGAGCATCGGCTGCCTCCCGTTCACCTGCGTGGATTACCGGCAGCGTTATCAGGGCGCCATCACACGTTCACCCGGACGTAAACACTTCGATATCTTTCCGCAGTACGACTCCCAATTCGCCTTCCTGGACGCCCGTCCCGAACTGGAGCCGGTACGGCCGCTGCTCTTCGAGCGGATGGTCAGTCATCTGCTGTTCTGCGTCCGCAAGGAGGACCGGGTCCGTCCGGAGGACCGGAAGGATTTCTTCCGCGAGGCGAGCCGGCGCTACAACATGCACAAGCCGGCCGGATCCCGCCCCACGGACTTCCATCCGACCAAGGAGTCCGTGGAGGACTTCGCGCTGCTCGCGAAGGGCTCGTACACGCAGTTCATCGCGCGCTGGCGGGCCGGGCAGGTGAAGCGCGCGCTGCCGCACCGGGCGCGCAAGGCGAAGGTCAAGGTCGGCAAGAAGGCCTACCAGCGCTACTACCAGCTGCAGCGCAAGCTCCCGCTGTACGAGAACACCGCGCTGTACAGCGCCTATTGGGACCGCGGCGTGGCCTGCAACCCGGCCGCGATCGAGGCGAAGGCCAAGGAACTCGCGCCGGACGTGCACAGCGTGTGGGTCGTACGGCCGAGCGCCGTCGAGGCGCTGCCGCCCGGCACGGACTACGTCCTGCCGCACTCGCGCCGCTACTGGGAGCTGCTCGCCCGCGCCAAGTACCTGGTGAACAACGTCAACTTCCAGGACCACTGGGCCAAGCGCGCGGGCCAGAAGCACCTGCAGACGCACCACGGCACACCGCTGAAGACCATGGGCCTGGACCAGCAGAAGTTCCCCGCGGCCGGCAAGGGCATGAGCTTCCGCAAGCTCCTGCAGCGCGCGGCCCGCTGGGACATCAGCATCTCGTCCAACCCGCACACCACCGAGGTGTGGGACCGCGTGTACCCCACGCCGTACGAGCACCTGGAGAGCGGCTACCCGCGCAACGACGTGTACGCCACGGCCACGGCCGAGGACGTCGCGCGCATCCGCGGTGAACTGGGGCTGCCCGCGGGCCGCAAGGCCCTGCTGTACGCGCCCACCATGCGCGACTACCGCAAGGGCTTCCTGCCGATGGTCGACCTGGAGCGGCTCAGCGCCGAACTGGGCGACGAGTACGTACTGCTGGTGCGCACGCACTACTTCTACAGCGAGAACCGGACACTGCGCAGGCTGCAGGAGCGGGGCCTGATCCTCGACGTGTCGAAGCACCCCTCCACCGAGGAACTGTGCCTGGCCTCCGACGCGTTGATCACGGATTACTCGTCCATCATGTTCGACTACGCCAACCTCGACCGGCCGATCGTCATCTTCGCGCCGGACTGGGAGACGTACCGCAACTCCCGCGGCACGTACTTCGATCTGCTCTCGGGCGAGCCGGGCGAGACGCCGGGCGCGTTCGCACGGAGCGACGCGGAGCTGGCGGAGCTCTTCCGCTCGGGCCGCTGGAACGGCACGGAGGCCGCGACCCTGCGCGCCGCGTTCCGGGACCGCTTCTGCACGTTCGACGACGGGAAGGCCGCGGAGCGCGCCGTGCGCCGCTTCTTCCTCGGGGAGAGCGCGGACGCCCTGCCGCCGGTGATCCCGATGGCCGAGCGCAAGCCGGCGCCGCTGCCCGGCGAGACGGCACCGGACGCCGAACCGGCCGCGGAGCAGCAGCTGACGTAACCGGCGGCTGACAGCACCGCAGAGGGGCGTGCAGGTCCCGGTCCGTTCCACCAAACGGGTCGTTCTCCTGCACGCCCCTCCTGCGCAGCACCCCTTTCTTCCGCAAAACGGACACCAGTTGGTCGACACTGCGTCGGCGCCTGCATACGGTGAGTAGCAGCCCCCTCTCTCAGCGTCGACCAGTGGATGTCCCGTTGCCCCGCTTCAGCGTCATCGTCCCCGCGTACAACGTGCGGGCGTATCTGCCCGAGTGCCTCGACTCCGTACGCACCCAGTCCTTCCGGGACTTCGAGCTGATCGTCGTCGACGACTGCTCGCCGGACGACTGCGGCGACCTCATCGACGAGGCCGCCGGGGAGGACTCCCGCATCACCGCGGTGCACCTCGAGGAGAACGTCGGCCTCGGCCGCGCCCGCAACGCCGGCATGCACTACGCGACCGGCGACTATCTGCTCTTCCTCGACAGCGACGACACGCTGACTCCCGGCGCCCTCCGGGCAGTTGCCGACAGGCTGGACGCCACCGGCGACCCGGACCTGCTGCTGTTCGACTACGCGCGCACGTACTGGTACGGCCGTACGGAGCGCAACGTCCGGGCCGGGCTGCTGTCCCAGCAGGGCCCGGACGTGTTCACCCTGGCCGACCGGCCGCAGCTGCTCACACTGCTGAGCGTCGTGTGGAACAAGGCGTACAAGCGGGAGTTCGTCGAGAAGCACGGCTTCGCCTTCCCGCCCGGCTTCTACGAGGACGCGCCCTGGAGCTATCCGGCGCTCATGGCCGCCCGTTCGCTCGCCGTCCTCGACCGGGTGTGCGTGCACTACCGGCAGCGGCGCGAGGGCAGCATCCTCGGCACCACGAGCCGCCGGCACTTCGACATCTTCGAGCAGTACGAGCGGGTCTTCACCTTCGTCGACGACCATCCGGAGACGGCCCGCTGGAAGCCGTTCCTGTACCGGCGGATGGTCGACCACCTGACCACCGTCCACAACACTCCGGGACGGCTGCCGCGGGGCACACACGCCGAGTTCTTCCGCCGCAGCCGCGACCACGCCCGCCGTTTCGAGCCCGAGGACCCGCTCGCGGCCCAGGGCGCCTCGCAGTCCGCGGCCCAGGATCCGTCGGAACCCGCTCCCGAGGGTGCCCCCGTGCCGCGCCGCCGCACGAGGCTGCGTCTCCGGCTCGTACGGCTCGGGGCGCGGCGGACCTTCCGGCTCCTGTGGGCGACCGACCAGTTCCGCAAGAGGCTCCGCAAGCGGACGGCCGAGCGGTACGGAAAGGCGCGCAAGGCGGCCCTGCGCCTGCACTACGCCGTGCAGCGCCTCCGCCCCGTCGACAAGAACCTGGCCGTCTTCGCCGCGTACTGGAACAAGGGCTACTCCTGCAATCCGGCCGCCATCGAGGCGAAAGTCCGCGAACTCGCCCCGCACATCCGCACCGCCTGGATCACCACCCCCGAGTACGCGCACACCCTCCCCGCCGGAGTGCAGCGCCTGCACCCGGGGTCGAAGGAGTTCTGGACGGCCCTCGCCCGCGGCAAGTTCTTCGTCAACAACGTCAACTTCCCCGGCACGTACGTGAAGCGGCGCGGCCAGATCCATCTGCAGACCCACCACGGCACCCCGCTCAAGCACATGGGCCTGGACCTGCGGGACTACCCGGCCGGCGCGGACGGCATGGACTTCGGCAAGCTGCTGCGGCGCGTCGACCGCTGGGACTACAGCCTCTCCTCCAACCGGCACTCCACGCTGGCCTGGCAGCACGCGTACCCGGCGGACTACGAGACGCTGGAGTACGGCTACCCCCGCAACGACGTGCTGCACACGGCCACTTCGGAGGACATCGCCCGGATCCGCGGCGAACTGGGCGTCCCCGAGGGCGCCACAGCCGTGCTGTACGCCCCCACCCACCGCGACTACCGGCGCGGCTACGTCCCCCGCCTGGAGCCGGGGCGCGTGGCCGCGGAGCTCGGCCCCGGCTTCGTCCTCCTCGTCCGCCCGCACTACTTCCACGGCCGGGACGAGACGGGCGCCCTCCCGGACAGCGTCATCGACGTCTCGCGGCACCCGTCGGTCGAGGAACTCTGCCTCGCCGCCGACGTGTTGGTCACGGACTACTCGTCCATCATGTTCGACTACGCCGAGCTCGACAGGCCGATCGTCGTGCACGCCGACGACTGGGAGACCTACCGCGCCGCGCGCGGCACCTACTTCGACCTGATGGAGACCCCGCCCGGGCTGGTCGCCCGCAGCGAGGACGAACTGATCGACATCTTCTCCACCGGCGCCTGGCAGGGCCCGCATACCGACCGGCTGCGCACGGAGTTCCGCGAGCGCTTCCCCTCGTACGACGACGGGCACGCCGCCGAGCGCGTGGTCCGCCGCGTGTTCCTCGCGGAGGAGGCCCACGGGCCGGAACACGAGGACGAGGACCCCGGCGCCGGGACGGACGGACAGGCGCTGCCCGGTGACGCGCTGCCGCCCGAGGAGGAGGCGCCGGTCGCGCCCCGCTAGCGCACGGCACCCCGCACCACAGCCGGCGCCGACCACGGGCCGGCAGCGACCGTCACCGGCAGCGAAAGGACCCCGAGGACACGCCATGCACCCTTCCGCCTTCGAACAGATGGAGCTGTGCGTCCAGCACTACCTCCCCAAGGACCAGCCGCTCCGGGTCGTCGACCTCGGTGCCCGCTGCTCGCCCAAGCAGCGCGTCACCCACCGCGATCTGCTCGCCGAGCACCGTGCCGAGTACATCGGCGTGGACATCATGGACGGCAGGAACGTCGACCGCGTGATGCCCAAGCCGTACCGCATCCCCGTGCGTTCCCACAGCGTCGACGCCCTCATCTCCGGGCAGGCCTTCGAGCACATCCCGTTCTTCTGGGCGACGATGCTGGAGATCGCGCGCGTCCTCAAGCCGCACGGCCACGCCTTCGTCTCGGCCCCGTCCCGCGGCCACGTACACGACGCGCAGGACTGCTGGCGGTACTACCCGGACGCCTTCCGCGCCCTGGCCGCCCACACCGGGCTCGAACTCCGGGAGGCGTTCACCGACTTCCCGCCCCGCAAGACGCCCGGCAGGCGCCCCCTGGACTACGGGGCCATCGACGTCGAGCACGCCTACTGGGGCGACTCCGTCGGCGTGTTCCGCAAGCCCCGCAAGTACCGGCGCGCCCGGATGTTCCTCGTACGGACGCCGATCGTCTGGTGGGCCAACCGGCTCGGCGGCCTGGACCACATCCCCAAGACGAAGCCGCTGCCCGCGCGCACCCAGTGCGGGCGCCCCAAGTCGGTGCCGCACGCCACCGCGGAGCCCTCGCCCGCGGAGCCGACGGCAGCGGAGACCACGCCCGCGGAGAAGGCGGCCTCACCGGAGCCCAGCGCGGGCTGACCCCCGCACACAGCAAAATGAGCCGGGCCCCGGGCGATGCGCCCGGGGCCCGACTGCCGTGTACGGAGCGGAGGTTCAGGCCTCCAGCAGCGCGAAGAGCCGCTCCCACTCCTCGGCGATCTCCCGCTCCGAGAAGCGCTGCACGTTCACCCGGGCCCGCTCCCCCATCGTGTCCCGCAGCTCCTGGTCGCCGGTCAGCGCCAGCAGCCGGTCGGCCAGCGTCTCGATCTCGCCGGGCGGGGCCAGCAGTCCGTCCTCGCCGTCCCGCACGATCTCCCGTACGCCCGGGGCGCAGTCGAACGCCGCGCAGGGCAGCCCGGTCGCCATCGCCTCCATCAGCGTCAGCGGGAAGCCCTCACCGCGCGACGACTGCACGAACACCGAGCCCTTGCGCAGCGCCCCCGGCACGTCGTGGGTACGGCCCTTCCACTGGACCGAGTCGTCCAGCCCGAGCGCGGTGCACTGCCGCTTCAGCTGCTTGCTGTCCGGGCCGCTGCCGTAAATCCGCAGCTTCCAGCCGGGCCGGTGCGGCGCCACCCGAGCCCAGGTCTCCAGCAGCAGATCGAGACCCTTCTGCTCGTTCAGCCTGCCGACGCTGATGACGGCCTTCTCCTTGCGCGGCGAGGACTCCTCCGGCAGGAAGGGAAGGGCGTTCGGCATGGCGCCGGCGTTGTCCATGCCCTCCCCGATCCACCGGTCCGCGTCCTCCCGGGTGAGCGAGAGGAAGCGCTCGACGTCCCGGAAGTAGTGCTGGATGCGCCGGAACCGGCCGCCGAACTGCCGGGTGTAGTCGAAGGAGTTGTGGTTCATGCCGATCACCGGCAGGCCCGCGGTGTCCGCCTCGGCCACCAGGTGCATGGCCCACACCTGGGCGACGATCACCATTCCGCCCGGCTGCGCCTCATTGAAGAGCCGGGACAGCGTGTCGCAGTGCCGTTGCCGCTCCGCGACCCGCTCGGCCTCCCGGCGCTGCGCCGCACGGTCGAAGCGGTCGCGGAACGTGCTCGGCGTCCAGGGAAGGGGCGGGTCCCCGTCGTACAGGAAAGTCACCGGATAGTCGGCGGACTCCACCGCGGGGTGCTTGCGGTTCACCTTCCTTATCCCGATGGTGTGCACCCGGTGCCCGCGCGACTGGAAGAGCCGGGCCATCTGGTGCATCCACGTGGTCACACCGCTCAGCGAGTTGCCGTTGTTGGAGATCAGGAACAGGTCACGCCCCGTGCTCACTTGCCACTCCTCCCGTGCCCGTCCGTGAGAAAGAACCGCTCCACCACGGCCGCCGCGGCACCGCCGGTGTCGTACTCGCCGTACTCCTCGGCGAACTTCCGCCGGGCCGCCGCGTAGTCGCTGTCGACGGCCTTCAGGCCGGCCAGCGCGGCGAACAGCTCGTCCTCGGTCGCCGCCACCGGTCCCGGCGCGCACGCGCGCAGGTCGAAGTAGCCGCCCTGGTCCGTGCGGTCGTCCGCGCCCGGGATGAAGAAGACCATCGGCCGGTGCAGCAGCGCGTAGTCGAACATCAGCGAGGAGCCGTCCGTGACCAGCGCGTCGGCGAGCACCAGGAGGTCCGTCGCGTCGGGGTGGTCCGACACGTCGACGACCGCGCCGCGCGCCGCCTCGGGGACGACGACGGGCCGGCCGGCGTCGGGGTGGGCGCGGAACAGCAGGACGCATGTGTCCCCGAACTTCCGGGCGAAGCGCTCCGCGTCGAACGGCAGCCGGGTCCGTCCCCGTGCGCCGCCGCACCCGCGCAGGGTCGGGGCGTACAGCAGCACCGTCTTGTCGTCCGGCAGCCCGAGGGCCTCCGCCAGCGGCCCGCGGGGCAACCGCCCCGGGTCCCACTCCCGTTGCCGCTCGGCGACCAGCCGGTCGTTGCGCGGATAGCCGGTGCGCAGCAGCTTCTTCTCGGGGATACGGAGGGCCGGGGCCAGCGTCCGCACGTCGTACTCGGAGCGCACCAGGAAGTGGTCGAACCGCTTCAGCGTCCGCTCCAGCTCCTCGCGCGCCGCGGCCGTGCGCACCCGTACGCCCGGCTGGTCGAAGCCCCTGCGCCGGTACGCGGAGCCGTGCCACGTCTGGAGATAAGTGGTCTCCTTGCGCTTGCGCAGGTGGTGCGGGAACCCGTGGTCGTCGACCCAGAACTCGGCGCGGGCCAGGGCCAGCAGATAGCGGTACGACCAGCGGGGCACCAGCCGCGCGTCCCGGGGGAAGCCGTCCGGCGACTCGGCGTACGACCAGGAGCAGTGGGCCCGCGGCCGGCGGCGGCGCAGCTCCTCGTAGAGCGCGCGGGGGTTGCCGCCGTACTCCTCGCCCTGCCGGCTCTCGAAGACGACGCTCCCCTTGCGGACCGGGAGCCTGCACAACCACCGGTCGTAGACCCGCAGTTTGACCTGCGTGGTCAGCATCCGGTCGCGCCGGCCGCGCAGCTTCCGGTTTCCGGCGCGCAGCACGCGCAGCGGGCTCAGCGCGACCGCGCGGCGGAGCAGCGCCCCGCCGTACCGCGCCTGCGGAGCGCGCCGCACCAGGCTCAGCGCGAGCCGCCCGTGCTCGGTGACGTACGCCCGCCAGGCGTCGCCCAGCAGCCGGGTGGGCCGGGCCCTGGCGGGCACGGTCACGTCGGTGTCCTCGGTGAGGGCGGCCGCGTCGCCCTGCGCCGCCGGATAGCTGACGGCACGCGTCCTGTTCCCGTCGCCGCTCTCGGTGACCAGGCACAGGTCCCACGAGGTCTCGCGCACACCGTGCGGGCGCAGTGCGGTACACAGCGGGAGCGAGGCCCGCCAGTACAGGGTGCCGCCCTCCTGCCGTACGTCGTCGGCGGGCAGGTCCACGAGCCGTCCGGAGCGCCGGGCCCGGAACTCCACGGTGCAGTGCGGCGGTTCGTCCCCGCTCTCCGCCGCGGGCGCTGCCAGGTGCCCCGCGAGGGCGAGCCTTCCGGGGCGTTCCGGGTCGGGTTCGCAGCGGGTGACGAAGCTGTCCGGAAGGCGGCGTACGACGAGGTTGGGCACCAGCGCGACACGGTCCGCGCCGGCCACGGCGGCGGCCGGGTCGGCGCCGTGCCGCTCCAGCAGCTCCCTGCGGAGCAGGGCGCCGCCGGTCAGCTCGCCGGCCAGCGTCCCGTCCTGCGCGGTCAGTTCGGGCACCTCGCCGAGGGAGCCGACGACCCTGCTGCGCGCGAAGATCTCACGCGGCGCCAGCGTGTCCTCGGGCTTGCCGCCCACGGGCTGCAGTACGGTACGGCCCAGCACGCAGTCGGCGCCGGTACGCAGGGCCGCCTCCCACAGGTTGCGGCAGGCGTTCCGCTCCAGGGTGTCCCCGGCGGTCAGCACCAGGACCCATTCGCCGCGGGCCCCGGCCAGCCCCTCGCGCAGCCCGGAGGAGTCCGGCAGTTCGACGGAGCGCAGGGTCTGCTGTTGTACGGATTCGGCAGAGGCTCGTGCCGCCACGCTGTCCCGGTCCCCCGGAACCAGGACGCTGACTGCCGGCCCGGCCCCCTCTCCCCGGGCGGAGGGAGCAACGACGCTGTTTCCGGGCGCCATTGGACGTACTCAGCCTTCCTCTAGAGTCCGCGGCGGCCGGGCCCGGCCGCCGTCCGGAACCGCTTCACTGCTTGACCGCGATACGGCCCGAGGCCATCCGGAGCAGCAGCAGCTGTTCGCCGGTCTCCTCCAGAAACTCGTCGACGGCCTGCTTGGCGCCTTCCCAGTACCCGTAGTCGTCGAGGAGCAGCACGCCGCCGCTGACGAGCCGCGAGTAGAGGTGCTCCAGCTCGTGCTTGGTGGAGGTGTACCAGTCGGTGTCCAGCCGGAGGATGGAGATCTGCTCCGGCGCGTTCCCGGGGACGGTGTCCTCGACCTTGCCCCGCACGAAGTGCAGCCGGTCGGAGGGATAGGGGATGGCGCGCAGCCCTTCCTGGACGTCCTCCAGGCCGGCCATCGCCCAGACCGCGCGGTCCTTGCCGTGCGTGGCGAGGAGTTCGGCGGCGGACTTGCCGTCGCGGCCGCGGACGTCCTCGGCCGTGGGCTCGGACATGCCTTCGAACGTGTCGAACAGGTGCAGGTCGCGGTCCTTCACACCGCTGCTGAGCAGGGTCTTGGCAACGGCCTGCATGCTGCCGCCGCGCCACACGCCGCACTCGACGATGTCGCCCGGGATGTTGTGCCGCACCACGTAACGCACGGCGTAGATCAGGGCGTTGAGCTTTTCGTGGGAGGTCATCGTGTAGGGCTTGACGGCCCTGATGATCTCCTTCGCCTCCTCGTCGTAATCGTCCGGGAAGCTGAGCGGCTTGGGCCGGGGACGGCTGGGCTGCGGCTTTGCGGGAGGCGGCGGAGCGACCCCCTTGGTGCGCGGCTGCGCGCGGCGAAGCTCATAGCCAGTGGCTGATCGAAGTGCACCATTAATGGCGTTACGCAACTCCATGTCCGGGAATATACGCACCCGCTGCCGGGTTGTCACATAGAGTCCATCATCACTCACCCTGTGCTTTCCCCCGTGCCGGACCGTCCCTCGCGCGCGGCATCGACAGTGCCGTCCACACGGCCAGTCAGTTAACGCTGGATAAAGGCGAGTTGACCGCGAGTCGGCGGGTTCAACCCCGCTGATTGAACTTGGTTACGGCTCGTGGTCCATCAGGACCAATTCTTGGCAACACTCCCGTAGAGACCCACCTCTTTTGACCACAAAATGGACAGCTCTGGGTCGACACTCCGGACAGCCGTTCCCTACGGTGACTACCGATCCCGCAATATGTCGACGAGTGGATGTCCCGTTGCCCCGCTTCAGCGTCATCGTCCCCGCCCACAATGTGCAGGCTTACCTCCGCGAGTGCCTCGACTCCGTACGCACCCAGTCCTTCCGGGACTTCGAGCTGATCGCCGTCAACGACTGCTCCCCGGACAGCTGCGGCGAGATCATCGACAGAGCGGCCGGGGAGGATCCCCGTATCACCGCCGTTCATCTCGAGGAGAACGTCGGGCTCGGCCGCGCGCGCAACGCCGGAATGCGGCACGCGACAGGTGACTATCTGCTCTTCCTCGACAGCGACGACACGCTGACACCCGGCTCCCTCCAGGCGGTCGCCGACAGGCTGGACGCCACCGGCGGCCCCGACGTACTGCTGTACGACTACGCGCGTACGTTCTGGGACGGCCACATCGAGCGGAACCCCCGCTCCGAACTGCTCTCCCAGCAGGGCCCGGCGGTGTTCACGCTGACCGACCGGCCGCGCCTGATGATGCTGCTGGGCGTCGTGTGGAACAAGGCCTACAAGCGGGAGTACGTCGAGAAACAGGGCCTCACCTTCCCCGCCGGCTTCTACGAGGACGCGCCCTGGAGCTACCCGGCACTCATGGCCGCCGACTCGCTCGCCGTCCTCGACCGGGTCTGCGTGCACTACCGCCAGCGGCGGCAGGGCAACATCCTCGGCACCACGAGCCGCAAGCACTTCGACATCTTCGAACAGTACGAGCGGGTCTTCGCCTTCCTCGACGAGCACCCCGAACTCGCCCCGTGGCGGCACATGGTCTACCGCCGGATGGTCGACCATCTGACCACCGTCTACAACACGCCCGGCCGGCTCCCCGGGTCCGCGCGCGCCGAGTTCTTCCGGCGCAGCCGCGACCAGGCGCGCCGCTTCCTGCCCGGCGACGACGTACCGGCTCCGGCAGCGCCCGTTCCGTACGGTCGCCGTACCAAGCTGCGGCACCAGCTCGTGCGGCGCGGCGCCCGGCGCGCCTTCGACGGCCTGTGGACCGCCGAACAGCTGCGCGGAAAGCTGCGCGGCAGGGCCCGCACCCTGTACGGGAACGCCCGCAAGGCCGGACTGCGCGCGCACTACAAGCTCCAGCAGCGGCTGCCCGTCGACGAGAACCTCGCCGTCTTCGCCGCGTACTGGAACAAGGGCTACGCGTGTAACCCGGCCGCCATCGAGGCCAAGGTCCGCGAGCTCGCGCCGCACGTCCGCACCGCGTGGATCACCACCCCCGAGTACGCCGACACCCTGCCGGCCGGGGTGCAGCGCCTGCACCCGGGTTCCAAGGAGTTCTGGACGGCCCTCGCCCGCGGCAAGTTCTTCGTCAACAACGTCAACTTCGCCGCCCAGTGGGCGAAGCGGCCCGGCCAGGTCCATCTGCAGACCCACCACGGCACCCCGCTCAAGCACATGGGCCTCGACCAGCAGGACTACCCCGCGAGCGGCGCCGGCATGAACTTCGGCAGGCTGCTCAGGAGCGTCGACCGCTGGGACTACAGCCTCTCCTCCAACCGGCACTCCACGCTCATGTGGGAGCGCGCGTACCCCTCGGACTTCGAGTCGCTCGACTACGGCTATCCGCGCAACGACGTGCTGTACAACGCCACCGCGGGCGACGTCGCCCGCATCCGTGCGGAGCTGGGCATCCCCGACGGCGCCACGGCGGTGCTCTACACCCCCACCCACCGCGACTACCAGCGCGGCTACGTACCCCGCCTCGACCTGGAGCGGATCACCCGCACGCTGGGGCCCGGCTACGTGATCCTCGCGAGGCCGCACTACTTCTACGAACAGACCGGCTCCGGCGGGGCCTCGGACGCCGTCATCGACGTCTCACGGCACCCGTCGGTCGAGGAACTCTGCCTCGCCGCCGACGCGTTGATCACGGACTACTCGTCCATCATGTTCGACTACGCCCACCTCGACAGGCCGGTCGTCGTGCACGCCGACGACTGGGAGACGTACCGGGCGACACGCGGCACCTACTTCGACCTCATGGAGACCCCGCCCGGTCCGGTCGCGCGCACCGAGGACGAACTGATCGACATCTTCTCCACCGGCGCCTGGCACGGCGAGCGGTCGCAGCGGCTGCGCGCCGGATTCCGGGAGCGCTTCTGCGACTTCGACGACGGACACGCCGCGGAGCGCGTGGTGCGCAGGGTGATCCTCGGCGAGGAGCCCGGGCCGCCGCTCCCCCTGGAGGCCCGTACGCCCGCGCCCGCCGCCGTCCCGGCCGGCACCCCGCCGGCCCCGGAGACCGAGACGGCGGAGGGCGCCGGGGTCACGGGCTGACCGGACTCACGGGCTCAGCGGCCTGCGGGACTCCAGCATGCGACCGGCGACGGCAGCGGCGGCGCTGCCGTCGTCGAGATCGCAGAAGGTGCGGCAGAACTCCTCGTACGCGTCCTGGTGGTGCGCTGTCGCCCGCTCGGGGTTGCGCAGCGCCTCGATCAGTTCCTCACCGGACTCGATGAGCGGTCCGGGCGCCTGCTGCTCGAAGTCGAAGTAGAAGCCGCGCAGCGTGTCCCGGTACCGCTCCAGGTCGTACGTGTAGAACAGCATCGGCCTGCCGGTCTGCGCGAAGTCGAACATCAGCGACGAGTAGTCGGTCACCAGCACGTCGGAGATGAGCAACAGGGCGTTGACATCTGGGTAGTTGGTGACGTCCCGGACGAAGCCGCCGCTCGTCGCGCCGGGCACCGGGCCGCACACCATGTAGTGCTTGCGCACCAGCAGCACGGTGTCGTCGCCCAGCGCCTTCTCGGCCGCCTCCAGGTCGAGCCGGAAGTCCATCTCGTACTTCTGGAAGCCGAGCGGACGGTCCTCCCGCCACGTCGGCGCGTACAGCACGATCTTCTTGTCCTGCGGCAGCCCCAGCTCCTCGCGCACCTCGGCGGCCCGCTTCTCCCGCTGTGCGGAGAAGAGCAGGTCGTTGCGCGGGTAGCCGGACTCCAGGATCTCGCCCTCGTACATGAAGGCCCGGCGCAGGATGGGCGTGCTGAAGCTGTTCGGGGAGACCAGCAGGCTCCACTGCCGCGAGCGTTCGGCCAGCGACGCGATGTAGACCGGGTTGGAGAACTCGCCGCCCTCCAGGTCCTTGCCGATCCGTTTCAGCGGGGTGCCGTGCCAGGTCTGTACGACGTACTGGCCCTCCCGCTTGCGGAACCAGTCGGGCAGCTGCCCGTTGGTGACGATGTAGCGCGATCTGGCCAGCGCCTCGTACCACTCGGCGCTGTTCCGCGTCACCGCCCGCGCGCCTGCCGGTACTTCGGCCTGCTGGTCGGCGACGACCCACAGGTGCTCCAGACCGGTGTCCCGGGAGACCAGCTCCTCGTACACCGCGCGCGGGGAGTCGGAGAACTGCCGGCCGTCGAAGCTGCTGTAGAGCACGGTGGGCCACAGCGGCTTCTCGGCGTACTTCCGGGTGTACTCGCCGCGCAGCTTGCGCTGCCGGTAGCCGCCGCGGTCCTCGGGCTCCAGCACGGACCCGGACACCAGCAGCAGCCGGTCGTGGAACCTGCGCTCCAGCGTGAACTCCCGGCCGCCCAGGGTGCGTTGCAGTGGCAGGGTGTTGTGCTCGGCGGGCAGCAGCCGTACCGGCGCGTCCCGGTGGATGTCGGTGGCGCCCCTGTCGCGGAAGAAGAGGTACCAGTGCCCTTCGCCCAGCGGCAGCCTGCTGCCGGCTCCCGGCACGGCGGCGGGCGCCACTCTGGCGTGAAACCGGTCGTCCTTCAGGGTGACCGGCAGCACCGCCTCGGTGAGCGTCTTGCTGTGCCGCAGCACCAGCTGGACCGACTCGGTGTCCTCCGTGCCGGCGCCCTCCTGGCGCGGGTAACTGCCCTCCACGACGAGCTCGTCGGCGCTGCGCCAGAACGCCGTGTCGGCGACCGGCTGCAGCGTCTGGTCGCACAGCTGCAGATTGCCGTACGTGCTGACGGTGACGCACAGTTCGCGCGTCAGACCGCCCAGCCGCAGATCGGTGCCCAGCGGGTAGCGGCCCAGCTCGGTGCGGCCCCGCACCGCCAGCGAGTAGCGGCGCTCGTTGGCGCCCTCGCTCTCGTCGGGGCTCTCGTCCGCGGCCTCCGCGCCGGTCACGGCGCCGTTCGCGAGCTCAGCGCCGTCGGCGCCGTCCGTGTCCGCCACGGCCGGCCTGCCGGTTCCCTGCTCGCCCGGCTCGCCGCCGAACACCAGCCGTACGGCCCACGGTTCGGTGCGCCGCGGCGCCCTGCCGCCCTCCTCGACGGACGGCTGCCGCAGCCGCGCGTCCTCGATCTCCGCGAGCGGCACGAGGGCGCTGAACCGCTGCCACTCGCCGCCCTGACCGGTGTGCTCGCCCCAGACGACGGGGCAGCTCACCTCGGCGTCGGAGTGCCAGTGGCTGATCTGCAGCCGGGCCTCCTCGCCCGCGGCCTCGTCGTTCCGTACGGCACCGTCCAGCCGGACCGCGTCGCCCTCCCGGCTGTGCCCGTCCAGCCGCGCCGGCACATGCTCGACCTGCAGCTGGAGACGCTTCTTGCGGAACGAGGGGACGACACGCGTGTGGTCGTCCAGATAGTGCACCGCGGGCGCGGTCACACCGCTGTCGGTGCCGAGCCCGCCGCGCCGCACCAGACTGCCGTGCAGCAGTGCGATGTCCAACTGCCATGTGGCGCTGCGCCGTTTGGTGCGCAGCCTGCGCGGGTCGACGACGATCTCGAAGCCCGCCCTGTCGTACCGGTGCAGGTCCTGGCGCGACTGGTACGTGGCCTCCGGGGAGGGCACGGTGCGCACCCGCAGCGGCAGCACACGCCGTCTGCCGAGCCGCACGACGGCGGTCTTCAGGGATCTGCGCCGCACGTCGGCAGGGAGGTTCCGCACGTACGCATAGCCCTTGAGGTGCAGCTTGCCGTCGCGCCACACGGCTTCCTGGAGCTGGCTGACGAGCGGCAGGTCGCGCTTGTCGAGAGCGAGCATCTCGCGCGGGACGGCACCGTCCGGCACGGTCGGATAGTGCGCGAGTCTGCGCCGCAGACCGCGTACGGAGAACGCCCTGTGATTGTCCTGTTCGAATTCCAGGAGGTCCAGCAGGGCGGCGATCCTGCGCTCCCGGATCAACCGCCATTTGACCCGCAGATGCAGCGGCAGTCCGGCGAGTACGGAGGGGTCGACGGTGTCGGCGAAGTTGTTGGCCTGGCGCAGGAATTCCTGGTGGTAGTCCTGGTCGCCGGTCGACAGGGACTCCACGTAGGGCCACAGGTGGCTGGAGAGCGCCAGCCCGTCGAAGGCCCGCTTGTGCTCCGGTTCGGCGTCGCCGTAGTGCTCGGCGAGGAAGCTGCTCACCGCCTGGACGGCCGCCACCTGTTCGCGGATGCCGCCGGGTGAGGAGCGGCGCGCCGTGGTGGCCGCCTGGTGCACCCCGATGCGCTCCCGCCAGTGGTACACGGTGTCGTTCAACACATCGACGGAAGCGGCCAGATGGTGCGCCGGCTGCACGACGGCCAGCACCTCGTCCAGACCGCTCTCCGTGAAGGCGAACCCGTGGCTGTCCCAGAAGGACCGCCGGAAGACCTTGTTGCACACCGTACGGTCGTGCCGCAGGGCGTGGTCGTCCCTGATGTGCACCCCGAGACGGGGTCTGCGCGCCGGCCGGTACAGCCAGGAGGACTGCCGCAGCTCGCCGTTGGTGCGCAGCCGCATGACGTTGCCGGCCGCGAGGTCCGAGCCGGTCTCGTCGAGCGAGCCCAGCATCCGCTCGTACGCCTGCGGGGGCACGACGTCGTCGCCGTCGACGAAGGCCAGGAACTCGGTGCCGGCGCTGGCGGCGCGCACTCCCGCGTTACGGGCGGCGCCGGGTCCCGTACGCGGCTGCGTCAGTACCCGGAAGCGTGCGTCCGCGTCGGCGAACTGCCGGGCGAGGGCCGCGGAATCGTCGCGCGAACCGTCGTCGACCACGACGACCTCGAGGTCGGTCAGGGTCTGCCCTGCGAGGGAGTTCAGACAGGCGTCGAGGTACGGCTCGACATCGCGTACGGGAACGATGACCGTGAGGCGAGGCACCATGAGTGTGGGGACGACCTTTCTCGGCGGCACGGGAACGGCGCGGCACTGCGTCGGACAGCTACCCCTCCGGGATGGCCCGGCCCGTCCGCGCCGCTCCGCTCCGTGCGCTGCTGAATGAGGTATTCCGCCACATCATGCGCGGGACAGTACGCGCAGTCACGGACGTTGTCACATCCGCGAACACCCGCCTGTCGCACCTACGCCGAGGGGCCCGGGAGTGTGTCCCGGGCCCCGTCAAACGTGCCTGTGACCGTCAACCGCGCTTGCGATTGCGCACGATGGCGCGCGTCACGATCGGCGGCAGCAGGTCCTTCGCGAGCTTCTTGGCCCGCGAGGAGCCCGGTGCCGGAACCGCGGCACGCGGGGCCGCGCCCTTGGACTCGACCGGGGCCGTCTGCCGTGCGACCTTCGCGGCGCCGCTCTTCGCGTGCCGCGAGACCGGCAGCGCGGGGCGCTTCGCCTTCTTGCCGACGGCGAGCAGCAGCTTGTGCCCGGCGACCTCCTGCATCTGCAGCCAGCAGTCGCCGCGCTCCTTGAGCTGCTTGTACAGCTCGTCCTGCACGGGCTTCGGGTCGCCCCAAGTGCCGTAGAACTTCTGCCCGCTGACGCAGATCGGCTTGAGGTCACCCTCGGTGACGGCCTGCCAGGTCGCGCAGGAGACGCCGGGCGTGTGCTCGGACCGGTAGTCGTCCAGCACGACGATGCCGTCGTCCTTCAGCGCGTTGCGGGCGGCCGCGATGTCCGGCCACACGTGCTCGTACAGGTGCGAGGCGTCAATGTGGATGAAGCGGCAGCTGTCGTCCTCGACCTTGTCCGGAACGACCGAGGTGGGCGCCTGGATGATGCGCGGCAACTCATCGTGGAAGGAGAGGTAGTTGGCCTCGAAAGCACGGCGGGTGAGCGTGGAGTAAGAGCCGTGCATCTCGCTCTGGTTGTGCTCGTCGGGGGCCTCGGAATCAAAGAGGTCACAAACGGTGAACGTCTCTTCATCGCGCAGGTACGAGCGCATCATGATCGCGCTCTTCCCCATGTATGCGCCCATTTCGAGCAGGTCACCCTGCTGTTCCAGGCGCCGCTGGCGCTCGAGGAACCAGTCGAAAAGGACGACATCGCCGTTGAAGAACCAGCCCTTGACGTCGTAGAAACTCTGCGGCTTGGGCAGATTCTCCTCTGCGGCGGTGTTGCTGTCGGTAGGTGTTGCTGCGGTTGTCATGCGGAGCGCATCTCCTCAGACGACGGGAGCATCTCAGGGCAGCCTAAGCCCCTCGGCCATGTATAGCGGTCCACTGCCTGGATTCGCACATCGAACCGTGCCCGGCCGGAGAGGTTCCCGCAGGCGACCCGCGACGTCCACCGGTGGTTCAACTTCTGTTGGACGTCCGGGAAGCCGGGGCCGACGGATCGAAGGCGTCGAAGGCAGTACGCCGGTGCTGTCCCGGCGAGACGGGTTCCAGCCAGCGCGGGAACCGCGGTTCGACGAGTGGGCGGAGAGCGTAACGCACGGGGGCGGTGCTCAGCAGCAGTGCGAGCGCGACCGCCGCGCACACCAGCACGGCGGCACCGATCACCCCCGCGTTGTACACGTACTCGTAACCCCCCAGCCCCTCAAAGGTCTTCACGACCAGGCCGTGCAGCAGGTACGGGAACATGGTCACGGCGCCGAGGGCCGTGATGGGCAGTTCGCGCCGCGGCACCAGCGCGAGGAACGCGACGGTCAGCACACCGCTCAGGACGAACAGCAGGATCCGCATGCCGGCGTAGACGGGCGCGGACACCTTCAGATCGTCGTTGCCCATCTGCATGAGCAGCCAGTTGGACGTGACGTACGGCGAGACCACCCACGCGCCTCCGAGCGCGGCGGTCATCGCCACGAACGCCCAGCGCTTGGGGATCCGGGAGCGCAGCGCCCGGAAGTGCTCACGGCGCAGCTGCATCCCCAGCACGAACCACGGCAGGAACATCAGGACCCGCGAAAGACCCAGGTCATAACCGGTGTTGGTGAGTCCGGCGCCGATCGAGACCAGCACGGTGATCGCCACGGGCCAGCGCACGGCCCGCCACACCGGAGCGGTCAGCCGCCACAGCAGCAGCGCCATCATGAACCACAGCAGATACTCCGGCTCCGTGATGGAGATCTTGAACTCTCTGCCCCAGGCCAGCTTGTACATCAGCTGATAGATCACATAGAAGGCCAGATACGGCAGCAGTACGCCCGTGATCAGCTTCCGCACCTGGTCGGGCCGGCCCGTGAAGCTCCGGGAGAAATAGCCGCACATCATCACGAACGCCGGCATGTGGAACGCGTACACGACCATGTAGACGGCCGTCACCGCACGCATGTCACCGGCGATCGGCCCCAGGCTGTGCCCGATCACGACGAGCACCACCAACAGGTACTTGGCGTTGTCGAAGAACGGATCGCGGACGGCACCCTTGGCCGGCGGGGGGACGACAGCCGGCTTGCCCGTGGGGGACGACTCGTCCGCGTGAGCGGCGGAGAGGCGGGGGAGGTTGATGGTGTCGGAGGACATTGCCTCAGACGGTAGGCGTGCCGCGTGCCGTTTGGGACATGGGGCAGGCATTCGGCAGCCCGAAAGAGCGAAATCAGCCATCCACCGGCCACTGAGCGGATCGAAACAGACCAGCAGGCCACGCATGGGGCCTACGCCGTCTTTGCCGCCCTCATGGTCCTTATCCCGCCAAGTCGCATCTTCACTACATCGAGGGAAAAATACCTGTGAATCGGGCATCCGCCATGCCCGGAGCGCCACACGGGTAAGGACGCCGACCGGACATGAAGATCGCTTTCCTGCTGGACAACGCGTACGGGATCGGGGGCACGATCCGGTCGACCGTGAACCTCTCGCGCGCGCTCGCCGCACGGCACACCGTCGAGGTCGTGAGCGTCCGGCAGCACGTCAGCAGCACCGCCCTGCCCTTCGACCCGCGGGTGACCCTCACCCCGCTGATCGACCTGCGCCGCGACTCCCCCGCCTACGACGGCGACGACCCCCGTTTCCACCGCCCCAGCGCCCGCTTCACCGAGGGCTCCGACCACTTCGAACGCGGCATCGCCACCCACCTCGGCGACGTCCGCCTCCGCGACTATCTGCGCGGCACCGACGCGGATGTGGTCATCGCCACACGCCCCAAGCTCGTCGACGCGCTGGCCGCCCACGGCAGCGACCGGTACCTGCGGATCGGCCAGGAGCACCTGACGCACGAGATGCACAGTCCGCACATACGCGCGCAGCAGGACGCCGCCATCACGCGGCTTGACGCGTTCGTCACCGTCTCGTACGCCGACGCCGCCGGATACCGCGCGACGGTCCCCGGGAGCCGCTCACAGCCCGGCCGCAGCGGCGTCACGGTCCTCTGCATACCCAACGCCGTGCCGGCTCCCGACGTGGAACCCTCGGACGGCGACAGCAAACTGATCGTCGCCGCCGGACGGCTCCTGAAGATCAAGCGCTACGACCGGCTGCTGCGCGCCTTCGCGCTGGTGGCCGAAAAGCACCCGGACTGGCGGCTGCGTCTGTATGGTCGCGGGAGGCGCCAGGACCAGCTGCGCGCGCTGATCGACAGCCTCGGCCTGTCCGACCGCGCCTTCCTGATGGGCCCGCACTCCCCCATCGAGGCCGAGTGGGCCAAGGGCGCCATCGCCGCGGTGTCCTCCAGCGCCGAGTCGTTCGGCATGACCCTCGTCGAGGCGATGCACTGCGGCGTGCCCGTGGTGAGCACCGACTGCCCGTACGGCCCCGGCGAGATCATCACCCACGGCCGGGACGGACTGCTCTCGCCGCTCGCCGACGACGAGCGCGCAACCGTCCGCTCGTACGCCGACGCGCTGCTTCAGCTCATCGAGGACCCCGCGCTGCGGCACAGGATGGGCCGCGAGGCCCTCCAGCGTGCACAGCGCTACGCGCCCGACAGGATCGCCGCCGAGTACGAGCGGCTCATCGAACAGCTCAGCGCCAATCTGTCCCCGCGCCGCAGGGACGCGGCCGAACTCCCGCCGCCCGTCGTCCCGTTGCCCGTACGGCCCGCGGGACGGCCGCCGCTGCGCCGCCGTGTGCGCCGTACTGTCGCACCGGTGGCCCGGCCCGTGGCGCGGATGCTGCGCGGACAGCGCCCCGTTCCGGGGTCCGGTCTGCGCCGCCAGCGTGCCCGCGTACGGGCCGAGGCGGACGGCTCGCTGACCGTACGGCTGGACGCGGCCCAACTGCCGTACGGTGAACGGTCCCTGCTGCTCCGGGCCCGGCACATGCCGGACGCCGAGCCCGTACGCGTCCCGCTGCCGGCCTCCGGCGGCGACGACGGCCGCTGGGTCACCGTGCGCGTGGAACGCGGCACACACGCGCTCCTGCCGGAGGCCCGCTGGGACACGTACGTGGAGCGCGCCGCGGACGGACGGCGCCGGCGCGTACACGCCGAACTGGTGGAGACCGCGCGCCTGCTGAGCGCTCCCGTCCCGCTGGACGGGGACGGCGCGCTGGTGCCCTGGGTGCCGTACACCACGCGGGACGGCTATCTGGCCGTGCACGCCTGGCACCGGCGGGGGCACGCCGAAGTGGACCGGATCACGCTGGACAGGCGCGGCTTCCGGATCCGGGCGATGCTGTACGGCAGCGCCGCCGCACCGCCCGCCGCCGGAGAGGGGGCCGACGCCGCCGTGGAGGGGACGGACGGGGCCGGCACGGCGGGGGACGGTGCGGAGTGCTCGCTCGTGGCCGTGGCGCGCTCGGAGGACGAGCACAGCTTCGAACTCCCCGTACGGGTACGGGAGAAGCACGACGGTGACCGTGCGCCCGTGGTCGAGGCCGAGCTCCCCTACGACCTTCCGGCCGCCCTGGACTCCGGGGCGGGGAACGTCACTTGGGACCTGTGGCTGCGCCCCGGCGGCGAGGCCCCGGCCGTCCGGGTCGGCCGGATCCTGGGCGACCTGGCGGACCGCCGCGGTACGGACGTCACTCCGCCCGTCGCCCTGGGCGGCACGGCCGCACGGCTGCGCTTCACCGCCACGAACGACCTGACGCTGTCCATGCGTCCGGCTCCCGCGCACGCCGCCGAGGCGGAGCGGACGGCCGCACCCGGGGAAGCACCCGCCAAGACGGCGTGACCGGCGCGCGGACAGCCGGACCCGCGGACAGCCGAAGGGGCGGGCGGAAAACCGCCCGCCCCTTCATCACGTTCAGCGCCGGACTGTCAGCACCGCCGGCGCCGGACTGTCAGCGCTGTCGGTGCAGAACTGTCAGCGGTTGCTGCGCAGCAGCGTCCGCATGGTGCGCATCGCCACGGACAGGTTCGCCAGGTCGAACGTGTCGGAGGACTGGATCTCGTCCAGCGTCGCCCGCGCACGGGAGAGCACCGTGGCGTTCTTCTCCTCCCACGCCTCGTACCGCTGGCCCGGCGTCGCATCCTCGCTGCCCGCCGCCAGCACGTCGGCCGTCAGCAGCTGGTGTGCGGCGTACAGGTCCTCGCGGATCGCGGCCCGCGCCATGGACTGCCAGCGGTCGGCGCGCGGCAGCTCGCTGACCCGCGACTGGAGCTGCGTGATGCCGAGTTCGTCGGCGAGGTCGTAGTAGACCGCGGCGACGTCCAGCAGCGGATTGTCCGTACGCCCCGTCACGGCGACCACGTCCAGCGCCGGGAAGGCGGCTTCGAGACCCGCCACCCGCAGCGCCAGTTCGGCCGGCACGCCCGCGTTCTCCAGCTGCTCGTACAGCTCCTGGAAGACCTCCTGGTCATCACCCTTGAGCAGCTTGGGCAGCTCGCTCCAGACCTCCTCGACCCGGTCCCGGAACAGCTCGATGGTCTCGGCCAGCTGGAGCGGCTGCGGGCGGTTGTTGAGCAGCCAGCGGGTGCCCCGCTCGACCAGCCGCCGGGAGTGCAGCCGGATGCTGGTGAGCATCTCGTCGGAGACCTGGTTGTCCAGCGCCTCCACGGCGTCCCAGATGTCGCCGAGCCGGAAGATCGCCCGGGCCGCGGTGTGCGCCCGCACGATCTCCTCCGTCGAGGCGCCGGACTCCTCCTTGAGCCGGTGCAGGAAGGTCGTTCCGCCGGTGTTCACCGTGTCGTTGACGAGCACCGTGGTGACGATCTCGCGGCGCAGCGCGTGCGCGTCGATCTCCTCGGCGAACTGCTCCCGCAGCGGCTGCGGGAAGTACGCGTGCGCCAGCCGCTGCAGGTACGGGTCGTCCGGCAGCCCGGTACGGACAAGCTCGTCCGTCACCGTGATCTTGGTGTAGGCGAACAGGACGGCCAGTTCGGGCTGTGTGAGGCCCTGGCTGTTGGCCAGCCGCTCGCGGATCTGCTTGTCGCCCGGCAGGAACTCCAGCGAGCGGTTGAGCTTGCCGTCCTTGACCAGCTTCCTGATGTACCGCTGGTGAGCGTGCAGCAGGCTGGGCGAGCCCTCGACGGCGTTGGCCAGCGCGGTGTTCTGCGCGTAGTTGTTGCGCAGCACCAGCTCGCCGACCTCGTCGGTCATGCCGGCCAGCAGCTTGTTGCGCTGCTTGACCGTCATGTCGCCGTTCCTGACGACCGAGTTGAGCAGGATCTTGATGTTCACCTCGTGGTCCGAGGTGTCCACACCGGCACTGTTGTCGATGGCGTCGGTGTTGGTACGCCCGCCGCTGGAGGTGGGCCCGCCGCCCCGCGCGTACTCGATCCGGCCCAGCTGGGTCAGGCCCAGGTTGCCGCCCTCGCCGACGACCTTGACCCGCAGGTCCTGGCCGTCCACGCGGATGGAGTCGTTGGCCTTGTCGCCGACGTCCGCCTGCGTCTCGGTGGACGCCTTCACGTACGTGCCGATGCCGCCGTTCCACAGCAGGTCGACCGGCGCGCGCAGGATGGCCCGCATCAGTTCGGCCGGCGTCATCTTGGTGACCCCGGCGTCGATGCCGAGCGCGGTCCGCACCTGCGGGGTGATCGGCACCGACTTGGCGCTGCGCGGGTGCACGCCGCCGCCCGCCGAGATCAGGTCGGTGTCGTAGTCCGCCCAGGAGCTGCGCGGCAGTTCGAACATCCGCCGGCGCTCGGCGTACGAGGTGGCGGCGTCCGGCTCCGGGTCCAGGAAGATGTGCCGGTGGTCGAACGCGGCCACCAGCCGGATGTGTTCGGACAGCAGCATGCCGTTGCCGAACACGTCGCCGGACATGTCGCCGACGCCGACCGCCGTGAAGTCCTGCGTCTGCGTGTCGTGGCCCAGCTCGCGGAAGTGCCGCTTGACGGACTCCCACGCGCCGCGCGCGGTGATGCCCATGCCCTTGTGGTCGTAGCCCGCGGAACCGCCGGAGGCGAAGGCGTCGCCGAGCCAGAAGCCGTACGCCTCGGCGACCTCGTTGGCGATGTCGGAGAACGTCGCCGTGCCCTTGTCGGCCGCGACGACCAGGTACGTGTCGTCGCCGTCCCTGCGGACCACGTCCTCGGGGGGCACGACCTCGCCGCCGACCAGATTGTCGGTGATGTCGAGCAGACCGGAGATGAAGGTCTTGTAGCAGGCGATGCCCTCGGCCTGCCACGCCTCGCGGTCCACTGCCGGGTCGGGCAGCTGCTTGCCGACGAAGCCGCCCTTCGCGCCGACCGGCACGATGACGGTGTTCTTCACCTCCTGCGCCTTGACCAGCCCGAGGATCTCCGTACGGAAGTCCTCCCGCCGGTCCGACCAGCGCAGACCGCCGCGTGCGACCTTGCCGAAGCGCAGGTGCACACCCTCGACGCGCGGCGAGTACACCCAGATCTCGTACTCCGGGCGGGGCGCGGGCAGTTCGGGGATCGCCTGCGGGTCCAGCTTGACCGACATGTAGTCGTGCGGTTCGCCGAACCGGTCCTTCTGGAAGTAGTTCGTGCGCAGCGTGGCCTTGATGACGGTGAGGAAGGCCCGCAGGATGCGGTCCTCGTCCAGGCTCGCCACCTGGTCCAGCGCGCCGTTCAGCTCCTCCAGCAGCCCGTCGGTCAGCTCGTGGCCCGCCCGCGCGCGCCCCGGCGACATGCGCGCCTCGAACAGGCTGACCAGCAGACGTGTGGTGTGCACGTTGTGCCGGAGGGTGTCCTCCATGTAGCTCTGGCTGAACGTGGCGCCCGCCTGCCGCAGGTACTTGGCGTACGAGCGCAGCACCATCGCCTGCCGCCATGTCAGCCCGGCGGACAGCACGAGGGAGTTGAGCAGGTCGTTCTCCGCCTTGCCCGTCCAGACGGCGGTGAAGGCCTCCTGGAAGCGCTCGCGCGCCTCCTCGCCCAGCTCGTGCTGGCGCTCCATCGTCACGGCGGGCAGCCGCAGCCCGAAGTCGTAGATCCAGGCGCGGGTGCGGTCGTTGGCGCGCAGTTCGTACGGCCGCTCGTCGACGACCTCGACACCGAGCGCCTGCAGCACGGGCAGCACGGCGGACAGCGAGACGGGACGGCCCGTACGGAAGATCTTGAAGCGGCGTTCGCCCTGTGCCGCGCCCACCGGCTCGTACAGGCTGAGCGAGAAGTCGCCGTCCCCGGCGTCCTCGCGGCCCTTCGCGCCGCGTTCCAGACGTTCGATGTGCTGGAGGTCGGCGACGGCGGCACGCGGCGCGAAGTCCGCCTTGTAGCCCTCGGGGAAGGCCTGCGCGCCCCACCGGTGGCTGACCTCCGCGGCCTGCTCCTCACCGCACTCGGCGACCAGGGCCTCCGAGAAACCGTCGGCCCACGAGCGCGCCGCCTCGGCGAGACGGGCCTCGATCCTGTCGGCCTCGGCGTCGCTCAGCTCGGGCAGCGAGGCGCCCGGCTCGACCCGGATGACGAAGTGCAGCCGGGACAGCACCGACTCGGTGTTCCAGGCGGTGAAGTCGACACTCTTGCCGCCGAGTTCCTCGGTCAGAATGTCGATCAGCCGCAGCCGTACGCCCGTCGTGTACCTGTCCCGCGGCAGATAGACCAGCGCGGAGAAGTAGCGCCCGTACTCGTCGCGGCGCAGGTACAGCCGCAGCTTCCGGCGCTCCTGCAGATAGAGCACCGACGTCACGATGGAGCGCAGCTCGTCGGCCTGCGTCTGGAACAGCTCGTCGCGCGGGTACGTCTCCAGGATCTGCAGCAGGTCGCGCCCGGCGTGGCTGTCCGGCGTGAAGCCCGAAGTGGCCAGCACCTCCTCGACCTTGCGGCGCACGACGGGCACCCGGCGCACCGACTCGGTGTACGCGGCGGACGAGAACAGCCCGAGGAAACGTCGCTCACCGACCACGTTGCCGTCGGCGTCGAACTTCTTCACCCCGACGTAGTCGAGGTACGAGGAACGGTGCACCGTCGAGCGGCTGTTGGCCTTCGTCAGCACCAGCAGCCGGTGCTCGCGGGCCTTGGCCCGGGCGTCGGCCGGCAGCCGGTTGAAGGACGGCGAGACGGGGTGGCCCTCGCCCGTGGAGTCGGTGTGGTGCGGATCCGAGCGGAGGATGCCGAGACCGGACCCGGGGACCGGCGAGAGGACCAGCTCCTCCTCGTCGTCCGCGTCCTCCTCCGACAGTGCGTACTCGCGGTACCCGAGAAAGGTGAAGTGGTCGTCGGCCAGCCAGCGCAGCAACTCCCGCGCCTCGCCGACCTCCTGGTCCGCCAGATCCGGTGCGAGCGGCTCCTCCTCCAGCTCGTCCGCGATCCGCACGGCGGCCGTCCGCATCTTCTGCCAGTCCTCGACGGACTCCCGGACGTCGGACAGGACGCGCAGCAGATCGCCGTTGATGCGCTGCAGATCCTCCCGGTCGGTCTCCCGGTCGATCTCGACATGGATCCAGGACTCGGTGACCGCGTCGTGCGGCAGCTCCTCGCGCTGCCGTTCGCCATCCGGGCGGTACGGGTCGCGGCCGGCGTCCAGCACCTCGAGCAGCTTGCCGGTCACATCGCGGCGGACCACCACCTGCGGGTGGATGACCACGTGGATGCCGCGGCTGTCCCGGGAGAGCTCGTTGGTGACCGAGTCCACGAGGAACGGCATGTCGTCGGTGACGACCTCGACCACGGTGTGGGTGCACGTCCAGCCGTGCTCGTCGACGGACGGGGTGTAGACCCGTACGTTCGCGGTGCCCTGCGGGCGGTCCTGGGCGAGGCGGTAATGGGCGAGCGCGGCGCCGAGAATGTCGACCGGGTCGCGGTCGGCGAGGTCCTCGGGGGCCGTGTGCAGGTAGTAGCGCTGGAGGAGCGCCTCCAGGGCGCCGTTCTCAAGGCCCTGTACCGGGTGATTTCCCCCGGCGGAGCTTTGCTGAGCTACCCGTGCGGCCTCTGCGAGCCGCTCGGCCTTTGCTTCGTCCAGCTTGGTCTGCATGTCCTCTGGCTCCTGTCGCGCGCCGTTGCGTGACGTCGGGTATGGCGAAGGCACGGCGCGGAACGCGGGGGTGTCCGCTCGGGTTCTGCGCCGGGCCGCGGAAAACGACCAGCGGCGCACCGAGCGCTGTTGCGCGGTGGGCGCGCGTCGGAGGCCGCGTCCTCGACGCCGCCTCCGGGGGATATCGCGCTGATCACGTACGTAAGGCTATCGCCCCGCACCCGGTGCCCGTCATGGTCCGTATGTGTACAAAACCCGGTGCCCGACTTTGACGATCCGGACAGCGCGCCGGGAGCCGGAACGTGCTGTGTGCCGGAACGCTGCTCCCGTCCGGCTCCGGACCGGCCCGCACGCTTGGCAAAACCGCCGCTCCGGAGCACGTTGGGCACAGCAGTCAGGCGCACATTGGACACAGCAGTCAGGCACAGCAGATCGGGCACAGCAGTCGGGCACGGCATCCGAACCGCTCCGGAGGTGGCCAGCATGACCGCGAACATCCTCATCGTCACCGGCGACGCAGCCGAGTCGCTGGAAGTCCTCTACCCGTACCAACGGCTGCGCGAGGAGGGCTACAACGTGCACATCGCCGCCCCCTCGCGGAAGAAGCTGCAGTTCGTCGTGCACGACTTCGAGGACGGCTTCGACACCTACACCGAGAAGCCCGGCTACACCTGGCCCTCCGACCTCGCCTTCTCCGAAGTCGACCCCGGGAACTACGTGGCGCTGGTCGTCCCCGGCGGCCGGGCGCCCGAATATCTGCGCAACGACGCCGAACTGCGCAAGATACTCAAGGCGTTCTTCGACGCCGACAAGCCCGTCGCACAGATCTGCCACGGCCCGCTGCTGACAGCCGCCATCGGAGGCCTCAACGGCCGCCGCGTCACGGCCTATCCGGCGCTGGAGATGGACATACAGGCGGCCGGCGCGACGTACAAGGACGCCGAGGCCGTGGTCGACGGCACACTCATCTCCTCACGCTCCTGGGTCGACCACTCCGCCTGGATGCGCGAATTCCTCACCGTGCTGCGCGCGAAGGCCCCGGTCAGCCCCTGACCGCTATCTCCTCCGCCACCTCGACGGCCTCCGCCAGACTGTCGACGACCGGCGCCCCGGTCTCCGCCAGGCTGGCGCGGCTGTGCGAGCCGCCGGTGTAGAGCACCGCGCCGGCGCCCGCGTGCCGGGCCGCCAGCGCGTCGTCCGCCGCGTCGCCGATGACGACCGTACGCGCGGGGTCGACCCCGCCCGCCGCGGCGAGCTCCCGCAGATGGGCCGCCATCTGTGGGCCCTTGCCCCGCCCTCCGGGGAGCACGTCCAGCGGTCCGCCGACGCCGTCGACGCGCAGGAAGTGCCGCTCGATGCCGTGCGTGCGCACCAGCGGCAGCAGCTGCGCGTGCGGCGCGAGGGAGCACAGCGACTGGGTCCGCCCCGCCGCGGCCCCCGCCCCCAGCAGCTCCGCCGCACCGTCGGCCAGGGCCACGCCCTCCAGCCGCAGCGCGTACTCACGGTGGAAGACCTCGTCCATGACCTCCCACTCCGCCTCGGTGGGCAGCCGCCCCAACAGCCGCTCGTAGAACCGCTGCACAGGCACGCAGTACAGATCGCGGTACCGCTCCAGCGTGATGGGCTCCATGCCGAGCTCCGCGAACGTGGCGTTCGTGGCGTCGATGACCGCGTGGATGTCGTGCAGGAGCGTGCCGTTCCAGTCCCACACCAGATGCGCGCGCCGTCCGTTTTCGTTCCCCGATCCCATGTGCACGACGGTACGTGCAGGGTCCGACAACGGATACGGAATTACTGCCGCCCCGGCCGCACTCAGGACGCCCGTACGGTCCGGGGCGCCGCGCCCGCCCCTCGGGGCGTCCCCTCCGGGCGTCAGCCGAACAGGCCGGGGATCTCCTGCGTCGCGTACCAGAGCAGCTCGTGGTCCTCGGCACCGTCGACCGTGAACGACGCGTCGTCGTCGCCCAGATCGGCCGCGCCCAGCGCCTCCGCCGCCGCGGTCACATCCCGCTCGGCGAGCCGCGCGTCGACATGCGCCGCCGCCACCTTCGCCATCGGGAGCGGCCCCGCGATCCGCACCTCGCCCAGCGCCTCGTCGCCGAGCGCGTCGTACGGGGCCGCGGTCACCGCGCTGTCGGAGGCGTCCACGGCCACGACCACGCGCAGCCGCGGCGCGGCCGGGTCGAGGGCGAGCAGGCGCAGCGAGGCCCGCGCGGCCCTGCCGAGCGCCGCGTACTCCAGCTCCTCGGCGTCCTCGGACACATACCATTCGCGCAGCGCGGGCGTGACCGCGTAGGCACGGACCTCTCCCTGGTCCGCCCCCAACTCACCCGCCTTGTGCGCCTCTTCGAGAGCGGGAAGGGTCAGAGGGACATAGACGCGCATGGCTGCCGCTTTCGTGTATGGCCGGACGGTCTGCCACGCCAGGATAAGGGCAGCGCCCGCGCGCGGCCGCGCGCCTCCGCCCGGGGAACCCGCAGGTGACCGACGCGCGGGGTCAACCCCGCAGACACCGGCACGACTGATAGGTGAACTGTTCCGGCGGCCCGGCACCCGCCCCGGAGGACATTGCGGCGCCGTGATCACCCCCGCTACAACCGGTTCGACGCGACCGCACCGGCGGCCGCCGCACGGCCCGCCACCGGGGGACACCATGACCACTGCACGGCCCACGACCACGGCCCGGCGCCTGACCACGGCCCGGCCCTTGACCACGGCTCCGCCCACACCTCCGGCCACGGCACCCGCCGCGGCCCCGACCGCCACGCCTGCTCCCGCTCCTGCCCGCGCCGGCACCGCGGCCTCCGCCGGCGCCCGCACCACCACGGGCCCGGGCGGCCCCGCGCGTCCGCCCGGACGCCGGGACACGCGCCGCCCCGGGGGCCGCACGGGGCGGCCGCCCGCCGCGGCTCCGGCCCACTCCCATCTGCCGCACCAGTGGTTCGCCCAGCAGCTGCTCCTCGTCCTGAGCGGGCGCCGCCCGGTCCACGCCCTGCTGCGGCATGTCTCGCCCGCCGTCTACGAGCAGCTGAACCGGATCGCCCCGCAGGCGCCGCTCGCCGCACGCGGCACGGACCGTACGGCGCCCGTACTGGTGGGAGTCGGAGCGCAGCGCCCCTGCGAGGGGGCGGTCGAGGCGTTCGCGCGGATCGCGGCGGGGCGGCACCGGCGGGTGATGGCCTTCCGCCTGCAGACCTGCGACACCGGCCCCCGCTGGCGCTGCACCGCCCTCGAACTGGACGGCCTGGCATAGCCCGTGACGCCTCCGGCCCCGGACGCACGAGCGCCCGGGCCCCTTCCGGGACCCGGGCGGCTCATGTCGCGTCAAGCGCTACTTCTTGCGCCGCTTGCCCTTCTGGGCCTTGCGCCGCTCGGCACGGGTCATGCCGTCCGCCTCGGAGCGGTACGGACTGCCGTCGGTCTCCAACTCGCCCTCCACGACGCCGCCTTCGGCGGTCGGCGCGGAGAAGTGCAGCCGGTCCGGGCGCTGCGGCTCGTCCAGGCCCTTCGCGTGGATGGCCGGAGCGGCACCCGCCGGGGCCGCGTCCCGCGGCTCCTTCGCCAGCGACGCCCGCTCTTCCGGGGCCGCCGCGGTCTCGACCGGGACCTCCTCGACCTGCTGCTCGACCTGGACCTCCAGGTTGAACAGGTAGCCGACGGACTCCTCCTTGATGCCCTCCATCATGGCCTGGAACATGTCGTAGCCCTCCCGCTGGTACTCGACCAGCGGGTCCTTCTGGGCCATCGCGCGGAGGCCGATGCCCTCCTGGAGGTAGTCCATCTCGTAGAGGTGCTCGCGCCACTTGCGGTCCAGCACCGACAGCACCACGCGCCGCTCGAGCTCACGCATGATGTCGGAGCCCAGCTCCTCCTCGCGCGCGTCGTACTGCTCGTGGATGTCGTCCTTGATGGACTCGATGATGAAGTCGGAGGTGATGCCCTCGCGGTCGCCCGCGGCCTCCTCCAGCTCCTCCACCGTCACCTTCACCGGGTAGAGCTGCTTGAACGCGCTCCACAGCCGGTCCAGGTCCCACTCCTCGGCGAAGCCCTCGACGGTCTCGGCCTGGATGTAGGCGTCGATCGTGTCGTCCATGAAGTGCCGCACCTGCTCACGCAGGTCCTCGCCCTCCAGGACGCGGCGCCGCTCGCCGTAGATGACCTCGCGCTGCCGGTTGAGCACCTCGTCGTACTTGAGGACGTTCTTCCGGATCTCGAAGTTCTGCTGCTCGACCTGCGACTGGGCCGAGGCGATCGCGCGGGTGACCATCTTGTTCTCGATGGGCACGTCGTCGGGGACGTTGGCCATCGCCATCACGCGCTCGACCATCTGCGCCTTGAACAGCCGCATCAGGTCGTCGCCCAGCGACAGGTAGAAGCGGGACTCGCCCGGGTCGCCCTGACGTCCGGAACGGCCGCGCAGCTGGTTGTCGATACGGCGCGACTCGTGCCGCTCGGTGCCCAGCACGTACAGCCCGCCGAGGTGCTTGACCTCTTCGAACTCGGCCTCGACGGCCCGCTCCGCCTTCTCCACCGCGGAGGGCAGCGCCGCGGCCCACTCGTCGATGTGCTCTTCCGGGTCCAGGCCCTTGGCGCGCAGCTCCTTCTCGGCGATGCCGTCGGCGTTGCCGCCGAGCTTGATGTCCGTACCACGGCCGGCCATGTTGGTGGCGACGGTGACCGAGCCCTTACGGCCGGCCTCGGAGACGATCACGGCCTCGCGCTCGTGGTTCTTCGCGTTCAGCACCTCGTGCCGGACACCGCGCTTGTCGAGCTGCTTGGACAGGTACTCGGACTTCTCGACCGAGGTGGTGCCCACCAGCACCGGCTGGCCCTTCTCGAACTTCTCCGCGATGTCGTCGACGACCGCGTCGAACTTCGACACCTCGGTGCGGTAGATCAGGTCGGCCTGGTCGACGCGCGCCATCGGGCGGTTGGTCGGGATCGGCACCACACCGAGCTTGTAGATCTGGTAGAACTCCGCGGCCTCGGTCATGGCCGTACCGGTCATGCCGGAGAGCTTGTCGTAGAGGCGGAAGAAGTTCTGCAGGGTGATGGTGGCGAGCGTCTGGTTCTCGTCCTTGATCTCCACCCCTTCCTTCGCCTCGATCGCCTGGTGCATGCCCTCGTTGTAGCGGCGGCCGGCGAGGATACGGCCCGTGTGCTCGTCGACGATCATGACTTCGCCGTCCATGACGACGTAGTCCTTGTCGTTCTTGTAGAGCTCCTTGGCCTTGATGGCGTTGTTGAGATAACCGACCAGCGGGGTGTTCACCGACTCGTAGAGATTGTCGATGCCCAGCCAGTCCTCGACCTTCGCCACACCGGACTCGTGGATGGCGACGGTGCGCTTCTTCTCGTCGATCTCGTAGTCGCCGGTCTCCGGCTTCTGCGTCCGCGGGTCGCCGGCCTCGCCGAGCTCCAGCCGCTTCACCAGCTTGGCGAAATCGCTGTACCACTTCGTCGCCTGGTCGGCGGGACCCGAAATGATGAGAGGCGTACGCGCCTCGTCGACCAGAATCGAGTCGACCTCGTCGACGATGGCGAAATTGTGGCCGCGCTGCACGAGCTCGTCCTTCGACCACGCCATGTTGTCGCGGAGGTAGTCGAAGCCGAACTCGTTGTTCGTGCCGTAGGTGATGTCGCAGTTGTACTGCTCACGGCGCTGCTGCGGCGTCATGTTCGCGACGATGCAGCCGACCTCCAGGCCGAGGAACCGGTGCACCCGGCCCATCCACTCGGAGTCGCGCTGCGCGAGGTAGTCGTTGACCGTGATGATGTGCACACCGTCACCGGAGATCGCGTTCAGATACGCGGGCAGCGTGCCGACGAGGGTCTTGCCCTCACCGGTCTTCATCTCCGCGACGTAGCCGTGGTGCAGGGCGGCACCGCCCATGATCTGCACATCGAAGTGGCGCTGCCCCAGCACGCGCTTGCCGGCCTCGCGCACGGTCGCGAACGCTTCCGGCATCAGCGTGTCGAGGCTCTCGCCGTCCGCGTACCGCTGCTTGTACTCGTCGGTGAGCGCCCGGAGCTCGGCGTCCGACAGGCCCACGAAGTCCTCTTCGATGGAATTCACCTGCCGCGCGACGCGGTCCAGCTTGCGCAGGATCTTCCCTTCACCTGCGCGCATGAGCTTGCCGAAGACGGACACTTGGGGTGGCTCCTTGCCGGTCGGGCCTGGCACGGTCAGTGCGCGGGCACGGCGTCCTCTTTCGTTGCCGAGGGCCCTGCCGCACCGGCCATCGTATTGCAGGGGCGAGGCCCCCTGTACCCCTAACGTGCCGGAGCCCCGGAAGGTGCCGTGCGGCACGCGGGGCCACAGCCCGCCGGCGATCCTCACGTACCGGCCACAACGGCCGCACCGCGGCGGCACAATCGGGGGATGGACCCGATCACGCTGAGCACCGCTCGCCTCCTGCTGCGCCCGCTCGACGAGCGGGACGTGGACGCGGTGACGGAGGCCTGCCAGGACCCGGAGATCCTGCGCTGGATCCCGCTCCCCGAGCCGTACGAGCGCGTCCACGCCGAGCAGTTCGTCCTCGGCGTCAGCGCACTCGGCTGGCGCGACGACACGATGTACAACTTCGGCGTCTTCACCAAGGACACGGGTGCGCTGGTCGGTTCCATGGGTCTGGTGCGGCTGGAGCTGCTGCGCGCCCCCGAGCGGCAGGCCGAGATCGGCTTCTGGACGGCCAAGGAGCAGCGCGGCCGCGGCTACACGGCCGAGGCGGGACACGCCGTCACCGAGTGGGCGTTCGGCACGCTCGGCGTGGAGCGCCTGGAGTGGGTCGCGCAGGTGGGCAACGAGGGCTCGCTCTCCGTCGCACGGCGGCTCGGATTCGTGGAGGAGGGCGTGCAGCGCGCCCGCATAGTGCACAGGGGCACGCGCCGGGACGCCCGGATCGCTGCCCTGCTGCCATCGGACAGGGGGCGCATGTCGCACACCCCCTATCTGCCCGCGCGCACCGGCCCCGCGGGCGCCCCGGAGGCGTCCGACGCACGCTGACCGTGCTGTCAGTGGCAGCCCCTAGGGTGTGCCGCATGCCGAACGCCGCTCTTTCGCTCTCCGCTGACGAGGCCCGCCGGATCGCACTGCGCGCGCAGGGGCTGCTCGGCGCGCCGGACCGCCGCGCCGGTGTGCGCGGACTGCTGCGCCGGCTGGGCGCCGTGCAGCTGGACACCATCTCGGTGCTGGCCCGCTCGCACGAGCTGATTCCGTACGCGCGGCTGGGCGCGGTGGGACGGGACACCGTGGAGTCGGCGTACTGGTCGGACGGACACAGCTTCGAGTACTGGTCGCACGCGGCGTGCATCCTCCCGGTCGAGGAGTGGCCGCATTTCGCTTTCCGGCGGCGGGCGTTCAAGGAGCGCGGCCGCCGCTGGCACTCCATGCAGGACCGCGAGGGCTCCTGCGCGTACGTCCGGGACCGCCTGAAGACCGAGGGCCCGCTCACCACGGCCGAGCTGGGCGGCGGCCGGAACGGCGGCGAGTGGTGGGACTGGTCCGAGACGAAGATCGCCGTCGAGTGGCTGCTCGACACCGGCGAGGTCGTGTGCACGGAGCGGCGCGGCTGGAAGCGGGTGTACGACCTGGCGGAGCGGGCCGTCCCGGACGCCCTGCTGCACGACGACATCGACGACCGTGAGTGCATGCGCCGCCTCGTGGAGCAGGCCGGTTCCGCGATGGGCGTGGCGACCCGCGCCGACCTCGCGGACTATCACCGGCTGAAGGGCGACCAGGTCGACGCGGTCGTCGGGGACACCGGGCTGGTGCCCGTCGAGGTGGCCGGCTGGGGCAAGCCCGCATGGGCGGATCCGGCGGCCCTGGAGGCGGCACCGCGCGGCCGGCACCGTACGACGCTGCTGTCCCCGTTCGACTCGCTGATCTGGGACCGGCCGCGTACGCAGCGGATGTTCGGCTTCACGCACCGGCTGGAGGCGTATGTGCCGAAGCCGAAGCGGGTGCACGGCTATTTCGCGATGCCGCTGCTGGCCGGCGGCAAACTGCAGGGCAGGGTCGACCCGGCCCGCGAGGGGCGGACTCTCGTGGCACGCCAGGTGTCCATGGCGGGTCCGAAGGCGGTGCGGCCGATGGCGCAGGCGCTGTGGGAGGCGGCCGGCTGGGTGGGCTGCGACGAAGTGCGCGTCGAGCGCTTCGACGATCCGCGGCTCGCGGCGGAGCTCACCGCGGCGCTGGGCTGACCCCGGCTACCGGGCCTGCGGGTCGGCGGGCTCAGCGGATCTCGAGGATCTTCTCCCGCATCGCGTAGACCACGGCTTCCATTCTGGAGTGCAGCTGGAGCTTCTCCAGGATGTTGCGCACGTGGTTCTTCACGGTGTTCTCGCTGATGAACAGCTCCTTGGCGATGTCCCGGTTGTTCATCCCGGTCGCCACGAGCTTGAGCACCTCCAGCTCCCGGTCCGTCAGCTTGGGCGCGGGCACCAGCTTGCTCTCGTCGGTGCGCTGGATCATCGATTTGAACTCGGTGAGCAGCTTCGCCGCCATCGAGGGGCTGATCTGCGACTGGCCGTCGGCCACGGCACGGATCGCCGCCGAGACCTCGTCGGTGGAGATCTCCTTCAGCAGATAGCCGGTGGCGCCGGCCTTGATGGCGTCGTAGAGGTCGGCCTCCTCGTCGCTGATCGTCAACATGATGATCTTCGAGCTGGGGGCCACCTCCTTCAGCGAGGTACAGGCCTCGATGCCGCCCCGCTTCGGCATCCGCACGTCCATCAGCACGATGTCGGGCAGCAGGTCGGCGGCCTTCTCCACGGCCTCGGCACCGTCTCCGGCCTCACCGATGACCTCGATGTCCTCTTCCTGCGCCAGCACGATCTCCAGACCGCGCCGGAAGAGCTCATGGTCGTCCACGACCAGCACCCGGATGGGCTCCTTGCGCGGCTCCTGCGCGCGCGGGTCCTCGTCCGCAGTGCCCGGGTGCGCGTCCGGCACGGGCATCATCGGCCCGAAGCTGTCCACCATCGTTCCTCCCCCAGCGAGCTGCTCCGGCCAACCGGGTTGCTCCGAGCGCCGGTTGGCGTTGAGGACATACTTCCATGCCTGCGCCCCCGGCCGGGCTCTCGACCCGGCCGGGGGCGCATTCAGCACGCAGGTCCTTCTGCGTTTCCTTCTGCGTTCAGACGTCCACGGTCAGACTTCTGCGCCGCCGAGGGCGCCGCCCGCGCCGTGCGGGGGCTCCTGGACGAAGGGGTCCTGCTCCAGGTGGATCACGCCGTAGTCGTAGCCGTGCCGCCGGTAGACGACGCTGGGCTGCTTGGTCTCGGCGTCCACGAACAGATAGAAGTCGTGCCCGATCAGCTCCATCTCGTAGAGCGCCTGATCGAGCGCCATCGGGGCTGCCGCGTGGGTCTTCTCCCGCACGACGAGCGGGCCGTCGCCCTTCACCTCCAGGGGACCGACCTTCTTGGTCTCCGGCTGCCCGTCGTCCTCCACGGCGGTGGCGGTCGCCATGGCCCCGTCGAGTTCTCCGTTGAGCTCAGCGGCCAGGGGAGCGGTGGCCTCCGCCACACTCGTGGGGTTACGGCTTCCCTTCCGCTTGACGCAGCGCTTGTCGTGCTGCTTCCGCAGCCGCGCCTCCAGTTTGTTGGTCGCCAGGTCCAGCGCCGCGTAGGGATCGGAGGCTGCCGCCTCCGCGCGGATGACCGGCCCACGACTGCGCAGGGTGATCTCCACCCTGTCGGAACGGTCGGCCTGCCGGGGGTTGGGCTCCTTCGCCACCTCGACATCCAGGTTGATCACCTTGCCGTCGAGCTTCTGGATCTTCTCCAGCTTTTCGGCCACGTGCTTGCGGAACCGATCGGGAACCTCGGTTTTCCGGCCCTTGACGACGATGTCCACGCAGAACTCCGTTCCCGGATGTGACCCCGCTCCGCCGAGTGGCTCGGTGACGGCGTATCGGCGTACGGAGCGCATCCTTTGTGCACTGACACCGGAGAGAGGCTGGTCACTGCCGCTGCCCTCCGGCATGACGTCGGCTTGCGACTTCACCTCCTTCTCCCCCACAGGGAAGATCCTCACCCCAACCCGAACGTACCTCTGCTGGGGGAGAAGCTGCACCCCCTACTGGTACGTACCTCCTTTCCAGTGCAATTTGAGGCGCCCAACCTGCGATGTTGTTCAGCTTCTGCTAGTGACGCAGGGGGCCGTACGGGCCGCGATCACCGCGGCTCCGGTCACCTCTCCGGCCGCCGCACGGACGGCTCGTGCCGCCTCGGCGAGCGAGGCTCCGGTCGTCATGAGATCGTCCACCAGCACCGTCTCCCCCTCCGCCAGCAGCGCCCCGCTGCCCGGCACCGCCTCCAGCGCGCCGGCCAGATTCGCGCCCCGCTGCCGTGCCGTGAGCCCCGACTGGTCGGCGACGGCGCGCTGTTGGCGCAGTACGGCCAGCACCCGCACGGGCAGTCCTCCCCCACGCAGCCGGCGTGCGGCCGCCAGGGCGATGCGCCGCACCGGGTCGTGTCCGCGGGCGGCGACGGCGTGCGGCGCGGACGGAACGGGCACCAGCGTGAGCGGCCCGGCGGCCGTCCCCGCCGTTCCCGATGCGGCACGGGGCGCGGCACGGCGCACGGCCGCGGCGAGCGCGGCCCCCAGGGGCGCGGCCAGGCGCAGGGCCCCGCGCTCCTTGTGAGCGAGCAGGACGGCCCGCGCCTCGTCGGCGTACGGCGTCGCCGCGTACACCGCGGGCAGCCCGGCGGGCACCGGCGACGGCCGCGCCCGGCGCGGCACTGTCCCGGTGAGCGCACTGCTGCACTCCTCGCACAACTGGCCCTGCACGCGCGGCAGACCGCATCCTGCGCAGTCAACCGGCAGCGCGAGTCCGGTCAGTTCCTGCTGGAGCGCTTTCCACAACTCCCGCATGGCCCTACTTTCGCAGCCATCCGGCGCCCCGACCAGCCCTGTGGATAACGGGAAAAGACGCTGGCAGCGGCGTCCGTTCCGGCGCGGTCAGCCGGGGTAGACAGGAGCGGAGCCGCTGTCGGTGAGCGTCTTCCAGTTGGCGTCCGGAGGCAGCCGTACGATGCCGTCCTCCGAGTCGGCGAGCAGCGGTTTGCTCTCGTCCTCCGAAGCGGCCACGCCTGTCACGTCGTTGATGCCCGGGAGCGTCGGCTGGTTGGAGGCGGAGCCGTCGGTCTCCATGTACTGCAGCTGCTGCACACTGCCGGACTCGCGGCCCACGACCACCAGCCGGGAGCCGCCCGCCCAGGACGCGGCGCCGACGTCCTCCATCTGCGGGGCGACGTTGCGCAGGCTGCGGACCGAGACCTGCGGGTGTTCCGCCGTGCCGGACCGTTCGACGCGGCCGAGCTGCAGTGTCGTACGGCCGTCGGGCCCCTTGACGCGCAGGGCTATCCGCACGCCGTCCGAGGCGATCCGCACCGATTCGATGCGATGTCCCTTGCGCAGCCCGGGAAGGCGGACCTCCTCGGGCTTCTCCTTGCCGCCGCGCAGCCGGAGCAGCCTGGGGTCCTTCGGGTCGCGGTCGGCCACCCACAGATCGCCGAGCCCGTCCCAACTGGGAGCGGACAGGCGGTCCTTCTCGTGTTTGGCCTTGCTGCTGAGCACCGGGCTGCCCAGATCGCTGTCCTGCGCGATCGGGGCGACGTACAGCGTCTTGCCGCCGCGGGTGACGGCCGCGCCCTCGCGTTCCGCGCGGTTCACACCGACCGAACCGAGCTCCGTGTGGCCGGTGCCGAGCGCGCCTTCGACGGGACGGGCCTTCTCGCCGTGCCCGGTGAAGACGGAGACGCGGTGGTCCTTGTCGATGAAGTACTGGTGGGTGGCACGGCCGTTGAGCCTGCCCGGCTCGTACACCTCGGCCTGTTCGCGCGACTGCTCGCACAGTGTGTCGTCGCGCGGGCCGGCCAGCCGGACCTTGCTCACTTTCGCCGAGGCCTGGTTCTGGACGGTGTGCAGCACCTGCGCTGCCATACGCGCGCATTGTGCGCGGTCGGCGCGTGCGCCCTGCTTGTTGAGACGTACGGACAGTGCGCCGGAGTCGTCCAGCGAGAGGTGCTGCTTCTTGCCGGCGAGCCGGGCACCGCGGGGGAAGGACGAGGCGACCACCGGGTCGAGCCAGTCGGTCGGTCCGCGCAGAAGGGCGATCACCGTCTCGGTGACCGGGTCGATCCTGCGGCGCAGATAGACGGAGTCGGAGACCAGCACGTCCTTGCCGCCGGCCACCGACTCCGAGTCGGCGCCCAGGAGGGCGTAGTAGTAGGTGCTGATCGGCCGGTAGATGCGCTGGAAGTCGGACTGGCCGAGGACCAGTCCTGTGGGCAGCTGGTCGATGCGCCACTCCCCCCTGACCTTCGACAGGTGGAAGTCCTTGCTGTACGCGCCCTTGGCGGGCGAGTAGGCGTGTTTGGAGTCGACCTCGGCGAGCCGTTCGCCGGAGACCGTGACCGTGTAGCCGGTGCTGTAGCGGGTGTTGCTGCCGTCACGGCTCAGGTCGGGCTGTGCCTTGCCGGGCGTGGGGCCGTCGGAGAGGACCGTCGTCCGTTCGAACGGATCCCAGTGCCGGGACATGTCGTCCGTCAGATACTGCTTCGCCGTCGAAAAGGCGGCCTCGTCGCTGGTGGTGGCCTCCAGGAAGCCGCGGACGATCTGCTGCGGCTCCTCGCCCTTCTGCGGGCTGACGCCGAAGACCCGTACCTGGGAGTCCGGTTCGGCACGGTGGGAGGAGTCGACACGGTTGACCCCGCCGTCGTCCGGCATCGACGCACAGCCCGACAACAGCAGCCCCGTGACGAGCAACAGTGCGCCACCCGTACGCCGGCGGCCGGGACGGAGGACGCGACGGTGCTCGTGGTGCTCAGCGCTCATCGCCGTCCTCCTTCCCTGTACCGCCCCGCGGGAGGGCGCGCACACTGTGGCCGTTCTGCGCACCGTGACTGTTCTGCGCCCCGTTGCTGTTCTGCGCGCTGTGGCCGTTCTGCGCGCCGGTGTCGCCATTTCGCGTACCGGGGTCACTGTTTCGCCGCGTCTGTACGGGGACAGTTCCGCCGCCGGCCAGGCTGCTTCTGCGGCGCGAGTCGGCGGGCTCCAGGGGGATCGGCGAGCTCCGCAGAACGCCGCCTGCCGTGCACGGCAGGGTCAGGCGGAACTGTGTGCCGCCTCCCGGCTCGCCCCACGCCTGCAGCCAGCCGCCGTGCAGATGTGCGTCCTCCAGGGCGATGGACAGGCCGAGTCCGGTGCCGCCGGTGGTGCGGGCACGCGCGGGGTCGGCGCGCCAGAAGCGGTTGAACACGCGTTCCGCCTCGCCGCGCTTGAGGCCCACCCCGTAGTCCCGTACCGCGACCGCGACAGCGCCGTCACCGACGGCCATTTTGACCACGACGTCGCGCCCTTCGGCGTGCTCGACGGCGTTGTCGACGAGGTTGCGCAGCACCCGCTCGATGCGCCTGCTGTCCGCCTCCGCCATGACGGGCCGCTCCTCCCCGCGTACGAGGATCCGGCAGCCCTTGCGGTCGGCGAGCGGCTCGCTGCCCTCCACGACCAGGGCGACGACCGTCCGCAGGTCTATCGGATCGGCCTCCAGGTTGGCGGCGCCCGCGTCGAACCTGCTGATCTCCAACAGGTCGGCGAGCAGCGACTCGAACCGGTCGAGCTGTCCGAGCAGCAGTTCGGCCGAGCGTGCGGTCGCCGGATCGAAGTCCTCCCGCGCCTCGTGGATGATGTCGGCGGCCATCCGCACCGTCGTCAGCGGGGTGCGCAGCTCGTGCGACACGTCGGACACGAAGCGGCGCTGCATGCGGGACAGTTCCTCCAGCTGCTGGATCTTCAACTGGAGGTTCTGCGCCATCTTGTTGAAGGACTCGCCGAGGCGCGCGATGTCGTCCTCGCCGGTGACCTTCATCCGCTCCTGGAGTCTGCCCGCTGCCAGCCGTTCGGAGATACCGGCCGCCATCCGTACGGGCGTGACGACCTGTCTGACGACCAGCCAGGCGATCGCGCCCAGCAGTACGACCACGAACACGCCGGCCGTGGCCAGCGTCCCCTTGACCAGGCTGAGGGACTCCTCCTCCTGGCTGAACGGGAAGACGTAGTACAGCTGGTACGGATTGCCCGCCGCGTCGTTGAGGCGCTTGCCGACGACCAGGCCGGGCTCGCTGTGGCCGTCGAGACGGTAGACCTTCGCGTACTGCTGATTGGTGCCCGGTTTTTCGTCGATCGCCTTGCGGAGGCCGGCCGGAACGCTCTCCTCGGGCCGTATGTCGCCGGAGGAGCGCGGCCCACGGGCGCTGGTGCTGCTGTTGCCGCTGCTGACGAGAGGCGCCTCGTCGTTGTCGGAGCCGAGCGCGACCACCGAGTAGACCCCCTGGCCGCCGCTGGCCAGCTGCTCGACGAGATTGTTCAGCCAGGTGCCGGTGTTGTGCACCGAACCAGCGCCCACACCACGGGGGTTGGGCCCCGCGGAGTTCTGGCCGCTGTGCCCGTTGCCCGAGCTGTCAGCCATCTCCTGCGCGGCGGCGAAACCGCCGGCAGCCTGGCTCTGCGCGGTCTTCTCCTTGGCGTCCAGCAGACCGTTGCGCACCTGCACGATGACGACGAGGCCGAGCAGCAGCACCACCGCGAGGGACATCAGCAGCGTCGTGATGACGACCCGCAGCTGGAGGTTGCGCCGCCACAGCCGCAGCACCGGCAGCAGCGGGCGGCGCACCCAGCGGACGAAGATCCGCACCATGGGGTGCGCCCTGGTGCCGGACGCGCCCTCGGGCAACAGCCCTTCGGAGAACAGCGCCCCGCTCCGCCACAACCGGGCAAGACGCGACAGCCCGGACTTCCCATAGAACCCGGACTCTCCGGGCAATTCGGACTCACGTTCCGCGGCTCCGCCCCCACCTGTGCGGTGCGGAGCGGAGCCGTTGCGGGTCATGTCAGCCGGGCCCGGCCTTGTATCCCACGCCGCGGACGGTCACCACGATCTCCGGACGCTCCGGATCCTTCTCCACCTTCGAACGGAGCCGCTGCACATGGACGTTGACCAACCGGGTGTCCGCCGCGTGCCGGTACCCCCACACCTGCTCCAGCAGCACCTCACGGGTGAAGACCTGCCACGGCTTCCTCGCCAGCGCCACCAGCAGATCGAACTCCAGCGGCGTCAGCGCTATCGACTGCCCGCTCCGCTTCACCGAGTGACCGGCGACGTCGATCACCAGATCCCCGATGGCGAGCTGCTCCGGCGCGGGCTCATCGGACCGCCGCAGCCGTGCCCTGATACGTGCCACCAACTCCTTGGGCTTGAACGGCTTGACGATGTAATCGTCCGCACCGGACTCGAGTCCGACGACCACGTCGACGGTGTCGCTCTTGGCGGTCAGCATGACCACCGGCACCCCCGACTCGGCCCGGATCAGCCTGCACACCTCGATGCCGTCCCTGCCGGGAAGCATCAGATCGAGCAGCACCAGATCCGGCTTGGTCTCGCGAAAAGCGGCGAGCGCCTTGTCACCGTCCGACACGAACGACGGTTCAAAGCCTTCGCCGCGCAGCACGATGCCGAGCATCTCTGCCAGTGCGGTGTCGTCGTCGACGACAAGGACGCGTCCCTTCATGAGTTCATCATCCCATTACCGGTTCGTGACTCCTCCGTTCGTGACGTGGAACACAAATCGACCATGGTCTCAGCCGTCACAGGGGACACCACACCGCGCTCAGTGACGATCGCCGACACCAGGTCCGGCGGGGTCACGTCGAACGCCGGATTGAACGCCTGCGCCCCGACGGGCGCGATGGGGATGCCCGCGCCCGGCTCCTGCGGCCCCGATCCCGGATCGATGCCGCGGTGGTCCGTCAGGAACGGCGAGGCGACCTCCGTCACCTCGTGCCCCGGCCGCTGCTCGACCTCGATGTCCGCGCCGCTCTCCGTCAGCGGGTCCACCGTCGTCACCGGAGCCACCACGATGAACGGGACCCCGTGGTGCCGTGCGAGCACCGCCAGCGGATAGCTGCCCACCTTGTTCGCCACCGAGCCGTCCGCCGCGATCCGGTCCGCGCCGATCAGCACCGCGTCGACCTCGCCCGCCGCGAACAGCGAACCCGCCGCGCTGTCCGTCAGCACGCTGTACGCCATGCCCTCGCGCGCCGCCTCGTACGCCGTCAACCGCGCGCCCTGCAACAGCGGCCGGGTCTCGTCCACCCACAACCGCCGCAGCTCACCGGCCTGATGCACCGCCCGGATGACACCCAGCGCCGTACCGTGCCCGCCGGAGACCAACGCACCCGTGTTGCAGTGCGTCAGCAGCCGCAGCATGCCGCCCGGCAACAGTTCGTCCAGCAGCTTCCGGCCGTGCTCGGACATCCGCGCACTCGCGTCGGCGTCCTCCCGGTGCAGCGCCCGCGCCTCGGCCAGCGCCGCCGCGGCCGCGCCCTCCGTACCCGGTCCGTCGCCCTGCGCCGCGACGTACGCCCGCTCCACCCGGCGCGCCCCGTACGCGAGGTTGACGGCGGTGGGCCGCGCATGCGCCAACTGGCCTGCCGCATCCGCGACATCGAAACCCCGCGCGGCGGCGAGCGCGACCCCGTACGCACCGGTTATGCCCAGCAGGGGCGCCCCGCGCACGGCGAGACTGCGGATCGCCGCGACGAGCGCGGGCACATCCGTACACACAAGTTCGACTTCCTCGGCGGGCAACCGCGTCTGATCCAGAAGCACCAGAACCGGTCCCTCCGGCCGCTCTTCCCAACGCAGCACCGGAACACACTGATCAGCCATTCACACAGTCTGCCCCGCCCGACGGGGGCAGCTGAAGGCGGCCAATGCCCGTGGGGCCTGGCCCGGGCGACGTCGGCACGTGGCACGATGGCTGCCTGCCAGGCGTTGGAGCGACCGACTCTCCGAGGTGACGACACGTGAACGACTCTCCGGGCTGGACCCCGCCCGGACCCTCTCCGTCCGACCGTCCCTCCGAAGAGAACGACAACAGTCGGAAAGACTCGGGCCGGCCTCCCGCGGACACACCGCCGCGCAACTGGTCGGCGCAGCAACCGCCGCCGGCCGACGGCCACGGCTGGGGCGCGCCGCCACCGCAGCAACCCGGCGGACCGGGTGCGCCCGGGGGCCCCGGGGGCCCCGGCGTTCCGGGCGGACCCGGCGGACAGCCCGGCTGGGGCTGGAACCCCTCCTGGGCGCAGCAGCCGATGGCCGCCAAGCCGGGCGTCATCCCGCTGCGCCCCCTCGGCATCGGCGACATCCTGGACGGCGCCGTCAGCACCATGCGCGCCCACTGGCGCACCGTGCTCGGCATCTCCCTCACCGTCGCCGTGGTGATCCAGCTGGTCGGCACCATCGCCCTCGGGCTCTGGCTGCCCGACTCCGCGGACCTGGAGGCGCTGGGCAAGAATCCCAACCCGTCCATGGACGAGCTCTCCGACGCCCTCGTCGGCACCCTGGGCGCCGGCGGTGTCGCCACCGTCGTCCAGATACTCGGCACCGTCATCGCCACCGGGCTGCTCACCGTGGTCGTCAGCCGCGCCGTACTCGGCCGCGACGTCACCCTCGGCGAGGCCTGGCGCGACTCACGGCCCCAACTGCCGCACCTGCTCGGCCTGCTCTTCGTCGTACCGCTGCTGATTCTGCTGGCCGTGCTCGTCTGCTGCGTGCCCGGCATCGCCGTCCTCGTCGCCGGCGCGGAAGCTCCCGGAGCCGCTCTCCTCGTGGTCGGCGGACTCGCCGGACTGTGCGTCGGCGTCTGGATCTGGGTCCGCTACTGCCTGGCCACACCGGCGCTGATGCTGGAGAAGCAGGGCGTGTTCACCTCGATGCGCCGCTCCGCCAAGCTCGTACGCGGCAGCTGGTGGCGCATCTTCGCCATCCAGCTGCTGGCGTACATCCTGCTGCAGCTGCTCGGCTCCGTCATCCAGTTCCCGGCCTCGGCCATCGGCATGTTCCTCGGCGGCGACGGCGGCTCCCTGCTGACCGGCACAGCACCGACGACCAGCTGGACCTACCTGATCATCGCGGGCGTCGGCGCCGTCATCTCGTACACCGTCATCCTCCCGATCAGCGCCGGCATCACCGCCCTCCTCTACCTGGACCAGCGCATCCGGCGCGAGGCCCTCGACCTCGAACTCGCCCGCGCGGCCGGGCTCCCCGGCTACGAGGAGCAGCGGCCCGACAGCCCCGCCCCCGGGAGCTGAGGCGATGGCGGCGGGGCTGACGACGACCTCGCCGCTCCCGGCGCTGCTCTCCGCGGCGCCCGGGAGCGGCACCGGCGACGATGTACCGGTGACCACGCCGCGGACGCCCGCCCGGGAAGCGGCGGAACGCGAACTGTCCGACCCGCGCTACCACGAGCACGACCCCAGCCTCCTCCAACAACTCATCGACTGGGTCTGGGAACGCGTCAACTCCCTCCTCTCCCGGGCCGCCGAAGCCACCCCCGGTGGCTGGGCGGGCCTCCTCGCCCTCACCGCCCTGGTCGTCCTGCTGCTCGTCGCCCTGCGGCTACGGCTGGGCAGATTCCGTGACGCGGCCGGCCCGGCGGCAGGCAAGCTGTTCACCGACGGGCCGCGCAGCGCGGCCGACCACCGGGCCGCCTCGGAACGGCACGCCGCCGCACAGCAGTGGAGCGAAGCCCTGCAGGAACGCATGCGTGCCCTCGTCCGCTCCCTGGAGGAACGCGCCCTCCTCGACCCGCGCCCCGGCCGCACCGCGGACGAAGCCGCCACCGAGGCGGGCCGGGTCCTCCCGGACCACGCACGTGCCCTGCGCAGTGCCGCGCTCGCCTTCGACGAGGTGACCTACGCGGACCGCCCGGCCGACGAACCCGGCTACGGCCGCCTCCGCGACCTGGACACCGAACTGCAGGCCGCCCGGCCGGAGATGAACGCCGCCGACGGCACCGCAGCCTCGAAGGCACCGGGCGGGAGCGCCCTGTGAGCGCCACCACCGGGACCTCCCTCTCCCCCTCGGCCCGCCACCTCTGGCGACGCTCGCGCGGGCTGCTGCTCGCAGCGGCGGTACTCGCCCTCGCCGGCGTGGCGATCGCCGCACTGCGCTCGGGCGGCCACCACGGCGCCCTCGATCCCCGGTCGGCCGACCCCACGGGCAGCAGGGCCACCGCCCGACTGCTCGCCCAGCACGGAGTCGACACCAAGGTCGTCACCTCCGCCGCCGACGCGGCGGCCGCCGCAGGCCCGAACACCACCCTGCTCGTCGCGACCCCGGACGCCGTCGCCGAAGGACACCGGAAGGAACTGCGCGGAGCCACCGACCGCGGCGCCCGCACCGTGCTCCTCGCACCCGGCCCCACCTCGACCACCGCGCTCGTCCCCGGCGTGAAGGCAGCGAGCTCCCCGGGACCGGTCCAGCCGACCCCGCCGGACTGCGGCTTCCCCGCGGCCCAGCGCGCGGGGGACGCCACCCTCGGCGGCTACGGCTACGACACGTCCGCGACCAGCCCGGACGCAGACACCGGTGGGGGCACGTCACGCAAGGCAGCGGACGCCTGCTATCTCCGCGAGGGCCTGCCGACTCTGCTGCGTGTCCCCGCCGCCCGCTCCGGCAGCAGCGGCGACACAGTGCTCCTCGGTGCTCCGGATCCGCTCCACAACGAACAGCTCGACAAGCACGGCAACGCGTCACTGGCCCTGCAACTGCTGGGTGCCCGCTCCCACGTCGTCTGGTACCTCCCTTCACCTGCCGACTCCACCGCCGACGGCGGCGGCAACCGCGGCCTCCTGTCCCTCCTCCCTGACGGCTGGTCATGGGCCGCACTCCAGCTGGCCGTTGCCGCCGTCCTCGCCGCCCTGTGGCGGGCCCGCCGTCTCGGCCCCCTTGTCCCGGAGCGGCTCCCCGTGTCCGTACGCGCCTCCGAGACCACCGAGGGCAGGGCCCGCCTCTACCGCCGGGCGCGTGCCCGCGGCCGTGCGGCCGAGGCGCTGCGCTCCGCCACGCGCACACGCCTGGCCCCGCTGGTCGGACTCTCCCGCGCACGAGCCCACGACCCCGAGGCGCTGGTACCGGCAGTGACCTCACACACCGGCCCGGCAGCCTCTCCGTCCGGTGCTGCGTCGTCCGGTGCTGTGCCGTCCGGGACAACCCCCGGCGACGACAGCAGTGTTCACTCCCTCCTCTTCGGCGCCATCCCCGCGGACGACGCGGCCCTGATCCGGCTCGCGGACTCTCTCGACCAGCTCGAACACCGTGTCACCAGCACCTCCCACGGCCCCGCGCGCACACCGCAGCCGACGGAGGCCACGCCCTCGACAGACAAGGACCGCACCACGTGAGCGCCCCCTCCGCAGACAGCGCCCGCAGTGCCCTGGAGGCTCTGCGTCTCGAGATCTCCAAGGCCGTGGTCGGCCAGGACGCCGCCGTCACCGGACTTGTCGTCGCCCTGCTCTGCCGCGGTCATGTCCTTCTCGAAGGCGTGCCCGGCGTCGCCAAGACCCTCCTCGTCCGCACCCTCGCCTCGACCCTCGAACTCGACACAAAACGCGTTCAGTTCACCCCCGATCTGATGCCCAGCGACGTCACGGGCTCGCTGGTCTACGACGCCCGCACCGCGGAGTTCTCCTTCCAGGCCGGACCTGTCTTCACCAATCTGCTGCTCGCCGACGAGATCAACCGCACCCCGCCGAAGACGCAGGCGTCCCTGCTCGAGGCGATGGAGGAACATCAGGTCTCGGTCGACGGCACGCCCCGTCGCCTCCCCGAGCCCTTCCTGGTGGCGGCCACGCAGAACCCGGTCGAGTACGAAGGCACATATCCGCTTCCCGAGGCCCAGCTCGACCGCTTCCTGCTCAAGCTGAACCTTCCGCTGCCCGGCCGCGAGGACGAGGTCGACGTCCTGACCCGGCACGCCGAAGGCTTCGACCCCCGGGATCTGGCGGCCGCCGGCGTTCGTGCCGTCGCAGGTCCCGCCGAACTCGAGGCCGCTCGCGCCGCCGTGGCCAAGACCTCGATCTCACCCGAGGTCACCGGCTACATCGTCGATATCTGCCGTGCCACTCGTGATTCCCCCTCACTCTCCCTCGGGGTGTCTCCCCGAGGCGCCACCGCGCTGCTCGCCACTGCCCGCGCCTGGGCCTGGCTCACCGGCCGCGACTACGTCATCCCCGATGACGTCAAGGCCTTCGCCCTGCCCACGCTGCGGCACCGGGTCCAGCTCCGCCCGGAGGCCGAGATGGAAGGCGTCACCGCGGACAACGTGATCAGCTCGATCCTTGCCCATGTCCCGGTCCCCCGCTGAGCCCTGTCGCCCGATCAGGAAGCACTCATGGCACTCACCGGACGCACAGCGCTGATCGCCGCACTCGGCGCGCTCCTCATCGGCCTCCTGCTCCCCAGCTGGACCGGCGTACTCGTCGTCGAACTCCCCTTGCTGCTGGCAATCCTCTACGACCTCGCCCGCGCCGCACCAGTGAATCGGCTCCGCTTCACACGTTCTGGTGACACGTCAGTTCGACTCGGCGAACAGGCAGTCGTGGAAGTGACCGTCGCCAACCCCTCCGAACGCCCGTTGCACGCCCACCTTCGGGACGCCTGGCCACCCAGCAGCTGGCCCGAGAACACCAGGCAGGAGCAGGGCCGACACCGGCTGACCATCCCCGCGGGAGAACGCCGGCGCGTCTCCACGACGCTGCACCCCGTCCGGCGCGGCGACCGGCAAGCGGACCGCGTCACCGTCCGCTCGTACGGTCCCCTCGGCCTGGCAGCCCGCCAGGGAGGCCACAGTGTGCCGTGGAAAGTGCGTGTCCTCCCGGCCTTCAACAGCCGCAAGCACCTCCCCGCGAAGCTCGCCAGACTGCGCGAACTCGACGGCCGCACAAGCATCCTGACGCGGGGTGAGGGAACCGAGTTCGACAGCCTCCGTGAGTACGTGCCCGGTGACGACACCCGGTCCATCGACTGGCGGGCCACCGCCCGACAGTCGAGCGTCGCGGTCCGCACCTGGCGTCCCGAACGGGACCGTCGCCTTCTCATCGTTCTGGACACGGGGCGCACATCGGCCGGCCGCGTCGGCGACGCTCCGCGCCTCGACACCTCGATGGACGCCGCCCTGCTCCTGGCCACACTCGCTTCCCGCGCGGGCGACCGCGTGGACCTCCTCGCGTACGACCGCCGTACACGCGCGACGGTCTCGGGCCGCACCGCGAACAATGTGCTGCCGGCCTTCGTCGAAGCCATGGCTCCCCTGGAGCCCACGCTCGTGGAAACGGACGCCCGCGGTATGGCCTCGACAGCACTCCGCACCGCAGCTCGCGGATCGCTGATCGTGCTGCTCACCAGCCTGGACCCCGCGGCGGTGGAGGAGGGCATCCTCCCGGTACTGCCGCTCCTCACGCAGCGGCACAAGGTGCTCGTCGCCGCCGTCACCGACCCCCGTATCCGGGAGATGGAGCGTGCCCGCGGCAGCATCGACGCCGTCTACGAGGCAGCTGCCGCAGCACGGACTCAGGCCGAACGCGCGGACACGGCAGACCGGTTGCGTCGACACGGCGCCCTTGTCGTCGATGCCCTTCCGGCAGACATCGCCCCGACCCTCGCGGACACCTACCTCACGCTCAAGGCCTCCGGCCGGCTCTGAGGAGAATGCACCGGCTCGTGCGGAGGGCAACGAGGGGTGTGGCGAGCCGGGACAGTCCTGACGGGGTCCTGAAAAAGTCCTGGAACGCGAAAAAGGGCTGTGGCCCCGAAACCCTAAGGTCTCCAGGGGCCACAGCCCTCTATCTCAAAGAAAGTTCGGCGGCGTCCTACTCTCCCACACACTCCCGTGTGCAGTACCATCGGCGCTGAAAGGCTTAGCTTCCGGGTTCGAAATGTAACCGGGCGTTTCCCTCACGCTATGACCACCGAAACACTATGAAACACACAACACCGGGGTTGTTGTCTCAGAACTAACACAGTGGACGCAAGCAACTATGGACAAGCCCTCGGCCTATTAGTACCGGTCACCTCCACCCATTACTGGGCTTCCAGATCCGGCCTATCAACCCGGTAATCTCCCGGGAGCCTTAACCCCTCACGGGGGTGGGAGTCCTCATCTCGAAGCAGGCTTCCCGCTTAGATGCTTTCAGCGGTTATCCCTCCCGAACGTAGCCAACCAGCCATGCCCTTGGCAGAACAACTGGCACACCAGAGGTCCGTCCGTCCCGGTCCTCTCGTACTAGGGACAGCCCTTCTCAAGACTCCTACGCGCGCAGCGGATAGGGACCGAACTGTCTCACGACGTTCTAAACCCAGCTCGCGTACCGCTTTAATGGGCGAACAGCCCAACCCTTGGGACCGACTCCAGCCCCAGGATGCGACGAGCCGACATCGAGGTGCCAAACCATCCCGTCGATATGGACTCTTGGGGAAGATCAGCCTGTTATCCCCGGGGTACCTTTTATCCGTTGAGCGACGGCGCTTCCACAAGCCACCGCCGGATCACTAGTCCCGACTTTCGTCCCTGCTCGACCCGTCAGTCTCACAGTCAAGCTCCCTTGTGCACTTACACTCACCACCTGATGACCAACCAGGCTGAGGGAACCTTTGGGCGCCTCCGTTACTCTTTGGGAGGCAACCGCCCCAGTTAAACTACCCACCAGACACTGTCCCCGATCCGGATCACGGACCCGGGTTAGACATCCAGCACGACCAGAGTGGTATTTCAACAATGACTCCCCCCAAGCTGGCGCTTGGAGTTCACAGTCTCCCACCTATCCTACACAAGCCGAACCGAACACCAATATCAAGCTATAGTAAAGGTCCCGGGGTCTTTCCGTCCTGCTGCGCGAAACGAGCATCTTTACTCGTAGTGCAATTTCACCGGGCCTGTGGTTGAGACAGTCAAGAAGTCGTTACGCCATTCGTGCAGGTCGGAACTTACCCGACAAGGAATTTCGCTACCTTAGGATGGTTATAGTTACCACCGCCGTTTACTGGCGCTTAAGTTCTCAGCTTCACCACCCCGAAAGATGATTAACCGGTCCCCTTAACGTTCCAGCACCGGGCAGGCGTCAGTCCGTATACCTCGCCTTACGGCTTCGCACGGACCTGTGTTTTTAGTAAACAGTCGCTTCTCGCTGGTCTCTGCGGCCACCACCAGCTCAGGGAGCACGTCCCATCACCAGCCGTGGCCCCCCTTCTCCCGAAGTTACGGGGGCATTTTGCCGAGTTCCTTAACCACAGTTCACCCGAACGCCTCGGTATTCTCTACCAGACCACCTGAGTCGGTTTAGGGTACGGGCCGCCACACACCTCGCTAGAGGCTTTTCTCGACAGCATAGGATCATCCACTTCACCACAATCGGCTCGGCATCAGGTCTCAGGCACAAGTCCGGCGGATTTACCTACCGAACGCCCTACACCCTTACCCCGGGACAACCACCGCCCGGGCTGGACTACCTTCCTGCGTCACCCCATCACTCACCTACTACAAGTCTGGTTCGTCGGCTCCACCACACCCCTTCACCCGAAGGATCCAGGGGGACTTCACGGACTTAGCATCGCCTGTTTCGATGTTGATCGCTGTGCAGCGGGTACCGGAATATCAACCGGTTATCCATCGACTACGCCTGTCGGCCTCGCCTTAGGTCCCGACTTACCCTGGGCAGATCAGCTTGACCCAGGAACCCTTGGTCTATCGGCGCACACGTTTCTCACGTATGTATCGCTACTCATGCCTGCATTCTCACTCGCATACCGTCCACAACTCGCTTCCGCGGCTGCTTCACCCGGCACACGACGCTCCCCTACCCATCCCAGCAGCCGTTAGGCCTCAGCTGGAATGACACGACTTCGGCGGTGTACTTGAGCCCCGCTACATTATCGGCGCGGAATCACTTGACCAGTGAGCTATTACGCACTCTTTCAAGGATGGCTGCTTCTAAGCCAACCTCCTGGTTGTCTCTGCGACTCCACATCCTTTCCCACTTAGCACACGCTTAGGGGCCTTAGTCGATGCTCTGGGCTGTTTCCCTCTCGACCATGGAGCTTATCCCCCACAGTCTCACTGCCGCGCTCTCACTTACCGGCATTCGGAGTTTGGCTAAGGTCAGTAACCCGGTAGGGCCCATCGCCTATCCAGTGCTCTACCTCCGGCAAGAAACACACGACGCTGCACCTAAATGCATTTCGGGGAGAACCAGCTATCACGGAGTTTGATTGGCCTTTCACCCCTAACCACAGGTCATCCCCCAGGTTTTCAACCCTGGTGGGTTCGGGCCTCCACGAAGTCTTACCTCCGCTTCACCCTGCCCATGGCTAGATCACTCCGCTT
>NZ_JBXYWZ010000002.1:4237500-4787500 GCF_057628045.1 Streptomyces sp. BL1 | reverse complement strand
CCCACGTGTTACTCACCCGTTCGCCACTAATCCACCCCGAAGGGCTTCATCGTTCGACTTGCATGTGTTAAGCACGCCGCCAGCGTTCGTCCTGAGCCAGGATCAAACTCTCCGTGAATGTGTACCGGTAATCCGGTGCAACACACACGAGAGCGGAACCGGGAGAGGAATAATCTCCCGGTTCACAGCGTCCTCGCTGTGTATTCTCAAAAGAACCTCGTCCACGAGTGGACGGGGTATCAACATATCTGGCGTTGACTTTTGGCACGCTGTTGAGTTCTCAAGGAACGGACGCTTCCTTTGGCCTTGCCAGATGCTCTGGCCGGTTCCTCCGGGCTTCCCTTCGGTGTCTCCGACTCTATCAGACTCTTTCGTGCCCGATTCCCTGTCGGCGGGATTTCGCTTTCCGGCCTTTCGGCCTTCCGGCGGCTCCGACTCTACCAGATGATTTCCGGTTGAATTTCGGAGGTGCTTCTCCATGAATTTCGATATCCGCGTGGGATTTCGAATTCCGCGTCCGAAGCGTTGAAGATCCTAGACCATCGCTTCCCGGCTCGTCCAGCTCGGGGGCAACCGTTTGAATCTAGTGCCCTGGCCAGCCACAGTCAATGGCTTTCCGGGGCGGCCAGAACAGTAGCAGCTCACCTCCGGTGGACGCACATCACGCCGCGGTGGGTACCTCGGACGGGCGGTCCGCCTCCGCGATGTCGCCCGTCTCCCCGGCCATGACCGCCTTGCGGCCCACCACGTACACGTAGGCGAGGAAGGCGAGTTCGGCTGCGACGCCGATGGTGATGCGGGCCCAGGTGGGCAGGCCCGAGGGGGTCACGAAGGCCTCGATGACGCCCGACACGAAGAGCACCGCGGCCAGGCCGATGGCCATGCCGATCGCCGCCCGGCCCTCTTCTCCGAGTGCGGTGCGCCGGCTGCGCGGCCCGGGGTCAATGACTGTCCAGCCGAGGCGGAGGCCCGTACCGGCGGCGACGAACACCGCGGTGAGTTCGAGGAGCCCGTGCGGGAGGAGGAGGCCGAGGAAGGTGTCGAGCCGTCCTGCGGACTGCATCAGACCGAGGCCGAGTCCCAGGTTGAGCATGTTCTGGAAGAGCACCCAGAGCACGGGGAGCCCGAGGAACGCGCCGAAGGCGAGACAGACAGCGGTCGCCTGGGCGTTGTTCGTCCACACCTGTGCGGCGAAGGAGGCCGCCGGGTGGCTGGAGTAGTAGGACTCGTACTGGCCGCCGGGGCGCGTCAGCTCGCGCAGTTCGTCCGGGGCGGCGATGGCAGTTCTGACGCCCGGGTGGGTGCCGACCCACCAGCCCAGCAGTGCCGCGACGACCACTGACAGGAGTGCTGTCGGTACCCACCAGTGGCGGCTGCGGTACACGGCGGCGGGGAAGCCCGCGGTGAAGAACTGTGCCGCGTCCCGCCAGCCGGCGGTGCGGGGGCCTGTAACAGCGCTGCGCGCGCGGGCGACCAGTGAGGTCAGACGGCCGGTCAGTACGGGGTCGGGGGCACTCGACTGGAGCTGGGACAAGTGCGTGGCTGTGCGCTGGTAGAGCGCGACCAGTTCGTCCGCCTGCTCGCCGGTCAATCTGCGGCGGCGGCGCAGCAGTTCGTCCAGCCGGTCCCACTCCGCGCGGTGGGCGGAGACGAAGACGTCCAGGTCCATGGCCATGGTGCAGAGCTTGGCAGATCAGCACGCCTGCACGGCAGACTGTCTGTACGAAAAGCCGAGGGGGACGAGGGGAAGGACTCACTGGTGAGCGATCTCGTGACGGGGGACGCGGTCGTCCTGGGGCTGAGTCCGGCGCGGCTGCCGAGCAGGGCACTCGCTGTGTGCGTCGATCTGGTGCTGGCCTGGGGCGTGTACCTGGTGATCACCATGGTGCTGCTGACGGCCACCGCTTCGCTCGACTCCGCTGCTCTCGCCGCCGTACAGGTCGCACTGTTTCTTCTTGTGCTGGTGGGTGGGCCGGTCGCTGTGGAGACGCTCAGCAGGGGCCGTTCCGTGGGGAAGCTGATATGCGGACTGCGCGTCGTACGGGAGGACGGCGGGCCGATCCGGTTCCGGCACGCACTGGTGCGCGGGGCGATAGGTGTGATCGAGCTGCAGGCCTCTTTCGGGGTGCTGGCCTGTGCCGCGTCACTGATCTCCGCGCGGGGGCGACGGATCGGTGATGTCTTCGCGGGCACGCTCGTCGTACGGGAACGGGTGCCGGAGACGCGGAACGCCGTGCCTGTGCTGCCTCCGGCCCCGCCGTGGCTGGCGGACCGGCTGAGCGGGCTGGATCTGTCGCGGGTTCCGGACGGGCTGTGGCTCGCCATACGGCAGTACCTGCTGCGTGCGCCGCAGCTGGACGCGGCGGTCGGCCACTCGATGGCGGAACGGCTGGCGGCCGACGTCACGGCGTGGACGGGGACGCCGGCGCCCGAAGGGGTGCCTGCGGGTGCGTACTTGGCGGGTGTCGTCGCCGAGCGGCAGTCCCGCGATGCGCAACGTGCCTTCGGTACGGGAGCCGCCGGCGGTTCCGCGGGGGCCCCGGCCTTCGCGCCCCCTGAGCCGCAGCAGCCGGGAGCGTGGAAGGAGCCTCAGCTCGGGCCGGAAGGGCCGAAGGACGGTGCGGCTCCCGCGCGGGCGGACGGCAGCGGGGCCGGCGAGCGGGCCGGGGCTGCCGGTTCGGGGCCGCCTCCGGCGTCGCCGGCCCCGGAGAAGCGGGAGAAGCCCCGTACGGGATTCGTTCCGCCGTCGTGAGGTGCGCTCCGGTCGTCGCGCGTCGGCCGGGATGTGCGTGTCGGCCGGACTGTGTGCGCCGGCGGGCTGTCAGCGGAATGCCGAGGGCGGGTTCTCGAGGTCTTCCAGCTCGATGCCGGGCGCGGCGAGAACCACGTCGCCGGCCAGGTGCACCGGGTGCGCCTCCCCCGTGTCGACCTCGCTGACCTGGTAACTCTCCACCAAGAGCGGGCCGTTGTCAGTGGCGTGTGTTTCTGTGTCGAGCATCGCCCACGACTGGTCGAGCGTACGAGGTGCGAGGACGGGGGGTGCGAAGGAGACGAGCCGGACGCGTACGGCGGGATCCCCGGCCGCCGGGCGCAGCATCCGGGCCGTCGCGACGAGGAACGCGGGAGAAGCCCCCGTGAAGGAGTGCGCGGCGACGTTGCCCTCCTGGGCGTGCTCGCCCGTGGGGTCGGTACGGACCCAGGTCACTCCGTCCAGCGCCGCGCCCTTCACCTGCCAGGCGCCGGCGTGGAGTTCGAGCCGGATGGGACGGCCGAGCTCGTCGAGGGTGAGGTCGACGGAGCCGGCGTGCTCGCCGGAGGGGGTGGTGATCTGTGAGAAGTAGCGCCAGCCGGAAGGGCCGGTGGCGCACTGGAAGTGCTCTTCCCCGAGGGGAGTGTGGTCGTACGGATCGTGGAGCGAATAACGGCCGCGGGGCATGCGACGAGCCTACGTTCGGGCCTTCGCCGCACGCCGAAGGCCCCCGCCACGGGGGCGGGGGCCTTCGGTCACCGTGCTGTCGCCGCTGTGCGGCGCACGCTCACCGACGCCTGGCGGACGTCAGAGCGGGCGTGCTCAGTAGCGGTAGTGGTCCGGCTTGTACGGGCCCTCGACCGGGACGCCGATGTAGTCGGCCTGGTCCTTGCGGAGGGTGGTGAGCCGGGCGCCGAGCGCGTCCAGGTGGAGACGGGCGACCTTCTCGTCCAGGTGCTTCGGCAGCACGTAGACGTCGGTCGGGTAGTTCTCCTGCTTCGTGAACAGCTCGATCTGGGCGATCGTCTGGTTCGCGAAGGAGTTGGACATCACGAACGAGGGGTGGCCGGTGGCGTTGCCCAGGTTCAGCAGACGGCCCTCGGACAGCACGATGATGGACTTGCCGTCCTTGAAGGTCCAGGTGTGGACCTGCGGCTTCAGCTCGTCCTTCACGATGCCCGGGATCTCGGCGAGACCGGCCATGTCGATCTCGTTGTCGAAGTGGCCGATGTTCCCGACGATCGCCTGGTGCTTCATCTTGGCCATGTCCGAGGCCATGATGATGTCCTTGTTGCCCGTCGTGGTGATGAAGATGTCGGCGGTCTCGACGACGTCCTCGAGGCGCACGACCTGGTACCCGTCCATGGCGGCCTGCAGGGCGCAGATCGGGTCGACCTCGGTGATCAGGACGCGGGCGCCCTGGCCGCGCAGCGACTCGGCGCTGCCCTTGCCGACGTCGCCGTAGCCGAGGATCACGGCGACCTTGCCGCCGATGAGCACGTCGGTGCCACGGTTGATGCCGTCGACGAGCGAGTGGCGGCAGCCGTACTTGTTGTCGAACTTCGACTTGGTCACCGAGTCGTTGACGTTGATCGCCGGGAAGAGCAGCTCACCGGCCTGCTGCATCTCGTAGAGACGGTGCACGCCGGTGGTGGTCTCCTCGGTCGTGCCGCGGATCTCCGAGGCGACCTGGGTCCACTTCTGCGGGTTCTCCTTGAGCGTGCGGTTGAGCAGCTCGAGGATGACGCGGTGCTCGTCGTTCTCCGCGGTGTCCGGGGACGGGGCGGCGCCGGCCTTCTCGTACTCCACGCCCTTGTGCACCAGGGTCGTGGCGTCGCCGCCGTCGTCAAGGATCATGTTCGGGCCGCCGGTGGCAGCGTTGGCCCAGGTGAGGGCCTGCTCGGTGCACCACCAGTACTCCTCCAGGGTCTCGCCCTTCCAGGCGAAGACCGGGACGCCCGCGGGCTTGTCCGCGGTGCCCTCGGGGCCCACGACGACCGCCGCGGCGGCCTCGTCCTGGGTGGAGAAGATGTTGCAGGAGGCCCAGCGGACCTCGGCGCCGAGTGCCACGAGGGTCTCGATCAGCACGGCGGTCTGCACGGTCATGTGCAGGGAGCCGGTGACGCGCGCGCCGGAGAGGGGCTTCTGCGCGGCGTACTCCTCGCGGATGGCCATCAGGCCGGGCATCTCGTGCTCCGCGAGCTTGATCTCCTTACGGCCGTAGGTCGCCAGCGAGAGGTCGGCGACCTTGAAGTCGAGGCCGGCGATGGTCGTGGAGGTCGTCGTCATGCGAGCTGCATCTCCTCGATGTCGAGGTTGGGCTTGCTGGTCCGTGCCGCGGCGCTGGGGCACATCTGCGGTGCAGAGCGCGCGAAAGGAGCTACTTCCTGCGTATCACCTTGCGCGGACACACCTGTGCCCCGGTCGCAGCCAGTCCGTCGGAGGCCCTCTCTCCCTCGGTGGCCCGGTTGCGGGCCAGCCGACCGCCATCAGCAGCGACGTCTGTGCTCTACGAATCTACACCGCCCGTCCAGGGGACCGGATTGCCTAGGGTACGGGCAAGGGCTCCCCGCGGTCTGTTTTCAGCCGCTGCACGTTTTCCGGTGCGCACACTCCGGGTGCAGGACACCCTTGCAGGATCTCAACTCCCCCCGTATACCCCCTAGTTGAAGACGTACAGGCAAGGAGAGACACGTGACCAGTTCTGCCGGACCTCGCGATGGAGCGGGGCAGGCGGCCGAGTCGGGGCTGAAACTGCTCGCCGTGACCGCATGCCCGACGGGCATCGCACATACGTACATGGCAGCGGAAAAACTCACCCAAGCCGCAGAAGCACGCGGTATCGACATGAAGGTGGAGACACAGGGCTCCATCGGCGCCGAGAACGCACTGTCTGACAACGATGTCGCACAGGCCGACGGAATCATCATCGCGGCCGACAAGGACGTCGAACGTGACCGGTTCGCCGGAAAACGCCTGCTGGTCACCGGCGTCGCCGAAGCGATCAGCGATCCCGGCGCACTGCTCGACCGGGTACGCGAAGCACCCGTGCACCAGGGCCCCTCCGGCAGTGGCGCGGCCGGTGGCGGCGCGGCCGGCGGAGGAGCCGCCGCGGGGCCGGGCGGCAGCGGCGGCAAGGAACGCAGCATGGTCTACAAGGCGCTGATGAACGGCGTCTCGTACATGATTCCGTTCGTCGTGGTGGGCGGGCTGCTCATCGCGGTCTCGCTCGCGCTCGGCGGCACGCCGCAGGCCGACGGCGGTCTGGTCATTCCGGACGGCTCCTTCTGGAAGCACGTCAACGACATCGGCACGATCGGCTTCACGCTGATGGTGCCGGCCCTGTCCGGCTATATCGCCTATGCGATCGGCGACAGGCCGGCGCTCGTACCCGGCATGATCGGCGGGTGGATCGCCAACACCGGTGCGCTGTACGACTCCAAGTCCGGTGCGGGCTTCATCGGCGCGATCGTCACCGGGTTCCTGGCGGGCTGTCTGGTGCAGTGGATCAAGAAGATCCGGGTGCCGAAGTTCGTACAGCCGATCATGCCGATCATCGTGATCCCGATCGTGTCGACCTCGGTCATCGGACTGTTCTTCATCTACGTGATCGGCCGGCCGATCTCCTGGCTCTTCGAGCACATGACGACCTGGCTCGGCAGCATGACCGGGGCCAGTGCGGCGCTGCTTGGCATCATCCTCGGCCTGATGATCGCCTTCGACATGGGCGGTCCGGTGAACAAGACCGCGTTCCTCTTCGGCACTGGCCTGGTGTCGAAGAGCCCGGAGGTCATGGGCATGTGCGCGGCCGCGATCCCGGTGCCGCCGCTGGGCCAGGGCCTGGCGACACTGCTGCGCCGGCGCTGGTTCACGGCGCAGGAGCAGGAGACGGGATACGCGGCGCTGTTCATGGGCTTCTTCGGCATCACGGAAGGCGCCATCCCGTTCGCCGCGGCACGGCCGGCCCGGGTGATCCCGGCGAACATGCTGGGCGGTGCGGTCGCCGGCGCGATAGCCGGACTGTTCGCCGTCAAGGACAACGTGCCGCACGGTGGTCCGATCGTCGCCGTACTGGGTGCCGTCGGCGGGGTCGTGCCGTTCTTCGTCGCGGTCGTCATCGGTGCGGTCGTGACGGGGATCGCCACGGTCGCCCTCATGTCGCTCGGCGGCAAGGGCACGAAGACCGGCCGGAGTCCGGGAGCCGGCGGGGCGCGTACGGAGGCGGATGCCGGGGTGCCGTCGGGCAGTTCGGCCGGCGGTTCCGCAGCGGCGGCCGGTCCGGCGACCGGCACGGGGGCCGAACCGGCGGGAGCGGCTCCGGAGGGGTCCGTACGGACCGCCGTGGCGCCTCCGCAGGTGCTCTCCGGCTACCTCACCGCCCGTACGGTCGCGCAGCAGCTCACCGCGGACGGCAAGGAAGCGGCGATCCGTGAGATGGCGGAACTGCTCGCCGGGAGCGGCAATGTGACGGACGCCGACGAGCTCGTACGCGTCGCGCTGGCGCGCGAGGACCAGGGCACCACGGGGCTCGGCGAGGAGATCGCCGTACCGCACGCCAAGACGGACGCGGTGAGCGCGCCTGTCGTCGGTTTCGCCAAGTCGGCCGAGGGCATCGAGTGGGGCTCGGTGGACGGGACGAAAGCCCGGCTGGTGTTCATGATCGCGGTGCCGGAGGCCGCCGCGGGCGATGAACACCTGCGCATCCTGGCGCTGTTGTCGCGGAAGCTGATGAACCCGGACTTCCGGCAGCGGCTGCTGGACGCCGGGGACACGGACGCGACGCTGGAGGTGCTGGCCGAGGTCGAATAGCCGGCCGGCGTACAGCACGGCACAGCGCAGGAGGGCCGCACCGGATCCGGTGCGGCCCTCCTGTCGTCTGCGGAACTGGCAGAACGGTGCTGTGTACGTGCAGAACTGTGCGCGGTGCGCAGGCAGTTCCGCCCGGCTCTGCTAGCCGTCCGTACGCAGTATGTCGGGCTCCAGGTAGATCACCCGGGCGATCGGCACGGCCGCGCGGATCCGGTCCTCAGCCGCGTTGATCGCGTTGGCGACCTCGGTCGCCGTGTCGTCGTGCTGGACCGCCACCTTGGCGGCGACGAGCAGTTCCTCGGGGCCGAGGTGCAGGGTGCGCATGTGGATGATGGAGGTGACCGTCTCGCCGTCCACGACGGCGCTGCGGATCTTCTCCAGCTGGTCCACGTCGGCGGACTCGCCCAGCAGCAGGGACTTCGTCTCCGCCGCCAGCACGATGGCGATCAGCACGAGCAGCACACCGATGCACAGGGTGCCCACGCCGTCCCACACGCCGTCACCCGTGAGCAGCGACAGGCCGACACCGCCGAGGGCGAGGACGAGACCCACGAGCGCGCCCAGGTCCTCCAGCAGGACGACCGGCAGCTCGGGGGCCTTGGCGCGGCGTACGAACTGTCCCCAGCTGAGCGACCCGCGGAGCTCGTTGGACTCCTTTATCGCCGTACGGAAGGAGAAGCTCTCCGCGATGATCGCGAACACCAGCACGCCCACCGGCCAGTACCAGTGCTCCAGCGAGTGCGGGTGCTTGATCTTCTCGTAGCCCTCGTACAGCGCGAAGACGCCGCCGATGGTGAACAGCACGATGGAGACCAGGAAGCTGTAGATGTAGCGCTCCCGGCCGTAGCCGAAGGGGTGTTCCTCGCTGGCTTCCTTCTTGGCCTTCTTGCCGCCGACCAGCAGCAGCCCCTGGTTGCCCGAGTCGGCGAGCGAGTGCACGCCCTCCGCCAGCATCGAGGACGAACCGCTGAAGGCGAAGGCGACGAACTTGGCCCCGGCGATGGCCAGGTTCGCTCCCAGCGCGGCGACGATCGCCTTCGTTCCGCCTGACGCACTCACGTGTTGAAACTCCTCCGTTGTGTCCGCGGGGCAGCCGCCCCTCAGACGGCCACAGTGGCGCGGAAGAGCGTACCTGTCCCGGAGACGCGGACCTGCTCCCCTGCCGGGACGAAGGCGGACTGCCCGCGGTCCAGCCGGAGTTCACCGGTTTCGCCGGTTTCGCCTGTTTCGCCGTGCAGGGTGACGGTGCCGTCGGTGCAGAGCAGGATCTGCGGCGTACGGGCGTCGAGGGCGCGGTCCTCGCCGCCGGCGGCGAGCACGTGCCGGGACAGCGCGAACTCGTCGATGGGGGTGTCGTACCGCTCGGCGCCGTCCGGGCCCGCCTCGGGGCGCAGGACACCCGGGTCGCCGGTCTCGAAGCGGACGACGCGCAGCAGTTCGGGCACGTCGACGTGCTTGGGGGTGAGACCGCAGCGCAGCACGTTGTCGGAGTTCGCCATGATCTCGACGCCGAGGCCGTCGAGGTACGCGTGCGGGACACCCGCGCCCAGGTAGAGGGCCTCACCGGGCTGGAGGCGCACGTAGTTGAGCAGCATGGCCGCGATCACGCCGGGGTCGCCGGGGTAGTGCCGGGCGATGGACGCGTACGCGGCGTAGTCCGCAGCGTGTGGGCCTGTGCCCTCGGCGAGACGGGCCGCGGCGGTGGCGGCATCGGAGACCGATTCGGCCATCTCGTCCCTGTCGGCGGTCAGTACGGCGGTGAGCACCTCGCGCAGTGCGTCGCTCTCCGGGCGCGCACGCAGTACGTCCACGTACGGCTTGAGCCCGTTCACGCCGAGACCGTCCAGCAGTTCTGCCGATTCCTCGGGGCGCCGGAAGCCGCACAGGCCGTCAAAGGGTGTGAGGGCGCAGATGAGTTCGGGCTTGTGGTTGGCGTCCTTGTAGTTGCGGTGCGGTGCGTCGAGGGGGACACCGCGCGCCTCCTCGTCGGCGAAGCCGTCCTTCGCCTGCTGGAGGTCGGGGTGGACCTGCAGGGACAGCGGGGACGCGGCGGCCAGCACCTTCAGCAGGAACGGCAGCCGCGGCCCGAACGCGCGCACCGCGGGACCGCCCAGTTCGCCCTCGGGGTCGGCCGCGATGACCTCCGACAGTGCCGTCTCGCCGGCACCGCGGTCGACGCGCGAGGGTGCGCCGGGGTGGGCCCCCATCCACAGTTCGGCCTGCGGCTGCCCGGTGGGCTCGGTGCCGAGCAGCTCGGGGATGGCGGTGACGGAGCCCCAGGCGTAGGGGCGCACGGAGTTGTCGAGGCGGTCCATGTGGTGGCGTTTCACTCTCTGGAGGAACAGCTTGCGGAACGGGAGACTGCGGAGGTCAGGCCCATGATGCGCCGTCGCCGGCGAGAGCCAGGTAAACGGCCGCGAAATCGGTGGTGGCGATCAGTTCGGCCGCGGCCTCCAACGGGCTGCTGCCGTCCGCCGGTTCGAGTTCGCTGAGCGGGGCGTCCTGCCCGTACGCGAGGTCGCGCGCGGCGACGGCGGCGGACTCGGCGCCGGGCCCCTGCTCGCGCAGCAGGACGACACGTACGCGCCGGGGCTCCGGCTCGTCCACCCGGTCCCGGAAGAAGTCGTCCTCCGCGCTGCCGGATCCGCCGGTGCCGCCCAGCAGTGCCGCGTGGGCCGTCATCGCCTCCGGCAGTTCCGCGGCGAGCGCGGGGCAGCCGGACAGTGCGGTGAGGATGCCCGCGCCGTGCCGGGCGGCCGCGGCGGCGACCGTCCCCTCGCTCCACAGCAGCGGGAGCGCGCCGGACAGTTCGGACGCGAAGGTCTTCGCCGAATTGCTGTAGGTCTCGATCGCCGGACCGCAGCGCTCGGCGACCTCGTCCAGTCTGTCCGCGACCGACTCCAGTACGGCCGTGTCCGCCTGTACGAGGCCGAGCCGGTCGGCGAGGACGAGCAGCGGGGTGAGCATCGCCCACAGGGTGCCCGGCGCGACGGTCGGCGAGGGGAGGTTCTCGGGCAGCAACTTCCGTTCGCTGTCCGGCGCCTGGGGTCCGGCGGGGTGGCCCTCCGGCGCGTCGTACTCCTCGTGGGGCGGGGGCGCCAGCGGGACGGCGAGGCCGCGCGTCTCACCGACGAGACCGGCCACGGGGGCGGACGGCGGGGTCACGGCGACGACTGTGCAGCCGCGCCGGTACGCCTGCTCGACGAGCGGGGTCAGTCCCGGCTCGGTGCCGTCGGGCGTGGCGATGATCAGCAGATCGAGGGGCCCCGCCCAGCCGGGCAGCGACCAGCGGAGCGCACCGGGCGCGGGCAGCGCGCCGGTGGGACGGAGCAGGGTGACGGGCAGCGCGCCGTTGGTGAACGCGCCCAGCAGGTCGGCGACACAGGCCGTGGCGGGGCCCGGTCCCGCGACGAGCACCGAGCGCGGGCGCCCTTCGGGGCGGAGCGCGTCGAGGCCGGCGTCGGCCGCGTGCCGGATGCCCGTACGGACGCGGGCCCCGGCCTGCGCCGCACCCCGCAGCAGTCCGCGGGTGTCCGCGCGGCCGAGGGCCTCGGGGTCGTCGAGGAGCGGCTCGTCGAGCATCTTCCGGGGCCTCCGATCGGCTGCCGACGCCGGGTGCGTCACCCGGCGTGAAGATTCTGCCTGGCCGTCAGGCGGCCTGCCGCCGGGCCTCGTCCACGAGGAGCACGGGAATGCCGTCCCGTACGGGGTAGGCCAGGCCGCACTCCGCACCGCCTGTGCAGATCAGTTCCTCGCCCTCTTCGCGGAGCGGGGCGTGGCACGCCGGGCAGGCGAGGATCTCCAGGAGACCGGCTTCGAGCGGCATGGATGTCCCTTTCAAGAGCGGTGCGGGAAAGCGCGGCTGTCCGCCCCAGGGTACCGCCGGGGGCCGGGCCCCCGGTGGGCGCCGGGCGGGACGCCGGGCAGGCGTCCCGCCCGGTCCCGCGGGTGCCGGACAGCCGGCCGCCGGACTGTGCGGACGGCCGGCTGTCCGGACTCCAGCGTGCGTCGGGGAGCGCGGTACGTACGGACTGTGCGTGCGTCGGTGAGCGCCGTACGTACGGACTGTGCGTGCGTCAGGCGCGGACGAGCGCGAGGACCTCGTCGCGGACCCGCGCGCAGGTTTCCTCGTCCCGGGCCTCGACGTTCAGACGGAGCAGCGGTTCGGTGTTGGACGCGCGGAGGTTGAACCACCAGTCGTCGGCGGTCACCGTCAGCCCGTCCAGTTCGTCCAGCGTCACGTCGTCGCGCGCCGCGTACGTCTCCTTGACGGCGGCGGCGCGTCCCGGCTGGTCGGTGACCGTGCTGTTGATCTCGCCGGATGCCGCGTACCTGTCGTACTGCGCGACGAGCGCGGACAGCGTGCCCTCCTGGCCGCCGAGTGCGGCCAGAACGTGCAGGGCGGCCAGCATGCCGGTGTCGGCGTTCCAGAAGTCGCGGAAGTAGTAGTGCGCCGAGTGCTCGCCGCCGAAGATGGCGCCGGTCTTCGCCATCTCGGTCTTGATGAACGAGTGGCCGACGCGGGTGCGGACGGGTGTGCCGCCGCACTCCTTGACCACCTCGGGGACGGACCACGAGGTGATGCAGTTGTGGATGACCGTGCCGCCGCGGTGCTTGGCCAGCTCGCGGGAGGCGACCAGCGCGGTGACGGCGGACGGGGAGACGGGATCGCCGTTCTCGTCGACGACGAAACAGCGGTCCGCGTCGCCGTCGAAGGCGAGACCGAGGTCGGCACCCGTCTCCCGTACGCGCTGCTGCAGGTCGACGAGGTTCTTCGGATCGAGCGGATTGGCCTCGTGGTTGGGGAAGGTGCCGTCCAACTCGAAGTACAGGGCGTCCAGATCGAGCGGCAGACCGTCGAAGACGGTGGGCACCGTGTGACCGCCCATACCGTTGCCCGCGTCCACCACGACCTTCAGCGGGCGGATCGCGGTCAGGTCGACCAGGGTGCGCAGGTGTTCCGCGTAGTCGGTGAGCACGTCGCGCTGTGCGAGGGTGCCCTCCGTGGCGCCGGTGGCCGGCAGTCCGGTCGCCGACCACTGCTCGACGAGCGCACGGATCTCGGCCAGCCCGGTGTCCTGTCCGACCGGTGCGGCGCCGGCCCGGCACATCTTGATGCCGTTGTACTGCGCCGGGTTGTGGCTCGCGGTGAACATGGCGCCGGGCAGGTCCATGTTGCCGCTGGCGAAATAGAGCTCGTCGGTGGAGCACAGCCCGATCTCGGTCACGTCCGCGCCACGCCCCGCGGCACCGCGCCCGAAGGCCCGTGCCAGCCCCGGCGACGAGGGGCGCATGTCGTGTCCCACCACGATCGCGCTCGCCTCGGTGACCTCGACGAAGGCGGCGCCGAACAGCTCGGCCAGCGGCTCGTCCCACTGGTCCGGCACGACACCGCGCACGTCGTACGCCTTCACGATCTCCGAAAGATCAGACACGGAACGCCCTCTCGAGTGCTGTGAAAACCCACACCTGTTCTTGCGGGCGCCAAATCTACCCGCACGCGCTGAGAGTTCCATGAGCGCGGGCAGGGCGGAGGCTGTGCGCCTGAAGGCGCCGCGGCGGCTACGACTCCGGGGAGCGCAGCACCCTGAGATGGCCGCGGCGGGCGACCTCCATCGGGTCGGCCTCGCGTCCCTCGGGGCCGACAGCCGCTTCGGCCTGGGCGGCCGCCGCGGTGGGGTCGTGCTGTCGGGGCGTACGGGCCGCTTCACGGACGGCGTTGGCCAGGGCTTCGAGGTCGTCACCGCTGGGGCGGGCCGGTCCGGAATCGACGGCCAGACGCACAACTTCCCAGCCGCGTGGGGCCGTCAGCCGTTCCGAGTGCTCGGCGCAGAGGTCATAGCAGTGCGGCTCGGCGTACGTGGCGAGGGGTCCGAGCACGGCGGTCGAGTCCGCATAGACGTACGTGAGCGTGGCGACGGCGGGTCGGCCGCAAGCGGTGCGCGAACAGCGGCGTACAGGGCTCACGACGTTGGACCGTACCGCACTCTTGAGCGGGCTGCGACGACTCTCCCCGACGTCACACCGTCGTGTCGTCCCGTTGGCCGGGATCGTCTGATCTGCGAGAAGTCGCCGCACCGCGCGTGCGAGGGCGGCGAAACGATCCTGCGGCCCGTCCGGCGAAGCGCCAGACGACTCCAAATCCGTTCAGAAAGGGCGAGTTCGGCGGTCACGACACAGTGGGGAACGGGGCTGGAATTCGATGCAACCGGTCATCCGGAGACATCCGGGCCCGGCACGCCGCACTGCCGCCCGCCGGGCCCCGCGCGGACTAGGCTCGGGAGGATGAACACCCCTGTACCACCGCGCGGGCCCCAGGGCTCGGGCAGCACCGAGGGCGGCGAGGACGCGGGACCGCCGTCCGAGGCGAGGCCGCGCCGCCGGGACCGGCACGGGCGCGGCATGCGCGGCCCTGTGGCACCCCCGCAGGTCCCTCTCGCCGTCAGCAGGGCCGACTCCTTCGACGATCTGGTGCGCGACTCCATCAGCCGGCTGGAGCGGCACTGGCCGCAGCTGGCCGGCGTCGAATTCGCGGTACAGGAAGTCCCCCGCACGGACAACGGCGAGCTGGACGAGGCCGCCGCGGTCGTGCCGCTCGGCCGGGTGTCCGAGGCCGACGGCGAGCGTCCCGACCGGATCGTGGTCTACCGCCGCCCTGTCGAGCTCCGCACCCGCTCCCGGGACGAGCGGGCGCTGCTCGTGCACGAGGTCGTGGTGGAGCAGGTGGCCGAACTCCTCGGTCTCGCCCCGGAGTCGGTCGACCCCCGGTACGGACAGGAGTAGCCGCCCCGCGTCTGCGCGGAGGCGGGTCCCGTGTGCACGCCGGGCCGTCCCTGTGCGCAAGCCGGTGCGGCGTCCGCGGTCAGCCTGTCGTGCGGTCGGCCCGTCGGGCGGTCAGTCCTCCGTGAGAACCGACAGGTCCTGGCCGGACTGCGGCACGGGCACCATGCCCCGGTCGTCGGGCAGCGGCTGCACGGTGAACCCCTGCACGCCCTCCACCTTCTTCTCCAGCATCCGTGAGCTGTAGAGCGGCCCGCCCGAGAGGCGCTCCACCGTCACCGCGAACGTCCCCTTGGCGCCCTGCGGGGCCGGCGGGGCGAAGGACTGTGTGGTGCCCGCCGCGACCGTGTACGTCTTGCTCGCGGGGCTGCCGCCCTCACTGCCCGCCGACGAGGTGACCCGCACCTTCGCCGCCTTCTGCGGTGCGGTCAGCGACAGCGTGGACCCCTTCGCCGTGTTGCCGGCGGCAGTCGCCCGCTTGTCGACGGGGGCAGTCGACGGGATGAACGCGGTCTCCTGGGAGCTGCCCTTGCCGCGGGTGACCTGTGCGCCGGCGACCACGGGCGTGGCCCCTTCCTCGTCGCCGGTGGGTGACAGGACGAGCGATCCTGCCTCGCCCTTGGTGAGGTCGCGCAGCTTCACCGAGCTGGTCATGCCGCCCTTCACGTGCAGCGTCTCGTAACCGGCCGGGCTGATCTGCCCGTTCTTGCCCGCCAGCCGGACCTTCAGGTCGGCGTCGTTCTCTCCGCGCGCGAGGACGGTCAGCCGTACGGAGGTGGCGTCCTTGGGGATGCCGGGCAGCACGGCGGACGGTGCCGGATCGGCGGTGGAGTGCACCCAGTCGCCGCCGGCCTTCTTGTCGGACGACTGCACTTGGGCGCCCACCCGGCCGTTGCGCGCGAGGACGTGCAGCGTCGCACCGTCCACCGGTTCCGTCGTCAGTGTCGACAGCAGGACGGGTACGGAGGAGTGCGGCGGCACGTTGATGCCCTCGCCCGACTCGGATGTCGCCCGGCCGTGGCTGCCGTACAGATCGAGGTCGACGACCGCGCTGGTGCTGTCCGGGTTGGTCAGATGGACGTAGTCCTGACGGGAGCCCGCGGTGCCGACGGCAGGGAACCAGAAGTCGGTGTCGGGCGACGAGCAGGAGCTGCCCTGCAGCCCCCGTCCCGCGCCCGCGCTCACGGTGGTCGTCTGCTGCACGGACCAGCCGGGAGCGAACTGCCCGTCGGCCGAACCGACGAGCGCCGGTGCGCCACTGCTGTCGACGGTGCTGCTCACCGGAGTGCCGGGCTTCTGGAGGGGGACGACGGGCTTGCCGTCGTTCTTCGCGGTGCCGGACTCCTTGTCCTTCTTGCCGTCCTGCTCCGCGCGCTGCGCCGGGTACAGCCCGGCTGCACCCTTGCCGCCGCTGCTGCCGGCGCCCTTCGGCGTGAAGCCGCTGTACTCGGTCTCCGCCACGTCGGAAGTGCTGGGCTGCGGACAGACCAGCGTCGAGCGCTCAACGGGCTTCCGGGAGGCGGCCGTTGCGCTGCCCGCCTCGTCGCCCGGCGCGGCGACGGCGGCCACGCCCGTGACGGCGGCGAGCGCGACAGCGGCGCCGATGAGGAACAGGTGGTTGCGTGCGCCGTTCTGCAGGGCGGCGCCGGGGCTGCGGTTCACTGCTGATCGCTCCTGTCGCCGTACGGGGCGCCGCCCGTGCCGTCGTAGCCGTAGGGGTCGGCGGACGGTGCGGGCCGGCCGTACGGGTCGTACTGGCCCTGTTGCTGCTCCGGCAGTCCCTGCGGCGGCACCGGCGCGCCGAAGTCGCCGTACTGCTGCTCGCCGTACTGCTGTTGCCCGTACTGCGGCTGCCCGTACGGCTGCGGCTCCCAGCCGGTGTACGGGTCGGCGTAAGGGCCGGGGGCGAACTGCGGGTCAGGCTGCTGCTCGTACGGGGCGCCGTACTGGCCGTCGTACTGCGGCTCGTGCAGCGGCTGGTACTGCGGCTCGGGCACCGCGCCGAACTGCGGGTCGTACTGCGGCTGATGGGGCACATCCGGCGCGCCGTACGGCGGTTCGGGCACAGGTGCCGCGGGGGTGTCCCCCTCTGTCGGCCGGGTGTCGCCCGCGGCGCGCAGCCTGCGCGCCCTGCGGCCCTCTCCGGCGACGGGCTGCGCCGGTACGGACGGCGCCTCGGGCAGGTCGTCGTCGATCTCGCGGCGGCGGCCCGGCAGGGCGAGGACGAGCACCACGACGGCGAGCAGTCCCTGCACCCACAGCCACACGGTGTGCAGCACGCTGCCCTCGTAGGTGAGCTCCAGCCGGCCGCCCTCGGCGGGCAGCCGGAAGCCCTGCGCCCAGCCGTCGACGGTGACCGCGCTGAGCGGCTTGCCGTCGAGCGTCGCCTGCCAGCCCTCGTCCGCGGCGTCGGCGACGCGCAGGACGCGGCCCGCGGGCCCGGACGGCAGCCGCGTGCCGGCGTCGACGGCTCCGGCGGCCACGGGGACGGGCGCCGTCGTCGCTCCGGCGGCGGCGTTCTCCTTCGCACCGGGCACGATGCTGACGCGGGAGACCTCCCGCTCGACGCGCCACAGCGCGCTGCCGTCCTCCTGGCTGAGCCGGGTCAGCCCGGGGGTCGCGTCGAGTTCCCGGCTCATCTGCCGCGGGGCGCCGTCCCGTACGAGGAGGTAGCGCACGGCGTAGCCGCCGAGCTGGCTCGTCTGGTCGGCTCCGGAACCGGCGACCAGGTTGGCGACGACCTTGCCGAGCCGGCTGTCGTCGCCGCCGTTCACCGCCAGGTCCCCGTCGCCCAGCCGGGCGCCGGAACCGCGCACCAGGGAGTACGAGACGCCGGACGCGGAGCCCGTCGTACTGTCGGCCTCGCCGTCGAGCACCAGCGTGCGCGCCTGGTCCTGGGTGTGGGTCTCCTCCGCGACGAAGGCGGGTACCTGCACCGGGTCGCGCCGGGACAGCGGGCCGTCGGCGCCGCCGATCATCCAGCCGAACGCGGCGAACAGCGGTGCCGCCACGGCCGCGGCGGCGATCAGCGCGGCGACGGGCTGCCGCCAGCCGAAGCTCTGGCTGGCGACGCGTTCCTTCGCCCCTTCCGCACCGACGGCCGCGGCGCACAGCAGGCCCAGCCCGTACACCAGCGTGGCGGGTCCGGCCCAGGCGGAACCGTTGGACAGTGCCGCGAAGAACAGTCCGGCCAGTGCCACGAGCCAGGCCGTACGGATGGCCAACTGTCGCTCGCCGCGCAGCAGTGCGGCCAGGCCGGCGAGCACCACGCCCGTCAGCAGCAGTCCGCCCGTGGCACCGGGGCCGCCCGGGGTGAGCGTCAGCAGGTCGAGCGCGTCAGCGGAGCCGGCCCCGTACGGCAGTCCGACCTCGCGCAGGAAAGCCGAGGGGGACGACAGGAGCGACAGCGACCAGGGCGCCAGCAGCACCATGGGCGTCACGAGCACGATGGCGGCCCGTACCGCGGTGGACGGGACGAAGGCACCCTGCCGCAGCCGCAGCGCGAGCAGTCCCGCCATCAGCACGAGCGCGATGGGCCACACGACAGGAGTGAAGGCCGTCAGGAAGGACAGCAGCAGCGCGCACGCCCACGCGGCGCGCCAACTGGGCTTCCCCCGCAGGCCGCTGACGGCGAGTGCGGCCCTGGCCAGCAGCGGCAGCAGGATCGCCAGGACGGCCGTGCCGATGCGCCCGCCGGCCAGCGCGCCCGTGGCGGCCGGCAGGAAGGCGTACGCGACACTCGCCCACGCGCGCAGCAGCCGCGACTCGACGAGCGGCCGCGAACAGAAGTACGCGGACAGTCCGGCCAAAGGGACGCTGCACACCAGCAGCAGCGTCAGCGTGAAACCGGTACTGCCGAAGAACACAGTGGCGACCAGCGCGACGACCGCCAGATAGGGCGGCGCCGTCTGTGTGCCGCCGATGCCGACGGGATGCCAGCTGTCGAAGTAGCGCGCCCACAGGTCGCCGACGTCGGCGGGCGCCGGCAGCAATGCACCGCCGGCGAGCGCGCCGCCGCCGAGCAGCGCCCGGCAGGCGATCAGGGAGACCACCAGCAGCACGGCGAACAGCACAGGACCCGGCTTGCGCCCGATCCGCTTCAGCCGTGCGAACTGCTCGACCTGGAGGAAGTCCGCTTCCTCGTCCCCCGGCCCGGACTCGACGGCGCCGTGCCGTCCGCCGGAGGACAGTTCGGCCTCGGAGCGGCCGCCGAAGTTGCCGGCGACCTGCTCGACGGTGGCCCGTACGGTCGCGCCCGGCGGCGGGAAGAGCGGCCGCAACTCGCTGTACGGGACGGCCGGTCTGCCCCTTCTGCGGCGCGCCGCGAGGATGCGCCCGGGCCGCAGCAGCGTCCCCGTGAGCCCCGCGACCTCGTCCAGCGCCTGGCCCGGCACCTTGCCGACCAGATAGGCGAGCGTCCGCAGGAGGGTGCCGACCACGAGGCGCAGCAGCACCCACGGGAGCTTCTTGCCGGGCACGTTGGCGAGCAGCGCGTACACGGCGCCGGCCTTGTCCACCCGGTGCGGGCTCGCGCCGCCGCGGCTGGCGCGCCCCACACAGTCGACGGGCCGGCGCTCACGGGAGGCGGCCTCGGCGTGCCGCATCACGGCGTCCGGCGCGACGAACACGCCGTGCCCCGCGGCCTGGGCGCGCCAGCACAGATCGATGTCGTCGCGCATGAGCGGCAGTCGGCGGTCGAAGCCGCCGAGCTGCTCGAAGACGTCGCGCCTGATGAGCATTCCGGCGGTCGACACGGCCTGTACGGCGCGCACCTGGTCGTGCTGTCCCTGGTCCTGCTCGCGGCGCTCCAGGCCGGTCCAGCGGCGGCCGCTGTTGGCGATGGAGACGCCGGCCTCCAGCAGCTGCCTGCGGTCGTACCAACTGCGCAGCTTCGGGCCGACGATCGCGGCCGCGGGGTCCGCGTCGGCGATCCGCAGCAGCTGCGCGAGCGCGTCCGGCTCGGGCGCGCAGTCGTCGTGCAGCAGCCACAGCCACTGGACGGGCTCGCCGTGCGGCAGTTCCGGCATGTCGTACGCGTCGTCGCGCCAGGTGCGGCTGACGGGGTCCCAGCCGCTGGGCCGCTTCAGATACGGCAGCTCCTCCGGCGTGAGGACGGGTGCCGTACGGGCCATCTCGTCGACGGCGGTGCCGAATCCGGTGCGCCGCGCCATGTGCAGCACACGGTCGGGGCCGAGCGCTTCGGTGACCAGCTGGGCGGACTCGTCGGCGCTTCCGGTGTCGGCCGCGAGGACGTTCTGCACGGGGCGTTCCTGCCCGAGCAGTCCCGACAGCGCCTCGGGCAGCCACCGGGCGCCGTCGTGCGCGACGAGCGCCGCGGTGACCACGTGGCGGGGGAACTCAGGTGTGGCCGCCTCGTATTGGGCCGCCGTATGGCTGTGCACGGACATCGAGGTACGGGCCCTCCCCGGGGGTGCGGGGGCGTCCCCCGGAAGACGCTGTGGTGGATGGGTCGGACACACGCGCCCCCCGTGAAAGAGGGGGTGTATCTCGAACGGCCCACCACACTAGCGGCTCAGTGCACCACACCCGCCGCGTCCGTGCGTACTCCGGGCAACGGCCGGGCAGGATCCGCCCAACTGGTGCCTCGTACAGCCTTATACAGCGGCCTTCTTCAGTCGTCGGCGCTCACGCTCGGACAGTCCGCCCCAAATGCCGAAACGCTCGTCGTTCGCGAGAGCGTATTCCAGGCATTCGGACCGGACTTCGCAGGCGAGGCAGACCTTTTTCGCTTCCCGGGTGGATCCGCCCTTCTCCGGGAAGAACGACTCGGGGTCGGTCTGCGCGCACAACGCGCGCTCCTGCCAGCCGAGCTCTTCGTCCGCCTCTTCGACCAGCAGTTGTTGGAACAGCTCGGTCATGTGCGCGCCCCTCGTCCGTCTTTGCGTCCCCGTGATGCGGTCGTTATCGAACTCTTGTGAACGACACGGGTGAAATTACAAGTGTGCCGATCCGGGCCAGTCAAGCCGAGATCTGCTATTGACCCTGTTATTCACTCTGCGGAACCAAGCTCACGCGGAAAGTGTTCAAATCAGCACAAACAATGACTAAGGGTCATGTTGACCCCCCGCACACACGACGGCCGTTGATCACGCTGGGATCACAGAAGCGCAACGACGTTTGCGTGTACGGATGTTGCGCCACATGTCCTGTGGGCCGAGAGCACAAACCTTTCCTCCGACACCGCAACCGGATGCGGTGAAACATTAGGCCCAAACGCGACAACCGGTTGACATCGGGGCGCGCTCTATGACTTCCTGGTCCGCATGCCAGCGACCTCCCAGCTCCGCACGGCCCGCCCCGCCGGGTCCCTTCGTGCTGCCCCGGGTACGGTCCGCTGTCGCTGTTGCTGCTGTTGAGGCACTCCTTCCGAGACGTCCGGGCATCCGGCCCGCATCTCCTCTCCCCTCCAGCGCGAAAGCACTCTCTGACGTGAACAACGACGTCGAGATCGCGGGCGACCCGCTCGCGGTCCCTCATCTCCTTCCGCCCGTGCAGGACCACCCCGCCACCGTCGCGGGTTTCGCCGGGCTGGCCCGTACGATCGCCGCCGACCGCGGCGCGTGGGAACCCCTCGTGGGGTACGACGCCACGACCCGCTGGTACCACCGGCTGCGCACCGGGCCCGGCTACGAGGTCTGGCTGCTGAGCTGGCTGCCCGGGCAGGGCAGCGGACGGCACGACCACGGACCGTCCTCCGGCGTGCTCACCGTGCTGGACGGCACGCTCACCGAGCACTCCCGCGGTACGGGCCGCGCGCTCGCGTCCGGCGCGCAGCGGGTGTTCGCACCCGGCTATGTGCACGAGGTCGTCAACGACAGCCTGGAACCGGCCGTCAGCCTGCACGTCTACTTCCCGGGACTCACCGAGATGCCCATGCACGCACCGCAGTGCGCGCCCGCGGCACACCGTGCGATGGCCAACTGACAAACTGAGGCCATGCAGCGGATTGTGGTTCTGGCCGGGGGCATCGGCGGTGCCCGTTTTCTTCGCGGACTCAAGGCCGCCGTGCCCGACGCGGAGATCACCGTCGTCGGGAACACCGGCGACGACATCCATCTCTTCGGGCTGAAGGTCTGCCCCGACCTGGACACCGTGATGTACACCCTCGGCGGTGGCATTCACGAGGAGCAGGGCTGGGGCCGGGCAGGCGAAACCTTCGCCGTGAAGGAGGAGTTGGCCGCGTACGGCGTCGGTCCCGAGTGGTTCGGGCTGGGCGACCGGGACTTCGCCACCCACATCGTGCGGACGCAGATGACCGGCGCCGGCTATCCGCTGTCCGCGGTGACCGAGGCGCTGTGCGCCCGCTGGCAGCCGGGCGTACGGCTGCTGCCGATGACGGACGACCGCGTCGAGACCCACGTGCTCATCGACGATCCGGACGACCCCGAGGGCGGCCGGAAGGCGGTGCACTTCCAGGAGTACTGGGTGCGGCTGCGTGCCTCCGTGGACGCGCACGCCGTGGTGCCGGTCGGCGCGGACAGCGCGAAGCCCGGGCCCGGTGTGCTGGAGGCCGTGGCGGAGGCCGACGTCATCCTCTTCCCGCCGTCCAACCCCGTGGTCAGTGTGGGCACGATCCTCGCCGTGCCGGGGGTGCGGGAAGCCATCGCCGAGGCCGGGGTGCCGGTCGTCGGCCTCTCCCCCATCGTCGGCAACGCGCCGGTGCACGGGATGGCCGACAAGGTGCTCGCCGCCGTGGGCGTCGAGTCGACCGCCGCGGCCGTCGCACAGCACTACGGTTCGGGGCTGCTGGACGGCTGGCTCGTCGACACGGTGGACGCGGACTCCGTGGACGCCGTCGAGGAGGCGGGCATCCGGTGCCGCGCCGTACCGCTGATGATGAGCGACACGGAGGCCACCGCCGCGATGGCGCGCGAGGCCCTCACGCTCGCCGAGGAGGTCCGCGCGTGAGCCTCGCGCCCGGCGTGCCGGGTACACCTCGACAGCTGTCCTCGTACCAGGTGTGGGCGCTGCCCGGGATCCCCGAAGTGCAGCCCGGCGACGACCTGGTGAAGCTCATCGCCGACGCGGCGACCGGCAGCGGTCTGCCGGGGCTCGCGGACGGCGACGTGCTCATCGTGACGTCGAAGATCGTCAGCAAGGCCGAGGGGCGCGTGCTCCAGGCCGACGACCGGGAGGCGGCGATAGAGGCGGAGACCGTACGGGTCGTGGCGCGCCGCGGGCCCGCGCGGATCGTCGAGAGCCGGCACGGTTTTGTGATGGCCGCGGCGGGTGTCGACGCCTCCAACACCCCCAAGGGCACCGTGCTGTTGCTGCCCGAGGACCCGGACGCGTCCGCGCGGCGGGTGCGGGACGGCATCCGTGACGTACTGGGCGTCGACGTCGGCGTGGTCGTCACCGACACCTTCGGCCGGCCCTGGCGCGAGGGACAGACCGACGTCGCCATCGGCGCCTCCGGTGTGCGGGTGCTGGACGATCTGCGGGGCGGCGTCGACGCGTACGGCAATCCGCTGGGCGTCACCGTCACCGCGGTCGGCGACGAACTGGCCGCCGCAGGCGAACTGGTCAAGGGCAAGGCGGACGGGCTGCCCGTCGCCGTACTGCGCGGACTCCCGCAACACGTGCCTTCTCTGACGGACGGTCACAGCAGCCCCGACGGCGACACTTCGGCGGACGGTCACGACAGTGAGCAGGGCGAGCAGTCCGCGCGGGCGCTGGTGCGCGACGCGGCCAACGACATGTTCCGGCTGGGCACGTCGGAGGCCGTACGGGAGGCCGTCACCCTGCGGCGCACCGTACGGGAGTTCACCGACGAGCCCGTCGACCCGGACGCCGTGCGCCGTGCGGTCGCCGCGGCCGTGACCGCTCCCGCGCCGCACCACACGACGCCGTGGCGGTTCGTGCTGCTGGAGTCGCAGGAGTCCCGCACCCGGCTGCTGGACGCCATGCGCGACCAGTGGATCGCCGACCTGCGGGCTGACGGCAAAACGGAGGACAGCATCGCCAAGCGCGTACGGCGCGGCGACGTGCTGCGCAACGCGCCCTATCTGGCGGTGCCCTGCCTGGTGACGGAGGGTTCGCACGCCTACCCGGACGCGCGCAGGGCCGCTGCCGAGCGGGAGATGTTCGTGGTGGCGAACGGTGCCGGCATCCAGAACTTCCTGGTGGCGCTCGCCGGTGAACGGCTGGGCTCGGCCTGGGTTTCCTCGACGATGTTCTGCCGGGATGTCGTACGGGACGTGCTGGACCTGCCCGACGGCTGGGACCCGATGGGTGCCGTCGCCGTCGGCCACGCCGCGGCTCCGCCCCGCGAGCGCCCGCCGCGCGACGGCGCGGACTTCACGGTCACCCGCTGACCGGACGCGCGGGCGGACCGCGCACACGCTGACCGGCTCCGGGGCTGGACCGTGCACACGTCGACCGGACGCGCTGTCGTGCGTCCGGCCCCCGGCCGGGCGACCGTTGACGGGCCGGGGGCGCGTGGTGACACTCGTACCGCCCCGACGGGGCCCGAGGGCCCGCCACCTGGTCAGGAGCCGCCTGCCATGCACGACCACATCGTGAGCCTGTACCACCTCAACGACCTCGGCCCCGGAGAGCTGCACCGGCTGCTGCCCGGGCACGGGGACGTACGCATCTCCCAATTCGCCCCCGGTACCGACCTGTCCGGCCGTCCGGACGTGCTCGACTCCGCGACCGTCGTCCTGTCGCCGCTCGCCAAGGAGCACCGCGTCGAGGCGGAACTGATGGACGCCATGCCGCGGTTGCGGCACATCCAGTCGGTCGCCGTCGGGTTCGACGGGGTGGACCATCTCGCCGCGGCGGAACGCGGTATCCCGGTCGCCAATCTGCCGGGGTTCAACTCCCCCGCGGTGGCCGACTGGACGGTCGGCGCACTGCTGCAGCTGCTGCGCCGGTACGCGCTCGGCCACAGCACAGTCCTGCGCCACGGCTGGGAGCACCAGGATCTGCGGGGCACCGACGTGTCCTCGCTGACGGTCGGCGTCGCCGGGTTCGGCAGCATCGGCCGTGCGGTGGCCCACCGTCTCGACGCCTTCGGGGCCCGTGTCCTCGCGCACGACCCGGTGCCCTCGGAGCCCGGCCGCGAGTACGTCGGGCTGGCCGAACTGTGCGCGCGTTCCGACGTGCTGAGCCTGCACATGCCGCTCAACGAGGGCACCCGCGGGCTGGTCGGCGACACCCTGCTGCGCAGCATGCCGCGCGGCGGGTACGTCCTGAACGCGGGCCGCGGCGGCGTACTGGACGAGGACGCGCTCGTACGGGCGCTGGACGACGGGCAGTTGGCCGGTGCGGCGCTCGACGTGTTCGCCGTGGAACCGCTGCCGGCGGCCTCGCCGCTGCGCGGCCGGGACGACGTACTGCTCAGCCCGCACACCGCGGGGGCCACCTGGGGATCACGGCACAGACTGCGCGACGGTCTCGTGGCGCAGCTCGACCGTGTGTTGTCGGGGCGGCCGCCGCGGGATGTCGTGAACGGGGTGCGGGGGGCGGCTCGCGCGCGGGGCTTCGCTGAGGGGAGCTGAGCGCTCCCCTGGGCGCCGCTTCGCTTCTGCCCCCGGAGGTGCGGCGGCTGCGGTTCCGCTGTGGGTTTGCGCAGTTCCCCGCGCCCCCTTGTTTCGCGCAGTTCCCCGCGCCCCTGTCTCGCCTCACAGGCGGGCGATGTCGCCCACGGGGAAGCGCGGTTGGCGCCGTGGTGGCACCCGGCCGGTGAGGAGGATCAGGCGGGTCGCACGGTGCCGCTGGCCCTCGTACGGGGCGAGCAGTTCCAGCATGCCCGCGTCGTCCGTCCCGCGTGCCCCGGTCAGCGCGTAGCCGACGATGCCGGGGAGGTGCAGGTCGCCGACGGTCACGGCGTCGGGCGCGCCGTTGCTGCGCTGCAGGGTCTCCGCCGCCGTCCACGGGCCGATCCCGGGGATGGCCTGCAGCCGGCGCAGCGCGTCCGCCTGGTCCATGGCCGCCGCCTCCTCCATGCGCGGGGCACGCTGCGCCGCGCGGATGATCGCGGTGGCGCGCTTGTTGTCGACGCCCGCGCGGTGCCACTCCCAGGAGGGGATGCGGCACCAGTCGCGCGGTTCGGGCATCACGTACAGCGCGTCGTGCGGTCCCGGGGCGCGCTCGCCGAACCGGCGCAGCAGCAGCCGCCACGCCTTGTACGCCTCGTTGGCCGTGACCTTCTGTTCCAGGACGGACGGAATCAGCGACTCCATGATGCGTCCCGTGCGGGCGAGCCGCAGTCCGGGATGCCGGCGGTGGGACTCCTCTGTCAGCGCGTGGTGCGGTGTGAAGGCGTCCGGGTCGTCGTACTCGCCGAGCAGCGCGGGGAGTTGTTCGAGTGCCCATGCGGCACCGGTCCCCCATGCGTCCGCCCGTACGGTGTCGCCCTGTTGCACGGCGCGCAGTGTGGCCGGGCCGTCCGGTGTCCGGGTGGCCCGCCAGACAGTGCCGCCCTCGATGCGGCACGCCGGGTCGTACGGTCCGCGCTGCAACACATGGAGGTGCTGCCGCAGCCTGTACAGCGGCGGCGGGGTCCAGGTGCGGGTACGGGGTGCGGACACGCCCGCCAGCGTAGCGAGCCCGCGCCCCGTCATCCGGCGCTTCGGAATGTGACAGTTCCTACTGTCCGGCCGTGCCGTCCCCCTGTCGGCGGCCGGCCGTTCTGCTGCCGGTCGCCCGGTTACTGGTCGGAGGAGAAGCGCACCGCGCCGTCCGGCAGGTGCGCACCGCACCACACGCGGACCCCGTCGCGCAGTTCGTTGCCGGCGCCCACGACGGCGCCGTCCCCGATGACCGCGCCGTCCAGCACGGTGCCCTGTCCGATCCGCGCCTCCTCGCCGACCAGCGAGTCGCGGATGTCGGCGCCGGCCTCCACGACCGCGCCGTCGAGCACTGCCGAACCGTCGATGCGGGCGCCGGCGCCTATCACCGCGCGGGCGCCCACCACGGTGCCGCCGGTCAGCTTGGCGTCGGCGGCCACCTCCGCGGATTCGAGGACGAGGCTGTCGCCGCATCTCCCGGGCACCGCGGGCGACGGCACCCGGCCGAGCACCAGGTCGGCCGAGCCGCGGACGAACGCCTGCGGCGTGCCCAGGTCGAGCCAGTAGGTGGAGTCGACCATGCCGCGCAGGTGCGCGCCGTCCGCCAGCAGCCCGGGGAAGGTCTCGCGCTCCACGGACACCGGGCGGTCGGCGGGGATGCTGTCGATGACCGAACGGTTGAAGACGTACGCGCCGGCGTTGATCTGGTCGGTGACGATCTCCTCGGGCGTCTCCGGCTTCTCCAGGAAGGCGGTGACGCGCCCGTCGGCGTCCGTGGGTACGAGCCCGTACGCGCGCGGGTCGGAGACGCGGGTGAGGTGCAGGGAGACGTCGGCACCCGACTCTGTGTGCGTGTCGACGAGTGCGCGGATGTCGAGCCCGGTGAGGATGTCGCCGTTGAAGATGAGCACCGGGTCGCCGGGCGCCGAGTGCAGACGGGAGGCGACGTTCCGGATGGCTCCGCCCGTACCGAGCGGCTCATCCTCCGTCACATACTCCAGGTGCAGACCGAGTTGGGACCCGTCACCGAAGTGCGGCTCGAAGACCTCCGCCAGATAGGAGGTCGCCATCACGATGTGCTCGACCCCGGCCGCCCTCGCCCGCGCCAACTGGTGGGTGAGAAAGGGCACGCCTGCCGCGGGCACCATGGGCTTCGGCGTGTTCACGGTCAGCGGACGCAGCCGGGTGCCCTTGCCCCCGACCAGGAGGATCGCTTCTGTCACCTGTTTCTCTGCTTCCTGAACGGGGCCCTTGGCCGGGTGGCCGGCGGCCAGTGTAAGCGGATGTACGCAAACCACCCGGCGGCCACCCGTACCGCCCCCGAGCAGGGGCGGCGGGCCCGGTTCAGTGACCCTGGAGCTGCCCCGCCGTGGCGCGGATGGTGCCGAGTTTGCGGTAGAGCCGACCGCCGGGACACGAGGTGTCGAACCCGTCGCGATGCCCGGCGATGGTGTGGAGCCTGACCTTCGTGCCCTTTTTGAACTTGGTGCCGCCCCCCGACGTCATCAAGGTCGTGCCGCGTGGATTCACCCCGTGCAGCCCGAGCTTCCAGGCCGACAGCCTCGCCACGGCGTTCACCGCCGCCGAGGACGGACGGGACTTCGTGAACGAACCGAGGACAGCGATGCCCGTGCTGTCGGTGTTGAAACCGTAAGTATGGGCACCCTTGACCGGTTTGGCTACACCTCCGGCCCGACCTTCGTAAATCGTCCCGCACTTGTCGACAAGGAAGTTGTACCCGATGTCACGCCATTTGCTGCTTTTGACGTGGTAGCGGTAGATCGAGCGGAGCATGGCCGGGACCTCGGAGCAGCTGTACTTGTTGCTCATCGCGGTGTGGTGGAGGAACGCCATGCGCACGGTGTTCGTGTAGCCGAACCCCTTCTCGCGCAGCCCCTCGTCCGCACCCCAGCCGCTGCGGGTGACGATCGGCGGCCGCGGCCCCGGGGCTCCCGCCCCGGCCACCGTGCCCGCTCCGGCAGCGGTGGCCGGCCGGGCCGCCGCGGCCGCGCCTGCCGTCGTGCCGGCGGGACGGCCAGCGCCCGCCGCGGTGAGGCTCACATCCTCCGCGGTGTGCGCGGGCCTTTCCGTGTCACTGCCCGCACCGTTCCCCCCGCCGGACTGCTCCTTGCCGCCGGGCCCGGGGTCGACCAGCTCCAGCCGGAGCCCCTCGGGGAGTGCGTGTTCCGACTCCACGCGCGCCTGTACGCCGTCGGAGTCGCCCACCCACAACGGCGCTGTGGAGCCCCGGGCTTCACCGCCCGCGCGCTCCTCGGCACCCGCGTCGGGGCCGTCGTCGCTGTGCGTCTCCAGCTCCCGCCAGCCGGACCAGCCGTGGCGCGCGTCGTGTGTACGGACCTGCACCCGCCCGTGCAGTTCGGAGTCGATGTGCTTCCAGACGACGCCGACCAGCGAGAAGGAGCGGACCTTGCGCGGGCCGAGGTCGGTCGTACGGGGTCCGCCGTCCCCGGTGGAGGCGAAGTCGGCTCTGCCGCCAGAGGATGCGGCGGACGAGCCCAGTGCAAGTGACTGGGTACTGCCCGGCAGTTGGGTGCCGGATGCCTGTGCGCCGCTCCGTGCGCCGCCGCCGTCGGCGGCGGGAGGACGGGAGTCGGCGCGGGGTGGGGACGCGGTCGTGGAGTCGCCGGTGAGCGTGGAGGAGGTCGTGAGGGGGAGCAGCAGTGCCGCCGCACACGTGACGCCGATCGAGGAGGCAAGGAATGCACGCATACATCAGATCCTGGACATAAGAGAACTATTCTGTCTATTCATGATCTGACGCCGCGTCGGCCATTCTCGTCCCTTCGTGTCACTTCCTGTCCGTTCCATCCCTCGTGTGAGCGTGTGTGCGCGTTGGACTGACGGTGTGCCAGAAACCCGGCGCACGTACCCTGTCGGCGATGAACACGACTGATCGCACCCCTGCCGACCTGCTGCGTTCCGCTCTCGCCACGGATCCGGGACGCCCGCTGGTGACCTTCTACGACGACGCCACCGGCGAACGTGTGGAACTGTCCGTCGCGACCCTCGCCAACTGGGTGGCCAAGACGGCCAACCTGCTGCAGGGCGACTTCGCCGCCGAGCCGGGTGACCGGGTCGCACTGCTGCTGCCCGCGCACTGGCAGACGGCGGTCTGGCTGCTCGCCTGTTCGTCGACCGGCACGGTCGCCGCCCTCGACGGCGACGCCGGTGCCGCGGAGGTCGCCGTCAGCGGACCGGAGTCCGACACGCTGGAGGCGGCGCGCGCGTGCAGCGGAGAGCGCGTCGCGCTCAGCCTGCGCCCGCTCGGCGTGCGCTTCCCGCAACCCCCTGAGGGCTTCCACGACTACGCGGTCGAGGTACCGGGACAGGGCGACCAGTTCGCACCCCTGGCGCCCGTCACACCGGACGACACGTTCCTCGCGCTGCCCGGCGGTGAGGAACTGACGGGGGAACAGACCGTACGGCGCGCCGAGGACGACGCCCGCGCGCTCGGCCTCACCTCCGGCTCGCGCCTGCTGACGGACCGTCCGTTCGACGGCTGGGACGGCATCAGCGCGGGACTGCTCGCGCCGCTCGCCGCCGGCGCGTCGGTCGTCCTGTGCCGCAACCTCCAGGCGCTGGACGGTGCGTCGCTGGAGAAGCGCAAGGAAGAGGAACGCGTCACGCACACCGCGGACTGACCACGTACACCGCGCGCCGGGGGCCGATCACGGCCCTTCGGCAGCTGTGCGTGGAGCGGTTTTCCGGCTCTTCGGTGAAGAAAACGCGAAGCCCCGGCATGCCGCTCAATCGGGCAAAGAAGCTGCCCCAACTCTGCGGCGACGTCCGGAATATCCGAGGTCCGTACGGCCTTTCCGGCGCTTCCCCGGAATGCCCGGTCACCTTCGGCACTCAAGAGAGTCCGTGTGGGTGACGAAGGGGACGGGACGGACGGCGTGCCCTCCGAGTGCGGCCCTCCGACGCGCCACAGCCCCGCGGAGACGCGGGACATCTGTGCGACAAGCCACGCTTGGATTGGGGGGAATTGACCACTTCTAAGTCCGTGGAATCCGTCACCGGCGTCGCTCGGCGCCGAATCTGCCGGATAGTGTGAGCGCTCCGGTACGCCCCCGAAGGGCGACGCCAGGCGGCAAATGGAGGACTTACGCAATCGTGAACGCGCAAGGCCGTGGGCACGCGGGCGATATCGATCCCGCGGATCAGTGGGTGTTCGATCCGAACACCGGCAGCTATCAGCTGCGACTGAATCACGCTGCCGGTGACTCCTCCGCGGAGCACGGCAGCGGCCGCCCCACCGCTCCGCGCCAGAGAAGATCCTCCGCCGACTCCCGTACCGCAGACTCCTCTTCCCCCACACCGTCCGGCACCGAAGGGCGCGGTTCCGCCGCCTACGGCGAGGCCAGCACGCACGGCTCCGGCGGAGGCCGCCGGGTGCCCGGACAGCGCGGCCGCCGCGCCCGTGCCGCGAGCGCGACGTCGGCCGACGCCGGACGCCGCGCGTCGGGTCACGGCCGGCGCAGCCGCAGGGCAGGCTCCGGCCTGTCGGGGAAGCAGAAGGCACTGCGGTGGGGTGGAGGCGCGCTGGGACTGATCCTGGTCGCGGGCTGCACGGGCGGCTACTTTCTCTACGACCAGCTGAACGGGAACATCAGCAAGGTCGACGTCGGAATGAACAACGCGGCGACCACCGACGGCCCGGTCAACATCCTCGTCATGGGCACGGACAAGCGTGACGGGAAGGGCAACACGGGCTACGGGGACGCGGGCAGCGTCGGCCACGCCGACACGACATTCGTGCTGCACGTCTCCAAGGACCGGTCGAACGCCACCGCGCTCTCCATTCCGCGCGACATGCTCGCCGACATTCCCAGCTGCCCGACGAAGCAGCCGGACGGGTCGACCAAGACCGTCCCGGGGCAGCAGCAGGCACGCTTCAACACCAGCCTCGGGCAGTCCGAACGGGACCCGGGCTGTACGTGGCGGACGGTCCAGAAGATGATGGGCATCAAGATCAATCACTTCATGCTCGCCGACTTCAACGCCGTCAAGGAGCTCTCGACCGCGGTCGGCGGTGTGCCGGTCTGTGCCGGCAAGGACATCGACGACCCCAAGTCGCACCTGAAGCTGAAGGCCGGTCACCACCTCGTCAAGGGCGAGCAGGCGCTGGCGTTCGTACGGACCCGGCACACGGTCGGCCTCGGCAGTGACCTGAGCCGGATCGAGCTGCAGCAGCAGTTCCTCAGCTCGATGCTCCGGAAGATGCAGTCGGGTGACACGCTCAGCAGCCCGTCGAAGCTGATGGACCTGTCCAACGCGGCGACGAAGGCGCTCACCGTGGACACCGGAATCGGCAGCGTCGGGAAGCTGTACGACCTGGCCAACGACCTGAAGCAGGTCAAGCCGAAGAACATCACCTTCGCGACTGTGCCGGTGCTGGACAACCCTGACGACCCGGCAACCGTCATACTCGACAAGCCCAAGGCGCAGCCGCTCTTCAACATGGTGCGCAACGACCTGTCGATGACCAAGACCAAGCAGGCGAAGGAGAAGCAGAAGAAGGAGCAGGCCAAGGCCAAGAAGGTGCCCGCCTCCCAGGTGAAGGTGAGCGTGCAGAACGGCGGAGGCCCGCCCGGTGCCGCTCAGCAGACCGCCGACTGGCTGCAGACCGACAAGGGCGTCGGCACAGTGCAGAACGGTGGCAACGCCGCGCAGCAACTGAGCAAGACGAAGCTGGAGTTCACGCCGTCCCAGACGGGTCAGGCCGCGACTCTCGCGGACATGATGGGTCTGCCCAAGTCGGCGCTGAAGAAGAGCGCCGGTGGAGGTGCGGCGATGAAGCTGACGCTGGGACAGGACTTCACCGGCCCCGGAAAGCCGGTCGACGCCCCCCAGAAGGCACCTGACGGCGTGCAGAACGTCAACGCGAACGACAAGAACATCTGCGCTAAGTAGCCCCTGTCCCCCGGCCGCCCCGCCAGGCGGCCGGGGGCCCGCGCGACAGCGCGACATGAGGACAACGGGGAGGTCCCGTGCGGCAGAACGGCGTCCGAGGAGGGCAGGGGGAGCGTTCGAGCGCGCCCACCGCCCGCGACAGGGGCTGGGACGACTCCCTGTACGAGGACCAGGATCAGGAACAGTCGGGGCGGGCGTCCCGGCAGCGGACGGCCCGCCCGCCGGGGAGCGGCGACGCACAGTCCGTACGCCCGCCCGTGCGCAAGAAGAGACGCATACTGCGCTGGTTCTCCATCGTGCTCTCGCTGCTGATACTCGGCACCGCGGGAGCGGGCTTCCTCTACTACCAGTATCTCAACGGCAACCTCAACAAGGACATCCTGAACCTCGGCGACAGCAAGCTCGACAAGAGCGGTCCGAACGCCGCGGGACAGACTCCCCTCAACATCCTTCTGCTGGGCTCCGATTCGCGGAATTCCGCGAAGAACGTCGAGCTCGGCGGCTCGCGCGCCGACCGCGGCAGGGCACCGCTCGCTGATGTGCAGATGATGCTGCACGTCTCGGCGGACCGCAGCAACATGTCGGTGATCTCCATCCCGCGGGACACCAAGGCGACGATCCCCAAGTGCACCGACCCGGACGACGGGAAGGTCTACGAGAAGACCACCGGGCGGATCAACTCCAGCCTCCAGCGCGGTGGTCCGGGCTGCACGGTCGCCACCTGGGAGGAGCTGACCGGCATTCCCGTCGACCACTTCATGATGATCGACTTCGCCGGTGTGGTCTCCATGGCGGACGCCGTCGGCGGTGTGCCGGTCTGTGTGAAGGACAACGTGAACGACCCGCAGTCCCATCTGAAGCTGCGGAAGGGCAACTCGGTCGTACGGGGCGAGCAGGCGCTGCACTGGCTGCGCACCCGGCACGGCTTCGGCGACGGTACGGACATCGGCCGCGCCAAGGCCCAGCACATGTACATGAACGCGATGGTGCGGCAGCTCAAGTCCGGTACCAAGCTGAGCGATCCCGGCAAGCTGCGCGGGCTCGCCGAGGCCGCGACGAAGGCGCTCACCGTCGACCAGCAGATCGGCTCCGTCAAGAAGCTGTACGACCTGGGCAGCGATCTGCGCCGGGTGCCGACCAAGCGGATCACGATGGCCACGATGCCCTGGCGGTACGCGCCCGGCGGTTTCGTGGAGCCCAAGGAGGGCGACGCGGACCGCGTCTTCTCGATGGTGCGCAACGACGTCGCGCTGGACGGCAAGGACAAGAAGAAGCCGGGCGCCGGCAAGTCCCCGGAGCCGACGGAGCCCACGGCCGCCAAGTCGGAGATCCCCGTACGGGTGCTGAACGGTACGGGCACAGCGCTGCAGGCGCCCGTCAGCGGGCGGGCCGGGGAGCTCACCGAGGCGCTCGGCCGGCAGGGCTTCACGCAGGCCACGGCGGACCAGACGCCCAAGTCGCAGGCGGACACGACGCTCACGTATCCGCAGGAGGGCCAGCGCGGCAACGCGCTGGCGGTCGCCAAGTCCCTGGGGCTGCCGGAGAGTTCGGTGAAGCACTCGACCGGGGTGTCCGAGGTGACGCTGATCGTCGGCACGGACTGGCGGGAGGGCACCCGCTATCCCGCCGGAGCGGGCACGGCGGACGACGCGAAGCCCGGCAAGGGCAAGGACGACAACAAGGCCCCGGACAGCGCGGACGCGCTGAACGGCGACAACAGCAAGGCCTGCATGGACATCAACCCGTCCTACACCTGGTGACCCCGCCAGCCTGATGCCCCCTGCTGACTGATGACAGACGCCGGGCGGTCCCCCTTCCAGAGGGGGACCGCCCGGCGTCAGTTCCGCGTCATCAGCTCCGCGCTGTCAGCTCTGCGGGGCGAGCACAGGCTCGCGGCGGCTGGCAATGACCTTGCGGGCCAGCTTCCGCGGGCTCGTCAGGAAGCCCCAGCCCCACGTCATGTGCATCGTGGCGAGCGCCAGCGGGATGCGTACGCGCGCCGCCGCGGGCAGGCCCTTGCCGGCGGGCAGCGAGCCCGCGGTGACGGCGGCCAGATAGCCGGCCGGTACGACGAAGCCCCAGGGCGTCACGGCGGCGCCGACGACCACGCCGGCGGCGATGGCGCACACGGCGGCGGGCGGCGCCAGGTAGCGCAGGTTGATCGAGCCGGAGTGGTAGCGGGCGACGACGTGCCGCCAGCGCCCGTAGTTCCGGTACTGCTTGGCGAGCTCCCGTACGTTCGGCCGCGGCCGGTAGGAGACGCGCAGGTCGGGCGAGAACCAGACGAGGCCGCCGGCCTCGCGGATCCGGAAGTTGAGCTCCCAGTCCTGGGCGCGGATGAACTCCTCGTTGTAGCCGCCCTGCTGCTCCAGCACCTCGCGCCGGAACACCCCGAGGAAGACGGTCTCGGCGGGGCCGGCCTGGCCGCCCGTGTGGAAGGCGGCGTTGCCCACACCGATCTTCGAGGTCATGGCCGCGGCGACGGCGTGCTCCCAGGCGTTCTCGCCCTCGGCGTGCATGATGCCGCCGACGTTGGCGGCGCCGGTCTCCTCCAGCAGGCGCACGGCGGTGGCGATGTAGTTGCGGGAGAGCATCCCGTGGCCGTCGACCCGCACCACCACGGGGTGCCGGGACGCCTTGATCGCGGCGTTCAGCGCGGCGGGCGTGCGCCCCGCCGGGTTGGGCACCGTGTGCACCCGGGGGTCTTCACTGACGAGCTGGGCGGCGATCTCGTCCGTACGGTCCTCGGAGGGGCCGAGCGCGATGACGACCTCCAGCTCGCCGTCGTACTCCTGCTCCAGGATGTGCTGGACGGAGGCGCGCAGGTGCCGTTCCTCGTTGAGCACCGGCATGATCACTGAAACGGCGGGGAGTTCCGCGGTCGGCGTGGGGCTATCAGTCACGCGCTCACGTTACCGCGAACGGATGAGCGCCCCGCACGCCAGCAGGGGGCCGGACTGTGCTCCGTCCGGCGTGTAAAACCGGTGGGACGGTCATATGGGCCTATTGTGCGGAACGTATCCGACCGATCACACGCTGTTGACTGTCCTGCCGCCCCCGTCCGCACGTCGCGAGGTGTCACTTGCCCGCACCGCCCCGCCGCAATCCTCCGCCCCGGCCTTCCTCGGGGGCGCCGCGTTCAGGGCCGCAGCCGGCAGGCCGGCCACGGCGCCCCGCTCCGCGGCGGCGACCGCGCTGGGGGCTGCGGATCGCCGCGGCGACCTCGGTGCTCGTACTGGCGGCGAGCGGCGTGGGGAACGCCATGGTGTCGGATCTCGACCAGGACGTGCGGAGAGTCGACCCGTTCCAGGGGCTGCAGTCCCGGCCGGGCAGCACGAACGGGCTGAACTTCCTGGTCGTCGGCACCGACCAGCGCACCAAACTGTCCGAGGCGCAGCGCAAGAAGTACAACCTGGGCGGCTCCGCGTGCGACTGCACGGACACCCTGCTGCTGGTGCACCTGTCGGCCGACAGGGAGCGCGCGAGCGTGGTGAGCCTGCCGCGCGACTCGTACGCGAAACTGCCGGCGCACAAGGACCGCATCACCGGCAAGTGGTCGGGCCCGAAGCCCGCCAAGCTGAACTCCGCCTACACGCACGGCGGTCCGAAGCTGACGGCGGCGACGGTCGAGAAGATGACCGGTGTGCACCTCGACCACTACATGGAGGTCGACTTCACCAGCTTCATGCGCACGGTGGACACGCTCGGCGGCGTCCCCGTGTGCACGTCCAAGCCGCTGAAGGACGACCACTCGGGCCTCGACCTGCCCGCCGGAACGTCGAATCTGAACGGCGGCGAGGCGCTGCAGTACGTACGGGCCCGGCACCTGGACGCCGCCGCCGACATCGGCCGGATGCAGCGTCAGCAGCGCTTCCTGGCCTCGGTGGTGGCGAAGGCCACGGACAGCGGGGTGCTGCTCAACCCGTCGAAGTTCGGGGAGGTCTCCTCGGCCCTGCTCGGCTCGGTACGTGCGGACCCGGGCTTCGGCACCGACGAGATGATGGCGCTCGGGCAGGCGATGAGGGGATTCACCCCGTCCTCCTCCGAGTTCGTCTCGGTGCCCATCAAGAACGCCAACAAGACGGTGCCCGGGCTGGGTTCGACGGTGCAGTGGGACAGCGGGAAGGCCGGCGAGATCTTCGGCAAGCTCCGCGACGACAAGCCGCTGGCCGTGCACAAGCAGCAGGCACAGTCCGGCAAGGGCGCGGGCAGCAAGGCCCCGGCGGCGGAGCAGGGCCCGTCGGTCGAGATCGCCCCGGACAACATCCGCGTCCAGGTGGAGAACGGGACGCAGCGCCCGGGCGTCGGTCACAAGGCCGACCAGGCGCTGCGTTCCGCGGGCTTCGACACCACGGGCATCCCGCGGAACGCCGCGGGCAAGAAGGCGAAGCGCACCGTCATCTCGTACGACCCGCGCTGGGACGCCTCAGCGCGTTCGCTGGCGAAGGCGGTGCCGGGCGCCGAGCTGAAGGAGGAGAAGGGCCGGGGCCCGGTGATGCGCGTCACGATCGGCGACAACTACGAGAAGGTGCGGAAGGTGCACGCCGATCCGTCCGGCGGGGAGTCCGACACTCCGGCGCCCGACGGCAAGGCGGTCACCGGGGACAAGGTCGCCTGCAAGTGACCGCCCGCGAGTGAGCGGTGTCGCGCGGGCGGTACGGCGGCCGCGGGTCAGCCCGCGGTACCGCCGGCCGTCTCGCGGCCGGGCTCCCGCGCCTGCCCGTCCGGGGACTCCGGGGCGGCCTCGGGCTGCCTGCGCTCGCGCAGCTCCTTGATGGCGCGGCGGCGGGCGAGCCGGTGGGTGCGGCGGATCTGCGCCTCCTGGTAGCGCCGCTCGTCCCGCTCGGTCTCCGGGACGACCGGCGGCACGGGGCGCGGCCGGCCCTCCGCGTCGACGGCGGCGAAGACCATGTAGGCGGAGCCGACCTGGGTGGCGGGCGTGGACTCGTTCCAGCGCTCGGCCATGACGCGCACGCCGATCTCCATCGAGGACCGGCCCGTCCAGTTGCACTGGGCGCGCACGTGAACGAGATCACCGATCCGTACGGGCTCCAGGAAGACCATCTCGTCCATGGAGGCCGTCACGGCGGGACCGCCAGAGTGCCGGCCGGCGACGGCACCCGCCGCGTCGTCGGCCAGTTTCATGATCACCCCACCGTGCACGGTGCCCAGAAGGTTGGTGTCGTTGCCCGTCATGATGTGCGACAGCGTGGTGCGGGAGGCGGCGGTCGGCTTGCCCGGAAGGGGGCCTTCCGCCGTAAGAGCCTGGTCGGTCATGTCCCCCACCATATGCGGGGACAATGTAGACACCCTGGCCGCAGCTTTGCATCAGAACTGCTACAGCATTCGTCCGAACTGGACACCGGGCTGGGTTCACGCCGGGGGAAAGAGGCACACTGCCGGGCATGAATCAGTGGCCCGACGGATGGACCGACGGCTCCCGGAACCGGCGGCGCGGCGGCGCGCCCGGACCGGACCCGACGAGCGTCATGCCGCACACCCAGCAGCCGGGTATACCGCCCCAGTCGAGAGGCGGATACGACCCGTACGGCGACCCGGGCGCCGGTTACGACTCCGGATACAACACAGGCCAGGTCTACCGCGGCGGCGGTGACGGCGGCGGTTACGACGACGGCGGCCCCGGCCGGCGCGGCGGACGTCCGCGCCCGAACTACGGCCGGCGCTTCAAGGTGGGAATCATCACCCTGGTCGTCGTCGTGGCGGCGTGGTCGATCGGCACGTACTTCTGGGCCGACTCCAAGCTCCAGCGCAAGGTCGACCTGGGCATCGTCGAGAACCGTCCCGAGGCGGGCAGCGGCACGAACTACCTGATCGTGGGCTCGGACAGCCGCGAGGGCATGACCGCGAAGGAGAAGAAGGACCTGCACACCGGGTCGGCCGAGGGGAAGCGGACCGACTCGATGATGATCCTGCACGTCGGCTCGGACGGGCCGACGATGATCTCGCTGCCGCGCGACTCCTGGGTGGAGATCCCGCCGTTCACCGGCTCCACGTCCGGCAAGCACTACCCCAACACCCAGCACACCAGGCTCAACGCCGCCTACGCGCAGGACGGCCCGACGCTGCTCACCCGCACCGTCGAGCACAACACCGGCCTGAAGATCGACCACTACGCGGAGATCGGCTTCGGCGGCTTCGCGAAGATCGTGGACGCGGTCGGCGGTGTCGAGATGAACATCCCCGAGGACATCAAGGACAAGAACTCCGGGGCGGACTTCAAGAAGGGCAAGCAGACGCTGGACGGCAAGCAGGCGCTGTCCTTCGTCCGCAACAGGCACTCGGGCACCGGCGACAGCGACCTGGGCCGTACGAAGAACCAGCAGAAGTTCCTGGCCGCGATCGCCAACCAGACGGCCACCCCGTCGACGATCCTCAACCCGTTCCGGCTCTACCCGACGATGGGCGCGGGCCTGGACACCCTGATCGTGGACAAGGACATGAGCCTGTGGAACCTGGGCTCGATGTTCTTCGCGATGAAGGACGTCTCCGGCGGCCAGGGCAAGCGGATGAACATGCCCACCCAGATGGTCTCCGGCCCCTCCGGCTCCCTGCTGTGGGACAAGCCGAAGGTGCAGAAGATGGTCGAGCAGCTGAAGAACGACGAGAAGGTCACGGTCAAGTCCGACCGCTGACCGCACGGCTGCCGGCGCGCCACTGATTGCCCGGCCGCTCCGCGAGGGGCCCGTACGCACCCCGTACGGGCCCCTCGTGCTGTTCTGCGTGCTGTTCTGCCGTCCCGCCGGCCTGCAATCCGGTCGGCGGTCAGCAGTCCGGTCAGCAGGCGCAGAGGCAGAAGGGATGGCCGGCCGGGTCGAGGTACACGCGGAAGTCGCGCTTGCCCTCGTCGCTCTGGACGAGCTTCGCGCCGAGTTCGGTCACCTGCCGCTCCGCCTCGTCCCAGCGCGCCTTCGGCACGTTGAAGTCGAGGTGCAGCTGCTGGGCGTGCTCCAGGCTGGGCCACTGCGGCGGGATGAATCCGGGCGACTCCTGGAAGGCCAGCCGGACGCCGGGCGCGGACATGTTCACCCACTCGGTCTGCTCCCCCGGGTCCTCGACCTCCCCGCCGAGCACCGCCGCGTAGAACTCCGCGAGCTGCTTCGGGTCGGGACAGTCCAGGACGACGACGTTCATCGTTGCGATAGCCATGGTTACCCCTTGGTCGGGTCTACTGGTAACGCTCTCGGTTACCTCATGATGGGCCGCAACCGGTAACCTGGCAACCGTGGCAGACAGCGCGACGCCGGATTCCCTCTTTCTGGTGCAGGAGTTGGTGAACACCCTCGACGTCGAGACGGGTGAGGACTCCCTCGCACAGGACGACGGCGTCGGCGCGTTCGCACGCCGTCACGGGTTGACCGGTACGGGCCTGACCACACACGACCTGCCCGGCCTGCGGGAGCTCCGCGAGGAACTGCGGGCCGTCTGTCTCGCGCACAACACCGGTGCGGACGTCCCGGAGGGGACCGCCGCGGCGCTGGAGAAGCGGCTCGGCCGCGCCCCGCTCACGCTGACCGTGGACCCGGCGGGCACGGCCCGCGTACGCCCTGCCGCAGGGCTCGACGGGCTGGCCGCGCTCACCGCACGGATCGCGGCGGACATCGCCGCCGCGTCGGCGGACGGCGACTGGCAGCGGCTGAAGGTCTGCGAGACCCACGACTGCCTGTGGGCCTTCTACGACAGGAGCCCGGCGGGCCGCAGACGGTGGTGCACGATGTCCGTCTGCGGCAGCCGGGCGAAGATGCGCACCTACCGCGCCAAGAAGGCGCGCGGCGAGCAGAGTTGACGGGAGCGCCGTACGGGACGGGCCCCGGCGGTCACGGCGCGGGCGCCCCGGCGCTCACGCCGTGGGGCGGCCCAGGGCGCGGTACGTCCAGCCGGCCTTGCGCCACACCGCCGGGTCGAGGGTGTTGCGGCCGTCGAGGATGTGCCGGCGGCTGACATTCTCGCCGAGCACCGCCGGGTCCAGCTCCTTGAACTCGCGCCACTCGGTGAGGTGCAGCACCACGTCGGCGCTCCGTACCGCCTCCACGGCGCTCGGCGCGTAGCCCAGGGTCGGGAAGAGGGCGCGCGCGTTCTCGTTGCCCTTCGGGTCGTAGACCGTGACCTGCGCGCCCTGGAGGTGCAGCTGCCCGGCGACGTTCAGCGCGGGAGAGTCGCGCACGTCGTCGGAGTCCGGCTTGAAGGTGGCGCCCAGTACGGCGACCCGCTTGCCCAGCAGCGCGCCGCCGAGCGCCTCGCGGGTCAGCTCGACCATGTGGGCGCGGCGCCGCATGTTGATGGAGTCGACCTCGCGGAGGAAGCTCAGCGCCTCCGAGGCGCCCAGCTCGCCCGCGCGGGCCATGAACGCGCGGATGTCCTTGGGCAGACAGCCGCCGCCGAAGCCGATGCCGGCCCGCAGGAACTTCTTGCCGATCCGGTCGTCGTACCCGATCGCCTCGGCCAGCTTGGCCACGTCGCCGTCGGCGGCCTCGCACACCTCCGCCATGGCGTTGATGAACGAGATCTTCGTCGCCAGGAAGGAGTTGGCCGAGGTCTTCACCAGCTCGGCGGTCGGGAAGTCGGTGACCACGAAGGGCGAACCCTCGGCGATCGGCTGCGCGTACACGGTGCGCAGCAGGGTCTCCGCGCGGTCGCTGCGGACGCCCACGACGAGCCGGTCCGGGTGCAGCGTGTCCTGGACGGCGAAGCCCTCGCGGAGGAACTCCGGGTTCCAGGCGAGCTCGGCGTCCTCGCCCGCGGGGGCGAGTTCGGCGAGCCGGACCGCGAGCCGCTCGGCACTGCCGACCGGCACGGTCGACTTGCCGACCACCAGCGCGGGGCGCGTCAGGTGCGGGGCGAGGGACTCGACGGCGGCGTCCACGTAGCTCATGTCGCAGGCGTACTCGCCGTGCTTCTGCGGGGTGTTGACGCAGACGAAGTGGATGTCCCCGAACTCACCCGCCTCCGCGTACGAGGTGGTGAAGCGGAGCCGTCCGCTGGCGCCCTCGTGCCCGGCGACGTGCCGGCGCAGCAGGTCTTCGAGCCCCGGCTCGTACATCGGGGCCTCGCCGCGCTCCAGCGTGGCGATCTTCTCCGCCGAGATGTCCAGGCCCAGCACCTCGAAACCCAGCTCGGCCATGGCGGCGGCATGGGTGGCACCGAGGTATCCGGTGCCGATCACGGTGATCCTGGGGGCTGCGGACGGGGCCATGTGGAGTGCTCCTGTGAACTGCGGGAAAAGCTGGAACCCAGCAAACGCTGCCGCGAGCATAACGGGGGCCGTACGCGCGCAGGCCGGGGCGGCCACCCAGGGGCCCGAACGCCCCGGCAGAAGAGCTCGCGCACGGCCCGTTGTCGTGAAGCTCACGTATCCCCGGCCCGGCAACGACGCCTAGAATTCCTGTTACTTAACGGTAATTAGCTTGCGCGCTCACGGCAGCAGCTCAGAGGAGTGAGACAACTTGGCGTCCACCGGAAACAGCAACGCCGCCGACTTCGACCTCTACAGGCCGGCGGAGGAGCACGACATGCTCCGGGACTCGGTCCGTGCGCTGGCCGAGGCGAAGATCGCGCCGTTCGCGACCGCGGTCGACGAGGAGGCACGCTTCCCGCAGGAGGCGCGCGACGCGCTGGAGGCCAACGACCTGCACGCGGTGCACGTACCGGAGGAGTACGGCGGCGCGGGCGCGGACGCGCTGGCCACGGTCATCGTGATCGAGGAGGTCGCGCGGGTGTGCGGCTCCTCCTCGCTCATCCCGGCCGTGAACAAGCTCGGTTCGCTGCCGGTGATCCTCTCCGGTTCGGAGGACCTGAAGAAGAAGTACCTGGCGCCGCTGGCCCAGGGCGCGGGCATGTTCTCCTACTGCCTGTCCGAGCCGGACGCGGGCTCGGACGCGGGCGGCATGAAGACCAAGGCCGTCCGCGACGGCGACTACTGGGTGCTGAACGGCGTGAAGCGCTGGATCACCAACGCCGGTGTCTCGGACTACTACACGGTCATGGCCGTCACCGACCCCGACAAGCGCACCAAGGGCATCAGCGCCTTCGTCGTGGAGAAGGACGACGAGGGGGTCTCCTTCGGCGCGCCGGAGAAGAAGCTCGGCATCAAGGGCTCCCCCACCCGCGAGGTCTACCTCGACAACGTGCGCATCCCCGCCGACCGCATGATCGGCGAAGAGGGCACCGGCTTCGCCACCGCGATGAAGACCCTCGACCACACCCGCATCACCATCGCCGCGCAGGCGCTGGGCATCGCGCAGGGCGCGCTGGACTACGCGAAGGGCTACGTCGCCGAGCGCAAGCAGTTCGGCAAGCCCATCGGCGACTTCCAGGGCGTGCAGTTCATGCTCGCCGACATGGCCATGAAGCTGGAGGCCGCCCGCCAGCTCACCTACGCGGCGGCCGCCAAGTCCGAGCGCGTGGACGGCGACCTGACCTTCTTCGGCGCCGCGGCGAAGTGCTACGCCTCGGACGCCGCCATGGAGATCACCACCGACGCGGTGCAGCTGCTGGGCGGCTACGGCTACACCCGCGACTACCCGGTCGAGCGCATGATGCGCGACGCCAAGATCACCCAGATCTACGAGGGCACCAACCAGGTCCAGCGCGTCGTCATGGCCCGCAACCTGCCGTAACGGCAAGGGACTTGGGGGGTCACCCGCGCGCCTTGCTCCAGCGGAGCACCTCGCCGGTGGCCCCCTTCAGCCGCATCAGCGACAGGCCGTGCACCGTGCCCGGCTCTGTCCGTACGGCGATCTTCCGTGCGGAGGCGCCCTTCCGGCGCTCGGCGCGTTCCAGCGCACGCGCGTGCGTGGCCGGCACGAAGTCCCGCTCCGAATGGAGCAGCAGCATCGGCGCGTCGTCCTTGCCGGAGGCGTGCCGCAGTGCGCGCATGTCCTGCCAGCGGCGCGAACAGGGCGAGTGGGGGCGGCCCTTGTGGGGCGTGCAGTCCGCGAGCCGGCGGGCGGCCTTCCTGAGCCGCTGCTTCTGTGCGGCGGCCTTGCTGTCACGGCCGGCGTGCCGTGCCCCGTCGCGCCAGGCGCGCAGCGGGTCGGCCGGAGCGGACAGGCCGACGACGCCCGCCACGTGCTTCCGCCCGTGTCCGTACGTACCGGCGCTGACGGCGAGATGGCCTCCGGTTGAGGAGCCGATCAGCACGATTTTGTCCGGGTCGGCGCCGAAGGCGCGGGCCCGCTTCTTGATCCAGCGCACGGCGCGCAGCACGTCGTCGCGCGGTCCCGGCCAGCCGGTGTCGACGTGGCGGCGGTACTCGACCGTGAACGCGGAGACGCCGTGGTCCGTGAGCTCGGCCGCCCAGTCGTCCCAGCCGGGGCTCTTGTTCCCGCCCCAGAATCCGCCGTGCAGAAGGACGAGGGCCGTACGGTGCCCGGTGCCGCGCTTCCAGTGCGCGGTCAGCTTCTGCCGGGAGTGGGGGCCGTACGCGTACGTGTGCTGCGCCCGGGACGCGGCCGCGGCGCCGCCGGACGGAGGGGGGCTGTCGGCCGGGGAATCGCCGGGCACGGCGGGGGCCGTACCGAGCAGAACCGAGGCACAGACGGCGAGACAGATCAGGAGTCGGCGCACCCCCACAGCCTCACGAGCCCCGCACACCCCCGCACCAGCAGCACGCCCGAACGGGGCGAGCCCCGTCGGCGGCGGTGCCGCACATGCGGAACGGCCCGCGCGTACCGGAGTACGCACGGGCCGTTCCGGCCGGGGGCGGGACCCTGCGGGCCCCGGTCATCCGGCCGAGGTCACTTCACCTCGCTCATGTTCTCGGTCATCTTCTTGCGGTACATGAAGACCGCGAAGCCGGCGATCACGGCGAGGGCCGCCTCCAGGGCCACCACGCCGGCGCCGCTGAGGTCGGCGCCGCCGATGGAGAGCAGACCGGTGACGGAGTCGCCGGCGGTGACGGCGAGGAACCAGACGCCCATCAGCTGGCTCGCGTACTTGGCGGGCGCCAGCTTCGTGGTCACCGACAGGCCGACCGGGGACAGGCACAGCTCGCCGACGGTGTGCATCAGGAAGATGAGCACCAGCCACAGCGGCGTCACCTTCGTGTCACCCGTGGCCATGTTCATGGGGATGGTGAACACGAAGAACGAGAGCCCGATCATGACCAGACCGAAGGAGAACTTCACGGTCGTGCTGGGCTCCTTGCCGCGCCGGTTGAGCGCCAGCCAGAGGGAGGCGAAGACCGGGGCGAGCAGGATGATGAAGAGCGGGTTGATCGACTGGAACCAGGTGGCGGGGAAGCTCCAGCCGAGGATCTCGGTCTGGGCGTGACCGGCGCCGAACGCCTGGACGGTGGAACCGCCCTGGTCGAAGATCATCCAGAAGACGGCAGCGGCGGCGAAGAACCAGATGTAGCCGGACATCCGGCCCTGCTCGGCCTGCGTGAGCTCCTTGTCCCGCTTGATGCGCACCAGCATGCCGACGGGGATCAGCAGCCCCAGCAGGGTCAGCGGGACCATCGCCCAGTTGAGGGTGAAGGTGCCGGTGCCGACGACGATGCCGTAGAACACGACCGCGACGAGCAGCCAGATCAGGCCCTTGCGGAGCACGGCGTTGCGCTCGTCGGTGGAGAGCGGGCTGGGCACCTGGCTGCTCTTGGCGTCCAGGTGCTTCGAGCCGATCAGGAACTGGATCAGGCCGAGGGCCATGCCGATGGCGGCCAGGCTGAAGCCCAGGTGCCAGTTGACCTTCTCGCCGACGGTGCCGATGACGAACGGCGCGGTGAAGGCACCGAGGTTGATGCCCATGTAGAAGACGGTGAAGCCGCCGTCACGACGCGGGTCGTCGGGGCCGTTGTAGAGGTCGCCGACCATCGTGGAGATGTTGGCCTTCAGAAGGCCCGAGCCGAGGGCGACGAAGACGAGGCCCACGAAGAACATCGCCTCGCCGGGAACGGCGAGGCACAAGTGGCCGACCATGATGGTGCCCGCCGCGACGGCGACGGTCTTGCGCGGTCCCCATACCCGGTCGCCGATCCAGCCGCCGGGCAGTGCCAGCAGGTAGACCAGCGCGTTGTAGACGGAGTAGATCGCCGTCGCCGTGGCCAGGGTCATGGCCAGGCCGTTGCCCTGCGCGCCCGTCTGGTCAGGACCGCCGGAGACGAGATACATGACGAGCAGTGCCCGCATGCCGTAGAAGCTGAAGCGCTCCCACATCTCCGTCATGAACAGTGTGGCCAGGCCTCGTGGGTGGCCGAAGAAGGTCTTGCCGCCGGAGTTGCCGACCGCGCCCTTCGTCACGCTGGACGCCATGTGCGATTCCTTGTAGCTCGGGACGCGCGCGGGACCGTACACCCGCGTACGGAGGGCGCGCCCGGTGGGGGAGGTGCGTGCTCGGCCAGGGGTCGGCGCCGCTTGGCAGGCAGGTCAACCCTGGCGGTGCCGCGGAACCCAGAGGCCCTTGACGGTCACTGTTGAAGCTTCCACACCTTACGTCACACTTCTGCGTTCAACGGAAGGCGTTGGGACGCAGATCACAGGGAGATCATGAAACTTTCCTGTGCAATCAAAGGTGACGTGCCCATGCCGGTCCATGATCATTCGGGCTTGCCGGGCAGCGCCCTCGCGCTCCGGTACGAGGACTACCATCGGCGCATGACCCGTGTATTGCTGGCCGAGGATGACGCGTCGATCTCCGAACCGCTCGCCCGCGCGCTGCGCCGCGAGGGGTATGAGGTCGAGGTGCGGGAGGACGGCCCCACCGCTCTCGAGGCCGGCCTGCGGGACGGCATCGATCTGGTCGTGCTGGACCTCGGACTCCCCGGCATGGACGGCCTGGAGGTCTGCCGGCGCCTCCGCAACGAGGGCCATGCCTTTCCCGTACTCGTCCTCACGGCCCGCGCCGACGAGGTGGACACCGTCGTGGGGCTCGACGCCGGTGCGGACGACTACGTCACCAAGCCGTTCCGGCTCGCGGAGCTGCTCGCGCGGGTCCGCGCGCTGCTGCGCCGCGGCGCGACGGCGGAGCCCACGCCGCAGCCGACCACGCACGGAGTGCGCATCGACGTCGAGTCGCACCGCGCCTGGATGGGCGAGGAGGAACTCCAGCTGACCGCGAAGGAGTTCGACCTGCTGCGGGTGCTCGTACGGGACGCGGGCCGGGTCGTCACCCGGGACCAGCTGATGCGCGAGGTGTGGGACACGACCTGGTGGTCGTCCACGAAGACGCTCGACATGCACATCTCCTGGCTCCGCAAGAAGCTCGGTGACGACGCGGGGAACCCGCGCTTCATCGCCACCGTCCGCGGTGTCGGCTTCCGCTTCGAGAAGAACTGAGGCCCTGCTCAATTGAGGCGACGTCTGATCCAGTCCACCCTCGCGGTGGTGCTGGTCGTGGTGGCCGTCTTCGGCGTCTCGCTGGTGATCGTGGAGTCCCGGACCATCGAGAACAGCGCGCAGGAGAGCGTGCAGTCCGAAGCCGTACGGCTGGTGTCCGTCGTGGAGAGCCGGATCGTCGCGGGCGAGAAGGTGACGCAGGGGACGATGGGCACCACCGTCACCGGCAACCGCTATGTGCGGATCGACGTGCCCGGCAAGCGGCCCATCGAGCTGGGCCACAAGCCCTCCGGCAAGGTCATCAAGGGTGAGCAGACCGGCGGGCACGGCGAGAGAGTCACTGTCGAGGAGGCGCACAGCACCGTACGGGACGAGGTCGGCCGCACACTGCTGATCATCGCCGCCGTCGCGCTGCTGGCCGTCGGCGCCGCCGCGGTCCTCGCCGTACGCCAGGCGCACCGCGTCGCGGCCCCGCTCACCGACCTCGCCGAGACCGCGGAACGGCTCGGCTCCGGTGACCCGCGGCCGCGGCACCGCCGGTACGGGGTGCCCGAGCTGGACCGGGTCGCCGACGTGCTGGACGGCAGTGCGGACCGGATCGGGCGGATGCTCACGGCGGAGCGGCGGCTCGCCGCGGACGCCTCGCACCAGCTGCGTACGCCGCTGACGGCGCTCTCCATGCGCCTGGAGGAGATCATCGCGACCGCCGACCACGACGACCCGGAGGAGCGGGCCCTCGTGAAGGAGGAGGCGACGATCGCGCTGGCGCAGGTCGAGCGGCTCACGGACGTGGTGCAGCGGCTGCTGACGAACTCCCGCGACCCGCGCTCCGGTTCGGCCGTCGCCTTCGACCTCGACGAGGTCGTCAAACAGCAGATCGAGGAGTGGAAGCCGGCCTACCGCAGCGCCGGGCGGGCCCTGGTGACGTCCGGGAAGACGGGGCTGCGCGCGGTGGGCACGCCGGGCGCGGTGGCGCAGGTCGTGGCCACGCTCGTGGAGAACTCGCTGATGCACGGCACCGGGCGGGTCGCCCTGCGCACCCGTGTGACGGGCAATCAGGCCGTGGTCGAGGTGACCGACGAGGGCCCGGGCGTCGACCCCGAGCTGGGCTCGCGGGTCTTCGAGCGCACGGTCAGCGGGCGGAACTCCACCGGCCTGGGACTCGCCGTGGCCCGCGACCTCGCGGAGGCGGACGGCGGACGGCTGGAGCTACTTCAGCAGCATCCGCCGGTCTTCGCCCTCTTCCTCGGCCGGGAGTCGTCCGCCACGTCGGACCCGGACCCGGCGGACCACGCCCCCGCGTGAGCGGTCCCTGAACACCCAGGTGCGGTACGCCCAGAAGCGGAAGACGGTGCCGATGCCGAGGCCCACGACGTTCTTGGCGATGTTGTCGGCGAGCGGTGTCGTGTAGTCGAGGGCGTAGTGCGAGAAGGCGAGGATGCCGTTCTCGATGACCAGGGCGATGCCGCTGAAGAAGAAGAAGCTGACCGTCTCCCTGCGCACCCGCCGCTTGTCGGTGTGCCGGTACGTCCAGTAGCGGTTGCCCAGGTAGTTCGTCCCGATGGCGAGCACCTGCGCGATCACTCCGGAGCGCACGGGGGCGAGCTGGAACGTGTGGATGCACAGGTTGAACACGACGAGGTTGACGAGGAAGCCGACGGCGCCGACCGCGCCGAACTTGGCCAGTTCACCGGAGAGCCGCGCCAGCCGTGGGCGCAGAGTGCGCCATCCGCTCCTAATGATCGCTAAGCCCCGTTCCGGTCGGCGTTGTCCCGCAGCGTCCTCATGCTAACCAGCGGGCGCGCGCTCCCACAGAGGAAGCGCGGGCGCAGGCCGGTGCGCGAGGGCCGATAGGCTGGGGGCGTGACGTTCCCGGTAGTCGGCATGGTCGGCGGGGGGCAGCTCGCCCGCATGACACATGAGGCGGGCATCCCGCTCGGCATCAGATTCAAGCTCCTTTCGGACAGCCCCCAGGATTCCGCGGCGCAGGTGGTCAGTGATGTGACCGTCGGCGATTACCGCGACCTGGAGACGCTGCGCGAGTTCGCGCGCGGATGTGACGTGATCACCTTCGATCACGAGCACGTCCCGACCGAACATCTGCGCGCGCTCGAGGCGGACGGCATCCCCGTCCGCCCGGGGCCCGACGCGCTCGTGCACGCCCAGGACAAGGGGGTGATGCGAGCCCGTCTCGGCGATATCGGCGTGCCCTGTCCGCGGCACAGGATCGTGCGCGATCCCGCCGATGTGGCCGCCTTCGCGGAAGAGGGCGACGGCTTCCCCGTCGTCCTGAAGACGGTGCGCGGCGGCTACGACGGCAAGGGCGTGTGGATCGCGCGCAGCGCCGGCGACGCCGCCGAGCCGTTCAAGGCCGGGGTGCCGGTCCTCGCCGAGGAGAAGGTCGACTTCGCGCGGGAGCTGGCCGCGAACGTCGTCCGCTCCCCGCACGGCCAGGCCGTCGCGTACCCGGTGGTGGAGTCCATCCAGGTCGACGGCGTGTGCGACACGGTCATCGCGCCCGCGCCGGAACTGCCCGAGGACCGGGCCGTACGGGCGCAGGAGCTGGCGCTCACCGTGGCGCACGAGCTGGAGGTCGTCGGGCATCTCGCGGTCGAGCTGTTCGAGACCCGGGACGGCCGGATCCTCGTCAACGAACTGGCGATGCGTCCGCACAACAGCGGCCACTGGACGCAGGACGGCGCGGTCACCTCGCAGTTCGCCAACCACGTACGGGCTGTGCTCGATCTGCCGCTGGGCGACCCGCGGCCGCGGGCGCAGTGGACCGTGATGGCGAACGTGCTGGGCGGCGACTACCCGGACATGTTCGCCGGCTATCTGCACTGCATGGCCCGCGACCCGCAGTTGAAGATCCACATGTACGGCAAGGACGTGAAGCCCGGCCGGAAGGTCGGACACGTCAACACCTACGGCGACGACCTGGACGACGTGCGCGAGCGCGCCGCCCATGCCGCCGGCTACCTGCGAGGGACGATCACCGAGTGACAGCAACCGACGCCGAGAGCCCCGTCGTCGGCATCGTGATGGGGTCGGACTCCGACTGGCCCGTCATGGAGGCCGCGGCGCAGGCGCTCGCCGAGTTCGAGGTGCCGTTCGAGGTCGACGTGGTCTCCGCGCACCGGATGCCGCGCGAGATGGTGGCGTACGGCGAGGAGGCCGCGGGGCGCGGTCTGAAGGCGGTCATCGCCGGGGCCGGCGGCGCGGCGCACCTGCCGGGCATGCTCGCCGCCGTGACGCCGCTGCCGGTGATCGGTGTGCCGGTGCCGCTCAAGTACCTGGACGGCATGGACTCCCTGCTGTCGATCGTGCAGATGCCGGCCGGTGTGCCGGTGGCCACCGTGTCGGTGGGCGGCGCGCGCAACGCCGGACTGCTGGCCGTACGGATGCTCGCCGCGCACGACGAGGAGCTGCGGGAGCGCATGACGCGCTTCCAGGAGGACCTGAACGAGGAGGCCACGGAGAAGGGGCGGAGGCTGCGCGGCAAGGTCGGCGGCCAGACCGGCTTCGGCTTCGGCGGCGGCAAGTGACGGGCGGCGGCTCGGCGGACGGCTCGGCGGCGGAGGGCGGCGCTTCGGCGGACGGCTCGGCGGCGGGCAGCGCTGCGGTCGCCGGTGCGGCGGTGGACGGCTCGCTGTTGCGGCAGGCGCGTGAACTGCTCGCCGGATACCCCGTGGTGGACGGGCACAACGACCTGCCGTGGGCCCTGCGCGAACAGGTCCGCTACGACCTCGCACAGCGCGACATCTCCGCCGACCAGTCGGCCCATCTGCACACCGACCTGCCGCGGATGCGCGCGGGCGGCGTCGGGGCACAGTTCTGGTCGGTGTACGTGCGGACCGATCTGCAGGGCGACGAGGCCGTCAGCGCCTGCCTCGAACAGGTCGACGTGGTCCGCCAGTTGGCGGCCCGCCACCCGGACGAACTCCAACTGGTCTGCACGGCGGACGACATGGAGCGCGCCCGTACGGACGGCCGTATCGCCTCCCTGATGGGTGCCGAGGGCGGGCACAGCATCAACAACTCGCTCGCCACCCTGCGCGCGCTGCACCGGCTCGGCGTGCGCTACATGACGCTGACCCACAACGACTCGCTGGAGTGGGCGGATTCGGCGACGGACGAGCCGCGGGCCGGCGGCCTGTCGCGGTTCGGCGAAGAGGTCGTACGGGAGATGAACCGGGTCGGCATGCTGGTCGACCTGTCGCACGTCGCCGCGTCGACCATGCGGGACGCGCTGCGTGTGACGGAGGCGCCCGTCGTCTTCTCGCACTCCTCGGCGCGCGCCGTGTGCGACCACCCGCGCAACATTCCCGACGACGTGCTGGAGGCCCTGCCGGGCAACGGCGGGGTGGCGATGGCGACGTTCGTACCGAAGTTCATCCTGCCGGAGGCCATCGCCTGGACGCAGGACGCGGACGCCAACATGCGGGCGCACGGGCTGCACCATCTCGACACGAGCGCCGAGGCGATGAAGGTGCACCGCGCGTACGAGGCGGAGCACCCGCGGCCCGTGGCGACAGTCTCCACCGTCGCCGACCACCTGGACCACATGCGGGAGACCGCGGGCGTCGACCACATCGGCATCGGCGGCGACTTCGACGGCACGGCCTTCACGCCGGCCGGCCTCGACGACGTCTCCGGCTACCCGAACCTCGTGGCCGAACTGCTGCGGCGCGGGTGGTCCCGCGGGGACCTCGCGAAGCTCACGTGGCGGAACGCGGTACGGGTGCTGCGTGACGCGGAGGCGTGCGCTCGTGAGGCCTCCGCCTCGCGTGGTCCGTCGAACGCGACGATCGGTCAGCTCGACCGCTAGCGCGGGGCGTTGCCGGTTTCTTCGTGGCCGGGTTTCGCCGGGACCGCCGGGCCGTTCACGTGTGGTGACTTCCGCTGCGGCGGAGTGGAGGGCCCTGCGGGCCCTCCGACCCGCTGCTCGTGGGGAGTTCCGGGGGGCCTGCGGCCCTCCGGCCCCGGCCGTGCGGGAGGGGGCGGGCCCGTGGGCCTGTCCCCTCCCGGCTCAGCGCGTATCGCGCAGCTAGCGGCCGGCGTGGCCGCGCAGGCGGCGCCAGGGGGTGAAGGTGAAGACTGCTCCGCCCAGCAGGATCACCGTGCCGGCCGCGAGGCCCAGGGCCTCCACGCCGCCGCCGTCGGACGCGCCGGTCTCGGCGAGACCGCCGCCACCGCCCGTGGACTGGGCCTCGGCCCCGCCCGCCGCCGCGCCGCCGCCGGAGGCCGCGCCGCCGGACGCGGCCGAACCGCCGCCGCCACCGCTCGTACCGCCCTGGTCGGTGGTGTCCAACTCCAGTGACGGGCCCGGGTCCTTGGACGGGGTGCAGGTCGTCGTGGTGCCCATGGCCTTCACCGTGAGCACGCCCGGGCTGAGCGTCGCCTTGCCGTCGCCGCCCGGCTTGTACGGGCCCTTCAGGTCGGGGATCTCGATCGGGTCGCCCTGCTTGATCTCCTTCTCGTTCGGCGGCCCCGTGACCTTCGCCGTGCCCTTGTCGGCGCCGCCGACCTTCACGTCCATGGACGGCTTCACCTCGCCCTTCGGGATCTGGGCCGGGCTGTCCATCACGGACTTGCTGAATTTCACGGTGAGTTCATAGCTCTCACCGCTCTTCGCGGCGTCGATCTTCACCGGCGAGGTGGCGCTCTTGTCGCCGATCGGGGTCTTGCAGGAGTACGGGACCTTCACTTCCTTGCCGGAGAACGTTTTGCCGTCACCGGAGGACGAGCCGCCCGAGCCGCTGCCCCCTCCGCTGCCGCCGCTCGCCTCGGAGCCGCCGCTGCCGCCGCCCGAACTGCTGCCTCCGCCACCGCCGTTGGCGCCCGGGAGTTCCGGGGCGCCCGGCACCTTCGGCAGGCCGTCCGTGGGGGGCTTGGGCAGCTTGTCGGCGCCGGGCACGGAGGGCGTTTCGGGTGCCTGCGGCGCGCCGGGCACCTTCGGCAGACCGCCGGCGGGATCGTCGGCGGCCTGTACGGGTCCTGCTGCCATCAGCACGCCCGCGCTGCCGAACATCAAGGCGGCGCCGAGCGCGCGCCGTCGTTGCCTCATCACCTGTTTCCCTTCGATGGGGGGCGTTCATCGGGAGGTGCGGAGAGCGTGGTGCGGTGTGGGGGGTGCGTTGTGCCGGTGCCGCCGTCCGCAGGCGCCGGATTGGAGCCCGTACGGCTGTCCGTACGGCCGTCCGCACGGGGTGCGGCGGTGAGGGTGTCCGGGGTGAACCACGGCAACGCGCCGCCGCCTCCCGGCTCTTCGGGCCCGGCCCCGGTCCGCGCCTTCGGCGGCTTCGGTGCCTTTGGTTGCGCCGCCCTCGGTTTCGGCAGCCGTACGGGGATACGGGTGCGGGCCGTACGGGGCCCGGGCTCGCGGCCCGAGACGACCTGGCCCGGGCGGCGGGGGCGCAGCCGGTCGACGAGGGCCATGCCGGCCCGGAAGACGGCGGCCGGGACGACGAGGCAGAGCAGCACCCAGAAGAGGGTCACGCCCCAGGGGCGGCCCACCTCCCAGGGCTGTTCGGTGAGTACCTTCCCGCCGTACTTGGCGGCGACCGTGTAGTCGCCGTGCGCGCCCGCGGAGAGCTCCGCGGGCAGCGTGACCTTCGCCTTGCGGCCCGGTGCGACCGTGCCGCGCCACTGCTGCTGCTCCCACTTCGGCGCGTACACGCCGTGCGACGTGCCGACGTCGAAGACGGGGTTCTTCGCGGGGGTGGAGCCCACATTGCCGACGGTGAGGACGAGTTGGCGCTGCGGGGCCGCGCCGAACCACGTGAGGATGCCGCTGTCGCCCTCCAGCCGGGCCGCGAGTACGGTCAGCCGTCCGCCGCCGGCGTTCCGCGGCAGCGGCTTCACGGGGTGGCCCGCGACCGTGAACTTCGCGTCGGCCGCCGCGTAGGCGCCGGTCACGGTGGCGGCGCGGACGACGCACGGGCAGGCCGCGGGGGGCTCCGCCACGGGCAGCTTCTTGCGGAACCCGCCGTCGGAGCCGGTGGTGACGGCGCGGCCCTGGGGGTTGGCGCACGCGTTGGTGCCGCCGATGGCGTTCTGCCCGCAGATCAGCAGCGTGAGCAGGGCGTTGGGGCGCCAGCCCTTGCCGGTCACGGTGACGCTGCCGCCTGTGCCGGCCTCCTGGGAGGAGAGGCTCACGCGCGGCGCGGTTGCGGCTTGCGCCGCGGGCTGGGCGGTTGCGGCTTGCGCCGCGGGCTGGGCGGCGAATGCGCCTGCGCCTGCGGCGAGCAGCGCCCCTATGAGGAGGGCTACCGCCCATGCGAGGCCCTTCCGGGCGGGGGGCCGGTCTCCGGTGACGTCACGCCCGGACCGCCGGCCGGCCCCGTGCGGGGGGCTTGCCGCTGCGGCGGAAGTGAGAGGGGTGACCCCTCTCGCCCCTGGCGCTGGCGCGCCGGGAGTTGGGGCCTCTCGCTCGGGCCGCCGGCCTGTCCCGTGCGGGGGGCCTGGCGCTGCGGCGGAGATGAGAGGGGCAGCCCCTCTCGCACCTGGCGCTGGCGCGCCGGGAGTTGGGGCCTCGCGCTCGGGCCGCCGGCCGGCCCCGTGTGGGGGGCTCGGCGCTGCGGCGGGAGTGAGGGAGGTGGCCCCTTCCCCGTCTGGCGCTGGTACGTGGGGAGTTGGGGCCTCTCGCTCAGACCGCCGAGCTCCCCCGTGCGGGGCGCTTGCCGCTGCGGCGGGAGTGAGGGGGGTGGCCCCTTCCCCGTCTGGCGCTGGCGCGCCGGGAGTGGGGGCCTCGCCCTCGGGCCGCCGGCCGGCCCCGCGCGGGGCGCTTGGTGTGGTGGGGGTGGGGTGGTGGGGGGCCCCGGCGGGGGCGTTGGTGTGGTTGGGCTTCACGTCAGCGCTCCTGTCGGCTCCGGCTGCTCCCCCGTCGGCTCCCCCGCGTCGTCCGCGTCGTCCGCGTCGTCCCGGTGGCGCGTACGCACGTACCACGCGCCGCCCGCCGCCGCGGCCGCCGCCGTACCGAGGGCGGCGAACAGCCCCCACGGGACGGCGGTGTACGAGGCGTGGCCCGTACCCTTCGCGCCCGCCTCGGCGCTGACCCGCAGGGAGACGTCGGCCGCGTCCAGGGCCGGCGGGGACGGCCAGGGCTCTCTCATGGGCATGCGGGCGCCGGGCGGCAACTCCACGTTCAGCGCCCGCTCCTGACGCCGCATCAGCTCGCCGAACAGGCCGTCGGCCCGTACGGCGAGGCGCGGGGACAAGGTGGTGTTCCCGCGGTTGACCAGGACGTACGCGATCTGTGCACCGTCGCCGGTCTCCCGCACCCGTACGTTCTCCACGCTCAGCGCGGACAGCGCGGGCCCCATGACGCGCAGCCGGACACCGACCCGTTCGGTCCGCTCGCCGTCGCCGACGAGCACCGCCGACGGGTGGTCGCCCGGTACGGCGCCGTCCGGCACGGTCACGGTGAAGGGGACCTCCGCGCGGGTACGCGCCGGCACCGTCACCTTCCGTTCGGCGAAGGCGAGCCACTCGCCGGACTGCCCTCCCCCGCCGGCCCCGCGCAGTGTGTACGTACGGGCCCGCGGGCTCTCGTTGGTGACCGCGACGGTGTCCTTGAGCACCGCGCCCGGTTCGCCCTCCAGATAGAAGCGCGACCGGGCGTCGGCACCCGACGAGGAGGCGCCGTCGCCCGACGAGGGGGCGGCGGACCAGTCCGGGCCGGCCGCGGAGGCGGCCGTCCCGCACAGCACCGGCAGGGTCAGCAGCACCAGCAGCACGGACGGGATCCGGGTGCCCGCCGCTCGCAGCGCACGCAAGGCGGCGTCAGCGGGTACGGACGGTCGCGCCGCGCCGGCGGGTCAGCCAGAGCGCCCCGGCCACCCCGGACAGCAGCACCGTGCCGCCGAGCGTGCCGAGGGCGACGGCCGAGTCGGCCGGGCCGGTCTGCGGCAGTTCGGAGGCTCCGCCGCCGCCCGCCGCCGCACCGCCGGAGCCGCCCGAACCGGCGGGGGCTTCCGCTCCCCCGCCCGCGCCCTTCACGTCCAGGTCGAGCGACGGTTCCGGCTTGCTCTTCGGCTTGCACGTGGTGGTCGTCCCCATCGCCTTGATGGTGAGCGTGCCCGCGGTGAAGGTGACCTTGCCGCTCTTCTTCGGCGTGTACGTCCCCGACAAGTCACTGATCTTGATGGGGGTGTTGGGCGGGATCGCCTTGTCGTTGGGCGGTCCCTTCACGTTGACCGTGCCGCTCTCCGCACCGCCCAGCTCGATGACCGCGCTGGGGTTCATCGCGCCCTTGCCCAGCTCGACGGGGCTGGAGGACACGCCCTTCTTGAAGGACATGGTGAGCTTGTAACCGCTGCCGCTCTTCGTGCTCTTGATGTCGATCGGCGAGACGGCGCCCTTCTGTCCGATCGGTGTCTTGCACTGGTAGTCGACGTCCACCGTCTTCGCCTGGGCGGCGGGCGCGGCCAGCAGCACCACTGATCCCGCGGCCACCGCCGTGGTCAGTGCCGCCGCTGCGCGTCCGCGCGGGCGGCACGCCTGTCGTTTCCTGCTCCGGTACACCGGGGGTACCCCCTTCGTCCTGACTGCGCAGATAACTGACGGCTCATCAGATCGAGGCCGGGCGCTGACAGTACGCCGGGGACCTTGGAGAGGGAAGAGAGCGGACAAGGGCGATGCGCGAGGGCCTCACGGCCCGCCACAGCCCGCCGGCGCGGGGTCCGCCGCACCGCACACGTACAGCCCGCCGTACCGCACACGTACGGCCTGCCGTGGCGTACACGGCAGGCCGCAGGAGAGGTGAAAGGGGCCGCCCTCGGGCGGCCCTGCTCAGCTGGGTGCGGCCAGTTCGGCCCACACCGTCTTTCCGGTGCCCTCCGGGTTGCGGACGACACCCCAGTCCAGGCAGAGCCGCTGGACGATGAACATGCCGTGTCCGCCCGGGCGTCCGGCACGGTGCGGGGTGCGGGGCGAGGGCGCCCCCGTGCCCAGGTCGACGATCTCCAGCCGGAGCACCTTCGGGCCGGTGCCGAGGCGCAGCTCCTCCGGGCCGTCGGCGTGCAGGCAGGCGTTGGTGACGAGTTCCGAGACGACGAGCAGTACGTCCTCGGCGGCCGCGCGCTGGTCGCCGGTGGCGGCGGGCAGCCAGCCCCAGTCGTGCAGCGCCTGCCGGGTGAAGTCGCGGGCGCTGGGAACGGCGCCGCCGGCGCCGGCCAGGCGCAGCCTGCGCACCTGCCGTACGGACTGCGTCACCCCGGGCACGGCGCCCTCCTTCTCGGTATCCAGCGCTGCGGTGTCCGGCGCCGCGGTGTCCGGCGCTGGGGCATCCGGCGCTGCGGCATCCTGCGGTGCGGTGTCCTTCGATGCGGCAGTACGCGGTGCGGCGGCCGCGGCCGCCGATGAGCCCGTCACCCCGGCCGGGCCGGCCGGGGTGTCCCCGGAGGTCCCGCGCGAGGCGTCCCCGGCATCCGGTGCGGCCTCGGTCGCGGCGCCCTCGGGCTCCGGCCCGCAGTCGCCCGCCGGGTGCGGCCGGGTGGTGCTCATCCGTGATTCACCTCACCGATCACCGATTTACCGTTTCATCGCCTTGTGCCCTTCTGGGCAGCCGGCAGACGAATGTCTGACAGATTCAGGAGTCTCCTGCCCCTCCGGACCGTGAGAACACCCACGGATCGGACCGGGCCGATGTGACTCGTGTAACGCGCGGATTACGCGCCGGGGACATTCTCCAACGCCGCATCAAGATCATCATGCACCGTGAAGACGGCCTCCGCGCCAGTGATCTCGAAGACCCTGGCGACCACGGGCAGCATTCCGGCCAGATGGACGCCGCCACCGGCGGCCTCGGCCTTGAGCCGGGCGCCGAGAAGCACGTTGAGACCCGTCGAGTCGCAGAACTCGAGCCGCGAGCAGTCCACGACCAGCCGGCCGTACCCGTCCTCGACGCACCGCTCCAGCGGCTCGCTCAGCAGTTCCGCAGTGTGGTGATCGAGCTCACCCTCGGGCGTCACGACAGCACTGATGCCCTCGTGGCGTACGTCGACCGTCAGCCGGCCCCGGCTCGTGCTGCCGGGCATCCCGCGGTCCATGCAGTTCCCTTCGATTGCCCTCTGCTTGCGAAAGCGCCCGCTCTCTGCTGCCCCCCGCCAGGCGGTCCGAACCCTACGCCTTCCCCGCGATGTCCGGTAGCCGAACAACCAACACATTGGGGCAAATTCGGACATTAAGGACTTGCCATGCGTACGTGAAAGCAGGTAGGCGTAGAAGAGACATCCGCACACCACGTCGGCTTTGGAGGCGCCGCACTCCGCAGTGCACGCATCGGCTCCGGCAGCCATATGCCGAGAATGATGGAGGACACCATGTCACCCCGGCTCGACAACGGGATACCGGAACCCGCCGACCCGGCAGCCATCCTGGCGGTACCCGAGCAGTACACGCCGGAAGAGCTCCCGGAACCCACGAGTCCGGAAACGGTCGAAGAGCTCTTCGACCAGCTCCAGCTCCCCGAGATCCCACCCTATGACGAGGTGGGACCGCTGGACGCGCGGGCCCTGTCCAAGACCCTCTTCGAGCGCATGGAACACCTCGAGGAAGGGACGCACGAGTACGCGTACGTACGCAACACACTCGTCGAACTGAACCTCGCGCTCGTCAAGTTCGCCGCCTCCCGCTTCCGCTCGCGCAGCGAGCCCATGGAGGACATCGTCCAGGTCGGCACGATCGGACTGATCAAGGCGATCGACCGCTTCGAGCTCAGCCGGGGCGTCGAGTTCCCCACCTTCGCGATGCCGACCATCGTCGGCGAGATCAAGCGTTTCTTCCGGGACACCTCCTGGTCCGTCCGCGTCCCGCGGCGGCTGCAGGAGCTGCGTCTCGACCTCGCGAAGGCCGGCGACGAGCTCGCGCAGCGGCTGGACCGGGCCCCGACGGTGGAGGAACTGGCCCAGCGGCTGAACATCACCTCCGAGGAGGTCGTCGAGGGCATGGCGGCGAGCAACGCCTACACGGCGAGCTCGCTCGACGCGCAGCCCGAGGAGGACGACACCGAGGGCACGCTGGCCGACCGGATCGGGTACGAGGACCACGGCATCACCGGGATCGAGTACGTCGAGTCCCTGAAGCCGCTGATAGCCGAACTCCCGCCGCGCGACCGCCGGATCCTCTCGCTGCGCTTCGTCGCCAACATGACGCAGAGCGAGATCGGCGAGGAGCTGGGGATCTCCCAGATGCATGTGTCCCGGCTGCTGTCGCGGACCCTGGTGAAGCTCCGCAAGGGGCTGACCGTCGACGAGTGACGGTCGACGGGTGACAACACTCGAACAGTGACGTGCGACGCGGGCCCTGCCCGCTTACACGTTCGTGGGTGGGCCGTCCCGGTCCGTGGATGCACCGGGGCGGCCCACTACGTGTCTCTGCGCCCGGGTGCCGCCGCCGCGCGCTCCGCGGGAATTCCGGTGCGCGGACCCGGCGTTGCTCCGCGGGCGGTGCTCCGTACGCGGAGACCGTGGGGTGACCGCGTACGGGCCCGTACGCGGAGCCGCACCGAGAGGAGCGCGCACATGGCGGACGCGGACGAGTACACCGAGGACGAGGTCGTCATCAGCCCGACCGGCTGGGTCGCCGAACAGGCCCGGCTCTACGAGGAGTCGGGCGGCACCGAGGGCACCGGGATGCGGGGCGTGCCCTGCCTGCTGCTGGACTACAAGGGCCGCCGCTCGGGGGCGTGGCGGCGCACCGTCCTCATCTACGGCGAGGACGGGGGCGATCTGCTGATCGTCGCCTCGTACGGCGGCGCCGACAAGCACCCGGCCTGGTATCTGAATCTGCTGGAACACCCCGACGTACGGCTGCGGGTGGGCACCGAGCGGTTCCCGGCGCGCGCCGAGACGCTGTCGGCCGAGGAGAAACAGCGGGTGTGGCCGTACCTGGTCGAGCTGTTCTCGCCGTACGCCGACTATCAGGCGAAGACGGACCGGGACATTCCCGTCGTCAGGCTGCGCCGCACCGACGGCTGAGGCCAACTACGGGCCCGTACGCGGAGCGTGCGGCGACGGTTCCCCGCGGAGGCACGGAGTGGCTTTTCTCACCTGTGCCTCCGCAAAGAACGTGTATTCCACAGCGTTCACGCCGTGAGAGCATTCCGAGGTTGTGACATGAGAACGACCCTGTTGAACGGCGGACCCAGCCCCTTGCCGTAATCCGGCTTCTCCCTGAACCGACTCCGGGGGCGCGGTCCGATCTCCGTCACGGAGGCGAAGGGAGACCCCCACCTTGAGCAGCAGTACGCCTACGCCCGCATCCGCGGGCAGCAGCGGAAACGGCGGCTACCGCCGCTCGCTCGGCACCATCGCCCTCACGGCGACCGGCCTCGGCTCGATCATCGGCTCCGGCTGGCTGTTCGGCGCCGAACGCGCCGCCGCCATCGCGGGCCCCGCGGCGATCCTCGCCTGGGTCATCGGCGCCGTCGTGGCGCTGACCATCGCGCTCACCTACACCGAGCTCGGTTCGATGTTCCCGCGCGCCGGCGGCATGGTGCGCTACGGCCAGTACTCGCACGGCTCGCTCGCCGGCTATCTCGCGGCCTGGGCGAACTGGATCGCGATCGTGTCCGTCATACCCGGCGAGGCCACGGCCTCGGTGCAGTACATGGCCTCCTGGGAGTTCGGCTGGGCCCAGGGTCTGTACGACGGCAAGGAACTCACCGGCAGCGGCGTCGCGCTCGCGAGCGTGCTGCTGGTCTTCTACTTCTTCATGAACTGGTTCGCGATCACCCTGTTCGCGAAGACCAACACGGCGATCACCGTCTTCAAGGTGGTCGTGCCGATCCTCACCGCGGGCGCGCTGGTCGCCGCGCACTTCGACACCGGCAACATCGAGCGCAACGGCGGCTTCGCGCCCAACGGCTGGAGCGCGGTCTTCAGCGCCGTCGCCGTGTCCGGCATCGTCTGGGCGTACAACGGCTTCCAGTCGCCGATCAACCTCTCGGCCGAGGCCCGCACTCCGGGCCGCTCGCTGCCGAAGGCCGTCATCGGCTCCATCGTCATCGCGCTGCTGATCTACCTGGCCCTCCAGGTCGCCTTCCTCGGCGGCGTTCCGGCCGCGGACCTGGCCAAGGAGGGCTGGAGCGGCCTCTCGTACGACTCTCCGCTCGCCGACCTGTCGCTGGCCTGGGGCCTCAACTGGCTGGCCATGCTGCTCTACGCGGACGCCTTCATCTCCCCCTCCGGCACCGGCATGATCTACGCCGCGACGACCTCGCGCATGATCCACGGTGTGCAGGAGAACGGCCATCTGCCGGGCATCTTCGGCAAGGTCGACAAGAAGACCGGCATTCCGCGTCCGGCGCTGGTGCTCAACCTCGTGATCGCCTTCCTCTTCCTCGCGGTGTTCCGCGGCTGGGGCTCGCTGGCCGAGATCGTGTCGATCGCGACCGTCATCTCGTACATCACGGGCCCCGTCGCCGTGATGTCGCTGCGCAGGATGTCGCCGGACCTGAAGCGCCCGGTGAAGCTCCGTGCCATGCCGTTCATCGCCCCGCTGGCGATGGTCTTCGGCTCGCTGGTTCTCTACTGGGGCCGCTGGCCGCTCACCGGCAAGGTCATCCTGATCATGGCGGTCGGTCTGCCGGTCTGGGCCTGGTACGAACTGCGCAAGCCCTGGGCCGAGTTGAAGCCGCACCTGAAGGCCGGCTCGTGGATGGTCGCCTACCTGCTCGTGATGGCCTTCGTGTCCTGGGCGGGCGGCGCCGAGTTCGGCGGCAAGGGCTATCTGCCGCCCGGCTGGGACATGGCCGTCGTCGCCGTGCTCGGCCTCGTCTTCTACTACTGGGGCATCCGCAGCGCCTGGCGGAACCCGACCCTGGAGGCGGTGGAGCGCGAGATGGCCGAACCGGCCGACTCCGAGGGCCCCGAGGGCCCCGGCAGCGAGGGCGGTTCCGGCGGTCCGGGCGGCGGCGGCTCCGACGGTCCGGAGGACCAGAGCCCCACGGACGGCTCCGGCACGAAGGTGCCCGAGCCCGCGGGAGTCTGACGCGGAGCGCTGAACGAAACGAAGGCCGGGGCCATGGGCCCCGGCCTTCGTTGTGTTCCGCCGCTGTTCCCGCGGCCCGCTCAGTCCGCGGTCTCGCCGCGCCGCCACACGCGGGACACGAGCGGGACGCCCGGCCGGTACGCGAAGTGCACGTGCGAGGGCGCGTCGAGGAGCGCGAGGTCCGCGTACGCGCCGGGGGCGATCCGGCCGACGTCGTCCCGGCGCAGCGCGCGGGCGCCGCCCGCGGTCGCCGACCAGAGCGCCTCGTCCGGGGTCATGCCCATCTCGCGCACCGCGATCGCGATGCAGAACGGCATGGAAGAGGTGTACGAGGAGCCGGGGTTGGTGTCCGTGGACAGGGCGACCGTCGCCCCCGCGTCGAGCAGCCGGCGCGCGTCCGGGTAGACGGCGCGGGTGGAGAACTCGCAGCCCGGCAGCAGCGTGCCGACCGTGTCGCTCTGCGCGAGCGCGTCCACGTCGGCGTCGGTGAGGTGCGTGAGGTGGTCGGCGGACGCGGCGCCCACCTCGACGGCGAGCTGCACACCGGGGCCGTACGACAGCTGGTTGGCGTGCACCCGCGGGATCAGCCCCTTCGCCGCTCCCGCGGTGAGGATCGCGCGCGCCTGGTCGCCGTCGAAGGCGCCCTTCTCGCAGAACACGTCCACCCAACGGGCGTACGGGGCGCAGGCGTCCAGCATCGGGCCGGTGACGAGGTCGACGTAGCCGGCCGCGTCGTCCGCCTCGGCGTACTCGGGGGCGACGATGTGCGCGCCGAGGTACGTGACCTCGTCGGTGTGCGAGGCGGCGATCCGCAGGGCGCGGGCCTCCTGGTCCGCGGTGAGCCCGTAACCGGACTTGGTCTCCTGCGTGGTGGTGCCCTGCCGCAGGCCCTCGCGCAGATGCCGCGCGAGGGTCCGGCCCAGCTCCTCGTCGCTCGCCTCCCGCGTCGCGGCGACCGTCGTCCGGATGCCGCCCGCGGTGTACGCGCGGCCGGACATCCGGGCGTTGAACTCCGCGGTGCGGTCACCCGCGTAGAGCAGGTGGGAGTGCGAGTCGACGAACCCGGGGATGGCGGCGCGGTGTTCCGCGTCGTGCACCGCGTCGGCGGCCGGGGCCTCGGCGGTGGGGCCGACCCAGGCCACACGTTCGCCGTCGACGACGACGGCCGCGTCCTCGACGATCCCGAGCGGCCCCTCGCCGAGGGACGGATCGTTGGTCACCAGCGACCTGATGTTCCTGATGAGGGTGCTCATGTCTGCCTTCCGTGCGGGGTGTTGCTGTACGGCCTTGCTGTGCGCGGGCCCGGCCCGGCTGTGTGCGGTACGTCAGCTGAGGGCGGCCAGGGCCGTGTTGAGGGCCGCGGGCACGTCGCCGACCGTGCTGTGGTGTCCGTCGCGGACCACGTGCCGGGCGCCGACCACGACGTCCCGTACGTCCGCCGAGGTCGCCGCGAAGACGGCCGCCTCCGCCGCCATCCGCGGCACCGGGCCCGCCGTGCGGACCGTGTCCAGCGCGACGGCGGCGAAGTCCGCCACGGCGCCCGCCTCCAGCCGGCCCGCCTCGGGCCAGCCGAGCGCCGCGTGCCCGTCCTCCGTGGCGGCGCGCAGGAGCTGGGCCGCCGTCCAGTGGCCGCGGGTGCGGGAGCGCAGCCGTTCGTTCAGCTCCATGCCGCGCGCCTCCTCGAACAGGTCGATCACCGCGTGGCTGTCGCTGCCCAGCGACAGCACGGCGCCCGCCCGCTGGAGTTCCGGCGCGGGCCCGATGCCGTCCGCCAAGTCGCGTTCCGTTGTGGGGCACATGCACACGCCGGTCGACGCGTGACCGAGCAGGGCGATGTCGTCGTCCGTCATGTGCGTGGCGTGCACGGCGGTCGTCCGCGGCCCGAACACGCCGTGCTCGTCGAGCAGTTGGGATGGCGTACGGCCGTGCGCGGCACGGCACGCGTCGTTCTCCGCCGTCTGCTCGGAGAGGTGGACGTGCAGCGGCGCGGACCGCTCCTCCGCCCACCGTGCGACGGTCTCCAGCTCGCGCGCGGGCACCGCCCGTACGGAGTGGATCGCGGCGCCGATGCGCGCGCCCTCACCCGGCTTGAGCGCGGCGGCGCGGGCCGCCCACGCCTCCGCCGTACCGTCGGAGAACCGCAGCTGGTGCCGCTCCGGCGGCTCCCCCTCGCCCCGCTTCCCGAAGCCGGAGGCGAGATAGGCGGTGTCCAGCAGCGTGATGCGGATGCCCGCCTCGGAGGCCGCGGCGAGGAGTGCCTCGCCCATCGCGTTGGGGTCGGCGTACGGCGTGCCGCCCGGCGCGTGGTGCAGATAGTGGAACTCGCCGACGCACGTGACGCCGGCCAGCGCCATCTCCGCGTACACGGCGCGGGCCAGCGCGAAGTACGTGTCCGGGGTGAGCTCGGAGGCGACCCGGTACATCACCTCGCGCCAGGTCCAGAACGTGCCCGAGCCCACCTGGACGGTGCCGCGCAGCGCCCGGTGGAAGGCGTGCGAGTGGGCGTTGGCGAGGCCCGGTACGACGAGGCCGCGCAGCACCGTCGCGTCCGGCGGCGGCGCCGGGATCTCCGTACGGACGGCGGCGATCCGCCCGTCCGCCGTGGTGTCGAGCGCGACGCCCGGCTCCACGACGCCGTTCAGCCAGGCGTATTCACACCAGTACGTCAGGTTGTGCTGCACGCGAGCCCTTCCAGTACGCCGGCGAGTGCGCTCACCCCGGCCACGCAGTCGTCCTCCTCCGCGAATTCGGCCGGTGAGTGGGACACCCCCGTGGGATTCCTGACGAACAGCATGGCGGTCGGCACCGAAGCGGACAAAATACCCGCGTCGTGTCCCGCGCCGGTCGGCAGTACGGGCACCCCGCCGAGCATGTCCGCCAGCCGGTCGCGCAGCCCGTGCGCGAACTCCACGACGGGCGTGAACGATTCACGGGTCGTCAGGACCTTCACCCCGTCCCGCACGCCGCGCTGCTCCGCCTGCTCCTCGATCTCCCGTACGACCGCGGCGAGGGTCTCCTCGTCCGCGGCCCGCGAGTCGAGCCAGCCCCGTACGAGGGACGGCACGGCGTTGACGCCGTTCGGGGCGACCTCGACCTTGCCGAACGTGGCGCGGGCGCCCGCGAGGGCGGCCCGCTCGCGCGCGGCGAGCACGGTCGCCGCGTACGTCAGCATCGGGTCGCGGCGGTCCTCCAGACGGGTCGTGCCCGCGTGGTTGGCCTCGCCGTGGAAGTCGAACCGCCAGCGGCCGTGCGGCCAGATCGCGGACGCCACCCCGACGGGGGTGTGCCGCTCCCGCAGCGCGAGGTCCCGGCCCTGCTCCACGTGCAGCTCCACGAACACGCCGATCCGGGCGAGCAGTTCGGGATCGGGACCGATCGCGTCCGGGTCGAGCCCGGCACGCTCCATGGCCTGCGGGAGCCGCACCCCGTCCGCGTCCGTGAGCTCGTGCGCGGCCTCGGGGGTGAGGCTGCCGGCGACGAGCCGGGAGCCGACGCAGGAGAGGCCGAAGCGGGCGCCCTCCTCGTCGGCGAAGTTCACGATGCCGAAGGGGCGGGTGAACGTGGCGCCGCGGGCGCGGAGTTCGTCGAGCGCCGAGAACGCGGAGACGACTCCGAGGGGGCCGTCGAAAGCGCCGCCGTCCGGGACGGAGTCCAGGTGCGAGCCGGTGACGACGGCGTCACCGTGGGAGGGATCGCCGTACCAGGCCCACTGGTTGCCGTTCCGGTCGGTCTCGTACGTGAGGCCTCGGGTCTCGGCCTGTTCGCGGAACCAGGCTCGGCACTCGGTGTCCGGCGTCGTCCATGCGAAGCGGCGGTAGCCGCCGGATTCGGGGTTGCGGCCCAGCGGGTGAAGGTCCCGCCACATGGTGTGGAACGAAGGGGGTGCGGCTGCCGCTTGCGGTGCGCCGTGCCCACCCTGCGCCCCTGGCGCAGCCTGCCCACGGCTGTCGTGAGTTGTCACGCCTGGTCGCCCTCTCGCATGGGGATGCGGACTCCGCGGTCTTCCGCCACCCGTTCGGCGATGTCGTAGCCCGCGTCGACGTGGCGGATGACGCCCATGCCGGGGTCGTTGGTCAGTACGCGGCGGAGCTTCTCGCCGGCGAGGGCCGTACCGTCGGCGACCGTCACCTGGCCCGCGTGGATCGAGCGGCCCATGCCGACGCCGCCGCCGTGGTGCAGGGACACCCAGGACGCGCCGGAGGCCACGTTCACCATGGCGTTCAGCAGCGGCCAGTCCGCGATCGCGTCGGAGCCGTCGAGCATCGCCTCGGTCTCGCGGTACGGGGACGCCACCGAGCCGCAGTCCAGGTGGTCCCGGCCGAGCACGAGCGGGGCCTGGAGCGTGCCGTCCGCGACCATCTCGTTGAACCGCTCGCCCGCCCGGTCCCGTTCGCCCTGGCCGAGCCAGCAGATGCGCGCGGGCAGCCCCTGGAAGTGCACCCGCTCCCCCGCGAGCTTGATCCAGCGGGCGAGGGACTCGTTCTCCGGGAAGAGGTCGAGCAGCGCGCGGTCGGTGGCGGCGATGTCCTTCGGGTCGCCGCTCAGCGCCGCCCACCGGAACGGGCCCTTGCCCTCGCAGAACAGCGGCCTGATGTAGGCGGGGACGAAGCCGGGGAAGGCGAAGGCCCGCTCGTACCCGGCGAGTTGGGCCTCACCGCGGATGGAGTTGCCGTAGTCGAAGACCTCCGCTCCGGCGTCCTGGAAGCCGACCATGGCCTCGACGTGCCGCGCCATCGACTCGCGCGCCCGCTGGGTGAAGTCCGCCGGCTTCTCGGCCGCGAGCTCCGCCATGTCGTCGAAGTCGACGCCGAGCGGCAGATAGGCGAGCGGGTCGTGGGCGCTGGTCTGGTCCGTGACGATGTCGATCGGCGCGTCCATCTCCAGCAGCCGCGGCAGCACCTCGGCGGCGTTGCCCAGCAGGCCGATCGACAGCGGCCGGCGGGCGTCGCGCGCCTCGACGGCCAGCCGGAGCGCGTGCTCCAGCGAATCGGCGCGCACGTCCAGGTAGTTGTGCTCGATGCGCCGCTCGATACGGGAGGGGTCGCACTCGATGCAGATCGCCACGCCGTCGTTCATGGTCACGGCGAGCGGCTGGGCGCCGCCCATGCCGCCGAGTCCGGCGGTCACCGTGATCGTCCCGGCCAGCGTCCCGTTGAAGCGCTTCGCGGCGACGGCGGCGAAGGTCTCGTAGGTGCCCTGGAGGATGCCCTGGGTGCCGATGTAGATCCACGAACCGGCCGTCATCTGGCCGTACATGGTGAGTCCGAGCTGCTCCAGCCGCCGGAACTCCTCCCAGTTCGCCCAGTCGCCGACGAGGTTCGAGTTGGCGAGGAGGACGCGCGGCGCCCACTCGTGCGTCTGCATGACGCCGACGGGCCGGCCGGACTGGACGAGCATCGTCTCGTCGTCCTTCAGAGTGCGCAGGGTCCGCACCATGGCGTCGAAGGAGTTCCAGTCGCGCGCCGCCTTCCCGGTGCCGCCGTAGACGACGAGCTTCTCGGGGTGCTCGGCGACCTCGGGGTCGAGGTTGTTCTGCAGCATCCGCAGGGCGGCCTCCTGCTGCCACCCCCGCGCGCTCAGCTCGGTTCCGCGCGGTGCGCGCACGGTCCGCGGTCCTGAGGACGTTCCTGCCATGAGCCCTGCCTCCCTGGCTGTTCCTGCTGGTCGAGCAGCTATCTATTCAGACAGCCTACGCACTGAATAATTCCAGTCAATGAGCTCGCTGGGAAGAGAGGTTCGCGTCATGCTTCGCTGGCGGCATGGATCACGCAGCTCCGCACGCCCCGCACACCGCCGCAGAACGCCGTGACCTCGCCGTCCGGGCCGCCGTCGACCAGGGTCTTGTCACCGACGACCGGCAGCCGCTCGCCGCGCTGCTGGACGTGGCCTCCGTACGGGAGGCGGCCGCCGCTCTCCGTACGGCCTTCGACGAGGTCGCCGCGCCCGGTCAGTCCGTCCTGCACACCTTCGCCGTGAAGGCCGCCTCCCTCGTGCCCGTGCTGCGGCTGCTGCACGGCGAGGGGATCGGCTGCGAGGTCGCCAGCCCCGGCGAGCTCGCCCTCGCGCAGGCCGCCGGCGTGCCCGCCGCGCGGACCGTGCTGGACTCCCCCGCGAAGACCCGCGACGAACTGCGCGAGGCGCTGGACCTGGGCGTCGCGCTGAACGCCGACAATCCGCAGGAACTCGCCCGGCTGGACGGGCTGGTGCCCGCGGCTTCCGGTCCTGAAGCGCACAGTCCGCTCGGGCTGCGGGTCAATCCGCAGCTCGGCAGCGGCTCCATCGACGCGATGAGCACGGCGACCGCCACCTCCAAGTTCGGCGTAGCGCTGCGCGACCCGGGGGCGCGCGAGTGGGTCGTCCGCGCCTACCGGGAGCGGCCCTGGCTGACCCGGCTCCACGCGCACGTCGGCTCACAGGGCATCCCGCTGGAACTGATGGCGGACGGCGTGCGCGAGACGTACGGACTGGCCGAGGAGATCAACGCGGCGGTGGGCCGGCAGCAGATCGATACCCTGGACATCGGCGGCGGGCTGCCCGTCAACTTCGCCTCGGACGAGGTCAGTCCGACGTTCGCCGAGTACGCGCGGCTGCTGGCCGGACGCGTGCCGGGGCTGTTCGACGGGCGGTACGGGCTGGTCACCGAGTTCGGCCGGGCCCTGCTGGCGAAGGCGGGCACCGTGCTCGCCCGCGTCGAGTACACCAAGTCCGCCGGCGGCCGGCCCATCGCCGTCACGCACGCGGGAGCCCAGCTCGCCGTCCGTACGGTCTTCACGCCGGACGCCTGGCCGCTGCGGGTCGCGGCCTTCGACGCGAAGGGCCGGCCCAGGACGGGCGCCGCGGTGGCGCAGGACGTCGCGGGCCCGTGCTGCTTCGCGGGGGATCTCGTGGCGCGGGACCGGGAGCTGCCCCTCCTGGAGGAGGGCGACTACGCGGCCCTCCTGGACACCGGCGCCTACTACGCGTCCAACCCGTTCTCCTACAACTCCCTCCCCCGGCCCGCCATTTGGGGCTTCACGGTGACGGACGGGGCCGTCCGCTTCGCGCCCGTACGGGATGCGCAGCCCGTCGCGTCGATCGTCGAGGAGTCGGGCGGCGCGCACCGGGACGCGCTGACGGAATGAGCGCCGCCCGGGGCGCCGGCAGCTGTGCCCCGGTCAGTCGCCCCAGGTCACCGGCCAGGCCGCCGTCGCCTCCGTGTCGGGGGTGCCCGTACGCGCGAAGGCGGTCCAGGCCGTCCGCAGGGCCGCGCCGAACTCCTCGACGTCCTCCCACGGCGCCTCGCCCAGCATCGGGGCGCCCTCCCACGCCTCGCGGGAGCCCAGCAGCAGCGGGAGTTCGAGACAGTGCGTGGCCCCCAGCGGCGACCCTTCGGGGGACCAGTCGAGGCGGTATCCGAACGTACGGGCCCCGGCCTCGCGCAGCCGCGCCGTGAACTCCGCGAGCGGCTCCGGATAGGTGTGCTCCGTCAGTTCGGCCGGGTCGCCGTCGCCGGGGAAGGCCGTCATGTCGTCGGCGTTCCAGCCGTACAGCACGTCCAGCCCGTCCAGATCGCCCAGGCCGGGTGCCGCGCCGGAGAGGATCGGCTCGGCGCTCTCGACGGGGCCGAAGGACGGGTCGATGGCGCTGCCGGTCAGCTCCCGGTTCGCCACGGCCGTCTCCCGCTGGGCGCGCACCAGCTCCTCCACGCTCGCCGTCCGCGGGTCGCCGCCCAGCTTCTCCGCGAACAGGTCGCCGATGACGGAGGCCACCATGCGGGTCTTCCCGGCGTACGGCAGCGGGGCGCTCTGCAGGATCGCGCGCCGGAACAGGCCGCGTGCCTCCGGGAGTTCGAGCAGCCAGCTGATGGAGAGGGCGCCCGCCGACTGGCCGAACACGGTGACGTTGTCCGGGTCGCCGCCGTACGCGGTGATGTTCCGGCGCACCCAGCGGAGCGCCTCGATCTGGTCGTACAGGCCGAGGTTGCCGTCGCAGACCCCGTCCAGGCAGAGGTAACCGAGCGCGCCCAGCCGGTAGTTGACGCTGACGACGACCACGTCGCCCTGGGCGCTGAGCCTGCCGCCCTCGTACCAGTCCAGCAGGCCCGCGCCGCTGCTGAACCCGCCGCCGTGGAACCACACCAGGACGGGCCGCACCGCGCCGTCCCGGTCCGGGGCCGTCACCGACAGATTGAGACAGTCCTCGCCCTGCGGCGGGCGGTCCTTGGGCGGGCCCGTCACCGGCTCCAGCCGGGACGGCGGCTGCGGGCACACCTCGCCGCTCGACGGCCGGGTGTCGTCCGGGCCGACGGGGCGCGGGCGCGCGAAACGTTCCGCTGTGGCGTACCGGATGGGCGGCGTCCGGAGCGCTCCGGTCTCGGTCATGCGGTCCCTCCAACCTGAAGGCCCTCAGCTTGCCGCCCGCGCCCGCGCGCGGCGGTCCGCGACGCGCCCCCGGTGCGCGGCGGATCCGCGTACGTCCCGGCCGGACGCCGCGGATCCACGCTGTGTACGGGTCGGACCCGTACGGATCAGACGCCGCCCCAGACCTCCTCGGCGGTCTCCACGATCAGCCGCAGCTTCGCCAGCTGGTCCTCCTCCGTCAGCTTGTTGCCCTCCACCGTGGAGGAGAAGCCGCACTGCGGGGACAGGCACAGCTGGTCGAGGTCCACGTACTTCGACGCCTCCTCGATGCGGCGCTTCAGCAGATCCTTCGACTCCAGCTCCGGGCGCTTGCTCGTGACCAGGCCCAGCACCACCCGCTTGCCCTTCGGCACGAACCGCAGCGGCTCGAAGCCGCCCGAGCGCTCGTCGTCGAACTCCAGGAAGAAACCGTCCACATCGAGCTCGCTGAACAGCGCCTCCGCCACGAAGTCGTAGCCGCCGGTGGCGACCCACGAGGAGGCGAAGTTGCCCCGGCACATGTGCGTGGTGACGCGCATGTCGGAAGGCCGCGCCTCGATCGCCCGGTTGATGTTGGCGATGTACGTCTCGTGCTGGTGGTCCGGGTCGCCGCCGATCTCCGCGATGTGCCGGCGCTGCTCCGGGTCGTTGAGGTACGCGAGCGAGGTGTCGTCGAGCTGGAGGTAACGGCAGCCCAGGTCGTACACGTTGCGCACCTGCTGGGCGTACGCGTCCGTCAGATCCACCCAGAACCGGTCCAGATCGGGGTAGACCGACGCGTCGATCGCGGCCCGGCCGCCCCGGTAGTGGACCATGCTCGGCGACGGGATCGTCAGCTTCGGCGTCACGCCGGGGCCGGTGTTCTCCCGCAGGAAGGTGAAGTCGTCGCCGAAGACGGTGCGGTCCAGCCGGATACGGCCGTCGACCTGCGCGGAGGGCGGGGTGAACTCCACGTCTCCGTCGGCGTTGTGGAAGCGGATGCGCAGCGACTCGTCCTCGACGCGGCTGATGCCGCCGAGCGAGTAGATGAAGTCCATGTGCCACGAGGAGCGGCGGAACTCGCCGTCCGTGGCGCTGCGGAGGCCGGCCTCCGCCTGCATCCGTACGACGTCCCGTACGGCCGCGTCCTCGGCGGCGGCGAGATCCGTCGCCGACGTGCGGCCCGCGGCGCGGTCGTCCCTCGCCCGCTTCAGTGCGTCCGGGCGCAGCAGGCTCCCGACGTGATCCGCGCGGAACGGGGGTCCGTCTCCGGGCTGCGGTTCCGGCGGTGTCGCTGGTGATGTCGCCATGGTTTCCGTCCCCTTTCGGTCCGGCCCCCACCCTCCTGCGAGACCCTCCAATCCTCAACCACCTGACACGCCCTTCGCGCGTGGCGCCCGGTGTGGGCGGCCGCGTCGGATGTGCGGCTCCGCCGCGCGAGGCGGGCACACCGGACCGCACCCGCGCACCGCCCGGTGGGGGCGCTCCGCCCACGAGGTGTGGGCACGCGGTCCGCCAAGGGGCGGCTGCGTCGGATGTGCGGCTCCGCCGCGCGAGGCGGGCACACCTCCGAGGTGTGGGCACGCGGTCCGCCCAAGGGGCGGAACGGGTGGGCACACCGGACCGCAAGCCGCAAGGTCTGTCCCGCCCGCACCCAACGCACGCGCCGCCGTGAGGGGTTGAGGCCCAGACCCGCCCCTACCCGTTTCTTCCAGGGCTCCGCCCCGGCCCCCAGGCCGCGCTACGCGCGAAAGAGCGGGGCTCCCGCCCCGGCCCCCAGCCCTGCCCTGCGGGCAGGAAAGAGGGGGAACCGGGGCTCCGCCCCGGACCCCAGCCGCGCGCCGCGCGCAAGAACGGGCCTTGCGCCCCGAACCCCCGCGGGGCTCCGCCCCTGCACCCCACCGCGGCGCGCGGGATCGGGGGGCCGCGCCCACGCCCGGTGTGGGCAGCTGATCCGCCCAAGGGGCGGAGGGGGCACCTCCCAGCGGTAGCTGGGGGAGGGTGGGCACACCGGACCGCACCCGCGCAGGGCACGCACCCTGCATCCAACGCACGCGCCCCGGTGAGGGGTTGGCCCCAGACCCGCCCCTACCCGTTTCTTCCAGGGCTCCCGCCCCGGACCCCTCGACTCGCGCGGAAACACCGGCCGCCGTCCCGGAACGCCCCGTACGGGATCTGGCCCAACGGGCCACCCCCGTGCGAGCGTTGGCAGATCGTCTGACGCTGTGAGGCGCCCGTGCCGCAGTCCCACCGTCCCCGCCGCCGTACGGCCCTCAAAGCGGCCCTCGCGGCCCTCGCCGCCCCCGCGGCAAGCGTGCTCGGCGGATGCAGCGTTCCCGGCGCGGGCGGCGGCGGCGGAGGCGGCGGCGCCGCACTCGCGGGCGGTCAGATCACGGCGCCCGTCACGCCGCGGCAGGTGGCCCGGCACGGGAAGGTCACGCTGCGGATGATCGCCGACTCCGGCGACCAGGACTTCCTGAAGCGGCTCACCGCGCTGTACGAGAAGCGCTATCCGAACGTGCAGGTCCGCGTCGAGACCAAGGCGTTCGACGACTTCTCCAAGACCGTCGTGAACACCATGTCCGGGCCCAACCCGCCCGACCTGGTGCAGGGCAACCAGGGGTACGGCGTGGACGCGCTGCTCGTACAGGGCGGGCTGCTGCGCCCGCTGGACGACGTGTCCCACGCGTACGGCTGGGACCTGGACTTCCCCAGCGGCGCGACCAGCCAGTTCCGGTGGAGCGAGGACGGCCGGATCTTCGGCACGGGCAATCTGTGGGGCATCAGCCAGAGCAACGAGTTCGTCGGCGTGTTCAGCAACAGGAAGAAGCTGAGGAAGCTCGGGCTCGAACCGCCGGAGACTTATGAGGAGTTCACCGCCGCGCTGGAGAAGGCGCACGCCGCCGGCGAGCGGCCCCTGATGCTGGGCAACGCCGAGCAGTTCCCCGCGACGCAGCTGCTCGGCACCGTACAGGCGCAGTACGTGCCGGTCTCCGCGACCCGCGCCTGGATCAACGGCGTGCCCGGCACCAGCTTCGTCTCCGACGGCAACCGCCGGGCCGCGGCCACCGTCCGCGACTGGGCCCGCAAGGGGTGGCTCGGCTCCGGCTACGACGGGCTCGGCGCGGACGACGCCGTCACGCGGTTCACCGGCGGGGAGGGCGTGTTCCTCGTCGCCGGCTCGTGGAACTCGCCCGCCGTCATCGAGGGCCTGGGCCGCGACGGCAGTTTCACGGCGCTGCGCAAACACCGCGGCGGACGGACGGCGGCCGTCGGCGGTTTCGGACTGGCCTGGCACATCTCGGCGAAGACGGAGAATGCGGAGGCAGCGGCGGCCTTCCTCGGCATGATGCAGGGCGACGCGGGCGCGCAGGTGATGGCCGACGTGGGCCGGATCCCCGTACGGACGAAAGGGGTCACCTTCCGCCCCGGGCTGCCGTCCCAACAGGCCGAGGCGGGGCGGCGGATGATGGACGACGACGGGCAGACCTTCTACTTCGACTGGGCGAGCACGTCGATGCTGGACACCATCGGCTCCGCCACCCAGGACCTGCTCGCGGGGCAGCTCGGCGTGGACCGCTATCTGGCCGCCGTACAGAAGAACTGGCGCACTTTCCGCACGGCGCAGGACGCGGCGGCCCGGAAGAAGCCGGGCGGGGAGGCGGGCGGATGAGCGCCGGACTGCCGCCGGCGTTCCGCGCGTGGGCGCGCCGACAGCACTGGTCGGCGTATCTCTATCTGCTGCCCGGCGCCGTCTTCTACGTGCTGTTCGTGCTGCGTCCGCTGCTGCTGACGGGGTGGATCTCGCTGTTCCACTGGGACGGGCTCACCCTGGGCAGCTGGGCCGGTGCCGACAACTACACGGCGCTGTTCCGCGATCCGGCCCTGCGCTCCGCGCTGCTGCACTCGCTGGTGTTCCTGCTCTTCTACGCGCTGCTGCCGGTCGCCGTGGGGCTGGCGCTGACCGGGCTCATGGTCCGGGTCCGCATCCGCGGCCTGGCCTTCTTCCGCTCGGCGCTGTTCGTCCCGCAGGTCCTGTCCACGGTCGTCATCGCCGTGTCCTGGCGCTGGATCTACGACACGGACGGGCCGGTGAACGGGCTGCTGCGCGCCGTCGGCCTGGACTCCCTGACCCGCTCCTGGCTCGGCGACTACAGCACCGCGCTGCCCGCCGTGGGACTCATCGGCACCTGGGTCATGTACGGGCTGTGCATGGTGCTGTTCCTGGCCGGCGCTCAGCGCATCCCGCGCGAGCGGTTCGAGGCGGCGCGGCTCGACGGGGCGGGCCCCGTACGGGAGTTCCGTACCGTCGTCGTCCCGGCGCTGCGCGGGGAGATCGCGCTCGCGCTGGTGCTGACGGTCACGCAGGCGCTGCGCAACTTCGACATCGTGTGGAACACGACCACCGGAGGTCCGGGCGACAGCACCACCGTGCCGAGCGTGTTCCTGTACCAGGGCGCGTTCGTCACCCGCCAGGTGGGCGCCGCGGCGGCCGTGGGCATCGCGCTGACCGTGCTGACGCTGGCGGTGTCCGCCGTGATCCTGCGCGTGCTGCGCGAGAGGGAGGGGTGAGGCGGTGACCGTGACGGCCCGCCGCGAGTCCGTCGTCAGTCACGCGCTGCTGACCGTCGCGTCGCTGCTCGCGCTCTATCCGTTCCTGCAGATCCTGCTGGTGGCGCTGCACGAACCGGGCGCCCGCGTCAGCGGGTTCTCCGTTCCCTCGGTGCCGCACTTCGGCAACTTCGCCGAGGCGTGGGACCGCGGACTGCTCGAAGGTGCGCTGGCGTCCAGTCTGCTGGTGGCGGTGTCCGTGGTGCTGCTGACGCTGGCGGTGGCCGTGCCCGCCGGGTACGCCTTCGCCGTGCTGACCTTCCCGCTGAAGGGCGCCCTGCTGGCGGTTCTGCTGACGGGGCTGGTGATGCCGTACGAGGCGACGGTGATCCCGCTCTACTACCAGCTGCGCGACTGGGGCCTGCTCAACACGTACTGGGCGCTGATCCTCCCGCAGACCGGTCTCTCCTTCGCGCTCGGCACCTTCTGGATGCGGAACTTCTTCGCGGGCGTGCCCCGTTCACTGCGGGAGTCGGCCGAACTGGACGGGGCGAGCCGCCTCCAGACGCTGCGGCGCGTGATGCTGCCGCTGGCGCTGCCCGCACTCGGCACGCTCGCCGCGCTACTGTTCCTGTACGCGTGGAACGAGTTCCTGCTGGCGCTGGTGCTGGTGCCGGGCAACCCGGACGTACGGACGGCGCCGCTCGCGCTGTCGTTCTTCACCGGGGACCGCCGCAACAGCGACCCCGGTGTGACGTCCGCCGCCGCCGTCCTCGTCGCCCTGCCCGTGCTCGCCGCGTACCTCGCGCTGCAGCGGAAGTTCATCAGCGGCATGCTCGCCGGCGCGGTCAAGGAGTGAGCGCGCCCGGCCCGGTCTCCGGGTTCCTGAAGCGCCAACGGGTCTGCGCGAAGGGGAACTTGGCGAATCCGAAGACCGTCGCGGGGCGTACGCCGAAGACCAGCGCCTTCCCGCCGTCGCCGTGCCGGAAGCCCTCGTCGCCGTCGACGTCGAAGTGCCAGTCGGCCCCGTACTTCGTCTCCCAGTCGTCGGCCAGCTGTCGCAGCAGTGCCTCGTCCCGCACCCGGACGGCGGTGCCCTCGACGACGACGTCCAGGCCCGGCGCGTAGTCGTTGTGCCCTGTCGTCAGCACACAGTGCGGGCCTGCCGCCAGATTGCGGGCCTTGCGCTCCTCGGCGCCGGTGCAGAAGTAGAGGGTGTGCGGGTCGTCGCGCCAGACGGCGAGCAGTGTGGTGACGTGCGGACGGCCGTCGGGCCTGACCGTCGAGAGCCAGTACGTGCCGGCGCGCGCCAGTTCGTCGCGCGCCTCTTTCCAGGAGGCGGGCGACGCCTCCTCCTCGCTGTAGCGGGCGTCCAGTTCGGGCTGCGGTGCATCGGAGGTCATGGAGATACCGACCGTCCGGAGGAACGGAACTCATCGCTGCGGTAACGATCACTGTGGCGGGAATGCAGGATTCCATGCAGCCCACGAACACTCCCCGGGCGGACACCGGCGAGGACGGCACGCCGCTCAAGCGGGCCCTGGGCCCGAAGCTGCTGGTGCTGTTCGTCGTCGGCGACATCCTCGGCACCGGCGTGTACGCGACGACCGGTGAGGTCGCAGGGAAGATCGGCGGCGCCCTGTGGGTGCCGTACGTGATCGGCTTCGGACTGGCGCTGCTGACCGTCGGATCGTACGCGGAGCTCGTCGGCAAGTACCCGAAGGCGGCGGGCGCGGCGCTCTACACGCAGCGCGCCTTCAAGGTGCCGTTCCTGACGTTCATCGTCGCGTTCATGGTGATGTGCTCCGGGCTGTCGTCGGCGAGCGCGGCGGCGCGGGCCTTCGGCGGGGACTATCTGGCGGAGTTCGTCGACATCCCGCCGACTCTGGTGGCGATCCTGTTCATCCTGGCGCTGGCCGCGCTGAACCTGCGCGGTGTGTCGGAGTCGGTGAAGACGAACGTCGTGCTCACCGCCGTCGAGGTGACGGGCCTGCTGGTGATCATCGGGATCGGCGCGTACGCGGTGCTGTCCGGCGACGGGGACCCGTCCCGGCTCGGCGAGTTCCACGCGGCGGACGGCGGTACCGCGTACGCGGTGCTGACCAGCACGCTCGGCGCGACGGCCCTGGCGTTCTTCGCCTTCGTGGGCTTCGAGGACTCGGTCAACATGGCGGAGGAGACGCGGAATCCGGCCCGTACGTTCCCGCCCGCGCTGTTCCTCGGTGTCCTCATCACGGGCACCATCTACGTGCTGGTGGCGCTTGTCTCGTCGCTGCTGGTCGACTACCGGAAGCTGGAGGCCAGCAGCGGGCCGCTGCTGGAGGTGGTGAAGGCCGGCGGGGTCGACTTCCCGCCGAAACTGTTCGCCGTCATCGCCCTGTTCGCGCTGACCAACACCGCGCTGATCAACCTGATGATGGCGTCCCGGCTCTGCTACGGCATGGCCAACGAGCGCGTGCTGCCCGGTGTGATGGGCAAGGTGCTGCCCTCCCGGCAGACGCCCGTCGCCGGCATCGTCTTCGTCGCGGTCCTCGCGCTGGGCCTGGTCTCCACCGGGGAGATCGAAGGGCTCGGCGACACCACGTCGTTCCTGCTGCTGTGCGTGTTCGCGGTGGTCAACGTCGCGGTGCTGGTGCTGCGCAAGGACCCTGTGGAACACGGGCACTTCCGCACCCCGACAGTGCTGCCCGTCCTCGGCGCCTTCGCCGCGCTGGTGCTGGCCAGCCCACTGTCCGACAGGGCGGCCGATGTGTACGTACGGGCCGGTGTGCTGCTCGCCATCGGGATCGTGCTGTGGGCGGTCAACAAGCTGGTACTGCGGTCCGCTTCCCGTACGTGAACCCGTACGTGAGGCGCGGGCCGATGATTTCCGGACGGGCCCGCGGTCTGCACCCGTGACAGGGAAACGACCGTGAACCGTTCACCGGAGGTACGGCCCATGGACGGCTCGCTGGAGCCCGCCGCGGCACTGCTGGAACGGTCCACCGGCTATGCGCTGGGAGCCGTACGGTCCGTCACCCCGCAGTTGTCGGGCCGGGCCACGCCCTGCGCGTGCTGGGACCTGGACGATCTGCTGCGGCACCTCTGCGACTCGCTCGCGGCGCTGTGCGAGGGCATCGACGCCGGGTACGTCGGGGTGCCGGGTCCCGGCCCCTCCCGTCCCGTACTCCCGGACCCCGTCGCGGAGTTCAGGTCCCGCGCCGGGCTGCTGCTGGGCGTGTGCGCCGCGTCCCGCGGCCCTGCGGGACGGCTCGTCACCGTCACCGGGCTGCCGCTGACGGCCGGCGCGGTCGCCGGTGCGGGCGCTCTGGAGATCGCGGTGCACGGCTGGGACGTGTCCCGTACGACGGGCGAACGCTCTCCCCTGCCCGCGGCACTGGCGGAGGAACTGCTGCCGCTGGCGCACGCGTTGCTGCCCACGCCCGCGGAACGGCCGCCCCTGTTCGCGCCGCCGCTGCCGCCGCCGCCCGGCGCCGGAGCCGCCGGACGGCTGCTCGCCTTCCTCGGCCGTGACCCCAAGTGGCCCGGCCCACTGGCCTTCTGACAGTCCGGCAGGCAGACAGCCCGCCCGGCTACTCGGCGAACAGGCCGCGTTCCGCGGCGCGCGCGTCGAAGTCCTCCAGCCGGGCCTGCGCGTCCGGCAGGCCGTCGCACATGGCCTCCAGCAGCACCCGCCCGAGCAGCATCGGCGCGCACGCCGTGTCGAAGGCCAGGCCCGTACCGACCGCCGCGGGCAGCAGCAGGTCCTCGGGGCCCGCCACCGGCGCGAACGCGCTGTCCGCGACGGTCACCACGCGCAGCCCGGCCTCGCGCGCGTACTCCAGCGCGGTCACCGTCTCCTGCGGATACCGGGGCAGCGCGAAGCACATCAGCGCGCTCGCGCCGGCCCGTACGCAGCCGTCGATGCGGTCCTCCAGCATCGTGCCGCCCTCGTCCAGCAGCCGGACGTCCGGATGGACCTTCGCCGCGAAGTACGCGAAGCCGCTCGCCTGCGCGGACGCGGCCCGCAGCCCGAGGACCGGCAGCGGCCGGGACGCGGCGAGCACCTGCCCGGCGCGCTCCACCGGCCCCTGGTCGGCGAGCAGTTCGGAGAGGTGCCGCAGATTGTCGATCTCGGCCTGCACGGCCTGCTGGTACGCGTTGCCCTCCTCGTCGCCGTTCCCCGCCGGTGTACCGCCGCCGGGCATCTCCTCGCGGAGCTGTTTGCGCAGCGCCGGATAGCCGTCGAAGCCGAGGGCGACCGCGAAGCGGGTGACGGACGGCTGGCTGACACCGGCCAGTTCGGCGAGTTCCACGCTGGACAGGAACGGCGCGTCGTCGGCGCGCCGCACCATGCAGTGCGCGATACGGCGCTGCGTCGGCGTCAGCTTGTGCCCCTCGAAGAGCTTCAGCAGCCGTGCGCTGGCGCTGCTCATCCCCGTTCCCCACTTCTGTCCTCGTCGGCCGGGCTCCCGCCCGACCCTACGGTGCCGAGCCGGTCGAGTATCCCGGCAGCCGCGGCCACGTCCCCCGTGAGCGGCCGGTCGGTGGTGTCCGGGTCGAGTACGGCGCAGGCCAGCTCGTAGACCCGCCCGGCCGGTGTCGCGGGGTCCGGCACGGTGCCGCGCTGCCGCAACGCGCGGACGGCGGCGACCAGTTCGCACGCGAGCACCTGGCGGTGCAGCTCCGGCATCCGCAGCGCCTGCCGCGCGGCGACGTTCGCGAAGGCGGCCTGTTCCTCGGCGCCCCGCGAGAGCACCGCGTGGTGCAGCGCGGCGGGCTGGGCGAGGGTGGCGAGTTCGGTGAGCGCGGAGGCTGCCGCGTACTCCAGGATCATCACGCCGGAGCTGGCGGACGCCTCGTCGCCGAGGAACGGGCGCAGCCCGGTGATGCCCGGTTCGGCCAGCGAGGCGAGCCGGGCCGTGGACAGCCGCGCCGTCTGGAGGACGGCGGGGCGCAGCCCGTCCAGGGCGTGTGTGACGTGCCCGGCGTAGAAGTTGCCGTGGTGCAGGGCGCCCGCGGCGTCGATGAGGGGGTTCTCCGCCGCGGCGTTGAGGTCGGTGCGCAGCACCCCGTCCAGCGCGTCGGCCGCGTCCAGCGCGGGCCCGTGGACCTGCGGCAGACAGCGGAAGCCGAACGGGTCCTGGATCCTCGCCTCCGGGGCCGGCGGCGCGGGCCGGGCCGGGGCACCGAGCAGGGCCCGCATCCGGGCGGCCGCCGCGAGGGAGCCGGGGTGCGGCCGGGCGAGATGCACGGCCTCGGCGTACGGCTCCCAGGACCCGCCCACGGCGAGCAGCGACAGCGCGGCGACGGAGAGCGTGGCGTCCAGCAGCCGCCGGAACTCCTGGAGGGCGAGGGCCGACTGGCCGAGGGTGAGGGCGCTGCTGCTGATCAGCGCGAGGGCGTCGTTGGTGTCGAGGGCGATGGGCGGGGGCGGCTTGCCGTTCCCCTCCCAGGGGTGTTCGTCGGCGAGGGCGAGTCCCGTCTGGGCGAGCGCGGCGAGGTCGCCGGTGCCGACGGAGCCGTGTTCGTGGACGACCGGGTGCGCGCCGTTCCGCAGCGCCGTGAGCAGCGCGGGCACCACGTCGGGCCGGAGTCCCGCGCCGCCCGCCAGCAGCTGGTTGGCGCGGACCGCGAGCATGGCCCGCACCTCGCGGGCCGGCAGCTGCCGGCCCGTCGCGCCGGCGTGGCTGCGCAGCAGCCGCAGGCCGTGCCCCTCGTCGCCGACGGCCACGCCGCGGTTGGCGCCGACGCCGGTACTGCGCCCGTACACCCGGCTCGTCGCGGCGTGCCGGATGGCCGCCCGCCAGGCGTTCTCGACCCGGTCGCGGGCCGCGGGTTCGGCCTCGGGCGCGGGCGCCAGCACGCCGTCGGCGATGCCCGCGACCGTACGGCCGGTGAGCGTGCGCCCGTCCAGCACCACCGCGTCGCTCAGCACTTCTCTGCGTACATCTGTGAGCACAAGTAACCGCCCTTTAACTCCCACCCCTTGACACCCTATTCACACACCCATGACTCTGCATGACTATATGCAGCCAAGCAAGGGACAGCGGACGATCAGCTTCCAGGCAGCCGGCAAGCGTTAGCCGCTGCGGACCGAAAGGCAGGACCCCCATGGCCACCGCGCTCGTCGAGCGGCGCTCGATCGACGTCGTCCCCGACGACGAACGACACGGCAGCGCCTTCAGCCAGTTCACCCTCTGGCTGGGCGCCAATCTGCAGATCACCGCGGTGGTGACAGGCGCACTCGCCGTCGTCTTCGGGGCGAGTGCCCTCTGGGCCGTGCTCGGTCTCGCCCTCGGCAACCTGCTGGGCGGTGCCGTGATGGCCCTGCATTCGGCGCAGGGCCCACGGCTCGGCCTGCCACAGATGATCTCCTCCCGCGCCCAGTTCGGGGTGCGCGGCGCGATCGTCCCGCTGCTGCTGGTCATCCTGATGTACGTGGGCTTCTTCGCCAGCGGCACCGTTCTCGCGGGCCAGGCCGTAGGACAGCTCACGCACCTCGGCGACACCACGGGCATCATCGTCTTCGGCGTCATCACCGCGGTGACGGCCGCCGTCGGCTACAAGCTGATCCACGCCATCGGCCGGATCGCCTCCGTCGTCTGCGCACTCACCTTCGTCTACCTCGGCTTCCGGCTGCTGGAGCGCGCCGACCTCGGCACGCTGCTCGCCGACCGGGAGTTCGGCCTGCCGGTGTTCCTGCTCGCCATCTCGCTGTCCGCCTCGTGGCAGCTGGCCTTCGGCCCGTACGTCGCCGACTACTCCCGCTATCTGCCGCGCACGACCTCGGCCCGCGCCACGTTCTGGTGGACGCTCGGCGGCAGCGCGCTCGGCTCGCAGTGGTCGATGACGTTCGGCGCGCTCGCCGCGGCGGCCGCGGGCAACGCCTTCGTCGGGCACGAGGTGGGCTACATCGTGGGCCTCGGCGGCGCCGGACTGGCCGCCTCCGTCCTCTACTTCGTCATCGCGCTGGGCAAGCTGACCATCAACGTGCTCAACACGTACGGCGGTTTCATGTCGCTGGTCACCAGCGTCAGCGGCTTCCGCGGCCAGAAGGAGATCACGCAGCGCACCCGGGCCGCGTACATCGGCGGCATCATGGTCGCCGGCACCGCCCTCGCGCTGATCGGCAAGGACAGCTTCCTGACCTCGTTCAAGGACTTCCTGCTGTTCCTGCTGACCTTCTTCACGCCGTGGTCCGCCATCAACCTCGTCGACTACTACCTGATCGCCAAGGAGCGCTACGACCTGCCCGCGCTCTCCGACCCCGCGGGCCGCTACGGCGCCTGGCGGCGGACGGCGCTGTCGGTGTACGGCATCGGCGTCCTCGCCCAACTGCCCTTCCTGGCCACGCACTTCTACACCGGTCCGCTGGTCGCTCCGCTCGGCGGGGCCGACATCTCGTGGCTGGTGGGCCTGGCCGTACCGGCAGTGCTGTACTGGCTGCTCGCCCGCCGGGACACGGCACACCTCGACGGCCTCCCCTCGCCCAAGGACGCGGCGTCCCCCAGGGAGAAGTCGGGGGCTACCCCCACTGTCCCGGACGCCGGACAGCCGTACCGTGCCGAGCATGGAAGCACGCGACCCTGAGCTCAAACGCGACCTGGAAGCGACCTTGCAGACCCGCAAGGAGCTCGGTCCGGAGTACGAGAACGAACTCGTCGACTCCTTCGTCGGCAAGGTCGAACAGCGCATCGACGCGGTGGTCGACAAGCGGGTCCGGCGCCAACTCGCCGAACAGCAGATGGTGGTGGCCCGCAACGGCTCCCGCCCCGCACAGGGCGGCGGCCAGCCGTACAGCTACCCCGACGGCCTCGGGGCCCGGCTGGGACTGGCCATCGCCTCGCTCGTGCTGGCCATCCCGCTGTCCGCCATCGCCGTGGCCAACGCGGGCCTGCCCGGCCTGCTGATCTGCTGGGGAGGCATCGTGGGGGTCAACGCCCTGCAGGCGAGCCGCTCCTGGTTCGGCGACAAGGAGGAACGGCCTCCCCGGAGGGAGTGAACCGCGGGCATGTCCCGCGGAACGACGGAGGGGGAAGTGACGGGGCGGGGACCGCCGCACCCTGGTGCAAGCACCAAGGGCGGGACGACGGCGGTCCCCGCCGGGACGCGGCCCGTCTCTCAACAGGCGGCGTCCTGGGCGTCCGTGGAGGTCCGGGAGCCGCTCCGGAGGTCCTCGACGCCGACACCCACCAATGTGCCGTACGGGTGTTAACCGCGCTTTTCGACGCCGTGACACTTGGGAACTGACTGGGCGACAGCCCGGATCGGGCCGGGCTGCCGCCCGGCCCTCACTTCGCCTCGCGCGCCAGGTAGGACAGCAGGTCCTGCCGGCTCACGACGCCCACCGGCTTGCCGTCCGCCAGGACGACGGCCGCGTCCTGGCCCTGCAGCACCGCCATCAGATCGCCGACGGCCTCGCCGGAGCCAACGTGCGGCAGCGGCCCGCTCATGTGCTTCTCCAGCGGGTCCCCGAGGGAGGCCCGCTGCGCGAACAGCGCGTCCAGCAGCTCCCGTTCGACGACGGAGCCGACGACCTCGGCCGCCATCACGTCCGGGTGCCCGGCCCCCGGCTTGACCACGGGCATCTGCGAGACGCCGTACTCGCGCAGCACGTCGATGGCCTCGCCGACGGTCTCCTCCGGGTGCATGTGGACAAGGGTGGGGATCGGCCCCTCCTTGTGCCGCAGCACGTCCCCGACCCGTACGGACGCCGGTCCGCCCTCGTCGAGGAAGCCGTAGTCGTTCATCCAGTCGTCGTTGAAGATCTTGCTGAGGTAGCCGCGGCCGCTGTCCGGCAGCAGGACGACGACCACGTCGTCGGGGCCGAGCCGGCGGGCCACCTCCAGCGCGCCGACGACGGCCATCCCGCAGGAGCCGCCGACCAGCAGCCCCTCCTCCTTCGCCAGCCGCCGCGTCATCTGGAAGGAGTCCTTGTCGGTGACACCGACGATCTCGTCGGCGACCTCCCGGTCGTACGCCTCCGGCCAGAAGTCCTCACCGACGCCCTCGACGAGGTACGGCCGCCCGGACCCGCCCGAGTACACCGACCCCTCCGGGTCGGCGCCCACGACCCGGACCCGGCCGCCGCTGGCCTCCTTGAGGTAGCGGCCCGTCCCGGAGATGGTGCCGCCGGTGCCGATGCCGGTCACGAAGTGCGTGATCCGCCCGTCGGTCTGCTTCCACAGCTCGGGGCCCGTCGACTCGTAGTGCGAGCGCGGGTTGTCGGGGTTGCTGTACTGGTCCGGCTTCCACGCACCCGGCGTCTCCCGCACCAGCCGGTCGGAGACGTTGTAGTACGAATCGGGGTGCTCGGGATCCACGGCGGTCGGGCACACCACCACCTCGGCCCCGTAGGCGCGCAGCACATTGATCTTGTCCGTGGACACCTTGTCCGGGCAGACGAAGATGCACCGGTATCCCTTGCGCTGGGCGACCATGGCCAGACCCACGCCGGTGTTGCCGGACGTCGGTTCGACGATCACTCCACCGGGCTGCAGCGCGCCGGACGCCTCGGCCGACTCGATCATCCGCAGCGCGATCCTGTCCTTCACGGACCCGCCGGGGTTGAAGTACTCGACTTTCGCCAGGACGGTTGCCTGGACTCCCTCCGTCACACTGTTCAGCTTGACCAGCGGGGTGTTGCCGACAAGCTCGATCATGGACTCGTGATACTGCAACGTGGTCTCCGCGTATCAGTCGGGGGTGGCGCCTTCGCGTACCCGTACAGCCAGCCTATTGCTCAGGTTGTTCTCGTGATGTCGTTCCGGCCGGAGGTCCGGGGCTGCCCCCGGGCCGGCGCGGTGGCAACAGGCGCCCGCCTCATACGCGTTGCACGGCGGGCCGCAACGGGCAACACAGTCATGAGGGGCGCAAAGCAGCGCGCCCGCAGGGCGCACGGCGGGGCGCTCACACCTGCGCACCCTCACACGGAACCACGGGAATCCGGGAACACCCGGACGGCACACCCAGGAGGCGGGAACAGCAACATGCCGATGTCGAAGGCAGCGACCGCAAGGGTCGCACGGCGGATCGCCACCGCGGCCGCGTACGGCGGCGGGGGAATCGGCCTGCTCGGGGGCGCCACGATCGGCCTGTTGCTCACCGAAGTGCAGCTGGCCAAACGCAAAGTGGGCGGCTCCCACGTGGAACCTCCCCTCGCCGACGGGCTGTACGGCTCCGCCTTCGCCCAACTCCACGCGGGGCGCCCCGTACGGCTCGGGTTCCTCGGCGACTCCACTGCCGCGGGCCAGGGCGTGCACCGGCCGCGCCAGACGCCGGGCGCCCTGCTCGCCTCGGCGCTCGCCGCCGTCGCCGAACGCCCGGTGGAACTCCGCAACGTGGCACTCCCCGGCGCCCAGTCCGACGATCTGGAGCGGCAGGTCACCCTGCTGCTCGGCGAACACGAGGCGTCCCACGCGCCGGACGTCTGCATCATCATGATCGGCGCGAACGACGTCACCCACCGCACCCCGCCCGCCCGTTCGGTCCGGATGCTCTCGGACGCGGTGGCCCGGCTGCGCACAGCGGGCTGCGAGGTGGTCGTCGGCACCTGCCCTGATCTCGGCACCATCGAGCCGGTCGGCCAGCCGCTGCGCTGGGTGGCCCGGCGGCTGAGCCGTCAGCTGGCGGCGGCGCAGACGATCGCCGTGGTCGAGGAGGGCGCCCGTACGGTCTCGCTGGGCGACCTGCTGGGCCCGGAGTTCCTGGCCAACCCGCGCGAACTGTTCGGCCCCGACAACTACCACCCCTCCGCGGAGGGTTACGCCACGGCGGCGATGGCGGTGCTGCCCACCCTGTGCGCGGCGCTGGGCCTGTGGCCCACCGAGGACGAACGCCCGGACGCGGCACGCCGCGAGGGCATCCTGCCGGTCGCCCGCGCCGCGGCGGAGGCCGCGGCCGAGGGCGGTACGGAGGTCGCGGGCGTCCGCGGCCCGTGGGCCCTCCTCAAACACCGCCGCCGCAGGCGCCTCCCCCCGGCCGAGGACGTCACCCCCCACGAGGAAGGCGCAGACGCAGACGCACGCTGAACGACCGGCGCGCTCGCGGGCTGTGTTCTGCGGGGCTGCCCCAGGAGCCCCGACAAGGGGCGCGGGGAACTGCGCAAACCCCAGCGGCGCCGCAGCCGCCCGACGACAGGGGGGCGCGGGGAACTGCGCATCAAGGGGCGCGGGGAACTGCGCAGTTGACGGCGAACGAACCGCAACGCGGCATTGCGCCGCGACCAAGCGCACGCTTAGAAAAGAGGTCCGCGTCACACGCCTACTGCCGTGACCCCGGCCCTACGTGCGGGTAGCTTCCCGCACAGCCCCAACCTTCTTCCCACGGAGCCGTGATGCCCGAAGCAGTGATCGTTTCTGCCGCCCGCTCACCCATCGGACGCGCCTTCAAGGGCTCCCTCAAGGACGTCCGCCCCGACGATCTGACCGCCGGGATCGTCCGGGCCGCGCTCGACAAGGTGCCCGAGCTCGACCCCACCCAGATCGACGACCTCATGCTCGGCTGCGGCCTGCCCGGCGGCGAGCAGGGCCACAACCTCGGCCGGGTCGTCGCCGTACAGCTGGGCATGGACCATCTGCCCGGCTGCACGGTCACCCGCTACTGTTCCTCCTCGCTGCAGACCAGCCGGATGGCACTGCACGCCATCAAGGCGGGCGAGGGCGATGTGTTCATCTCGGCCGGCGTCGAGACCGTCTCGCGGCAGATCAACGGCTCCTCCGACGGCATGCCGAACACCCACAACCCGCTCTTCGCCGACGCCGAGGCACGTACCGCCGCGCGCGCCGAGCAGGGCGGCGAGGGCTGGACCGACCCGCGTGCGGACGGCCAGGTACCGGACGTCTACATGGCGATGGGCCAGACCGCGGAGAACCTCGCCCGGCACAAGGGCGTCACCCGCCGCGAGATGGACGAGTTCGGCGTCCGCTCGCAGAACCTCGCCGAGAAGGCCATCAAGGACGGCTTCTGGGAGCGCGAGATCACCCCGGTGACCACCCCGGACGGCACCGTCGTCAGCAAGGACGACGGCCCGCGCGCGGGTGTGTCCCTGGAGGCCGTCGAGGGCCTCAAGCCGGTCTTCCGCCCCGACGGCCTGGTGAACGCGGGCAACTGCTGCCCGCTCAACGACGGTGCCGCCGCGCTCGTCATCATGTCCGACACCAAGGCCCGCGAGCTGGGCCTGACCCCGCTCGCGCGGATCGTGTCCACCGGCGTCTCCGGACTCTCCCCCGAGATCATGGGCTACGGCCCGGTCGAGGCCAGCAAGCAGGCACTGGCCCGCGCCGGGATGACCATCGGCGACATCGATCTCGCCGAGATCAACGAGGCGTTCGCCGCCCAGGTCATTCCCTCCTACCAGGACCTCGGCATCGACCTGGACAAGCTGAACGTGAACGGCGGCGCCATCGCGGTCGGCCACCCCTTCGGCATGACCGGCGCCCGGATCACCACCACGCTGATCAACTCGCTCCAGTGGCACGACAAGCAGTTCGGCCTGGAGACCATGTGCGTGGGCGGCGGCCAGGGCATGGCCATGGTGCTGGAGCGCCTCAGCTGAGGAGCCCCCGCGGGCGGCCCGGGGAATTGTTGCCCAGCTCACCTTCCCCTCCATAAAAGCGAGATCAAATGGCCCCCAGGATGTGATTTAGGTCCTGGGGGCCTTGGATTACCCCTGGTCACAGCGGTGAGGCCAAAAGGCCAGGTCCTTTCCACCTGTCCCTTTCGCGATGTTTTGCTCTACGGTCCAATAAGGCTTACCGGCAAAGCTGAGGTAAGAATTCGGGGGAACGATTCGGAACCGGGAGTACGACAGTGAGCGCCATATCCCTCATCCTGCTCGTGGCCGCGGCCATAGCCGTGGCACTCGGCGCCGCCGCCCTGCACACCGTCCGCGGCCTGCGCGGTGAGCTCGTCGCGCTGCGCACCCAGCTCGCCGCCGCGGGCCGGCCGCAGACCGCCGACGCGGCCGTGCCCGCCGCCCGCACCGCGGACGCCGAGCACCCCCAGGCCGCCGCACAGCCCGCCACCGTGGGCGGCCCCGCACACTCCGCCACCAACTGCGCCGGCTCCTCCGGTTCCGGATCCGCCGGCGCGGGCCCGGACGAGATCCGGGCCGCCGTCGCCGACGCCCTCGCCGAGGAGCGGGAGCGCGAACTCGCCGAAGCGCGCGCCTTCTGGGCCGCGCAGGAGGCGCGCGACGCGGAGAACGACAACGGCTCGCTGCTGGCGGGCCAGGACGCCGAGTACGAGTACGGCGAGCTTCCCGACACCGACCCGGTCGGCCCGTCCGGCCTGGAGGCGGCACTCCTCGACGCGCTCCTCGAGGGCCGGCTGGAGGACAGCACCCTCGACGCGCTGGGCCGGCTGCCCGACGAGGGCAGCGCGTTCATCCCCCGTCAGGCGACGCGCGACGACGTGGAGCCCGACTTCGACCACGGGCCCGAGGTCGTCGAACCCACGGGCCCCGGCGGCCAGATGGACCGCGCCGAGCCCGCCGAGCACCTCGAAGCCGGCCTCGACCCCGGCTTCGACCCGGGCTTCGAGTCCGGCGAGGAGTCGCCCGAACTCGCCGCGGCCCGCCGCCGGCACCCCTCGCAGCGCGACTACACCCTGAACGGCGACCCCGTCGTCCCGGCCCCCGCGAGCCCCGCCTCGCCGCGCACCACCACCGACCGGGAGCGCACCCTGAGCCGGCTCACCGAGCTCGCCGAGGAGGGCACCCCGCTCGCGGACGTCCGCCCCGGCCCGCTCGGCACGCTGGACGTGTACGTCTTCGCCGACGGCACCACGGTCTGCCTGTCGCCCGGCCACCACGAGACCGCGGACCTGCTCACCGGCGCACTGCGGCGCGGCGAGTTCCCCGTCCTGATGGGCGGTTCGGCGATCTCCGGCGCCTACGCGCTGACCTTCGCCTACGGTCCGGGCCACACCGTCTATCTGCTGGCCGACCGGGTCATCGCCTCTCTCTGAGGCATCCTCCGCCGACCCGCGGGACCGGCCGCACCCGCCGGACTCCGCTAGCCGAGGTCCGCTTCCCGTACGACCCGCACCGCTTCCTCCACGGCGGCGGCCTCCGCGTCAACCGCGTGCAGCGCCGCCGCCAGATCGTGTCCGGCGACCGCGAGTTGGTCGCCGACAGCGAATTCTCCGGCCTCCGGCATCACGTACGGCTCCCTCCCGGGGAACTCCAGACGCTGCGCCCGCACCGCCAACTCGCGTGCCAGGGCGAGCCCTTCACCTGCGGCACCCCGGCGCAGAGCGCTCTGCGGGAGCGCGCGCAAACGGTCTGCGAGCCGGTCCACGGCGGCGGTCAACGGGGTCGTATCGGGCACGCCGCAACCCTACGCGCTGCCCTCAGACTGTTGCCAACGCCCCAACGCTCAGGCACGGTGCAGTGAAGGAGTCCATAAGGAAGCGTCCGGAGGCGCCGATGTCCCAAGTCTTCTCCGAGGAGACCCACCGGAACATGCTCTCCCGAATCCCCCACTGCACCGGTCGTGAAGTGTCCGACTGGATCCGCACAGTCGATGAAGGCCCCTCACTCTTCCGCTTCGAGGAGAAGGTCAGCTGGCTGCGCGGCGAGCACGATCTGGCGCACGGGCACGCCAAGGCAATCGTCCACGAATACGACCTGCGGCGCGCAGCGCGCAAACTCTGAAGGCACCACAGTCCGCACTCCTCCTCACAACGGCGAAGGGCCCGTGGGACGGTCTCCGTCCCACGGGCCCTTCTGCCGTGCGTGTGCGCTCCGCTGGGGAGCGCCGTTTTTGTGTGCTCCCGGAGGGGTGGGCGGCTGCGGTCCGGCACGTGGCCGGGTTCGCGCAGTTCCCCGCGCCCCTTCGGGACGCGCTAGTTGTCGTTCAGGATGGCGATCAGCCGCAGGAACTCCAGGTAGATCCACACCAGGGTGAGGGTCAGCCCGAAGGCCGCCAGCCACGACTCCTCCTTGGGGGCGCCGTACGCGATGCCGTCCTCGATCTGCTTGAAGTCCAGCGCGAGGAACAGTGCGCCGAGCACCACACCGGCGATGCCCAGGATGATGCCCAGACCACCGCTGCGGAAGCCGAGACCGTCACCGCCGCCGAACACGGCGAACAGCAGGTTCACCGCCATCAGCAGGATGAAGCCGACCGCCGCGATCATCACGAAGCGGTAGAAGCGCTGGGTGACGCGGATGATGCGCGTCTTGTACAGCACCAGCATGGCGACGAACACGCACATCGTGCCCAACACGGCCTGCATGGCCGCGCCGTTGGCGATCTGCTGGTCGATGAACCGGCTGATCGCTCCGAGGAAGAGCCCCTCGAACGCGGCGTACGCCAGGATCAGCGCGGGCGAGGCCTTGCGCTTGAAGGACTGCACCAGGCCGAGCACCATCGCGACCAGCGCGGCGCCGATGGCGATCGGCAGCGACACCTCGGCGATCCACGAGACGGCGGCCATCACGATCACGAGGCCGAGGGTCATCCCGGTACGGGCGACCACGTCGTCCATCGTCATGACCCCGGACCGCGGCGGCGCCGCCGGCGGTGCGGCGTACGGCTGCCCGGCGGGCTGCGTCTGCTGCTGGGCGTAAGGCTGTTGCTGCTGGGCGTAGGGATTCGTCGCGTACGGGTTCCCGGCCTGCGGCGCCTGACCGGCCTGGAAGCCGGCATAGCCGTTGTCCCGACTGAACCCCCGTCGCGAGAAGACCGGGTTGCTGCTCCTCATCTCACTCCTCCATGGCCGCACGGCACGGCCTTGCCTACAGGGTAATGGGTTAGCAAAACCCGCACGCTAGTGCAGGGGAAGAACGAAGGAAAGGGTGGACCTTGTTCCCGGACGCCCGCCACGCCCACGTACGAGTGATAGCCGGGCCTCCTTGCCGCTTCTCCTTTATTACTACTGCTTCCTGACCGCCCCGCGAAGGGAGCTCTCCCCGTGTTCGACCGTTTCCGCCGTTCGTCCGGTTCGCCCAGTCCGTCCCGCCGGGTGCTGGGCGCCACCGCGCTGGCAGCCGGGGGCATGCTGCTCGTCCCGGCCGCCTCCGTGGCGGACGCCGCGCCGCTGCCCCTGCCGCTCGTCCAGCACGAGCGCCCCGCCCCGGACCACTACCTCGGCATGCCCTGTGACCAGGCCAGGAACAAGGCGGAGGCGGACGGTTACGAGTCCGTCCGCGTCGTCGAGCAGGGCCAGGTCATGACGCAGGAGTACATGCCGGAGCGGCTCACGCTGCACTGTGACGCCGAGGGCCTCATCGAGAAGGCGGCGATGGGCTGACCCGGAACGGCGGCCGGGACACAGCGCGGCCGGGGTGCCGGTGTCAGTCCTGCGGCCGGACCAGCGGCTTGACCGTCGACGGGTCGTCGGCGCCCACCGTGAGCGCCCGCGCCGAGTCCCGCAGTCCGAACCGGTGCGAGACCAGCCGGTCCAGGTCGACCTCGCCGGATGCGGCGAGGCCGATCGCCGTCGGCCAGGTGTTGGCGTACCGGAAGGTGCCGGTCAGCTCGATCTCGCGCGTCTGTACGTGGGCCAACGGCAGCGGCATGGTGTCGCCGCCCATGCCGACCAGCACCACCCGTCCCGCCCGTCCCACGGAGCGGATCGCCTCGTCGGCCGCGGCGGGATTGCCGGAGCACTCCAGCAGCACGCTCGGCTCGAATTCGAGCTCGGCGAGGCGCTGTTCGCGTACGTCGACCGTGGCCGTCGCGCCCAGTTCCGCGGCGAGGGCGAGTCGGCGCGGTGACACGTCCGTCACCACGACCTCGCTCGCACCGAAGGCCAGTGCCGTCTGCAGGGCGACCAGGCCGATCGGCCCCGCACCGGTCACCAGCACCCGCGCGCCGGGCGCGACCCGCCCCTTCTGGCACGCCCACACGCCGACCGACAGCGGCTCCAGCAGCGCGGCGCCCTCCACGCTGACGGACTCCGGCACGGGGTGCGCGAAGTCGGCGTCCACGGCGACGTATCCGCACAGCGCGCCGTCGACAGGCGGGGTGGCGTAGAAGGTCACGTCGGGGCACAGGTTGTACCGGCCGTGCCGGCACTCGGCGCAGCGCCCGCACGGTACGCCGGGCTCGATGGAGACCCGCTGCCCCTCGTGCCGGCCGCGTACGCCGTCGCCGATTCCGACGACGGTGCCGCCCGGTTCGTGGCCGAGCACCATGGGGGCGCGGACCACGAAGTCGCCGAGCCGGCCGTGCTCGTAGAAGTGCACGTCGGATCCGCAGATCCCGACGGCCTCCACGCGCACCAGCACCTCTCCGGGGCCGGGCCGGGGCACCTGCCGTTCCTCCACCACGAGCTTTCCGGGCTCGTGCAGAACCGCCGCGCCCATGCTCTCGGGTACGTACGACGGCACCGTGCTGCTGCCCATTCCGGCCTCCTCGCCGCTCCACCAGGTACGGGATCCATCCGTACCCGCGCCCCCGCCCCCTCACAAGGGCGCGGACGGCAACGGGCAGGAGCGGGCGTCGGGGAGACGGGAACGGTCGGTGCCGACGGTCCGTCAGCCGGCCCGGAGCGGGGCGCGGTTCAGGCCGCGGGGACGGTGTCGAGGGCCGGGACGCCGGCGACGCTGTCCAGGACGCGGGTGTGCGGGTGGGCCTCCATCGCGGCGCGGGACAGCTCGCCGGTGAGCACGCCGACGACCTCGCCGGCGCCGGCGTTCATCCCGGCCTCCAGGTCGACCAAGGTGTCGCCCGCGGCCAGCACACGCCGTACGTCGACCACGCCGGTCTTCTCCATGGCGCGGTGGATCATGTGTGGCGCCGGCCTGCCGCGGGGCACCTCGTCGGAGGTGACGATGGCGTCGAGGTTGCCGCCCTCCCCCGTCGACCAGCCCAGCGACTCCAGCAGCGGTCCGGCGACGTCGTCGCTGAAGCCCGTGGTCAGGGCCACCTTGACGCCGCGTTCGCGGAGCTGCGCGAGCGCCTTCTCGGCGCCGGCCAGCGGCACCGGCGGTGTGTCGGCGTACGCCCGGCGCAGGATGCCGCGGAAGTCGGCGTAGGCCTCCTCCACCAGCTCGGGCGTCGGCGTACCGCCGCCGATGCGGACCAGCGCGTGGATGGCCTCCCGCTTGTCGGTGCCCATCCAGGTCTGCAAGTCGCCCTTGTCGACGGCCACTCCGGTGTGCTCGACGCAGCCGCGCAGCGCCGCGTAGACGGCGCCGTGCTCGTCGACGGTGGTGCCGGCCATGTCGAAGACGGCCAGCTCGATCACGGGGCTCTGGTCGGTCATGCGGGGTCTCCCTCATCCGTGCCGTGCCGCCCGACGACGGTCCGGCCCTCGACGGTGTTCTCTACGGTGAAGTTGGCCATCGACGGCAGATAGCGGTCGTCGGCGCTCTCCAGCGGCACGTCGTGCGCGGAGAACGTCCTGCGCCGCACCCGGAGCAGCGGGTGTCCCTCGTCGACGCGGAGCAGCTCCGCGTCCTGGGCCCCGGCGGCGACGGCGTCGATGGTGTGGCGTGCGTGGTGCAGGTCGACGTCGAGCTTGCGCAGCGCCGCGTAGATCGACCCGGCGTCCGGGTCGAAGTCGAAGAGGTGCCGCCCGACGTCGTGGACGAAGGCGGACCGCTCGACCATGGCGGGGATCCCGTCGAGCAGCCGGAGCCGGACGAGTTCGACGACGGGGGCGCCCTCCTCGACGGCCAGCCGCTGCGCGACGTACGGGCCGGCGCGGCGGCGGGCGACCTCGACGGTCACCTGCCCCGGCTCCCTGCCGACGGTGCGGGCCCACTGCGTGAAGGAGATCAGCGAGGAGAACGGCTGGGACGGCGTCGTACGGCAGGCGACGGGCGGCTTGCCGCGCCCCCCGACGAGATTCCCGTCCCGGCGCAGCAGCGCGAGCGCCTGGCGCACCGGGCCGCGGGACGTCCCGAACTCCCGGCACAGCCGGGCCTCGCTGGGCACCGGCTCGCCCTCGGGCCACTCGCCGGACTCGATGCGGCGCAGGAACTCCGCGCCCAGCTGCTGATGGAGCGGCTGCTCCCCGGCTTCTCCCTTACTTGTCTTCACAAGCCGACTATGACACCCCGCGGCCGCCCCTTCCAAGCCCCCCCGCGGTGACCGCCCGGAGAACCCCCGACGACGGGAAGACGCCGAAAGTAAACACGGCGGAAACTTGTATACACAGCCCTTGCCCCCGGCCTGCAAGCCGACGCACGCTCCTCCCATGAGCACTGCAGTGACAGCGACCGGAGACAGCACCGGGCCCGGCACCGACGACCGGTCCGGACACAGCGATCTGGTGATCGTCGGGGCCGGCATCGTCGGCCTCTCGCACGCGTACGAGGCGGTGCGCCGGGGTCTCTCCGTGACCGTCGTCGAGCGGGACACCCAGCCGGTGGGCGCCTCCATCCGCAACTTCGGCCACTGCTGCGTCACCGCACAGCACGGGGAACTCCTCGACCTCGCCCACGCGTCCCGGGCCGGCTGGCTGCGGGCCGCGGAGAGCACCGGCATGTGGGCCGAGGAGGCGGGCGCGTACGTGGTCGCCCGTACGGAGACCGAGCTCGCCGTCCTGGAGGAGCTGCGCGCCGAACGGGGGGACGCCTCGGTGCGGATGGGCACGGCGGAGCAGATCGCCGGGGTCCTCGGGCGCGACGACCGCGGCGGGACCGGCGCCCAGAGCGCGCGGGGCGGCCGGGTCCTGGGCGGCGCCTTCCTCCCGGACGACCTGCGGGTGAACCCCCGTACGGCCGCACCGGCGCTCGCCGAGTGGTTGTCCATACAGCCCAACGCCCGGATCCTGTGGGGCACTTCCGTACTCGGCGCGGAGACCGGGACGGTGCACACCAGCCGCGGCCCCGTGTACGGCGAGCAGGTGCTGGTCTGTGTCGGACACGACCTGGACCGGCTGTTCCCGGGCGCGGCCGAGGAGCACGGCATCGTCCGCTGCCGGCTCAACATGGCCCGCGTCACGGCACCGGACGCCTTCCGTACGCACGCCGCGGTGCTCACCAACACCTCGATGCTGCGCTACGACGGTTTCACCGCGCAGCCCTCGGCCGCGGCGCTGCGGGAGGAAACGACGGCGCACAGCCCGGAGTTGGTGGACATCGGCGCCAACGTGATGTGCACGCGGCTGCCCGACGGCACGGTGCTCGCCGGCGACTCGCACCACTACGGCGTGACGGCACACCCGTTCCTGGACGAGCGCACCTCGGGGCTGCTTCTGGACGCGCTTGCCGGGCTGCTCGGAGCCCGGCGCCTCGAGGTACTGGAGCGGTGGCAGGGCGTGTACGCCAGCAGTCCCCGAGGGCCCCTCCTGGTACGGGAGTTCGCGCCCGGCGTGCGGGCCCTATCCGTCACGTCCGGCATCGGCATGACCCTCGCCTTCGGCCTCGCCGCGGCGACGTTCGACGGTACGTTGCGGGTCACGGCCTGAGGGGCGTGTGGTTTGCGCAGTTCCCCGCGCCCCTTATCGGGGCCCACCCCTTCAGGACTCAGCGGGCTGTCATGAGGTCGGTGATTCCCGAGGGGGACAGCGCGTGTTCCAGGCCGGTTACCGTGCCGCCGGCCAGGCCCGCCGCGCGGCCCAGCGCGCTGTGGGTCAGGGACAGATGGCGGGTGGCCAGGGGCAGGGCCCGCCGGTACACGACGCTGCGCACTCCGGCGAGGAGATCGTCGCTGGCGGCGGTGATGAGACCGCCGAGGACGATCGTCTTCGGGTTGTAGAAGTGCACCAGCATGGCGACGACTTCGCCGATCGTCTCGGCGGCGGAGCGCACCAGCCGTACCGCCGTGGGGTCGCCGTCCCGCAGCAGCCGTGCCAGGTCCTCTATCGACTCGGCCCCGCCGGGACCCGGCCCGTCCTGCTCGGCCCGGAGCCGCCGCAGCACGGCGCCGGCGGAGGCGACGGCCTCGACGCAGCCGACGTTGCCGCACTGGCACACGACGTCGTCCGCTCCGGGCACCCGCATGTGCCCGATGTCGCCCGCCGCGCCGTCGGAGCCGCCGTGCAGCTGCCCGTCGGCGGAGATGATGCCGCCGCCGATGCCCGTACCGGTCTTGAGGAACAGCAGGGGCGCGGCGTCGGCGGGGAGCGCCCGGGCCTCGCCGAGGGCCATGAGGTTCACGTCGTTGTCCACGACGACCGCGCAGGAGAACCGCTCGCCGAGGGTCCGGCCCACGGGGAAGCTGTCCCAGCCCGGCATGATCGGCGGGCGTACGGGCACCCCCGCCTGCGAGTCGACCGGGCCCGGCAACCCGGCCACCAGCGCCCGCACTTCGGACGGGTCGACCCCCGACGTACGGAGCAGGCCGCGGAGTTGCTCCGTGAGTTCGTCCAGCGCCCGTTCCGGGCCGAGGGCGATGTCGACGGCGACCTGCTCCTCGGCCAGCAGGTTCTGCCCGAGGTCGGCGACGGCCAGCCGGGTGGTGTTGACGCCGACGTCGGCGACCAGGACCACCCCGGCGCGCGCGGCGAGGGCCAGCCGCTGCGCGGGACGCCCGCGTCCTCCGTTGCCCGCGGCGCCCGACTCGACGACCACGCCCGAGGCGAGGAGCGCCTCCAGGTGCGTGTTGACCGTCGAGCGGGCCAGACCCGTGGCCCGTACGAGCTCCACTCTGCTGTCCGCGGCGCCCGAGGCGATCAGCCGCGCCAGCGAGCTGTACACGAGGCTGCCGTCGGCCCGCCCGGACATCCTCGGCACGGCCAGCCGCACCGGATTCCAGCCCTCCATCACACTGCCCCCTGCCCTCTCCGCATCAACTGCCCCGCTCCGCACCGGCATTGTCTTCTCCGCTCCCCTATTTATGACTGAGAAGAACTTAAATCGGGGCTCTTGTGTACGTAAAGCCAGCGTCCTTATGTTGACGAGGTCGAAATCCGGGCGTGCGGCCCGTACTTCAGAACCTCTTCCGCGGAAGGAGGCTCCGTGTGAGCCCAGATCCCGCTTCCGGGCATCCGGCCCCTTCGGAAGCCCGGCCTCCACGCAGGCGGGTCGCGATCCTCGGCGCCGGGATGATCGCCTCGGTGCACCGGAGGGCCGCGCTGCTGGCCGGCGCCGAAGTGACCGGCGTACTGGCCTCGTCGGCACGCAGGTCGCGCCAAGTGGCCGACGAGTGGCGGCTGGGCACCGCGTACGCCGGTCTCGACGAGGTGCTCGCCGACGACCGGGTCGACGTCGTCCACATCTGCACCCCCAACGCCACGCACGCGCCGTTCGCCGAGGCCGCGCTGCGGGCCGGCAAGCACGTGGTGTGCGAGAAGCCGCTCGGCGTCGCGCCCGAGGAGGCCGAGCGGATGGCCGAACTCGCCGCGGACAGCGGGCTGGTGGCCACGGTGCCGTTCGTGTACCGCTACCACCCGATGGTCCGCGAGCTCCGCGCCCGGCGGCAGGCGGGCGAGTTCGGCGAGTGGCATCTGCTGCACGGCAGCTATCTGCAGGACTGGATGCTCTCCCCCGACGCCTCCGGCTGGCGCGTGGACCCCCGACTGGGCGGCGCCTCCCGGGCGTTCGCCGACATCGGCTCGCACTGGTGCGATCTCGTCGAGTGGGTCTCCGGCGAGCAGTTCGCCGAACTGTTCGCCGCGACCTCCGTCGCCGTACCGCACAGACCGGCCGCGGGCGGCCCGGCGTTCTCCTCACCCGCACGGGACGCGGAGGCGCCCCGGGTGGAGGTGGCCACGGAGGACGCGGCGGCCCTGCTGCTGCGCACCGCCGGCGGCGTACTGGCCTCGGCGACCGTCTCGCAGGTCTCGGCGGGGCGGAAGAACCGCCTCTGGTTCGAGCTCGACGGCGCGCAGGGCAGCGCCGTCTTCGACCAGGAAGCCCCGGAGTCGGTCTGGCTCGGCGGCCAGGACAGCAGCCGCGTCCTGGTCCGCGACACCGGCAGCGGCTCGGCCGAACAGCGTCGCCTCTCGCAGCTGCCCGCCGGCCACGCGCAGGGGTACGCGCAGTGCTTTGAAGCGTTCGTCGCGGACACCTACGCGGCGATCGACGGCGAAACCCCGGACGGACTCCCGACGTTCGCCGACGGGCTCCGCTCGGCGCGGCTCGTCGACGCCGTCCTCCGCTCCTCCCACAACGGCTCCTGGACAAAGGTCTGATCATGCAACTGGGAATGCTCACCGCCTGCCTTCCGCAGTGGACCCTGCGACAGATCGCGGAATGGGCCGAAGGCGCCGGCTACGAAGCGCTCGAGGTCGCCTGCTGGCCCGGCACCGGCGGCCGCGACTTCGAGGCCGCCCACCTGCCCGTCGCCGACTTCGGCCCGCGGGAGACCGAGGAGACCCTCGCCCTGTGCCGGCGGCACTCGCTGAACCTCTCGGCGCTGGCCTACTACGAGAACAACCTCCATCCGGACCCCGCGCGCCGCAAGGAGATCCACACCCACCTGCGGCACACCGTCGACACCGCGCAGGCGCTCGGCGTGCCGTACGTGGGGACCTTCATCGGCCGCGACTGGAACCGGTCCGTCGCCGACAACCTCGCCGAGGCCGAGCAGGTCTTCCCCGGCCTCGTCGAGTACGCCGGCGAGCGCGACGTGAAGATCATCATCGAGAACTGCGTCATGGAGGGCTGGCACCCCGACGGCTATCCGGGCAACCTCGCCTACTCGCCGGAGCTGTGGGAGTGGATGTTCTCCCTCGGCCTGTACCTCAACTGGGACCCCTCGCACCTGACTTGGATCGGCATCGACCCCGTCGAGACCATCGCCCCGTACGCCGACCGCATCGTGCACGCGCAGGCCAAGGACGTGGAGCTGCGGCCCCGCGACCGGCAGCGCTACGGCCACTTCGGTCCGGCCGTCGACCGCGGCGACAACCCCTGGGACATGGGCTGGTGGCGCTACCGCGTGCCCGGCCGCGGCCAGGTGGACTGGGGCCGCGTCGTGGACCGGCTGTACGAGCACGGCTTCACCGGCACGCTCTCCGTCGAGCACGAGGACCCCGTCTGGAGCGGCGACCCGCAGCGCGTCACCCAGGGCCTGACCATCGCCCACACCACACTGCGCCCGCACATCGTCGGCTGACACATACAGAATCGGCTGACCGGCGCAGGATCGGCTGACACAGGATCGGCCCTTACGGCCGGCGAGGGCATTCACGCCCCCGCCGGCCGTTTCGTATGCCGGGCCCCAGGGCGGGCTGCGTGGAGCGGTGGGGTGCCCGGAGCCGGACTTGAACCGGCACGGCCGTGAAGGCCAACGAGGTTTAAGCTCGTCGTGTCTGCATTCCACCATCCGGGCACCGGCTCCATGGCCGTGCCGCGCGCCCTCGCGCGCGCCCGGCCTGCCCCTTGAGCACGGGTACGTGCCTATCCAGCGTCGTCCCCCATACAGCGGAGCGACAGCTCGATGTTGTCTTATTTTATGGGCAACTGAGGATGCGTCAGCACTGCGCGCCCTCCTCGGAGGCCCCACGTCGGAGTGTCCGGGGTGCGAGGAATGACGGAAAGTCGCCGTCCGTACGTTCGGAACCTGGCGACAGGCGTGCGGTTACCGCGCTGTTACCGGAGGTTCACGGCCTCAGGGTCGCCGTCATCCCCAGGTATGACCGGCCGTCGCGGACGTACCTCGCAGGGCGGCCCCGGAAACCGGAGCGGGGGCTGATACCGGGGGCGGAAGGGGCCGGGAGGATAGGAGTGGCAAGAAGAGAACCACCCGTCCCGACAGGAGCACCCTCCAGTGACGACCACCATCAACCCCGGCGAGACCGCCGAATCCGCCCGCCCGGGCGTCGCCGCGGCGCGCGCCACGGATCTCTCCAAGGTCTACGGACAGGGCGAGACCAAGGTGGTCGCCCTGGACCAGGTCTCCGTGGAGTTCCGGCAGGCCGAGTTCACCGCGATCATGGGCCCGTCCGGCTCCGGCAAGTCGACCCTGATGCACTGCATGGCCGGTCTGGACAGCATCTCCAGCGGCAGCGCCCGTATAGGGGACACCGAGCTGACCGGTCTCAAGGACAAGAAGCTGACCCAACTGCGCCGCGACCGGATCGGGTTCATCTTCCAGGCGTTCAACCTGCTGCCCACGCTGAACGCCATCGAGAACATCACGCTCCCGATGGACATCGCCGGCCGTAAGCCGGACAAGCAGTGGGTGGAGCGCGTGATCGAGACCGTCGGTCTGTCGGAGCGGCTCAAGCACCGGCCGAACCAGCTGTCCGGCGGCCAGCAGCAGCGCGTCGCCGTCGCCCGGGCGCTGGCGAGCAAGCCGGAGATCATCTTCGGTGACGAGCCGACCGGCAACCTCGACTCCCGCTCCGGCGCCGAGGTGCTCGGCTTCCTGCGCAACTCGGTGCGCGAACTGGGCCAGACCGTCGTGATGGTCACCCACGACCCGGTCGCCGCCGCCTACGCGGACCGCGTCATCTTCCTCGCCGACGGCCGGATCGTCGACGACATGACCGGGCCGACCGCCGACTCGGTCCTGGAGCGGATGAAGGGCTTCGACGCCCGGGTGCGCACGAGCTGAGGGGCCGGACCCCCGCGCCCCCACCAGCCCGTACCGCCGCGCCCACCGCGCCGCGCCCACCCCACAGGGACTCAACGACCATGCTCCGTACAGCCTTGCGCAACGTCTTCGCGCACAAGGCCCGGCTGCTGATGACCGTGCTCGCCGTCATGCTCGGCGTCGCCTTCGTCTCCGGCACCCTGGTCTTCACCTCGACCATCTCCAACGCCCAGCAGAACGCCTCCGCCAAGGGCTACGACGGCACCGACCTCGCCGTCCGCACCACCGGCTCCGGCGGACAGCAGGCCGGCCCCGGCGGCGGCCAGGGCGGCCCCGGTCAGCAGGGCAAGGGGCCCGTGCTGACCCAGCAGACCCTCGGCAAGCTCAGCGATCTGCCCGGCGCGAAGTCCGCGACCGGCACCGTGAAGGGCTTCGCCGCGCTCGCCGACAAGCACGGCAAGCTCGTCGGCGACGGCTTCTCCTCCTCCGGCGCCAACTACGCGCCCGCGGACGGCAAGAAGACCGGCACCGACGCGCGGTACCCGATGAAGAGCGGGCACGCCCCGGAGCGCACCGGCGAGATCGCCATCGACTCCAAGACCGCACAGCGCACCGGCTACAAGGCGGGCGACACCGCCCGCCTCTCGGTCAACGGCCCGGTCAGCAAGGAGAAGATCACCGGCGTCTTCACCACCGACGACGGCCATGTCTCCGCGGGCGGCACCCTCGTCCTCTTCGACACGGCCACCGCGCAGAAGCTGTACGCGCAGCCCGGCACGTACGACCAGATCACGCTGCAGGCCGCGGACGGCACCGCGCAGGCGGAGCTCAAGTCCCAGGCGGAGAAGGTCCTTCCGGCGAAGACGGAGGCCGTCACCGGGCAGAAGCTCGCCGACGAGGAGTCGAAGGCGATCGAGCAGGGCATGAGCGGCATGCAGACCGCGCTGCTTGTGTTCGCCGGCATCGCGCTGTTCGTCGGCATCTTCATCATCGCCAACACGTTCACCATGCTGGTCGCCCAGCGCACCAAGGAGCTCGCGCTGCTCCGCGCGGTCGGCGCCAGCCGCCGCCAGGTGACCCGCTCCGTACGGTTCGAGGCGCTCGCCGTGGGCGCGGTCGCCTCCGTCGCCGGTCTCGCGGCCGGCATCGGCATCGGTGCCGGGATGCGCGCCCTGCTGCGCGCGTTCGGTACCGAACTCCCGGACGGCCCGCTCGTGGTGGACCCGTCCACGATCGTCGCGTCCCTCGTCACCGGCGTCGTGATCACGGTGCTGGCGGCCTGGCTGCCGGCCCGCCGCGCCGCGAAGGTCCCGCCGGTGGCGGCCATGGGCAGCGTGCACGCGCCGGCCACCACGCGCTCGCTCGTCGTACGGAACACCATCGGCGCGCTGCTCTCGGCCGCGGGTGTGGCGTTCGTGCTGTACGCCTCGGGGCTGGACTCCGTGGACGACGGCAAGGCCCCCATGGCACTGGGCGCCGGGCTGCTGGTGATCGGCGTGTTCGTGCTGACGCCGCTGCTGTCCCGGCCGCTGATCGCCGCCGCCTCGCCGGTACTCCGCCTCTTCGGGGTGTCCGGCAAGCTCGCCCGCCAGAACGCCGTACGGAACCCGCGGCGCACCGCCGCCACGGCCTCGGCGCTGATGATCGGGCTGACGCTGATCACCGGTATGACGGTGATCGCGGGCAGTGTGCAGCAGGGCATCGACAAGATGGCCACGGAGGCGCTGAAGGCCGACTACACGGTGAGCATGGCCAACATGTCGCCGCTGTCGCCCGAGGTCGAGAAGAAGCTGGCCGAGGACGACAAGGTCGAGGCGGTCAGCCCGCTGCGCAACTCGCCCGCGCAGGTGGGCGGTTCGACCGAGTACCTGACCGGTGTGAACGGCAAGGACATCGGCGAACTCACCAGCCTGGACTTCACCCACGGCGGCTGGGAGGGCCTCAGCGGCGACAAGGCCGTGGTGGACGACAAGACCGCGAAGTCGCACGGCTGGAAGGCCGGTTCGACGGTCCCCGTCACCTACCAGGACGGCAAGAAGGGCAAGCTGACCCTCACCGGCATCTACACCGGCAACGAGATGATCAAGGGGATCATGCTCGACACCGGCACGCTGACGCCGCACATCGCGCAGCCGACGGACATGCAGGTGATGGTCAAGACGAAGGGCGGCCCGAGCGAGTCGGCGCAGAGCGCGCTGGAGAAGACCCTCGGCAACAACCCGGCCGTCCAGGTCCAGGACAAGCAGGACATCTCCAACAGCATCGCGCAGATCTTCACGCTGCTGCTGAACATGCTGTACGGGCTGCTCGCGATGGCCGTGATCGTCGCCGTGCTGGGTGTGGTCAACACCCTGGCCATGTCGGTCTTCGAGCGCTCCCAGGAGATCGGGATGCTCCGCGCGATCGGCCTCGACCGCGCCCGTATCAAGCGGATGGTGCGGCTGGAATCACTGGTGATCTCGCTCTTCGGCGGGGTGCTGGGGATCGGGCTCGGCGTCTTCTTCGGCTGGTCGGCGGGTGAGCTGATCGGTTCGGCGATGCCGACGTACGAGATGGTGCTTCCCTGGGGCCGGATGGGCCTGTTCATCGCCCTCGCGGCGGTCGTGGGCGTCCTCGCGGCGCTCTGGCCCGCACGGCGGGCCGCGAAGCTCAACATGCTCGCCGCCATCAAGTCCGAGTAGCCCCGCCCCTTTTCCGGCCACGGGCCCGGCACCCCTTCGCGGGGGTGCCGGGCCCGAGTGCTTTCCCGCCGCGGCGGCGAGTCGTCCGGCGGGGCCGGCCGGCGGTGTCAGCGCGGCGCGCGCTCAGACCGCCGGCCCGGCCCGCTCAACTCCCCTCCCGCTGCGGCGGGAAGGATGAGAACCCGGCCCCTCACGGGCACGCCGCTGCGGCGGAAGGGCGGCCCTCACAGGGCCCCTGCGGCGGAAGGATGGCGCCTCATGGGGCCGCCCCGGAGAAGCCGGGCCCCTCGGGGCCCCTACGCCGTGAGCCACTCTCGGGTGCGGCGCGGGAGGTTCGAGGTGCCGGACTCCGGTGTACGGACGGCGAGGATCTGGTTGACGCCGATGCGGTTGCGCTCGAAGGCGAGCGCCGACGCGGCCATGTAGAGCCGCCACACCCGCGCCCGCCCCGGCGAGGTCAGCTGCGCGGCGCGGCCGAAGTCCGCCTCCAGGTTCGCGACCCAGGCGCGCAGCGTCAGCGCGTAGTGCTCCCGGATCGACTCCAGGTCCCGGACCTCGAATCCGGCGTCCTCCAGCAGCGTCACGGTCCGCCCGACCGGCGCGAGCTCCCCGTCGGGGAACACGTACCGGTCGATGAACTCGTCCACCGTGTACGAGGATTCGTCCGCCAGCGGCCGCCGCGCGATCTGATGGTTCAGCAGCCGGCCGCCGGGCTTCAGCAGCCCGTACAGGTCGTCCGCGTACTCGCGGTAGCGCGCCGCGCCGACGTGCTCGGCCATGCCGATCGACGAGATGGCGTCGTACGGGCCGTCGGGGATCTGCCGGTAGTCCTGGACGCGGATCTCCACCCGCTCCGTCAGCCCCTCCTCGGCGATCCTCTTGCGCGCGTACGCGGCCTGCTCCTGGGAGAGCGTCACGCCCACGGCGCTCACGCCGTACTCGCGGGCCGCGTGCAGCACCATGCCGCCCCAGCCGCAGCCGACGTCCAGCAGCCGCTGCCCCTCCTTCAGCGCCAGCTTGCGGCAGATCAGGTCGAGCTTGTCGTGCTGCGCGTCCTCCAGGCTGCCGCCGTCCGGCCAGTAGCCGCACGAGTAGACCATGCTCGGGCCGAGGACGAGCGAGTAGAAGTCGTTGCCGACGTCGTAGTGGTGGCTGATGGCCTCGCGGTCGCGGCGCAGCGTGTGCCGGAGGCCGCCGCGCTTGCGGGCCTCCTCGGGAGGCGGCGGGGGCGGCGGCAACGGCCGCGCCATGCCGATCAGTTCACGCCCGGCGGCCCGTACGTCGGGGTCGCGGAGCATCGCCAGGAGTCCCCTGGCATCCTCCCGGTCGTCGCCCTTCTCCCAGATGAGCTCGGCGAGCAGATCCAGCGCCCGGTAGAGGTCGCCGTCGACGTCGATCTCGCCCGCCACCCAGGCGCGGGCCAGGCCCAGCTCGCCCGGCCGCCACAGCAGTCGGCGCAGCGCCCGGCGGTCTCGGATGACGAGGACGGGCGCGCCCGGTGGACCGGATTCACTGCCGTCCCAGGCGCGGATGCGGACGGGCGGCGGACCCCCCAGCACCCTTGTGGCGAGAGCGGTGAGCCGCGACGCGGCGTCGACCATGGCGCGCACCTCCATGAGGAAAATGTGGTGTTGTCGTCCTTACGTAAACACCAACCCCCATCGGGCGCATGCCCGTTGCCAGGCAAAGCCATGGTCAACTTCGCTGCGCAGAAGACCCGGTCGCGGCATGCCGAAGGGGCGTGAGCCCCACGGATGGCTCACGCCCCTTCGGCGTACGCGTTCAGCTGACCGGGTGTCAGCCGGCGTTCGCCTTCTGGTCCTTCTTGTCAGCAGCCTTCTTGTCGGCGGCCTTCTTGTCGGCGGCCGCGGCGGCGGTCGCGCCCTCGGCGCCGTCCTTCTTCGCGGAGGCGGCGGCCGTCACCGGAGCGGCAGCCTCGTAGAACTCCTCGCGCGGGCGCTCCATGGCGCCGAGCGAGACGACCTCACGCTTGAGGAACATGCCGAGCGTCCAGTCGGCGAAGACGCGGATCTTGCGGTTCCAGGTCGGCACCGCCATGCCGTGGTAGGCGCGGTGGAAGTACCACGCGAGCCGGCCCTTGAGCTTGATCTTGGTCTTGCCGACGACGATCATCGCGACGCCCTTGTGCAGGCCGAGGCCCGCGACGGCGCCCTTGTTGTGGTGCTTGTAGTCGGACTGCGGGAAGCCGCGCAGACCGGACACCACGTTGTCGCCGAGCACCTTCGCCTGCCGCAGCGCGTGCTGCGCGTTCGGCGGGCAGAAGGCCACCTCCTTGTCGGAGGCCAGGTCCGGCACCTGGGCGTTGTCGCCCGCGGCCCAGACGTAGTCCATGCCCTTGACCTGCATGGTCGCGTCGACGTCGACGTGGCCCTTCGGCCCGAGCGGGATACCGAAGCGGGACAGCGCCGGGTTCGGCTTCACACCGGCGGTCCACACGATGGTGTTGGAGTCGACCTCGAGGCCGTTCTTCAGCACGACGTGGCCGTCGACGCAGGAGTCCATCGAGGTGCTGAGGTAGACCTCCACACCGCGCTTCTTCAGGTGCTCGAGGCCGTACTCGCCGAGCTTCGGCCCGACCTCGGGAAGGATGAACGGCGCCGCGTCCACGAGCACGAAGCGCATGTCCTCGCGCTTGATGTTCGGGTAGTACTTCGCGGCGTCCCGGGCCATGTCCTCGATCTCGCCGATGGTCTCCGCTCCCGCGAAGCCACCGCCGACGAACACGAAGGTCAGCGCGCGGCGCCGGATCTCCTCGTCGGTGGTCGAGTCGGCCTTGTCCAGCTGCTCCAGTACGTGATTGCGCAGGCCGATGGCCTCCTCGACGCCCTTCATGCCGATGCCGTTCTCGGCCAGGCCGGGGATCGGGAAGGTGCGGGAGACCGCGCCCATCGCGACAACGAGGTAGTCGAAGGGCAGCTCGTACGCCTCTCCCACGAGCGGCGTGATCGCCGCGACCTTGCGGTCCTGGTCGATGGTCGTGACACGACCGGTCAGGACCTCGGCCTTGGGGAGCACGCGGCGCAGCGGCACCACGACGTGGCGCGGAGAGATGCTGCCTGCGGCGGTTTCGGGAAGGAAGGGCTGGTACGTCATGTACGAGCGCGGGTCGACGACGGTGACGGTCGCCTCGCCGTACCGCATCTTCTTGAGGATGCGCCGTGCTGCGTACAAGCCGACATACCCGCCACCTACGACGAGGATTCGGGGACGCTCCGTGGTGCTCATGAATTCGAGTATCCACCCCCTTCCGGGGGTTACTTCGTGAGGGCCTTCACAAGCACTGGCGGCCCCTCTGCTACACTGCGCCACCCCCGTGACGGAGCCCACACTGCCGCGAGGGAACCAGTGGGCCTCACAAGCCGTTGAAAGCCGCTGTGAGCTGCACGGACAGCGTGCGTCACGGGGTATACCAGTCGCCGCTTCCGCCGCGTCGCGCCACGAGCCGGACGATCATTGCCCTGAGCTTGGACCGCCTGACGGACCCTTATCCCGGGCTTACGGGTGTGATGTGCGCCGGACAAGGCGCTTTCCCATGTGAAGAAATTCACGAAGGTTCTCGCACGACCCGCGCGCCGGTCCCCGCAGCGCGTCGAGTATGTCTACCAAGAGAGTCAGCGCCCGCTCAACTGAGTTCTCGAGCGGGCGCTTTCCGACCCCGTCAGGCCTCTCCTGCCACGTGCCAGGCGATGCCGTCGAGGATGTCGTGTTCGCTGACGACGACCTCGTCGGCGCCGGTCCGCTCCATGAGCGAAAGGAGCACCAGGGCACCGGCGTTGATGACGTCGACGCGGCCCGGGTGCATCACCGGGATCGCCGCGCGCTCGTCGTGGGTCGCGGCCAGCAGCCGCTCCGTGATCTCCCTCACCTGCGCGATGCCGACGCGGGAGTGGTGGATCGCGGCGGAGTCGTACGCGTCCAGGCCGAGGTGGATGGCGGCGAGGGTCGTCACCGTGCCGGCCAGCCCGACCAGGGTGCGGGCCTCGGTGAGCGGCACCGTCTTCGCCACGTCGTCCAGCGCGGCGGCGACGTCGTCCCGTACCGCCCGGATCTGCTCGGCGGACGGGGTCCCGGTGACCTCGCCGTCCCGGGTCAGATGGCGCTCGGTCATCCGGACGCAGCCGACGTCCACGCTGCGGGAGGCGCGGACGGCGTCGTCGCCGACGACGAACTCCGTGGAGCCGCCGCCGATGTCCACGACCAGGTACGGCTTCTCCAGGTCGGTGCGCCCGGTGAGTTCCTTGGTGGCGCCGGTGAAGGAGAACTCGGCCTCCTGCTCACCGGTGATCACCTCGGGTTCGACGCCGAGGAGGTCCAGCACGCCGCGTACGAACTCGTCGCGGTTCTCCGCGTCCCGGGAGGCGGAGGTGGCGACGAAGCGGAGGCGTTCCGCCGGCACCCCGTGCTCCTTTATCGCCCCGGCGTACTGCCGGCAGGCGGCGAAGGTGCGCTCCAGCGCCTCGGGCGCGAGCCGGCCCGTACGGTCCACGTCCTGGCCGAGCCGGACGATCTCCATCCGGCGGTCCAGTTCCTTGAGTTCGCCCGTGGCCGGATCCAGATCGGCGATCAGCAGGCGGATGGAGTTGGTGCCGCAGTCGATGGCGGCGACGCGCGTGCTCACTCGTTCTCCTCGGTGTCGGCTGTCCCGTTGCCCGGGACCGTGGCGCACGGCCCCTTCCGCCACCACTCGGGCAGCATCGCGATCGCCTCGTCGCCCAGCGGGTTCACGCCGGGCCCGGCGACCAGCGAGTGCGCGACGAGCACGTGCAGGCACTTCACGCGGTCCGGCATGCCGCCGGCGCTGGGGAAGCCGACGAGCTCCTCGATGGCGTCGCGGCGGGCGATGTAGTCCTCGTGCGCGGCGCGGTACGCGGCGGCCAGCTCGGGGTCCTGCGCGAGCCGCTCGGTCATCTCCTTCATCACGCCGTCCGCCTCCAGCGTGCCGATCGAGGACGCGGCGCGCGGGCAGGTCAGATAGTAGGTCGTCGGGAACGGCGTGCCGTCCTCCAGCCGCGGCGCCGTCTCGACGACGTCGGGCAGCCCGCAGGGGCAGCGGTGCGCGATGCAGCGCAGCCCGCGGGGCGGACGGCCCAACTGCTCCTTGAAGGCGGCGACATCCGCCTCTGTGGGCGGGGTGGGCTCGGTGAGCGGCGGGGGCGTGTCCATCGGTGCCTTCGGTAGCTGCGTGTCTGCGGTGTCTGGGAAAGCCGGTGTGTGCGGCTGTGCTTGCGGACTGTGGGGTGACGGCGCGTCAGCGGCTCTTGTCCGCCGTGTCCACGCCGTCCCAGAGGTTCTGGTACCAGGGCCGGTCGGCCGGCTGCTGGTCGGTGGGTGTCCTGGCACCCGCGGTGCCGTCGACGACGGTGTAGCCGGTCTCGCCGGGGCGCACGTAGTGCAGATGGCGGCGCGCCTGCTGCTCGACGTACGCCGGATCCTGCCAGCGTGCGCGCTCCTCGCGCAGCTCCTTGACCCGCTCGCGTGCGCGCTCGGCCTGCTGCTGCTGGTCGGCGATCTCGGAGCGCTGGGACACGTACTGGCGCATCGGGTAGGCGAGCGCCACGACGAGGGCGCACACCACCAGAGCCAGCAGCGCCGCTCTGCCGGTGAGCCGGGTCCGGACCGGCGTGCGCACCCTGCGGGTCTGCGCGCGGTAGACGCGCTCGGCCGCCTGGCTGCCGAGCGCCTTGAGCCGGGTCGCGGTGGAGAACCGATCCGCGGGCACGTTCCTCCCCTTGTGCTGTCTGCACTGCCTGTACGTACGTCCCCGTCACCGTAGGCGAACGGTGGCGGGGACGTACGCACTTGAGGCTGTGTCAGCCCAGGTGCCGCACCGGCGGGTGCGTGATCAGCCCTTGTAGCGCGGGAACGCGGTCCGGCCGGCGTACACCGCCGCGTCGTCGAGGATCTCCTCGATGCGCAGCAGCTGGTTGTACTTGGCGACGCGCTCGGAGCGGGCCGGGGCACCGGTCTTGATCTGGCCGCAGTTGGTGGCGACGGCCAGGTCGGCGATGGTGACGTCCTCGGTCTCGCCGGAGCGGTGGGACATCATGCACTTGAAGCCGTTGCGCTGGGCGAGCTCGACGGCGTCCAGGGTCTCGGTCAGCGAACCGATCTGGTTGACCTTGACCAGGAGGGAGTTGCCCGCGCCCTCCTCGATGCCGCGGGAGAGCCGCTCGGGGTTGGTGACGAACAGGTCGTCGCCGACCAGCTGCACCTTCTCGCCGATCTTCTCGGTGATGACGGTCCAGCCGGCCCAGTCGTCCTCGAACAGCGGGTCCTCGATGGAGACGAGCGGGTAGTCGTTGACCAGCTGCTCGTAGTACTCGGTCATCTCGGCGGCCGAGCGGTCCTTGCCCTCGAAGAGGTACTTGCCGTCCTTGTAGAACTCGGAGGCGGCGACGTCGAGGGCGAGGGCGATGTCCTGGCCGGGGGTGTAACCGGCCTTCTGGATCGCCTCGATGATCAGGTCGAGGGCCTCGCGGTTGGAGCCCAGGTTCGGCGCGAAGCCGCCCTCGTCGCCGAGGCCGGTGGCCAGACCGCGCTCCTTGAGCACGCTCTTCAGGGCGTGGTACGTCTCGGCGCCCCAGCGCACGGCCTCCGAGAAGGACTCGGCGCCGATCGGGGCGATCATGAACTCCTGGATGTCCACGTTCGAGTCCGCGTGGGACCCGCCGTTCAGGATGTTCATCATCGGGACCGGCAGCATGTGCGCGTTCGGGCCGCCGAGGTAGCGGAACAGGGGGAGGTCGCTGGCCTCCGAGGCGGCGTGCGCCACGGCGAGCGAGACGCCGAGGATGGCGTTCGCGCCGAGCGAGGACTTGTCGGCGGTGGCGTCCAGGTCGAACATCGCCTGGTCGATCAGGCGCTGCTCGGTGGCGTCATAGCCGACGAGCTCCGGGCCGATCTGCTCGATGACGGCGAGTACGGCCTTCTCGACACCCTTGCCGCCGTAGCGGGCGGTGTCGCCGTCACGGAGTTCGAGGGCCTCGAAGGCGCCGGTCGAGGCGCCGGACGGAACGGCAGCACGTCCGGTGCTGCCGTCGTCGAGGCCGACCTCGACCTCGACCGTGGGGTTGCCTCGCGAGTCGAGGATCTCGCGGGCTACGACGACGTCGATGGACGGCACGAGGATCTCCTTCTGGAAGAGTCTGGCGTTCTGCACCAGAGCCTAACCGCCCGCAGTCCGGTTCCCGGCGTCAGGCACAGCCGCGCCCTCGCCGTGCGCCGCCGTACGGTCCGGCACCGCGTCGTCACCGCTCTCGTGCCCGGCGCCGTTTTCCGGTGCCGTTCCGCGGGCGTTCCGGAGGCGTTCCCCCGGTGTTCCCGGCGCTGCCGCGCACCGGTCAGGCGCAGCCCCAGGCGCCCATGCCCTGCATCGAGGCGAGCTTGTCGGCGACGGCCATCTGCTCGTTCTTGGAGGCCATGTCGGCACGCGGCGCGTACTTGTCGCCGCCGGCGGCCTTCCAGCTGGAGGTGTCGAACTGCAGCCCGCCGTAGTAGCCGTTGCCGGTGTTGGCGCTCCAGTCGCCGCTGGACTCGCACTGGGCTATCTGCTCCCACTTGGCCGCGTTCGCGCTGCCCGCGGAGACCTGGGAACGGGCCTCGCCGCGGTCGGCGGCGGAGCTCTTGCGGGCCTCGGCGGCCTTCTTCGCCGCCTTCTCCTGCGCGGCCTTCTGCTCGGCGGCGCGCTTCTCGGCCTGCGCTGCCTGCCGTGCCTGTACGGCCTTGTCCTGCGCGGCGTCCGCGGCCCTGGCCCGGCTCTTCGCCTGGGCGGCGTCGATCTTGGCGTCCTTCGCGCGCTCCTGGACGGTGTCTGCCTGCGTACGTATCGACGAGGCGGAGGAGGCGGCCTCCTGGTCCGCGCCGACCGTCGCCGCGTGTGCGGCGCCCGCGGTCGCGAACGGAACCGCCAGGGCCAGCACCGTGCCGCCCGCCAGCTTGGCGATACGACGGTTACCGGTGCTCTGGCGGGTGGAGAGGTGGCCGGACATGGATCATCCTCGCAAGGCTGGGGTCGGGGTACGGTCCGCACTCGACTGAGGGCGAACTCGGTCGACCGTAGGGATGACTCCCAAAAGCCTCAAGGGGCGTACGACCCAAGACAAACCGGACACCTTGACAGGGTCACGTGTCCTTCCGTGCAGGTGAGCCACCCCGCCCGGCCCGGGCAAAAGTCCCGAACCGGACAGGGCGGCCGAGAGTCATGTCACAGCCGGAGGGACTGCCCGGGCCGGATCAGGTCCGGGTCGGAACCGACGACATCGCGGTTCTGCTCGTACAGACCGGTCCAGCCGTCCCGTACGCCGTGCTCCGCGGCGATCCCGGAGAGGGACTCGCCGGGCCGTACGCGGTACGTCCCGTCCGCGTCCTTGCCGTCGCCCTCGTCGCCGTCGCGGGCGTGGCCGCCGCGCGAGGGGTGCCCGTCGTGCTCGTGCTCGTCGGGCTGCCCGCGGTGCTTGCCGGTGCCTGTGCCGGTGCCGCTGTCCGCGCCGGAGCCCGTGCCGGAGTCCGCGCCGGGGTCGGTGCTGCTGTCGCCGGAGGGCTCTCCGGTGGGCTCGTCCGGCTGGCCGCTCTTGTCCGGCTGCTCCGCCGTGGGGCTGTCGCCCGGGCCGGGACTGTCACTCGGAGACGTCGTGTCGCTCGGGGCGGGGCTGTCGTCCGGGTCGGGGGCCGTGTCGCCCGTGGAGGGCGACGGGTCCGGGGACTCCGGCGTCGCGTCATCTGACGGGGCGTCGGAGGGCTCGTCCGACGGCTGGTGCGACGGCTCGTCCGTCGGCGCCGGGGACGCCTCGTCCGAGGGCGCGTCGGACGGCCCGCCGAGGATGCCGCCCGGGTCCACGTCGGGGGCCTGCGTCGAGTCCTCGGTGAGACCCGCGCCCACCGCGCAGTTGGGGAACGCCTGGATCCCGCTCTTGTCGAGGATCTTCTCCCCGACGGATATCTGCTGGCTGCGACTGGCGAGGTCGGGGCGCTCGGCGAAGTCCGTACCGCCGAACTCCTCCCAGGTGTCCAGCGGGAGCTGAAGACCGCCGTAGTAGCCGTTGTTCTCGTTGGCGCTCCACAGGCCGCCGCTCTCGCACTTGGCGACCTTGTCCCACGTCGCCCCGTCCGCGGCGTGTGCCCCGGTCGCCCCCAGCAGGGGCAGAGCGAGGCCCGCTCCCGTCACACCGGCGGTGACGAAAAGGGCGGGAGCCTGACGAGGGCGACGATGTCGACCGTTCCCGGAACGCATGGGGCGACCTCTCCTAGGGGCACACAAGTTGGCGCTCGAACGTAGCCTCGAACGATGGTCGTCACAAGACAATGTCGTGCAGATCACGTGACGGTCACATCCGTGACGCACCGTCAACTGACCGCCGAGTGCCCGCTCTCGGGTCCGCTCCCGGGTGTGCCCTTCGGACCGTTCTCGCCCGGATTCTCCGCAACCGGGCCGTACTCCACGGGCAGTGTGCGCAGCCCGCGCATGATGAGGCCGCCGCGCCAGCGCAGTTCGTCCGGATCCACGGCCAGCCGCAGGTCGGGGAGCCGGCGCAGCAGCGTCGCGAGCGCGGTCTGGCCCTCCAGCCGGGCGAGGGGCGCGCCGAGGCAGTAGTGGATGCCGTGCCCGTAGCCCACGTGCTGGTTGTCGCGCCGTCCGAGGTCCAGCACGTCGGGCTGGTCGAACTTCTCCGGGTCGCGGTCGGCGGCCGCGAGGACGACGAGTACGGGCTCGCCCTCCGCGATCGCCTCCCCGCCGATCTCCAGCGCTTCGGTGGCGAACCGCCACGTGGCGAGCTCCACCGGCCCGTCGTAGCGCAGGAGTTCCTCCACGGCGGTCTCCAGCAGCCCCGAGTCGCCGTCCGCGAGGGCCTGTTGGAGCCGGGCGCGTTCGGCGGGGTGGTCGAGCAGCGTGAGGGTGCCGTTGCCGATGAGGTTGACCGTGGTCTCGAATCCTGCGAAGAGCAGGATGAACGCCATGGCGGCGGCCTCGTTCTCGGTGAGGTGCTCGCCGTGGTCGCTCGCCCGGATCAGCGCGGAGATCAGGTCGTCGCCGAGCCCCAGGTCCGTACGCTTCCGGTGGATCAGCTCCGCCAGATAGCGCCGCATCTTCTTCACGGCCCGGCCGACGCCGCCCCGCGGGGCGTTGCCGTGCCGCAGCATCATGGCCGCCCAGTCGCGGAAGTCCGCCTGGTCCTCGGCGGGGACACCGAGCAGGTCGCAGATCGCGTAGATCGGCAGCGGGAACGCGAACTCGTGGATGAGGTCGGCCTCGCCGCGCTCCGGATCCTGCTGGCGGGCGACGATCGCGTCGATCAGCTGGTCCGTCAGTTCCTGCACGCGCGGCGCGAAGGCGTTCACGCGGCGCGGGGTGAACGCCTTGGAGACGAGCCGGCGCAGCCGCGTGTGGTCGGGCGGATCGATGTTCAGCAGATGGGTCATCAGGTTCGCGCTGCGCTCCCCCGGGATGCCGACCTTGCCCTTGCCGTGCGCGCCCTGCTCGCTGTGGTGGTGCGGGTTCTTGCTGAGCCGGGTGTCCGCGAGGGCCTCGCGCGCGTCGGCGTACCGGGTCACGAGCCAGGCGTCGACGCCGCTCGGGAGGGTGGCCTTGTGGACGGGCGCGTGTTCCCGCAGCCAGGCGTACGTCGGGTACGGGTCGGCTGCGAACTCCCAGCCGAACAAGGGGGGCATGGGTGGGACGGGCGTGGAGGTCTGGTCGTGCACCCCCTGACGGTATCGGGCCCCGCCCATGGGCGTTTGCGCAGTTCCCCGCGCCCCTTGTTGCGCCGTTCCCCGCGCCCCTGTTCGCGCTGTGCGGCTGCGGTTCCGCTGTGGTTTGCGCAGTTCCCCGCGCCCCTTTTACCGGGGTTCTCGGTGGGTCAGCCAGCCTGTGGTGATCAGGTATTGGCCTGTCAGGTAGCCGCCCATGATCAGGGGTTCCTGGCCGCGGAAGCGGTGGCCCGCGGCCTGGAGGCCGATCAGCGCGTCGGAGCCGAGGAACGCGGCGGCGCCCGCGCCCACCCTGCCGCCGACGCCGAGGGCCGCGGCCCCCATCGCGGTGAGGGCCAGGCTGTAGCCGGCGACCGGCAGCCGCATCCGGCGTTCCAGGCCGGGGGCCAGCACCGCGTTGGCCACGCCCCACGCCGCGAGGCAGCCGAGGGCCACCTTCGGGCGGGCGCGCAGGCCCCGTACGGCGCCCAACTCGCCCGCCATGCCCGCCGTATAGCTCAGCTGGGTACCGAGGAACGCGGCCATGCCCGTGAGGAAGGCGGGCTCCCGCTTGTCGAAGAGCAGCGCCGTGTCGCCCACCGCGGCGCAGGCGAGCCCCGCGACGAGGGGGCGCGGGGCGCGGCGGCGCAGCGCGTGCGTGGCGAGCGCCGGCATCAGCAGCGGCTTGGCCGCCCGTACGGGGCCGCGTGCCGTACTGCTGCGCGCCGTGGCCAGCAGATCGAGCGCGCCGAGCGCCCCGTACGCGACGAGCGCCCCGTTCCCGTGCCCGTCGGGCCGGGTCAGCCGGGCCACGGCGGCACCCAGCGAACGGGCGGCGCCCGCCCGGCCGTCGGACCCTGAGGGCTCCTGGGCCCGGTCCGGTGCGCCGGCCGCTCGCGCGGGCGCTTCGGCAGCCGGGGGTCCGCCGCCGAAGTCGACCGTCACGACGGAACCCTGTGAGTTCCCGGGCGCCGCGTCACGTACCGCCCCGTCCGCGCGCCCGTCCGCCGCGGCACTCCCCCGCACCCGCGCCCATATCGCCTTGATCGCCATGACGTGCAGTCTCACGGCGCCCCGTACACAGGGTCAACGGGTCTGCGCCGCAACCCCGTTCACACCGGAAGCCGCCCGCGCGCCGGGGGCGTGAGGTGGTCTTGAGTGCGAGGGGCTTGCCGGGGACGGGTCAGGTGTGGCCGGGGCCGCCGCTGCCGAAGCCGCCGCTGGAGCCCTCGTTCCAGCGCGGCGGCTCGTCGCTGTCCGCGTGCCGGGAGTCGACGCCGCCCAGCTCGGAGGGGAACCGGCGGACGCCGTCCCGCGGCACGTCCTCCGTCTCGCGGCGCTCCACCTGGTCACCGACGGGCTCGGTCGGGCCGAGCTCGCCGCGTTCCGAGGTGCGCATGTCGCCGCGGTCGCGCAGGCGCATGCCGTACACAACCGCCAGGATCAGGCCCGCGACGACGATCAGGCCGACCACGAACGGCGCGAGGCCGATCAGCAGATCACGAGCGTGCGACGAGGCAAGCTCGACGTTCATTGCGTACGTGTACATACCGGACGCGTACCCCCGCCACAGGAATCATGCGGAGGGCACGAATCATGCGAGGCCCTCGGCCGCCCTGAGGGTGTCGCGGTAGGCGCGGGCCGCGGCGCGCAGCGCCGTCTCCGGGTCGGTGCCCTCCGCCTCGGCGCGGGCGGCCAGCGCGAGGAGCTCGTAGCCGACGCCGGGGCCGTGCGGCCGCGGCGCCTCCAGCCCCGCCGTACGGGCCCGGCCCGCCAGCTTCGCCGCCAGCGCCAGCGCCGGCTGGCCCAGCGGGATGCCGTCCGTCACGGAGTCGCGGCCCTTCTCCGCGGCCTTGGTGCGCAGCCAGTGCTCCCGGACCTCCTCGGGCGTCTCGGCCGCCTCCTCGCCGAAGACGTGCGGATGCCGGTGGATCAGCTTCTCCACGATCGTCCCGGCGACGTCGTCGATGGCGAACGGCTCGGCCGGGTCGTCCTGGGCGATCCGGGCGTGGAAGACGACCTGCAGCAGGACGTCGCCGAGTTCCTCGCAGAGCGCGCCCCTGTCGTCCTCCTCGATGGCCTCGACGAGTTCGTACATCTCCTCGACGCCGTACTTCACCAGGTCCTCGTGGGTACGGGCGCCGCTCCACGGGCACTGCGTGCGGATCCGGTCCATGACCTGGACGAGGTCGAGGAGGCGCGCGCCGGGCAGGTCGTACGAACCGGGCAGCAGCTCCAGGTCCGGCATCGCGGGCTCACGGCCGGAACCGGCGATGCGGGCGAGGCCGTCGGTGAGCCGGGGTTCGCCCTCGGCGCCGGCGAGGACCACGACGTCGTGCCCGGCCACGCAGGCGTCGACCAGCTCACGGGCCGGGGGCAGCTCGCCGGCAGTCACCTCGACGCCGGCCTCCCGTACGTACGGCAGCTGCGGGTGTCCCGGGTCGGCGCACAGGACGCGGTGCGCGCCGCGCAGCGCCTGCCAGGCGGGCCAGGACAGCAGACCGGGCGCCACCCTGTGGGTGGTGGTGAGCAGGACGAGACGGCCGGGAGCGGGGCTGATGTCGTTCACGCAGTCGAACGTAACCCACCCGGCGGGGCCGCCCGTACGGCACGGGCTCCGGTGTGAACTCCCGCGCGGGGCGGCGTCACATGGCCTGTTCGCGGTCGGCCTTCGCGCCGGTGAGGTCGCGCAGCCACGGTTCCTTCTCCGTGCCGAGCGTGGCCTTCTTCGTGTCCCACTTGCCGTAGCGAGGGTTCACGTCGATGCGCATCGTGTCGGAGGTCTTCGCGAACATCGCGTTCAGCCGGGCGTTGCCCGTGGGCGACTGGGGGTCGATGCCCCGCTTCTTCGCGATCTTGTCGACGCCGATCTGCATCCGGATCCGGTCGTCGATCTCCCCCGGCGCGATGGCCTGCTGCTGCAGCAGCGTGGCCTCCATCTGCCGGGCGCCGCCCGCCTGTTGCTCCAGCGTGGCGCGCAACTTCTGCACCTCGCCGCGGGACACGGAGACGCCGGCCTCCTTCTCCGCCTGCCGGACGATCCGGTCGCGGATCATCCCGTCCAGCGTGGCGCGGGTCAGCTGTCCGCTGCCCTTGACCATCTGCTCGCCCTGCGGGGCCGCCTGCTGCGCGTCGCGCACGGCGGTGACCTGCGACTGGAGGGCCGCTGTCGTGATGCGGTCCTGCTGCACGACGGCCGCCGCGCCCGGGTGGGCGTCGCTTCCGCACGCGGTGAGCAGCGGAGCCGCGACGGTGAGCGCGGCGGCGGAACACACGGTGAGCGCGGACCTGCGACGGCGGCTGTGCATGAAGCGCATGGGGCCTCCCGGCTGCGGCGAGGGTCGTGCGACGTTGCATGACCTGGCGGTTGCTGATGTTAGGCAAGGGATGTGCCCGTGACCACTGATTCGACGGGGTTCGACGCGGATGCACACGGAAAAGTCCCGTTCCGGGCCAACGAGCAACCCGGCGAGAGGTGGCGCTCCCTGACCCCACGTCAGCCGCGCGCGGGCTCCGCGGGGCTGTCCTCGCCGGGTCCGTGGAGCGAGGGCGGCGGGGGTGCGGGGGCGTCCCCCGGGAGAACGCAGTACGGCCGCCGGGCGGGTGAAGCGGCGCGGGTGCGCCGGGCCGTACGCGGCGTACGGCGGCAGGCTCGGGCCCGTCCGTACACCCGCCGGCACCCCGCCGGCTCCGGAAAGGAACCGTCCATGCGCCGACTCACCGCCACCCTCCTCGCCGCGGCCGCCGCCGGCTGCGCCCTCGCCGCCGCCCCGGCCGCCGTGGCGGTGCCCATGCCGCCGCCCGTCTCGGCGAGCCAGCAGGGCTGGACCCTGGAGTCCGTCGACCGGAACGGCGACGAGTACGTCTCCCTGCGGGAGTTCAGGGACGCCTGGCTGGAGCGCGGCGGCTCGCCCCGGGACGTCGAGAAGACGTTCCGCGAGGCGGACACCGACAAGAACGGCTACCTCTGCGTCAAGGAATGGCCCAACGTGAAGTCCCCGGCCCGCGCCTGACCGGCGCCCCGCGGTACGGCCCCATGGACGTAGGCGACTGGCACCATACGTCCATGGGCCTGCAGCGGATCACCGCGCCCGCACGGGCCCGCCGGGGTACGGGGCCGCCTCGCGGTGGCCCTCACCGGCCACGAGCGCGACCGCGGTCCCTGTCGCCCCGGTGGGGCGCCGTCGCCGTCACGTTCCCACGATCGTGGTGAGGAACTCGCCCACCCAGGAGAGGAGTTCGCGGCCCGTGAGGGGCTTGGCGCCGATGCCGCCCGCCTTGGGGCGGGGGACCAGGATCTGGCTCGCCGCGGACTTGATCACCGAGCGGGGGTAGACGCGGTTCAGGCGGAGCTCCTGGGACTCGCGGAGCTCCACGGGCGAGAACCGTACGTTGTTGCCCTGCAGGGTGATGTCCGTGACGCCGCAGGACCGGGCCAGCATGCGGAGGCCCGCGACGAGCAGCAGGTTCTCCACGGGCTCGGGCAACGGGCCGTAGCGGTCGGTGAGTTCCTCGCGGACGGACTTGATGTCCTCCTCGGAGTTCGCCGAGGCGATGGCGCGGTACGCCTGGAGACGGAGCCGCTCGCCGGGCGCGTAGTCGTGCGGGACATGCGCGTCGACCGGCAGCTCGATCTTGACCTCCAGCGGGGCCTCTTCCTCCTCCGCGCCGCCCTCTTCGAGGGACTTGCGGTAGTCCGCGACGGCCTCGCCGACCATCCGTACGTACAGGTCGAAGCCGACGCCCGCGATGTGCCCGGACTGTTCACCGCCGAGCAGGTTGCCCGCGCCGCGGATCTCCAGGTCCTTCATGGCGACGTACATGCCGGCGCCCATCTCGGTGTGCTGGGCGATCGTCGCCAGCCGCTCGTGCGCGGTCTCGGTGAGCGGCTTCTCCGGCGGGTAGAGGAAGTACGCGTAGCCGCGGTCCCGGCCGCGGCCCACCCGGCCGCGCAGCTGGTGCAGTTGGGACAGCCCGAAGTTGTCGCCGCGCTCCACGATGAGGGTGTTGGCGTTGGAGATGTCGATGCCGTTCTCGACGATGGTGGTCGAGACGAGGACGTCGAACTTCTTCTCCCAGAAGTCCACGACCACCTGTTCCAGGGCCTGTTCGGACATCTGCCCGTGCGCCGTGGCGATGCGCGCCTCGGGGACGGCCTGGCGGAGGCGGGCCGCCGCGCGGTCGATGGAGTCGACCCGGTTGTGGATGTAGAAGACCTGGCCCTCGCGCAGCAGTTCACGCCGGATCGCGGCGCCGATCTGCCGCTCCTCGTACGGCCCGACGAAGGTCAGCACGGGGTGCCGCTCCTCCGGCGGGGTGGTGATCGTCGACATCTCGCGGATGCCGGTGACCGCCATCTCCAGGGTGCGCGGGATGGGCGTCGCCGACATGGTGAGCACGTCGACGTTGGCGCGCAGCTTCTTCAGCTGCTCCTTGTGCTCGACGCCGAACCGCTGCTCCTCGTCGACGACGACCAGGCCCAGCTCCTTGAACTTGGTGTCCGACGAGAACAGCCGGTGGGTGCCGATGACCACGTCCACCGTGCCGTCCTTCAGCCCCTCCAGCACCGCCTTCACCTCGGTGTCGGTCTGGAAGCGGGACAGGGCACGGATGTTGACGGGGAACTGGTGGTAGCGCTCGGTGAACGTCGAGAAGTGCTGCTGCACGAGGAGCGTCGTCGGCACCAGGACGGCGACCTGCTTGCCGTCCTGGACGGCCTTGAACGCGGCCCGCACCGCGATCTCCGTCTTGCCGTAGCCGACGTCGCCGCAGATCAGCCGGTCCATCGGGACCGTCTTCTGCATGTCCTCCTTGACCTCGCCGATGGTGGTCAGCTGGTCCGGCGTCTCCGCGTACGGGAAGGCGTCCTCCAGCTCGCGCTGCCAGGGCGTGTCCGCGCCGAAGGCGTGCCCGGGGGCCGCCATGCGGGCGCTGTAGAGCTTGATGAGGTCGGCGGCGATCTCCTTGACGGCCTTCTTGGCCCGCGCCTTCGTCTTCGTCCAGTCGGCGCCGCCGAGCCGGTGCAGCGAAGGGGCCTCGCCGCCCACGTACTTGGTGATCTGCTCCAGCTGGTCGGTGGGGATGTAGAGCCGGTCGCCGGGCTGGCCCTTCTTCGCCGGCGCGTACTCGACGAGCAGATACTCGCGGGTGGCGCCCTGCACGGTGCGCTGCACCATCTCGATGTACCGGCCCACACCGTGCTGTTCGTGCACGATGAAGTCGCCCGCCTCCAGCGTGAGCGGGTCGATCTGCTTGCGGCGCCGGGCCGGCATCCGCGCGGTGTCCTTGCCCGCGGCCTTCTGGCCCGACAGGTCGGTCTCCGTGAGGACGACGAGCCGCAGCGACTCGTCGATGAAGCCGTGCTCGATGGAGCCGCAGGCGACGTGCACCACGGAGGGGCTGATCTCCCCGAGGTCCGAGTCCAGCCGGGCCGCGACGCCCTCGCCGCTGAGGACCTCGACCGTACGGGCGGCCGGACCGTGGCCCTCCGTCACGTACACACAGCGCCAGCCGTCGGAGAGCCGCCCCTTGGTGTCGGCGATCGCGCGCGCGACGTCGCCGCGGTACGTCTCGGAGGCGCGCATGCCGAGGGTGAGGGTGTCGTCTCCGTCCTCGGCGTCCTCGATCTCACCAGCCGCGCTGCGGCCCATGTCGCCAGAGGCGAACTGGCTCACCGACCACCACATCATGCCCAGTTCGCGGGCGTGTTCGCGGACGTCGGCGATGCCCCAGAGCGAGGCCGCGCCCACGTCGATGGGGGCCTCGCCGCCGCCGGCCGTCGCCGCCCAGGACGCCTGGAGGAACTCCTGACTGGTCGCCACCAGATCGGCGGCGCGCGTACGGACCCGCTCCGGGTCGCAGACCATCGCCATGCTGCCCTCCGGCAGCACGTCGAGCAGCAGCTCCATCTCGTCGACCAGGACCGGCGCGAGGGACTCCATGCCCTCGACGGCGATCCCCTCGGCGATCTTGCCGAGCAGTTCGTCCAGCTCGGGGTGGGCCTCGGCGAGCGCGGCGGCCCGCTCCCGTACGTCCTCGGTCAGCAGCAGCTCACGGCACGGCGGCGCCCACAGGCCGTGCTCGGCGACCTCCAGCGAGCGCTGGTCGGCCACCTTGAAGTAGCGGATCTCCTCGACGTCGTCGCCCCAGAACTCCACCCGCAGCGGGTGCTCCTCGGTGGGCGGGAAGACGTCGAGGATGCCGCCGCGGACGGCGAACTCACCGCGCTTCTCGACCAGTTCGACACGGCTGTACGCGGCGGCCGCGAGCGCGTCGACCGTCTCCTCCAGGTCGTGCGTCTCGCCCTGGTGCAGCGCGACGGGCACCAGATCTCCCAGGCCCTTCACCTGCGGCTGGAGCACGGAACGCACCGGCGCGACGACGACCTGCACCGGCCCGGTCGTCGGGTCGCCGTCGCCGGACGTGGGGTGCGCGAGGCGGCGCAGCACGGCGAGCCGGCGGCCGACGGTGTCGGACCGCGGCGAGAGCCGCTCGTGCGGGAGCGTCTCCCACGAGGGGAACTCCACGATGCCGTCCGGCGGCAGCAGCGTACGGAGCGCCGCCGCGAGGTCCTCCGCCTCGCGGCCCGTCGCCGTGACGGCCAGCACGGGCCGGTCGGCGGAACGGGCGAGGGCGGCGACGGCGAAGGGGCGGGCGGCGGCGGGGCCGACCAGGTCGACGTGCTGCCGGTTTCCGCCGGCCGCGGCCTTGACGGCCTCGTCCAGCGCGGGATCCCGCGCGACGGCATCGAGCAGTCCGGTGAGACTCATGTGACGCATTCCGTCTCGTGTGCTGTGAGTGGGGCGCGCGGTCCCTGAGCGGACAGCGCGTCGGGCCCGGCACGCGGGGCGGGCCGGGGGCGGCCTCCAGCGTACGACGGGCCTGCGGGGCGTGGCGTGGAGTGCGGCGTTCCCCTCCTGTCGGGTGACGGCCTCCCTGGCGGGAGGGGCCCGCCCTTCGCCCCGCATCCCGGGTGGGGTGCGGGGCGAAGGGGCGCACGGGGTCCGGGGCGGAGCCCCGGGAGAAACGGGTAAGGGCGGGACCGGGGCGAACCCCGCACCGGGCGCGGGGGCCCGGAGAAGAGGTGACCCCGCACCCGGGGCGCGTGCCTTGGGGTGCGGGGTGCGTTGCCCTCGCGGGTGCGGTCCGGTGTGCCCACCCGTTCCGCCCCCAGGGCGGACCAGCTGCCCACACCTCCGCGCGGAGCGCGTGCCCACCCCGGGGCGGGGCGGGCCACACCTCGGCGGGCGCCGGCCCACACCGGGCGTGCGGACTACTCCGTGGCTATCGCGTTGAGGACGTTCATTCGGCCGGCCCGGAACGCGGGGACGAGGGCCGCTATCAGGCCCACCAGTGCCGAGCCCGCGAAGACGGCGATGATCGTGCCCCACGGGATCGCCAGTACGCCGAGGCCCTCCAGCGCCAGCAGCTGCTGGGCCGTCGCGCCCCAGCCCATTCCGAGGCCGAGTCCGAGCAGCGCGCCGAACAGGGCGATGACGACGGATTCCAGCCGGACCATCCGCCGCAGCTGCCGCCGCGACAGTCCGATGGCGCGCATGAGGCCGATCTCCCGGGTCCGTTCGACGACGGACAGGGCGAGCGTGTTCACGACGCCCAGGATGGCCACGATGATCGCCAGCGCCAGCAGCCCGTACACGATGTTGAGCAGCTGGCCGATCTGGTCCTTCAGGGTCTCCTTGAAGTCGGCCTGGTCCCGCACCTGGTACTGCGGGTACGGCTTCAGCTCGTCCTTGAGCTGCGAGTACGCGGCCGCTTCCTTGCCGTCCTCCGCCGTGCCGAACATGATCATGTTGAGCGGTACACGGCCCGCCGGGAGGTAGCGCTCGGCCGTGGTGATGCTCGTGTACATCGCGCCCTTGTCGATGGACGTGTCGTCCGAGGTGACCGCGGCGACCCGCAGCTTCGCCGTACGGCCCTTGTCGAACGCGACGGTCAGCGTGTCGCCGGCCTTGACGCCGTGCTTCTTCGCGTAGTCGGTGCCGACCGACATGGCGTTCCTGCCGTACGCGCCGGCCAGTTCGCCCTGGGTCACGTCGCGCTGCAGGTCGTTCATGTACGAGGGGTCGGTGGCGGCGAGTTCCTGGTCCTCCCGCTTGCCGTCCGGCGAGGTGATCTTCGCGTCGACCATCTTGTACGAGGTGACGGTCTCCAGCCCCGGTGTGTTCTCCATCTTCTTCTGCGCGTCCGGGGTGATGGGCTGGCCGCCGTCGGACTGCACGATGAAGTCGGCGCCGACGGACTTGTCCAGCTGGTCCGAGGCGGAGGCCACCATCGAGGAGCCGACCACCGACAGGGACGCGACGAGCGCGAGCCCGATCATCAGCGCGGCCGCGGTGGCGCCCGTACGCCGCGGGTTGCGCAGCGCGTTGCGTTCGGCGAGCCGGCCGACCCGGCCGAAGGGCCGCAGGACGACGGCGGCGAGGCCGCGGACGAACACGGAGGCCAGAACGGGTCCGACGACGATGAAGCCGATCAGGGTGAGGACGATCCCGCCGGCCAGCCACACGGAGCCCGTACCGGCCTTGGTCGCCTGCGTCGCCACGAACAGCAGCACTCCGCCGCCCAGGCTGAGCACCAGTCCGAGCGTGGCGCGTACCGCGCCGGCCCGGCCGCCGGAGGAGATGCCGGCGGAACCGGCGTCGCGCAGGGCCGCCATCGGCGAGACCTTCGCGGCTCGGCGGGCCGGCAGCCATGCGGCGAGCAGGGTGACCACGACGCCGAGCAGGATGCCGGCGGCCGGGGTGGTCCACTTCAGGGTGAGTTCGTCGGTGCTCAGGTTCATGCCGAGCATGCCCATGAGTTCCATGAGCCCGATCGCGAGTCCGACTCCGGCTCCGGCTCCCACCACGGAGCCGACGACGCCGAGCAGCAGCGCCTCGGTGAGCACCGAGCGGTTGACCTGGCTGCGGCTCGATCCGACGGCGCGCATCAGCCCGATCTCCCTGGTGCGCTGGGCGACCAGCATGGAGAACGTGTTGACGATGAGGAAGATGCCGACCAGGACGGCGATTCCGGCGAAGCCGAGCATCGCGTACTTGATGACGTCCATGAAGCCGGCGACGTCCTTCTGCCCCTCGTCGGCCGACTCGCTCTGCGTACGGAAGGTGTAGGCCCCGGCGCCGAACTCCTCGGTGACGTTCTTCTTCAGCGCGGCGTCGGAGACCGTGCCGTCGCCGGTGACCGCGACGCCGGTGAACACGCCCTGCTTGCCGAGGAGTTCACGCTGTGCGCTGGCGGTGTCGAGGTAGAGCACGGCGGCACCGGGGTTGGTGACCCGGAAGGTGGCGACGCCGCTGATGCGCGCGGTGAAGTCGCCGGTGGCGGCGATGGTGCGCAGTTCGTCGCCGAGCTCGAGGTGCTTCTTCTTCGCGGTGTCCGCGTCGATCATCACCTCGGTGGGGCCGCGGGGCCGGTGGCCCTGGGTGACGTCCATGGTGCGGGCGTCGGTCGAGGTCCAGTTGCCGGCGATGGTGGGGGCTCCGGTGGTGGAACCCATGTTCTCGTTGTCGGAGTTGACGACGGTGACGCCCATGCTGACGACCATGCCCTCGGCGGACTTGGCCCCTTCGGCCTTGCCGGCCCGCGCGATGGCGGAGGCGGGCAGCGTCTCCGGCCTGCCGTTGGCGGGCTGTTCGTCGTCGGCCGCCGCCCCCTTGGGGGTGACGGTGACGTCGGGCGAGGTGGCCGCGAAGAGCTTGTCGAAGGTCGCGGTCATGGTGTCGGAGAAGACCAGCGTCCCGCAGACGAAGGCCACGGAGAGCACCACGGCGACGGCGCTGAGCGCCATCCGCCCCTTGTGCGCGACGAAGCCGCGCAGCGAGGTCTTGAGGATCACGACACCCTCCCCGAGGGTTCCGCGCCACCGGCGGCACGGGTCGCCGTACCGGCCGGGCCCGCGCTGTCCATCCGCTTGAGCCTGTCGAGCACGGCGTCCGCGGTGGGCTGCCGCATCTCGTCCACGATCCGGCCGTCGGCGAGGAAGATGACGCGGTCCGCGTAGGCGGCGGCCATCGGGTCGTGCGTGACCATCACGATGGTCTGGCCGAGTTCGTCGACCGAACGCCGTAAGAAGCCCAGGACTTCGGTGCCGGCGCGGGAGTCGAGGTTGCCGGTCGGCTCGTCACCGAAGATGATCTCCGGCTTGCTCGCCAGCGCCCGGGCTACGGCGACGCGCTGCTGCTGGCCGCCGGACAGCTGGCTCGGCCGGTGCTTCAGGCGGTCGCCGATCCCTAGGGTCGCGATCACCATCTGCACCCACTCCTTGTCGGGCTTGCGGCCCGCGATGTCCATGGGGAGCGTGATGTTCTCGCCCGCGTTCAGCGTGGGCAGCAGGTTGAACGCCTGGAAGACGAACCCGATCCGGTCGCGGCGCAGTTGGGTGAGCTTCTTGTCCTTCAGCCCCGTGATCTCCTGCCCGCCCAGCCAGATCTGCCCTTCCGTCACCGTGTCGAGCCCGGCGAGGCAGTGCATCAGCGTGGACTTGCCGGACCCGGAGGGGCCCATGATGGCGGTGAAGGCTCCCCGTTCGATGTCCGCGTCGACCCGGTCCAGGGCCAGCACCCGGGTCTCCCCCGACCCGTACGCCTTGACGACCTGACGTGCTGCGGCGACGACGGACGTCCCCGCGCCCCGGCCCCCGCTCGTGAACTCCGTTACAGCCGTGGTCACAGCTTTTCCCCTCAAGTCATCGGAAGCCGGTTGTGGGTACCGAGCTTTCCGTGTCGAAGAGGCCCCCGCGATGGTGCTGTTCCGCGTCTTCGGCCTGTGGTTACCCCCACCACGCCGATGCGGCCCCCTGCTGCACAGCAGGCTAGGGAGGGGCGAAGACCAACTCGTCGTGCCGGAGGACGACACGCATCTCATCCTCCCAACGGGGCTTCCCCTAGGGGCTGTTGCACTTCCGCTGGACAGAACCGGGGTTACTGTCGGTTCGGATGCGCGGCCCGTGACAGCTTCGTCCACGGCCCTTCCGCCCGGAGTGCACTCGTGAGTAACGTGCGTCCACCCCCCGGGCGCCCGGCCCCCTGCACAAGGGAGGACCCGCGCATGTCGTTCCACACCCCCCGCCACCGCTACGTCCCCGCCCCGCCCGCGTACCCGCCGGCCCCCACGGTGCCGCCCGCACCGCCGCCCGCCGCCGGCGACGAACTGCGCCGGCTGCGCTCCGCGTACCGGCTGCTGCGCCGCAGCACGACGTTCGCCGCGCTCGGCTATTACGTCGCGTTCCTCCTCCTCGCCGGCTACGCGCCCGACGTGATGGGGGCGTACGTCGGCGGTACGTCGTTCACCCTCGGCACCGTCCTGGGGCTGCTGCAGATCCCGGTGACGCTGCTGGCCGTCGCCGGGTACGAGCGGATCGCCCGCAGCACGGTCGACCCCGCGGCCCAGCGCGTCCGCACCGCGGAACGCGAGGCCGCGGCCGCCGCCCCGGCGGGCCGGCCGTACGCACGCGAGCGGCGGAGGTGAACCGCCGTGCCGGGCCACAGCATTGACGCCTCGTCACAGTCCCTGTCCTTCGCGATCTTCGCGGCGGTCGTCAGCATCACCCTGCTGCTGTGCATCATGACCAGCGCCGAACGCGAGGACCTGACGGAGTACTACACCGGCTTCCGCACTCTCGCCCCGCTGCGCAACGGCCTCGCCATCGCGGGCGACTACATCTCCGCGGCGGCCGTACTGTCCACCGTCGGCATCATCGCGCTCACCGGCTTCGACGGGCTGACCCTAGCGCTCAGCACCGCCCTGTCGCTGCTGCTGATGATGTTCCTGCTGGCCGAACCGCTGCGGAACGCGGGCCGGTTCACCATGGCCGACGTCCTCACCCGGCGCGCCGGCAGCCGTGCCGTACGGATCGCGTCCTGCGCGGTGACGCTGCTCGCCCTGCTGCCGATGATGGTGTTCCAACTGGTCGGCACCGGCCATCTGGTCACCCTGATCCTGGGCTTCGAGGGCTCCTCCGTCCGTACGGGCACGATCGTCACGCTCGGCCTGCTGATGATCGGTTACGCCTCGCTCGGCGGGATGAAGGGCACCGCGCTGATCCACATCATCAAGATCGTGGTGCTGATGGGGGCCGCGGCGCTGCTGGCCGCTCTCGTACTGGAGAGGGTCGGCTGGAACCCCTCGCACCTGCTCGCCATGGCCCGGGACGGCAGCGGCGCGGGCGACGCCTATCTGCGCGCGGGACTGCTCCAGGCGAGCAGCGGCGGCCCGTCCGGGCTGAGCGAACTCGACATGATCAGCGCCGCGTTGACGGTGGTGCTGGGCGCGGCCTGCCTGCCGCACGTCACGATGCGCATGAACACCGCGCGGGACGCGCCCGCCATCCGCCGCGCGATGAGCTGGGCTGTCGGCATCACCACGGTGTTCGTCCTGCTCATCGCGATCATCGGTACGGGCGCCGTGGCGCTCCTGGGGCACCGCGCGATCGCGGCGGGCGGACCGCAGGGCAGCACCGCGTTCATCCAGCTGGGGCAGGCCGTGGTCCGCAGCAGCCAGGGCTTCGCGACCTTCGTCTTCGCGGCCGTCGCCACCGCGGTCTTCCTCACCCTGCTCTCGTCCGTCGCCGGCATGATCCTGGCCTGCGGCAACTCCCTCGCACACGATCTGTACGCGGAGGTGCTGCGCCGCGGACGGGCCGGTATGGCGGGCGAGATGCTCACCGCGCGGCTGGCCGGCTTCGCCGTGGGCCTGCCCGCCATCGCGCTCGCCGTCGTCGTCCAGGACCGCGGACTGCAGTCGCTGATCACGCTCTCGTTCTGCGTCGGCGCGTCCGCGATCGCGCCCGCGCTGGTCTACAGCCTCTTCTGGCGCGGCTACACCCGTACCGGCCTGCTGTGGACCCTGCTCGGCGGCACCGTCTCGGTGGTGGTGGTGCTGGTGTTCTCGCGGATGTTCTCCGGCAGCCCCCAGGCCCTCCTCCCCGAGGAGGACTTCAGCGTCTTCCCGCTGACCACGACCGGGCTGATCACGATCCCGGTCGGCTTCCTGCTGGGCCGGCTCGGCTCCCGCGGCGGACGCGGCACCCCCCTGCCGTACGCGGAGGCCGAGCCGCACATCCTCGCCGGACGGTCCTGACGCTGACTCGCCGGGCGGTCCTGAGCCGCGGCCCCTGGCCGGGGTGCCCCGGGCGGCGGCCCCGGCAGGGCCGCCGCGGGGTCCGGGTCAGTCCGCCATGCTCCGCTGGGTCTGCTCGGGCAGCGAGACCCCGGCGTCCGGGGCCTTGCCGGTGAGGGAGGCCAGGCTGCTGCGCACGTGCGTCATGTGCTGCCGCAACTCCTCGGCGCGCTCCTCGTGTTCGCGCAGCACCCGCTCCGTCTCGCGGTCGATGCCCTCCTCCCGCATCCGCGCCTTGGTGATCAGCTCCTCGCCCTGCGCGTCCGCGTCCTCCTGGCGGTGCCGCGCCGCCTCCGACGCCTCGGCCTTGGCCCGCTTCGCCTCCGCGATCAGATGCTCGCCGCGCTCCTCCAGGTCCGCGATCCGCGTCTCGATCGCGCTCTCCTTCTCGTCCAGCTCCCGGTCCAGCGCGTCCGACTCGGCGGCCTGCTCCTTCTCCTGCTCGGCCAGCAGCGCCGAGCACCGCCGCGAGGTGTCCTTCAGCGTGTCGGCCGCGGCCCGCCGGGTCTCCTCCGCCTCGTCCCGCGCCGCGGCACGGAGCCCGTCCGCCGACTCCTGCGCCGCGTCGAGGGTGCGGACGGCCGCGGCCTCCGTCTCGGCCCGCACCCGGGACGACTCCTCGCGGGCGGCGTCGCGCAGCTCCCGGGCCGCCTCGTCGACGCGTTCGCCCAGCTCCTGCACCTCGGCCTGGGCCGCGGCCCGTACTTCCTCGGCCTCCGCCTCGGCCATCCCGAGCAGCTCCTGCGCACGGTCCCCGAGCGATTCGAAGGTCTGCGGCGGCAGCGCGGTGACCACACCCTGCAGCCGCTCGGCCTCATCCGACAGCTCCTTCGCGAGTACGGTCAGCTTCGCGGCGCGCTCCCACGCCGCCTCGCACTCCTCCCGCAGATCGGACGCCCTGACGTCGACCTGCTCGGGACGGTAGCCGCGACCCCGTACGACAACGAAGCCGTGCGGTGACGACGCACTCATATCGAGCCCCTTACCTCAGCGAACCTGCAACACAGCGGCACATCATTCTTCGTCCGGCCGAAGCGCCCATAACGCGACACTCCGCCCCGAGCCCGCCCCCAAGGATGCGCTACTTCACCTGTGTTGCCGTAATCGGCACATCCCGGCCCAACTGCTCGAAAAGTTCCCTCGCCCGATCCCTGTCCCAGAGCACCACATCGCCGATCCCGGGCACGCTGAGCGCGCTGTTCGCGACCGGGACCGTCGTCGTACCCCCGTCGCCCTTCGTCAGTCCTCTGACCTTCCACGCCATCCATGTGAGTGACGGAACGCCGGTACCGTCGTCGACGGTCACCGCGTCCAGCGCCGCGCCGGTGAACGGATAGAAGGTGAACGGGTTCAGCAGCACCGACGGCGAGGTCGCCTGCTGCGCGATCGCCGCGAGCAGCTTCTGCTGCCGCTTGACCCGGCCCAGATCGCCCTCCGGATCGCTGTAGCGGGCCCGCGCGAAGGCGAGCGCCTGGTTGCCGTCCAGCGTCTGGCAGCCGGCGTCGAGGTCGGCCCCCGACTTCTCGTCGTGCAGCGGCTTGTCGAGGCAGACCCGCACCCCGCCGAGCGCGTCGACGATGCCGGTGAAACCGAGGAAGTCGACCTCCGCGTAATGGTCGAGGCGCAGCCCGGTCGTCTCCTCGACGGTGCGGGTCAGAAGCTCGGGACCGCCGGTGGCGTACGCGGAGTTGAGCTTGTTCCTGCCGTGCCCGGGGACCGGTACGTACGAGTCGCGGGGCAGGCTGACGAGGTAGGGGCCGGACGAGCCGTAGTGCAGCACCATCATCGTGTCGGTGTTCCGCTCGTCGGCGCCGCCCACATGCAGCTCCTTGCGCTGCTCCGGCGTCAGGTCGGCACGCGAGTCGGTGCCGATCACCAGCCAGTTGGTGCCCTTGCCCGACTCGGGGCGGCCCGCGTAGTCGGCGAGCGCCGGGGTCTCCTTGAGCCGGTACTCGGCCCACGCGTACGTACCGACGGCGACGATCACGACCAGCGCGGCGACCAGCAGGGCGATGCGGCGGAGCCGGCCGGGGCGCCGCGGTCCCTTCCGCGGGCCCCACCCCGACGGGCCCTGGCCTCTCGGGTTCTGACGCCGTTTCCGGCCGCGGAAGTGACGCTCTGCCCGGTAGAGCGTGCTGTTGCTCGGCGGAGGCAGCTGGTCGCTCATCCCCCGAACCTGACACGTAAAGCGGCGGGCTGCGCGTCGGCGGCCCGCCGGGTTACGGCGTTCGGGCGGGCCTCAGAACAGGCCGTCCCACATCTGCTCCAGCAGCACCGACCACCAGTTCTCCGGCGAGGACAGCGCCGCCGGGTCCAGCGCGGCCAGCTGCATCTGGAAGTCGACGGTCCAGCGGCCCGCCTGTTCCTGCGTCAGCCCGTAGCGCAGCCGCCACATCCGGCCGAGCAGGGCGAGGCAGCGGGTGAACTCCGGGAGCCCGGTGTTCACGAACTGCGGCTGCGCGGGCTGCCCTCCGGGGCCGCCCTCCATCGGGACGGCGACAATGTGCGCCGTCCCGTACTGCACGCACAGCTGCCGGCCGAAGTCGTTGCCCATCACGAGGTACGAGCCGGCGTCGGCGCCCGGCTGCACGCCGCGCTCCTGCGCCAGCTCCGCCAGCGTCGGCACCGGGCGGCCCGGCTGGGCCTGGCCCCAGAAGAACGGGCCCATGTCGAGCGGCAGTCCGGCCCACACCAGCAGCTGCCCGACGATGTCGGGCACGCCCTGCCGGGACACCGCGTGCTGGTCGAAGCGGAACACGCCCTGCGGGCCGAAGGCCTGCTGGAGCTCCTGGCCGATCGCGTCCGGCGGGACCGGCGGCGCGGGCTGGATCTGCTGCGGCGGCGGCAGCGGCGCCCGGTGCGGCGCCGGCCGCGCCGGGCCGTCCGCGACCTGGTGCAGCTCGCCCTGATGCTCCAGCAGATGCCGCATGCCCTGCCGGCGGGACGCGTGGTCCGTGCCGTACGGCGCTGTGCTGGTGATCCGCACCTGCGGCCACGTCTCGCGGATCATCCGCGCGCAGTAGCCGCCCGGCAGATCGCAGGACTCCAACTCCGTGTGCAGCTCCAGCACTTGCTGCGGCGGCACGTTCATCCCGCGCAGCTCGTGCAGGATCTGCCACTCCGGATGCGGGGTGCCGGGCGCGGAACGGCGGATCAGCTGCTGCTCGGAGCCGTCCGGCGCGCGGTAGCGCAGTACGGCCATGTAGCCGGGGCCCACGGTGGGCTGGCCGGTGTTCTGCGGATAGCCGTACGCGGGGCCGCCTGCGGGCGGGCCGCCGGCCGGCTGCGGGGGCGGCCCGGGCGGAGGCGGCGTACCGGCAGGCACCACTGGCGGAGTGCCCGGGGCGCCCGGCGCTGGGGGCGGGCCCGGAGCGGCGGGCGGGGCTCCCGGCGGGGGCGGGGTCCCGGCGGGGCCGGCGAGCATGGTCGCGGCGTGGTGCACGTCGTTGCCGCCACCCGGGCCGCCGGCCGGGGCCGACGGGGCGGGCGGGGGCGCGGGGGGCTGGGGCGGGGCACCGGGTCCGCTGCCCTGCGCGGGCTCGGCGAACACGGTCGCCGCGTGGTGCACGCCGTCCTTGTCGTCCGAACCGGCGGGCTGTCCACCGCTGTTGGCCACGTCGTCGGCGGACACCATCTGGGTCGGCACATAGCCGCCCGCGGGCGCACCGGGCGCACCGGAGCCGGCGGGTGCGGAGGCACCCGGGCGGGCGCCGGGGGTGCCGGGCGCGCCGGGAGGCGGCGGCACGGAGGGGCCGCTGCCGCGCCGCGAGGGGCCCGACGGGGCGGAACCCTCCCGCGGGGCACGGCTGGTGTCGGCGTCCGCGATGTCGGCGGCGCCGGCCTCGGCAGGCAGCGGGCCGCCGGGCGGGTTCGGGGTGTGGGGCGCGTGGGGCACACCGGGAGCCGCGGGGGCGGCCTGTCCGCTCGGTCCGCCCTGTCCGCCCGGTTCGGCGAGCATGGTCGCCGCGTGGTGCACGCCGCCCGTGGAGTCGTCGCCCGAGGGGGCGTCCGGGGAGTCGCCGCCCTGCTTCCCCTCCGGGCCGTCGGCGGCCGGGGAGGCCGCGGTCTGCGGCAACCCCCCGCCGTCCGGCATCAGTTCGGTACGCGCCTCGGCCTCCGGGGCCGGCGCGGGCTCCTCCTCGTCGTCCTCCCCGGCGAGGGGCGGCGCGAACACGGTGGCGGGCGGCGCCTGCGCCTCGCCGCTCCCGGAGGAGCTGGTGTCCGCGGCGTCCCAGGCGCTCCCGGCGCCCCGCGTCACGGCGTCCCAGCCGCTGCCCGGGCCGGGCGTACCGGCGGCAGAGCCCGCACCCGGCGCGCTGGAGACCGCGTCCCAACCACTCGCGGACGCGGGCGGACCGGGCGGCGGAGCGTCGGCGGAAGGCACGGCGTCGGCGGGCGTGGCACCGCCCGAACCGTTCGTCGCACCGGGCGCGTTGGTCTCCGCGCCGGAGCCGGAAGCCGACGGCGTGGCCGCACCCGGCCCGCTGGACACGGCGTCCCAGTCGCTCGCGGCCGCGGCCGGGCCGGCGGGCGTACCGGGCGGTGGAGCGTCGGCGGAAGGCACCGCGTCGGCAGGTGTGAAGCCGGAGGGCACGGCGTCGGCGGGCGTGTCACCGGACGAACCGTTCGGCGTACCGGGCGAGTCGGACCCCGCGCCGGGGCCGCGGGATACGGCGTCCCAGTCCGGCGTGCCCGCCGAGGGCGGCGCGCTCGGCGGCGGAGGCGCACCCGGACCCGCGGACGCGGCAGCGGGCGTGCCGGCAACGGGGGTGCCGGCGACAGGGGTGCCGGCGGCGGGGCGGTCCGAGGCGGAGCGGTCCGCCGCCTCCTGGAGCCACTCGGGCGGGGTGAGCAGGAAGGACGTCGCCTCCAAGTCCACGCGCTGGGGCGGCGCGTCGGAGGGCGCGGGCGCGGCGCGGCGGCCGTACTCCTCCTCGTAGCGGCGGATGACCTCGCCCACGGGGAGGCCCGGCCACAGCGTCACATCGCCGGTGTCCCGGGCCACGACGAGCCGGACCCGGCTGCCGTCCGACGTCGGGCCGTCGTCGCGGTCCTCCGCCCACGCCACGAAGCCCAGGTCGAACTCCCGGACCCGCACCTCGCGTTGCTGGTAGCCGGGGACGTCCGCGTTCACCCAGCGCTCCGCGCGCTCCTGCGCCTGTGCGAAGGTCACCATCGCGCCCTCAACTCCCTACACCTGGACGGCGCGCGCGAAGCCGCCGTCCACCATCAGGTTCGCCACGGTCTCCAGCTCGGGCGGGCTGCCCGCGAGCCGCAGCAGAAAGTCGTCGAAGTCCGCGCCGCACGGCCGCAGCAGCCGGTCGACCCGCTCCTGTACGCCGAGCCCCTCGCCGTCCCGCGCGTCGTCGTACGCGCAGAACCACACCGAACCGATCGCGTCGCCCTTCACCTTGACCGCCACCAGGCCGCCCTGGACGAAGCCGACGCCGAGGTAGTCCTTGGTGAGGTGGTCGCGCAGACACTTGTTGATGTAGACGAGGTCGTTGACCGCCGCCTCGTCGCGGACGGTGAAGAACGGCTGGTCCACCAGCAGTCCGAGCTCCGCGTCCAGCGCGGCGCCGCGCGGCGCGCAGCCGCCCGCCGCCTTCAGGAACGCGCGGTACGCGCCGGGCAGCCGGTACCCCAGCTTCTCCTCCGCCTCGGCCACCTGAGCCTCGCTGACGGCCGTACCGTGCGGCACCTCGAAGTGCGCCGGCTTGGTCTCCTGGAGGGGGCGCGTACCGCCCTTGCCGTGGTCGACGGCGGCCGTCGCCAGCCCGCCGTGGTGCCGCAGCAGCGCCTTCACCTCGACGGGCACCAGCTCCATGCGGCGGCTGCGCGCGACATGGTGCCAGGTCCAGCCGTGCGGGGTCGCCACCATCGGCAGATCCGCCCACAGTTCGTGCCCGGAGGCGTGCAGCGCGGCGTTCGCGGACACAAAGTCCGTCAGCCGCAGCTCGTCCCCGCCGAACCCCTCGGGCGGGGCGGCGATTTCGGCGGCGGCGCGCGCGTACGGGGTGAAGACGGGGAAGCCGTCCTCGTCCACCCGGACGCCCCGCGGGTGCCGGGCGGCCCGTACCGGGTCCGGGAAGTTCACGAGCTGCCCGGCGTAGGCCCGGTTCGGCGGTGCTGACGTCCGGTGACTGGCCGTCCCACTCCCACCTGTCGTCATGGCGGTTGCCCCCTGCTGCGTCTGGCTGACTCACGACAGCCTATGCGCTAGTGGCTCGGCCAGTCACCGGCCCTCCGCCCGGCAGCGGGGGCCGGGACTCCGCTGCCCGAGCGGCCTTCCGGCGGCCCCTGTCTCAACTCCGTTCCGCCGCCGCCAACTTCTCGTGCTGCTTCGCCACGACGGGTTCCGCGACCGGTACGGGCTCGCCGGAAACGCCCACCGACATGAACGTCGCCGTACTGTCCCCCGCGCGCACGACCGTGAACACCGTCGGTGAGTCCTTCCCCCGCGCGTCCTTCATGGTGAAGCGCACCGAGTCGTCCCCGACCCGTACGTCCTCGCCCGGTTCGATCACCAACCGGGCCTGCTCGCCCGTCCCGACGGACCCCGTGAACCGTTCGCACTCGCCCACGGCACGCTTCAGCTCCGCCAGCCACTTGCGTGCGTCGCCCGCCTTGTACGAGGCGAGCAGCACCTGCTGGAGCACGCTGCCGGTGCCGAGGTCGCCCTTGGCCACGGTGCCGCTGACGTATGCCGTCCTGGCGTACTCGGGGCGGGAGTCGACCGTGTCGGTGACCGGGGCGCACTCCCGTCTGTCGGCGGACATGGTGTTCTCCGGGGGCAGCGCGTCCTGGCTGTTGCGCTGCGCCCGGTAGCCGCGCACGTCCCCGTCCTTCAGCAGCGCGGACGCCAACCGCCGCTCGTCCGGCGGCCGTACGGACCCGCCGCCCGCTTTACCGCCGGAGCCGCCGGCGCCCGCGGAGTCCTCCGGGCTCCCGCCCGCACGCTGCCCGCGCCCCTCGCCCCGCTCTCCCCCGCCGCCGGAGCCGTCGGTACCGCACGCCGTCACGGCGCACACCAGAACCGGTACGGCCACCGCGACCGTCATCACACGGCGAAGGCCCTTCACACGACGGGACGCACTGCCACGACGAGACGTACTGCGCATCACAGGACTCCTGCCTCACAGCCGGACCAACGCACCGATGCTCGCCCGCTCCGGGCGGGATCACCAGCCCTGTACCCGGCCCAGCGGAAAACCGTCACACGCCCATGACATGACGGTCGGCATGATCGACTCACCCGGCACACTGCATACTTGGCGCGGCCCCCGACGGCACACACGACACATGCGACAGGAACGACACGCACGACACAAGGGGCTGCCCGGGGAGGAAAGGCACATGCAGCACACCGCACCACCGCCAGACGCAGACGCCGCACCCCGCGGCGCGCACAACGGCGCCGCCGCACAGGGCTCGGGCGCCTCGGACCCGCGCGTCGGCTGGGTCAACGCGCCCACCGACACCGCGCCCGTGCCACAACACCGCCGCGACGGCATCCTCCCCGCCGTGGCCGCCGCGCTCTTCGTCCGCGGCGAGACGCTCACCTGCACCGGGAGCAAGAGCGACCGGCCTCCCGAACTGCACCCGCTGGTCCAGGACTTCCTGGACACCCTCACCACGGAGTACCGCGAACGGTGGACGGGACGCTGCCCCGAGACGGTGCTGCTCTCCCGCCATCTCACCGCGGCCGAGACGGCGCGGGCCGGGAAACGTACGGGCAAGAAAGCCGGAAAACCAGCCAAACCCCTCACCCACACGGAGGCCAAACGGGCGCTGAAACACGCCAAACTCACCGCCCGTCACATCCGCGAGGACGGCGACCCCCTGCACGGCGGCTACGCCCCGCCCTGCCGCACCTGCACGGCGCTCCTCGCCCACTTCGGCGTCCGCGCCACCGATCCCGCCCAGGAGGAGTCCCGTTGAGCGTTCCCCACGAACGCAGCTCCACCACCCGCTTCTCCGTCGCCGTCGACGACGCGCTGCGCGCCTCCGGCTGGCAGCCGGGCCGCTGGGACATGCTGCGGGCCGAACAGTGGGCCGACACCCTGCGCGGGCACACCACCGCCGCCGGCCACCAGCACTCGGTGCTGCCCGCGGCGGTCGAGATCTGGGCCGAGTTCGGCGCGCTGACCGTCGACCCCACGGGGCCCGGCCGCCATGTCGCCCCGGCGTCCGTGCGGATCGACCCGCTCCCCGGGCTGCACTCCGCCCGTACGCTCTCCGACCTCGGCCGCGCCCTCGGTACGGAGATCTGCCCGCTCGGCACGGAGGGGGACGGCACGACCCTGCTCGCCGTGGACCGGGACGGCCGCGTGTACGGGCTGGACCACACCGGCGACTGGTACCTCGGCGCCGACTTCGACGCGGCGCTCACCGCGCTCATCACCGGCACCCGCCCGCAACGGCTCACCCCGTACGAGGCGGAGTAACCGCACCGGCCCGGGCCCCTCAGGCCCGGTCCGCTCTCACGACGCGGCGTCCTCGCTCTCGGGGATGACCGCCGACACCCGGAAGCCGCCCGCCTCCGTGGGGCCCGAAACGAAGCCCCCGCCCAGCGCGGAGATCCTCTCCCGCATCCCCACCAGGCCGTTGCCGCCGCTCGGCAGTCCGGCGTCGGCCGGGCCCGCGCCCTCGGCCGGCGGCGCGTTCTCCACCCGTACGGCGACCTCGCCGTCCCGGCACGCGAGCCGCACCCACGCGCGGGCGCCGCCCGCGTGCTTGTGCACGTTCGTCAGCGCTTCCTGCACGACGCGGAACGCGGCCCGCTCGACGTGCGGCGCGTAGCCCTTCGTGTCCCCCTCGACGGACAGCTCGACCGTCATCCCCGCGGCCCTCGACTGCTCGACCAGACCGTCGAGTTCACCGAGCGAGGGGCCACCGTCGCCGCCCTCCCCCTCGGACGCGGACTCCGCGGCACCCGTGCCGTACACGGCCGTCCGCACCGGCGCCTCCTGCCGCGTCGCCCCGCCGGAGGAGACCGCCCGCATTCCGTCCGCCGGCGCTCCGTCCCCGTCCGGGCGCGGGGATCTGGCCGGACGCGACGGCGTCGCACCCGCGGGCTCGGAACGCAGAACGCCGAGCATGGTGCGCAGCTCGGTGAGCGCCTGCCGGCCCATGTCGCCGACCAGCCCTGCGTTCTGCGAGGCCTTCGCCATGTCGTCCTGCGTCTCGGCCTTCGACGCGACCGCCTGTACGGCCGTCGCGTGCACGACCATCAGGCTCACCCGGTGCGCCACCACGTCGTGCATCTCGCGCGCGATGCGCGTGCGTTCCTCGTTGCGCGCCCACTCGGCGCGCTCCTCCGCGCGGTCCGCGAGCAGCGCGAGCTCCCGCTCCAGTCCGTCGGCCCGCTCCCGCAGCGACTCCACCAGCCGCCGCCGCGCGCCCACATAGAGCCCGAACAGCACGGGAGGCGCGGTCAGGCCGAGCGCCATCAGCACCGACACCAGCGGAATGAACCAGGTCGGCGGGTTGAAGTCCGGGTCCTGCCCGATGCTCTGGTGCACCCGGATCAGGATGATGATCAATGCCCCCGCCGCCTGCATCCCCGTGAGCAGCCCGATGGTCCGGCGCGGCACGTCGGAGGCGGCGAGCGAATACAGCCCCACGAAGCCGAGCAGGAACCCCATTTCGGCCGGTGTCACCGCGATCGACACCAGCACGACGGCGATCGGCCACTGCCGTCGCAGCACCAGCACGGCTCCGGCCAGTATCCCCAGCGCGACCCCGAACCCCTCCGGAATCCCCGCCTCATGAGCGAACGGCACACCCTGCACCGCGCACTCGACGGCCGCCCCCGCGGCCAGCAGCACATCCAGCACCATGCCCCGTGGCCGGTCCCACCACCACGGTCCCGCCACGGCTGGTTTGTCCCCCGTCCCGGTCATACCGCCCAGCGTACGACCGCTGTCGACCGGTTATCCGGGAGAGCCCCGGAAGGTCCTGTTCCATCCGCTCTGCCGCCGGTACGGAGGGGCGTGCGCGCCGACGTGCGAAGAGACGTGCGCGGGAACATGTGCGGGAACGCGTGGTGCCGTGATCGCATACCGTCGCGTCGAAGGCCGGTGGTACGGCATAGTGTTGGGTGTCGGATCGACCAGGCGGAGCAACTGTCCGAATTGGTCTGATGTGCCATCCCCTGTGGTGTAATCGGCAACACTATCGTTTTTGGTGCGATCGTTCCAGGTTCGAGTCCTGGCGGGGGAGCCTTCCTTGCTTTACCCCCCGGTATCCTGCGGGTGTCATCCCCGGACCCCCAGTAGCCGAAGGGCACACCCGTGAGCGCCAATCGCCCGGCAGCCGTCGTCGTACTCGCAGCGGGTGAAGGCACCCGCATGAAGTCGGCGACGCCCAAGGTCTTGCACGACATCTGCGGCCGTTCCCTGGTCGGCCATGTCGTCGCCGCCTCCCGCAGCCTCGGCCCCGAGCACCTCGTCGTGGTCGTCGGTCACGCGCGGGAGCAGGTCACAGCGCACCTCTCCGAGGCGGACGCGGAGGTGCGGACCGCCGTACAGCACGAGCAGAACGGCACGGGGCACGCCGTACGGATGGGCCTGGAGTCCCTCGCGGACGACGGCGTCACGCTGGAGGGCACGGTCGTGGTCGCCTGCGGCGACACCCCGCTGCTCAGCGGCGCCACCCTCCAGTCGCTCGCCGACACGCACGCCGCCGACGGCAACGCTGTCACCGTGCTCACCGCCGAGGTGCCGGACGCCACCGGCTACGGGCGGATCGTGCGCGACCCGGAGAGCGCCGAAGTGACCGCGATCGTCGAGCACAAGGACGCGACCGAGGCACAGCGGCACGCCATCCGGGAGATCAACTCCGGGGTGTTCGCCTTCGACGCGCGACTGCTGGGCGACGCGCTGGGCAAGGTCCGTACGGACAACAGCCAGGGCGAGGAGTACCTCACCGACGTACTCGGCATCCTCCGGGAAGCGGGCCACCGTGTCGGCGCCGCACTCGCCGGCGACCACCGGGAGATCGCCGGCATCAACAACCGCGTACAGCTGGCCGAGGCGCGCCGGATGCTCAACGACCGGCTGCTGGAGGACGCGATGCTCGCCGGCGTCACCGTCGTCGACCCCGCGTCGACCTGGCTGGACGTCGGCGTGACGTACGAGCCGGACGCGCAGGTCGAGCCCAACACCCTGCTGCGCGGCAGCACCCACCTCGGCGCGGGCTGCACCGCGGGGCCCAACTCGCGGCTCACGGACACCTTTCTCGGCGCCGGCGCGAAGGCCGACAACACCGTCGCGGACAGCGCGGAGATCGGCCCGGGCGCCTCGGTCGGCCCGTACACGTATCTGCGCCCCGGCACCCGGCTCGGCGTGAAGGCGAAGGCCGGCAGCTACGTCGAGATCAAGAACGCGGAGATCGGCGAGGGCACGAAGGTGCCGCATCTCTCGTACGTGGGGGACGCCACCATCGGCGAGCACAGCAACATCGGTGCGGCGAGCGTGTTCGTCAACTACGACGGGGTCAACAAGCACCGCACGTCGATCGGTTCGCACTGCCGGACGGGCGCGGACAACATGTTTGTGGCACCTGTCACTGTCGGGGACGGTGCCTACACCGCCGCGGGCTCCGTCATCACCAAGGACGTGCCCGCCGGTTCGCTCGCCGTCGCCCGCGGTCAGCAGCGGAACATCACGGGCTGGGTGGCCAGAAAGCGCCCCGGCAGCGCCGCCGCACAGGCCGCCGAGAGCGCCTCGGAGCCCTCGGAAGACGCGGGCTGAGCCGACTGCGTCACACCAGGACCGGGTACGCACCCCTCTGTAGTGGGGCGTACGGTAAAGGCGCACGCACGCGCAGCGGAACTCAAGGAGACAGTCCAGTGACCGGGATCAAGACGACCGGCGAGAAGAAGCTGATGTTCTTCTCCGGCCGCGCCCACCCTGAGCTCGCCGAGGAGGTCGCGAAGCAGCTGGGTATCGGTGTGGTCCCGACCAAGGCCTTCGACTTCGCGAACGGTGAGATCTACGTCCGCTTCCAGGAGTCCGCGCGCGGCGCCGACTGCTTCCTGATGCAGAGCCACACGGCTCCCATCAACAAGTGGATCATGGAACAGCTCATCATGATCGATGCTCTGAAGCGCGCCTCGGCGCGGAGCATCACCGTGATCGTGCCGTTCTACGGCTACGCCCGGCAGGACAAGAAGCACCGCGGCCGCGAGCCCATCTCGGCCCGGCTGATGGCGGACATGCTCAAGACCGCGGGCGCCGACCGGATCCTCACGGTCGACCTGCACACCGACCAGATCCAGGGCTACTTCGACGGCCCGGTGGACCACCTGTTCGCGCTGCCGCTGCTCGCGGACTACGTGGGTGCCAAGGTCGACCGGGACAAGCTGACCATCGTCTCGCCGGACGCCGGCCGCGTGCGTGTCGCCGACCGTTGGGCGGACCGCCTCGGTGCCCCGCTGGCCATCGTGCACAAGCGGCGCGACCCGGACGTGGCGAACCAGGTGACGGTGCACGAGGTCGTGGGCGAGGTCGAGGGCCGGATCTGCGTGCTGGTCGACGACATGATCGACACCGGCGGCACGATCGTGGCCGCCGCCGACGCGCTGTTCGCCAACGGCGCGGAGGACGTCATCGTCACGGCGACGCACGGCGTGCTGTCCGGCCCGGCCGCCGACCGTCTGAAGAACTCCAAGGTGAGCGAGTTCGTGTTCACGAACACGCTGCCGACTCCGGGTGAGCTGGAGCTGGACAAGATCACGGTGCTCTCGATGGCGCCGACGATCGCGCGTGCGGTCCAGGAGGTCTTCGAGGACGGCTCGGTGACCAGCCTCTTCGAAGAGCAGGCCTGACACCCGGGGCCTACCCGAGATCGATTTCCGGACGGCCTCCCCCGCCGCGTAGACTCTGCGAGTCGCTCGGCGAGGGAGGCCGCTTCGTTTGCGCAGTGCGCGGACGTACGGCTCATCCGTTATCGACGCGCGCTCTTCGTAGCCGCTGGTCTGTCGTGGACGGACCGAGTGACACCGCAACTGTCCCGTCGCTACGAATGGAGCGCGATCATGGCTGAAGTCAACATCTCCGCCACCGTCCGCAAGGAGTTCGGCAAGGGCGCCGCCCGCCGTCTCCGCCGCGAGGAGAAGGTCCCGGCGGTCATCTACGGCCACGGTGCCGAGCCGGTGCACGTCGAGCTTCCCCGCTACGACATGTTCATGGCCCTCAAGAACTCCAACGTCCTGATCAACCTGGACGTCGAGGGCAAGAAGGAACTCGTCATCCCGAAGGCCGTGCAGCGCGAGGCGATCCGCCAGTTCCTGCTGCACATCGACCTGCTCACCGTGAAGAAGGGTGAGAAGGTCCACGTCGAGGTCCCGATCCACACCGAGGGTGACCTCGGCCCGGGTCAGAACCTGCTGGAGAACGTCTGGGTGGCGCTGCCGGTCGAGGCCGAGGCCACGCACATCCCGGAGTCGGTGACCGTCAGCATCGAGGGCCTGGTCGCGGGCGACACCGTCTACGCCAAGGACGTCAAGCTGCCGAAGGGCACCACCCTGACGCTCGACGACGACGAGGCCGTCATCCACATCCTCTCCGCGCAGGCCGAGGAGCCCGCCGAGGGCGAAGAGGGCGCCGAGGGCGAGACCGCCGAGTAACTCCCCGGCGACGCCTGCTCTTTCCGCGTCCCACGCAACACGATTGCCGCCGCGCGCCGCTGACGCGCGGCGGCAGTCGTGTATGTGTGGACCCGTCAGCGACCACCCACCGACCTCCCGAGGACCGGAGATGCCGACCAACGAGACCGCCCCCTCCCCCAACGACCCCTGGCTCGTCCTGGGTCTGGGCAATCCGGGGCCCGGATACGCCGGCAACCGGCACAACGTGGGCTTCATGGTGGCCGATCTCCTCGCGGCCCGGATGGGCGGCAAGTTCAAGGCGCACAAGTCCCGCGCCCAGGTGGTCGAGGGCCGGATGGGAACCCCCGGGGTCTCCAGCCGCCGGGTGATCCTGGCCAAGCCGATGACGTACATGAACCTGTCCGGCGGCCCGGGCACCGCGCTGCGGGACTTCTACAAGCTGCCGTTGGAGCGGATCGTCGTCATCCACGACGAACTCGACATCGACTACGGCGCGCTGCGGCTGAAGCTGGGCGGCGGCGACAACGGCCACAACGGGCTCAAGTCGCTCTCGAAGTCGCTGGGCCGCGACTACTACCGGGTGCGGTTCGGCGTCGGCCGGCCGCCCGGGCGGATGCAGGTGGCGGACTACGTCCTCAAGGACTTCTCCGGCGCCGAGCGCAAGGAGCTGGACTACTTCACGGACCGCGCCGCCGACGCCGTGGAGTCCCTGATCGTGGACGGCCTCGAGCGGGCACAGGGGACGTATAACACGTAATACGGACCAAGCGGGGTGCGGAGGTTGACCTTCCACACGGTCTTCCCGAAGGATCCCGTCCATGCCGAACAGCCAGAAGAGCAAGCGCAGCCGCACCCGTCGAGCCGGGGAGAGTGCGTACGGACTGCTGCTCCTGGTGAAACAGCTCTTCATGACGCTCGTCGCCGTCCTGCTCATAGGCGTCGGCGTCTGGACGTCGTGGGGGACGGCGAAGACCGCGATGCAGGGCGACACCCGCGGCACCCTCAAGGTCACCAGCTGCGCCGCGGACACCTGCTCGGGCCCGTTCACCCCGGCCGCGGGCCAGGGGGACGCACGGGGGAAGGTCACGATCTCGTCGACGGTCTCGGGAGAGCCCGGCGACACGCTGGACGTGGCGCTCCGGGACGGCTCCGGCGAGCCGTCCGACGGCAAGGGCGGCGCTCAGACTGGCGACACCGCGGCCGAGAACGGCGAGGCCGTACGCACCGGGCCCGCCGGAATCCTGTACGCCTGGGTCCCGTTGGCCGGCGCGCTGCTGCTGGCCTCGCTCGTGGTGGCGGGCGGCCTGCGCATGCGGCGCACCGCCTGGACGCTGGGCGCGCTCGGCGCCCTGATGATGGCGGGGGCATGGGCGCTGCTGCACTTCATGTGAGGCTGCCGCACTCCATGTGACCAAGTGCGCGAGCGCCCACGCCCCGTACTGCCGCCGGTTCAGCCGGTGTTGCGCAGTCCGGCGGCCACGCCGTTGACGGTCAGCAGCAGCGCGCGGCCGAGCGTCTCGTCGGGCTCCTCCTCCGCTGCCGCCGCGGTGCGCTGCCGGTCGAGCAGGGCCACCTGGAGGTAGGAGATCGGGTCCAGGTAGGCGTCGCGGATCTTCAGGGTCTGCTTCAGCACCGGGTCCGCTTCGAGCAGTTCGCTCTCCCCGGTGATCCGCAGCACCTCGCGCACGGTCAGCTCGTGCTCCGCCACGATGGTGTCGAAGACGTGCTTGAGCTCGTCGGGCACCAGCGTGTCCACGTAGTGCCGGGCGATCCGCAGATCCGTCTTGGCCAGCGTCATCTCGACGTTGGAGAGGAAGTTGCGGAAGAAGTGCCAGTGCTCCTGGGCCTCTTCGAGCACCGAGTCGAGCCCGGCCTCGCGGGCCGCCTTCAGCCCCGTACCGACGCCGAACCAGCCGGGCACGATCTGCCGGGACTGGGTCCAGCCGAACACCCACGGGATCGCCCGCAGTCCGTCCAGGCCCTTGCCGCTGTCCGGGCGGCGCGAGGGGCGCGAGCCCAGGTGCAGCTCGGCGAGCTGGTCGACGGGCGTGGCCGCGAAGAAGTACGCGGGCAGGTCCGGGTCCTCCACCAGCCGCCGGTACGCGCCGTGCGCCGCGTCCGAGACGGTGTCCATCGCGGCGTCCCAGCGGGCCAGCGCCTCGTCGGACTGGCGGGGCGCGGTGTGCAGCGCGGACGCCTGGAGTGTGGCGGCGACGGTGAGTTCGAGGTTCTCCCGGGCCAGCGACGGCACGAGGTACTTGTCGGAGATGACCTCGCCCTGCTCGGTCACCTTGATCTCGCCCTCCAGGGTTCCCCAGGGCTGGGCGAGGATCGCGTCGTGCGTGGGGCCGCCGCCGCGGCCGACGGTGCCGCCGCGGCCGTGGAAGAGGCTCAGCCGTACGCCGTGCCGGTGCGCGACGTCACGGAGCCGGCGCTGCGCGCGGTGGATCTCCCACTGACTCGTGGTGATGCCGCCGAACTTGGAGGAGTCCGAGTAGCCGAGCATGACCTCCTGGAGATCGCCGCGGAGCGAGACGAGGCGGCGGTAGGAGGGGTCGGAGAGCATCGCGTCGAGCAGCTCGTCGGCGATCTTCAGCTCGTCCGTGGTCTCCAGCAGCGGCACGATGCCGATCTTCGCCCAGCCGGCGTGCAGATCGATCAGCCCGGCCTCGCGGGCCAGCACGGCGGCGGCGAACACGTCGTCCGCGCCCTGGCACATGGAGATGATGTACGACTCGACGACCTCGGGGCCGAAGGTCTCCAGCGCCTGCCGCACGGTGTGGAAGACGCCCAGCGTCTTGGAGCCCGCCGCGTCCAGCGGCGCCGGCGCCGGCGAGAGCGGGCGGCGGGAGCGCAGCTCCTTGGCCAGCAGCCGCTGCCGGTAGTCGCGCGGCATGTCGACGTACCGCCAGGACTCCTCGCCGAGGCGGTCGAAGAGCTGGCCGAGCGCGTGGTGGTGCGCGTCGGCGTGCTCGCGCACGTCCATCGTGGCGAGCTGCAGGCCGAACGCGGCGAGCGTGCGCAGCACCCGCTCCAGCCGCCCGTCGGCGACGAGTTCACCGCGGTGCTCGCGCAGCGAGTCCTGGATCAGGGTGAGGTCGTCGACGAGCTCGCCCGTACCCAGGTAGTCGCGGCCCTCGGCGTGCGGGATGCCCTCCGCCAGCCGCTCGCGGGTGTTCAGCAGCTTCTGCCGTACGCAGGTGGCCTTGAGCCGGTAGGGCTCCTCGGAGTTCAGCCGCTTGTAGCGGGGGCTGATCTCCGGGAGGCGCTCCAGGTCCCGCTCCAGGGAGTCCAGCAGCTCCTGCGAGGCGCCGCTGTTCCGGATGGAGTTGGACAGCGCGCCGCGGAGCTCGTCGACCTGCTTGAGCGCCTCGGTGATGCCGTGCTCGTGCTGGAGCAGCAGCACGTCCCAAGTGACGGCGGGGGTGACGTTCGGGTTGCCGTCGCGGTCGCCGCCGATCCAGGTGCCGAAGGTGAGCGGGCGGGTGCCCTGCGGCAGCGGCGCCCCGGCGCGCTCCAGCTCGGCCGCCAGGTCCTCCAGCACGTCGCCGACGGCGCCGCTGTGCAGCTCGTCCAGGTAGTAGACGGCGTTGCGGGCCTCGTCGGCGGGCTCGGGCCGGGCGACACGGAGCTCGTCGGTCTGCCAGACGAGGTCGATGTTCTCGGCGAGCCGCAGATCGGTGCGGCGGCGCTCGGAGGGGTCGCTGTCCTCCAGCAGTTCGGCGATCTTGCGGAGCTTCGTCAGCACGGAGCGCCGGGCCGCCTCGGTGGGGTGCGCCGTGAAGACGGGGCGCACGCCGAGGTTCCGGACGGTCTCCTGAAGGTGCGCCGGGTCGGCGTCCTTGAGCATGTCCGCCGTGCGGGAGAGGTTGCCGCCCTCTTCGGCACGGCGCTGCCGCAGCTCGTGGCCGCGGTGCACCTGCTCGGTGACGTTCGCCAGGTGGAAGTACGTGGAGAAGGCGCGCACCAGCTTGATGGCGGTGGGCAGGTCCGTCCGGCCGAGCAGCGCGGCGGCGGCCTCCCCGTCGCTCCGGGTCAGCGCCCTGACGCGCTCGACGAGGTCGAGAAGGTCCCGGCCCTCCTGGCGGACGAGGGTCTCACCCAGCAGGTCGCCCAGGCGGCGGATGTCGGCGCGGAGCGCGGACGTCTCGGATTCCGCGCCGGGCCCCTGCCGGCGCTGTTGGCTGTCGGCACTGCTCACAGGTACGGCTCCTTGCAGCTTTGCTTCTGACAGGTCGCGGACCGCGCTGTCCGGCGCGCACCCAGGATATGCGGCAGTCGCACTCCCCCGGTCCGGCGTCCGCTGTGTGGTCAGGACGGGCCGACGCGGGTACCGGGACGGAGTCCCCGGGGTGCTCTCGGAGGTACGTATCCCCCTCGCACCTCTTGATACGCCTGTGGGGGCTGCCATACTTACGACTCCGTAGGTTACGGAACCGTAGCCTGCCCCGGTCTGAAGAGGGACATCTATGACCACTAGTCCGGAGCTGCTCGGCAGCGCCGCGAACGCCGAAAACGACACCGCGGACAGCACGGACTCCCAGGCCTCCGCCGCGGTGGGGGCCTCCGGGACGCCGCAGGAGTCCGCCACGCTGGGCGGTGAGAAGCGCCGTTCCGTCGAGCAGATCACCCTGCTCCTGTTCATCACCGTGCCCTTCCTCGCCCTGGTCGCAGCGGTACCGCTGACGTGGGGCTGGGGGGTGAGCTGGCTCGACCTGGGCCTGATGACGTTCATGTACTTCCTCGGGTGCCACGGCATCACCATCGGCTTCCACCGCTACTTCACGCACGGCTCGTTCAAGGCGAAGCGGCCGCTGCGGATCGCGCTGGCGATCATGGGCTCGATGGCCGTCGAGGGACCGCTGGTGCGCTGGGTCGCCGACCACCGCAAGCACCACAAGTTCTCCGACGCCGAGGGCGACCCGCACTCGCCGTGGCGCTACGGCGAGACCGTGCCGGCCCTGCTGAAGGGCCTGTGGTGGGCGCACATCGCCTGGATGTTCGACGAGGAGCAGACGCCTCAGCAGAAGTACGCGCCCGACCTGGTCAACGACCCGACGATCCGCCGGATCTCCCGCCAGTTCGTGCTGTGGACGGTCGTCTCGCTGCTGCTTCCCGCCGTCGTCGGCGGTCTGGTGACCTGGTCCTGGTGGGGTGCCGCCACCGCGTTCTTCTGGGGCTCGCTGGTGCGGGTCGCGCTGCTGCACCACGTGACGTGGTCCATCAACTCCATCTGCCACGCGGTCGGCAAGCGCCCCTTCAAGTCGCGCGACAAGTCCGGCAACGTCTGGTGGCTGGCGGTCCTGTCCTGCGGTGAGTCCTGGCACAACCTGCACCACGCGGACCCGACCTGCGCCCGGCACGGCGTCGAGAAGGGGCAGCTGGACTCCAGCGCCCGGTTCATCAGCTGGTTCGAGCGGGCGGGCTGGGCGTACAACGTGCGCTGGCCGAAGCAGACCCGTATCGACTCCCGCCGCAAGGAGCAGACAGCCGACGCGGCATGATGGAACCCGTGCCGACCGACGAGACCAGCACCCCCGCGCCGAAGAAACGCCCCCGCCGCCGTATGACGGGGAAGGAACGCCGCGAGCAGCTGCTGGACATCGGCCGGCGGCTCTTCGCCGAACGCGGCTTCGAGGGCACGTCCGTCGAGGAGATCGCGGCCAAGGCCGGGGTCTCCAAGCCGGTGGTCTACGAGCACTTCGGCGGCAAGGAGGGCCTGTACGCGGTCGTCGTCGACCGTGAGATGCGGGCCCTGCTGGACATGGTCACCGGTGCGCTCACCGGGGGGCATCCCCGAGAGCTCCTGGAGCAGGCGGCGTTCGCCCTGCTCGACTACATCGAGCAGGACACGGACGGCTTCCGGATCCTCGTCCGCGACTCCCCCGTCGCCCAGTCCACGGGCAACTTCGCCTCCCTCATCAGCGACATCGCCACCCAGGTCGAGGACATCCTGGGCCGCGAGTTCAAGTCGCGCGGCTTCGACCCGAAGCTGTCCCCGCTGTACGCGCAGGCCCTGGTCGGCATGGTGGCCCTCACCGGCCAGTGGTGGCTGAACGCGCGCAAGCCGAAGAAGGCGGAGGTCGCCGCGCACCTGGTGAACCTCGCCTGGCACGGCCTCGACGGCATGGAAGCCAAACCCCGCCTGATAGGCCACCGCAAAAGCTGACCCGCCCTTCGGGCGGGGCGGGCTCCCCGCGCTGCTCTGCGCCGCGCGGGGAGCGCGCCTCGCCTCATCTCAAGTGCAGGGCACTTCCACCGCACTTGAGGCAGGCGACGAGCACAGCAGATCCGGGTGAGCGGGGTGGGGCCACGCTCCACTTTCGGGTGGCTGTCTCCATACGCGACGTCCAGGGGGCCGCCGTCCTACGATGATTGCCTCGACACCAGCCCCTGGGAGGCACGCGATGTCCGCAGCACCCGTCGAGTACCCGTACGCGGAGGACGACCGTCCGCTGACGCTGCTCCAGGCTGCCGACGAGATCGCGGAGCGTATGCCCGGCTACCGCGTCGAGATCATCGGAGGCATCCTCACTGTGACCCCGGCACCGGATGCCGCCCACGCAAGGGCATTGACCAAGCTCATGCGGCCCTTCATCGCGGCGGGCCTGGACGAGGAAGAGACCGCCGTGCTTCAGAACGTCGGCCTGTGGCTGCCCGACGGCCCGGAGGACTTCGCCATTCCCGATCTCGCCGTGGTGGACTCCGACATCGAAGAGCACCACATCAAAGAGAACTGCTATGACCCGGCAGTGTTCCGGCTGGTCCTGGAAGTGACCTCCGGCAACTACAAAAACGACCTCCGCGACAAGGTCGCCGCCTACGCCAACGCAAAGGTGCCGGTCTACGTGATCGTCGACCGGAAGCACGACCGCCTGCACGTTCTCCACGACCCCGTCGCGGACAAGTACGACGTCCACCCCGTCTATGCCCGCGGACAGCAGGTCACACTTCCCGACTCGATCGGCGCCGAAGTCACTCTCGACGCGACCGAAGTCCTTGACTGGGCACGGCAGAAACACGCCTGACACGGCGCCCCGCATCCTGGTCGACCGTGAGATGCGGGCCCTGCTGGACGGGGCCACCGGGGTGCTCGCCATCGCGGAAGCCGCTTGCGCGCCTGTCCCGCGCGGCGAAGGGTGGGCGCATGTCTGCCTATGTGATCTCCGAAGTGACGGTGCTGGACGAGGAAGCCGCCGACACGTACCGCGAGTTGGCCGCCGCCTCGATCGCGCGGTACGAGGGGCGCTATCTGTCCCGCGGGCTGCGCCCGGACGCGGTGGAGGGCGTCTGGCCCTCCGAAGCGCGGCTGATGATCGTGGAGTTCCCGTCCATGGAGGCGGCCCGGCGCTGGTACGTCTCCCCGGAGTACGCCGAGGCGTTGGCGGTCCGCGAGACCGCCCTCGACCGTCGGCTCCTGTTCGTGGACGGCACGCCGGGAGCGTGACCGCCGGGCGGGGTGAGGACAGCTCGGTACGCCGGCCGCCCGGTCCCCGCGCGGGGCGGGGGCCGGGCGGGCGGCGTTACAGGCTGCCGAGCCGTTCCAGGGGGAACGGGGGCTGGGCCAGGGGGCGGACCGCGAGGCGGGTCAGGGGGAGGGCGTTGTCGTCGCCCGCCGTGCGGTTGGCGTGCAGGACGCCACAGCCCGTGCAGCGGTGCACGAGCACCCATTCGCCGTCGCCGCGTACGGAGATGGCGAGCGGCTCCATACGGGCCGCGCAGTCGGCTGCCCGGTCGCCCGGGGTGTCGTCGACGTGCCGGCTCCACAGGCAGTTCGGGCAGTGGTTGCGGTGCCGGGTGCCGGCCGCGGCGGTCGGTACGTCGAGGCCGCAGTGCAGGCAGCGGAAGGACGCGGTGCGCGCCTCGGTACGGGCGCGCCGTGAAGTGCCGCCGGAGCGGCGGGTGTTGCGGGTGTGGCTGGACATCGGAGAGAGACTCCCGGAGAGATGCGGAAAGCACGGCCAGAGATCAACTGACGTCTCGCATCGAGGAGTTCGTGCCGGGTTCAGCGCCGCCGCTCAGCGGGTGGCGCTGACGCGGAAGACCTTCCTCGAGTGCGAGAACGGTTCCGCGGGGCCCTGGGCATACATCTCCACCTTTGTTCGTCCGGTCCGGATCCCCCGATGAAAGCCGCCCCCTGGGGACGACGGCAACCGATTATTCGAGGGGCGCGAGTGGACCCGGACGACCTCCGGCGCGGCGGACACGCCGTCAGCGCTTCACGGCCACCGCGAAGACGCGGCGGAACGGGAACGGGGTGCCGTACGGGCCGGGCGGGTAGGCCTCGCGGAGCAGCGCGGCGTACTCGGCGAGGAACGCGTCCCGCGCCTCCGGATCGCCGTCGAGCGCGGTGAGGACGGGGCGCAGGGTCGTGCCCTTCACCCAGTCGAAGACGGCGTCCTCGCCGGGCAGCAGCTGGAGGTACGTGGTCTCCCACGTGTCGATCTCGCAGCCGTGCGGGGCCAGCAGTGCGGCGTACCCCGCGGGGTCGAGCACCGGCGTGGGCCGTACGCAGTGCGCCAGCCGCCCGCGCCAGCGCGCGCCGCGGCACAGGTCCGCGAGCAGAGTGTGGCTCGGGGCGCCGGAGTTGCCCGGCACCTGGAAGGCGAGGACACCGCCGTGGGCGAGCCCGTCGAGCCAGCCGGGGAGCGCGTCGGCGTGGCCGGGCACCCACTGCAGCGCGGCGTTGGAGAAGAGCAGGTCGAAGGTGCCGTCCGGCTGCCACTGAGTCAAGTCGGCCTGGACGAAGTCGATGACGCCGCCCTCCGCGGTGCGGCCCGCGTACCCGGCCGCCTCGGCGAGCATGGCGGGCGAGCTGTCGTACCCGGTCACGTGCGCGGCGGGCCAGCGCGTCAGCAGCGGGAGGCTCGGGCCGCCCGGACCGCATCCGAGGTCCGCGATGCGGGGTGCCTGTCCCGCCGGGAGCGCGGGGACCCGCGCGAGCAGGTCGTGCAGGGGGCGCGAGCGGTGGTCGCCGTGCCGGAGATACTGGTGCGGGTCCCAGGCGGCCGGCGGCAGGGGTGAGGGCGCGGCCGCGGAGGCCGTAGGGTCCGTGTGGTCCATGAGCTCAGCCTCGCGCCAGCTTTGTCTCGACGTCAAGAGACTTCACGTCGACACAACTACTACACTGGTCCCATGGAGGACGAGGTCGATCGACTGGTGGCAGCGTGGCGTCGCGAGCGCCCGGACCTCGACGTGGATCCGCTCGAGGTGCTGAGCCGCGTCAGCCGGCTCGCACGGCACCTGGACCGCGCACGCCGGATCGCCTTCTCCGAGCACGAGTTGGAGCCCTGGGAGTTCGACGTGCTCACCGCGCTGCGCCGCGCGGGCACCCCGTACCAGCTCTCGCCGGGGCAGTTGCTCACCCAGACGCTGGTGACCTCGGGGACGATGACGAACCGGATCGACCGGCTCGCCAAGAAGGGCCTCGTCGAACGGCTTCCGGACCCCAGCGACCGGCGCGGCGTCCTCGTACGGCTGACCGCCGAGGGCCGGGACCGCGCGGACAGCGCGCTGGCCGGACTGCTCGCGCAGGAACGGGCCATCCTCGTCGAACTGTCGACCGCTCAGCGGGCTGAACTCTCCGGCCTGCTGCGGCAGCTGACGGCTCCGTTCGACAACATTCCCGGCTAGACCCCCGTTCCGGGCAGGCGCACGCGCCCGGCGTACCGGGGGCGCATCGCGGCACACCCGGGAGCCCCCGGCCGCGCACCGTGGTCACGCGCGGCACGCAGCGCCTAGCATGCGGCGCATGGGTGGACGCTTCGTTGACCGGACCGTGATCGTCACCGGGGGCGGTGCCGGGATCGGGGCCGCCGTGGCACACCGGCTCGCCGACGAGGGGGCCGCCGTGGTCATCCTCGACAGCGAGGAGGAGGGCGCCCGCCGTACGGCCCGCGAGATCACCGCCTCGGGTGCCCGCGCCGCCTTCGTCCTCGGCGATGTGACGGACCCGCCCGCGTGGGAGCGGGCCGTGGGCACCGCGCACGACGGCTTCCGCAGCCCCGTCGGGGGTCTCGTCAGCAACGCGGCGCTGATGCGCCCCGGTACGGCCCAGACGCTCTCGCTCTCCGACTGGCAGGCGCAGTTGGACGTCAATCTCACCGGCGCCTTCCTCGGCGTACGGGCCTGCCTCGACGACCTCCGCGCGCGCGGCGGCTCCGTCGTGCTGACGTCGTCCGTGCACGCGCACTTCGGGCTGCCGGGCCGGCCCGCGTACGCCGCGACGAAGGCCGGGCTGACCGGCTTCGGCCGGCAGCTGGCCGTGGACTACGGGCCCGAGGTGCGGGTCAACTGCGTGCTGCCCGGCCCCATCTGGACCCGCGCCTGGGAGCAGGTCGGCGCGGAGGACGTACAGCGGACCGTCGAGCAGACGGTCGCCGGCCGGCACGGGCGCCCGGACGAGGTGGCGGGGACCGTCGCGTTCCTGCTGTCGGACGACGCGTCCTATGTGACGGGGCAGAACCTCGTCGTCGACGGCGGATGGAGCATCTACAAGACCTCGGCCTGAGGAGGCCCCTTGCGCACACCACCCGTTCAGCGCATCAGCTTCGGCGGCGACTACAACCCCGAGCAGTGGCCGGAGGAGGTGTGGACCGAGGACCTCCAGCTGATGAAGGAGGCCGGGGTCACCATGGTCACGGCCGGGATCTTCTCCTGGGCGAAGGTCGAACCCCGCCCGGACGAATGGGACTTCGGCTGGTTCGACCGCGTGATGGGCAACATGGCGGACGCCGGCATCGACGTCTGTCTGGCCACGATGACCGCCTCACCACCGCCGTGGCTCACCCACGCGCATCCGGAGATCCTCCCCGTGACCGCCGGGGGCGTGGTCATGAACCCCGGTTCGCGCCAGCACTACTGCCCCTCCAGCCCCGTCTACCGCAGGCACGCGAAACGGCTCGTGGAGCACCTCGCCACCCGGTACGCCGACCATCCGGCGCTCGCGATGTGGCACATCGGCAACGAGTACGGCTGCCACACCCGGCAGTGCTTCTGCGACGTGTCGGCCGAGCACTTCCGGGGCTGGCTGCGCGACCGGTACGGCACCGTCGACGAGCTCAACGAGGCCTGGTCGACGGCCTTCTGGGCGCAGGCGTACGCCTCCTTCGAGGAGGTGCTGCCGCCGCGGTCCGTGCCCGCGATCCCCAACCCGGCCCAGCAGCTGGACTACTGGCGGTTCAGCAACGACGCGCTGCTCGGCTGCCACCTGACGGAGAAGGCGGTGGTCGACGAGATCACCCCCGGGGTGCCCATCACCACGAACTTCATGGCGCACCACAAGCCGGTGAACCAGTTCGAGTGGGCGGGCCACGAGGACGTCGTCTCGCTGGACTTCTACCAGGACCCGCACGACCCGCACACCCACCTCAGCGCCGCGCTCACCTTCGACCTGATGCGGTCGGCCGGCGGCGGCAAGCCGTGGATGCTGCTGGAACAGGCGCCCAGCGCCGTCAACTGGCGGCAGCGGAACGCCCCGAAGCCGCCCGGCGCGATGCGGCTGTGGTCGTGGCAGGCGATCGCGCAGGGCTCCGACTCGGTCATCTACTTCCAGTGGCGGCAGTCCCGCGGCGGCGCGGAGAAGTTCCACTCGGCGATGGTGCCGCACGGCGGCACGGACACCCGTACGTTCCGCGAAGTGTGCGAACTGGGCCGGGAGCTGGGCTCCGTTCCGCAGCTCGCCGGCACCCGCGTACGGCAGCCCGAGGTCGCGCTCGTACAGGACTGGCACAGCAGGTGGGCGCTGGAACTGGAGGCCCGGCCCTCCACGGCGCTCCAGCAGCCCGACCTGATGCTGGCGCACCACCGGCCGCTGTGGGAGGCCAACGTTCCCACCGATGTGGTGCCGCCCGACCGGGATCTGACGCCCTATCGGCTGGTCGTGGTGCCGAACCTCTACATGATGTCGGAGGAGACGGCTGAGCGGCTGACGGCCTTCGTCCGCGCGGGCGGGCATCTGGTGGTGTCCTTCTTCTCCGGGATCGTCGACGAGTCCGACCGGGTCCATCTGGGCGGCTATCCGGCGCCGTTGCGGAACGTCCTGGGGCTGCGCGTCGAGGAGTTCTGGCCCATGGCGGCCCGCGCGACGGTCCCCGTACGGGGCGGGCCCGTCGGCGAGGCACAGGGCGACCTGTGGTCGGAAGTCATCGACCTGGAAGGCGCGGAGGCGGTGTCCCGCTTCGCGGGCGGCGACCTCGACGGGCTGCCCGCGGTGACGCGGCACGCGTACGGGGAGGGCGTCGCCTGGTACGTGGGCACGCGGCTGCGCGGGGACGCGATGCGGGCGCTGCTCGACGAGGTACGGGAGGAGGCCCGGGTGGAGCCGGTCCTCCCCGGGCTGCCCGCGGGGGTCCAGGCCACGGTGCGGGAGGACGGGGCGGGCCCCTACCTCTTCCTGCTCAACCACGGCGCGGGCGAAGTCGATGTCCCTCTGCGGGAACCAGCCGTGGATCTCCTCACGGGCCGGCCCTCGACCGACTACGTGACGCTCGCCCCACGAGGGGTGGCGGTCCTCCGGCCAGTGGTGTGACCGCGGATGCGCTCAGACCGCCGACACGTCGCGCCGTGGGCGGCTGCGAGGCGCCTCTCTTCTCCGCCGCAGCGGCGGCCCCGCGAACGGGGCCGGCCGGCGGTCTGAGCGCGGGATGCGCTGAGACCGCCGGCCGGTTACGCCGTGGTCAACTGCCGCTGCGGCGGGAAAGACTGGAGCGGGCCCCAGACCTCCGCGGCGGGAAGGAATGGGCTCGGCCCGTCTTGAAGCGGCTGCCCGCCGGGGCTACCTCGCGTGGGCTACCGCGGGGGTGGGCTCCAGTTCGACCGGGCCCACACCCGCCCGGCGCGCGAGCGCGACCGCGGCGAGCGTCGAGTGGACGCCCAACTTGCCCAGCACGTTCTGCATATGCGTACGGACCGTGTGCGGCGACAGATACAGCCGCTCCGCCACGGCCTTCCGCCCCAGGCCCGCGACCATGCAGCGCAGCACTTCCCGCTCGCGCGGGGTCAGCGACTCCACGAGCCGCTCGCTCTCCGTACGGTGCTTGCGCGAAGCCGTCAACTCCCGCAGCACGCCCGTCAGCAGCGCGGGCGACAGATGCGTCTCGTCCTTCAGCACCCCGCGGATCACCTGCAACAGCCGCGACAGCGAGCAGTCCTTGGCGACCCAGCCCCCCGCGCCGGCCTGCAGCGCCGACGCCGCGTGCCGCGGGTCGTCGCGCTCCGCCAGCACCACCGTGCGCAGCTGCGGGTGTTCCTGCCGTACGCGGCTGACGAGGGGGATCCCCCCGACGACCGGGTGTTCCTGCGTCGCGCCGTCGGTGCCGGACAGACTCGCCGTCATGTCCCCGTTGCCCCGGCTGACCGTCGTCAGTATCGGTGGCGGCACCTGCGGCGCCGGCACCTGCTGCGGCACCACATGCGGCGCGTGGGTCCCCGCCTGCGGGACCGGCGCGCCCAAGTCGGCGTCGACCAGCACCACATCGAAGCGGCGCCCCTCGGCGTTCGCGCGCTCTATGGAACGCAGCGCTGCCGGGCCGCTGCCGGCGGCTGCGACCTCGACGTCCTGTTCGGCCGCAAGCGCGGCCGCCAAGGACTCGGCAAATATGCGGTGGTCGTCGACCACCAGCACACGGATCCGTTGCATGACACCCCCTGGAGTGCGGGCACGGCGCCCGTTGCGGGAAGCGACGCTGCGGCGCCACGGCCGCCGCCGTGTCGCTGCGCTGCTGCTGCCCCGCCCCGGGCGTCGTACCCGGCTGACTCGCCCCCTGACAGGCACCGGCCCCCACCGGTGCGCCTGCCCCTCAGCCTACGGGCAGGGTCCGCCAACGGAAGAAGGTTGACGAAACTTTCCCCCAAATCGCGGGCCTGCGCGGCCCTTTCACGGCCGCAGGACCGTTCCGCGGCCCCGCCCGGACCGTCCCGCCGCAGCGCGGCGGGACGGGTGGGGTCTCAGGCGACGCGGCGGGCCCCCGCGTCGGGGGTGGCCTCGAAGACGCGCGGCGCCGCGTACTGCGCGGCGGCGAAGGCGTCCCGGACCGCCGCGGAGATCTTCTCCGTCGCCGCGGCCTCCGCGAGGACGATCGCCGAGCCGCCGAAGCCGCCGCCGGTCATCCGCGCGCCCAGCGCGCCCGCGCCGTTGGCGGTGTCCACGGCCAGGTCCAGTTCCTCGCAGGAGATGCCGAAGTCGTCCCGCAGCGAGGCGTGTCCGGCGGTGAGGACAGGACCGATGGCGCGGGTGCCACCCGCGTCGAGGAGCCGGATCGTCTCCTGGACGCGTTCGTTCTCCGTCACGATGTGCCGCACCAGCGGCACCAGCGCGTCGTGTCCGCCGTCCCGCAGCCGCTCCAGTGCCGCGCCGAGCTCCGCGTACGGAACGTCCCGCAGCGCCGGCACGCCGAGCGCCGCGGCGCCGGCCTCGCAGCCGGCCCGCCGCTTCGCGTACTCGCCGTCGCCCAGGGCGTGTTTGACCCGGGTGTCGACGACGAGCAGCCGCAGCCCCTGGCCTTCGAGGTCGAAGGGGACCTGACGCTGCGTGAGGTCGCGGGTGTCGAGGTACAGCGCGTGGCCCGCCGTACAGCACGCCGACGCCATCTGGTCCATGATCCCGCAGGGCACGCCGACGAAGGCGTTCTCGGCGCGCTGGCACAGCCGCGCCACGCGTTCGGCGTCCAGGCCGAGTTCGTACAGGCCGTTCATCGCGGACGCCGTCGCCACCTCCAGCGCCGCGGACGAGGAGAGCCCCGCACCGGTCGGCACCGTGCTGGTGATGTGCAGGTCGGCGCCGCCCACGGCGAGGCCCGCCTCGCGCAGCGCCCAGACGGTGCCCGCGGGGTAGGCGGCCCAGCCGCCGCGGTCGCCCGTGGCGCCCTCCGGCGCGAGGTCGTCCACGTGCAGCTGGACGACTCCCCCGCCGGTCTCCGCCGAGTGCAGCCGCAGGACGCCGTCGTCGCGCCGCGCGGCCGCGATGTGACAGGTGTGCGGCAGCGCGAGCGGCATCACGAAACCGTCGTTGTAATCGGTGTGTTCACCGATCAGATTCACTCGTCCCGGTGCCGTCCATATGCCGTCGGGGGCGGTTCCGTAGACCGCCTCGAAGCCGGATGCCGCGCTGCCGCCGTCTGTCACTCTGATTCCACCTTCCTGGCGAACTGCCAGGCGTCGTCGACGATTCCGGCCAGGTCGGCGCGGGAGGGGTTCCAGCCGAGCCGCTTCTTCGCGCGCTCGGCCGAGGCGACCAGTACGGCCGGGTCGCCGCCGCGCCGGGGCGCGACGACCTCGGGGATCGGGTGCCCCGTGACCTTCCGGACGGTCTCGATGACCTCGCGCACGGAGAAGCCGTTGCCGTTGCCGAGGTTGCAGATGAGGTGCTCGCCCTCGATGGTGCCCGCGGTCATGGCGTCCATGGCCAGCAGGTGCGCCTCGGCGAGGTCCGCGACGTGGATGTAGTCGCGGACGCAGGTGCCGTCGGGCGTCGGGTAGTCGTCGCCGAAGACGGAGATGGACTCGCGCTGTCCGAGGGCGACCTGGAGCACCAGCGGGATGAGGTGGGTCTCCGGGCTGTGCCGCTCGCCGATCTCCCCGTACGCGCCGGCCACGTTGAAGTACCGAAGGGAGACGGCGGCCAGCCCGTGCGCGTGGCACTCACCGGTGATCATGTGGTCGACGGCGAGCTTGGAGGCGCCGTACGGGTTGGTCGGCGCTGCGGCCTCGTCCTCCTCGATGGGGGACTTCTCCGGCTCGCCGTAGGTGGCGGCGGTGGAGGAGAAGACGAGCCGGCGCACGCCCGCTTCCCGCATGGCGGCGAGCAGTTCGGTGGTGCCGCCGACGTTGTTCCGCCAGTACTTGTCGGGGTCCACGACGGACTCGCCGACCTGCGAGTGCGCCGCGAAGTGCAGCACCCCGTCGTACGAGGAGTCCAGCCAGCGCGCGGCGTCCTGGATGCGCCCCTCGATGAACTCCGCGCCGGCGGGGACCGCCTCGCGGAAGCCGGTGGACAGATCGTCCAGGACCGTCACCGTGTGCCCGGCCTCCAGCAGGTGGGCGGCCACCACGCTGCCCACATAGCCCGCTCCGCCTGTCACCAAGAACTTGCTCACTGGCTCGCTACCTCTCGCAGTCGCTGGGCCGCGGTTTCCGGCGGCACGTCGTTGATGAACACGTTCATGCCGGACTCGGAACCCGCGAGGAACTTCAGCTTGCCGGAAGTACGGCGGATGGTGAAAAGCTCGAGGTGAAGGGCGTAGTCACCGCGTCCCGCCGCATGGAACGGCGCCTGGTGCCAGGCGGAGATGTACGGCGTACGCGGTTCCTCCGGACCGAAGAGCCGGTCGAACCTGCGCAAGGTTTCCAGATACAGCTGTGGGAGATCTGTGCGCTCCTGTTCGTTCAGCGCGGTCAGATCCGGCACGCGGCGGCGCGGGTACAGATGCACCTCGTACGGCCAGTGCGCGGCGTGCGGGACGAAGGCCACCCAGTGCTCGGTCTCGGCCACCACCCGGCGCCCGTCGGCGAGTTCGGCGGCGACGACGTCGTCGAAGAGGTTCCGGCCGCCGGTGCGCTCCTTGTGCCGGGCCACGGAGGCCAGCATCCGCTCGGTGCGCGGCGTGACGAAGGGGTAGGCGTAGATCTGGCCGTGCGGGTGCTCCAGGGTCACGCCGATGTCGCGGCCCCGGTTCTCGAAGCAGAAGACCTGCTCGACGCCGGGGTGCCCGGACAGTTCGGCGGTGCGGTCCGTCCACGCCTCCAGGACGAGCCGGGCCTGCTCGGGCGTGAGGTCGGCGAACGAGGAGTCGTGGTCGGACGTGAAGCAGACGACCTCGCACCGTCCGGCGCCCGGCGCGTGCGCGAACAGGCCGTGCTCCCCGTCCGCGCCCACCGGGCCCGGCCCCCCGGCGAAGGAGGGGAAGCGGTTCTCGAACACCACGACGTCGTAGTCGGGTTCGGGAATCTCGCTGGGCCGGCCCTCACGGGACGGGCAGAGCGGGCACTGGTCGGCCGGCGGGTGGTACGTACGGCCCTGGCGGTGCGCGGTGACGGCCGTCCACTCCGACAGCAGCGGGTCGTAGCGGATCTCGGAGTCGGTACTGGTCACCGGCAGCGGGCGCTGGTCGGCCGCGGCGCGCACGACGTCGTCGCGGACGTCGTAGTAGATGATCTCCCGCCCGTCCGCGAGCCGGTGGGAGGTCTTCTTCACGTGCGGGTACGAGGCCCGTTCCCCGGTAGATCGAAGCACTGTGCAGGCTCCTCAGCCAACGCCCTCAACATTTCTCAACACAATAAATCACGTTCGAACAAGGGCGTCAATCGGTCCGACCACCCCGGCGCCGCCGTCGGCTCCCCAGGGTAGACAACCGGCATTCCGGGCAAAGCACTTCAGGTTGCGCGCCGAATCATCACAATCAAACAAACCTCAGCAACCGAAGTCTTCAAGAAACGAAGGCCGGCGAGTAGGTTCACGACCGTTCCGATCGCGCGAAGAAGCGTGCCCCGGGGGTGACGTTCCCCCGGGCCCCACCGGAAAAGAGTGACGATGCACTACCTCGCCGAGGGGCTACGGCTCCCCATCAACGGGCTCGACTACACACTGCTGGGAATCTATTTCGCCGTCATCCTCGGCATCGGCTTCGCCGCCCGCCGCAGCGTGAAGACCAGCCTCGACTTCTTTCTCTCCGGCCGGTCGCTCCCCGCGTGGATCACCGGTCTCGCCTTCGTCGCCGCCAACCTGGGCGCCACCGAGATCCTCGGCATGGCGGCCAACGGCGCGCAGTACGGCGTCTACACGGTGCACTGGTACTGGGTCGGCGCCATCCCCGCCATGGTCTTCCTCGGCCTGGTGATGATGCCCTTCTACTACGGCTCGAAGGTGCGCTCCGTACCGGAGTTCCTGCTGCACCGCTTCGGCCCCTCCTCCCACCTGCTGAGCTCGGTCATCTTCGCGGTGTCCGCCGTGCTGATCGCCGGCGTCAACCTGTACGCGCTGGCGATCGTGCTGGAGGCGCTGCTCGGCTGGGAGACCTGGGTGGCGATCGTCGTCGCGGGCTTCTTCGTCCTCGCCTACATCACCCTCGGCGGCCTCTCCTCGGCGATCTACACCGAGGTGCTGCAGTTCTTCGTCATCCTCGCCGCGCTGATCCCGCTGACCGTGCTCGGCCTCAAGCGGGTCGGCGGCTGGGACGGCCTCAGCGACAAGCTGACAAGCTCGCACGGCGGCTCGTTCATGACCGCGTGGGAAGGCACCGGCATCGGACAGGGCAACCCGCTCGGCGCCAACTGGCTGACCATCGTGCTCGGCCTGGGCTTCGTCATGAGCTTCGGCTACTGGACGACCAACTTCGCCGAGGTGCAGCGCGCACTGTCCGCGAAGAACATCTCGGCCGCCAAGCGCACGCCGCTCATCGCCGCGTTCCCGAAGATCTTCATCCCGGCCATCGTCGTCATCCCCGGCCTGATCGCCCTCGTGATGGAGCCGGGTCTGGGCAAGCCGGGCAGCGGGCTCGACTACAACCACGCCATCCCGGTGCTGATGCGCGACCTGCTGCCGAACGGTGTGCTGGGCATCGCCGTCACCGGTCTGATCGCCGCGTTCATGGCCGGCATGGCCGCGAACATCTCCTCGTTCAACACCGTGTTCACGAACGACATCTGGGCCCCGTACCTCAGGAAGGGGCAGCCCGACGCGCACTACGTGCGGACGGCCCGCTGGACCACCGTCGTCGGCGTGCTCATCGGCATGGGGACGGCGTTCATCGCCGCCTCGTTCGAGAACATCATGAACTACCTGCAGACGCTGTTCTCCTTCTTCAACGTCCCGCTGTTCGTGGTGTTCATCATCGGCATGTTCTGGAAGCGGACGACGGCAGCGGCCGGCTTCTGGGGGCTGCTGAGCGGCACCGTCGCCGCGATGGTCAACTACTTCTGGCTGTACAAGCAGGGCGTCATCGACATCCCCAGCGAGCAGGGCGCCAACTTCGTCTCCTCGATCGTCGCGTTCGTGGTCGGTGCCGTCGTGATGCTGGTCGTCACACTGGTCACCAAGCCGAAGCCGGTGGAACAGCTCCAGGGCCTGGTGTACGGGACGGTCTCGCCCGGCCTCGCGGAGCCCCCGGCCGAGGGCGACGACGCCTGGTACCGCAAGCCCGCGCTGCTGGGCTGGGGCGCCATCGTGCTCGCCGCCATCTGCTACATCCCGTTCTCCTTCTGAAGCCGCGAGGGTCTGATCCACCATGAGCGAGAGCAACCCCACCAACCCCCAGGGACCGCAGCAGGACCCGACGGCTGTGGCCCACGAGGTCGAGGAGCTGGAGCGGAAGTCACAGACCGCGGCACGGCTGTTCGACGTGCGCCGCATCATCGGCGGGCTGTTCGTGGTCTACGGCGTGCTCGTCACCGGTGCCGGGATCTTCGCCACCGACGCCGACATCGAGAAGGCCGAGAACGTCAACATCAATCTGTGGACGGGCCTGGCCATGCTCGTCCTCGGCCTGGCCTTCCTGCTCTGGCTGCGGCTGAGCCCCACGGTTCCGCCTCCGGCGGCGGATGCCGCCGATAACTCCGGGCCGAACGCCGGTGCGGGCGGCGGCAGCTGACGGGGCGTCCGCGCCGTTCCGCCCTGACCCCTGTGTGCGCTGCGCGGTGCGGTCCTGCTGGGGTTTGCGCAGTTCCCCGCGCCCCTGTGTGCGCTGCGCGGTGCGGTCCTGCTGGGGTTTGCGCAGTTCCCCGCGCCCCTGTGTGCGCGCCGCGCCGCGCCCGTACGTTCGAACGTACGGGCGTGGCGCGGGCGTTCAGGACTCCTCGGCGGGCGGCGCCTCGGAGAACGGGCTCGCCTCCTCGGACTCGCCGCGGTTGACCGGACGGGCCGCCCGGTCGAGCAGACCCGTACGGGCCGCGAGCGCGGCCGCCTCCAGCCGGGAGCCGACGCCGAGCTTCATCAGGACCCGCTGTACGTGCGTACGGGCCGTGCTGGGCGCGATGCCCATGCCGACCGCGATCAGCCGGGTGTCCTCCCCCTCGGCGACCCGCACCAGCACCTCCACCTCGCGCGGGGTGAGCAGCCTGAGCAACCTGGCCCCCTCGTCGTCCGGTTCGGCCGCCGGGTTGAGCAACTCGGCGAAGGACTCCTGGAGAAGCTGCGGCGCGATGGCCGACTCCCCCGCCCGCGCCTTCATCATGGCGCGCTCCACCCCCTCGATGCGCTCGTCGTGCCGCACATAGCCGGACGCCCCCGCCGCGAAGGCGGAGGCGATCCCGCGCGGGCTGGGCACGGGCCCGAGCACCACCACCGCAATCTGCGGCTTCTCTCTCTTGATCCGCACCACCGGGTCGAAAACGCCCGGCTCGGCGGGCGTCGCGGTCCCCAGCAGGCACACCTCGGGCGCCCGGGTCACCACGAGGTCCGCGGCACCCGCGCTGGGCGCCGCTGCGGCCAGCACACGATGGCCGCGTAACTTCAGTGCCGAGGCCAACGCCTCGGCGAGCAGCCTGTGGTCATCAACCACCATCAGCCGAACGCTCATAGACCTCTACCCCCCACAATCCCGGAACCCCTCACTCCCTAATCCCCCCACATTCCGCAGAGGCCGTCCTCACCCCCAAGTCCGGGCCTCTGTCCTGTCCGGGAAGCTACACGCTTGCCCGGATTTCCGCGCCCCTTACCGCGCAGAATGCCCGGCGTAAGACGGCGGCGGCCCGCCGGCCGGGGCCGGCGGGCCGCCACGGCGGACACGGGATCAGTCGTTGCCGAAACCGATCGCCATGTATTTCCCGTACTCCCCAGCGCCCGTCATGGGCTTCCTGATCGAGTCGCTGTAGAGGAAGAACCGGCCATTCTCGAAGAGTGCCGGGGTACCCGAGAGCGAGCCCGCCAAATCGCTCTCGACCTGGGCGGTTTCGGCCGGGTTCCGCAGGTAGAGCTCTTCCTTGTGGCTCTTCGTGTCGATCCCGACGACCTCGCCGCCCTTGTTGTACGTCGGCTTGCGGTAGCCGAGGAGCTTGTCGCCCTCCATGCGCAGCGGAACGATCTCGCGGCCGTCACCGGCCGGTGCCTTCCAGCGTTCCTGGCCGCCGTTGAAGGAGAACGCCATGATCTCGTTGGTCCGGCCGAACTCGGAATCGCCCTGGTGCTGTTGAGAGGGCAGATACACGTACTGGCCGTCCACGGTGATGCGGGAGCAGGACTCCACCTCGGTGCTGCAGCCGGGGTCGTACTTGTGATCGCCGAGCGAGATCTTGCCCTTGAGCTGCTTGTCCTCGCCGACCGTCATCACGTCGGTCGGGGTGCTCTCACCCGCGCCGACGACCAGCACCAGCGGGTCCACGGAGGCCACGCGCGCGGTCTCCACGCCGGCCGGGGCCTCGAACTCCCACTTCTGCTTGCCGCTGAGCGGCTCCAGCTTCTGCACCTTGATCTTGGGCTTCAGATAGTCGCCGCACGCGACCACCGCCACCAGTTCCTTGCCGCCGGCGAAGCCCTCGTCGCGGCACTCGGCGCTCGGCTTGCTCTGCCACAGCGGCTTGTCCGGCTTGCTCGGCGAGACCTTGTACGCCGCCGAACCGCCGATCCACTGCGCTGCCGCGACATTCTGACCGATCGTCACCGTGGCCTGGGTGGAGCGCTCGGCGTTCGGCATCTCGGTGTCCCAGAGCAGCTTGCCCTTGTCCAGGTCGACGACGCCGAGCCGGGTGCACTTGGCCTGGGACGAACGGGTCTCGCCGAACACCACGGCCGTCAGGTGATCGTCCGTCATGTGCCGGGAGGCGCCGCAGACCTGGCCGGGCAGCGGGACGTTCCACTTCTCGCCGCCGCTGTTCACGTCGTATCCCGTGATCTTTCGCAGCCCGGACTTGGCGAAGACCTTCTCCGTCGCCCAGCCGCCCGGCGCCTGCACCGAGTCCTCATCGGGCAGCGCCGGCGTCCTCACCTTGAACAGCTCGTCGCCGTCGGTGCTGGCGGGCTTGCCGTCCGGGCTGCCCTGCGCCGAATCCCCTGAACCGCCGCCCCCGTCGCTGTCGCTGAGCAGCAGCCAGCTGCCGACGCCCAGGACCAGCACCGCGGCGACGGCCGCGGCGATGATCGCGATCAGCTTGCCGTTGCCGCCCCCGCCGGAGCCTCCGGGACCGCCGGGGCCGCCGTACATACCGGGGCCCTGGCCGTACGGAGGCTGCCCGTACGGCGGCTGCTGGCCGTAAGGCGGCTGCTGGCCGTAAGGCGGCTGCTGCCCGTAAGGACCTGGCTGGCCGTACGGCGGCGGGCCCTGCGGTCCGGGCTGCCCGTACGGGCCCTGGGGCGGAGCCTGGGGCGCGCCGAAACCGCCGCCCTGCGGGGGCTGTTGCGGCTGCTGCGGATAACCGTACCCACCGCCCTGCGGCTGCTGCGGGTAGCCGTACCCACCACCCTGCGGGGGCTGGCCCGGAGGTGGTGGTGGCTGATTGGGCGGAGGCGGCGGCTGCGACATGAACATTCCCTCGTTGACTTCGCGAACCGCACGATCAGGGCATATGACCCGCCGACGGCGGCCCGCTGAGCGGACGTTCTTTGTACCACCGGTCACCGACAGCACACGGCCCGGTTCCTGTCCCCGGAACCGGGCCGTTATACGCGTGCGGGACGCCCCATCAGTCCTCTTCGGCGAGCTCCAGCCAGCGCATCTCCAACTCCTCACGCTGGGATGCCAGTTCACGCACCCGGCTGTCGAGACCCGCGACCCGCTCGAAGTCGGTGGCGTGCTCCGCCATTTCGGCGTGCAGGGAGGTCTCCTCCTTCTCCACCTTCTCCAGCTGCCGTTCGATGCGCGCCATCTCCTTCTGCGCGGCCCGCGACAGCCCGGCCGGCTTCGCCGGCTGCGGCGCGGGGGCCGCGGCGGCGGGAGCCGGGGACGAGGCGGCGGGCGCGGCCGGCGTGGACGTCGCCTGCTGCCGCTCGCGGCGCTCCAGATACTCGTCGATGCCGCGCGGCAGCATCCGCAGGGTGCCGTCACCCATCAGGGCCTGCACCTTGTCGGTGGTCCGCTCGATGAAGTAGCGGTCGTGGGAGATGACCACCAGCGAGCCGGGCCAGCCGTCCAGCAGGTCCTCGAGCTGGGTGAGCGTCTCGATGTCCAGGTCGTTGGTGGGCTCGTCGAGGAAGAGCACGTTCGGCTCGTCCATCAGCAGCCGCAGGATCTGCAGCCGCCGCCGCTCGCCGCCCGAGAGATCACCGACCGGCGTCCACTGCTTCTCCTTGCCGAAGCCGAACTGCTCGCACAGCTGCGACGCGGTCATCTCCCGGCCCTTGCCCAGGTCCACCCGGCCGCGCACCTGCTCGACGGCCTGCAGCACCCGCCAGGTCGGGTCGAGTTCGGCGACCTCCTGCGAGAGATACGCCAGCTTCACGGTCTTGCCGACCTTGATCATGCCGCCGGTCACCAGGGGCGAGAGCTCCTCGCCGCCGGTGCGCGCGGTGTCCGCCAGCGCCCGCAGCAGCGAGGTCTTGCCCGCGCCGTTCACCCCGACGAGGCCGACCCGGTCACCGGGGCCGAGCTGCCACGTCAGATGCTTGAGCAGCACCTTCGGCCCGGCCTGTACGGTCACGTCCTCCAGTTCGAACACGGTCTTGCCGAGCCGGGAGTTGGCGAACTTCATCAGCTCGGCGTTGTCCCGCGGCGGCGGCTCGTCCGCGATCAGCGCGTTGGCCGCCTCGACACGGAACCGGGGCTTGCTCGTACGGGCCTGGGGTCCGCGGCGCAGCCACGCCAGCTCCTTGCGGGCGAGGTTCTGCCGCTTGCTCTCCTCCTGCGCCGCGATCCGCTCGCGCTCGGCGCGGGCGAAGACGTAGTCGGAGTAGCCGCCCTCGTACTCGTGCACCGCGCCGCGCTGCACGTCCCACATCCGCGTGCACACCTGGTCCAGGAACCAGCGGTCGTGGGTGACGACCACGAGCGCGGAACGGCGGGCGCGCAGGTGCCGGGCGAGCCAGGAGATGCCCTCGACGTCCAGGTGGTTGGTGGGCTCGTCGAGGACGATCAGGTCCTGTTCGGAGATCAGCAGTTGGGCCAGCGCGATCCGCCGCCGCTCGCCGCCGGACAGCGGCCCGATGACGGTGTCCAGGCCCTGCGGGAAGCCGGGCAGATCGAGCCCGCCGAACAGTCCGGTCAGCACGTCGCGGATCTTCGCGTTGCCGGCCCACTCGTGGTCGGCCATGTCGCCGATGATCTCGTGCCGGACGGTCGCCGCGGGGTCGAGCGAGTCGTGCTGGGTGAGCACGCCGAGCCGCAGTCCGCTGTTCTGCGTGACCCGTCCTTCGTCGGCGGGCTCCAGCTTGGAGAGGATCCGGATCAGGGTTGTTTTGCCGTCCCCGTTGCGGCCGACGACTCCGATCCGGTCGCCCTCGCTGACACCCAGCGAGACGCCGTCGAGCAGGGCACGGGTGCCGTACACCTTGCCGACGGACTCCAGATTGACGAGGTTGACAGCCATTACTCTCCTGTACGAGGACCGGTCGGCTCACCAGCCTAGTCGCCCGCGGCGACAGGCCACCGGCCCCTCCGGAACGTGCGCTTTCCGCCACCCGCGGCCACCCCGGCCGTGCGCGCCCGTACCGGCTCCGCACGCCGCCGTACCGCCTCCGTACGCTCAGCCGCCGTGCAGCATGAGGGCGATACCGCCGACCATCAGCGCCGCGGCGGCGATCCGGGGAGCGCCGAAGCGCTCCTTGAAGAACAGCGTGCCGAACGCGGCGCCCGCGATGATCGAGGACTCCCGCAGCGCGGCGACCGGCGCGAGGGGCGCACGGGTCTGCGCCCAGAGCACCAGCCCGTACGCGGCCACCGACAGCGCCCCGCCGAGCAGCCCCCGCAACGCCACCGGCCGTAGGGCCGCGGCCAGTTGCCGGCCCCGGGTGGCGAACGCGTACAGCGGGATCAGCGCCCCCTGGAGCACCATCAGCCACGCGATATAGCCGACGGGGCTGCCGGAGGCGCGGACGCCGACGCCGTCGACGGTGGTGTACGCGGCGATGGCCAGGCCTGTCGCGACGGCCGCCGCCAGCGCCGGCCACTGCGGCCGGGCGCCCTTGCCGCGGATCCCCCACAGGGCGACGCCGAGCAGTCCGGCCGAGGCCACGGCGACGCCCGCGAGCTGCCAGGCGTCGGGGAGTTCGTGCACGAAGACCGCGGCGAGCACGGTGACGACGAGCGGCGCCGTACCGCGGGCGATGGGATACATCTGCCCGAAGTCGCCCAGCCCGAACGAGCGCATGAGCAGCACCTGGTAGACGACGTGCAGCGCCACGGAGGCCAGCAGCGGCGGCCACGCCGCGGCTGCCGGCGGCGGTACGAGGAGGACGAGGACGACGCCGCAGACCGCGCCGCCCCCGCCGACGAGGGTGAACGCGACCAGCTGGTCCCTGATGCCGTGCGCGACGGCGTTCCAACTGGCGTGCGCGAGCGCCGCGGTGAGGACCGCGGCAACGACGAGCGGGGTCACGCCGCGGTCACTTGACGTCGACGAGCGTGCCGCGCGCGTGCGCGACGAGTTCCTTCGGCGCCATGGGGAACACCGTGTGCGGGGTGCCGGCCGCCGCCCAGACCGTCTCGTGGGCGAGCAGTCCGCGGTCGGCGAGCACCCGCATCTCCGTCGCGTGCCCGAACGGCGGGACCCCGCCGATCGCGTAGCCGGTGGCCTCCCGTACGAGCGCTGCGTCGGCGCGCTTCACCTGCTCCGCGCCGAGTTCGGCGCGTACGCGGTCGACGTCGACGCGGGACTCGCCGTCCATCAGCACCAGGACGGGCTCCCCGTCGGCCCGGAAGATCAACGACTTGACGATCTGGCTCAGTTCGCAGCCGATGGCCTCCGCCGCCTCGACCGCGGTGCGGGTGGCGTCGGGGAAGGACCGCACCTCGGTGTCCTGGAGCCCGAGGGCGGCGAGTGCGTCGGCGAACCGCGGGTGCGCGGAGGTGGGCTGCGTCATGCGCTGACGCTATCGCTCGTTGTACGGGGCACGCGACGGGATTCCGGGGGTGCGGAACGACGGCCCCCGGAAGCCTGGAGCCCCCGGACAGCCGGAAGGGCGGGAACGGACCGTGTCCGTTCCCGCCCTTCACATGTGCGCTTCCGCGTACGGCCGTCGCGGCCGTCAGTTGCCGGCGTTCTCCAGGACCGCGCGGACCACGGGCCCGGCGTTGTCCCCGCCGTGCCCCGACGCCGGGACGACGGCGGAGGCCGCCACGTCGTCCTTGTACGCCGTGAACCACGCGTTCGGCTTCTTCTGCCCGTCGACCTCGGCGGAACCGGTCTTCGCGCCGATGTCACCGCTCAGCCCGTTCATCGCCTTCGCGCCGGTGCCGCTCTGCGCGGTCAGCTTCATCAGCGACTTCAGGTCCTTCGCGACCGTCGGCTTCATGTCCCGCGGCGCCTTCGCGATCTTCCGGTCGTCCAGCGAGGGCGAGACGATGATCGGCTGCTTGAACGAGCCGTCGCTGACCGTCGACGAAACCGACGCCATGGTCAGCGGGTTCATCCGGACGCCGCCCTGGCCGATGAGCGAGGCGGCCATCTGCGCGTCGGACTGCACCGGCACCGCGCCGTCGAAGGTCGTGGTGCCCACGTTCCAGCTCTGGCCCAGACCGAAGACCTCCTTGGCCTCCTTCGACTGGTCGTCGTCCTTCAGCTTCTTCGCCTGCGAGATGAAGGCGTTGTTGCAGGAGGCCGCGAAGCTCTGCGCGAAAGTCCCGTTCTTGATCTCGGACTTGTTCAGGTTCTGGAACTTCCAGCCGCCCACCGTCACGTACTTGGGGCACGGGTGCGGCTTGTTCGGCGCCGTCATGCCCTTGTCCAGCAGCATCTCGGTCGTGACGACCTTCATCGTGGACCCCGGGGCCAACGAGCCGCGCAGCGCGGTGCTGAAGCTGGTCTTCGGGAGGTCCGCGACGGCGAGGATCTCGCCGGTGCTGGGCTTCATCGCGACGACGGAACCCTTGCCCTTGGCCTTGACCGCCTTCTCCGCGGCGGTCTGCGCCTTGAGATCGATGGTGGTCTTGAGCGTGCCGGGCTTGCCCTGCGAGAGGGTCCGCAGCGTGGTGCCGGCGTCCTGGCCCTTGGCGTTCACGACGCGGGTCTCGACGCCCGGTTCGCCGTCGGTCTTGTTGCCGTACCGCTTGCGCAGGTCGTCGAGGACACCCGCGAGAGCCGGGTGGCTCTGCTTGCTGACCGGGGAGCCGTTCCGGTCGACCGCCTTGATCGGCGGGGTGCCCGCCTCACCGGTCTTGATGGACTGGCCCGGCTGCAGCTTCGGGTGCAGCACGCTGGACTTCCAGTGCACCACCGGGTCGCCGGTCTGCTTGTCGCGCACGACGTTCAGCGCGGAGCTGTACTGCAGGGCGGCACGCTGCTGCTGGTAGTCGACGTGGGCCACCGCGGCGAAGGGCACCTTCGCACCGTTGGCCGTGCCCGGCTTCAGGCTGACCTTCGACACGTGAGCGTCCTGACGGAAGCCGGTGAGGGCCTCGTTGGCCGTCGTCCGGTCGTCCGTCATCCTGGCGGCCTTGCGCGTGTCGCCGGATGCCCACGCCGTGAGGAACTCACTGGCGGTTTTGCGCACTTCGGCCGCACTCGGCGGCCCGGTCTCGACCTCCTCACCGGTCTTTCCTTCGGCGGCGGCGGAGACACTTCCACCGGTGTCGCTGCCGCCGGAACTGTCCTCGCCGCCGACCAGTGCATACACACCGAAGCCGGTGGCGCCGACGATCGCGGCGGCGACGCCACCGATCACCGCCATCTTCTGACTGTCACGCATCTGAGAATCTGCCCCTCCACCCCGCCTCAGCCAACCCGACCGAGGACTGTCCGACGCACCCTAGAGCACGTGCGTAACTGCACGTGCCCCGGTATGCCCGTTCGGCGGCATATCGCGGGGATGTGGATTCGAGGATTCACCGGATCCGGGGGAATCGGGCCCGGAGTGGAACCAAAGACGCAGACGTGTTTCGTGGAGCGCCCGGTTCCAGAGGTGCCCATGCTCACAGATGAACTCCGGATAACAACACCGTCGCGCTCCGACAACGGGCGGTGGACTTGTCGCCCCGTCAGATCCAGGTGTCCAGCCACATACGGTGCCGCCAGGCATCCATCGGGATCGTCTGACCGGTGTAAATGGGCCAGAAATAAACGAAGTTCCAGATGATCAGCAACACGAGTACGCCCGCGGCGACAATCCCCGCCGTACGACGTTGCACGGCGACACCCGGCGGTCCGGCCAGCGCACCGATCATCATCGCCAGCGCCAGACACAGGAACGGCACGAAAACGACCGCGTAAAACAGGAAGATCGTGCGCTCCTGGTAAAGGAACCAGGGCAGATAGCCGGCCGCCACACCGCACAGGACCGCCCCGGCCCGCCAGTCCCTGCGGAACAGCCAGCGGTAGAGGACGTACAGCAGCGCGAAACAGGCCGCCCACCACAGCAACGGCGTTCCCAGCGCGAGGACTTCGCGGGCACAGCCCTCGGCCGCGTCCGTACAGCCGTCCTTGCCGGCCTTCGGCGATTCGTAGAAGTACGAGACGGGACGGCCCTGTACGAGCCAGCTCCACGGATTGGACTGGTACGTGTGCCCCGAGGTGAGACCGACGTGGAAGTCGTACACCTCCGCCTCGTAGTGCCACAGGCTGCGCAGCGGACCGGGCAGCCAGCCCCACGGTCCGGCCGCGCCCTTCTCGTCCGCCCAGTTCCGGAAGTAGCCGCCCGATGTGGCGAACCAGCCCGTCCAGGAGGCGATGTACGTACCGACGGCCACCACGACCATCGACACGAAGGCGGGCACCGCGTCCTTGCGGAGCATCGCCCTGAAGGGGTGCGCGGCACCGGCCGTACGGCGCGAGCCGACGTCCCACAGAACGGCCAGGATGCCGAAGGCGACGAGTACATAGGCGCCGTTCCATTTCGCCGCGCAGGCGATGCCGATGCACAGTCCTGCCGCGAGCCGCCACGGCCGCAGCCCGAGCCCCAGCCGGTCACCGACGGCGGGGTCCGGACGGACCGCGCCGTACGGACTGCCCGGCGCACTGTTCGTACCGTTCACGCCGTCCGGACTGTGCTCCGGTGGCAGCGCGCGGGCGAGCCGTTCCCGGGTTCTGTCCCGGTCGACCAGCAGACAGCCGAAGGCCGCCAGCACCCAGAACATGACGACCAGGTCGAGCAGCGCTGTGCGGCTCATCACGAAGTGCAGTCCGTCCACGGCCATCAGCAGTCCGGCCAGACAGCCGAGCGCAGTGGAGCGGAACAGCCGCCGTCCGATCCGGCACAGCATCAGCACGGACAGGGTGCCGAGCACCGCCATGATGAAGCGCCAGCCGAACGGATCGAGGCCGAACAGCCATTCACCGATGGCGATGAACCATTTGCCTATCGGCGGATGGACGACGTACGAGCCCTCCGGCGAGAGCGGGATGTGCTGCGGGGAGCCCAGGATCTGTTCGTTGGCCTTGTCCGGCCAGGTGCCCTCGTAGCCGAAGTGCAGCAGCGCCCAGGCGTCCTTGGCGTAGTACGTCTCGTCGAATATCACCGCGTGCGGGGAACCGAGCTGCCAGAACCGCAGCAGCCCCGCCACGAGCGCGACCAGCAGCGGCCCGCCCCACGCCGACCAGCGCGCCAGCCGTGCGGCAGCCATGGGCGAGAAGCCGAACAGCGCGCCGATCCGCACATCCGGTTCGGGGAACGGCGGGACCAGCCGCTCGGCCGTGCCCGTCCGCTGCCGCGCGCCCTGCCGCCCGGTGTACCCGAAGCGCCGCAGCCGGGCCTGCCAGCTGGGCACACTGCCGCCCGGGGGCTCTTCACTCCGGACGTCTGCCTCGGTGTCACTGGTCGTCACCGGGCCATCGTAGGGAACCCGTTGGGCCCACGCTGCGCCCGACGCCTACCCGCACCTGCGGCTGGTGCGAGGATGTGACGGTGACAGGCACGCTCGTACTCGCAGGCACCCCCATCGGCGACCCCGCCGACGCACCCCCGCGGCTCGCGCGGGAGCTCGCCGACGCCGACATCGTCGCCGCGGAGGACACCCGCAGGCTGCGCCGGCTGACGCAGGCGCTCGACGCGGCCCCGACGGGGCGTGTCGTCTCCTACTTCGAGGGCAACGAGTCCGCGCGCACTCCCGAGCTCGCCGACGCGCTCGCCGCGGGATCGCGGGTGCTGCTGGTCACCGACGCGGGCATGCCGTCGGTCTCCGACCCCGGCTACCGCCTCGTCGCCGCGGCCGTGGAGCGCGGCGTGCAGGTCACCGCCGTGCCCGGCCCCTCGGCCGTTCTCACGGCGCTCGCGCTCTCGGGGCTGCCGGTCGACCGGTTCTGCTTCGAGGGCTTCCTGCCGCGCAAACAGGGCGAACGCCTGTCCCGGCTGGGCGAGTCGACGGACGAGCGGCGCACCCTGGTCTACTTCGAGGCGCCGCACCGGCTCGGCGCGACACTGACGGCGATGGCCGAGGTGTTCGGCGCGGAACGGCGCGCCGCGGTGTGCCGGGAGCTGACCAAGACGTACGAAGAGGTCAAGCGCGGCCCGCTCGCCGAACTCGCCGCATGGGCCGCCGACGGCGTCCGCGGAGAGATCACCGTGGTCGTCGAGGGCGCCCCGGAGCCGGGGCCCGAGGCGCTGGACGCGGCCGAACTGGCGCGCCGGGTCGCCGTGCGCGAGGAGGCCGGCGAGCGGCGCAAGGAGGCGATCGCGGCGGTGGCGCAGGACGCGGGCCTTCCGAAACGGGAGGTCTTCGACGCGGTCGTCGCGTCCAAGAACGCGCGCTGACGGAACACGTACGGAACGCGTATTTGCCGGTCCACGCGCAAAGCCGCCCCTTTTTACGGCAAAGCCTGAGCCGCCGGCGGTGGCTCCCATTCAGTGCGAGCCCAAATCTGGCCCAATACTGAGAAATTCTGCTGCGCCGCACCGCTCCGGGGAGTCCACTGGATTGTGGACCACCTGCTCGGAGAGGAGCTGCCATGCAGCACGCCAGGACCGGTACCGGAAACCCCGCGACACCGGCGGACATACCCAGCAGCAGCAGCCGCCCGGCCACGGCCCACGAGGCCTACTCCTTCGCCTGCATGCGGTGCGGGCACGGCTGGGAGCAGGAATACGAGATCGTCCACCTCGAATACACCGACGGCAGCCCTCTGATCGTCTACTACGCGGACGGCGTCCGCGTTCCTTCCCCGCTCACTCACCCCACGTGCCTCAATTGCGAGGGACACCTCGTGCGCATCATGCGGGCCGGCCGGGTTTCCGAAGCCACGGCCGCGCTCCCCCGCCCCGGGAACCGGTGACTTTCCGCGCCGAATTATCATCGCGGGCATGCCGACATCCGACGGACCCGCGAAGTCCGCGCCGCCGCTGCCCGAACCCCTCCGGGTGCCGGTCGCCGATTCGCACACCCATCTCGACATGCAGGACCCCTCCGTAGAGGAGGCCCTCGCGGCGGCGGCCGCCGTCGGCGTCACCACGGTCGTCCAGGTCGGCTGCGACGTGGAGCGCTCCCGGTGGGCCGCCGAGACCGCCGCCGCACACACGTCGGTGCACGCCGCCGTGGCCCTGCACCCCAACGAGGCGCCGCGGGTGGCCGAACGGGGCGGCGACGCGCTCGACGAGGCACTGACGGAGATCGAGAAGCTGGCGGTACTGCCGCAGGTGCTCGCGGTCGGCGAGACGGGCCTCGACTACTTCCGCACCGGCGAGGACGGCGTCGCGGCGCAGCAGCGCTCCTTCCGCGAGCACATCGCGCTCGCGAAGCGGCTGGACAAGGCGCTGGTGATCCACGACCGGGACGCGCACGAGGACGTGCTGCGCCTGCTGGACGAGGAGGGCGCGCCCGAGCGCACCGTCTTCCACTGCTACTCCGGCGACGCGGCGATGGCCGAAGTGTGCACCGAGAAGGGCTACTTCATGTCCTTCGCCGGGAACGTCACGTTCAAGAACGCGCAGCCGCTGCGGGACGCGCTCGCCGTCGCACCGCCGGAGCTGGTCCTGGTGGAGACCGACGCACCATTCCTCACACCGGCTCCGTACCGCGGACGGCCCAATGCGCCATATCTCATTCCGGTCACACTGCGCGCCATGGCGGAGACCAAGGGCATGACGGAAGACGCGCTGGCCGCACACGTGGCCGCCAACACTGCGCGCGCCTTCGGCTACTGACGGCACGCCAGCGGCCCGGCACACAGGGCGACTTCGGCCACCCTGTGTGGCCGCGTCGCTTTGGAGAGTGAGCAGCCCTCCGGCTACAGTCCCGGCTCGGCATCCCGCAGGACCGCTTGGAGTGCGCCAGTGAGCCAGTCGCAGGGCAGTCTTCACGAGCAGCCGCTGTCCGGTCAGTTGTACGGGCCGTACGGCAGCCCGTACGGCATGCAGGACGCGGAGCACCCGGACGGCTCGGGGCACCCGGACTTTCCGGAGTACGAGAGCCCTCCGGAGTACGTGGGCCCGTACGGATTTCCCGCGCAGCGCCCGCAGGGCACCCCGCCGTACGGCACTCCCGCGCCACAGGACGGCACCCCGCAGGACGGCACTCCGGCGGTCGGCATTCCGCCGGCCGGCGCCCCGCAGACCGGCGGGCGCGCCGCCGCACGGCGGGCCGCACAGACGCGGGCGCAGGCGCGGCGCGGCGGCGCACGGGGCGACACCGCGAACCGTCTCGTACCGCAGGCCCTCGTGATCGCCTGCCTCGCCGGCGGCACCACCGCCTTCGTCGCGCACGACAAGGAGATCGAGCTCGATGTCGACGGCAGCCCCCGCACGCTGCACACGTTCGCGGACGACGTGGGCGAACTGCTGGAGGACGAGGGGCTGCGGGCCGGTCCGCACGACACCGTCTCGCCCTCCCCGCAGGAAGGGCTCTCCAACGGCGACGAGGTCGAGCTGCGGTACGGCCGGCCGCTCGCCCTCACCCTCGACGGGCAGCAGCGCCGCCTGTGGACGACGGCCCGCACGGTCGAAGAGGCACTGAAGCAGCTGGGGGTGCGGCCGGAGGGCGCCTATCTGTCCCTGCCCCGCACCGACCCGCTGAGCAGGAACGGCACGGCCCTGGAGGTGCGCACCGAGCGCAGTGTGACCTTCGTCGCCGACGGGCGGGAGCACACCGTCCGTACGAACGCGGCGACCGTGAAACAGGCCGTACAGGACGCGGGCATCGTGCTGAAGGGGTTCGACACCACGTCCGTGGCGCCCGAGAGCTTCCCCCGTGACGGGCAGACCATCAACATCATGCGGATCACCGGCAGTCAGAAGGTGCGCGACGAGCCGGTCCGCTTCGACACCGTGCGCCGTGAGGACCCGGAACTGAACGAGGGCACCGAGGTCGTCGTGCGGCAGGGCAGACAGGGCGTGAAGCGGGTCACGTACCAACTGCGCACCGTCAACGGGGTGAAGCGGAAGCCGAAGCAGATCGGCGCCGAGGTGGTGCGCAGACCGGAGGCCCGGGTCGTGAAGGTCGGCACGAAGAAACTGCCCGACTCGGTGGCCGGAGCGGACGCGCTCAACTGGCAGGGGCTCGCGCAGTGCGAGTCCGGCGGCAGGCCGGACTCGGTCGACGCGTCGGGCACGTACGGCGGGCTCTATCAGTTCGACACCTCCACCTGGCAGAGCCTCGGCGGCAGCGGCAGCCCCCAGGACGCGCCCGCCGAGGAACAGACGTTCCGGGCGAAGAAGCTCTATGTGGACAGGGGGTCGAGTCCGTGGCCGGTGTGCGGCCGTAAACTGACGCAGTGAGCGCTGCGAACTCCCGGGAGACCGCCCCCGGCCCCGAGGCTGCCCTGCTGGGCGCGGCCGACATCCGTGAACTGGCCGAGGCGCTGGGCGTACGCCCGACCAAACAGCGCGGACAGAACTTCGTGATCGACGCCAACACCGTGCGGCGCATCGTGCGCACGGCGGACGTCCGCGCCGACGACGTGGTGGTGGAGATCGGGCCCGGCCTCGGCTCGCTCACCCTGGCGCTGCTGGAGACCGCGGACCAGGTGACGGCTGTCGAGATCGACGACCAGCTGGCCGCCGGACTGCCCGCGACCGTACGGGCGCGGCTGCCGCACCGCACCGACCGGTTCGCCCTGGTGCACGCGGACGCGATGACCGTCACCGAACTGCCCGGCGGGCGGCCCACCGCGCTGGTCGCCAACCTGCCCTACAACGTGGCCGTTCCGGTGCTGCTGCACATGCTCGCCACGTTCCCGACCATCGAACGCACGCTGGTCATGGTGCAGTCGGAGGTCGCCGACCGGCTGGCGGCGCCGCCCGGCTCGAAGGTGTACGGGGTACCGTCGGTCAAGGCCGCCTGGTACTGCGAGGTGAAGCGGGCCGGCGCGATCGGCCGGAGTGTCTTCTGGCCCGCGCCGAACGTCGACTCCGGTCTCGTCTCGCTCGTACGCAGGGATCCGCCGCGGACGACCGCGACCCGCGAAGAGGTCTTCGCAGTCGTGGACGCGGCGTTCGCACAGCGACGCAAGACGCTGCGGGCCGCGCTCTCCGGATGGGCCGGTTCCGCCGCGGCGGCGGAGTCCGCACTGCGGGCGGCGGGAGTGGCACCGTCGGCACGCGGCGAGGCGCTGACGGTCGAGGAGTTCGCCGCCATCGCCGAACAGAAAGGCAGCACTGCATGACTGAGTCCACGGCAGCAGCCCCCGGGACGGAGCACACGGGCGCCGTCACCGTCCGCGTACCGGCGAAGGTCAACGTGCAGCTGGCGGTGGGCGGCAGGCGCGCCGACGGCTTCCACGACCTGGCGAACGTGTTCCTCGCCGTCGGTCTGTACGACGAGGTCACGGCGTCCCCCGCGGACAGGCTGGACCTCACGGTCGCCGGCGCCGACGCCTCGCTGGTGCCGCTGGACAGCGACAATCTGGCGTACCGCGCGGCCCAGTTGCTCGCCGCGCGCTACGGCATCGAACCGCGCGCCAGTCTGCACCTGGCGAAGGACATCCCCGTCGCCGGCGGCATGGCGGGCGGCAGCGCGGACGCGGCGGGCGCCCTGGTGGCGTGCGACGCGCTGTGGGGCACCAACGCGTCGCAGGACGAACTCCTCAAGATCTGCGCGGAACTGGGCTCCGACGTCCCGTTCAGCCTGCTGGGCGGAGCGGCGCTCGGCCGCGGCAGGGGCGAGCTGCTGACCCCGCTGGAGACCGGCGGCACCTTCCACTGGGTGTTCGCGCCCGCCGAGGGCGGACTGTCGACGCCCGAGGTGTACGGCGAGTGTGACCGGCTGCGCGAGGCCGCGGGCTCGGGCTCGGGCGTGGACGCCGTACCGGACCCGGAGCCGTCCGGCACGCTGCTGGACGCACTGCGCACAGGGGACGCCGTCGCGCTGGCCGGTTCGCTCTCCAACGACCTGCAGGAGGCGGCGGTTTCGCTGCGTCCCGCGCTCACCGACACGCTGCGCGCCGGCCTCGCCGCGGGCGCTCTGGCCTCCCTGGTCTCCGGTTCCGGGCCCACCTGCGCGTTCCTCGCCAACGACTCGGAGGCCGCCACGGAGATCGCCGGAGCGCTGCTCGCCTCCGGCACGTGCCGCACCACCCGCATCGCGACGGGCCCCGTGGACGGGGCGCGGCTGGTCGACCGTACGGACAGCTGACGGTTCGTACGGGTTGACAGTCCGTACGGGCTGCCGCCGCCGGCGAGACCGCCGGACCGTCAGGCGTCGCCGCGCAGGGCCGCGTGCAGGCCCAGATTGCTGCTCGTCAGGCCGCCGTCGACGGGCAGCGTGACGCCGGTGACCCAGGCCGCGTCCGACGACGCGAGGAAGGCGACAGCGGCCGCGATGTCCGCGGGGCGGCCGACCCGGCCCAGCGGGTAGTGCCGGCTCGCGCGCTCCAACGCGTCTTCCCTGCCGTCCCAGTTGGGCGTGTGCACGGTGCCGGGCGCCACCATGTTGACCCGTACTCCGCGCGGCGCGGCGTGTCCGGCGAGCGTGCGGGTGAGCGATCCGAGGCCGGCCTTGGCGGCGCTGTAGGCGTGGTTGCCGAAGTCCTGCATGCCGTTCACGGAGCCGATGCCGACGATCGCGCCGCGTCCGTCCGGTGCCGCGGCGAGATGCGGCAGAGCGGCACGGGAGCAGCGGAAAGCGCCGGTGAGCGTGATGTCGAGATCCCGCAGCCAGCCCTCGTCCTGTTCGTCCTCGAAGAGGGGGGCGTCGGGCGTGCAGGACAGTGCGTTGTTCACCAGGACGTCCAGTCCGCCGAAGCGTTCCGCCGCGTACGCGACGGCCGCCTCGACGGCTTCCCGGTCGCCCACGTCGCAGGCCATCGCCTCCGCCTCGCCCCCGGCGGCCCGTACCCGCTCGGCCGCGTTCCGGGCCCGTACGGCGTCCACGTCGGTCACGAGCACCCGCGCGCCCTCGTACGTGAGCCGCCTGGACACCGCCTCGCCTATGCCCTGTCCCGCACCGGTCACCAGCACCGCATATCCCTCGAATCTCCGCATCGGGCGAGGATACGGCCGGGAATGCCGGAACGGCAGACTGTGCTGACGCCGGTATGGAGCACATGTGGAGCGGTGAACAGCTCGACCTCGACGGCTATCTGCGGCGCATCGGCTACGAGGGGGAGCGCCGTCCGACACTCGCGGCGCTGCGCGCCCTGCACCGCGCGCATGTGCTGTCGCTCCCCTTCGAGAACATCGACCCCGTGCTGGGCCGCCCCGTACCGCTCGAACTGCCCGCGCTCCAGGACAAACTGATCCACGGCGGACGGGGCGGCTACTGCTACGAGCACGTCACCCTGTTCGCCGCCGCGCTGGAACGCTTCGGCTACGAGCTGACCGGCGTCAGCGGACGCGTCCGCATGGGCATGGGGCAGCTGCTGCCCGCGACACACGCGATGCTGCTCGTCCGGACCGCCGACTCCGAGCTGACGTGGCTGTGCGATGTGGGCTTCGGCTCCAGCCCGTTGACGCCGCTGGAGCTGACGGACGGGGCGGAGGCCACCGCCGGCGACTGGCGCTACCGGCTGGAGCGGGCCGAGGTCTCACCGGGCGCGGACGGCTGGATCCTGTACGAGTGGGACGCGGCGGGCGAGCGGTGGTTCGACCGTCACGGCTTCGTGCTCACACCGCAGTACCCGGTCGACTACGTGGTGGGCAGTCACTTCGTCGCCTCCCACGAACGCTCACCGTTCGTACGCCGCCCGTACGTTCAGCGTGTCCTCGACGACCGGCTGCACGTGCTGGACGGTCTGACGCTCCGTACGTCGTACCCGGCGACCGGGACGAAGGAGGAGCAGGAACTCTCCGCGCACGAGGCGGTCAAGTCGCTCACGGACACGTTCGGCATCCACCTCGATGCCCCCACGGCGGAAGCGCTCACCGCCACGCTGACGGCCTGACGCGTGCCGCGGGCCCGCCGGGACCGGGCCGTCAGACGCAGGTCTTCAGGGCGCGGACGAGGGCCTGCGCGCGCGGGTCCGAGGTGACCGAGCGGCGCATGCCGCGGGTGACGTACGCGAACGCCAGCCCCGACTCGGGGTCGGCGAAGGCCAGCGACCCGCCGCGCCCGGGGTGCCCGAACGAGCCGGGACCGAGCATCGGCGACGCGGCGCCGTGCAGCATGTACCCCAGTCCGAACCGGGTGTTGACGACCAGCACCCGGTCGGGGCCCGCCGACTCCTCCGACCGCGCCTGCGTCAGCGTCGCCGGCGCGAACAGCCGCCGCGCGTCCGGCAGCGGCCCGGTCAGCGACGCGTAGAAACGGGACAGCGAACGGGCCGTCGCGACACCGGCGGAGCCGGGCAGGCCCGCGGCCACGTACGCCGGGCCGTTCTCGTCGGGCGCCGGGTCGATCGCGCCGAACGCGCGCCGGGTGAGGGACTCCGGATCCCCGTACGCCTCGGCCACGGACCGTTTGGGCCGGACCCGCAGCCCGGCAGGCGACGCACCCGGGCCGGCCGTGTCCGCCTCCGCGAGCGGCTCCAGCCGTGCCATGCGCCGTACGGTGGCCGCGTCCTCGGGCACCCCGAACCACAGGTCGAGGCCGAGCGGTCCTGCGACCTCCTCGGCGAACCAGCGTCCGAGGGTGCGTCCCGTGGCGCGCGCGACGAGTTCGGCGAGCAGCCAGCTGTAGGTCTGCGCGTGGTAGCCGTGCGCCGTGCCCGGTTCCCACGCGGGCGCCTGCGCGGCGAGCGCCCGCGGACCGCTGACCGTGTCGACTGCCGCTTCCGGGCTGAGCGGTGTGTCCAGCACGGGCAGTCCGGCGCGGTGCGTCAGCAGGTGCCGTACGAGGACGCGTTCCTTGCCGTTCGCCTTGAACTCCGGCCAGTACGTGCCGACCGGTGCGTCGAGGTCCAGCTGGCCGCGCTGGTGCAGGAGATGGAGCACCGCGGCGGCGGGCCCCTTGCCCGCGGACCGGATCACGACGGCGGTGTCCGCCTCCCACGGCGCCCCGCCGTCGGACGGCTCACCGTCCTGCACCCCGCCGTCGGACGGCTCACCGCCGTCCGTACTGCGGCCCGTTCCGCCGGCCCACAGGTCGACGACCGTGCGCCCGTCGCGGTGCACCGCGACCGCCGCACCGGTGTCGCCGCGCTCCGCGAAGTTCCGTACGAATGCGTCCCGGACCGGCTCAAAACCGTCCGCCACCGTGCCCTGGACGTCGACCACGCCTGCTTCGCTCCCGCCGTTTTTCCGTCTGCCGTGCCCCATCTATGGTGCAACGGCTCACGAGCGCCCCCGTCCACCGGCGTGCGCCGAGAGGCTCGCGGACGGCCCGGCGCGCCTCCGCCGGCCTACGGAACGCCCGGTACGGACACCGACCGCGGGTCGAATCCGAAGGGCAGCTCAAGACGGTGCGCGGTCATCAACTCCGTGTCGCACAGCACCTCCTGGGTGCTTCCGTCGGCGACTACGGTGCCCTCGCTGAGCACCACGGAACGGGGGCACAGCTCCAGCGCGTACGGCAGGTCGTGCGTGACCATCAGCACAGTCACGTCCAGGTCGCGCAGGATGGCGGCCAGTTCGCGGCGGGCCGCGGGGTCGAGGTTGGAGGACGGCTCGTCCAGTACGAGGATCTCCGGGCGGGTGGCCAGCACCGTGGCGACGGCGACCCGCCGCCGCTGTCCGAAGGACAGATGGTGCGGCGGCCGGTCCGCGAACTCCGCCATCCCGACCCGCTCCAGCGCCTCCCGCACGCGCGCGTCGAGCGCGGTGCCGCGCAGTCCCGCCGCGGCCGGGCCGAAGGCGACGTCCTCCCGGACGGTGGGCATGAACAACTGGTCGTCGGGGTCCTGGAAGACGATGCCGACGCGGCGGCGCACCTCGGCCAGATTCGGTCCCGCGACGGGCAGCCCGGCGACGGTCACGGAGCCCGCCCCCGCCGTGAGGATGCCGTTGAGATGGAGGACGAGGGTGGTCTTGCCGGCGCCGTTGGGGCCGAGCAGCGCGACGCGTTCGCCCCGCCGTACGGTCAGGTCGACGCCGAACAGCGCCTGTCTGCCGTCCGGATAGGCGTAGGCGAGCCCGGCCACGTCGAGCGAGGCCGGCGCGTCCCGCGGGGCCGTCGTACCGTCCGCTGTCGTCACAGCGTCCACCATCCCGTCAGACAGATCGTGAGCGCGGCGAGCGGCAGCGCGGCCGCGGCCGCCCAGTGCGCGCGGAGTGCGGGCGTCCCGCCGGCGCCCGGAAGGTTCCCCGTGCCGGTGTATCCCCGGCTGAGCATGGCGAGATGGACCCGTTCGCCCCGCTCGTACGCGCGGATGAACAGCGCCCCCGCGGACTTCGCGAGGACGCCCCAGTGCCGTACGCCGCGGGCCTCGAAGCCCCGCGACAGCCGCGCGATCCGCATCCTGCGCGCCTCGTCGGAGAGCACGTCGGCGTAGCGCAGCATGAACGACGCGATCTGGACGAGCATCGGGGGCAGCCGCAACCGCTGGAGTCCGAGGAGGAGTTCGCGCAGTTCGGTGGTGGACGCCAGCAGTACGGAAGCGGCGACGCCGAGGGTGCCCTTGGCGAGGACGTTCCAGGCGGCCCACAGCCCGGGGACGGACGCGGAGACGCCGAGCAGCGGGAGCTCCGTACGGGCGCCGTCGGCGACGAACGGCAGCAGAACGGCGAAGGCCACGAAGGGCACTTCGATGAGCATCCGCTTCAGCAGATGCCCGGCCGGTACGCGGGCGACCGCCGCGACGGCGGCGAGCAGCACGGCGTAGCAGGCGAACGCCCAGACGGCCTCGCGCGGCGTGGAGGCGACGACGAGGACGAAGCACGCGGCGGCCGCGAGCTTGCAGTGCGGCGGAAGCGAGTGCACCGGCGACTCGCGGTGCAGATGGAGCGCGTGCGCGTGCCCGGCACCCACGTCACGCCGTCTCTTCGGTGGAGCGCCCGGCCTGCACGGGTTCCGCGGCGGAGTCCGAAGCGGGGCCCGCGGCGGAGTCCCCCGCCGAGTCCGCGGCGGACGTACGGGCCCTGCGCCGCCGTACGGCGACAAAGACGCCGGTGCCCACGGCGAGCGTCGCGCCGACGCCGATCACGCCGGCGAGGCCGCCGGACAGCCGCGGGTCGGCGACGTCCTCGACGCTGTAGTCGGCGAGCGGGGAGTCCCCGGCGGAGTGCGGCTGTTCCTTCTTCGTGATGCCGTTGTCGGCCGCGACCTTCTCCAGCCCGTCGGGGCTGGCGGAGGCGTAGAAGCTGAGCCCGCCCGCGCAGACGAGAGCGACGGCGAGCCCGGCGAACCACAGCCGCCGCGCGGAGCGCGCGCCGCCCGCCGGCGCGGAGACAGCGGGCTCCGGCACGTCAGCGGGCCGCGCGGCCGTACCGCCCCGGATCACCAGGCGCGGCGCGAGCAAGTCCCGTGCCCCGTACACCAGATCGGGCCGTACGGCGGCCACCGCGCCCACCGTCAGCGCGGTGATCACCGCCTCGCCGATGCCGATCAGCACATGCACACCGGTCATCGCCACGAAGACCTTGCCGAGCGACACCGGCGCCGTCCCGCCGAGCGCGTAGAGCGCGCTGAAGGCGACGGCGGCGGCCGGCACGGAGACGAGCGCGGCGGCGAACGAGGCGCCGGTCACCGAGCGGCGGCCGCGCGGCAGCACCCGCAGCAGCCCGCGGAAGATCCCGTACGCGACGAGCACCGTCACGATGCCCATGTCGGTGATGTTGACGCCGAGCGCCGTCAGCCCGCCGTCGGCGAAGAACAGCCCCTGGATCAGCAGCACGACGGAGGCACAGAGCACCCCTGTGTACGGCCCGACGAGGATCGCGGCGAGCGCGCCGCCCAGCAGATGGCCGCTTGTTCCGGCGGCGATGGGGAAGTTGAGCATCTGCACCGCGAAGATGAACGCGGCGACGAGTCCGGCCAGCGGCGCGGTGCGCTCGCCTCCGGTGCCACCGTGCGGCGCGCCCAGTTCGCGGCGGGCGCCGCGGAGGGAGACCGCTACCGCCGTCGCCGCGACGGCTCCGGTGGCGACGGATACAGGGGCGTCGATGAACCCGTCGGGGACATGCATGGTGCTCCGCTCATCGGCGAGGCCCTCGGGGGCCGCTCAACCCCTGGATGAAATCAGTACGTGCGAATGACTCGCAAGAGCGCCCCGGACCGGACAACCGCAATACACGGAGCAACCGGAAGAAGAAGGGAATACCGGACGGCTCCCGGTGGACTCCCGTCAGCCGTCGCGGTGTTCACGCCGGGGACGGGCGAACCGCAGGGGCCCGAGCACAACTTGGGACGATTCCGGCTTGCGGCCGGAAACCGACGCGGAGCTGTCCCGATGCGGTTTCTCCGCACGGTCTGCCGCGCACTCCCGGGAACCCGGCCGGCCCGTGGGCGCGTCCTTCGCATGCGAACCCCGCGTGGGCGCACCACCCATACCAGAAACTCCCATCTCGACGGACTACACACACTAAATCCCACATATCCCTTTTGGCAGTGCCTTGTGCCATATCCCTGGCACCTGTGGCAGACCTCACCCCCGATGACGGGTGACTCTCACCCCCTTCGAGGCGTCTGACAGAGCGAAGGGGCAACACGGAGCCGTGCGGCTCCGGTCGCGCCCCCGACCACAGAGGAGCAGACGATGCCCGCAGTCATCGATCACGCCGTCCAGGCCCGCCTGATCGTCCAGTCGCCCACCGACCGACCCCTCGCCGCAGCCCTGCGCTACGACGACCTCGACCCGCTCGCCGTACAGATCGTCTTCCCCGCCGAGGCCTCCCTCGACGGCACCGAAGTCACGTGGACGTTCGCGCGCGAGCTGCTCGACTCCGGGCTGCGCGGCCCGGCGGGCCAGGGCGACGTGCGGATCTGGCCGGACGGACTGGGCCGCTCCGTCGTCGAGCTCCACTCGGCCGAGGGTGTGGCCGTACTGGAGTTCCGGGGCGCGGATCTGCGGCGGTTCCTGCGGCAGACGTACGAGGCGGTGCCGGCGGAGGCGGCACTCGGCCTGCTGGACGTCGACAGCGGTCTGGACGCGCTGCTCCGCGGCGTGTGACCGGGCCGTACGGCCGGCGCGCACGGGCCCGTACCGGCCCGGCGCACGCGCGGTGATGCGGAGTTGCCGGGCCATCCGGCGCCGCGAACCATGACATTCATGACCTTCCCGACTGCGCTGCCGCCCGGCCCCCGCTCCGCACACGGAGCCACCCGCACGGATGACCCCCGGCGTACAGGACGCGCCGGCCGGGGAGGGAGGGCGACGTGCTGCGCATTTCCGGGGGACGGGCCCCGGGCCGCCGGCCGGACCGACGGACCGGCGGGGCGGGCAGCGGGACCGCCCTGGCGAGGTGACATCCAGTGAACGGCGCATCCGGCGCGGAGGGCTATCTCCGCTTCCCGCATCTGCACGGCGACACGCTCTGCTTCGTGGCCGAGGACGACGTCTGGCTCGCTCCCCTGGACGGCGGGGGCCGGGCGCACCGGCTGACGGTCGACCGCACCAAGGTCGCCTCGCCGCGGTTCTCGCCGGACGGCAGCCGTATCGCCTTCACCTCGTGGCGCAGTCTGGACGCCGAGGTGCATCTGGCCCCCGCCGCGGGCGGCGGTCCGGCCCGGCAGCTGACCAACTGGGGCAACGCCGACACCCGGGTGTGCGGCTGGACCCCGGAGGGCGATGTGCTCGCGGTGTCCTCGCACAGCATGCCGTTCTCCCACATGACCTGGTCGTACCGGCTGCCCTGTGACGGCAGCCCCGGCATCCGGCTGCCGTGGGGCCCGGTCGGCGAGATCGCGGTCGCCGAACTGGACGGCGAACGGCGTACGTTGCTGCTGACCGGCAAGCCGCCGCACGAGCCCGCCGCGTGGAAGCGCTACCGCGGCGGGGCGTCCGGACGGCTGTGGCTGCACGGCGAGCGGCTGTGGCTCGGCCTGGACGGGCATCTGGACTCGGCGATGTTCGTGGGCTCCCGGATCGCCTTCCTCTCCGACCACGAGGGCACCGGGAATCTGTACTCCTGCCGCCCCGACGGCTCCGATCTGCGCCGGCACACCGACCACGACGGCTTCTACGCCCGGCACGCCTCCACCGACGGACGGCGCGTCATCTACCAGTGCGCGGGCGAACTGTGGCTCGTCGACGACTTCTCGCACACCGGCAAGGCCCGCCGCCTCGACGTGCGTACGGGCGGCCCGCGCGCGGGCCGCCGCCGCTATCAGGTGCCCGCCGCCTCCCAGCTGGACTCGCTCGCCGTGGACACCACGGGACGGGCCAGCGCGGTCTGCGTACGCGGCAGTCTGTACTGGCTCACGCACCGGGACGGCCCGGCCCGCGCCCTCACCGACACCCCCGGCGTACGGGTGCGGCTGCCGGAGATGCTGGGGAACACCGGCCGGATCGCGTACGTGACGGACGCCGACGGCGAGGACGCGCTGGAGATCGCGGACCTGCCGCAGGTACCGCGCGCCCGTCCGCCGCTCCGCTTCGCGGCGGGAGAGCTGGGCCGGGTACGGGAGTTGGTGTCCTCCCCCGACGGCACGGTGATGGCCGTCGCCGCGCACGACGGACGGCTGCTCCTCGTCCGCATCAGGGACACCGAGATCGTGGTCTCCGAGCTGATCCGGTCCGTCAACGGGCCGGTCGCCGACATCGCGTTCGCGCCCGACTCGCGCTGGATCACCTGGGCGCACCCCGGCATCGGCCGCTCGCTCAGCCAGATCAAGATCGCGCAGATCGCGGACGACACGCAGCGCCTGGTCATCGACGTCACCGACGGCCGGTTCGAGGACGAGCAGCCGGTGTTCACCCGGGACGGCCGCTATCTCGCGTTCCTCTCCTGGCGCGGCTTCGACCCGGTGTACGACGTGCACACCGGCGACCTCTCCTTCCCCCTCGGCAGCCGTCCGTATCTGGTGCCGCTGTCCTCCGGTACGCCCTCGCCGTTCGCGCTGCTGCCCGACGGCAGGCCGGCCGCGGGCGGCCTCGACCCGCTGGACGACGACGGCGGCGACGGCTCGGTGCGGGTCGAGGCGGAGGGACTGCCCAGCCGGGTCACGCCGTTCCCGGTGACGGCCTCCAAGTACTCGGCGCTGTACCCGGTCTCCGGCGGCGGCCTGATCTGGCTGCGCTTCCCGATCGCGGGCGCCCTGGGGGAGACCTTCGCCGACCCCGACGACACCTCGGGGCAGCCCACGCTGGAGCACTTCGACCTGAGCAAGGCCAGGCGCACCGAACTCACCGACGACGTCGACTGGTTCGCGCTCAGCGTCGACGGCTCCCGGCTGGTCGTCAACGACGGCGGCGACCTGCGCGCCGTACCGGCCGACGAGATCGCGGAGTCCGGCACGACGACGCACATCGACCTGCGCCGGGTGCTGCACACCGTGGACCCGCCCGCCGAGTGGCAGCAGGCGTACGCGGAGGCCGGCCGGCTGATCCGGCAGTACTTCTGGGACCCGGACATGTGCGGCATCGACTGGGACGAGGTGCTGGAGCGCTACCGCCCGCTCGTCCAACGCGTCGCCTCCCCCGACGAGTTCGCCGACCTGCTCCGCGAGGTGCTGGGCGAGCTGGGCACCTCGCACGCGTACGTCACGGCCGCGCGCCGCGACGAGGGCCCGCCGCACTACCAGCGCGCCATCGGCCTCCTCGGCACCGACTTCGCCCGCACCCCCGACGGCCGCTGGGTGGTGTCCCGGATCCTCCCCGGAGATTCCTCGGACTCCAAGGCCCGTTCGCCGCTTGCCGGTTCAGGAGTGCGGGAGGGCGCCGTGCTCACCCACGTCGACGGGCGCCCCGTCGACCCGGTGGAGGGCCCCACTCCGCTGCTGGCCGGCGCCGGCGGGACGACGGTGGAGCTCGCCTTCGTCCCGCCGGAGGAGGACGGTTCGCCGGGCACCGGCGGGACGCCGCTGCGCATCGCCGTCGTCCCGCTGATCGACGACCGGCAGCTGCGCTACCAGGACTGGGTGAGCCGGCGCCGGGACGTCGTCCGCGAACTCAGCGGCGGCCGGTGCGGCTATCTGCACATCCCCGACATGGGCGGTTCGGGCTGGGCGCAGTTCAACCGCGATGTGCGGATGGAGGTTTCGCGCCCCGCGCTGATCGTCGACGTACGGGGGAACGCCGGCGGCAACATCAGCGAGCTCGTGATCGAGAAGCTGTCCCGCTCGATCCTCGGCTGGGACCTCACCCGCGACGCCCAGCCCGTGAGTTACACCAGCGACGCGCCGCGCGGCCCCGTGGTCGCGGTGGCCGACGAGATGACCTCCTCGGACGGCGACATGATCACCGCGGCCTTCCGGCTGATGGGCCTCGGCCCCGTAGTGGGAGCCCGTACGTGGGGCGGGGTCGTCGGCGTCACGGGACGGCACCGTCTTGTGGACGGCACGGTGATCACGGTGCCGATGAACGCCGCGTGGTTCGACGCGGAGGGCTGGGGCTGGTCCGTGGAGAACCACGGCGTGGAGCCGGACATCCGGGCCGTACGGGACCCGCTCTCCTGGGCCGAGGGCCGCCACGTCGCGCTGGAGACGGCGGTACGGCAGGCCCTCGCGCTGCTGGAGATGCGTCCGGCGGCGAGCCCGCCCGACCGGGCTTCGGCGCCGCCGCCCGACCACAGGCGCCCGCCGCTGCCGCCCCGGTCCTGAACGCCGTCGCCGGGTTCCCGTACGCGGGCCGTACGGGAACCCGGCAACGGCGTGTCACCTTCCGAAATGCGAGCTCTCATACCTCATGCCACTTTTGGTCGTGCCCCATAACAACCCATAACGACACTGTGAGGAGTGCGCATCATGGGTATTTCGGACCAGTTCAAGGACAAGGCCGAGCAGCTTCAGCAGCAGGCGAAGGAAAAGATGGGCCAGGGCAAGGACGAGGCCTCCGAGCGCGGCCAGCAGGCCAAGGACCAGGGCCAGGAGAAGGGCCAGGACGCGCAGCAGGAGATGCAGGACCGGCGCGACGACGAGCGGTAACCCGCTCCCTCTTCCGTCGAGGGGCGCATCCTCTTCGAGGATGCGCCCCTCACCTGCGTCCGGGTCCCGTCGCCGGGGCCCGCCGCACCGTCCGGGCCCCTTACGGGGTCAGGCCTCTGTGCGGGCCTTCTCGTCCGCCTCGCCGCCGGCCCCGACGAGTCCCGTACGGGTGCCGCCGCCCTCGGCGAGCCGGGGCTCGAAGCGCTTCATCTCGCGCTGCCCCACCGTGCCGATGAGCGCGGGCAGATAGCCGCGGATGCCCTGCATACCGCGCAGCCACCACTGCGCGTACACGTGGTGCGAGCGGCGCTCGATGCCGTCGACGATCCGGTCGACGGCCGGGCCCAGCGGGTACGTCTTGTTGGACGGCCACGGCAGCCGCTGCCGCAGCTCGCGCATGACGTCGTCCTGGTCGGCGCCGCGCACCATGTCCGTGTCGGTCCACGACAGATAGCCCACGCCGACCCGTACGCCCTTGTAGCCGACCTCGGCGCGCAGGCTGTGCGCGAAGGCCTCGACGCCCGACTTGGACGCGCAGTACGCGGTCATCATCGGCGCCGGGGTGATGGCGGCCAGCGACGCTATCTGCAGGAAGTAGCCGCGGGATTCGCACAGCACCGGCAGGAAGGCGCGGCCCGTGACGGCGCCGCCGATCAGGTTGACCTCGATGACGCGGCGCCAGGCGACCGGGTCGGAGTCCATGAACGGACCGCCCGCCGCGACACCGGCGTTGGCTATCGCCACATCGACCTTGCCGAACCGCTCCTTGACCTCCCGCGCGACCCGGGCCATCGCCTCGTGGTCGGTGACATCGGCGTGCCACCAGTCGGATTCGGTGTCCAGCCGGGCGCTGACCTGCTTCAGCTCGTCCGGCTCCAGGCCGATCAGCGCGAGCTTCGCGCCGCGCGCCGCCAGCTTCCGCGCGAGCAGTTCACCCACGCCGCGCGCGGCACCGGTGACGACGACGACCTGGCCCTCAAGACTTCTGCGACTCACGGCGCTTCCCCTCCTTGGACGGCTTCTGCGACTTCTGTGACTTCTTCGGCGCGGCCGTCTCCGCGGTCCCGTCCGCGGGAACGCCCGCCGTCGTGAGGTGCTCCCGTACGAGCCCGGCGAGCACTCCGCTCACCGCTTCGGGGGCCTCGATCGGGGTCATGTGCCCGAGCCCGGCGAGTTCGTGCAGGCCGGTGCAGTCGGGCAGCGCGGCCGCCAGCTCCCGGGCGTGCTCGAACGGGGTGAGCCGGTCGGAGGTGCCCGCGACGACGGCGGTGGGCACGTCCAGCTGCCACACCTTGGCGTGCAGATCGAGGTCGGCGAGTACGGCGCCCCACGCGGCCCGCACCCCGGTGGGGCAGGCGTGCACGATGCGCGCGACGACCTCGGACTGCTCGCGGGAGGCGCCCGGGCCGAGCGTCCCGTACTTCAGCGCGCTCCTGGTGAGCGGCGTGACCGGGCCGAGCGGGGCGCGCGCCCCGAGCAGCAGCCGGTGCGCCACGGACCGGCCGCGCTCCGAGCGCAGCGGCAGCACCCGGGCCGCGCTCAGCAGCCGCTGTGCGCCGGTGCTGCACAGCATCAACGCGGCGGCGTGCTCGGTCAGTTGCCGGCGGCCGGCGGCGGCCATGAGCGTCATGCCGCCCATGGAGTGACCGCCGATGACGGCCTTCTCGCCGGGTTCCAGCACCGCGTCGAGCACGGCGCACAGGTCGTCGGCGAGCGACGCCGGAGAGTACGCGTGCGGGACGGCGGCCGGTGAACGGCCGTGCCCGCGCTGGTCGTAGACGATCACGCGGTGGCCCTGGGCGGTCAACTCCCGTATGACCGCGGCCCAGAAGAGGGTGGAACAGGTCCAGCCGTGCGCGAGCACGACGGCGGGCCCGTCCTCGGGGCCGTGCACCTCGATGTGCAGCCGCGCGCCGTCCGCCGAGGCGGCGGTCAGCTCGCGGGAGGCGGCGGGCGGGGCGTACCGGCCGGTCAGACGCGTACCGGCGGACTGGGTGAGGCGGCCCATCAGTTGTCCTCCCCGGCGTGGAAGGCGGCGGTGGGCGCTCCGCGCCCGGCGGCGGCCGGTACGGCGGAGGACGCGGCGCCGGCGCGGGGGCCGCGCAGCACGTCGTACTCCTCCAGCCGGACCTCCTGAGTGACCTTGCGGAACTCCGCTGTGGTGCCCGGCCAGACGGTGGTGTTGCGGCCCTGGTCGTCGAGATACCAGCTGTCGCAGCCGCCGGTGTTCCACACCGTGCGCTGCATCCGGTCCTGCACATGGTCGTTCCAGGCGGTCACCGCCTCCTCGCGCGCGTCCAGCGCGACCTTGCCGCCGAGAGTGTCGAGCTTGCGCACGTAGTCGGCCATGTAGGTCAGCTGCGACTCGATCATGAGGATCATCGAGCTGTTCCCGAGGCCGGTGTTGGGCCCGATGATGGTCATGAAGTTGGGGAAGCCCGTGGCGGTCGCGCCGCGCAGCGACTTGATGCCGTCCTTCCAGTGATCGGCCAGCGTGCTGCCGTCGGCGCCCTTGACCTTCTCGGCGATCGGCATGTCCGTGACGTGGAAACCGGTGCCGAGGATGATCGCGTCGACCTCGGTCTCGGTGCCGTCGGACGCCACGAGGGTGTTGCCGCGGACCTCCTTCAGACCGGAGGCGACCACGTCCACGTTGTCCTGCGCGAGGGCCGGGTAGTAGCTGTTGGACAGCAGGATGCGCTTGCAGCCGATCCGGTAGTCCGGGGTCAGCTTGCGCCGAAGCTCCGGGTCCTTGACGGCGCGCTTCATGTGCGCCGACGCCAGCTTCTCGATCAGGCCGAGCTGGTCGGGCCGCTTCGTGAAGGCGCTGACCTGCAATTCCCGGATGCCCCACAGGAGTTGGCGGCGGGCCGCGCGGGTGGCGGGCACCTTGGCGTGCAGCCAGCGCTCCAGTCCGCTGATCTTCCGGTCGGCACGCGGCATCACCCAGGCCGGAGTGCGCTGGAAGAGCGTCAGCTTGCCGACCTCCGGCTGGATCGCCGGGACGACCTGGATCGCGGAGGCGCCCGTACCGATCACGGCGACGCGCTTGCCGCGCAGGTCGTAGTCGTGGTCCCACTGCGCCGTGTGGAAGACCTTGCCCTCGAAGGCGTCTAGCCCGGGGATGTCCGGCAGCTTCGGGTCGGAGAGCGGGCCGGTCGCGGACACCACGAAGTCGGCGGTCAGGCGGGTGCCCGCGGACGTCTCGATATCCCAGCGCAGTTCCTCGTCGTCCCAGCTCATCAGCTGGACCTCGGTGTGGAACCGGATGTGCTGCCGCAGCCCGAACGTGTCGGTGACGCGTTCCAGATAGCGCCGGATGTGCTCCTGGCCCGAGAAGTTCCGCGGCCACTCCGGATTGGGAGCGAAGGAGAAGGAGTACAGGTGCGACGGGACGTCGCAGGCGCACCCCGGGTACGTGTTGTCGTGCCACGTACCGCCGACGCCGTCGCGCCGTTCCAGGACGACGAAGTCGGTGATTCCGGCGCGGCGCAGCCGGACGGCTGCCCCCAGGCCGCCGAATCCGGATCCGATCACCGCCACCCGTACATGCTCGTGCTCGCGCTCGGCCGCCATGCGCCGCCTCCCGAGGGTCGGTTCACTCACGTTGTCCGCACGGTGCCGTTCCGGAACCCCTGCCGGCCCGCATGTCCGGACGGGGTCCGGGGGTCGCCCCCCGGGAAACGCGGCACCACACTGTGCACTGCGCCAGTGATTACTGGCACGGTTGGAGAGTAGGGCAGACGCATACTGAGCGGTAGGGGTCGCGCAAGGAAAGTTACCGGCGGTATGAAACGCGGGGTCCGGGCGCTGGACCGGACCGCATACGCTGGCTCCGTGGCGACCGGAAACAGCACAGACCCCGCACACGACGACTCCCCCGACCGCGAGTACCGCGCGGCCGAACTCGCCGACGCCGCCGGCATCACCACCCGCACCCTCCGCTTCTACCGCGAGCGCAAACTGCTCCCGCCGCCCCGCCGCGAGGGCCGTATCGCCTGGTACGACGCGCACCATCTGGCCCGTCTGCACACCATCGCGGCACTGCTCGCCCGTGGCCACACCCTCGGCGGCATCGTCGATCTGCTGGGCGCCTTCGAGAGCGCCCGCGACACCCGGGACGCGGCCGAACTCCTCGGCCTGGAAACCGCGTTGACCACGCCGTTCTCCGAGGAGACCCCGGTCAGACTGACCCCGGAGGAGCTCGCCGACTACTACCAGGGCGAGGTCACGCCGGAGAATCTCGCGAGTGCCGTGGACATCGGCTATGTCGCCGTGGACGGCGACGAGTTCGTGCACACCAGCCGCCGCCTGCTGGAGGCCTCCGCCGAACTCGTGCGCAGCGGCGTCCCGTTGTCCGCCGTGCTCGCCGCCGGGCGCGAACTGCGACAGCAGACCGACAGCATCGCGGAGGTCTTCGCGGACATCTTCCGCAGCCACCTGCTGCCCAAGAAGCTCGCCGACGCCCCCGACGGGCTGGACGCGCAGCGCGTCAACGAGCTGCTGGAGCGGGTGCAGCCCATCGCGAAGCAGATCGTGGAGGCCGAGCTGGGGCTCGCGCTGGACCGCCGGGTCCGCGCCGAGCTGGAGGAATGGTTCGGTGTCGCCCCGGACGACAAGGGCGGAGCCGGCCCCGCGTGAGACTGCACCCTCTTGTGACCCCGCGCACACATTAGGCCTACTTGCAACCAAAGTGTCCGGTTTACACTCTCTTCCCGTAGAGCGTCACAGCCGGGAACGGAAGGGTGGGCCGCGGCGCGGACGTGCCGCACAGCGCATGAAGATCAGCTTCCTCATATTCAACGTGCACGGCATCGGCGGAACGATACGTTCCACCGTGAACCTCGCCGGCGCGCTCGCGGAGCGGCACGACGTCGAGATCGTCTCCCTGCTGCGCACCGCCGACTCCCCCGCACTGGACATCAGCCCCCGGGTCCGCGTGCGCTCCCTCGTCGAGGCCCGCAGGGGTGCCCCCGGATTCGACCCGGCTCACGACCCGCAGGGCAACCCGTCCGCGGTGTTTCCCGCGGGCGACGGCCCGTACAGGAAGGCCAGCGCGCTCGTCGACGAACGGGTCGCCGCGTATCTGCGGGAGACCGACGCCGACGTCGTCGTCGGCACCCGGCCCGGCATCAACGTCTACCTCGCCGAGTACGGCACGGATCGCACCCTGCGCATCGGCCAGGAACATCTGACGCACGGCTCGCACCGGGCCGACGTACGGGAGGCGCAGGACGCGGTGATCCCGCGGCTCGACGCGTTCGTCACCGTCTCCGAGGCCGACGCGCTCGACTACCGGGACTCCGTCCCCGGCTCCTCCCGCACCGTCGTCCGCCGCATCCCCAACGCCTGCCCCGCCCCGGACGCCGCGCCCGCGGACGGCGACAGCAGGACTGTCGTCGCCGCGGGACGGCTCGCCAAGGTCAAGAACTTCGGGATGCTGCTCGACGCCTTCGCCGAGGTCGCCGCCGTCCGCCCCGACTGGTCGCTGCGGCTGTACGGGCGCGGCCGCGAGGAGGGCGCGCTGCGCCGCCGCGTCGAGGAGCTCGGCCTGGCGAACAGGGTGACCATGATGGGCGCCCACACCTCCATGGAGGCCGAGTGGCCCAAGGGCTCGGTCGCGGCGCTGACTTCACGCTCCGAGGCGTTCGGGCTGACCATCGTGGAGGCCATGCACGCCGGCCTGCCGGTGGTCGCCACGGACTGCCCGTACGGGCCCGGCGAGATCATCGACGACGGCACCGACGGACTGCTCACCCCGCCGGGAGACGCGCACGCGTTCGCGCAGGGCCTGCTCACGCTGATCGACGACGCGGACCGGCGGCGCGCGATGGGCGCGGCAGGCCGTACGAAGGCGCTCGCCTTCGAACCGTCCGCGGTCGCCGGACAGTACGAGCAGCTCATCGGTGAACTGGCCGCCGCCCGCGGCCTTCCGGCCGTCACCCGGTCCCGGACCGCCCTGCGTCCCGACGGCAGCCGGCAGGGCGGACTGCGCCGCAGGACGGCCGCCGCGTTGCGCCCTGTGCTGCTGGCCGTCGCACCGTCCAACCCGGCGGCCCACAAGTACGCGCCGCTCCGCCCGCGGGCCGACGTCCGCGCGACTGCCGACGGGAGCTTCACCGTCGGCCTGCCGGCGGACGGAGTCCCGGGCAGGCGGCTGGAGTTCGTGCTGCGGCGCCGGGACGTCCACGACGGCGACAGGGAGGAGATCCGGCTGCCGCTGCCGCCGCGCCGCGAGGCCGTCGACGGGCAGCTGCGGGTCACCGTCGAACGCGGCGCGCACCGGCTGGCCGAGGGCCGCTGGGACACGTACGTGGAACGTCCCGCCGACGGTACGCGGCGCCGGGTGCGGGCCCGGCTCGTCGAACAGGCGCCGCTGATGGGCCGCCCGCCGCGCTCGGACGGCGACGGCGTCTCGGCGTGGATCCCGTACACCACGTCGGACGGCTTCCTCGCCGTACGGACCTGGCTGCGGCCCGCGCACGCCGAAGTGCTGAACGTCGGGGTCGGCACCTACGGGACGACCGTCGAAGGGGCCCTGCTGGGCGCGGAGTTCGGCCACGGAAGCGGTGCGCTGCCGGAGGTCGAGCTGCGCCGGCGGGCCGACGAGGACGTGCCCACCGCGTTCTTCCGGCTGCCCGTCGAGCTCGGCACGGAGGGCGCGGACGGCGCGAAGGGCACCTTCCGGTGCACCCTGCCGCACGACGACTTCGTGGAACAGTTCGCCGGCGGCCGGGAGTTGTGGGACCTGTGGCTGCTGACCGGCCGCACGTCCGACGCCCCCGTACGCATCGGCCGGCTGGGCGGCGACATCGTGAACCGGAAACCCACGGACGTGTTCCCCGCGGCACGCCGCGACATGGACGGGGGCGGCCCGGTCACCGAACAGGCGCGGGTACGGCCGTACTTCACGACCAGGAACAGCCTCGCCGTCGCGGTCCGCCCGGAGACAGCCACCGCCACGACTCCCATCCCCCTCTCGCGTGCCACCCCGCCGCACGGCACCCCGCTGCCCCCGGCCGAAGCGGCCTGAGGGGCACACGAGGACGGGCCCGTCCCCCGCGGGGAACGGGCCCGGTAAGGGGCGGCCTCTCAGAGAGCGGGCCTTACACCGTGAAGTCCACCGTCACGGGCGCGTGGTCGCTCCACCGCTCGGGGTGGCTGGGCGCCCGCTCCACGACGGCCTTCACGGCCCGCTGCGCGAGCCCCGGGGTGGCCACGGCGTAGTCGATGCGCCAGCCCGAGTCGTTGTCGAAGGCGCGGCCGCGGTACGACCACCACGAGTACGGCCCGTCCACGTCGGGGTGCAACTGCCGCAGCACGTCGGCGTAGCCGCCGTCCTCGGCGTCGAAGACCCGGGTCAGCCACTCCCGCTCCTCCGGCAGGAAGCCGGAGTTCTTGCGGTTGGCCTTCCAGTTCTTCAGGTCGGCCTCCTGGTGGGCGATGTTCCAGTCGCCGCACACCAGGACCTCGCGCCCGTCGGCCGCCGCGCGCTTCCGCAGCTCCTTCAGATACGGCAGGAAGGCCGCCATGAAGCGCTCCTTCTCGTCCTGCCGCTCGGTACCGACCTCGCCGGAGGGCAGATAGAGGCTGGCGACCGTGACACCCGGCAGGTCGGCCTCCACATAGCGCCCGGAGTCCTCGAACTCGGCCTCCCCGAAGCCGATCCGCACCGCGTCCGGCTCCCGCCGGGTGAGCAGCGCCACACCGGCCCGGCCCTTCGCGGCGGCCGGCGCGTACACCGTGTGCCAGCCCTCGGGCTCCCGCACGGCGGCGTCGAGCTGGTGCTCCTCGGCGCGCACCTCCTGGAGACAGATCACATCGGCCTCGGTGGCCGCGAGCCACTCGACGTAGCCCTTCTTGGCCGCTGCCCGCAGGCCGTTCACATTCACGGTCGACACCTTCAGCATTCGAGCCACTTTACGATGCGGGAATGCAGATCTGCCGCATACCGTACGACCACCCCGACGCCCTGAAGCTCGACGGCCTCGTGCAGCAGGAGTACTCCGACCGCTACGGCGGCCCCGGCGACGTGACCCCGCTCGACCCGGCCATGTTCGAACCGCCGCGCGGCGTCTACCTGCTGGCGTACAACCGCGACGGCGCCCCCGTCGCCACCGGCGGCTGGCGCGCCCGGGAGCTCGACGAGGAGGGGTACGCGGACGGCGACGCCGAGATCAAGCGGATGTTCGTGCTCCGCGAGGCGCGCGGACACGGGCTGGCCCGGCGGATCCTGGCGGAACTGGAGGAGGACGCCCGTACGGCCGGCCGGACCCGGATGGTGCTGGAGACCGGCATCAAACAGCCCGAGGCGATCGCGCTCTACACCTCGTCCGGCTACGAACCCACGGACAAGTTCGGCGTGTACCGCTTCGAGCCCGACAGCCGCTGTTACGCCAAGCCGCTGCGCTGACGCCGGCTCAGGTCCGACGCGGCCGTACGGTCCCGCTCAGGCGCCCGGCAGCGGCTGCCTGCGCAGCCGCAGCGCCGTGCCGATCTCCGTGATGCCGAGCACCAGCAGCCAGCAGCCGCCGAGCACGGTGAGCGCCACGACGGACGGCAGCGGCGACACGACCAGGACGATCCCGCCGAGCACGCTCATCACACCGAGCGCGATCTGCCAGCCGCGGGCCGGAGCCGCCGGATCGCCGCCCGCGCCCGCGATCTGCGTGATGCCGCGCAGCACCCAGCCCACCCCGATCCACAGGGCCAGCAGCACCACGGACTGCAGCTCGCCGCGGAAGCAGAACAGGCCCAGCAGGAACGAGACGGCGCCGCTGATCACGCCGACCACGCGGGTCGCGGTGATGGCCCGCGTCCCGAACGCGGAAACGATCTGCACGATCCCGCTGACCAGCAGGTACGCGCCGAAGACCGCGCCCGCGACGAGCACCGTCACCTGGGGCCAGACGAGCACCAGCACGCCCAGCAGGAGGGCGATGATCCCGGCGGCGAGCAGCGCCTGCCAGGTCCTGCGCGCCGCCAGCTGCACGAGCGGCGAGTCGGGCCACTTGTTGGGGCCGTCCGCCCCCGGCGGGCGGCCGCGAGCTGCGCCGTCCTGGCCGGAGGGGTTCTCGCCGAACGGGTTCTGACCGGGGTGGGCCTGTCCGCGGTGCCCGTCACCCGGAGGGGAAAAATGCGACATACCGCAATCCTTTCCCTGATCGCCAAGCTCCGCACGCCTGCCCGGCGCCGGATCCCTCCGGCATGATGGCGGCCATCGGCAGGCGGCGCGAGGGCTGAGGAGTGGCGGACGTGAGCGAGCGGCACGCGGAGCACGGCGTGGAGACCGACGGGGCCCGGGAGGGCCGGAGCATCGCGCACAACGCGCGCGTGTGGAACTACTGGCTGGGCGGCAAGGACTACTACGACGTCGACAGCGAGGTAGGCGACCGGGTCGCCGCCATGCACCCCGGCATCCGCGATGTCGCCCGCGCCGACCGGGCGTTCCTGGGCCGGGCCGTGACGTATCTGGCGGGCGAGGCCGGCGTACGGCAGTTCCTCGACATCGGCACGGGGCTGCCGACCGTGGACAACACCCACGAGGTCGCCCAGCGCATCGCCCCCGAGGCGCGGATCGTGTACGTCGACAACGACCCCATTGTGCTCACCCACGCCAGGGCCCTGCTGTCCGGCTCCGCCGAGGGCGCGACCGCCTACATCGACGCGGACGCCCACGACCCGGCCACGGTCCTGGCGGGAGCCGCCCGGACCCTCGACTTCTCCCGGCCGGTGGCGGTCATACTGCTCGGCATCCTGAACTTCGTCCCCGGCACGGACCGGGCCCGCGACGTCGTCCGCAGCCTGGTGGACGCCGTACCGTCCGGCAGTCATGTGGCGCTCACCCACCCCACTCTCGAACTGGGCGGCCAGTCCAACGCCGAGGCGATGCGCTTCTGGAACGAGAACGCCACCCCGCCGATCGTCGCCCGCTCGGAGACGGAGATCGCCGGCTTCCTGGAGGGCCTGGAGATCCTGGAGCCCGGCATCGTGTCCTGCTCCCGCTGGCGCCCCACGGCGGAGGACGGGTCCCGACAGGCGGCTGCCGTACCGCAGTTCGGCGTCGTCGCCCGCAAGCCGTGAACGCCGGGAGGAGGCCGGCAGTTCGGCCGTCCGGTCAGCGGGGGCGGTAGACCGACAGCAGGAACGACGCGGTGACCTGTACGGGGGTGTCCAGTCCGGCGGCCCGCTGCCGGATCTCCTCCGGTGCGAGATGGTGCGCCGCGGGGCCCATGGCCACCAGGTGCTCCACGTCCTCGGCTGCCAGCGTCACCCCGTACTCGTACGGCTCCGCGCCCTCGCGCTCGAAGTGGCCGGACAGTGTGCGGTGCAGCCTGCCCTCCTTGGCCGCGTCGATCTGCAACAGTCCTGCGTGGTCGCGCAGTTCGGCCAGATGGCGCTCGGTGGGCGTGACGACCAGCAGTGCGCCGCCCGGCCGCAGGACGCGGTGGAACTCCTCGCCGTTGCGGGGCGCGAAGACGTTGAGCAGCACGTCGGCGGCGCCCGTCCGTACGGGCAGCGGCTGCCACACGTCCCAGGTGGCGGCACCCGCGCGCGGGTGCGCACGGGCCAGCCTGCGGGCCGCGAACTTGGAGACGTCCAGGCCCAGTCCGTACGCGCCGGGCAGCGCGTCGAGGACCTCCGCCAGGTAGTAGCCCGTCCCCGCGCCGGCGTCCAGCACCGTGCCCGCGTCCGGGCAGCTGTCCGCGGCGGTCCGGGCGAGGGCACCCGCCAGGGGCGCGTAGTGGCCGGCCCCCAGGAACGCGGTACGGGCCTGCACCATGGCCGCCGTGTCGGCGTTCGCGGTGAGCGCGCTGCCGGTCAGCAGTCCCGCGTATCCCTGGCGCGCGATGTCGAACGAGTGCCGCGTGCCGCACCGCAGCGCGCCCCCGCCGTCCGTGAGCGCGTCCTCGCACAGCGGGCACCGCAGCACCTCGAGAAGGGCGCTGTCCTGAATCACGGCCACCGTGCTGTCTCCTGGGCTCCTGGGTCCGGCTCTGTCCGCGTTCATGCTGACACGCCGGAACCGGGGCACCGTACGGACGGCCCCGCGCACGGTGCTGACGGTCACGTGCCGGGCCGTCCGTACGGCCGGGCCGTCAGCTCACCCGCACACCGGAACGCACAACCTGCGCGGGGCGCTTGAGGACCGCGGGGTCCTTCAGCGGGTCGCCGTCCAGCAGCACCGCGTCCCCGGCGTACCCGCGTGCCAGCCGCCCGGCCTCGCCCTTGCGCCCCAGCAGCTCGGCGGCGCCCGTGGTGGCGGTGCGCAGAGCGTCCAGCGCGGACAGTCCTGCCGCGTGCAGGAGCGCGACCTCGTGGCCGACGGGTGTGACGGTTCCGCCCGACGAGTCGGTGCCGGCTGCCAGCGGGACGCCGAGTTCGTGTGCCGTCCGTACGGCCTGCTTCAGCACCGGCAGGAAGCGCCGGCCGCGCTCGGCGAGCACCGGGTCGTCGTCGTCCGCCATGGAGGCGATGGGCGTGAGGGTGGGCGTGAAGTACGTTCCCCGGCCGCGCATTTCGTGCAGCGTGCGCTCGCCCACGTACACCCCGTGCTCCAGACTGCGGACGCCCGCCATGACCGCGTCGTGGCAGCCGGACTCGCTGTACGCGTGACACAGCACGCCCGCACCGCCGCGCCGTGCCGCGGCCACCACGGTGGACAACTGCTCGCGGTCGTACGCCTGCTCCAGCGGGTCCTGATCCGGCAGTCCGGCCCGCGGGTTGGCGCGGGTCTTGACCACGTCGGCACCGCGCCGCAGGTTGACCCGGACCACCCGGCGCAGCGCCTCCGGCGAGCGCACGCCGTCCCGCAGCCCTGCGAGCGGGGCCAGTTCGGGGTCGGCGAGGAGGGTGTCGGCCAGATCCGGGGTGACGAAGATGCCGGCGGCGCGCGTCGCGGGCGCCTGCCCTGGCACCCTGCGGGCGATCTCGCGGACGGCGATGTCCTGGTAGAAGTCCGTCGACCCGCTGCGCACCCCGGTGGCGCCGTACCGCAGCGCGTCCCGCGCCTCGCCGACGGTGTTGAGGTGGATGTGCGCGTCGATGAGGCCGGGCAGCACCCAGCGTCCGTGCGCGTCCAGTACGGGCGTGCCGTCCGGCAGCCCGGCGCGCTCCGCGCGGGTCGCGTCGCGCGTGCCCGCGGCCCGTACGGTGCCGGCGGCTATGACGACCACCGCGTTCTCGGTGACCTCGCCCGTGGCCGGGTCGAGCAGCGTGCCGCCCTCGATGACCAGGTCGGCGCCCGATTGGCTGTCCCCGCCCGCGTCCTGACGGTCAGTCGGCCCGGCCGTCGCGGCGGACGCGTTCGGCATGCCGGCCGCGGCCAGGGCCGTCGTCGTACCGGCCAGCGCCGCGGCGCCGGCAAGCACTCCGCGCCGGGTCAGCCGGGGCGGGGGCGGCGGAGCGGGGTCCATGCACATCGGGAACCTCTGATTCCTGCTCGACGGTGACTCGGCACTTTGTATACCAAGCACACGGCGACCGCCAGAGGGTGTACCGAACGGACCGTTCCGCCGGCGTCAGTTCCGGCCGTCGACTGGCCGGCCGTCGCCGAACAGATCGCGGAGAGCCGCCGTACGGCTGTCCCGTACGTGCAGCAGTGTGCTCGCCCCGGCCGCCTCCGCGTCCCCGGCCGCGATGTGCGCGTACATCCCCGCGTGCTGCGCCCGCATCGGCGCCGGCTCCGTGTTCAGCCCGAACAGCAGCCGCAGCTGCCAGCCCAGCGGCTGCATGGTGCGCTCCAGCAGCGGGTTCCCGGCCAGCGCCACCACCGCGTCGTGGAACGAGGTGTTCGCCTGTGCCTCCCGCGCGTTCTCGCCCGCTGCAGCCGCGCGTTCGGCCCCATCCAGCGCCGTGCGCAGCCCCTCCAGACCGGGCGGTTCGGACGGCGCGGCCTCCGCCACGCGGCGTGCGGCCAGCCGGGAGGACTGCACCGCGAGGGGCTCCCACACCTCGTACAGCTGCTCCACGTCGGCACGGCCCAGCCGCCGCACCCGCACGCCGCTGTGCGGCAGCAGCTCCAGCAGCCCCTCCGTGACCAGCGCCCTGAGCGCCTCCCTGACGGGCACCCGGGACATCCGGAGCTCCTCCGCCACCTCCCGCTCGACCAGCCGGGACCCCTGCGGATAGCGCCCGTCGACGATCCGTTCGCGCACGGCCTCGCGGGCCACGCCGCCCAGCGGCGGACGCCCCGGCTGTCCGGCTCCGGCCTCCGTACCGCCCGTCCGCTCGGTTCTGCCCGCCACGCGTACCTGCCCTTCACCCGCCGTGCCGCGCCGGCGCGGGACGCCGGCCGCCTTCACGATACGCGCGCCGCACGGCAGCCTTGGTATACAAATTGCCGGACTCAGAAGGCACAACACCGCACCCCGAACCGACGGCACGTCGAGAGCCCAGACCCGGCCACAGGAAGCCAGCCTCGCCCACCGCTTCGGCCAGGGCGATCGCGACCGTACGTCGCTGCCGTACGGCACGACAAAGTCCCCGCCGGATCTCCGACGGGGACTTCATCTGCGGTGGACCTGAGGGGATTTGAACCCCTGACCCTCTCGTTGCGAACGAGATGCGCTACCGGACTGCGCCACAGGCCCTTGCGACGTGTGAAACATTAGCACCCTCGTCGGCTGACACGGAAATCCGCTCCCGCGGCGCTTCCTCACCGTCCGCGGGAGCGGCTCACTCGTTGGCCGCGCGGGGCCGGTCCTCGTTCTCGTACTGGTCGAAGAGCGGCGTGCGTCCGCGGTCGCGGGTGCGGCGCGGGCGGGGTGCCGCGTCCTCCTCCGGCTGCTCGGCGGGGCGGCCCTGCTGCGGCGCGGGCTGCGCCGGCTCGGCGCCCGCCGCGCTGGACCGCGCGGAGCTCCACGTGTCCGGCGCCTCCAGGTCCACGCCGCGCGTGCTGCGCGGCGCGACCGGCGCGCTGACGTACGTGGGCAGCGGGACGGGCACCGGGTCCCAGCCCTCGCCGTCGGAGTGGTCACGGTCGCGGCCGCGCTGCTGGTCGACCCATTCGGCGTGGTCGGTCTGTTCGACGAGCGCGCGCCTGTCGGCGGCGCCCGCCTCCTGCGGACCGGACTCCGGTCCGGGACCGCCCGTCTCGGGCACCGGACGGCCGCCGGACGCCGCGGGACGGGCCGAAGGGCGGCCGCCCGTACGGCCGTTCGTCCGCGGCGGCAGCTCGTGCTCCTGCGTCGGCCGGTCCGCCTCGGAGTTCTGCTGCGCCGCGGGGCGCCGCGAGCGGCGCTCGTGCAGCCGCTGGGCGGCGGCCTCGGCCTGCCGGCGGTCCATGGTGACGGCGAAGCGCCGCCGCTCCTGCGCGCGCAGGTGGACGATGTACGCGGTGAGCAGCGCGGCCGGGACCGCGGGCACCCACAGGAGACCCAGACCGCCGACGGCAGCGGCGACGGACCCGCAGGTGAAGGCGAGGAAGAGGACCATCGTGGTGCGCCGGCGCCGGGCCAGCACACGGGCTCTCTTCTGCCGTCTGTCGCGCTGCTCGCGGGCCTCGCGCTGTTCCCGCTGCTCGCGGGCCGCGCGACGGTCCTCGTCCTCGTACTGTTCGCGCTGCTGCCGGGCGCCGTCCACGCCGGTCTGCAGTATTTCTGTCGGCGCTTCCTCGCCGCCCACCATGGTTTTGGGGTCGGCAAAGGCCCGGACGTCGACCGCGTTCTCCGCGGCGTCCGGGGAGCGCTCTCCCGCGTCGTCATCGCCGGACGGGGCGGACCCGCCGGTCCCTCCGGACCCGCCTGCGTCCTCGGGACCTCCGTCGCCGGAGGGCCCGTCGGCTCCGGAGCCGTCCGCGGCACGCCGTTCGGCGTCCTTCGCGTACCGGCGCTCCATCGCTCCCTTGCCGGACAGCAGGCGGATGGCGGTGCTGAAGCGTTCCGTAGGACGGGCTTCGTTCAGCTCGTCCTGCCTACGGAGCCACATCGGCACCAAGTAGGCCGCCCAGGCCCCGACGATGACTGCATAGATGAGGCCACTACTGCTCACCCTCACACGGTAGAGGGGATTGCATGAGCCCATCTGCCAAATACCGCGGTGTGTCGCACGTTGTGCCCGGTCTCTCGAACTTTTTTTGTGATGAGCAGCCCCGGTTGCCGCCATTTGTGGTCAACTCATGGACGGAATGGGGGTGTTCAACGCACCATATCGAACGCCTATTTCATTTCTGCGCCGTGTCCGTGTCGTGGCGCCGCGCGAGCAGCCCTTCGGGGACCTCGTCCACGGTCAGCGCGTACACGAGGTGGTCGCGCCAGGCGCCGTCGATATGCAGATAACGGGGTCTCAGCCCCTCCTCGCGGAAGCCCAGTTTCTCCACCACACGTCTGCTCGGTCCGTTCTCCGGACGGATGCAGATCTCGATGCGGTGCAATCCGACCGTGTGGAAGCAATGGTCCACGGCGAGTGCGACAGCCGTCGGCATCACGCCGCGGCCGGCCACCGCACGGTCGATCCAGTAGCCGATATGGCCGCTGCACATCGAGCCCCAGGTGATTCCCGCGACGGTCAACTGACCGGCGAGCCGCCCCTCGTACTCGACGACGAACGGCAGCATGCGGCCCGCGTGCGCCTCGGTACGCAGGTGCCGCACCATCTGCCGGTACGTGGGACGGCGGGGCGGCATCCGGCCGGGCGGCGCCGGCGGAATGGTGGCCTCCCAGGGGCGCAGCCAGTCGCGGTTGCGCTGGTTGACCTCGCGCCACGCGCGCTGGTCGCGCAGCTTTATGGGACGGAGGGCGGTGCTGCCGTCCGTCAGCTCGACTGGCCAGGGAACGGCGTTCAGTTGGGGTCCCCTCTGGGGTGGTCACCGCCGTGGACCTGGTCGACGGCATGGACCAGCAGGCGGTCGAGTACGGCGAGTCCGTCACGCACTCCGCCGGACGAGCCGGGAAGGTTGACGATCAGAGTGCGGCCCGCGACGCCGGCGGTGCCGCGGGACAGTGCGGCGGTCGGCACTTTGGCGAGCCCTTCGGCCCGGATGGCCTCGGGGATGCCGGGAATCTCGTAGTCCAGCACCCGGCGGGTCATCTCCGGGGTGCGGTCGGTGGGCGAGATGCCGGTCCCGCCGGTCGTGAGGACGACGTCGTAGCCCGCCTGCACGGCGGCTCGCAGGACCTCCTCGACGGGCTCGCCGTCCGGGACGACGCTGGGCCCCTCGACCGCGAAGCCCATGGTGGTCAGGCCCTCGACCAGGAGGGGGCCGCCGGTGTCCCGGTAGACGCCGGACGCCGCCCTGTTGGACGCGGTGACGGCCAGAGCGCGGTACTGCTCCTGTGTGCTGCTCACGCGGTGATTCCTTCCCCCGCAGCGGCGTCTCCCGAACGCCGCTGCCAGTCCCCGGACTTGCCGCCGGTCTTCTCCTCCACCCGTACGTCGGAGATGACCGCGGACTTGTCGACCGCCTTCACCATGTCGACGACGGTGAGGGCGGCGACCGTCACGGCGGTCATGGCCTCCATTTCGACGCCCGTACGGTCCGTCGTCCGGACGCGTGCGGAGATCTCCACCGCGTCGTCGGCGACGGACAGTTCGACCTTCACGCCGGACACGGCGAGAGGGTGGCACAGAGGGATGAGATCGGGTGTCCGTTTGGCACCCATGATGCCCGCGATACGGGCGGTCGCGAGGGCGTCCCCCTTGGGAACGCCCTCGCCGCGCAGCAGTTCTACGACGCGGGGCGCGACGAGCACCCGTCCCGTGGCCCGGGCGGTGCGCGCGGTGACCTCCTTCGCGGAGACGTCGACCATGCGGGCCGCCCCGGTCTCGTCGACATGCGTGAGGTGCTGCTGCTCGGCGCTGCTGCTCATCGTTCTCCCGGTCCGCGTCTGTGCCCGCTACGGTACCGGTCGTACGGCCGCGTGGTGCGGCGCAGTCGCGTCGCCCGGCGGCCGGCCGCTCCGTCCCCGGCGGTGTCAGTCGCGCAGCAGGATCACGTCGACTTCCTGGCCCGGCAGGACCTCCGTGGTCTTCTCCGGCACGTCGATGAGCGCGTCCGCGTGCGCCAGCGCCGCGATCAGATGGGAGCTCGCCCCGCCGACCGGGCTGACGGTGCCGGACTTCTCGCCGTCCGCCGCCTCGGTGTAACTGCCGCGCAGGAACTGCCGTTTGCCGTCGGCCGAGGCGAGCGGCTCGTCGGCCGTCAGCCGCGCGCGGACGGGCTGCCGGCGCACAGGCTCGCGCCCCATCAGGGCGCGGATGGCGGGCCGCACGAACAGCTCGAACGACACATAGGAGCTCACCGGGTTGCCCGGGAGGGTCAGGATGGGCGTGCGGTCGGGGCCGATGAGGCCGAAGCCCTGCGGCTTGCCGGGCTGCATGGCCAGCCTGCGGAACTCGACCTTGCCCTCGTCCTCGTCGCCCTCCGAGAGCGCCTCTTTCACCACGTCGTACGCGCCCACGCTGACGCCGCCGCTCGTGACGACGATGTCGGCGCGGATGAGCTGGTCCTCGAGGGTGGAGCGGAGCGTCTCCGGATCGTCGGCGACCGAGCCCACCCGGTACGAGATGGCGCCGGCGGCACGCGCCGCGGCGGTCAGCACGAAGCTGTTGGAATCGTGGATCTGCCCGGGGCCCAACGGCTCACCGGGCTGCACCAGTTCACTGCCGGTCGACATGACGACCACGCGGGGGCGCGGCCGGACAGTGACCGTGCCCCGCCCGATGGCGGCGAGCAGGCCGATCTGCGCGGGGCCGAGGACCGTACCGGCGGTGAGCGCCACCGCGCCCGCGCGCACGTCGCTGCCGCGCGTGCGCACATGCTGGCCGGGGCCGGCCGCACGGTGCACCCGGACCTCGTCCGGTGCCTCGCCGTCCCGCTCCGGGCTGTCCTGCCCCGTCTCCGCGCCGGCTGCCGTACTGCCGCCGGTCCCGGGCGCGTTCTCCCGCCGGGAAGCGGGCGCCATGGAGTCGGCCGGGCCGCCGCCGGTGCCGCCGTCCGTCCACTCGACGGGGACGACGGCGTCGGCACCGGGCGGCATGGGAGCGCCGGTCATGATGCGCACTGCGCGGCCGGGCCCGACAGTGGGCAGATCGCCGCTGCCCGCCGCGACCTCCCCGCTGACGGTGAGGACCGCGGGCGACTCCTCGCTCGCTCCGGCGACGTCGCCCGTACGGACCGCGTATCCGTCCATGGAGCTGTTGTCGAAAGGTGGCAGGGACGCCGGTACGGTCACGTCCTCGACGAGCACGCAGCCCTGCGCCTCCAGCAGCTGCAGCTCGATGGGCTCCAGCGGGCGGATGCCGCCGAGGATGTCGTCCAGGTGTTCGTCGACCGACCAGGTCCTGCTCACAGTCCTACATCTCCTCGTTGACGTATCCGCGCAGCCAGTCCTTGAAGTCCGGCCCCAGGTCCTCACGTTCGCATGCCAGTCTGACAATCGCGCGCAGATAGTCGCCGCGATCCCCGGTGTCGTACCGGCGGCCGCGGAAGACGACGCCGTGCACCGGACCGCCGAGGGACGGGTCGGCGGCGAGGGCCTGCAGGGCGTCGGTGAGCTGGATTTCGCCGCCGCGGCCCGGCTCGGTCTTGCGCAGCACCTCGAAGACGGCGGGGTCGAGCACGTACCGGCCGATGATGGCGAGGTTGGAAGGGGCTTCGGCGGGCGAGGGCTTCTCGATGAGCCCGGTGACCTTTATGACGTCGTCGTCACCGGTCGGCACGGCGGCGGCGCAGCCGTACAGGTGGACACTCTCCGGCGGCACCTCCATCAGCGCGATGACGCTGCCGCCGTGCTGCTCCTGCACCTCGGTCATCCGGGTCAGCAGCGGATCGCGCGGGTCGATCAGGTCGTCACCGAGCAGAACGGCGAAAGGCTGGTCGCCGACGTGCGGTTCGGCGCACAGGACGGCGTGCCCGAGGCCGCGCGGGTCGCCCTGCCGTACGTAGTGCATGGTGGCCAGGTCGCTGGACTCCTGGACACGGTTGAGCTTGGTGGCGTCGCCCTTGGCGTGCAGCACCTGCTCCAGCTCGTAGTTGCGGTCGAAGTGGTCCTCCAGCGGGCGCTTGTTGCGGCCGGTGACCATGAGGACGTCGGAGAGCCCGGCAGTGACAGCTTCCTCGACCACATACTGGATCGCGGGCTTGTCGACGACCGGCAGCATCTCCTTGGGAGTGGCCTTGGTGGCGGGCAGGAACCGCGTACCCAGGCCGGCCGCGGGGATGACGGCCTTGCTGATCTTCGAAGGTGAAGTAGCCATGCCCGCACGATAACCGCACACATTGTGTGGAAGGTAAGTGTCCGCTGTGTTTGTAGCGGTATGCGCACACAGGAAGGGTTTGTACACAACGGTGAGTCAGATTGACGCTAGTAAGCACCAGTTGCGACGCGACATCCTGGCGATGAGGTTCCAGTTGCCGGCAGGTGAATGCCAGGAGGCCGCGGATCTGCTCGCCCAACGGGCCCTGGAACTGCCCGAGCTGGCCGCCGCCGGCACGGTGGCGGCGTACGTGTCCGTCGGCAGGGAGCCCGGGACGCGGCCGCTGCTGGACAGCCTGCGCGCGCGGGGCACGCACGTGCTGCTGCCCGTCCTGATGCCCGACAACGACCTGGACTGGGGCGGATACGAGGGCCAGGAGACGCTGGAGCGCGCAGGCCGCGGCCTGCTGGAGCCGTCCGGTCCGCGGTACGGGCCGGACGCCGTGACGCAGGCGGACGTGGTCCTGCTGCCCGGTCTGGCGGTGGACGGGCGGGGCATGCGGATGGGGCGCGGCGGCGGCTCGTACGACCGCGTGCTGGCCCGTATCGAGGCGGGCGTGCGGGCGGGGAGCTCGCCGGTGCTGGCCGTCCTGCTGTACGACCACGAGGTGCTCGACGAGGTGCCGGCCGAACCGCACGACCGTCCCGTACAGGCGGCGGTCACCCCCTCGAAGGTGCACCGGTTCACCGCATGACAACCGCGGCACACACTGACAGGGGCCCCGCCGCGGCGGGGCCCCTGTCAGTGGGATGCGGGCGTCAACAGGCCCGCGGGAAGTGCGTGATCCCGGTCAGGGGGTCATCGCCATCTTGTCCTTCGTCGACTTCTCGACGGCCTTCTCGCTGAAGGACCACGGCAGGAGTTCGCCCTTGGCCCACTTGTCGGTCTGGTCCGTGTAGTGGGAGCTGCCGGCGTGGCCGGACGCGCCGGTGAGGTTGATCCAGCGGGACTTGTCCATGTTGTCGAGATTGACGACCATCCGCATGGACGGCACCCAGACCACGTCGTAGCCGCCGGCCGCGTTCCAGCCGCTGGCGTTCACGGCCGCCTCGCCGCCGCCGAGGTCCCAGGGACCGCGGTTGAGCAGCCACTGCATGAAGCCCGGGCCGTCCGTGCCGATCGTCTGGTTCTTCAGCATCAGCCGGTGCAGCCGGCCCCAGGTCCAGGTGTCGATGTCCTTGCCGAGCTTGGACGTCAGCTCGAAGCGGGCGTCCTTCATGGAGTGGGCGAGCAGCTGGTCGCGGTTCTTGTCGCCGGGGCGGTTCGGTGTGCCCTTTGTCTTCCACCAGTCGTTGTCCGGCTGCTTGACCAGCTTCCGTACGACCTCGAACCAGCGGTCGCCGCCGTCCGGCTGCGCCTGGTCGGCGGGGCGCTCGCCGCACTCGCGCTCCAGCCGCTCGTTGCCCTCCAGATCGTCGACGGGGCCCGACTCGTCGCTCGGGGCGACGTTCAAGCAGTCGCCCTTGACGCGCAGTTCCTTGGGCAGCTTGTCGCCGAAGGCGTTCTTCAGCAGGTTGCGCCAGACGGCGTTGAAGTACGCGGCGGGCGCGGAGTCGGAGTCCTGGGTGTAGTCCCAGCCCTCCAGCAGCTGCTGGGCCTCACGGACGTACGGATCCTTGACGTTGATCTTCAGCAGGTACGGCACGAGCAGCTTGGCGATCTCGCTGCTGTTGTCGGTCTGCATGGACTGCATGTCGCCCATGGAGATCTTCCCGCCGTCCTTGATCTTCGACTGGATGAGGTCGTTGATCCGCTGGCTGCGGGCGCCGTATCCCCAGTCCTCGGTCAGCTTGTACGGGTACTTCCGCTGGTCGATGACGGCCTGGTTGGCGGTGACGATGTAGCCGCGCTCCGGGTTGTACTCCCAGGGCAGCGCGCCCTTGGGCACATAGCCCTTCCAGCGGTAGCGGGAGTCCCAGCCGGGCGCCGGGTAGCGGCCGTCGCCGGCGCCGCGCACCGGGATGCGGCCGGGCGCCTGGTAGCCGATGTTGCCCCGGGTGTCGGCGTACACGAGGTTCTGCGAGGGCACCTCGAAGTCGCGCGCCGCCTTGCGGAACTCCTGGAAGTTCTGCGCCTTGTTGAGCTCGAAGACGGAGTCCATCGTCTTGCCGGGCTGCAGCGCGGTCCAGCGGAGCGAGACCGCGTAGCCGTCGCCCCTGTCGGGTGCCGCGTTGTCGACGGGTGCCTCGTTGCCGACCTTGCGCAGTTCCTCGTCGCGGTCGGAGACGATCGGACCGTTGTTGGTCTCCCGCACGGTGATCTCGCGGTTGGTGCCGCCGGCGACCTTGATGGTCTCCTTGCGCGTCTTGTACGGAATGCGCTTCCCGTCGTACGCGTACTTTCCGTCCCGGATGCGCTCCAGGTACAGATCCGTCACGTCCGCACCGAGGTTGGTCATTCCCCAGGAGATGCTCTGGTTGTGGCCGATGACCACACCCGGCATACCGGAGAACGTGTAGCCCGACACGTCGTACGGGCAGGAAGCGCTGACCGTTTTGCAGTGCAGCCCCATCTGGTACCAGATCGACGGCAGTTGCGGCGCGAGGTGCGGGTCGTTCGCGAGCATCGGCTTGCCGGTGGTCGTGTGATCGCCGGAGACCACCCACGAGTTGGAGCCGATGCCGTTGCCGTTCGGGCCGAGCTGGGCCGGCACCTGGTCGAGCTTCTTGGAGACCCGGTCCAGCTGTGTGCCGGCGTTCCGCGCGGCCTGCTGTATGCCGGACGCGGAGCTCTGCGAGGACGCCGAGCCGCCGGACGGCTCGAACTCGTCGCTGCCGGGCTGGACCTCGCCCCCGTCGACGATCGGCTTGTTCCGGTCGTACGGGTAGTCCGGGTAGAGGTCCTCGATCTGCTTCTCGGTCAGCCTGCTGGACATCAGTGAACGGTCGATCTCGTCCGACATGTTGCCCCGGAGGTCCCACGCCATGGCCTTCATCCAGGCCACCGAGTCGACGGGCGTCCACTTCTCCGGCTTGTAGTCGTTGGTGATGCCCAGCGCCTCGTACTCCACGGACGCCTTGGAGCCCTTGTGGTTCTGGAGGTAGCTGTTCACGCCCGCCGAGTACGACTTGAGGTTCGCCTTCGTCTCGGGCGACAGCTGCTTGTACTCCCGCTCGGCGACCTTCCGCCAGCCCAGCGTGCGCAGGAAGGCGTCGGTCTCCACCTGGCCCTCGCCGAACATCTCGGACAGCCGCCCGGACGTCATGTGCCGCCGTACGTCCATCTCCCAGAAGCGGTCCTGCGCCTGCACGTACCCCTGCGCGCGGAAGAGATCGGAACCCTTGTCGGCGTAGATCTGCGGAATGCCGTTGTTGTCGCGCTTCACGGTGACGGGGTCGCTCAGTCCGTCGAGTTTCAGTGAACCCGTCGTCTGCGGAAAGGAGTCCCGCACGGTACTGATGCTCCAGAACGTACCGCCGCCGACTCCGGCCACGAGCAGCAACACCACTGCGATCACGATCAGACGGGTGCGGCGCGAGGTCTTCTTGGCGGGCATCGCTGTCCTTCGAGGGGCAGTGTGGACACTGTGCTTGGCGCTGTGCTGGTTACCGGCACGGCCCGTACGGATCCGTGCTGGAGCAACCATAGGCCGAGCCCGTACCGCGCCGTACAGCGAGCCACCTGCCGGGACCGCGGCCCCGGCACCGGCCGCAGATTCAAGCAGTGGTAAATTATTAGCTTGCCAAACGAACTACCAGGCACTCGCACGGCACTTGCCCCCGGACAAAGGATCCGCCCCTGACTGTCGACCGGCTCAACGAACTTCTGCTCCTCGGCGCCGCAGTGCTGCTCGTCGCGGTCGCGGCAGTGCGCCTCTCCTCCCGCAGCGGCCTCCCCGGCCTGCTCATCTATCTGGGCATCGGGATCGTCATGGGACAGGACGGTCTCGGTCTCGAATTCGACAACACCGAGCTGACCCAAGTCCTCGGCTATGCCGCCCTGGTGGTGATCCTGGCCGAAGGCGGCCTGGGTACCAAATGGCGTGAAATCCGGCCGGCCGTCCCCGCCGCCGCGGTCCTGTCGACCGTCGGTGTGGCCGTCAGCGTGGCCGTCACGGCGACCGCCGCGCACTATCTCGTCGGCCTCAACTGGCAGACGTCACTGCTGATGGGCGCTGTCGTGTCCTCCACCGACGCGGCCGCCGTGTTCTCCGTTCTGCGCAAGGTCCCGCTGCCGAAGCGGCTGACCGGCGTACTGGAAGGCGAGTCGGGCTTCAACGACGCACCCGTCGTCATCCTCGTCGTCTCCTTCTCCACCGCCCATCTCGACGGCAGCCACTGGTACATGCTGGTGCTCGAAATAGCGCTGGAGCTCGTGATCGGCCTGGTCATCGGCCTGTTGGTCGGCAAGGCAGGCGAACTCTCCCTGGGGCGCGTGGCGCTGCCGGCCTCCGGTCTCTACCCGATCGCCGTGCTGGCCCTGTGCGTTCTGGCGTACGCCGGGGGCGCGCTGGCGCACGGCTCGGGGTTCCTGGCCGTCTACGTCACCGCACTGATCCTCGGCAACGCCAACCTGCCGCACCGTCCTGCCGTACGCGGCTTCGCCGACGGTCTGGCATGGATCGCGCAGATCGGACTCTTCGTCCTGCTGGGCCTGCTCGTCACCCCGCACGACCTCGGCGACGACATCCTGCCCGCCATCGTCATCGGCCTCGCGCTGACCGTTCTGGCCCGGCCGCTGTCGGTCCTGGTCAGCATGATGCCGTTCAACCGCCCGTGGGCGGACCAGGTGCTGTTGTCCTGGGCGGGACTGCGCGGAGCCGTGCCCATCGTGCTGGCGACGATTCCACGCGTCGCCGAAGTCGAGGACAGCGAGCGGATATTCAACATCGTCTTCGTGCTGGTGGTCCTTTTCACACTGCTGCAGGGTCCGACGCTCCCCTGGCTCGCCCGCACCCTGCGACTGGACGACGGGTCCGAGGCACTCGACGTGGACATCGAGTCGGCCCCGCTGGAACGGCTGCGCGGCCATCTGCTGTCGGTCTCGATCCCGGTCGCCTCGAAGATGCACGGCGTCGAGGTGACCGAGCTGCGCATGCCGCCAGGAGCGGCCGTCACGCTCGTCGTACGCGACGGTTCCAGCTTCGTGCCGCTCCCCACGACAGTCCTGCAGCACGGTGACGAACTGCTCGTCGTCACCACCGACGAAGTGCGGGACGCGGCAGAACGGCGGCTGCTCGCCGTGGGACGCGGCGGCAAACTGGCGGGCTGGCTCGGCACCGGCGGCAGTACGGGCCTCCGGCGCTGAGGCGTCCCGCCCGTCGCCCCGCGCGCGTAAGGCTTCTGGAGTCCCGGCTCTCCCGTTACCCTTCTTGTTGGCAAGCTTCACCCGACTCTGTCTGATGCAGGGCTGGCGCGGCCGCACGGCGGTCATGCGCAAGAGGACAGCCCTCGGTCCGCTTCCGCGGGCTACCAGGCGGCAGAAAGGCCCGGCCGTGGGATCCCCGGCCACCATTCAGGACGCGCGCCCCGGATACGGCGCGCTGCTGCGTACACGCGGCGCATGGACATTCCTGCTGCCCGGCTTCTGTGCCCGGCAGCCTTTCGCGATGCTGATGATCAGCATCGTGCTGCTCGTACAGCACACCACCGGCTCGTACGGCACGGCAGGCGCCGTGTCCGCGACGGCCGGTGTGGCGATGGCACTCATCGGCCCGCAGAGCGGCAAGCTCGCGGACCGGTACGGACAGGCCGCCGTGCTGGTGCCCGGCGTCTTCCTGCACGCCGCCGCCGTCGCCCTGCTCACCGCCCTCGCGCTGCTGGACGCGCCCGCGTGGGCGCTGTTCGCCGCCGCCGTCCCCGCCGGCGCGACCGCCCCGCAGATCAGCCCGATGGTGCGCGCCCGCTGGGCGTCACGCCTCGACGGTTCGCCGCTGATGACGACCGCCGCGGCCTTCGAGTCGGTCACCGACGAGTTCACCTTCGTCGTCGGCCCCGTCCTGGCGACCGCCCTGTGCACGGGCGTTCACCCCGCAGCGGGCCTCGTCGCGGAGGCCGCGCTGATGCTGGGCGGCGGCCTGCTGTTCGCCGTACAGCGCGGCACGCAGCCGGACACCGTACGTACCGCTCCCGCCACTGACGGACAGCACGCGGACCGGAACGCGCGCACATCGGCGCTGTCCGTCCCCGGCGTACGGGTGCTGATCGCCGTACTGTTCGGCATCGGCGTCGTGTTCGGCGGGATGCAGGTCTCCCTCGCGGCGTTCACCGAGTCGATCGGCGAACCCGGCCTGAACGGCGTGCTGTACGGCGTCTTCGCCGGCGGCAACATGCTGGCGGCCCTCGCCGTCGGAGCGGTGCGGTGGAAGCGCGGTCCGCGCTTCCGGCTGCTCGCCGCCTACCCGGTGCTCGTCCTGGCCGCGCTCGCCCTCGCGGCGGTCGCCCGGTTCGCCTCGTGGCCACCGCTGTTGGGCGGCATCGGACTGCTGGCCGGACTGTGCGTGGCCCCGTCGATGATCGCCGCCTTCACCCTGGTGGAGATGCTGGTGCCGGCCGGCGCCCGTACGGAGGCCTTCACGTGGCTGACCGGCGCGGTCGCGCTGGGCCAGGCCGCCGGTTCGACCGTCGCGGGACAGCTGGCCGACGCCTTCGGGGCGGGGGCCGGATTCCTCGCACCGTTCCTGGGCACGGCGCTCGCCCTGCTGGTGCTGCTGCCCTTCCGTGCGAAGCTGTCCGTCCGCCGTGCCGGGCGGAACGCAGCGCGTGGTATCGGTCACCGGACTCCGGTCACGGTGGACTGACGCGCGGGAATACTGCACTATGGACCGTCGTTAGCACTCAACGAGTAAGAGTGCCAGGAGGAAGAACGTGCCGACGTATCAGTACCAGTGCTCCGACTGCGGCGAAGGTCTCGAGGTGGTGCAGAAGTTCACCGATGACTCGCTGACCGACTGCCCGAGCTGCGAGGGACGCCTGAAGAAGGTGTTCTCGGCCGTCGGCATCGTCTTCAAGGGCTCCGGTTTCTACCGGAACGACAGCCGCAGCTCGTCCTCCAGCAGCACGGCGGGCAAGAGCTCCTCGGACGCGTCGTCCAAGAACGGCAGCAGCGACAGCTCGTCGTCCTCTTCGTCCTCGGACTCCTCGTCGTCGTCCTCCTCTTCGTCGGACTCCGGCTCCGCCGGCAGCTCGTCGTCCTCCAAGAGCGACCCCAAGAGCTCCGGCAAGGCCGCCTCTCCCGCTGCCTGACGACCGCCCTCTACGGGCCGCACAGCGGCCCGTAGGGTGTGGCGCATGAGCGCACAGGCAGAGATCGGTGTCATCGGCGGTTCCGGCTTCTACTCGTTCCTGGACGACGTCACAGAGGTCCCCGTCGACACCCCGTACGGGCAGCCCAGCGACTCGCTGTTCCTCGGCGAACTCGCGGGCCGACGGGTCGCGTTCCTGCCCCGGCACGGACGCAAGCACCATCTGCCGCCGCACCTGATCAACTACCGCGCCAACCTATGGGCGCTGCGCGCCGCCGGTGTACGCCAGGTCCTCGCCCCGTGCGCGGTGGGCGGCCTGCGGCCCGAGTACGGGCCCGGCACGCTGCTCATACCGGACCAGCTGGTGGACCGCACGAAGGCGCGGAAGCAGACGTACTTCGACGGTGAGCCCCGCCAGGACGGCACCGTGCCGAACGTCGTCCATGTCGCCTTCGCCGACCCGTACTGCGAGCAGGGCCGGCAGGCCTCGCTCGCCGCGGCCCGCGCGCAGGACTGGGAGCCCGTCGACGGCGGCACCCTCTGCGTCGTCGAAGGCCCCCGCTTCTCCACCCGCGCCGAGTCGCGCTGGCACGCCGCGCAGGGCTGGTCCGTGGTCGGCATGACCGGGCACCCCGAGGCCGTCCTCGCGCGCGAACTCGGCCTCTGCTACTCCTCGCTGACACTCGTCACCGACCTCGACGCCGGGGCGGAATCGGGCGAGGGCGTGTCGCACGAGGAGGTCATGCGGGTCTTCGGCGAGAACGTGGACCGGCTGCGCGGCGTGCTCTTCGACGCGGTCGGCAGGCTGCCCGCGGAGCGCGACTGCGTCTGCGGGCACTCGCTGGACGGCCTCGACGCGGGCTTCGAACTCCCCTGACGGGACGGGGGCTTGGCCTCCTGGGAGACACCGGCGGGCCTGTCGTGTGCAGCCTGTGCCCCCTGTGAGTGACCGGGTTTTCCACAACTGCCCGGTTATCCACGGAAATCGAGCCGGGGCCGCAGAGGGCCTCCGCAGCGTGCACCGTATTCGGAGAAGAACGCAGCAACGGCATCTTCGACGGCAGGCGGTGTGCGTCATGTCCCGGACCTCTCCCTCTCTCCATCCGCCGCGCGCGGTCCCGGAGTTCGACCCCGTTCGTGCGGGCCACGGCCGGCACCGGCTGCGGCACGCGCTGCGCGGCGGCCGGCGCCCGGTGGCCGCGGGCCTGACCGCCGTCACCGCGGGACTCGCCGTGGCAGCGGCCGCGCTGGCCGCCTCCCCCGCGCGCGGCGGCGGTGGCGGCGGACCCGGCGAGGAGCGGGCGGCGGCCGGAGGGGCGGCGACGGACTCCCGTACGGCGGCCGGCGCCCGTATGACGGCCGATTCGCGCACGGCCGCGGAGGCCCGCGCGGCGTTGTCGCGGACCGTCTCGGCACCGCTGCGGATCCCCGACGCGGCCACGGTGCGGCTGCTGGAGCCCGGCGACCGCATCGATGTGATCGCCAGCGGAAATCGGGGCGATCCGACGTCAACTTCTGCGCACTTTGTGGCGCGTAATGTCCGAGTGGCTCAAGTGCCGGAGTCTGACGACACTGTTGCGGGTGACGGTGCGCTGGTCGTGGTCGCGGTATCGCGGAAGACGGCCACCGAACTCGCCGGCGCGGCGGCCACCTCCCGACTGGCGGTGACGCTGTGTTGAGCGGACGCCCCGTCACCACAACGCACAGTGCTGACAGTTGGTCGGGAAAGAGGAAGTCCGTTGAGCGACGTGAAGGCCCCCGAGGCCGAGAAGACGAGTCTCCTGGGGGGATTCAAGGAATTCCTGATGCGGGGCAACGTGGTCGAACTGGCCGTTGCCGTCGTCGTCGGAACAGCCTTCAGCAAGATCGTGAGCGCGGTGGTCGAGGGACTGATCAACCCGCTCGTCGGCGCCATCGGCACCAAGAACCTCGAAGCGTACGAGAGCTGCATCAAGGCCCCTTGTGGCGTGGACAAGGAAACCGGCGAAGCGATCGGCGTCATGCTGAAGTGGGGCCCGGTCGTGGGGGCCGGCCTGACCTTCATCATCACGGCGGCCGTCGTCTACTTCCTCATGATCCTTCCGATGACCCGCTACAAGGAGCGCCGCGCGAAGAAGCTCGGCCTGGACGAGACGCCGGCGGAGATCACCGAGGTCGATCTGCTGACGGAGATCCGCGACGCGCTGGTGCTGCAGAACGCCGGCGGCGCGGACGGCGAGGCCGCGAACACCACGGGCACGAGCCCGCTGGAGCACGGGCACGACGGCGGTGGGGACGACGGCCCGTCCACCGGCGGGTCGACCCCCATGGACAAGCGGCCCTAGCGGGAGACCGCGTCACACGCGGTGGCGTGCCCGGGAGGGCACGTCACAGGTGGTGGGGCGGCTTCTCGTCGAGGAACCGGGCGAGATCGGCCGCCCCTCCGCCGTTTCCGGAGCCCGAACTGCCCTCGCCCCAGCCGCGGTCCGTGTCGTCGGAGGAGGGCAGCGTCAGCGGGTCGTCGAAGTCCAGCGCGGACGCTCCCTCGCGGGGCTGCTCGGCGGACTTGTCGGACTGCGACGGACTCGTACTCATCCCTCCAGGGTACGGCGCGTCCGGCGCCGTCCTGATATCCATGCCCCATGGAGACTCAGGACGCGCTCACCGACGTGCCGGGACTGCGGGTGGGGCACGCACAGCGGACCAAGGGCGGCTGGCTGACGGGCACCACCGTGGTACTGGCACCGGAGCACGGGGCGGTGGCCGCGGTCGACGTCCGGGGCGGCGGCCCGGGTACGCGGGAGACGGACGCGCTCGACCCGCGGAATCTCGTCGAGCGGATCCACGCCGTGGTGCTCACCGGGGGCAGCGCGTTCGGGCTGGACGCGGCCGGGGGCGTGATGAGCTGGCTGGAGGGGCAGGGCCGCGGCATCCAGGTCGGCCCGGGGCCGGGGCAGGTGGTGCCGGTCGTGCCGGCGGCCGTGCTCTTCGACCTCGGCCGCGGAGGGCGCTGGCAGGCCCGCCCCGACGCGGAGATGGGCTGGTCCGCGGCGGACGCGGCAGGCCGTACGGAACCGGGGGCGCCCGTCCCCCAGGGCTGTGTCGGCGCAGGTACGGGAGCAGTGGCCGGCGGGATCAAGGGCGGTATCGGCTCGGCCAGTACGGCGCTGGCGTCCGGCTCCACGGTGAGCGCGCTGGCCGCGGTGAACGCGGCCGGCTCCATCCTCGACCCGGCCACGGGCGCGCTGTACGGCGAGCTGTTCGGGGGCCTCCCGCGCTTCCCCGACGAGGAGCGGCACGCGGAGGCGCAGGCGCGGCTGGCGGAGGCGCGCGAGAAGACGGCCGCACGGACGGCGGGCGGCGCCCGGCCGCCGCTCAACACCACGCTCGCGGTGGTGGCGACGGACGCGGCCCTCACCCGCCCCCAGGCCCAGAAGCTCGCGGGCACCGCGCACGACGGGCTGGCCCGCGCGGTGCGGCCCGTGCATCTGATGCACGACGGCGACACGGTGTTCGCGCTGGCGACGAGCGAACGCGAACTGGTGGAGGGCGAGTTGAACGACCTGCTCGCGGCCGGTGCGGATGTGCTGACCCGCGCGATCGTCAAGGCGGTGCACGCGGCGGAATCCGTCGACGGCCCCGGCGGCACCTACCCCTCCTACGCCGACCTCTACGCCCCGTAACCCCCGGTGTGGGCAGCTGGTCCGCCCTTGGGGGCGGAACGGGTGGGCACACCGGACCGCACCCGCGAGGTCTGTCCCCACGCACCCAACGCACGCGCCGCCGTGAGGGGTTGAGCCCCAGAGCCGCCCCTACCCGTTTCTACCGGGGCTCCGCCCCGGACCCCAGACCGCGCTGACGCGCGAAGAACGGGGCTGCCGCCCCGGACCCCACCCGAGGGTGGTGAGAGGGAACGGGACTGCCGCCCGGGCGCGGAAGGAGCCAGGGCTCCGCCCCGGACCCCACCTGAGGGTGGCGAGAGGGAACGGGACTGCCGCCCGGGCGCGGGAGGAGCCGGGGCTTCGCCCCGGACACCGCCCGGAGGTGGGGAGGGCTCCGCCGCCGCGCTGCCCGCGGAAAGGAGAGGGAGCAGCGCCCGCCCCACGGCGAGACGCACACGCCGCGGGGCCCGCCCCAAGGACGTACCCCGGGCCGGGCCCCACACCGCGCGTGCGCGGAGACTCACGCCGTAACGGAGATCTTCGACTCCGCGGGCTTCTCCACCGGCGCCGACGGCGCCGAAGGCGCCCCCCGCTTGCGCGCGCTCTTCAGCACGATGACCAGACCGGCCGTGACCGCCGTCCCCGCCGCGACGGCGACGAGGTACAGCAGCGGCGAGCCGATCAGCGGGACGACGAAGATGCCGCCGTGCGGCGCCCGCAGGGTGCAGCCGAAGAGCATCGACAGCGCGCCGGTCACCGCGCCGCCCGCCATCGACGCGGGGATGACCCGCAGCGGGTCGGCCGCGCCGAACGGGATGGCGCCCTCGGTGATGAAGGAGGCGCCGAGCACCCACGCGGCCTTGCCGTTCTCGCGCTCGGCCTTGTTGAAGAGCTTGCCCCGCACGGTGGTCGCCAGCGCCATGCCGAGCGGCGGCACCATGCCGGCGCCCATCGCCGCGGCCATCACCATGAGGCTGCCGTTGCCCGGGTCGGACGTGGCGATGCCGCCGGTGGCGAAGGCGTACGCGACCTTGTTGACGGGACCGCCCAGGTCGAAGCACATCATCAGGCCGATGAGCAGCCCGAGCAGCACCGCGTTGGTGCCGGTCAGGCCGCCGAGCCAGTCCGTCATCGCCTTCTGCGCGATGGCGATGGGGTTGCCGATCACGACGAACATCAGCGTGCCGACGATCGCCGAGGAGATCAGCGGGATGACGACGACCGGCATGATGCCGCGCAGCGTCGACGGGATCTTCACCCGTTGGATCGCCATCACCACGGCGCCCGCGATGAGGCCCGCGGCCAGGCCGCCGAGGAAGCCGGCCTCGATCTTGACGGCGATGGCTCCGCCGACGAAGCCGGGTACGAGTCCGGGCCGGTCGGCCATTCCGTACGCGATGTAGCCGGCCAGCACCGGTACGAGGAAGCTGAAGGCGAGGGTGCCGACCTGGTTGAAGAGGGCGGCCCAGGAGTGCAGTTCGGTCCACACGAAGTGGTCGGCGACGGACTTGGCGTCGGCGATCTCGTAGCCGCCCATGGCGAAGGACAGCGCGATGAGCAGACCGCCGGCGGCGACGAACGGCACCATGTAACTGACGCCGGTCATCAGCCACTTGCGCAGCCGGGTGCCGAAGCCTTCGACGGCTTCCCCGGATTCGTCCTCCTCGCCGTCCGCCGACGCGCCGGCGGCGGTGCCGCTGGTCTCGCCGCGCGCGGCCTTGGCGCGTACCTCGTCGATGAGTTCGCCGGGCCGGTTGATGCCGGCCTTCACGCCGACGTCGACGGTGGGCTTCCCGGCGAACCGGGCCCGGTCCCGTACCTCCACGTCGTGCGCGAAGATCACGCCGTCGGCGGCGGCGATGACGGCCGGGTCCAGCCGTTCGAAGCCGGCCGAGCCCTGTGTCTCCACGGTGATCTCGACGCCGGCCTCACCGGCGGCGCGCTCCAGCGACTCGGCGGCCATGTAGGTGTGCGCGATGCCGGTCGGGCAGGAGGTCACGCCGACGATGCGGAACGGTCCGTCGGACGCGCCCCCTTCACCGGCGGCCGCACCGCTCTCCGGCTCCGCGCCACCCGCAGCCGCACCGCCGTCGGCGGCGCCACCGTCCGAGCCGGCTCCGTCCGCGCCCGCGTCGTCATCCGGCTCCGCGGCCCCGTCGGACTCAGCGGCACCGGCCGCGGCACCGGACTCCACCGCACCCGACTCCACGTCGCCGGGCTCCGCGTCGCCCCGTACGAGCGCCGCTGCCTGCTCCGGGTCGCTCACCGACCGGAGTGCGCCCGTGAACTGTTCGTCCATCAGGTGCCGGGCCAGGCTGGAGAGGATGCTGAGGTGATCGCTGTCCGCACCGTCCGGTGCGGCGATCAGGAAGATCAGGTCGGCGGGCCCGTCCGTCGCGCCGAAGTCGACCGGCTCGGCGGCGCGGCCGAACGCCAGCGTGGGTTCGGTGACATGGGCGCTGCGGCAGTGCGGAATGCCGATGCCGCCATCGAGCCCGGTGGGCATCTGTGCCTCGCGCGCGGCCACATCCTCCAGGAAACCCTCGAGGTCGGTCACGCGTCCTTGCGCGACCATGCGCTCGGCGAGCGCGCGGGCCGCTGCGTCCTTCGTGTCGGCGGTCAGGTCGAGGTCGACCAGCTCCGCGTTGATCAACTGGCTCATCTCACGGCTCCATTGACGCTGTCGGGCACAGCGGGGGAAGGGGACAACAGGGGGTGGCCCAGCGGGTGGTCCACGGGGACCTCGGCGGTCACGGTGACCTCGCCCCGGCGCAGATGGGCAGGGGTGGGCATCTGGCTGCCGGGGAGCTGGACGGCGGCCGCACCGTGTGCGACGGCCGCGGCCAGTGCGTCGGGGCCGGCGCCGCCGGCCGCGAGGAATCCCGCGAGCGAGGCGTCTCCGGCACCGACGTCGCTGCGCACGGCGGCAACGGGGGCGCTGCCGAAGTGCGTTCCGCTCTCGTCGACGAGCAGCTGGCCGGTCGCGCCGAGGCTGGCGAGCACCGCACGCGCGCCGCGCTCCCGTACCTCTGCCGCCGCCTTGACCGCGTCTCCGACAGTCGTCAGCTGCCTGCCGACGACCTCGGACAGCTCGTCCGCGTTGGGCTTGACCACGTCGGGCTGCCCGCCGAGAGAGGCGGCGAGCGCGGGGCCCGAGGTGTCGAGGGCGATGCGCAGACCGGTCGCGTGGACGGCGGAGGCCAGTTCCGCGTACCACTCGGGCGCGAGGCCGCGCGGCAGGCTGCCGCAGCAGGCGATCCAGCCGGCGCCGGCGTCGGCGGCACGGGTGCGTACGTGTTCCACCATGGCCGCGGCCTCGTCCGGGGCGACTTGCGGGCCCGCCCCGTTGATCTTCGTGAGGGTGCCGTCGGCCTCGGCGAGCGAGATGTTCACGCGGGTGGAGCCCTCGACGGGCACTCCGGCGACCTCGATGCCGAGGTCCGCCAACAGCCGTTCCAGCAGCGCGCCCTCGGGCCCGCCGAGCGGGACGACGGCCACCGTGCGCAGCCCGGCGGCGGCCACGGCGCGGGAGACGTTGACGCCCTTGCCGCCGGGGTCGACCCGGTCGGCGGAGGCCCGCAGCACGGCTCCGCGCTCCAGCCCCGGGATCTCGTACGTACGGTCCAGGCTGGGGTTGGGCGTGACGGTGACGATGGTGCTGACGTCGCTGACGGTCTTCGCGGTCATGTGGTTCAAACGCGCCTTACGTGCGTGCCCGCGCGCTCGATGGCGCGGGCGTCGTCCGGGCTGAGGCCGGTGTCCGTGATGAGCAGGTCGACCTGGGAGAGGTCGCCGAAGCGCGCGAAGTGCGCCTGCCCGAACTTCGTGGAGTCCGCGAGCAGGACGACGCGCCCGCGGCCCGCGGCCGAGGGGCCGCCGGCTGCCGCGATGAGCGCACGCTTGACGGCCGCCTCCGCGAGGTCCGGGGTGCTCAGCCCGGCGTCCACGGAGAATCCGTTGGTGGCGAGGAAGAGGACATCGGCGTTGATCTCCGCGACGGTGCGCAGCGCCCAGGCGTCCACGGCGGCGCGCGTACGGTGCCGTATCCGGCCGCCGACGACGTGCAGGTCGATGCCGGGGTGGTCGGCGAGCCGCGCCGCGATGGGCAGGGCGTGGGTGACCACCGTCAGATCGGCGTCGAGGGGGATGCCGGCCGCCAGCCGCGCCGTGGTCGAGCCGGCGTCGAACAGCACGCTGCCCTCGGCGGGCAGCTCCTCGACGGCGGCCCGCGCGATGCGGTCCTTCTCGTCGGTGGCCGAAGTCTCGCGCTGGGTGAGGTCGGGCTCGAAGTCCAGCTGCCCGGCCGGTATGGCCCCGCCGTGCATCCGGCGGACGAGCCCGGCCCTGTCGAGGGCCTTCAGATCGCGGCGCACGGTCTCCGCCGTGACCTCGAACTCGGCTGCCAGAGCAGGCACTTCGACCCGGCCCCGCTCACGCGCGAGGCGGAGGATCTCCTGCTGACGCTCCGGTGCGTACATGTGGATCCGTGTCCGTTCGATGCCCGGTCCTGTGGTTTCGCCTTCACGTTAAGACTGCGAGACGGAAAAGTAAACACACCCGGGCATGCCCACGGAAGCAACCAGACATCACCGCCGAGCGCCGGGCCCGCACCCGGACAGCAGAGAGCCCCGACCCTCGGGGGAAGGAGTCGGGGCTCGTCTCGGGGAGGCGGCGGTTACCGCGCGGAGCGCGCGGTCACGCCGCCTCGTCGAAGCCCGTGTCGCGGGCCAGCTTCTTCAGCTCCAGCAGCGCGTGCTTCTCTATCTGGCGGATCCGCTCACGGGTGAGGCCGTGCTGCTTGCCGACCTCGGTGAGCGTGCGCTCCCGGCCGTCGACCATGCCGTACCGCGACTTGATGATCGAGGCGGTGCGGTTGTCGAGCCGGCCGATCAGGTCGTCCAGCTCCTCGCGGCGCAGCACCGTGAGCACGGACTGCTCCGGGGAGTCGGCCGAGGTGTCCTCCAGCAGATCGCCGAACTGCGTCTCGCCCTCGTCGTCCACGGACATGTTGAGGCTGACCGGGTCGCGCGCCCAGTCCAGCACGTCGACGACGCGCTCGGGCGTGGAGTTCAGCTCCTTCGCGACCTCTTCCGGCTCCGGCTCGCGGCCGTTCTCACGGTTGAACTCGCGCTGCACGCGCCGGATCCGGCCGAGCTCCTCGACCAGGTGGACGGGCAGCCGGATCGTCCGCGACTGGTCCGCGATGGAACGGGTGATGGCCTGCCGGATCCACCACGTCGCGTACGTCGAGAACTTGAAACCCTTGGTGTAGTCGAACTTCTCCACCGCGCGCACCAGACCCGCGTTGCCCTCCTGGATCAGGTCGAGCAGCGGCAGGCCACTGCGCGGGTAGCGCCGGGCGACGGCCACCACGAGCCGCAGGTTGGAGCGGATGAAGACGTCCTTGGCGCGCTCGCCCTGGGCGACGACCGCCTCCAGCTCCTCACGGGACGCGCCCGCGCTGGGGGCGTCCGCGGACACGGGCTGCTCGTCGCCGTCGAGGATCCGGCGAGCGTAGACACCCGCTTCGATGTCGAGGGAGAGCTCGACCTCCTTCGCCGCGTCGAGCAGCGGTGTGCGGGCGATCTCGTCGAGATACATGCCGACCAGGTCGCGGTCCGCGACTTCGCTGCCTGCGGTGCGAACACTGCTGGCCGTGTCATTGACCCCGGTGGCGGTGGCCTGACGACGGGCGACGGCACGGGTTGCCATGCGTGCTCCCTTGCGAGTGGACTCAAATCTGGTCGGTGGCTACGTCGGACACCCGCGTCGGGTGCCCTCATCCGATGGATTCAACGAGGGGAATCCGGACAGAATTCCCAACTCGCGCAACTTTTTCCCGATCATGCAGTACCCTGTGCCGCCATCGACGAAGGGGCGGCTGTGACGGAGCACGTGGAAACCGTGATCAGGGCCGGTGGCGAGGCGGATCTCGAGGCGTTGACAGACCTCTACAACCACTACGTCCGCGAGACGCCGATCACCTTCGACGTCGAACCGTTCACCCCGCGAGAGCGACGTCCTTGGCTGCTCTCCCATGGAGAAGACGGTCCACACCGTCTGATGGTTGCGCGGGAGAACGCAACCCGGACGGCGGACCGCGTTCCCGGGAGGCTGCTGGGTTATGCCACCAGCAGCCCGTTCCGCCCGAAGGCCGCGTACGACACCTCGGTCGAGGTGAGCGTCTATCTCGCGCCCGACGCGGGCGGACGCGGCGTGGGCACGCTGCTCTACAAGCGGCTCTTCGCCGCGCTGGAGGGCCATGACCTGCACCGCGCCTACGCGGGCATCGCCGTGCCGAACGAGGCGTCCGTACGGCTGCACCGGCGCTTCGGCTTCCGGCACATCGGCACGCACCACGAAGTGGGCCGCAAATTCGGCAGGTTCCACGATGTGGAGTGGTACGAGAAGGAGCTGTAACTCACACCGTCCGCCCGACCCCTTGCACCGGGGACGTACGTGCGGCAGCGGGCGGGCACGCCCCCTGCGCGTGCCCGCCCGCTGCCGTGACGCGGTGCGGCCGGTGTGACCGCTTGTGCCGTTCTGCCGCTCGTGCCGTTCTGCCGGTACGTCGTGACCGGGCCGGTCCCGCCGTTACGTGGCCGGCCCCGTCAGTGCGTCAGTGCGCCATGACCGGCACCGGGTCGGCCTCGCCCTCGCCCGTACCGCTGTCGCTGTCCTCGGCGGCGCCGGACTCCTTGCCGCCCGCCGTGCCGCGGGTGGTCACCAGCGTGAAGGCGAGTGCCGAGGAGACGAGCAGGATGCCGACGGCCCACCAGATGGCGGAGGTGTAGCCGTGCACCATGCTCTCCAGGACGAGCAGCTTCTGCGCTGCCTTGCCGCCGGTCGCCGCCTCCGCCGCGTGCGCGGCCACGTACGTCGTGGTGGCGCTCGCCGCGATGGTGTTGAGCAGGGCCGTGCCGATCGCACCGCCCACCTGCTGCGAGGTGTTGACCATCGCGGAGGCGACACCCGCGTCCTGCGGGCGCACCCCGATCGTCGCGAGGGACATGGCCGGCATGAACGCGGTGCCCATGCCCAGGCCGAGCAGCAGCTGCGCGGGAAGGATCAGGCCCGCGTACGAACTGTCCGTCTGCAGCTGGGTCAGCAGCAGCATGCCGACGGACGCGAGCAGGAAGCCGGGCGCCATCAGCAGGCGCGGCGGCACGCGGGTCATCAGCCGGGCCCCGATCTGGGTGGAGCCGGTGATCATGCCCGCGATCATCGGGAGGAAGGCCAGTCCTGTGGTGACCGGCGAGTACCCCTTCACGATCTGCAGGTAGTAGGTCAGGAAGAGGAACAGCCCGAACATCGAGATGATCGCCAGTCCCAGGGACAGATAGGCGCCGCCCCGGTTCCTGTCGGTGACCACGCGCAGCGGCAGCAGCGGAGCGCGGACCTTCGACTCGACGACGACGAACGCGCCGAGCAGCACCACCGTCGCGACGAACAGGGAGACGGTGACACTGTCGCCCCAGCCGTGCGCCTCGGCGCGGGTGAACCCGTAGACCAGCGAGACCAGTCCGAGCGTGGAGAGCACCACGCCGGGGATGTCCAGCGTCGAGTGGTTCCGCGCGGCGGCGGGCTCACGGATCACCAGCAGCGCGCCGACGGCGGCGAGCGCGGCGAACGGGATGTTGACGAAGAACGTCCAGCGCCAGTCCAGGTATTCGGTCAGGATGCCGCCGAGGATGAGGCCGATGGCGCCGCCACCGCCGGCGATCGCGCCGTAGATGCCGAAGGCCTTCGCGCGCTCCTTGCCGTCGGTGAACATCACCGTGAGCAGCGACAGCGCGGCCGGCGCGAGCAACGCGCCGAACAGGCCCTGCAGTCCGCGGGCACCGAGCAGCATGCCCTGGTTGACCGCGGCGCCGCCGATCGCGGAGGCGACGGCGAAGCCGATCAGTCCGGTGATGAAGGTGCGCCGCCTCCCCCACAGGTCGGCGATCCGGCCGCCGAACAGCAGCAGCCCGCCGAAGGCGAGGGCGTACGCGGTGATGACCCACTGCCGGTTGCCGTCGGATATCCCGAGGTCGGCCTGGGCGGAGGGCAGTGCGATGTTCACGATGGTCGCGTCGAGCACGACCATCAGCTGGGCGATGGCGATGAAGGCCAGGGCCTTCCAGCGCCGGGGATCGAGCCGGGAGGCGGGAGTTCCTCCGGTCTCGCTGACGGTTTCCGGCATGGGTGTGCCTACCTCACGGTGCGAAGTATCAGAAAAGGGATCATGGCGGGCGTGCGGGGACGCACACCCTCGGTGGTTCAGTGGTCGTCAGTGGCCCGGTCGTTGTCGTGACCGGTGTTGCCGCGCCGTTCATTGGCGGACGGACCGGTGGTGGGCGGTCCGTTGCCGCGCCGGCCGGTGCTGGGCCGGTTGTTGCTGCGCCGGTCGTTGTCGCGCCGGTCGTTGATGGGTTCCGGCCGGGGCGCGGTGTCCGGCTCCGGGCGGAGCCGGGTGGAACGGAGTCGAAGTCGGATCGGCAGCGCCTCAGCAGCGCTTCCGGAGTTCCTCCAAAGTGGCGGCGTGGCCGGGCAGTTCGGACCTTGCCGGGGCGCGGAGCCCGTCGAGGAAGAGCTGCACGTGCCGTTCGATGAAGCGTCCGATCTCGGCGCTGCCGGTCCACGGCAGCGGCCTGGTGAGCTGACTCAGCGCGACCATCAGATCCCCGACCGCGATGTCGGGCCTCAGATGCCCCGCTTCCTGGGCACGCCGCACCAGCTCCCCCGTACGGTCCTCAAGACGCGTGCGCGCCTCGAGAAGTTGAGGGTCGTCCTCGTTGAATCGCCGGGACAGCACGGGGCAGAGCGCGCCGATGCGCTCCTCCACCGCGCCGCTGACGAACCCGCGCACCGCGTCGAACCCGGCGTCGGACTCCGCACCCGCTCCGGGGCCCCCTACGGGCTCCCCTTCGGGGTCCGCCGCGTCCTCGCCGGGTGCGCCTTGCGTACGGGGCGCGGCGAGCGCGTCGAGTGTTTCGAGCGCCGCCTGCGCGCGCTCCGTGATCCGGTCCGTGACGGCCAGCACGACGGCGCGTACGAGTTCGTCACGGTCCGGGAAGTGCCGGTAGAGCGTCGCGTTGCCGATGCCCGCGGCGCGGGCGATCTCATCCAGCGGCACGTCCGGCCCCTGTACGACGAAGGCCTCGCGGGCGGCGGCGACGATCCGCTCCCGGTTGCGCGCGGCATCCGCGCGCCCCTTGGGGGCGGCCTTCCGCTGAGCGCCCTCGGTGGCGGTGCTGCTGCCCATGTCCCGACTCCTTGCCGTCCGGTCCGGATCGAAGCGGGGAAGAGTTCCCCGCTTTGTGCGACACGGGCTTAAACGGGGAGGGGATCCCCGTTTATTTCGCCTCCGGGATGTGACCTGCGCCACCTCCCCCAAGAACGGACAATCGTGACGCATATGAAAATTTCCCCCGGGTTGTCCGGAGTTCCGCCGGGCCGGGCCACGCCCCCTGCGGATCCCCCGGAGAACCCGGAGAGCCACCCAGAGAACCCCGGAGATTCCCGGGGATTTCCCGGAGAACGGAGCGCCCCATGGCCCCCTCAGCCCCCGTGAAGGTCGCCGTCATCTACTACTCGTCGACCGGCACCATCGCCGCTCTCGCCAAAGAGATCGCCGCGACGGCGGAGCAGGCCGGAGCCGAGGTACGGCTGCGCCGCGCCACCGAACTCGCCCCGCAGGCCGCCATCGACTCCAACCCGGCCTGGGCGGCGAACGCCCGCGCCACCGCCGACATCCCCGAGGCCACCCCGGAGGACGCGGACTGGGCCGACGCGCTGATCCTCGGCAGCCCCACCCGCTTCGGCAATGTGTCCTCGCAGCTCAAGCAGTACATCGACCTGCTCGGCGGGCTCTGGGCCGAAGGCCGGATGGCGGACAAGGTCTACAGCGGCTTCACCTCCTCCGCCACACTGCACGGCGGCCAGGAGTCGACCCTCCTCGCGCTCTACAACACCGTTCACCACTTCGGCGGTCTGACTGTGGCCCCCGGCTACACCGACCCCTCGAAGTTCACCGACGGCAACCCGTACGGGACGTCGCACGTGGACGGGCAGGGCAGCAACCCCGTGGACGACACCTCGCGCAAGGCCGCCCGGGTCCAGGCCGAACGCGTCGTCCGCATGACCTCGGCCCTCAAGAGCGGCCTCGCCGCCTGACCCCTGCGGGAGCGACGACATGCCGGCCACGACAGGCTCCTCCTCGAACTCGCCCGACGCGGCGGGCACTTCGCATACCGCGGACACCTCGCGTACGTCGGGGTCTTCCCGTACGGCGGGGTCTTCCCGTACGGCGGAGGCCTCACGTACGTCAGGGGCGCCGACCGTACGGAGGGCGACGTTCGATCTGCTGCGGGCGCGCGGGCTGACGACGGTCTTCGGGAACCCCGGCTCCACCGAGCTGCCGTTCCTGCGCGACTTCCCGTCGGACTTCACGTACGTCCTGGGCCTCCAGGAAGCCGTCGTGGTCGGCATGGCCGACGGATACGCGCAGGCGGCGGGCCGCACCGCGCTGGTCAATCTGCACACCGCGCCCGGCGTGGGCAACGCGGTGGGCGCCCTCGTCAACGCCGCGCACAACCACACGCCGCTGCTCGTCACCGCCGGCCAGCAGGTACGCCCGATGATCACGCTGGAGGCGCTGCTCACGAACACCGGGCCGGCGCCCCTCCCCCGGCCCGCGGTGAAGTGGGCGTACGAGCCGCCGCGCCCGCAGGACGTACCGGCCGCGCTGGCCCGCGCCGTACAGATCGCCGAAACCCCGCCGCGCGGGCCGGTGTTCGTCTCGCTGCCCATGGACGACTTCGACGTGGAACTGACCGGCGCCGAGTACGCCGCGGCCCGGCAGGCCGCGCGGCGCGTCGTACGCGGCGACACGGCCGCCGACGACGGGAGCGTCGCCGCCCTCGCGGCCCGGTTGTCGGCGGCGGCCGACCCCGTACTGGTGACGGGCGGCGCCGTGGACGCCGAGTGCGCTTGGGACGCCGCCGTCGCGCTCGCCGAACGGCTGGAGCTGCCCGTGTGGGCCTCACCCGTCGAGGGCCGCGTCGGCTTCCCCGAGAACCACCCCCTCTACCGGGGAGAGCTGCCCTCCTCCATCGCCTCCCTCTCCGCCGCGCTCACGGGGCACGACCTGGTGCTGGTCGTCGGCGCGCCCGTGTTCCGCTACTACCCGTACGAGCCCGGGCCGTTCCTCCCCGACGGGGCGGAGCTCGTCCAGCTCACGAGCGACCCCGACGAGGCGGCGCGCGCCCCTGTCGGGGACGCCCTGGTGGCAGGCCTGCGCCCCACCCTGGAACACCTCCTGGACCGCCTCCCGGAAGGGCCCGGCGGGCGGGTGGGCGACGCGGGGGCGGGGCACGGGGCCGGGGAGGGCGCGGGGTCCGGCTCCGGTACGGGCGCCGGGTCCGGGTCCGGGTCCGGGGAGGTTGCGGGTTCGGCCTCAGGGTCGCCCTCCGGGGCGATGACGCCCGACACGGCGATGGCCGTACTCGGCGAGCACGCGCCGCCGGACACCCTGTGGGTGCACGAGTCCCCGTCCAACCTGAAGGCGTTCCGCCGGCACGTCCCCGTCACCGCGCCGGAGTCCTTCCTGATGACCACCGGCGGCGGCCTCGGCTTCGGCCTTCCCGCGGCCGTCGGCGCCGCGCTGGCCCGGCCCGACCGGCCCGTGATCGCGGTCATCGGCGACGGCTCGGCACAGTACGCCGTCCCCGCGCTGTGGACGGCCGCGCAGTGGAAGGCGCCGGTCACCTTCGTGGTGCTGTGCAACCGCGAGTACGCGGTCCTCAAGTCCTTCGCCGACTTCGAACAGACCCCCGATGTCCCCGGGCTCGACCTCCCGGGCATCGACCTGCGGGCCCTCGCCACGGGGTACGGCGTCCCCGCCCACCACGCCGACGGCCCCGACGCCCTGGGGGAACGCCTCCGCCACGCCGCGACGGAGCGCGCCACGGGCCCGGCCCTGATCGAGGTCCCCGTCACCGGCTTCGCCTGACCCCAACACGGCCACTCCGTTACGGAGTTCACCCCCACCGCCCCACCCCGGCTCCCCCGGACACCGCCCCGCGCCACACTCCGGAACCCGATCCACAACCACCCCCCACACCCGGTAGGCTGTCCCCGGCCGCGCGTCTCCGCCGGCCCCGCCTCCGTAGCTCAGGGGATAGAGCACCGCTCTCCTAAAGCGGGTGTCGCAGGTTCGAATCCTGCCGGGGGCACCAGTGGAAAGGTCCCCAGCCGGTCATGGTTGGGGACCTTTGACATCCACAGCTGACATCAACGGTGCTGGGGTGCGGTGGAACATGGGCGAGGACGAGGCTCTGGGCCGGCTGCGGTTTCTTGTGCAGTCGCGTGCCTTCGGCTGGTACGTCGGTTCCGGACGACTCATCCAAGCGGCTCTGGACGCGCTCCTCGCCGGAGTCGAGGCTCCGTCCCTCCCGCTCCTGGCCGGCCTCGGACGTTGCGAGGAACTTGAGGCGCCGGAGCTGTTCGAGAGTCTCGTGGAAGAACTGGGCATTGGGTTCGAAGCGCCGGCAGACCGCTCCGCGTTCTGCTGGGCTCATGCCTACTGGCTGGCTGACCAGATCGTTGACGGCTCCTTGGACCCGGGGTGGGGTGCTGACCTGATCTGGATGGAAGCAGCATCACCGCTCGGCTATCCCGAAGAACTCCAGCAGATCGTCAAGTACGCCAGTGAGCTGGACGACTGGCATGAAGGCTGGACCGTCTCCAAGGAACAGCTCACAGCAGGCGCACTTCAAGCAGCGCGTGAGCTGGCCGAACACCCCAGGGAGACTTCCTGAACCATTGCGAAGCCCCGGAGCGATGAACAGCTCCGGGGCTTCGGCAGCGACGAGGAGGATCGCACGCCCGTGCCGCGCACCGTCCTACTCGGTCGTGTGTGTGGGGTAGACCTGGACGTCGGTGTAGGCGCCCTTGATGGCTCCCGCGCCCGCGGGCCACTTCAGGCTCACGGCGTGGGTCTCGTTCGGGGGCGTGACCTGGATGTTGGTCGGGTGCGAGAGGCTTTCGCCGCTCTTGTCGATGTCGTAGGCGAGGTTGAAGACAGCGGCGTCGCCGGGCTTCAGGTTGGTGATACGCGGCTGGGCCTGGCCGCGCTCGACGGGGTTCGAGGTCTTGTCGGCGTCCTTGATGTCGACGCCCGCGAAGCCCGTCGCCGAGCAGGTGGTCGACCCCCGGTTGACCATGGTGATGTCGATCCTGCCGGAGTCCGCGTCGGGCGCGGCGTCCTTGGCGTCGATGGCCAGGTCCTCCGTCTTGCAGAACTTGTCCTTGCCGCCGCCGGTCTTCGTCGCACCGTTCGCGGCGTCGGCGCGGGCCTCGGTGTCCTCACCGGAGCCCGACTTCGCGTTGCTCGCCTCCGAATCGCCGGAGCCCGAACCGCCGGAGCCCGAACCGCCCTCCGACTTCGAGCCACCGCCCGAGGGCGAAGAAGACGAGGACGACGAGCCCTTGGAGGACGTGTCCGTCCCGGAGCCGTCGTTGCCACAGGCGGTGAGCGACAGGGCGGCGGCGACGCTGATGGCAGCGAAAGCGGTGGTGCGGGTGTACTTCACGGTGTTCCCCCATGAGTAGCGCGGTGCATGTGGTCGGAAGTATTTGTATCTCGCACCGAGTTACAGGCGGTCCTCCGCCTCGTCTCCGTTCTGTCACGAGCGTATTGGCCTCACGGCTCGCCAAGACGTCGCCGCACGGTCATCTGCCTGGCCCGAGCTCCGCCTCAACCAGCCCCGCAACCTCCTGAGTTGGTGAGGCAGCCGGGGAAGACGAGGGCCGTGCGGGCAATGGCGGGGCGGTGGCGGTCAGTTGGAGTCTGTACGGCGGGTGGGGCGGAGGGTGGCGGCTGTTTTGAGGAGGCGGTCTGCCGGTTCGCGCAGGGCGGGGTGGGCCAGGACCGTGTTCCGCAGGCCGCGTACCGGGCGGCGCCACGTGCGGTACGCCGCCGACACCGGGTGCGGGCGGGTCGCGAAGCCCTCGCCCACGTGCAGGTCGCGGGTCTTCAGCCAGTCCTTGTACTCCTTTTCGCCGCGGCCGAAGTCGATGAGGTGGATGCCGTTCCGGCGCGCCGCTTCGATCATGCGGAGGTGCATCATGAGGCCCGGCGAGTAGCGGTGGAACTCGGGGTCGTACGTGGTGAACCAGGCGGCGAGCACCGTACGCGACCTCGGTCCGAAGTGCGCGGCCACCGGGCGGTCGCCCGCGTACAGCACGGACAGCACGCCGGTGAAGTGCTCCTCGCGGACCTGGAACAGATGGTCCGTCAGGTCGACGATCCACGGCCGCGCGAACCGGTCCATCCGTCCCGTCTGCCGGTACTGGGCAGACTTCCAGCTCATGAGTCTGCGCAGCATCCGCGGATCGCGCTCGTCGAAGACGAACCGGATCTCGCCCACGTCGCGCGCCAGGCGGCGTTCCTTCTTCAGGGTCGTCTTGGCCTGCCCCGGGTACGCGCCGCGCAGCCAGTCCGCGTAACTGCCGCCGGAATCAGGGGTGTTGTCGTCCTCGTCGGGTGCCAGGTCGACCACCGGCGAGGCGAACGTTCCCGTCACGTACGGGCCGAAGGGCTTCTGCGCGTCGACGAGGTGGTCGAACTCGAAGACGGACAGCCCGCAGGCGCGCAGCAGTTCGTGGGTGTTCCAGGTGACGCCGGGCCGGTGCACGAGGGCCTGGCAGTCGGAGAGACCGAGCCCGATGGCCCGGCCGACGCCGAACGCGCTGCGCTCGTACGGGAGGAAGCCCACCGGCTCTCCGCCCTCGCGCAGAACCGCCACCCGCGCCCCGCTCCGGTGTATGCCGACTCCGGCCGCGAACTCGGGTGCCAGAAAAGGGTTGGCGTATTCGGGCGACTCGTCCATCGCCCCGTGCCAGGCCCGGCGGAGCGACGTACTCAGCTCGTCGGTTCTGTGGATCGTGATGTCCACTTCAGCTCGACCGCCCTTCCGGGGACTCGGCGAGGAACGCGCCGGCTGTGGCGCGGACCCGTAAGGCGTGTGGCTCACTGTTCTCGACTCGCGTGGCCCGCTTGGACCGCATGGACCGCATGGACCGATTGGGCCGCTTGGCTCGCATGGACGACCGCTCCCCCAGTTTCCGTTCCCCGTGCTGCTGCGCTGTCCGTTCCCCCGTGACGCGCTGCCCGTTTCCCCGTGCTGCGCTGCCCGTTCTCCGGGGCGCGGTGTCCACGGGGCTGCGGCCGGGACACGGGCCGTTGAACAGGCTCCAAACTTCGCAAGGCCGAGTGCATTCTGTCCAGAGTGTCCGTTGTAACGGCCATGCGACAGAACTCACTGTGTAATGTCACGACTTGGGGCTTTGTCCGGATACGGCTGCGCGGGGACGGTCCGCGGAGCCGTCGCCCCCCCGGTACAGCAGGCCGAAGGGCACCTCCCGGAGCGGGAGGTGCCCTTCGGTCTGTCTGTACGAGCGGCCGGTTACCGTGAGCGGCCGGCCGCGGCGGTCAGTAGGCGCCCGAGACGTTGTCGATGGAGCCGTACTGGTCGGCGGCGTAGTTGCACGCGGCGGTGATGTTGGCGACCGGGTCGAGGCTGTCCTGCGCGGTGCCGGGCACGTGGTAGCTCTCGAAGGTCGGCGCGATGACCTGCAGGAGGCCCTTGGAGGGCGTACCGGCGGCGGCGTTGGAGTCCCAGCCGTTGGTGGCCTGCGGATTGCCGCCGGACTCGCGCATGATGTTGCGGTGGATTCCCTCGTACGTGCCGGGGATTCCGTGCCGCTTCATGATGTCCAGCGATTCCCTGATCCAGCCGTCGAGGTTGTCGGCGTACGCCGCGGGCCGCTCGGCGCTCCTGTCGGCACGCTTCTCGGCCGACGCGTCCGAAACCCCCGACTGCTCACCGGAGTTCGCTCCGATCGTCAGCTTGAGCCCGGGGTGGATCATCTCCGGATTTCCACCCACGGCCGCACGGTTGTCCTCGTACAGCTCCTTCCAGCCGCCGGGAACGGAATGTTCTTCGGCGATCTTCTGGAGGGAATCCCCCAGCGCCACGGAATACGTCGTGGCACGGTTCTGCTGCGCGGCAACTCCCTTTCCGGACGCGGAAGTCGGGGAACCGGAGCGTGCGGAGGCGGCGGTCTGCGCGGCCGTCTGCTTGGACGCCGCGGTCTGGGCTGCCGCGGGCTTGGCGGCGGTCTGCGCGGGCGCGGCGTGGGCGGACGCGGCGCCGATCGCCGGCAGCGCGAGGGCGGCGCCGCCGGTTCCGGCGACGACGAAACCGCGGTTCAGACGGCCGTTCCTGAACCCGGGCCTGGGACGACGGTGCTTGCCTCGTGCGGGCATGGTGCGTTCCTCTCCGTCGCCTGCGAGGTGAGCTGTCGGGTTCGGGCTGGAGCTGCCCGGCCGCGGTCTCACGGCTTCACCCCTAGCCGTTCCGTGTTCCGGACCGGCGGTCTGCGCGGTTCCCCCGCTCCTGCCGTACGTGGTGGGGAATGGGTGCGGTGACCGGACGGCGGCAGGATTCGGCGTTCCGCCCGGATGAGGCTGAACGTAGGCGAGAAATACGGCGGGAAACAAGGCCCGCATTCCCCTTTCCGGCCCTGTCGGCGGATAGCGGAGACGGATATCCGGGAATTCCCATCACGGCTCTCCGGCCCAACTTTCCTCGGGTGGCGGGGAAATGAGCGGAGGCGGCCCGGGAACTGACGCCGCATAACGTGATGCGAATCACCGGATGCGGGTGGAACCGATGCCCCCAAAAGGCCGTCCAGGGAGAAAGCGCCGGTGAATTCGCGAAGATTCCCTATGCACCTAAACCCGACGATAACGGACAGCCTTGGGTGCTGCCGTGAGCGGGGCGGCCTCGTTTCGGCCCGGAGAGTTAACGCGGTCATGTTCCGTGCGCTCGTGGGGTGTTGAGGGTGCGTGAGAGGTGGGGTGTTCTACGGGGGCGCATCGCAGGTGGGTTCGCTTCCAGCGGGTGGCGGCTGAGGCGCCGGCGCCCAGCGCGGCCGCTGCGAGCAGCGCGGCGAGGGCCGTTCTGTCCACGGGGGCCCAACCCAGGTCGGACATCCGGTTGATGACGAATCCGTCGAGGAACAGCCAGCAGATCAGGGCCGCGCCGAACGCCCTGCGGGGCCCGGCCAGCGCCGCCGTCCACACGGTGAGCGTGGCGAAGAGGGACAGCGCCAGTGTCGGATGGGTGAGGCCTCCGGCGAGCTTGAGGGCGGCGATCAGCACCGCCGACACCGCGTAGGCGCACGGCAGCGCCAGGTCACCGGCCAGGCTGCGGTGGGTTTCCGGCATGGGGACCGCCTCCTGCTGATCTCTTCACCGTGAGTGTGGCGCCGGAAGCCGCCGGAGAACGCGAGGAGGCCGAGACCTTGGCGCCCTCCTGGCGCCGGAAGCGGAATCCATACGGGTCCTTGACTCAGGACGGGCCGGGCCGGCGAGCGCGCTGGGCAGCGGGGGTATCCGGGAGACGTGCGGGGTGGGGGTTTCTAGGATTTGGCGCATGAGTGAGGTGCGAGAGGCGACGGTGGACGACGCGGCCGAACTGGTGCGGCTGCGGCGGGAGATGTTCGTGGCGATGCACGGGGCCGACGAGCCCGGTGAGTGGGAGCGGACCGCGGAGGACGCGGCACGGCGGCAGCTGGCCGTCCCGGAGGGGGCGCGGTGCATGGGTGCCTTCGTCGTGGACGGCGACGTACCCACGACCGGGCGCCCCACCGCCCCGCACCTCGCGGCGTGCGCCGTCGGCACGGTGGAGGAGCGGCTGGCCGCTCCGCTGCATCCGGCGGGGCTCTTCGGGTTCGTGTTCAGCGTGTGCACCGACGACCGGTACCGGGGGCGCGGTCACGGGCGGGCCACCATGGAGGCGCTGCTCGACTGGTTCGCCGCACGCGGCGTTACCCGTGTCGACCTGCACGCCTCCGAGGACGCCGAACACCTCTACCGCTCCCTGGGGTTCGCCGACCACTCCATTCCGCTGTCGCTGGACGTGTCGCGGCGCGCCCATTAGGGCCCACCCCGTACGGCATCCCCTTAGGGCCGCCCCGTACGGCAAGGGCCCGCGGCCGGTGCGCCGAGCGACAGCCGACGGCCTTCACCCGCCCGCTACCGGCAGGTAACGAAGGCTGGTTGGATGTGGGCGGAACCCAAGCCCCCCACACCTCTGGAGTTTCCGTGCGGACGCGTCCACGTATGTCCAGAACCGTCGCCGTGGCGGTCGCAGCCCTCGCGGGTACGGCGGCCGTACTCGGCACAGCCCCCCGCCCAGGCCGCGCCCACGCCCACGACGGCGGAGAACGCGCGGAGCGCGCCCCCGCGGCTGAAGGTGCTGAACTACAACGCCTTCCTGATGAGCAAGAACCTGTATCCCAACTGGGGCCAGGACCACCGGGCCCGGGAGATTCCGGCGGCGGACTGGTTCCGGGGGAACGACGTGGTCGTGCTGGAGGAGGCGTTCGACAACTCCTCCTCGGAGGCGCTGAAGGCCAACGCCGCCGACGGGTACCCGTACCAGACGCCCGTCGTCGGACGGTCGAAGAGCGGCTGGGACGCCACCGGCGGCGCCTGGTCGGGCGCCACCCCGGAGGACGGCGGGGTCACGCTGCTCAGCAAGTGGCCCGTCGTGCACAAGGAGCAGCACATCTACAAGGACGCGTGCGGCTCGGACGCGATGTCCAACAAGGGCTTCCTGTACGCCGTTCTCGACGTGAACGGCACCAAGGTGCACGTCGTCGGTACGCACACGCAGTCCACCGACAGCAGCTGCGGCAGCGGCAAGGCCGTCGCCGACCGGGCCGCGCAGTTCCGGGAGATCGATGCCTTCCTCGACGCGAAGCACATCCCCGCGGACGAACAGGTCATGGTGGCCGGGGACTTGAACGTCGACTCGCGCGGCGACGAGTACGGTTCGATGCTGGAGAACGCCGGCCTGGTCCCGGCGGACGCGCGCACCGGGCACCCGTACTCGTTCGACACGGAGCAGAACTCCATCGCCGCCGAACGCTACCCGGACGATCCGCGCGAGGACCTGGACTACGTGCTGCACCGCAAGGGCCACGCCCGTCCGGACGGCTGGAGCAACGAGGTCCTGCAGCGTCGGTCCGCGCCGTGGACCGTCTCCAGCTGGGGCAAGCGCTACACGTACACGGATCTGTCCGACCACTATCCGCTGACGGCCGGCTGAGCCCCGCCCGTACCCGCCCGGGTCCGGGGTCCCGTGTGCCGCCGCGGGGTCCCGTGTGCCGCCGTGCCGGTCCCGTACGGGGTCCCCTACGGGGCGGGTACGGGCGGGTAGCGTCGGTCGCATGCGGCTGAGCGAGGACGAGGCACGCCGACGGTTCGCGGCGGCCAGGGTGGTGCGGCTGGCCACCGCCGACGAGGAGGGCCGGCCGCACCTGGTGCCGGTGACGTTCGTGGTCCGCGGCGACACCGTCGTGTTCGCCGTGGACCACAAGCCGAAACGGCACCGTCAGCTCAAGCGGCTCGCCAACATGCTTGCCAACAGCGCCGTCTGCCTTCTCGCCGACGAGTACGACGAGGACTGGACGCAGCTGTGGTGGGCGCGCGCCGACGGCTCGGCGCACGTAAGGGACTTCCCCGAGGGGGACCCGGAGCGGGCCGCAGCCGTGGAGGACCTGATGGCCAAGTACCCGCAGTACGGGGCGCACCCGCCCGACGGGCCCCTCGTCGAGATCGCCGTCGGCCGGTGGAGCGGCTGGTCCGCCGCGGAGTAGGGGGCGGTTCCAGGTACGGGTCCGGTACGGGTACGGGCCCCTGGGCCTCGGTCTCCGGTCCCGTGCCGGGGCTCCCGTGCCGGGGCCTCGGGACTACGGCGAAAGGCCGAGCCCCGTACGGGAGTGACCTGCGGCGCGGGCTCGTTGGAGAGGCGAGAAGACAGCAGGCGAACGCCGGCACCGGACCGAAGGAGATCCCCGGTATGTCCATCGCGCTCAACCACACCATCGTGCACGCCACTGACAAAAAGGCGTCAGCGGACTTCCTCGCCACCCTGCTGGGACTGGAAGTGGCGCCGCAGTACGGCCCGTTCCTCCCGGTCGTCACCGGCAACGAGGTCGCGCTGGACTTCGCCGACGCCGGCGACAGTCCGATCACGCCGCAGCACTACGCGTTCCTCGTCTCGGAGGACGAGTTCGACGCCGTCTTCGGGCGGATCCAGGACGCGGGCCTGACGTACTACGCGGACCCGTACCGGACCCGGCCCGGCGAGATCAACCACAACGACGGCGGCCGCGGCGTCTACTGGCTGGACCCCGACGGGCACGTCCTGGAGATCATCACCCGCCCCTACGGGAGCGGGAGTTGAGAGCACCGCCGTCGGATTCACGGCGTTGAGCTGACAGATCCGGGGCAACAGGAAACGTCAGCCGTGGGGCCCGGCACCGGGGGACGGTGCCGGGCCCCACGTACGCGGTCCTGCGCGGGCCCTCGGAGGGCCCGTACGCGCCCTACAGGATGCGGGTCAGCTTCGCGCCGAACCCGGGCTCCTCCATGTCCTTCTGCAGCGCCACCGGCACCTGCACCTGACCCGGCCCGTCGCCGACGGTCAGCTCGCCGACCTTGTCGCCGGCCTTGGCCGCGTGCGGGATGCCCTTGCTGCCGTCGCTCATGCCCAGCTTGACCTTCAGCCCGCCCCAGCCGACGGCCGGCGCGTCCTTCGTCGCGACGACCGGCGTCTTGCCGCCCATCTGGTCGTCCACGTAGCCGACGACGTCGCCCTTCTTCACGACGGTGCGCGACTGCAGCGCGTCCTGCGCGGTGTCGATGAGCTTCTTGCTCTCACCGATGACCGTGTCGAGGATCGACGGCTTGTACTGGCCGAGCATCGTGCCGACGACCAACTGCTTGGTCCCGCCGATGTTCTTCTCGGCCGCGAACATCAGATTGCCGCCGGCCTTGGTGGTCGTACCGGTCTTGATGCCGACGACACCGTCGAGCGGAACGAGCTTGTTCCAGTTGGTCTGCTGCTTGCCCTTGGCGTCCTTGTAGCCGGGCTGCCGCACGACGTCGCGGAACAGCTTGTCGTCCATCACCTTCTTGGCCAGCTTCGTCTGGTCGGCCGCGGTGCTGACGGTGCTGTGCTTCAGACCGCTCGGGTCGGTGTACTCGGTGTTCTTCATCCCGAGCTCCTTGGCGGTGGCGTTCATCTTCTTCACGAACGCCGCCTCCGAACCCGCGTCCCACCGCGCGATGAGCCGCGCGACGTTGTTCGCGGAAGCGATCATGATCGCCTGGAGCGCCTGCTTCTGCGAGAGCTTGTCGCCGGCCTTCACGTCCACCGTCGACTCGTTCTGCGCGCTGAGCCCGGCCTCCTTCTCGGCCTTCTTGTCGACGGGGATCATCTTGCCGTCGGTCCCCTTCTTGACCGGGTGCTCGTGCAGCATCACGTACGCGGTCATCACCTTCGCCACGCTCGCGATCGGCACGGGCTTCTGCTCCCCGTACTGGCCCAACGAGCCCAGCCCGTCGACCTGGAGCACCGCCTGCCCCTCGGTCGGCCACGGCACCGACGGGCTCGAACCGTCGAAGGTGTACGACGGCGACGCGGTCAGCGTCAGGTCCGGCGCCGGCAACGGCCGTACGGCCTGCGCGATGACGAACAGCACCGCCAGCAGCGCCACCAGCGGCGTCCAGATCTTCACCCGGCGCACCGCGTTGCGCACCGGAGTCTCCGGCGGCGGAGGCGTGTTGGTGAGCTGCGCCAGCAGATCCATCGGCGCCTGGTCGGGCCGCGGCTGCTGCCGCGTCAGGTCCGCCTCGCTCAACGCGGGCTGTACGGAGGTCTCGTCCGGCAGCGGCGCGGCCGCCCCCGTACGGGCGCCGGTGGTGGCGCCGGTGTCCTTGTCGGACTGCGTGTGCGGCTTGCCCGACGGCTTCGGCTGCACGGCCGGCTTCGGCTTCGCCGGAGAGCGCGCCTCGTCCGTGGACTTCAGCCGGACGAACTGACTCGTCCGCTCCGACTCCGACTCGGACGTGGGCTCGCCGGACCCCTCGCCGTCCTCGGCTCCGGTCTCGGATCCGGCGGAACCGGGCTTGGTGGAGCGGGACTTGGCGGTGTCGGGCTTGGCAGAGTCCGGCTTGGAGGTGTCGGACTTCGCCGTGTCGGGCTTGGCCGTTTCGGCCTTGGCGGCTTCGGACTTGGCGGTGTCCGGCTTGGCCGTACCGGACTTCGCGGTGTCGGAGGTGGCTGCCACGGAGGCGGAAGCAGCGGCCGCGGAACCGGACTTGGGCTCGGACTTGGCCGTTCCGCCGGTGTCGGCCTGCGACTTGTCCGTACCGCTCTCCGGTTCGGCAGCGGTCTGGGACGTGCCGGCCGTACCGGCCGTCTTCGCGTCCTTGTCCGCGTCTTTGTCCGCTCCCTTGTCCGCTTCCTTCGCCTCGTCGGCCTTGTCGCCGCCCCCTGCCGACGCCGCGGCTGTGGGCTTCACCGCACGGAAGACCCTGGTGGCGTCGGACGCGGGCTCGGCCTCGGCCTCGGACTCGGACTCGGGCTGCGCGTCACGCTCCTCCGAGCCGTCGGTGCCGTCGGTGTCCTTGCCTGCCGCATCGTCGCGCCAGACGCGCGGGTCGCGCTTCCGGTCCTGCGCCCCGGACTTGGGCTCGTCGCCGGAGGCGGAGTCCGACGTGTCCTGCGCGGGTGAACGGAAAGCAGTCGTCGGCTGGTCGACGGGCTGCTCGTCCCCCCGGCCCTGCTCCGAGTCCTGCTCCGGAGACTCCTCGTCCCCGGCCGGGGTCTTGGTCCGGTCCGGAACGCGGAACGTCGTCGTCGGCTGGTCGCTCTTCGCGGCCTGCTCCTCGCCCTCCGGCTCCCGCTCCGTCTCCGAGTGCGGTTCCTGCTCCGGCTCCGGTTCCGGCTCAGGCTTTTCAGATTCGCGCTTGCTATCACTCTTCGGCGTCCCGAAGAAGGCGGCGGTCATCCGCTCGGCCCGCCGTGCGGCCGCGGCCTCGCTGCTCTCGCCCTCGGCGGGAAGCTCTTCCTTCCGTACGACGCCGAACATCCTCGTCGCGTCGTCGGACTCCGTCTTGGACCGCTGCGGCTCCGTGAACCCACCCTGCTTTCCGGTCTGTTCCTGCGATTCCGTTCCGGCCCCGGTCTGCGCGCCGGTCTCCGCCGCGTCCTGCTTCTTCGACTGGGCGCGGGACTTCGACGGCGGCTTCGCCGCGGACTTGGACGCAGCCGACTTGGACCCCGTCGACTTGGACGCAGACGACTTCGACGCGGCGCTCTTGGACGCGGCCGACTTCGATCCGGTCGTCTTCGATCCGGTGGTCTTCGCCGCGGCCGACTTGGACGCGGCCGACTTCGACGCGTTCGACTTCGAGGCCGCCGACTTCGATCCGGTCGTCTTCGACGCCGCGGACTTGGACGCCGCCGACTTCGACGCGGCCGACTTCGGCTTGCCGGCCGGCTTCTTGCGTACGGGCAGGTCGGACGAGGGAGCCTGGTCCGAGGGCTCGCCGGCCCCGTCGGTGGCCGCGCCGGACTCGCCGCCGGCCTCCTCGGAACCGCTCCCGGACGTGCCGTCCTCCGCGGACTCCGCCTTCCCGGCGGACCGCGCTCCGGACCGCGAGCCCGGCTTCGTACCGGACCGCGTACCGGACTTCGCGCCGGACCGTCCCGCGGGCTTGTCCGCCGCGCCGGACTTCCCGGCCCGCGTACCGGAGCCGCCGGACGTGCCCGAGGCCCCGGACGTACCCGTCCCGCCCGCGCCGGACGTACCGGGCGCATCGGGGTCCGCCTCCCGCGGGCGGTCCTCGCCCGCGCGCTCCGCGTCGGCGCCGCCGCTCTCCTCCGCGCCGGCGACCCAGGCCGCGACAGCGGCCTTCAGCCGCTCGTCGCCGCCCTCACGGCCCGCCCCGGCACTCTCGCCGCCCTGGGCCGTCCCGTCGCCCTGTGCGGACGCAGCGGACGGCTCCTGGTCGTTCGCATGGTCCTTCGCGCGCGCCTCTCCGGCGCCGTCCTCGGGGGGAACCGACGCGTGTTCCTCCGTCGTCTCCCCCGACGACCTCTCCCGCTCCGACCTGTCGGGGGACTCGCCCGCCACCGATGCCTCCTGATGTGATGCTCGCCGCTCGCCGTTCCAGTTAACAGTGTCCTGTGCGGCGCACTGGACACGTCTCACCACGGCGCTCCGATGGATCCCGATGGTCCGGCACACGGCCTTCCCACCCGCCAGACGAAGACGACATACCTACTGGTTCCCGTCTATATCGTCCAGGCACTCTCGACAGACCATTGTGAGAGGGGTCACCCTGTCATTCATCCACGCGGGGAGGCATGGATGGGCAGGAGCCGCAGAACAATTCCGGAGGAGCTTCTGTTGCTCGCCTTGGACCCGGCAACGGGAACCACGGCGCAGCCGCAGTCGCTCGACCTCGGCCTGGCCGGGGCACAGCTAGTGGAGCTGGCTCTGGCAGGACGGATAGCCCCTGACGGGGACCGCATCGCCGTGGTGATGCCACGGCCGACTGGAGATCCAACCCTGGACTCCGCGCTCGAACTGCTGCGCAGGCGCGGCAGCCCCGTGCGCGCCGTCCACTGGATTGGCGGACCCCGGCTGGGGTTGCGCCAAACCTATCTCACACACCTGGAGCGGTGCGGCATGGTGCATGCCGTATCAAGCCAGATGTGCGGGGTGTTGCCGACGACTCGCTACCAGGCGACGGACAACGCCATCAGCCGGGAGATCAGGACCCGGCTGGATTCGGCGATCCGCACCGGCGTCCCGCCGGACCCGCGGACCGCGGCGCTGGCCGCTCTGGCCCATGCGGTCGGGCTCGGCAAGCACCTCTATCCCGGTAACGAGGGGCGGTCGTGCCGCTCCCGGCTCCGGGATCTGATCAGGCACGACCCGATGGGCGGTCTCGTCGCGCACGCCGTGATGGATGTGCAGAACGGCGTCGGGGCGCAGCCGAGGCGGGCAGCCGGCGGTCCCGGGGGCAGTTCCCCCGGGGGTGGCGGGCGGGAGCCGGCCATGACCGCGCGGGCGGCCGCGAGTTCGGGTCCCGCGGCCTCGGGGCAGGTTCCCGAGCAGGCCCGTCCGGGCCCGGGCCGGATGGCGCGGGCCGGGATGCACTGATCGGTACGGCCCGGCCGGTCCGACCGGTCCGGCAACAGAGCGGTCGGCAGCCGCCGTTCCGTACGAGGCGTCAGACGTCCCGTACAGAACGGTCCGAACCGCCTCTGAAGTCCGACGGAGAACGACCGAGAACGACCGACGACTGATCCACCGACCCATCGAGCCACACGGGAGCCGCTGAAAACGCGCGGGGTGGCGATCCGACCGCCGAGGACGACGGCCGGATTCGCCACCCCGCGCGTCGCGTGCGGGACCGTACGCCTCGGATGAGGGCGTCCGGGTAGGCGATCCTGCACCCTCTGTTGCCATTTACCAGCGCAGGCGCTCATGTTGGTGGCAATCTGCTGAGCAGTAGTCGTACTTTCCCGGAGGTGCAGGTCCCGTGGCGTCCAGCGTCAATCCCACAGTCCGGCGACGCCGGCTGGGTCAAGAGCTGCGCAAGCTGCGCGAGCTCAAGGGCATGACGGCGGAGGAGGTCGCGGACCGGCTGCTGGTCTCCCAGTCGAAGATCAGCCGGCTGGAGAACGGCAGGCGCAGCATCAGCCAGCGCGACGTCCGCGACCTGTGCGGGGTGTACGAGGTCGAGGACCGCCGCATCGTGGACTCACTGATGCAAATGGCCAAGGAGTCGCGGCAGCAGGGCTGGTGGCACGCGTTCGGCGACATCCCGTACAGCGTGTACATCGGGCTGGAGACCGACGCGGCGTCGCTGCGGGTCTTCGAACCGCAGGTCGTGCCCGGCCTGTTGCAGACCCCGGCGTACGCGGAGGCCGTGTGTGTCGGCGCGCTGCCGGAGGCGACCCCGCAGGACATCGAGAAGCGGGTGCAGGTCCGGATGCGCCGCCAGGACCGGATCAAGGACACGCGCAGTCCGCTGCGGCTGTGGGCGGTGCTGGACGAGGCCGCGCTGCGCCGCGAGGTCGGCGGCGGCCAGGTGATGGTCGAGCAGCTGGAGTATCTGAACGAGATGGGCCGGCAGCCCCATGTCACCGTCCAGATCATGCCGTTCAAGATGGGCGCGCATCCGGGAGTGAACGGGCAGTACGCGATTCTGGAGTTCCCTGACGCTTCGGATTCCTCGGTCGTCTATCTGGAGGGGGTCACCAGTGACCTCTATCTGGAGAAAGCCGGGGATGTGCAGCTGTACAGCGTGATGTACGAGCACCTGCGCGCGGAAGCACTCAATCCGGATGAGACGCGGGAATACATCGAGGCCATGGCGAAGGAATACGCCCGTAGGTGAGCCGAGGAGGCTACACCTTGCCTGTCTGCAGTGTGAAGACCCCACTGGAATATGCCATCCGGTCGAGTGAACGACCGCTTGGCGCCTCGCGATCGGGGCGTACGGTCGCTCACACAGCACCAACTCATGGAGCAGACATGGCAATTCAACAGGGAACAACCGACCACTGGACCAAGTCGACCTACTCGGCGAACGGCGCGTGCGTCGAGGTGCGTTCGCCGGCCTCGCAGGCCGTCGACGTCCGCGACTCCAAGGCCCCGCAGGGGCCGCATCTGAGCTTCCGTCCGGAAGCCTGGACAGGTTTCGTCAGCGCAGTCGGCATGACGTCCGAACTCGCCTGACAGGCCGGGAAGAACGATTGATCCGAACGACCCGAAACGGCCCTCTCGACTGGTCCGCCGTCCCGGCCGAGGGGGCTTCGGCGTCCCGCTTCTCTCCCTTTCTCTCCACTGCCGCTCTGTGATCGCGCGTCATCGCCTTTCACGGAGTTTCACCGTCACCCCGCGCTATCGCTGTCACACCGCGCAATCACCGTCACCCCGCGCTATCGCTGTCACCCCGCACTGTCACCGGATACCGCGTTATCGGTGCCGCGCCCCGCAATCGCTGTCACACCCACATGTCACTTTCGCTTCGCTCCACGGACGTTCCGATGACTGCTCGCCGATTGTGACTGCTCGCCGTTTGTGACTACTCTCCGGCGTCCCGCAGTTCGTCGACGTAGAGGTCCGTTCCGGGAACTGTCGGAATGAACGGCGCGACCAGCTCCACCCGCCCCAGACCGGTCTCCGTCACTTCGTCGCCCAGACCCGTGAACCATGCCTCCCAGCACTCGCGCGGGTCCTGCTGCAGAAACCAGAGCAGGGTGAGCCGGGTATCGACACCCTCCACCTGCTTCACGTACGACATCCGGTCGCCCGGCAGGGGGCGCGGCCGGAACAGCGTCACCATGGCGGCCGGTGAGCCGTCCAGCTTCCGCGGCAGGTGGCTGTCGCGCAGCCAGTCCGCCAACTCCCGCCGCTCGTCCGCGCTCTCCGCGTCGACGACCTCCAGCACGAGCCCCCGGTAGGGGTGGTCCAGCGCGTGGAAGTCCCGGGGGCCCGCGTCGCCGTCCCGGTACACGGTCCCCTCGTGGTTCTGGAAGCTGGTGAAGGCGTGACTGCGGTGCTGGTGGACGCGATCGTCGCTGTTGAGGCGCTTGTTGATGGCGACGGTCCACCTCATGTGATCGTCGTAGCGGCCGTCGGTGATCCAGTACGTACTCAGGTAGCACCCCGAGGTCACTGGCTGGACAACAGATGACTTTTCCGGATACCGCAGGAGTTGGAGTTCGCGGGTGGCCACCCAGCGGCGCCCGGCGTACATCCATGGCATGGCCATGGCTCCTGCGATGTAGTGGTCGTCCTCGTACCAGCGGTTGTACGCGCGCTCGTGCCCCGGATGCGGCTCCACCATCGTGATCAGCGCATGCCCGGGGTGCACCCCGTACGGGCCGTCCGACGCGAGTACGGAGTACATCTCACTGTGCGGCTGCTGCGCCTGCGCCATGCGCGTCCTCCTCTTTCCGTGGGCGAGTGCCCCGTACGGCCGGAGCATGTGTGTCGCCGGCCGGAACATGTGTGTAGCTGACGGGTCTTCAGAAAGGGAGGGGCACGGCGCTATTCTGACGATCCGTCAGATGGGAGCCGGCGGACGCCGGACGGAAGGGGTGGGCCGGGATGCTGCTGCGGGACAGGACCGTGCTGGTGTCGGGAGTCGGGGAGGGACTGGGCCGCCGGATCGTCGAAGCTTGCGTTCGCGACGGTGCGAATGTGGTGCTGGGGGCCCGTACGGAGTCGACGCTGGACCGCGTCGCACAGGATGTGGACCCGTCCGGCGACCGCACGGCGCGGCTGGTCACCGACATCACCGACGACGAACAGTGCACGGCGCTCGCCGCGCTCGCCTCCGACCGCTTCGGCGGGATCGACGCGGTCGTGCACGTCGCCGCGCTCGACACCGTCATGGGCGGACTGGAGGACGCGGGGCCCGACTTCGCCGAATGGCGCGCGGCACTGGAGGTCAACCTGCTGGGCTCCCTGCGGATGACGCGCGCGTGCGTGCCGGCGATGAAGCGGGGCGGCGGCGGGTCCGTCGTCTTCATCGGCACCCAGTCGTCGGTGGCCGCGCCGTCCCAGGTGCAGCAGGCGGCGTACGCGGCGTCGAAGGGCGGCCTCGTGTCCGCGATGTACTCCCTCGCCCGCGAGCTCGGCCCGCACCGCATCCGGGTCAACACCGTCCAGCCCGGCTGGATGTGGGGGCCACCCGTTCAGGGCTACGTCCGGTGGGCGGCGTCCCAGGAGGGCGTCCCCGAGTCCGAGGTCCTCGCCCGCCTCACGTCCCGGATGGCGCTTCCGGAGCTCGCCACGGACGGGGATGTGGCGGACACCGCCGCCTTCCTCGCCTCCGCTCGGGCTCGGGGGATCACGGGGCAGTGTGTGTTGGTGAATGCGGGGGAGGTGATGCGGTGACGCTGCGCTGGCGGGGGCCGTTGCGGGGGGCCTTCCGGGGTGTGGGGCGCAGCCCCGGCTCTTCCGCGCCCGCGCGGTGGGGTGCGAGGGCGAAGCCCCGCCGGGGGTGCGGGGCGCAGCCCCGAGCCCGCGCGCAGCGCGTGGGGTGCAGGGGCGGAGCCCCGCGGGGGTCCGGGGCGCAGCCCCGATTCCTCCCCTCCCCCGCCTCCGCGGTGGGGTGCGGGGCGCCCCGAGCCCGCGCGCAGCGCGTGGGGTGCAGGGGCGCAGCCCCGCGGGGGTCCGGGGCGCAGCCCCGGTTCCTCTTCCCCCCCGCCTCCGCGGTGGGGCCCGGGGCGGCAGCCCCGGAAGAAACGGGTAGGGGCGGGTCTGGGGCCAAGCCCTCACGGCGGCGCGTGCGTTGGGTGCGCGCGGGACGTGGCCTCGCGGCTGGCGGTCCGGTGTGCCCACCCGTTCCGCCCCTTGGGCGGACCAGCTGCCCACACCTCGCGTTACGCCCTGGGGTAGCGGGTTAGCCAGGCTGGGCTGGAGGGGCCGGGGGTGTGGAGGGCGGGGCCCTGCGTCATCTCCATGGCGAAGTCGTCGGCGATCTCGAGGATCGTGGAGCGCCCCTCCAGCTCCGCGACCCACCCCGGCGGCAGGGCCGTCTCGCCGTGGATCGCGCCGAGCAGGTTCCCGCAGATGGAGCCCGTGGAGTCGCTGTCGCCGCTGTGGTTGACCGCGAGCAGCAGCCCGTGCCGTACGTCCTCGGCGACCAACGCGCAGTACACGCCGATCGCGAGGGCCTCCTCGGCGGTCCATCCCGCACCGAGCGCCTCGATGCGTTCCGCTGTCGGCATGCCCTGCCGTACGGCACCGAGCGCGCGCTTCAGCGCGTCCGTCGTCTCCTCGTGGCCGGGGCGCGCCGCGAGTTGGGCGAGGGCCTTCTGTACCGCGTGGTCGAGGGAGTCGCCGCGGGCGAGGGCGTGCACGATGGCGGCGAAGGCGCCCGCCGCGAGGTAGCCCGTGGGGTGCCCGTGTGTCTGCGCCGCGCACTCCACCGCCAACTGGAAGACCAACTGCGGCTCCCAGCCGACCAGCAGGCCGAACGGCGCGGACCGCATGACCGTTCCGCAGCCCTTGGACTGGGCGTTCTTGGGCGCGTCGACGGTGCCCATGCGCTTGTCGGCGAGGCCGGACAGGCACGCGTTGCCGGGTGCGCGGCGCGCGTACAGCCATTCCTGGCGCGCGAGCCAGCCGTCCTCCTTCTTGCGCTCGTCCGGCCCCCAGTCACGCTGGGTCGCGGCCCACCGCAGATACGCCGCGTGGACGTCGGTCGGCGGGTGCCACGCACCGGTGTCCCTGCGGACGTGCGCGCGGATGAGGCCGTCCAGCGTGAAGAGGGTCATCTGGGTGTCGTCGGTGACCGTTCCGCGGCGGCCGAACGCCGGTACATAGTCGGTCACTCCGACCGCGCCGTGCGCGGCACGGATCGCGTCGAGTGACTGGAATTCGATCCCCGCGCCGAGCGCGTCCCCGATCGCTCCGCCCAGCAGACATCCGCGCACTCTGCTGCGGAAGTCCTGCTGCTCGGCCCGGCCCCATATGGCCTCGCTGCCGGACGCGCCCACGGTCGACCCCTCCTTCTGTACATCCGGGGCGCACTCTAATGGACTTCACTTCGATCAGTTGTGGCTGCTGTGTGGACTCTCCGTGTTGTCCGGATGGCGTCGGTTATGCGCCATGGTCCCCGACGCCGGCGGGCTGTCCGGCGTCGAGGACCAGCCACCCGTCAGGTGTCCAGCACCGGCAGCAGTTCCGGCAGATGACCGTCCGAGGCGAGCGCCGCAGTGTGGCGTTCCTCGCCGACCGGCCCGTACAGGGTCGTACGGGGACGGGCCGGGCGGCCCGCCTCGTCGGCGATGGCGATGAGGTCCTGGATGGAGCGGTACGAGCCGTAGGAGGAGCCCGCCATCCGGGAGATGGTCTCCTCCATGAGCGTGCCGCCGAGGTCGTTGGCGCCGGAACGGAGCATCTCCGCGGCGCCCTCCGTGCCCAGTTTGACCCAACTGGTCTGGATGTTGGGGATGTACGGGTGGAGGAGCAGCCGGGCCATGGCCGTCACCGCGCGGTTGTCGCGGGTGCTGGGTCCCGAGCGGGCGATGCCCGCCAGGTAGACCGGCGCGTTGGTGTGGATGAAGGGCAGCGTGACGAACTCCGTGAAGCCCTCCACGCCGTGCTCGATCGCGGACTGCTGGATCTCGGCGAGCAGCCGCAGGTGGCCGAGCCAGTGGCGGGGCTGGTCGACGTGCCCGTACATCATCGTGGACGAGGAGCGGATGCCCAGCTGGTGCGCGGTCTTGATGACCTCGACCCAGTCGGCCGCGGGCAGTTTGCCCTTGGTGAGGATCCAGCGGACCTCGTCGTCGAGGATCTCCGCCGCGGTGCCGGGGATGCTGTCGAGCCCGGCCTCCTTCGCCGCGGACAGCCAGTCGCGGATGGACAGGCCCGTACGGGAGGCGCCGTTGACGACCTCCATGGGCGAGAAGGCGTGCACGTGCATGCCGGGGACGCGTTCCTTCACGGCGCGCGCGATGTCGAAGTACGCGGTGCCGGGCAGGTCCGGGTGGATGCCGCCCTGCATGCAGACCTCGGTGGCGCCGACGTCCCACGCCTGCTGGGCGCGGTCCGCGACCTGGTCGAGGGAGAGGGTGTACGCGTCGGCGTCGGTGCGGCGCTGCGCGAACGCGCAGAAACGGCAGCCGGTGTAGCAGACGTTGGTGAAGTTGATGTTCCTGGTGACGATGTACGTCACGTCGTCGCCGACGGTGTCGCGCCGCAAGTCATCGGCGATGCGGCACAGTTCGTCCAGCGCCGGTCCGTCGGCGTGCAGGAGGGCCAGCGCCTGTTCGTCGGTCAGCCGCGTCGGGTCGTCGGCGGCCTGCGCGAGCGCCGCCCGTACGTCCGTGTCGATGCGCTCCGGCGTCATGCCGGACTGTGCGCGCTCCCGCAGGTCCTCCCAGTCGCCGTACACCTCGTCGAAGTCGTCGCGCCGGTCGCCCGTGCGGCCCTCGGTGTCGATGGTGCGGTGCAGGTCGGTGCGGCCGGACGGGGAGATGTACCCCTCGTCGGGCTCCTGCCACGGCCGGCCCTCGACCGTGACGTCCTCCCGCGCGAGGCCCGTCTCCGGGTCGGCCAGCGCGTCGACGTGCGGGATGACGCGGGGGTCCAGCCAGGGTTCGCCGCGCTGGATGAACTCCGGGTAGATGGTGAGCCGTTCCCGCAGGGTGAAGCCGGACGCGGCGGTGCGCTCGGCCAGTTCGTCGATCTGGGGCCAGGGCCGCTCGGGGTTCACGTGGTCCGGGGTGAGCGGGGAGACGCCGCCCCAGTCGTCGATGCCGGCGTCGATCAGCATCGCGTACTCCTCGTCCACCAGGTTCGGCGGCGCCTGGATGCGGGCCGAGGGGCCGAGGATGTGCCGGGCCACGGCGATCGTGGCGGCCAGCTCCTCCAGTTCGGCGTCGGGCATGCCGCGCATCGCCGTGTCCGGCTTGGCGCGGAAGTTCTGCACGATGACTTCCTGGATGCCGTGGTACGCGCGCTGCGCGCGGCGCAGCGCGAACAGGGACTCGGCGCGCTCCTCGTACGTCTCACCGATCCCGATCAGGATGCCCGTGGTGAAGGGGACGTTGGAACGGCCGGCGTCCTCCAGGGCGCGCAGCCGGACGGCGGGGTCCTTGTCCGGGGAGCCGTAATGCGGGCCGCCCGGCTCGGACCACAGCCGCTCGGCCGTGGTCTCCAGCATCATGCCCATGGACGGGGCGACGGGCTTGAGGCGCTGCAGGTCCGTCCAGGACATCACCCCGGGGTTGAGGTGCGGCAGCAGCCCCGTCTCCTCCAGGACGCGGATGGCCATGGCCCGTACGTACGACAGGGTGTCGTCGAAGCCGTACGACTCCAGCCACTCCTTCGCCTCGGGCCAGCGGTCCTCGGGCCGGTCGCCGAGGGTGAACAGGGCTTCCTTGCAGCCCATTTCGGCACCCTGGCGGGCGATGTCGAGCACCTCGTCGGGCGACAGGAACATGCCGTGTCCCTCGCGGCGCAGCTTGCCGGGGACGGTGACGAAGGTGCAGTAGTGGCACTTGTCCCGGCAGAGGCGGGTGAGCGGGATGAACACCTTCCGCGAGTACGTGATGACCCCGGGCCGGCCCGCCGCCTCCAGTCCCGCGTCCCTGACCCGCCCGGCGGCCGCGGCCAGTTGGCCGAGGTCGTCACCGCGGGCCTGCAGCAGGACCGCGGCCTCCCCGGTGTCGAGGGCGACTCCGTCGCGGGCCCGTTTGAGCGCGCGGCGCATGGCGTTGGCGGTGGGGGCGGCCGTCGGAGTGGCCGGCTGTCCGTTTCCCTGCGCGTTCGAGGTCATCATTCGAGGATAGAAGCGGTGTCCGACATCGGCCGGGAAGGGCCCCTGCGGGCAATGTCACAGGCCGTCAGGGCATTCCGGGCGGGCAGGCCGGGAATACACACCGGGCAACGCGCGCGGTGTGTGCCGGACCGTACGGTCCGATGTCCGCCGCCGGCTGCCCGCCGCCCGCCTCAGAGGAACCGGGCGTACTGGTCCAGCGTGCGCAGCACCTCCTTCTCGTCGCCCGGCGGCACCTGCAGCACTGTCTCCTCGACACCGAGTTCCCGGAAGTGCGCCAGCTTCCCCGCCGACGGCTTGACGAAGGACGGGACGACGGCGGGCCGTTCGGCGCGCCCCGCCTCCTCCCAGGCTGCGTACAGGGCCGGGAGGGACTCCGCCAGTCCACTGCCGCCGATGGGCAGCCAGCCGTCGGCGTACTCCGCGATGTGCGCGAACAGCCGCGGTCCCGCCACGCCGCCCAGCAGCAGCCGGGGGCCGCCGGGGCGCTGCGGCTTCGGATAGGCGTCGCTGGCCTGTACGGACCCGAACTCGCCCTCGTACGCGGTCGGTTCCGTCTCCCACAGTGCGCGCATCAGGGCCAGCCTGTCCCGTACGAGGGTGCGCCGCCGGCGCCAGGCGTCGCCCCGTACGCCGTGGTCGGCGGCCTCCTCCTCGTTCCAGCCGACACCGGCGCCGAGGGTGAACCTGCCGTCGCAGAGCAGGTCGAGCGTGGCGATCTGCTTGGCGAGCGTCACGGGGTCGTGCTGCGCGACGAGGGCCACGCCGGTGCCCAGCGCGATCCGCTCGGTGACGGCCGCGGCGGAGGCCAGCGCCGTGAACGGGTCGAGGGTGCGGCTGTACTCGCGCGGGAGGGGGTCGCCCATGGGCGCGGGCGTGGCGCGGCTGACGGGGATGTGGGTGTGCTCGGGAAGGTAGAGGCCGTCGAAGCCGCGCTGTTCGAGCTCGTGGGCGAGGCGGGCGGGGCGGACGGTCTCGTCGGTGAGGAAGGTCGTGAGGGAGATCCGCATGCGGTGATGCTGCGTCGCGTCACCCGCGAAGTCCATGCGCCGCGCGCGAGTTCGTGCGTTCCCTTCGGCGGGGCGGGCGTTCGCCGGCCTCTCGGCGGGGCGTCCGTTTCCCTTTCCCTTCCCGTCCCGCGCGCGTACAACAGTGGCTCGCGGAACACTCACCACACGGGCAGGGGCGGGCATGGGCGCAGGGGTGCGGAGACGGGACGTCCTGAGGTACTCGGCTGTCGCGGGGACGGGAGCCGCGCTTACGCTCGGCAGTGTGGGCTTCGCACAGGGCGCCGAGGGGTCGGAGGAGACCCGCACCGTGCGCGGGCATCTGGACGCCGGCGCACCGGACTTCGTGTATCTGCCGGTCGAGGTGCCGTCCGGCGTGCGCGAGATCGCCGTCTCGTACACGTACGACAAGCCGCAGGTCCCGGCCGGTACGCCCGGCAACGCGCTCGACATCGGCCTGTTCGACGAGCGCGGTACGGCGCTCGGAGGCCGTGGCTTCCGCGGCTGGTCGGGCGGTTTCCGCGACCGGTTCGCGGTGAGCGCCGAGGAGGCCACGCCCGGTTATCTGGCGGGGCCCGTACGGCCCGGTACGTGGCACATCGCGCTCGGTCCGTACACCGTCGCGCCGCAGGGCATGGACTACGAGGTCACGGTCACCCTGCGGCACGGTCCACAGGGCAGCACCCCGAAGCCGGTGTACCCGCCGCAGCGCGCGAAGGGGCGGGGCCGCGCCTGGTACCGGGGCGACTGCCATCTGCACACCGTGCACTCGGACGGCAGGCGCACACCCGCCGAGGTGGCGTCCGCGGCCCGGGACGCGGGGCTCGACTTCATCGTCACCACCGAGCACAACACCACGTCGGGGCACGGCGCCTGGGACGGACTGTGGGGCGACGACCTGCTGGTCCTCACGGGCGAGGAGGTCACCACCCGGAACGGCCACTATCTTGCACTCGGTACGGACGCCGGAGTGTTCTTCGACTGGCGCTACCGTGCGCGCGACGACGCGTACGAACGGTACGTCGGCAGGATCCACCGGGCCGGCGGGCTCGTCGTACCGGCGCACCCGAGCTGCCCGTTCGTCGGGTGCCAGTGGAAGTTCGGCTACGAGGGCGCCGACGCGGTCGAAGTGTGGAACGGTCCGTGGACCGCGGACGACGAACTGGCCGTCGCCGCATGGGACAACATGCTCGTCGCCGCGGACGAATGGCTGCCCGCCATGGGCAACAGTGACGCGCACAAGGAAGGTCAGACAGTGGGCCTCCCGCACACAGTGGTGCACGCCGCGGACCTGTCCCGTGCCGCACTGCTGGAGGGCATCAAGTCCGGGCACAGTTATCTCGCCGAGTCCTCGCAGATCTCCGTCCGGTTGACCGCGAGCGGCGAACGCGGCGCACACGCCGGCATCGGCGAACGGCTGCCCGTACAGGACGACGGGGCGAAGGTCAGCGTGCGCCTGGAGGTGACGGGCGCGCCGGACGGTGCGACGTTCCGGCTGCTGACCGACGAGGGCGAACTGCGCTCGGGACCGCTGGGTACGGGCCCCGTCACCTGGGAGACGACCGCCTCGTACGCCACGTACGTACGGGCCGAGGTCCGCCGTCCCGTCGCGCCCGGTACGCCGGCCGGAGTGCCGGGTGCCATGGCCGCGATGACCAACCCCGTGTGGCTCGGCGACCGGTGACCGGGTGACCGGGTGACCCGCTAGGACTCGGCCAGGGCCAGCTTCCGCAGCGCCTCCTCCGACGCGGAGCCGGGTTCCGCCGTGTACGTGCACAGCACCTGCTCCTGGTCGGTGGCGACCTGGAAGGTCTCGTACGTGACGGTGATGTCGCCCACCCCGGCGTGCCGGATCAGTTTGGTGCCGGAGAACCTCTCCCGTACCTCCTGCTCCTCCCACAGCTCCCGGAACTCCGGGCTGCGCGCGAGCAGTTCGGACACCACTCCCTTGACCCGCGGGTGGCACGGATAGCGCCCGGTCTCGGACCGTACGGCGGCGACCGTCTCGGCGGCGACGGCGTCCCAGTCGGGGTGCAGGGCGCGGCTCTCCGGGTGCAGGAAGACCAGCAGCGCCGCGTTCCGCTCGCCCTCCGGCACGCTCTCCAGGTCGAAGGCGATGCGCGCGCCGAGCCGGTTCCAGGCCAGGTAGTCGAGGCCGGGGCCGAGCACGGCGGCCGGCACGGCCTCCCCCATCGCGTCCAGCAGCCGCTGGATCTCCGGCCGGACGACGGGCGGGGCCGCGTCGCCGTCCCGGAACCGGGGCGCCGCCAGATTCCGCAGATGGCTGTGCTCGTCGGCGCTCATGCGCAGCGCCCGCGCCAGCCCGTCCACGACGGAGTCGGAGATGCCCTGCGCACGGCCCTGTTCGATGCGCACGTAGTAGTCGACGCTGATGCCCGCCAGCTGTGCCACCTCCTCCCTGCGCAGTCCGGGCACGCGGCGGCGGTTGAGCGCCGCGGGCAGGCCCGCGTCGGCCGGGTCGAGGGCGCCACGGCGGGACCTGAGGAAGGCGGAGAGACCCATCGTGCCCATGACGTCCCGCTTCTGTGCGTCGTCCCGGTTCTGCGCGTCGCCCCGGCTCTGTGCGTCGCCCCGGCTCTGTGCGTCGTCCCGCTTCTGTGCTTCGTCGGCGTGCACCATGTGTCCAGTATCCGCAGGGTGGTACTGGCAGACCCGGGTTGGGCCTGATCTGGTTCCGGACCGCGGCAGGGCGCAGTGTCGTACCGACACATCGGCAGACCTTCAGGAGATGCTCATGCAGCGCAGGATTCTCGGCGGTACCGGCATGTCGGTCAGCGACCACGCGCTGGGCGCCATGATGTTCGGCGGCCTGTCCGGTACGGACGACGACGAGGCGGTACGCATCATCCACCGCGCCCTGGACGCGGGGATCAACTTCGTGGACACCGCCGACGTCTACTCCGACGGCGGCTCCGAACGCGTCGTCGGCAAGGCCCTCAAGGGGCGCCGCGACGACGTGGTGCTCGCCACCAAGGGGCACCTGTCGATGGGCCCTGACGCCAACCAGGGCGGCAATTCCCGCCGTTGGCTGACCCGCGCCCTGGAGGACAGCCTCCGCCGGCTGGGCACCGACCATGTCGACCTGTACCAGGTGCACCGCCCCGACCCGCACACCGACATCGACGAGACCCTGGCGGCCCTCTCCGACTTCGTACGGTCGGGGAAGGTGCGGGCCGTCGGCACCTCCACGTTCCCCGCCGAGCAGCTGGTCGAGGCCCAGTGGACGGCCGAGCTGCGCGGGCACGTACGGTTCCGCACCGAGCAGCCGCCGTACTCGGTGCTGGCCCGCGGCGTGGAGGCGGCGGTGCTGCCCACCGCGCGGAAGTACGGGACGGGCGTGCTCACTTGGGGCCCGCTGTCGGCGGGCTGGCTGTCGGGCCGGATCCGTTCCGCGGCCGACATCGACCTGAGCGAGGGGCGTACGGCGATCGAGCGGCACAAGTTCGACCCGGCCCTCCCGGCGAACGCGCGCAAGCTGGAGGCGGTGACGCAGCTCGCGAAGCTCGCGGAGGACGCCGGGCTGCCCCTGCCGCACCTCGCCACGGCCTTCGTCCGCGCGCACCCCGCCGTCACCTCGGTGATCCTCGGCCCGCGCACGATGGACCACTTGGACAGCCTGCTCGCCGGCGCGGACGTGACACTGAGCGCCGACGTACTGGACCGCATCGACGAGATCGTCCCGCCGGGCACGGACGTCAACAAGGACGACTTCTACTACACGCCGCCGGCCCTCGCCGACGCGTCACTCCGCCGCCGCTAGCGACAACCGCGCCCTCCCCACGGTCTCGACGCCCTCGGCGATCGCGGACGCCGGAGCGGCCGCGTAGCCGAGGACGAGGCCCGGGGCGCCCGGCAACTGCCGGTGCCAGGACAGCGGGTGGACCTTCACCCCGCGCGCGAGGGCCGCTTCCGCCAGCGCCGTGTCCCCGGCGACCGCCGGCCCCGCACCCTCCGGGTCCTCGAAGGTGACGGTCAGATGGAGCCCCGCAGCGGCGCCGTGCACGACGGCGTCCGGCAGGTGCGCGGCGAGCGCCCCGATCATGGCGTCCCTGCGCCGGCGGTGACGGCGGCGCAGGAAGCGCAACTGGCGTTCCAGTTCGCCCGATTCCATCAGCCGGGCCAGCACCAGCTGCGGCAGTGCGGCGTTGCCGAGATCGGTGTGCCGTTTGGCGTCGAGCAGCGCCTCCCTGTGGCGCGCGGGGGCGACGAGCCACCCCAGGCGCAGGGCGGGCGCGAGCAGTTTGGACACGCTGCCGATGTAGCAGACCTGTTCGGCGAGGACCGACCGGAGTGCGGGGACGGGCGGCCGGTCGTAGCGGTGCTCGGCGTCGTAGTCGTCCTCGATGACGAGCCCGCCGTCCGCCGCCCAGCGCATCAGGGCGCGCCGCCGGCCGCCGCCGAGCACCACGCCGGTGGGGAACTGGTGCGCCGGGGTCAGCATGACGGCCGGTACGCCCGTGGCACGCAGCGCGTCGACGCGTACGCCCTCGCCGTCCACGGGGACGGGCGGCGTCAACAGGCCGCCGTGCGCCAGGTATTGGCGGACGCCGAGCGAACCCGGGTCCTCCACCGCCACCTCGCGCACGCCCTCGTCGCGCAGCACCTTCGCCAGCAGCGCGAGGGCCTGTGCGGCGCCGGCGACGATCAGGATGTCGTCGGGGTCCGCCCTGATGCCGCGGTTGCGGGCCAGCCAGTGGGCGACGGCGCGGCGCAGTGCCGGGGTGCCGCGGGGGTCGCCGTAACCGAGTTCCGCGGGCGGCAGCCCGTCGAGCACGGCCCGTTCGGCGCGCAGCCACGCGGCGCGCGGGAAGGCCGCCAGGTCGGGCGTGCCGGGCGACAGGTCGATGCGCGCGGGCGCGGCCCGCAGCCGCTCGAAGACGTCACTGCCGGGCGGCCCGGCGAACGGCGTACGGGACCCCGTCTCCGGCCGCCGCGGCACGGGCGGCGACGTCCCGACCGGCGCGGCGACGACGACCGTGCCACTCCGTCCCCGCCCGTCGACGTGCCCGTCCTCCGTCAGCCGCCGGTACGCCTCCGTGATCACGCCCCGGGACACGCGCAGTTCGGCGGCGAGCACCCTGCCGGCCGGCAGCCGGCTTCCCACCGGCAGCCGCCCGTCCGCGATGGCGCTCCGCAGCTGTCCGGCGAGCCAGTCGGACAGCCCTCCCGCCGGCGCTCCGGCGGTGTCCAGCTGCAGGAAGTCGGCCCCTCGGGCGGGCGGAACGACTCCTCCCCTGGACAGAACGGACCTGTCGACGGCGCCCTCTTTGGACCTGTCCACCGGACCATTGTGGCGGCAGATTGAGGGCATGACGACAGTGACAACGACACAGACAGCCCGGAACTACGTACACGGCTATTCGGAGCGGGAGAGCCGGCGTCTCGGCGAACAGGCCGACGTGCTGGCTGATTTGCTGCACGGCGGTACGTCGTACCCGTCCGGTTCCAGGGTGCTGGAGGCGGGCTGCGGGGTGGGCGCCCAGACGGTGCACCTGGCGGCGTCCAGTCCGGGCGCACGCATCGTGGCGGTCGACTCGTCCGCGGACTCCCTCGCACAGGCACGCACCCGCGTCGCGGAGCTGGCGCCCGGCGCGCAGGTGGAGTGGCGGCAGGCCGACCTCTTCCAGCTCCCCTTCGCCGACGGGGAGTTCGACCACATCTTCGTGTGCTTCGTCCTGGAGCACGTACCCGACCCGGAGCGCGCGCTGGCGTGCCTGCGGCGTGTGCTGCGGCCCGGGGGCACGCTGACCGTGATCGAGGGCGATCACGGGTCGGTGTTCTTCCACCCGGACAGCCCGTACGCCGCCGCCGCGATCGACGGGCAGGCCCGTCTGCAGGCGGCCGCGGGCGGCGACGCGATGCTGGGCCGCCGCCTCCACCCGCTGCTGTCCGGGGCGGGTTTCGGCAGTGTGGAGACCCGCCCGCTGACGGTGTCCGCCGACGCGGGCCGCCCCGACCTGGTGGAGGGCTTCACCCGGAACACCTTCATCGCCGTGATCGAGTCCGTACGCGAAGAAGCCCTGGCCGCGGGCCTCACCACCCCCGCCGACTGGGACCGCGGCCTCACGGACCTCCACCGCACGGCGGAACACGGCGGCACGTTCCACTACACATACTTCAAGGCCACGGCGGTGAAGCCGCCCTGCGGGGGCGCTTTCCGAGGCTTGCCAGAGGGTTAAGGAATTCCTTAACCTGGGTTTGCTGTGCAGCCGAGAGGAGCGCCTTGAGCTGGGCGATCAAAGTCACCGACGAGTACGCCGCGTGGTTCGGGCGCTTGATGAAGGAGGACCTCGACTCCGCCTCACAAGTGGCCCAGGCAGTGGCGGCGCCTCGGCCCTGCTCCTGATCGGCGGCGACAAGGCGGGAAACTGGGAGCGCTGGTACCGCGACAACATCCCCGTAGCCGAGCAGCTCTACCTCGACTACGTCAGCGACACGGAGGAGTAGAGATGCCGAAGAAGGTCCCGCAGGACTGGGAAGACCTCGAACAGCAGCTGTACGACGCCGGCGTCGCCCCTGCGGATGTGGCGGCAGGTGCCCGTCGCCTGCTGGCCGAGGCACGAGGGCATCAGCTGGCCGAGGCACGCAAGCTGTACGGACTGACTCAGCGGGACATCGCCACCCGGATGGCCATCAGCATCGCCCGGGTCTCCCAGATCGAGCACGGTGAGGCCACCACGCTGGACGTGATCGCCCGCTATGTCGAAGCGCTGGGCGGGAGGCTCGACTTGGTTGCCGATTTCGGCGACCACACCGTGCGCATGCCCGCCAGCGAAGACCAGGGCAGCGCCGCGGCGTAGAGGCGCTGGGACAGGATGGAGCCGTGATCCACTCGACCATCGGTGAGTCGGCGTCACTCGCGGACGCCGAAGGCGTCGACGGCCTGCGAGAGGCCCTGGGAACACTGCGGCGTGCGCTGCCGTGGCTGGCGGACCTTCCTGAAGCGGACGTGGAGGAGTTCCTCCACGAGTTCGTGGAGGCGGCCCGCGGAACGACGGCTCTCAGCCACCCCGAACCCCTGGCCACGCTGCTGACGCAGTGGCAGCACACCGCCGAGGTGCACGCGGACCCGGCGCTGCGGGCCCTGATCGAACGGGAGCCGGAAGGCGACTTCGGTGCGGCATCCCCTCGCGCCACTGACTGAACTCAGGCGCGTAAGCCCGTCCCGCCCACCCCCGTGGGGCCCGCCCCGTGCAGGCCCCACGTCGCGCCCCCTCACCGCGTCGGCACTGTCTCCGTGTCGCGGCCCGAGCGGAGGACCGTGCCGGGGACGGCGCCGGTGACCTTGTCGTCGCGGAGGGTTTCGGTGCCGTTGACCCATACGCCGACGATGCCCGTCGCCTCGGAGTCGAGGCGGGGGCTGTCGCCCGGCAGGTCGTGCACCAGGCGCGCGGGGCCCGCGTCGATCCGTTCCGGGTCGAAGAGGACGAGGTCCGCGTGCCAGCCCTCCGTGATGCGGCCGCGTTCGCGGAGGCCGAAGAGGCGGGCCGGATCGTCGGTGAGCATCCGTACGGCCGCCTCCAGGCCGACCAGCTTGCGGCCGCGCAGGCAGTCGCCGAGGAAGCGGGTCGTGTACGGAGCGCCGCACATGCGGTCCAGGTGCGCGCCGGCGTCGGAGCCGCCGAGCATGACGTCCTCGTGTTCCCACGTCCGGCGGCGCAGCTCCCACGAGGCGGGGTCGTTGTCGGTCGGCATGGGCCACAGGACGGTGCGCAGCCGGTCGTTGGCGCAGACCTCGACGAGGCACTCGAAGGGGTCCTGGCCGCGCTCGGCGGCGATGTCCCGTACGACGCGCCCCGACAGGCCCTCGTTGGCCTCGGAGTACGTGTCGCCGATGACGTACCGGTCGAAGCGGGCGAGCCGCCGGAAGATGCCCGCCTCGGGGCTGTCGGCGCGCCGCAGCATCTCCGAACGGACCGCCGGGTCACGGAGTTTCGCGATCCGCTCGTCGACGGGCAGCGAGAGGATGTCGCCCCAGCCGGGTATCAGGTTCAGCGCGCAGAACGTGCCCAGCGACATGTTCATCGGGGTGAGGATCGGCATCGTCAGGGCGACGACGCGGCCGCCGGCCTTCCGCGCCCGTTCGCTCACCTCCAGCTGGCGGGGCACCCGCTCGGGCACCGCGGCGTCGATGGTGAGCACGTTCCAGTTGAGCGGGCGGCCCGCCGCCGCGCTCATGTCGACGAAAAGGTCGATCTCCTCGTCGGCGAACTGGTCGAGGCAGCCGGCGACGATCGCCTCCAGCTGTGTGCCCTCGTGTTCGGCGACCGCGCGGGACAGCGCGAGGAGTTCCTCCGGCTTGGCGTGCCGGGAGGCGACGGGCTCGCCGTCGCCGTCGGAGTGCGTGGAGGACTGGGTGGTGGAAAGGCCCCACGCGCCGGCGTCCATCGCGTCGTGGAACAGCCGCAGCATCTCCCGCATCTGCTCCTCGGTGGGCTGCCCGCCGACCGCGTCCGGCCCCATGACGTGCCGGCGCAGCGCGCAATGCCCCACCATGAAGCCCGCGTTGACGGCCGTACGGCCCTCCAGCGCGTCGAGGTACTCGCCGAAGCCGTGCCAGTTCCACGGCGCCCCCTCCTCCAGGGCGACCAGGGACATGCCCTCGACCCGGGACATCATCCGGCGCGTGTAGTCGGCGTCCTCGGGCCGGTCCGGGTGCAGCGGGGCGAGGGTGAAGCCGCAGTTGCCGCCGGCCACCGTCGTCACGCCGTGGTTCATGGACGGGGTGGCGTACGGGTCCCAGAACAGCTGCGCGTCGTAGTGGGTGTGCGGGTCGACGAAGCCGGGGGCGAGCACGAGGCCGGTCGCGTCCTGGCTGGTACGGGCCTCCTCGCGCACGGTGCCGGGGCCGGCGATGACGGCGATCCGCCCGTCCCGGATGCCGACGTCGGCGTGGTACGACGGTGCGCCGGTCCCGTCCACCACCGTGGCGCCCTTGATGAGGTGGTCAAGCATGTGTTCCGGTCAACTCCCTTCCGGGTGTGCGGTGTTCAGGACCGTGCCGCGTCGCGGAAGCGGGTGGTCCGGTGCACCGGATCGGTGTCGATCTTCGGGATGACGTGCTCGCCGATCAGCTTGATCGAGTTGAGGGTGTCCTCGGACGGGATGCCGATGGGCAGTCCGAACGACAGCTGGTCGGCGCCGGCCTGCTCCCACCGCTTGCACTGCCGCAGTACGTCGTCCGGGTCGCCGCAGATCATGAGTTCCGCGTCGATGAGCATCTCGACGACTTCCTCGGTGTACTCGGGGATCAGCTCGGGCCACTCGGGGATGCCCTCGGGCCGCGGGAACGTGTCGTGGTAGCGGAACAGCAGCGACTGCAGGTAGTTGAGCCCGCCGTTGACGGCGATCCGCTTCGCCTTCTCGCGGGTCTCGGCGCAGATCGCGGTGGAGGTGACCATGACGTTGTCGTTGACGAAGTCGCCGATGGGCTCCGCGTCCTTGACGGCGCCCTTGTACGACTCGACGACCCACTCCATGTCGGAGACCTTCTGCACGCTGAACCCGAGCACGCCCAGCCCCTTGCTCGCGGCCATCGCGTACGAGGAGGGCGACCCGGCGGCGTACCACATGCCGGGGTGCGAGCCCCCGTACGGCTTGGGCAGCACCTTGCGCGGCGGGAGGGACCAGTGCTTGCCGTCGAACCCCGGGTACTCCTCCTGGAGCCACATCTTGGGGAACTCGGCGATGGTCTCTTCCCAGATCTCCTTGGTGTGGTTCATGTCGGTGATGCCCGGCAGGAAGCCGAGGATCTCGTGCGAGCCCGCGCCGCGCCCGGAGCCGAACTCGAAGCGCCCGCCGGAGAGATGGTCGAGCATGGCGACCTTCTCCGCGACCTTCACCGGGTGGTTGACCTGCGGCAGCGGGTTGAAGATGCCGGAGCCGAGGTGGATCCGGTCGGTGGCGTGCGCGAGGTAGCCGAGGAAGACGTCGTTGGCGGAGAGGTGGCTGTACTCCTCCAGGAAGTGGTGCTCGGAGGCCCAGGCGTACTTGAAGCCGGACCTGTCCGCCTGGATGACGTACTCGGTCTCCTCGACCAGTGCGTTGTGCTCGGCCTGCGGGTCGTTCTCCGCCCGCGACGCGGGAACGTACCCCTGTACAAAGAGCCCGAATTCCACGGCCGTTCACTCCCCTTCGGTTTCAGATCTTTCGGTGACTCAGCCTTCGGTTTCCGGCGAGCGTTTCTGACGCACCGTCAGATCGGATCACAGACGACTGTTGCACCGCCTCGGCGGCCGGTCAATAGCTGATGCCCCGTCAGAAACAGGGGGCTGACTAGAAGAGCTGGACCCCTGCCAGCCAGCCGCCGTCGACGACGAACGGCTGGCCCGTGACGTACGAGGAGTCCTGCGAGGTGAGGAACAGCGCGAGGCGCGCGACCTCCTCGGGGCGGCCGGCGCGGCCCTGCGGGACGACCTTCGCGTACAGCGCGTCCATCGCCGCCTGCGAATCGTCATCGACGGCGAGGCCGTTCTCGGCGGCCTGCGCGGGGTTGCTCATGGGGGTGTCGATGGCGCCGGGGCACAGGGCGTTGACCCGGATGCCCTTCGGTGCGAACTCCAGTGCCGCGACGCGGGTCATGCCGAGGATGGCGGCCTTCGTCGCCGCGTACGCCGTGACGAACTGCATGCCGGTGAGCGCCACATAGGAGGCGGTGTTGACGATCGTGCCGCCGCCCGCCGCCTCGATCTCGGGTGCCACGGTGCGCATGCCGAGGAAGCAGCCGATCTGGTTGACGTCGACGACCTGCCGGTAGTCCTCCAGCGTGGTGTCGGTCAGTTCGGAGAAGCGCAGGATGCCCGCGTTGTTGATCAGCCCGTCGATCCGTCCGAAGCGTTCCTTCGCGGTGGCGACGGCCGCCGTCCAGTCCTCCTCCGTGCGCACGTCCATGTGGACGTACGCGGCCCGGTCGCCCAGTTCCTTGGCCAGCCGGCTGCCCTGGTCGTCGAGCACGTCGCCGAGGACGACGTTGGCGCCCTCGGCCACGAACAGCCGGGCCTCCTGCTCTCCCTGACCGCGTGCCGCGCCCGTCACCAGGACGGTGCGGCCCTCCAGCTTGCCCATTCAGACCTCCTGCAGGTGCGGCGCGACGTCCGCGGCGAACGCGGCCATCTGGTCGGTGAGTTCGGTACGGCTGCGGCTGCGGAACCTGACCTGGATCTGGTCGACGCCCATCGCCGCGTACGCGCGCAGCGACTCGGCCAGTGCCGCGGGTTTGCCGGTGAGCGCGTGCCGGCCGGTGTCCCACGCCGGTTCGCCGACGTACAGCGGCTCGGCGATCGCGCCGACCGTGACCGGGTCGGTGATCCCGGCCTCCGCGCGCAACTGCCGCAGCCGGGCGATCTGGCCGGGCAGCCGGTCGCGGGGGTCGCCCTGCGGCAGCCACCCGTCGCCCCGTACGGCGGCCCTGCGCACCGCGGCCGGCGAGGAGCCGCCCACCCACAGCGGGGGCCGCGGCGTCTGCGCGGGCCGGGGCCGCTGGCCGAGGTCCGAGAAGGCGTACCGCTCCCCGGCGAAGGAGGGGAACTCCTCCTCGCCGAGTGCCGCCTTCAGGGCGTCGAGGGTCTCGTCGAGTACGCGGCCGCGCCCCTCGAAGTCGGCGCCGAGCGCCTCGAATTCCTCCCGTACGTGCCCGGCCCCCACGCCCAGGATCAGCCGCCCGCCCGACAGGTGGTCGAGCGTGGCGTACTGCTTGGCCGTGGCCAGGGGGTGCCGCAGCCCGACCACGGCGACGTGGCTGAGTAGCCGTACCCGTTCGGTGGCCGCGGCCAGGAAGGCGAGGGTGGCGACGGGGTCGTACCAGACGGTGCTCATCGCGGACGCCAACCGCCGGGGGATGGCGACGTGTTCACAGCAGGCGATGTACGCGAACCCGCTGCGGTCCGCGGTCCGCGCCATTTCCAGCAGGTCCCCGGGCCCGGCGGACGCCTCCCACGGCTCCGCGTAGATCGCGCTCTGCGACTGGACCGGCAGCTGTATGCCGTACTCCACTACGCACCCCCAGGGCCGGCCCACAGCCCCTCGGGGGTCAGGCCCAGCAGGTCGATGGCGTTGCCGCGCACGATGCGCTCGACCACGTCCGGCGCCAGGTGGCCCATCTGCGCCTCGCCGACCTCCTTCGACTTCGGCCAGGTCGAGTCGGAGTGCGGATAGTCGGTCTCGTAGAGGACGTTGGGGACGCCGATGGAGTCGATGTTCTTCAGTCCGAACGCGTCGTCGAAGAAGCAGCCGTACACGTGCTGCGCGAACAGCTCCGAGGGCGGGCTCAGCACCTTGTCGGCCACACCGCCCCAGCCGCGGTTCTCCTCCCAGACCACGTCGGCGCGCTCCAGGATGTAGGGGATCCAGCCGATCTGTCCCTCCGCGTACATGATCTTCAGGCCGGGGAAGCGGTCGAACTTGCCGCTCATCAGCCAGTCCGTCATGGAGAAACAGCAGTTGGCGAAGGTGATGGTGGAGCCGACGGCGGGCGGCGCGTCGGCCGAGGTCGACGGCATGCGGCTGGAGGAGCCGATGTGCATGGCGATGACGGTGCCGGTCTCCTCGCAGGCGCGCAGGAACGGGTCCCACTCGTCGCCGTGGATCGAGGGCAGCCCCAGGTGCGGGGGTATCTCGCTGAAGCACACGGCCCGTACGCCCCGCGCCGCGTTCCTGCGCACCTCGTCCGCGGCCAGCTGCGGGTCCCACAGCGGCACGAGGGTCAGCGGGATGAGGCGGCCGCGCGCCTCGGGGCCGCACCACTCCTCCACCATCCAGTCGTTGTACGCGCGCACACCGAGCAGCCCGAGTTCGCGGTCCTTCGCCTCGGTGAAGGTCTGGCCGCAGAACCGCGGGAAGGTCGGGAAGCACAGTGCGGACTGGACGTGATTGACGTCCATGTCGGCCAGCCGGTCGGGGACGCTGTACGAACCGGGGCGCATCTGCTCGTAGGTGATGGCCTCCAGCCGGACCTCGTCCCTGTCGTAGCCGACGGCCGTGTCCAGCCTGGTCAGCGGGCGGTGCAGATCCTCGTACACCCACCAGTCGGCGATCGGCCCCTCGTCTCCCCGCTCGCCCATCTTCGGGGCGAACTTCCCGCCCACGAAAGTCATTTCCTTCAGCGGGGCTCGGACGATGCGCGGGGCCGTGTCCTGGTACTTCGACGGGATCCTGTCCCGCCAGACGTGGGGCGGCTCGACCGTGTGGTCGTCCACCGAGATGATCTTCGGGAAGGTCTCCATGGAACATCACGGTAGCGCCGATCTGACGATGCGTCAGCTCCTGTGTCGGGCGCGAAATTTGACGACCTGGTGGAGGTCCGGGCGAAGAGGCCGGTACGGAGCTGACGCAAACGCTCGCGACAAGGCAAACTGACCCCCTGCGGTTCCTGCGACACCCCGGGGCGAGCCCCGGACCCCCAGCGGGAGCGGCAGACCGGCAAGGGCTCGGGAACGGCATCGCGAGGACACCTGAGCACGCCTGCGGTGATGTGGAGCGCACGACCCAGGGGGCACGATGAGCACCGAGGAGCAGACGGGACGCGAGCACGGTCCCGTGCAGCGGGGCGTCCGGCTGCGCTTCGCGCTGCTCGGACCCGTCCGCGCCTGGCGCGGCGACCGCCCCCTCGACATGGGATCACCCCAGCAAAGAGCCCTGCTGGCTGCCCTGTTGCTGCGCGGCGGGCACACCGCGACCGCCGAGGAGCTCATCGACGCCCTGTGGGGCGAGGAGCCGCCCAATCAGGCCAAGGCCGCGCTGCGCACGTACGCCTCCCGGATCCGCAAGGCGCTGGGTGACGACGCCGAGCTGATGGTCAGCGAGTCCGGCGGATATGCCGTACGCACCGGCCAGGACGTCCACCTGGACGCCGACGCCGCGCAGGCCCTCGCCGTCGACGCGGAGAAGGCCGCCGCGGCGGGCGACCGCTGCCGGGCCCGCCAGCTGTACGACGAGGCGCTCGCCCAGTGGGAGGGCGAGCCCCTCGCCCACATCCCGGGTCCGTACGCGGAGAACCAGCGCACCCGCCTGGAGGAGTGGCGGCTCACCCTGCAGGAGCACCGCCTCGACCTGGACCTCCAAGTCGGCTGCCACGCCGAGGCCGTGGGCGAGCTCACCGCGCTCACCGCCGCGCACCCGCTGCGCGAGCGGCTGCGGGAACTGCTGATGCTCGCCCTGTACCGCAGCGGACGCCAGGCCGAGGCCCTCGCCGTGTACGCCGACACCCGGCGGCTCCTCGCCGACGAGCTCGGCGTCGACCCGCGGCCCGAACTGGCCGACCTCCAGCAGCGCATCCTGGAGGCCGACGACAGCCTCACGCACGCCCCCGAGGACGCCGGCGCCGTCGCCACCCCGGCCGTGCCCGCGCAACTTCCGGCCACTGTCAGCGATTTCACCGGGCGCGGCGCGTTCGTCTCCGAGCTCGGCGAGCAGCTGGCACAGCCCGACGGCACGGTGATGGCGGTCTCCGCCGTCGCCGGCATCGGCGGCGTCGGCAAGACCACCCTCGCGGTGCACGTCGCGCACGCCGCCGCCGAGCACTTCCCCGACGGCCAGCTGTACGTCGACCTCCAGGGCGCGGGCGGCGCCCCCGCCGACCCGGAGGCCGTGCTCGGCTCCTTCCTGCGCGCCCTCGGCTCCCCCGAGTCCGCGATACCGGACGGCGTGGAGGAACGCTCCGGCCTGTTCCGCTCGCTGCTCGCCGGACGCCGCGTCCTGGCGCTGCTCGACAACGCCAGGGACGCGGCCCAGGTCCGGCCGCTGCTGCCCGGCACCGGCGGCTGCGCCGCGCTCGTCACCAGCCGCGTCCGCATGGTCGACCTGGCCGGAGCGCACCTCGTCGACCTGGACGTCATGAGCCCCGACGAGGCGATGACGCTGTTCACCCGGATCGTCGGCGAGGAACGCGTCGGCGCCGAACGGCAGGCCGCCATGGACGTGGTGGGCGCCTGCGGCTTCCTGCCGCTGGCCATCCGCATCGCCGCGGCCCGCCTCGCCGCGCGGCGCACCTGGACGGTGTCCGTCCTCGCCTCGAAGCTCGCCGACGAACGCCGCCGCCTCGACGAGCTCCAGGCCGGCGACCAGGCCGTCAAGGCCACCTTCGAGCTCGGCTACGGCCAGCTGGAGGCCGAACAGGCCCGCGCCTTCCGGCTGCTGGGCCTCGCCGACGGCCCCGACATCTCCGTCGGCGCCGCCGCCGCCATGCTCGACCGCGGCCAGGACCACACCGAGGACCTTCTCGAAGGCCTCGTCGACACCTCGCTCCTGGAGTCGGCGGCCCCCGGCCGCTACCGGCTGCACGACCTCGTACGCCTCTTCGCCCGCGCCTGCGCCGAACGCGACGAACAGCCGCCCGCCGAACGGGAGGCGGCGCTCTCGCGGCTGCTCGACTTCTATCTGTCGACCGCCACGAACGTGCACGCCCTGGAACGCCCCGGCGAACGCCTCGTCGAGCACCTGGAGCCGACCGACCACCCGGGCGTCTCCTTCGACGGCCAGAGTGATGCCGTCGACTGGCTGTTCGCCGAATCGGTCTGCTTCCTGGCCTGCGCACGGCAGCTGTCCGGCCCCGCCACCCTGCGGCGCGCCGTCGACCTGCTGATGGCCACCAGCGACCTCGCCGAGGCCGGCGTGAACATCCGGCAGTACGAGCAGGCGGCGCAGGCTCTGCAACGCGCCGCCCACAGTTACGAGGACACGCACGCGGAGGCCCGCGCCCGCTCCGTGCTCACCGGACTCCACCTCACCACGGGCAACTTCGACGAGGCCGACGAGCAGGCCAGGATGGCGGGAGTCCTCGGCACCGCGGCGGGCGACCCGATCTCCTCCTCGTACTCGCTCAACGACCGCGGCATCGTGGCCAATTACCAGAACCGGAACCAGGAGGGGCAGGACTATCTGACCCGCGCCCTGGAGACCTTCCGCTCCTACGACAACAAGCCCTCGGAGGCCAGCGCCCTCTGCAACCTCTCCCGGCTCTACCTCAACGTGGGCCGCAAGGACGAGGCCGTCTCCCTCGCCGAGCAGGCGCTGACGATCTACCGGCACCTCGACGTCTCGATGCGCCTGGCCAACGGGCTGTACGCGTACGGCGTCGCGCTGACCGCCGTGCACCGGCGGGGCGAGGCACTGGACCGGTTCAACGAGGCGCTGGAGATCTTCCGGCAGAGCCGCCAGCACCTCTGGGAGGGCATGACCCACTTCCGGCTCGCCGAGGTGCACCTGGCCGCCGACGCGCCGGCCTATGCCGCGTCCGAAGCGGAACGCGCCCTCACCAAACTCCGCGGCATCGGCGGATCCTGGCGGCACGCCAATGCGTTGACCGTCCTCGGCAGGGCACTCGACGCGGTGGGCCAGCCCCGCCGCGCCCACGCCTGCTGGCACGAAGCCCTCGGCGCATACGAGGAGTTGCGCTCCGAGAAGGAGGCGGAAGAGGTCCGCGGCCTGCTGAAACAGCCCGCCGCCTCCTGACCGGGACGCCCGCGGACCGGGCGTTCGGGACGCCCGCGCGAGGCCCGCTGTCGGCCGCCTCGGTGCCGACAAGCGGACGTTCATCAATCGTTTATCGCCGCCCGGCAAGCTCTATTCCATCGATCCGGCGCTTCGGGGGGCAGGCGGATCGACGGGGGAAGACCGCACGTACCACCTGAGGTCTGCGGTTCTGGAGCGCCCGTCCGGCGGCCCACGGGGGAGCCGCTGGGCGGGCCCTGCCAGTCAACGGGGGCCCATCGGTGCGCTCTGCCGACCAATCCACACTCCGAGGAGTTGGCCACCATGAGTACACACGAGAAGAAGACCGAGTCCGGTGAAGACCTGACGACGCAGGACCGGCACACGACCGACGAGCCCGTCGAGACCGCGCCGGAACCGCAGCCCGAGGAGCCCGAGGGCGGCACGAGCACCGGCACCGAGGACCGGCACACCACGGACGAGCCGGCCAAGTAGGCCCGCCCACCGGTCCGCTGTCACGGGGGACAGCAACGGGGGACAGCACGGGGGAACAGCAACGGGGGAAGGTACGGGGGAACAGCACGGGGGACAGTACGGGGGCCGCTGCCGACGGCGGGAGGGGGAGCTGTCGGCAGCGGCCCCCGTCGTCGCGCGCCCGGAACGTACCGCCGTTCAGCCGCCCGCGGGACTCAGGCGCACAGCGCTCAACTGCCCGTCGTCATCGTGGTGGTGACCGTCGTCGTCAGCACCGCCGCGATCAGCGCCGTCTGCACCGATTCGATGACCTTGCCGACCGCGGCACCCGCCCAGTGCCCCTCCGCGATGTCCTTCATCCGCTGCTGCCCCTGCTTCAGCTCCGCACCGGACGCGTCGGGGAAGGCGAGCCCGGCGAGCTTCGCGCCGTGCAGGACGCCGATGAGCGCCCCGAGCCGGTCGTCCGGCTCCCCGCCGCCGAGCACCACCGACGACAGAGATGCACGCAACTCCCGCTCCGCGGCGCCGTCGGCCTCCGGATAGCGCGTACCGGCGGGGATGACGCCGAGGAACTTCTTCCGCTCCTCGCGCACAAAGCCCTTGTCCACCAGGCTCGTCCGGGTCGCCTCGACGCACTTGCCCGCCGTCAGGAAGATCCAGTCCTTCGGCTTCTGCGGCTTGGAACCCTTGCCGTCCCGCTCCGCGACGCGCTCCAGTACGAGGTCGGCCGCGGCGTCCCCGACGGGCTCGGCGTCCCGCAGCAGGACCCGTCCTTCCCGGTCGCCCTCCTCGCCGACGGCGATCCGCCCGGCGAGCGCGAGCTCGGTGAGCACCGCGCCCGCGACGGCGTAGTGCACCGAGGACTGTTCCCTGGCCACCCCGCTCTCGTCGTCCAGCGACAGCAGCATGATCTGTTCACCCAGGGTGGCGGTCGTCTCCATGGAGCCGACCCTACGTGCGGGACCCGCCGCGGTCAGCCGGGCGGCACCGTTCCCGGCTCAGCCGGACAGCACCGTTCCCGCCTCGTGCGCCCGGCGCCGCGCGCGCAGTTCGGTCTTGAGCACCTTGCCGCTCGCGTTGCGCGGCAGCTCGGGGACGAACTCCACCTCGCGCGGCACCTTGTAGTTGGCCATCTCCCGCCGCGACCAGGCGATCACGTCGTCCGCCGTGAGGGCCGCCGCGTCCGGCCGCCGTACCGCGAAGGCCTTGCCGACCTCCCCGAGCCGCGGGTCCGGTACGCCGACGACCGCGACGTCGGCGATGTCCGGGTGCCGGCCCAGCAGTTGCTCTATCTCGGCCGGATAGGCGTTGAAGCCGCCCACGATGAACATGTCCTTGATCCGGTCCGTGATCCGCAGATTGCCGTCCGCGTCCAGCACGCCCACGTCGCCCGTACGCAGCCAGCCGTCCGGTGTGACGGCCCGCGCGGTCTCCTCCGGCTCCTCGAAGTAGCCGGACATCACGTGGTATCCGCGCACCAGCACCTCGCCCGGCTCCCCCGGCGGCAGGGCCCTCCCGTCCGTGTCCGCGACCCGGACCTCCGTGCCCGGGATCGCCCGCCCCGACGTACCGGCGATCACCTCAGGCGGGTCCCCGCGCCGGCACATCGTGACCGTTCCTGCGGCCTCCGTCAGCCCGTACGCGGTGAGCACCGTCCCCACCCGCAGCTCGGCGCGCAGCCGCGACACGAGCTCCAGCGGCACCACGGCTGCCCCCGTCACCACGAGCCGCAGCGCGGAGAGGTCGTGCCGGTCGCGGTGCGGGTGGTCCAGGACCGCCTGGTGCAGCGTGGGCGGGCCCGGCAGCACACTGACGCGTTCCTCTGCGATGTTGGCCAGCGCCGTGTCCACGTTGAACACCGGCTGCGGGATCATCGTCGCGCCGCGCGTGAGGCAGGCGATGATGCCGGCCTTGTAACCGAAGGTGTGGAAGAAGGGGTTGACGATCAGATAGCGGTCCCCCTCCTCCAGGCCCGCCAGTTCGGCCCACGTGTCGTACACCCGGAGCGTCTGCGCATGCGTGATCACCGCACCCTTGGGGTGGCCCGTCGTACCGGAGGTGAAGGTGATGTCCGAGGGGTCGCCCGGGCCGACGGAGGCGGCCCGTTCCCGTACCCGTTCGGGAGCCACCCCGTCCGCGCCGGCGAGGAACTCCCGCCAGGTGCGGAACCCTTCGGGCGCGTCGTCGGAGAGCACCACCGCCTCGCGCAGGTGCGGCAGCCCCGGCAGCGGCCCGTCCCCGTCGCCCTCCGCCGTGGCCCGGCGCAGCGACGCCACGTACGAGGTGCCGAGGAACGTGCCCGTCACGAACAGCAGCCGGGCCCGCGTACGGTCCAGCACGTAGGCCGCCTCGGCGCCCTTGAAGCGGGTGTTGACCGGCACCAGCACCCCGCCCGCCGTGACGGCGCCCAGCGCCGCGGTGATCCAGTCGGCGGTGTTGGGCGCCCAGACGGCGACCCGGTCGCCCGGTTCCAGACCGGCGGCGAGGCACGCGGCGGCGGCCCGCTCGACGCGGCGGCCGAGCTCCGCGTAGCTGATCCGGGTACGGCCCTCGACGACGGCCTCGCGGTCCGCGTACTGCTCGGCCGCCGTCCGTACGAGGTCCGGAATGCTGGTCACGGAGCCGTCCATCGTTGCCCTCCTGCCGAACGCCGCACGCTAGCTGACTATCCGTCAGATTAGCTGTAGCCTCCCGCACTGTCAGCAGTCCGGATACGCACGGAGGTGGCGATGGGGGCAACGGGACTCACCACAGGGCTCAAGGACGCGACAGCGATAGCCGGCATCGGACAGACGGCATTCGGCAAGAAACTCCCCGAACCGGAGAAGACCCTCGCCTGCCGGGCGATACTCGCCGCGCTCGACGACGCCGGCATCGCGCCCGCCGAGGTCGACGCCTTCGCCTCGTACACCATGGAGGAGACCGACGAGGTCGAGGTCGCCAAGTCCATCGGCGCCGGCGACGTCACCTTCTTCTCCAAGACCGGCTACGGCGGCGGCGGTTCGTGCGCCACCATCGCCCATCTCGCGGCCGCCGTCGCCACGGGCCAGGCCACCGTGGGCGTGGCCTGGCGCTCGCGCAAACGCGGCTCGGGCGCCCGGCCGTGGAAGAACACCGCCGTCCAACTGCCCACCCCCGCACAGTGGACCCGCCCCTACGGACTCCTGCGCCCCGCCGACGAGATCGGCATGCTGGCGCGCCGCTACATGCACGAGTACGGGGCGACGCGCGACCACTTCTTCAACGTGGCCCTCGCGTGCCGCAACCGCGCCAACCAGAACCCCGACGCGATGATGTACGAACGCCCGCTGACCCGCGAGATGTACATGAACGCGCGCATGATCAGCGAGCCGCTCTGCCTCTTCGACAACTGCCTGGAGACGGACGGCGCGCTGGCCTGCGTCATCGTCTCCGCGGAACGCGCCCGCGACTGCCGCCAACGGCCCGTCTACGTGCACGCCGCGGCCCAGGGCCTGCCGGCGCAGCACCACGGGATGGTCAACTACTGGAACGACGATCCGCTGACCGGCCCCGCCTGGACCGCCGCCCAACACCTCTGGAAATCCGCCGACTTCGGTCCACAGGATGTGGATGTCGCGCAGATCTACGACGCGTTCACCCCTCTCATCCCGCTCTCCCTGGAGGGCTACGGCTTCTGCGGCCGCGGCGAGGGCGCGGCCTTCACCGAGGGCGGGGCACTGGAACTCGGCGGACGGCTGCCGCTGAACACCTCGGGCGGCGGCCTCAGCGAGGCCTACGTACACGGCTTCAACCTGATCAACGAAGGCGTGAAACAACTGCGCGGCAACGCGACGGCCCAGGTCCCCGACGCCGGAACATGCCTGGTCACAGCAGGCGAAGGCGTCCCCACCTCAGCCCTCCTACTGCGCACCCCATAAGGGGCGCGGGGAACTGCGCAAACCCCAGCGGAACCGCAGCCGCACCGCGCAAACAGGGCCGCGAGCAACGGCGCAGATCAGGGGCGCGGGGAACGGCGCGAATAAGGGGCGCGGGGAACGGCGCACACCAGCCCGACCACGCGACAAACCGCAGCCCGCACAACGAAAGGCAACCACATGACGGAACCCGTCACCGAAATACTGTCCCCCGTCCAGGACGAAGACGGCGCCCCGTTCTGGCACTACACCGCCGAAGGCGAACTCCGCATACAGGCCTGCGCGGCACCAACGTGCCGAGCGCTCCGCTTCCCGCCCCGCCCCTGCTGCCCGCACTGCCAGTCCTTCGACAGCGAGTGGCGCCGGATGAGCGGCCGCGGCCGCATCTGGTCGTACGTGTTCCCGCACCCGCCCCTGCTCCCCTGGTACGCGGAGCAGGCCCCGTACAACGCCGTTCTCGTCGAACTGGCCGAGGCCCCGCACGTCCGGCTCGTCGGCAATCTCGTCGCGGCGCCGGACGCCCCGCTGAACTCCGTCTCCCCCGAGAAGCTGCGCATCGGCGCCCCGGTGAAGGTCACCTTCAGCCGCCTCCCGGACGGCACGCACCTCCCCCGCTGGCTGCTGGAGCGCCCGTGACCGCGGCGTCCGCCCAGGAGGGGGCGCGGGACGACGCGACGCCCGGCGTCCGTACGGAGATCGCGGACGGCGTCGCCACCGTCACCCTCGACCGCCCCGCGAAGCACAACGCCATCGACCTCGCCACGGCACGCGAACTCGCCTCCGTGTGGCGGAAGTTCCGCACCGATCCGGACGTCCGCGCCGCTGTGCTCACCGGCGCCGGCGGCAAGGCGTTCAGCACCGGCATCGACCGCGCGGCGGCCGAGGAAGCGGGCAAGGGGCAGCCGCACTCCCCCTACTCCCTCGACGACCCCCTGCTCACCATCGGCCCCAAGGCCAACGATCTGTGGATCCCCGTGATCGCCGCGGTCGAGGGCATGGCCTGCGGCGGCGCGTTCTATCTGCTGTCCGAGGCCGAGTTCGTCATCGCGTCGGAGAACTCCTCCTTCTTCGACCCGCACACCACATACGGCATGGTCAGCGCGTACGAGTCGATCAGCATGGCCCTGCGGATGCCGGCAGGGGAGGCGGCCCGGATGGCGCTGATGGGCACGGCGGAGCGGATCTCGGCCCGCCGCGCGTACGAGACGGGCCTGGTCTCCGAAGTGACGCCGGAGGGCGGCGCGTTGGCCGCGGCCCTGGACTGCGCCACCGTCCTGGCCTCCTACCCCCCGCAGGCCGTGCAGGGCACGGTGCGGGCCCTCTGGTCGGCACAGGAGGCCGCCCGTACGCAGGCGATGGCCCAGGCCCCCCATCTGATCGCCCTGGGCAACCTGCCCCCCTCGGATCAGTCCTCCCTGTTCACCGCGCGCGTCCCGCACGGCCACCGCCTCCGCTGAGCACCGGCCGGCCCGCGGCCGCACGGGGGCGGACCCGGCGCGGGGTCCCGCGTCCGGACCGCCCGCCACCGGCCAGCGGTGGCGGGCCCCAGGCCCCCGGCTTAGCGTCTGACGCAGGACGACGGCAGGAAACACCCCAGAAATGGGAGGTAACGGACATGATCCGGAACATCCTCGGGTCCCTGCTCGCCCTCATAGGAGCGGCGGCCGCCGTATTCAGCCCCTTCCGTCCTTGGTACGACGGCCGCCTCGGGCGCGACTACCGGCTGGAGCAGCTGTTCACGACTGACGGCTTCACCTCCGCCCAACCGCCGCTGTTCTACGGCCTGTTCCTCCCCATGGCCTTCGCGGCCCTGGTCACGCTGGTCGCCGTGGTGCTGCGCTCCCGCTGGCTCACCGTCCTCGCCGCCCTGATCGTGCTGGCCACGACCGTGCTGTGGTTCATCCAGCAGGAGCGGACCTCCAACGGCCTCTACATCGCACGCGGCGAGGGCGTCGGGGACGGCGCGGCGAGCGCGGCCGCCGGCGGTCTGGTGCTGCTCGTCGCCGCGGTCGTGATGCGCGGACGCCGCAAGGGCCGCCGCAGGGACCGCCGCCCGGAGGAGGGCGCCCCCGTGGACCGTCGCGAGGCACGGCACGACGACCCGTACGCCGGCACCGACGTGCCGCCGACGCAGCCCACCCTGGTACGCGCCCCGCACGCGGACGCGCCGCCGCCGGAGGAGCGCCTCTGGTACGGCACGGGCGCCATGCCCCAGGCCGGCGGCCCCGACCGGCCGGGTCAGCCCGCGCAGCCGCCGCAGCAGCCCGAGTTGTCGGAGACGGAACGTACGCAGTACATCCCGCCCATCGGCGGCGAACCGTGGCCACCCGACCCGCAGGACCGCGCGGGCGCCGCCCCGGCGGGCAACGGCGAGGCCCAGCCGTCCGAGCCGGAATCCGAGGACCGCACCCAGGTGATCCCCCGCATCGGCTCCTCCCCGGAAGACAACGACAAGGGCAACCACCGCAACGCAGCGTAAGACCCCGAGAAAAGGGGCGCGGGGAACTGCGCGATCTTTTAGGGGCGCGGGGAACGGCGCAGATCAGGGGCGCGGGGAACTGCGCAAACCCGGCCCGCCCGCGGCACCGCTACGCGCTACGGCTCTGTCCCGTCCCCTTCGCCGCATCCAGCGCGTACACACAGCGGTCCTTGCTGCACGCGTACACGACACCGTCGGCGACCACGGGCGAACCGGTGATCTCACCGCCCGTGGCCAGCTTCCACCGCATCTGACCACCCACCGCGTCCAGCGTGTACAGACAGTGGTCGGCGGAGCCGAAGTGCACGCGCCCGTCGGCGACCACGGGGGCGCCGACCACGTCGCCGCCCGCCGCGTAGCGCCAGCGGGGAGTGCCGCTGACCGCGTCGAGCGTGTACAGCGCGCCGCCGCTGCCGAGGTGGATGAGACCGTCGGCGACGATCACCGGCTCGGTGGAGTGCCGCGCCTCGGTGGCGATGCGCCAGCGGTCGTGGCCGTTGGCGGCGTCGATGGCGTAGACCGTGCCGAGGTAGTCGGCGAGGTAGATGCCGCCGCCGGTCACCGCGGGGCCGGGCGCGAACGCCGGGGCGCACAGGAACGCGGCGGGAGCGTCGAACCGCCACCGCTCCGCTCCGGTGGCGCCGTCCAGCGCGAACACCCTTGATCCGGCGCACACATAGACCACGCCGTCCGGCGCCGCCGTGACCCGCACGGGAACGCCGCCGGTCACGGAGACGTCCCCGACCGGATACGACCAGCGTTCCGTGCCGGTACGGACCTCGATGGCGTACAGCCGGCCGTCGCCCCAGGCGTAGACCGTGCCGTCCTGCAGGACGGGCGCCGCCTCCGGGGTCTCGAAGTCGGCCTGCGCGCCGGTGAGTTCCCACAGCTTGCCGCCGCTCGCGGCCTCCCACGCCTGGACGCCGCCGCCGCGGGTCGCGGTGACGACGGCGCCGTCCCCGGTCTTCAGCGCGTACACCCAGCCGTCGGTGGCCAGCCGCCAGTGCTCGGCGCCGTCCTTGGCGTCGAGCGCGTACAGGCTGGGACCGTCCGAGGCGTGCACCTTGCCGCCGTCGACAGCCATCGACCAGGCGACCTCGCGGGTCTTGAACTGCCGCCGCCCGCTGGCCACATCGAGCGCGTGCACCTCGAACGAGGTGACGTACAGCAGCTCGTCGGCGACGACGGGCGTGCCCCACACGTCGTTTGACATCCGGAACCGCCACGGCCGCCAGCGCTGCCGCTGCTCCGGTACGGCCTCCGCACCCTGCGCCGGACCCGGCGCCGGCGGGCTCGAAGGAGGCGGCCCGGCGGGCGGGTTGTGCGGCGCGGAGTGCGGATTGCTGTGCGGGGCCTGCCCGTTGGGCGGCCGCACCCAGCCGGTGCCGGGCCCGGCACCGGTGGCGCGCTGGTCGTCGGTACGGCGCGGGCCCGGGCCGATCGGCACGTGCGAGCCGGGCAGCCGTACGGGCCCGCCGTCGCCCGGCTCGGGCGGCGAGGCGGGCGGGGCCGTGGGCGGTGCGGCGACGGAGCCGGCGGGCGCGCCCGTGCCGGTCTGCGAGATCGCGGCGGGGCCGCCGGGCCCCCCGGGAATGCCGTGGCCCTGCTGCCCGTGCGCCGGGCCCTGGCCGTGGCCGTGCGGAGGCGCGTGCCCCTGCGCGGGCCCGTGGGTCTGCCCCTGGTGCTGGTGCTGCGCGGGCGACTGCTGCGGCGCCTCGGACGGCGGCGAGGGCGGCCGGGGCGGAGGCGCGGGCATCGCCGCCAGGTCGGGCCCGGCGGACGGTGCGGCGGCGGACGGTGCGGCGGCGGACGGTGCGGCGGCGGGGGCGGCCGCCGCGGCGGGCGCGGGGCGCTGCGCGGAGGGGCGTACGCCGCGTTTCCGCTCGATGAGCGCCACGGCGCCGCCCGGCAGCCAGGCGGAGGCCGTACCGCTGTCGTCGCCGCCGGACGAGAAGAGGTGCGGCGCGAGCTGCGTCTGCAGGTCCTCGGGGCTGGGCCGCTCCTCGGCCGCCATACGCATACAGGACTCGATGAGCGGACGCAGATCCTCCGGCATGCCCTCCAGATCGGGGCCCTCGCGCAGCAGCATGAAGACGGTCTCGACCGGATTCGCGCCGTGGAAGGGCGCGTGGGCCGTCGCCGCGAACACGAGGGTGGAGGCCAGCGAGAAGATGTCGCTGGCACCCGTCACGCTGCGCGAGTCCCTGGCCTGCTCGGGAGACATGTAGGCGGGCGTGCCGACGGCGACGTTCGTCATCGTCAGCCGGGTGTTGGAGACCCCCGACGCGATGCCGAAGTCGATGACGCGCGGCCCGTCCTCGACGACCAGCACGTTGGACGGCTTCAGATCGCGGTGGACGAGGCCCGCACCGTGGATGGACTGCAGCGCCTCGGCGACGCCGGCCGCGAGCCAGCGCACAGCCTGTGTGGGCAGCGGTCCGCACACATTGACTATCTCCTCGAGGGAGGGCGCGGGAACGTACGCGGTCGCCAGCCAGGGCACGGCAGCGCGCGGATCGGCGTCCACGACGGCCGCCGTGTAGAAGCCGCTGACGGCCCGCGCGGCCTCGACCTCGCGCGTGAACCGCACGCGGAACAGCTGGTCCTCGGCGAGTTCGGTACGCACCGTCTTGATCGCCACTCGCCGCCCGGACGCCGAGCGCGCGAGGTAGACCAGCCCCATGCCGCCGGCACCGAGTCGGCCGAGCACCTCGAACGGGCCGATCCGCCGCGGATCGTGCTGCGTCAGCTGCTCCACCACTTGCCTGCCACCTCCCCGTAGGGGCTCATCGACTTCCGCCCCGTGCAGCTTCTCACTGCCGTGCTGGATCCCGTGGTCCGAGGCCGATTCTTCCTGGCGAACCCGGCGGTTGCGAACCCGGGGGCGCCCCGGACGTGTCTTCGCCTCAGGGAACTGCACACCATCTCGGGATGAGTCCGGCATTCCCCCGTACGGCGCGGAATGCGCGGCGGTTCAGTGTCCCCGGAACGGGTTCTGACGGGCCGTCCGCCAGTGCCCCGCCTTCGCACCCCATTTGCATGCGTCGGATCGCGCCAGGATCACCCCTCGGTAAGCTGACGGCATGACAGGACAAGTTCGAACCGTCGACGGCAGAGTAGCCGGGCGCCGCGGGCAGGCGACGCGGCAGAAGCTGCTCGAGTGCCTCAGCGAAATGCTCAGCTCGTCGCCGTACCGCGACGTCAAGGTGATTGATGTCGCGCGGAAGGCGGGCACGTCACCGGCGACGTTCTATCAGTACTTCCCCGACGTCGAGGGTGCGGTGCTGGAACTCGCCGAGAACATGGCACAGGAGGGGGCGGGCCTCACCGAACTGGTCGAGGGGCGCTCCTGGTCGGGCAAGGCCGGCTGGCAGACGGCCGAAGAGCTGGTGGAGGGTTTCCTCTCCTTCTGGCGCAAGAACGACGCGATCCTGCGCGTGGTCGACCTGGGCGCGGCCGAGGGCGACAAGCGCTTCTACAAGATCCGCATGAAGGTCCTGAACTCGGTCAACAACTCGCTGACCGAGTCCATCAAGGACCTTCAGGCCAAGGGCAAGGTCGACAAGGACACGAACCCCGCGGCGATGGCGGGTTCTCTGGTGGCCATGCTCGCCTCGGTGGCGGGGCACCAGAAGGGCTTCCAGACCTGGGGAGTCAAGCAGTCGGAGCTGAAGCCGAGCCTCGCGCTGCTGGTGCACCTGGGCGTCACGGGCAAGAAACCCACCAAGTAGTACGCACGATCCCGGTAGCGCGTCAGCGCCGTTCCAGCCGGAAGAGCCGGATCCGGCGCTCGATGCGGGCCTGGTAGTTCGCCCACGGAGGCCAGAACGCCAGCGCCGCGCGCCACGCCTCCTCCCGTTCCGCGCCCTCCAACTCCCGTGCCCGCACGGGGATTCGGGCTCCACGCCAGCTGATCTCCGCCTCGGGGTGGTGGCGCAGGTTCGCGGTCCAGGCGGGGTGGTCGGGCTTGCCGAAGTTGCTGCCGACCAACAGCCAGGACTCCTCGTCCCGTTCGGGCACACACGCCAGCGGGGTACGGCGGGTCCTGCCGCTCTTGGCACCGGTCATGGTCAGGATGAGGCTCGGCAGCATCTGGTCGCTGAGCATCTTCCTGCCGCGTGTGACGCGGTGCACCGCGCGGTCCAGCGCGGGCACGACGTACGGGGCGACCCGTGCGAACCCCTTCGACGACGACACTTTCTGCACCATCCGCATGGTGTTCATCACGCCTCCTGCCGGGATTCCTGAAGGGGGCCGAACAGTCCTGCGCGGACTGCCGCACGGTCGCGCAGCCGGTGGGGCGGACCGAACAACAGGTCGTCGGCGGCGGCTCGTTTGAAGTAGAGATGCGCGTCGTGTTCCCAGGTGAAGCCGGTGCCGCCGTGCAGTTGCACGGCTTCGCCCGCGGCGAGCCGCTGTGCCTCCAGCGCCTGCGCGAGGGCCAGCGCGCCGCCGCCCTCCGGGTCCCACGCCGCGTAGTAGGCGGCGGAACGGGCGGACTGGAGCTGGACGTACACGTCGGCGAGACGGTGCTGGAGCGCCTGGAAGGTGCCGAGGGGTCGGCCGAACTGTTCGCGGTTGCGGACGTGTTCGAGGGTGCGCTCCAGGGCGCCCTCGGCCGCGCCGGCGGCTTCGGCGGCGAGCAGGGCCGCGGCACGCGCGCCGGTACGGGCGAGCGCGGTGCGTACGGGGTCCGGGGCGGTGGCGCCTTCCGCGTGCGGGGATTCCACGTCCGGGGATTCCGCGTCGGATTCCGCGTCGGGGCCGAGGAGTTCGGCGGGGGTGTCGCGGAGTTCGACGCGGGCGGCGGGGCGGGTCTCGTCGAGCGTGGTGTGGCGGGTGCGGGTGAGACCCGCGGCCTCTGCTGTACGGACGAGGAAGAGGCGGGCGCGGGGGCGGGTGTAGCCGCCGGTGTGCGCGGCGACGAGCAGCAGGTCCGCGCCGTGGCCGCCGAGGATCTGGTCGGCCTCGCCGAACAGGCGCCAGTGGCCGTCGGTTTGGCGGGCCTGGATGCCGCCGGCGCGGCCGCCGCCCGCCCAGTCGCCGCCGCCCACTGCCGTGTCCGCGTCGTCGGCGGTGAGGCCGAGCGCCGCGGTGAGAGCGGGGCCGGGGAGGGTGAGTGCGGCGGTCGTGGCGCCGGAGGCGAGCGGGGGCAGCAGCGCCGCCCGCTGCGCGGGGGTGCCGAGGGCGAGGAGGAGCGGGGCGCACAGGACGGCGGTACCCAGCAGGGGCGAGGGCAGCAGGGCGCGGCCCGCTTCCTCGCAGGCGAGGGCGAGTTCGACGGTGCCGCAGCCGGCACCCCCGTACTCCTCGGGCAGGGCGAGGCCCGGCAGGCCGAGCTGTTCGGCGAGGGCGAGCCACAGGGCCTCGTCGTAGCCGGACGGCGTGGCGGCGGCGGACTTGACGTCGTCGGGGCCGCACCGTTTGGCGAGCATGTCGCGCACGGTGCGCCGGATGTCGTCCTGTTCGTCGGTGAACGCGGTGTCCATCGGCACCTCCCCTTCATCTGACGGGCCGTCATGTTAGGGACAGGGAGGCGAGATGCACAGGGTCGCGGTCGCCGTGACGCAGTTTCCGGTCACAAGTATCTGATGTACCGTCAGATTTATGGCCGATACCGCTGTTCGCTCACGTGGGTCACGCAAGGTCGCCGTCGCCGGGGTCGCACTCTCCGACACGGGACGGGTGGACGAGGCGACGCCGTACGCGCTGCACGCACAGGCCGCACGGCGCGCGCTCGCCGACTCGGGGCTGGGCCGGGAGGTGATCGACGGCTTCGCGTCCGCGGGACTCGGCACGCTGGCACCCGTGGAGGTCGCCGAATACCTGGGGCTGCGGCCCACTTGGGTGGACTCCACCTCCGTGGGCGGGTCCACGTGGGAGGTCATGGCGGCGCACGCGGCCGACGCGATCGCCGCGGGGCACGCCAACGCGGTGCTGCTGGTCTACGGTTCGACGGCCCGCGCGGACCTGAAGGCCGGACGGCGCACCGGGGAGCTGTCCTTCGGGGGGCGCGGGCCGCTGCAGTTCGAAGTCCCTTACGGGCACACCCTGGTGTCCAAGTACGCGATGGCCGCACGGCGCCATATGCACCAGTACGGGACCACCCCGGAACAGCTCGCCCAGGTCGCGGTGCAGGCACGGGCGAACGCCGGGCCGAACCCGGACGCCATGTACCGGGAGCCGATCACGGTCGACGACGTACTGTCCGGACCGGTGATCGCCGACCCGTTCACCAAACTGCACTGCTGCATCCGTAGCGACGGGGGCTGTGCTGTGCTGCTCGTCGCGGAGGACCTCCTCGCCGACACGGCCAAGGAGCCGGTGTGGGTGCTCGGTTCGGGCACGGCGGTGTCGCATGCGGCCATGTCGGAGTGGGAGGACTTCACGGTCTCCCCCGCCGCCGAGTCGGGCCGGCAGGCCTTCGGGAGAGCCGGCGTCCGGCCCGACGAGATCGATGTCGCGGAGATCTACGACGCGTTCACCTATATGACGCTGGTGACGCTGGAGGACCTGGGCTTCTGCGGCAAGGGCGAGGGCGGCGAGTTCGTGGGCAAGGACCGGCTGACGGTGGGCGGCGCGCTGCCCGTGAACACCGACGGGGGTGGGCTCTCGGCTTGCCATCCCGGGATGCGGGGGCTGTTCCTGCTCGTGGAGGCGGTGCGGCAGGTGCGGGGGGAGGCGGGTGAGGGGCGTCAGGTGTCCGTACGGGGCGGCGGGGCGCCGCGGCTTGCGGTTGCCTCTGGGACGGGTGGGTGGTTCTGCTCGTCCGGGACGGTTGTCTTGGGTCGCGACTAGCGCTCCGTTGGGAGCGCCGCGCCGCTTCGTGTGGGTTGCGGGTGGGTTTTGCGGGTGCGGTTCCGCTGTGGGTTTGCGCCGTTCCCCGCGCCCCTTGTTCGCGCCGTTCCCCGCGCCCCTTGTTGCGCAGTTCCCCGCGCCCCCTACTGGGCCGATTCGTGTGCCCCTCGGGAGTGTCGAGCGGGTGCGGTTCCGCTGTGGGTTTGCGCAGTTCCCCGCGCCCCTTGTTCGCGCCCCTTGTCTGCGGCGTTTCCTGCTCCTCTTCGGTGTGGGCGGGGACACAGCAGTGAAATCGCTTCTTGTATCTGTGCTTGTATCTATGGCTGTTACGGTCGTTGTCATGTCTGGGGATAGTGGTGCCGGGGACGGTGGGGGTGCGATACCGGCGGCGGACCGGGTGTACGCGTTCGCCAAGGAACTGATCATCAGCGGGGAGCTGGCCGGCGGGAGCCTGATCAGCGAGGGCGAGATCGCCGAGCGGACCGGGCTGAGCCGGACCCCCGTACGGGAGGCGTTCCTGCGCCTGCAGAGCGAGGAACTGCTGCGGCTCTTCCCCAAACGGGGCGCCGTCGTCGTCCCGATGCCGCCGGACGAGGCCGAGAACGTCCTCGAACTGCGGGAGGCGCTGGAGTGCGCCGCCGCGCAGCGGATCCTGCGCACTGACGACGAGACGCTCGCGCAGCGCGTGGAGGCACTGCGCGCGGGGCTGCGGGAACAGTCGGAGCCGGCGCGGCAGGCGGACATCGCCGCGTTCGCGCGGGCCGACGAGATGTTCCACCGCTCGATCGTCACCGCGGCGGGCAACACGCTCGCCGAACGGTTCTACGCCTCACTCGGCGACCGGCAGCGCCGCATGGCGGCTCGTGCGCTGCCGCCCCGCGCACAGCAGTTGGACGTGCTGGTACGGGAGCACACGGCGCTGGTCGACGCCCTCGCGGCGCGGGACGCGGACGGGTTCGCGGAGACCCTGCGGGCCCATCTGACCGCCACCCACCGGGCGTTCGGCATGGCCGCACCGCCCTCCTGACAGGCGCGGCGGTCAGCACACAGGACAACAGGCATCAGCCGGCGGACCACCGCGCGGCGCCGCGAGGAGGCGGCCCGCCGCGGGGCGCGGCTGCGCGCACAAGCACGAGTACGAGCACAAGCACGAGCACGAGCACGGACAGGGAACTCATGAGTATCGGAGGGCGGGCCGTCGCGGGCCCGGCGCGGGGCTGGCCGCTCGCGGTGGCGGCGATGTTCTGCTGCGGCTGGGGCGGCAACCAGTTCACGCCGCTGCTGCTGATGTACCGGCAGCTGGGCGGCTATTCGGAGGTGACGGTCGACGCGTTCCTCGCGGCCTACGTCATCGGCCTGGTGCCGGGGCTGCTGGCCGGCGGGCCGCTGTCCGACCGGTACGGGCGGAAGCCGCTGATGATCGCGGGCACCGTGCTGTCCATCGTGGCGAGCGCCGTACTGTCCTGCACTCCGGCCGGCCAAGTCGCGCTGTACGCGGGCCGGTTCCTCACCGGGATCGCGGTCGGCATCGCCATGGCCGTGGGCACGAGCTGGGTGAAGGAGCTGTCCCAGCCGCCGTACGACGCGAAGGCCGACGCCGGTTCCGGCGCACGGCGCGCCTCGCTCGCGCTGACCGGCGGCTTCGGTCTCGGCGCCGGCGTGGCCGGTGCGCTGGCGCAGTGGGGGCCGTGGCCGATGGTGCTGCCGTACGCGGTGCACGTCCTCGTCACACTGCCCGCGCTCGTCGTGCTGCGGCGGGCGCCCGAGACCCGTACCCCCGCTCCCGTGCGCGGCGGCCTCCTCGGCGATCTGAGGGTGCCCGCCGCGGGCCACCGCCGTTTCCTGCGCGTGGTGCTGCCGATGGCGCCGTGGGTGTTCGGCGCCGCGGGCATCGCGTACGCCGTGATGCCGCAGCTCGTCGCCGACCGGGTCGGCCACTGGGGGCTGGCGTACGCGACGCTGCTCACCGTGCTCACGCTCGGCACCGGCGCCCTCGTGCAGCCGCTCGCGAAGCGGCTGGGGGCGCGGTCGACGGCGCACGCGATCCTCGTGGCGATGGGTCTGGTGGCCGTCGGCATGGCGGTGTGCGCCGCCAACGGCGCCGTCCTGTCCCCGTGGCTGGGCCTGGCGGGTGCGCTGATCCTCGGCGCGGGCTACGGAATCGCCGTGGTGTCCGGGCTGTTGGAGATCCAGCGCATCGCGACCCCCGACGACCTGGCCGGGCTCACCGGCGTCTACTACGCGGTGACCTACACCGGCTTCCTGGTGCCCGCGGTGCTGGCGGCGCTCTCCTCGTACGTGCCGTACTCCGTGATGCTCGGTGCCCTGTCGGTGCTGGCTCTGGGGTGCCTGTTGCTGATCGCCTTGTCTGTGCGGACGGTGCCCGTGCCGCCGCCTGCGGCGGGTGGGGTTGTCGCACGGTCTGCGGGTTCCTCGGAGGCCGACGGGGAGCGGGTCGGGCCGCGCGGGTAGCGCGTGGCTCGCGGGGCGCGTGTGCCTCTTCGGGTGCCCCCTGGGGTGGGGTCGGCGGGTGCGGCTCGCGCTGTGGTTTGCGCAGTTCCCCGCGCCCCTTGTTCGCGCCGTTCCCCGTGCCCCTTGTGTGCGCCGTTCCCCGCGCCCCTTACCGGGGCTTGAACACCGGTACGGAGAAGCCGTTTTCCGTGCGGAACGTGACGTGCAGCGGCATGCCGATGCGGAGGGCGTCCTCGGGGCACTCGACGACCTCCGTCATCATCCGGGGGCCCTCCGCGAGGTCGGCCACCGCGGCCACGTACGGCACCCGGTCGCCGAACGGCGGGAGGTCGTTGCGGTGCACGACGGACCATGTGTAGAGGACCGCGCGCCCGCTCGCCTCCTCCCACACCACGTCCTCGCTCCAGCAGCGCGGGCAGAACTCCCGCGGATAGTGGTGCGCGACGCCGCACCGCGGGGCACGGCAGCGGCGGATCAGGAGCCGGCCCTCCGCGGCCGCGTCCCAGTACGTACGGGTGAAGGCGTCGGCGACCGGCGTGGCCGGTGACTGCGGCGCCATCAGAAGAGCCCCAACGCGCCGTCGAGCGACCAGGTCTGCCAGCTCATGCCGAAGAGGGCGACGAGGGAGATGAGCGCCATCATGGCGTTCTGCCCCTGCTCGGCCCAGTCGTGGATCATCAGCACGAGGTAGAGGAGATTGAGCAGCAGCCCGCCGACGAGGGCGACGGGCGTGAGGAATCCGGCGATCAGGCCGAGACCGAGGGCCAGTTCGGCGTAGACCACCACGTACGCCATGGTGCGCGGGCGCGGCTTGACGACCGTGTCGAAGCCGCTGCGCACCGCTGTCCAGCGGTGTTCGGCCGCGACGCTCGCCGCCCAGGCGATGCCCGAACCCCGTTCGAACCAGGCCGACTTGTCCTTGTGCCGCCAGCTCTCCAGCCACCACAGGCCGAGGCCGACGCGCAGCACCGCGAGCCATTCGGCACCGCTGAGCCAGAGCGTCTGCACGGTCGCACCCGCCTTCCGCATCGATCTCCGTACCGACGAAACCTGACGGTACGTCAGTTCTACGGAAAGGGAAGGGGGTTTGCAAAGGGCGCTCGCGAACTAAGCTCCTTTCATGCCGATCTCTGACGAGGGAACACCGGTCCATGTCATAGGCGCGGGGCCGGGCGGCCTGGCGGTCGCCGCGGCGCTCCGGCGGCGCGGGGTGGAGGCGATCGTGCTGGAGAGGTCGGACGCGGTCGGCGCGTCCTGGCGTTCGCACTACGACCGGCTGCGCCTGCACACCACGCGCCGCTGGTCGGCGCTGCCCGGCATGCCGATCCCGCGCCGGTACGGGCGCTGGGTCGGCCGCGACGATCTCGTGCGCTACCTGGAGGCGTACGCCGAGCACCATCGCATCGAGGTGGCCGCCGGGGTGGAGGTGCACCGCATCGAGCGGACGGGCGACTCGTGGACGCTGCACGCCAACGGCGGGCGGCGGATGACCGCTCCGGCGGTCGTGGTCGCGACGGGCCACAACCACACCCCGTACATCCCGGACTGGCCGGGCCGGGACGACTACGGCGGCGAGCTGCTGCACGCCGCGCACTACCGGAACGCCGAACCGTTCGCGGGGCAGGACGTTCTGGTCGTCGGCGCGGGCAACACGGGTGCGGAGATAGCCGTCGACCTGGCGGAGGGCGGCGCGGAGCGCGTACGGCTCGCGGTGCGGACGCCCCCGCACATCGTGCGCCGGTCGACGCTGGGCTGGCCGGCGCAGGCCAGCGGGGTGCTGTGCAGACGGCTGCCCCGGCGGGTGGTGGACGTCGGGGCGCGGAGGGTGGCGAGGCTGGCGGTGCCGGACCTGACGCGGTACGGGCTGCCGCGGCCGGACAGCGGGCTGTACACGCGGGTACAGGAGGGCGCGATCCCGGTGCAGGACGTGGGGCTGATCCGGGCCGTGCAGCAGGGTGCGGTCGAACCGGTCGCGGGGGTCGAGTCGTTCGAGGGCGGCGGCAAGGTGCGGCTGCTGGACGGGACGGTGATCGGGCCGGACTGCGTGGTGGCCGCGACCGGGTACCGGCGCGGACTCGAGGACATGGTGGGGCACTTGGAGGTACTGGACGGGCAGGGCCGGCCGCGGGCGCACGGGGCGCGCACGCTTCCGGGGGCGCCGGGGCTGCACTTCACCGGGTTCACCAACCCGATCAGCGGGATGCTGCGGGAGCTGGCGCGGGACGCGGACAAGGTCGCGCGTGCGATCGCCCGGGCCTCGGGCTGAGCCGCCCGGGCCCGCGGACCGAGGGGGCGGGGACCGAGGGGGCGGTGACCGAGGGGGCGGTGACCGAGGGGCAGGGACCGAGGGGCAGGGACCGAGGAAGCGGGAGCCTCCTTCGCGCCGGAGGGGCCGGGGCTTCACCTCGGAGGGGACGGGGACTTCACGTCGGAGGGGCCGAGGGCTTCACGCCGGAGGGGCCGGGGGCTTCACGCCGGAGGGGCCGGGGGCCGGGGCCGGGCCCAGGATTTGAGGGGGCCGGGGCGGTTTCCCCGGTGCCGCACTCTTCCTGACGGTCCGTCAGCTCGCTAATCTGACAGAGCGTCAGCAATTGTTGCCGGCACTCAGGAGTGGGCGAGCACGATGCTTGGATCGACACACGGCACCCTCACCACCACCCCCCGCTCGGCCCGCGTCGTGGCATGCGGGGAGCACACCGCGCAGGCCGTGCACAGCACAACGGGCACGACGGGCACGACGAGCGCCGACGGCACGTCCGGCGCGTACGGCGATCCCGATGTCAGCGGGCGGCCGCTGCACGCGGACGTCCCCGACCTGGACCGCTTCTTCCGGCCCGAATCGGTGGCCGTCGTCGGCGCCTCCGACACCGAGGGCCGCCCCAACACCGGCATCACCCGGCAGCTGATCGGCTGGGCGGAACGCGTCGGGGCGCGGCTGCATCCGGTGCATCCCACACGCGAGACCGTGTTCGGGCGGCCCTGCGCCCCGTCCGTCGCCGACCTTCCGGAACCGGTCGACCTGGCCGTCCTGCTGGTCGCCGACCCGATCCCCGTCATCGAGCAGCTGGACGGCACCAAGACGCGGTTCGCCGTGGCCTTCGCCTCCGGCTTCGCCGAGACCGGCGAGGACGGGGCCACCGCGCAGGCCGAACTCGCCGCGGCCGCCGAGCAGTCCGGCGTACGGCTGCTGGGGCCGAACACCAACCTCAACGCCTTCGAGACCTTCCGCGATGACCTCGACGGGCCGGCCATCGCGCTCATCACCCAGTCCGGCCACCAGGGCAGGCCGGTGTTCACGATGCAGGAGCTCGGCGTACGGCTGTCGCACTGGGCACCCACCGGGAACGAGGCGGACCTGGAGACCTCCGACTTCCTGTCCTACTTCGCGTCCCGCCCCGAAGTCGGCGCCATCGCCGCGTATGTGGAGGGCCTCAAGGACGGGCGCAGCTTCCTGCTCGCCGCCGACCGGGCAGCGCGCAACGGCGTACCCGTCGTCGCGGTGAAGGTCGGGCGCACCGAGACCGGGGCCCGTACGGCCGCCAGCCACACCGGGAAACTCACCGGCAGCGACGCCACCGTGGACGCGGCCATGAAACAGTTCGGCGTGCTGCGGGTCGACGGGCTCGACGAACTCCAGGACACCGCGGCCCTGTTGGCGCGGGCGCGGCCCCCGCAGGCCGAAGGTGTCGCCGTGTACTCGATTTCCGGCGGGACCGGCGCGCACTTCGCCGACCTCGCCTCGGCGGCAGGACTGCCACTGGCCGAACTGTCCGCCGCCAAACAGGACGAGCTGCACCAGTGGATACCCGGCTATCTGAACGTCGCCAACCCGATCGACAACGGCGGTCATCCTGTGGGCGACTGGCGCGGCCGCAGAATCATCGACGCGATCCTCGACGACCCTGACGTGGGCATCCTCATCTGCCCCATCACCGGCCCCTTCCCGCCCATGAGCGACAAGCTCGCACAGGACCTCGTCGACGCCGCCGAACAGACCGACAAACTCGTGTGCGTGGTGTGGGGTTCGCCGGTGGGCGACGAGGACGCGTACCGCAAGACGCTGCTCGGCTCGTCGCGGGTCGCGACTTTCCGCACGTTCGCCAACTGCATCACGGCCGTACGGTCCTACCTGGAACACCACCGCTTCACCCGCGACTACCGCTCCCCCTTCCCCGACGCGCCCCGCACCCCCTCGCCCTCCGCGCGCAAGGCGCAGGCACTGCTGCGCGAGGGCCGGCAGCTGAGCGAGCACGCCGCGAAACAGCTGCTGCGCGCGTACGGGATCCGGGTGCCGCGCGAACAGCTCGTCACCAGCGCGGCCGGCGCCGTACGGGCTGCCGCGCAGGTCGGCTACCCGGTGGTGATGAAGGCGTCTGCGCCGCAGCTGGCCCACAAGTCCGAACTCGGCCTCGTCAAGATCCGGTTGACCTCGGCGAGCCAGGTGCGGGACGCGTACCGCGAGCTGACCGAGATCGCGCACCTCGAAGGCGTCGAACTGGACGGCGTGCTCGTGTGCCAAATGGTCGAGCAGGGCGTCGAAATGGTCGTCGGCATCAGCCACGACGAACTGTTCGGCCCCACGGTGACGGTCGGCCTCGGCGGCGTCCTCGTCGAAGTACTGGGGGATGTCGCGGTGGGCATCCCGCCCTTCGGCGAGGACCAGGTACGGGCCATGCTCTCGCGACTGCGCGGCCGCGCGCTCCTCGACGGCGTACGGGGCATGCCGGCGGCGGACACGGACGCGCTCGTCGAGGTCGTCCTCCGGGTCCAGCGGATGGCCCTCGAACTCGGGCCGGGAGTCGCGGAGTTGGACATCAATCCGCTGGTTGTGCTGCCGCGGGGGCAGGGGGCGGTGGCGCTTGATGCGTTGGTCGTGTGTGGGTGAGGGGCGGGGCCCCGCGGGGGTTCGGGGCGCAGCCCCGTGTTGTTCATCCCGCCCCCTGCGGGGGCGGGGCCCAGCCCCGGTTCTTCCGCGTGCAGCGCGGTGGGGTGCAGGGGCGCAGCCCCGCCGGGGTACGGGGCGGAGCCCCGAGCCCGCGCGCAGCGCGGCTGGGGTCCGGGGCGGGAGCCCCGGAAGAAACGGGTAGGGGCGGGTCCGGGGCCAACCCCTAACCGGCGCGTGCGTTGGGTGCGGGGCCCTGCGGAGCGGGCCCGTGGCGGGGTGCGCATGCGTTGGGTGCGAGCGGGACAGGCCTCGCGGCTGGCGGTCCGGTGTGCCCACCCGTTCCGCCCCCTGGGCGGACCAGCTGCCCACACCGGGGCGGGACGCCTGCCCACACCGAGGTGTGTCCGCCCCGCGCGGCGGAGGCGCACATCTAACGCAGCCGCTCCGCGGGCTGGGCGTCGGGGCGGCTCTCGGCGCGAGCTCGATCGTCTACTGGTTGGAGGTTGTGGTGGGTTCATGTGCTGGTGAGGTCGAGGACGTCGTGCGGTGGCGGGTTGGTGGGGGTGTTGCGTGGGTGACGCTCGTGCGGCCGGAGGTCATGAACGCTCTGGCCTGGGAGCACCGGGAGCGGCTCATCGGGTTGCTGGAGGACGCTTCGGGCGACCCCGGCGTACGGGCTGTCGTGCTGACCGGTACGGGCCGCGCGTTCTGCGCGGGCGCGGACCTACGGGGCGGGGGCGGGGGCGGGGGCGGCACGCAAGAGCGCGTATCCGGTGACGTCGCGCGGACCATCCGGCGCGGCGCGCAGCGGCTCGTCGCCGCCGTGCTGGACTGCGAGAAGCCCGTACTCGCCGCCGTGAACGGCGCCGCCGCCGGCATCGGCGCGCATCTCGCGCTCGCGTGCGACCTGGTCGTCGCCGCCGAAGAGGCCAAGTTCACCGAGGTGTTCGCGCGGCGCGGGCTGGTGCCGGACGGGGGCGGCAGCTATCTGCTGCCCCGGCTCGTCGGGCCGCAGAAGGCCAAGGAGCTGCTGTTCTTCGGCGACTCGCTGCCCGCGGCGGACGCGGAACGGCTCGGGCTGGTCAACAAGGTCGTGCCCGGCGAGGAGTTGGAGAAGACGGCGCGGGAGTGGGCCGAGCGGCTGGCGGACGGGCCGACGCGCGCGCTGGCGCTGACGAAGCGGCTGGTGAACGACTCGCTGGACGGCGGCAGGGCGGCCGCCTTCGAGGCCGAGGCTCAGGCGCAGGAGGTCAACATGACGACGGAGGACGCGCAGGAGGGCGTCGCCGCGTTCGTCGAACGGCGCGATGCCCGCTTCCGCGGGCGATGAGGCCGCCGCCGTCTCTGTCGTCGCACGGGTTCCTATCTGACGGCCCATCAGATTCAATGGGTTCATGATGGGACACGCCGGGATGGCAGCGGCAGCGGTGCGGTATCTCCGGACTTCCGGCGCGGCGACGGGGGCCGGCGGGGACGGGGTGTCCGCGCCGTACGCGGTGGCCGGGCGGCCGCCGCTGCGTGCCGTACGGGACGACGAGCGCGCGCCGCTCGATCCGGCGGAATTCCGCCGCGTTCTGGGGTCGTTCGCCTCCGGCGTCACCGTGATCACGGCCCCGGCGGCACCGGCGGCCCCGGCGGCGGCAGAAACGGCCGACACGCACAGCGCGGCCGGGGCGGAGCCGCGGCCCGCCGGGTTCGCGTGTCAGTCGTTCGCCTCGCTGTCGCTGGATCCGCCGCTGGTGGCGTTCATGGTCGCGAGGACGTCGACCAGTTGGCCGCACATCGCGCGCGCCGGAGTGTTCTGCGTGAACGTCCTGGGCACCGGTCAGGGCGAACTGTGCCGCGCTTTCGCGGTGAGCGGCGCCGACAAGTTCGCCGGAGTGGCGCACAGTCCGGCTCCGGTCACGGGTTCGCCGCGGCTGGACGGTGTGCCGGCGTGGATCGACTGCACGATCCACGCCGTGCACACGGGCGGGGACCATCTGATCGTGGTCGGACGGGTGCTGGCTCTGGACGCCGCACAGAGCGCCGGGGCGGAGGACGGGCCGCTGCTTTTCCACCGCGGACAGTTCGGACGGTTCGCCGGGGCGTGAGAGGCGGCCAACCGGCCGTGCGGGACAGTCACTCGGTCACGAGAGCGGACAGACAGGCCGCACAGGACGGCCGTTCGGTCGCGCGAAACGGTCATCGGGTCGCGTGGGCCAGGCCGTTCGGGCCTGCCAGGCGGTCATCCGGTGCGGTGTACGCCCAGTCCCGTGCGCCCGGGCGCGAGTTCGTCGCGGAGGACGAGCCCTTCGTCGTAGTCACCGCCGTCCTCCCTGCGGTACGGGACGGGCGTTTCGGTGGGCAGGTCCCGCAGCCGGTCCCGCAGGTCCTGCGCGTACTCCTTGTAGCCCGCTTCGGTCATCCTGTCCGCGCCGTACACGACGAACGGCCGCAGGGCGGCCATACCGGTGTAGAAGAACGTGCCATGCTGTACGGGGAACAGCACCTCGTCCACGTGTCCGTGGACGCCGCGCGGTCCGAAGGAGCTCTGCCGGGCGCCGACGGACGTGACGATCAGGCCGCGTTTGCCGTGCAGTCCGCCGTCCCCGTAGCGCAGGGTGCGTCCCTGTTCGTCCTCCAGGCCGAACGCGAAGCCCTGGACGAGCACGCGGTCGAACCAGCCCTTCAGGATGGCCGGCGGCCCGAACCACCAGAGCGGGAAGTGCAGGACGATCGCGTCCGCCCAGCTGATCTTCCGCTGTTCGGCGCTGATGTCGGGGCTCATGCCGTCCCGCGCGTAGGCCTGTTCCTGTGCGTCGCCGACGTACAGCCTGTCGTCCTGCGTGCGTCCGTCCTGCGTGTGTCCGTCCTGCGATGCGGCGAAGTCGGCTCTGTCGACGACGGGGTTCCAGCCCATGCCGTACAGGTCGGAGACCTGGACCTCGTGGCCCAGTTCGGTCAGGGCGCGCAGTCCGTCGTCGAGCAGTGAGCCGTTCAGCGAGCGGCGTTCGGGATGGGCGAATACCCAGAGAATCCTCATGTCTCCGATGCTCCGGCGCGGGGACGCGCGCGACGAGTGGCCGGATGGACGAGAGGTGAAAGAATCTGGCCATGGCCGTCTTCTCCCCGCGCTCCCCCGCCGACCGCCCGCCCGCCGCCGGAGCCGCCGACGCCGCTCCCCCACACGCCCCGCACCGGGTGGCCGTGCTGGTGCGGCACGGCGTGCTGCCGATGGAACTGGGCCTGGTGCACCAGCTGTTCGGCTCGGCGGTCTCCGCCGACGAGCGGCAGCAGCGGCTGTACGAGGTGGTGACCTGCGCGCCCGTACCGGGCCTCGTCCGTACGGACGCCGACTTCCCCGTCCACGTGGCGCACGGCCCGGAGGCCCTCGCGGAGGCCGACACCGTCGTCGTACCGGGCTCCCACGAGGAGGGCGCGCCGGAGACGGAGGGCCGGCTCACGCCGGAGCTCGAGGCGGCGCTCGCGTACGTCCGCAGGCCGGGGACGCGGATCGCGTCCATCTGCACGGGCTCGTTCGTGCTGGCGGCAGCCGGGCTGCTGGACGGCATGCGGGCCACGACGCACTGGAAGTCGGCCTCGGCCTTCCGGACCCTCTTCCCCGCCGTCACGGTCGATCCGGACGTGCTCTACACCGACGGGGGCGACGTGCTGACCTCCGCCGGGGAGGCCGCCGGCATCGACCTGTGTCTGCACATCATCCGCGGCGACCACGGCGCGGCCGTCGCCAACGACGTGGCCCGTTCCACGGTCGTACCGCCGCACCGGGACGGCGGGCAGGCCCAGTTCATCCCGCGGCCCGTGCCGGATCCGGGGGTGCGGTCCGGTACGGGTGCGGCGCGGGCGTGGGCGCTGCGGCATCTGGAGCGGCCGTTGTCGCTGCGCGAGCTGGCGGAGTGCGAGGCGATGAGCGTACGGACGTTCAGCCGCCGCTTCCGTGAGGAGACGGGCTCCACGCCGGGCCAGTGGCTGGCGCAGCAACGCCTGGCGCGGGCCCGGCAGTTGCTGGAGGAGACGGATCTGACGGTCGACCGGGTGGCGGCGGAGGCGGGCTTCGGTACGGGCGCGTCGCTGCGGCAGCACATGCAGGCGGCGCTCGGGGTGTCCCCGAGCGCCTACCGCGGCACGTTCCGCGTCACAGCCTGACCCCGTCCTGCGTCACAGTCTGACCAGGCTCCGCAGCACAGTCCCGCGCTGCCGCAGCACAGTCCGACCAAGCTCCGCAGCACCGTCCAGCCCAGTCGCGTCACAGCTTGACGCTCTCCGGTGCCTTCTCGCTGTCCCCGCGCGCGGGTCGTTTGCGGATGACGAGTGCCATGAGCGCCGCTGTCGCGCAGAGCGCGCCGGAGGCGGTCCAGGCCACGTCGTACGTGCCGAAGGTGTCACGGGCGAGGCCGGCGAGGAACGACACGATGGCGGCGCCCAGTTGGTGGGAGGCGAGCACCCAGCCGAACACGATGGCGCCGTCCGCGCCGAAGTGTTCGCGGCACAGTGCGATGGTGGGCGGCACGGTGGCGACCCAGTCGAGGCCGTAGAAGATGATGAAGAACAGCATGGACGGCTGCACGCTGTTGTCGAACAGCAGCGGCAGGAACAGCAGCGAGACGCCGCGCAGCGCGTAATACACGGCGAGCAGCCTGCGGGCGTCGACCCTGTCGGTGAGCCAGCCGGACGCGACCGTGCCGATGAGGTCGAAGATGCCGATGACCGCGAGCAGCGAGGCGGCCGCCGTCATGGGCATCCCGTGGTCGTGCGCGGCCGGTACGAAGTGCACGCCGACCAGCCCGTTGGTGGTCGCGCCGCACACGGCGAACGTGCCGGCGAGCAGCCAGAAGGTCCGCGTACGGGCCGCGTACGCAAGGGTCTTGAGGGTGCGCACCGCGGCGCCGGGGCCGGGGCGCGGCGGGGTGACGTAGTCGGGTCCCGCGCCGTACGGCAGCAGTCCGGCGTCCTCCGGGCGGTCGCGCATCACGAAGAGGACGAGCGGGACGACGGCCAGCGCGCAGAACGCGACCGTCAGGGAGGCGGCACGCCAGCCGGGGCCCTCCACGAGCAGGGCGACCAGCGGCAGGAACACCAGCTGGCCCGCGGCGCCGCCCGCGGTGAGGATGCCGGAGACGAGGCCGCGGCGCTGGATGAACCAGCGGTTGGTGACGGTCGCGGCGAAGGCGAGGGCCATGGACCCGGTGCCGAGTCCGACGAGGAAGCCCCAGCACAGGATGAGCTGCCAGGTGGCGTCCATGAACACCGTGAGGCCGCTGCCCGCGGCGATCAGTATCAGGGCGCCCGACACGATGCGGCGGATGCCGTACCGGTCCATGAGGGCGGCGGCGAAGGGTGAAGTGAGCCCGTACAGCAGCACGTTCACGGAGACGGCGCCGGAGATGGTGCTGTGCGACCAGCCGAACTCCTTGTGCAGCGGGTCGATGAAGACGCTCGGGGTGGCGCGGAATCCGGCCGCGCCGACGAGCGCGATGAACGAGACCGCGGCCACCCACCAGGCACGGTGGACGCGCGGCGCCCTGGCGGGCGGCGGAGGAGAGGTGGCCGGGGGTCTGGTGGTCTCGGTCATGGCGTTCAGCCTGCTGCCCGCGGTCCCGCGGAACGAGTGGCCCGGAGGCCATCATGTGCGAGGATCGGGCCATGGCTGCGTACCGTCATCCAGGACGTCACCGTGTCGCCGTGCTCGTCCGGCACGGCATGCTGCCGATGGAACTGGGCATCGCGCACCGCCTGCTGGGCCGTGCGAAACAGGAGGACGGCACCCTGCTGTACGAGGTGCTGACCTGTACGCCGGAGGGCCCTGGAGCGGTCCGTACGGATGCCGATTTCACGGTCAACGTGTCGCACGGCCCGGAGGCGCTGGACGAGGCGGACACCGTCATCGTCCCGGCGTCGCACGAGGCCGACGACGTGTGGGAGAGCGGCACGCTGGACGGTCCGCTGGCGGACGCCCTCGCCCGCGTCCGGCCGGACGCGCGGATCGCCTCCATCTGCACGGGCGCGTACGTGCTGGCGGCGGCCGGACTGCTGGACGGCAAACGGGCCACGACGCACTGGGCGTCCTGTGAACGGTTCCAGAAGATGTTCCCCGCCGTGCAGTTCGAGCCGGACGTGCTCTACACCGAGGAGGGCCGCATCCTCACGTCGGCGGGTGTCGCCTCCGGGATCGACCTGTGTCTGCACATGGTGCGCTCCGACTTCGGCTCCGCCGTGGCCAATTCGGTCGCCCGGCGCACCGTCGTGCCGCCCCACCGGGAGGGCGGGCAGGCGCAGTTCGTGGAGCGGCCCGTGCCGGAGCCCGGCATCGCCTCCACGGGCGCGGCCCGCGCCTGGGCCCTGGAGCATCTGCACCGGCCGTTGACGCTGCGCGATCTGGCGGACCGGGAGTCGATGAGCGTACGGACGTTCACGCGGCGGTTCCGCGAGGAGTCCGGCGTGAGCCCGCAGCAGTGGCTGACACGTCAACGTGTCGAACGGGTACGGCACTTGCTGGAATGCAGCGACCTGTCGGTCGACAGGATCGCCGCCGAGACGGGCTTCGGCTCGGCGGCGTCGCTGCGGGTGCACTTCCAGTCGGCGCTGGGGGTGTCGCCGAGCGCGTACCGGCGCACCTTCCGTACGGGAGAGGGCTCCCGTACGGACACCGTCGCCGCGTGAAGTCCGCGGGTCAGAAGGTGAGCACTCCGCGTGCCAGCCGGCCGTGTTCCGCGTCGGCCGCCGCCTTCTCGAAGTCCTCGACCGGATAGACCTCGGTGACCAGTTCGTCGAGCAGCAGCCGGCCGCTCCGGTACAGCTCCGCGTACAGGGCGATGTCGCGCTGCGGGCGGGACGAACCGTAGCGGCAGCCCAGGATCGACTTGTCCAGGTACATGGACGACACGAGGAACGACGCCTCCGCGTCGGCGGGCGGTACGCCCAGCAGCACGGCCTGGCCGTGCCGGTCGAGCAGGTCGACCGCCTGCCGGACGAGCCGCGTACTGCCCACGCACTCGAAGGTGTGCGCCGCGCCGTCCGGCAGGATCTCCCGTACGGCGGCCTCGGTCTCCGCGACGCCGCCCGCGGCCGACGCGTCGACGAAGTGGGTGGCACCGAAGCGGCGGGCCTGTGCCTCCTTGGCCGGGTTGGAGTCGACGGCGACGATCACCGAGGCGCCGGCGATGCGTGCGCCCTGCAGCACGTTGAGGCCGATGCCGCCCGTCCCGATGACGACGACGGTGTCGCCCTGTTCCACCTTCGCCCTGTTGAGCACGGCCCCGACGCCCGTGAGGACGCCGCAGCCGATGAGCGCGGCGGAGGTGAAGGGGATGCTGTCCGGGATGGGCACCGCCTGCACGGCCTTGACGACGGTGCGTTCGGCGAAGGCCGAATTGGACGCGAAGTTGTAGAGCGGTTCCCCGCCGCGGCTGAAGGGACGTCCGGGCCGGCCGATCGCCATCCGGCACATGGTGGGACGGCCGCGGTCGCACTCCGCGCAGGTACCGCAGTTGGCGAGCGTGGACAGTGCGACATGGTCGCCGGGTGCCACATGGGCGACGCCCTCGCCGACGGCCTCCACCACGCCGGCGCCCTCGTGGCCGAGCACCACGGGGACGGGGAAGGGGATCGTCCCGTCGATGACCGACAGGTCGCTGTGGCACAGTCCCGCGGCCCGGATGCCGACCAGCACTTCGCCAGGTTCCGGGTCGCGCACCTCGATGCCGTCGGCCGGCCGGGCGTGCTTCCCGTCGAAGATGACACCGCGCATGAGACCGACTCCTTCTGTCCGGGCTGTGGTGGTGCGGTACGGGGCGAACGGGTGCGGGTCGCCGGGGTGTTGCGCGTCGTTCGGCGCGAGGGTTCAGGACGGCCAGACGAGCGACTGGAGTTCGCTGTACGCCTCCAGCCCGAACGACCCGCCGTCGCGGCCCACTCCGGACTCCTTGAAGCCGCCGAACGGTGTCTCGGGGTTCCGCTGCACCGTGTTGATGCCGATGTTGCCGCTGCGCAGCCGGCCCGCGAACGCCCAGGCGCGGCCCGCGTCCGGGCTGAACACGTAGTCGGACAGGCCGTACGGGGTGCCGTTGGCGATGCGTACGGCCTCGTCCTCGTCGTCGAAGGGGAGCACCACGACCACGGGGCCGAAGATCTCCTCCTGCGCGACGGTCATCTCCGGGGTGACACCGGTCAGCAGGGTGGGCGCGGCGTAGAACCCCGGCTTGAGGTCCGGGCGTTCGCCCCCGGCGGCGACGCGCGCGCCCTGGGCGCGGGCGCCCGCGACGTACGCCTCCACACGGTCCCGCTGCGCCGCGGAGATCAACGGGCCCACCACGGTGGCCGGATCGTCGGGATCCCCCACTGTCAGTGCCGCCGCGTACTGTGCGAGTGCGGTGACGACGTCGTCGTGCAGCGTGCGGTGCACCAGGACCCGGGTGGGCGCCGTGCAGATCTGGCCGCTGTGGAAGGCCCAGGTCGAAGCGACGGCCGCCACCGCGGACTTGACCGTGCGCTCGTCCGCGCCGTCCAGGATGACCGCCGCGCCCTTGCCGCCGAGCTCCATGAGGGTGCGCTTCATCCCGCGGCCCGCGGACGCGGCGATCTGTTTGCCCACGGAGGTGGAGCCGGTGAAGCTGATCATGTCGACGGCCGGGTGTGCGACGAGGGCCTCCCCCGCCGCCGCGCCGGATCCGGCGACCACGTTGTAGAGCCCGTCGGGCAGCCCCGCCTCGCGCAGCAGCGGGCCCAGCTCCAGGCAGCTCAGCGGGTCCTGCGGCGCGGGCTTGCAGACCACGGCGTTGCCCATGGCGAGCGCGGGCGCGGCCTTCCCCGCCAGATTCACGACGGGGAAGTTGTACGAGGTGATGCAGCCGACCACGCCCACCGGGCGGCGTACGGCGGCGGCGCCGATCAGACCGCCGGGCGCCAGCGCGCTCGCCCCCACGGGCTGCGGCGGCAGCGGTACGGTCGACGGCTCCAGCGCGCCCCGCGCGTACCGGCGGAACCGGTCGGCGGCCGTGGGCAGTTGCATGCCGGATGCGACCTTGCGGGTGGAGCCCGTCTCGGCCTGGAGCAGGGGTACGAGTTCCGGGCCGCGTTCGGTGAGGACGTCGGCGATCCGGTCGAGCACGGCGGCCCGTTCGCGTGGTTCCGCGGCGGCCCATTCGCGCTGTGCGTTCTCCGCGGCGCGGACGGCCGCGTCCACGTCCGCCGTCGCCGACTCGGGGGCGTGCCCGACCGTCTCCTCGGTTGCCGGGTTGACGACCGGATAGTGCCCGGCGGCAGGTTCGCGCCAGGCGCCGTCTATCCAGTTCCGGTACGTGCGGGGGCTGTTGGCCGGCGTGCCTGCGCCGGGGGTGGATCCGCTGGTCATGCCCGTGGCTCCTTGGGGAGGCCCAGCACGCGCTGGGCGATGATGGTGCGCTGGATCTCGTCCGAGCCGCCGTAGATCGTGTCGGCCCGCGAGAAGAGGAACCGGCGCTGTGCGGCGTCCAGTTCGTACGGGCACTCCGGCGTCCAGTCGTACGGGCCGAGGGCCGCTGTGGCGCCCCGTACGCGCATCGCAAGCTCTCCGAGCCGCTGATGCCAGCCCGCCCACAGCAGTTTGGCGACGCTCGGCGCGCCCGGGTCGCCCTGTCCGCGGCCTTCCGCGCCCTCCCGGCCGTCCGTCGAACCGCCCAGCGTGCGCAGGGCGTTCCAGCGCATGGTGCGCAGTTCGGCCCAGGCGCGCACGAGCTGCTCGCGGAGCACCGGGTCACGGTCGGCCGCGCCTGTGCGCAGGGCGGTGCGGACCGCCTCGTCCAGTTCGGCCGCGAAGCCGATCTGCTGCACGAGTGTGGACACTCCGCGTTCCAGGGCGAGCAGGCTCATGGCCACCTTCCAGCCCTCCCCCTCCGCGCCCACGCGGTGCTCGGCGCGTGCCTCCGCGCCGTCGAAGAACACCTCGTTGAACTCGGCCCGCCCGTCCATCTGCCGGATCGGCCGTACGTCGATCCGGCCCGGCTGGTCCATGGGCACCAGCAGAAAGGACAGGCCGCGGTGGCGGGCCGAGCCCTCTTCCGTACGGACGAGGGCGAAGCACCAGTCGGCGTCCCGCGCGAGGGACGTCCAGATCTTCTGGCCGGTGATCCGGTAGACGCCGCCGTCCCGGGAGCCCGAACGGGCCGCGGCCGTACGGAGGTTCGCCAGGTCCGAGCCGGCGCCGGGTTCGCTGTAGCCCTGGCACCAGAACTCCTCGCCGCGTGCGACGGGCGGCAGGAACCGGGCCCGCTGCTCCTCCGTGCCGTGTGCGAGGAGGGTCGGCGCGAACAGGTTCTCGCCGATGTGGCCCGCGCGGGGCGGGGCGCCGGAGCGGGCGTACTCCTCGGCCCAGACGACCTGTTGGGTGAGGGTGGCGGTGCGGTTGCCGTAGGTGCCGTGAGTGCGGGGCCAGCCCATGCCGATCCATCCCGCGGCGCCGAGTACGCGCTCCCACGCGTGGGGGTCGTGCGTATCCGGGGGGTGCGCCTGCGTCTGCGTCTGCGCCTGCGTCTGCAGCCAGGTGCGGGCCTCGCGCCGGAAGGCGTCGTCCTCCGGGCCGAAGTGGAAGTCCACGTCTCCTCCTCGTCAGGTGATCATCGGCGTGTGGAGGTGTGGGCGGCGGTCGCCCAGAGGGCGGGACGGGCGGGCACACCGGACCGCACCCGCGAGGCTTGTCCCCCACGCACGCAACGACCGCGCCGCGGTGAGGGGTTGAGCCCCGGACCCGCCCCTTCCCATTTCTTCCAGGGCTCCGCCCCGGACCCCAGCCGCGCTCCGCGCGGAAAGAAACGGGGCTCCGACCCGGGCCCCACCACGCTCCGCGCGGAAAGAAACGGGGCTCCGACCCGGGCCCCACCACGCTCCGCGCGGAAAGAAACGGGGCTCCGACCCGGGCCCCACCACGCTCCGCGCGGAAAGAAACGGGGCTCCGACCCGGGCCCCACCACGCTCCGCGCGGAAGAAGCGGGGCTCCGACCCGGGCCCCACCACGCTCCGCGCGGAAGAAGCGGGGCTCCGACCCGGGCCCCACCGCGCGGAGCGCGGAAAGAACGGGGCTCCGACCCGGGCCCCACCGCGCGGAGCGCGGGAGGAGCGGGGCTCCGCCCCGGGCGCCGCGCGGAGGGCGCGGGCGGGGGCGTGGGCGGGGCGTGGTCTCGCGGCTTGCGGTCCGGTGTGCCCACCCTCCCCCAGCTACCGCTGGGAGGTGCCCCCTCCGCCCCAAGGGCGGACCAGCTGCCCACACCGCGGCGCGGCTTCACGCGTTGGGGCGGGTTTTGGCGGTCGCTGCTGCGGCCATTTCGCGGAGGCTGTCGAGCAGCGGCATCGGGTCCTTGCCGACCGTTCCGGGGAGGAAGTCCGCGAGGCGTTCCGGGGTCCAGGGGGTCTCCCCGTACGCCGCGCGGAGCTCCCTCGGCTGGGCCCACACGGCGATCTTGGGGCCGGCCACCGTGTAGACCTGCCCGGTGATGTCCTCCTCGCGGGCGCGGTCGCTGAGCAGGTAGACGACCAGGGGGGCGACGTCCTCCGGTTCGCCGATCTCCTTGAGTTCCATGGGGACGTTGGCCGACATCCGCGTACGGGCCACGGGCGCCACGCAGTTGGCGGTCACGCCGTACTTGTTGAGGCCCAGTGCCGCGCTGCGGACGAGGGAGATGATGCCGCCCTTCGCCGACGCGTAGTTGGCCTGTGCGACGGAGCCCTGGTGGTTTCCGCTGGTGAAGCCGATCAGCGTGCCGGACTGCTGTTTCCGCATGACCGCGCCGGCGGCCCGGAAGACGGTGAAGGTGCCCTTCAGGTGGGTGGCGACGACGGGGTCCCACTCCTCTTCGGACATGTTGAACAGCATGCGTTCGCGCAGGATTCCGGCGACGCACACGACGCCGTCGATCCGTCCGAACTCCGACAGCGCGGTGTCCACGATCCGCTGGCCGCCCTCCATCGTGGACACGTCGTCCGCGACGGCGACCGCCTGGCCGCCCGCTTCCGCGATCTCCTTGACCACGGTCTCGGCGACCTCGCTCTCCGGTTCGCCGCCCTCCATGGCGACGCCGTAGTCGTTGACGACGACCTTCGCGCCCTCCGCCGCGCAGGCCAGCGCCACGGCGCGGCCGATCCCGCGCCCCGCGCCGGTGACGGCGACCACCTTGCCGGCCAAGAAGTTCCCCACGTCGCACCCCTTCCCGCGGTTTCTGACGGACCGTTAGATTTTTGAGCACCGGGTGGGGGAACACAAGACCCCTACATGGACCAGGACGCCATGGAGGCCCTGATGCCGCTGCCGCCCGAGTTCCACGACATCGCGAAACGCGTCAACAACTGGGGGCGCTGGGGCGAGGACGACGAGCTGGGCACGCTGAATCTGGTCACCGACGCGGTCGTTCGGTCCGCCGTCGCGACCGTACGTACGGGCCGGCGCGTCCCGCTGGCGCTGCCTCTGCGGCAGGACGGTGTGCAGACCGGTGCGATTCCGGGGCGGATCAATCCGCTGCACACGATGACGTCCGTCAACCTGGAGATGTTCGGCCCGGACACCGTCGCGACGAGCGACGACATGGTGACAATGAGCCTGCAGACCGCCACCCACTGGGACGGCCTCGGCCACGTGTCACACGGCGGGCGGATCTACAACGGCCGCCGTGCCGACACGATCACGCCGCACCGCGGCGCCGCGTTCGGCGGCGTCGAGAAGGCGGGCCCCCTGCTGTCGCGGGGCGTCCTGCTGGACGTGGCGCGGGCGCACGGCACGGAACGGCTGCCGGGCGACCACGCGGTGACACCCGAAGACCTGGCGGCGGCAGAGGAGTTGGCGGGCGTACGGGTGGGCACGGGCGACATCGTGCTCGTACGGACCGGGCAGCTGTCGCTGTGGCTGGCCGGCGAGAAGGACGCGTACGCCTATCCGTCGCCGGGCCTCTCGCTGCGTACGCCCGAGTGGTTCCACGGCCGCGACGTGGCGGCCGTCGCCACCGACACACTCACCTTCGAGATCTTCCCGCCGGAGGTGGAGAACCTCTGGCTGGGCGTCCACGCGCTGCACCTCGTCGAGATGGGCATGCTGCAGGGGCAGAACTGGAACCTGGAGGAGCTGTCACAGGCGTGTGCGGAGGAGGGGCGCTACGGCTTTCTGCTGAGCGCGGCGCCGGAGCCGTTCACGGGCGGCACGGGGAGTCCTGTGGCGCCTGTCGCGGTCCTCTGACGCCCGTGCCCGTGCGGCGCATGCGCCGCTTCACGTCCGCCCCCGGGAGAGGCAGGCGGCTGCCCGTCGCGCTGTGGGTTTGCGCAGTTCCCCGCGCCCCTGATCGCCGTTGCCCCGGGCCCGGGTTGAGCGGCTCGGCTCCCGCTGTGGGTTTGCGCAGTTCCCCGCGCCCCTTGTTCGCGCCGTTCCCCGCGCCCCTTTTCTGCGCAGTCCCCGCTCGGGGCGTGGAGGGCATCGGGTGGCGGTGCGCTGATGCGCACCCCGAGCACGGCACAGCGGACCGCCACCCGCTCCGACGCTCGGGCCCTGCCTCCTGAAGGAGGCCGGCGCCGGAACGCGACCCGCACTCGCCGGGGATCACGCGGCACACCCCCAGTGCGCCACACAGTCCTCGACGTCCCCTCACGACGAATCGCTCAACCCAAGGGTGATCACACAGACACGACTCGTCAACACCTGGTCTGGACTATGGGAGTTATGCCCGAATTGTCACGGCGCATGACGGTGCATATGCGCCCGCCTGCTGCGTTTCCGGGGTGCTTTCGGCACCCTCCCGCACCTCGGCCCGGTCCAGTTCGCACCAGATGAGCTTGCCGCTTCCCTCGCGCTGCCAGCCCCAGCGGTCGGCGAGCACGGAGACGAGTTCGAGACCTCGCCCGTTGGTGTCGTCGCCCTCGGCCCTGCGCCGGCTCGGGGGGCGGCTGCTGGCGTCGGCGACCTCGACCCGCACGGACCCGGGAGCTTGCGGGACGGGGAGCAGCATCCGCAGCACCGCCGGACAGCCGGTGTGCACCACGGCGTTGGTGACCAGCTCGGAGATCAGCAGGACGAGCGTCTCGCCCAGCTGCCCCTCGGCGCCCACCCCCGCACCGGCCAGCCGCGAACGCGCCCATCGGCGCGCCCGCCCCACCTCCAGCGGATCGGTTCCGATCTCCAACTGCACCTGAAGCTCCTGCACCGCTCACACCACCCGAATCGGCGGATACACCCGAGTCATCAGTGACACGGACTCGCGTACCGCCGAAGTCACGTTGCGTGACTCCGACACGAGACAGCATGGGTGACGCATAGTCAGTGCAACAAGCGCTTCAGGCATATTCCGGCGCAACGGAGTAGTCGTACTGCATACTGTGCGACGCCTTCCAGGTGCGCTCGAACAGCGGCGCATCAGGCGCCTGCGCCGCGACTGTCGTGTCCTGGAACCACTCGCACCCGAGGGAGCGTACCGGAGCGAAATGGCCGTCCCCGGCCGCAGCCGGTCTCATCCAGGACACAACCCGATATCGACGCAGGGTGATTGCGCGTCCCGGGCAAGATTCGCCTTCCGGACATACATCGCCTTTCAGGCGCAGGTCTCAGAGGGCCGCGGCGAGCTCCTCCTCCGCGTCCGCCGCGCGCTGCCACTGGGAAGCGCGCACCCAGGCGCGTTCGAGGTGCAGATGGACATCGGCCTCCCATGTGAAGCCCATGCCGCCGTGCACCTGGAGACAGTCGCGCGCGTTGTCCACGGCCGCCTCGTCGGCCAGCAGTTTGGCCGCCGCACCGGCCGCACCGTCGTTCAGGGGCTCCGCTGTGTCCGAGGGCTCCGGGCCGGCCGCGGAGTCCGCGTGCGGGAACGCCGTGACGGCCGCCGCGTACACCGCGCTGCGGGCGGTCTCCGTACGGACCAGCATCTCCGCGCAGAGGTGCTTGACCGCCTGGAAGGCACCGACGGGCCGGCCGAACTGTTCACGTTCCCGGGCGTGCGCCACGGCCATGTCCAGCGTCCGTCCTGCGCTGCCGAGTTGGAGTGCGGCGGTGAGCAGCGCGGCCCTGCCGGTGTGCAGCGGGTGTTGTGCCGTGTGCGGGCCCGGTACGCGGTGCAGGGGTGTCAGCGGGTCGACGGAGCGCAGCGGCGCGGCGCCCGTGGGATCGCCGAAGACGTGATCGGCCTCGGCCAGCCATTCCACCGTCCCGGCGTCGACGGCGGTGACGACTGTTTCACCGTCGGCCGCACCGGCGACCGTTCCGGCGGCGAGGTGCGTGGCGACCAGGGGGCCGGGCAGCAGCGCGCGGCCCGCCTCTTCGAAGAGGAGCACCGCCTCGGGCAGGCCGAGGCCCGCCCCGCCGCCCTCTTCGGGGAGCCGCAGCGCGAACAGTCCGGCCGCGCCGAGTTCGCGCCACAGTGCGCGGTCGAGGACTGTTCCGCCGCCCTCCGACCTGTCGACGGCGGCGCGCAGCGCGTCGCGTCCGAAGCGCCCCTCCAGCAGTGCGCGCATGCCGCGGCACAGGTCCTTCTGGTCGTCGGTGATCCGGAAGTCCATGTCCCTCACCGCCCTTTCGGGAGGCCGAGGAGGCGCTCCGCGACGATGTTGCGCTGGATCTGCGAGGTGCCCGCGGCGATGGTGTACGAGAGGGAGGAGAGCCGTGCGGCTGTCCATTCCGCGTCCCTGTCGAGCGCGCCGGCGGACCCCAGTACGTCGGCTGCCGTGTCGTACAGCTGCTGGCGTGCGTGCGAGTAGCGCAGTTTGAACACCGAGCCGCCCACGCCCGGTATCCCGTCGCCGCCGTGGCGCAGCGAGTGCTCGGCCTCGCTGACGTTCCACTGGGTGAGCCGCCACAGTGCGGTGAACTCGGCGTGCAGCCGCCCGAGTCGGCGGCGCAGTACGGGGTCGTCCCACGTGCCGTTGCGCCGGGCCTCCTGTGCGAGCTGCCGCAGGACGCGGCGGCAGGCGACGACTTCGCCGACGAAGGCGGTGCCCCGTTCGAAGGAGAGGGTCACCATGGTGACCCGCCAGCCGTCGTTCTCCTCCCCCACCCTGTTGGCCACGGGGACGCGCACGTCGTCCAGGAACACCTCGGCGAACTCCGTGGTGCCGGCCAGTGTGCGCAGCGGCCGGACTGTGACGCCGGGCGCGTCCATGGGGAGCGCCAGCCAGGTGATGCCCTTGTGCTTGGGCGCGTCGGGGTCCGTACGGACGAGGAGTTCGCACCAGTCGGCCACTTCGGCGTGCGAGGTCCAGATCTTCGACCCGTTGACGACGTAGTCGTCGCCGTCCCGTACGGCGCGGGTGCGCAGTGCCGCCAGGTCGGAGCCGGCGTCAGGTTCGCTGAAGCCCTGGCACCAGACCTCCTCGCCGCGCAGGACGGGCGGCAGCCAGCGTGCGCGCTGCCGCGCTGTGCCCTCGGCCGCGACGGTCGGTCCCGCGTGCAGCAGTCCGACGAAGCCGGCGCCGACGTAGGGCGCACCGGCCCGTTCGGTCTCCTCCAGGAAGATCAAGTGCTGGGTGGGGGTGGCCCCTTGACCGCCCGCGTCGGCGGGCCAGTGCAGTCCGGCGTACCCGGCGTCGTACAGCATCCGCTGCCAGCCCATGTCGTACGCCCTGCGGGCCGGCCAGTCCCGCGGGTCCGGCTGCGGCGGCAGCCCCGGCAGCACCTTCTCCAGCCATGCGCGCAACTCCCCTCTGAACTGCTCCTCCTGTGCCGTCCACCCCAGGTCCACCGGACCCCCTCAGACCAGGTCCAGGCCGAGCATGCGGATGGCGTTGCCGCGCATCAGCTTGTACACGGTCTCGTCGTCGAGCCCCTTCATGTGGTCCAGGGCGACCTCCCTGGTGTGCGGGAAGGTCGAGTCGACGTGCGGATAGTCGGTCTCGAAGGTGGCGTTGTCGCGGCCGACGGTGTCGAGGGAGGCGACGCCGTGCTTGTCGCGGAAGAAGCAGCAGAACATCTGCCGGTAGTAGTACGTGGACGGCGGTTCGGGGATCAGGTCGCGCACTCCGCCCCAGGCGCGGTGCTCCTCCCACACGTCGTCGGCGCGCTCCAGCGCGTACGGCACCCAGCCCATCTGGCCCTCGCTGTAGGCCAGTTTGAGGCGCGGGAACTTCACGAGGACGCCGCTGAAGAGGAAGTCCATCATCGACGCCATGGCGTTGTTGAAGGACAGCGAGGCCTGTACGGCGGGCGGTGCGTCCGGGGAGGCGGCGGGCATCTGCGAAGACGAACCGATGTGCATGTTGACCACGGTCCCGGTCTCCTCGCACACGGCGAAGAACGGATCCCAGTACCCGGTGTGGATGCTGGGCAGCCCGAGGTGGGTGGGGATCTCGCTGAACGTCACGGCGCGCACGCCCCGTTGGGCGTTGCGCCGGATCTCGGCGACGGCGAGTTCGACGTCCCACAGGGGGATGATGCACAGCGGGATGAGCCGTCCTCCGCTGTCGCCGCACCATTCGTCGACCATCCAGTCGTTGTAGGCCCGTACGCAGGCGAGGGCGACCTCCTTGTCGTGTGCCTCGGCGAAGGTCTGCCCGCAGAACCGCGGGAAGGTCGGGAAGCACAGCGAGGCCTCCACGTGGTTGAGATCCATGTCCTTCAGACGCTCGGCGGGGTCCCAGCAGCCGCGCCGCATCTCCTCGCGGGTGATGCCCTCCAGCGTCATGTCGTCCCGGTCGAAGCCGACGGCGGCGATGTTCCGCTTGTACGGGAACTTGAGGTCCTCATAGACCCACCAGTCCGCGAGCGGCCCTTCCGGATCCATGCTGATCCGGTACTTGCCGCCCGTGTACTCCAGCTCACCGATACCGGTGGTGAGCGGCTGCGGGCCGCGCTCCCGGTACTTGGCCGGGAGCCAGGTGGAGAAGAGGTGCGCGGGCTCGATCACATGGTCGTCGACGCTGATGATGCGCGGCAGTTCCGTCACAGCGGTCCCCTCACCGATATCTGATGACCCGTCAGAAAAACAGGCTAGCCCCGCCTCCTCTGGACCGACAAGGCATGGCCGCCTACGCTTCCCGGAAACCTGACGGAGCGTCAGTTGACCGCGGGAGGACGGCATGACCGGTACCGCACACACCCTCGGCGCCTCGGGCACTCTGTGGGAGCTGCTCACCCGCCGCGCCGGACTGACCCCGGACGCACCCGTACTCGTCCAGGCGGACGAGGGGGCCGAAGGGCACGACCGCCGCATCACCTTCGGACAGCTGCACTCCCGGACGGCGCGCACGGCGGCAGGACTGTACGCACTCGGCGTGCGTCCCGGTGACACCGTCGCCTGGCAACTGCCCACCCGCATCGAGACGGTCGTACTGTCACTCGCCCTGTCCCGGCTGGGCGCCGTGCAGACCCCCGTCATCCCCTTCTACCGGGACCGCGAAGTGGCCCTCGCCCTGCGCTCCACGGGCGCGCAGTGGTACGTCCACCCCGGCACATGGCGGGGGTTCGACTACGCCGCCATGGGACACCGGGCCGCACAGCAACTCCCGCAGCCCGTACGGCAGCTGACCGCGTACGACACGCTGCCGGACGGCGACCCCGCGACGCTTCCCGGCGAACCGTCCGACGGCACGATCGTTCGCTGGGTCTACTGGACCTCCGGCACCACGTCCGACCCGCGCGGCGTGCTGCACACCGACCGCAGCCTCATCGCGGGCGGCTCCTGTCTGGCACACGCGCTGCGCCTCCGTACGGACGACATCGGTTCGGTCGCCTTCCCGTACGCGCACATCGGCGGCCCCGACTATCTGGTGATGCTGCTGCTGTACGGCTTCCCTGCGGTGCTCTTCGAGAAGTTCGCACTGCCTCGGGCACTGGACGCGTACCGGCGCAACGGCGTAACGACCGCGGGCGGTTCCACCGCGTTCTACTCCATGTTCCTGACGGAACAGCGCAAACTGCCGTCCGGACAGCGGCTCATACCCACCCTGCGACTGCTGGCCGGCGGCGGCGCGCCCAAACCGCCCGAGCTGTACCACGAGGTCGTCGCCGAACTGGGCTGCCAACTCACGCACGGATACGGCATGACCGAGGCCCCGATGATCACGATGGGCGATCCCGGGGACTCCCCTCACCTGCTGGCGACGACGGAGGGCCGCCCACCCGCCACCATGGAGATCCGCATCACGGACGACGAGGGCAAACCGCTGCCGGCCGGGGCCGACGGCGACGTACGGCTGCGCGGCGAGGCCGTCTGCCAGGGCTATCTGAACCCGCGGCAGACCGCCGAGGCCTTCGACGACGAGGGCTTCCTGCGCACCGGTGACCTGGGACACCTCACCGCGGAAGGCCATCTGGTGCTCACCGCGCGCACGAAGGACATCATCATCCGCAAGGGCGAGAACATTTCGGCCAAGGAGATAGAGCAGCTGCTGTACGAGCACCCCGCGGTGGGCGACGCGGCGGTGGTCGGACTGCCCGACAAGGAGCGCGGGGAACTGGTCTGCGCGGTGGTGGAACAGCCGGAAGGGGCGGCGCCGCTCACCCTGGACGGGGTCACGGCGTATCTGCGCGGCGAAGGGCTGTCCGTGCACAAACTGCCGGAGCGGCTGGAGGTGGTGGACGCGCTGCCGCGCAACGAGGCCCTGCGGAAGGTGCTCAAGTACCGGCTGCGGGAACGCTTCAGCGAACGCGGATGAGCAGGGACCACGGGGAAGCACGCACAGCGGACTGAAGCGAACGCTCGGAGGCGGGCAACCGGAGGCGTGCGGCTCTCAGGCGGAGAGCGGGCCCGCCGCGGCGTCCCGGCCGCCGGTGGCCGCCGTGAGGTCCGGGTAACAGTCGAAGAGCCTGCGCACACCGAGGGCCGCCAGCACACGGTTCACATGCGAACCGTCAACGGCGCCCTGAGCGGGCAGGATCAGCCGCAGGCTGCCCGCGCAAGAGCGCATCAGCCGGCGCGACGCGATCAGGACACCCACTCCGCTCGAGTCGCAGAAGAGCACCTCGGAGAGGTCCAGCACCAGACTGCGGCGCCCCTCGGCCACCGCGTCGTGGACGTGCTGCCGTACGGCCGGCGACGTGACCAGGTCGAGTTCCCCGGAAACGCGCAGGACGGCCCACTCACCCCGCTCCTCCTCCAACACCTTCAACGACACTGTCTCGATTCCCCTTCGGTTGCGGGCGCCCCGTGTCCTCGGCTGTTCGCTTCCCGACTCGGCTGCCCGGCCGGTCGCGGTCAAAACTGGCCCCGCTGCACAAGACCCTATGCGGTGGGTCGCTGGTTGCCTCAGGATGCTCCCCCGGAGGCTGCCGGGCCGGTGACAGCATTCCTGGCCGGAATGCGCGCCTGCGGGACGTGACGTGATCGGTACCATAAGCGATCACTCCGGGGCGCACATTGCCGCAAAGGGGCGTGCGTTGTCAGCCTCCCGCACTACATTCGTGGTGTTGGGCGTATGTGACGAGGGCGGTACGTTCGGGCTGGGGAGCCGTTATGGCGAATGACACACCACCGCGCTGGGACCGGAAGATGCAGCAGAGGCTCGCGCGGGGCGAGGCCGCGGCGCTCGGCGAGCTGTACGACCGGTTCGCCTCCCTCGTGCACAGCCTGGCCCACCGGGTGCTCGACGACGAGTCCGCCGCCGACCAGACCACCCGTGACGTCTTCACGTACATATGGGAGAACCCGGAGACGTACGACCCCAAGGAGGGCCCGCTGCGCTCCTGGATCGCAGGCATCACCCAGCGGCAGGCGGCGGGAAGGCTGCGGCAGCAGCACCGTGACGAAGGGCCGCAGTCCGCCGAACGGTTCGAGCAGATCGAGGAGAAGGTGCGCGCCGCGTCGACGGCCGCCCGTGCCGACTACATCGTGACGTCCATGCCCGCCTCGCTGCGCGCCGCGCTGGAGCTCGCCTACTTTGAACGCCACGACTACCGCCAGACCGCCCGGCAGTTGGGGGTCACGGAGGACGAGGCGCGGCGCAGGCTGCGCCTCGGCCTGCAGTTGCTGTCGTCCGCGATGACACGGCCGATGCCGGCGCAGCCGCGCGGACTCGGGCGGAAGCCGTGAACGGGCCGCAGGGGCCGCACGACCAGGAACCGCAGGAGCCCGAGGGCACCGGCGGACACGGCGGCGGGCAGGGCAACGGCGCGGCGCAGCCGCCGCGTATACCGCCGCCGCGCACCGCCGCCGACGACGCCGCGGACGGTGACCTGACACACGGCGGTACGCCGGGACTCCCCGCCCCCGAGCCCGGTACGGGGCCCGGATCATCTAGGCCCGGCACCGGCCCGGAGCCCGAAGTGCCCGGGCAGCGCGGCAGGACCGGGAGCGGCCCGCGCGAGCCGGGCGGGCAGAGCGGGCAGGGCGGGCAGGGCGGGCAGGGCGCGGACCAGGGTCCCGGCTCCGCTCCCGGCGGAAGCGGCGGAGGAGGGCGTACGGCGGGCGAGTTGGACCACAACGTGCTCAAGTCGCTGCTCGGCGCCTGGGCGTTGGCGGCGTGTTCCCCGGAGGAGACCTCCGCCGTCGAGGTCCATCTGACCGACTGCGCGGCGTGCGCCGAGGAGGCGTTGCGGCTGCGCGACGCCGTGGGGCTGCTGCATCCCGAGGACAGCCTGGACCTCGATCCCCTGCTGCGGTCGCGGGTGCTGGAGGGCTGTCTGGTCCGCCGTCCCGCGCGGATACCCATGCCGGAGTGGGTGGCGCCGTACGACGCGGAGACCGCCCGACTCGACGCGCTGCTGCGGGACATGGCGGACGACGAGTGGCGCGCGCCGGTGCGGCTGCGCTGGTTCGACGGCGCGGAGGAGGCGGCGCGGGACACCACCGTGGCCGGCGTCATAGGTCATCTGATGGCGGTGGACGGGCTGGTGGCCACGTCGCTGGGCCTGCCCGACCCGCTCGGCACGGCACCCGCGCAGCCGGCCGCCGCTGCGGCCGCGCCCACGCCGCGTACGGAGGCCTACTGGCACTCCCCGCTCGCGGACCGGCGCCCCGCCGCGCTGCGCGAGTCCTGGCGTGACCAGGGGCACACCATGGTGCGCACGGTGTCGTTCGCCGGCAGCCAGTCCGCAGGACTCGACGTGTCGTACGGCGACTTCACGCTGCCGCTGCGGGACGCGTTCCTGGACCGGGCTTTCGAGTGCTGGGTGCACGCCGGGGACATCGCGGACGCCGTCGACTATCCGTACGAACTGCCCACGGGCGAGCACCTGAACCGCATGGTGGACCTGGCGGCCCGGCTGTTGCCGGGGACCATAGCCGGGCGCCGGCGTGCGGGGCTCGCGCCCCCGGCGCGCCGGCTCGGCGCCGCGGGCGCCCCCGGACGCACGCTGCACCTGGAGGTCGAGGGCAGCGGCGGCGGCCACTGGTACATCCCGCTGGACTCGCCGGCCGCCGCGCCCTCACCGCAGGAGCCGGTGGCCCATGTGGCGCTGGACGGGCTGGAGTTCTGCCAGCTGGCCGCGGGACACGTCGCCCCGGAGGAAGCGGCGGCGGGACAGGACGGCGACCGGGAGGCGATCCGGGACGTGCTGTTCGCGGCGGCGTCGCTGTCGCGCCTCTAGGGAGCCCTGGCCCGCGGTGCGTTACGCGAAGACGACCGTGCGGTGGCCGTTCAGCAGGACGCGGTGTTCGCTGTGCCACTTCACGGCGCGGGCCAGCGCCTGGCACTCCACGTCGCGTCCCACGGCCACCAGCTGTTCGGGGGTGACCTCGTGGCCGACGCGCTCCACTTCCTGCTCGATGATCGGGCCCTCGTCCAGGTCGGCCGTCACGTAGTGCGCCGTGGCGCCGATCAGCTTCACACCGCGGGCGTGCGCCTGGTGGTACGGCCTGGCGCCCTTGAAGCTCGGCAGGAAGGAGTGGTGGATGTTGATGATGCGGCCGGACAGCTGCTTGCACAGATTGTCCGAGAGGACCTGCATGTAGCGGGCCAGCACGACCAGTTCGACGTCGAGTTCGCGGACGAGCCGCAGCAGCTCGGCCTCCGCGTCCGCCTTCGTGTCCTTCGTCACCGGAATGTGGTGGAAGGGGATGTCGTACGAGGCGGTGAGCTCGGCGAAGTCCGTGTGGTTCGAGACCACCGCGGCGATCTCCACGGGCAGCGCGCCGATACGGGAGCGGAAGAGCAGGTCGTTCAGGCAGTGCCCGAACTTGCTCACCATCAGCACGATCCGCATCCGCTCCCCGCCCCGGTGGATCGCCCAGTCCATCCGGAACGAGTCGCCGACGGCGGCGAAGCTCGCGCGCAGCTTCTCCAGCGAGACGGGCTCGCCGGCGGAGAAGTGGACGCGCATGAAGAAGAGCCCGGTGTCGTGGTCCCCGAACTGCTGGCTGTCCTCGATGTTGCAGCCGGTCATGAAGAGGTAGCTCGACACGGCATGCACGATGCCCTGCTTGTCCGGACAGGAGAGAGTAAGGACGTACTGATCAGAAATGTCCGGGTTTACACCGTGCTGCTGCTGGCTCATGGCAACAAGGTTGGCACATCCCCTCAGAAGGTACGCAGCAGCAGGTGTGCAACCGGTCAGACGGTGCGCAGCGTGATCGCCAGGACGTCCAGCGACTGCGGCCGTTCCTCCGGGTCGTCGCCGTCGTTCGCGGCCAGCCGGAGATGTGCGTCACGTGCCGCGCGCACCGCCTCGGGCCAGCCGTGGTGCTCCATGTACGAGCCGACCGGCGCGTCCGCTCCCACCTGGTGCATGATCCGCAGGACGCGCAGCACGGCGGTGTCGACCAGCGCGGCCTCCTGGGAGTCCCGGAAGATCGTGCCGACGTACTTCTCCGCGGACCAGTTGTCCAGCCAGGTGTCCTCTACCAGCCGGTAGACCGCGTCGGTCACGTCACCGTAGCCTTGCCGGCCCGCGGCCCAGCAGTCCTGCTGGAAAGCGGTGTCGGAGAGCATGTGCAGCGCGGAGCGTACGTTGCAGCGCCAGCGCCACCAGGGCATGTCGTTGACAGGCATGCCGCCCATGGTGCTGGAACGGCGGCCACGGCGGGAAGAGTTCGCTGAAGCTTGCTGGACAGATCCTTGCTGCATGGTCATCGACCATACGTTCCCGGCACGGTCCCCTCACACGGCCCCCGGAGTTCACCCTGTCGTCACCGCTCGTTGGTGCGGCCGCACGCCCGAGTTACGCAGGGGGCGGAAGGGTGAGGCGACATGACCGCTCGGCGCCCGTCCTCCCGCCTCCGCACCATTCGCCCCGGCCGCCGCGGCACCAGCTTCATCGCCGCGACGGCCGCCTGCGCCTCCCTGCTGAGCGGCTGCGGCCTGCTTCCCGGGACAGCAGAGGCCAGCGACGATCCCGTCACCGTGATGACCTGGGCCCCCGAGGGCACCAACGCGACCAATATGCCGGGTATGCCCGCCATGGGGCAGGCGTACGCGCGCTGGATCAACTCCAAGGGCGGCATCAACGGCCACCCGCTGCGGGTCATCACGTGCAACGACCACAACGACACCGTGCACGCCGCACGCTGCGCGGGCCGCGCTGCCAAGGCCGGCGCGGTCGCCGTGGTCGGCTCCTACAGCCAGCACGGCCGCTCCTTCATGTCCTCCCTGGAAGCGCACGGCATTCCGTACATCGGTGGATACGGCGTCGCCGAAGAGGAGTTCACCAGCCCGCTGTCCTACCCCGTCAACGGGGGCGTTCCCGCGCTCATGGCCGGCAACGGCCACCAACTCGCCGCGGGCGGCTGCGCGAAGACGGCCCTCGTACGCCCGGACACCATCGCGGGCGACCAGATGCCCCCGCTGCTCAACGCCGGTCTCGCGGCCGGCGGCGCGCCGGGCGCCACCGATGTACGGGCGCCGGAGGCCGCGTCCGAGTACACCGAGCAGGCACAGCGCGCGCTGGACGCGTCGGGCGCCGACACGTCGCGGTACGGCTTCGCCAAGTACGGCGGGAAGGCGACGGGTTCCTGCGTGACGGCGCCGCTCGGCGGCCGTACGGACACGTTCTTCGACTCGTTCCGGCGGCTCCAGGAGGACAGCCCCCAGGTGCGCACCGCGTCCGTGCTGGGCAGTGTGCGGCAGTCGCTGGTGAACCGCTCGGGCGGCGCGGACAGTCCGCTGGAGGGCGCCTACGCGACGGGCTGGTATCCGGTCGCGGGCGACCACCGGTGGAACCCGATGAAGAACGTCGTGCGGGAACACGCCTTCGGCGACAACCGCATCGACACCACCGACCCCGGCGTGCAGACCACGTGGATCGCGTACACCGTGCTGCGGCAGGTGCTGCAGTCGCTGGACGACAAGCCCGTCACCGCGAAGGCGGTGCGGCAGGCCCTGGACACGGGCAAGCCGATCGCCACGGGCGGGCTGACACCGCGGCTCAGCTGGAGTTACCAGGACATGCTCGCCGCCCACGACTTCCCCCGCATCGTCAACACGAAGGTGACCTATCAGCGGGTGCGGAACGGCCAGTTGGCCGGCGTACGGGACGGCTTCGTCGACGTACAGGAGACGCTGGAGGGCGGGCAGCAGGACTGACCCGCACCCGCGCGGTCCCGGGGGTCGCGCTGGTGCAGCTGACCGGCTGTGCTGCTACAGCTGACCGAACTGGCGGGGCTTGAGGCCGTACTTCTGGGCGGTCGGGTTCCAGGCGGCCGCCGCTTCCTTCTTGGCGGCCGTCGCGCGCCCGCTGGCGGTGTTGCCCGCCGCCGCGTTCTTGCTCGGCTTGGCCTTGCCCTTGTGGCAGCCCTTCTTGCCCTTCTTCGCCACATCGTCCGCCCACGCCGCGTAGTGCGCGTCGGCGGAGGCGGAGGACTTCCAGGCGCGGGTGAGCGAGGGCTTCAGCGCGCCGATGGCCGGTATCTCCGCGGTCTCCAGCTTGTTCAGCCGGGTGACGAGGCTGTTGCGCTGGGCCGCCGCGGCACGCAGGTCCTTGGCGGAGGGGCCGAGCCGCTTGCACGACTTGATGCTGTCCACGGAACGGATCACGGCCGTACGGCTGTTGTTGCTGTCGTTCAGCAGCGCGTCCAGCGCCCTGGACTGTTTCTCCGCCGGGTCGGGTTTGGCGGAGCCGCCGTCGGCGGCCGGAGCCGTGGACCCCTTGGCCGAGGGCTCCTCGTCGCCCGAACTGCCGCCGGCGAACAGGGAACCGGCCACCACGCCGAGCACGGCGACCGCCGCGATCCCCGAACCGATCAGGATGGGCGTCCTGCGGCTGCGCCCGCCGCCCTGCCCGGCACCCGGGCCGGAGGGGGCGCCGTAGCCCGCGCCGCCGTAGCCGCCCGGAGCGCCGTACTGGCCGTTCTGCGGGGCGCCGTTGTGGGGTGCGCCGTTGTGGGGTGCGCCGTTGTGGGGTGCGGGGCCGCCGGCGTGCCCGGCGTTGCGGCGCGCTGCGCGGCCCTGCTGCTGTCCCGCGGCCTGGTCGAAGAGCGGCAGGCTCTGCGTGGAACCCGCGTCGTTGGCCGGGTCCGGCGCGGCCGGCGCCTCGCTGCGGAAGAGGTTCTCGAAGCCGGCGGGCGGCTGCGCGCCGTCCTGCCCCTGCAGCGGAGGCTGTTGGGGCTGCTGTTGGGGCTGAGCCTGCGGCTGGGGCTGCGGTTGCGGCTGGGCCTGCGGCTGCTCGGGGGCCGGCTGCTGCGGCCGGTCCCCGGGAGTGCCGGGCCGGATCCCGTACGGGGCGGCGGCCGGCGGTGGCGGGGTCTGCCCGGCCTGCGCCTGCGCGGCGTTCTGCGCCCCCGCGGCGTGCGCACCGCGGCCACGGCCGCGCGCACGGCCTCCGCCGCCCGCGCCGCCCGACTCCGGCGGCAGCGGCGTACGGAGCGTCGCGTCGGACTCCTGCCCCTGGCCGTCCTGTTGACCCTGCGAGGGCTGCGGCAGCCGCAGCGCCTGGGTGGCGTCCGAGGAGGGCTCCGGCATCGGCTGCCCGCCGACGGGCGGCATGTACTGCGTCGACTCGGCGTCCGCGCCGTCCGGTTGGGGCATCGGCTGCCCGCCGACCGGCGGCATGTACTGCGTGGCCTCGGAGTTGGCGCCGTTCTGCTCGGGCATCGGCTGCCCGTACGAACCCTGACCACCCTGCGGCTGCTGCCGCGGCGCCAACTGCCCCGACGGCGACGCCTGCTGAGCCTGCGGCTGCGCACCGGGCTGCGGCTGCTGACCGGACTGGGGCGGCATCGGGGCCGCTGTGCCGCCCTGGCCGCCCTGGGAGGGGCTGCCCGGCAGGGGGCCGCCGTACTGCTGCGCGGGGACCTCCGGGGCCTGCTGGGGCGGCGGCGGGGCGTTCTGCGGCATCGGCGGGGCTGTCTGGGGCGGGGTCTGCCACCCGGGCGCACTGGACGGCGCGCCCTGCTGCTCGGGCCAGGCGGCGGGCGCGCCCGTACCGGCCGGAGTCTCGGGGCTGCCCCAACTGCCGGGCGCGGCGGGCCCGGAGGACCACGCCTGGCCCGCCCAGGGCTGATCGCCCCCGGCCTGCCCCGACCACGCCTGCCCGGACGCGGCGGGACCGGGGGCGCCGTAGCCGGACGCGGCGTAACCGGAAGCGTCGTACCCGGCAGTGCCATAGCCGGAACTGCCGTACGCGGACGCGTCATAGCCGGAAGCGTCGTGACCGGACGTGCCGTAACCGGAAGCGTCGTGACCGGCGGCCTCGTAACCGGAGCCGCCGTACCCGCCCGTGGCGGGGCCCGCACCGGACGGACCGGACCACCCCTGCGGCGGGGCGTCCGCGGGCGGGGCCGCGGGCGGCTGCGCCGAGGCGTCGGGCCCCCAGGGCTGGCCCCACGGCTGGCCGGACGGGGGCTGGGTGTGGGTCTGCGCGGGCTGGGCGGCGGCCTGGTGCTGCTGCTCGAGGGTCCACGGCTCGCCGTTCGCCGGCAGCACGACTCCCTCGTAGAGGGGCTCGTCGCCCTGTCCACGTCCGCTCTGCGCTGTCACCGGCGCTCCTCGATCAACCTTGCTTCCGGAATCGTCGGGTCACGCTACCGGGTCGCTCGGATGCTCGACCACGCCCCCGATCGGGGGACACCAACCCTTCATCTCTTATAGGGGTCCGAAGTGGGTGAATCCCTCCCATCACGCCACTGCGGCGAGATCCAGCCGGGCCGAGAACTCCCGTACGGCCTGTTCCTGGCCGAACGGCTGCAGGCGCTGCCGGAAGTCGTCCAGGTACTCCAGTCCACGGTTCGACCGCAGCCCTGACAGCAGTTGGGCCGCCTTCGTCGCCGTGTGGCACGCGTGATCGATGTCACGCTGCTGCAACTGCGCGCTGGCGAGCAGGAACAGGCCGATCGCACGCCGCCTCGCACGCCCCTCCGGCAGTCCCGCCAGGGCCTGTTCGGCCTGTGCCGTGGCGCCCTGCGGTTCGTTCAGGTCCCGGTGGCAGTGGGCGAGTTCGTCGGCGAGGTAGGCCCGGTCGAAGTGGGCGATCCACGCCGGGTCGTCGCCCGAACGGGCCGACCCCTCGGCACGTCCCAGCGCCTCCTCGGCCCGCGCGGACAGATGCCGGCACGCCCGCGCGTCGCCCATCAGCGCGTGCCCCCGCGCCTCCGCCGCGCAGAACATCGCCTCGGCGCGCGGTGTCACCTGCCCGCGCGCCCCTTCCTGGGCGGCGCGCGCCAACTGGGAGATCTCCCGGGGGTTTCCCAGGGACGCGGCAAGGTGGCTCATGCTCGCGGCGAGCACGTACCCGCCGTACGCCCGGTCGCCCGCCGCCTGCGCCATCCGCAGCGCCTGGATGTAGTAGCGCTGGGCCAGGCCGTGCTGTCCGGTGTCGACGGCCATATAGCCGGCGAGTTCCGTGAGCCTGGCCACAGAGCCGAACAGCGCCCGCCCGACGGACTCCTTGTACGAGCCCGAAAGCAGCCCGGACACCACGCTGTTGAGGTAGTGGGCGACCACGGGACGGATGTGCCCGCTGCCGAATTGGTGGTCGAGGGCGGACAGCGCCTGCGTCGTCTCCTGTACGGCCGCCACGTCGGCCATCCCCACCCGTGCGCCCGCGCTGCGCGCGACCTGCCCGTCCGGCGCGGTGATCAGCCAGTCGCGGCTGGGTTCCACCAGCGCGGAGACGGCCACCGAGGAGCCGGTGAGGAAGTCCCGCCGGCCCACGTCGCTGCGCCACAGCTCACACACCTGCTCGACGGCCCCGAGGACCGTGGGGGCGAACTGCAGCCCCACACCGGACGCGAGGTTCTTGCCGTTCGCCATGCCGATCTCGTCGATGGTGACCGTGCGCCCCAGCTTGCGGCCGAGCGCCTCGGCGATGATGCCGGGCGCACGCCCGCGCGGCTGCTGCCCGCGCAGCCAGCGGGCGACGGACGTCTTGTCGTAGCGCAGGTCGAGACCGTGCTCCGCGCCGCACATGTTGACCCGCCGGGCCAGACCCGCATTCGAACAGTTGGCTTCCTGAATGAGCGCCTGCAGCCGTTCATTTGGCTGCCGCGCGACGAGCGGCCTGGCGGCCATGGTGATCCCCCTCCGATGAAGGCTTTGGATGATCACTGCCCACCGCAAATGCCGAAGATTCGGAAATACCGTGCGGTTCACAGGGCAATGCACCAGAGGGGTGAACTACCCACCCACACCGGCGGTCTGCGCACGCGCCCCTGGACGTGCTTCCGTGCGCCGTACCGGACACCCCGTGCGACCGGGGGTTTCCGCTCCCCTCCGGACGCCCCCGGCTCGTGTCCGCGCGGGCCGTAACCCTTGCTGACAAGGAAAGTTGTGAAGTGCGTGGAAGAGACCATCGGAGACACCCCCGGCGCCACCGCGACACCGCCCTTCCCCGGCCTGCGGGGCCTCGACCAGCAGGACGGCGAGCAGCGCGGCACCCCGCTCGACCATGCCCGGCGCTACGCGAAGGAACGGCACTGGGACGTGTTCGCCGGCACCTGGCTGGAGTCCGTCGACGGAGTGCCGCGCTGCAGCTGCGGCGACACGGCGTGCGCCGCGCCCGGCGCCCACCCCGCGGACCGGCACTGGGCGTCCGAGGCGACCGGAAGCGCGACCGCTGTCCACAGGCTGTGGGTAAAGCAGCCGCACGCGTCGGTGCTGCTGCCGACGGGGCGCACGTTCGACGCGGTCGACGTGCCGGAGACGGCGGGCTGTCTGGCGCTGGCCCGGATGGCGCGGATGGACCTCACCCTCGGCCCGGTCACCAGCACCCCGGACGGGCGGATGCTCTTCTTCGTGCTGCCGGGCGGCGCGGCCAAGGTGCCGGACCTGGTGCGGAAGCTGGGCTGGGCCCCCGGCGCGCTGGATCTGACGGCGCACGGCGAGGGCGGCTGGCTGGCCGCGCCGCCGAGCCGGGTGGGCGGCCGGGGCTCGGTGCAGTGGGCGTGCCGGCCGACCGCGGCCAACCGCTGGCTGCCGGACGCGGACGAACTGCTGCCGCCGCTGGCCTACGCCTGCGGCCGCGAGGCCGCCGCGGCCCGCGACTGACCGCCCCACGAAAGCCCGCACAGGGGCGCGGGGAACTGCGCAAACCCCAGCGCGAACCGCAGCCGCGTCACCCACGCAACAGGGCACACGACGCGGGGCAGTTCACGCCTCAGCGGCGCGGCAGCGCCTTACGTGCCGTTGTTGACCAGGGCCGCCTGGAGGAACGGCTCGACGACACGGCGCCAGTCGGCGGGCTGGTCGTAGTGGATGAGGTGACCGGCGTCGGGCACCTCGGCGTAGATACCGCGCGGCAGCACCCGCACCATCTCCTGCGCCTCGGCGCGCCCCAGTTCGCCGTCGATTCCCCGGACGACCAGCGTGGGGCAGCGCACTTGGGCCAGCTCGTCCCAGTGCGCGTCGTGCACCCAGGCCTCGCGCACGGCGAGCATCTGCCGCCGGGAGAACACCGGCCGCCAGCCATCGGCCCGTTCGGCCATGACCTCGGCGTAGAAGTCGCCCCGGGTGGGACTGGAGCGCTCCAGCACGGGGTCGTCCTCACCGAACCACTTGCGCACGTCAGCGAGCGTCGCGAAGGGCACGGGCCAGGACTTGAACCACTCCTCCCACTCCTGCTGCGACTGCTGCCCCAGCGCGGAGGCCCGCATGTCGCAGATGACCACGGCCTGTACGAGGTCGGGCCGCTTGGCGGCGAGCTGCCAGGCGGTGAGCGCGCCCATCGAGTGCCCGACGAGCGCGACGGGGGCGAGGCCGAGCTGTTCGATCGCGGCCTCGGCGTCGGCGACGAACGCCTCCCTGTCGTACGGCCCTTCGGCCGGTTTGTCGCTGCGGCCGTGGCCGCGCTGGTCGAGGCCGATGGCGCGATAGCGCCCGGAAAGCCAGCGGGCCGTGGCCGCCCAGTGCGCCGCGCGGCCCATCAGGCCGTGCAGCAGCAGCACTCCGGGCGGCTGCCGCAGCTGAGTCCGGTCCACCTCGGCGGCGGCCGTCCCACCCGGGACGGCCGCGAACTCGTGACTCCCCTTCGGCGGGTCTGCGAACTCCCAGGCAGCGAGCCGGACTCCGTCCGCACCGGTCACATTGATCCGTCGCACCATACGTCTTGGCACCCCCACTCCATCCGACCGCAGCGTCACGCTATCGAACTTCTATTCGAACGTACCCGTGTCTCGGGGAACACCCCTCGTTCGAGTGACCTGACTCAAGGGTTCGCCGGCTCGGCTCGGGGGAGACAGGATCCGGGAGGGAGACCGACCCTGAGAGCTCGGGGCTCCGGGTCGTCAAGGGTGGGGAAGCGGGGCCCCGGCTGCCGATGGCGCCGGGGCTTCCGCGCTCTTCCCGCCGCACCCATGCGCGTTCGCATGGCCGGTCCGCCTGCCCGGCCCGGTCAGGAACGTGCCGGATCATGGACGGCTCCCCTCCCCGCGCGAAAGTGCGTAGCCACAGCGTTGCACGACGCGCACGCGGGCGCTCGGTTTCCACCAACTCCGGTACGAGAGGGGCTGTTCCGGGCGTTTTCGCGCGGCCCGCCGGCCTCCCGAAGGGCCAGCTCAGCTGTGCCGTCTTCCCACGAACGGGCCATTCGGCGGAGGGGAATTGACGCGGCACCCCGGCAGGGCGCACACGGCGCGGATCAGCGCTTGGCGACGAAGACGTGCGCCGCGATGTCCGCCTCCAGCTCGGCGGCCTCGCCGCTGCTGCCGATCTGGACCCCGCCCGCCGCACCGGAGTTGACGCTCACCACGGCGCCCGGCTGCACACCGGCCCGCCGCAGCGTGTACATCAGCTGCGCGTCCATCTGGATCGGCTCGCCGATGCGCCGCACGACGACGGTCTTGCCGTCGACGCCCGGGTCCAGGTCGGTGAGGCTCACCATGCCCTCGTCGAGGAACGGGTCGGCCTCGGACTTCTCCCCCAGCTCCTCCAGCCCCGGGATGGGGTTGCCGTACGGCGACTCGCTCGGGTGCCGCAGCAGCTCCAGGACGCGGCGCTCCACGGCCTCGCTCATCACGTGCTCCCAGCGGCAGGCCTCGGCGTGCACCTGCTCCCACTCCAGGCCGATCACATCGACGAGCAGGCACTCGGCCAGCCTGTGCTTGCGCATGACGCGCGTCGCGAGCCTGCGCCCCTCGTCGGTCAGGTCCAGATGCCGGTCCCCCGCGATCGTGAGCAGCCCGTCCCGCTCCATGCGGGCCACGGTCTGGCTGACCGTCGGCCCACTCTGGTCGAGCCGCTCCGCGATCCGGGCACGCATCGGGACCACGCCTTCTTCTTCCAGCTCCAGAACGGTGCGGAGATACATCTCCGTGGTGTCGATCAGTCCGGACATGCGTGCCCCTAGTCAGTTCGTGCGGTGGCCCTGGCATCAATTCTGACGCATCGCACCGACAACCGTGCCGTGCCGGGGCTACAGAACCGGCCCCGTACCGCTCGGGACCGGGCCGACGGAGGACACAGCCGCGGACACGGAGGGGACGCAGCGGACCGTACGGCAGTATTGACAGCCCCTTGGTCCAGACCTCAACGTGAGCGCGGCAGAGGCCGGCATCACTCGGGTTCACCGCGTGATGTCCGGGCCCACCACCCCGCTGGGCCTTCCGGCCGGGGGTACGGGGGTCGTCCCCGGGAGAACGCGGTACCGAGTCCAAGGGGGATGCGGCATGAGTGGGAACACCCTGGCGGGAGACTTCTTCGACGCCGCGATCGGCCTGCTCGCGAAGGTCCGCGACGCGGAGGAGGCGCATCTGACGTCGGCGGGCGAGCTCCTCGCGGACACCGTCGCGGAAGGCGGCCGGATCTTCGCCTTCGGCGCCGGGCACTCGTCGCTGCCCGCCCAGGACGTCGTCTACCGCGCCGGCGGCCTCGCCGTCATGAACCTGCTGTCCGTACCGGGCGTCGTCGGCGTCGACGTACGGCCCGCGACGCTCGGCAGCGCGCTGGAGCGGGTCCCCGGACTGGCCGGCACAGTGCTCGACTCCAGCCCGGCACGGGCAGGCGACGTACTGATCGTGATCTCGCTGTCCGGGCGCAACGCGCTGCCCGTGGAGATGGCGATGAACGCGCGGGCGCTGGGCCTGAAGGTCGTCGGCCTGACGTCCGTGGCGTACGCGGAGTCCACCAAGTCCCGTCATACGACGGGCACGTTCCTCCGCGACCACTGCGACGTGGTGCTGGACAACCATGTCGCGGTGGGCGACGCGGAGCTGTCGGCGGACGGCGTGGAGGCCCCGTTCGGACCCGCTTCGACGGTGGTGACCAGCGCGATGATGCAGGCCGTCGTCGCCACGGCGGCCGGATCGCTGGCCGCGCGCGGCATCACGCCGCCCCTGCTGCGCTCCGGCAACGTGGACGGCGGCCACGACTGGAACGCGCAGGTCATGGACGAGTACGCGGACCGCATCTTCTACCGCTGACCGTGCGGGACCGCCCCCACGCCGCCCCGGACCCGCGCCGGCCGCACGCCCGGCTCCCGCGCGGTCAGCCCGTGGCGTGGGCGAGGTCGACGGCGGCGGCGACACGGACCGCGATGTCCTCCGCGTACGCCGCGTCCGAACGGTCGAAGGGCCGTCTGCTCGAACCGCGCAGGAAAGTCGCCACCCCCAGCGTCCGGCCCCTGCTGCGCAGCACCGTGCACAGGCCGTGCACCGTGCCCTCGGGCCACTTGCGGGCCTCCGCCCAGCCCGGCGCGGGCACGCTGCCCGCGCTCGCGCGGACCGAACCGCAGCGCTCGTACGCCTGCAGGGCCGGGTGGCCCGCCACGTAGCCGACGGGGATGCCGCTCGCGAAGCGGGGCTCGACCGGCGGCACGGGGCCGGGCGCCGAGACCGGGGTCGCGGCGGCCCGCACCAGGGACGGGGCCGACTCCTCCGCGGTGTCCCCGCCGCCGTCGCCGGACGACGCTCCTCCGAGATCGCCCTCCCCGAGCAGGTCGAGCAGGGCGTGGTCGGCGAACCCGGCCAGGGCGAAGTCCAGATGGACGGCGGCGGCCTCCATGGAGTCCTCGCACTCGGCCGCCGCGCGCGCCGCACGGTGCAGCTGGTTGTCCCTGAAGCGCAGCCGCGCCGCCTCCTGTTCGAACCGCTTGGTCTCCGTGACGTCGGTGAACACCCAGGCCACGCCCAGCGGTACGGGCTCCTCGGCGAGCGGCGAGGCGAGCCGCAGGAATCCGCTGCGCCAGCAGCGGCGGAGGGCCGCCTCCGTGTCGGCCCCGCCCTCCGCTCCGGCCCGCTCCGGGCGCAGCGTCAGCCAGATCTCGGCCGGCGCGGGCGGGGCTCCCTCGGCCAGGACGTGCTGCAGGGCGCCCTCCAGTTCGTCGACGCCCTGGTCGACGAACTCGCCCAGCGGGCGCCCGAGCAGGCCCTGCCGGGTGGTGTGGAACGCCTGCGCCGCGTGCACGTTGGCGACGGCCAGCCGCAGATCGGCGTCGACGAGGACGACGCCCCAGGAGGCGTCCTCGAACAGGGCCTCGCTCAGGGCGATCGAGCGCTCCAGGTCGATCTGCGCGTGCACCTCGCTGAAGGCGCAGTAGACACCGGAGGGCCTGCCGCCCGCGTCGGCCACCCCGGACGACTGGGTGCGCACCAGCACGCGCCCGCCGTCCTTCGTCACCAGCGCGAACTCGTGCACCTGCCGGCCCGGCGCGTGCATGGCGCCGAGCAGCCGCGACTCGATCTCCTCGGCGTCCGCCGCGCGCACCGCCCAGCCGGCGAGCCCCTGGCGTCCGACGGCGTCCTCGTGGGTCCAGCCGAGGATGCGCTCGGCCTCCCTGTTCCAGTGGGTGACGATGCCGTCCGCGTCGAAGGCGCACAGGGCGGCGTCCATGCCGTCCAGCAGCGCGGCGAGCAGAAGCTCGTCGTCGGCGCCTCCGTCTCCGTCGGATGAGGAAGCGGAATGGGTCTGGGACTGTGCGGCCATCTGAACACCCCCGGCTGTACGCGCTGTTGGCACTGTGCGCGATGAAGCAGTACACGATGGACTCGACGTCGCAGAACTCTCGTTGCCGCCGCCTGCGTGCACTCTTCATTCAACGCGAACGTGACTCAGCACACACCTCAATCGGGGAAATCGTTGCCGCCTCGAAATTCGCTTGCGGCCCGTCGGTACCGGTACCTACCGTGCAAGGCACACGAGAAAGGAGGTGATCCGGCAGATGAACTCTTACCGGACGCGTGAGGTGGTTGCGGCCTAGCGCCGACGCCACACTGTGTGTCGCCGGTTCGCCGGCCAATCTCAAGCAGTCACCCGGCCCGTGGGCTCGTCGGACTCGTCCGACCGGCGCCTTCCGCCTCGCGCGGGAGGAGCAGCCCACGGGCCGTCTGCGTGTTCACAGCCCCGGGGACCGTCAGGGGCAGAGGCGTTCGACGTCCCAGTCCGCTGTGCCGTCGCCGGCCGCCCGGCCGCCGTCGTCGTCCTTGCGGACGTAGCGCAGCCTGTCGTGCAGCCGGTTCTCCCTGCCCTGCCAGAACTCCACGACGTCGGGACGCACCCGGAAGCCGCCCCACTGCGGCGGTGCCGGCACGTCCTCGCCCTCCGGGTAGCGGGCCGACAGTTCCTCGAACATCCGGTCCAGGTCCTCGCGGGAGTCGACGGTGGACGACTGGTCGCTGGCCCAGGCGCCCAGCTGCGAACCGTGCGGCCGGGTACGGAAGTACGCCGCGGTCTCGTCGCGCCCGGTGCGCTCCGCGGTACCGGAGACGATCACCTGGCGGGCGATGCCGTGCCAGGGGAAGAGCAGCGAGACGTACGGATTGGCGTCCAGCTCGCGGCCCTTGCGGGAGCCGTAGTTGGTGAAGAAGACGAAGCCCCGTTCGTCGTACTGCTTCAGCAGCACCGTGCGGGAGCTGGGGCGGCCCTCCGCATCGGCGGTGGAGACGATCATCGCGTTGGGCTCGTGCAGCCCGCTGTCCGACACATCGGTGAACCAGCGGGTGAACTGGATGAACGGATCGGGGGCGAGCTCCCCCTCCGAGAGGCCTTTCGCGCGGTAGGCGGCGCGCATGGTCGCCGGGTCGAGTGTCGTCCTGCGGGCGGCGTCATCGTCAGCGTGTGGCACGCGCATATCTTGCAGCATGGCCCGCGGGCCCCCCGAAGCACCCGTGGGCAGGCGGTCGTGCGCCCCCTCGTGCGCCCCCTCGTGCGCCCCTGTGCGCGGGCTGCCATTCTGCCCATTGCCGCAATGCCGTACTCCTGACGGGCGTTCCGTGCCGCTGTGCCGCTTCTCACCCTTCCCCCGGCACACGCGACCCGCGAGAATCGCGGTCCCCACCAGGGGTGTCACGGGCCGCGGCTGTCGCGTACGGCCGGCCGGGCCGGGTGAACTCCCGCCGCACGGGGCATCAGCGAGGCATGCGGAACGGTCCGCCAGCCGCCACGGGGCGCGGCGGTGGAACCGGACCGGCCCCGCCCGCCACCAGACTTGACCCACGGTCACCTGCCGTCCGGCCGCACCCGGCCGTCCGTCCGGTCGCCGTCCGTCACACCACAGACCGACCGTCACAGAGACAGACCGTCACCACGGACAGTCCGTCACCACAGACCAGTCCGGCAGTACCACTGCCGGCACACACGAGGGAGCCGCCTGATGTCCGACTTCGTACCCGGGCTCGAGGGAGTCGTCGCGTTCGAGACGGAGATCGCCGAACCCGACAAGGAGGGCGGCGCGCTCCGCTACCGAGGCGTGGACATCGAGGACCTGGTCGGCCAGGTCACGTTCGGGAACGTGTGGGGACTGCTCGTCGACGACAGTTTCAACCCGGGGCTGCCGCCCGCCGAACCGTTCCCGATTCCCGTGCACTCGGGCGACATCCGGGTCGACGTGCAGTCGGCGCTGGCGATGCTCGCGCCGGTGTGGGGCCTGAAACCGCTGCTCGACATCGACGAGCAGCAGGCCCGCGACGATCTGGCGCGGGCCGCGGTGATGGCGCTGTCGTACGTGGCGCAGTCGGCGCGCGGGCCGGGGCTGCCGATGGTGCCGCAGCGGGAGATCGACAAGGCGGACACGGTCGTGGAGCGGTTCATGCGCCGCTGGCGCGGCGAGCCCGACCCGAAGCACGTCGCCGCCGTCGACGCGTACTGGACGTCGGCGGCCGAACACGGGCTGAACGCCTCGACGTTCACCGCGCGCGTCATCGCGTCCACCGGCGCCGACGTGGCCGCTTCGCTGTCGGGCGCGGTCGGCGCGATGTCGGGGCCGCTGCACGGCGGGGCGCCGTCCCGGGTGCTGGGGATGATCGAGGAGATCGAACGTACGGGTGACGCCGAGGCGTTCGTGAAGCGGCAGCTCGACAAGGGCGAGCGGCTGATGGGCTTCGGGCACCGTGTGTACCGCGCCGAGGACCCGCGCGCGCGGGTGCTGCGGCGTACGGCGAGGGAGCTGGACGCGCCGCGCTACGAGGTCGCGGCGGCACTGGAGCGGGCGGCGCTGGACGAGCTGCGCAGCCGGCGGCCCGACCGGGTGCTGCAGACCAATGTGGAGTTCTGGGCGGCGATCGTCCTGGACTTCGCGGAAGTGCCGGCGCACATGTTCACCTCGATGTTCACGTGTGCCCGTACGGCCGGCTGGTCGGCGCACATCCTGGAGCAGAAGCGCACGGGACGGCTGGTACGTCCCTCGGCCCGCTACGTGGGGCCGGCTTCGCGGTCCGCGGGCTCCATCGACGGGCACCGCACGCCCTGACAGGGGCGCGGGGAACTGCGCGAACCCACAGCGGTGCCGCACCCGCCGGACAGGCCCTCGGGGCACCCGGACCGGCGCGTGCGGCACCGCGCGGAACGCTCAGCGCGCGACCACCGACGTCTCCTCGCCGGAGGCGGGATCGTCTTCGGGGTCGGCGAGGAACTTCCGTTCCAGCGCCGCCCGTTCCTCGTCACTGGGGTCGTCGTTCAGCGAGTCGACGAGCGCGGCCCCCTGCGGGGTGCCCTCCGGCTTGATCAGGCCGACGAGCAGGTACAGCACGAGCGAGGTGAGCACCGGGAAGCCGACCTTCTGCGTCTCGGACGCGCCCTCCATGCCCCAGTAGAGGTACGCCCAGACGGCGAGACCGCCCGCCCAGGACACCAGGGCGGCCATCGGCCCGTTCCGCTTGAACCAGGGCAGCAGCCCCAGCATCAGCGGGATGGAGATCGGTCCCATCGTCGCGGCCACGATGCTGACGACGACCGTCATGATGAACCCGTCGGGATCGCTGAACAGCGCGAAGCTCATGCTGACGGTCACGAAGGCGATGGTCGTGATGCGGGCGAACAGCAGCTGGTTCTTCTGCGTCAGCCGGCGCACCTTCGGCACCAGGACGGGCGCCAGGTCGCGGGTGATGACGGCCGTGATGACGTTGGAGTCGGACGCGACCATCGCCATGGTGTGCGAGAAGAAGCCGGCCAGCAGCAGTCCGATCAGCCCGGTCGGCAGCAGCTCCTGCGCGAGCTTGATGTACGACTCCTCGCCGTTGTCGAGGCCCGGCACGATCAGCGGCGCCGCGATCATCGGTATGAACAGGATGAGCGGCCACACGATCCACAGGATGCTGGACAGCAGCGCCGACTTCTTCGCCCTGCTGCCGGACGGTGCCGCCATGTAGCGCTGCGACAGGTTCCACATGCCGCCGTTGTACTCGAAGGTCTTCACCAGCAGGAACGCCATGATGAGCCCGGTGGTGACCGTCCCGTTGACCGGGTCGGAGTGTCCCTCGGGCAGGTCGCCCCACATCGTCCACAGCGTGGAGACGCCGCCCAGGTGCGCCATGACGGCGACCAGCATGGCGATGCCGGCGACGAACTGGATGATGAACTGTCCGAAGTCCGTGAGGACATCGGCCCACAGTCCGCCGAAGGTCACGTAGAACATCGTGCACAGGCCGGTGACGATGATGCCCACGACCAGCGGGATGTTCGCGAAGCCCTGCAACAGGACGGCGATGGCGACCCACTTGGCCGCGATGTCGACCACCTTCAGCGCGGCGCCGCTGTACGCGAGCACCTGCTGGGTGGGCAGGTTGTAGCGGATGGCCAGGTACGCGAGCGGTGAGTTGACGCCGTGCTTGGCGCGCAGCCTGTTCCAGCGGGGTGCGAACAGGAAGGCGCCGATACCGATGCCGATGCCGATGGTGAGCGGCCACCAGAAGTAGACCGTGACCCCGGAGTCGTACGCGACGGCAGCGAAGGTGACGAACATGATGGCGCTGTAGCCGGACATGTGGTGCGAGATGCCGGACAGCCACCAGGGGATGCGGCCTCGTGCGGTGAAGAAGTCGGCCACGGTGGAGACGCGGCGCTTCGAGTAGAGACCGATGCCGACCATGACGAAGAAGTAGGCACCGAGTACGACCCAGTCCGGTGTGGACATCACGGCTCCTCTGTTCACTGATATGAACTGCTGCCAAGTCCCTGAATGAGCCGTCACACTAGAAGTGGCCTGATGGAGCGTCAATACGCGTACACACACGAATCCCCCGTGGCCCTCATCCAGGTCAATGAATGAGGAACACAGGGGAGTTGGCCCGCGGGGTGTCAGCGCAGCGCGTCCGCCACGATCGCCGACCACTGGTCGACGACCCGTTCACGGCGCGCGCTGTCGTCGGTCAGCAGGTTGGCAAGCCCCAGGCCACGGGCCATGTCGAGCAGGCCCTGCACCGTCTCCCGGACACCCGGCGCGCTCTCGTCGGCGTCCAGCAGTCCGACCGCCATCCGGTGCGTCTCGCGGCCGATACGGGCCTCCAGATCCGTGACACGCGGGCCCAGTTGGGGCTCGTTCGACGCCGCCACCCACAGGTGCAGCGCCGCACGGAACAGCGGACCCGTGTACAGGCCGACCAGTGTGCTCACCGCTTCCCGCGTGTCCGCGGGCGCGGGGAGGGCGCGCAGGGCCTTCGACCGCTCCTCCGACACGTACTCGACGGCAGCCGTGAACAGGTCCTCGCGGGTGGGGAAATGGTGCTGCGCCGCACCGCGCGACACCCCGGCGTGCTCGGCGACGACCGTGACCGTGCTGCCCGACCAGCCGTGTTCGGCCAGGCACGTCACGGCGGACGCCAGCAGCCGCTGCCGGGTGGCACGGCTGCGGTCCTGCTTGGGTTCGGCACCACGGACGTTCACCGCGGGGCCTCCCGGAAATCTGCGGTCACCACACCCACTCGGGATCCCGTCGTTCGAGGAAAGCGGTCATGCCCTCGCGCGCCTCGTCGGAGGCGAACAGCCGCTCGGACAGTGCGGCGAGGGTATCGGTGTCCCGGTCGAAGGCCCGCAGGACCTCCGCCGTCACCAGCCGCTTCGACTCCGCGAGCCCCTGCGGGGAGCCCCGCCGCAGCCCGTCCAGCACCGGAGCGAGCGCCGCGTCCACGCCCGCGCCGCCGTCTCCGTCCGCACCGCCGCCCGCGGCGTCGGCGGCCAGGGTGATCAGCCCGATCCGCGCCGCCTCGGCCGCGCCGAAGCGTTCCCCTGTGAGGTAGTAGCGGCTCGCGGCGCGGGAGTCGAGGCGGGGCAGCAGCGGCATCGAGATCACCGCGGGGGCCACCCCGATCCGCGCCTCGGTGAACGCGAAGCTCGCCCCGGGCCCGGCCACCGAGATGTCGCAGGCCCCCAACAGGCCGGTCCCGCCCGCCCGTACGTGTCCCGTCACCCGGGCGACCACCGGCTTCGGCAGCTCCACGATGCTCCGCAGCAGCCGGACCAGATCGTGCGGAGTGCCGCTGCCCTCCTTCAGATCGGCGCCCGCGCAGAACGTGCCGCCCGTGTGCGTGAGCAGCACGGCACGGGTGTCCGGGTCCTTCGCCGCGGCTTCCAGCCCCTCGTGCAGCTGTGTGAGCAGGCGCGCGGAGAGGGCGTTGCGGTTGTGCGGCGAGTCGAGGGTGAGGGTGGTGATGCCGCGCTCGTACGTGCGCGGCACCAGCCGGGTTCCATCGGTCTCCACGGGGCCTCCGTTCGGCACGGTCGGTACGGGACTGCGGTGTCCACGGAGCTCAATAGGACTTCCGCGGGGCTCAGTACGACTTGGGCAGGCCGAGGCTCTGGTGCGACACGTAGTTGAGGATCATTTCGCGGCTCACCGGGGCGATGCGGGCCACCCGCGCTGCCGTGATCATCTGGGCCAGTCCGTACTCGCGGGTGAGCCCGTTGCCGCCCAGCGTGTGCACCGCCTGGTCGACGGCCTTCACGCTGGCCTCCCCCGCGGCGTACTTCGCCATGTTGGCCGCCTCGCCGGCCGCGGTGTCGTCGCCCGCGTCGTTCAGCAGTGCCGCCTTGCGCATCATCAACTTGGCGAGTTCCAGGTCGATATGGGCCTGTGCGAGGGGGTGCGCGATGGACTGGTGCGCGCCGATCGGCTCCTTCCACACCTGCCGCGTACGGGCGTACTCCAGGGCCCGCTCCATCGCGTACCGGCCCATCCCGATCGCGAACGCCGCGGTCATGATGCGCTCCGGGTTGAGGCCCGCGAACAGCTGCAGCAGCCCCGCGTCCTCGTCGCCCACGAGCGCGCCGGCCGGCAGCCGTACCTCGTCCAGCACCAGCTCGAACTGCTTCTCCGGCGCCGACACTTCCATGTCGATCATGCTGCGCGAGAAGCCGGGCGCTTCGCGCGGCACGATGAACAGGCACGGCTTCAGCTTTCCGGTCCGCGAATCCTCCGTACGCCCGACGATGAGCGTCGCGTCGGCTATGTCGACACCGGAGATGAACACCTTCCGGCCGTTGAGGACCCACTCGTCGCCCTCGCGGCGCGCGGTGGTGGTGATGCGGTGCGAGTTGGAGCCCGCGTCCGGTTCGGTGATGCCGAACGCCATCTTCAGCCGCCCGTCGGACAGTCCGGGCAGCCAGGCCCGCTTCTGCTCCTCCGTGCCGAAGCGGGCGATGACGGTGCCGCAGATCGCGGGTGACACGACGAGCATCAGCAGCGGGCAGCCGGCCGCGCCCAGTTCCTCCAGCACGATGGCCAGTTCGGCCATGCCGCCGCCTCCGCCGCCGTACTCCTCGGGCAGGTTGACGCCGAGATAGCCGAGCTTGCCGGCCTCGGCCCACAGTTCGTCCGTGTGCTTGCCGTCCCGGACGACAGCGGCGAAATAGTCGCGGCCGTAGCGCTGTCCCAGCGCGGCGACGGCGTCGCGCAGTGCGCGCTGTTCCTCGGTCTCCAGCAGGGCGGGCGGGGCCTCGGTCATGCTGACTCCTTCTGCGTTGCCGGCTTCGCGCCGGGTGCCTTCTCTTCGGCTGCCGCTTCGTCGTCGGAGACGACGGCGAGCAGCGCACCGACCTCGACCTGCCGGCCGGGTTCGGCGTTCAGCGCGGTGAGCGTGCCGGAGGCGGGAGCGACGACCTTGTGCTCCATCTTCATCGCCTCCAGCCACAGCAGCGGCTGTCCCGCCTCCACGGCGGAGCCGACCGCCAGCCCTTCGGCGACCCGTACGACAGTGCCCGGCATCTGCGCGAGCAGGGAGCCCGGTTCCGTACGGTCGGCCGGGTCGGCGAAACGGGGCAGCGCGGTGAAGGCGTGCCCGCCGAACGCCGAATCGACGTACACGGCGGCACTGCCCGCGTACACCGACACCTCGAAGTCCCGTGTCACACCGTCCGCTTCGAGCGTCACCCGGTCCGGCGCCGAGCGGACCAGTGCGACGCCGGGGAAGCCCTCGGCGGCGAGCCCGTCGCGGGTGAGGCGGTAGCGGATCTCGTGCTCGGTGCCGTCGGGTTCGGCGCGGTAGCTCTTGCTCTGCCGCGCGGCGGGCACGTTGCGCCAGCCGCCGAGCCTGCCGGTCACCGTCGTACCGGCAGCACGCGTACGGGCCGCGTCCGCGAGCGCGGCGGCCAGCGCAGCCAGCCGTTCGGCCTGCGGGTCGGCGGGCCGGGTCAGCGCGTCCAAGTGACGGTCGTAGAAGCCGGTGTCGAGCCGGGCCGCGGCGAAATCGGGGTGCCGCAGTGACCGTACGAGCAGCTCCCGGTTGGTCACCGGACCGTGCACACGCGCGCGTTGGAGAGCGTGCGCCAGCTTGCGTACGGCCTCCGTACGGGACGGCGCCCAGGCGACGGCCTTGGCGAGCATCGGGTCGTAGTGCACACCGATCGTGTCGCCGTCCGTCACCCCGCTGTCCAGCCGGACACCGTCGGGAACGTCCAGCCTGTGCAGCGTTCCGGTCTGCGGCTGCCACTGCTGTGCCGGATCCTCCGCGTACAGCCGGGCCTCGACAGCGTGACCGTGCGGAACCGGCGGACCGTTCCGCGGCAGTGCGCTGCCCTCGGCGACGCGTATCTGTGCGGAGACCAGGTCCAGTTGGTGCACCTGCTCGGTGACGGGGTGCTCGACCTGCAGCCGGGTGTTCATCTCCAGGAAGTACGCCCTGCCGTCCGCCCCGTCGCCCTCTTCCGCGGACCCGGGCCCGGAACCGGACACCAGGAACTCCACCGTTCCCGCGCCCCGATAGCCCACGGCCTGCGCCGCCTTGACCGCCGCGCTGTGCAGCGTGTTCCGCAGAGTGTCGGACAGTCCGGGCGCCGGGGCCTCCTCGACGACCTTCTGGTGCCGGCGCTGGAGAGAACAGTCGCGGGTGCCGAGCGCCCACACCGTTCCGTGCTCGTCGGCGAGAACCTGCACCTCGACATGCCGGCCGCGCTCCACGTACGGCTCCGTGAACACCTCGCCGTCGCCGAACGCGGAGGCCGCCTCGGCGCCCGCCGCCTCGATCTCGCCCCGCAGCGCGGCGAGTTCACGTACGACACGCATCCCGCGGCCGCCGCCGCCCGCCGACGCCTTCACCAGCAGCGGCAGATCGGCCTCCGTGACGTCCTCCGGCCGTACGGGAGCCAGCTGCGGCACTCCCGCGTCGCCCATCAGCCGCTTGGCGCGGGTCTTGGACGCCATCGCCTCGATGGCCTCGGGCGGCGGCCCGATCCACACGAGTCCCGCGTCCTGTACGGCGCGGGCGAAGCCGGCGTTCTCCGACAGAAAGCCGTAGCCGGGGTGCACGGCGTCCGCCCCGGCGGACAGCGCGGCCTTCACGATCAGATCGCCGCGCAGATACGTGTCGGCGGGTGCGCTGCCCGGCAGCCGTACAGCGACATCGGCCTCCCGCGCGTGGGGAGCCGACGCGTCCGCGTCGGAGTACACGGCGACCGTGGCGATACCGAGGTCGGCACACGTGCGGAAGACGCGCCGGGCGATCTCACCGCGGTTGGCGACCAGTACGGACTGGATCATGTGGTGGCTGCCCCTCACATTCTGAAGATGCCGAAGCCGCCCCGCGCGCCTTCGACGGGTGCGGTGTGGATGGCGGACAGGCACAGGCCCAGGACGGTGCGGGTGTCGCGCGGGTCGATGACGCCGTCGTCGTACAGCCGCCCCGACAGGAACATCGGCAGCGACTCCGCCTCGATCTGCTCCTCGACCATGGCGCGCAGCCCCGCGTCGGCCTCCTCGTCGAACGGCTTGCCCTTCGCCGCCGCCGACTCGCGCATCACGATCGACAGCACGCCCGCGAGCTGCTGGGGGCCCATGACCGCCGACTTGGCGCTCGGCCAGGCGAACAGGAAGCGCGGGTCGTACGCCCGCCCGCACATGCCGTAGTGGCCCGCGCCGTAACTGGCGCCCATGAGGACCGACAGATGCGGCACCTTGGAGTTCGACACCGCGTTGATCATCATCGAGCCGTGCTTGACGATGCCGCCCTGCTCGTACTCCTTGCCCACCATGTAGCCGGTGGTGTTGTGCAGGAACAGCAGCGGAATGTCCCGCTGGTTGGCCAACTGGATGAACTGGGTGGCCTTCTGCGACTCCTCGCTGAACAGCACGCCCTGCGCGTTGGCCAGAATGCCCACCGGATAGCCGTGCAGCCGCGCCCAGCCGGTCACCAGACTCGGCCCGTACAGCGGCTTGAACTCGTCGAAGTCCGAGCCGTCCGTGATCCGCGCGATCACCTCGCGCGGGTCGAACGGCACCTTCAGCTCGCCCGGCACGATGCCGAGCAGCTCCTCCTCGTCGTACTTCGGCGGTTCCGGGACGCCCGCCGTGGCGGCCGGATCGGCGTGCGCCTTGCGCCAGTTGAGACGGCCGACGACGCGGCGGGCCTGGCGCAGCGCGTCCGGCTCGTCCAGCGCGAAGTAGTCGGCGAGGCCGGACTCGCGGGCGTGCATCTCCGCACCGCCCAGCTCCTCGTCGTCGGCCTCCTCGCCTGTCGCCATCTTGACCAGCGGCGGGCCGCCGAGGAACACCTTGGCCTGCTCCTTGACCATGATCACGTGGTCGGACATGCCGGGGATGTACGCGCCGCCCGCCGTGGAATTGCCGAACACCACGGCCAGCGTGGGGATTCCGGCCTCGGAGAGCCGGGTGATGTCGCGGAACAGCCCGCCGCCGGGGATGAAGATCTCCTTCTGGCTGGGCAGATCGGCACCCCCCGACTCCACGAGGCTGATGCAGGGCAGCCGGTTCCGGTACGCGATCTCGTTGGCCCGCAGCGCCTTCTTCAGCGTCCACGGATTGCTCGCCCCGCCGCGTACGGTCGGGTCGTTGGCGGTGATCAGGCACTCGACGCCCTCGACGACGCCGATGCCCGCGACGAGCGAGGCGCCGACGGTGTAGTCGCTGCCCCAGCCCGCCAGCGGCGACAGTTCGAGGAACGGGGTGTCGGGGTCGAGCAGCAGCTCGATCCGCTCGCGGGCGAGCAGCTTGCCCCGGTCGTGATGGCGGGCCGTGTACTTCTCGCCGCCGCCGGCCCGGGACTTGTCGTGCTCGGCCTCCAGCTCGGCGAGCTTGCCGAGCATGGTGTCGCGGTTGGCGGCGAACTCCGGGCTTCCGGCGTCGAGCGCCGACTGCAGCACGGTCACGGGAGAAACCTTTCGGGTATGTCCATGTGCCGGGAGCGGAGCCACTCCCCCAGGGCCTTGGCCTGCGGATCGAAGCGCGCCTGGGAGGCGACGCCCTCGCCGAGCAGGGCCTCGATGACGAAGTTGACGGCGTGGAGGTTGGGGAGGAGGTGGCGGGTGACCTTCAAGTGGCGGATTTCGGGGAGCAGATGACGGAGGTGGTCCTCCGTCATCTCATGCGTCAGCCAGGCCCAGGTGTCCTCTGCCGTCTGCCGCCCGTCGCCCGTCAGCGGCTGCGGCTGCGGTTGTGGTTGTGGCTGCGGTTGTGACTGCGGCTGTCGCTGCGGCTGCGGTTGTGGCTGCGGCTCCCGCAGCCATACGCCGAGGTTCGCGTCGCCGCCCTTGTCCCCGCTCCGCGCTCCGAGGAGCGCGCCCAGCGGTGCGCGCCGCGTGGGCCCGTACGAGGCGGGCTCCAGCGGCAGTTCCGGTTCCGGCACCGGGGCGGGCGCCCGGGCCGCGCGGGGCGCCGGCACCTCCACCCGCTCCCCGCCGGGCAGCACAGCGCGGTGCGGCACCCCGTCCGCCGGCACGTACGCCGCCTCGAACACCCCGTAAGGGGAGCCCTTGCCCGGCGGCGCCGTCACATGGAAACCGGGGTAGCTCGCGAGGGCCAGTTCGACCGCGGCGCCGCTCACCGACCGCCCCACGGCGTCCTGTTCGGGGTCGCGCACGACCATCCGCAGCAGGGCCGAAGCCTCTTCCTGTACGTCCGCGTCGTCGTGGTCGGTGCGCGCGAGGGTCCAGCGGACCTCCGCCGGCCGCCGCCCGCCGCGCGTGAACGCGTCCTCCATCTGCTCCCGTACGAGCGCCGCCTTGGCGTCGATGCCGAGCCCGGTGAGGACGAACACGACCTCGTTCCGCCAGCCGCCGAGCCGGGACAGCCCCACCTTGACGTCGGGCGGCGGCGCCTCGCCCCGCACCCCGTCGACGCGCACCCGGTCGGGGCCCTCCTGCCGCAGCCGTACGGTGTCGAGCCGCGCGGTGACGTCCGGGCCCGGGTAGCGGGCGCCGGCCGTCTCGTACAACAGCTGGGCCGTGACGGTGCCTTCGGTGACGGCGCCGCCCGTACCGGGATGCTTGGTGATCACCGAGGTGCCGTCCGCGGCGATCTCCGCGACGGGGAAGCCGGGGCGGCGCACGTCGATGCCGTCCTCGGCGAAGAAGGCGTAGTTGCCGCCCGTGGCCTGGGCGCCGCACTCCAGGACGTGTCCGGCGACGACGGCGCCCGCCAGCGCGTCGTAATCGTCCTCGCGCCAGCCGAAGTGAGCCGCGGCGGCACCGCTGACCAGCGCCGCGTCGGTGACGCGTCCGGTGACGACGAGGTCCGCGCCGGCGTCCAGGCAGGCGGTGATTCCGGCGCCGCCGAGGTACGCGTTGGCCGTCAGCACGCCGTCGCGGCCCCAGTCGCGGCCCGTGAGGTCGTCACCCTCGACGTGCCCGACCCGTACGGGAACCCCGACTCGTTCGCTCAACTCCCCTACGGCATCGGCCAGCCCGGCCGGGTTCAGCCCGCCCGCGTTGGTGACGATCCGTACGCCGCGGTCCTGTGCGAGGCCCAGGCACTGTTCCAGCTGCCGCAGGAAGGTCTTCGCGTAGCCCCGCGCGGGGTCCTTCATCCGGTCCCTGCCGAGGATCAGCATCGTCAGCTCGGCGAGATAGTCCCCGGTCAGCACGTCCAGGTCGCCGCCGCGGAGCATCTCCTCCATGGCCTCGAACCGGTCACCGTAGAACCCGGAGCAGTTCCCGACCCGCAACGTGTCCTCGCCGCGCGTCACTTGGGGGATCCCTTCGGGGCTGATCCCTTGAGGTCGCGTGATCCCTTCGGCTCGTCCGCCGTCCGCGGGTCGCGTGTCCCCTTCGGGTCGTGCGATCCCTTCGGCTCGTCCGCCGTCCGTGGGTCGCGTGAGTCCTTGGGGCCGCGTGATCCCTTGGGCTCGTCCGCCGCCTGCGGGGCGCGTGAGTCCTTGGGGTCGCGTGAGTCCTGCGGGTCGCGTGATCCCTTGGGTTCGTCCGCTGCCTGCGGATCGCGTGATCCCTTGAGGTCGTGCGATCCCTTCGGGTCGCGTGGCCCCTTCGGCTCGTCCGCCGTCCGCGGGTCGCGTGTTCCCTGCGGGTCGCGTGATCCCTTCGGCTCGCGGCCGTCTCCCGGTGGGCCCGCGAAGGCCTGGGCGAGGTCCAGCCAGCGGTCCGCGTCGGGGCCCTCGGCCGTCAGGCCGGTGTCGTCGCGGTGCACCCGCTGAGTCACCAGCAGACAGAACTCCAGCGCGTCGCCGGTGACTCGCTGGACGGCGTCCTCCGGCCCGTACGTCCACAGGGTTCCGTCCGGGGCCGTGAGCTCGACCCGGAAGGGTTCCCCTGGGGGTTCCACCCCGTGCACCGCGTACGCGAAGTCCCGCGTGCGCGCCCCGAGTCGGGCGATGTGCCGCAGCCGCGCGGTGGGCTCGCGGGTCACCCCCAGGGCCTCGGCGACGTCGGCCCCGTGCGCCCAGGTCTCCATGAGCCGCGCGGTGGCCATGCCGGCCGCGCTCATGGGCGGCCCGTACCACGGCAGACGCTGCCCCTGCGGGTGCGCGGCCAGCGCCTCCGCCAGCGCGCCCCGGCCCTCACGCCAGCGTGCGAGCAGGACCCCGGGCTCGTCACGGGCCCCGCACCGCGCCGCGTCGTCGACGAACGTGTCCGCCGCTTCGAGGGCCTCCTGCGCCTCCGCGCGGAACGCGGCCTCGTCCCGTACGGCCAGCAGGGACCGCTCGTCCGTCCACGCCAGATGGGCGATCTGATGGGCGACCGTCCACCCCGCGGCGGGCGTGGGCGCCGCCCACCGCTCCGGGGGCAGCGCCGCCACGAGACGCTCCAGCTCCTCGCCCTCGGCGCGCAGATCGTCCAGCACAGCCTGTACGGCGCCGGCCTCGGCCATGGGTGCGCTCCCCTCAACTCGCCCTCCGCACAAGGAGCGTGGCACCCTGCCGGGAAACAATCAAGCGTGCTTGCATGGAAATCTCGGAGGGGTTTCCATGCCCGAATAGCCGACCAGTCACTTGTGTACACTTCTGTCATGAGCGAGAACACGATGCCGATCACGGAGGCCCGTTCCCGGTTCGGGCAGCTCGTCCGCCGTGCCGCCAGCTCACGCGAACGCACCTGCATCACCGACCACGGCCAGGCCGCTGCCGTCATCATCAGCGCCCAGGAGCTGGCCGACATAGAGGACGCCCTGGCCCTTGCCGAGTACCGCGCACGCCAGCAGCGGGGGGAGACAGGCACACCCGTCCCCCACGAAGAGGTGCGCGCCATGCTGGGCCTGGAGAAGCGTTGACCTACAGCATCGTCTGGGACCCGTCGGCGACCAACAAGGCCGTACGGTTCCTCAAGGACGACCCCGACGGGCTCCGCTTCTTCCTCGACACGGTCGACCTGCTGGCCGAGGACCCGCGCCCCGCCGGCAGCGTCCCCTACGGAGCCGACACTCTCCGCCGCATCCACGCGGGCCGCTACCGCGCCCTGTACGAGATCCATGACGACACGATCACCGTGCTCGTGATCCAGGTGGGCCGCATGGCCTGAGTGCCTGAACCCCCTCAGGGGCGGGGGTCGTCCAGGGCCTCCGCTAGGACTTCGGCGAGGTGGCGGCTGTGGGCGTTGCCCAGCTGGTCCAGCTGGGTGCGGCACGAGTAGCCGTCGGCGAGGAGTTCCGCGTTGTCGGGGGCGGCCCGTACGGCGGGGAGGAGCTGGTCCTCGGCGCAGGCGGCGGACACCTCGTAGTGGCCCGCCTCGAAGCCGAAGTTGCCGGCCAGACCGCAGCAGCCCTTGCTCAACTCGCCGGTGAGCCCGGCCCGTTCACGCAGACGGCGGTCCGCGTCCTCGCCCAGGACGGCGTGCTGGTGGCAGTGCAGCTGGCCCGCGACGGGGCGGTCGACGCGGGGTGGCTCCCAGTCGGGTGCGTACTCCTCCAGGGTCTCGGCGAAGGTGCGTACGGCGCCGGCGAGGCGTGCGGCCCGCGGGTCGTCGCCGAGGAGTTCGGGCAGGTCCGTCTTGAGGGCCGCCGCGCACGGGGGTTCGAGCACGGTGACGGGCAGGCCCGTGTCGAGGGCCGGCTCGACGCGGTCCAGGGTGCGGCGCAGTACGGTGCGGGCCCGGTCGAGCTGGCCCGTCGACACGTAGGTGAGCCCGCAGCACACCTGCCGGGGCGGCACGGCGAGCCGCAGCCCGGCGTCCCGCAGCACCCGTACGGCAGCCGAACCGGCTTCCGGGGACAGGTAGTTGGTGAAGGTGTCCGGCCACAGGACGATGCGCTGCCCGGTGTCGCCCTGTGCGCCGCGCCACTCCTGCTTCCGCCACCAGCGGGTGAACGGTTCACGGGGCAGCGCGGGGATGTCCCGTTCCGGGGTCAGCCCGGCGAGGCGTTTGCCCAGCCGGGCCAACGGTCCTGCCTGCGCACCGGCGTTGAGCAGCGGGACCGTCCTGGACGCGGCGGCCAGCCGCAGCCATTCGGGGAGCCGGCCCATCGAATAGTGCGCCATGGGCCGGCGGCGGCCCTCGTAATGGTGGTGCAGGAACTCCGCCTTGTAGGTGGCCATATCGACCCCTACGGGGCAGTCGCTGCGGCAGCCCTTGCAGGAGAGGCACAGATCGAGCGCTTCCCGTACCTCCTCGGACCGCCAGCCGTCGCGCACCACGGCGTCCTCGCCGTGCGCCCCGCCGCCGTTCTCGGCGTCCCCGGCGAGCATCTCGTGCAGCAGCCGGGCGCGGCCCCGCGTGGAGTGCTGCTCCTCACCCGTCGCACGGAACGAGGGACACATCACCCCTGCTCCCGCCGTGGTGTTGCGGCACTTGGCGACACCGACGCACCTGCGTACCGCGGCAGAGAAGTCGCCCCCGTCGTGCGGATAGCCGAACGCCACGTCGACGGGTTTCCGGGGCAGCGGCGCGAAGCGCAGGTTGTCGTCGATGCGGGCCGGCCGCACCAGAATGCCGGGGTTCAGACCCCCGTCGGGGTCCCACACATCCTTGAACCGGCCGAACAGCGCGGTCATTTCGTCGCCGTACATCTTCGGCAGCAGTTCGGCGCGCGCCTGCCCGTCGCCGTGCTCACCGGAGAGCGAACCGCCGTGCGCGACGACCACGTCGGCGAGATCGTGGCTGAACTCCCGGAATTTCCGGATGCCTTCGGCGCCCAGCAGGTCGAAGTCGATCCGGACGTGGATGCAGCCGTCGCCGAAGTGCCCGTAGGGGAGACCCCGCAGACCGTACGAGCGCAGAAGCGCCCGGAAGTCCTTCAGATACGCGCCGAGCCGCGCCGGCGGCACCGCGCAGTCCTCCCAGCCGGGCCACGCCTCGCTGCCGTCCGGCATGCGTGTCGCCGTGCCCGACGCGTCCTCCCGCACCCGCCACAGGGAACGCTGCGCCCCCGGATCGGCGACCAGCAGATGATCGGCGGCGCCGTCGACGGCCGCCGCACGGCACAACTCCTCGGCGCGCGCCCGCGCTTCGCCCGCGTCGCCGCCCCCCATCTCCACGAACAGCCACGCGCCGCCCTTCGGCAGCGCCGCCTTCGCGGTGTCCCCCACCAGGTCGTTGGCCATGCCCTCGACGGTGAGGGGCCGGTGCGGCAGCAGCGCCGCGGCCGCTTCGGCCGCGGCGCTCTCGTCGGGGTAGCCGAGCACGGCGAGGACACGTGCTCCGGGAACGGGTACGAGCCGCACCGTCGCCTGGGTGAGCACCCCGAGCGTCCCCTCACTTCCCGTGAAGGCCCGCGCCCAGTTCTCGTCCCGCTCGGGGAGCAGCTCGTCGAGGGCGTACCCCGAGATGCGGCGCGGGAGTTCGGGGAAACCCGTACGGAGCCGGGCCAGTTCGTCCCGTACGAGCTCCCGCCCCGCCTCCCGGATCCGGGCCGGCACCCCTCCGCCGCCGGCCCCGAGAAGAGCCCGCTCTCCCCCGTAGGTGAGGGCCTCGATCTCCCGTACGTTGTCGGCCGTCGTCCCCCAGGCCACGGAGTGCGACCCGCACGAATTGTTGCCGATCATCCCGCCGAGGGTGCAGCGGCTGTGCGTGGAGGGGTCGGGGCCGAAGGTCAGGCCGTACTCCGCGACCCGGTCCCGCAGCCGGTCGAGAATCACTCCGGGCTGCACCAGGGCCGTCCCCGAACCGGGGTCGACCGCCTCGATGCGGTTCATGTGCCGGGTGAAGTCCAGTACGACGCCGACTCCCGTGGCCTGCCCGGCAATCGAGGTGCCGGCGCCGCGCGCGACGACGGGCACGCCGTATTCGCGGCACGTGGCGAGCACGGCCGCGACATCGTCCGCGTCGCGCGGCGCGACGATCCCTTCGGGGACGCGCCGGTAGTTGGAGGCGTCCATCGTGACCAGCGCACGGCTGCCCGCGTCGAACTCGACCTCGCCCCGCACCGCTTTCCGCAGCGCGCCCTCGACCTCTGCCCTCACCTCAGCCATCCCCCCACCCTGCACCGTTTCGGTCCCCCGACGTGGCCCTTGTACGCGGGCGGCGCGTCTCGGGGTTTGCGTTGGGTGGGGGCGCTTGCGCTGTGCGGGGTGCGTGGGGTGGGGGTGCGGGGTTCATGTGCGGGGGTGGGGGTGGTGGCTCCGGGGGACCCCGGGACGCATGATTTACGGGCCGCGCCCCCCGACATGTTCGGGCCGGCCGCTCATTGGCTGTGCACGGCCCGAAAATCACGCTTTATTGTCCCGGGGCGCCCCCTGCGCCCCCACCCCCACCCGCGACCATGCCCCGCGGGGAGTGGGGAGTGAGGGGTTCGGGTGGGAGGAGTGGGTGAGGGGTCACGGGGTCCCGGGCCACCCCTTGCGCCCTCGGCCCTGCCCGGTCATGACCCGGGTGAGGGGGTGGGGTGCGCCCTGCACCCCCAGCCCCACCTCCGGTCAAGACCCGGGTGAGCGTGCGGGGTTCCGGGTCACGCCTTGCGCCCTCGGCCCCGTCCAGTCCTGACCCGGGTGAGGGTGGGGGGGGAGGGGGCTCCGGGGCGTTCCGTGCGCCCCAACTCCACCCGCGCTCATGACCCGCAGCTGGGGACGGGGGCCGGGGGTAGGCCATGCGCCTCCAGCCCCACTCGCCGTCATGAACCGTGTGGAGGGGGTTCGGGTGCGTCCTGCGTCCTCGGCCCCTGTCCCGTCATGAACGGGAGTCTCGGGGTACGAGCCGCACCCGCGCTCATGAACCGCGTGAGGGTGGGGAGTTCGGGTGGGGTGATGAGGGTTCCGGGGTACGCCCCGGGTCCTCCGTCCCGTCCGGTCATGTGTCCGGGTGGAAGGGGCGGGGCGTCCCGTGCGCCTCCAGCCCCACCCGAACTCATTAACCGCGTGGGGTGAGGGGTGAGGGATGAGGGGTGGCTGGGGTTTTGGGGCACCGCTGCGTTCTTGGCCCCGCCTGCGGTCATGGCCCGGGTGGGGTGAGGTGGGGCCGGCGTTGTTCGGTTGGGCTTCGGGGGGTCTGGGGTCTAGGGGTCGGTTGCTTTCTTTGCGGGGTCGGGCTGTGGGGCGGGCGCGGGGCCGGAGCCCGTTCGGGGTTTGGTGTGCGGGCCGGTCTTTGGTTGCGGCCGGGGTTCGGGCTCCGACTCCGGGTCCTGGGTGGGGTGTTCGGAGCGGTAGGCCTGGGCGCGGATCAGGGCGTTGATGAGGGCCAGGGGGTCGGCAGTCATGCTGCCTCCATGAGGGCGGGGCCGATGGGGGATCCGTAGCCGTGCCGGCGCGCCCCGCCCCGTAGGGGTCAGCGGCGCACCGCACCCCCACGTATTCGCCGCTCCCCTGACCAATCCATTCCGCTGCCTCCTGACGGGTCACCTCACCCCACCGTCACCGGAGACGATGACGTCCCGGTGAGCCAGACATGAAAAACCCTTCATGCCGGAGACCGACCAGACCGAAGAACCCCCACCCCTCCACCCCGCACACCCGCAGGCCCCGGCCCCCTGTCGCTCCCGCGTCCCACAGCCTCGCTCTTACGCCCTCGCCCCCCGCCCCCCTGTGATCTCACCCCCTCCTCACCCCCAACCCTTCATTCCCACCCGGGTCATGACGGTGAGTGGGGCTGTGGGCGCAGGGTGCACCCCAAAACCCGGTCACTTCCTCCCACCCGGAACCCCTCACGCTCCCCCGGGTCACGACCGGAGGCGGGGCTGGGAGTGCAGGGCCCCCACCCGATTCATGGCCGAAGGCGGGCTGGGGCACAGGGAATGACCCGGGCCACCGTCACCCTCATCCACCCCCTCCCACCCGAACCCCTCACTCCCCACTCCCCACTCCCCACGGGGCATGGCCGCGGGTGGGGGTGGGGGCGCAGGGGGCGCCCCGGGACAATACAGCGTGATTTTCGGGCCGTGCACAGCCAATGACGGGCCCAGCCCGAACATGACCGGGGGCGCGGCCCGTAAATCATGCGTCCCGGGGTCCCCCGGAGCCACCACCCCCACCCCCGCACATGAACCCCGCACCCCCACCCCACACACCCCGCACAGCGCCAGCGCCCCCACACAGCGCAAACCCGCACAGCGCAAGCGCCCCCACCCAACGCAGCCCCCCACCCAGCACCCCCCGGGAAGGAACGTCACACCTCAGGGGCCAGAAAGCGAATGCTGGGCCGCCCATCGGCCCCCTCCGGGGAAACCCGCGCACGAACCCCGTACACGTCGGCGATCAGCGCCTCCGTCAGGACCTTCTCCGGGTGGCCGGAGGCCACCACGCAACCGCCCCGCAGCACGACCAGTTCGTCGCAGAACATCGCCGCGTGGTTCAGGTCGTGGAGCGCGACGACGCTGGTCACGGGGAGCCGGACCACGAGCGACAGCAGGTCCAACTGGTGCTGGATGTCGAGGTGGTTGGTCGGTTCGTCGAGGAGGAGGTGGTCGGGCTGCTGGGCCAGGGCGCGGGCGATCTGCACGCGTTGGCGTTCCCCGCCGGAGAGGGTGTGCCAGGACTGATCGAGCTTGTCGGCGAGGCGGGTCTGTTCCACGGCCGTACGGACGGCCGCGTCGTCGTCCGGCGAGGGGCCGGACCACGCGTCGCGGTGCGGGATGCGCCCGAGCCGTACGACGTCGCGGACCCGCATGTCGACGCCGGTGTCCGCGTGCTGCTCGACGACGGCGACCCGGCGCGCGACGGCTTTGCGTTTCATGCGGGCGAGCGGCGTCCCGTCGAGGGTGACGGTGCCCGTGGAGGGCGTACGGATGCCGGCGAGGAGCCGCAACAGGGTCGATTTCCCCGACCCGTTGGGGCCGATGAGGCCCACCGTCGTACCGGGTTCGGGGCAGAGGTCGACGCCGTCGAGGATGCGCCGTCCGCCGGCGTTCCAGGTCACGTCCACGGCTTGCAGGGTCACTTGTCGGCTCTCCTTTCCGCGGTCGCCGGCCGCACACTCGCGGTCATCGCACGCTCGCGGTCATCGCACACTCGCGGTCATCGCACGCTCCGGCTGCGGTGGAGGATGAACGCGAAGCAGGGGACGCCGATCAGCGAGGTCACGACGCCCACCGGTACGTCCTGCGGGTCGAGCACGGTACGGGCCACGGTGTCGACCCACACGAGGAAGACCGCACCGGCGAGTGCCGTCGTGGGCAACAGCCCCCGATGCCCCGGCCCGACGACAGCCCGGGCCGCGTGCGGCAGCACGAGCCCGACGAACCCGATCGCCCCGGCGGCGCTCACGAGCGTCGCCGTCAGCAGCGCGGTGACGACGAGCAGGACGAGCCGTACGCGGCGGACCGAGACGCCCAGCGCGGCGGCCGCTTCCTGCCCGAAGGTGAAGGCGTCCAGGTGGTGCGCGTACGCGAGGCACACGAGCAGCGCGAGCGCCAAAGCGCCGGCGCAGAAGGCGACATCGGTCCAGCCGGCATTGGCGAGGGAGCCGAGGAGCCAGAACAGTACGCCGCGGGTCTGCTCGGCGTCGGCGGACGACATCACGATGAACGAGGTGAGCGCGGAGAAGAGTTGCATGCCGGCGACACCGGCGAGCAGGACGCGTTCGTTGGTGGCGCCGGACGCGTAGGCGAGGGCGAGGACCAGGACGAACGAGAGCAGCGCTCCGGCGAAGGCGCCCATGGGGAGGGTGACGGCGCTGCCGCCGACGCCGAGGACGACGACGAGGACCGCGCCGGTGGAAGCTCCGGAGGAGACGCCGAGTACGTACGGGTCGGCGAGCGGGTTGCGCAGCAGGGACTGCATGATGGCGCCGCACACGCCGAGTCCGGCGCCGCACACGGCGGCGAGGACCGTACGGGGCAGCCGCAGGTCCCACACGATGCCCTCGCGGATGGGGGTGAGGCCGGTGGAGCCGCCCCAGCCGAGGTGTTCGGCGACGACGCCCCACACGTCGGTGACGCGGATGTCGGAGGGGCCGATGGTGATGGTGACGGCGACGGACAGCAGGAGCAGCGCGAGTCCGCCCATCCACAGCACGCCGAGCCGCAGCCGCGGCTTCCCGGAGGGCACGGCGGACGCGGAGCCGGACCGGCCGACGGAAGCGGAAGTCCCGGACACGGAGGGCCCGTCCGCAGCCGAACCGGACACGGAAGCCCCGTCCGCAGCCGAACCGGACACGGAAGCCCCGGCCGCAGAAAGCCCGGACGCGGGCGAACCGGACGGGTCCGCCCCGGCCCCCTCACCGGACGAACCGGACACCTCCCCGGCCCCCTCCCCGGAGGGCGCCCGCTTCACAGGAAGTCCCCTCGGAAGTCCCCTCACTTGTCGAGCCCGAACTTCCGCAGTCCCGCGGCCACTTTCTCCACGCCTTCGCCCGGCAGCCGTACGGACGGGTTCATCGCGGCCCCGCTCAGCAGCACGTACCGCTTCTTCTTCACGGCCTCCATGTGCCGTGTCACGGGGTTCGACTCCAGGAACTCGATCTTCTGCTTCGCGGATTCGGCGGTCTCCCGCTTCCGTGTCAGATCCCCGAGAACGATCATGTCGGGGTTGCGGTCGGCGACGTCCTCCCAGTTGACCTGCGGCCATTCCTGGCGGGTGTCGTCGAAGACGTTCTTCGCGCCGACGGCGCGGTTGATCGCGCCGGGTGCGCCGCAGCAGCCCGCCATATAGGGCGATTCGGAGTTGGCGAACCAGTACATCAGCCGGGCGTCCGAGGCGTTCACGTCCTCGGTGGCCTTCGCCTCCCGCGCCTTGAGCCGGCCGATCAGCTTCTCGCCGCGCTTCTCCACGCCGAACACCTCGGCGAGGTCGCGGATTTCGCCGTACACGGTCTCCACCGTGAGCGGCTTCGTACGGGAGCCGTCGCCGCCGCCCGCGGTGGTCTTGCCCTCGCAGTCGGCCGGGGAGACGTACGTGGGGACGCCGAGCTTCTCGAAGTCGCCGCGGCGGGCGACGCCGCCCTTGCCGAGGGTGGACTCGAAGGTGGCGGAGACGAAGTCCGGCTCCTTGTCCAGCACCCGCTCGAAGGACGGGTTGTTGTCGGCGAGCCGCGGGATCTTCGCGTTGGCCTTCTTCAGTTCGGGCAGTACGGGGTCGGTCCAGGTCGCGGTGCCCGCGATCCGGTCGCCGAGGCCGAGGGAGAGCAGGAGCTCGGTGGAGTCCTGGTTCAGGGACACGGCGCGCGTCGGCGGCCGCTCAACTTTCACTTTCTGCCCGCAGTTGTCCAGTTTCTTGGGGTATCCGGCGGGGGCGGCCTTGTCCGCGCCCTTCCCCTCCGGATCCGTTCCGCCCTGGGCGCCGCAGGACGCGACCAGGCCGAGAACGACAGGTATCAGCACGGATATGGACAGCGCGCGGCGGCGGCTGCGGTGGCGGAATAGCGCCATGGTCCCTTTTCCGTCGGGGGCTCATGCGCGGAGCCCGGCGGCCTCTTGCGGCCAGCAGGTCTTCGGGCTCGGGATCGTGTACGGACGAGCGCCTTCCCGGAGCTTCCGTGCTCCAGTGGCCTGTACTCGCCCAGCTCCCATACCGCTGCGCGTCAGCTCCGGACTCCCACCGGATTCCCTTGTACGAACCGCCTGGTGACAGGGGTCGACTGGCGTTCGCAAGCTACCACACACCCGGCATCGCACCGCTGGGCCGCACCTCGGCGCGAACCGCAGCGGGCCCGAACACACCCCGCGTACGCAGGGCGTTCGTACGGCAACCGTGTGCCGGTCCGCGTCTCGACGTACGGACCGTGTACCGCGGAGCAGGGGGGACGCACTAGGCTGCCCGCGTGGCTGATCTCCAGATTCCCGCTGACATCAAGCCCGCCGACGGTCGATTCGGCTCGGGCCCGTCCAAGGTGCGTACGGAGGCGCTCAGCGCCCTGGCTGCCACCGGTACCTCTCTGCTCGGCACGTCACACCGCCAGGCCCCGGTCAAGGACCTGGTCGGCAAGGTGCGTGACGGAGTGAAGGAGCTGTTCCAGCTCCCCGAGGGGTATGAAGTGGTGCTCGGAAACGGTGGTTCCACCGCTTTCTGGGACATCGCGACACACGGTCTGATCCAGACCAAGTCGCAGCACCTGTCCTTCGGCGAGTTCTCGTCGAAGTTCGCCAAGGCCGCCGAGCTGGCGCCGTGGCTGGACGCCCCGTCCGTGATCAAGTCCGAGCCGGGTACGCACCCGGCAGCGCGGGCCGAACAGGGCGTGGATGTGTACGCCCTCACCCACAACGAGACCTCGACCGGCGTCGCGATGCCGATCGAGCGCGTGTCCGGCGCGGACGACGACGCCCTGGTGCTCGTCGACGCGACGTCCGGCGCGGGCGGCCTGCCGGTCGACATCTCCCAGACGGATGTCTACTACTTCGCCCCGCAGAAGTCCTTCGCCTCCGACGGCGGCCTGTGGATCGGCGTCTTCTCGCCGGCCGCGATCGAGCGCGCCGAGCGGATCGCCGCGTCCGACCGGCACATCCCGGCGTTCTTCGACCTGAAGACGGCGATCGACAACTCCCGCAAGAACCAGACGTACAACACCCCGGCGCTCTCCACGCTGTTCCTGCTGAACGACCAGCTGGAGTGGCTGAACGGCCAGGGCGGTCTGGACTGGGCGGTGCGCCGCACCGCGACGTCGTCGCGCGCGCTGTACGGCTGGGCCGAGGAGTCCAAGCAGGCGACGCCGTTCGTCACCGACCCGGCGCAGCGGTCGCAGGTCGTCGGCACGGTCGACTTCGACGACGCGATCGACGCGGCGCAGGTCGCCAAGGTCCTGCGGGCCAACGGCATCGTCGACACCGACCCGTACCGCAAGCTGGGCCGCAACCAGCTGCGCGTCGCCATGTTCCCGGCGGTCGAGCCGTCCGACGTGGAGGCCCTGACGGCCTGCATCGACTACGTGATCGAGAAGCTGTAACGCGATAACGCGGTAACGCTACGCGCTGTGCGGTGCCCGCGGGCTGGGCGGGCCGCGACGCACGTGAAGGGGCCCGGACACCAAGTGCCCGGGCCCCTTCCCCGTCCCGCCCCAGACCCCCGCCCAGCGGTCTACGCGCACCCCGCACTCACACCACCGACCCGCCCCGTGCGGAGCACGTCCCGCTGCGGCGGAGAGGCTGACCAGCACGGGCCGGGCAGACCCGCCGACTCGACCCCCTGGGCGCCCACCCCGCCCGACCCGCAACTCCCCTCCCGCCGCAGCGGGAAGAGGCCCCCGCGGGCCCGGTCGGCGGTCTGTGCGCGGCTCGCGTTCATACCGCCGGGCCGCCCCCCGTGCGGAGCACGTACCGCTGTGGCGAGGAGAGGGGGCGGCCTCCGCCCCGCGAAAAGGCGGGCCGTCACGTGGGCCTGGGCGGTCCCTGCGCGGTAGCGCTTCACGTGTTGAGGGACTGGAATTTGCGGACCGCCAGGAGGAGGAAGACGGCGGTGACGATCAGCGGCCAGACCACCGCCATCAGCGCGGAGTTCTGCTCGATCCAGCTGCCGCCCGTCGGCAGCGGGTTGCCGTACAGGTCGCGGACCGCGTTCGCCGTCGCGGACACCGGGTTCCACATGGCGATCGCGCCCAGCCAGTCCGGCATCGCGGACGGCGGCGTGAACACGCTGGAGATCATGCCGAACGGGAAGGCGACGGCGAAGAGGTTGCCCGCGGCCTCCTGGTTGGGGGTGATGAGGCCGATCCACACGCCGACCCAGATGAGCGAGAACCGCAGCAGGAGCAGCAGCGCGAACGCGTACAGCGTCGCGAGCGGCCCGCCGTCCGAACGCCAGCCCACCACAAGGGCGATGGCCGCCAGGACCGCCAGGTCGAGCGCGGCGTGCAGGACGTCGGAGACGCCGCGCCCGGTGACCACCGCGGAGGGCGCCATCGGCAGGGAGCGGAAGCGGTCGGTGACGCCGCGCTCCTTGTCGATGACGACGGCCATCGCGGTGTTCATGAACCCGAAGGCCATGGTCATCGCGAACATGCCGGGCATCGCGAAGTCCTTGTAGTCCACGCCCTCACCGACGTCCATCGCGCTGCCGAAGACGAACACGAAGAGCAGCACCGAGACGATGGGGAAGCCCAGCTGCCAGGCGATCAGCGAGGGTTGTTTGGTGAGGTGGGTGAGGTCGCGGCGGACGATGGTCCAGCAGTCCGCGACGGCCCAGTACATCCGCCGCCCGTCCGGGGGTGCCACGTCCCCGGCGACCCCGGCCCCGGAGCCAGAGCCGGACCCGGGCCCCGTGCCCACGCCGCCCGCGCCCGTCCCCGTACCGGCCCCCGAGCCGATGTCCGTGCCGGTGTCCGTACTCATGCGCTGACCCCCTGCTTCTCGTCCGTCTTGCCGGCCGCCGCGCTGTCGGCGGCGCCGTGCCCCGTCAGGGTCAGGAAGACCTCGTCGAGCGTGGGCCGGCGCAGCCCGATGTCCTCGCAGGAGATGCCCGACTCCTGCAGTACGCGGGCGACTTCGGTCAGCGCGGGCACGCCGCCGCCGACCGGTACGGGGGCGTGGACGCGCAGCTCCCCCGTGTCCGTCTCGGGCTCGGCGCCGTCCGCGGCGACCCGGGCGACGGCCCTCGCCGCTTCCGTCAGCGCGCCCGCCTCGCTGACGACGACCTCGATGCGGTCGCCGCCGATGGCCCGCTTGAGGCCGGCCGGGGTGTCGTCGGTGACGGTACGGCCGCGGTCGATGACGGAGATCCGGTCGGACAGCTTGTCGGCCTCGTCCAGATAGTGCGTGGTCAGCAGCACGGTCGTGCCGTTCGCCGCCAACTCCCGTACGGCTTCCCACACTTCGCTGCGCCCTCGCGGGTCGAGGCCGGTGGTGGGCTCGTCGAGGAACAGCACCTCGGGTGCGAGGAGCATGCTGGCGGCGAGGTCGAGCCGGCGCCGCATGCCGCCGCTGAAGTCCTTGGGCTGCCGGCCGGCCGCTTCCGCGAGGCCGAACTGCGCCAGCAGTTCCGTCGCGCGTTTCTTCGCCCGCGCGCCGCCGAGGTGGAAGAGCCGGCCGAACATCTCCAGGTTCTGCCGGGCCGTGATGATCTCGTCGACCGCCGCATGCTGCCCGGTCAGGCCGATGCGCCGGCGCACCTGCCGCGGCTCCTTCGACACGTCCCGCCCGGCGACGAGCGCGCGGCCCCCGTCGGACCGGCTGAGGGTGGCGAGGATGCGCACCGCCGTGGTCTTGCCCGCGCCGTTCGGGCCGAGCAGGCCGTGCACGGTGCCGCGGGGTACGGCGAGGTCGAGGCCGTCGAGCGCGTGCTTGTCGCCGTACGTCTTGCGCAGTCCCTCGGCGACGACCGAGTACGCCCCCGGCGTGCCGCCCGCGGCCGCCGGATGAGTCGAAGTCACGGTTCTCCCCTGTCTGTTGTGGCCGCTGTTCCCGCGGCCGGAAGCTGCCGATCCCGGAGCCCAAAAACTGGGTACGCTGTACTCACTTTTAAAAGCGTACACCCTACGCAGTTCCGTGCAAGGGGATTTAGGATGGCGGTCACCATGAGTACGGAACACGCCGCGGGCGGCCATCTGACCAGCAGCCTCGACCTTCTGTGGGGCACCGGGGAGCCGCCGGGGCGGGGGCCGAAGCCCGGGCTCACGCCGGCCCGGATCGTCACCGCCGCGATCGGCATCGCCAACCGGGAGGGACTGCCGGCGCTGTCGATGCGCAGGGTCGCCACCGAGCTCGGCGTCGGCACGATGTCCCTCTACCGGTACGTGCCCAACAAGGGCGTCCTGCTGGACCTGATGGTCGACCACGTCAACAGCCCGGCCGAGGACGCGGAGACGTTCCGCTCGCTCGGCTGGCGTGCGGCGCTGGAGCTGATCGCGGAGGGCTCGTGGGCGCTCTACACGGGCAACCCCTGGCTGCTCCAGGTCAATCAGGCCCGCCCGCTGCTGGGCCCGGGCGCCATGAACGGGCTCGAACTGGCCCTCATCCCGCTGGAGGGCCTCGGCCTGAGCGGCCGGGAGAAGATCGGCATCCTGGTCGCCATCGACAACTACGTGCAGGGCTCGGCCCGTTCGCATGTACTGGCCAGCGAGGCGGCGCAGCAGTCGGGGGTCACCGACGAGGAGTTCTGGTCGGCCCAACTGCCGTACATGGAGCGGGCCATGGCGGAGGGCCGCTTCCCCCGGCTGTCAGTGATGGACGAGGACTCCTACTCGATGAGCGGCGAGGAGGCGATGCACTTCGGCCTCCGCCCCCTGCTGGACGGCTTCGCCACCCTCATCGAGGGAAAGCGCGACACCGGCGGGAAGGGCGGCACCGAGGCAGAGCCCGGCCGGAGCGCCCCTTAGCCCGCCGCGCGCGTCAGTCCGAACGACGCCTGGTGAAGGTCTTCTTGAGGACAATCCACAGTCCGAGGGCCACGGCGAACGTGACGCCCGCCTTCACGAAGGCGTTGTCCCCGGCGCCGCCCTTGCCGTCGTTCTGCGCGTCGTCGTTCTGTCCGCCCTGAGCGCCGTCCTGTGAACCGTCGTCCTGTTTCTCGTGCGCGGCGCTCTTCGGCAGCAACTTGCCGTCCAGTTCCACGGGTTCGACAGTGCTGCGTTCGCCCTCCGACCCGTACATGAGCGTCCGGCCGTCCGGTGCGAAGGTGACCGACTCGCCCTGCCCCTGCATGGGGACGGTGACCCTGCCCAGCGGCGAGGGGGCGCCGGCGCTCCAGTCGTACATCTTGCCGTTGAAGTAGCTGCGCAGGACGAGGCGTGTGCCGTCCGGCGAGAACGCCCCGTCGGACGCCCACACATCGGTACGGGCGATACGGCGGAACGTGTTCACTCCGGACTCCGACATCTCCGCGGGGCCCTCGTAGATCGCGCCCTTGCCCTCGCTGCTCTTGCTGGCGATGTAGACCCGTCCCGTACGGGGGTGCACCATCATCGACTCGGCGTCACGCGGCCCGTCGGCGTACCGCACCGTGTAGCTCGTCGTGTCGACTGTCTGGTCGTGCAGTTCCTCCGGTTCGTGGAAGCGGTGGATCCACACCTCGGGCCATTCGCCGCCCAGGTTGTCGCCGATGTCGCCGACGTACACATCGCCGTCCGGGCCGACCGAAATGGCCTCCACATCACGGGGGTCGACGCCCTGCAGGGTGACCCGGGCGACAGTCTTGCCGGTACGGCTGTCGACGGCGTACACGTACGGGCCGTCGTCGGAGTCGTTGTGCGTCCAGTAGACGCCCTTGTGCGCACGGCTGGCGGCGATGCCGCTGGACTCGGTGATCCGCGGGTCGTCGAGGGTGAAGGAGGACGGGCTGTCGTCCGCCGCGGCGGCGACGGCCGGAGCCGCCTGGACAGGAACGGTCAGGGCCGCCCCCGCGACGGCGAGGACCACGGCACCACGGCGCACACGCACAAGCTGACGCACTAGCTGAGACATGTGCACAGTCTCCACCAGCCGCGGCCGTCAGGTCCGCCGCACCGCCTCCGCGAGCATGTGTGCCACCCGCAGGTTCGCCGTGTGGCCGCACCGGTAGGCCTCCACGTCCAGCGCGTGCACCGGCAGTCCGGACAGATAGAGATCGCCGATGAGGTCGAGCAGCTTGTGCCGCGCCGGCTCGTCGGGGAAGCGGACCGGGCCCGCGTACCCCTGCTCGCCGATCACCACGACCGACCCCTCGTCGAGCCCGCGGCCCAACTGCTGCTGCCGGGCGGCCTCCATCTCCTCGGCGAGCACGATCGTCCGCGCGGGCGCCACCAGTTCCGCGTACTCCTCCGGCAGCCACGCGGCGACCGTCTGCGCGCCCGGCCAGCGGGCGCCCAGGTCGTACGTGCACTGCCAGCGGCCCGTCCCGGGGCTCACCCGGATCCGGGTGCCGTCCTGTTCGTACTCGACCGTGTGCCGCAGCCGGGGCGCCGTACGGGGTGCGAGACGCCGCATCCCGCAGCCGATGAGCGCGTCGGCGAAGACGAGGGCGCTGCCGTCGCAGCCGGGGATCTCCGGTGCGGAGACGGTGATTTCGGCGTCGGTCACGCCCACCCCGGCCAGCGCGCTCAGCAGATGTTCGACCGTGGAGACCTGGCCCAGCCTGGTGCACCGCGCCGTGCCGGTGACCTCGGCGGGGACGGCGGGAACGCGGTGCGGCCCGTACGTCACGGCGATGCCGTCGTCACCGGGCGCGACCGTCATCTCGACCGGCTTGCCGGAGTGCAGGCCGACGCCTTCGAGGTCCAGCGGCCGTGCGACTGTGCGGCGGAAGCTCATCGCCCCTCCTCGGGCTGCTCCTGTGCGGGGTCGCGCTGCGCGGGCAGGGCCTGCTCCAATTCGCGTACGCGGTCGAAGAGTTCCTGGAGCCGCGGCAGCAGCGCCTCCACCCGGTACTGCTGCCGCAGCGGCCGCGCCGGCTGCCCCACGTACGTGCCCGGCTCGCGGATGTCCCGGGTGGCGAGGGCGCGCGCGCCGAGCTGCGCGCCCTCGGCGACGGTGACGTGGTCGCCCACGGCGGCGCCGCCGCCCAGCACGGCCCGGTCGCCGAGTACGGAGCTCCCCGCGATCCCCGACATCGGCACCATCAGGGCCTGTTCGCCGATGCGGACGTTGTGGCCGACGTGCGCGAGGTTGCCGATCTTGGCGCCCCGGCAGATGCGCGTCGTGCCGCTGTTCGCCCGCTCGACGGAGGCCAGCGCGCGGATCTCCACCTCGTCCTCGACCTGTACGTCCCCGACCTGCGGCACCTTCCGCCAGCCGTCCCCGTCGCGGGCGAAGCCGAAGCCCTCGGTGCCCACCACGGCGCCCGGATGCACGGCGCACCCCTCGCCGAGCCGTACGTCCTGGTACAGCACCACGTGCGGATAGAGCACGCTGCCGGCGCCGACGACGCAGTTCTCGCCCACGTATGTGAAGGGGTAGACGCGGACACCGGCGTTGACGACGGCGCCCCGCTCGACGACGGCGTACGCGCCGACGGACGCGGACGGGTCGACGTACGCCTCCGGGTCGACGACGGCCGTCGGATGGACGCCCTCGGCCAGCGGCAGGGGCCGCTCCAGATCCTTCAGCATGCGGGCGAACACCTCCCGCGGATCGGCGACTTGCACATACGGTTTTTCAGCGGTCGACAGATGCTCGGGAAGCAGCACGGCGCCGACTCCGGTGGCCCGGCTCAGATAGCGGCTGTTCTCACAGAAGGCGATGCCGCCGGGATCCTCCACATCGGCGGGCACCGGACGCACTTCGAAATCCGCGGGGCCGACGAGTTTCCCGTCGAATTCCTCGGCCAACTCGCCCAGGGTCCAGCTCATTACGCATCCGCCTTTCGCGCCAGCCGCTCGCGCCTGCCGAAATCGGCGATACCGCGCTGGGAGGGCGCGGCGCGGAAGTCCAGCAGGGCGCGCACGGGGCTGCCGTCGTCGCTCTCGTCGCATTCGATGTCCGGCTCGCCGCGCTGCAGTGCCAGGAAAGCCCGGCGCATCGCGGCCTGTTCGGCCGCCGCCAGGTCCCTGCGGCGCATCCCGATGAGGTTCACCCGCCAGTGCCGCGCGGGCGAACCGTCGACGAGCGTGTACGGCAGGACGTCCTGGGTGACCTTCGACGCGGCGCCCACCATGGCCAGCCGGCCGATCCGTACGTGCTGGTGCACCGCCACCGCGCCGCCGAGCACCGCCTGGTCCTCCACGACGACGTGGCCGCCGAGCGCCGTGCCCTGGCTGATGACGGCGCCGTCGCCGATCAGGCAGTCGTGCGCGGTGTGGGTGTTGCCCATCAGCAGGCAGCCGGCGCCGACCCGGGTGGGCACGTCCTCCCGGGTGGACCGGTGGAGGGTCGCGCCCTCCCTGAGCACCGTGCGGGCCCCCACCTCGGCGCGGGTGGGCACCTTGGGGTCGAAGGAGAGGTCCTGCGGGTCGCCGCCCACCACGGCGTGCACCCCCACCCGGACCCCCGGGCCGAGGTCGGCGGCACCGTGCACCACGGCGTGCGCCTCGATGACGGCCCCCGCTCCCACCCGGGCGCCCGGCTCGACGACAGCGAACGGACCGACTTGCACCGACTCCGCCAGCTCGGCCTCGGGCGAGACCGAAGCGGCCGGATGAATGAGCACCATGACCACCGTTCCATGAATCGGATCCCGGCCGCGGCGCACTTCTCTACGGGCCGGGTTCGTAGCGGGGTAGGCAAGTTATCTCTTTCAACGACGCCGTGTTGCCGCGATCGGCTGACGTTCCTGTTTTCGAAGGACATGCAGGCCGCTCCCGGGGAGACCGGTTCGGTGATCAAATGTGAATTCGATTGTGCGGAACGGCTATTCACGCTTTCGGGTAACGGGCGGTGCCACACGTTTCGTTCGCGCAGAATGGAGCGGATGGACAGCGCACAGGAGACGGGCACCCGCGGCGCGGGCGTGTCCCGGGAGCAGCGCCGGCAGGCCCGGTTGATCTGGGAGTACCACCTGCTGGGCCACGAGCCGCGCCGCTGCGACGTGGCCGTCGGACTGGGGACGTACGACCTGGACGTCGCCACCCGCTGTGCCGGGCTCTACCACGCGGGCCTGGCCCCGCTGTTGCTGTTCACCGGGGGCAACACCCCGCTCACGGCGGCCCGTTTCCCCCGCGGCGAGGCCGAGCACTACCGCGAGCACGCGGTCTCCCTCGGCGTTCCCGCCGAGGCCGTCCTGGTGGAGCCGCACGCCACCAACACCGGGGAGAACATCGCGTTCTCCCGCCGCCTGCTGGAGGAGGCGGGGCTCGCGCCCCGCTCGGTGCTGCTGGTGTCAAAGCTGGAGCGCCGGCCGTACGCGACGGCACGCAGGCAGTGGCCGGACACCGAGCTGGTGTGCGCCTCTCCCCCGGGCGACCTGGACGACCATCTCGTGGCCGCGGGCAGCCACGCGAAGCTGATCGTGGACGTCCTCGTCGGCGAGCTCCAACGCATCATCGAATACCCGGCCTTGGGCCACACCGTCCCGCAGCCCGTCCCCCCACGGGTACGGGAGGCCTACGACTCCCTGCGCACAGCAGGCTTCAACAACTACTGAGGGGCGCGGGGAACTGCGCAAGATAAGGGGCGCGGGGAACTGCGCAAACGCCCGCGAAGCAGGGCCGCAGCCGCCAAGCACCCTCGCGGGACACACGACACGGCGCCCTCCCCCGAAGGGCCCTTGCTTAGAGCCCACTCGAACGACTTGGCTGAACAGCCATGAAGTACACACAGCTGGGCCGCACCGGCCTGAAGGTGAGCCGCATCGTCCTCGGCACGATGAACTTCGGTCCGCAGACCGACGAGGCCGACAGTCACGCGATCATGGATGCCGCGCTCGGCGCCGGCATCAACTTCTTCGACACCGCCAACGTCTACGGCTTCGGCGAGAACAAGGGCCGCACCGAGGAGATCCTCGGCAGCTGGTTCGCGAAGGGCGGCGACCGCCGCGACAAGACCGTCCTCGCCACCAAGCTGTACGCCAACATGGCGCCCCACGAGAACCCCTGGCCCAACCACGACCTGCTGTCCGCGGTGAACATCCGCCGCTCCGTCGAGGGCAGCCTGAAGCGGCTCGGTACCGACCACATCGACCTGCTGCAGTTCCACCACGTCGACCGCCGTACGCCGTGGGAGGAGATCTGGCAGGCGATCGACGTCCTCGTCCAGCAGGGCAAGGTGCTCTACACGGGCTCCAGCAACCACGCCGGCTGGAACATCGCGCAGGCCAACGAGACCGCCGCCCGCCGCGGTTCGTACGGCCTCGTCAGCGAGCAGTGCCTCTACAACCTCGCGGAGCGGCGGGCCGAGATGGAGGTCGTCCCTGCGGCACGCGAGTACGGCCTGGGCGTCATCCCCTGGTCGCCGCTGCACGGCGGGCTGCTCGGCGGCGCGCTGCGCAAGGAGAAGCAGGGCGGCGCGGGCCGTACGGGAACGGGCAGGTCCGCCGGCGCGCTGGCGAACACGCAGGTGCGCGAGCAGGTCCGGGCGTACGAGGACCTGCTGGACAAGCACGGTCTGGAGCCCGGCGAGACCGCGCTGGCATGGCTGCTGACGCGGCCGGGCGTGACGGGCCCGATCGTCGGTCCGCGCACGGCGGAACAGCTGTCGTCGGCGCTGCGCGCGGTGGAGCTGAAGCTCGACGACGAGCTGCTGGCCTCGCTCGACGGAATCTTCCCGGGCCCCGGCCCCACCCCGGAGGCCTTCGCCTGGTGATGCCGTGGCGCGGGTGACCTCGAAGCGCTGGTGACGCCGTGGCGGCGGCGGTCGGGCCTACTGTCCGAACGCCGCCGCGACGGCCACGACGACGAACATCAACAAGAGCGCACCGGTCACGATCCGCGTCCTGGTCTTGGTATTCACAGCCCCCACCGTAACCGGACCGGTCATCCTTCCAGCGCCCAGCCCGCCACCCGCTCGTAGCGCGGCTGCTCCCCGGGCACGCCGCTGCCGGGGAGCCGGCTGCGTACGAGCGTGAGTTCCGTCACCGTCCACGGTGTGCCGTGGAAGCGGTCCAGCTCCTCCAGGTACGGGCCGAGGGTCACGGGCGGCCCCTTCCGGGGCGCCCGGGCCACGGTGAGATGCGGGCGGAACCTGCCGGGCGGGTCCATGTCCAGCCCGGCCCGCCGCCCCGCGGCGGTGGCCCGCGCCGCGAGCCGGTCCAGCCCGTCCCGGTCGCCCGCCACCCCGGCCCACAGGGCGCGGCTGCCGAAGTGCCCGCCGCCGTCGAGTGCCAGCCGCGGCGCGGGGGTGCGGGCAGCGGCCCGGGCCAGCCGCTCCCGCAGCTCGTCCTGCGTGTCCTCCGGCACCTCCCCGTAGAAGGCGAGGGTGAGGTGCCAGTTGCGGCGCTCGCTCCAGCGCAGCGCCTCGGTGGCGGGCAACGCCCGCACGGCGGCTTCGAGTTCACCGAGGACACCGTGCGGGGGCAGCACCGCTGCGAACAGCCTCATGGTCACTTTCTACCGGCTCGGCTACCGGCTCGCCGCCGCCTCGCGCTCACGTTCCGGAGCCTTGGCCGCCACCGGAACGAAGCGGACGTACGGCGCCGAGGGCCGCACCCGTACCCGCAGCCCGCTGGCCCGGGCGAGGACCAGCCCCACGGCGCCGGCGATCACGGCGGAGATGATCCCGCCGAGCAGGAAGCCGGCCCGCGCCCCGTACGCGTCGGTGACCCAGCCCATGACGGGACCGCCGATCGGCGTGCCGCCGACGAAGACCATCATGTAGAGGCTCATGACCCGGCCCCGCATGACGGGGTCGGAGGCCATCTGCACACTCGCGTTCGCCGTCGTGTTGAACGTCAGCCCCATGATCCCGATGGGGGCCATCAGCGCGGCGAAGAGCCAGTACGACGGCGAGAGCGCGGCCGCCATCTCCAGCACGCCGAACAGCAGCGCGGCGCCCGCCATCAGCCGCATCCGCGTCGTGCCCCGCCGGGCCGCGAGCAGCGCGCCGACCACGGAGCCGACCGCCATCAGCGTGTTGAGCAGCGCGTACGTACCGGCGCCCTCGTTGAAGACGCCGTCCGTGAAGGCCGTCAGCCAGATCGGGAAGTTGAAGCCGAAGGTGCCGACGAAGCCCACCAGCACGATGGGCCACAGCAGTTCGGGATGGCTGCGCACATAGCTGAGCCCCTCCCGCAGCTGGCCCTTGCCGCGCCGCAGCGGCTCGCTGACGTGCAGTTCGCCGGTGCGCATCAGCAGCAGCCCGGTGAGCGGGGCGAGGAACGACAGCCCGTTGAAGAGGAAGGCCCAGCCGCTGCCGACCGCGGAGATCAGCACACCGGCCACGGCGGGCCCGACGATGCGGGCGCTCTGGAAGTTCGCGGAGTTGAGCGAGACGGCGTTGCGTATCTGGTCCGGGCCGACCATCTCGGAGACGAAGGTCTGCCGGGCCGGATTGTCGACGACCGTGGCGAGTCCGAGCACGAAGGCCAGCACGTACACGTGCGCCACCTGCACCTGGCCGCTGAGGGTCAGCACGGCGAGCCCGATACCGGTCAGGCCCATCACGGACTGGGTGACGAAGAGCAGCTTCCGCTTGTCGCAGCGGTCGGCGATGACCCCGCCGTACAGCCCGAAGAGGAGCATCGGCAGGAACTGCAGCGCCGTCGTGATGCCCACGGCCGTGGACGAGCCGGTGAGGCTGTGCACCAGCCAGTCCTGGGCGATGCGCTGCATCCAGGTGCCGGTGTTGGAGACGGCCTGCCCCATGGCGAAGAGCCGGTAGTTCCGGACCCTCAACGAGCTGAACATCGAGGGCTTCTGCCTCCGGCCGTCCGGCCGCTGATCCGCCGTCGTCTTCTTGTCGTCGTCTCGGGGTGCGGGTGCGGAGTCTGCTCCGTGGCCCGTACTCACTACGGCTTCGCCTCCTCGGCTGCGGTGTGCTGCTCCTTACAAATGCGCGAGCTTTTCCAGGACGGGCGCGGCCGCGCGCAGCCGTGCCCACTCGTCCTCGTCGAGCTGGCCGGTGAGCTCGGAGAGCCAGGCGTTCCGCTTCTCGCGGCTGGCGGCCAGCATCGACTCGGCCTGTTCGGTCTGGGTGACCACCTTCTGGCGGCGGTCCTCGGGATGCGGCTCGAGCCGGACCAGGCCCTTGGACTCCAGCATCGCCACGATGCGGGTCATGGACGGCGGCTGGACGTGCTCCTTGCGGGCCAGCTCACTGGGAGTGGCCGTGCCGCAGCGGGCGAGGGTGCCGAGCACCGACATCTCGGTGGGGCTCAGCGACTCGTCGACCCGCTGGTGCTTCAGCCGCCGCGACAGCCGCATCACGGCGGAACGCAGGGCGTTCACCGCGGCTGTGTCGTCCATGTCGTCGGCGTTTTCGGGGTGTTCCGGGTCCGGCATGGTTATTAGAGTAACTCATTACCTGGTCTAAGGAACACCCGGATACGGCACTCCGGACCTCGGCTCACACGTACGAGTGAGCCCGTACAGAAAACCGACACATGGTCCCGGCTCCACCGGACACCGTGGATCGTATGACCGATACGACGTCGAAGGTGCTCAGCCTGCGTATGGAGCAGGACCTGTTCGAGCGACTGCACGAGCACGCCGCCAAACGCGGAATGAGCGTCCAGGACTATGTCGTCCGGACGCTCATTCGCGATGACTTCGACGAGCGCTTCAAGGCGTCCGTCGACGAGACGGAACGATTCTACGGACCGCCCGTCCCCTGACTGTCCCTCAGGTCACTTCGCCCCGATGAGCTGCTCGATCGGGTTGAGCAGGAAGTAGACGAGGAAGCACAGGCCGACGACGTGCAGGAGCCACGGCACCTGACGGAACCGGCCGGTCGCGGCGCGCAGCACGATGAAGGCGAGCACGCCGATCCCGATGCCGTTGGTGATGCTGTACGTGAACGGCATCGACACCATCGTCAGGAACGCCGGGATGCCGACCGACGGGTCGCCCCAGTCGATGTCCCGCACGTTCGAGGACAGGATCAGGAAGCCCACCACGAGCAGCGCCGGGGTGGCCGCCTGGGACGGGACGACGGTCGCGAGCGGCGTGAAGATCAGCGCCAGCAGGAAGAGCGCACCGCTCACCACGTTCGCCAGACCGGTGCGCGCGCCCTCGCCGACGCCGGCGGTGGACTCGACGAAGCAGGTGTTCGCCGAGCAGGAGCCGAAGCCGCCGCCCGCGACGCCGACGCCGTCGAGGAAGAGGATCCGGCCCATGCGCGGCAGCTGGCCGTTCTCGTCGGCCAGGCCGGACTCCTCGCCGACGCCGATGATCGTGCCCATCGCGTCGAAGAAGCCGGACAGCAGCACGGTGAAGACGAAGAGGCAGCCGGTCAGCAGGCCGACTTCCTTGAACCCGCCGAAGAGGCTGATGTTCCCGACGAGCCCGAAGTCCGGGGTGCTGACGACGGAGTCGGGGATGTGCGGGACGGCCAGGCCCCACTTGGCGTCCGGGATGCTCGCGACCGAGTTGATGACGATGGCGACGACCGTCATCACGGCGATGCCGATGAGGATCGCGCCCTTGGTCTTCCGTACGAGCAGGAAGTACATCAGCGCCAGGCCGAGCACGAAGACCAGCACCGGCCAGCCCTGGAGCTGACCGCCCTCGCCGAGCCCGAGCGGCACGGTGGTCTTCGCGGAGTCCGGGTTACGGCTGACGAAGCCGGAGTCGACCAGACCGATGAGCGAGATGAACAGGCCGATGCCGATGGCGATCGCGCGGCGCAGCCCGTTCGGGATCGCGTCCATCACCCGCTGCCGCAGACCGGAGGCCACGAGCAGCATCAGCACGATGCCCGCGAGCACGACCATGCCCATCGCGTCGGGCCAGGACATCTGCGGGGCGAGCTGGAGCGAGACCACGGCGTTGATGCCCAGGCCCGCGGCCAGCGCGATGGGGACGTTGCCGATGACGCCCATCAGCACCGTGGTGAGTCCGGCGATCAGCGCGGTGGCGGTGACGAGCTGGGTGTTGTCGAGCTGATGCCCGTACTTGTCCGTGCCGGCCCCGAGGATGATCGGGTTCAGCACGATGATGTACGCCATCGCAAAGAAGGTGGCGAGGCCTCCGCGGATCTCCTGGGGCACGGTGGAGCCGCGCTCGGTGATCTTGAAGAAGCGGTCCAGAGGATTCTGGGGCTGGGGGGCGGGAGCCGACGGCTTCCCGTCCTCGACCGAGGCGGCCGAAGGAGACATGCGGACCTCGAAGCGTGTGAAAGATGGCGTCAGTACAGATCAGATTGGAGCATCCCACGATGCATTCCAGTCAGATACAACGCAGATCAGTATGAACAAACAACCATTGTGATCGCTATCTTCGCGCGTAGACCCCGCTGTCCCCTGGGTACGCTGGGGCGGGACGATCCAGCCGCACGGGCTGGCCTGGAGGGAGCCGTGGCCATGGGCCTCATGGACAAGTGGACGAGCGGTGAGCGCGAGGCACCGGAGCCGCTGGAGGGTCCGGTCGTCGCGACCACCACCGTCGGCACGCTGCTGTGGCTCGCGCTGTTCCTCGGCCAGCTCCCCTTCTACGGCTGGTTCGCCGACCACGGGCACACCTGGTGGGTGTGGACCTGCGCGGCCGGCGCGGGCCTCGGGGTCATCGGCATCTGGTACGTACGCCGCCGCGACGCCGCGATCCGCAAGGCCGGGACGGACCCCGCCGCCACGGGCACCCCGGACGCCACCGGTACCGCGGGCGGGGCGCACCCGGAGAGCGGCGCCGGCCAGGACACGCCCGGCCACAACTGACGCGCCCGGTACGGCCGTCGGCGCACCGCGCGCCCCTTGCTTCCCGCCCGCTGACACGCGGTACGGCCCGCCCGTTCCGCTTCCCGCCGATCGGCCGCGAGCTCCGGGCGGTACGTCCCGTTCCTCCGTACCGTCGACTGCATGACGGAGACCGCCGATACGGCAGACCTGGCCCGGCGGGGCCTCAGCGCGGCTCAGGTCGCGGACCGGGTCGCGCGCGGCGAGGTCAATGACGTTCCCGTCCGCAGCAGCCGCTCCGTGGCGGACATCGTGCGGGCCAACGTCTTCACCCGGTTCAACGCCATCATCGGCGTGCTCTTCCTGATCATCCTGGCCGTCGGGCCGCTGCAGGACGGCCTGTTCGGCTTCGTCATCGTCGCCAACACGCTCATCGGCATCCTCCAGGAGCTGCGGGCCAAGCGGACCCTGGACAGCCTCGCCGTGCTCGGCGAGACCCGGCCCGTCGTGCGCCGCGACGGCGTCAGCGGCCCCGTGCACACCCACGAGATCGTGCTCGGCGACCTCATCGAGCTCGGCCCCGGCGACAAGTGCCCCGTCGACGGCGAGGTGACCGAGGCCGAGGGGCTGGAGATCGACGAGTCGCTGCTGACCGGCGAGGCCGACGCCGTCGCCAAACAGGCCGGCGACCAGGTGCTGTCGGGCAGCTTCGTGGTCGCGGGCGGCGGCGCCTTCACCGCGACGAAGGTCGGCCGGGAGGCGTACGCGGCGCAGCTCGCCGAGGAGGCGTCCCGCTTCACCCTCGTCCACTCCGAACTGCGCAACGGGATCAGCACGATCCTCAAATACATCACCTGGATGATGGTCCCGGCCGCGCTCGGCCTGGTGGTCTCGCAGCTCGTCATCGAGCACAACGACTGGCGCGAGGCGGTCCGCCGCATGGTCGCCGGCATCGTGCCGATGGTCCCCGAGGGTCTGGTGCTGCTCACCTCCGTCGCCTTCGCGATCGGGGTGATCCGGCTGGGGCGGAAGCAGTGCCTGGTGCAGGAGTTGCCCGCGATCGAGGGGCTGGCCCGCGTCGACGTCGTCTGCCTCGACAAGACGGGCACCCTCACCGAGGGCGGCATGGACGTCACCGAGGTGCGGCCCCTCGACGGAGCCGAACTGGCCCACGTGGAGCGGGTGCTGGGCGCCCTCGGCGACTCCGACCCGCATCCGAACGCCAGCCTCCTCGCCCTCGTCGAGGCGTATCCGGCGCCGGACGGCTGGCGGTTCAGGGAGGCGCTGCCGTTCTCCTCGGCCCGCAAATACAGCGGCGCGGTCCTCGACGAGCCGGACGGCACCAGCGGTACGTGGCTGCTGGGCGCCCCCGACGTGCTGCTCGCGCCGGACCATCCCGTACTCGACGGCATCGGCCAACTGAACGCGCAGGGGCTGCGGGTGCTGCTGCTGGCCCGTACGGAAGGCGACCCGTCCGCGGCGGCCGCGGTACGTGCCGCACGGCCCGTGGCGCTGGCCGTACTGGAGCAGCGGCTGCGGCCCGACGCGGGCGACACCCTCGACTACTTCGCCGAGCAGCAGGTCGACACCAAGGTCATCTCCGGCGACAACGCGGTGTCGGTCGGTGCCGTCGCCGGGAAACTGGGCCTGCCCGGAGCGCAGCACCCCGTGGACGCGCGCGAACTCCCCGGCGGGGAGGACGAGATGGGCCGGGAGCTGGAGTCCGGCTCGGTGTTCGGACGGGTCACGCCCCGGCAGAAGCGGGACATGGTCGGCTCGTTGCAGTCCCGCGGCCACCACGTCGCCATGACCGGCGACGGCGTCAACGACGTACTCGCCCTCAAGGACGCCGACATCGGCGTCTCCATGGGGTCGGGATCCGAGGCGACCCGGGCCGTCGCGCAGATCGTGCTGCTCGACAACAGCTTCGCCACGCTGCCCTCGGTCGTCGCCGAGGGCCGCCGCGTCATCGGCAACATCGAACGCGTCGCCAACCTCTTCCTCACCAAGACCGTCTACTCCGTGCTGCTCGCGGTCCTCGTGATCTGCTGGCAGGTGCCCTACCCGTTCCTCCCCCGGCACCTCACGCTGCTCTCCTCCCTCACCATCGGCGTGCCCGCCTTCTTTCTCGCCCTCGCCCCCAACAGGGAGCGCGCGAAGCCGCACTTCGTCCGGCGTGTGATGCGGTACGCCGTACCGGCCGGGGTGATCGCGGGCGCCGCCACGTTCGGTACGTACCTGCTGGCCCGGCACCACTACACGGGCCCGGACGCGCTGGACGCCGAGACCAGCGTGGCGACGCTGACCCTGTTCCTCATCGCCATGTGGGTGCTCGCCATCGTGGCGCGGCCCTACACGTGGTGGCGGGTGGGGCTGGTCGCCGTGATGGGGCTCGGCTTCCTGGTGGTGCTGGTGACGCCGTGGCTCCAGGACTTCTTCGCGCTCAAGCTGATCGGCTCGGTCATGCCGTGGACGGCTGTCGCCGTCGCCGCGGCCGCCGCTGTGCTGCTGGAGCTGGCGTGGCGGGTGGTGGCCCGGCGCTTCCCCGCCTGAAGGAACAGCCCGGCGGGAAGGGGCCGCTCTAGAAGGGGTACCAGCGCACGCTCTGGTCGCCTTCGCGGAGCGAGGTCACGCGGCGGGCGAACTCCCTTGCCGCGGCCGGGTTTCCGGGGGCGTGCTGGGAGACCCACGCGCAGCTCGCCGTCTCCCGGGCGCCGCGCAGCAGGGCGCAGCCCTCCCAGTCCCGCACGTCCCACCCGTACGTCTCGGTGAACGCGGCGAACTCCGCGTCCGGGACGCCGTACCGGTCGTGGCTGAGGGCCGGCACCACGAGGTCGTGCTCCCGCAGATCGGAGGAGAAGGTCTCCAGGTCGACCAGGACCGGACCGTCCGAGGTGACCTGTACGTTGCGCGGCAGCGCGTCCCCGTGGATGGGGCCCGGCGGCAGGGCGGGCTTCAGCTCCCGTACGGCGGCGCCGAAGTCGTCCCGGCGGGCCCGGAGATACGCCGCGTCCCGCGGCGGGATCGCGTCGCCCGCGATCCGCAGCCAGCGCTCGACCCCGGACAGCAGGTCGCGCGGCGGCAGCCGGAACGGGGGCTCGGGCAGCGCGTGCACCTGCCGGAGCAGACCGGCGAGGTCCACGGGCCGGGCGGCCCTCTCAGGGGCGGGCAGCCGCTCCCAGTAGGTGACGGGGTGCCCTTCGACCAGGGTCACCCCGGTGCGGACGGCACGTACGGCGGGGACGCCGCGGGCCTGGAGCCAGGCGGCGACGCGGAGTTCACGCTCTGCCCGTACGACCAGCTCCGGGTCGGCCCGGCCCACGCGGACGACGGGCCCGCCGTCAGGGGTGCCGAACACCGCGTTCTCGCCCAGCGCGAGCAGCTCGGAACCGGCCGCGTCCTCACCGGCCGCGGCCAGCAGCGTACGGGCGCGCGCCTCGGTGAACGCCTCCTGTGCGGCCACGGGGTCGCTCCTTGCGGTCGGCTGTATCGGTCCACGGCGAGCGTATCCGTCCACCGGAACGCCTTGACCCCGGCGTCACTTCCGCACCATGCTTCCACTAATCAACTAGTGAAAGCATGGAAGGGCGACGTGATCGAGTACCGGATCGACCGGCGCAGTGGCGTCGCCGCGTACAAGCAGATCATCCAGCAGACCGAACAGGCCCTGCGGATGGGCACGTTGCAGGCCGGCGACAAGCTGCCCACGGCCAAGGAAGTCGTCGCCGCCACGGCCGTCAACCCGAACACCGTGCTGAAGGCGTACCGCGAGCTGGAACACTCCGGTCTCGTCGCGGCCCGGCGCGGCCTCGGCACCTTCGTACGCCGCTCCCTCGCGCGCCCCGAGTCGGACGCCGACTCCGCCCTCCGTGCCGAACTGGCCGACTGGATGGTGCGGGCGGCCCGGGCCGGGCTGGACCTCGACGACATCCGCGCGCTCTTCGCCGACGCGCTCGCCCGGCGGGGCGGCGACGCGCCGGCCGACCGACCGAACGACCGGACCCACACCGGACAGGGGGACGCATGACATCCGATCCCGAGCTCCACGAGCGGCCGCCCGCGGCGCTGGAGGCCACCGGACTCGGCTTCCGCGGCTCGCGCGGCGGCGACTGGGCCCTGCGCGACTGCGAGTTCGCCCTCCCGGCCGGCCGCGTCACCGCCCTGGTCGGGCCGAACGGGGCGGGCAAGAGCACCCTCCTCCAGCTGGCGGCCGACCTGCGGCGGCCGACGGAGGGCGAGATCCGGATCTTCGGCGCGCCGGCCGGTACGCGGGAGGCCCGCCGCCGTACGGGGTTCCTCGCGCAGGACAAGCCGCTGTACGCCAACTTCACCGTCGCCGACACCCTGCGCCTGGGCCGCGAACTGAACGCCACATGGGACCAGTCGGCAGCCGAGCGCGTCGTCCGCGCCGCCGGCATTCCCCTCACGGACCGCGTCGGCTCCCTCGTCGGCGGTGAACGCACCCGTGTCGCGCTCGCCCTCGTTCTCGGCAAGCAGCCCGAACTCCTGCTGCTGGACGAGCCGTTGACGGACCTCGACCCCCTCGTACGCGAGGAGGTCATGGGAACGCTCATGGCGGAGGCGGCCGAACGCGAGGTCACCGTCGTGCTGTCCTCCCACACGCTGGCCGACGTCGAGCACTCCTGCGAGCACGTGCTGCTCCTCGACGAGGGCCAGGTCGTCCTCGCCGACGACACGGACGCCCTGCGCGCCGAGCACACCCTCGTTACCGGCAGGACGGACACGGGGGAACCGTCCGGCGTCGTCCATTCCCGCACGGCGGGGCGGCAGTTCACGGCGCTGGTGTGGACGGGGGACACGGACCCCGGCGACGCGGAGCCCCCGGAGGGCGAGGAGCCCCGCGCGGACACCGGTGAGGACTGGGTGGTCGAGCAGCCCAGCCTGGAGGAGATCCTGCTCGGCTACCTCCGCGCCCCCGCCACGGCCGAGGAGGCCGCCGTATGACCCTGGACTCGCTCCGAACGTCCCTCCGCCCGAAGGGGATCCGCGTGGACCCGCGCCTGAAGGGCCTCCTCTGGCTCGGCTGGCGCGGCCAGCGCGGCGTGATCCTCACCGGGGCCGGGCTGGTGCTGCTGTGCGCGGTGGGCGCGTCGTGGTGGTACACACAGCTGACGCTCGGCCTGCGCGACGGGCTGCTCCAGAGCTGCGTGAACCCGGGCCACGAGTGCCCGTACAACGCGTTCGACTACCTCTTCATGGCCCCGTCGTTCCCGCTCGCCATGCTGAACATGGTGCTGCCCGTGCTGATCGGCATGTTCTGGGGCGCCCCGCTGCTCGGCCGGGAGGCCGAACTCGGCACGCACCGCCTCGTGCTGGCCCAGGACACGGGCCGGGCGCAGTGGTTCGCCTCCCGCTACGGGCTGGCGGCCCTGAGCACCCTCCTCCTGACCGGTGCCCTCGTGGTGCTCTACACCTGGTGGCAGAGCCCGCTGACAGGCTTCACGGCGAGCAACCTCGAATTCGCCCGCTGGCAGACGAGTCTCGTCATCGACGGCGCGGGCCCGCGGGCCATGACCGCCGCGCTCTTCGGCCTCACCGTGGGCACGACCGCGGGACTGCTGCTGCGTCGCGTCCTGCCGGCCATGGCCGTGACCCTGGTCGCGGTGAGCGGAGTGGGGTTCGTCCTGAGCTTCTTCCGCCGGGCCACCGCACCCCAGGAGCTGTACGTGTTCGGGGACACCCTGCGCCAGGACAACGTCATGGCCACGTACTCCGAGGCCGACCCGCTGGGCGACTACTGGACCATGCAGTGGACGGACACGACCGTCTACGTACTCCTGACCGCGGCCCTCCTGACCCTCACGGCCCATCTCCTGCGCAACCGCCGTATGTGAGCCCGCGGCCCCGAAGGCCGGTCAGTCGAACCAGCGGGCGCGGGCGAGTTCGTCGGCCCGGGTGGGGTCCTCCAGGAGGGCTGCCGCCTCGAAGCGGCGGGACCACGCGCCGGCCGCCCAGGCGAGGCCCGCGGCGACGCCCTCCAGGGTGGCGGCGTGCAGGACGCCGTCGGGGGTGAGCCGCCAGTCCAGTTCGACGCCGTCGACGAGGAGTTCGTCGTGCTCCCTGTACGTCGCCGGGGCGCCCGGCAGCAGGTCGTGGACCGCGCCGGGGACGGGCCGCTCCGTGCCCTCGCCGGAGACCGCGCCCGGGAGCACGTCGCCGAGCCGCCGTACGTCGAGCACCGCCGCCAGGTCCGCGGCCCGGTCCGGGCGCACCGGCAGCAGGGGCCGCTCGCCCGCGAGGGCCGTCAGGTCGGGGGCGTCCGCGACGAGGGCCTCGCCCGCGTCGGCGACCAGGACCTCGCCCGAGGGGGCGAGGACGGCGCGGAGTTCGTCGGGCAGCGTGACGCCCGCGGGGTCGAGGTCCGCGAGCAGCCCGTACAGGCCGAGGAGTTGAGCCGCGGTGACGTCCAGCGCGGGGTCGGCGAGCCGGGTCAGCAGTTCGGCCGCGCCGCCCGGCTCCTCCAGCAGTGCGGCGGCGGTCGTGCGGATGCCGAGGGCCCGCAGCACCTGCGGGTCGCCGACGCTGGACGCGTCGGCCTCCTCGTACAGCCCCGCCAGCAGCGAGTCGGTGCCGGCGGCGCGCAGCCCTGCCGGGTGCCGGCCGTCCAGTACGGGGTGGCCGCGCAGCCACCAGGCGGTGTACGGGCGGACGGACTCCGTGACGCCGTCGGGCAGCAGTACCCGTAGGGGGGCGGTCAGCGCGTCCCTCAGGGGCGGCCGGGACAGCATCGCGAGCGCCTCGGGCCAGCAGTCGTCGTCGACGAGGTCGAGGTCGCGTACGGCGACGAGTTCGGCGGCGACCGGCGGCACGCTGGTGTCCGGCAGCTGGTCGAGGACGTCCTCGCACCACACGTCGACGGCGTCCAGCACTCCCGCGTCGTCCGGCTCGGTGTACGCCGAGTCCGTGTCGCGCGGCTCCAGTTCGTCCGGGTCGAGGACGACGTCCGTGGCGCGGACGAGGGAGAACCCGGCCAGCACCCCGACGGCGGTCAGGGGCTGTTCGCCCCACGTGGCGGCGAGGTCCGCGTCGCACGCGGCGAGTTCGCCCTCACGGATGACGCGCTCGAAGGGGCTGCCGGGGAGGACCAGTTCACTCGCGGGGGCGAGTTCGCCGTCCTCGTCGGGGAGGGCGAGGGCGCCCAGCCAGGGCTCGTCGCCGGGGGCGAGCTGCGCGTCCCGGACGAGGCCGAGCACGGTCGCGGCGAGCTCGTCGGGGTCGAGGGACTGCTCGCCGTCCATGTCCCAGGTGTCGCCCTCGTCGAGCGAAGCGGCGACGGCGGCCCGCACCTGAGGGGTCGTCAGGACGGCGCGGGGTGTCGCGGAAGAGGCGCCGAGCTTCTCCAGCAGCGGGTGCACGGCGTCGGCGTGCGCGACCTTCAGGCCGAGGCGGGCGAGCTGTTCGGCGTCGGTGGCCGCGTCGGGCAGCGGGAGCAGCACCTGGCGGGGGCCGATGGTGGTCCGCCCGTCGGCCAGCGGCACGGGCAGCCCGGTGAGCCGGTCCGGGTCGACCCCGGCCAGCGAGTCGTAGAGCCGCTCCCACCACTCGGGGTTCCGTTCGACGCCGGCGAGCCGGTCGACGACCTCGCCGAGCGGCACCCGGGCGACGTCCAACGCGCGCAGTTCCGTGCGGCGTTCGAGGCCGGCGGGCAGCAGGCTGGGGAACAGCTCCGCGAGGACGGCCACGGTCTCCGCGCCCGCCCCCTCGGCGATCTCCGCGTCGCGCGGCCGGAGCACGGCGGGGCCGCCGTCCTCGCCGTTCTCCCCGGCCTCGCCGGGGGCCGCGCCCGCCAGGAACGGGACGTCCGGCAGCCGTTCCAGCAGCAGTCCGCGCAGCTGCCCGTCCAGTTCGCCCTTGCCGAGCGGGCCGGGAACGAGCGCGACGGTGCCGGTGGTGCGCGGCCGCCAGTCGCGGAGCAGCGCGGCGTACGTCTCGGCCGCGCGGTGCAGCAGGAAGTCGGCCAGCGGTCCCGGCGCGACGTGCCGCCGCGTCGGCTCCAGCGGCAGCGAGGCGATCAACAGCGCGGGGATGCCGAGCGGTTCGTCGGTGGGCGTCGGCGCGTGCACGACGGGCGTCGTACGGGGCGGCACCGGGGCGCCGTCCTCGTCCACCGGCACGGCCCAGGTCACGGACCATTCGGGGCGGCGGCGTTCCTCGACGGGCCGGTCCGCGAGGAGCGCGTCGTCGACGACGCCGCCGTCGGTGGCGGTCCGCCACCGGGTCGGGGCCTCGGCCGCGGTGTCCGACACCCTCACGTAGGGGCCGTCCTGAGCCCTCGTCAGGGTCCGTACCCCGTCAGGGGTTTCGACGACGACCTCGGTGAGGCCCGGAAGGGTGAGCAGCAGCGCGTCGTCGACGGCGGCGAGCAGCCGCTCCGACAGCTCCCGCGCCGCGGGGTCCCGCAGCGGGAGGACGACCGCCGTGTCGTAGCCCTCGGGCGCCATGCCCTCGGCGGGCAGCGGCAGCCGCAGCAGCGGTACGTGTCCGTCGCGGCGGCGCAGCTCGTCGGCGAGGTCCGGCGCGGACCCCTCGCGGGCGCGTTCCAGGGCGAGTTCGGCCGCGTCGGTCAGGGACCAGCGGATGCCGCCCGTACGGCCGACGACGGCCGGTTCGTCGCTGACGGCGAGCACCGCGGCGAAGCCGACGCCGAACCGGCCGACGGTGCCGGTACGGGAGTCCCCGTCGGCGCCGTTCCCCTGGCCGGGAACGGTGTCGCGCTTCGCGGACGCGCGGAGGGTGGACAGCGATTCGGCGCCTGCCGCGTCCAGCGGTTCGCCGGTGTTGGCGGCGACCAGCGTGTCCTCGCCGAGGGTCAGCCGGAGCCGGCCCGGGACGCCGGCACGCGCGGCGGCGTCGGCGGCGTTCTGGGCGAGCTCGACGACGAGCCGGTCGCGGTATCCGCCGAGGACCAGCTCCTGTTCGGCGTTGGCGTCCTCCCGGAACCGGGCGGGGGAGGCGGCCCAGGCGTCCAGCGCGCGGTGCCGCAGGGGTGCCGTACCGAGGGGGTCCTCGGGGGCCGAGTCCCTGCTCACCATTGCCACTGTCCCGCCGCCGCCACTCACGTCTGCAGTTCCTCTCCGCGCTTTCCGGGTCACCATGGCACCCGGTTACCCACAGGGTGTGGAGGCAGTCTGCCTTGTCCGCGGCGCAGTGGACCCCCGGCCCCGGCGGACCGGGACCGGATCCACGGGAGCCCGCCGGACAGACAGGAGCTCAGCGGACCGGCAGGAGCTCGGCGGACCGGCGGGAGCTCGGCGCGGGAAGGTCAGCTCAGCGGGAGGCTGTCGGACCTGGTCTCGTCCAGGACCGGCGGCGGGGGCTTCGGCGGCTGCGGCATGACGGCCGCCTCCGAGTGCCCGCCGCACCCGTACGAAAGGGACACCACGTGTCCGTCCGCCGGGCTGAACTCGTTGGCGCACACGCCGAAGGCCTGCCGCAGCGATCCGGCCAGCGGCACGAGGAACCCGCACGACACACAGTTCGCCGGCGCCGACTGGGCCATGGGCGCCGTCGCGCCGTACGACTCCTCCCAGCGGTCCGCCGCCTCGTGCAGGCCGTACCGGGACAGCACCCGCGTACGCCCCATGCCGAGCTCTTCGGCGATGGCCGCTATGCCGCCGCGCGCCGGGAGTTCCTCCTCGGCGGCAGCGGCGGCCGAGGCCTCCGGCACCGCGGCGGCGGCCGGTTCGCCGTCCGCCACCAGGGAGTTCGGCGGGGGCTCCTCCTCGCCGGAGAAGCCCGGCTCCAGACGGAGGTCGCCCTCCTCTGTCGGCAGCAGGTCGCCGGGGCCGAGGTCGCCGGGGCGCAGCCGCTCGTTCCACGGCACCCACTCGGGAGCGAGCAGCGCGTCGGGTCCCGGCAGCAGGACCGTCTCGTCGAGGGTGACGACCTTCGCGCGGGACGCGCGGGCCACCGTGGACGCCCAGCGCCAGCCGCGGTAGGCGGGCAGCAGACACGCGAAGTAGTGCGTGACGACCCGGTCCCCGTCGGCGACGACCTCCAGATGCTCGCCGACCGTGCCCGGGTCGGCGGCCTCCTCGGCGGCCTCCCGGGCCAGTTCGACGGCCTCGGCACACAGCCGGTCGGGGGCTCGGCGGGCACGGCGCGTCGTCGCGCTCGCTTGCGCGGTCGCAGTCGCGGCACTCATGCAGCACTCACAAGAATCGTCTCTCCTACGCCGTAGCGCCGTTGTCGGCGTGCGCTGTCCGTACGGCGGCCGGCGAGAGAACGGGCGGGATGTGGACGGAGCGGGACCACGAAGGCCGCTGCGACGTCCGCTTCCCGGCTCGGGCCGTGCGGAACGCACCGTTGAACCACGCTACCCCACGGGCGCGAGCGACGAGGTACCGGGGAACTTCGCGATACCCGGCGACCCGGCCGGGGCACACTGAAAGGCGTGGCTGCCAAGGCCCGTTCGGGATTGCGTCCACACCCGCATCCGCTGCGCCGTGCCGCGCGCGCCCTGTCGCGTCCGCCCTCTGCGGTGGGCCGCCGGGTGCGCCGCGTCACGCACGCGCACGGCGCGGGCGAGTCCGGGCTGGGCAAGCTGATCGAGCTGCACGCGGTGAACTCCTCGGCCGACATGATGGTGACGGTCGCCCTCGCGTCGACCGTCTTCTTCTCCGTACCGACGGGCGAGGCGCGCGGCCGGGTCGCCCTGTATCTCCTCGTCACCATGGCCCCGTTCACGCTGCTGGCGCCGGTGATCGGCCCGCTGCTGGACCGGATCCCGCACGGGCGGCGGGCGGCGATGGCCGGGGCGATGGTGGCGCGATCACTGCTGGCGCTGGCCATGTCGGGCGCCGTGGCGACGGGCGGTCTGGAGCTGTATCCGGCGGCGCTCGGGGTCCTGGTGTCGTCGAAGGCGTACGGGGTGGTGCGGTCGGCCGTGGTACCGAGACTGCTGCCGCGGTCGTTCTCCCTGGTGAAGGCGAACTCGCGGGTGACGCTCGCCGGGCTCTCCGCGACGGCCCTCGCGGCGCCGGTGGCCGCGGGGCTGCACCGATTAGGGGAGCGGTGGCCGCTGTACGGCGCGTTCGTGATCTTCCTCGTGGGTGCCTTCCTGGCCTTCACGCTGCCGCACAAGGTCGACTCGGCGCGGGGCGAGCGGAAGGCGCGGCTGGGCGATGTGCGGCACCCCCGCCATCCCCGGCCCGGCCTGCGGAACGTCGGCCTGTCCGTACGCAACGCGCTGATCGCCAACGCGACGCTGCGCTGCCTCTCCGGCTTCCTCCTCTTCTTCCTCGCGTTCCTGCTGCGGGAGCAGCCGCTGGACGGCTGGTCGGCGGCGGTGTCGCTGAGCCTCGTCGTGGCGTGCGCCGGTACGGGCAACGCGCTCGGCAACGCGCTCGGCGCGCTGATGCGGACCCGCGGCCCCGAACTCATCATCACGACCATGCTGCTGTGCGCGCTGACGGCGACCGTCACGGCGGCCGCGCTGTACGGGACGGTCGCGGTGGCGGCGGTCGCCGCGACGGCCGGGATCGCGCAGGCGCTCGGGAAGCTGTCGCTGGACGCGCTGATCCAGCGCGATGTGCCGGAGGAGGTGCGGACGTCGGCGTTCGCCCGCTCCGAGACGGTGCTCCAGCTGGCGTGGGTGGTGGGCGGCGCGGTGGGCATCCTGCTGCCGCTGATCGGCGTGCTCGGCATGTGCGTCGCCGCGTCCGGCGTGGCCGCAGGCACGGCCACCACGGTCCGCGGCCTCCTCACAGCAGCCCGCCGCGGCACGCCACACCCACGGGTGGTGTGACGGGGCGCCAAACCCCACCCCCTTCCACCTCAACGGCTGCGTGACCGCGGGTGGGGTGGGGGCGCAGGGTGCGCCCCGGGGCACTGAAGCGTGATTTTCGGGCCGTGCACAGCCAATGACCGGCCGGCCCGAACGGGAGAGGGGGCGCGGCCCGTAAATCATGCCGCCCCGGGGTCTCCCGGAGCCCACAGCCCCACCCCCCGTACACGGCACGCCACCCCCGCACCCGCGCGACGCGTCACGCACCACGCCCGGTAATCTGCCCGGCATGAGCTACGCGATCTCCCGGCGGGGTGTCCGCACCGTCACTGCCATCGGCGCCGTGTCCCTCGGACTGCTGGCCCTTTCGGCCTGCGAGAAGCCGACCCCGCGGGCGACCGCGACCGTCAACAGCACGAGCGTCTCGACGGAGGCGTCCTGCTACGACGACGGCAACCCGATCCCCGCGGGCGAGGTCAAGAGCTGCCTGGGCAAGAAGGCCGAGCAGACCGTGAAGGTCGGCGCGGGCGACAAGGTCCGGGTCGGCGTGGACCCGGAGATGGCGGAGAAGGGCTGGCTGCTCTTCGTCAACGGCCGCCCCGCACTGCCGGATCCGGTCAAGAAGACGTACTACAGCTTCCCCGGCGAGGCGTTCTTCCAGCAGCAGAGCCAGATGGGACAGCAGGCCGCGCCGAAGAAGAACGCGCAGGTCAGCATCGTCGCCAATGACGGCGGCAGCATCACGGGCGTCTGGCACCTGAAGCTCAAGAACGACAGCTGACGGCCCGCCGGCAGGCGCTGACATGACCCGGGTACTGGTGGTGACCGCCGTCGCCGCGGAACGCGACGCGGTCGCGCCCCGCGGCGCGGACATCCGTACGCTGCCCGGGAGTTACGCCCTGCACCGCACCCCCGACGGGGTCGACGTACTGGCCGGCGGGGTCGGCCCGGCCGCCGTCGCCGCCGGCACGGCCACCGCGCTCGCGCACGCCGCGCTCGCCGGAGAGCCGTACGGGCTGGTCGTCTCCGCCGGGATCGGCGGCGGCTTCCCGCCCGTGCCGCTCGGCGCGACCGTCGTCGCCGACGCGCTCGTCGCCGCCGACCTGGGCGCGCAGACCGCGGACGGCGGCTTCGCCGAACTCGGCTTCGGCACCACCGTGCACCGGCCCCCGCAGGAGCTCGTACGGGCCGCGGCCGAGGCAACGGGAGCCGTCACCGGCGCCGTGCTCAGCGTCTCCACCGTCACCGGAACGGCCGCCCGCGCACGGGAGTTGACGGAACGTCACCCGGACGCGGCGGCCGAGGGCATGGAGGGCTTCGGCGTCGCCGAGGCCGCCGCGGCGTACGGACTGCCCGTCCTGGAGGTGCGCACCGTCTCCAACGCCGTGGGACCGCGCGACCGCGGCGCCTGGGAGATCCCGGCCGCGCTCACCGCCCTGGAGGGGGCCTTCGAGGCACTTTCGCCCGTGCTGCGAACATGGCAGGCATGAGTCCGTTGCAGATGCCTCCGTTGCGTATGGCGTTCTCGCCGTGCCCGAACGACACCTTCACCTTCGACGCGTGGGTGCACGGCCGTGTGCCGGGCGCGCCTGAACTCGACGTCCGGTTCGCGGACATCGACATCACCAACGGGATCGCGGAACGCCGCGAGGACAGCCTCGACGTGCTCAAGGTGTCGTACGCGGTGCTGCCGTGGGTGCTCGACGACTATGCGCTGCTGCCCTGCGGCGGCGCGCTCGGCCGCGGCTGCGGACCGCTCGTCCTCACCGCGGACGGCGAGGGCGGCCCGGCATCGCTCACCGGCAAGACCATCGCCGTACCGAGCGAGAAGTCCACCGCCTATCTGCTGTTCCGCATCTGGGCGGCGGCCGAAGTCCCGGGCGGCGTCGGCAAGGTGACCGTCATGCCGTTCGACGAGATCATGCCCGCCGTACGGGACGGCAAGGTCGACGCGGGCCTCGTCATCCACGAGGCGCGCTTCACGTACCAGAACTACGGGCTGCACTGCCTCGCCGACATGGGCGAGCACTGGGAGAACACCACCGGACTGCCCATCCCGCTCGGCGCGATCATCGCGAAGCGCTCGCTGGGCGAGGAGACGCTGCGGGCCCTCGCGGACGCGGCACGGACCTCCGTACGCATGGCGTGGGACGACCCTCAGGCCGCGCGGCCGTACGTGATGGAGCACGCGCAGGAGATGGATCCGGCCGTGGCCGACCAGCACATCGGGCTGTACGTCAACGAGTTCACGGCGGAGCTGGGAGAGGACGGGTACGCGGCGGTGCGTGGGCTGCTCGGGCGTGCGGCGGAGCAGGGGCTTGTGCCGGAGCTCCCGGCGGGGGCGCTCGACTTTCCGTGACGGGGCCGGTTTCGCGTGCGGGCCGCGCCGTGTGCGGTCCGCGCCGTGTGCGGGGCGGGCCGCCGTACGTAACCCCCTGCGGGGGCGCGGGTGTTGCGTACGGCGGGACAGGCCTCGCGGGTGCGGTCCGGTGTGCCCACCCGTTCCGCCCCTGCGGAACGACTGCCCACACCTTGGTGTCAGACGTCCAGTTGGTCTGCTACTGCTCGGAGCATGCCGGCGATTTTGCGGCCGTGGGTCTTGTCCGGGTAGCGGCCGCGCTCCAGGCCCTGCGCGACGCCGTCGAGCAGCGTGGTCAGGTCCTGCACGATGGACGCGAGCTCGTCCGGCTTGCGGCGCTGTGCGGCGGCGACCGACGGGGCCGGGTCCAGCAGCGCGACGGAGAGGGCCTGGTCACCGCGCTGACCGGCGACGACGCCGAACTCAACGCGCTGGCCGGGCTTGAGCGCGTCCACGCCGTCGGGCAGCACTGAGGAGTGCACGAAAACGTCGCCGCCGTCGTCGCGGGAGAGGAAGCCGAAGCCCTTCTCGCTGTTGAACCACTTGACCTTGCCGGTAGGCACGTCTTGTCCTCGTCCTCGTACTTGTCCGGGCAGCCGGGCGGCCGCAGCGTGCTGAAATTGCTCTGAAGAGCAGTGGAGCGGGCCAGTTGACCCGCCGACCACCAGGCTAATCGTCCGGGGCCCGGTGGCAAGATGCCGCCGAGGGGTTCCTCCGTGCAGTTGCTCACCGAACTACCCTGGCCCTGTGAACGCTGAAACGTCCCGCGCCGGTGATCTTCTCGTACGGATCGGCGGCGTCGTATTCCTCGTCGGAGCCCTGGCCACGGTGGTCACCGTGGCCCCGCTCTTCCTCGGTACGCGCCCCTTCCCCGCGCCCGCCTACTTCGTCTGCATGCTGATGGGGCTGGGCTTCGTGCTTGCCGCCTCCGGCGTGGTGCGGTCGGCGCTTGCGCAGCGGCGCGCGGCTCGCGCCGCGAGTTAGCGTTCAGCGGGGGCCGCGCCGCCTCGTGTGCCCCGGGCCGGGCTTGGGCGGCTCGGCCCGCGCTGGGGTTTGCGCAGTTCCCCGCGCCCCTGATCCGCGCAGTTCCCCGCGCCCCTTTTATTGGGCTCGGCTCGCGTAGTCCGCGAGCCAGTTGGGGAAGTCCGCCAGGCCGCCCTCCAGTACCACGTCGGCGCCGGCCGTGCGGAGTTCGTCCGCGCCGATGGGGCCCGTCGGGACGCCGACGGACAGGGCGCCGGCCGCCTTCGCGCCGCGTACGTCGCCGATGTGGTCGCCGACGTAGACGCTCGCGCCGTGTTCGCGCAGGGCTTCCGCCTTGGCCTCCGCCCACAGCCAGCCGATGACCGCGTCCGGCTCGATGCCGAGGTGGCTCAGGTGCAGCTTCGCGTTGGGCTCGTGCTTCGCCGTGACGACGATGGCGCGGCCGCCCGCTGCCCGTACGGCGGCGACGGCCTCGCGGGCGCCGGCCAGCGCGAGGGTCGGCTCGATGGCGTGCTCCGGGTACAGCGCGCGGTAGCGGTCGGCGATCTCGGGGATCCGCTCCGCGGGGACCCAGTGCGCCAACTCCTCGTCCAGCGGCGGCCCGAGGCGGGTGATGGCCAGCTCCGCGTCGATGAATATCCCGGTTTCCGCGGACAACTGCTCGTATGCGGCCTTGATCCCGGGACGGGAGTCGATCAGCGTCATATCGAGATCGAAACCGACAGTGGGCGCGGTACGGGACGGCGTGGTGGGCGGGGCTGCTGCGCCCTGCGGTGCGTTCTCGAGCATGGGGCCCATTCTGCCTTGCCGGGCCTTACACTTAGGGCCGCCTTACCTGACCCGTCCGTCCGACCGGTACCGGGAGCACCAGCCCCGGGAGCACCAGTACGCGCACTCCGTACCGCGCACGAGAACCGAGGACGCTCCGCATGCCTGCCGCTCCGCCCGCGCAGCCCCAGGCCCCGACAGCCCTCCCCCGCAGCCCCGGACCTCGCCGGCAGCTCGCGGTCCGGCGTTCGGCACTCACGCTGGCCGGTGTCGCGGCACTGGCGGCGGCGGCCCTGCTGAGCCTGGCGGTCGGCGCCCGCACCATCCCGCCTGGTCTGGTGTGGGAGGTGCTGCTGCACGGCGGTCACAGTGACGCGGCCGAGGTGGTGCGGGGGATGCGGCTGCCGCGCACCCTCGTCGGGCTGATGACCGGCGCCGCGCTCGGGCTCGCGGGCGCCGTGATGCAGGGCCTGACCCGTAATCCGATCGCCGAGCCCGGTGTGCTCGGGGTGAGCCAGGGAGCCGCGGCGGGTGTGCTGGCCGCCATCGCGTTCGCGGGGGTGCACACCCTCGCGGGCTATGTGTGGTTCGCCTTCGCGGGGGCGGGAGTTGCCGGGGTCGCGGTGTACGCGGTGGCCGCGCGCGGACGCGGCGGGGCGACTCCCGTGAAGCTGGCGCTCGCCGGCGCGGCGGTCAACGCGCTGCTGGTGTCGGTGATTTCGGCGGTGCTCACCACGCGGGGCGCGGCGCTGGACGAGTTCCGCTTCTGGCAGGTGGGTTCGCTGACGGGGCGCAGCATGGACGTGGCGGTCCAGGTGTGGCCGTTCCTGCTGGCGGGCCTGGTGCTGGTGCTGGCGGTCGCGCGGGGCCTGGACGCTCTCGCCCTGGGTGAGGACGTGGCGAAGGGGCTCGGCCGGAGCGTGGGCTCGGTGCGGGTCGTCGGAGGTCTCGGTGCGACGGTGCTGACCGGTGCGGGGGTGGCGGCGGCGGGCCCGATCGCCTTTGTGGGGCTGGCTGTTCCGCACATCGCCCGTGCCCTGGTGGGCACCGACCACCGCTGGCTGCTGCCGATGGCGGGAATGCTCGGCCCCGTGATGCTGCTGGCCGCCGATGTCGTGGGACGGGTGATCTTCCCGCCGGGCGAGGTCCCTGCGGGGGTGCTGACGGCGCTGCTGGGCGTGCCCTTCCTGGTGGCCCTGGTCCGCAGGAAGCGGGTGGCGGCGTGACGAACGTGAGCAGCACGGCCCCCGCGGGGTACGCGGTCGTACGGCGGCGGGGCGTGTCCCTGCTCGTGCACCGGCGCGGCACGGCCGTCGCCGTGGTGCTCGCCGCGGCGCTGTTCGCGGCCGTGGTGGCGAATCTGACGGTCGGTGAGACCCGGGTGCCGCCCGCCGAGGTGGTGAAGGTCCTCCTCGGGCTGCCGTCCCCCGACCAACTCGTGGTCGGGACCCTGCGGATGCCGCGGCTCGTCGTCGGCCTGCTGGTCGGTGCGGCCCTCGGGGTCGCCGGGGCGCTGATCCAGACGGTGGCGCGCAATCCGCTGGCGAGCCCCGAGATCATCGGGGTGTCGCACGGAGCGGCGGCCCTGACGGTCGGCGCCATGACGTTCGGCGTGACCTCGCCTGCGGTGCTGCCTCTGCTCTCCGTCGCGGGCGGAATGCTGGCGGCGGCCCTGGTGTATGTCTTCGCCTGGCGGGGCGGGCTGCACGCGGGGCGGTTCGTCCTGATCGGGATCGGCTTCTCCGTCGCGCTGAGTTCGGTGACCCAGCTCTTCCTCACCAAGGGCGACTTCATCGTGGCGCAGCAGGCCAAGGTGTGGCTCACCGGCTCGCTCAACGGGCGGGGCTGGGACCAGGCCGGCCCGCTCGCCCTCGTACTGGCGGTCCTGTTGCCGCTGGTGCTGTGGGCCGCGCGCGCCCAGCGCGATGTGACCTTCGACGACGGTACGGCGACCGCGCTCGGTGTCCGGCTGGGCCGCACCCGGCTGGGGCTGGTGCTCACCGGCGTGGTGCTCGCCTCGGTCGCCACCGGCGCCGCCGGCCCGGTGGACTTCGTGGCGCTGCTCTCACCGCAGATCGCCCGCCGGCTCACCCGTACCGCGCAGATTCCGCTGCTGTGCTCGGCCCTGCTGGGTGCCTTCATCGTCACCGTCGCCGACGTGCTGGCCCGCACCCTGTTCGCGCCCACCGAGCTGCCGGTGGGCGTGCTGACGGCGGCGGTGGGCGCCCCGTATCTGATCCGCCTGATCGCGGTGAACACCCGTACTGGAGCTGTCACATGAGCGCCCCGCACACTCCCCGCACGCGCCTCGCGGCCCGCGGGCTGACCCTCGCGTACGAGGACCGTACGGTCGTCGAGGGGCTGGATCTGGACGTGCCGGACGGCGGGGTCACCGTCGTCGTCGGGCCCAACGCCTGTGGAAAGTCGACCACGTTGCGGGCCCTGGGCAGGCTGCTGAAACCGCGCGGCGGCTCCGTACTGCTGGACGGGCAGGAGCTGTCCCGCATACCGACGCGGCAGATCGCGCAGACCGTCGGGCTGCTGCCGCAGTCCCCCGCGGCACCCGAGGCGATCACCGTCGCGGACCTCGTGGCGCGCGGCAGGCAGCCGCACCAGCGCTGGTGGCAGCAGTGGTCCGAGGAGGACGAACGGGCCGTCGGCGAGGCGATGGAGCGCACCGACACCGCCGCGCTCGCGGACCGGCCCGTCGACGAACTGTCCGGCGGGCAGCGGCAGCGGGTGTGGATCGCGATGGCGCTCGCGCAGGAGACGGACCTGCTGCTGCTGGACGAGCCGACCACGTACCTCGACATCGCGCACCAGGTGGAAGTCCTGGACCTGGTACACGACTTGACCGCGCCGTCCCCGGAGGGCGCGCGTGGCCGCACCGTGGTCATGGTCCTGCACGACCTCAACCAGGCGGCCCGGTACGCCGGCCATCTGGTCGCCATGAAGGACGGCCGGATCGCCGCGCAGGGCCCGCCCTCGTCGGTCGTCGACGCGGACCTGGTCCGCGAGGTGTTCGGCCTGGAATCGGTGGTCGTCCCCGACCCTGTGACCGGCTCCCCCCTGGTCGTACCGGCAGCCCCGGGCCACCGGCCCGCGACAGACCCGCCCCCCACGTCCACCGCCGTACCGTACCGAAAGGCGCACACGTGACGATCGCCCGCAGCATGACACTCACCGCGCTGGCCACGGCCACCGCGCTCTCCCTCTCCGCCTGCGGCGCCGGGGGCGGCGAGGACAAGGGCCAGAAGGAGAACCAGGGCACCCACCCGGTCAAGACCGTCAAGGGCAACGTCTCCGTACCGAACGACCCCAAGAGAGTCGTGGTGCTGGACACCGGCGAGCTGGACTCCGCCATCACCCTCGGCGTGAAGCCGGTCGGCGCGACCAAGGCCGACGTCAGCAAGGCCCTCCCCGGCTACTTCCCGAAGGACGAGGTCGGCGGCATCGAGAACGTGGGCAACATCGGCGCCCCCAACCTGGAGAAGATCGCCTCCCTGAAGCCGGACGTGATCCTCACCAGCGCCATGCGCGACGCCAAGAACTACGAGCAGCTCAAGGCCATCGCCCCCACCGTGATGACCGAGGCGACCGGCTACCCCTGGAAGGAGAACTTCCGGGTGCACGCCGAAGCCCTCGGCAAGAAGGAGGAGGGCGAGAAGGTCGTCGCGGACTACGAGAAGCACGCCGGAGAGGTCACCGAGGCGATCGGCGGCAAGAAGAAGGCGAAGGCCCTCGACACCAACGTGGTCCGCTTCATGGAGGGCGCCGACGCCCGCATCTACGGCAAGAAGAGCTACATCGGCACGGTGCTCGACGACGTCGGCCTGGGCCGCCCGGAGGTGGCGGAGAAGGCCGAGGAGTCCGACGGCCTGTTCACCGGCGTCAGCCCCGAGAGGATCGACGAGGCGGACGCGGGCGCGCTCTTCCACTCCTCCTACGGCGACCCGTCCAAGTCCGGCTACGCCAAGGCCTCCAAGAGCGGCCTGTGGAAGAACCTGAAGGCCGTGAAGGAGAAGAAGGAGTTCGCGGTGGACGACGACCGCTGGTTCCTGGGCATCGGCTACACCTCCGCCAACCAGATCCTGGACGACATCGAGAAGGACCTCGGCAAGTGAGCCCGCGCCGGCACCGGTGATCCCGTACTGACACCGGCGGGGGTGGCGGAACTGTCCGCCACCCCCGCCGTGTCACGAGTACGTACGCGGGCCGTCCGGCTCAACTGCCCTCGGTGGCCAGCCGGACGCCGAAGGCGAGCAGCGCGACACCGGTGACGCGGTCCATCACCTTGCGGACGCGGGGGCGCTGGAAGACGGCGCGGGCACGGGAGACCAGCCAGACGTAGCCGCACAGCCACGCCATCGTCATGACCACGTGCAGCACGACGAGCAGGGCCAGGCTCCACGGGACCGGCAGCTCCTTCGGGGCGAGGCTCGGCAGCAGCCCGGTGTAGAAGACGGCGATCTTCGGGTTCAGCAGGTCGGTCATCAGCCCCGTACGCCAGGCGCTGCCGGCGCTGCCGCCGGACGCGGGCAGCTCCGGCGCGGCCTCCGCGCTCTCCGCGGCCCCCTTGCGGCTCTCCCAGAGCGTACGGACGCCCAGGTACAGCAGGTAGGCGCAGCCCAGCACCTTGACGGCCGTGTACGCCACGGCGGACGCGGCCAGTACGGCGGCCAGCCCGGCGACCGTGAGCAGCCCCCACACCAGCAGCCCCGCGACGATGCCGCCCGCGGTGCGGTATCCGTCCGCGGCGCCCGAGGACACGGCCCTCTTGGTGACCACCGCCATGTCGGGCCCGGGGAGCAGGGTGATCAGGGCGAGCACGCCTGCGGCCGCGAATATCTCTGCCGTCATGCGGGCCAGTATCGCCGCAGGTCCGGGCGCGGTTCGCGGCGGGTCCCGGTCCTCCGGAGCGCCCGCGCCGGGGGCTTCGGAGGACCGTGGTTCCGGGGCGGGGAGGCCCCGTGCGGAGTAGTACGTGTGGCGGGAGGCGGGCCCCGAGCCGACTGTCGAAGGGTTCGTCAGATCCACTCGGCTCCCGACTCAGGAGTGTCCATGCGTCTTCGTACCGCGTTCGCCGCGACAGCTCTCGCCGCCACCACCGTCCTCGGAGGCGCGGGTGCCGCGGCCGCCGACTCCGGCGCGTCCGGCTCGGCCACCAACTCGCCCGGCCTCCTGTCGGGGAACAACATCCAGATCCCCGTGCACGTGCCGGTCAACCTGTGCGGCAACAGCATCGGCATCGTCTCGCTGCTGAACCCGGCGGAGGGCAACTCCTGCAAGAACGACTGACGCCACACCCCGAACGCCCCCTGTCCGGCCAGCCGGACAGGGGGCGTTCCACGTTCCGGGACGCCCAGGCCGGGGTCAGCAGGTCAGCGGGTCAGCGGTGTACGGAGCGGCGGGCGCGCCAGAGCAGGAACAGCGCGCCGGCGACCGCCGCGACGCGGAACAGCACAGGCCAGGTGTCCGACAGCGCCGTCTGCATGGCGTCGCCGCCGCGCGCTATCGGATCGCCCCAGCGGCCCTCCGTACGGCCCCACAGCCACACCGCCGTACCGGCCAGCACCACGCCCGGCACCCCGGCCGCCGCCCACTTCGCCTCCGTACGGCTGAGGCGCGGCGACCACCAGGCGGCCAGCCAGCCGAGCGCGAGCGGGATGAGCGAGCCGAACGCGGCGCCCGCCAACAGCAGGGCGACGGCGGCCAGTTCGACGACACCTCCGGCGCGGGGGCCCGCGGCGGAACGGCGGCTGGCCCGCAGCAGCAGCCACAGCGGGAGGCGCCCTCTGCCGCCGCCCGTGGCGGGCTCCTCCACCGCGGGCGCCGCGGGCACGGCCGGGGCCGGGGCGTACGGAGCCGGCGCGGCCTCCTCCTCGTCGTCCTCCGGCGGCGGCTTCAGCACCTCGGGCAGCTCGATGCCGCCGCTGAAGCCCGGCATCTGGTCGCCGCCGTCGCCCAGCCGTCCCGCGCCGGCGCGGCCGCCGGGGCCCGGCTCGGCGCGCCACCAGTCGACGTCGGACTCCTGCGGGCCGAGCTCGTCGATCCCGGCCAGGTGCGGGGCGTTGCGCTCCAGGTCCTTGAGGGTGGGCCCCTGCGGCTGCGGCTCCTCGGGCGCGGCGCCCTCCGCCGGCCCGTCGGCGCCGTTCCGCTCCTTGCGGAGCCGGACCCGCGCCTGTTCGCGCGCCTCCCGGGCGCGGGTCCGCGCCCGCGCGCTCAGCGTGTCCTGCGCCCCGCCGTCGCCGGCCGCGACATCGCGCGGCCCGGGCAGCACGACGTCGCTGAGGCCGCCCGGGGACACGGAGGTGCCGCCGCGGGAGGCCACGACCTCCTCCGGCTTGCCCAGCCGGCCGAGGATGCGGCGCACCGCGGCCTTGCTCTCCGCGCCGCCGTCCGCGGCGCGCGCCCGGTCGATCTCGCCGCGCAGCCCGTTGACCAGCCGGGCACGTTCCGAGGCCGTCATCGGCGTACTGTGCGCGAGGTCTCCGACCCGGCTCAGATAGTCGAAGACGAGCTGGTCGCTCTCGATCCCCACCAAATCCCCAACGGCTGCTCGCGTTTGGCGCTCGTACGCCATGACGGTACCGCGCCGCGGCCCCGGTGCCACGGGCGTCCCGCTACCGTTGTGGGGATGAGCACCGAGCAGCACGGCGGCCACTCCCGTACCGGATCCCGTACCGCCCCCCGTACGCTCGCCGACGATCTGCGCGCCCGCGACGACGACGCGCTCGCCGGTCTGCTGCGGCTGCGCCCGGACCTGCTGTCGCCGGTGCCCAACGATCTGACGCAGCTCGCGACCCGCGCCGGCACCCGCGCCTCGGTGGTGCGCGCCGTGGAACGCCTCGACCGGTTCGCGCTGCAGGCGGCCGAAGCCCTCGCGGTCTCCCCCGAGCCCTGCCACTGCGATGACCTCGCCGCGCTGCTCACCGGCGACGGGGAGGGCGAAGAGGAGGACCCCGCCGCGTGGCGGGAGCGGGCGGAGGCGGTACGCGACCGGCTGCCGTACGCCCTGGAGGCGCTGCGCGCCCAGGCTCTGCTGTGGGGCGACGACGCGCGGCTGCGGCTGGTGCGGACCGCGCGGGAGGTCCTGGCGCCCGGCCCGTCCTCGCCCTCGCCGACCGGTCTCGGGCCGACCCTCGCCGAGGCCGTGTCGGGGATGTCCCCTGGCCGGCTCCAGGAGTTCCTGGCCGCCGCCGGACTGCCCGGCACCCACGACCCGGTCAGCGCCCTCGACTCCCTCACTGCGCTCTTCGCCGACCCGCGGCGCATGAGGGAGCTGCTGGCCGGGGCCCCGGAGGGCGCGGCGGCGATGCTCGGCAAGCTGGAGTGGGGCCCGCCGTACGGGACGGTCGACACCGAGATGCCGTCGCCGCCCGTCGCGTGGCTCCTCGACCGGGCGCTGCTCGTACCGTCCGGGCCGCGCACCGTCGTACTGCCCCGCGAGGTGGCGCTGCGGCTGCGCGGCGGCCGGGCGCACCGGACGGTCGAGCCCGTCGCGCCCGACGTGACCGTACGGCGCACGCACCCCGTGGCGACGGTGGACGCGACCGCAGCGGGCCAGGCGTTCACCGCGCTCGGCACCGTCGAGGAGATGCTGTCCTCCTGGGAGGAGGACCCGCCGGCCGTGCTGCGCGCGGGCGGCCTCGGCGTACGCGACCTGAAGCGGACCGCCGTGGCGCTGGACCTGCCGGAGCCCGCGGCCGCCTTCTGGATCGAACTCGCCTACCGCGCGGGCCTGCTGGCATCCGACGGGGAGGCCGACGAGTGCTACGCGCCGACGCCCGCGTACGACGACTGGCTGCGCCGCCCCGCGCAGGAGCGCTGGGCGCAGCTGGCCACCGCGTGGCTGACCGGTACGCGCGTGGCGGGCCTCGCCGGGGAGCGGGACGGGAAGGGCCGCAGCCTCTCCCCGCTCGGGCCCGGCCTGGACCGCGGGCTCGCCCCCGATGTGCGGCGCCGCACCCTGGAACTGCTGGCGGAGCTGCCCGAGGGCTCGGCGCCCGAGACCGGCTCGCTGCTGGAGCGGCTGCGCTGGGAGCGCCCGCTGCGGGGCGCCGCCGCGAGCGGCGACGACGAGGGCGAGGGCACCGACCTGCGGTCGCGGCTCGCCGAATGGGCCCTGCAGGAGGCCGAGCTGCTCGGCTTCACGGGCCGCGGCGCCCTCGCCGCCTACCCGCGCCCTCTTCTGCCCGGCGCCGGGCAGGACCCCGGACAGCCGCACCCCGTACGCGAGTTGACGGCCACCGAGCTGACCGCCGCCGCGCAGCGCGCCGGGGACGGGCTCGCCCCGCTGCTCCCCGAGCCCCTCGACAAGGTGCTGCTCCAGGCGGACCTCACCGCCGTCGCCCCCGGACCGCTGGAGCGGTCCCTCGCCGACACGCTCGGCACGCTCGCCGACATCGAGTCCAAGGGCGGCGCCACCGTCTACCGCTTCACGCCCGACTCCGTACGCCGCGGGCTCGACGCGGGCCGCAGCGCCACCGACATCCACACCTTCCTCGCCGCGCACTCGCAGACCCCCGTGCCGCAGCCGCTCAGCTATCTGGTCGACGACGTGGCACGCAAGCACGGCAGACTCCGGGTCGGCGCCGCGTCCTCCTACGTACGCTGCGACGACGACGCGCTGCTCACCGAGATCCTCGCCGACAAGCGCTCGGCGCCGCTGCGGGCGCGGCTGCTCGCCCCGACCGTGCTGGCGTCCCCCGCGCCGCCCGGCCAACTCCTCGCCAAGCTGCGGGAGATGGGGTACGCGCCGGCCGCCGAGTCCGCCGAGGGCGACGTCGTCATCGCCCGCGCCGAAGCGCACCGCACCCCGCCGCGCACCGCACCCGAACCGGTCCCCGACGGCCCGCCGCCGCCCGACGAACCGCTGCTGGCCTCCGCCGTACGCGCCATCCGCGCCGGCGACCACGCGGCGACGGCCGCGCCCCGGCAGACCGGCCGCCCGAAGACCCGCACCCCCGACGGCGCGCTCCCCCGTACGACGTCCGCCGACACCCTCGCGACGATGCAGTCGGCGGCGCTGACGGGCACCGCGGTGTGGATGGGCTACGTCAACGCCGACGGCGCGGCAAGCCAGCGCGTCCTCGCCCCGGTCCGGGTGGAGGGCGGCTTCGTCACCGGCTACGACCACACAGCCGACGAGATCCGCACCTACCCCCTGCACCGCATCACGGGCGTAGCGGAGCTCGAAGCGGACTGACCGCACAGGCAACGGCCCGAGCCCCCGCCTCCCTTGTGTGACCCGGCCCACTCGTCCTCCTTCGTGTGGAACGGAATGCGGCACACTGGACGTTTGGCCTGTCCGTACCGGATTGGCCGGCACCGAAGGGAGAGCTCGCGTGAACGGTGGGCCGCTGATCGTCCAGAGCGACAAGACCCTGCTCCTGGAGGTCGACCACGAGCAGGCGGACGAGTGCCGCCGCGCCATCGCGCCGTTCGCGGAGCTGGAGCGCGCGCCCGAGCACATCCACACGTACCGCCTGACCCCGCTCGGCCTGTGGAACGCGCGCGCCGCCGGTCACGACGCCGAGCAGGTCGTGGACGCCCTCGTCGCGTACGCCCGGTATCCGGTGCCGAACGCGCTGCTCGTCGACGTCGCCGAGACGATGTCCCGCTACGGCCGGCTCCAGCTGTCCAAGCACCCCACGCACGGCCTGGTCCTGGAGACCACGGACCGGCCGGTGCTGGAGGAGATCCTCCGCTCGAAGAAGATCCAGCCGCTGGTCGGTTCCCGCGTGGACCCGGACACCGTGATCGTGCACCCCTCCGAGCGCGGCCAGATCAAGCAGGTGCTGCTGAAGCTGGGCTGGCCCGCCGAGGACCTCGCCGGGTACGTGGACGGCGAGGCGCACACGATCGAGCTGGACACCGCGGAGTGGTCCCTGCGGCCGTACCAGGAGCAGGCCGTCGAGGGCTTCTGGCACGGCGGTTCCGGCGTCGTGGTGCTGCCGTGCGGCGCGGGCAAGACCCTCGTCGGCGCCGGCGCCATGGCGAAGGCGGGCGCGACGACACTGATCCTCGTCACCAACACGGTCTCGGCCCGGCAGTGGAAGTCGGAGCTGATGCGCCGTACGTCGCTGACCGAGGAGGAGATCGGCGAGTACAGCGGTACGAAGAAGGAGATCCGCCCGGTCACCATCGCCACGTACCAGGTGATCACCACGAAGCGGAAGGGCGTCTTCCCGCACCTGGAGCTGTTCGACTCCCGCGACTGGGGCCTCATCGTCTACGACGAGGTGCACCTGCTGCCCGCGCCGGTCTTCAAGTTCACCGCGGACCTCCAGGCGCGCCGCCGGCTAGGCCTGACGGCGACGCTGGTGCGCGAGGACGGGCGGGAGTCCGACGTGTTCTCCCTCATCGGCCCGAAGCGGTTCGACGCGCCGTGGAAGGAGATCGAGTCGCAGGGCTACATCGCCCCCGCCGACTGTGTGGAGGTGCGGGTCAGCCTCACCGACTCGGAGCGGCTGGCGTACGCGACGGCCGAGGCGGACGAGAAGTACCGCTACTGCGCGACGACCGACAGCAAGCGCAAGGTCACCGAGCAGCTGGTGCGGCAGCACGAGGGCGAACAGACCCTGGTCATCGGCCAGTACATCGACCAGCTGGACGAGCTGGGCGAGCACATCGGCGCGCCCGTCATCAAGGGCGACACCAGCAACGCGCAGCGCGAGAAGCTGTTCAACGCCTTCCGCGAGGGCGAGTTGACGTGCCTGGTCGTGTCCAAGGTCGCGAACTTCTCCATCGACCTGCCGGAGGCTACGGTCGCCATCCAGGTGTCCGGCACGTTCGGCTCCCGCCAGGAGGAGGCGCAGCGGCTCGGCCGCGTGCTGCGGCCGAAGGCCGACGGGCACGAGGCCCGCTTCTACTCGGTCGTCGCCCGCGACACCATCGACCAGGACTTCGCGGCCCACCGCCAGCGGTTCCTCGCGGAGCAGGGCTACGCGTACCGGATCGTCGACTCGACGGACCTCGGGGTGGAGAGCGCGGACGAGGACGCGACGTCCTCGGACGGCGACTAGCGCGCGGGGGCGCGGCCTGCCCTTAGAGCGAGGGCCAGAGCCGTCAGGAGGGCTGCTGCCAGCAAGGGGTAGGGGGAGGCCAACGGGTGTTGCCACCAGGGGAGGTGGAGGTCCAGGTCGCCCTGTTTCGGGATCAGCCACATGGTGCGGGCCGCGAAGAGCACCGCCACCGTGCCCGTCACCCACCGCGGCGCCGCCGCGGCCAGCGCGGCCAGCAGCGGTACGCACCACACCCAGTGGTGCGACCAGCTGATCGGTGACACCAGCAGCGCGACGAGTGCCGTCGCCAACAGCCCCCAGCACTCGCCCGCATCCGCACCCGCACCCGCGAAGCCGCCCGCACGCCGGTACGCGTACCGCGCCGCCCACAGTCCCGCCACCGCGGCCACCGCCGCCGGCACCAGCCACCACAGGCCGGGCTCCGGCGTGTGCGCGACGCGGGCCACCAGGCCCTGCAGCGACTGGTTGTCGACGATCCACGCCTTGCCGACGCGGGCCGTCTCGAAGATCCGCCGCGTCCAGAACTCCACGCTGGCGCCCGGCAGTACGAGCCCCGCGACCAGCACCGTCCCGGCGAAGCCGGCGAGCGCGGTCAGCCCGTCCCGTACCCGCCCGGTCAGCAGCAGATAGACGGCGAACACGGCCGGCGTCAGCTTGATGCCCGCCGCGACGCCGATGGCCAGGCCCCTGCCGCGGGCCCCCGCGGGCCGGTTCATGTCCCACAGCACGAGGCAGGCGAGCGCCAGGTTGATCTGGCCGAACACGAAGGTCTGGAAGACCGGTTCGAGCCACAGCGCGGCGGCCGTTCCGGCGAGGACCGCCGGCAGCCGGTACGTCCACGCGGCCCGGCCCGCGAGCCGCAGCGACAGATCGACGAGCACCGCCAGCAGCGCCAAGTTGCCCGCCATGACGGCGAGTTTCAGCAGCGGCAGCGGCAGCCACGCCGCCGGAACGAAGAGCATCGCCGCGAACGGCGGGTAGGTGGCGGGCAGTTCCCACTCGGTGACGGTGAAGCCGTACAGGTCCGTGCCGCCCGCGACGGCCGCGCCCTCCGCGCGGTACACGAGGACGTCCGCCATCGGGAAGCGCTGCGACAGACACAGCGCGGCGAACGCGGCCAGCGACACCGCGAGCAGCAGCCCCGCGGCGACGGTGGCGCGGCGGGGTGCGGCGCGCCACGGCACGGACGGCGGACGCCGGGGGCGGAACGGCCGCGCGGACTTCTCGTACGTGCCGTCCAGCCCAGTCACGTGTGCCGTCTCCCCTCGCCGGTCTCCCGGGCGCGTGGTGTTCCGTCCGTGTGGTGTTCCGTCGCGTGGTCTTCCGTCCGCAGAATAATGGCTCGCCCGCTCCGTACCCGGTGACTAGAATCGCCCGTCTTGCCGCCTCCCGGGACGGGAGGCTCCGGCCGTACGACGGCAGGCATCCGATGTGCGATGCGGCCGGCGCGTGCCCCGAGCCCACCCCCTGCACTCACGGAGGCGAACAACCGTGCCCGCGCCCGTTCCCGGCTCCACTGATCCCGGCCGACCCGACCCCCTCGCGCAGGAACGCGCCCATCTCGCCGCGTCCCGCGGCGCGTTGCGCACCATGCGCGAGGACGCCCAGAGCCTCGACATCGGCGACGTCACCGCGAACTGGGTGAACGCCGAGGTGCTGCAGCACCAGCTCGACGCCCGTATCGCCTCCCTCGCCGACCTGGCCCACGCGCCGCTGTTCTTCGGCCGCCTCGACTATCTGCACCACGCCGCCGGGCACAGCTTCTACATCGGCCGCCGCCACGTGCACGACGCCGACGGCGACCCGATGGTCGTCGACTGGCGTGCGCCCGTGTCGCAGCCGTTCTACCGCGCGTCGAAGAAGGACCCGCAGGACGTCGGGCTGCGCCGCCGGTTCGGCTACACGCACGGCGACCTCACCGCGTACGAGGACGAACACCTCACCGACCCAGCAGAGGCCGAACGCGGCAGCGCCCTGCTCCAGTCGGAGATCGAACGCCCGCGTGTCGGGCCCATGCGGGACATCGTCGCGACGATCCAGCCCGAGCAGGACGAGATCGTCCGCGCGGGCGTCGAGGGCACGGTGTGCGTACAGGGCGCGCCCGGCACCGGCAAGACGGCCGTGGGCCTGCACCGCGTGGCGTATCTGCTGTACGGCTACCGCGAACGCCTCACCCGTACCGGCACGCTCGTCATCGGCCCCAACGACTCGTTCCTCCGCTACATCGAGCAGGTGCTGCCCGCGCTCGGCGAAGTGCGGGTCGGGCAGGCCACGGTCGGCGAGCTCGTCGCCCACGTCGACGTACGCGGCGAGGACGAGCCGGAGACCGCGCGGATCAAGGGCGACGCGCGCATGGCGCAGGTGCTGCGCCGGGCCGTACGGGCCGGGGTCACGATGCCCACCGAGCCGTGCGTGGTGGTGCGCGGCTCGCGGCGCTGGCGGGTGCCCGCGTACGAACTGGAAGAGCTGGTACGGGAGTTGCTCGCCCGCGACATCCGGTACGGCGCGGCGCGGGAGGCCCTGCCGCAACGCATCGCGCACGCGGTGCTGGTGCGGATGGAACAGGCCGGGGAGGCGCCGGACGACCGCGTCCAGGACGCGGTGGCGCGGAACGCGGCGGTGAAGGCCGTCGTCAAGGAGTGCTGGCCGGCGGCCGATCCGGCGAAGGTGGTGCTGCGGCTGCTGTCCGACGCGGACTTCCTCGCGGAGCAGGCCGAGGGGCTGCTGAGCGCGGAGGAGCAGAAGGCACTGCTATGGGCGAAGCCGGCGCGGGGCGTGAAGTCCGCCAAGTGGTCCGCGGCGGACGCGGTGTTGATCGACGAGGCGCGGGACTTGGTGTCCCGTACGCCGTCACTGGGCCATGTCGTGCTCGACGAGGCACAGGACCTCTCCCCCATGCAGTACCGCGCGGTGGGCCGCCGCTGCTCGACGGGGTCCGCGACCGTACTGGGCGACCTCGCGCAGGGCACCACGCCCTGGGCGACGTCCAGTTGGGAGGAGGCACTGCGGCACCTCGGCAAGGAGGACGCGGTCGTCGAAGAGCTCACCCAGGGCTTCCGCGTACCGCGCGAGGTCATCGCCTACGCGTCGCGGTTGCTGCCGCGGATCGCGCCGGGGCTGGCCGAGGCGACGTCGGTCCGCGAGTCGGCGGGCGACTTCGCGGTACGGGAGTGCGCGCCGGAGCGGCTCACGGAATCCGTGGTCGAGGCGTGCCGTTCGGCGCTGCGGCACGAGGGGTCCATCGGTCTGATCGCGGCCGGGCCGCGCGTGCCGGAGCTGCGGGCCGCGCTGGAGGCGGCGGGCCTCCCGCCGCTCTCCCCCGGCGACGAGACCTCCGCCGGGGCGCGGCTCACGCTGGTCCCCGCGGACCTGGCGAAGGGCCTGGAGTACGACTGGGTCGTCCTCGACGAACCCTCCGCGATCGTCGACGCCGAACCGGACGAACGCACGGGCCTCCGCCGCCTCTACGTAACCCTCACCCGAGCCGTCTCCGGCCTCCGAATCCTCCACGCGACGCCCTTGCCGGCGGCCCTGACCGAGTAAAGGCGGGGGGGGGGGGGGGGCGGCTGCGTTGGATGTGCGCCTCCGCCACGCGGGACGGGCGCACCTGCCCGGTGTGGGCAGCTGGTCCGCCCAAGGGGCGGAACGGGTGGGCACACCGGACCGCCAGCCGCGAGGTCACGTCCCCCACGCACCCAACGCACGCGCCGCCGTGAGGGCTTGGCCCCGGACCCGCCCCTACCCGTTTCTTCCGGGGCTCCGCCCCAGACCCCAGCCCTGCCCTACGGGCGGGGAAGAGGAGCAACCGGGGCTGGCGCCCCGGGCCCCGCGCGGGGCTCCGCCCCTGCACCCCGCCGCGCTCCGCGCGGAAAGAACGGGGCTCCGCCCCGGACCCCGGCCCTGCCCTGCGGGCAGGGAAGAGGGGGGAACAAACAACAGGGCTCACCCCTCCCCCCGCTGCCCCGCAGCCAACCCATGCACGGTCGAAGCCGTCACCTCATAAAGCTCCAAGTACCGCGAGTACAGCGCGTCGTAGACCGCCCCCGTCGCGGGGTCCGGCGCGACGACGCCCGTCGGCGGGTTCCATGACGTGATGGAGGAGCGCGACGCGACCCCCACCCCGACGCCCGCGAGAAACGCGTCACCGTACGCCGCGCCGATCGTGTAGCGCGGCACCACCTGCTCGCAGCCGGTCACATCCGACACGATGCGGGTCCACAGTTCCCGCGCGCCGCCGCCGACCGCGACGACGCGGTCGAGCCGGCCGCCGGCCTCGCGCATCGCGGCGAGGTTGTGCCGGACGCCGTACGCCGTGGCCTCCAGCGCCGCCCGGTACAGGTGCGCGCGGCCGTGCCGGAGTGTCAGGCCGGCGACGACGCCGCGCGCGTCGGGGTCGAAGCGCGGGGTCCGCTCACCCGCGAAGTACGGGAGCATCAGGAGCCCTTCGGAGCCCGCCGGCACCTTCGCCGCCTCCTCCGTGAGCGTCGCGTAGTCAGCGCCGGTCAGGTCGCGGAGCCAGCCCGTGACCGCTCCCGAGGTGGCCATGCCGCCGGCGAGGCAGTACGTGCCGGGGAAGGCGCCGGCCGTGGACCACAGGCGCGCGTCGGGCACCGGTTCCGGCACCACGTTGACCAGGAACATCGTCGTGCCGTACATGAGCATCAGGTCGCCGGTGCCGGTCGCGCCCACTCCCGCGGCCTCGGACCAGGCGTCAACCGTCCCCGCCACCACGGGAGTTCCCGCGGGAATGCCCGTGGCCGAAGCGGCGGCGGACGTCACCTCGCCCACGACGTCCGAGGGCCACACGAGCCGCGGCCATTCCAGCCCTGGTGCGATGTCCTCGCACCATTCGCCGATCCACTGCCGTTCCCGCAGGTCGTACAGCGGGGTGCACTGGCTGGCCGAGTGGTGGTCGAGGACGTACGCGCCGGTCAGCCGGTGCACGGTCCACGAACTGGCCATGTACCAGCGGCGGGTGCGCTCGTACACCCGCGGCTCGCGCTCGCGCAGCCACTCCAGTTTGGGGCCGACGGCCTGGCTGGTGAGCGGGGAGCCGCAGCGTTCCAGCACCCGCTTCGCGCCGTACCGTTCGGTCTGTGCCGCGATCTGGTCGCCCGCGCGCGTGTCGACCCCGTACAGGATGGCGGGCCGCAGCGGCGTGCCGTCCGCTTCGGTGGGGAGCAGGCAGGGGCCGATGCCGCTGACGCAGACGCCGGCCACTTCCCGTGTCCCGTCGAGGAGTTCGCCGCACAGTGCCCGGACGTCGGCCCACCACACCGTCTCCGCGTCGTGCTCGAACCATCCGGGGTGCGGCGTGTCCGTGCCGTGTTCGCGTACGGCCTCGGCGACGAGCGTCCCGTCGGCGGGGTCGACCAGCACCCCCTTCGACGACGCCGTACCGATGTCGATCCCCAACAGCAAGCCCGACCGCGTCACTTCGTCCTCCTGCCCATAGCGTGTGCGGCGATCCTCTCAGCGTGACCCGTGTGCGGGGCGGAGGGTCATGCCGCGTCCCCGAAGCCGTCGTAGGCGATGCCCAGTTGCCGGCAGACGGCGCGGAGCGCGTCGACGTGGTCGCCGGGCACGGCGTGGATGTGGTTCGAGCCGAAGCGCGAGAGGAACTCGTCCGCCTCGCAGTTGAGCGAGGCGAAGGCGTGCGGCCACTCCCAGGTGGAGGCCCGCATCATGCGCTCGTTGGTCTCCTCGTCGTACGTCTGGAGGGAGCCGCGCATGACGTGCATCCGGTACGCGCCGTCGTACCGCGTCAGCCGGGCGAAGGTCATGTCGCCGGGCGCGGCGAGGTGCTGGACGGAGGCGCCGCCCGCGGGGAAGTAGAAGACCTCGGGCAGCAGGTTCACGTGCCGCAGGTTCTCCGCGGGGTCGGCGGACCGGGCCGCGTACCAGGTGGCGTGCTGGCCCGAGTTGCACAGGTCCCACACGTCGCGGTCGGCGTGGTAGTGCCGTACGTCGGCGAAGAGCACCGGGTCACCGGTGAGCAGCTTCAGCGTCTGCATGGTGAGCGCGGCGTCCATGTCGGCCTCGGTGGAGGTGACATGGGTTTCCTTGGGGCCCTCCCAGTCGTACGGGTCGTTGAGGAAGGCCTCCGCGATGTCCATCGTGCAGAAGTTCGCGGTGAGTTCGGGCTGGCCCTTGATGCCGGAGAAGTCGAGGTTCCACTCGTCGATGAGCTCGCGCATCGCGTAGTAGCTGCGGATCTGCCGCTCCAGCAGCTCCGGGGTGAGCCGGTCGCCGTCGTAGTGCACTCCGGCGGTGTGCTTCTCCAGCCATTCGCGGGCGGCCGTGACCCGCTTGCCGTCCGCGTTCTCCGACCTGCGCACCACCTCCCACTGGTCGATCTCCTCGACGTCCACGCCGAAGGTCTTCATCCACTGGTCGGTGTTGGCGGTGGCCGTGTACATCCCCATGGGCCGGCCGCCGATCCGCCCGAAGGTGGAGCCGCGCAGCCCCTGTACGGCCGCGCCGGCCCGTACATGGGTGAGGATCCGCTCCCGTACGGCCGCGTCGTCCAGGTCGCCCCAGGCGCGGGCGTGGGTGCGGCCGAGCTGGTCGAGGGCGCCGCCGCCGGCCAGCATGCCGACCATGCCCGGGAATTGGGGGTCGATGTTGGCGACGAGCAGCAGCGGCCCCGGGGTGGCGTCCGCGGCGAGCGCGGTGAAGTGCGGGAACGTCCACACGGAGTGGTGCAGGATCGTCAGGTCCGGGTGGTGGTCGGCGACCCAGCGGGCCTGTGAGGTGGCCAGGGTGTTGCTGGTGATCTGCTCGGGCGCGGTGATCACTTCGTGTCCGGCGTCCCGGAGGACGCCCGCGAGCTGCGCCGCGGCGCGGCCGACGTGCTCGTGCACATCGCGCTGTACGTAGTCGCGGCCGTCGGAGACGGGGAGCAGGCCGATGCGTGCCATGGTGCGGAACCTCCTGTGCGGGGGCGCTACTTGAGACCGGACGTCTTGACGGACTCGACGATCTGGCGCTGGAAGAGGAAGAACAGGACGAGCATGGGGACGGCCGCGACGACCGCGGCGGCGAGCACGTAGTTCCAGGCGGCCTCGTACTGCGACTGGAACGAGGTGATGGCCAGCTGGACGACGGTCAGGTCCGGGTCGTTGGTGGCGACCAGCGGCCAGATGAAGGAGTTCCAGTTGGCGAGGAAGAAGAAGATGGCCAGCGCGGCGAGGACCGGCCGGGACAGCGGCAGGACGATCGACCAGTAGACGCGCCAGTGGCCGCAGCCGTCGACGATCGCCGCCTCCTCCAGTTCGCGCGGCAGCTGGATGTAGAACTGGCGGAGCAGGAAGATGCCGAACGCGTTGAAGATCGCCGGGATGATGAGGCCCGCGTAGCTGTCGAGCATGCCCAGTTGACGCACCACGAGGAACAGCGGGATCAGCACGACGGGCGCGGTGATGAGCAGCGTTCCGAAGATCGCGGTGAAGGCGGCCTCGCGGCCGGGGAAGCGCAGCCGGGCCAGTGCGTACGCGGCCATCGAGTGGAACAGCAGCGCCACGACGGTGACGGCGGCGGAGACGAGGAAGCTGTTCAGCAGATAGCGCCCGAAGGGCACTTCGGTGAAGACGTAGACGAAGTTGTCCAGGGTGATGTGCTCGGGGAGGAGCCGCCCGTCGTTGACCTCGTCGCGCGGTTTCAGCGAGGAGGAGACCATCCAGAGGACGGGGAAGACGGCCGCGGCGGCCAGTACGGCGCACAGCGCGGTCAGTCCGTAGCGGGCCGGCCGGCCGGTGCGCGGCCGGCGTCCGGGCTCCTGCCGCCGTACGGGAGGGGCGTCGTTCCGCGCCGCCGTGTCACTCGCCATCGTCGAACCTCCCGCCCTTCGTGACCTTGAAGATCACCGCGGCGCAGGCGACCATCAGCAGCACCAGGACGGTGCCCATGGCGGCCGCGTAGCCGTACTCCCCGAAGACGAAGGCCTGTTGGTAGATGTAGTAGACGGCCAGCGAGGTGGAGTTCGCGGGGCCGCCCTCGGTCAGCACGAAGATGAGCTCGAAACCGCCGGTGATCGCGGCGACGGTGGACATCACGAGGACGAAGAAGCTGGTGGGCTTCAGCAGCGGCCAGGTGATCGTGCGGAACCGGGTCCACGCGCCCGCGCCGTCGATGCGCGCCGCCTCGTAGTACTCCCGCGGGATCTCCTGCAGCCCCGCCAGGAAAATGATCATGTAGTAGCCCATCATCACCCAGATGAAGACGGCGATGACGGAGTACAGCGCGAGGGCCGGGTCGCCCAGCCAGGACGCGCCGTCGAAGCCCAGCGCGTGCAGGGACTTGTTCACGATGCCGGCCTGCTCGTCGAACATGAACTTCCACAGCAGCGCGGTGACGACGAGGCTGATGACGTACGGCAGGAAGAAGAGCGTGCGGAACAGGCCCACCGCGGGCAGCCTCTGCTGCATCAGCAGGCCCAGTCCGAGGCTCACCAGGAACAGCGTGGGCACCAGCACGATCACGTACAGACCGGTGGTCTGCAGCGAGTCCCAGAACAGCGGATCGTCCAGCATCCGCCGGTAGTTGCCGAGTCCGACGTACTCGTAGCTGCCGAATCCGCTGACCTGGAAGAAGCTGAGGACGACGGACAGCACCATCGGGATGCCGACGAAGACGAGCAGGCCGAGACTGTCGGGCAGCAGGAACAGCGCGGCGGCCAGCCATTCGCGGTGCCTGCGGGAGAGTCCGCGGCGCGGCGCGGGACGCTGCCCGGCCGCCGGCGCGGCACTCGTGCGCTGCGGTGCGGCGAGGTGCGTCATACGAGACTCGCCCCCTTGTAGCTCCTCACGTACGCCTCCACGGACTGCTGGGCCCGGGACGCCTCCCGCTCGACGCTGCGGCCGGCGAGCATGGCGCCCTGGAGCGCGTCGGACATGGCCTTGTAGATGACCGGCGGATAGCGCGGTTCGGCGCGGCCGCCGGGGAAGATCTCGTCGCGGAACGTCCGCATCGCCCAGGAGTCGTAGCCGCCCAGTTCGCTGCCGCGCTCCAGCACGGACTTGCGGGGCGCGATGTCGGACTTCGCGCGGACGCACCAGTCCACCATCCGGTCCACGCAGGCCTGTTCGGCCCGGCCGAGCGCCCAGCCGCAGAACTCCGCGGCGGCGTCCGGGTCGTGTCCCTTGGCGTTGGCGCAGAACGACCAGCCGCCGAGGGCCGTGGCGTAGTGCCCGCCGGGCGGCACGGGCAGTTTGAACAGCCCGTACGGGAAGTCGGGGGCGAACGCCTTGAAGCTGGCCACCTGCCAGATCCCGCTCTGCCACATGCCGGAGGTGTCCGATTTGAAGCTGGAGATCAGGTCGTTGGCGGACGGCGGGGTACGCGGCGTGATGCCGTTGCGCACGGCGTCCTGCCACAGCTGGAGCGCCTGCCGTACGCCCTTGGTGTCGACGGAGGGCTGCCCCCGGTCGTCCAGCACGTCGCCGCCGCCCTGCCACATCCACGGGTACCAGAGGAAGTTCTGCAGATAGCCGGGGACGGTCTCGGTGACCAGCCCGGCGCGGGTCCGGCCGGTCAGCTTGTCGCCCACGTCCAGCAGCTGGTCCCAGCGGGTGGGCACATCGCCCTCGGAGAGCCCGGCCTTCTCCCAGGCGCGCACGTTGTAGTAGATCGCGAGCGGTTCGACCTCCATGGGCAGCGCGTACACCCTGCCGTTCACGGTGCGGCTGGCGAGCGCGTCCGGGTAGTAGTCCCGTACGGCCTCCGGGTCGGTGTGCGGGGTGAGGTCCGCGAGGACGCCGCCGTTGTAGTAGCGCAGGAAGTCGCCGGGGCTGGCGAGGAAGATGTCCGGGCCCGCTCCCGCGGCGAACGCCGTGGGCAGCTTGGACCCGGTCTGGTACGTCTTCGGCGGCATGTAGAGCAGTTCGACCTGCTTCCTATGCCGCTTGTTCCACTCGGCGACGAGGTCGGTGAACCACTTGCTCTGCGCCCGCAGCGCCGGATCGTCGGAGTTCTGCGGCGCGTAGAAGTTCCAGAAGCGCAGCGGCCGGTCCTTCGCGTCCGCCGTGCCGCAGCCGGTGAGCAGCGCCGGTGCGCCGGCCGCCGCGGCGGCCCCGGCGGCGGCGGTCAGCACCCGGCGGCGGCCGATGCTCCCTTGCCTCGTGTCCCTCATCACCCGTGCCTCCTAGTCGACTTCGAGTGCGAGCAGGTCCGGTGTGCGCGGGCGGGCGTCCGAGGTGGGCGCGTCCAGGTAGAACAGCGCGGTGGAGGCGATGTCGTCGCTGGTGGGCCGGTAGCGGTGGGGCAGCCCGTTGCCGTGTCCGGGCCCGATGCCGAGCGACTGGACCGTCACCCGCAGATCCGAGGCGAACCGCACGGGGTCCTGGACGTGCCAGCGGTACATCCCGAACCGCTGCTGGCTGGCGTACAGGCCGTCCGGCCGCAGCACCTGGTTCAGCCCCAGATACGGGGTGGTGTACGGGGTGTAGCCCCGGCCCTCGATGTCGAAGTTCCAGGCGCCGCCGACGTAGTCCTCGGTGCCGGTGCCGCAGATGGTCGGGAAGCCGGTGTCCCCGTCCAGGTAGAACTTGACCTCCCCCTCGCCCCACCAGCCGGGGCTGTTGGTGGCCCAGGCCAGATAGCCGCCGACGTACTGGCCGCGCCCGGTGACCCCGTCGAGGAGGGTGTGCACCTCGCCGTACGGGACGGGGTGGCTGCGCCGCCAGTGGGCGTGCAGATAGCACAGGTCGTCGTCCACGGCACCGAGCTCATAGTCGAACTGGTAGTAGAGCGTGACGGTTTCGGCGGAGAGGTTCTCCAGCGTGAAGCGGGCCCGCTCGCGGAACGGCATCGGCCAGTAGGCGTTGAAGCCGCCGTTCGGGTTGGCGGCCACCGGCACGGACGAGACCTGGCTGAAGACATTCCAGCCGTTGCAGAAGAAGTCGCCCAACGGCACTTCCACGGCGGGCTGTTCGGCGCCGTCCCAGTACGCCCGCAGCAGCGTGCCGCGCCAGGCGCGGTGCGGCGCGGTGGTGCACCACAGGTGCCGTACGGTGCCGGGCCCGGCGATGTCGGCGAGTTCGGCGGTCGCGCCGGGGGCGATCTCGATACTGGGGGAGATCTTCCAGCCGCGGCCCAGCGCCCCCGCCGCCCGCGCTCCGGTGCCTTCGGTGGCACGGCCGCCCGCGCCCTTGCCTCCGGTGACGTTCTCGGGGCTGACGGAGCGGGTCACCCCGTCCGTGCGCCTGGCCAGCTCGTCGAGCATTCCACACTCCGTATGAAATCGATTTCTCACTCGCGCGTTCCGCGCCCTCCCGTAGGAAGGTGCAGATGACAGCGGTATGAGTTGGCGGTACGTCGACCCTCAACAAGGCCGCGTGGCAGGCCCGTTGAAATCCATTTCACGCGAACGTAGAGTTCGCCCCAGAGGGTGTCAAGAGGTTGCGCAGCGGGCCGCGCGGCCGGACAGAACGGGGCTGGAGGAGCGCCGGTGGCGAACATCAGCGATGTGGCACGGGCCGCCGGGGTCTCCCCCGCGACCGTCTCCCGCGTCTTCAACGGCGGCCGGGTCACCGCCGAGCGCGCCGACCGGGTCCGGGCCGCAGCCGCCGAGCTGGGCTTCTCCCCCAACCGCGTCGCCCGGTCGCTGCGCACCCGGCGCGGCAGCGTCATCGGGCTGCTCATCCCCGACATCGAGAACCCCTTCTTCACCGCGCTCGCCCGCGGCGTCGAGGACGCGGCGCAGCGCACCAACCTCTCGCTGGTGCTGTGCAACACGGACGAGGACGTGGAGAAGGAACGCCGCTATCTGGGCACGGCCCTGGCCGAGCAGATGGCGGGCGTCATCGTCGCCGCGGCCTCCCGGCGGCGTACGGACCTCTCCGCGCTCACCGCGCGCGGCATGCCGGTGGTCGCGGTGGACCGCCGGCCGCGGTCGGCCGACGTGGACGCGGTGATGGTGGACAACCAGAACGGCAGCGAGGAGGCCACCAACCACCTGCTGGAGCGCGGCTACCGGCGCATCGCCTGCATCGCGGGACCGGCCGGAGCCTCCACCTCGGAGGACCGGCTCACCGGCTATCGCTCGGCGATGCGGGACGCGGGCGTCGCCGACGGCTGGGTCCGTGCGCACACCCGGCACGCCGACTTCCGGGCCGGCGGAGGGTACGCCGCGATGCGGGAGCTGCTCGCCCTCGCCGACCCGCCGCACGCCGTGTTCGTCGCGAACAACCTTATGGCGGTGGGCGCGTTGCAGGCGCTCCGCGAGGCCGGCATCTCGCCCCCCGCCTTCGGTGTGCTCTCCTTCGGCGACGTGCCGTGGGCGTCCCTGGTGCAGCCGGCCCTCACGACGGTGCGGCTCCCCGCGTACGACCTGGGGGTCGCCGCGGCGAACCTGCTCCAGGAGCGCCTGGCCGGCTCCGAGGCCCCGCTCCGTACGGTCGTCCTCCGCACGTCCCTCCACCCCCGCACCACGACGGAGGGCCCTGAATAGGGGGCGCGGGGCTGTCCTCAGTGGGGGACGACCCCCACACCTCCAGCCGGACAAGGCACACCACAAGGGGCGCGGGGAACGGCGCGGATAAGGGGCGCGGGGAACTGCGCAGAGGGGCGAAGCCCCGACAAGGGGCGCGGGGAACTGCGCAAACCCCACGCGAACCGCAGCCGCCCCACACAAGCCCGGCCCACATGAAACCCCGCACGGCACGCCGCTCAACGCTCAGCGCTCAGCGCTCAGCGCTCAGCGCGGCCAGTTGCTCCGCGAAGGGGACGACGGCGTCCGGGTCGTACGGGTCGTCCGCTTCCGCCTCCCGTTCCGCCGCCGGGCGGCCCCGCACCAGCGCGGCGAGCTCGCCCGCCGCCCGCTCCACACGGTCCGCGAGCGGGTCGGCGCCGCCCCAGTCGGCGGACGCGGCGTACACGCCGGTGGGTACGACCGTCGCCCGCAGGTACGCGAACATCGGCCGCATGGCGTGCTCCAGGACGAGCGAGTGCCGTTCCGTCCCGCCCGTCGCCGCGACCAGCACCGGCTTTCCGACCAGTGCCGTGTTGTCGATGACGTCGAAGAAGGACTTGAACAGCCCGCTGTAGGAGGCGGTGAACACCGGTGTCACGGCGATGACTCCGTCCGCCCCGGTCACCGACTCGATCGCGGTGCGCAGCGCCGGCGGCGGGAAGCCGGTGACCAGGTTGCGGGCGATGTCGCCCGCCAGTTCCCGGAGTTCGACGACGTGCACCTCGACGGGGCCCGCGCCGCCGTCGGCCAGCCGGTCCCGTACGGCGTCCGCGAGCCGGTCCGCGAGCAGCCGCGTCGAGGAGGGCTCACCGAGCCCGGCCGACACGGCGGTGATCCGCACGGGACGAGCCGCACCGCGCGCACCCGTCTCCGCCGCCCGCGGATCCGCCTCCCGTGTATCCACAGCCTGTGTGTCCGTCCAGTTCGTCCGCTCGGTCACGATGTCACCTCCGCGTCCTGCTCGTTGCCGGCCGCGTTCCCGTCGCCGGCTGCCTGCGCCGCGGCGACCCGCGCCGCGTGCGTCGGCCCGTCGGGTACGTCCGCAGGGCGGCCCTTCGCGAACTCCTCGCGCAGCACCGGGACGACCTCCTCGCCGAGCAGGTCGAGCTGTTCGAGGACGGTCTTCAGCGGGAGTCCCGCGTGGTCCATCAGGAACAGCTGCCGCTGGTAGTCGCCGAAGGACTCGCGGAAGGTCAGCGTCTTCTCGATGACCTCCTGCGGACTGCCCACGGTCAGCGGCGTCTGCTCGGTGAACTCCTCCAGCGTCGGACCGTGCCCGTACACCGGCGCGTTGTCGAAGTACGGCCTGAACTCCCGTACCGCGTCCTGCGAGTTGGGCCGCATGAACACCTGCCCGCCGAGCCCGACCTGCGCCTGCTCGGGGGTGCCGTGCCCGTACTGCGCGTACCGCTTCCGGTAGAGCTCGATCAGCCGCTGGAAGTGGTCCTTCGGCCAGAAGATGTTGTTGGCGAAGAACCCGTCGCCGTAGTACGCGGCCTGCTCCGCGATCTCCGGGCTGCGGATCGAGCCGTGCCAGACGAACGGCGGTACGCCGTCGAGCGGCCGCGGCGTCGCGGTGAAGCCCTGCAGCGGCGTACGGAAGCGGCCCTCCCAGTCCACGACGTCCTTGCGCCACAGCTGGTGCAGCAGCGCGTAGTTCTCGATGGCCAGGTGGATGCCGTCCCGGATGTCCTTGCCGAACCAGGGGTAGACGGGGCCCGTGTTGCCGCGGCCCATCATCACGTCCACCCGTCCGTCGGCCAGGTGCTGCAGCATCGCGAAGTCTTCCGCGATCTTCACCGGGTCGTTGGTGGTGATCAGCGTCGTCGACGTGGACAGGATGATCCGTTCCGTCTGCGCCGCGATGTAGCCGAGCATGGTCGTCGGGGACGAGGGCACGAACGGCGGGTTGTGGTGCTCGCCGGTGGCGAAGACGTCCAGCCCGATCTCCTCGGCCTTGCGTGCGATCGCGACCATGGCCTTGATCCGCTCGTGCTCGGTGGGAGTGCGGCCGGTGGTCGGGTCGGGGGTGACGTCGCCGACCGTGAAGATCCCGAACTGCATGATGCTGTTCACCGCCTGAAGTAGTTTACGGTTCAACCACCCCCTGCAACCCGCGGCCCCGCACCCCTATTCCCGCTGCTCACGGCTCGATGAAACAGCAGGTCAGAAGCGTTTCCCGGGTCGCCCGTCAGCCGGCGTCGAGGCGGTCGCGCCAGACGCGTACCCGCTCCGGATCCACCGGCGAGTCCCAGCCCGCCGCACGCGCCGCGCCCCCGATGTGGAACGCGTCGATCCCGGCCTCCCGCAGCGCGGGAACGTGCTCCAGCCGGAGCCCGCCGCCGGCCAGGATCCGCGGCGCGTACCCCGGCTCGCCCGCGGCGGCGCGCGCCGCCTCCGCGCGCAGTACGTCCAGTCCGTCGTCGACACCGGCGGCCGAGCCCGCCGTCAGATACGTGTCGAGCCCCGGCAGTCCGGCGAGCCGCTTGCGCGCCGCGTCCCGGTCGGCCGCCCGGTCCAGGGCGCGGTGGAAGGTCCAGCGGCGGCCGTCCAGCACCTCGGCCAGCGCGCCCACCGCGTCCGTGTCGGGCCGCCCCGCACTGTCCAGGAATCCGAGCACGAACTCCTCCGCACCGTCCGCGCACAGCAGTTGGGCCCGCTCCAGCAGCGCGGCGCGGGTCTCCGCGTCCCCGGCGGCGAAGCCGTCTGCGCTGCGCAGCATCACCCGTACGGGGATGTCCACGGCGGAGCGCACCGCCTCGACGGTGGCCCGCGCGGGGGTCAGGCCGTCGGCGGCCATGTCCGCGACCAGTTCGAGGCGATCCGCCCCGCCTGCCTGTGCGGCGCGGGCGTCGCCCGCGTCCAGAGCGATCACTTCGAGAATTGGTCTAGACATATCTCAAGCCTGCCACACCCCCGTTGCCCCTGGTAGACCTCGATCTTGCGGACGACAATTGTCCTCATGGCTACGACCGAGGCGCACCACGAGGACATTCGCGAGAGCCTGCTCTCCCGTTGGGCGGCGCTGCTCGTCAGCGCCCGGGGCGGAACCGCCGAGCCGGACCCGGCGCCGTACGGGGAGAAGCTGATCGAGCGCTGGTCCGAGCCCCAGCGGCGCTACCACTCGCTGCCGCACCTGCTGCACGTCCTCAACCGCGTCGACGAGCTGGCCTCGCACACCGCGGCGGCCGGGCCCGAGTCCGGCATGGACGTGGACGCGGTGCTGCTCGCCGCCTGGTTCCACGACGCCGTCTACCGCCCGGACCGCAGCGAGAACGAGGAGCGCAGCGCCGGTCTCGCCGAGCGCGCCCTGCCCGAGGCGGGCATCTCCGACGCGCGCACGGCCGAAGTGGCCCGCCTCGTACGGCTCACCGTCACGCACGATCCCGAACCGGGCGACACCAACGGCGAGTTGCTGTGCGACGCGGACCTCGCCGTCCTCGCGGGCACCCCGGAGGAGTACGCGCAGTACGCGGCGGAGGTGCGGCAGGAGTACGGCTTCGTACCCGACGAGGCGTTCCGCCTGGGGCGTTCGGACGTACTGCGCCAACTGCTGGACCTGCCGCGGCTGTTCCGCACGGCGTACGCGTACGACCACTGGGAGCGCGTGGCCCGCCGCAACCTCGCCACCGAACTGGAGCTCCTCACCACGGGCTGACCAACAGCCCGCTTGCGTCACAGTTCGTACACCGGTCCCCTCCCTCACCTTCACGGTGGAACTTGCCCCTCCGCCACGCTTGACGGCACCGTGACAAGGACAGGTTCAGCGCGCACGCGTGCACACGCACATGCCGCGCGAACCGGCAACAGGCCACCAGCATCGGGGGATTGCACTCACGTGGTCACGTCAGCCCGTAAGGGGTCTCCGGATCCGTCTCCCGGAACCCCCGCCAACCACACCTTCGACGACGTGTTCTGCGGACTGCTGCACCGGCTGTACCGCAGGGCCGCCATGCTGGCCGGCTCCCGTCAGTCGGCGGAGGACGCCGTGCACGAGACGTACCTCAAACTGGCCGCGCGGCCGCAGCGCCTGACGGAGCATCCGGAGCCGTACGCCTACGCGTTCTCGGCGCTGCTGAGCGTCACCCGCGACACGTGGCGGAAGGAACGCCGTCAAGTGCTCGTCGCCGAACCGGAGGACGAGGCGGCAGCGCTTCCCGGAGGTCACGACGGCGGCGTCGAGCAGCGCGCCGCCGAGCTCGAAGCGGTGCGGCTGCTGCGGCAGTTGTCGGTACGTCAGGCGGGCGTGGTCATCCTCGTGGACCTGGACGGGTACACCATCGATCAGGCCGCGGAGATCCTGCGGCTGCACCGGGGTACCGTCGCCCGTACCCGCACCAGGGCCCTGGCCAAGCTGCGCGGCGTCGTGACGCCCGGCAGCCCGGCCTCCGCGGCGGCAGGAGGGGAGCAGCATGCCGGCTGAACGGCCAGAGCGAGCCGACCGGCCCGAGGGCCGGGACGGGCCCGAGCGGTCCGGCAGCCCCCGCATTCCCGGGCAGGCCGGGCGGCAGGGCCGCGCGCGGCGCCGTACGGAAGAGGCCGCCACGGCGACGGCGCTCCAGGAGCGGCTGCACGCGGCGGACCGCGAGATCGACGCGCCGCCCGGCCTGTGGGACCGGGTCCGCACCCCGGCGGCCGTCCCCGCGCCCGCTCCCCCGCGGCGTTCCGGGCCGCGCCGCTTCGCGGTGATCGCCGTGGCGGCGGCGCTGGTGGCGGCGGTCGCCGTCGGTACGTGGTGGGCCGTCTCGGGCCCCACCCGTTCCGCGCCGGCCCCGCCCGCGGTCTCCCCGTCCCCGCCCCCTTCGGCGGCCTCCGTCGCGGTCCGGGTGCACAACGCGGAGAAGCCCTGCCGGGGCCTGCGCACGCTGGAGTGCGCGCTGCGGATCGCGAAGACCCCGTACGGCCGGTACGCCGCGCAGGGCAACTCCGCGGGCCGCGCCTGGCACGGCGACCGCCTCGCGGCCCGCTGCGTCGTCACCGACGGTTCCCTGGTCAAGGACGAGAAGGGGCTGACGTCCACTCGCTGGTACCGGGTCGCCGCGCCGGACGGCGGCACGGGCTGGCTCCCCGGCGTCCGCACCCGCAACACCTCCGAGGTCCGCCCCTGCACCGCGGCGGAACGGCCGGACCGCCCGAACTGACAGCCCTGTCGGACCCGGCGCACCATGGGGCGCATGGAACTCATCGACGCTTTCGACAGTGCCTTCGCGGAATTCGACGGGCTGGTCCACGAGATCGGTGACGACCAGTGGGAGCAGGCCACGCCGTGTTCCGAATGGTCCGTGCGGGATCTGCTCAACCACCTGGTCAGCGAGCACTTCTGGGCCCCGCACCTGCTGCGCGGCGAGACGCTGGAGCAGGTCGGCGACCGCTACGACGGGGACGTCACCGGCGACGACCCGGCCGGTGCGTGGGAGCGGGCCGGCGCCGGCTCGTGGCAGGCGTTCCACCAGCCCGGCGCGCTGGACGGCCAGGTGTACGTGACGGGCGGGCGGACCGCGGCGGAGGACTACGGCTGGCAGATGACCACCGATCTCGCCGTCCACGGCTGGGACTTGGCGCACGGCATCGGCGCGGGCCCCGGCCAGCAGGTCATCGAACACGCCCTGGCGGACGCCCTGTACGAGCGGATCGCGCCGCAGGTGAAGGGCTGGCAGGGCGCGGGAATCTTCGCCCCTCCGGTCACACCCCCACAGGACGCGAGCCCCCAGGACCGCCTCGTGGCCCTGCTGGGCCGGCAGCCGTGACCATCGGCTGAACGGCCGGCGACGACTCCGTACCCCCGGAATTCCCCGGCCACGGGCGGGGTTGTGGCCTGACATGCCTGCTGCTGATCCTGACCACCATCAGTCGACCGCGCCCGCGAAGGGGCGCACCCGTATGCCCGCGGCCGTCTACGTGCTCGGCCTCTCCGTCTTCGCCCTCGGCACCTCCGAGTTCATGCTGTCCGGCATCCTGCAACCGCTCGCCCGCGACCTGGGCGTCTCCATCCCGCAGGCCGGACTGCTGATCTCCGCCTTCGCGATCGGCATGGTCGTCGGCGCGCCGCTGCTGGCCGCGGCGACGCTGAAGCTGCCGCGCCGTACGACGCTGATGGCGCTGCTCGCCGTCTTCGGCCTCGGACAGATAGCGGGCGCGCTCGCCCCCACGTACGAAGTGCTGTTCGTCTCCCGCGTGGTGAGCGCGCTGGCCTGCGCGGGCTTCTGGGCGGTGGGCGCCGCGGTCGCGATGTCGCTGGTGCCGGTGACCGCGCGGGCCCGCGCCATGGCGGTGATGGTCGGCGGGCTCAGCGTCGCCAACATCGCGGGCGTGCCCGCCGGTGCGTTCCTCGGCCAGCACGCGGGCTGGCGGTCGGCGTTCTGGGCGGTGGCCGTACTGGCGGCGATCGGGCTCGTCGGGGTGGCGGCGCTCGTGCCCCGTACGGCGCCGGAGACCGGCGAGAACGCGCCGAGCCTCCGCAAGGAGATCCGGATCTACGCCGACAAGCAGGTCTGGCTGGCCCTCCTGACCATCGCGCTCAACGCGGGCGCGGTGTTCGCGCTGTTCTCCTACCTGGGTCCGCTGCTGACCGGCGTCGCCGGCCTCGAGGAGAGCTGGGTGCCCACGGTGCTGGGGCTGTTCGGGCTCGGCGGGCTGATCGGTACGGCGATCGGCGGCCGGATCGCGGACGCGCACCTGTTCGGCACCATGTACGGCGGCATCGCGGCGTCCACCGTCGTACTGGCCCTGCTGGCGCTGCTGGCCGAGTCCACGGCCGCGGCGATCGCCCTCGCCCTCATGCTGGGCGTCACGGCGTTCACCACGGCGCCGGCCCTGAACGCGCGGATGTTCAACGTCGCGAGCGCCGCGCCGACCCTGGCGGGGGCGACGACCACGGCCTCCTTCAACATCGGCAACACGGTCGGCCCCTGGCTGGGCGGACTCGTCATCAGCGCGGGCTGGGGCTACCCGGCGGTGGCCTGGACGGGAGCGGTCCTCGCGGCGCTCGGCGTGGGCGCGACAGCGCTCGCCTCCCGCGTACAGCGCCGCGCCTCCGCATCCCGAGTCATCGCCACCTCCGACCCCCTCCCGGAGCCGGCTCCCCGCGCGACGTAACCCTTCAGCGGAGCGCGGCACCCGGTGTGGGCAGCTGGTCCGCCCAAGGGGCGGAGGGGGCACCTCCCAGCGGTAGCTGGGGGAGGGTGGGCACACCGGACCGCACCCGCGCAGGAAACGCACCCCGCACCCAACACACGCGCCCCCGTAAGGGGTTGCCCCCACAGGGGCACTACCGCGACTTGCGCCTCCGCAGGCCCGCCTCCGTGAGCCGCCGCACCAGCTCCTTGCTGCCGATCTCCACGGCGCCCGCCCGCACCGCGTCCCCGTACCGCGTGCTCGGCACGTCGTAGTGGTCGCGGTCGAAGGCCCGCCGGGGGCAGCCCACCGATTCGGCGAACGCGTGCAGTTCGTCCAGGGACACGTCGCTGACCAGGTGCGACCACATCCGCCCGTGCCCCGGCCAGGTGGGCGGATCTATATAGACGGTCACAGCCGCTGCCCCAGCGCCCCCACCGGCGCCACCGACGTCGTCGTCTTCGCGCACACCCAGTGCGGGTTCTCCCCGAGCTCCGGCTCGATGTCGAGCGCGTGCGGGTCGGAGCCGACGCACACCGGGCACAGCGGCCACCGCCCGTACCGGTCGAGCAGCGCGTCCTGCACATCCTGGGCAACGAGTCCGTCGACGAAGGCGACCCCGTCGGGCCATTCGCCGACCCACCACCTGCGGTGCGTGACCGCTTCCTCGACGAGCGAGACGACGTCGGCGCGCGTCACCTCGGTCGCCTGGAGGTCGGCGAGCACGAGCGCGCGTGCCGCGTGAAGTGCCTGCTCAAGCTGGTCCATACGGTCAATTGCACCAGACGGGCGAGGCGTACGGGACGGAAGTCCCGCCGAAGTCCCGGCGAAGCCCCGCGAATCCGGGGCGAGCGGGGTCTTGACCCCGGCCCCGTCCGAAAATAGCTTTCACCTGTGAGCAGCAATCTGAAGGAAACTTTCGCCAACGCTTCCGGACCGGCCCGCGGCAACGCGGGTGCCCGCTCCGGAGCCGACGGCGAGAGCGCGAGCGCCGCACACGGGGGCGGCGCTCGCGCAGCATCCGGCCCCGGCCCCGGCCCCGCTCCCGGCCCCGCCCGCACCCCGCCCGCGCCCGCCGCGCTCGCGGCGAAGGTCCGTACCCTGGCGCCCTCCATGACGCGCTCGATGCACCGCGTCGCGGAGGCCGTCGCCGGCGACCCCGCGGGCTGCGCCCAGCTCACCGTCACCGGTCTCGCGGAGCGCACCGGCACCAGCGAGGCCACCGTGGTCCGCACTTCCCGGCTGCTCGGCTACCCCGGGTACCGCGATCTGCGGCTCGCCCTCGCCGGGCTCGCGGCCCAGCAGGCCTCCGGCGCCGCGCCGGCCGTCACCGCGGACATCGCCGTCGACGATCCGATAGCCGATGTCGTCGCCAAGCTCGCGCACGACGAGCAGCAGACCCTGGCCGACACGGCCGCCGCGCTCGACACCGCCCAGCTCGACTCCGCCGTCTCGGCCCTCGCGTCGGCGCGCCGCACCGATGTGTACGGCGTCGGCGCCTCCCATCTCGTCGGGCAGGACCTCGCGCAGAAGCTGCTGCGCATAGGCCTCGTCGCGCACGCTCACGCGGACCCGCATCTCGCGGTCACCAACGCCGTGCAGCTCCAGGCCGGCGACGTCGCCGTCGCGATCACCCACTCGGGGCGCACCGACGACGTCATCGAGCCGCTGCGGGTGGCCTTCGACCACGGCGCGACGACCATCGCCGTCACCGGCCGCCCGGACGGCGAGATCGCCCAGTACGCCGACGTCCTGCTGACCACGTCCACCGCGCGGGAGAGCGAGCTGCGGCCCGCGGCGATGTCGAGCCGTACGAGCCAACTGCTCGTCGTGGACTGCCTGTTCGTCGGCGTGGCACAGCGGACGTACGACCGCGCCGCGCCGGCGCTCGCCGCCTCGTACGAGGCGCTCGCGCACCGCCACACCCCCCGCCCCCGGTAGTCCGCACCCGCGAACCCGATTCCGACGACCGACCCGACAGGCCGCCCGGCATCCGTCCGGTCCCACGCAGAAAGCCGTACCGCACATGTCCTCCCCCACACCCTCCACCGCCTCCGGTCACGACGAGCTGCGCGCGCAGCTCGACACTCTGACGACCGAGGCGTTCCGCGACGAGCTGGCCGAGATCGACCAGCTGCCCACGCTGGACATCGCCCGGATCATGAACGGCGAGGACGCCGGCGTGCCCTCCGCCGTCGCGGACCGGCTTCCGGAGATCGCCGCCGCCATCGACGGCATCGCCGAGCGGATGTCCCGCGGCGGACGGCTGATCTACGCCGGCGCCGGCACCGCGGGACGGCTCGGCGTGCTGGACGCCAGCGAGTGCCCGCCCACGTTCAACACCGACCCGCAGCAGGTGACGGGGCTGATCGCGGGCGGCCCGGAGGCGATGGTCACCTCCGTGGAGGGCGCCGAGGACAGCAAGGAGCTGGCGGCGGCCGACCTGGACGGCATGGGCCTGACCGCGGACGACACGGTCGTCGGGATCTCCGCCTCGGGCCGCACTCCGTACGCGGTGGGCGCGGTCGAGCACGCCCGCGCCGCCGGTGCGCTGACCGTCGGCCTGTCCTGCAACGCGCGTTCGGTGCTGGCGGCGGCGGCCGAGCACGGCATCGAGGTCGTCGTCGGTCCCGAACTGCTCACCGGATCCACCCGGTTGAAGTCGGGTACGGCGCAGAAGCTGGTGCTCAACATGCTGTCGACCATCACGATGATCCGGCTCGGCAAGACGTACGGGAATCTGATGGTCGACGTCCGGGCATCCAACGAGAAGCTGCGGGCCCGCTCGCGGCGCATCGTGTCGCTGGCGACCGGCGCGGACGACGACGCCATCGAGGAAGCGCTGCGCGCGGCCGACGGCGAGGTCAAGAACGCGATCCTGATCATCCTCGGCGATGTCGACGGCCCGTCCGCGGCACGCCTCCTCCAGCAGCAGCACGGCCATCTGCGCGCGGCTCTCCGCGCGGCCGCCACCTCCTGACCCGGCGCCGGCTCCCTCGGCGGACTCCCCCTCGACGAACAGCGACTGCACCATGAGCGAGAACCAGAACAGAGAGATCGCCGAGGCGATCCTCCCCCTTGTCGGCGGCGCCTCGAACGTCACGTCCGTCAGCCACTGCATGACCCGCATGCGGCTGGGCCTGGCGGACCGTTCCCTGGTCGGGGACGACGCGCTGAAGGCCCTCCCGGACGTGCTGGGTGTCGTGGAGGACGACACGTACCAGATCGTGCTGGGCCCCGGGAAAGTCGCCCGCGTCACGCCCGAGTTCGAGGCGCTGGTGGCGGAGGCTCCCGACGAGGCGCCCGCGGCGGCGCCCGGCGGGGAGGGCCACGCGCCGAAGACCGCGGACCAACTGGCCGCCGAGGGCGCCGCGATGCGCGCCGAGCGGAAGCAGCGGAACGCGACGCCGGTGAAGCTGATGCTGCGCCGGATCGCCAACATCTTCGTACCGCTGATCCCCGCGCTGATCGGCTGCGGCATCGTCGCCGGCATCAACGGCCTGCTGACGAACCTCGGCTGGGCCCCCGGACTGGTCCCGGCGCTCGGCGCGATCGCGTCCGGCTTCATGTCGCTGATCGCGGTGTTCGTCGGCTACAACACCGCGAAGGAGTTCGGCGGCACCCCCATCCTGGGCGGCGCCGTCGCCGGAATCATCGTCTTCGCCGGCGTCGAGCAGATCTCCGTCTTCGGCCAGAAGCTCGCCCCCGGCCAGGGCGGCGTGCTCGGCGCGCTGTTCGCCGCGCTGCTCGCGGTGTACGTGGAGAAGTGGTGCCGCAAGTGGGTGCCGGAGGCCGTCGACGTCCTCGTCACCCCGACACTCGTGGTGCTGATCTCCGGTCTGGTCACGCTCTACGGCCTGATGTACGTCTGCGGCGAGATCTCCACCGGCATCGGCCACCTCGCCGACTGGCTGCTGCGGCACGGCGGTGCGGGCGCCGGATTCATCCTCGGCGGACTGTTCCTGCCGCTGGTGATGCTCGGCCTGCACCAGGCGCTGATCCCGATCCACACGACGCTGATCGAGCAGGACGGCTTCACCATCCTGCTGCCGATCCTCGCCATGGCCGGCGCCGGTCAGGTCGGCGCGGCGCTCGCCATCTTCCTGAAGCTCCGCAGGAACACCTCGATCCGCAAGACCATCCGCTCCGCGCTGCCGGCCGGTTTCCTGGGTGTCGGCGAGCCGCTGATCTACGGCGTCTCGCTGCCGCTGGGCCGCCCGTTCATCACCGCCTGCGTCGGCGGCGCCTTCGGCGGCGGCGTGGTCGGGCTCTTCTACCAGCTCGGCACCTCGGTGGGCTCCACCGCCATCGGCCCGTCCGGCTGGGCACTGTTCCCGCTGCTGAAGGGCAATCAGCCGCTCGGCCCGATCGCGGCGGTGTACGGCGTCGGCCTGCTCGCCGGGTACGCGGTCGGCTTCCTCGCCACGTACTTCTTCGGCTTCAGCAAGCAGATGCTGACCGATCTGAACGTGGACCCGGAGGCCGCCGGGCAGGGCGACGCCGCACTCGCCGACCCGTCCGCCGCGCTCGCCGGCAGCGGCACGACAGGCACGGAGACCGGTACTCCGGAGCCGGGCAGGGCGGACCCGACCCCGGGGCTTCCGGGCACCCCCGACGGCCCGCCCGCGTACGACGAGAGCGAGGGCGACGCCGGGCGGAAGGCACGCTCGGAGGTCTGACCCGTACGGCGCCCGCGCGCACAGGACGGCGGGGCGGCACCCCGAACCACCGGGTGCCGCCCCGCCGTTCGCGTACGGGCCGGGCGCCGTCACTCACGAGGCGCCGTCACGGGACGCCGTTACGTGGCGGTGCTCCGCCCCGTGTGCTGCCGGCGTCCGCTGCCCAGCCCCGCGAGCCGGCGGCCCGGCGTACGGGCACGGCCGCCGCCGTCGGACGCGGCGCGGTGCGAGGTCGCGGGGCCCTCGTCGGCCAGCGCGTCGAAGAGGTCGCGGACCTGCACCATGGCGTCGCGCATCCCCTCGGTGCCGGCCCGGCCGCGGGCCGCCTCGCGCACCTTGCGGTAGCCGTGCAGCCGGCTGCCGTGGTGCACGGACAGCGCGTCGAAGTGCTCCGGCTCGTCCGCACCCGGGTAGCCGCGCACCTGCGCGAGCCGGGCCACCAGCCGGTCGACCTCGACGACCGCCTGCTGCGGGGAGTCGACGAACTGCTGCTGGGCCGCGGCCCAGCGGATCCGGTACTGCTCCCGCTCCTCGGCCGGCAGCGGCCTGCTCTCCAGCGAGCCGAACCTCCGTACCCGCTCGGACAGTTCGGTCTCCGCCGCCCTGGCGTCACCGTTGTGCCGGTCGAGGGCCCTGTCGTACTCGGGTCCGAACCGGCGCTTCAGACCGCTCCGGCTCTCCTTCCTGCCCCGCAGCACATACACGGCTGCGGCAACGGCGAGGACGAGCACCACTGCCAGAATCACGATCACAACTGCGGACATGTCTGCCCACCCCGGGCTTTCTTCTCGCTTGTCGTGCGGGCTCTGTCCCGTTCGCGAGTGCCCCTGCTGCGCCGGACAAACACCGAGGGCGGCACCCCCCAACTCGGGGAGTGCCGCCCTCGGTTCGTACAGCTCGGGCTGCCGATCCGGAAAGGATCAGAAGTCCATGCCGCCCATGCCGCCGGCAGCGGCAGCGGCGTCGGCGCCGCCGCCCTTCTCCGGCTTGTCGGCGATGACGGCCTCGGTGGTGAGGAAGAGCGCCGCGATGGAGGCGGCGTTCTGCAGCGCGGAGCGCGTCACCTTCGCCGGGTCGATGATGCCCTCGGCGATCATGTCCACGTACTCGCCGGTGGCGGCGTTCAGGCCGTGACCCACCGTCAGGTTGCGGACCTTCTCGACGATGACGCCACCCTCGAGACCACCGTTGACGGCGATCTGCTTGAGCGGGGCCTCCAGCGCGAGCTTCACGGCGTTGGCGCCGGTCGCCTCGTCGCCCTCGAGCTCCAGCTTCTCGAAGACCGAGGAGGCCTGCAGCAGGGCCACGCCACCGCCGGCGACGATGCCCTCCTCGACGGCCGCCTTCGCGTTGCGAACGGCGTCCTCGATGCGGTGCTTGCGCTCCTTGAGCTCGACCTCGGTGGCGGCACCGGCCTTGATGACGGCCACGCCGCCGGCCAGCTTCGCCAGACGCTCCTGGAGCTTCTCGCGGTCGTAGTCCGAGTCGCTGTTCTCGATCTCGGCGCGGATCTGGTTGACCCGGCCCTGCACCTGCTCGCTGTCACCGGCACCGTCGACGATGGTGGTCTCGTCCTTGGTGATGACGACCTTGCGGGCGCGGCCGAGCAGCTCCAGACCGGCGTTCTCCAGCTTGAGGCCGACCTCCTCGGAGATGACCTGGCCGCCGGTGAGGATGGCGATGTCGCCGAGCATGGCCTTGCGACGGTCGCCGAAGCCCGGGGCCTTCACGGCGACGGACTTGAAGGTGCCACGGATCTTGTTGACCACGAGGGTCGACAGGGCCTCGCCCTCGACGTCCTCCGAGATGATCAGCAGCGGCTTGCCGGACTGCATGACCTTCTCCAGCAGCGGAAGGAGGTCCTTCACGTTGCTGATCTTGGAGTTGACGATGAGGATGTACGGGTCCTCGAGCTCCGCCTCCATGCGCTCCATGTCGGTGGCGAAGTAGGCGGAGATGTAGCCCTTGTCGAAGCGCATGCCCTCGGTGAGCTCGAGCTCGAGCCCGAAGGTCTGCGACTCCTCGACGGTGATGACGCCTTCCTTGCCGACCTTGTCCATCGCCTCGGCGATGAGCTCGCCGATCTGCGAGTCGGCGGCCGAGATGGAGGCGGTGGAGGCGATCTGCTCCTTGGTCTCCACGTCCTTGGCCTGCTCCAGCAGCGCGCCGGAGACGGCCTCGGTGGCCTTCTCGATGCCGCGCTTCAGCGCCATCGGGTTGGCACCGGCGGCAACGTTCCGCAGGCCTTCCTTGACGAGCGCCTGGGCCAGGACGGTCGCGGTCGTCGTGCCGTCACCGGCGACGTCGTCCGTCTTCTTGGCGACCTCCTTGACCAGCTCGGCGCCGATCTTCTCGTAGGAGTCCTCGAGCTCGATCTCCTTGGCGATGGAGACACCGTCGTTGGTGATCGTGGGGGCGCCCCACTTCTTCTCCAGCACGACGTTGCGGCCCTTGGGGCCGAGGGTCACCTTGACGGCGTCGGCGAGCTGGTTCATCCCGCGCTCGAGGCCGCGCCGCGCTTCCTCATCGAACGCGATGATCTTGGCCATGTGAAGTGGTCCTCCCGGACTGGGGGTGGATTACTCCGGACCGCGCTGGCGCCCGCGACGGACGGCCTACGGGCCTGGTGGTTCCTTGCCCCACCCGGCCTGCGGGCCTCACCGACCCGGTCCTTCCCTGGCACTCTCCCATGGAGACTGCCAACGCCAATGATTAGCACTCACCCCCCTTGAGTGCAAGGTGCTCACGTTTCGGGGCGCTGAGACAACGTCCCGTCATGAGGCCTCAGCGCCCGTCGCAGGGCCACCGCCAGGGGCGGTGGTCGGGCGACGGGCGGGCGCAAGGCGCTCACGTATCGGAGCGCTGTGGCAACGTCCCGTCATGAGGCCTCAGCGCCCGTCGCAGGGCCACCGCCAGGGGCGGTGGTCGGGCGACGGGCGGGCGCAAGGCGCTCACGTATCGGAGCGCTGTGGCAACGTCCCGTCATGAGGCCTCAGCGCCCGTCGCAGGGCCGGCGCCGGGGGCGGACAGCAGTGAGGGGGCGTGCCCGCTGTCGCGGACACGCCCCCTCGTACTGTTGCGAAGATCAACCAGTCACGCGGACCATGTCCGCCTGCGGTCCCTTCTGACCCTGCGAGACCTCGAACTCGACCCGCTGTCCTTCGTCCAGGGTGCGGTACCCGTCCATCTGGATCGCGCTGTAGTGGACGAACACGTCCGCACCACCGTCGACCGCGATGAAGCCGTACCCCTTCTCCGCGTTGAACCACTTGACGGTGCCCTGAGCCATTCCGAACTCCCCTATTACTGGCCCTTGCACGAGCCCGCACTTCACGAACCCGGGTCAGACCTCACTTCCGGACAAGCGGAGGCGTGCGCCGGAACCTGTCGACCGCCGCTGAATGTATCTGCACGGCCGCCCTCTGCAACAGGTCAATCGGACGAGAATTCGTGCGACGGCCGATCGGTAATTTACGGCCAAGTGCCGTGAAAGCGGGGCAAGTCGGGCCGGGCATAGCGCACCTAAGCCACAAATGCCGCACCAATTTTGCGCACAACTCATCCGCATCTCAGGGGCGTTCGATGCGCGTCTGGGGAGGATGAGGCGGAAGCGACGACAAGCCTATCGCGCTCCGAAACACGGAATCGCCCCCTCCGGTGTTCCCGGAGGGGGCGATTCGAAGTTTTTCGATCTGTTGATGCTTCAGCTGCTTTTCGGCAGCCGCCGTCTGACAGCGGGTCAGCAGCCGCCGGCCACGGCCGGGATGATCGACACGCCGACGCCGTCCGGCGTGGGGGTCTGCAGGCCCTGCTCGAAGCGGACGTCGTCGTCGTTCACGTAGACGTTGACGAAGCGGCGCAGCTTGCCCTCGTCGTCCAGGACGCGCGCGCCGATGCCCGTGTGGTTCTTCTCCAGGTCGGCCAGCACCTCGGACAGCGTGGCGCCCTCGGCGCTCACCTCGGCCCGGCCGTCGGTGTAGGTGCGCAGGATGGTCGGGATGCGGACGTTGACGCTCATGGGAGTTCTGCCTTCCGTGCGGTGATGCGGTGGTGCTGCAGTGGTACGGGGGTCAGGCGAGGCCGGCTTCGCGGAACGCGTCCAGGCTCGGACGGATCACGGCCGAGGGCCCGGTGGTCGGCGCGACCGCGTCGAGCGTCTTCAGACCGTCGCCGGTGTTGAGGACGACCGTGGTGAGCGACGGGTCGAGCACGCCCTCCTCGATCAGCTTCTTGGTGACGCCGACGGTGACCCCGCCCGCGGTCTCCGCGAAGATGCCCTCGGTACGGGCCAGCAGCTTGATCGCGTCGACGACCTGCCCGTCGTTGACATCCTCCACCGCGCCGCCGGTGCGCCGCGCGATGTCCAGCACGTACGGCCCGTCGGCCGGGTTGCCGATGGCGAGCGACTTGGCGATGGTGTCCGGCTTCTGCGGGCGTACGACGTCGTGTCCGGCCTTGAAGGCGGTGGACACCGGCGAGCAGCCCTCCGCCTGGGCGCCGAAGATCTTGTACGGCTTGTCCTCGACGAGGCCGAGCGCGATGAGCTCCTTGAGCCCCTTGTCGATCTTCGTCAGCTGCGAACCGGAAGCGATCGGGATGACCAGCTGGTCGGGCAGCCGCCAGCCGAGCTGCTCGCAGATCTCGTACGCGAGGGTCTTGGAACCCTCCGCGTAGTACGGGCGCAGATTGACGTTGACGAAGCCCCAGCCCTCGCCGATCGGGTCGCCGATGAGCTCCGAGCAGAAGCGGTTGACGTCGTCGTAGTTGCCCTCGATGCCGACCAGGTCGCCGCCGTAGACGGCGGCCATCACGACCTTGCCCTGCTCCAGGTCGTGCGGGATGAACACGCAGGACCGCAGCCCCGCACGGGCCGCGGCGGCGCCGACGGCACCGGCGAGGTTGCCGGTGGAGGAGCAGGAGAGCGTGGTGAAGCCGAAGGCGCGGGCCGCCTCGACGGCGATGGCGACGACGCGGTCCTTGAAGGAGTGCGTCGGATTGCCGGAGTCGTCCTTGATGTGCAGTTCGCCGGTGATGCCGAGCTCACCGGCGAGGTGATCGGCCTTGACCAGCTTGGTGAAGCCGGGGTTGATGTTCGGCTTCGTGGCCACGTCGTCCGGGACGGGCAGCAGCGGGGCGTAGCGCCAGATGTTGTCCGGGCCCTCGGAGATCCGCTTGCGCAGGGCTTCGGTGTCGCCGCCGGGAAGCTCGTACGAGATCTCCAGCGGCCCGAAACAGGCCTCACAGGCGAAGATCGGACCGAGCGGGAAGCGCTCGCCGCACTCGCGGCAGGACAGCGCGACGGCGGGGCCCAGACGGACGGAGTCGGCGTTCCGGTTGCTCTGCTCAGGTGCTTGCACAGCCATGAAGGCGAGGCCCTTTCTCCTCATCTTCCCCATGACGTATCTCGCCACGAGACGGAATTGGCACCTTCCCGAGCCGGGAGCCTCGCGATGTCACGGACCTGGCCGGAGGGTTGCCGGGGCTTCAACGGGCCGTTCCCTCTGCCCCTCTGGATGAGCGGTATGAAGTTTTTCCGACAGCGTGTTTCGGACAGCCGTCGGGCGCAGAGCGACCCCGACGTGCGGTCGTCATCCGCGCTGTTCAAGACTGTAACCGAAGGCACCGACTCTTGAGATAGTCGTCCGAACCGCGAGATGGATCACATGGGGAGCGTCACGTGCTGCCAGAAGTAGAGCAGTGGCTCAGTCGTCGTTCCTGGCCCGCTACCGGTCAACTCCCCCTTGACCAGCTGGTTTCCGCGAAACGACGGGCCGGGCTGAGCGTGAGTGTGGTGCTTCCCGCGCTCGACGAGGAGCCGACCGTCGGCGAGATCGTTTCGGTGATCCGGCGCGATCTGATGGGTGGGGAGATACCGCTCGTCGACGAACTGGTGGTACTGGACTCCGGTTCCACGGACCGGACGGCGGAGGTCGCCGCCGCGGCCGGCGCGAAAGTGATCCACCGCGACGAGGTGCTGCCGCGGGTGCCCGCGGTGCCGGGCAAGGGCGAGGTGCTGTGGCGCTCGCTGCTGGCCACGAGCGGCGACGTGATCTGCTTCGTCGACGCGGACCTCGTGGACTTCTCCTCCGCCTTCGTCACCGGGATCGTCGGCCCGCTGCTGACCGATCCGTCGCTGCAGCTGGTCAAGGCCATGTACGACCGCCCGCTCGGCTCCGACCCGGCGGGCGGCGGCCGGGTCACGGAGCTGGTGGCCCGCCCGCTGCTCAATCTGCACTGGCCGCAGCTGGCGGGCTTCGTCCAGCCGCTCGGCGGCGAGTACGCGGCGCGGCGTTCGCTGCTGGAACGGCTGCCGTTCCCGGTGGGCTACGGCGTGGAACTCGGGCTGCTCATCGACACGCTCCAGCTGTGCGGGCTGGACGCGCTGGCCCAGGCGGACGTGGGCGTGCGGCGGCACCGGCACCAGGACGGACAGGCGCTGGGCCGCATGGCCGCGGCGATCTACCGTACGGCGCAACTGCGGCTGTCGCGCGGGCACTTGGTGCGGCCCGCACTCACCCAGTTCGAGCGCGGCGAGTGCGCGGGGGGCTTCGTCCCCCGCACCCACCCGATCGACACGGAGGAGCGCCCGCCGATGACAGAGATCCCCGAATACGCAACCCGCAACGCGGCGTAACCCCCGCCGCGCGGGGCGGGCACACCTCGGTGTGGGCACGCGGTCCGCCAAGGGGCGGAACGGGTGGGCACACCGGACCGCCAGCCGCGAGGCCACGTCTCCACGCACCCAACGCACGCGCCGTCCCGTCGACGTTTCGTCGCCCGGCGTGAGGGCTAGGCTCCGGCCATGGCCGGAGAACTCGCTCGTGTGCTCGTTGCTTCGAACCGCGGGCCCGTCACGTACACGCCGTCCGAGGACGGGCGGAGCCTGCTGGCCAAGCGCGGTGGGGGCGGTCTCGTCTCGGGTCTTTCCGCGATCGGGCCGGACGCCGGCGCGCTGTGGGTGTGCGCCGCGCTGGACGACGGCGACCGCCGGGCCGCGGCCCGGCACCCCGCGCGGCTGGACCCCGCCGACACCGGCGGCCAGGCCGTACGGATGCTGGACATCCCCGCGGAGACGTTCGCGGACGCGTACAACGGCGTCGCCAACTCCGTGCTGTGGTTCGTGCACCACCTGCTGTACCAGACGCCGCTGGAGCCGTCCTTCGACGCGGAGTTCACCCGCCAGTGGCAGGCGTACGAGCGCTACAACGCCGCGTTCGCCGACGCGCTCGCCGAGGAGGCCGCGGACGGCGCGGCCGTCATCGTGCAGGACTACCACCTGACGCTGGTGCCGGGGATGCTCCGGGAGCGCCGCCCCGACCTGCGGATCGGGCACTTCTCGCACACCCCGTGGGCGCCGCCCGACTACTACCGGATGCTGCCGGACGCCGTCGCCGCGCAGGTGCTGCGCGGCGTCCTCGGCGCGGACCGGGCCGCGTTCCTGACCCGCCGCTGGGCGGAGGCCTTCGCGGACTGCTGCGCCCGGGTGCTCGGCGCGGAGATCACGCAGGGGGACGGCGGCGAGCCGGCCGTCACGTACGACGGCCGCACCACCCGGCTCGGCGTGCACGGCCTCGGCGCCGACGCCGACTTCCTCCGCGAGCGCGCGCACCGTACGGACGTCGACGAGCGGTTGGCGCGGCTGCGCGAGCAGGTCGGTACGGACGCGGACGGCGAGCCGCGCCGTACGGTCGTCCGCGTCGACCGCACCGAGCTGTCCAAGAACATCGTCCGCGGCCTGCGCGCCTACCGCGCCCTGCTCGCCGACAGGCCGGAGTGGCGCGGCCGGGTCGTGCACGTCGCCTTCGCCTACCCGTCCCGGCAGGACCTCGCGGTCTACCGGGACTACACGGCAGAAGTGCAGCGCGTCGCCGACGAGATCAACTCGACCTTCGGAAACGGCAGTTGGGTGCCCGTCATACTGCACGTCGAGGACGACTTCGCGCGCTCGCTCGCCGCGTACCGGCTGGCGGACGTGGCCCTGGTCAACCCGATCAGGGACGGCATGAACCTGGTCGCCAAGGAGGTTCCCGTCGTCTCGGACGACGGCTGCGCGCTGGTGCTGTCGCGGGAGGCCGGCGCGTACGAGGAGCTGGGCGAGGACGCCGTCGAGGTCAATCCGTACGACGTGACGGGCACCGCCGAGGCGCTGCACACCGCGCTGACCATGGAGCGGGACGAGCGCGCGGAGCGCACCAAACGACTGGCGGCCGCGGCCACCGCACTCCCCCCGGACCGCTGGTTCCTGGACCAGCTCCACGCCCTGGGGGGATAAGCAATAGATAAGGGGCGCGGGGAACTGCGCGAAACCAGCCCCACGCGAACCGCAGCCGCCGTCACCCGCCGCAGGTCACACGAAACGGCGCCGCCACACTGGCGCAGAGCACTAAAGCGCGTCGGCCAACGCCCCCAGCAGCGCGGCCACCCCCGGCGGCCCGTCAACGACCACATCCGCACGCTCGGCAAGCTCCGTCACCTCATCGCTGCCGCTGCACACCAGCAGCCCCGGTACGCCCTCCTCCCGCAGCTGCTCGACCGCGCCGAACGCGGCGAGGTCCCCCAGATCGTCGCCCGCGTACAGCACGGCGCCGGCGCCCGTCTCCCGTACGAACTCCGTCAGCGCCGCCCCCTTGTCCACGCCCGGGGGCCGCAACTCCAGCACCATGCGCCCCGGTTCGACGACCAGGCCGTGCCGTGCGGCGAGCTCCGTCAGGGGCTCCCGGAGCAGCGCGAAGGCGTCCGCGGGCCGGTCGGTGCGCCGGGTGTGCACGGCGAGCGCGCTGCCCTTGTCCTCCGTCCAGGTGCCGGGCGGGGCGCCCACCCGGCGGAGCAGGCCCGGGAGTTCGGCCCGTACGGCGGCCACCCCGGGCGGCGGTTCGGGCACCCGTACGGTGCCGGTCGCGGCGTCCCAGCGCTCCGCGCCGTACGCGCCGAGCACCGTCAGCCGGCCCAGCTGAGGCACCCCGTCGAAGCCCCCGTGCCGCACCGCGGCCTCGGCGGGCCGCCCCGTGATCACGGCCACGGCGCACAGCCGCGGGGCGAGCCGGGACAGCGCGGGCACGACGTCCGGGTGGGCGCGGGCCAGGGCGGGGTCGGCGACGATCGGCGCGAGCGTCCCGTCGAAGTCCACGGCCACGACGGCCCGTTCCGGCGCACGGAGGATCGCGTCGTACGCGGCGGCACCGGCGGCGGTGCGCGGGGTGGGAAGCGCGGGAAGGACCATGCCGAGGACCCTACTGGTGCGCGGCCCGCCGATCACGGCCCGCGACGCGCTTCGCTCAGCGGCGGCGGCGCTGCTCCTCGCGCCGGGCCCGCAGCCGGTTCACGGTGACCGGGTCGTGGGCCAGCGCGTACGGGTCGTCGAGGAGGGCGTTGAGCAGCTGGTAGTAGCGGGTCGGGGAGAGCCCGAGCCGCTCCCGTATGGCCCGCTCCTTGGCGCCGGGGCCCGGCCAGGAACGGCGCTCCAGCGCGAGAACGTCCTCGTCCCGCGCCGACAGTCCCTCACTCATGCGGTCCGTCACTCATTGGCGCTCCCTCACGACCCTCGCCCTGACCGTGCGCTCAACGTACCGCCCGCCACCGACAGTCCCGCCGCCACCGCGGCGTCAGTTGGAGGTGGTCTCCTCGGCCTCGGCCTTGCGCTGCAGGGTGCCCAGCACGTTCGCGGGCTCCTTCGTCACGGCCGTGCCGATGGACTGCTTGATGTCCGCGCTCACATGCGCCCAGGACACCTTGCCCGCGGGGTAGAACTCCGCGCTGGACAGCTGGTCGAGGAAGCCCCAGAGCTTCTTGTGGCTGCGGTCCTGGCGCATGCGGCGGCTCGCCGACGTGGTCACGGGGAGCATGTCGTAGCGGTCGGCGAAGGCGTAGTGGTTCTTCTCCTCGTAGACGAAGTCGAGGAACCTGGCTATCTCCTTGCGGCGCCCGCTCTGCTTGAACGCCATCAGCCAGTCCGCGACGCCCATGGTCGCCTTCGACGGGCCGTCCTTGCCCGGCAGTTCACCGGTCCCGTACTTCACGCCGCCCCGCGCGGCCTGCTGCATCAGCGTGGGGTGGCCGTTGAGCATGCCGACCTCGCCCCGGCTGAACGCGTCGAACAGCGTCTGCCGGTCGGTGCTCCCCGGGTCGTCGTTGGTGAGCCCCTTGCCGACGAGTTCGTCCTTCAGCCAGCGGAAGGCCTCGATGTTCTCCTGCGAGTCGAGGGTGTACGTGCCGACGTCGTCGGCGTAGCCGCCGCCCCCGCTGATCATCCACATCATGGTCTCGGCCGGCGCCTCCTCCGGGCCGAGCGGCAGCCCGTAAGGGATCTTCACGCCCGAGGACTTCAGCGCCCGCGCCGCCTCCTTCAGTTCGCTCCAGCTCTCCGGCGGGGAGTCCGGGTCGAGGCCGGCCTTGGCGAAGAGCGTCTTGTTGAAGAAGAGCAGCCGGGTGCTGGCCGCGAACGGCATCCCGTACTGCACGCGGATCACCTCGCCGGCCTCGGCGAGGCCCTGCACGAAGTCGGCCTGCACCGGGATGGAGAGGACGTCGCTGACCGGGTAGAGCTTGTCGCTGCTGGCGTAGTTGGCGTATGCCCCGATCTGGGCCAGGTCGGGCGGGTTACCCGCGTCAACCATGGATGCGACCTTTTTGTCGACCTCGTTCCAGCTGTGGACCGAGACGTCGACCTTGATGCCGGGGTTCTTCTTGGTGAAGGCACGGGCGATGCCGTCCCAGTAGCCCTGCGAGCTGTTGCCGCCGTTGGGGTCGCCGTAGTCCGCGGCCACCATCCTGAGGGTCACCTCGTCGTCCGAACCGATGCCGGTCCCGCAGCCCGCGACGGTCAGTCCCGCCGTACCGGCAAGGCCCGTCGCCGCCAGCCCCAGAAAACGCCGACGCTCCACCTGAAATACCCCTTACACCTGAAAAAGTCGTGGTCATCCCCCGCGGACCGCTTCCGGACCCCTCATTTCCGGTCGCGAGTCTCTCCCGCAGTCCCCACAAGGTCTACACCACACCGGGTCTCGCTTCGGCAACGGGCCGACGGCGACTGCGACGAGATCCGGCGAGTGGACTAGACCTGTTGCACCCTCTCGCGGGAGACTTGCCCCGTGAGTCCTCGGGAAGCTGAGCCGTCTCAGCGCTATGTCATCGCCCTCGACGTGGGCGGCACGGGCATGAAGGCCGCCCTCGTCGGCCCGGAGCACCAGCTGCTGTACGAGACCCGCCGCGCCACCGACAGGGAGCGCGGCCCGCAGGCCGTCGTCGAGGGGATCCTCGACTTCGCCGACGAGCTGCGCGCGTACGGCGTCCGGGAGTTCGGCACCGAACCGGCCGCCGCCGGCGTCGCCGTACCCGGCATCGTCGACGAGGCGAACGGGGTCGCCGTCTACTCGGCGAACATCGGCTGGCGGGACCTGCCGCTCCGCCGGCTGCTGCGCGAACGCTTCGGCACGGCGCTGCCGGTCGCCCTCGGCCACGACGTACGGACGGGCGGGCTCGCCGAAGGGCGGATCGGCGCGGGCGAGGGCGTGGACCGGTTCCTCTTCGTCCCCCTCGGCACCGGCATCGCCGGGGCGATCGGCATCGACGGGCGGGTGGAGCCCGGCGCGCACGGCAGCGCGGGCGAGATCGGGCACATCACGGTGCGGCCGCAGGACGGGCCGCCGTGCCGCTGCGGCCAGCGCGGCTGTCTGGAGGTGCTGGCGTCCGCCGACGCCGTCGGCAAGGCCTGGGCGGAGGCCACCGGCGACAGCACGGTGACCGCCGCCGACTGCGCCAAGGCCGTCGAGGCGGGCGACCCCGACGCGCTGGCCGTGTGGCACGACGCGGTGGACGCGCTGGCCGCCGGGCTCGTCACCGCGCTCACCCTGCTCGACCCTCGTACGCTGATCATCGGCGGCGGGCTGGCAGAGGCGGGCGATCTCCTCTTCGTACCCCTGCGGGAAGCGGTACGGGAACGGGTCACCTTCCAGCAACTCCCCACGATCGTTCCCGCGGCGCTGGGTGACGCCGCGGGGTGCCTGGGCGCGGGACTCCTCGCCTGGGATCTTCTCTCCGCGGAGGTTACGGGCCGATGAGCAAGCGCAGGGTACTGACCGGAGCCCGGGTGGTGCTGCCGTCCGGGGTGGCCGAGGGCCGGCGGCTGACGGTGGACGGCGGCCGGATCGCCGAGGACGCCCCCGCGTACGAGGAGACCGCGCCGCTCGACCTGAGCGGTCACTGGATCGTGCCCGGCTTCGTCGACATGCACGTGCACGGCGGCGGGGGCGCGTCGTTCTCCGCGGGCACCGCCGAGGAGGCCCTGCGGGTCGCCGAGACCCACCGGCGGCACGGCACCACCACCATGGTCGCGTCCACCGTCACCGGTGAACTCTCCGACCTGGCCCAACAGGCGGGCGCGCTCAGCGAACTGACCGAGCAGGGCGAGCTGGCCGGTGTGCACTTCGAGGGCCCGTTCATCTCGCAGCACCGCTGCGGCGCGCACGAACCCACGCTGCTGCGCGACCCGGACCCGGCCGACGTGCGCAAGCTCGTCGACGCGGCGCGCGGCACCGCGCGGATGATGACCCTCGCACCCGAACTGCCCGGCGGGCTGGACTCGGTGCGGCTGCTCGCCGAACACGGCGTGCTCGCCGCCGTGGGGCACACGGACTCCACGTACGACCAGACGCTGGAGGCCGTCGAGGCCGGGGCGACGGTCGCCACGCACCTGTTCAACGCGATGCCGGGGCTCGGACACCGGGCGCCGGGGCCGGTCGCTGCGCTGCTGGAGGACGAGCGGGTCTCCGTCGAGCTGATCAACGACGGGACCCATCTGCACCCCGCCGTCATCGACTTGGTCTTCCGCGGCGCGGGCGCGGAGCGGATCGCTTTCATCACCGACGCGATGGGCGCGGCCGGCATGGGCGACGGGCACTACCCGCTCGGCCCGATGGAGGTCGAGGTCACCGACGGTGTCGCCCGGCTCGTCGAGGGCGGCTCGATCGCCGGCTCGACCCTCACCCTGGACCGGGCGCTGCGCCGCGCGGTGACCGTGGACGGACTGCCCGTCGAGACCGCGGTACGGGTCCTGTCGGCCAACCCGGCGCGGCTGCTGGGCGTGTACGACAGGGTCGGCTCCCTGGAACCCGGCAAGGACGCCGACCTCGTGGTGCTGGACGAGGACTTCGCCGTGACCGCCGTCATGCGGCGCGGCGAATGGATCATCGAGCCCTGAGCGGGGCGCGGGCCGCGGTGATGGCTGCTCGGGCCGTAAGTGCGGGCCCCGGTACGGGAGTTGCCGGCTCCCTCCGGTGCCGGTTACCCGGGGTCGCACCGCGGCGCGCACGATGGCATGATCACTGGCGCAGTTGTTACGGGGCGAGCACATGTCAAGCAGGGGGTGGCTCCCGGTGATCCTCACCGTCACGCTCAACTCCGCCCTCGACCTCACCTATCGGGTGCCCAAGCTGTCCGTGCACGGCTCGCACCGGGTCGAGACGGTGACCGAACGGCCCGGCGGAAAGGGCCTCAACGTGGCCCGCGTACTGGCCGGACTCGCCCACGAAACCGTGGTCACGGGCTTCGTCGGCGGCGGAACGGGCGCGGGACTGCGGGCGCTGCTGGCCGCGGAGGGCGCGGTGACCGACGCGCTGGTCCCGGTCGCGGGCAGCACCCGCCGTACGGTCGGCGTCGTCGACGCGACGAGCGGCGACACGACCCAGCTCAACGAGGCGGGCCCGCACATCACGGCGGACGAGTGGGAGGCCTTCCTCGTCCGGTACGCCGAACTGCTGCGCGGCGCCGGGGCGGTGGCGCTGTGCGGCAGCCTGCCGCCGGGCGTACCGGTGGGTGCGTACGCGCAGCTCGTACGGGAGGCGCGCGGCGCCGGCGTCCCCGTCCTGCTGGACACCAGCGGCGAACCGCTGCGGCGCGGGCTCGCCGCGCGGCCCGACGTGGTGAAGCCGAACGCGGAGGAACTGGCCGGCGTCACCGGCATCACCGGCACCGAGCAGCCGCTGCACGCGGCGCGGGCCGCACAGCGGCGGGGCGCGCGGGCCGTCGTGGCGTCACTGGGCGCCGACGGGATGATCGCCGTGACCCGGGAGGGGAGTTGGCGCGCCACTCCGCCGGAACGGTTCGCCGGAAACCCGACGGGCGCGGGCGACTCGGCCGTCGCGGGCCTGCTGTCGGGGCTCGTCGAGGGCCTCTCCTGGCCGGACCGGCTGACGCGCGCGGTGGCGCTCTCGGCCGCGACCGTACGGGCGCCCGCCGCGGGCGAGTTCGACAAGGACACGTACGAAGACCTGCTGGACCGCATCAAGGTGACGGAGCATCCGCCGGCGGTCTGACGCGCGGGGCGCGGCCTGTCACAGACCGCGCCCCTTCCGAAGTCCCCGTGTGCGGACCCGCGTTCGGGCCCCGCTTCCGGTTACGGGCCCCAGATGGCGATGCTCTTCACCGACGAGTTGATCTTCGAAACGTAGGTGCCGGGCTTGAGGCTGAAGCTCTTCCCGTAGCACGAGGTGTCGCTGTAGAAGGTCACCTTGTGCGGCGTCTGGTTGGACACGGAGCGGCCCTTGAAGGGGTAGCAGCCCGAACCGGTGTCCTTGTGCGAGTACTTGGTGCCCTTGAGGTTGATCTTCGACCAGCCGCAGACCGACCCGCTGGAGCACTTGGCCGAGGCGGTGGCCTCCTGCGCCGCGGTGAGCGGCATGGTCGCCAGCAGCGCGGCGCCGGCCAGCGCGAGAACCCGCTTCTTCACTTGTGAACCCCCTGCAACAGAAATGTACTTGGTCACCAGCAGTCAACGGGGCTTTCACCGGAACGGCAAGCCGGTTCGCGGACTGCGCGCCAGATCACACGGCTGCACCGGGCCGCACGGATACGCCGGTCACAGGTACGCGCGGCCGCACACAGGTGCGCCGGGCGGAGTCGCTGCTCCCGCCCGGCGCGCTTCGTTCCCGTACGCGGTGCCGCGCCGCGTCCGGCGCCGCACGCCGCGTGTTACGCCTTGCCCAGCCACACCTGGTCGATGATCGCGTTGCACTGGTTGCCGTCGCCGCAGGAGATCTCGAGCTTGTTGTCGCCGCCGGTCAGCGTGACCGGGGCCCAGGTGTTCATCCAGCCCTTCTCCCAGTCGCCCTTCGGCGCACCGGTGAAGTTCTTCATGCCGAGCGGCTGCGGGTTCGGCTTGCCGTTCACCGACAGCGTCGCGTTGGCGTCCTCACCGGCGGAGCTGTACTGCACGTACAGCCGGTAGTCGCCGGCGTTCGGCGCCTTGACGTCCCAAGTGACCTTCGCGCCGGGCTTGTTGAAGTTGCCGACGTACGTACCTCCGGCGGCCTTCGCGCCCGGGACTTCCTTCATCGTGGACGCGCCGCCGTCGAGCACCAGCTTGGCCGCGTCCTCCTTGGGGAGGCCCGCCGCCGTCTTCTGGCCGGTGTCCTGGCTCTGCTTCTTCTGCTCGCTCGTGCCGCTGGGCTTGCCGGGCTTGTTGTCGGCCTGCGCGCCGTCGTCGCTGTTGAAGACCACGGCCGCGCCGATGCCCACCACCACAGCGGCGACCACCGCTATGGCGCCGATCAGCAGACCGTTGTGATTCCGGCCGCCCCGGCCTCCACCGTGACCGCCGTGCCCGCCGTGCCCGCCTTGCGGCGGCGGCTGCGGGGGCCCCTGACGGGCCGCCGCGCGGCCGCCCGGCATCGTCTCGGGCGCCTGGTAGTGCGCGTTGGGCTGCGGGCGCTGGCCGTACTGCCGCTCGCCCACCGTGCGGACCTGGTTGTACGAGCGTCGGGGGACACCCGGCTGGTGCTGCGGGGCCGTCGAGCCGTCGCCGCCTTCCTGGCGGTACAGGTGGGCGAACGGGTCGTCGCCCTCGGGCGCCGCACCCGTGCCGTTGTTCTCGGCGGTCATCCCCTGTCACTCCTTACTGCGTCAGGTATCCGGCCGAGCCTACCTCCCTACCAGGGGACGGTCGCCAACGCCGAAATGATCTCGGGTGGTACACGGTGTGAAACCCGCCATGCCACATCACAGGGCCATCACAGGGGGGTCACGTCCAGCCCGTCAGCCCGCCCTCCGCGCACTCTTGGAGCGAGACCGCTTCTCGATGTACATCCGCTGGTCAGCGGATTGCAGCACCTCTTCGGCCGTCATGCCGCAGCACGCCCAGCCGATGCCGAAGCTGGCACCGACCCGTACCGCGCGGCCGTCGACCCGGATCGGGGGGATGATCGCGTTCCGCAGCCGGACTGCCAGGTCCTGTGCGTCGTCGGCGCCCAGCCCGTCGGCGAGCACGACGAACTCGTCGCCGCCCAGCCGCGCGACCGTGTCGTTGTCGCGCACACCGTCCGAAAGACGCCGGGCCACCTCGACCAGTACGGCGTCGCCGCAGTGGTGGCCGAAGCGGTCGTTGATGGACTTGAAACCGTCGAGGTCGCAGAAGAGCACCGCGAGGCCCTTCTCACCCGGGCCGTTCCCCTCCGGCGGGACCGCGTGCACATGCCCGTCGTACGGCACCGTCCCCGTACGCAGCGGACCATTGCGCACGGACGTGCCCTCCATGGCGTCCATCGCGTCGACGGCGTCCAGCTGCTCCAGGCCGTCGAGGCCGTCGGCGCTGAAGCCGTGCCCGTCGGTGTCCGCCGCCCTGCCGCCGGAGCCGTCCACCTGGCACACCCGGCCTGCCACCGAGGGCGGGCCGGGGTGGGCGCAGAGCCGCGCGGTGAGCCGGGCCCGCAGCTCGGCGCTGTTCGGCAGGCCGGTCAGCGAGTCATGGCTGGCGCGGTGCGCGAGCTGCAGCTCGTGCCGCTTGCGCTCCTCGATGTCCTCGACGTGGGTGAGCAGGAAACGCGGCCCGTCGGCGGCGTCCGCGACCACGGAGTTGCGCAGGGAGACCCATACATAGCTGCCGTCGCGGCGGGCCAGCCGCAGCTCGGCCCGGCCGCCCTCGGCCGACGTACGCAGCAGGGTGCCGATGTCCTCGGGGTGCACGAGGTCGGAGAAGGAGTAGCGGCGCATCGCCGAGGCGGGGCGGCCCAGCAGCCGGCACAGCGCGTCGTTCGCCCGTATCAGCCGGCCGTGCTGGTCGCCGCCCATCTCGGCGACGGCCATGCCGCTCGGCGCGTACTCGAAGGCCTGCCGGAAGCTCTCCTCGCTGGCCCGCAGCGCCGACTGCTCGCGCTCCAGCCGGACCAGCGCCCGCTGCATATTGGAGCGGAGCCGGGCGTTGCTGATGGCGATGGCGGCCTGGAACGAGTACATCTGCAGGGCCTCACGGCCCCAGGCGCCGGGACGGCGGCCGTTCCGCGGCCGGTCGACCGAGAGCACGCCGAGCAGCTCGCTGTCCGAGGCGTAGAGCGGCGCGAACAGCCGGTCCATGGGATGCCATTCGTCGGCGAACCGCGGCACGGGCCCGGTCGGCCGCCACTGCGGGACATCGTCGTCGTCGAGGACCCAGCCCTCGGTGTACGGGATGAACCGCAGCTGTCCCCACTGCTCGCCCATCGAGAGCCGGCGGTCCCAGGAGGCCCGCGAGCCGACGCGTCCGGAGAGCATCGCCTCCGCGCCCGCGCTGCCGGCGACGGCTGCCACCACGAGATCACCGTCGGGCCGTACGAGGTTGACGGCCGCCATCTCGAAACCGAGCCCGTGCACGACGCCGTCGGCGACGGTCTGCAGGGTGTCCGCGAGGCTTCGGGCGGTGTTCAGCTCGGCGACGACGCCGTGCAGCTGACGCAGACTGGCGAGGCGGACATAGGGCTCCGACTCGGTTTCCATCGCCCTCCCCCCTGAGCCTCGTCAACTCCAGGTGTGCTCGGGTCTCCCCGGGATCGTGGGTTCGCGGGACGCCTTTGTCCAACTGCCAACGGCCACTGAATCACAGCGAGCTGTTCACTCGGTACACAGGGTCAACAATTAGTCACCTATGTGACTCAAGTCACAAGCGTCCGTTGTGTGTTGACCGTGTCGCCCCGCTTCCGCGCCCGGATGTGTGGATCATGCGGCGGGCCTATGCCCGATCGTGCCCGGGACCGGCAGCGGGCCTAGGACCCGGCTGGTCCCGGAGGCCGATGCGGCCGGCGGGCGCGGCCCGATACCGTCCTGATGTGTCCAACGCAGCGCAGCAGCACCAGACAGCACCGAAGGTCCCGGCGAACCGGCAGCCCTCCCCCATGCCCCATGCTGGAGGAGTGAGCGAGGACGAGTTCCGGGCCGCGATGGCACGGCTGGCGGCAGGCGTGGTGCTGGTGTCGGCGTACGACGCGGACGAGGGCACCAGCGGCGAACCCGTCGGCATGACCGCCACCGCCTTCATGTCGGTGTCGCTGGACCCGCCGCTGGTCCTGGTCAGCGTCCGTGACGGCTCCCGCATGGACGAACTGCTGGACCACCAACCGCTGTGGGCGGCCTCCCTGCTGACGGACGCTCAGCGGCAGACCGCCGGACGGTTCGCCATGACGGGCCGGCTCAGCGACCGGCTGATGTTCTCCGAACTCCCGCACAAGGTGGGCGAGGAGACCGGCGCGCCCCTGGTCGACGGGGCCCTCGCCACGCTGGAGTGCCGCACGGAACAGCGCGTCCCCGCCGGGGACCACACGCTGGTGATCGGCCGCGTACTGACCGCCTCGCTGCCGCACGCGGACGACGCGGGCCCGCTCCTCTACTTCCGCGGCCGCTACCGCGCGATGGGCTGAAGCGGGAAACGGCGCGGGATCAGGGGCGCGGGGAACTGCGCGAAGAGGGGCGCGGGGAACTGCGCGAACCCACAGCGCGAGCCGCAGCCGCCGGACCCACCCCAGGGGGCACCCGAAGCCGCACGTACGCGCCGCTCAGTCCCACCCGCGGCCCGAACGCCCCCGCTTCAAGTCACCGCGCTGCTTCTTCCCCCGCAACCGCCGCTCGTTGACCCCGCGCGGCACCTTCTTCGCGCGGCGCGGCCGCGGCGGCGGAGCCGTCGCCTCGGCCAGCAGCGCGGTCATCCGGACGGCCGCCGTCTCCCGGTTCCGCCACTGGGAACGGTGCTCACTCGCCCGTACGACCAGCACGCCGTCCCCCACCAGCCGGCCCGCGAGGCGCTCCAGCGCGCGTTCCTTCCACACCTCGGGCAGCGCCTCCGTGCGGGCGAGCGGGAAACGCAGCTCGACCTGGCTGTCGGTGGTGTTCACGTGCTGCCCGCCGGGACCCGAGGAGCGGCTGAAGCGCCACTCCAGCTCGGCCTCCGGCAGGGAGACCGCACCGCGGATGATGTAGGGACCGGACATGCGTGCCATGATCCCGCGCCTGTCCCCCTCGCGTCACGCGGATTTCGGCAGGCAGGTAAAGAACGTAAAGAAGAATCGCGAACTTGGAACCCGTCGATCCCCGCTCCGCGTTGTGGAGGGTGGAGGATACGGACCCTCACCAGAACCTCACGAGAGAAGGGCATCCCCATGGCTGTAAGCCTGTCCAAGGGCGGCAACGTCTCGCTCACCAAGGAGGCACCGGGCCTGACCGCCGTCACGGTCGGCCTCGGCTGGGACGTCCGCACGACCACGGGTACGGACTTCGACCTTGACGCGAGTGCCATCGCGGTCAACCCGAACGGCAAGGTCTTCTCGGACCAGCACTTCATCTTCTTCAACAACAAGGCCACGCCGGACCAGTCGATCGTCCACACCGGCGACAACGTCACCGGTGAGGGCGAGGGCGACGACGAGCAGATCAAGGTCAACCTCGCGGGCCTGCCCGCCGACGTCGAGAAGATCGTCTTCCCGGTCTCCATCTACGACGCCGAGTCCCGGAGCCAGAACTTCGGCCAGGTGCGGAACGCCTTCATCCGCATCGTCAACCAGGCGGGCGAGGCCGAGATCGCCCGCTACGACCTCAGCGAGGACGCGGCCACCGAGACCGCCATGGTCTTCGGCGAGCTGTACCGCAGCGGCCAGGAGTGGAAGTTCCGGGCCGTGGGCCAGGGCTACGCCTCGGGTCTGGTCGGCATCGCGCAGGACTTCGGCGTCAACGTCTGACGTTCCCGCGCCGCACGTAGCCGCCGCCCGGCCCCGCCCATGGGCCGGGCGGCGGTTGCGTTCCCGAGCAGGGGCGCGCGGAACCGCGCACGCCACAGCGGAACCGCGGCCGCCGGCACAAGGCGCGAGGCACGCAGAGGGCCGCACGCGAAGGCGGCGTCGCCCGCAAAGCGCCCCGTGACACCATCGGGGCGTGCTCGACATCGGCTACTCGCTCTCCCACCGCTTCCCCGACCCGCCGCAGACGGACTACCGCACGGCGGACGTACGGGCGCTGCGGCACGACCTGTTCTGCGGGGACGTCTATCTCGCCGACACGAAGGCCGACCGCGAGCTGGAGACCTCCTGGGGCTGGCTTCCGGTGCTGGACTTCGCCTGGGCACTGTGCGACATCGCCGAGCAGCTGGACGAGGATCCGCGCGGCAGCCGCTCCCCCGGCCCGCAGCGGGCCGACCTCGACTTCACGGAGAGCGCCGAACTGCTCCGCTTCGAGCGCCGGTTCGGCTGGGTGGACGTCACCGCCGACTGGGCGCACCCCGACGAGCCGCCGCTCACCTTCCAGCACGCGGTGCTCCGCCGGGAGGCGCGGGACTTCCTGCACGACCTGCTCGCGGACCTCACGGACATGCACGACGGCCTCGCGGACAACCCCGTCCTCTGGGACCTCCGCGCCCGCTTCCCCCGCGTCTGACCCGCCGGGCCACGCAGCGGACAGGAGCCGGCTAGCGGCGGCCCCCGCACCCGCGCTCAGTCCTCGACCCGGACGCCCAGCTGCGCGGCGAACGCCGGGGCCAGCTCCATCAGCTGGGCCGTGCTGATCACCGCGCCGGACAGCCGGTCCAGGCCGGAGGCGATGCCCAGCTCCACCGCTCCGCGCAGATCCACATCGCGCAGCGTGGCCTGCGACAGCTCCGCTCCGCGCAGCACGCAGCCGTCGAACGACACCCGCTCCAGCGTCGCCCCGCCGAAGTCCGGCTCGATCAGCACACACCCCTCGAACGACACGTCCTTCAGCCGCGCCTGACGGGCGTTCAGAAAGTCGATCTTGCCGCCCTGGACCCGCACCCGCGTCAGCCGCGCCCCGTGCAGCTTCGTACCGCCCAGCCGGGCGTCGGACATCTCGACATCCCGCAGCTCCACTCCGGCCAGGTCCGTGCCGACGCCCCACACGCCCTCCAGCACGCTGTCGATGAACCGGGACCGCTCCAGACCCGTCCCCTCCAGCCCGCAGCGGCGCACGGCGCACTCCAGGAAGCGGGAGCCCGCGCCGTCGGCCCCGCCCAGGTCGAGATCCGCGAACTCCAGCCCGTCGTGGTCCCCGTCGGGCTCCAGCGCGGAGGGGCCCGGCTCCCCCTCGTACGCCCTCAGCTCCGGCAAGCTGACCTGCGGATGCCTGACTCGCGGCATTCCCTTCGCATTCGCCATGTCCGTCATCGTGCACCCCGCCACTGACAATGAGCCCCGCCCGCGGCTCACCCGTTAGGTTGCCTGCATGACCACGAAGCGGAAGCGATTGCTCGTCGGGCTGGCCCTGCTGTGCGTGCTGGTGGTGGCCGCCGCGGTGCTGGTCACCCGGCTGCTGGGCGGCCAGGACGGGCCGGAGGCACTCGTTGTCACGGAGGGACAGCGGGCGAGCCAGGTGTACGCGAACACCGACAAGGTCCTCGGCAAGCCGGCGGGCACCACGAAGAAGGCGGCCGAAAAGGCGGTACGGCAGGGCAAGTTGAAGCTCCCGAAGTCCGCGAACGGGAACCCCGAGGGCTTTCTGTACCCCGCCACGTACCCCGTCGACGACAGCACCACCCCGGCCTCGCTGCTCAGCTTCATGGTGAACACCGCGAGGGAGAAGTACGCGCAGTTCGGCGACGACTCGTACGACTCCGTCGTCCTCGCCAGCATCGTCCAGGCGGAGGCCGACACCCCCGGGGACATGGGCAAGGTCGCCCGCGTCATCGAGAACCGCGAACGCAAGGGCATGCCCCTGCAGATGGACTCCACCATCAACTACGCGATGGGCCGCTCCACCCTGAACACCAGCCACGCCGACACGCAGCTCGACAGCCCGTACAACACGTACAAGCACAAGGGGCTGCCGCCCACCCCGATCGGCAATCCGGGCGAGGACGCGCTGAAGGCCGCGGCGGACCCGCCGCAGGGCGACTGGGTGTACTTCGTGACCGTCAAGCCCGGCGACACCCGCTTCACGGACAGCTACGAGCAGCACATGAAGTGGGTCGACGAGTTCAACGAGAACCAGAAGGGCTGACGGCGGACAGCGGGCCGTACGGGGCCGGGGTCCCAAGTGCCTTACGAGGCGCGGGCCCTGGCCTCCGCCCGTTCCGCCGTGTGCTGCAACGAGCCCAGCACGGCGCGGGGTTCGCCGTCCGGCAGCACCGCCCTGCCGATCCGGCCGCGCACCTGGAGCTTGACCGTGTTCCACGAACTGCGGCTGACCGGCTGGAACTCGGCCTTGCCCATCGCGTCGATGAACTTCCACAGCTCCCGCTGGCCGCGGTCGTCCCGCAGCTTCTCCAGCGTCGACGTGCGCACGGGCAGCGTGCCCTGGCCGCCGAGGTAGCCCATGGGGGACTTCATGTCGGTGTAGAGGGCGCCGAGGAACTTCCCGGCCTCCTTGCGGCGGCCGTTCCGCTTGAAGGCCATCATCCAGTCGTTGAGCCCCACCGGCGGCGCGGCGCCGCCGTGCTGCGCGGGGAACGCGGCGTGCCCGTACGGGATCCGCGCCGCCTGCGCCGTCTTCAGCAGTACGGGGTGCGCGAGCAGCATGCCGACCTTCCCGGTCAGGAACGCGCCGTACGCCTGGGTGCGGGTGAACCGCGACGGGTCGGGGCCCGCCAGCCCCTCCTTGACCAGCTCGTCCCGCACCCAGGTGAGGGCCCGGACATTGACGGGGGTCTGGAAGTCGTAGCCCGCGGTGCTCACGTAGCCGCCCTCGGCCGCGACCATCCACGCCAGCGCCTCGTCCTCCGCCGCCTCGGGCCCCAGCTGCAACCCGTAAGGGATGGGCACGTCCGCGGACTTGAGTGCGGCGGCGGCCGACTTCAGCTCGTCCCAGCTGGTGGGCGGGCCGGATATGCCGGCGCGCGCGAACAGCTTCCGGTTGTAGAACAGCCGCGGCACGCTGGCCAGGCAGGGGATCCCGTACTGGGTGTAGTGCACCTCGCCCGCCTGCGCGAACGAGGTCAGGAAGTCGGCCTGCGCCGGGATGCTGAACAGCTCGGACGCGTTGTAGAGCCGCTGGTCCTCGGCGTAGTCGGCGTACGTGTTGGACTGGGCGATGTCGGGTGAGCGGCCGTCCCGCACCCGGTCCGCGAGCACCTTGTCGATCTTCTTGAAGTCGGCGAACTCCAGCCGTACGCGGATGTCCGGATGCTTCTTCTCGAAGCCGGCGACGAAGTTCTTCCACTGCCGCACGATGGCCGAGCCCACGCTCTTGTCGTAGCTCGCCGCGAGTACGTGCAGCTCGCCGTCCCCGGCTCCGCTGCCGCAGCCCGTCAGCCCGAACGCCGAGGCGCCGACCGCCCCAGCCGCACCCGTCGCCCCGATAAGAAACCGCCGCCGACGCACCGCTCCGCCACCTCTCGCTCGTCTGCCCCTGCCGTTACCGCTGCCGCCCGTACTGCGCGCTGTGCGTTGTGCGCGAGATGCCGCTCTACGCGCGAGCAGCGGCGCGGGGACACCGTATGCGGTGGGTGGCAGATTGTGCCAAGCAGACATATCCTGCTGTCATGTCGAGCCTGACCGAGCGGCGCAAGGCCGCGACCCGGATGGACATCGCCCGGACCGCGACCGAGCTGTTCATCGAGCACGGCCTGCGCGCCACCCGCGCCGAGGACATCGCCCGCGCCTCGGGCGTCGCCCCGCGCACCTTCTACCGCTACTTCGCGACGAAGGAGGAGGCCGTGGCCCCCGTCTTCGCCGCCGGCGTCCGCCTGTGGGTCGACGCCGTACGGGACGCCCCCTCCGGGCTCTCCCTTCCGGCGGCGCTGACGCACGCCGCCGGCGAGGCCCTCGACTCCGCCGACCCGGCGAACGCCGAATCGATGGGCCGGGTACGGGAGTTGCTGCGGCTCGCCGAGGAGGCGCCGGCGCTGCGCTCCGTGTGGAACGACGCGTACGACGACGCCGAGTCGGCACTCGCCGGCGTCCTCGCCGAACGCACAGGCCGGGACCGGCAGTCGCTCGGGCTGCGGCTCGCCGCGGCCGCCGGCAGCACCGCCGTACGCATCGCCGTGGAGAACTGGGCCGCGTCCGGGCCCGGCACCCCCGCCGACGGCCCGCAGGGGCCCGCCGCGCTGGTGGCGCAGAACATCGAAACCCTGAGCAACTCCCCCTGGAGCCTTCCATGAACACCCCCACAGGACTGCCCGGCGACGTCACGGGCGACCTGCGCGGCAAGACCGTCCTCATCACCGGCGCGGCCCGCGGCATCGGCGCCGAGACCGCACAGCGCGCGGTGGCCGCCGGCGCCCGGGCCGTCCTCACCGACGTCCTGGAGGACGAGGGCCGGGAGACCGCCGAACAGCTCGGCGACCGGGCCCGGTTCATACGCCACGACGTCACGTCCGAGGAGGAGTGGCAGCGCGCGGCGGACTACGCGGTCGCGGAGTTCGGCAGTCTCGACGGCCTGGTCAACAACGCGGGCATCAGCATGGGCCAGCCCCTGGAGACGGTGTCCGTCGAGGACTTCCGCCGCGTCATCGACATCAACCTCAACGGCGTCTTCATCGGCCTCAAGACGGTCATCCCCGCCATGAAGCAGGCCGGCGCGGGCTCCATCGTGAACCTCTCCTCGGCCGCGGGCCTGATGGGCCTCGCTCTCACCGCGGGCTACGGCGCGTCCAAGTGGGGCGTCCGCGGCCTCTCCAAGATCGCCGCCGTGGAGCTCGGCACGGAACGCATCCGGGTCAACTCCGTGCACCCCGGCATGACCTACACCCCCATGACGGCCCAGGTCGGCATCCAGCAGGGCGAGGGCAACTACCCCAACACCCCGATGGCCCGCGTCGGCGAACCCTCCGAGATCGCCCAGGCCGTCTGCTTCCTCCTCTCCGACGCGGCCTCCTACATCACCGGCGCCGAACTCGCCGTGGACGGCGGCTGGACCACGGGCCCCACAGTCAAATACGTCATGGGCGGCTAACCCTGTGTGGGCAGCTGGTCCGCCCAAGGGGCGGAACGGGTGGGCACACAGGACCGCACCCGCAAGGCCACGTCCCCGGTACGGAACGCACGCGCCCGCCAGCGGCGCCCCGGTCAACGCACCCCCGACGTACCGCACTTGGGCCCACCCAACGGGGCCCACACGCTGCGTACGGCGCCATACTGCGTATGGACGGCAACCGCACCGCCCACCGCCCCGTACACGACGGACAGTTCGCCGACGCACGGGCCCGCCCACACCAGAGAAGGGGGCCTGCCATGGCCGCCACCGTTCACCTGTACCAGGTCAAGTCCGCAGCCAGCGTCGACCCGGACAATCCCGCGGGCCAGACCACGCACAAGGCAGCCGTCCTGCTGGTGGAGCGCGCCCTCGTGGCGGAGGGGCTGCTGTCCCCGAAGTGGATAGACGGCTCGTACGGCACGCAGACGGTCGAGGCGTACGCCGCATGGCAGCGCGCTCTCGGCTACACCGGCAAGGACGCCGACGGCATGCCCGGCCTGGGGTCTCTCCGCGAACTCGGCAAGCTCCACGACTTCACGGTCGTCGACGACTGACCGCGTACGCGCACCCGGGCCCCGCACAGGGCGGTGGCCGCCGCGCACCGGACGGAGTGTCCGGCGGCGCGGCGGCCACTTCTGGTCAACTCAGCTGTCAGTGCAGGCAGTTGCCCTGGTAGTCCGCGATCTGGAGGTCCTTCGCGGGCAGCGGGCAGAGGAACTTCTCGTAGCGGGTGTCACTGTCGACGAACCGCTTCAGCCAGGAGATGCTGTACTTCGCGATCTCCGTGTCGGCCGTGTTCGGCGCGAAGTGCGTGGCGTTCCGGAGCTTCATGTAGGCACGGTCGGTGCCGGTCGGAAGGCTCTTGTAGAACGGCTCGGCGTGCGAAGTCGGCGACGCGATGGTGTCGTTGTCCGCCCCGACGACGAACGTCGGCACGGTCACCTCGGGCCAGGACTTGTCGGTGTTCCACGGCGTGAGCGGGATCGCCGCCTTCAGGGACGGCCGCGACTTGGCCGCCTCCAGCGTGCCGCCGCCGCCCATGGAGTGCCCCATGACGGCGAGCCTGCTGCTGTCGATGCGCGACTTCACGTCGCTCTGGCCGGTCAAGTAGTCGAGTGAGGCGAGCAGTTGCCTGCCGCGGCTGGCGGGCTGGTCGGAGGTGGTGTTGGTGTCGATGGTGAACACCACGAAGCCCTGCGAGGCCAGCCGTTCCCCGTACCAGGCCATGCTCGACTGGGACGCGGTGAAGCCGGGCGCGATGGTGACGGCGCCGAACGTCCCGTCCGCCGTGCTGGTCGGGTAGTAGATCGTGCCGCCGCCGAATCCGCTCACCGCGGAGGAGACGGTCCGCTTCGACACGTCGTACGAGCCCCGCGGCGCCTCGATGCTCGACTCGGTGGGGTCCGGGCCCCGTTCGTGCGGGTTCTCCGCCGCGGCCTTCGCCGCGGCCGTGGACTCCGTACCGGCCTGCGCCGTCGGCAGGACCGCCAAGCCCGTACCGGTGACGGCGAGCGCCAGGGCGGCCAGCCCGAGTCTCAGCCGCCTGCTCCGGTTCCTGCGCTGATGCCGGCCCCCGGCGGGGGCGGCGCTGTGCTGCGGCTCCATGAGGGATTCTCCCTGTGCTGTGAGGGGATGGAGAGGAACGCCGCCATCGTTGAGCCGCCCCCGTCACCCGCACATCGGCGAAACCACCGGCCTCCGCCCACACCGGTACGGCCCACGGCACGCCCCAACCCCCTGCCGCCGACGGGACGTTGAACTCGCCGTCTCCCAAGTGGCCGACAGGTAGCCGGAATGCGAATGCGGGGATTCCCGTTACCGCTACACCGAATGTAGAAATTCAGAATTCAACTTACTACTCCGGCGCACACGAAAGAGGCCCCCGGGATTCTTCCCGGGGGCCTCTGGGCCGCGTTCACGCCGCGGCACGCGCACGCGCCGCGCGTCGCGCGTTACTTGCCGAGCTGGTCGTCGACCTGCTCGAACTGGTCGGCCGCCTTCTCGAGGTACTGGGCCAGGCCGTCCAGACCTTCATTGGTCTTCGACATGCCCTGCTTGAACTCCTCGAAGTCTTCACCGAACTTCTTCGAGGCCTTGCGGGTGACGAAGCCCTTCTCGAGGAGGCCGTCGATGTAGGACTTCAGCTCCTGGAGCTTGTCCTCGATCTTCTCCTTCTCGCGGTTCATCCTCTTCGCCGCGGCCCGCATGTCCTCATATGTGACGTCAAGGTCCTTAGACATGGCCTTTTCCCCTTCCCTCCGTTTGCCACCGCGAGGGTCCCCCCTCGAGGCATACGTACGACGCGACCGGTTCGCACATACCATCCGGCAGTCCGACACCTGATCCTCACATTTCCGTATCGGATCAGTTATCGCGCCCGTTATTTTCGTTATCTTCCGTGCTCAGCCGCTTAGTTGGGCACAGCTCAACTACCGGCCGATGTCCCAGGGACGATATCTTCCCCTTGGCAGAGAGGCATCCCGAGGAGGAACTTAGTGCGTTTGAACCTGACCGTCGTCGACCCCTATGCAAACGCCAGCAAAGACCTCGTCCTCGATGCCGACCCCGAGACCCGTATCGACGCCGTGGCATGGGAACTGGCCGGACGCCTGCACGGTGGATTCGCCGGATACGGACCCCAGAGCGGTCACCCCGCGCCCGTCGTCTACGTCGACGACTACCAGGTCGACCCCAACCACACCGTCGCCACCTCACCGCTGCGCGACGGCACCGTCGTCAGCCTCAACGACCCCTCCGGCGCGCTGCCCGGCGAGCGGGCCGGCCTCATCGAGATCAAGGTGTCCGGCGGCCCCGACTCCGGTGCGGTGCACCGGCTGGGCGTCGGCCGGTACGACATCGGCTCGGGGCCGAACTGCCAAGTCATCGTCGACGACCCGGAGTTGCCGGAGCGTGCGCTGACGCTGTACGTCGTCGGCCCCGACGACCTCCGCCTCACCGTGCGCAGCGGCACGCCCGGCTCCGAGGGCGGCACCCCCGCCTCCGGCGTCAAGGGCAGCGGCACCGACGTCCGCGTGGACGGCGAGCCGTTCACCGGTGAGCAGCTCCCCGTCGGCTCCCAGCTCGCCCTCGGCAACACCCTGCTCGACGTGGAGCGTTACACGCCTCCGGACGCCGCCGTGAAGTGGTCCGACGACGGCGCCGGGCTCGACTACAACCGCCCGCCGCGGCTGCGTCCGCCGGAGCGCACCACCAAGTTCCGGCTGCCGGCGCCGCCCAAGGAGTACGAGGCGCGGCCGCTGCCCTGGCTGATGGCGCTGTCGCCGCTCGTCATGGCCGTCACCATGGCCATGGTCATGGGCCGCATGTACTACCTGTTCATGGCGGTCTTCAGCCCGCTGATCATGCTCGGCAACTACTTCTGGGACAAGAAGCACGGCCGCAAGTCCCATGCCAAGCAGGTCCAGGAGTACGAGGAGCACAAGGAGCGCATCGAGCGCGACGCCCAGGAGGGCCTCGTCCTCGAACGCGGCGACCGCCGCCGCGACTACCCGGACCCCGCGACCGTCATGGCGCACACCACCGGCCCCCGTACCCGCCTGTGGGAGCGCCGCCGGTTCGACGCCGACCACCTGCTGCTCCGCGTCGGCACCGGCCGGCTGCCCTCCGCCGTCGTCCTCGACGACCCCGAGAAGGACGACCACAAACGCCAGGTCACCTGGGACATCGCCGACACCCCGGTCTCCCTGCACCTCGCCCAGCTCGGCGTGATCGGCTTCGCGGGGCCCGACGACACCCCGCGCGCCCTGGCACGGTGGACCGTGACGCAGGCGGCCGCCCTGCACAGCCCGCTGGACGTGCAGTTCTACGTACTCACCGAGGCGTCGGCGGACGCCAGTTGGAACTGGGTCCGCTGGCTGCCGCACGCCCGGCCGACCGGCGGACAGGACACGAACGTCCTCATCGGCAATGACGCGGAGACCGTCGGCGCCCGTATCGGCGAGCTCACCCAGATCCTCGACGCCCGTCTGGCCGCGGCCAAGGAGAAGGGCGGCCAGGCCGGCTTCTCCGACCCCGACATCGTCGTCGTCTGGGACGGTTCGCGGCGGCTGCGCTCCATGCCCGGCGTCGTACGGCTGCTTCGCGAGGGCCCGGCCGTGTCCATGTACGCGATCTGCCTCGACGCCGAGGAGCGGTTCCTGCCCGGCGAGTGCAAGGGCATCGTGATCGCCGAACCGCGCAACTCCAAGCACGCCGCGCACGAACGCGAGGCCGGCGGCGGACCCACCGACGCCGCCGAGGTGCTGCGCCGCGCCGCCGAGGCGGAGGCGAAGCAGAAGGCCGAGGCCGATGCCAAGGGCGGCAAGCACGGCCGCAAGAAGAACAAGAAGAACAAGAAAAAGGACCAGCCCGCCGCGTCCGCGCGCCCGGAGCTGACGAACACCGCCGCCGTGATGCTCTCGCTCGACAGCCGCGACGCCACCGGCGGGACGCCGGCGCCCGTACGGGAAGCCGAGAAGACCGACCCCAACGCACTGCGGCTGCGCGTACAGCAGGAGGGTCAGGCCAAAGTCATGGGCGTACGGCCCGACTTCGTGTCGCCCGCCTGGTGCACCCGCGTGGCCCGCGCGCTCTCCCCGCTGCGCGACATCAGCGGCGAGGCGCAGGACGGCGCGCTGCCGGACTCCAGCCGGCTGCTCGACGTCATCCAGATGGAGCCGCCGACGGCCGGCGCCGTGGCGGCCCGCTGGCAGGCCGGCGGCCAGTCGACGCTCGCGGTCATCGGTGAGTCGTACGACGGCCCGTTCGGCATCGACATCCGCAAGGACGGCCCGCACGGCCTCATCGCGGGTACGACCGGCTCCGGCAAGTCCGAGCTGCTGCAGACGATGGTCGCCGCGCTGGCCGTGACGAACACGCCGGAGAACATGACCTTCGTGCTCGTCGACTACAAGGGCGGCAGCGCGTTCAAGGACTGTGTGCACCTGCCGCACACCGTCGGCATGGTCACCGACCTCGACGCCCACCTCGTCGAGCGCGCCCTGGAGTCCCTCGGCGCCGAACTGCACCGCCGTGAGCGCATCCTGGCCGCGGCCGACGCGAAGGACATCGAGGACTACCAGGACAAGGTCCGCCGCAACCCGCAGATGATGCCGGTGCCCCGACTCCTGCTCGTCATCGACGAGTTCGCGTCGATGGTGCGCGACCTGCCGGACTTCGTCACCGGCCTGGTCAACATCGCCCAGCGCGGCCGTTCCCTCGGCATCCACCTGATGCTGGCCACCCAGCGGCCGTCCGGCGTGGTCTCGCCGGAGATCCGCGCGAACACCAACCTGCGCATCGCGCTGCGGGTCACCGACGGCGGCGAGTCGAGCGACGTCATCGACTCCCCCGAGGCCGGCAACATCTCCAAGAACAACCCCGGCCGCGCGTACGTCCGTACGGGCGCCGCCTCCCTCATCCCCTTCCAGTCCGGCCGCGTCGGCGGCCGCCGTCCGGGCGTCGCCGACCCGGTGCTCGCCGCCCCCTGGACCGGTGACCTGGACTGGGCCGGCCTCGGCCGCGCGTCCGTGACCCGGCCCGCGTCGGAGAAGAAGGAAGAGGAGGAGATCACCGACCTGAAGGTGCTGGTCGACGCCGTACGGGAGGCCAACGGCCAGCTGCGGATCCCGCAGCAGCACAGCCCCTGGCTGCCGGCGCTCGCCGAGACCCTCCTGCCGGAGGACGTGCCGCCGGTGCAGGCGCAGGGCGCGCTGCCCGCCGCCGCGTACGGCATCGAGGACCTGCCCGCACACCAGGCCCGCCGCCCTGCCGCGGTCGACTTCGCCACCTTCGGCCACCTGCTCATCGCCGGTGCCCCCCGCAGCGGCCGCTCCCAGGCGCTGCGTACGATCGCGGGCTCCCTGGCCCGCACCCTCTCCTGCGCCGACGTCCACCTGTACGGCATCGACTGCGGCAACGGCGCCCTCAACGCCCTCACCAAGCTGCCGCACTGCGGCGCCGTGGTGGGCCGCAACCAGAGCGAGCGCGCCATCCGCCTGGTCCACCGCCTCTCGGCGGAGGTGACCAAGCGTCAGGAGCAGCTGGCCGAGCACGGTTTCGCGGACATCGGTGAACAGCGTGCCGCCGCCCCGGAGGGTCGGCGCCTGCCGCACATCGTCGTCCTCCTGGACCGCTGGGAGGGCTGGCTGCCGACCCTCGGCGAGCTGGAGCACGGTGAACTGACGGACGAGCTGCTGACGATGATGCGCGAGGGCGCGAGCGTCGGCATCCACATGGTGATCACGGGTGACCGCCAGCTCCTGACCGGCCGGATCAGCTCGCTCACGGAGGACAAGCTGGCCCTGCGGCTGTCGGACCGTACCGACTTCTCGATGCTGGGCATCAGCCCCCGCAAGGTCCCGGACGAGATCCCGGAGGGCCGCGCCTTCCGCAACGAGACGGCGACCGAGATGCAGTTCGCCCTGCTCGGCGAGGACGCCACCGGCCAGGGCCAGAACGCCGTACTGGCCGCGATCGGCGACGGCGCGACCCAGCGGGACTCCGCCGTACCGCGCGCGATGCGCCCGTTCCGGGTGGACTCCCTCCCGGGCCGCATCACCTTCGAGCAGGCCTGGCAGCACCGCGACCCGTCGACTGAGGGCTCCCCGCTCTGGGGCCTCATCGGCGTCGGCGGCGACGAACTCACCGCCTTCGGCCCCGACTTGGCCCACGGCGCGCCCGGCTTCGTCATCGCAGGCCCGGCCAAGTCCGGCCGCTCCACCGTGCTGATGAACCTGGCCCGTACGTACCTGGGCGCCGGCGTCCGCCTGGTGGTCGCGGCCCCGCGCACCTCGCCGCTCCGCAACCTGAAGGGCCTGCCCGGCGTACTCCAGGTCTTCACCGGCAGCGACATCGAGGAGGACGACCTGGTGCAGGCCGTCGCCTCCGCCTCGCCCTCCCAGCCGATCGTCGTCCTGATCGACGACGGCGAACTGCTCGAGGACTGCGACGCGGAGGACGAGTTCAAGAAGCTCGCCTCCACGGGCGGCGACCGCGGCATCGGCATCGTCATCGCGGGCAACGAGGACGACGTCTGCTCGGGCTTCAGCGGCTGGCAGGTCGACCTCAAGAAGTCCAAGCGCGGCCTCCTCCTCTCGCCCCAGGACACCTCGAGCGGCGAACTCATCGGCATCCGCCTCAGCCGCACAGCGGTAGGCGGCCCGGTAACCCCGGGCAAGGGCCTCCTCCACCTCGGCACGGGCGAGGCCTTCACGGTGACGGTGCCGGTGAACTGAGAACCAACGTCACGGCGGCCGCCGGCAATTCCGGCAGCCGCCTTCCCAACCAGAGTCTCCACGGGGGGATGAACACATGGCTGGTGGCCACAATCGGCTGGTCGTCGACTACGCGCTGCTGGAGTCTTCGAAGAGCAATCTCAAGGACATCAGAAAAGTCTTCGAGGGCATGACCGATCACCGCGACGACATCAGCGACATCTGGGGTCACGAACGCATCGCTGAAGAGATGAGGAATTTCGTCAACAACTGGGACAACTATCGGCGCGAACTCGTCGACAATGTCCAGGACTTGGGGAAGCAGGTCGAGACAGCGCTCAAGAGCTTCGAGAAGCAGGACCTCGAGCTGCAGAACGCGTCCGAGAAGAGCCGCGGGAAAAACGGGGGAAAGTGACCAATGGCTACAGGTAAGGGCAGGAGCCGACCGGTCGACTGGCATCCGCTAGCGGCGAAGGACCCGATCCCCGGCGATCCGGAGGACATCCGGGACGAGGTCCGCAAGATGAAGGACACCGCCTCGACCCTCCGCGACCAGGCCCGCATCCTGCGCAAGGCCGCAGACGGCGACGCGCTGCAGGGCAACTACGCCGACAAGATCCGCGAGAAGTCCGGCGACCTGGAAAAGCAGTTCCGCGAGACGGCGGCCCGCTACGAACGCGTGGTCGGCGACCTCGGTAACTGGGCCAATGACCTGGAGGGTTATCAGGAGCGAGCGGACGGAATCCTCAAGGCCGCGAAGCACGCCGATGAGCACCACGCTGCCGAGGTGAAGAAGAAGGAAGCCGAGTCCAAGAAGGACGGCAAGGAGAAGCCGGAGGACTCCGACCCCGACAGTCACCTGGCGTCGTACCGCAAGCAGCTGAATGACGTTATCTCCGAACGTGACACCCGCGCCGAGCACTACGCCAACAACATCGGCGATGACATTAAGGATGTCATCAAGGACACCGGCTGGGATGACTTCATGGACTGGGTGCACGCGAACGCGGACACGATCGACACCGTTTGCACTGTCCTGAGTTATGCGGCAACGATCATCGGGATCGTTGCGCTGGCCATCACGCCCGTGGGATGGCTTGCGGTGCTCATCGCCGTAGCCACGTGGACTGCCGTGGGGCTCACCGCAGCCGTCGGCATCGGGCACACGATGCTGGCTCTCTCTGGTGACGGGAGCTGGACAGATGTCGCCATGGATGTCTTCGCCCTGGCGACACTGGGCTTCGGCAGCATCGCAATGAAGGGCGTGAAGACAGCACACACAACGCTGAAGACAGCGAGGTTCGATCGGTACACGAACCTGCGCAAGCTGATCGACAAGAGAATCATGCGGTATGGAGCCGACTCGCAGCACGGCCAACAGGCAATGCGGGCAAAGCAGGCTCTGCGAGAGCACGGGGCGGGAGAAGTTCGGGCATCTGCGACGACTCGCGGGGAACGCCTGCTGAGCGGTGACAAGGATGTGGTCAATACGTCCAAGCTCGCCAAGTCTTTGCGGCAAAAGTATGGCGACGATGCCAATATCCAGTCAGCGGCCGGTGCGGCGGACAAGGCCGTACTGAAAGCCCAGGTGAACTACGGGGCCGCCAGTACGGTGGACCTGGGGGACAAGGCCGCAGAAATGTACATCGGTAACGACCCTTACAGCGACGGCAAAATGGACTTCGACGAGAAGGTCAAGGACACCCTGACTCGCGAAACTGGAAGTACATGGCAACACGCCGCAGGGGCTCGGTGAGGCCCGATTGACGCACTTCGGGTGTAGCCGAATCTCAAACCGAAACCCTAGGAGGAACAGCCAGTGTCGGTAAATGCAGAACGAAGCCGAAAAGAATCCAGAGGCGTGATGCTTGTCGCCACGTTCACGTTGCTTCCGGTACTCTGCATGGCCTTCGTCGACATCGGCGGAAAGGTCAGCGACATCGACTGGCTCACCCGCGATTTCGCGGCATGGCCCCTCATGCTCGCACCGGTGGGATTCCTGTTCGTGTTCGTAACGTACCGGGAATCAACCTTCAATTCACCGAGTGGCTCGCACCTTAACCGGACGACCAAGGTCGTTTCTGGCATGTACCTGGTCTTGAACCTCATCACGGCGCTCGCTTACAGCTGGCTGGCCGTGTTTTCCGTACTCATCTGCCTCTCGATCCTGATGACAGGTCCAATTCTGAAAAGGCGAGCACCTAGGTGACCGATTCCGATCTCGCGCAGCAACCGCCCGGAGCGGAGCAGCCCGCGCCACACGGATACCAGCTCATCCTGCCGCCCGGCTGGGCTCGTATTCCGCTGCGCGAAGGCACAAAGGAAGCACTTGAGAAGGTCCTCTTCTCGCACATGTGGGAAGCCCCGGAGGGGATTCCACGGGACGAGGCAATGCGCTTCCGCCTGGAAGCGCGCCGCTCGATCGAGAAGCAAGCCCGTGCGGCCAAGCGAAACGGCGGCCTTGACCTCTATCTGCCGGTGCGCCCGCGTGGGGGGACCTTCCTCATGGCGTCGTTCATCGTCGCGGAGATGCCAATTGACCCGTCTGGTGCGGTACCACCGGAGGCAGTCCTCGCCCAGTTGGCGGCAGAGGACGGCTCCGGCAAGTCGGTAGAGAAGGCCGAAGTGGCGGGGGCGCCTGCCGTGCGCCGCTTCTACCAATCCGCTGCCGACGAGGACGAGCTGCGCTCGGCACCCGAAGCCGTACAACAGACCGCCCTGGCAACCTGCCGAGTCGAGTACGTGATTCCCGTCGCGGACGATCCCGGTCGCTGGATCAGTATCAACTTTTCCACACCGGGCGACGGTGACCTCGACAGCGAATTCACAAACGTCCTGGTCGAGTTGTTCGACGCGGTGGTCAGCACCTTCAGATGGAGTTACGAGTGAGCTGGCTCAACGTAAAGCACGCAATGCGGCTGTCCCCCTGGATCCGCATCCCCCTCATGTGGCCGGAACCCGGCCATGAGGACGTTGAGGAGGCACAGTCGCCAGAGGCGTGGGCACGCTACTTCGCCGAAGGACTCTGGGAAGACTTCGCTTCGGACAAGCCGAAGCCGGGCGAAGTCGACCTGCTGGCCGACATCCTGTTGATGTACGCCCTCCGGGCCCCCGCAGCCTTTCCGGACTTCGAGGTCTTCCTCCACCTCCCGCATCCGAGGGAGATCCCGCTTCCGGCGTACGTCGACCTGGTAGAGATCGAAGAGGACGAAGATCGGGAAGCGTCGCTGCGTGCTCTGACCCACGCAGATGCGAGCTATGCCGTCGAGCCCCCCATCGTCGATGACTTCGACTCCCCCCACCTCGGCAAGGGCTTGCGGGTGCTGCGTTACTACCAGGACGAGGACAGCAACGAGGTGCACGTCGGCCTCCGTTACGCCTGGCGCTACGAGAAAGGCACCGAAGCTGCAGACGTTCTGATCATCCTGGCCGATCCCGACGCCGGCCGGCTCCTCAAGGCCCTCGACGACGTCGACGAGTTCGCCCGCACCATCAGGATCAGCCCCGACGAGGAAGTGGATGCCTGGAACTCCCAATGATTATGTTCAACTCCGAAGCGGAGTATTGGTTCCCGCTTCCTCTGCGGATCGCCGACCCGAAGGCCCGGAAGGAACTGGCCGAGGATTGCGCCAGGGTCATCTATCTCACTCACGACGTGAAGCCCAAGCGTCGCGCCCTCAAATGGTACCGAGATTTCCTCATGAAACTCTCGGAAAAATTGTCATCGCACCCCGCGCATCAGGCGTTCATCTTCCAGCCTGACTTCGGCCGCATGCCACATCATTTCTTTGTCAAGTACCACGAGAGCGAGGGCGACCGTGAGCCCGGGATCCGCCAAGTGATACGCGGCGACGCGGACAATCTCATCGATTCCGCAGAGCCTGAGCCGTTCTTCGCTGAACAGCTGGGGCAGGGCATGCGCGCAGCTTACCGCTGGAAGGACGACGAGGGACATACGTGCATGACCATCGCGTACGGGTGGCGCGTGGATGACTTCGGCGTGGATGTTGCTCTCTACGGCATCGGCGTCGGCGACGACGTCGACTTCTTTACCGGCCACATGAGCGACATCGATGACTTTGCCCGCCGTCTGTATCTGATCGATGTGTGACACAAGGAGACGGGGACAGACACATGGCGCGCGAGGCACCTACCGCCACCGCAGTGGTGGAAGGCGCAGTCGAGGTAGAGGCTGAGCAGGGCGCACCGCTGGTCTGGCGTTGGCTGCGGTTCCAACTGGCGCTCGCCGCTGCGACCTTCGGCCTGATGTGGCTGTCACCCGTGGTGCCGTTTCCTGACTGGATCTCCAACGCGCTCTGGGTTGTCACCGGTATCTTCATGCCAGTCGCATCGATCGTGGTGCCCGCTGCACGGGGAGTCCCCCAGAGCAAGCGGAAACTCACGTGGCATGCCTTGCCCACAGGCCTGGCCGCCATGCTGCTGGCCGGGGTGTCGGCAGCAGTAGGCAGCAGTTTTACGCAGGACCGGATGCAGTGGACCCGGGCCGAGGTCGTAGCCGTGGAGCACGGGAGGCACGTCCGCTGCGTGCTGCAGAAATCCGACGGGCAGGAGATCTCGCCCGACCTCAGGGACGACGATGGCTGCACAGGCAAGGTCGGGCGCGGTGACGTATTGCGCGTTCTGTACGACCCCGAGGGCGCGCTCTCGCCGACGGTTGAGACCGGTGGCAAGGACGGCGCTCCCGTCGGGCTCGTCCTTCCCGGCGCGGCTGTCGTGTTCGTGGGGTTCGGCACGTGGGGTGCCGTACGGCTGCGCCAGAAGTACCAGGCCCTGTACGGGATGTAGTGCGGGAGGCCGACTCCCGGCACAGTGATCGCGCGTATGCCGTCACCGCGTGGCCGTCCCCTTCCTGACAGCTCCATCGCCCATGACCACGTTCCGCTGGAGTACGTGATGAGCCTTCGCTCACAGTCGCCACGTAGGAAGACGCACATGGACATGACTATCTGGCAGCCCGAACCGGGCGAGATTCTGCTTGCGCGCAAGCCCGTCACCTTTGCCACAGGCGCCGCGATGACGGTGAGGAAAATGCGCTGGTTCCGCGACACCGAACGCCGCGACATCCAGGGCGAGTTGCCGGGCTGGCCCGAGGGCCCGCACTACGAGTCCCTCACCCGCGGGGACGCAATCGCTCGCAACACCGTCAAAGGCGTCCTCATCGCGGCAGGGGTCATCGTGGCGGGAATCTTCACTTCGCAGGGCAGCGGACCCGCCACGGGCGGCCCGGACGCCGGCTCGGACACCTCGCACGACCGCCCCGACGAGATCGACGACTTCCCCGTCATGTGGGCAGCCCCCGGCACCCTCGCCCGCACCCTGCCGTGGCAACTCGACCCCGGCCGCACGAAGACGAAGAAGTACACCACCCACGCCATCGTCACCGACCGCCGCCTGGTCATCGTGGGACTGCCCGGCCACGAGGTGGCAGAGGACCCCGAGGACGAAGTCCTCTGGGAGATTCCGCGCTCCTCCATCACCACGGTCGAGAAACGGAACTTCAAGGACGGGACAGACGTAAGACTCGTCTTCACCGACGGATCGTGGTGCAGACTCCGCTCACAGTGGCGCCTCGAATTCCTCCGATACCTCGCCCGTCCCGTGGACTTGATCCCGCCGGAATCCCTCTCGCCGACACACCAAGAAACCGTCCGGGAGTTCATGGCAGCCGAGCCGGCAGATGCCGGACCGCCAATCATCACGCGGAACCCGTGCGGTTGCTACTTGGTCACCAATGTGGCGCCGAGCAAGATCAGCGTCTTCTCCGGCTCATCCGGCTGGCGCATCATCATGGCTGCGGACGGCACGGAGTCCCACCCGGTGGATTACCACCCCGAAGACCACACCAGCTGACCCTCACGCACGTGCTGTCCCGCGCACTCACCCCTCAGGGCGGGCCGCCCCCAGTCCGCCAACAACATCCCACCAATTCCCGGCCCTCGGAAAGGATTTGCACATGACGCAGGAAGCGGGAGAAGCGACCGGGGTGGTGCGCCTGTCGGAAGGGAGCGGCTCGCGGGAACAAGGCCCCAGCTTCTTTGACACTGCCTGGCAGCATCCGGAGACCCGTCGTGGCTGGCAGGTGCTTCTCGCGCAGGAACTGCTCAGCTTTCCGGCAGGAATTGCGGCCGTTGGCGCGGTCGCCACTGTCCTGCCGGCTCCGACATGGTTGGGCTGGCTGCTGATCGTACTGCTCGCCATCGCCGGGATCTACGGTATCTTTCGTCAAATCCCCCGTGTCCGGCGGTTGTTCCACCTCCTCCGCGTCCTGCGGACCTATCCGTGGCAGGTGTACGAGAGAGGGCTCCCCCACGCGGGCGGAAAGTTCGCGTCCGGCGCAGGCAAAGTTCCCTGGTTCCAAGTCCCGAATCCGGACGAACCGAGTTCCTGGATTTCGGTTTACATGGACACAAGTCGGCGCAGCCGCTGGTGGGTTGAGCGCATGTCCCCGGATGTCGACCGGACAGTCAAGGCGGAGATCCGTACGCTGTGGTTCGCCGGGGACCCGCGGTTCTGCGGCATTCTCGCCGTACCGGGCAGGCGCGGGCCGCGCCGTATGCTGGGAGTTCCCTGGACGACATGGGCCGGATCCGAGACCGCAGACCCCGGAAACGCCTCTCCCGAAGCGCTGGCACTGGCCGACAAGGGCGGTGCCCGTCTGCCGGAACTCGCCCTCCCGGCGATGGACCCGGACCATATCCCAGCGGCTCCGGCCCCCGAGCCGCCGTCCGGCACTGCTTGGTCCCTTCCGACCACGCGTCGCTCAACACGTCTGCTGATTCTGCGGGGTGCGGCCGTTCTGGCTGTCTCGCCGCTCCCCTTTCTCGGGCTCCTCTCTCTCGGCCCGTCCGGGTTCTCCGGTGGCCAGCTCCTTGGGCTCCTGCTGCTTGCCACTGTGGTCCCGGCCTACAAGCGTCTCCGAACCTGCCGCATCGTGCGACGAATTCTGCGGAACGAAGGACCTTCCTGGCGAAAGCTGGATGTGGAAGTGCGGTACCGCGGGCGTGCCCTCGCACTGGTCGCCGATGACGTAGCGCTGCGTACGCCGCGTCTCCTTCGCCGGCCGCCGGAGGGGAGAGCGCAGGTGTGGTTCGCGGGCGACCTCCACGGTGACGGTGCGGTTTCGCTGCGCGCCGACGGCGCAGTCGCCCCCACTCGCTGCACGGAGCAAACCCGCTCCCACAGCAATCCGGACGCCACGAAAGACGTCCCGCCACCGCGCAAGCGCCGCTGGGGGCCCATCGGTTGACCCGCACCCAGCGCAATCTTCCGCACGGGGCGGCCGTACGGGCAAGTACCCGCACCCGACCCGCACCCCCGGCTGCTGCCTCCGCCCGTACGCGGCACGCCCCTCACCGTCGTCGCCCCGGGCACGGTGGAACAGCAGCCGGCAGAAGCGCGGCAGGCGATCACCCAGTCCCGGCCGCGGATCAGCGAAGTAGTCGAATTGCGCGCCGATGAAGTGCGTACGACCGCCTGTCACTGCCGCTCCGCAAACAGAGTCGGTCCGCCCCGCCCGGGGGACCGTCAGCCCTCCCCCGACAATTCGATGCTGAGCCCGAAAAGCAAGAGTGCCGCTCCACCGACCGCGGCGAATCCCAGAACCGTCACGCCCAGGCCCACCAGCCCTGCCCACAGGCAGGACATGGGGCGGTGGTCGGCCGGCCGGATCCGCTTCATGGCACAGCGGGAGACGCGGACACCGTTGGGCGGCGCCAGGGCCGTACGGGCGATGGCCCGCTCGGCATAGTCGTTGGCGCCCGGCTGGGGCGTCCTTACGGCGAGGCGGACGCCGTGCGCGTCGACGAGCATCAGCCAGTCGAGGGTGGACGCGGTGTTCTTGCCGGGAATCACCAGGCGGCCGACCCGGCTCAGACTGTCCAGATCCACGGTGCAGCGTCCGGCCGGAGTGCGGGCCGTCAGCAGCCGGCCCTGCATTTCCGGCCGCCCTGGGGTGATGGCGATCAGGTAGACAGCAGGCGCGAGGACGGGCGAGAAGAAGGCCGGCATCAGCCAGAAGTCGTCGAGGACCCCCGCCCGTACCAGCAGTGGCGGCAGGACGGTCAGCAGAAGGACAACCAGTACGGCGGCCGCGATGGCGCGCCATCTGGCGAATCGCCCCTGGCCAGGCGCGCATATGGAATCAGTCGCAGTCGTGGACACGAGCCGAAACGGTACCGAGCCCCCGCTTCCGCCCGCCTCCCCGGAACCAACGGCGCTCGTATGCGAGTTGGCCGCCGCGTACGACAAGAGCCGCAGAGCGCGCCCCGTACAGACCCGTCACGGGCGGACAGGCGTCACAAATCCAGTGCTGCGAAGACACCACAACCGCGCACGAGTTGAGCGGACGAGGCCAATACGCATCAGGCCCGGGAAGTCGTACAACCAATCGCTCCGGTGGTGAGTCACATCAGGACCACTCCCCTTTCACAATCTCATCACAAGGAGACTCATGAAGCTCAGTGCATCGGCCGCTGTGGTTGTCGCCGCCGTGGGGATGGCGCTCGCGCCGACTTCCGCCCTCGCGACCGACACCACTGCCGGGGCGTTCAAGAACTGCACCGCCGCCTACGCGGCCGGGTACTCGAACATCCCCGAGAGTGACCCCCGTTACGGGTCGCACCTGGACCGGGACGGCGACGGCGTCGGCTGCGACCAGCCGCCGGCCGGCTTCGTGCCCGCGAAGGACCGCGACAAGGGCAACAACGGCGGCTCGGACAAGGCGGAGAAGGGCGAGGGCGCGACCAACGAGGACGACGGCGCGAGCGAGGCGCCCGCGGCGTCCTCCGGCGAGAACCTCGCCGAGACGGGCGGCAGCAACACGACCACGTACGTCGCGGCCGGCGGCGGCCTGATGCTCGTCGCGGGCGCGGGCGCCCTGGCGGTATCGCGCAAGCGACGCACCCAGAACTGACCACAGCAGTGGTGCGGGGGCCCCGTTGGAGGGGCCCCACAAGCGCCGCGAATATGCGGAGGCGTCAGCAGGGATGATCAAAGAGGCCCCCGGGAATCATTCCGGGGGCCTCTCGATGTGCAGAGCCGCCTGTCGGATTCGAACCGACGGCCTTCTGTTTACACGGCGTATACCGCGCCCCTAGCTGCCCCTGCCCTGTCACCCAGCGCCAGCAGCAGGACGGGCAGTCAGTCCGGGGAAGTCCGCTGTTGTACACCCCTATTGATGTCAGCAGGTGATGTCAGCGCCGGCCTCGCTCCGGTGTCGACACCATCGCCAAGCCCCTGCGGGCACTGGGGTGCTGCCTGGGAGTCTGCGCCAGCCCCCTCTGCCCCACAGGCGCTCCAGCGGCGTGCGGCCGCTCGCTCAACTCCAAGAGCCATCAGGCCACATCGGCGGGGCAGCTAAAGCTACGATTCACTGAGCACTATGCCATCGAGCCTGAACCTCAGATACCCCTCAAATCTCGACCATTCTGCACCTCTCCTGGCTTCGCGGAAGGCACACTGCGGTTTATGACGAGTCGAAAGAAGACCTTGCTCGGCCTGGCCACCCTACTGGGAATAGCATTCTTTGCCGTGCTGTTCTGGCGTCTGCCGTGGTGGCTGGATGGTGCGCACCTACGAGAGAGGGATCTTCAACCAGCTGACGGTGTTGTCATCACCGGCGTAAGAACTGCCCTTGTTGCGCTTAGCGCTGCTTTCACAGCAGGACTGGGTATCTTTTATACCCATATCACCCTGAAACACACGCGAGCTAGAGACAGAGAGCAAGCTGACCTTGTATGGGAAGGGCAGGTGACGGATCGATATATTGAAGCAATCAAGCTCTTGGCCGAGGAGGAGACCACGAAGAAGATCGGAGGAATTTACGCACTGGAGCGCATAATGAAGGACTCCGAAAGGGATCATTCCACTGTAGTAGAGGTGCTTGCCGAATTCATTCGCGAACATGCACCAGCATGCGAAAAGTCGAACGAAAGATCAGCTCGGCATCAAGTTGAGCACGGCAAGCCGAGCTCAGTGGTTCAGGCCGCGCTCACTGTTCTCAGTCGCCGCCCAGTAAGACCAGAGAAGAACAGAATCAACCTGCGCAACATTGACCTACGTGGCGCAGATCTAACCGATGGCTTCCTCGTGGGCATGAGCTTCACGGGGTCAGACCTACGGGGCGCAGATTTCTCAGCATCCCATCTCCATGGAGTTGCACTCCGCGAAACGATCCTAGACGGCGCATGCTTCATAGAGTCGCTTATGGACGGATGCTTCCTTGACGAAGCCACGGGCACTGACGTGAACTTCAACTCAGCCGTCCTAACCGGGGCGAGCTTCGGAGACTGCGACTTCAACGAAGTTGACTTTTCGACAGCCGACTTGTGGTCTTCACAGTGGGTCAATTCTTCCGTACACGAGGCAAATTTCGAGTTGGCCGACCTTCGCTTTTCCCTGATCACCACTGCGACTATGAGCAACTCGGTATTCAAGCACGCCCGCCTGAATCTCGCAATGATGATTGGATCAGCCTTCCCGGAAACTCATTTTGGAGATTCTGGCCTTGATTGGGCAATAATATCCGATGGAGACTTCAGTAGCGCACATGGGGTAGATTCAAAGTCGCTTCGCAGTGCAATGATTAGCGCTGAATCAAAGCTCCCAGAGGGGCTTTCAGAGGACCCCTTTATCATCGATCGGTTTCGAGCATACGAAGAAATGACTTCAGTCCCTGCTCTGCCTTGGCATAGGCCACAGCCGCAATGCTGTCTCGATGCTTCGACTTTCAGTCACAAAGTCGGACTGATGCAGTCTACCCCTGGTGAGTCTGAGCGTGAAACACTAGTCAAGAATGCTGTTGCCGACTGGCCTGACAGCATTAAGGTGTCCGTTTCAGTGTGAAACACTACAGCTCGCAAGAAGCTACAATGCTGGGCGAACGTGCCCCAGCACCTTCTCACGCGAGACGGCTGGAAAAGTCCGCTTCGCATAGCCTCCCGTATGCCGCCATGATTTCGCTAGGCACTTCCTGCCTGACTGTGAACCCTTGCTCGGGGTAGATGAGCAGCCGCTGGAGCGCGCCCACGAGCATGTCGATGACCAGCCGGGCGTCCCCGAGGGAGTCCACGTACTCCTCGAACGTCATCGGGGTGGACGCGCTCACGATCTCAACTTCCGGCCACAGCTTGCGTGCTGTGGCGTACGCGCGGCGTTCCTCGTACGGCTTACTGACCAGGAGGACCGACTTCACGTCGGCGCCGGCCTCTTCGAGGAGTGCGCGCGTGAAGTGGATGTTCTCGCCCGTGTTGCGGGCGTTCGGCTCCGCGAGCACGTCCGCGATGGGGACGCCGAGCTCAAGTGCCCGCTCCCGGTAGTGGATTGCCTCACCGCGCGGCATGCGCTCCTGCGTCGTGGGGCTCGTGGCGCCCGTGAAGACGATGAGCGGAGCCATGCCGCGCTGGTAGAGGTCCACCGTCGTATCGGCAACCCGAGGTCGTGGCTGCCGAGTCCGACGGCCACCGAGCATGGCCGCAGCTCGTGATGCATCTGGTGGAAGTCCCAGATGAGCCAGGCGTCCGACCATGCCTGCGTCGAGATCACTGCGAGTCCTTTCCGGCCTTCGCGGAGTCCGGGACCTTGAACTCGTAGGCCCACACAAAGCGTGAGGCAGCATGCCCCCGACGACGAACTCCACCACGGTCCCGCCCACCGTGTACGTGGCCCGGCGCACCCCCCACGACCGGCTCACCGACCGACAGCCAGAGCTGCTTCACCTCATCCGTACAGCACGCGGAAGCCACCACCTCGACCGGCGGGCCCCGAGGTCGGGTCGACGATGCGCGTTCCCTCGACGCGTTCGGAGCGGTAGTAGCTGGTCAGGGTGTGCGTCGGCTGGTCGCCTTCCTTGACCAGGCGTGCGCGTGAGTAGACCTCGGAGCCGACAGGCACGCCCAGCCCCTCGGCGACGACCGGCACACCACAAGCACATTGCTCGTCGCCCCGGGCGTGCATCCTGACACGCCCAACGCCTCTTGTGGCACTCGAAGTTCACGATGACCTTCGACGGGTACTCGGGTCGGCGACGTGAAGGTTCGCGAGCCGCTGCAACGACTGTCACGCAGCTTCGGACAAGGCTCCAACGTTCCAGCTGACTAGTAGAACCACCACCGCACGCTGCCACAGAGTCCCCATTCTCAGCAGACGACGAGGTCTCTGTCATTGCCCTCATCCCATGCCAGCGCAACAGTGGAACCACGGACCCGACGCGCACCGAGCCGGGCTCCGCCCCGCAGTTCTCGGAGGTGGACGCTTATGACACAGCAGGTTCTCGGCCGGGGCCGTACGACGAGCGCCGAGGCATTTTGGTACGTGCTCGGATGCCTGGCCTTCGGCGCCTCTTACTTCGCGAAGATCCCTGCCAAGAAGGCACTGAGTGAGTACGGGCTGGTCGAGAGGTCGGGGGCGGAGAAGTTCTGGTACGTGATGATGAACATCGCCTTTGGCGCTGGATACTTCTCAAAGGTGATCACCAAAAAGGCGCTCTCCGAGGTGCAGTACAGAGAGCACCCCTAGCCGGGTGCCGCGCCTCTCGACAGCCTCACGCTGGCGCCGAGCGCCGCGTGCCGGGTCACCCCATCGTACGGAGCGATCACCACGTTTGGGGTACCTCGGTGCTGTACAGCACGACGATGCCCCGTTCCAAGTGACTTGGAACGGGGCATCGTCTCTATGAGCTGGAGCCGCCTGTCGGATTCGAACCGACGGCCTTCTGTTTACAAGACAGATGCTCTAACCAGCTGAGCTAAGGCGGCGCGTGGTGTGCCCGAGCAGTGTACCCATCCTGGCGCGGGGCGGGGCGACCCGGTTTCCGCGCCGGAACGGCCCGGCACCGCGGCGGCCACCGCACCCCGTGGTGGATTCGTTGCCGCACGAGTACTGACAGGGCGCTGTACGGCGGGTTAGCGTCACCGCAGTCCGCACCGAGTGGTGTGGACCACACCTCCCTTTACTACGGATCGTCCGGCACGTACCTGCCGGTGAAGGAGACAACATCATGGCAACGGTCACGTACGACCAGGCATCCCGGACATATCCGGGTACCGACAAGCCCGCCGTCGACAAGCTCGACATCAGCATCGAGGACGGCGAGTTCCTCGTGCTGGTCGGCCCCTCCGGGTGCGGAAAGTCCACGTCGCTGCGGATGCTCGCGGGGCTGGAGGACGTCAACGACGGCACCATCCGGATCGGCGACAGGGACGTCACGCACCTTCCGCCGAAGGACCGGGACATCGCCATGGTGTTCCAGAACTACGCGCTCTATCCGCACATGAGCGTCGCCGACAACATGGGCTTCGCCCTCAAGATCGCGGGCGTGCCGAAGGCGGAGATCCGGAGCAAGGTCGAGGACGCGGCGAAGATCCTGGACCTCATGGACTACCTGGACCGCAAGCCGAAGGCGCTGTCCGGCGGCCAGCGGCAGCGTGTGGCGATGGGCCGCGCGATCGTGCGGGAACCGCAGGTGTTCCTGATGGACGAGCCGCTGTCGAACCTCGACGCGAAGCTGCGTGTGCAGACCCGTACGCAGATCGCCGGTCTGCAGCGCCGCCTCGGCATCACCACCGTGTACGTGACGCACGACCAGGTCGAGGCCATGACCATGGGCGACCGGGTGGCCGTGCTCAAGGACGGGCTGCTGCAGCAGATCGACACTCCGCGGCACATGTACGACCACCCCGCGAACCTCTTCGTCGCCGGCTTCATCGGCTCCCCCGCCATGAACCTGATCGAGGTGCCGATCACCGACGGCGGCGTGAAGTTCGGCAACAGCGTCGTGCCGGTCGAGCGCGAGGCGCTCAGCGCCGCCTCCGAGAGGGGCGACAGGACCGTGACGGTCGGCGTCCGACCCGAGCACTTCGAGGTCACCAACGGCGATGCCGCGGGCCTCTCCAAGGACGAGCCGGCGGGCGTCGCGGTGACGGTGAACGTCGTCGAGGAGCTGGGCGCCGACGGCTACATCTACGGAACCGCCGACATCGGCGGCGAGAGCCGGGACCTCGTGGTCCGGGTCAGCGGCCGGCAGGTGCCCGAGAAGGGCTCCACCCTGCACGTCGTTCCGCGCGGCGGCGAGACCCACGTCTTCTCCACCTCGTCCGGCGAGCGGCTCAGCGACTGAGCCGGGGCGAGCCGCGGCACAACCCGTAAGGGACCGGGCCCGTACGTCCGAACTCACGGACGTACGGGCCCGGTTCGTGCTGTCCCCGACCAGGCATCCGTACGGCGAAGCTCGAACACGGCACTTTTCCCGTCGCTCGACAGAGTGACTAAATGTCGCCAAATCACTACCTCTCGCTACGATCGCGTGCGTGAACCACGTAGCCCGCCGAATCGGCCGATCCCTCGCAGCAGTCCTTCCTGTCGTCCTCGTGCTCTCCGGGACCCTCGCGGTCACCCGGGTGCCGTGGGCGACGGCGCCCTCCGACACGCAGGCGCTCACCGCCTCCGCGGAGACCGCATCGACGCAGGCGAAGTCCCGCGCCCCGCAGGACGTTCTCCGGGAGCGTTTGGTGACGGAGCTTCAGGAGGAGAACCCGGGCGCCGCCCTGACGAGCCTTCAGAAGGAGATGACCCGCAAGCCGTCGCTCGCGAAGCACTGCGCGTCCATCGCGAAGGCGCTGGGCCGGGCCGCGGTGCAGAAGTACGGCGCGGCGCACCGCGCGCAGCTGTACTCCCGCCCGGTCTGCGACACGTCCTTCGCGTACGGCGTCGCCCAGGTGAACTGAACGGGCCCGTACGGCATGACCCCGTACGGCAACCCGTAAGGCGGCCCGTAAGGCATTCCGTAAGGCGGGCCCCGTAAGGCATCCCGTACGGCACCCGTAGGGCACCCCGTACGGGCCGGGGCCCCGCGGCACCCGCAGCGCCGCGCGTCCGCCGGACCGCGCGGCGGCGCGGTTAGGGTGCGCGGCATGAGACCCACTCAAGCTGTCGTGCTCGCCGGTGGCCAGGGCTCACGGCTGCGGCCGTACACCGACGACCGCCCGAAGCCGATGGTCGAGATCCCCGGTACGGGGGTGCCGATCATCGGGCATCAGCTGGCCTGGCTCGCCGCGGAGGGGGTGACGGACGCCGTCGTCTCCTGCGGCTATCTCGCCGAGGTGCTCGACGACTGGCTCGCCGGCGCCCAACTGCCCCTGCACGTCTCGACGGTGCACGAGACCGAACCGCTGGGGCGCGGCGGCGGACTGAAGTACGCGGCGGCCGCACTGCCGCGCCCGCACGAGCCCTGGTACGCCACGAACGGCGACATCTGGACCCGCTTCCCGCTGCACCGCATGGCGGACTTCCACACCGAACGGGACGCGGCCGCCACCCTGGCGCTGGCCCGGCCGCGCATTCCGTGGGGGGCGGTGGAGACCGACGCGTTCGGCCACGTCCTGGACTTTATCGAGGCCCCGCCCTCGCCCTATCTGATCAACGCGGGCGTGTACGTGTTCGCGCCGTACTTCGCCGCGCTGCTGCCGGAGCGCGGCGACCACGAACGTACGACGTTCCCCCGGCTGGCGCGGGAGCGCAGACTCGCCGGATATCCGCTGCCGCAGGGCGCGTTCTGGCGCGCGATCGACACGGCGAAGGACCTCACGGAAGCGGCCGCGGAGCTCGCCTCCGGCGAGGGAGAACCGGCCCCCCACACGGATACGGGGACGGCCCCCGACACGAGTACGGGTACGGCCCCCTCCACGGGTACGGGCGCGTCCCCCGGCAACCCTGGAACCCCCGGAAGCCCCGCAAGCCCCGGCACCCCCGGCAGCCCAGGAAGCGGGCCAGCCACCGGCACGGACACACGCACCGAGAGCTGACCGGGCCCGCCGACCACGCCCCCCCCCGGCCACGGCTCCTGCCACAACACCCGCCCCCACAACGGCGCGTGGGGCGCGCCGCTCGTGAGCGGCGCGCCCCACTTCCGTGGTCGTCGGCCCGGGTGGCGCTGTCGGAGAGGCAGCACCGCAGGCCCCGTCGTCACTGCCCCAGCAGGCCTCCCAGACCGCCGCCGGAGCCTCCGCCGCTGCCGCCGGAGGAGCCGGAGCCGCCCGTGTCCGCACCGGACGTGGAACCGGAGCCGGAGCCGGAGGTGCCCGTGGAGTCGTCCGAGGAGGAGCCACTGTCGGTGGGCTGCTGGGCCCCGCCGGTGCCCGGCGCGGTCTCCCGCGTCGGGGGCGCCGACTGCCGGGGCGCCTGCACGGTCTGCCGCTGGCCGGTGCCGGGCTCCGTGGACGGCCGGCTCTGCCGCTGCCGGGCGGCCGCGCCGGTGGAGGCGGAGGACGAAGGCCCGGCGGAGGGACGGCGGTTGCTCTGCCCGTACGGTCCGGTCGCCGGGTTGGCGCCCTGGTCGGTACGGGTGTGGTTGCCGCCAGGGGTGCCCGGCGCGGGGGATCCCGGCAGCTGGTTGGTCGGGGGCTTGCCGGGGCCCGGCACCGTGGCCGCCTGCGAGGAGCGGACGGCGCCGCCGAGCAGCGAGCCGATGAGCAGCGCGAGGCCGACGACGACGGTGGCGATCACCGCGCCGCGGCGCAGCACGCGCCGCCGCAGGTCCATGACGTCGACCCGCGGGCCGAGGGTGCGCCAGGCGTCGGACGCGAGGTGCGCGTCGATGGAGTAGACCGGGGCGCCCGCGATGACGAGCGGGCTCCAGGCGGCCAGGTAGATGAAGTCCGGTGCGTCGTACGCCGGGACGGTGCTCCAGCTGACCGTCATCAGCAGCGCCACGGACAGCAGCGCGCCGAGGCCGGCGGCGAGCCGCTGCCACAGACCGCACAACGTCAGTACGCCGACGATGACTTGCAGGAACGCGACGGTGAGGCCCGCTCCCACCGGGTGGGCGAGGGCGAAGTCGCGCAGCGGGGAGGCGATCGTCCACGGGTCCAGATGCCGGAGCCACGTCACCATCGAGCCGCGCTCGCCGCCGTCGAAGTAGACGGGGTCGCAGAGCTTGCTCATGCCGGCGTAGATGGAGATGAAGCCGAGGAAGATGCGCAGCGGGAGCAGGACGACGCCGAGGTTCATGCGGCGCATCGGGTAGTACGCCTGCCGTCGCCCCGCGTCGGACGTGGCGCCGGAACGCGCGGGGCGCGCGCTCTCGTACTCCGGCTCGTCGAACGCGCCCTCCGCCGGGCGCACTCCGCTGAGCAGCGGCGTCGGCCGGGTCGTCTCGGACGGCTCCGGCGAGCGCGGCGGGGCGACAGCCGCGCCGAGGCCGGCGGGGGGCTGCTCGACGCGGGGCAGCACCTGCGTGGTGGCGCCCAGGTCCTCAGAATCGGCCGCCGTCTCCTGGGCTCCGGTGTGCACGGCGCGCAGCAGCTCGGTCGCCTCGCCGTCGCCGTCGGTGCCGGCCGCGGTGCGTCCGCTCCAGACGACGGGGGCGCGCCGCTTTCCTGCCGCGCCCGCGGCCGCGGGCACCTGCCCGGTGGCCTCGCCGGCCGCGCCCTCGGCGCGTACGGACGAGCCGCCGATGACGGGCGCGCGCGGGGGCGGAGCCTGCGCTGAGCGGGCGGACGGCGCCGGGGACGGCGCGAGCCGGACGCGGAAGCTCGCATGGTTCACGACGACCTGGGCCGGGTCGGAGGGGACCTTGACCGTGCTCAAGCCGGGCTCGTCGTCGAAGAATCCGCGCGGGCCGCCCCCTGGGGGCTCCCCAGGCGAGGCCCCCGAGGGGCCGGGTGTGCGGGATGTTCTCGTGTCCACACTCATCTAACCGAGTGATGGACGTTTAGGACACTGCCTTGACCTCGATGATCTGTCCGAGACCCGTCAAGACCCCTCACCGACCCCTATGTTGGGACGCCGGGCGTCTGTTGTGCGACCACTCGCTCGCCAGCCAAACGCTCGTTCCCTTGTGTGGCCGCGTGCGGAAAGGACGGGAACGCCCCAGCAGTTGGAATCCTGCGACCCGACGGCATGTGCGCCCGGGCGCCGGAGCACGGGAGTTGATCATGTGGGCCGGCCGCACCCGGACACGGAACCGCCGGCCCGGAGCGCCGCCCTGTACGGGGCGGGCACCGCGTCCCCGGTGGAACTCCCGCCCGGGCGAGGGGATCCGCGCCACGCGGACGCCCGGGCGGTCAGCCGTCAGGCGCGCCGGCGGGCCGCCTCGTACAGGACGACACCCGCAGCGACACCGGCGTTCAGCGACTCGGCGCCGCCCGGCATCGGGATGCGGACGCGCAGGTCGCAGGTCTCGCCGACCAGCCGCGACAGGCCCTTGCCCTCGCTGCCGACCACCACGACGACCGGGCCTTCCAGGGCGTCGAGTTCGGGCAGTTCGACGTCGCCGTCGGCCGCCAGACCGACGACCATCATGCCCGCCTTCTGGTACGCCTCCAGGGCCCGCGTCAGGTTCGACGCGCGCGCCACGGGCGTACGGGCCGCGGTACCGGCCGAGGTCTTCCACGCGCCCGCGGTCATCCCGGCGGCTCGCCGCTCGGGGATGACGACCCCGTGTCCGCCGAAGGCGGAGACGGAACGGACGACGGCGCCGAGGTTCCGCGGGTCGGTCACCCCGTCGAGCGCGACGATCAGCGGGTCCTCGCCGTCGTCGTAGGCCGCGGCCGCCAGGTCGTCCGGGTGCGCGTACTCGTACGGCGGGACCTGGAGCACGAGGCCCTGATGGTTCAGCCCGTTCGTCATCCGGTCGAGCTCGGGCTTGGGGGCCTCCATCAGGTGGATGCCGCCGCGCTCCCCGGCGAGCTGTACGGCTTCCCGCACGCGCTCGTCGTTGTCGATGAACTGCTGGACGTACAGCGCGTTCGCGGGCACGCCCTCGCGCAGCGCCTCGGCGACCGAGTTACGGCCGACGACCAGCTCGGAGCTGCCCTTGCCGCTGCCCTTGCGCTGCGGACGGCCCTGCGAACGCTTCGCCTTCGCCTGCGCGGCACGCTGCTTGGCGTGCCCCTTGCGCATCTCGGCGGGCGGCGTGGGGCCCTTGCCCTCCAGCCCGCGGCGGCGCTGTCCGCCGCTGCCGACCTGAGGGCCCTTCTTCTTGCCCGACGTACGCCGGTTGGAGCCGGGGTTGTTTCCCGCCATGGTTCAGTGCACCTGTTTCTCTGCTTGCGCCCCGCCGTCCCGGCGAAGCTGTATAGGGGGTGTCTGACGACTCATCAGAAACCTCCTAGGCGGGACCGCCGATTTCCCAGCGCGGCCCGGAGGGGGTGTCCTCGATGACGAGTCCGGACCCCTTGAGTTCGTCCCGGATGGCGTCGGCGGTCGCGTAGTCCTTGCGGGCCCGCGCGGCCTGCCGCTGGTCGAGCACCAGCCGCACCAGCGAGTCGACGACCTGGTGCAGTTCCTCGCCGCGGCCGGTGTCGCCGCCGCCCGCCCACCGGTCGTCCAGCGGGTCGAGGCCGAGCACGCCGAGCATGGCCCGGACAGCGGCGAACGCGGTGGCCGCCGTCTCCTTGTCGTTCTCCGCCAGCGCGGCGTTGCCCTGGCGGACGGTGTTGTGCACGACGGCGAGGGCCTGCGGCACCGCGAAGTCGTCGTCCATCGCCTCGGCGAACTCGTCCGGCGCCTCACCGGCCGGCCCGACATGGCCCACGGTCTCGGAGGCGCGCTGCAGGAAGCCCTCGATCCGGGCGAACGCGGCGTCCGCCTCGCGCAGCGACTCCTCGCTGTACTCGATGGTGGAGCGGTAGTGCGGGGAGCCGAGGTAGTAGCGCAGCACGATCGGCCGCCAGTGCTTGACCATCTCGCTGACCAGCACGGAGTTGCCGAGCGACTTGCTCATCTTCTCGCCGCTCATGGTCACCCAGGCGTTGTGCGCCCAGTAGCGCGCGAACTCGTCGCCGTACGCCTTGGACTGGGCGATCTCGTTCTCGTGGTGCGGGAAGACCAGGTCGACGCCGCCGCCGTGGATGTCGAACTCGGAGCCCAGGTACTTGTGCGCCATGGCCGAGCACTCCAGGTGCCAGCCGGGGCGGCCGCGGCCCCACGGGGTCTCCCAGCTGGGCTCGTCCGGTTTCGCGGCCTTCCACATCGCGAAGTCGCGCGGGTCCCGCTTGCCGGTCTCGCCCTCGCCCTCGGGCTGCCGCAGATTGTCCAGCTCCTGGTTGGACAGCTGCAGATAGCCGGCGTACGAGCGGACGTCGAAGTAGACGTTGCCGTCGGCCGCGTAGGCGTGCCCGCGGTCGATGAGGGTGCGCATCATCTCGGTCATCTCGGGGATGTGGCCGGTGGCGCGCGGCTCGTAGGTGGGCGGCAGGCAGCCGAGCGCGTCGTACGCGGCGTTGAAGGCGCGCTCGTTCTCGTAGCCGATGGACCACCACGGGCGGCCCTGGTCGGCCGCCTTGACGATGATCTTGTCGTCGATGTCCGTGACGTTGCGGATGAACGTCACGTCATAGCCGCGGTACGCGAACCAGCGGCGCATGATGTCGAAATTGAGCCCCGAGCGGATGTGCCCGATGTGCGGTGCGGCCTGCACGGTCGCGCCACACAGGTAGATCGAGACGCAGCCCGGCACGAGGGGGCTGAAATCGCGGATCTGCCGGGCGCTGGTGTCGTACAGGCGAAGAGTCACGCGTCAAGGGTAGTAGGCGCGCGGCACTGCCGTTGCCGCCGCCTCGGGTCCGCGCGGGGGCCGGTGGTATGGGAGCCGTACGCCGGGTCCGGCCGGGCACCCCGCGCGGGCGGCCCGCCGGGTCACGTACGGGCCCCGCTGTCGCGGGACGGGACCGGCACACAGCGTGCCGCGGCCGCGCCCAGCAGCGGGGCGGCGGCGAGCGACGCCCACACGGCGCCCGGCGCGAGCCCGCTGCCCAGCAGGGCGCCGGTCGCGGCGCTGCCGCCCAGCACGACCAGCCCGGACAGCGACGACATGGCGCCCATGGCGAAGCCGAGATGCCGCTCCGCCACGTGCTCGGTCACCAGCGCGCGGGCGGACGGTACGGCCAGCATCTGGCCGAAGGTCAGCAGCAGTACGTACCCGGCCGCGGGCAGCAGCCCGTACGGCCCGGTCAGCGCGAACGGCGCGGCGCACGCGACCACCGCGAAGGACGCGGCCACCACGAGCAGCCCGGCCGTGAGCGTCCCCCGGTGCCCGGCCCACTCCCCCGCGCGCCGGGTGACGGGCAGCTGCGCCGCGACGACGAACAGCGAGGACAGCGCGAACAGCCAGCCGAGCGCGGCCTGCGAGCCGGTGGCCCGTACGACCTCCTCGGGGAGGGCGAGATACAGCTGGTTGTACGCCAGCAGATAGGTGCTGTAGCCGAGGCAGACGAGCAGGAAGGCGGGGTTGCGAAGGGTCGCGCGGAGCGCGCCCGGAGCCGCGGGTGCGCCGGGCTCACGGCCGGCGTGCGCGGCCGGCTTCCGGTGCGGCATGTACCGCCACTGCGCGAGCAGTACGGCGACGAACACGAGCGCCCCCGCGAGACACGCGGTTCGGAAGTCCGCGAGCAGCAGGAGCGAGCCGAGGAGCGGCCCGAGGAACGAGCCCGCCTGCCCGGCTGCGGAGAACACCGCGAGCGTACGGGCCCGCGGATGGCCCGTGACCTCCTCGTGCCGTACGGCCTGCCGCGCCGTCTCGGACTCCACGGCGGGCGAGAACAGCGCTGCGGCGAACCCGACCACGACCACGGCGCCGACGACGGCCGCGGTGCTCTCCGCGTACGCCAGCCACACGAAGCCCGCGATACGGAGCGCGCACCCCGCGAGGGTGACGGGGCGCGGCCCGTACCGGTCGGTGAGGATCCCGCCGACGACGAACAGCCCCTGCTGGCTGAAGGTCCGCAGCCCCAGCACGAGTCCGACGAGCCAGCCGCCCATGCCGAGGCCGCTCCCGCCGAGGTGCTCGGCGAGGTACGGCAGCACGGCGAAGAACCCGATGTTGAACGCGAGCTGCGTTCCCGCGAGCATCTTCACGCTCGCGGGCAGTCCCCGTATGTCGCTCATCCCTCATCTCTCACAGGTTGTGGGCACTCGGGGCGCCCGAGGGGCGGAACGGGTGGGCACAACCGGACCGCACCCGCGAGCAGGTGGCGCGCACCTGCGGAACGGGGCCCGGGGCGGAGCCCCGGAAGAAACGGGTAGGGGCGGGTCCGGGGCGAGCCCCTCACCGGACGCCCGCGCCGGGCGCGTGGGGACGGACCTCGCGGGTGCGGTCCTGCGTGCCCACCCGTTCCGCCCCTTGGGCGGACCAGCTGCCCACGCCACCGGCGGACGGCGGGCCCGCACCGCCGGAAGGTGCCCCCGAACCGGCGGAAGCCGGGGCGCGGTTCGCGCGGCGCCCCCACCGAAGCGCCCCCAGAAGCACCGCCAGCACGCCCAGTGCGACCAGCGCGCCGGCCGGGCCCAGGACCGCCCACGGCGCCCGTTCCGCGTACGGCATGTTCTCCGACAGCATCCGTCCCCACTCCGGCGCAGGAGGAGATGCGCCGAGGCCGAGGAAGCCGAGGGAGGCCAGCGCCAGAGCGACCTGCGGCACCCGCAGCAGCGCGTGCCGCAGCACCGCGGGCAGCACGCCCGGCAGGATGTGCCGCAGCAGCAGGTGCGCGCGGCCGGCCCCGAGCGCGATGGCCCCCTCCAAGTGCGCGGCGCCGCGCTCCTCTTCGTAGAGGGCCGCCGTGTGCGCGGCCAGCGGCGCCCAGGCGACGGCGGCGACCGCGACGGACGCGCCCCACGCGCCGGGCCCGAGCAGTCCGGCGACGACGAGTCCGGACACGACGGGCGGCACCGCGTTCACGACTTCGCGCAGTCCTGTCGTCCAGCGCCCCAGTACGCCCGTGCCGAGGACGAGTCCGACGGCCAGCGCGAAGGCCGACACAGCGGCGGAGGTGGCGACCGTACGGGCCGCGCCGTGGCCGAGCCGGGCCAGTACGTCGCGGCCCAGCGAGTCGGTGCCGAGCGGGTGTGCCCCGCCGGGGCCCAACAGCCGTGCGGTGGTGTCGACATGGAGCGGATCCCGCAGCATCCCGGCGACGATCACGGCGGCGAGGAGCGCCGTGAGTCCGAGCGCCGCGCCCCGTACGAGGGCACCGCCGTGTGCGGCGGGCCGCCGCAGCGCGGGCAGCGCCGCCGCGTCGAGCGCGGGCCCGATCAGCACGCGCCGTGCCACGCCGACCGCGCCGCCCACGAGCACGCCCAGCAGCAACAGCAGGAGCACGCCGGCCTGCAGCACCGGCAGGTCCTGTCCGACGGCGCCGTCCAGCGTCGTCTTGCCGAGCCCCGGAATGGTGAACAGCGTCTCGACGGCCACGGCCCCGCCGGTCAGCCCGACGACGACGAAGCCGAACTGCGGGAGCAGCGGCGGCAGTACGCGCCGCAGCGCGTTGCCCGCGATGCGTGCGGGCGGCACGCCGAAGGCCACGTTCGTACGGACCCACGGTTCGGCGAACGCGCCGGGCAGCGCCTCGTCCAGCAGCCGCCCGAGCAGCGCGCCGGCGGGCAGCCCCATGGCCAGCGCGGGCAGTACGGCGGGTTGCAGGCCGCCCCACCCCAGTGTCGGGAACCAGCCGAGCTGTACGGCGAAGACCGCGGCCAGCACGGAGGCGAGCAGGAACTCGGGGAGCGCGGCCAGTACGGCGCCCACCGCTCCCGCACGCGCCCGCGTGAGCGCCTTGCCGCGCCCCAACGCACCCGCGCGCAGCGTCCGTACGCACAGCAGCGCCGCGACCACGAGGGCGACCAGCAGGGACGTCCCCATCAGGGAGAGCGAGACGCCGAGCCCGGAGAGCACCTGGGGGCCGACCGGCTGGCCCGACACCCAGGAGGTGCCGAAGTCGCCGTGCAGCAGCCCGCCGTACCACTCGCCGAGGACGTGCAGCGGCCCGTCGTCCAGGCCGGTCTGCTCGCGGATGGCGGCCAGCGCGTCGGGAGTGGGCTCCCTGTCGGCGTACCGCGCGTGCAGGATGGTGCGCGCCGGATCGGTACGGGTCAGCCAGGGCAGCAGCCCGACGAGCAGCAGCATCCCGGCCGCGGCGACGATCCGCCCGCCGGCCGCGCGCAGGCCGGAGACCGTACGGTGCATCGCTCAGCCGCGCCGCGTGTCGGCGGTCACCAGCGTCCGCTCCATGGGGTCGAGGGACACGCCCCGCACGCCGTCGCCGACGCCCTGGATGAACCGCTCGTGCAGCACGGGCACCACGGCGCCGGTCCCCAGGATCTTCGCCTCGGCCTGCATCTCGGCCTTCTGCCGTGCGTCCGTGTCCTTCGTTCCCGCCGCCTTCTTGACGGCCGAATCGACGCCCTTGTCGCACAGTTGGGAGATGTTGAACGAGCCGTCGCAGGTGAAGTCCGACTGCAGATAGGACACCGGGTCGCCGGTGTCGAGCAGGGTGTTGCGTGCCTGCAGGAAGGCGTCGTACTTGCCGGACAGTGCGTCGGACTCCATCTGCGCGTAGTCCCGTACGTCCTGCTTGACCGTGAACCCGGCCTTCTCCAGCTGCTGTTGGAGTGCCGAGGCGACCTCGGGCAGTTCGGGCCGGTTGGTGTACGTGGCGAGCGTGATGGTCTTCGTCTTCTTGACGTCCTTCGCGGACGCGGCGGCGGCCCGCCCACTGACCTTCTCGCGCTTGTCGCCGGCCCACTTCACGCCGGGCCCCAACAGGCCCCGCGGTTCGTCGGCATGTCCTTCGTACACGCCCTTGACCAGCGCCTTGCTGTCGACGGCCGCGCGTGCGGCGGACCGCATCGCCGGGTCGGAGAAGACGCCCTTCTCCGTGTTCAGGTACAGGCTGTTGGTGCGCGCGGTGGGCACCTCGCGCACCTGCTTCTTCTCCAGCACGGACGCCTGGGAGACCGGCACGTACTCGGCGATGTCCGTCTCGCCGGAACGCAGCGCGTTGGCGCGCGCGGTCCCGTCGGACACGAACTTCACGTCGACGCCCGGCGCCTTCGCCTTCCCGCCCCAGTAGCGGTCGTTGCGCTGCAGCGTCGCGCTCGCGGTGCCGTTCAGCTTCGACAGGGTGAACGGCCCGGTGGCGTGCCCGGCGGGGTTCACCTTGCCGCCCTTCGCGTACGCGCCGGCCGACAGGACGGCCAGCGACGGATTGGCGAGCCGCTGCGGCAGCAGGGCGTCGGGTTCGCTGCTGGTGACCTTCACGGTCCGCGCGCCGTCAGCGGTCGCCTTCAGATCACCGGCGTCGCTGAGCACCCGCGGCTTCGGGGAGGCCTGTTCGGCCTCCTCCAGCGACCGTACGACCGCGTCCGCGTCGACCTTCTTGCCGTCCTGGAAGCGCGCGTCGCGCAGCTGGAACGTCCACTCGCGGCCGTCGTCGGCGGACTTCCACGAGGTGGCGAGCGCCGGCTTCACCTCGCCGCCGGAGTCCAGCTTCGTCAGCCCTTCGATGACCGACAGCCTGCTCAGGGTCACCGCGTCGTCCCCGTAGGGGCTCATCGCCTGCGTCGGCGGGAACGCCATGGACACCCGCAGCCGGTCGCCCCCGGCCTCCGAGGCGCCCTGCCCGCCGCACGCGGCGAGCGCACCGGCGGACAGCACCGTGACGGCGGTGATCGGAAGGAGTCTGGAGTGCCGTATCGGGCGCATGTGTCGGAACCTCGGTGCGAACGCTGCGAGTGCTGCGGATGGGTGGTCAGCCGGCCGCGGAGTCCGCCGCAGCCACGGCACCCACGGGGGTACGCGTGGCCTCGGCCGGCTCGTGCGGTTCGGGGAGGGCCAGCTCGAAGTGGATGATCCCCTGCCCGCCGTCCGGCAACCGCCGTTCGTCGCACACCTCGTGCGCGATCGACCGCCAGAAGCCCTCGGCCCCGCTGACGCTCGGATCGGTGTGCAGGTAGATCGCGCGGTAGCCGCCGGCCCGCGCCACGAAATCGCACAGCTCGCGCACCATGGCGCGGGCTATCCCGAGCCGCCGGTACGCGGGCCGTACGTAGATCCGGCACAGCTGCGCGGTGCTCCCCGAGGGGTAACGCTCGGCGACCCAGGGCGGGTTGGGCGGCGTCTGCGGCCCCTGGTCGCGTACCGCGCCGGTCGCCACGATCTCCCCGTCCGCGGCCTCGGCGACCAGCAGCGTGCGCCGTTCGGGCCGCAGATAGGAGCCCTCGACGTCGATGATGTCCCGGTGCCAGCGCGGCACGTAGCCGGACCGCAGATCGCCGTAGACGGTGTCGAGCATGACGCTCCGCGCCGCATCGGCGTCGGCGGGGGTCGCGGTGCGCAGTACGTAGGAGGACATCACCCACAAGACTAACTGCGACCCATATGCAACAGCCGTCGGCCCGCACCCAGCCCACAAGAGGCGCGGGGAACGGCGCAGATAAGGGGCGCGGGGAACGGCGCGAGATAAGGGGCGCGGGGAACTGCGCGGTCTTAGGGGCGCGGGGAACTGCGCAAACCACACGCGAACCGCACCCGCAAGACCCACGCGAGGCCACACAAAGCGGCGCTCCCGCGGCACGCCCCGCAGAAGCTACGCCGGAACCACCAACGCGGTGGCCACCGCAGCCAGCCCCTCACCGCGCCCGGTCAGCCCCAGCCCGTCGGAGGTCGTGCCGGACACGGCAACACGCGCCCCGACCGCGGCGGACAGCGCCTTCTGCGCCTCGTCCCGCCGCTTCCCGACCTTCGGCCGTACGCCGATGACCTGCACCGACACATTGCCGATCTCGAAGCCGGCAGCCCGTACGAGCCGCGCCGCCTCGCTCAGCAGCGCCACCCCCGAGGCGCCGGACCACTCGGGCCGCGACGTTCCGAAGTGCGCGCCGAGGTCGCCGATACCGGCCGCGGAGAACAGCGCGTCGCACGCGGCGTGCGCGGCGACGTCACCGTCGGAGTGCCCGGCGAGCCCGTGGGTCTCGCCCTCCCACAGCAGCCCGGCACACCACAGCTCGCGCCCCTCCTCGAAGGCGTGCACATCGGTGCCGATCCCGACCAGCGGAAGCACCGGAACACCGGAGGCACCCGGCACGGGACCCGTCGGTTCAGAAGCTCCGGCCTCAGAAGCCATCGGTGGCCCTCCTCCGTGCGAGCACTGCCTCGGCCAGCACCAGGTCCAGCGGCCGCGTCACCTTGAACGCCTCCTCGTGACCGGGCACCACCACGACCTCGACCCCGGTGCGCTCCACCATCCCGGCGTCGTCCGTGGCCCCCTCGCCCTCGCAGGCGACCCGCTCGTGCGCGGCCGTCAGCACCTCCCGGGTGAAGCCCTGCGGTGTCTGTACGGCCCGCAGCCGCGCCCGCTCCGGAGTGCCGGTGACCGGCTCGGGAGTGCCGTCGGCGGACGGTTCGACCTCCTTGACGGTGTCCGGCACGGGCAGCGCCGGCACCACGGCGGGCGCCCCGTCCCGTACCGCGTCGGCCACCGCGTCCACGGTGTCGACGGGCACCAGCGGACGCGCCGCGTCGTGCACCAGCACCGTGGTGACGTCCTCGGGCAGCGCGGCGAGCCCGAGCCGTACGGAGTCCTGCCGGGTCTCCCCGCCGGGCACGACCAGCACATCGGAGAGCAGATGCTCGTCCAGCAGGTGCCGGACCTCGGTGGCGCCGTCCGGCGGCGCCACGACGACGACGAGCGAGACCGCGCGGGCCCGCTCCATCGCCCGCACGGCGTGCACCAGCATCGGCGTGCCGTTCAGGTTCCGCAGGGCCTTGGGCGTGCCGGGACCCAGCCGTACCCCGCGTCCGGCGGCCGGAATGACCGCGGCCGTACGGGAGTTGGCACCGGGCTCGTCCGTGGAGTGAAGTGACATCGGTTGCGCGTTCAGGTTTGTGTCCTCAGCCGGGATGGGTATGGCCTCAGCGTGCCGGGCGCGACACCCCGACCGGACCCTTCCGTGACATACGGTCGGGGGAGCTGCCCGGGCCCGGCACGCCGACCTTGCTGCTCGGTGAACACCGTGGGCACAGCGCTTGGTGAGCACTGTAGGCACACAGAAGTCCCGCAGACATGCCGCAGCGCCCGGCGACGGACAGCAGTCCTGTCATCGGGCACCGCGGCACAGATGTTCTCCGGGGCCGGGCGCACGCTGACGCGTGTGCCGGCCTCAGTTCGTGACCAGTCCGGCGTGCGTGATCAGTCCGGCCGGATGACCGGACACACAGCACCGGATGGATGTCACAGCTCGGGGGATCAGGAAGCGAGAACCTCGTCGAGCAGGGCCTCGGCCTTGTCCTCGTTGGTGTTCTCGGCGAGAGCCAGTTCGCTCACCAGAATCTGGCGGGCCTTGGCGAGCATCCGCTTCTCACCGGCGGACAGACCGCGTTCGCGCTCACGGCGCCACAGGTCGCGCACGACCTCTGCCACCTTGATCACATCGCCGGAGGCGAGTTTCTCGAGATTCGCCTTGTAGCGCCGGGACCAGTTCGTCGGCTCTTCGGCATACGGTGCGCGGAGCACCTCGAAGACCTTGTCCAGCCCGTCCGTGCCGACCACGTCGCGTACGCCCACGAACTCCGCATTGTCCGCTGGCACACGAACCGTCAAGTCGCCCTGCGCAACCTTCAGAACCAAGTAGGTCTTGTCCACGCCTTTGATCTGGCGAGTTTCGATGGCCTCGATCAGCGCGGCCCCGTGATGGGGATAGACCACGGTGTCGCCAACCTTGAACGTCATGTGTCAGGTACCCCTTCCGTGGCTATCCAGAGTAACACGGGAACGGGCTCTACTGAATGGCGTTTTCGCAGGTCAGGCCGCATCTCGGGGCTTGACAAGGCACCCCGTGACGTGCTGCGGACGGCGGGACTGAGGCGGTATTCGCAGGTCGGGAGGCTTGTACGAGCTGTACGAAACGCGGGCGTTACGGTCTGATCGCACCCGAAGAAGACCCTCCCGAGAGGGCAGACTGACCGGTTTGTCCGCCTGTGCGGCCTCGCGCAGGCGACCGCGGCCGGGCCCCTGACGGGGGACGACGAAGTCTTTTCCAAGAATTGATTCAACCCCCCGTCACACAATGTTGATCAATTCCGGGAGCGGTTCACAGAACCTTCGCGCACATTCCTGAGAATCCCCCGTACGAGTGGGCGCCGGGGTGTGCGGCAGTGGACGGCGCGCGCGGCGGGAGGGTCGGGTGCGGGGCGCGCACGCGGGCTCGGTAATCTGGCCCGCGAGATCACGTCCAGTGGACGTGCCCTGCCTCCACCCGTCCGCGACCGGCACGCAGTTCGGCCGCCAGACCTCGCCTAGGAGATGCCGCCGCCGTGAGCAGCAGCCTTCGACGCGGCACCCTCGCCGCCACCGCACTCACGCTCTCCGTCGTCACGCTGTCCGCCTGCGGTGCGGGGAACAGCGCGCAGACCTCGGAAGTCAAACCGGACAACGCCGCGGCCACCGCCGGCAACATCAAGATCCAGAACGTCAACATCGTGACGGCGCCCGACGGTTCGGGCCCCGCGACCGTGACCGGACGCATCTTCAACGCCGGCGCCAAGCCCGAGGTGCTGCAGGGCATCACCGTCAGCGGCACCGCCAAGGCGAAGCTCAGCCCGGCGAAGGGCGAGCAGAAGGTGACCGTCCCCGCGGGCGGCTCGCTGGCGCTGGGCGGCAAGGACAACGCGGCCGCGCTGCTCTCCGACGCCAAGAAGGCCGGCGTCGCGGACGGCAACGCGCAGCCGGTCACCTTCGACCTCAGCAGCACCGGTGCGGTGAAGCTGCGCGCCTCCGTGGTGCCGGCGACGCACCACTGGAAGGACGCCGGGCCGACCGTGCAGCCCTCCGCCGGCGGCTCCCCCTCCGAGTCGGCCAGTGGCAAGCCCTCGGAGAGCGGTAAGCCCTCCGACGCGGCGAGCGCCGAGCAGCAGGGCGGCGGCGAGCACGCCGGCCACTGAGCCGGGCGCACAGCACGCCGCACGGCGACGCAGCGGCACGCCAGACACAGGGGAGGGCCCCGGCCGACCGGCCGGGGCCCTCCCCTGTGGTGCGAGCGGGGGTGCGTGTTTACGGCTCGAACTTGTAGCCGAGGCCGCGCACCGTGACGAGATAGCGCGGGGTCGCCGGGTCGGGTTCGACCTTGGCGCGGAGTCTCTTGACGTGCACGTCCAGGGTCTTGGTGTCACCGACGTAGTCGGCGCCCCAGACCCGGTCGATGAGCTGCATACGGGTCAGCACGCGGCCCGCGTTCCGCAGCAGCATCTCCAGCAGGTCGAACTCCTTGAGCGGCAGGTCGATCTTGTCGCCGGCGACGGTGACGACGTGACGGTCCACGTCCATCCGTACCGGACCCGCCTCCAGCGCGGCCGGGGTGACCTCCTCGGGCTCCCCGCGGCGGCGCATCACCGCCCGTACCCGCGCGACCAGTTCGCGCGAGGAGAAGGGCTTGGTGACATAGTCGTCGGCCCCTATTTCCAGGCCGACCACCTTGTCGATCTCGCTGTCCTTGGCGGTCACCATGATCACCGGGACGTTGGAGACCCCCCGCAGCTGCCGGCACACCTCGGTGCCGGGCAGTCCGGGCAGCATCAGGTCGAGCAGCACCAGATCGGCGCCGTTGCGTTCGAACTCATCGAGCCCCTCGGGGCCCGTGGCCGCGACCGCGACCTCGAATCCTTCCTTGCGGAGCATGTACGACAGTGCGTCGCTGAACGATTCCTCGTCCTCGACGACAAGCACTCGGGTCACGGGAGGACCTCCGGAGCAGCATCAGGATCGCGAAGCGAATCCATTGAAGGGGTGTGGCGGGCGGCTGTGCCGTCCTCGTGCGGCCGCTCCTCGTCCTCGAAGACGGCCGGTTCCTGCAGTGCGCCTGCGAACCGGTCCCGGCTGGACCGGGCCGCTTCGGCCTTCTCGCGGGCGCTGCCCGCCTCCGGCAGTCGCAGGGTGAAGGTGGAGCCCTGTCCTTCCGCGCTCCACACGGTGACCTCCCCGCCGTGCGAGGCGGCCACATGCTTGACGATGGCGAGGCCGAGTCCCGTACCGCCGGTGGCACGGGAGCGGGCCGGGTCGACGCGGTAGAACCGCTCGAATATCCGGTCCTTGTCCTTGTCGGAGATTCCGATGCCCTGGTCGGTCACCGCGATCTCGATCAGGTCGCCGCCGGACACCGCGACCCGGCGGCCGGCTATGCCGACCCGGGTGCGGGCCGGCGAGTAGTTGACGGCGTTCTCGACGAGATTGCCGAGCGCGGCGGCGAGCTGGCCGCGGTTGCCCCACACGTGGAGCCCCTCGGTGCCGCCTGCCGCGAGATGTATCTGCTTGCCCGCCGCGGTGTTGCTGCAGCGGTCGATGGCCTCGGCCACCAGCTCGTCGACGCGGACCGGTTCGGAGTCCTCCAGCGGGTCGTCGTTCTGCACCCGCGAGAGGTCGATCAGCTCCTGTACGAGGCTGGTCAGCCGCGTCGACTCGTTCTGCATCCGGCCGGCGAAGCGCTCGACGGCCTCCGGGTCGTCGGCCGCGTCCAGCACCGCTTCGGAGAGCAGCGAGAGGGCGCCCACCGGGGTCTTCAGCTCGTGGCTGACGTTGGCGACGAAGTCCCGCCGCACCGCCTCGATCCTGCGGGCCTCGGTCAGGTCCTCGACGAGCAGCAGCACCAGGCGGGAGCCGAGCGGAGCCACCCGCGCGGAGACCGCGAGGGCGTCGCTGCGGGCCGATCCCCTGCGCGGGAGGTCGAGCTCGATCTGCCGTATCTCGCCGTCCCGGCGGGTGTCGCGGGCCATCCGGAGCATCGGGTCGACGGCGAGCTTGCCGCCGCGCACCAGGCCCAGCGCGTACGCGGCCGAGCTGGCCTTCACCACCGCGTCGCTCTCGTCGAGCACCACGGCGGAGGAGCGGAGCACGGAGAGCACGGTGTCGACGCCGGGCGGCAGCACGGCGTCCGTGTGCAGCGAGGTCCGCGTCGGGCGGCTCTGCTCCCGTTCGCTCCAGCGGAACGCCAGCATGGCGATCACGCCGGTGCACAGCCCGGCGATCGCAGCCACTGCGGCGACCGCCGCGTTCAGGTCCATGCCCCCAGGTTATGCGCCAGCCGCGTCGGCACCCCAGGGGTCCAGGAGCGGACTCGAACGTTCGTCCCGCAGAATTCACCGTCACGTCGGTGCCGGTTCACTGCGGGCGCTCTGCTCCGGCCCGGTGACGGGCTTGAGGATCATGGAGTCGGGGTGCCGTCTCCCAGAGTTCACCTGGGCGTACCCACCGGTTCACGCGACGGGACGGAGGCCGACGCATTCCGGACGGAGCGTGGGAGCGTGGAGGGGCTTCTGCTCCGCTACGAGGACCTCGTAGCGCGCTCGTGGAGCCCTGCTACGGAATCAACTGTGTGAGGGAAGGACAGCCATGCGGGACGCGTACCACGAGGAGCTGGACTCGATCAGCGACAGTCTGGTCGAGATGGCCCGGCTCGTCGGCTCCGCTATCGGCCGCGCCACCACGGCGATGCTGGACGCGGACCTGAAGCTCGCCGAGAGCGTGATCGCCGCGGACGAGAAGGTGGACGACCTGCAGCGCGACCTGGAGTCCCGGGCCATACAGCTGCTGGCCCGGCAGCAGCCGGTCGCAACGGACCTGCGGATAGTCGTCACCTCGCTGCGGATGAGCGCCGACCTGGAGCGCTCCGGCGACCTGGCGCAGCACGTCGCCAAGGTGGCCCGGCTGCGCTTCCCCGACTCCGCGGTGCCGCGCGATCTCCAGGCGACGCTGCTGGAGATGGGACAGCTGGCACAGCGGCTGATGGCGAAGGCCGCCGAGGTCATCATCAGCAAGGACATCGACCTGGCGATGCAGCTCGAGCAGGACGACGACGCCATGGACGATCTGCACAGGACGCTGTTCCAGCACCTGATGGACGACCGCTGGGAGCACGGCATCGAGACCGCCGTCGACGTGACGCTGCTCGGCCGCTACTACGAGCGCTTCGCCGACCACGCGGTCTCCGTCGCGCGGCGCGTCGTCTACCTGGTGACCGGCGACTACGCGGACGAGGTCGACCCGGCGGCCGCGGCGAACGACGGCACGGCCCCGGTGGAGGGTTCGTAACCGGGGCCGGTGGGCGGGCTCTTGAACGGGCCCGTGACCGGGTCCGTCGTCCGGGGTGTCACGGGGGTCCGTGACACCCCGGCGGCCTGTCCGCGGGTTCCGTGCTTCCGCGCGCCCTTGATGCGCCCGCCGCAACCGGCGCTGGAATGGGCAGCAGGCAGACGACGGTCGCGTCCGCCGAAAAGGAGGGAACCCATGCCCGACTCCCCCGCTCCCGCCCCGCTCCCCGACCTGTCCGAGGGCCGCCCGGCGCTCCCCGTGCTGGGTGCCTGCGGATGCGGTTCGGGGTGCGGCTGCGGGTGCCAGTCCGGCGGCTCCTGCTCGTGCGGCGGCAGCTGCAGCTGAACACGGCGCCGCGGCACACGGCCTGACGGCCCTTCAGGAGACGGAAACGACTCCGGGGGCCCTGCCCGGTTCGACGGGGCAGGGCCCCCGGTCCGTTCGCGGTGCCGGGAGAGGTCCGGCTACTTCTTCTTGCCCTGGTTCGCGACTGCCTCGATGGCTGCCTTGGCGGCCTCCGGGTCGAGGTATGTGCCGCCCTTCTTGAGCGGCCGGAAGTCGGCGTCCAGCTCGTAGGCGAGCGGGATGCCGGTGGGGATGTTCAGGCCGGAGATGTCCTCGTCGGAGATGCCGTCGAGGTGCTTGACCAGCGCGCGCAGCGAGTTGCCGTGCGCGGCGATCATGACGGTGCGGCCGGCCAGCAGGTCCGGGATGATGCCGTCGTACCAGTACGGCAGCATCCGCGTGACGACGTCCTTGAGGCACTCGGTGCGCGGACGGAGCTCGCTGGGGATGTCGGCGTAGCGCGGGTCGCCGCTCTGCGAGAACTCGGAGCCGTCCTCCAGCTCCGGCGGCGGGGTGTCGTACGAGCGGCGCCAGAGCATGAACTGCTCCTCGCCGTACTGCTCGCGGATCTGCGCCTTGTCCTTGCCCTGGAGCGCGCCGTAGTGGCGCTCGTTGAGACGCCAGGAGCGGTGCACCGGGATCCAGTGCCGGTCGGCGGATTCGAGGGCCAGCTGCGCGGTGCGGATGGCGCGCTTCTGGACCGAGGTGTGCAGTACGTCGGGCAGCAGGCCGGCGTCCTTCAGCAGCTCACCGCCGCGGACTGCCTCCTTCTCGCCCTTCTCGTTGAGGTTGACGTCCACCCAGCCGGTGAACAGGTTCTTCGCGTTCCACTCGCTCTCACCGTGGCGGAGGAGGATCAGCTTGTACGGTGCGTCGGCCATGCCCCCGAGCCTAATGGGTGCCCGGAGGCCGTACGCCCCGGCATGGGGGCCGCGGGGACAGTGCGCCACCGCACTGTGGTGTTCCGCCACATGGGTACGGGCCGGGATCGTCCCTACGGTCACGCCATGAATCCCGCGTCCACGTCATCCCCGGCGCCCGCACGTTCGCTGCGGCGCATCGTCGCCGCGAGCCTGATCGGCACGACCATCGAGTGGTACGACTTCTTCCTGTACGGGTCGGCCGCGGCACTGATCTTCAACAAGCTGTTCTTCCCGGACTCCGACCCGGTCGTCGGCACCCTGCTGTCGTTCCTCACGTACGCCGTGGGCTTCGCCGCGCGGCCGGTCGGCGCGCTGGTCTTCGGTCACTTCGGGGACCGGATCGGGCGGAAGAAGCTGCTCGTGGTCAGCCTGTTGCTGATGGGCGGCGCCACCTTCGCCATCGGGCTGCTGCCCACCCACGCCACGATCGGCTCGGCGGCTCCCGTCCTGCTGACCGCGCTGCGCCTCGTACAGGGCTTCGCGCTGGGCGGCGAGTGGGGCGGCGCCGTGCTGCTGGTGTCCGAGCACGGGGACGCCAAACGGCGCGGCTTCTGGGCGTCCTGGCCGCAAACCGGGGCTCCCGCGGGCCAGTTGCTGGCCACCGCCGTCCTGGCGGCGCTGACCGCTCTGCTGTCGGAGCAGGCGTTCGAGAGCTGGGGCTGGCGGGTGCCGTTCCTGCTGTCGGGTGTGCTCGTCGGTGTCGGACTGTGGGTACGGCTGGCGGTCGACGAGTCACCGGTTTTCAAGGCGGCACGCGCCCGTGCGCAGGAACGCGCCGGCCAGGGTGTCGTCGAGAAGACGCCGCTGCTGGCCGTACTGCGGCAGCACTGGAGGGACGTACTGATCGCCATGGGCGCCCGGATGGCGGAGAACATCAGCTTCTACGTGCTGACCGCCTTCATCCTCGTCTACTGCACGGAGCATCTGAAGCTCGGTCAGCAGACCGCGCTGAACGCCGTGTTGCTCGCTTCCGCCGTGCACTTCGCCGTGATCCCCGGGTGGGGCGCGCTGTCTGACCGGGTCGGACGGCGTCCCGTGTATCTGCTGGGCGCGGTCGGCGTCGGGCTGTGGATCTTCCCGTTCTTCGCACTGCTCGACACCCGCCAGTTCGGCTGGATGGTGCTCGCCGTGACGGTCGGACTGGTGCTGCACGGTGCGATGTACGCGCCCCAGGCGGCGTTCTTCTCCGAGCTGTTCGCGACCCGCATGCGGTACTCGGGTGCGTCGATCGGCGCACAGTTCGCGTCCGTCGCCGCCGGCGCCCCCGCGCCGATGGTCGCGACCGCGCTGCTGGCGGCGTACGGGGGCCCGGCGCCCGTCTCGCTGTACGTGATCGGTGCCGCGCTGCTCACGATCGTCGCGGTGGCGTGCGCGAAGGAGACCCGGTCCCGGGATCTGGAGGCGGTCGGCGAGGACGCTCCGGACGTACCGGAGCAGCGGTCAGCCGAGGGCTCCCGACAGTCGGTGCAGCCGTAGCGCGAGCTGCGTCTCCAGCGCGCGTTCCGGGGACTGCCAGTCGTCGCCCAGCAGCCGGGCCACCCGGTCCAGCCGCTGGGCGACGGTGTTGACGTGGACGTGCAGCGCGTCCTTGGCGCGGGCCGGGCTCATGCCGCAGGCGAAGTACGCGTCCATGGTGGCGACCAGGTCGGTGCCGCGCCGCGCGTCGTAGTCCAGCACGGGCCCGAGGGTGCGGCGTACGAAACCGGTGACGTCGCGGGTGTCGGTCAGCAGCAGCCCGAGGAAGCCGAAGTCCTCGGCGGCCGCGCCCTGTCCGGTCCGGCCCAGCATCCGCAGCGCGTCCACACAGCGGCGTGCCTCCGTGTACGCGGCGGCCACCGCCGAGGACGCGGCGGCGGGAGCCGGTACGGGCGCGGAGGCGCCGACGGTGACGGGCGCGCCCGCGGCCGCGCCCAACTGGCAGGCGGCGTCCCGCGCGAGGCGTGAGGCGGCTTCCTGTGCGCCGTGCTGCCGGCCGTCCTGCGGTACGGGGAGGAGCAGGACTGTGCCTCCGTCGCGGGCCGCGGCCAGGCCCTGCCGGGTGGCGGCGAGATGGGAGGCCGCCGCCCACAGCCGCTGCCGTCCCGCGCTCGTCTCGGGGCTCTGCTGTGCGGGGGCGCTGGGGTCGCCGCCGTGACCGCCGACTGGATTGCCGGCCGGACTGCTGCCGGGGCCGCCGCCGTCGTGTTCGTCGAAGCGGGCGCTGAGCACCACGTGCGGCGTGTCCAGGTCGGCGTGCAGCCGTGCCGCCCTGTCGCGCAGCAGCCGCGGGTCGCGTCCTGTGGCGTCCAGCAGATCGTCCAACAGTTCGCCGCGTACGCGCTGTTCGGCCTCGTCGGCCGAGCGGCGGGCGAGCAGCAGCAGGGACGTCACCATGGCGGCACGTTCGAAGGTCCGCTGGTCGACGGGGCCCAGCCGCGGGTGGCCGCGCAGGACGAGGGCGCCGAGCAGTTCACCGCCCGCGGAGACGGAGACGGCGGCGACCCAGGTGTCACCGTCCCGTACCGCGTAGCCGTCGCTGCGGGAGCGCTCCACCGCGGCGGAGCCCGCCGTGTCCTCCGCCGTACGGAACTCCACGTGTCCTTGCAGCACGTGGGACACCGCTGCCGCCACGTCGCTCACGTCGCCGCCGCGCAGCACGAGTTCGGTCAGCCTGTCGTGCACGTCGCCGGCACGCCGGATGGTCTCGTTGGCCGACTCCAGCTCGGCGAGCGTGTCACGGGTCTCGGCCAGCAAGCGCGCGTTGTCGATGGCGACGGCCGCGTGGGCCGCGAACGAGCCCAGCAGCGCCACCTGTTCGCGCTCGAAGACACGCGCCCTGCGGTCCGCCGCGTACAGCACGCCGATGACGTCGCCGCCCAGCAGCAGCGGCACGCCGAGGATCGCGATCAGGCCCTCCTCGCCGACGGCCGTGTCGATGGGCCCGGTGTGCCGGAAGCGGGCGTCGTCCGGATAGTCGTCGGTGACGTACGGGCGCGCGGTCTGCGCCACGAGACCGCCGAGCCCCTCCCCCATGCCGAGCCGCAGCTGCTGGAACCGCGCCGAGACGGAGCCCTCGGTGACCCGCATGTACGTGTCGCCGCGCTCCGGATCGGTCAGCGTCATGTAGGCGACCTCGGTGCCCAGCAGTGAACGGGCGCGCTGCACGATGGCGCGCAGTACGTCGTCGAGGTCCCGCAGCCCCGCGAGATCGTGCACCGTCTCGATGAGCGCGGTCAGTTCGGCCTCCCTGCGCCGCCGCCCCTCCAGTTCGGCGCGGATGCGCAGGGCGAACTGTCTGGCGCGTCGCAGCGCGGCGACTTCGTGCGCCGGTGCGCCGGACTCGCGGGCGTGCGCGACGGGATGCTCGTACGCGTCGGCCGGGGCGCCGTGTGCGAGGAGTTCGAGGTACGGGGTGACGTCCTGTCCGCCCGGCCGGGGGTCCGGGGCCTGGTCCCCGGATGAATGCAGCATGGGCCCACGCTTACCGTCCTGGTCAGTGGGACGTCTACCGTCCCGGTCGGACGTCCGCTCTCCTGGTCAGTGGGACGTCCAGGCTCCGTCCATGGGCAGCGCCGCTCCCGTGACGAACGAGGCGGGCGGCGAACACAGATAGGCCACCGCCTCGGCGACCTCCTCCGGCTCCAGCAGCCGCTTCAGCGCCGAGTCGGCGAGCAGGATCTCCGAAACCACCCGCTCCTCGGGGATGCCGTGCGCCGCCGCCTGGTCGGCGATCTGCCGCTCGACCAACGGGGTGCGTACGTAGGCCGGGTTGACGCAGTTGGACGTGACACCGTGCTCGGCGCCCTCCAGGGCCGTCGTCTTCGACAGACCCTCCAGCCCGTGCTTCGCGGACACGTACGCCGACTTGTAGGCGGAGGCCCGCAGCCCGTGCACGGAGGAGATGTGCACGATGCGGCCCCAGCCCTGCGCGTACATGCCGGGCAGCGCGCCGCGGGTGAGGCGGAACGGGGCCTCCAGCATCAGGGTGAGCATGGTGCGGAACGTGTCCGGCGGGAAGTCCTCGATGGGCCGGACCAGTTGGAACCCGGCGCCGTTCACCAGCACGTCGGTGCCGGCAGCCGCGCGCTCGGCGTCGTCGAGGCCCTCCGGCGATGTGAGGTCCAGGGCGTACGGCTGGACGAGGCCGCCCTGCTCCGGCGCGGACTCCGCGAGTTCCGCCGTCAGGGTGGCGAGGCCGTCCGGATCGCGGTCCACCGCGCGTACCTTCGCTCCCGCGGCAGCCATCCGTACGGCACAGGCGCGGCCGATGCCGCTGGCCGCGCCGGTGACGAGCGCGGTGCGGCCGGAGAGGTCCAGGTTCACGGAGTACGGGGTCATGGGGCCACGCTAGACATCCACCGCCGCCCCGCCCGATGTGGGACATGGCCACAGTCGGTCGGGCGCGCGTGTGCCGGAGGCACATGGGGGCGGGACGGCATTCCGCCGATTGACAGCTGTCATCAATTCAGTGGCGGCTGTCGTCCCCGGCTCAGTACGTTCCGGACCGAGCCGCGACGTACCGAGCCCGCGCACGATTTCCCCCTGGGGGACCACGCCATGTCCGGAGCCCTGGCCAGAGCCGGCCGCGCCGTCAGCGAGAGCGTGGGCGGGCTGCCCGGCGCCTTCTGGTGGCTGTGGACCAGCACACTGATCAACCGCCTCGGCGGTTTCGTCGCCACGTTCCTCGCTCTCTATCTGACCGTGGACCGCGGCTATTCGGCGTCGTACGCGGGTCTCGTCGGCGCGCTGTACGGGCTCGGCGGCGTGCTCTCCTCGGTCGTCGCCGGGGTGCTGACCGACCGGCTGGGGCGGCGGCCGACCATGCTGGTGGCGCAGGTGTCGACCGCGCTGTCGGTGGCGGCGCTGGGGCTGATGCAGCATCCGGTGGCGATCGCGGTCACGGCGGCGGTCGTCGGCATGGCCACCAACGCGTCACGGCCCGCCGTACAGGCGATGATGGCGGACATCGTGCCGCCGGAGGACCGGGTACGGGCCTTCGCGCTCAACTACTGGGCCATCAACCTGGGGTTCGCCGTCTCCTCCTCGGCGGCCGGACTCATCGCGCAGTACAGCTACCACGTGCTGTTCTTCAGCGAGGCGACGATGGTGCTGGCGTGCGCGGTCGTGGTCTTCGTGAAACTGCCCGAGTCGCGGCCGGAGCGGCCCGCCCCCGCGGAGGAGCCCCGGGCCGAACAGGCCGAGCCCTCGGTGTCCATGGGGACGGTGCTGCGCGACGGGCGCTTCATGGCGGTCGTCGGCCTCAGCCTGCTGATGGCCACGCTCATCCAGCAGGCGTTCGTGGCGCTGCCCATCACCATGGGCCAACAGGGCTTCTCCAGCTCCGACTTCGGGCTCGTCATCGCCGGGAACGGCGTGCTGATCGTGCTGTTGCAGCTGCCGGTCACGCGGTTCATCGAACACCGCGATCCCGCGCGGGTGTTGGTCGTCTCGGCGCTGCTGATCGGGTACGGGTTCGGGCTGAACGCCTTCGCCGGTTCGGTCGCCTTCTTCGCCGTCGCCGTCGTCGTGTGGACGCTCGGCGAGATCATCAACTCGCCCACGCAGATGGGGCTTGTCGTGCGGCTCTCGCCGCTGCACGGGCGCGGCCGCTATCAGGGGATGTTCTCGCTGTCCTGGGCGGTGGCGTCGCTGTCCGCGCCGCTTTCGGCGGGGCTTGTGATCGACCGGTTCGGGGCGGACGCGTTGTGGTTGGTCAGCGCGGTGGTGGGGTCTGTGGCGGCGGTGGGGTACGGCGTGCTTTTGCGGGGGTTGCCGGCGGAGGCGCCTGCGGCGGCGGGCAGCGCGCCCAGCGTGGCGGTCCCGGACCCCCGTACGGATGCGTCGGCCTGACGCGTCGTGAGGGGTCTGCCCCGGACCCGCCCTTACCCGTTTCTTCCGGGGCTGCGCCCCGGAACCCCACCCAGTGGGGGACGGGGGGGGAACCGGGGCGGGAGAGGCGCGGGGCGGGGACTTGACCTCGGGTCCCCGGAGCGGGGCGAAGGGCGCGGGTCAGGACTGCGACGTGAGGTGGGTGAACGCCGCCAGGTTGTGGGTGGGTTCGCCGCGGGAGACGCGCCACTCGTACTCGCGGCGGATCGCCGTGGCGAAGCCCAGTTCCAGAAGGGTGTTGAAGGAGCCGTCGGCCGCTTCGAGGACGGAGCCGAGGAGGCGGTCGACCTCGTCGGGGGTGACCGCGGCGAGGGGGAGTTTGCCGGTGAGGTAGATGTCGCCGAGCCGGTCGACCGCGTAACTCACCCCGTACAGCTTGAGGTTGCGCTCCAGCAGCCACCGCTGGACGCCTTCCGCGTTCTCGTCGGGGCGGCGGATCACGAACGCGTTCAGGGACAGCGAGTGCTTGCCGACGATCAGTGACACCGTCGTCGACAGCTTGCGGGTGCCGGGCAGCTTCACCACGTACGAGCCGGCCTCGGGGCTCTCCCACTCCAGCTCGGCGTCCCGCAGGGCGGCCTCGATGACCTGCCGTGCGTCCTGTGTCGCCTGCGTCGCGTCAGCCATGGGGCGATCGTAGGCGACGCCGCCTGGCCTGCAGCGCCGCGGTGTAGACGTCGAGGGTGGCCGAGGCCGCCGCGTCCCAGCCGAAGCTGCGGGCATGCTCCGCGGCCGCCGCGCCCAGCCGGTCGCTGAGCCCGTCGTCGTCGACGAAGCGGCGCAGCGCACGCGCGTATTCGGCCGGGTCGTGGCCGGCGACGAGATAGCCGCTCACCCCGTCCCGTACGGCGACCGGCAGCCCGCCGACCGCCGCGGCGATCACGGGCGTACCGCAGGCCTCGGCCTCCGCCGCGACCAGCCCGAACGACTCGTTGTAGGACGGCATGACGAGCACGCTCGCCGCGCGGTACCAGTCCGCCAGCTGCTCCTGGCCGACCGGCGGGTGGAACCGTACGAGGTCCGCGATGCCGAGCCGGGCCGCGAGCTTCTGCAGCCCCTCCGGTTTGGCGAGGCCACTGCCGCTGGGCCCGCCGACGACGGGCACGAGGAGCCGGGAGCGCAGCGAGGGGTCCGCGTCGACGAGGTGGGCGACGGCGCGGAGCAGGATGTCGGGCGCCTTCAGCGGCTGGATGCGCCCTGCGAAGAGGGGGATGACCGCGTCCTGCGGCAGTCCGAGGCGGGCGCGCGCGGCGGCCCGCCCGTACAGGGCCTCCCCGGCGCGGGTCGCCGCGGCACCCGCCGGGTCCGGGCGGAAGCGGTCGAGGTTGACGCCGGGGTGGACGACGGCGGTGTCCGCGGGGTCGGCCTCGTAGTGCCGTACGAGTTCGCCGGCCTCCTCGGAGGTGTTGGCGATGAGCCGGTCGGCGGCCCGGACTATCTGGGTCTCGCCGATGACGCGGGCCGCCGGTTCGGGGTTGTCGCCGTCGGCGAGCGCCGCGTTCTTGACCTTCGCCATGGTGTGCATGGCGTGCACGAGCGGGACGCCCCAGCGCTGCGCGGCCAGCCAGCCGACGTGCCCGGACAGCCAGTAGTGGGAGTGCACGAGGTCGTAGTAGCCGGGGCGGTGGCCCGCCCAGACCTGCATGACGCCGTGCGTGAAGGCGCACAGCTGCGCGGGCAGTTCCTCCTTGGCGAGGCCCTCGTACGGTCCGGCGTCGATGTGCCGCACCAGCACGCCGGGGGTGAGCTCGACGGCCGGTTCGAGGGCGCCTGTGGTGGCCCGGGTGAAGATCTCCACCTCGGTGCCCTGCGCCGCGAGCTGCCGGGCCAGCTCGACGATGTAGACGTTCATGCCGCCGGCGTCGCCGGTGCCGGGCTGGTGCAGCGGCGAGGTGTGCACGCTGAGCATCGCCACCCTGCGGGGGCGGCGGGCGGGGCCGGGCAGCCGGAGCCGTGGGGACCTCGGCTGCTGCGGGGGGCGACTGCGCCACTGGCCGAGCCTGGGGGCGGACTGGCTCACGGGGCGGATGCCTCCTCCGGGAGGGAACGGGCGCTTGAACAGGGGACCGGGACGAACCCTTCGGGGTTCAACGGCACAGGGCGCCTTCCCCTTCCCACTTTGCCAATTCGTGACGCAGAGCAGACGTCCCGCTGACGCCGGCCCCGCCCGCGCCCCGGTCCCGCACCCCGGTACGGAGGCCGTGTGCCCGGCCCGCGCCGCGTTGCACCCCGTAGGCTCTCCTCATGCCGTCCCGTTCTCCCGCCCGTCCTGTCGGGGCGGTGACACGCGGGACGACGAACCCCAACCGGCTGCGCCGCATGGACCGCTGGATCGCCGCCGCGCACGGTCCCGCACTGCGCCGCTCCCACCTGCCGCCCGTCGCGGTGGACCTCGGGTACGGCGCTGCCCCGTGGACCGCGGTGGAGCTGCTGGCCCGGCTGCGGCCGGCCCGCCCCGGCGTACGGGTCGTCGGCATCGAGATCGACCCGGCGCGCGTCGCGGCCGCCGTCCCGTACGAGTGCGAGGGGCTGACCTTCGTCCGCGGCGGTTTCGAGATCCCCCTCCCGGACGGCCGGCGCCCCGCGCTGATCCGCGCCGCGAACGTGCTGCGCCAATATGCGGAGGACGAGGTGGGCCCCGCATGGGAGCGGCTGTGCGCGCGGCTCGCCCCGGACGGGCTGCTGGTGGAGGGCACCTGCGACGAGATCGGGCGGCGCCACGTGTGGGTGGCGCTGGGCCCGGAGGGGCCGCGCACGGTCACGTTCGCGGCCCGGCTCGGCTCCCTCGGTACGCCCTCCGACCTGGCGGAACGCCTGCCCAAGGCGCTGATCCACCGGAACGTTCCGGGCGAGCCGGTGCACGCCTTCCTGCGGGACTTCGACCGCGCGTGGGCCGCGGCAGCGCCGTACGGGTCGCTGAGCGCCCGGCAGCGCTGGATCCACGCCGTCCGCGCCCTGACGGCGGACTGGCCGGTCGCGGACAGCGCGCACCGGTGGCGGCAGGGCGAGGTCACCGTGCGCTGGGAGGCGCTGGCGCCGCGCGGCGGACCGGCGTAACCCGGCAGCCGGCGGACGGGCGTAACCCGGCAGACCGTCCCGGGCTCAGGCCCTCGCGTGCTCCAGGGCCGAGACGAGCGCGTCGACCAGGGGGCGGTCGCGCTCGTGGCTGAGGCGGTTGCGCGCCCCGGCAGGCGGCAGCCAGACCAGCCGGTCCACCTCGGAGTTCGGCACGAAGGAGCCCTCGGTCACCTCGGCGGCCCAGTAACGGACCTCCTTGGGGCGGCCGTTGGCGAGGTAGTACGAGGTGGGCAGCACGGCGCCCGGCGCGCACTCCATGCCCGTCTCCTCGCGCACCTCGCGGAGCGCGCCGCGCAGCGGCTGCTCGTACTCGCGCCGCTTGAGCTTGCCCTTCGGGTGGGACCAGTCGTCGTACTTGGGGCGGTGCACGAGGGCGATCTCGATGCCCCCGTCGTACGGGGAGCGGCGCCACAGCACGCACCCCGCGGCGAGCACGGCCTGCCCGTCAGCTGTCGTCACTGGATGTCTTCACCTCGCGTTGCGGTTCCGGAGACCGTCCTCCGGCGACGTGCAGCCACAGCCGCCCGAAGGCGAAGCGTGCGGCCTCGACCTCGTGCCGCTGGTCGGCGTGCAGCACGCCGAGAGCGTACGCGGTGGCGGGGGCGATACGGGGCGTTCTGGCCGCGGCGGCGGCAGCGGCGGCCGCTTCCGCCGCGTCCCGGTGCAGGTCGAGGGCCGAACTGGCGGGCGCGAGCCGCGGGTCGGGGCGCACACCGTTCCCCTCCTGGCCGTCGGGCTCCTCGTCTGGCGCGCCGCACAGCAGCACCTCCTGCGCGTACCGGTGCAGCCGCAGCAGCAGCCGCACCTGCAGCCAGGCCGCGTCCTGCTGCGCCTCCGGGGTGAGGGAGCGGGCCAACGCGTCGGCGTTGTACGGGGATTCGGCGCGGTTCAGCGGGAGCGCGTCCACGGCCTCCGCCAGCCGCCGGCGCACCTGCCCGGCGAGCGGCACCAGCGCGGACGAGGCGCGGCGCTCGGCGCCCTCCGGGGCGAGCGGCGCCTCGGACGCCAGCACGGCGACCTGGTCGGCGACCGCGTGGAAGCGGGAGGAGCCGAGCGCCTGGAGCGCGGCGGAGTGCGCGCGGGTCCGCGCGAGCGTCAACTGCCGCTCCAGCAGCGCCCCGGCGCGCGCGGCGCCCACCGGCAGCGCGCCCTGTCCCGCGTCGCGCCCCTGCCGGCGCTCCTCGGGCGGCTCGCGTCCGCTGTCCCCCGCGATCCTGTGCAGCGCGCCGAGCAGCCGCTCCAGCCGCGCGGAATAGGCGTACTCGCGGGCCAGCGTGCCCGAGAGCCAGCCGAGTTCGCCGCGCAGCTGGTCGGCCCAGGCGCCGTCGAGCAGCGGACGGTACGTGTGCAGCGTGCCGTTCAGCCGGCGCGCGGAGCGGCGCAGCTGCCGTACGGCCTCGGCCGTGCCCTCCGCCGTGTCCGCGCTGCCCGCGCTCTCGCCGTGCAGCCGCAGGCTGCGCAGGAACGCGGCGGCGCGGTCGTGCAGATAGCCGCCGAGCACATCGGAGACCGTCGCCGTCTCCAGCACGGGCGGCAGCGCCCCGGACGCGTCCGGTGGCGGGCCCGTACGCCGGGCGGCCGCACCGCGCCGTCCCGCGGCACCCGCGGGCCCCACGGGTCCCGCCCCTGCGGTGACCAGCGCGGCGCTCTCCGCGAACGGGTCATGGCCCTGCGCCATCACAGCCCCTCTCCCGGCTCGGCCCCCCGGCCGGTAACGCGGAACGGGCGCGGCGGTCCGTACCGCCGGCCGTGCCGCACCTGCCCTTCCCGGTCATGTCGCCGGACCACGCCGGCGCCTCCTGGCGTCGATCAGCGACTCCTGGATGTTCAGCAGCGGCTGCCCTTCCTGGTCGTGCGCGTGGCGCGTCCAGTCGCCGTCCGGGCCCAGGTGCCACGAGACGGTGGAGTCCGACATCCCGGTCTCCAGCAGGGAGTTGAGCGTGGCCCGGTGGCCCGCGTCGGCGACGCGGACGATGGCCTCGATCCTGCGGTCCAGGTTCCGGTGCATCATGTCGGCGCTGCCGATCCACACTTCGGACTCGCCGCCGTTCCCGAAGGCGAAGATCCGCGAGTGCTCCAGGAACCGGCCGAGCACGCTGCGCACCCGGATGTTCTCGCTCAGTCCGGCGACACCGGGCCGCAGTGCGCAGATGCCGCGCACCCACACGTCGACCGGGACACCGGCCTGCGAGGCGCGGTACAGCTCGTCGATGACCGTCTCGTCGACCATCGAGTTGACCTTGACGCACACGTACGCGGGACGGCCCTCCTGATGGTGCGTGATCTCCCGCTGGATGCGCGAGACGAGCCCGTCCCGCAGGGACTTGGGGGCCACGAGCAGCCGCCGGTACGTCTCCCTGCGGGAGTATCCCGAGAGCCTGTTGAACAGGTCGGAGAGGTCCCCGCCGACCTGCGGGTCGGCCGTCAGCAGCCCCAGGTCCTCGTACAGTCTGGCCGTCTTCGGGTGGTAGTTGCCGGTGCCGACGTGCGAGTAGCGGCGGAGCGTGTCGCCTTCCTGGCGGACCACCAGGGAGAGCTTGCAGTGCGTCTTCAGACCGACCAGCCCGTACACCACGTGGCAGCCGGACTCCTCCAGCTTCCGCGCCCACCGGATGTTGGCCTGCTCGTCGAAACGGGCCTTCAACTCGACCAGGACGAGCACCTGTTTGCCGGATTCGGCGGCGTCTATGAGGGCGTCGACGATCGGCGAGTCGCCCGAAGTGCGGTACAGCGTCTGCTTGATGGCCAGCACGTCCGGGTCGGCCGCCGCCTGCTCCAGGAACGCCTGCACGGACGTGGAGAAACTGTCGTATGGGTGGTGCAGCAGCACGTCCCGCTCGCGGAGCGCGGCGAATATGTCCGGCGCGGAGGCCGATTCGACCTCCGCCAGATCGCGGTGCGTGCCGGCGACGAACTTCGGGAACTTCAGGTCCGGCCGGTCCAGCGCGGGCACGATCGAGGAGAGGCCGCTGAGGTCGAGCGGGCCGGGAAGCGGATAGACCTCGGCGTCGGAGATCTTCAACTCACGTACCAGCAGGTCCAGTACGTACGGGTCGATGGACTCCTCGACCTCCAGGCGCACGGGCGGACCGAAGCGGCGCCGCAGCAGCTCCTTCTCCAGGGCCTGCAGCAGGTTCTCCGCGTCGTCCTCCTCGACCTCCAGGTCCTCGTTCCGCGTGACCCGGAACATGTGGTGCGCCAGCACCTCCATGCCGGGGAACAGCTCCTCCAGGTGCGCCGCGATCACGTCCTCCAGCGGGACGAAGCGGCTCGGGGACGCCTCCAGGAACCGGGAGAGCAGCGGCGGCACCTTCACGCGCGCGAAGTGGTTGTGCCCGCTGACCGGATTCCGTACGACGACGGCGAGGTTGAGCGAGAGGCCCGAGATGTACGGGAAGGGGTGCGCCGGGTCCACGGCGAGCGGCGTCAGCACGGGGTAGATCTGCTGCCGGAACAGCGTGAAGAGCCGTTCCTGCTCCTGCTCCGCCAGCTCCGTCCAGCGGATCAGGTGCAGCCCCTCGTCGGCCATCGCGGGGGCCACATCCTGCTGGTAGCAGGCGGCGTGACGGGCCATCAGCTCGCGGGAGCGGGTCCAGATCAGCTCCAGCACCTCGCGGGGCTGCAGCCCGGAGGCGCTGCGGGTGGCGACGCCGGTGGCGATCCGGCGCTTCAGGCCCGCGACCCGGACCATGAAGAACTCGTCCAGGTTGCTGGCGAAGATGGCCAGGTAGTTGGCGCGCTCCAGCAGCGGCGTCTCCGGCGCCTCCGCCATCTCCAGCACCCGCTCGTTGAACGCGAGCCAGCTGCGCTCCCGGTCCAGGAAGCGGCCCTGCGGCAGGTCGTCGGCCTCGGCGTCCGGGCCCTGCCCGGCCTCGTACGCGTCGGCATCGGAGTCGAGATCCGGCTCGACGGCCGGTTCGAGCTCGGCGGCGGTCCCGCTTCCGGTCACGGCATGCGGGCGGTGGGCCGCGAGGGACCCGAGGGACGGCTGGGCGGCGGCATGCGGTGCTGGCTGGCTCATGGCCCCATTGTTCCGCGCACGTGGCACCACGGTCGCGGGTTGCGGGTCTCCCCAGGGGAAAGCGGGGGGAGGCTGAGCTGCTGGCTGCATTCCATGATGCTCGCAAGCCAGGTTGAATCGTTGGTTACGCGAGAGTGGCCCCCGGGCGGCCCCACCCCAACACACCGGTGGCTCCGCGAAGCGGTGTGGGCAGCTGGTCCGCCCTTGGGGGCGGAACGGGTGGGCACACCGGACCGGCACCCGCCAAGGGAACGCACCCCGCACCCCACGCAGGCGCAGGCCGTGCAGCGGGACGCGCCCCGCACATGGTGGCGCGTACGTCGCGTGCGTGGGGGACAGATCTCGCGGGTGCGGTCCGCTGTGCCCACCCGTTCCGCCCCTTGGCGGACCGCGTGCCCACAGCGGGCGGGCGCGGGCCCACAGCGGGCGATTCAGCCCTCCGTGCGGTACATGAGGTCCGTCTCGTGGGTGCGGAAGCCGATGCCCTCGTATACGCGGACCGCGGCGGCGTTGTCCGCGTCGACGTACAGCATCGCCGTGGGCAGTCCGCGGTCGCGGGCGAGGTGGTGGAGGCCGACCGCGGTGAGGGCCTTGCCGAGGCCGCTGCCCTGCGCGTCGGGGGCGACACCCAGGACGTAGACCTCGCCGAGCTGCTCAGCGCTGTGCACCTTCGTCCAGTGGAAGCCGGCCAGCGTGCCGTCCTCACGCTCCGCCAGGAAGAAGCCCGCCGGGTCGAACCACGCCTCGGCCTTCCTGTCGTCGAGGTCGCGCTGGGTCAGCGAGCCCTGCTCGGGGTGGTGCGCGAAGGCCGCCGCGTTCAGCCGGAGCCAGTCCGCGTCGTCCTCGCCGGGCCGGAACGTACGGATGCGCACACCGGCGGGCAGCGCCGGGTCCGGCAGCGGCGGTACGCCGTCGGCCGCGGCACCGGCCAACGGGCGCCGCAGCTGGCGCAGTTCGCGGAAGAGGGAGAGGCCGAGCACCTGGGCCAGGTGCCGCGCCGCGGGGTGGCCGCCGTGCGCCCACACCCGGAGCCGGCGGTGGGAGGCGTCGAGCAGCGCCTCGCCGAGCTGCCGCCCGTACCCCTTGCCGCGGTGGTCGGGGTGGACGACGAGTTCGCCGGCGGGGGCCTCGACCGGGTCGGTGTCCTCCAGCTGCCCGTAGCCCACCAGTTCGCCCTCGCGCCGCAGCAGCAGATGCCGCACGCCCGCGCGGCGGCCGCCGCGCAGGGCGATCCTCCCCTGTTCGGACACGGCGGCCTGCCCGTCCTCGGCGGCCGCCGCATCGATCAGCTCCTGCGCTTCCCGTACGACCTCGGCCGACGCCTCATCCACAACAACCACGTCGCTCATGGGACACGACCCTACGACCTCCGGAAAGCCCCGTGGGACCACGCCCACGAAACCTTCGTGTAACCCGTACGGGCTGTGCCTCCCGGGCGGCCGTTCCTCAGGCGGCCGAACCGTACGGCGCGGCCTCGCGTGCCTGCCGCAGTGCCGCGCCCCACCACTCCAGCTGGCCGAGCATGCCCTTGGCCGCGGCGGCGCAGCCCTCCGGGTCGTGCGGGCGGCCCTCGCCGTCGAAGCGCTCCCAGGCGGAGTGGAAGCTGAGCGAGTCGCGGACGGTGACGGCGTGCAGTTCGGGGAAGACCTGCCGGAGCTGCTCCACGGCGCGCAGTCCGCCGCTCATGCCGCCGTAGCTGACGAAGCCCACCGGCTTGGCCTGCCACTCGCCGTGGAACCAGTCGATGGTGTTCTTCAGCGCGGCCGGGAAGCTGTGGTTGTACTCGGGCGTGACGATGACGAAGGCGTCGGCGGCGTCCAGCCGTTCCGCGAGCCCGCTCCGTACGCGGGCGACGTCGTCGGGCATCGGGGCGCTGAAGTCCGGGAAGGCGACGGGCAGTACGTGCTCCGCCTCGGCCAGGTCGAGCACGTCGACGTCGAAGGTGCCGTAGTCGCGCGCCTCCCCGGCGAACCAGTCGGCGACGACGGGTCCGAAGCGGCCCTCGCGGACACTGCCGACGATGACGGCCAGGCGAAGCGGGGAAGCGGCCCCGTCGGCGGGGATGTCCGTGCCGGTGGGGGTACCGGTCCGAGCGGTCATGGAGCTCTCCTCAAGTGAGCCGCCCCAGGGGCGGGTTACGGGTACGGGCGGTGTGTTCCGCCCGACTGCCCCAGGCTCATACTTGAAGGACGCTTCAAGTCAACCGCGGCTCTCCCGTGTCCCGTCCGGCACCTCGGGGCCTGCCCCGTCCGGCACCTCGGGGCCTGTCCCGTCCTGCACCTCCGGTTCCGTCCCGGACCACGGTTCCGGCTGCGTCTCCGGCTCCCTCTCCGGCGGCGGGACCGGCGCTCCCGACAGCCACAGCACGGCCACCGTCCCGCCGCCCTCCGCGGGCCGCAGATCCACCTCGCCGCCCAGCTGCTGCGCCGTACGGGCCACGATCGACAGGCCGAGCCCCGAGCCCGGCAGGCTGCGCGCGGACGGGGAACGCCAGAAACGGTCGAAGACGTACGGCAGTTCCTCCGCAGCGACGCCCGGCCCGTGGTCCCGTACGCGCAGTGCGCCGTCGGTCAGCGTGACCGTGACGGTGCCCTGGTGGGGGCTGAACTTGACCGCGTTGTCCAGCAGATTGACCACGGCACGCTCCAGTGCGGCCGGCTCGGCCCGTACGTACCAGGGCGACAGCTCCGGGACGATGGACACGCCAGTGGCCCGCAGTCTGACCCGTTCGACGGCCCGCGCGGCGAGGTCGTGCAGACCGGTCACGGCGGCCGCCGCGCGGTCGCTGCCGGGCGCCGCGTCGGGGCGGGACAGCTCCTGCAGATCGCCGATGAGGGCGCTCAGTTCGGTCATCTGCGCGGTGACGGACTCCAGCAGCGCCCTGCGGTCCCCGGGCGGCAGCGGCCGGCCGGACTCCTCGCTGCGGGCGAGCAGTTCGATGTTCGTACGGAGCGAGGTCAGCGGCGTCCGGAGCTCGTGGCCCGCGTCGGCGATGAGCTGCTGCTGGAGGTCGCGGGACGAGGCGAGCGCGGCGGTCATGGAGTTGAAGGAACGGGACAGCCGGGCGATCTCGTCGTCGCCGTCCACCGGGATGCGGACCTCGAGGTCCTCCGTCCGCGCGATGTGCTCGACCGCGCCGGTCAGCCGGTTCACGGGGCGCAGGCCCGCGCGGGCCAGGGCGACGCCCGCCCCGGCGGCGCCGAGCACGCCCGTACCGCCCACCAGGGCGAGGATCAGGGCCAGTTTGCGCAGCGAGCTCTCCGTCTCGGAGAGCGGCCGGGCGACGGACACAGCGACACCGGCGCCCTGTACGGGGGTCGTCACCACGCGGTAGTCGGCGCCGTCGGCGGCCCGCGCGGTGTGCACGTCCTCGGAGCTGTGCCCCTCGGCGACCCTCTCGTCACCCTTGCTGACGTCCAGTTTGCTGCCGAAGATGACGCAGCTGGTGCCCTGCCGGTCGACGACCTGCACGGTGCCCCCGAAGGGGTTGGGGATGCGCCGGTCCGCCGGGGAGCACTGGCCCGAACGCAGCGTGTCCACCACGTCGTTGGGGGACACGCGCGTGTTGCGCAGCGAGTCGTCGAGGGTGCCGTACAGCTGGGCCCGTACGAGGACCCAGCACGCCGCGGCACAGGCCGCCACCGCGAGCGCCACCGTGAGTGCCACCAGCAGCGTGAGCCGGGAGCGCAGCGGCAGCGCGGCGAGCCGGCCGCGCAGCGGGAGGCGTGTCATGCGGAGTCGTCCTTGAGTACGTAGCCGACGCCCCGCACGGTGTGCACGAGCCGCGGCTCGCCCCCGGCCTCGGTCTTGCGGCGCAGGTACATCACGTACACGTCCAGGGAGTTGGAGGAGGGCTCGAAGTCGAAGCCCCACACCGCCTTGAGGATCTGCTCGCGGGTCAGCACCTGGCGGGGGTGCGACAGGAACATCTCCAGCAGCGTGTACTCGGTGCGGGTCAGCTCCACGTGCCGGCCGCCCCGGGTGACGTCGCGGGTGCCCAGGTCCATGCGCAGATCGGCGAAGGCGAGGGTGCCCGTGTCGGCCGCGCCTTCCTGTTCGGCCAGCTCGCGGGCGTACGAACTGCGGCGCAGCAGCGCACGGATGCGCGCCAGCAGCTCGTCCAGCTCGAACGGCTTGACCAGATAGTCGTCGGCGCCCGCGTCGAGCCCCGTGACGCGGTCGCCGACGGTGTCCCGCGCGGTCAGCATGAGGATCGGTACGCGGTGCCCGCCGGCGCGCAGCCGCCGGGCCGCGGTGAGCCCGTCCATGCGGGGCATCAGCACGTCGAGCACGATCAGGTCGGGTTCGTACGTCGCCGCCTTCTCCAGCGCGTCGATGCCGTCGACGGCGAGTTCGGTGCCGTACCCCTCGAAGCTGAGGCTGCGGCGCAGCGCGTCCCGGACGGCTGGTTCGTCGTCGACGATCAGCACGCGCTGCGCGGCGGGCTCGGAATCGGCGGTGAGGGGCTCGGGCTCGGAGGACATGTCCACCAGCTTCGCATCACCGGTGGTGCTCTCCGGGCCTCCGACAGCCGGGTCCCAGCTGTTCATTCCTGTCAGTCGTTCCCTGCCCGCAGGCCGCTCAGCGCGTCCTTCACGTCGTCGGAGGGGATGGCGAAGCCGAGGCCGACACTGCCCGCCTCGGCGGAGGCGGCACCGCCGGAGGAGCCGGAGTACATCGCCGAGTTGATGCCGATGACCTCGCCCTTCATGTTGACCAGCGCACCACCGGAGTTGCCCGGATTGAGCGAGGCGTCGGTCTGGATGGCCCGGTAGCTGGTGGTCTGCGAGCCGACGTCGCCGTTGTACTCGCCGCCGCCGAACTCGAACGGCCACCGCCCGTCGCCGCCCTGACCGCCCTGGCCGCCCGGCTGTCCGTCGTCCTTCTGCACGGTCACCTTGCGGTCGGTCGCGGAGACGATGCCGCTCGTCACCGTGCCGGACAGGCCCTCGGGGGAGCCGATGGCGACGACCTGGTCGCCGACACCCACGCTGTCGGAGTCGCCGAGTGTCGCCGGGGTCAGATCACCGGCTCCGCTCGCCTTCAGCAGGGCCAGGTCGTGGTCGGCGTTGGTGCCGACGACCTGCGCGGTGGCGGTGTCGCCGTCGCTGAAGGTGACCTTGACGGACTGGGCGCCGGAGACGACGTGATTGTTCGTCAGGATCTCGCCGTCCTCGGAGATCACCACGCCGGATCCGGTGGACTGCCCGCCGCTGGTCGTCGCCTTGATCTCGACGACGCTGGGCGCGACCTTGTCCGCCACGGAGGCGATGGTGCCGTCGGCACGGGACGAGGCGTTGGTCCCGCTCACCGCGCTGGTGACGGGGCCGTCGCCGAGGAGCTTCTCCATGCCGTACGCGCTGCCGCCGCCGACCGCGGCCGCGCCGAACGCGAGGGCGGCGAACAGCGCGACGGTGCGCCGGGTCCGCGGCCGTGGCTGCGGCCCGGGCAGGTCCTGCCGCGCCGTCCCGTCGTCACCGGGGCCCTGCGGGGGCGGGCCCTGCGGCGGTACGGGCGGCGGTGCGTACGGGGGCACCGGCGGTGCCGGGGGCGGCTGTGTCTCCGGGTGCTGAGGCGAAGGTGCTGGGTATCCGCTCATGCCTCAGAGCGTGCCGCTCCACCATGAGAGCTTCCTGAGGCCTAGCTGAGAAGTAGCCCAGAGACTGCACTCAGCGGAGGAAGGGGCGCGGGACTGCACTCAGCGGGGGCGACCCTCGCACCCGACAAGGGGCGCGGGGAACTGCGCAAACCCCACGCGAACCGCAGCCGCCCGACACCAGCACGGGGTCACACGAAGCGGCACAAGCACGCAAGCGGCAAGCCGCTAGGCGCACCCGCAGGAGCGCCGTACGACCAGCCCGGACGGGAACTGCCGGACACGGCCGCGCCCTTCGGTGACCGGCCCGCCGCCCCGCGCGCCCGGCACCCGCAGCGAGTCGTCGAGCACGAGGTCCACCGCGGCCTTCGCCATCGACTCGCGGTCCGAGCCGACCGTGGTCAGCGGCGGATCGGTGAGCCCCGCCTCCTTGACGTCGTCGAAGCCGGCCACCGCCAGTTCGCCGGGCACGTCTATGCCCAACTCCCGCGCGGCGCGCAGCAGACCGATCGCCTGGTCGTCCGTCGAGCAGAACACGGCCGGCGGCCGGTCGGGGCCGCTGAGCAGCTCCAGCGACCGCTCGTACGTGTCGTAGCGGTTGAAGGGGGCCTGGAACAGCCGCCCCTCCACGGACTTCCCGGCCTCCCGCATGGCCCGGCTCCAGCCCTCGACGTGGTCGGTGACGGGGTCGCCGGACTTCGGGGTGGACTCGGTGCCGCCCAGGCAGGCGACGTAGTCGTGGCCGTGCTCCAGCAGGTGACGGGTCGCCAGCTGGGCGCCGCCCACGTCGTCCAGCACCACGGCGACGTCGTCGATGGCGTCGGGGCGGCGGTGCATCAGCACCACCCGGGCGTCCCAGGCGTCTATCTCCAGCGCGGCGTGCTCGCTCAGGCCCGAACTGATGAGGATCAGTCCGGACACCCGCATGCCCAGGAAGGCGCGCAGGTAGTGGACTTCGCGCTCGTCGAGATAGTCGGAGTTGCCGACGAGGACCATCTTCCCGCGTTCCGCGGCGGCCTGTTCGACGGCGTGCGCGACCTCGGCGAAGTAGGGCTGCCGGGCGTCGGGAACGATGAGCCCTATCAGGTCCGTACGCCGCGAGGCCATGGCCTGCGCGACCCGGTCCGGGCGGTACCCCAGCTCGCGGATGGCCGCGAGGACCCGTTCCTTCGTGGCCGGGGCGACCGGCCGCGGACCGTTGTTGATCACATAGCTGACGACGGCGGTCGACGTCCCCGCCAGCCGCGCCACATCGTCCCGCGTCACCTTGGCCACGGGCGGCAGTCTACGCGGGACTTCCTGGTCTTCCGCCGGGCGTGCGAACCGGGAACGTACGCCCGGCGGACAGCCGCCCGCGTACCCGCCGGCACTGCGCGGCGGATACGCGGGCGGCCGTGCGCGAGCGGCGTACGGCCGGGCCCTGCCGGAGCGTCGGCTCAGGTCAGCGCCGGCTGCCGCGCGTGGAGGCGGGAAACTCCGGGCTCCGGTACGTGACGGGCTGTCCGCCGGCCGGCCGGGAAGCGTCCTCGCCCCCGCCTGCCGCCTCCCGCGCGACCTGGGTGGCCGCGTCGGTGATGGCCCGCGCGTCGGCCCTGGCCTTCTTCTCCTCGGCGGACTTCTCGCCCTTCTCCGGGGAGACGAAGCGGTAGCCGACGTTGCGCACGGTGCCGATCAGCGACTCGTGCTCCGGGCCGAGCTTGGCCCGCAGCCGCCGTACGTGGACGTCGACGGTGCGGGTGCCGCCGAAGTAGTCGTAGCCCCACACCTCCTGGAGCAGCTGGGCCCTGGTGAACACCCGGCCGGGGTGCTGCGCCAGATACTTCAGCAGCTCGAACTCCTTGAAGGTGAGGTCGAGTACGCGGCCCTTCAGCTTCGCGCTGTAGGTGGCCTCGTCGACCGAGAGGTCGCCGTTGCGGATCTCCATCGGGCTGTCGTCCGCGGTGACCTGCTGCCGGCCGGTGGCCAGCCGCAGCCGGGCCTCGACCTCGGCGGGGCCCGCCGTGTCCAGCAGGACGTCGTCGACGCCCCACTCGGCGGTGACGGCGGCGAGTCCGCCCTCCGTCACGATGAGCACCAGCGGACAGCCGGGGCCCGTGGACCGGAGCAGCTGACAGAGCGAACGGACCTGCGGCAGATCGCGGCGGCCGTCGATGAGGATGACGTCGGCACCCGGCGTGTCGACGAGCGCCGGCCCCTCGGCGGGGGCCACCCGGACGTTGTGGAGCAGCAGGCCGAGGGCGGGCAGGACTTCGGTGGAGGGCTGGAGAGCGTTCGTCAGCAGGAGTAGCGAGCTCACGTCTGAGTTCCTTCCTCAGTCCCGGTGAGGACGTGTGGCGGCACTGCTTCGTACGGCTTTGCTGTTGCGCTCCGAAGCGCACAGAACTGCTGCGCCTGAAAACACAAAAGGACCCGGGGGCGACGCTGCCCGGATCCTCTGACCCAGCAGAATAGCCCAGATGGATCGCGAAGCCGAGTGTGAGATCGATCGCTCTGCCGCCCCCGCGGCCACGGAACGTGAGAGCCGGACCACGGCCGGCGGGCCGGTACGGGCCGAGCTGCGGACGGACGACGGGGTACGGATCGAGGCCGGATACCTGCCGTACGAGGGGTCCGGAGGGGCCGCGCGTCCGGCTCCGGACAGCGGCGCGATCGTGCTGGCGCACGGCTTCACGGGATCACTCGACCGGCCCGCGCTCCTGCGTGCCGCGCGCGCCTTCGCCCAGCACGCGGCCGTGATCACGTTCTCCTTCCGGGGCCACGGCGGCTCGGGCGGGACCTCCACGGTGGGCGACCGCGAGGTGCTGGATCTGGCGGCGGCCGTCCGCTGGGCGCGTTCGCTCGGACACGGCCGGATCGTCACCGTGGGCTTCTCGATGGGCGGTTCGGTGGTGCTGCGGCACGGCGGGCTGTACCGGCGTACGGACGGAAACGAGCCCGCCGGAGCCGGAAACGGCGACAGAGAGTACGCGGAGGCGCGAACGATGCACGGGGGGCGCACAGGAGCGCACCCGTCCGCGGAGTGGGACGCGGCCCCGGACGGCGTGGTCGCCGTCAGCGCCCCGGCCCGCTGGTTCTACCGCGGCACCGCGCCCATGCGGCGGCTGCACTGGGTGGTGGAACGCCCGGTGGGCCGGCTCGTGGGGCGGTACGGGCTGGGCACCCGCATCCACTCGCGCACCTGGGATCCGGTGCCTCTCCCGCCCGTGGACGCCGTACCGCTGATCGCGCCGGCCCCGCTGCTGGTCGTGCACGGCGACCGCGACCCGTACTTCCCGCTGGACCACCCCCGTTCCCTCGCCGCGGCAGCGGGCCCGGACGGCGCCGAGCTGTGGCTGGAGCCCGGTTTCGGGCACGCGGAGAACGCCGCTGCGCCCGAGCTTCTGCACCGGATCGGGGCATGGGCGGGCGCACGGTGCCTGGCTGTCACTCCGGCACGTCATCATGGAACGCGGAAAGCAGACGGCTGAGAGGGATCCACCATGGCGAGTGGCACGATCCGTTACTGGGCGGCGGCCAAGGCCGCGGCCGGGATCGCGGAGGAGCGGTACGAGGCCATGACCCTCGCCGAGGCGCTCGACGCAGCCCGTGAACGGCACACCGGGCGGCCCGACTTCGCGCGGGTGCTGCAGCGCTGCTCGTACTTGGTGGACGGCGACCCGGTGGGCACCCGCGCGCACGGGACGGTCCGGCTGGCCGAGGGCGGCACCGTCGAGGTGCTCCCGCCCTTCGCGGGAGGTTCGGCGTGAACGATCAGCAGTGGCCCGGCCCGTACGAGCAGTACGGCCCGCCGGATCAGCCCGGCCCCCACGACCCGTACGACCCCTACGACCCGTACGGGCAGGGGACGGACGCGGCACAGCAGGCTGAGCAGCACGGCCGGTTCAGGCCGTACGGACAGCAGCAGGGCTCGTCCCCGTACGGGCAGCAGCCCGGTCCGTACGCGCAGCCGGGCCCGTACGGCGAGCCCGGCCCTTACGGGCCCTACGGGCAGCAGCAGCCCGGTCCGTACCGGCAGCCCGGCCCCTACGGGCAGCCGTACGAGCAGCAGCACGGTCCGTACGGGCCTGGCGGCTACGGCCAGCAGCCGTACACGCCGCTCTACACCCCTCATCAGGGCGGCTACACGGCGTACGACGCCACGCACGGCATGCCGCCCCAACCGGCGCCCGGTGCCTGGGACTTCCAGCAGCCGCAGCAGCCCGGCCCGCAGGAACAGCCCGCACCACAGCAGGAGTCCACGCCGCAGGCGCACACCCAGCCCGGGCCGCAGGCGCACGCGCAGGCCGGCTCGCACGCGCAGCCCGGCCCGCAGCAGCCGTCACAGCAGCAGCCGCAGCCCGGCCCCCAGCAGCCCCCGCAGGTCCCGCAGCCCGGCCCCCAGCCGGAGGCCCGGCCGCAGAGTGCTCCGCCGCCGACTGCCGCCCCGGCGGCCCCCGTTCCGCAGCAGCAGCCGCAACAGGGCCGGGAGGCACAGGAGTCACCGGGCTCCCGGGAGTCGCAGAGCTCGGCGGGATTCGAGCTGTACCGGCAGGCCCCGACCGCCGGCCCCCTCCCGCCCGAGCAGCACGCCGCGTCGGCGCATCAGCCGCAGCCCGAACCGCAGCCCCGGCCGCAGTCCGGGCAGCACGCGCCGGCTGCCGCGGCACCGGCGGAGGGCACCGCGGCCCGTACGGGTTCGCCCCTGATCGCGCCCGGTTTCCGGCCCGCCGCCGTCACCGCGGTGCTGGCCGCGCTGCTCGCGGTCACCGCGCCGCTCGGTGAACTGCCGCTGGCCGGTGCGGTGCTGGTGCTCCAGGCCGTGACGGCCGCAGGCTGGTTCCGGCTGAACGGCATGTGGCCGGCCCGGCAGGGCATCGCGCTCGCCTTCCTCGGCGGGGTCGCCGCCGACGTCGGCCTGGTGCTCACCGGCACGGACAAGGCGGCGGCCGTCGTGATCGGCACGCTCGGCGTCTGGAGTGTGCTCAATTTCGTGCTGCACCTGCGCAATCACTCCGACCCCGACGAACGGCTCTACGCGCTGACGGCCGCCGTCACCTCGACGGCGCTCACCGTGCTCGCCGCCGGTCATCTCCTCGCGCCGTCCGGCGCGGTGACCGTGGGCGCGGGCGGTGTGGCCGTCGCGGCGCTGGCCCGTCCGCTGCTGCGGTCCGCGTATCTGGCGTCCGCCGTCGCGCTGTTGGCGGCGACCGGCGCGGGTGTGGCGCTCGGCGGCCCGACAGGGCTGGGCCCGGCGGCGGGTCTGCTGGGGCTGACGGCGGGCGGCTGCGCCCTGATCGGCCTGCGCGTGGCCAGTTACGACTTCCCCTCCCGCTTCGTGCACATGACCGCGGGCGTGGCCCTGCCGCTGACGCTGGCGGCTCCCGCCGTCTATCTCTTCGGGCGGGCCCTGTCGTAAGAATGCGCGGGTTAAGGTCGTTTGCACGACTCGAACGCCTGGGGGCTCCAACGCAATGCGCGCACTACGTGTCTTCCTCGTCATCGTCATCGTGCTGGCGGGCCTGTTCGTCGCGGCCGACCGGATCGCGGTGAAGCTGGCGGAGGACGAGGCGGCCTCGAAGATCAAGAGCTCGCAGGGAGTTCCGCAGTCCGGGGACGTCTCCGTGGACATCCGGGGCTTCCCGTTCCTCACCCAGGTCGCGTCGAAGAATCTGGACCGGGTCGACGCGCAGCTCAGCGGCCTGACGGCGAAGTCCCGCGGCCAGGAGCTGACGATCGCCCGGATCGACGCGCAGCTCGACCACGTCCGGCTCGGCAGTGACTACTCGTCGGCCGTGGCCGAGAAGGCCACCGGCACGGCCCGGATCTCGTACGCCGATCTGTCGAAGGCGGCGCCGAAGGGTGTGAGCGTGAGCTACGCCGGCACCGACAAGGCGGGCAAGAGCCAGGTCAAGATCACCGGTCCGGTGACCGGGGTGCTGAAGGACGCGGGCATCGACGTACCGGGTCCCGTCGAGGGGCTGCTGGAGGGCCGCAAGCTCACCGCGCACAGCACCGTCGACTCGGACGGCGACACGGTGCGGCTGCACGCCGACGACCTGCCCCAACTGCCGCTTCCCGGGCTGGAGGACAAGCTGCGCGAGGTCGTGGACTACCAGCTGAAGGTCGACGGGCTGCCCTCCGGGCTGAAGCTCGGCAAGGTCGAGGCGACGCAGCGGGGCATCGAGCTGTCGGTGGAGGGTTCGGACGTCAAGCTGACGGGGTAGCTCCCCCGGACCGGTGTCCCACTGCACGAGACGGCGGCGTCCGCAGGCCAGATGCGGGACGCGCTGCGCACTGGTCCGCGTCCCCCGCGCGGGCGGCGGGGCCGGTCATCGATCCCACATCGCGGACAATAAAGTCTCAGCATGCGGATCGACGGTGACACGGCCCCTCCCCCGTCCTTACGATCGAGCGCATGAAGCGACAGGCGGACCTCACGAAGCGACGGGCAGTGGATCTGTGCCGCATCGCCGCCATGCTCTGTCGCGCGGCCGGCTGACGGCCGCCCGCCCTCGCTGCTAGAGCGATCCGGCGCCAGGCTCGCCTCGGCCTCACCACGCCTTCGCGCGTACGTCGCTGTGCGCGCAGGCCGCCCCACTCCCCGCAGGGCACGCGCACATCCCGCGTTCGTAGCCCCCGCATTCGCCTACCCGCACCGCTCTCTCCCGGAGGAGATTCGCATGAGCCGCAGCGACGTCCTGGTTGACGCCGACTGGGTCGAGTCCCGCATCGACGACCCGAAGACCGTCATCGTCGAGGTGGACGAGGACACCTCGGCCTACGACAAGAACCACATCAAGAACGCGATCCGGATCGACTGGAAGCAGGACCTCCAGGACCCGGTCCGCCGCGACTTCGTCGACCAGGCCGGCTTCGAGAAGCTGCTGTCCGAGAAGGGCATCGCCAACGACGACACCGTCGTCCTCTACGGCGGCAACAACAACTGGTTCGCCTCGTACGCGTACTGGTACTTCAAGCTCTACGGCCACCAGGACGTGAAGCTCCTCGACGGCGGCCGCAAGAAGTGGGAGCTGGACTCCCGCGACCTGGTCGCCGAGGTCCCGCAGCGCGCGAAGACCGAGTACAAGGCCAAGCCGCAGGACACCTCGATCCGCGCCTTCCGCGACGAGGTCGTCGACGCGATCGGCGCCAAGAACCTGGTGGACGTGCGCTCCCCCGACGAGTTCAGCGGCAAGCTGCTCGCCCCGGCGCACCTCCCGCAGGAGCAGTCGCAGCGTCCCGGCCACGTGCCGAGCGCCCGCAACATCCCGTGGTCGAAGTCGGCCAACGACGACGGCACCTTCAAGTCGGACGACGAGCTGAAGGAGCTGTACGAGGGCGAGGGCGTGGACCTGGGCAAGGACACCATCGCCTACTGCCGCATCGGTGAGCGCTCCGCTCACACCTGGTTCGTGCTGCACGAGCTGCTGGGCCAGCAGAACGTCAAGAACTACGACGGCTCCTGGACCGAGTACGGCTCGCTCGTCGGCGTGCCCGTCGAGGTCGGCGCCAACAGCTGACGGTTCACCAGAACCCCGAGCCCTTCCCAGAACCCGAGAGGTAACAGCATGTGCGGAGCTCAGGCAGGCGGCCCGGACGCCTCCACCATCAAGCCCGGTGAGACCACCATCCAGGGCAACGTGACCCGTGACGGCGAGCCCGTCACCGGCTACGTGCGCCTGCTGGACTCGACCGGCGAGTTCACCGCGGAGGTGCCCACCTCCGCCACCGGCCAGTTCCGCTTCTACGCGGCCGAGGGCACCTGGACGCTGCGCGCCCTGGTGCCGGGCGGCCAGGCGGACCGCACCGTCGTCGCGCAGGACGGCGGGCTCGCGGAGGTCGCCATCGCGGTGTGACCCACCGCGCGCAGACGGACGAGGGCCGCACCCCCAGGGTTGGACGCCACTGGCTGGGGGCGCGGCCCTCGCTCTGTTCCGCGGGGCTGCCCGTGAGCTGTCCGCCGGCTGCGGCGGACAGCTTCCGTACGGGCTGCGGCAGAGTTTCCGTACGGTCGGCCGGTCAGTACACCAGCGCCTGCGCGTCGTCCTGCATGGCCTCGCTGACGAAGACCTGCGCTCCAGCGATGCGTACGCCCTCCAGCACGTCCTTCTCCTCGATGCCCCGGCGCTTCGCGCACTGCGTGCACAGCGTGATCCGCCCGGCCGCCTGAATACCCTCGATCAGCTCGGGAAGCGGCGCCGCGTGCGGCAGTTCGAACTCGGCGGCCCGGCCCGGCAGCGCGAACCACGCCGACTCCCCGGTCAGCCACAGCGAGACCTCCACCCCGCTGGCCGCCGCCACTCCCGCCACCGTGAACGCCTGGGAGCAGCGCTCGGGCGCGTCGGCGCCCGCGGTCACCTTGATCACCAGCTTGTTCTTCGCCATGCGGCGACCCTACGCGCGCGGTCCCGGCACACCGGGGCAACCTCACATCACAGCACGCGCGGGCGCCGACTAGACTCGGGGCCGTCCGTAGACACCACTCCTCGCCGCTCAAGGAGAGCCACCCGTGCTTGAGGCATTCTTCACCGCTCTGATGGTCCTGGTCTGCATCGGTACGGTGGCCTTCGCCGGCCTCACCCTGAAGAAGCTCTTCGAGGGCCAGCGCTGAGCCGAGCGGCACGGTCAACCGACAGCCCCCTAGAGATCGACTGAGCTTCCCATGATCGAGATCCCGTCCGACCTCCACCCGGACCTCGTCCCGCTCGCCTTCCTGCTCGGCAACTGGCAGGGCGCCGGCGTCGCAGACTTCCCGGGCACGGAGAAGTGCAACTTCGGGCAGGAGGTCACCTTCAGCCACGACGGCCGCGACTTCCTGGAGTACGTCTCGCACAGCTGGGAGCTCGACTCCGAGGGCAACAAGGTGCGCCCGCTGGAGACCGAGTCCGGCTACTGGCGGATCGACTCCGAGCGCCAGGTCGAGGTCGTGATGATCCGCGACCAGGGCGTCGCGGAGATCTGGTACGGCGAGATGGCCGACCAGAAGCCGCAGATCGACCTGGCCACCGACGCCATCGCGCGCACCGCCTCCGCCGGCGAGTACAGCGGCGGCAAGCGGCTGTACGGCTACGTCAAGGGCGACCTGATGTGGGTCGGCGAGAAGTCGACGCCCGAGGTGCCGCTGCGGCCCTACATGTCGGCGCACCTGAAGAAGGCCGTCGACCCCAGCGAGTGGGCCAAGGACCTGAAGGATCTGCCGGACGACGGCATCGCCTTCTTCAAGTGAGCAACTGGCCTCATACACTGGCGTCGTGGCTACCACCGACTGGCAGAGCGATCTCAGGGCGCGCGGGTACAGGCTGACTCCGCAGCGCCAGCTCGTGCTGGAGGCCGTGGACAAACTGGAGCACTCCACTCCGGACGACATCCTCGCCGAGGTGCGTCGTACGGCGGGCGGGGTGAACATCTCCACGGTCTACCGCACGCTCGAACTGCTCGAGGAGCTGGGCCTGGTCTCGCACGCCCACCTCGGCCACGGCGCCCCCACGTACCACCTGGCGGACCGGCACCACCACATGCACCTGGTGTGCCGGGACTGCACGGACGTGATCGAGGCGGAGCTGTCCGTCGCCCAGCCGTTCACCGACGCGCTGCGGGAACGCTTCGGGTTCGAGACGGACATGAAGCACTTCGCGATCTTCGGACTGTGCCGGCAGTGCTCGGCGAAGAGGAGTTCGGAGGAGTGCTCCTCGAAGGATGCGGACAGCGCGTCGTAGGCTGTTCGTATGTCCTTCAACAGTCCGCTTCTGTCCCTTCCGGGTGCCGTCGCCGCCGAGGGCCCGGACGAAGGTGTCGCCGCGCACTACGGCGACCTCTTCCGGGAACAGCGCGCGCTCGCGGACGGCTCCGGGTTCGTCGACCTGTCGCACCGCGGTGTGGTCACCGTGTCCGGTGCGGACCGGCTGTCGTGGCTGCATCTGCTGATCACGCAGCACGTGTCCGAGCTGCCCGCGGGGCGTGCCACCGAAGCGCTGATCCTCTCCGCGAACGGGCACATCGAGCACGCGCTCTACCTCGTCGACGACGGGGAGACGGTGTGGATGCACACCGAGCCCGGCACCCAGGGCGATCTGATCGCCTATCTGGAGAGCATGCGGTTCTTCTACCGCGTGGAGGTCACCGACCGCACCGAGGAGTACGCGGTCGTGCACCTGCCCGCCGGGTCGATCACCGATCCTCCGGCGGACTCCGTGGCACGGGAGACCCCGCACGGCCGTGACCTGTTCCTGCCCCGGGAGTCCCTCAAGTCCTTCGCGGAGGCGGCCGGTCCGGCGATCGGCGTGCTCGCGTACGAGGCGCTGCGGGTGGAGGGCCACAGGCCGCGGCTCGGCATGGAGACCGACCACCGCACCATTCCGCACGAGCTGGGCTGGCTGGAGACGGCGGTGCACCTGCAGAAGGGCTGCTACCGCGGGCAGGAGACGGTGGCCCGGGTGCACAACCTGGGGAAGCCGCCGCGCCGGCTGGTCTTCCTGCACCTGGACGGCAGCGAGGTCAGGCTCCCCGTGCACGGCGACCCGGTGCGGCTCGCGGCGGACGGGCCCGAGGGCCGGAAGCTGGGCATCATCACCACCGCGGCCCGCCATCACGAACTGGGGCCGATCGCGCTGGCCCTCATCAAGCGCAACGTGCCGGCGGACGCCGCCCTGATCGCGGGTGACGAGGCGACGGCCGCGGCGCAGGAGCTCGTGGTCGCGCCGTAGCCTCCGGGCTGCCGGCGGGGGCCGGTCCCCGCCGGCAGCCCGTACGGGATTCCTCGTACGGGACTCCCCTTACGGCGGCTCAGACCTCGACGAGGACCGTGAACGGGCCGTCGTTCGTCAGGGATACCTTCATATCGGCGCCGAACCGGCCCGTGGCCACCTCGGCCCCCAACTCCCGCAGCCGCGCCACGACTTCATCGACCAGTGGCTCGGCGACCGGGCCCGGCGCCGCGGCGTTCCAGGTGGGCCTGCGACCCTTGCGGGCGTCACCGTAGAGAGTGAACTGAGAGATCACGAGCAGCGGGGCGCCGAGGTCCGAACAGGATTTCTCCCCGTCCAGAATCCTCAGCGACCACAGTTTCCGGGCCAGTTGGGCGGCCTTGGCCTCCGTGTCGTCGTGCGTGACTCCCACCAGCACGCACAGTCCCTCGCCGACGATCTCGCCGGCCGTCTCGCCCTCCACGACGACACTCGCGCCGTTCACTCTTTGCACCACTGCTCGCATACCCGCCATCATGCCGTGCCCCGCCGACGGGGTTGCGGGCGCCGCCGGATGGGTGCGGAACCGCTGCGCGGGGCAGCAACGTAATGGCACGATGCGGTCACGTGGCACGTACCGAGGCCACTGCGACATCAGGTGGCAACAGGGGCAGCGGGGACGATGAGGGGAAAATCACCCATGAGCACAACCGGGGCCGGAAGTACGTCCGGTGGCGTTCCGGCAGCGCGGTCGGGCACCGCGCCGCCGCGTCCGACGGCCGACGAGCGGGAGGCGAAGCCGCCGGGCTCCACGGGCCTCGCCGCGCCGGCTGCCGCCGCCGCCCGTCCGGTGCCGCCCCGGCAGCGCGACACCAGCCCGTACGACGTCCTCCGGGACCCCGGGCAGCCCGATCTGCACGCTCTCCGGCTGCCCGAACTGCGCACCCTGCGCCGTGAGGCCCAGCAGGAGGAGGCCGACCTCAGCTATGTGCGCCGGCTGCTGCAGGGGCGGATCGACATCCTGCAGGCGGAGCGCACCCGGCGTACGGCGCCCGGATCGCCGCTGCTGGACCTGCTGCCGCAGATCCTCACCGACAGCCCTTCCAGCCACCGTTCGTCCGCACGGCACGTGACGCTCGGCACACCGCACAGCGAGAAGTACCGGCGGCTGGCCGAGGAGATGCTGGCCGAGGTCGAACTGAGCGACCTGACCGCCCGTACGGACGACGAACTGCGGGACGCCATGGGCCGGCTCGTCCGCTACGAACAGCGCGTCTCGCACCGCAGACACGCGCTGCAGCGCACGGCGGACGACTGCAGTACGGAGATCGCCCGGCGGTACAGGGAGGGCGAGGCGCAGGTCGACGACCTGCTGTCCTGAGGGGAAGCGCGCGGGGCGGCGTTACCGTGGTGGGGCACGTCAGTACCAATATGCCCATGGGTACTGGTGGGCACAGTCGCACCCGTCAGCTCAGCCGCCCCCGGAAGGCACGCCGTCGATGTCCCCTGAAATATCCCCGGTCCTCGCCGAGGTCGTCCGTTCCGGCTTCACCGAGGGCCGTCATCGTGGCGCGCTGGTCGCGCTGGAGGCCGACGGGAGCGTCGCCTGGTCGCTGGGCGACCCGGCCGCGCCGGTCTACCCCCGCTCGTCGAACAAGCCCGTACAGGCCACCGCCGTACTGCGCGCCGGCGAGTCCACCGGGTTCGAACTGGCCGGTGAGCGGCTGGCGCTGACGGCGGCCAGCCACTCCGGCGAACGGTTCCACCTCGACCTGGTGCAGAAGATGCTCGCCGAGTACGGGCTGTCCGAGGACGACCTGCAGTGCCCGCCGGACCTGCCCCTCGACCAGGAGGAGGCGGAGCTCTACCTCTCCGCCGGGCACGGCCGCGCACGTACCACCATGAACTGCTCCGGCAAGCACACCGCGATGCTCGCCGTGTGCGCGGCCAACGGCTGGCCGCTGGACAGCTACCTCGCGCCGGACCACCCGCTGCAGCGGCTGGTGCACGAGACGCTGGAGGAGCTCGCGGGCGAGCCCGTCGCACACACCGGTACGGACGGCTGCGGCGCCCCGCTGATGGCCGTCTCCCTCACGGGCCTCGCCCGCGCCTTCCGTTCGGTCGCGCTCGCGCCCGCGGACAGCGCGGCGGGCCGGGTCGCCACCGCGATGCGGGAGCACCCCGAGTACGTGGCGGGCAGCCGCCGGCACGACACCTGGCTGATGCGTGAACTGCCCGGCACCCTCTCGAAGATGGGCGCCGAAGCGGTGCAGGCCGTCGCCCTGCCGGACGGCCGGGCACTCGCCTTCAAGCTCGACGACGGCGGTACGCGGGCGCTCGGCCCGGTCCTCGCGCGGGCGCTGGAGCGGATGGACGTCACGCCTCCCGTACTGCCCCGGATCGCCGAGGCGCCGCTGCTGGGCGGCGGGCACCGGGTGGGCGAGATCCGCGCGGCGTTCTGAGGCTCCCCTAAGGGGCGCGGGTCCCCGACAGGGGCGCGGGGAACTGCGCGAACCCCGGCCACGAGGCGGACCGCACCCGCCCAACGCCCTCCCGCCGTACGGAAAACACACATGCGGGACGCCCCACGGAGCGCCTAGCGTGACCGCCATGACCCTGGATATCCGTACGCTCTCCTCCCCCGACGAGTTTCCCGAGTGGCTCCGGGCGGCCGGCATCGGCTTCCTCCGGTCGCCCGAGGTGTCCGACGAAGAGGTGCGGGGGCGGCTGGAGGGCAAGGACCTCTCCCGCATCCAGGGCGCGTACGAGGGCTCCCGCTGCGTCGGCACCTTCCGCACCATCCGGCAGGAACTCACCGTTCCCGGCGGCGCGGCGCTCCCCTCGTGCGGCGTCTCCAGCGTGACCGTCACGCCCACGCACCGCCGCCGTGGACTCCTCAGCCGGATGATGGCGGGCGCCATGGAGGAGGCGAAGGAGCGCGGCGACGCGGTGGCCTCGCTGGTCGCCGCCGAGCACCGCATCTACGGCCGGTACGGGTACGGGCCCGCCACCTGGGCGACGACCTGGGAGGTGGAGGTCGCCCGTACGGGCCTCGACAAGCGGTACGCCGGCCCCGGCGACGGCGGCCGCGTGGACATCGTCGACATGGCGGAACTGCGCCGCGTGGGCCCCGAGTTGTACGACCGCTACCGCGCGATGCCGCACCGGCAGGGCATCGTCGACCGCGACGCCCTGTGGTGGCGGATCCACACCGGTGAGCTCCGGTTCCCCAACGACGGCTTCACACCGCCCTTCTGCGCCGTGTACCGGGACGCCGACGGGGTGCCGCAGGGCGTCGTCACGTACTCCCTCGAGGAGCACTGGAATGCCGAACTGCCGGACTACATCGCGCAGGTGAGGTCCCTCTTCGCCACCGGCCCCGCCGCCGAGCGCGCGCTGTGGCACTTCGTCCTGTCCATCGACTGGGTGGCACGCGTCCGTTCGGGCCAGCGCTCACCCGACGATGTGCTGCCGCAGCTGCTGCCCGACCCGCGCGCGGCCCGGATCACCACACAGGCCGACTTCCTGTGGCTGCGCCCGCTCGACGTACCGCGGATGCTGGAGAGCCGTACGTACGGCGCCGCCGACACGCTCGTACTGGAGCTGCACGACCCGACGGGTCTCGCCGGAGGCCGGTTCCGGCTGGAGGCGGGCGAGGGTCCGGACGGCGCGAAGTGCGTACCGACGCGCGAAGACGCCGATCTCGCCATGGAGACCGGCGCGTTGGGAATGCTGTATCTGGGCGACGACTCCGCGACGCGGCTCACCGCGCTCGGCCTCGTCGAGGAGCGCAGGGACGGTGCGGCCGCGACGGCCGACGTCCTGTTCCGCACGGCACGCCGCCCGTGGTGCCCGGACATGTTCTGAGGAACCCTTCGGGATTTGATGCAGGCGGGGATCTGACGCAGGTCCGGGGCTCCCCCGCCCTCCCCTCCAGACGGGCGGGGGAGCCGGACCGGTCAGACGAGCAGCATGGTCAGCACGGCCGCGCCGACGCAGCTGCACGTCACGTTCTTCGCCTCGAATCCGACGGCGAGCAGCAGGCACCCGAGAACCCCGGCGGCGCCGAAGTTGAGCTGCATGAACTGCTCGAACCCCACGAAGAGGGCGGCGAAGGCAAGAGCGAACACAGGCATGCTGTTCCCTCCTTCGGAAAAGCAGCGGGGACCCCTGGCGGAGCAAGGGGAGGGACAGGCGGTGCGGATGTGCGCCCATACGCCGTTGGACGGGCGGAGGTGGGGGGGTGGGGGGACGCGTCACGCCGGACGTGACCGGCGGACCTCGCAGACCGTGCGGCCCTGCAGATCATGCGATGTGTCGAGCCAACTCGGCGAACCTGGTATCGCCTGTACTAAGTTGGTGCCAACTCACTTACTATCGTCCCCAGTTGGCGACAACTCGAAAACAGTTGGCAGACAACTCCCGCCCATTGGCCGGAAGTTGTAGGGTCCTGGTGTGAGTAAGAGGAGTTCTTCCGAGAACGGCAGACTGCCTCATGAGGTCGTCGCCGCCGCTCTCCGTGAGCGCATCCGGTCCGGCGCCCTGTCCCCCGGGACGCGCCTTCCCAGCCAGCAGAAGCTGGTCACCGAGTTCGATGTGAACAGGAACGTCGTACGACACGCACTGGAAGCGCTCACACACGAGGGGCTGCTGTTGCCCCGGGGCCGCGGAGCACCACCGACAGTAGCCAAGCCCGCCGCGGAGCAGGAGCAGCCCCAGCTCGCCGGTGAGGAGCTCGCGGATCGGCTGTATGAGGCATTCCAAGCCGAACGCGTGACCGTGGACGCGTACTGCCTCACGACGGAGACCCTCAACAATGCTCTCGCGGAGCCCCGCCGCGCCATCCTCGGCGGCGAACTCACCCCGCAGGAACTGCGCGTACGCGTCATCGTTCCCGGCCAGGACGCCCGCTTGGCGCTGCCGCGCGACGTGGACGATCCGGACAGCCCTTACCCGCTGCGTCGGCTGCACGAGATCCAGAACACGTACACGCAGGCGCTCCGATTCCTGCTGGGCGCGATCCGCATCCCCGACGTCACCCTTGAGGTCAGGAGCGTGGCCGCCACCCCGTTCCACAAGCTGTACCTGCTCAACGGCACCGAGGCACTGTTCGGCTACTACAGCGTCGTGCAGCGCAATGTCACGTACGCCGGGGACTCCTTCGGCATGTACGACGTCCTCGGGCTCAACTCGAAGCTGTTCCGCGCCGCGGAGGACGCCTTCACCGAAGACTCCAAGCAGTGGTTCGAAGCGCTCTGGGAGTCGATCGCAGCCCCGTTGGAGTAAGACCCTTCCCAAAAGCGCAGGAGTGACCCGGCGGAGGGGTAGTCTCAGCGCGCCCGTCTTTCATCTGAACACCGGCTCCCCTGGATGACGACCCACATCGAACCGCAGCCCGTCCGGTTTTCGGACGACCCTCTGTCGTGCCACTTCCAACAGCACATGGACTGCCCCGGAGGCCTCACGCTCAAGGGCCACCACAACCGCAATTACGTGGTCGAACTGCGCGAGCCGCTGGTCTCGATACTGGGTGTACCTCCAGGCACCCGTGGGAAGTTCCGCACCCCGCTGCACGTTCCGAAAGTCGTTCTCCGCATCTGGTGGGACGAGGGCGCCGTGCTGGATGCCGTACGGACCTCGCTGCCCGGAGTACCCCGCCCGCTCACGACCGTGGACGACATCGCCCTCCACACATACGTCGAAGGCACGGTGCTTGCCGACGTCGCACCCCCCGGCAGCGCCGTGGGCCGCGAGACGTTGCGCGACATCGCCGCCCTGTTCGGGGACATGGCCTCCGTTCCGGAAAAGACGCTGCCCCCGCTTCCGGGCAACTGGCCTGCCTCCGGCGACAGCACGGGCTTCCTCCAGTACCTGGCCGACTTCGCGCACAAGCACGTCTACGTCCGGAACCACACCGTGTTCCAGGGCCTGTTCGAGGAGCTGGGAATCCCCGAGGACGCGATGCTGCAGTTCGAACGGGAGGCCAAGCGGCTGACCCCACGTCCGTACGCGCTGCTGCACACAGACGTCCACCGGGCCAATCTGCTGCGGCGCGACGACGACGGCACTCTCACCCTGGTGGACTGGGAGACGGCCCTGTACGGCGATCCGCTTCACGAACTGGCCACGCACGTCGTCCGCATGGGTTACACCGATGCGGAACGCGCGCGTCTGATCGGGCTGTGGCGGCACACACTGCGCATGAGGGGGCACGCGGCCCTACTTCGCGGTATGGCGGAGGACTTCCCCGTCTACCTCGATTTCGAGTACGCGCAGTCCGTCTATCCCGACACCATGCGTGCCGCTCTCGCGCTCCTCCCCGATCCGGGCGAGGACGAATTCAATGCTTCCGCCCCGGACGAGAAGGCCTTCGACACCGCGACCGACGCCGTATGGCGCGCGCTCGACCGTGCCCGGGGCCCGCTGAGCCTGAGCGGCACTCCGACCTCGTACGAGGTGAAGGAGGCGCTGCGCCGGTGGTATGAGCAACAAACGGCAGGCCGCCCCGGCTGAACGCTGTACGCAGACCACCCACGCGGAGATAGTTGTACCTCGCCACGGCATCAGCCACCGTCTACCGGAACGGACCGAGGACCGAGATGCGTGATCTCATCGGCTCCACGAAGTGTGTGCTTTTCGACTTCGACGGCCCCATTTGCCATCTGTTCCACCACCGTCCGGCTCCCGTTGTCGCCGAGCGGCTGCGCGGGCTCGTACCTGCTCGCTGGCTGGCAAGTGGCGTGGTACCCGAAACGGACGATACGCACATACTTCTGGAGGCTGTGTTCGCGCACCCCGAGACCGTCGCCGACGGGACGGCGCGGGTGATCGAGGCGGCGTTGACGGACGAGGAGACGGCGGCCGCGCCGTACGCGTTTCCGACGCTGTACGCCGACAGCCTGGTGCGCACGCTGTACTCGACGGGCCGGAAGCTGGCGATCACGACGAACAACTCGCAGCCGGCCGTGGAGCGTTACCTGCAGACGCGGCTCACCGGCGGGCTGTTCGCCGGGCACGTGCACGGGCGCAGCGCAGAGGGGGAGCTGCGGCTGAAGCCCGATCCGGACTGCCTGCTGCGCGCCCTGTCCTCCACGGGGGCGCCGGCGGAGGGGACGCTGATGATCGGGGACGCGCCGCGCGATCTGGAGGCGGCGCGGGCCGCGGGCGTGGCGTTCCTGGGGTACGCGCGGAATCCGCGGAAGGCGGCCGAGCTGTCGGACGCGGGCGCCGAGCACGTGGTGGGTTCGCTGCGGGACGTGCTGAAGATCGTCGACCCCGGCGCGCACGTGTGACGGGTGCGCACGTGTGATCGTCCGTGTGCGGGGCCGTACGTAAGGTGGACAGCACCTGATGCACGAGGAGGACCAGCCGCGATGACCGACGCACCCACTCCCCAGAGCAACGAGCCCGCGCACGACCCCGAGGTGCTGGAGCTCGCGCAGAAGATCTTCGACCTCGCGCGGCACGGGGACACGGACACCGTCGCCGCCTACGTGGACGCCGGCGTCCCCGCCAACCTCAGCAACGACAAGGGCGACACCCTCATCATGCTGGCCGCGTACCACGGGCACGCCCCCGTCGTACGGTCCCTGCTCAAGCGCGGCGCCGACCCGGACCGGGTGAACGACCGGGGCCAGACCCCCATCGCCGGCGCCGTGTTCAAGGGAGAGGACGAGGTCGTACGGGCGCTGCTCGACGGCGGCGCCGACCCGCGCGCGGGCCAGCCCTCCGCCGTCGACACGGCCCGCATGTTCGAAAAGCGCGAACTGCTGGAACTGTTCGGCGAGAACTGACAGCCCGCCCCACCGCCGCCCATCCCGCGAGCGCGGCGAACAGCACTTCCTCGGGCTGGTCGCCGCTGAGTACAGGGCCGTTGTCGAAGCGGAACGCAGGCAGCGGGGGTTCGACGTCCAGCCGGTGTGCGGCGAGGAGTTGGGGAACAGGGCGGGGTGGATGTGGAGTTGGAGTTCGTCGGCGGTGCCGGGGCCGTGTCCGGGGGGCGAGAGTGCGGGGCGCTTCCTCGCCGCGCTCGCGCAGGTCGTTACCGCCCTCGCCCCCCGCTGACGCCTCAGCCGCTCCGGCCCGACCGCGCATGGCCGCCCCGCCCAGGTCCCGTATACACGGCCGCAGCGGGGCGTTAACGCGACTTTTGCAAGCGGTCGCTTGCAAAAGTTAGCGGGGGGAGGCACTCTTGGGGACATGGCTTCCCTGAACGTCGGCAATCTCGGTGAGTTCCTGCGGGAGCAGCGGCAGAACGCCAAGCTGTCGCTGCGTCAGCTCGCCGATGCCGCGGGGGTGTCCAACCCGTACCTCAGCCAGATCGAGCGCGGGCTGCGCAAGCCGAGCGCGGAGATCCTCCAGCAGCTGGCCAAGGCGCTGCGGATCTCCGCGGAGACGCTGTACGTGCAGGCCGGGATCCTCGACGAGCGCGACCGGGAGGACCTCCTGCAGGTCCCGGCCGCGATCCTCGCCGATCCGTCGATCAACGATCAGCAGAAGCAGGCGCTGCTGCAGATCTACGAGTCGTTCCGCAAAGAGAACGGCACGTCCGCGGTCAAGGACGCGGGGGGACAGGACGAAGATCCGGAGAACACAGGCGGAGCCGAGGCCCGGTAAGGGCTGCTGAAGACGCACGCCGCACAGCCGTACATCAGCACAGCCGCTGTCGCATCACACGACCGGCCCAGTTTTGTGGGAGGGACCCTCATGGCCATCGCCAACGACATCCGCAAGACCCTCACCGACCCGACGCCGCTGTACTTCGCCGCCGGTGTCATCGACAAGATCCGCGAGGAGGCCCCGGACCGGATCGCCGCCGTCCGGGAGACCGACCCCAAGGAGCTTCAGGCCAAGGTCACCCAGCAGGCCAAGGACACCCAGGCCAAGGTGACCGAGCAGGCCAAGGAGACCCAGACCAGGGTCAGCGAGGTGCTCGGCTCGCTCGACACCGACATCAAGAAGCTGCGTGAGCAGACCCAGCACTACGCGCTGCAGGGCGTCGGCCTGGTCGCCGAGTACGCCGTGAAGGCCCGGGAGACGTACGACGAGCTGGCCGAGCGCGGCCGGGGCGCCGTCCAGACCTGGCGCGGCGAGGAAGAGTCCGGGGACACGCAGGTCACGGTCGAGCGCGAGCCGGTGAAGGTCGCCGAGCCGCCGGCCGGCAAGCCGCAGGGCAGCGCCGCCGGCACGAGCACGGGCGCCAAGTCCGAGCCGAAGGCGGAGGCCAAGACGGAGACCGGCAACGGGGCGAAGTCCGAGCCCAAGACGGAGGCGAAGACCGAGCCGAAGCCGGGCCCGTCCGCCAAGAAGAACACCGCCACATCGGGCAGCACCACCTCCGGCAGCACCACTTCCGGCGGCACCGCCTCGGGCAGCACCGCCCGGAAGACCACCACCACGAAGAAGACCACCCCGAAGTCGGACTCCTGACCCGCAAGGCCCATTGGCTGACCCACGAGGTGGCCCGCGCGGCGCCCCGCCGGGGCCCCGCGGGGTGACCGCCCCGCGGGCGCGGTGAAGACAACGGTCCGGGCACGCCTGGCGTGCCCGGACCGTTGTCCGGGTACGGTGGCCGACGGGAAGGGCCCGCTGCGGCGACGCAGAGACGACGACCACAGGGGAAGTGAACACCCATGTTGATGCAGGGCTTCAATTCAGTGCTCGAGCTGATCACTGTGGCGGTGCTCGCGCTCGCGGTGTTCGCCTTCATCGACTCCGCGCTGCGCCGGGAGGACGCCTACCGCGCCGCGGACAAGCAGACCAAGCCGATGTGGATGATCATCCTCGGCATCACGGTGCTGGTGAATCTGCTGGTGCCGATGGTGCTGCTGCAGATCATCGGGCTGATCGCCACCATCGTCTACATCGTCGACGTGCGCCCCGCCGTCAAGCAGGTCTCCGGCGGCCGGCAGCGCGGCCCGCGCCGCAAGGGCGGCAGCAGCAGCGACGGCCCGTACGGCCCGTTCAACGGCTGACCCGCCCGGCCCGGAAGCGGTCGTCCCCGGGCACCCGGAAACGGATCAACCCGGGTAAAGCCCGGAAGCGGTCACCCCCGGGCCACGGAAGCGGATCACCCCCGGGCAAGCCCCGGAGGCGTTCACCCGCGGGCGAGGAGCATCACGGCCACATCGTCGGTGAGTTCGCCGCCGTTCAGCCGCCGTACGTCCGACATCGTCGCGTCGAGCAGTGACTCGCCGCGGGCCCCGCGCGCCGCCCAGTCGGCGACGATGTCCGTCATCCCGTCCTGGCCGAGGCGTCCGCGGCCCTCTCCGACGCGGCCCTCGATGAGGCCGTCGGTGTACATCAGCAGGCTCCAGGCGCGGCCCAGTTCGACCTGCCGGCGCGGCCAGCGCGCGGTGGGGAGCAGCCCCAGCGCGGGACCGCTCTCGTCGTACGGCAGCAGTCGCGGCCGTGTCCCGTCCCGCCCGGTGACCAGCGGCGAGGGGTGTCCGGCGAGGCAGACGCCGGCGCTGCGCGCGTCGGGCGCGATGTCGATGGTGCACAGCGTCGCGAAGATCTCCTCGCTGCCCCGCTCGTGTTCCAGCACCTGCTGGAGCGTGCCGAGCAGTTCGTCGCCGCACAGCCCGGCGAAGGTCAACGCGCGCCAGGCGATGCGGAGTTCGACGCCGAGCGCCGCCTCGTCCGGGCCGTGCCCGCACACGTCGCCGATCATGGCGTGCACGGTGCCGTCGGCGGTGCGGACGGCGTCGTAGAAGTCGCCGCCGAGGAGGGCGCGGGACCGGCCGGGCCGGTAGCGCGCGGCGAACCGCAGCGGGCTGCCCTCCAGCAGCGGCGTCGGCAGCAGCCCGCGCTCCAGCCGGGCGTTCTCCTGGGCCCGCAGCCGGGACTCGGTGAGCTGGCGCTGCGCCAGGTCCGACCGTTTCCGCTCGACGGCGTAGCGGATGGCGCGGCTGAGGGTGCGGCCGTCGAGCTCCTCGCGGAAGAGGTAGTCCTGCGCGCCGACCCGTACGGCGTCCGCGGCCCGTTCCGCCTCCTCGCCGTCGGTGAGGGCGAGGACGGCGTGCCGGGGCGCGAGCCGCAGGACGCGGTGCAGCATCTCCAGCTCGGCGGGCTGCTCCTCGTCGTCCGGCGCACCGGCCTCGGCCTCCGGGGGCGCCGTGACCGGCAGCAGCGCGAGGTCCAGCAGGATGCAGTGCACGTCGTCGGTGAGCAGCCGCTCGGCCTCGGTGAGATTGCGGGCGGTACGGACCCGGATGCGTTCGCGCGCGGCGCCGGAGCCCGAACCACTGGTGCCGTCCAGGAGTTCGGGCACGCTGCTGGCGCCCGTCGGATCGTCCTCGATCACGAGAAGTGTCAGGGCACCGCTGTGGGCGGGCCGCGTGGCCTCCGGGCCTCGCGGCCCGGCCGTCGGCACACGCACGGGCATGTCCTTTCCTCGTCCCTCCCCCCGAGGGCGTGGCGGCGCACCGTCCGGCGCACCCCCTGCAACCCGGTGCGTGCGCTGGTCGGGCGGCACGTGCCGGGCTTCCGAAGGACCCTAGCGCCCCCGTACGCGTGTACGGAATGGTTGGCGGGAAACGTCGGGCGTCATATGCCGTCACACCGGGGCGAGTTCACCGCGCCCCCGCGCGACGTGACGCGGGGGCGCATGAGGAAGGTCACGCGTCGGGGCGTACCACTCCGAGGATCGGCAGCGCGCCCGCGCCCTCGACGGCGATCTGCCGGCCGGTCCTGGGCGCGTTCACCATGGCGCCGTCGCCGACGTACATGCCGACGTGGCTGGCGTCCTTCTTGTAGATGATGAGGTCGCCGGGCCGCATCTTCCGCACGGGGATCCGCTTCAGCTGCTTCCACTGCTCCTGCGAGGTGCGCGGGATCTCCTTGCCCGCGGCCTGCCACGCGCGCAGCGTCAGCCCGGAGCAGTCGAAGGTCTTCGGCCCCTCGGCGCCCCACTCGTAGTCCTTGCCGATCTGGTTCGTGGCGTACGCGATGGCGCGCTTGCCGGCCTTGGTCGCCTTGCCGTCGATCTCGTCGAGCACCCCGGACTTCAGCCACTTCGCCTGCCGCTGGTACGCCGCCTCGTCGTCCATCCTGCGCAGCTCGGCGCGCTCCTCCTTCGCCAGCCGGGACTCGATCCGCTCGGCGCGCCGCAGCTGCTGCCGGATCTTCTTCTTCGCCGCCGCCTTCTGCTTCCGGTTGGACTCCAGGCGCTGCCACTCGTCCGTGGCGTCCTGCGCGTATCCGCTCAACGCCCTTCTGGTGCCGGTCAGTTCGGCGATGAAGCTCTTCGCGGCCTGCTGTCCCTTGCGGGCGAGCATCGCGTCGTGCAGGAACTTGTCCGGATGCTTCCGGAGTACGACCTGGGCCTCGGGCGGCATGCCGCCGGCCCGGTACTGGGCCCGGGCCATGGCCCCGGCCGTGGCGTTCAGCTTGTGCAGCCGGCCCTGCGTGGAGTCGATCTTCCGCGCGAGGGAGACGATCTGCTTCTGCTGCTTCTCCACCTTCTCCTCGGCACCGTTGTACGCCTCGGTCGCGGAGCCGGCTCTGTCGTGCAGCCTCTCGATCTGCTTGCGGATCTTCTCCAGGCGCCGCGTCTCCGCCCCGCCGTCCCCGCCGGACCGGCTCCCCGTCGGCTGTGGCTTCGGCTCGGCATACGCGCCGCCCGCGGCCGGCAGCGCCAGCACTCCGAGCGCGCACACCACGACCACCGCACGCTGCTTTCCCGGCCCTGTCACCCGCAGCCACCCCCTGGCGCCTCGGTACGTCGCCCGGGCCCGGCCCGTACGGCCGGCCCGTCCCAACGCTGCGGATGGTGCCATGCACGCTGCGAAACCAACAGAGTCACGCACGGGCCGCAGTCGACCCCACGCAGCGAGCCGCGCCGCGAGCCACCGGGTCGACCGCAGGGGTTCACCCTGTGTTCATCCACCCCCGTCGGCCGCTTCACCTGTCCTGCCTAATTTCAGCCTTACCCAGAGCGCGCCACGCCTTCGGGCAGGGCCGCTGGGTCACAGCTGAACCACGCTCGAACAGGGAGCTCCCAGAGAAGAGCACCCCACTCACCTCACGCACGCCGACCCCACCGGCGGCCCAGGAAGGAACGGAACGAAAGTGAAGCTTCAGCGCACGAACCGGCTTCGCGCCCTCACGCTCGGCGCGGTCGCGGTCTCCGGCGCCCTGGTACTCACCGCCTGTGGCTCGGACAACAACGCGGAGAACCCCAACAGCTCCACAGCCCAGGCCGCCAAGAACATCAAGTGTGACGGCAAGGGCAAGCTGCTCGCTTCCGGGTCCAGCGCCCAGAAGAACGCGGTGGACCTCTGGAAGAAGAACTACGAGGCCGCCTGCAAGGGCACGCAGATCAACTACAAGGACATCGGCTCCGGCGGCGGCATCCAGGAGTGGCTGCAGGGCACCACCGCCTTCGCCGGCTCCGACTCCGCCCTGAAGCCCGACGAGGTCGCGTCCTCCAAGAAGGTCTGCAAGTCCGGCCAGGGCGTCAACCTGCCGATGGTCGGCGGCCCGGTCGCCGTCTCGTACAACCTCTCCGGCGTGGACAACCTGGTGCTCGACGCACCGACCATCGCCAAGATCTTCGACTCGAAGATCAAGAAGTGGAACGACCCGGCGATCCAGAAGCTGAACCCGAAGGCCAAGCTGCCCGCCAAGGACATCCAGGCCTTCCACCGCTCGGACGAGTCGGGCACCACCCAGAACCTCGGCAAGTACCTCGGCGACGCCGCGCCGCAGGACTGGAAGTACGAGGACGAGAAGTCCTGGCCCGCCAAGGGCGGCCAGTCCGCGTCCGGTTCGGCCGGCGTGGCCCAGCAGGTCAAGCAGACCGAGGGCGCCATCGGCTACTTCGAGCTCTCCTACGCCGACGCCAACAGCCTCAGCAAGGTGAAGCTCGACACCGGCGCCAAGCAGCCCGTCGAGGCCACCTCGGAGAACGCCTCCAAGGCGATCGCCGACGCCAAGGTCGAGGGCAAGGACAAGGACCTGGCCCTGGAGCTGAACTACAAGACCAAGACCGAGGGCGCCTACCCGCTGATGCTCGTCACGTACGAGATCGCCTGCGACAAGGGCAACAAGAAGGAGACCCTCGCCGCGACCAAGTCCTTCCTCAACTACACGGCGAGCAAGGAAGGCCAGAGCGCCCTGAAGGAGCTCGGCTACGCGCCGCTGCCGGAAGGCATCGCGGAGAAGGTCCGCAAGACCGTTCCGGAGCTCGGCTGACGTACGCCGCGGCCGGTCCCCGTCAGCACGACGCAGTACGGGGCCGGCCGCGGCGGCACGCCGCCGCGCACCTCCCACAGATCCACGTCCCCAGCCTCACCGCTTCGCCCATCCGGTGCACCGCCGCCAGGGGATGAGTCCCCACCCAGACCGGAGACACCATGGATATAACTCCCACCCCGGCAGCCCCGCCCCCGACACCACACGCGGATCCGGACGACTCCGGCCCGCCCCCGGTGAAGGGCAAGGCGGTCCACCCGGGAGACAAGATCTTCCGCGGGCTCTCCCGCGGCTCGGGCATCACGCTGCTCGTCATCATGGCCGCCATCGCGGCCTTCCTCGGCTACCGCGCCTACCTCGCGATCTCCCAGGACTCGGTCAACTTCCTGACCGCCTTCCAGTGGAACCCCGAGGGTGACCCGCCGGCCTTCGGCATCGGCATCCTCGCCTTCGGCACGGTCGTCAGCTCGGTCATCGCGATGGTCATCGCGGTCCCGGTGGCGATCGGCATCGCGCTGTTCATCTCGCACTACGCGCCGCGCAAGCTGGCCATGCCGCTCGCGTACATCGTCGACCTGCTGGCCGCCGTGCCGTCAATCATCTACGGCCTGTGGGGCGCCCTGTTCCTGGTGCCCTATCTGAACGGCCTCACCAGCTGGCTCGACCAGTTCTTCGGCTGGACCGTCATCTTCGACATGTCCTCGCCGGGCAGCCCCGCCCGCTCGATCTTCACGGTGGGCATCCTGCTCGCCATCATGATCCTGCCGGTCATCACCAACGTGACCCGCGAGGTCTTCCTGCAGTCGCCGAAGATGCACGAGGAGGCCGCGCTGGCGCTGGGCGCCACCCGCTGGGAGGTCATCCGGATGTCGGTGCTGCCCTTCGGCCGCTCCGGCATCATCTCCGCCTCGATGCTCGGCCTCGGCCGCGCGCTCGGCGAGACGATGGCCGTGGCCACGGTGCTCTCCCCCGCCTTCTTCTTCACGCCGCACCTGCTCGATCCGGGCAGCGGCACCTTCGCGCAGAACATCGCCGCGAAGTTCAACGAGGCCGACGAATTCGGCCGCGACGCACTGATCGCCTCCGGCCTCGTCCTCTTCGTCATCACCCTGCTGGTCAACGGCGCGGCCCGGCTGATCATCGCTCGCCGCAAGGAGTACTCGGGGGCCAACGCATGAGCAACGCACTGATGGAAAAGCCGCAGGTGAACGACGCACCGCCGCCGTCCACCCCGCTCGCGCACCGCCGGATGCCGCGCTGGTCCCCGTTCCTGATCGCGCTGGTCTCCATCGCGCTCGGCGTCGGCATCGGCAAGGTCGCCGGCTGGCAGAGCCAGGTCCAGTGGGGCCTCATCGCCGCGCTGCTGTTCGTCGTCGGCTCGTACGTGATCACCAGCGCCGTCGAGAACAAGCGGCAGGCCAAGGACCGGGTCGCGACCAGCATCGTCTGGGTCTGCTTCATCGTCGCCATCGTGCCGCTGGTCTCGCTGGCCTGGACGACGATCGCCAACGGCTCGAAGCTGCTCGACGGCTACTTCCTCACGCACTCCATGGGCGGCATGACCAACCTGGAGCAGGGCGGCGGCGTCTACCACGCGCTGCTCGGAACCCTCCAACAGGTCGGCATCGCCACGCTGATCGCCGCGCCCCTGGGGCTGCTCACCGCCGTCTACCTCGTCGAGTACGGACGCGGGAAGCTCGCCACCGCGGTCACCTTCTTCGTCGACGTCATGACGGGCATCCCGTCCATCGTGGCCGGCCTGTTCGTGCTCGCCTTCTGGAACCTCGGCCTCGGCTTCGGGCCCTCCGGCTTCGCCGGTTCGCTGGCGCTGGCCATCCTGATGATGCCGATCGTGGTCCGCTCCACGGAGGAGATGCTGAAGCTCGTACCGAACGAGCTGCGCGAGGCGTCCCTCGCCCTGGGCGTGCCCAAGTGGAAGACGATCCTGAAGATCGTCCTGCCGACCGCGATCGGCGGCATCACCACCGGCGTCATGCTCGCCATCGCCCGCATCACCGGCGAGACCGCCCCCGTGATGCTGCTGGTGTTCGGCAACGAGCTGATCAACCCGAACCCGTTCAACGGAGCGCAGGAGTCGCTGCCGCTGTACGTGTGGAACCAGTACAAGCTCGGCAACGACGCGAGCCTGGAACGCGCCTGGGCGGGCGCGCTCACGCTGATCGCCTTCGTGATGATCCTCAACCTGGTCGCCCGCGGCATCGCCCGCTGGAAGGCCCCCAAGGGAGCGCGCAGCTGAGCTGCGGCGGCCCCGACCCAGAAGACTTCGGGCCGCCGAGCCCCCCTCGGCCCCGCGTAAGAAAGAAGTGACAGTTCCCATGGCCAAGCGCATCGACGTCAGCGGCCTCACCGCCTTCTACGGCCAGCACCGCGCCATCGACGACATCTCCATGACCGTCGAACCCCGCTCCGTCACGGCCTTCATCGGCCCGTCCGGCTGCGGCAAGTCGACCTTCCTGCGCACCCTCAACCGGATGCACGAGGTCACGCCGAACGGCCGCGTCGAGGGCAAGGTGATGCTCGACAACGAGGACGTCTACGGCTCCGGCGTGGACCCGGTGGCGGTCCGCCGCACCATCGGCATGGTCTTTCAGCGGGCCAACCCGTTCCCGACCATGTCCATCTACGAGAACGTCGCGGCCGGCCTGCGGCTGAACGGCAACTACAAGAAGCGGGAGCTCGACGACATCGTCGAGAAGTCCCTGCAGGGCGCCAACCTCTGGAACGAGGTCAAGGACCGGCTGAAGAAGCCCGGTTCGGGTCTCTCCGGCGGTCAGCAGCAGCGGCTGTGCATCGCCCGCGCCATCGCGGTCGAGCCGCAGGTGCTGCTGATGGACGAGCCCTGCTCGGCCCTGGACCCGATCTCCACCCTCGCCATCGAGGACCTGATCGGCGAACTGAAGTCGCAGTACACGATCGTGATCGTGACGCACAACATGCAGCAGGCGGCGCGCGTTTCGGACCGCACCGCGTTCTTCAACCTCTCGGCCGTCGGCCAGCCCGGCAAGCTCATCGAGGTCGACGACACCGAGCGGATCTTCTCCAACCCGTCGGTGCAGGCCACCGAGGACTACATCTCCGGCCGCTTCGGCTGAGCAGCAGGGCCGGCTGAGCAGCAGAGCCGGCTGACGCGCAGGCCGGGCGCGTACGAAGCCCGGTCCCACAACGGCCTCGCGGTGCTGCATGGCGGTGCCACCGCAAGGCGAAGGGCCCGCCCCCGCTCCCGGGGGGCGGGCCCATTTTTCCGCCCGTGATGCCTCTCGGCCCGAAGCCGTGGCCGCCGTCGTCAGCCGAAGGCGAGCAGGACGACCCAGTAGCAGACCGCGGCGCTGATGGCGGCGGCCGGCATCGTGATGAACCAGCCGACCACGATGTTCTTCGCAACGCCCCAGCGCACGGCGGAAATCCGCTTCGTGGCGCCGACACCCATGATGGCCGAGGTGATGACGTGCGTCGTCGAGATCGGCGCGTGGAACATGAAGGACGCCGTGTACATCACGGACGCCGCCGTGGTCTCCGCGGCGAAGCCCTGCGGCGGGTCCAGCTCGATGATCCGGCGGCCCAACGTCCGCATGATGCGCCAGCCGCCGGCGTACGTACCGAGCGACAGCATCGCGGCACAGGCGATCTTGACCCAGACCGGGATGTCGTTGTGGTTCTGCACATCGGCGATGGTCAGACCCATCACCACGACACCCATGGTCTTCTGCGCGTCCTGCAGGCCGTGCCCGAGCGCCATGCCGGCGGCGGACACCGTCTGCGCGATGCGGAAACCCCGCTTGGCGCGGTGCGGATTGGCCTTGCGGAACAGCCACAGGATGACGCACATCACCGCGTAACCGACCAGCAGGCCGACCACGGGCGAGATGAACATCGGCAGCACGATCTTCTCGATCACGCCCGACCAGTAGACGGCGATCCCGCCTGCCAGCGCGGCACCGACCATCCCGCCGAACAGCGCGTGCGACGAGGACGACGGCAGCCCGTAGTACCAGGTGATCAGGTTCCAGACGATGGCACCCACCAGCGCGGCGAACAGGATCGCCATGCCGCTGCGGCCGTGCGGGGTCTCGATCAGACCCTCACTGACCGTCTTCGCGACGCCGCTGCCCATGAAGGCGCCGGCGAGGTTCATGACGGCGGCCATCGCGAGCGCGGCACGCGGAGTCAGCGCCCGGGTGGACACCGACGTGGCGATGGCGTTCGCCGAGTCGTGGAAGCCATTCGTATACGTGAAGAAGAGCGCGACCCCGACGGTCACGATCAGCGCGAACGTGTCCACGAGGGGTCAGGACTCCTTGACCGCGATGGTCTCGACCGTGTTGGCGACGTGCTCGAAGGCGTCGGCCGCCTCCTCCAGCACATCCACGACCTGCTTGAGCTTCATGACCTCGATCGCGTCGTACTTGCCGTTGAACAGGTGGGCCAGCAGCTTGCGATGGATCTGGTCGGCCTGGTTCTCCAGCCGGTTGACCTCGATCCAGTACTCGGTGAGGTTGTCCATCGTGCGCAGATGCGGCATCGCCTCGGCCGTCAGCTCGCCGGCCCGGGCCAGCACCTCGATCTGCTGCTCGACGCCCTTCGGCAGCTCGTCGATCTCGTAGAGCACGACGAGATCGACTGCCTCCTCCATGAAGTCCATGATGTCGTCGAGCGACGAGGCCAGCTTGTAGATGTCCTCGCGGTCGAACGGGGTGATGAAGGAGGAGTTCAGCTGGTGGAAGATCGCGTGAGTCGCGTCGTCGCCGGCGTGTTCAGCGGCCCTCATCCGCTCTGCAATCTCTGCGCGTGCGGAGGAATCCGCCCCGAGCAGTTCCATGAGGAGTTTCGAACCGGTCACGATGTTGTCCGCGGAGGCCGCGAACATGTCGTAAAAGCTCGTCTCCCTGGGGGTCAGACGAAAGCGCACTGGGGATCCTCGGTGTGCATCGGAATCGGTCTCGTTGATGCTAGGTGCATCATCCGGCCACAGCGAACCGGCGTTCCCCAGTGTCACCCATGGAGATGCGTGCGCAGAACCGGCCTCCACCGAATCCGTTACCGTATACCTGTCGGGGGTATATCCGGTATACCCCTTCGCCCCTTGCCTGGAGGACCTTCATGACCGTCGACGCCGGCAACTGCTGCTCCGCGCACGCCGCCACCGGGGAGCACGGCTACTCGAAGGACAAGGACGCCCACCTCAAACGACTCCGCCGCATCGAGGGGCAGGTCAGGGGGCTGCAGCGGATGGTCGACGAGGACGTCTACTGCATCGACATACTCACGCAGGTCTCCGCTTCGACGAAGGCACTGCAGTCGTTCGCCCTGCAGCTGCTCGAGGAACATCTACGGCACTGCGTCGCGCACGCCGCGCGGGAAGGCGGCGAGGAGATGGACGCGAAGGTGGAAGAGGCGACTGCCGCGATCGCCCGGCTGCTGCGTACGTAACGTTCGTGACCGCCCGGGCCCCCACCCCGGGCAATCCGACTCCCCCTCAGGAACGCAGGGACCACTGGGCGGACTCCTCGAGTTCGCCCGTCACGACCCGCAGTACCTCGTCGATCCGCGCCACGCTCAACCGCTCCTCACCGGCCGCCTCCGCGGCGGAAGCAGCGATCATCAGCTCACCGCACAGCTCGATCTCGGCGAGGGCCACGTGGTCCTGGACGACCGAACCCCGCGAACCGCGAGCATTTCCAGGCACACGCACCACCTCCTCACGCATCCCCAGAGTAGGGAGGGGCGCACCCTCCGCGCATGGCACTTCCGAACCATTTCGTTCTACGGCGGCGGATAGCCTGCGCCGGGTTTTCCAAACCCCCACGCGACGGCACAGTCGCGGTAACTTCCGCGCGCCGGGCGGCCGGTACGGTTGCCGTGTGCGCAAGACGGCCCCCACTCCTTCCCCCGCACCAGGTGAGCCCGGCTCCCGGGCGGGACATCCGACCTCCATCAGCGAGCGGGGATCGTTCGCGAACGCCTCGTGCGGCTGCGGCTGGCGCGGCCCCGCGCGACGCTCCCGCGACAAGGCCCGTACGGACGCGGCGGCGCACTCGGACGGGACGGCATAGCCGGAACGGGTGGGTCCGGCTCCGGTTTCCGGCTCCGATTCCGGTCCCGGTTCCGCTTCCGGTCCCGGTTCCGCAGAACGCGTCCGGTCGACGGGTCCCGCTCCGAACGCGTCCGGACACGGCCGCGGCCCGGCACTCCGCGTACGGAGCCCGGGCCGCAGAGCCGGGACGGTCGGGCCGGACGGCCGGCCGGTCAGGCTGCCAAGTGCCGGTCGCCCTCGGGCCGTTCGGATACGGCGCCCGCGGCGTCGGCCGTGGCCGGCTCGCGCTCCGCGGAGGATGCCTGCTGCGGGACGGCCCGCGCCGCGTCGTCCGCGCCGGGCGCGCCGGCCCAGACGAGGCCGCCCACCCGGGGCGATCCGGCGAGGGCGCGGGCCAGCGGGGTGAGCAGCCACATGGCGATGGGGGCCAGCAGCAGCGTCACGGCCATGCCGAGCGCGAGGCCGCCGATGACGTCGGTCGGGTAGTGCACGCCCATGTAGACACGGCTGACACCGGCGAGCAGGGCGAGCACGGCACCGGCGAGTCCGGCCTTCCTGTGCACCATGAAGATGCCGACGGCCAGGGCCATGGCGAGCGTCGAGTGATCGCTGACGAACGAGTAGTCGGACTTGCCGGGGACGAGCACGTCGAGACCGCGGTGGTCGACGAAGGGCCGCGGCCGTTCGACGAAGCCTCTTATCGGGATGTTGACCAGCAGGGCGACGGCCGCGGCGAGCGGTGCCCACAGGAGGCCGGCGAATCCGGTGACCGCCTCCTCGCGGGACTCCCGGCGGCGCGTCACGCGCCACCACGCCCACAGGCCGAGCACGACAAGCGCGAGCACCATGCCGTACTCGCCGATGTACTCCATGGCCCGGTCAGCCCAAGTGGGGGCGTCCTTGGCCAGTCCGTTGATGTCACGGAGCAGGCCGACATCAGGGTTGTCCCAAACAGCCATCGCGGTACGGCCCCTCACTCGCCCTACAGTTCAGTCGTCCACTGCGTTGCCGACACCCCCGTCGACCCGGTGCGGTCGCGTCTCTCTCGCACGATGCGGAATTTCCGTTCCACACTTCCACAGGCAGAACGCAGGACGCCGCCTCCAGCGTTCCGTCATTACGCAAAGATCACCCGGACGTTATCGAAGGGTGACTGTTCTCCCCAGCTCAGGGCCCCGCCTTACGCAAGGTTCACGCCATCGGGCACGGCTTGACGGGAACGCTCACCGCGCCGAAGGACGGGTCGCCCCGAAGTACTTCGGGGTGTCGATCGGATCGAAGCGGATCTTCGCACCCGTGCGGGGCGCGTCGATCATGTGGCCCCCGCCGACGTAGATGCCGACGTGGTCGATGGACCGGGAGTTGTTCAGATCCGTGCCGAAGAAGACCAGGTCACCGGGGAGCAGCTCGTCCCGTTTCGGGTGCGGACCGGAGTTCCACTGGTCGTTGGCGACCCGCGGCAGCTGGATGCCGACACTGCGGTACGCGGCCAGCGTCAGCCCGGAACAGTCGAACCTGCCGCCCTGTTCGGGTGTGCCATTACCGCCCCACAGATAGGGGGTGCCGAGCTTCTTCTGCGCGTAGTAGATCGCGCCCGCGCCCTGCCGGGACGGGTCGACGCGGCTCTTCGACGCGGCGAAGCTCTGCTCCATCTTGCGGATCGTGGAGACATAGTTCTTCGTCTCCTCGTACGGCGGGACGCCGCTGTGCTGAATGACCGGATACGGCCCCGCGTTGTACGCGGCGAGCATGTTGTCCGAGGCGTTCCCCGGGGCCTCCTTCACGTAAGAGGCCAGATGGCAGTCGTAGTTGGCGGCGGACGGGATGGCGTCCTTCGGGTCCCAGACGTCCTTGTCGCCGTCCTTGTCGCCGTCGACGCCGTGCGCGGCCCAGGTGCCGGGGATGAACTGCGCTATGCCCTGCGCCGCCGCGGCGCTCTGCGCGTCGGCCTTCCAGCCGCTCTCCTGGTACAACTGCGCGGCGAGAAGTGCCGGATTGAGCGCGGGGCACAGATTGCCCCACTTCTGTACGAGCGGCTGATACGCGGCCGGCACCGCGCCCTTGGCGAGGCTGACGGCACTCCCGCCGGCGCCGCCGAGCAGGCTGCCCGCCGCCACGTACGTGCCCACCACGAGCAGCGCGACGAACGACATCACCAGGCCGACGCCGATCCCGCCGGCGATCCAGAACTTCCGCACGCCCCAACCTTCCCCCATCCGGGGCATGTTCACCGCGATTTCGGTCACAGAAGCGGGTCCCGGCCCACCGATGGCAACTGCGCGTAGTCACAGTGGCCCGAGGAGAAACGGTGATGCAACCCTCCCCCGACGGAGCGAAGTCCGGTCCCGAAGCGGAGCGCGTCATGACAGAATCCCAAGCAGCGCACCGCAGCGCACGCGGTACGCCCACAGGGTCACTCTCAACATCCGACGTGGGGCGGTGAGTTCACCATGTTCCTGGCCGCCGACAAGGGCGACATCACCACCATCATCGGGGGGATCGCTCCGGACTGGGGTCCGTTCGGCCAGCTCGGCAACGAGGCGCGCGTGATGGTCGAGGTCGTGATGGCGATTGCCATCCTCCTCTGCCTCGGCATCGCGATCTGGGGCGCGGCGAAGCAGCGCATCGGCGCGACGGCACTGCGCGACACGTTCAGTGCCGAGCAGGGCAAGGGCCTGATCGTCGCGGGGCTCACGGGAGTCTTCATCATCGGCTCCCTCGGCACACTGTTCACGATCGTCTACGGCATGGCGGTCTAGCGCGTGGAGATCGTGAACCCGGCGCTGAACGACTATCTGCTGGCTCACGCCACCCCCGCCGACGACGTGCTGCGGGACCTCGCCGAGGAGACACAGCGCGTGGCCCCCGGGACCACGATGCAGATCTCGCACGACGAGGGCCAGTTCCTGACGATGCTGGTCAAGCTGGTGCGGGCCGAATTCGCTGTGGAGGTCGGCGTGTTCACCGGCTACTCCTCCCTCTGCATCGCCCGCGGGCTGGCGCCCGGCGGGCGGCTCGTCGCGTGCGACGTGTCGGAGGAGTGGACCGCGGTCGCCCGCGACCACTGGCGGCGGGCCGGCCTCGCCGACCGGATCGACCTGCGGCTCGCGCCGGCCGAGGAGACGCTCGGCACGCTTCCCGAGGAGCACGGCGTCGACTTCGCGTTCATCGACGCGGACAAGACCGGCTACCCGGCGTATTACGAGGCGCTGGTGCCGCGGATGCGGCCGGGCGGTCTCATCGTGCTGGACAACGTGCTGCGCGGCGGCCGGGTCGTGGACCCCGCCGCACAGGACCCGGCGGACATCGCCATCCGGCAGGTCAACGACACGATCACGGCGGACAGCCGGGTCGAGTCGGTGATGCTGCCGCTGCGCGACGGCGTCACGGTGGTCCGCAAGCGCTGACCGCCGTGCACGCCCGTGCGGCTGCCGGTTCCGCTCCCGGGGCCGCACGGGCGGCAGCCCCGGCGGCCGTCACAACTCCCGTACGATCCGGGCCGGATTGCCGACCGCGACCACGTTCGGCGGGAGATCGCGGGGGACGACCGCGCCGGCGCCCACCACCGTGTTCTCGCCGATCGTGACGCCCGGGCAGATGACGGCTCCGCCGCCCAGCCACACGTTGTCGCCGATCGTGATGGGCTCCGCCGCCTCCCACTTGGCGCGGCGGGCCTCCGGCTCCACCGGGTGGGTGGGCGTGAGGAGTTGGACGTTGGGGCCGATCTGTACGTCGGCGCCGATCGTGATGCGGGCGACGTCCGCGAACATCACGCCCCAGTTGACGAACGTCCGCGGCCCGATGGACACCTGGTACCCGTAGTCGGCGTACAGCGGCGCCCGGACGACGACGTCCTCCCCCACCTCGCCCAGCAGCGCCCTCAACAGCCGGTCGCGCAGGGCGTGATCGCCGGGAGGGGTCGCGTTGTACTGCGAGTACAGCTTCTCGGCGGTCAGTTGGTCCTCGGCGATCTCCGGATCGTCCGCGATGTACAACTCCCCCGCGAGCATGCGCTCCTTGGCGCCGCGTCCGTCCCCGTCCCGCGCCGAGTCCCGCGGAGCGCCCTGCTCGGACATGGCCGTGTCCTCCCGTGGATGGCCCGACTGGACTGCCATGATCGCGAGTCCCCGGGGGGACGGCAAGCGACTCCCCGGCCCGCCGTACGCGACGTCTCCGGCGTATGTACCGCATCGGGCGTACGTCCTGCCGACGGCGTACGGCACGCCCGGCCCTCCGTACGCGACACCGCCGCATTCTGTCCACACCCTGTGGACAACTTTCCGCGTGGCGGCAGGAGTTCAGGACGGCCGCGGCGTCACGCGGCGCAGGGCGTCGGCAGTGCGCACCGGTAGCGGAGCCGCGTCAGCGTGTAGCCCTCACGGTCCGCGTCGTCGCTCGCGACGCCGTCCGGGCCCCAGCCGAAGGACTCGTAGAACCGCCGGGCGCGGTCGTTGGACTGCAGCACCCACAGCGTCGCCTGCTCGTACCCGGCCTCCGAGAGACCCTCCAGCGCCCCCGCCATCAGCTGCTTGCCGGTACCGGTGCCCCACACCTCGGGAACGGAGTAGAGCTTGCCGATCTGCGCGACGGATCCGGCCGGCTCCCCCTCGCGGTGCGCGGACTCCGGGGCCTCGGCGACGGTGACGAATCCCACGATCTCCCCCTCGCTCTCGGCGACCAGCGCGCCGCTCTGCGGCCACCGGGCGTCCGTGAGCCACGCCGTCCAGCGCACGTGCTCCTCGTGCGGGTCCATCGCATCGAGGTCCCCCTGCGGGATGCGTCCGCTGAACGCCGCACGTCCGGACCGCACGTACACGTGCGCCATCCCGCCGGCGTCCTCCGTCTCCGCCTGCCGTATTTGCATACGGATATTGTGCGCGTTTCACCCTCTGAACCCCAAAAACGGGTGAGGTACGTAAATCACGCGAAACGCCCCTCACACTCAAAGCGCAAGAAGCAGACACATTCCGGCCGTGTCGGACGCCCGGGCGCCGTACGCGGCTCAACACCCCGCCCGCGCGGCGGGCTTGTCCACACCATGTGGAAGAGGGAGTTCAGCAGCTCGGCGAACCGGTGCGTAAGCGGTCCGGGTCAGCCCGCCGCGCGGTGGATGGCCTTCGCCATCGGATCGCGCAGGGCCGGAGGTCTCGCGACCAGACCGATCCAGGAGCCGTCGGCGAAGAGCAGATCGAACCGTCCCCGCTGCAGCACGCCCCGGGGACGCGGCCGTGCCGCCACCACACGGGCCATCGGCGCCTCCCAACAGGGCGTCGCCTCGTCGGGCGCGTCACCGCCCCTGCGGCCCCGCAGCCGGTTCGCCCCCTGCTCCGACGGCGGATGCAGGAACAGCAGCCGCTTGTCGGTCACCGCGACGTGACCGACGTCATGGAACAGGTGGATCCTCAGCTGGCCCGCGAGGGAGTCCCAACTGCCGTGCAGCCCCTTTCCGAACGCGGCACGTCCCACCAGGTCCTCGACCCGGTCGCCCGCGTACAGCACGGACTGCGTCGCGGCCCGCACCTGCCCCTCGGGGACATATTCGGGACGCGCCTTGTGCGCACGCGCCGGAGGCGCGGTCGGCACGCCGGGCGCGATGTTGAACGCGGTCGCACCGAGGAACTCCTCGTCCGACCGCACATGATCACGAACCCGCTCGGCCGCAGGCCCTGTTGATATTTCCGCAACCACCGCTTCATTACCCCGTCTCGTCACTGCATCCCCGGGAGTTTAGTGATGCGGATCACCTGACAACAGTCATAACCCGCCGATGCGGCCTACGGTCACGGCTCACCAGCGATTCCGTGCCTCAGCACACACATCCACCACTCAACGCGCCCCGGAAGTCTGCAACAACCACCCGCCTGTGCGCCAAAGTGGATCTCAATGGCAGTGACACCGGCAGTGACCCCGTTCCGGAAAGTGCTCCTCGTCGCGGTGGCCCTCCTCGTCTGCGCGGGCGTCGCGGCGCTCGTCGTGCCCTCGTGGCTGGGCTCACCCTCACAGGGCTGCCCGCGGCCCGAACCGAAGATGACCGGACTCTCCCCGAAGACCTTCGAGGGACGGTACCGGGGACCCGACGGCATGACGCTCCACCTCTCCGCCGAGGGCCCCCGAATGGAGGTCCGGAACTGGCCGTTCGACCTGACCGCCGTCGACGACGGCGAGGTGGGCGAGAGCGGTACGGGAGAGGTGCGCAGATTCGCCGGCAGCGGCTCGTGGGAGTACGGAGTGACGTCCGACTCCGACGCCGACGGCAAGCGCACCGGCAAGCAATACCCGCGCATCTCCCTGGACTTCACCACCGGCCACCCGGCGGACGAGGTGCCGCCGTTCCCGCAGACGCTGCTGGTCGGCGGTACGCGGGAGCATCCCGTGCTGTTCGAGCAGGACGACCCGGGCACGTGCACGGACGCGGTGTTCCGCCGCGGGTGACCGCGTGGCGGGGCCGGACGCCCCGGATCGTGTGCCCCGCGCGCGTGGGGCGGAGGGCTGCGGAGCCGCTCGGTGCCGGTTTGCGCAGTTCCCCGCGCCCCTTTCGGGGCGCTGTACTTGCGGGGCGCGTTGTCGGTGCCCGGTGGAAGACTGCCGCGCATGACAGCCGTTCCCGTCGTCACCGTCGCGCAGCGCCGCGCCCGGCTCGGTTCCCGGCATCTGCTCGCCGCCGCGCACCGTGCCCCGGAGCCCGTACGGATCGCGGAAGCGCTCCTCGCCCTGCACGCGACGGATCCCGCCACCGTCCATCTCGCCGTAGCGGCCCGTACGCGCGCGGAGGCCGTGTCCGCCGCGCCCGCCGCCCTGAACGACGCGCTGTACGAGTCGCGGACGCTGACCCGCATGCTGTGCATGCGGCGGACCATGTTCGTCGTCCCGACGCCGCTCGCGCCCGTCGTCGACGCCGCGGCGGCCCGCGCCGTCGCCGCGAGGGAGCGGGCGCAGCACATCAAGTTCGTCCGGGAGGGCCTGGGGCACGGCGAGGAGTGGTACGCGGCGGCGCAGCAGGCGACGCTGGACGCGCTCGCGGAGCGCGGCGAGTCCACGACGGCCGAACTGGCCGACGCGGTCCCCGCGTTGCGGGAGCGGATCACCGTCTCGCCAGGGAAGCCGTACGAGACGCATCAGCGGATCTCGTCGCGGCTGGTCGGCATCCTCGCCGCGGAGGGCCGCATCCGGCGCGGGCGCCCGCTCGGCGGCTGGACGTCCACGCAGTACCGCTGGCATCTCGCCGAGCCGCATCCCGAACTCCCCGCCGACGAGGCGCGTTCCGAGCTGGTGCGGCACTACCTAGCGGCGTACGGGCCCGCGACGGCCGACGACATCAAGTGGTGGACGGGCTGGACGAAGACCGACACGACGAAGGCCCTCGCGGGCAGCGGCGCGGTCGACGTCCTGGTCGAGGTGGGGCCCGGCCCGCCGGTGCGGGGGCACGCGCTGGCGGAGGACGCGGAGGGCGGGCTCCCGGAGGACGGCTCCGCGCCCTGGGTGGCTCTGCTCCCCGCGCTGGACTCCACGCCGATGGGCTGGCGCCACCGCGACTGGTATCTCGAACCGGCCCACACGGAAGCGCTGTTCGACCGCTTCGGCAACGTCGGCCCGACCGTGTGGGTGGACGGCCAGGTCGTGGGCGGCTGGGCGCAGCGCGCCCAGGACGGCTCCCTGGCATGGCGCCTGCTGACCGACCCCGGCACGGAGGCCCGTACGGCCGTCGAAGCCGAGGCCGCCCGCCTCACCGCCTACCTCGACACCGCCCGCTTCACCCCCAGCTTCCGCACCCCCTTGGAACGCGAACTCTCCGAGGGGTGACGGGGCTTCGCCAGGGGGTGCTCAGGTGAGAATGAGGAGGTCGTGGCGCATGTGGGTGAGGGCTGCCAGGAGGCGGACGTCGTTGACGGCGCACATCAGCTCCAGGGCCTGCTCCCAGCTTTCGCGGGCCGCGCCGAGCCGTCCCCGGCGGCACTGGACGGAGGCCAGCCGGCACAGGGTGAGGGCGGTCTCGCGCCGGTTGTCGCCGCGCGGCTCGCTCCAGTCGGCGCGGGTGAGGAACCATTCGGCCTGCTCCAGATCGCCCAGCGCCGTGGCGGCCGCGCCGAGGTCGGAGGCGATGTAGGCACGGGGAGTGCCCCAGAGTGCCGCCCAGAAGGGCAGGTTGGCGTCGCCGGGCGCTTCGATGTCGAAGAGCCGCTCCGTCTGCGCGCGTGCGGCCGCCGCTTCGAGGGGTCGGCCCGCGGCGGCCAGCGTGTGCGTGTGGGCCGCGCGGAACAGCGCCTGAGTGGCCCGCCCCGTACGGCCCCTGGCGCGCAGCCATGCGGCCTCGGCCAGTTCGGTGCCGAGCCGCGCGTGTCCGGCCTCCGCGCTGCGGAGGGCAACGAAGCGCAGCAGGAACGCGCCGTGCAGGTCGTCCTCCGCCTCGCGGGTGAGCGGGTAGGCGTGCCGGAAGTAGCCCTGCGAGAGCGCGGGCGCCCAGGAGTTGTCCGCCTTCCAGCCGGCCAGCCCGGCGACGCTCGCCGCGAGGGTGAGCATCCGCCGCCGCTGCTCGTCCGTACGGAACCGGGCGCGGCACAGCGCGGCCACGTCGGAGGTCAGGTACTGCACGAGGGCCAGCCGCCCGGTCTGGCTCCCGTACCGCTGGTCGATCCGCGCGAACCGCTCCGTGAACGCGCGCACCGCCCGTATCTCCGGCTCGCCCGCGATGCCGAGCGTGTGCCGCGGCCCCGGCGCGGGGGCCGGCGGCGGGAGGCGGTCGCGCTCCGCGGCGAGCTGCGCGGCGAGCCCCGCGGCGAACTCGCCGGTGTCCGGCCGGAGGACGACGGGCCGGACCGTACGGGCCAGGTCGGCGTCGGCGAGCCGGACGAGACCGGCCACGGTGTCGCCCGGTTCCGGTGCCTCGCGGTCGGAGACGCCTCCGTCCGGGGCCGCGAGCAGGCCGAGCTGTTCGGCCGTCACGGGCCGGCCGAGCCGCCGGGACAGCACTTCCGCCACGAGCCGGGCCGTACGGGGCTTGGGCAGCGTGCCGGCGACCCAGTGGGTGACGGCCGAGGAGTTCGTCCGTACGCGGACGCCACCGCTCGCCCCGGCGGCTTCCCGCACCGCCGCGGCCAACTCCGCGTACGTCAGCCCGGCTTCGCCGAGCAACCGTTTCAGACGCGCGTTACCCATCGCCGTCCCCCGTTGATGGTCCTGTGCCCCGTGGCCCCGCCGCCGGGCACTCGTCACCGAGCGCCTGCCGCCGGGTGCCTTCACGTTGGGGCGCCTCATCGTCGGCGCGCCGTGTCCCCGAGGGCGCTGCCCCGGGGGCCTTGTCGTCGGCCCGGGGGGCGTTCTGCTCCTGAACGCCCCGCCTGTGAACGCTTCCTATCCAGCCGCGGTCAACTACCGCAAGGTTCGGGCCGATTGATGCTACTTACTGCCTTAAGCGGGTTAAGCGGGTTGGCCTCCCCGAGGCACTACCTACCCTCAGGCATCACCAGTTGACTGTGTGTCATCGCGACCCGATCAGTCCTGGAGCGCAACGTGACACAACACCGACCGCAGTCGGCGCCGCCCGCGTCGATCGAGGCGGACATGGAGTGCCGTCTCGTGCTCTCCGTGGGGGAGACACTGCCGCTGCCCACCCGTCTCGAATATCGCGCGGACGACCCGTGGGCGCTGCGCTTTCACTTCCACTGCGAGGAAGAGCACACCGTTTCCTGGCACTTCGGGCGCGAACTTCTCATCGAGGGCGTCTTCCACCCCGCCGGGGAGGGCGACGTACGGATGTGGCCCGCGCACGTGTCGGGGCGCCGCATCGTCTACATATCCCTCACGGCGGAGGGCGGAAACGCGCTGGTCGAGGCGCCGGCCACGGAGCTGCACATGTTCCTCGGGCGGGCGCTGCAGGTCGTACCGGCCGGGCGCGAGCGCATGCGGATCACGATCGAGGACTTCGTCCGGGACGACGAAGGCCCGGACAGTGAACTCGCGCCGGGCGAGGGCTAGATACGTCGCCGGCGGCGCTGTCCCCGTACGCCCACCGCGGGGTCGGCGTCCGTGACGGCCTGCGGACCGCCGACGGACCGCAAACCGCCCACGGACTGCGGGCCCGTGACGGACTGCGGCGCGGGTACGAGGTGCCGCCGGCCGGCGGACTGCTGCGCGGGGAGCGCAGGGCTGCCGCTCGCGCGCTGCCGGAGCCGGGCGCGCGCGCTCAGCGCCGCCACCGCGTGCACACCGCGCCCCGCGAACATGCCCAGCCGGTCCAGCATCGCGGACACGGCGGCCGTCACCCGGGCCGAACGGACGCCCTCCGCGCACTCCAGCGCATCGCCCCAGGTCGCACACGCCTGCTCGATGTGCCCCTGCGCGCACTGGATTTCGCCCAGCCGGAACTGCGCCAGCGCGGTGTCCCGCCGGAATGTCCCGAGCGGAGCGAGATCCCGTACGGCCTTCCGGTACGCGGTTTCGGCGCGCGGCAGGTCGCCCGCGCCCCAGTGGACGGAACCGGCGTGCAGGGCGACACGGGCCACCGGCGGGAGCCACAACGGCGACCAGGCGGCGTCCCGTTCACCGTCCTCGGCGAGGCCGGCGAGCGTCGCGGCGCGCTCCACCTCGTCGAGGGCCTGCGCGCCGCTGCCCTGCGCGGCCAGCACGCGCGCCCGCGCCGCGGTCAGCAGCGCCCGTACGGCAGGACCGGCGTCCACTGTGTGCGCCGTCCGCAGTGCGGCATCCACCAACGCCCGGCAGTTGGGCAGTTGGTCGCTGTGCAGCCCGTGCAACGCCATCGCGCCCAGTACGTACGTACCGTGCAAAGGGTTCCCCGCTGCCAGCGTCAGCCTGTAGCTCTGCAGGTAGTACCGCTGGCACAGACCGTTCTCCCTGCTGTCGTACGCCTTCCAGCCCGCCAGGTACGCCAGTGCGGCGGCGGCCGACAGCATGGCCGACCGCTCCTGCGGCGTACGGAAGGAACTGCGGCACAGCTCCAGCACCTCGCCCGCGAGGTACTTCACCGTCGCGAAGCGGCCGTGCTCCCCTCCGTGCAGTTCGTCCAGCAGCACGAAGGTCTCCGTCATCGCGCGCACGGCCTCGGCCTCGTCCCATCCGGCACGGCGACGGCCGGCAGAAGAGTGCGCGGGCGCGGGCAGAACAGGCGCCGGTGCGCCGCGTTGCGTCCTCAACAGCAGCGGCGCCACGTCGACGGAGTACGCGGCGGCGGTCACCGACTCCCTGCGCTCCAGGTCGGTCTCGGCGAGCAGCGCCGTCCCCTCGACGGGCCCCGCCTCCGCCACCGGGTTCTCCGGCCAGGACGCGGCACTCTCGGCGCCGCTCGCGACGAGGCCGAGGACGGACGGCGTCACATGGTGGCCCAACTGCCGGGAGAACACCTCCGCGACATATTCCGCCGTCGAACGCTGCGGGTGCCGCCCGGCGACCCAGTGCGCGACGGCCGACCGGTTCGTACGCAGCTCCACCCCGGACTCCCCCGCGACGACGCGGACGCTGCGGGCCAGTTGCTCGTACGTCAGCCCGGCCTCGTGCAGCGCGTCCCGCAGCGCCGCGTTGGGCACGCGTGCTCCGTTCACCGCCGCTCCCTCGCCCGGGACCAAGTCCGGCCCGTGCCGCCGCTGTTGCGGTCCGGCAGATACCCCCAGCACACTGACATATGCCAATTGTGTATCCGAACGTGTGCCGGATCCGGCCTTCGCGAGAAGCGGGAACCCTCCCGTACGTAGCGGAAGAGGCAGCACCGCACGCGTACCGCATATGTCGTGTATCAAGTCGCGAGACTGCCCCGTGACCCTTTGCACTCCGGGCCCGCGCAGCCGGTGACACCGCTAACGTCATGTGAGGAGACAATGCACTGACGGCAGTTGAGCGGCAGAGGTCGAGGGGGCACGCCCGGCATGAGTATCGGCGGCGGCGACGGGTACGGCGAGCGTGACCGTACGGGCGAGGACAGCCCGTCATACGGCCACGGCACCGGCCGGTTCACCACCCGCACACGCCTGCCCGAGGGCGAGACGGCATCCAGACCCACGGGCGGCGCGCGCGGGCCGGGACGCAGCGTGGTCACCATCGTCGGTGTCGTCGTGCTGCTGATTGCGGCTATCGCCTTCGCGAACCGCGGCGGTGGCGGTGACGAGGGCGGCGGCTCCCCGAAGGCCGACGACGCGCAGCCCACGGCCCCCAGCGGCGACAAACCGGTCCAGGCCCAAGAGGGCCGGATCCCCTCCGGCTTCCCCCACTCGCGCGAGGGAGCGCAGAGCGCGGCGGCGAATTACGCGGTGGCGCTCGGTGGCGACGGCATGTTCAACAAGACCGCCCGCCACGCGATCGTGAAGGCCGTCAGTGATCCGGCCTCGCTGGGCAAGCTGCAGTCGGGCTTCGACGCCGACTACAACGAGGGCCTGAACAAGAACATCGGGTTGAACGCGGAGGGGAAGGCGCCCGCAGGGTCGACCTTCGTCAACCGAACCATGCCTGCCGGAGCAGACGTGAAGAGCTACAGCGGCAACAACGCGACCGTTGCCGTGTGGTGTTCGGGCCTCTTCGGCGTAGCCGGCCAGGAGTCGAAGAACCCTGTGATGAACAACTGGTTCACCGTCAGCATGAAGCTGAAGTGGGTCGGCGGCGACTGGAAGGTCAGCGAGTCCACGCAGAAGAAGGGGCCGACCCCTGTAAACGGTGACAACCCCATCTCCGGGGCCAAGGAGATCGGCAAGGCGGTTGAAGAGTACGGAGGCTTCACTTATGCACGGTAGTCGTCACCGCCGCGCCGCAAGGTTCACCGCTCTGGCAGCAGGGCTGCCAACTGCGCTCCTGCTGCTGGCCACACGGGCCGTGGCGGCGCCGCGAGCTCCTGAGGACGACCCCTGTGAGCTCGTGTCCGGCCCCGCCAAGGACTACTGCGAGAACGGCGACAAGGGCGGAGGCTCCGGCGGCGGCTCAGGCGCCGGAGCCGGATCGTCGGATCCCGCTTCCGCGCTGGACCCCCTCTCGTCGCTGGCCAAGGGCTGCGCGAAGGCCGCCGCCTGGACCGTCAAGAAGCTCTCCGACCTGGTCAACTCCACGACGTCCGTGGACTTCACGAACCCGGAGTTCCTCCGCCAGTACGCCGTCGTGTTCGCCGCGTCGACGATCCTCACGCTCACCATCTGGCTGCTGGCCGTCGCCAAGCGCGCCGTTCGCGGCGTACCCGTGGTGGAGGCCATCACGGAGGCCATCGGCTTCCTGTGGCTGTGCGTCGTGGCGTCGGCGTTCACGCCGCTGATCCTGCACACGGTGGTGTCGGCGACGGATGCCGTCACGGACATCGTGGCGTCCGGTACGTCGGCGAAAACGGACCAGTTCTTCGGCACCTTCTCGGAGGCGCTGGAGAAGGGCGAGGACATCGGCGGCGGCCCGGTCATGCTGATCGTGGTGTCGCTGATCTCCGTGCTGGCCGCGGGAGTTCTCTACATCGAGCTGGTCATCCGCGCCGCGCTGCTCTACGTGGGCGCGCTGCTCGGGACGGCCGTGTACGCGGGGCTCGTGGACAAGAACCTGTGGGGCCACGTGCGCCGCTGGGCCGGCATCATGATCGCGGTGATCCTGGTCAAACCGGTGATCGTGATCGTGCTGGGGCTGGCCGGCGCGCTGTCCAACACCGATGGCCCCAACGCCTTTTCGGCGATCGTGTCGGGCCTGTCCATCATCCTGCTGGCCATCTTCGCCAGCGCGATGATCTACCGGTTCGTGCCCGGCTTCGGCGACGAGATCGTGTCCCACCGCAATGCGAGCCGCGACCCCGCGTCCCGCGCTTCCGCTGCTGTCGTGTCGTCGCCGGCCGCGCTCGTACGCCAGGGCATCAACACGCACAGCGGGCGGGGCGCGCAGAACGCGGGCGCCGCGGGCGCCTCTCCCGCGAAGCCCGGTGGCGGCGGGCAGGTGGCCGGCGGCGTCGCCGCGCACAGCAGCCGCAACAGCGGTGGCAGCGGCGGTGGTTCGGGCGGCAGCGGTGGCGGCGGCGGTGGAGCCGCTCCCGCACCCCGGCCGTCGGCGCCCGCGCCGGCGTCCCGTACGGGGCACAGCCCCGGCGGCAAGGGCGGCGGCAACGCCCGGCCGTCCAACACCCCCCGTTCCGGAGGTGATCGCGGATGACGACGCAGTCCCACAACGTCGCCGCACTCCCGCCCGCGCCGGCGCAGCGCCGCACCTACATGATCGGGCGCGCCCGGCCGAACGCGATCGTCGGCAAGAACCGGGAGACCGGCGAGATCGTGCTGATCGTCTTCGGGGCCTTCCTGGGGATGATGAGCGGGCTGCTCATCCCGGTCCTGTCCCTCCGTATCCCCGCCCTGGTCGGATTCCCGGTGATCGCGCTCGCCGCGGTGTACGTGCCGTACAAGGGGCGGACGTTCTACAGGTGGTTCGAGATCAACCGGTCGTACAAGAGAATGCTGCGCCGTGGCGGGACCGCGGCCCGCTACCGTTCCGACGCCGTCGAGGCCGGCACCCGTATCGACGGGCGCGAGATAGAGGTCGGGCAGCCGCCCGGGGTGGGCCGCATCAACTGGCTGTCCGCGCCGTTCGGTCCGGACGAGCTCGCCGTTCTGCTGCACGCCGACCGGCGTACGGTGACGGCCGCCATCGAGATCGAGGGGCCCGGCGTCGGGCTGCGGGACAGCGAGGACCAGGAGGCCCTCGTCGACCGGTTCGGCACGCTGCTGAAGCACGTGGCGAACGGCGACGGCTTCGTCACCCGCCTCCAGATGCTCGCGCGCACCCTCCCCGCCGACCCGGACGCGCACGCCAAGGACGTGGAGCAGCGCGGCGACGCGAGCGCGGAGCCGTGGCTGCAGAAGTCGTACGACCAGCTGCAGTCCATGGTGTCCACGTCCAGCGAGCAGCACCGGGCGTATCTGGTCGCGTGCATGCACTACGGGCGCGAACTGGCGAACGAGGGCGCGACGATCGCGAAGGCCGCCCGTAAGTCCGCCGGTCGGAAACTGTCCAAGGACGAGGGCCTCGCGATCATCATGGCCCGCGAACTGACAGATATCTGCGCACGGTTGGCCGAGGCCGACATCCGGGTGCGGCAGCCGCTGGGGCAGGCCAGACTGTCGTCGCTGGTGCACTCGATGTACGACCCGGACCACCCCATCGACCACATCCAGGCCATGACGAAGCGGAACGCGTGGCCGGCCGAGCTCGACGCCACGGAGGCGACGTACCTGCAGGCGAAGACGCGCGAGTCGGTGACGCGGGCGCCGTGGTGCCATGCCACGGCGTGGGTGAAGGAATGGCCGATGACGCCTGTCGGGGTCAACTTCCTCGCGCCGCTGCTCGTGCACACGCCGGACGTGATCCGTACGGTGGCCGTCTCGATGGACCTGGAGCCGACCGAGCTGGCCATCGAGCGGATGCTCACGGAGAAGACCAACGACGAGGCGGAGGCCAGCCGCAGTTCGAAGATGAACCGCACCGTCGACCCGCGCGACGTGGCGGCGCAGGGCCGCGTCGACCAGCGCGGCGACGACCTCGCCAGCGGCGCCGCCGGCGTGAACATCGTCGGCTACCTCACGGTCTCCTCCCGCTCCCCCGAGGCGCTCGCCCGCGACAAGCGGACGATCCGCGCCTCGGCCGGAAAGAGCTACTTGAAGCTGGAGTGGTGCGACAGGGAACATCACCGGGCGTTCGTCAACACGCTGCCGTTCGCAACCGGGATCCGGAGGTAGACGGCCATGGCCGTGAACGACCCACTGACCGCAATCACCGAGGCGTTCACCAGTTTCCTCTTCGGGAAGACGGAGACGACGAGACTGCCCGTCCGCACGTCCACCGGGCAGGCGCAGGCGGTCTATCTCCCCACCGCCGCGCCCGGGTTGGGCGACTCCGGCGTGATCATCGGCCGCGAGGTCTACAGCGGCAAGGGCTACATCTACGACCCCTTCCAGCTGTACGGGCAGCAGCTCCCCGCCCCGCACTGGCTGGTCCTCGGCGAGTCCGGCAACGGCAAGTCGGCGCTGGAGAAGACGTACGTGCTGCGCCAGCTCCGCTTCCGTGACCGCCAGGTGGTCGTGCTGGACGCGCAGGGCGAGGACGGCGTCGGCGAATGGAACCTGATCGCCGAGGAGATGGGCATAACCCCGGTCAGGCTCGACCCGACCGCGGCGCTCGACCAGGGCATCCGGCTCAACCCGCTGGACCCCGCCATCACCACCACGGGCCAGCTCGCCCTGCTGCGCACCATCATCGAAGTGGCCCTGGGCCACGGCCTCGACGAGCGTTCCGGCTTCGCCCTGAAGGTGGCGCACGCCTATGTGAACGCGAACGTCGCGGGCCGTCAGCCGGTCCTCATGGACATCGTGGAACGGCTGCGGCACCCGAAGCCGGAGTCGGCCGAGGCCATGAACGTCGAGCTGGACGACGTACGGGCGTGGGGTCTCGACGTCGCCCTCGTGCTCGACCGGCTCGTCGACGGCGACCTGCGCGGCATGTTCGACGGCCCGACGACGGTGGGCATCGACCTCGACGCGCCGCTCATCGTCTTCGACCTGTCGCACATCGACCGCAACTCCATCGCGATGCCGATCCTGATGGCCATCGTGGGCGTCTGGCTGGAACACACCTGGATCCGCCCGGACCGCAGGAAGCGCATCTTCCTCGTCGAAGAGGCCTGGCACATCATCAACAGCCCGTTCGTGGCGCAGCTCTTCCAGCGGCTGCTCAAGTTCGGCCGCCGCCTCGGCCTGTCCTTCGTCGCCGTCGTGCACCACCTCTCCGACGTGGTCGACGGCGCGGCGGCGAAGGAAGCTTCCGCCATCCTCAAGATGGCCTCCACCAGGACCATTTACGCCCAGAAAGCCGACGAGGCCCGCGCCACCGGCAAGGTGCTGGGCCTCCCCCGGTGGGCGGTCGAGATCATCCCGACGCTCTCCCCCGGCATCGCCGTCTGGGACGTCAACGGCAACGTCCAGGTGGTCAAACACCTGGTGACGGAGGCCGAACGCCCCCTGGTCTTCACGGACCGCGCCATGACGGAGTCCTCCGGCCCCGCCGCCGGCGAGCCCGCCTCGTTCGACGAGGAACTCGCCGCCGACCTCGAACGCGAAACGGAGTCCCGCGCATTGGCCATCGAACGCGGCGGAGGCACGGGCTCGTCGACAGTGGCGTGAGCCCGGTCCCGGCGGTTGAATGACGGTTCCGATGTCCTACGACAACCACGAACACGAGCGCGTACGTGACGGACGCGGGCCCCGCGGGGCGCGCGGTCCGCGGCAGAACGGCCCCGGCGGCGGTGTGCCCGACGGGCTGCTCGTCGGCGTGCTCGCGCTGCTGCTCGGGCTGACGCTCTTCACCTGGACGGCGACCGGCCTCGCGGGGCTGTTCAGCAACGGGGCGTGGCCGTCCGGAGTGACGTTCGCGCGGACGCCGATGGCGATGCGGGCGCTGGTGACCCAGCCGCACGACCTGCCGGGCGCCTGGCCGGCCACACCGGACGCGCAACTCCCGCCCGGATACGGCCTGTTCTGGGGCATCTTCATAAGCCAGCTCATGGTGCTGACGGTCCTCACGATCTTCGTGATGACCACGGTCACCCGCGCCCGCGCGGTCCGCGCGGCGAAACGTAAGGGGTACTACCGGAAGCCCGGTACGGGAGACGCGGCGGCGGAACGGCCGATTGCGGAACCGGAGGCGAGTACGGGTACGGATACGAGCGCGGGTGCTGCGGGGGCGGGGGCAATCCCCTCTCAGGAACGCGCGCAGCCCGTACGAGGTGAGCCCGCCGGCCCGCAAGAGCCCGCGAGCCCGCACGAGGCCCCCGCGAACCCGCATGAGGCAGCCCCTCAGAGCCCCACGAGCCCTCAAGCCCCCGCGAGCCCCCAACAGCCCGTCGGCCCGCGGGAGATGCCCGTACCGGCGGCTGCCCCGCTCGGCGTCGCCTCCGCCGCGCAGGCGGGCCCCGCAGCGCAGAGCCTCGCCGACCCCGCCACGCAGATCGCAGAAGCGCCGGGCGCGGCCCTCGTCGTCACCGCGGATCCCGGCCTCTGGGAGGCCACCAAGGACGCCCGGTCCAAGCTGGGCCCCGTCCACGTCTTCGACCCCACGCACCTCTGCGACACCCCGTCCCGCCTCCGCTGGTCCCCGCACCACGGCTGTACGGACCGCCAGACCGCGGCGGACCGGGCCGAGGCGATGCTGGCGCCGCTCCGCTCACCCCGCCCCATCGACGCCGACGCGCACGCCGCCGCCGTCACCCTGCTCCGCTGCTGGCTGCACGCCGTCGCGCTCACCGACGGCGCCGTACGCGACGTGCACCGCTGGGCGCTGAGCAAGACGGACCCCGCGGACCCCGTACAGACGCTCCGCACCCACCCGAAGGCCGCCGCCGGCGCGGCCGGTGAACTCGAATCGGTCCTGACGGGCCACCCCGAACGCCGCCGCGCCGCAACGGACTTGATCCGCCGCGCGCTCTCCCCGCTCTCGCAGCTCCATGTACGCAACGCACTCACCGCCGGCCGTACGGACCGGGTCTCGCTGGAATCCTTCATCGGCGAAACGGGAACGCTGTACGTAGTGGGCGAGGAGCCCGAGATCATGCCGATCCTCAACGCCCTCACCCGAAGCGTGGTCGAGCACGGCCGCCGCGTGGCCGTAAGGTCATCCGCCGGCCGGCTCGACCCACCACTCACCACAATCCTCGCCCTGGACCCGACCCACTGACACCGAGGTGTGGGCGATCGGTCCGCCCGAGGGGCGGAACGGGCGGGCACACCGGACCGCGCCCCGCCCCCAACGCAGGCGCGTACCGCACACGCTCGTACCGCGCCACACCCTGCAGCCACCCGCCGCCTCGGAAAGAACGTCTCCGCCCCTCCGAGCTTCACCGGACGAAGAAGCCCCGCCCTGCGCCACGATCCGCGCGGCCACGTGCCGCGCATGCCGGTCCTTCATCAGGTACGGGCTGTTGTAGACGTTCTCCTTCGGGTGCGTCGCCAGCCTGGAACCCTTCGCGGGCCGCGGGCCGAAGGCTGTTCTTCCTTCGCGTGCTTCTCGTGCGCACAACTACCTCCTGAGGTGGGGGTCACAGGAGGAGAGTGCTCAACAGGCCGCCGATCCCGCGCCGTTATCGACTCGTGACCCACGCGGCACCCGGCCGGCGTAAGCAGCTCGGCCGCCGTACAGAGCAATTCCGGTACAACACAGACCGGTTCAACGCGAAAAAGGGCTGTGGCCCCGAAACCTCGTAAGGTCTCCAGGGGCCACAGCCCTCTATCTCAAAGAAAGTTCGGCGGCGTCCTACTCTCCCACACACTCCCGTGTGCAGTACCATCGGCGCTGAAAGGCTTAGCTTCCGGGTTCGAAATGTAACCGGGCGTTTCCCTCACGCTATGACCACCGAAACACTATGAAACACACAACACCGGGGTTGTTGTCTCAGAACTAACACAGTGGACGCAAGCAACTATGGACAAGCCCTCGGCCTATTAGTACCGGTCACCTCCACCCATTACTGGGCTTCCAGATCCGGCCTATCAACCCGGTAATCTCCCGGGAGCCTTAACCCCTCAAAGGGGGTGGGAGTCCTCATCTCGAAGCAGGCTTCCCGCTTAGATGCTTTCAGCGGTTATCCCTCCCGAACGTAGCCAACCAGCCATGCCCTTGGCAGAACAACTGGCACACCAGAGGTCCGTCCGTCCCGGTCCTCTCGTACTAGGGACAGCCCTTCTCAAGACTCCTACGCGCGCAGCGGATAGGGACCGAACTGTCTCACGACGTTCTAAACCCAGCTCGCGTACCGCTTTAATGGGCGAACAGCCCAACCCTTGGGACCGACTCCAGCCCCAGGATGCGACGAGCCGACATCGAGGTGCCAAACCATCCCGTCGATATGGACTCTTGGGGAAGATCAGCCTGTTATCCCCGGGGTACCTTTTATCCGTTGAGCGACGGCGCTTCCACAAGCCACCGCCGGATCACTAGTCCCGACTTTCGTCCCTGCTCGACCCGTCAGTCTCACAGTCAAGCTCCCTTGTGCACTTACACTCACCACCTGATGACCAACCAGGCTGAGGGAACCTTTGGGCGCCTCCGTTACTCTTTGGGAGGCAACCGCCCCAGTTAAACTACCCACCAGACACTGTCCCCGATCCGGATCACGGACCCGGGTTAGACATCCAGCACGACCAGAGTGGTATTTCAACAATGACTCCCCCCAAGCTGGCGCTTGGAGTTCACAGTCTCCCACCTATCCTACACAAGCCGAACCGAACACCAATATCAAGCTATAGTAAAGGTCCCGGGGTCTTTCCGTCCTGCTGCGCGAAACGAGCATCTTTACTCGTAGTGCAATTTCACCGGGCCTGTGGTTGAGACAGTCAAGAAGTCGTTACGCCATTCGTGCAGGTCGGAACTTACCCGACAAGGAATTTCGCTACCTTAGGATGGTTATAGTTACCACCGCCGTTTACTGGCGCTTAAGTTCTCAGCTTCACCACCCCGAAAGGTGATTAACCGGTCCCCTTAACGTTCCAGCACCGGGCAGGCGTCAGTCCGTATACCTCGCCTTACGGCTTCGCACGGACCTGTGTTTTTAGTAAACAGTCGCTTCTCGCTGGTCTCTGCGGCCACCACCAGCTCAGGGAGCACGTCCCATCACCAGCCGTGGCCCCCCTTCTCCCGAAGTTACGGGGGCATTTTGCCGAGTTCCTTAACCACAGTTCACCCGAACGCCTCGGTATTCTCTACCAGACCACCTGAGTCGGTTTAGGGTACGGGCCGCCACACACCTCGCTAGAGGCTTTTCTCGACAGCATAGGATCATCCACTTCACCACAATCGGCTCGGCATCAGGTCTCAGGCACAAGTCCGGCGGATTTACCTAC